>NZ_JAVDSB010000006.1:0-286577 GCF_031455095.1 Paenibacillus qinlingensis
CCAGCGTTCGTCCTGAGCCAGGATCAAACTCTCCATAATAGAAAGATGACTTGCTCATTTGAAGCTAGCGAGATTTTGCAATCTCATTTATAGTCAATTACTCGACTGTGCTTACTCACTCGTTGTTCAGTTTTCAAAGATCAATTATTTCCTTTTTAATCCTTCGCCCCTCAAAGGCGACTTGATTAATATACCACATTGGCCTACTCAATTGCAAGAACTTTTTTTTAATTTCTTTCGTTCTTTTGTTCGGCCGCCGAAGTGACAAGGAGTAATATAACAAATCCCATATAGGATTGCAAGCTTTATTTTCAAATACGTTAAATAAATAAAAAAAGCCTCACTCTGCGCGAGTAAGGTTTCAATTCCCTTATTAAATATGGCCGATCACATCTTGAATAAATAGATTTCTTTCAACAGTTAGATTAATAATCGTACCATTCACATTAACCCATGGTCTTGTTGGATGGGAGCGATCCGAGAACACGATCTCACCTACACGATTGTCACTCAGCTTCACTAGTGTTCCATTACTAATTTGCGTGGATTTGTTCATGAAGATTTGGACAAATGTAGGATCTACTTTTCCGAAGGACTCAGTTAGTAGCTGTTCTAGTGCAACGTAAGGCGATAAAGCAGCCTTGTAATAGCGATCATTTGTCATAGAGTTAAATATATCGGCAATGGCTACGATTTTGGCATAGATATGTATCTTATCGGACTTCAAACCTAACGGATAGCCTGAGCCGTCCTCCCTTTCATGATGTTGAAGGGCTGTTAGTTTAACACCTTCGTTGATTCCAGATATATTCTTAAGGATCTGGTAACCTATCAACGTATGTTGCTTAATCTCATCCATTTCAGCTGCTGTTAATTTATTCTTTTTCTCCAGCAGTGTACTATCCACCTTACTGTTACCAATGTCGTGCAGTAAACCTGCCAAAGCGATTTGAAACAAATCCTTTTGTGGGAGGCCTACCCATTTCGCCAGTGAGTACGATGTTAAACTGACTAGTATACTTTTATGATAGATATACTCATGAAGATTCCGGTTTTTGGGAGCAAAGGTGAGCACCTTATAGGCATCAATATGACGAATAAGCGATTCGAGACCTGTACGAATTTCTAAAATGGGAAGCTGTTGTCCACCATTAGCTAGAAGGAAAACTCTTTTGAGCAGTTTCACCATATTATGATATTCCACATAAAACGGATGGACTGTCTCCACTTCTTTCACCTTAGTATCTTCAGCAACTTGCTCCACTTCATTACTGTTCTTTGCCTCAATATAAACAGAAGGAATGAGAAATGCTTTTAGAATTTCGAGTTCTCTTTCCTGAATGACTTTTCCTTTGAGAAAAAGTGTATTACCCATTTTGGTTATTACGTTATCGCCTAATCTTTCACCATATTTTAGTTGCGAAACGGCTACTGTCGGCACTGTCATTCACTCACCTTACTATTTCGTATACTCCATATTGTAAAGTAAAAGGGATGGGTTTGTAAGCCCCCATCCCTACTTTTTATCATATAATAATTTATAAGCTTTTGGTTATTAGGAAGAACAATTTCTTACTCTTCCGTCTCAGTTGCCTCAGATGTTTCTTCCCAGTCGCCGTCTTCATCAGACTCGTTCTGTTCTTCATTCTTCTGAACACGAGCTAATGTTCCAACTTCATCATCTTCACGTATGTTAATCAGACGAACACCCTGTGTATTACGTCCCATAACAGAAATGCCGTCCATACTTGTACGAATAACAGTACCCGATGCAGAAATAATCATCAGATCCTCGTCCTCTTGCACGACTTTAAGACCAACGATCGGGCCATTTTTCTCGGTGACATTCAACGTTTTGATACCTTTACCACCACGTGTTTGAATCCGATACTCAGAGACAGGCGTCCGTTTACCGAAGCCTTTGGAGGTTACGATGAGTACACTATTATCTTCGTGGACAACGTCCATATCGATGACAGCATCTTCATCATCCAAATGTATGCCTTTTACTCCCGTAGCCGATCTACCCATTGAACGAACATCGCTCTCAGGGAAGTGAATGGACATCCCAAGCTTGGTCCCCATAATAATACCTTGGTTACCGTCGGTTAGCTTAACCCCAATGAGATCATCATCTTCTCGTAAATTAATGGCGATTAAACCACCTTTACGAATGTTCGAGTAATCATCAATTGGCGTTTTCTTTACAACCCCTTGTTTCGTTGCAAAGAAGAGATACTGTTCTGTTTCAAAACTTTCCACAGGAATTACCGCATTGACGGTTTCCCCTTGTTCGATTTGAATCAGGTTAATGATCGGTGTCCCACGAGCTGTACGGCTCAAATCTGGAATCTCATAGGCTTTCAAGCGATAGACTTTACCCTTGTTAGTAAAGAACATCAGATAATGATGCGTATTCGTCACGAACAAATGTTCGACGAAGTCATTATCTTTCGTATCCATACCGACTACACCGCGGCCTCCACGCTTCTGGTTACGATACGTCGTAACTGGTAGGCGCTTAATGTAACCCGTGTGCGTAATGGTAATAACGACATCTTCACGTGGAATTAAGTCTTCGTCTTCAATGCTTTCTTCACCAACTGTAATCTCGGAACGTCGCTCATCGCCGAATTTTTCTTTAATTTCATTCAGCTCTTCGCTAATAATAGCTAGAATAAGCTTCTCATCAGCTAGAATCGCTTTAAGTTCAGCAATTCGCTTCATAAGTTCAGCATACTCAGCTTCAATCTTCTCACGTTCCAATCCAGTTAAACGTTGTAAACGCATATCGAGAATGGCTTGTGCTTGATCTAGACTCAGACTGAATGTTGACATGAGTCCTTCTCTCGCCTCATCCGTTGTACGAGAAGAACGAATTAATGCAATGACTTGATCAAGGTGATCAAGTGCAATACGTAAACCTTCTAAGATATGCGCTCTAGCTTCCGCTTTACGCAGATCATATTCGGTTCTACGGCGAATGACCTCTTGTTGATGCTTGAGGTAGTAATGAATCATCTCACGAAGATTCAAAACTCTTGGTTCTCCGTTAACAAGAGCGAGCATAATAATACCGAAATTCGATTGCATCGCTGTTTGTTTGAATAAGTTATTCAACACAACATTCGGGTTCACATCGCGTCTAAGTTCGATCACCACGCGCATACCATTACGATCGGATTCATCTCGCAAATCGGTAATACCATCAATCTTTTTCTCACGTACAAGTTCAGCGATTTTCTCTACTAATCTTGCTTTATTTACTTGATATGGCAGCTCATTGACGATGATTCTAGCTTTATTGTTGTTCTCTTCAATGACGGTTCTTGCACGCATCGTAACGGAGCCTCTCCCAGTGGAGTAGGCTTGTCTGATTCCTTCACGGCCAAGAATAAAGCCAGCCGTCGGGAAATCTGGACCTTTAATCGCTTGCATTAAGTCCATTGGGGTGACATCCGGATTTTCAATCATCATCTGGATACCCTCTATAACCTCTCTTAGGTTATGTGGGGGAATATTCGTCGCCATACCAACGGCAATCCCTGAACTACCGTTAACGAGCAAGTTAGGAAAACGAGAAGGGAGAACAACAGGTTCTTGTTCTTCCCCATCGTAGTTTGGCGCATAGTCGATCGTTTCTTTGTTAATATCACGAAGGAGCTCCATCGCGATCTTGGACAAACGTGCTTCCGTATAACGCATCGCCGCTGCCATATCACCATCGATGGATCCGAAGTTACCATGTCCATCAACAAGCATATAACGAAGCGAGAAATCCTGTGCCATCCGAACCATGGTTTCGTATACGGCCGTATCACCATGTGGATGATACTTACCGATAACTTCACCAACGATTCTCGCTGATTTCTTATGCGGCTTATCTGGAGACATGCCTAGTTCAGACATCGCAAACAAGATACGACGATGAACCGGCTTCAGACCGTCTCTAACATCTGGCAGTGCGCGACTGACAATGATACTCATCGCATAGTCTAAGAAGGATGTACGCATTTCGGTCGAAATGTCAATTTCTTTGACTTGCGAATGTAATTCTTCGCTCATGAATGTTCCTCCTGAAAGCTTACATCGTTTGCAACGTCTCGGACGACGTTAGATATCTAAATTTTTCACGTATTTCGCATGTTCCTCGATAAAATCACGTCTAGGCTCTACATTATCGCCCATCAATGAATCAAAGAGTGTATCTGCTTCTATCGCATCTTCGATTGTCACCTGCAGAAGTGTACGGCTTTCTGGATCCATGGTTGTTTCCCAAAGCTGCCCCGGATTCATCTCGCCAAGTCCTTTGTAACGTTGGACATTGACTTTCACGCCTTCACCAAACTCTTGCATAATGATTTCACGTTGTTTCTCGTTATACGCATATCGTATTGTTTTATTCCGCTCAAGCTTAAAGAGTGGTGGTTGTGCAATATACACATAGCCAGTCTCAATTAGTTTTTTCATGTAGCGGTATAAGAAGGTAAGCAGCAAGGTACGAATATGCGCACCATCCACGTCGGCATCCGTCATGAGGATAATTTTGTGATAACGGGCTTTAGTAATATCAAAATCATCGCTGATTCCTGTACCGAAAGCTGTAATCATGGCACGAATCTCCGTATTGGATAAAATACGATCCAAACGAGCTTTCTCAACATTCAAAATTTTACCGCGCAGAGGCAGAATGGCTTGGAAGTGACGATCACGTCCTTGCTTAGCTGAACCACCTGCAGAGTCACCTTCTACAATGTAAATCTCACTGATGGAAGCGTCTTTGGAAGAACAGTCTGCTAGTTTACCTGGCAGGGCACTAACTTCAAGAGCACTTTTGCGGCGAGTTAACTCTCTGGCTTTACGCGCAGCTTCCCTCGCTCTAGCAGCTTGAATCCCTTTCTCAAGGATCTTGCGGGCTACAGCTGGGTTTTCCTCAAGGAACTCTTGCAGCTTCTCTGCGAAAAGAGATTCCACAATACCACGAACTTCGCTGTTGCCAAGCTTTGTCTTGGTTTGACCTTCGAACTGTGGCTCTGGAATTTTTACAGAAATAATCGCAGCAAGACCCTCACGCACGTCATCCCCAGAAAGATTGGAGTCGCTTTCTTTGATGGAGTTATTCTTACGGGCATAGTCATTCAGAATACGCGTTAATGCGCTCTTAAATCCGGACTCATGCGTTCCACCTTCATGTGTATTGATATTATTGGCAAAAGAGTAAATGTTCTCGGTATAGCTATCGTTATACTGAAGAGCAATCTCAATCGAAATGTTATCCTTTGCACCTTCTACATAGATCGGGACTTCATTGACGACTTCACGGTTGCGATTCAAATGTTGCACAAAGGACACAATACCGCCCTCGTACATATGTGTTGCTACTGTATCTGTACGCTCATCAATCAAGTTAATCTCGATGCCTTTATTCAAGAAAGCAAGCTCTCGAATTCTGGATTGCAGTGTATCAAAGTCGTATTCAACCGTTTCTTTGAAAATCTCCGGATCTGGCTGGAACGTAACCGTAGTGCCCGTTTCTTCGGTTTCACCAACGACTTTCACATCATATTGCGGCGTTCCGCGGCGGTATTCTTGTTGATGAATTTGGCCTTTATTCTTTACTTGCACAGTTAAGTGCTCAGACAGGGCATTAACAACCGAAATACCTACCCCGTGTAGACCGCCTGATACTTTGTAACCGGAATCCTCACCACCGAATTTACCACCTGCGTGAAGCACGGTAAGTACAACTTCAAGTGTTGGTCTTTTCAGCTTGGCATTTTCTCCAACTGGAATTCCGCGTCCATTATCAACAACAGTAACACTGTTATTTTTATGGACGATTACATCAATTTTTGTACAAAATCCGGCCAAAGCCTCGTCAATACTATTATCTACAACTTCCCAAACGAGATGATGAAGTCCTCGGGCACTGGTTGAACCAATATACATACCCGGTCTTTTGCGAACGGCTTCTAAACCTTCCAGAACCTGAATCTGACTGTCATCGTACGCATTTTGATTCACAGACATGCTACTCTTCACCTGCTTTTTTATATTAAAAGAAGTTAATTCGTCAATAACTGGTTGGCTCTTTTCTTGAGCGTTGTTGATGAGATGGGGGAATAGTACACTTTGCTTTTGGTCACGACGAGTGACTTGCAATCTTCCTCGCCAATTTGCTCGGTTCGTTTATCTTTTAATGCTTGTTGGATGAATTGCTTCGAGATCTTGGATGATTTCTCAATCGAAATATCAAATATAGCAATTAATTCAGACGCTCTAATGATTTTCTCTCCACCCAAATGAATAAACATGCTCCTCAGCTCCTGCCGCTTACATTTCCTTTCAAAACATGAAACACGGAAGCATGATCCAGTTGGTCCAAATGAACACTCTCTAGACCCGTTGTCGTAATAAATGTTTGGACTTTCTGCTGAAACGTGCGAATTAACTGTGTCTGTCTATATTCATCCAACTCCGATAGGACATCATCAAGCAAAAGCAACGGGTATTCGCCCACTTCTTCATGAATGAGCTCAATTTCTGCTAGCTTGAGTGATAGCGCGGTTGTACGCTGCTGACCTTGGGAGCCGTACGTTTGGACTTCTTTGTCGTTTATGTAAAAGAGAAGATCGTCACGATGAGGGCCAACTAACGTAACGCCTCTTCGGAATTCCTGATCTTTCACCAAAGATAACTTTATCATAAATTGGTTTAATAAAACAGATTCATCTTCAAATGGCTCCATGTCAAAAGAAGGGGAGTAACGAATAACTAACGATTCACTATCGTTCGTTATCCCTCTGTGGATGTTCTCCGCCCATTTTTGAAGCTTCTTTATGAAGTTTTGACGCTTTTTCATAATTTTAACACCATACTGTGCTAATTGTTCGTTCCAGATGTCCAACATGGCATCAGGTGAGCTTTTCCCCGGGTAATTTTGCTTTAAATAGTTGTTCCGCTGCACCAAAATTTTCTGATACTGGGATAGGTCATGAATATATGAGGGTTGTACCTGGCCAATCTCCATATCCAAAAAGCGACGCCTGATGCCAGGTGTTCCTTTGACGATCTCTAAATCTTCTGGCGCAAACATGACAACGTTCAGTGCACCAATAAAATTACTGAGCTTTTTTTGCTCAAGGCCATTAATCTTCGCCTTTTTCCCCTTAGACGAGATGGAGAGATCCAACTTGCAGTTCCCATACAATTTCTGAATCTCTGCATGCAGCAATGTCTGCTCACCATTCCAGCCAATTAATTCTTTATCTTGATGTGTGCGGTGTGACTTGGTCATGGCCATCACATAAATGGATTCCAGCAAATTGGTTTTGCCTTGCGCATTAGGGCCAAGGAATATATTCACGTTATTCGATGTTGATAATTCAACATGATCGTAATTTCTATAATGACTGAGTACGAGTTTGTTCAGAAACATGGCCGATCATCCTCCTGGTTCATTCCATCAGGAGCTTATGACCTCGAATTGTCCAAAACCTTCTACCTTAACGATATCCTGCGGCACAAGTTTTCGACCTCTTCGATTTTCAGCTTGCCCGTTTACTTCAATTTTGGTTTCCACAACGAAAAATTTAGCTTGTCCACCTGTGGATATACAGTCCGATAATTTTAAAAACTGCCCAAGTGTAATGTATGCAGTGTTGATAACTACTTGTTTCATGGGAGCGCTCCTTAATTCGTTGTTCGATATGGCAGAATTAATTGCAAGATGTTCGTGGAATCCTGCGGTTTCATGATGATCGGCTGCATAGCTCCTGTAAATCCAATTTGGATAAACTCGGAGTCGAGCACTTTAAGTGCATCCAACATATATTTGGAGTTAAACGAAATCTTAAGTAAGTCGCCAACGATATGCTGAAGAGCAATTTGCTCCGTCACTTTCCCTAGCTCAGAGGAGCTGGAAGAGATTTCGATTGTTTTGTCTTCAAGCATCATCATTTTAACAATATTCGTTTTATCTTCTTTGGATAGAAGGTAAGCACGATCGATTGCTTCCGCCAATTCCTTCGTTGGTACAACCATTTCCGTTTGAAAAGATTGAGGAATAAGCTTAGATGTATCCGGGTAAGTCCCATCTAAAATACGCGAATAAAATAAAATGGATTGAATTTTGAATAAAACTTGGTTGTCCGAAATAACTATATCTATAAGGGTGTTTTGATCAGGTAAAATCTTGCTTAATTCATTCAGGGTTCGGCCTGAAATAACGATATTGGGTAGATTTTGCGCGTGCTCATTATCAACTGTTACTTCTCTACTTGCCAAACGATGACGATCGCAGGCAATAAATTTCAATTTATCTCCGGTAATGTTCCACAGAACCCCTGTAAGAATAGGCGTCGATTCATTGGTGGATACCGCATAAGATGTTTGTTTAATCATTGTTTTGAGCAAATCACTTGGTAGGCGAAGCATTTTACTTTCTTCAATTTCAGGAAGTAGCGGATATTCATCTGGATCTAGACCCATAATCTGAATTTCGGAAGATCCGGAACGAATAATCGTTTGGAAATTAGCTTTGACTTCAATTTCAATTAATTGAGCTGGCAGCTTACGAATGATTTCAACGAAAAATTTAGCGGGAAGTACAACACTCCCAGCTTGAATAAGTTCAATAATTTTAATTGTGCTGTTTTCACTGGCTGTAAAGCTTTGAATGGAGATGTCGGTATCACTAGCTGTTAGTGTTACACCGCTTAAGGTTGCATCTATTTTGATCCCTGTAAGAATGGGTATCGTAGTTCGAGAGGATATGGCTTTGGAAACGTGACCAATGGATTCGATTAAATGGTCTTTTAGGATAGTTAATTTCATGACTTCACTCCTGCAGTTCTTTTTTTACGGTGCGTTAGCATAATCATTATATAATAACATTTTTTATTAGTAATAGCAGTAGGGGCTCTGGATATGTGGATATGTGGATGAACCTGAGATAGAGCAAGCCTATCCACATGTGAATAGATTGTGCATAGGCTTATGAAAAATGTGATGTTATTAAGAGGGGTTTTTTATACGTTCCGTTAGGTTATGGACAATCTTATATAATTCTTGATCGACTTTTAGCTGCTGCACGATTTTCTCATGCGCATGTATGACCGTTGTATGATCGCGACCCCCAAAATTATCTCCGATTTTCGGCAATGAGAAGTCTGTGAGCTCCCGTGCAAGGTACATCGCTACCTGTCTTGGGAACGCCACGGCTTTTGTTCGTTTACGCGCTTTGAAATCCTCGAGCTTTAAACCATAGAATTCTCCAACTCGCTGTTGAATATCCTGTATCGTAATGACCCTTGGCCGGTTCGATGGGATGATATCTTTCAACGCTTCTGCTGTTAAATGTACGCTGATATCTTGATTAATAAGTGATGAATACGCCACTACACGTATTAAAGCACCTTCCAGCTCTCGAATATTCGTATCAATTTGGTTAGCGATATAGATCATAGCTTCATTTGGAATCTCTAGATTTTCGGCTTTTGCTTTTTTGCGCAAAATAGCGATACGTGTTTCTAAATCTGGTGGCTGAATATCCGTAATAAGTCCCCATTCAAATCGTGAACGCAACCGATCCTCTAAGGTAGGAATCTCTTTGGGCGGTCGGTCACTTGAAATAATAATCTGCTTTCCTTCTTCATGAAGCGCATTAAATGTGTGGAAAAACTCTTCTTGCGTTCCTTCTTTTCCAGCAAGGAATTGAATATCATCGATGAGTAGGACATCAATTGTACGGTACTTATTGCGAAATCCTTCTCCGCGGTTATCACGAACGGCGTTAATGAATTCATTCGTAAATTTTTCGGAGGATATATATAGAACCCGAGAACCAGGGTTATGTTCAAGTACATAGTGTCCGATAGCATGCATGAGATGAGTCTTACCTAATCCAACTCCCCCGTATAAAAAGAGCGGATTATACGCTTTTGCCGGTGCTTCAGCTACTGCAAGGGAAGCTGCGTGAGCAAAACGGTTACCAGATCCGATAACGAAGGTATCAAAGGTGTACCTGGCATTCATCATACTTGTGAAATTTTCTTCTCCAGCTACAATAGCTGGACCTTTAGGGGGAATGACAACTGGTTGAATGGATGTCAGCGATTGAGTCTTTTGCTCTTCGGTTTCAATGACGAACTTTACGGATACATGCTTACCCGTATAATCGTAGATCGTACCTTCGATTAGCTTTGTGTATCTGCTTTCAAGCCATTCTTGCGCAAAATTATTCGGCGCGCAAATGATGACTGTGGAATCGTTGAATACGGTTGCCTTAGTCGACTTGAGCCAGGTGTCAAAACTGGGTTTGCTGAGCTTTGTTTGAATAATCGTTAAAATTTGTTGCCAAAGGTCCGTAGAATGGCCTTCCACAGTACTTCACTCCTTTTGAATCAAACATGTGGCATAGGCCAGGTGAAACATGGTTATGATTTATGGATAAAACGTGAAACGAATAACTCACGTTGGAATCGTATAGTTTAGTTAGTTAGTATATAGTGTGCCCAAATTTCTACTAAAAGAATCTTATGTCTGGTGGGGTCAAAAAAGGATGACTTTTGTCGGTTTTATCCACATTGTTAAGGATCCGCAGAAATGACTTATTCTTATAGAGGATAGTTTGTGCACATTGTTATCCACAGGATGTTGATAACTCGGAGGTTTAGTGGTGTATATCCACAGCAGAAACATTACTATCTTAACAAAAGATACCCTGTTAATCAACGGATTGTTTCGCATTATCCACAATAACAACAAGTTGTGGGTAGAAATTGTTCACAACACAAGATATTGTTGATATTCTGTTGATTTTCGACAAAGTTTGTTCTTTCTCGTCAAAAGTTTATTCACAGCTTATTCTTTTGATCATCGTCCCGACATTCTGTCATTACCCTGTCACCTAAAAACTGCACACTTGGGTAGGTTGACTTTCTTCTGTGAAAATGATTTAATGAGTAGTAGAAATTTTGTAGGATGGATATCCTCAGTCAGGTAGGGAGGTGCTATAGATGGGTCCAACATTTAACCCGAATACGAGAAAGCGTAAGAAGAACCATGGTTTCCGTAAAAGAATGAGCACGAAGAACGGTCGTAAAGTTCTACAAGCTCGTCGTCTTAAAGGAAGAAAAGTTCTTAGCGCGTAAGAAGAGGCTCCGAAAGGGGCTTTTTTTTTTGCATTTTGTTGTATGGTTTACATCGAGCTGGTTTTGTTAAAACTAGATAAGATATGTAGTGTTCTTTCAATATAATGATTGTGATCTGTCTGGAGTGTACATGGCTGTGGAGAAACAGTATCGGTTAGCGAAAAGAGAAGATTTTAGCAAGGTGTATCGCTATGGTAAATCTATGGCCAATCAGCAATTCGTGCTCTATTATTTGCCGCAGCCCAAAGCAGAAGAATTTCGTTTTGGTGTGTCTGTTTCCAAGAAAATTGGCAATGCAGTTGTACGTAATCGTTTAAGACGAATGATGAAAGAAATTATTCGGTTAAAAAAAGAAAAAATGACGCCTCAATATGACTACATCCTGCTGGCCAGAAAACCGGTTGTTGATATGGCTTACGCGGACATGGAGAAGAGCATCTGGCATGTCATTCGTAAAGCTTCTTTATATAAAAAAAATGACACCACAAAAAAGTGAAGCAATATTTCCTTGCGGACTGAAGATGTGTTATAGTTTATCTTGGAAAAGACATTTAGGAGGATCTCATTTTGACTCGTCGAATTTATATGCTAGTAGCACTGTCTTCGGTGATTTTACTTTTGTCCGGATGTAGCCCGTCAAATGCAGCATCTGCGCCAATCGACCTGAACACGGCTAATTTCTTTACTAAGTACTTTACGTACCCGCTTTCACAAACGCTTGACTGGTTCGCCGATCATCTTTGGGGTCAATATGGATTATCCATCTTGGTTGTTACCTTGATTATTCGATTGATTATTTTGCCGCTTACGCTTAAGCAATACAAAAGCTCTAAACGGATGCAGGATCTGCAGCCTGAAATGAAGAAGCTTAAAGAGAAATATAAAGATGATGCGAAAAAGCAACAAGAAGAGACGATGAAACTATTTCAACAAAATGGTGTTAATCCGTTAGCCGGTTGTTTTCCTATCATCGTGCAAATGCCAATTCTAATTGCACTATACCAAGCGATCATGCGTAATCAAGAGATCCATGAGCACACGTTCCTGTGGTTGAACCTTGGTAAACCAGATCACTTGTACATTCTACCGTTGATTGCTGCGGCTACGACGTTCATTCAACAAATGTTCATGTCTTCCCAAATGAATCAACAAATGAAAAGCTTAATGTACATTTTCCCGGTCATGATTTTCGTTATGTCCATGAATTTTGCATCAGCGCTTCCGCTATACTGGATTTACGGTAACATTTTCACAATTGTTCAGTCTTATTTCATCTATGGTGCTCCTGGTTCACAAAAAAAGCCTGGATCTCAAAATAATAAGGGTGGCCTGTCGAAATGAAGAAAATCGTGGTGACTGGAAAGACAATTGAACTAGCCGTTAAATCTGGTCTAGATCAATGGCAAGTTTCGGAGGATCGTGTACATATTCATATTTTGGAACAGCCCTCACGAGGGTTGTTCGGGTTTATTGGATCCAGAGTTGCGAAGGTAGAGCTCGAATTGATACCCGATCCACTTGAGGAAGCGATAGCTTTCTTACAAGATATGTTCGAAGCGATGCAAATTTCCATCACCATAGATACGCATAAAGATCGTGAAGGCTATATCTTAAACATGAGTGGTTCGGAATTAGGTATTTTGATCGGTAAAAGAGGACAAACACTCGATGCCCTCCAATATTTAGTCAATATTGTTGGTAATCGGTATGCGAATTCTCATTTCCGCATTATTTTAGATGCTGAGAATTTCCGTGATCGCCGGAAGAAAACGCTGGAAGAGCTTGCGCTAAGATTGGCGAACCGCGTCATTAAGTCCAAAAAAGAAGTGATTCTGGAGCCTATGAATTCGCAGGAACGCAAAATTATTCATGCTGAATTGCAGGGGCATCCTGTTATCAAAACGTACAGTAAAGGCGAAGAACCGAATCGTCGGGTTGTCATCGCTGTTAAATAATTCAGATCGCAATGACTTGGTTCATATGTCATTGCTTTTTCTTTAAGATGAGGTAAATTCGAGGTGCAAATACTATGTTAAATGATACGATTGCTGCTATTTCTACTCCGCTCGGTGAGGGTGGGATAGCGGTTATTCGTGTGAGCGGCGAGGATTCTGTCACATACGTTGAACGTATTTTCCGCTCAAAAACGAAATTATCTGTTGCTGACACGCATACGGTACATTATGGATTCATTATAGAACCTGCTTCTGCCGAAAAGGTAGAGGAGGTTCTAGTTACGTTAATGAAAGCTCCGCGTTCTTTTACGATGGAGGATGTTGTTGAAATTAGCTGCCATGGCGGGATTGTATCGGTTAAGAAGGTGCTTGATTTACTCTTATTACAGGGTGTTCGATTAGCAGAGCCAGGTGAATTTACGAAACGTGCTTTCTTGAATGGCCGTATAGACTTAACGCAAGCAGAAGCAGTTATTGACCTGATTCGTGCCAAATCGGATAGTGCATTCAAGGTTGCGTTGAAGCAAGTTGAGGGTAATTTATCTAAGCAAATTAAACATTTGCGTTATATTCTTGTTGAGTTGATGGCGCATGTTGAGGTTAATATTGATTATCCGGAACATGATGTGGAGGAAATGACGAACACGTTCATCAAGACGAAGTGTGAGACGGTCATGTTTGATATTGATCGTTTATTGGTGACCGCGGAACAAGGTAAAATACTGCGTGAAGGCATTGAGACTGCGATTGTCGGCAAACCTAATGTTGGGAAGTCTTCTTTGTTAAATGAGTTAGCGCAAGAAAATCGAGCTATCGTTACTGATATTCCAGGAACTACGCGGGATGTCATTGAAGAGTTTGTTAATATTGGTGGTATTCCGTTGAAGCTGCTAGATACAGCGGGGATTCGAGAAACATCAGATATTGTCGAGCGAATTGGCGTGGAGCGTTCGAAGACAGCGTTAGCTGAGGCGGTTCTTATTTTACTGGTATTGAATAGTAATGATGAGCTCCAGCTTGATGAGATTGCACTTATGAAGCAGTTAGCTGATAAACAAACGATCGTTATTCTGAATAAGATTGATTTGGATCGCAAGCTAGATGTGGAACAAGTTCTTAGTTATTTCCCTAAAGAACGTATCGTAGAGCTATCTCTGATTGAGAATAAAGGTATTGAGGATTTGGAAAAAGCAATCGCTGCGATATTCTTCGAAGGTAAGTTAGAATCGAGTGATCTAACGTATGTGAGCAATGTTCGTCATATTTCATTGTTGAAGCAGGCTAAGCGTTCTCTGCAGGATGCACTGGATGCGAATGAACAATATGTTCCGATTGATATGATACAAATTGACATCCGAGCTGCATGGGAGCAGCTTGGCGAAATTATAGGAGATTCGGTAGGCGAGTCCCTGATAGATCAAATTTTTACACAATTCTGCTTAGGAAAATGAAAATCGACAGCATTTGCGTTTTCATAAAAGAGGGAGGGACGTTTCTATGGGATATCATGCAGGAGATTATGATGTTATTGTTATCGGTGCCGGTCATGCTGGTTGTGAAGCCGCGTTAGCTTCAGCTCGTATGGGGTGTAACACTTTGCTATTAACGATCAATTTAGACATGGTCGCTTTTATGCCTTGTAACCCATCTATCGGTGGACCAGCGAAGGGACACGTTGTTCGTGAGATCGACGCTCTTGGTGGCGAGATGGGTCGCAACATAGATAAGACATATATTCAACTACGTATGTTGAATACAGGCAAGGGGCCAGCGGTTCACGCACTTCGTGCTCAAGCTGACAAATTTTCGTATCAGCACAAAATGAAAGAAACAATTGAAGCCACACCTAACCTAACTTTACGTCAAGGAATGGCGGAGGAACTTATTGTTGAAGACGGCATTTGTAAAGGTCTGATCACGAAGACCGGCGCTGAATATTACGCGAAATCTGTCGTTTTGACCACTGGGACATATTTGCGCGGTAAAGTGATAATGGGCGAACTGATGTACGAGAGTGGTCCTAATAATCAGCAGCCATCTGTTAAATTATCCGAGTCCTTGCGCAAGCTTGGTTTCGATCTAGTTCGTTTCAAAACCGGTACGCCTCCGCGCGTTCATGGTGATACGATTGATTTTAGTAAAACAGAAATTCAGCCAGGTGATGAGCAACCGAAGTTTTTCTCTTTCGAAACGAAGTATGGCTCTAATCATAATCAACAACTGCCTTGCTGGTTAACGTACACGTCAGCCACGACGCATCAAATTATTAATGATAATTTGCATCGCGCTCCGATGTTCTCTGGTGCTATTGAAGGGACGGGACCGAGGTATTGTCCTTCTATTGAAGATAAAATTGTTCGTTTCGCGGATAAAGCCAAACATCAGATCTTCCTAGAACCAGAAGGTCACAGTACGTCTGAATACTACGTGCAAGGTTTGTCGACAAGTATGCCAGAAGACGTACAGCTGGGTATTCTACGTTCCATACCTGGTCTAGAAAAAGTAGAAATGATGCGTACTGGTTACGCGATTGAATATGATGCGGTTGTGCCTACGCAACTTAAACCTTCATTAGAGACTAAGTTGGTTAGTGGCCTGTTCACGGCTGGACAAATCAACGGAACGTCTGGCTATGAAGAGGCAGCTGGTCAAGGTGTAATGGCTGGTATTAATGCAGCGCGTAAAGTGCAAAACAAAGAAGCGATTGTTTTGGATCGTTCGGAAGGATATATCGGGGTTCTGATCGATGATCTGGTTACGAAAGGAACAAGTGAACCGTATCGTTTGCTTACTTCACGTGCTGAGTACCGTTTGCTACTTCGCCATGACAATGCAGACCTACGCTTGACGCCAATAGGTCATGAGATTGGGTTAATTTCGGAAGAGCGCTATGCGAAGTTTTTGAATAAGAAAACGTTAGTCGAGCAAGAAATTGAACGATTATCTGAGGTGAAGGTAAAACCAGAGCCTCACGTTCAAGAATTGCTTCGCAGCTTAGAAAGTGTTGAATTAACGAATTCGGTTCCAGCGATTTCATTACTGCGTCGTCCGGAAATTGAATATATGCATATAGAACAAATGACGATGTCTCCTTTTGACTTAGATGAAGATATGAAGGAGCAAGTAGGCATTCAAGTGAAGTATGCAGGGTATATTGAAAAACAAAGCAATCAAGTTGATCGTCTACGTAAAATGGAAAAGAAAAAGATTCCAGATGATATTGAGTACAGCGAAATTCATGGTATTGCCACGGAAGCTAAGCAGAAACTCGCGAAAATCCGCCCAATTTCAATCGGTCAAGCATCGCGGATTAGTGGCGTTACGCCATCGGATATTTCGATCTTGCTCGTATATCTCGAACATTACAATAGAGTCATAGCGGCTAGAGGTTAAGATATGGATGCTATACAGCAACAATTCACAGATTTATTAGCAAAAGAAAATATTACACTTTCTACACAACAGCTTGTTCAGTTCGAACAGTATTACAAGACACTTGTAGAGTGGAACGAAAAAATGAATTTGACTGGCATTACGGAGAGAGATCAAGTTTATCTCAAACATTTCTATGATTCTCTTTCCGTGGCTTTTAACTATGATATGGCGCAGGTTAAGTCTCTTGCTGATATCGGTTCAGGTGCTGGATTTCCAAGCATACCGCTTAAGATTGCCTTTCCTCATCTTCAAGTTACGATTGTTGATTCCTTGAATAAGCGGATTTTATTTCTTAAGGAAATCGTGGCTCAATTAGGTCTAACGAATATGGATTGCGTACACGGTAGGGCAGAGGATATTGCAAGATTACCTCGTTATCGAGATCACTTCGATCTCGTAACTGCTAGAGCAGTTGCAAAGATGCAGGTGCTGAATGAGTTCTGTTTACCGTTTGTTAAGAATGGTGGCACTTTCATTGCAATGAAAGGTTCTGAAATAGAGGAGGAGATTAAAGATTCTTCCTTTAGTTTAGTTGAGTTACGAGGCAAAGTTATCAAAACTCATCGAATGATTTTACCTGTTGAAGAATCTGTGAGACACTTTGTTGAAATTCGGAAGACGGCTGCGACTCCTGCTAAATACCCGCGTAAGGCAGGACTTCCGCTAAAGGAGCCACTTGCCAAATAATGAAATGTTTCACGTGAAACATTTCATAGCAATCTTGTTAAATAGAAGGATTATTGCCTTCAATGGAGAATACTTATATAAGGTGAAAGTCTGTCTCGTACTGGCTTCGCCTTAGATTTTATTTGTGCTGTTGTAGTTGGATATTCGCAATTGATAGATTAAATTTACTAGAATCAGACAGCATGAATGACATCGTCTCGGAACGGCGAATAGATCGTTTCACCTTGTACAGAACGGACAGAACCCTTTGATTATTAGCGGACGATGTAGCCGTTTATTGCAACTGTACTGATCGCTTAAACTACGGGAAGAGTTGGTGGTAAGTTTTCCTATGAAAGAACAAATATCGAAGCTATTTGGCCTTGCAGATCGTTCAACGACAGATGAGGTCAAAAACATACCCGTAAATAGTATTATTCCTAGTCCCTATCAGCCGAGAACATTATTCGATGATGATCGTATTGACGAACTGTGCCAAACCATTCGTACACATGGTATTATTCAACCCATTGTTGTTCGAGTCAAAAATAGTACTTTTGAATTGATTGCTGGCGAACGGCGTTTGCGAGCTGTGAAAAAGTTAGGGCTCGATACGATTCCAGCTATCGTTCGAGATTTTAATGATTCACAAGCAGCATCGATTGCGCTTATTGAGAATCTGCAGCGTGAAGGACTTACTGCGATAGAAGAGGCTGCTGCTTATCATCAATTGATCGAAATGCATGATCTTACGCAGGAGAGTCTCGCTCAAAGGCTTGGCAAAAGTCAATCAACGATTGCGAATAAGATTCGCCTTTTACAATTGAGTGAACCGGTTAAGATGGCTTTGATGGAACGTAAAATTACGGAACGCCATGCACGAGCTTTATTAGCTTTGGATGAAGAAGAGCAACAGGTTAAGTTGCTAGAAGAAATTATCACCAAAGAATTAAATGTGAAACAAACAGAAATCAAAATTAGCTTTCTAAAGGAAGCGGCGAAGATTAAGAAGTCGCGTCGTGTATCCTTTACAAAAGATGTTCGTCTTGCCCTCAATACGATTCGACAATCCGTTGAAATGGTTTCGAGTTCGGGCTTACATATTAATACATCAGAACAAGATCATGAAGATCATTACGAAATTATAATTAAGATTCCTAAGCGATAATTTAGGCATTCCTGCTACCTAAAACGGCGCAAGCCGTTTTTTTTGCATCTAATGGCACGCATCTATTAAATATTCATAAGGTAACTGAGAGTTAGATATGGTAAGATAGTACTACTGCTTGTTAAATAGCATTATGGAACATAAGCGATAGAGGTGAAATGGTTTTGTCTAAAATTATTGCAATAACGAATCAGAAGGGTGGCGTCGGCAAGACGACGACTTCTGTGAATCTAGGCGCTTCATTAGCTTCGCTTGGTAAACGCGTTCTTTTGGTCGATATTGACCCACAAGGGAACACAACAAGTGGTATTGGTATTAATAAAGCTGATGTTACAAATTGCATCTATGATGTTTTGATTAATGATGTGCATCCGAAAGATGCGACGTTTGATACGAATGTACCGAATCTTAAAATTGTTCCAGCTACAATTCAATTGGCTGGCGCAGAGATTGAATTAGTACCAACCATTTCAAGAGAAGTTCGATTAAAGAAGTCACTTCAACTTGTCAAACACTTATATGATTATATTTTGATAGATTGCCCTCCATCACTTGGCCTTTTAACGATCAACTCTTTAACTGCCGCGGATTCCGTAATCATCCCTATTCAATGTGAATACTACGCATTAGAAGGTTTAAGTCAACTTCTGAACACCGTGCGTTTGGTGCAAAAGCATTTAAATACAGGTCTTCAAATTGAAGGCGTGCTATTGACGATGTTTGATGCAAGAACAAACCTAGGTATCCAAGTTATTGAAGAAGTTAAAAAGTATTTTCAAACAAAGGTATATCAGACGATTATCCCTCGTAATGTACGCTTGAGTGAAGCGCCGAGTCATGGGCAATCCATTATTACGTACGATCCTAGATCAAAGGGCGCGGAAGTTTATTTAGAACTTGCTAAGGAAGTGATCTCAGTATGACCAAAGGCCTCTCTAAAGGTTTAGGTAAAGGATTAGACGCACTAATTACGTCCTTGCATATTGATGAGAGCGATAAAGTCATTCAAATTCCATTGGCTCAGCTAAGAGCTAACCCGTATCAACCAAGGAAACATTTCAATGAAGATAGCATCAAAGAGCTTTCTGAATCGATTAAAGAGCATGGCGTTATTCAGCCAATCATTGTTCGGAAAGTACTTAAAGGTTACGAAATCATTGCAGGTGAGCGTCGTTTCCGTGCATCACAAGTTGCAGGAACGCCAACGATTCCAGCTGTTGAACGCATTCTATCAGATCAACAGGTCATGGAAATTGCTTTGATTGAGAACGTTCAACGTGAGGATCTCAATGCACTGGAGATTGCTTTTGCTTACCAAGGTATCATTGATCAGTTCTCGTTAACGCAAGAAGAACTTTCAGCGAAGGTTGGGAAAAGTAGATCACACATTGCAAACTTTCTTCGTTTGCTTTCTCTACCGGAAGCGATTAAACAATATGTTTCACGTGGAACATTATCAATGGGACATGCGAGAGCTATTGTCGGTGTGAAGGACGATAAGATTAAGAAAGAACTTGCCGAGTCAACGATCTCTAAACAATGGAGTGTTAGGGAGCTTGAAGAAGCAATTAAAATGCTAGAAGAACAACCTGGTCCTGAAAAGGAAAAAACAAAACAAAAAGAAAAAAATAGAGATCCGTATATTAATCAAGCAGAAGAGCAATTGCGAGACATTTATCGGACATCCGTTAAAATTAAAACTCAGCAGGATAAAGGGAAGATCGAGCTGCTCTATTACTCAAAAGATGATCTCAACCGACTGCTAGAATTATTGCAAGGTAAAATCTCTTAAAAAATTGCTAGCGTACCTATGGAGGCTGTCAGTTCATTAACTGTGAACGGACTGTCTCCTATGTTTTTCTTTCGAGAAGAAGGAACAAACTAAGGTATGCTATATTTTTGACCACACATATATAGAATTGGTAATTAAAGAGCTCAAACGTGTACTTTCTATTGGCGATAGAACCTACTTTCCAATACAGACGTCTCCTTTTTATGGGCGAGTGTTGATGATGCAGGTAGAAATTTCTCAAAGGAGTTGGGAACATGAAGGGCGTTATGTATTTCGATCAAGCAGCATCCTCGTGGCCAAAGCCGCCTGCAGTGATGGATGCGATGATACAATGCATGCAAGAGTATGCAGCTAATCCAGGTAGGGGCAGCCACCAAATGGCGGTGAGGGCAAGTCGCGCGTTATTTGAGACTAGAAAGAATCTAGCAAAGTTGTTCGGTGTTAGAAACCCCAATGATATTTCGTTTGCATTAAATACAACACATGCTTTAAACCAGGCAATCAAAGGTTTCGTTAAGTCTGGCGATCATGTCATTTGTTCTAATGTTGAACACAATTCGGTGAGAAGACCGCTTGAATATTTGAAGGCAGCTGCAGGGGTTGAGCTTACCTATTTGCATCATGATGAACAAGGAAATATGGATTTAAATGAGCTGAAAGAAGCTCTTCGACCAAATACAACATTGGTTGTGGTGAATCATAGTTCTAACCTGCTTGGCACAATTATGCCGATTACCGAGATCGGCGAGATATGCAAAAGCCATGGTGCGAAGCTGCTTGTAGACGCGGCTCAGAGCGCCGGTGTACTGCCCATTCATGTCGCAGATATGAATATCGACATGCTTGCCTTCCCAGGCCACAAGGGGCTTCTGGGGCCTCAGGGGACGGGTGGGTTATATATCCATCCGGACATGCATTTGGAACCGTTACTACACGGTGGAACGGGCAGTCAATCTGAAGCGATCCATCAACCTACGGTGCGTCCTGATCGGTATGAAGCAGGGACACAGAACACACCTGGCATCGCAGGTTTAAATGAAGGTGTAAAGTTCGTCCTTAGTGAAACCGTGGACAAGATTCATGCGAGAGAGTGGGCACACTCGCAGCACTTAATGGAGGGGCTACTGGGAATTGAAGGAGTGACGATTCTAGGGCCGAAGCTTGGACAAAATAAAACAGGAATCGTTTCCTTTAACATTCAAGATGTGGATTCATCGGAAGTGGCTTTCATTCTCGATCAGTCATTCCAAATAGCCGTACGAGCTGGTTATCATTGTACACCACTTGCCCATGAAGTTGCGGGGACCCTAGCAAAGGGTGCAGTGCGTGCGAGTATCGGTTATTTTACAACGGATGAAGAAGTAGCTGCACTTATTGAAGCTGTCAAAGAGATTCAAACGCAATATGCGAAGTAGAAAGAGGGATTGGGCATGGGGGAACTGTTTGGCTTAAATGCAGAATACGTAATGTTAGTTTGTTTCGCATGTATTCTGGTGTTATTTATTACGATTATTATTATGTCATTTCGTTTGTCATCTTTGCGGAAACGTTATACGCGGATGATTAATGGTTCTAGTGCTGAGAATATGGAGCAGGTATTACTCGATATGCAGACCGCGTTGAATGAGCAAAAGGCCGAATCCCAAGAGGCTTCGACCCAAATTTCTAATATTCATCAAGCCATGAAGAAGATGACATCAAGCATAAAAATTCGTCGCTACAATGCTTTCAATGAAGGTGGTAGTGATCTCAGCTTTTCGTTGGCCATGCTGAATGAAGAACAAGATGGTGTGATTGTTACAGGAATACATAGTCGAGAGCAAATGTATGTATATGCAAAGCCAATCACCAAGGGGCAATCCAGTTACACATTAAGTCCAGAAGAGAAAGAAACCCTTACTCAAACTTTAAAGCAGTCGTAGCACTTGGGGCAAAAGATTGGGTACGTCTGATTGCAGCGTAAAGGGCATCGCCGATGACCGTCGCCATATTCATAACAAGGCTAAGCCGTGTATTTTGCAAAACGAAGTATTCCATGAATCCACCTACGTTCACGATCCCCGTGACATGAATGTCACCAACGGGAGGTAGATCTTTATTGACGCCGGCACCTGGCTTAAGCGGTCCATAAGCTACCTGAATACAGCCGACACTAGCAACTTGCCCTAAACAGGCATCAACCGCTACGATGAATGGATTTTGGAATTGCTTGTGAATGGTTTCAACCGTTTCGGCTAAATTCATCGCATGAACAGGCTCATCTAATGTGCCGAATAAATGAAGATTGCGGAGAGTCGTTGTACGATTTAGATGTGAGCCAACCAATGGACCGAGAGCATCCCCTGTAGAACGATCTGTCCCTACACAGATAACAACAATAGGTTGATAGGTTGGTAGTTTACTAAAAATGGCTTGCAAATGCTTTGCGAGAAGATAAGGTGTATTGGAATCGGTATGCTGAATTTTCAATGGTTCTTGCACTGGGGTTTTATCGCCGTCGAATCCAAAATGGAATTTCATGATATCCCTCCAAAGTAGGTAGTAATCTTTTTTTACTAGTATATGGAGAGAGAGGCACATTTATACGTAGAGAGGAGAGCTTTCTCTGGAATATTCGATTATGTTGATAGCTTTCGATTCTACCCAACAAGCATTAAGAGCAGAGATGCTGCTAGAGTATGCGGATATCGAGATCGATATCAGGCCCACACCGAAAGAGATTACAGCGGGATGTGCGCTATCTATTGAATTTCCAGGAGCGGATCTTGTGCAAGTTCAAGAAATCATAGAGAGCGAGAACGTTGAGATTCGGGGAATCTATTTTAAAAAAGAAGATGGATATGGTACCATAGTAGAAAAATAAGGAGGCTTACTAGTGTCTTTTGAAACACAATTTTTTGAAAATCTGATGCATTGGATTCGGGAGCATATTAGTAAACCTGAAATCATTGCCTCGATATTCTGGATTACGATTAAAATTGTACTTATCTATGTTATTGCTAGAATCATCATCAAAATTGCTGACAAAACAATCGCTCATATGGTCATTGCGAGAGAGAAGTCACCTCTCAAAATCGATAGACGCAGATCCAATACCATTTCAATTCTTGTACATAATCTTATCGCGTATACAGTAAATCTAGTTGCTATCATGTTAATTCTCGGTCAGGTAGGTTTGAACTTAGGTCCCTTACTTGCAGGTGCAGGTGTTCTCGGATTGGCAATAGGTTTCGGAGCACAGAGTTTGGTGAAGGATGTTATTACAGGATTCTTTATTATTTTCGAGGATCAGTTCGGAGTTGGCGATGTTATTCAAATTGATCAATTCAAAGGGACCGTTGAGGAAATTGGCATTCGTGTGACGCGTATCAAAAGCTGGACCGGTGAGGTTCACATTATCCCTAACGGAAATATTAAGCAGGTGACGAACTTCTCCACTTATAATTCAATTGCAATCGTTGATGTATCCATTGCGTATGACGCTGACATTGATCGTGCGATGGTCTTATTAAATGAAGTTGTCGTTGAAGTGCATGAGCGCACAGAAAGTATCGTTAAAGCGCCACAAGTACTCGGTGTGCAAATGATCGGGAATACGGACTTGAAGATCCGAGTGATTGCGGAATGCAAACCGAACAAACAAGGGGAAGTCAGCCGAATTTTAAATGCAGAGATTAAGAAGTATTTAGATACCCATGGCATTAAACAAGAAAAGGTGGAGGGGAACTAAGATGGAGAAGAAAGAATACCAACTTGGCGATGTTGTGCAGATGAAAAAGCCCCATCCATGCGGTACAAATGAAATGGAAATTATTCGAATGGGCATGGATATTCGGATTAAATGTGTAGGCTGCAAGCACAGTGTCCTAGTGCCAAGAACGAAGTTCGAAAGCAAGCTCAAAAAAATATTGCGCAGCAATGCCGCGACAGAAGAAGAGCCGAGCTAAACTTTTCACAAAAAATAGTAAAACACTTGCGAGAGACAGACTTTTTTGATACAATAAGTCCTGTTCTCATTTTCTTGGAAAGGTACCCAAGTGGTCCAAGGGGGCTGACTCGAAATCAGTTAGGCGTCGCGAGGCGTGCGTGGGTTCGACTCCCACTCTTTCCGTACTAGAACACACAAGATAAAACCGTTTATATCCTTCAAGGGTATAGGCGGTTTTTTTTCCTGTTTAGATATCGTGATAGTGGTTTATATGAAAGATAAGGGATAAAACCTAAGAACACGTAGCAAAATAAAAGTTAGGTTATGGAAAATAGCTTATAGGAGGACGATATACATGAAAAGATGGATGATAGCACTTGCGGTGGTTGCTGTAATGGCCTCAGGCTGCGCTAAGAAGGAAGATGCGACAACAGCTAGTCCAACACCGGGTGTGACGGTTCAGCCTTCAGTTGGGGCTTCAGCGACGCCTAGCGGGACGCCGAGTGGTGGGGCTGGAACAGCGTCTCCTACACCGAAAGCTACGACAGGCGGTGGAGCGGCAGAGTCACCTTCTCCGATAACCAAAGAACAAGTAGAGAAGATCACGATGACGAGCACATACGATGATATGGTGAAACAAACGGGATCGAAAGGTAAGTTAGTGAAAGAAGAGAATGGCAAACGCACGTATGAGTTTGTTATTACGAATCAACCAGGATACTACGCTCAAATTGTCTACTTTGCCGATGGGAAGATTTCGGAGAAGCGTGTTCTTCAGAAGTAATGAAATGGTAGAATAACGAACACCCCTCATTTATTATTAAGGTGAGGGGTGTTTGTTCATCGTATGAAGTTACATCCGCTTGCCGCCTTTTTTATGCCATTTGCGATTATGATTGCTTGTTGCTGGGAAGGTATCGCCTTTTCTCAAAGTAACTGTCTTGGGATTGTTAATCCCCATATGGAAGGCATTCTCGCCAACTTCCATATAATCACCATCGTTAGGAACATGATCGCCTTCATTAAAATGTGTCCATTCACCCACGATTGAATCACCTCTTTATCAGAATAACAATCATAGTTAGATTGCCCCAAGAGGGCGGAAGCATGTAGCGTATTACTTACCAGCTTCCACCTGTGCGAATCGTGGGATAAAAACTTGTAATTTGCCGCGTGATTTGCTATAGTATTCAGGTGCGAGTTTTGAATAAGAATCCTCGCTCCTTGCTCCATCGCTTGCCTAGCAAGTTTGAATAGGAGCCGCTTAGTCCAAAAGGAGGTGAAATACATGCGCAAATATGAAATGATGTACATCATTCGTACTGACGTTGAGCAAGAAGTTGTTCAATCTACGGTAGAAAAATTTCAAGGCATCATCACGAACGGTGGGGGAGAAATCTCCAAACATGACCTGATGGGTAAACGCCGTCTTGCGTATGAGATCAAGAAGTTCCGTGACGGGCACTACGTGCTTGTACACTTCAACGCAGAACCTGCTGTTGTAACTGAACTTGATCGCGTACTTAAGATTTCGGACGAAGTTATTCGTCACTTAATCGTAAACGACGTAGCTTAATCAATGCCAGTATTTTCGTCAGGAGGGTTATTCCATGTTGAACCGTGTCATTCTTATCGGTCGATTGACCAGAGATCCAGAACTTCGTTATACACCAGCTGGGGTAGCAGTTACCCAATTCACACTTGCTGTAGATCGTCCTTTCACGAGCGGTGGCTCGAAAGAACGTGAAGCGGACTTTATCAATATCGTCACGTGGAGGCAGCTTGCCGAAACATGCGCGAATTACTTGCGTAAAGGTCGTTTAACAGCAGTTGAAGGACGCATTCAAGTGCGTAACTACGACAACAATGAAGGAAAACGTGTTTACGTGACCGAAATTATTGCCGACAATGTTCGTTTCCTTGAATCTAGCGGCGGGAATCGCGAAGAGGGCGGATCCTCTAATGTAAACGCAGGCGGCGGCTATAGCGGCGGCGGAAGCAGCAATCGTGGCGGTGGATCGCGCGAGCAGCAGGATCCTTTCATAGATGACGGAAAACCGATCGATATTTCCGATGATGATTTGCCATTTTAAACGTAGAAAGGACTGAAGAGACACAATGGCTTTCCAAAAAAGAGACAACAATGGTGATGATCGTGCTGATCGCAAATTTGCTCCTCGTGGCAAAGGCGGTAAAGGCAAACGCCGTAAAGTTTGTTACTTCACAGTAAACAAAATCAAGCATATTGATTATAAAGATATCGAGACTCTTAAAAAGTTCATCAGTGAGCGCGGGAAGATTCTTCCTAGACGTGTAACTGGTACTTCCGCTAAGTACCAACGTGCTTTGACGATTGCGATCAAACGCTCCCGTACAATCGCGTTGCTTCCTTACACAACGGAATAGGTTTAATCATCAAAGGCAGCTGGTCAGACGGCTGTCTTTTTTGTTTTTGTCCAGAAAGAGAATGAATACTCGGGCAGAGGCTTTCTTTTCTAGTGCCTATTTGTGGTATAATTGATCAATATCGTTTCTGCTGAGATGAGGAGTGATGACGGTTGCTGAATAGGGAAAAAGAAGTTGACCTAGCCAGACGGGCCAAAGTCATTGAGTGGCTCAAAACAGAAGTCGTAGATCATGTAGCTCACCTGCTTAAAGGCATGTGGGAAGGCAGTCATGCAAAGATGATGGACGGATTGGCCAGTCTGATTTCGAGTGGCTATATTTTAGGCCGAAGACTGGGGATTTCTTATCACAGTTTGGACGAAGCTATTATTGAGAAAATGAAGAAGCACCGCCAAGAGGGCCATCAACTTGAGGACTGGTACGGCGACATTTCATCGCTCGAAGAACATTTACGTAAGAGGTGAGCCCGGTTGGGGAATCGAAGTTGGCAAAGTGTCATCTGGAGCGTAGTTATGATTATTTCATTGCTATCGTTGATGACGCCATTTATTATTTTCACATGTAGTTTTCTATTGGTTCCGGTTCTAATGTTATATGTCAAAACAAGTACAAAGCGTTTCGTCGTAAGTTATGTACTTAGCCTGCTCGTTATTTACATACTTACCCAGTGGATTGGCCTCTATTTAATAACAATTGCGTTGTTCATATTGCCACCTGTGTTAGTGATGGGGAATCTGTACAAACGTAAAGCGGCTGCAAGATCTGTGTTAACTGCAGGTATCGTTACCATTTTGGCTGAGTCATTAATAAGCTTGCTTCTAGGATTTGCATTAGGTCTTAATCCGGTTGCGAAATTCAAACAATTTATGATAGATAGTATTGCAACCATGCCGCAAAGCATTCAGGATATTTTACCGAAGGATCAAGACTGGTACGTTGGCTTCATTGTGCAAGTCATTCCGTTGTATTTGATCTTTGTGGCGTTGTTCATAACTTTTGTGACGCATGGCGTAACGCGATGGTTTTTGAACAAATCGGGTGAAAGTATCCCAGGTTTGCGACCAATGAGAGAGTGGAAGCTGCAGAGATCGCTAGTCTGGATTTATTTAGTGGCATTTGTCTTAGATTTATTCTCAAAACCCGATTCGAGCTCACTTATTTCGACGTTGCTGATGAATGCCATGCCGCTATTGATGCTTGCATTCGCTGTTCAAGCGATAGGCTTTCTGTTCTATGTGGCACATGCGAATAAATGGAAACCCATCCTGCCGATTGTGGCGATCATCGTATTGGTGTTCATGCCGCCACTATTTATTGTGTATAGCTTATTAGGGGTATTTGATGTTGCGTTTCCAATCCGTGAACGGTTCAAGAAAAATTTATAGGATTAGGAGCTAGTTCGAATGCCGAAGTTCCTTTTGAAGCGGTGGCACGGTCAGCATATTGTGTGGATGTTTGTTCTGCTCATCGCCTTGACGGCCATTATTTATATGTTCAAATGGTGGCTGGGCCTAACGGCTTTCTTACTCTGCGGGGCAATGGCGTATTTTACGCTGCAAGCGGAGACAGCTTTTCGTCGAGAATTGAATACGTACGTCGGAACGATAACTCATCGCGTGAAGAAAGCCGGCAATGAAGTGATGAGCGGGCTGCCCATCGGCATTATTTTATATAATGAAGAGAAACGTATCGAGTGGCACAACCCTTTTGTAGCGAAAATGCTAGGACAGGATTCCGTGATTGGTGAATCACTCTTTGATTATTTCCCAGATCTCAAAAACAAGAAAGACAAAAGTGATAAAATCGAGCTGACGGTTGGTCAATTTATTTATCAAGTGTGGACCAAACCGGAGGAGAGACTCCTGTATCTACGTGAAATTACGGAGCATGCTGTACTAGCGAAGAAGTACGAAGATAGTAAGACGGCGATTGGTATCGTGATGATGGATAATTTGGAAGAGGCTACCCAGGGACTGGATGATCAGGCGCGCAGCATTATGCTGGCCAAGGTGACCGGTGAGATTACGGAATGGGCTCAGAAGAATCAACTTTATCTACGTCGGACGTCCTCAGATCGCTTCTTGATTTTGATGGATCAGAAAGCATTGCGTCAATTAGAGCAAACCCGCTTTGAATTATTGGATGATGTTCGCGATCTGACGATTGAGAATAAGCTTCCTTTAACGCTTAGTATCGGGATCGCCGCTGGCTCGGAATCCTTAACAGAGCTAGGTCAGATGGCACAAATGGGACTGGACATGTCACTCGGCCGCGGCGGCGATCAAGTGACAGTGAAGGTCGGGCAGCGTCTGTCCTTTTACGGCGGAAGAACGAATGCGGTCGAGAAACGTACGCGGGTAAGAGCGCGAGTGATTTCTCATGCACTGCGTGATCTAATGAAGGACAGTGACAAGGTCATCATCATGGGGCATCGTTTTGCGGACATGGATTCGATTGGCGCGGCGATTGGTGTGCTCAAGGCGGTTCAAGTTGTCGGCAAAGAAGGCTACATCGTGCTGGAGGGTGTGAATCCTGCGATTCAGAAGGTGATGGAGACGATTTCGGCTGATGAGCGGCTGCATCGTTGGTTCATTACACCTGAGCAGGGGATGCAAATTACAACACAGCGTTCACTTGCAGTTGTCGTAGATACGCATAAAGCTTCTATGGTCGCCGAGCCCAAGCTCCTGCAGCTGACACACAGGGTCGTAGTGGTCGATCACCACCGTAGGAGTGAGGAGTTCATCCATGATGCTACGCTTGTCTATATGGAGCCTTACGCGTCCTCTACGTGTGAGTTAGTGACCGAGCTCTTGCAATATATCAATGAGAAGCTAAACATGGAAGTTTTGGAAGCTACGATGCTCCTAGCGGGTATTGTTGTGGATACGAAGAGCTTCAGTCTTCGGACAGGTGCGAGAACCTTTGAGGCAGCGTCCTACTTGCGTCGCAATGGAGCAGATTCTGCACTCATTCAGAAGCTTTTGAAGGAAGATTTGGATTCTTATATTGAGCGTTCTGAGGTTATTAAGCACACAGAAACGATCTATGATCATATTGCATTGGCAGTTGCTGAGCCGTCTCGCAAATATTCTCAGTTGATGATTGCGCAAGTAGCTGATACATTGTTAAATATGACGAATATTATGGCTTCCTTTGTAATTGCCGAACGACCGGACGGATTGATTGGGATTAGCGCGAGATCGCTAGGTCAAATGAACGTTCAAGTGGTCATGGAGCGTCTTGGCGGTGGTGGGCATCTAACCAATGCAGCCACACAGACGGACTGCACATTAGAGGAAGCAACGAATCGATTAAAACAAGTACTAGCCGATATACAGGAAGAGGAGGGACTTTTCGAATGAAAGTTATTCTACTGAAAGACGTAAAAGGCCAAGGTAAAAAGGGCGAAGTAAAAGAAGTATCCGAGGGATACGCGCAAAATTTCCTAATCGCACAAGGACTTGCTGCTCCAGCTACACAGGGCACGGTAAAAGTGTTGGATAATCAAAAGAAAGCCGAACAACGCCGTAAGGATCAGGAGAAGGCGGATGCGCAGGCACTTGGCGAGAAGCTTAGTGAAATGACGGTACAAATTAAGGCGAAATCTGGCGAGGGTGGACGTCTGTTCGGAGCTATTCCAAGTAAGCAAATCGCAGAAGTGTTGGAAAAACAATATAAAATCGTTATTGATAAGCGTAAAATCGTGCTGGAAGAGCCAATTCGTACACTAGGTGTAACGAAGGTTCCCGTTAAGCTGCATGCAGAAGTAACATCTAGCTTGAACGTTCAAGTTACGGAAGAGAAGTAAGCTTCTAGAGCATCGGATATGAAGATTCGCATAGAAAGAAGAGAACGAGAGTCCCAGTCTGGGGCTCTTCTCTCTTGTAGACATAAAACTAGTAAACTATTAAATAGTGAAAATGAAAGGCGGGCACAGTAGCATGAGCAATGGAGATAATATGTTTGTGGATCGTGTTCCGCCTCAAAATATAGAAGCAGAGCAGGCCGTCCTAGGGGCGATCCTGATTCATGGTGATGCGTTAATTACCGCGATGGAGCGGATCACGAGCGATGATTTCTATCGCGGCTCTCACCAACGCATCTTTGAGGCGATTGTTGAGCTCGCCGAAGCGCAAGAGCCGATCGATCTCATTACGCTAACGGCGCTCCTACAAAACAAGCAACAGTTGGAAGAGATCGGCGGTGTCACGTACTTATCCGATTTGGCGAACGCGGTACCAACCGCTGCCAACATTGACTATTACGCGGCAATTGTCGAGGAGAAATCGATGCTTCGCCGTTTGATCCGTACCGCGACACAGATCGTGTCCGATGGCTACGCCAATGAGGACAATGTCGGGATGATGCTCAGCGACGCGGAGAAGAAGATCCTCGAGATCTCGCAGCGCCGCAGTTCCACCGGATTCGTCGTCATTCGCGACGTGCTCATGGAAGTGTTCGAGAAGGTTGAAAGTCTCTACTCGAACAAAGGCGGATCAACGGGAATCCCATCGGGATTCATAGATTTGGACAAGATGACGTCAGGCTTCCAGCGCTCAGACTTAATCATTCTCGCGGCGCGTCCTTCCGTAGGAAAGACCGCCTTCGCGCTGAACGTAGCGCAGAATGTCGGCGTCCGCGCCAAAGAGACCGTCGCGATCTTCTCGCTCGAGATGGGCGCCGCACAGCTCGTACAACGTATGGTCTGCGCTGAGGCGAACGTCGATGCGAATCGGATGCGTACGGGTAATCTAGAAGGAGACGACTGGGAGAAGCTGACGATGGCGATCGGTGCTTTGTCCGAGGCGAATGTGTTCATCGACGATACGCCGACGATTACGGTTGCGGATATCCGCGCGAAGTGCCGCCGATTGCAGCAGGAGAAAGGGCTCGGTATGATCCTCATCGACTACTTGCAGCTCATTGCTGGGCGTGGCGGAAAAGGCGGCGACAATCGTCAGCAGGAGGTCTCCGAGATCTCTCGTACGCTGAAGCAAATTGCCCGTGAGCTGAATGTACCGGTCATCGCGCTCTCGCAGCTGAGCCGGGGCGTTGAGCAGCGGCAGGACAAGCGTCCGATGATGTCTGACCTTCGGGAATCCGGTTCCATTGAGCAAGATGCCGACATCGTAGCGTTCCTATACCGGGATGATTACTACGATAAGGAATCGGAGAAGAAGAACATTATCGAGATTATTATTGCTAAACAGCGGAATGGTCCCGTAGGAACCGTTGAGCTGGCTTTCCTTAAACAATTCAATAAGTTCGTGAATATGGATCGCAGTCATCAAGAAGCAGCAGCCGGGCAGTATTGACGGCTGCTTTTTTTCGAGTCGGGAGGGGTCGAGGCTGTGCCGAGCCAGCAATATTTGCCGTCTCGGAAGGAAAGTGATGTCGCTGAGTTGCTGAGCCTGCATTTTTCGACGTCTCAGGTGAAGCCTAGGTCAAGTAAGAATGTTGGACCGAGTATGTATGACTTTTTCCATGCAACAGACATAAAAATAGCCCCGAAGAGGAATCTTAGGGGTAACATAATCCATGCGAAAATGGCAAAGCTAGAGGTTTCCTTTCTTTAAGCGACAGCAACGAAAAAGTATGCGTAATTTCCGAACAATTATACATACACCCCTATAATCGTTCGTTTTTCATTGACTTTGACATGGGGGACTGCTAAACTAAAGACGGTGAAAAAACCTTGATCGATAAGCCGGCTTCAAGCAGGTAACTCGAAATAAGGTCGTTTTTTCATGCCGAAGGGTAGGTTTCCTTCCTGCAGATCACTGCCGAAAGAGACCAGATATTCCTTTGCGGTGAGTAAGTGAGAGTTAGCTCTCTTGTCTGTTGCCGCGCGTAGCAGTGAATAGAGGTAGTTGCATCACCAGAATCGCCAGAGGGAAAGTGCAATGGACGCTGAACGCTTTAGCGCTTTAATGAAGTCCAACTTTCATCTGTGGTCTTACAGCCATAACAGGCTCATTATGGGTGACTTGTCACCGTACGGAGGTAAGTGCATATGTCAACGGTTGTTGTTGTCGGTACGCAATGGGGAGATGAAGGGAAAGGTAAAATCACGGATTTCTTAGCGGAATCTGCTGAGGTTGTTGCGCGTTATCAAGGTGGTAACAATGCAGGCCACACGATCATTATTAGCGGGAAAAAGTACAAGCTAACGATGATTCCTTCCGGTATTTTTTACAAAGATAAAGCTTGTGTGATCGGGAATGGGATGGTTATTAATCCGGCTGCACTCATTGAAGAAATTAATTACATTCATGATAATGGTTTTACAACAACGAATTTGAACATCAGTGATCGCGCGCATGTCATTATGCCGTATCACTTGGTACTTGACGGTCTGGAAGAAGATCGTAAAGGCGATAGCAAAATTGGTACGACTCGCAAAGGGATCGGCCCTGCTTACATGGACAAAGCTGCTCGTAACGGTATTCGTATCGCGGATCTGATGGATGCGGAAGAGTTCGAATTGAAGCTTCGTCGTATTGTTGCTGAGAAAAATGTTTTGATCGAGCAAGTCTACGGTTCGACAGGTCTTGATGTGGAGCCAATTCTTAAAGAGTACCTCGCATACGCTGAAATCATTCGTCCATACGTGAAGGATACTTCGGTTATCCTGAATGAATATATTGACCAAGGCCGCAGAGTGTTGTTCGAAGGCGCGCAAGGCGTTATGTTGGATATCGACCAAGGCACATACCCGTATGTTACTTCTTCCAACCCAACAGCTGGTGGTGTGTGTATCGGTTCTGGTGTAGGTCCAACGAAGATTCACAACATCATCGGTGTGGCAAAAGCTTATACAACACGTGTCGGCGACGGCCCTTTCCCAACGGAATTGGACAATGAAATTGGCGCATGGATTCGTGAAAAAGGTTTCGAGTACGGTACGGTAACAGGTCGTCCTCGTCGTGTAGGCTGGTTCGACAGTGTAGTCGTACGTCACGCAAGACGTGTTAGCGGCATCACAGGCTTGTCCTTGAACTCCATCGACGTTCTGACAGGTCTAGAAACCGTCAAAATCTGCACAGGCTACATGTACCGCGGTGAGTTGATTGAGCACTACCCAGCGAGCTTGAAAGCCATCTCCGAGTGTGAAGCGGTGTATGAAGAGCTTCCAGGTTGGACAGAAGATGTTTCTGAGGCACGTACACTCAGCGATCTTCCTGAGAACGCAAGACACTATGTTGAGCGTGTTTCCCAGCTGACAGGTATCCCAATCGCGATCTTCTCCGTAGGTCGTAACCGTGAGCAAACAAATCTAGTTCGTCCTATCTACGCTTAAATCATAGATAACCTAAACAATCCTCTAGGCTGCTTTCGTAGCTTAGGGGATTTTTCTTTTGCCTATAGGGATATAATGGCAGGGTTTTCGTCCATACTGGGAAGAGAAGCTTATCTCTGTGTGAGCAATGTTAGGAGTGATATAAAGCATATGAAACTATTAACTTGGTTAAGTAAAATTGTCATAAGTACCGTCCTTATTACATCAATTACGATGTTTACAACGTGGTATGTAGTAAACATGTACGTGGAGGATATATTTCGACAGTATCAGCTACCCGCGATGGGTAAAAAGATTCAATTTGGTGAATTTGCGTCAAGATTGGCGGAAGAGCTGAATATAGTTAAGGGGAAAGACGAGGGGAAGAAGGCAGCAATAGGGGTAACTCCTACAACGAAGCCATCGCCTTCTCCTAATCCCAACCCGTCAGGGGCGTTTCCAAGCCCGAGTTCAAGTCCAAATCCGAATGATCAACAACCTGTCGGCGGTATTAGTTCGTCAAGCGGTGTAGACGCATCTACAACGAATCAGGACGATGCGATAGCCGTAATGGGAAGCGCTCGAACGGAGGAGAGCGAGAAGAAGGAGCTTGTCATGTCCACAGAGGATTTCGCGAAGAAGAAGGAAGCCCTCTCCAGTGATGATAAAATGAAAATATTTTCTCTTGTTGTCGCTAAGCTTCCACAGGCAGAGGTGCAGACTCTCTCCGGGATCCTGGAAAATGGGATTACAACGCAAGAGCTTGATGAAGTAAATGCGACACTTAAAAAATATTTGAACGATAAAGAGCTGGCGCAGTTAACTGACATTTTAAACAAATATTAGGTTTAGGTTAGGGGAGTTGCTGACCCATGGATCTCATCCGTAGCTTCCCTGCTAAGTTTCATGCCTTTTCGTCAATTGTTGTGAAATAAAGGCAAATGAAATTGGGAATTCGAACAAAAAACCAGACTTTTAGCGACTTCTTTTGGTGGTGGACACGAATCTATCACATGGTTATCGAGTATTTTGTTGAAATAGGCACAGAAAGTGTGTTAAATTTAACAAAAGAAAGATAGTCATAATGGATATTATGTCTAATCAAGGTTTATTTATGTATCCACAGAGTAACGATGTTACAGCACGGATGCAAAACCGTTCAAAGGGAGAAGATCATGACAGGTTTCAGGGGAATGCGTTTTGTCATGGATCTCATGAAGAGATTCACGCCTAAGCGAGAAAGCTTGACCGGAAATGAATCATTATCAGACAAGCAGCTAGAGACAGTTCAACCAGACGAAGTAACGACATCCAAGACACTAACGGTGATCAAACGACATAAATGGGCACTTTCATTAGGCGTAGGTGCTATAGCACTTACGGGAGCGATTACGTTCGCCGGACATCAATATGTAGAAGCGGGCATGGACAATGTGTATCATGTGATGCTTAACAACCAAGAAATAGGTATCGTAAGCGACAATACCATAATTGATGAATATAAAACGAACAAACCGTTAGATGTACAGAAGAATTTCCCAAGTGTTCATGTGGTGCTTAAAACAGATGGAATCACCTACACGTCTGAAAGGGCTTACAATAAGAAAACAGACGATTCTGCTGTTATTTCCACGTTGGATCAATTGCTCGTACCGCAACCAGTGGGTGTAGCCATGAAAGTGGATGGTAAGACGGTCGCGATTGTGAAAGATAAGGCTACTGCCGATCAAATTCTCAATCAAGTGAGTGAACCATTCACACCTAAAGGGAAAAATAACGAAAAAGTAGCTGCCTTATCTACCGGTCTAGGTGAGGATATATCTACTGCGCCATCCGAGCTTGAAAAGGTGGAATTCGTGCAAAAGGTCGATACAGCGGAAGTTCCCATCGATCCAACGGAGCTAGCAAAGCCTGAAGATGTCGTGAAGACATTGCAGACTGGCAATGTTGCACCAGCAAAGTATACCGTTGTTGAAGGGGATTGCGTTTCCTGTATTGCGAAGAAATTAGGGATTACCAAGCAATTCATTTATGATAATAATCCAGGTCTTCAAGATGATAAGCTTAAGCTGGGCAGTCAGTTAGACGTAACGGTACTGAAGCCAACTCTTTCTGTGAAAACGACGGAGAAAATCGTAAAGAATCAAGAGATTCAGTACGATACCGAGTATGTGAAGGATGATTCGATGCGCTTAGGTGTCGTCCAACCGATCTCCGCAGGTAAGAATGGACTGAAGAAAGTAACGATTCAAGTGACGAAAGTCGATGGTTTGTTGACTGAAGAGCAGGTTGTGAATGAGGACATCATTGATGAGCCTGTCACGGCCAAGGTGAAAAAAGGAACGAAAGTCATTAAAGGTGAAGGTACCGGGAAGTTCGCATGGCCTGTTATTTCACCAAGTATCTCAAGTACATTCGGTTATCGTTGGGGCAAGCTGCATAAAGGCGTCGACATCACAGGTAACAGAAATATTATGGCAGCAGATAATGGTAAAGTCGTTGAAACGGGCTATAAGTCAGATTACGGCAATTATATTATTATTAACCATCTGAATGGTTATGAAACACTTTATGGACATTTAAGCCAAATTACTACGAAGTCAGGCAGCATCGTCGAAAAGGGCGAAAAAATTGGCATTATGGGAAGCACAGGCGACTCTACTGGCGTGCATTTGCATTTTGAAGTTCACAGCAGTGGTAACTTGGAAAATCCTTTAAAATATTTAAATCGCTAAATAAAAATAGAGGCAAGGTCGAACCGGACAACTCGGGGGCCTTGTCTCTTTTTAGTTAAATGTATGTTAAAATAAAGAAGAGTATGTAGGAAATTACTGGCTGGAACAAGGGTCTAACTCTGACAGCTGTGCGCGCAATGAGGTGTGGCAGTGTCAGTTACTTTATAGTAGGCGGTGGTCACATGTTTGGAAAAATTCTCGTGGTGGATGACGAACAACCAATTGCAGATATTTTGAAATTCAACCTGGAGAAAGAGGGCTATCAGGTCATCTGTGCGTACGATGGTGGAAGCGCTGTAGAGCTGGCGTTCTCCGAACAGCCGGATCTCATTCTCCTTGACCTTATGCTGCCTGTAAAAGATGGCATGGATGTATGCCGTGAGGTGCGCTCTAAGCTCAATACACCGATTATTATGCTGACAGCGAAGGATACGGAGCTGGACAAGGTGTTGGGCTTAGAGATGGGCGCAGACGACTATGTGACGAAGCCTTTCGGCACGAGAGAGCTGCTAGCCCGTGTAAAGGCGCATCTGCGCAGACAGACGAAGGTGCAATCGACTACGAACGAGCCGGAAGCACAGCGGAACGGGATGCGCATTCATGCGTTGTTCATCGATAATGATATGTACATGGTCTACAAAGATGGAACCCCGCTGGATCTGACGCATCGGGAGTTCGAGCTTATTCAATATTTGGCCAAAAACTCAGGCAAAGTGATGACCCGTGAGCACCTGTTGCAAGCGGTGTGGGGTTTTGAATATTTCGGCGACGTACGGACTGTCGATGTGACAATTCGTCGTCTGCGCGAGAAGCTGGAGACAGATCCTAGCCGTCCGGAATACATTATGACGCGTAGGGGTCTCGGTTATTTGATGCGCAGTCCGAAAGCCGGAGGCTTCTAAACATGAAGGGCATCCGCTTCTTTCAATCGATTCAAGCGAAGCTAATTATTATTTATGTATTACTGATTCTGATCGCGATGCAGCTAATTGGCGTGTATTTCTATAAGACGGTAGAGACATATTTCAAAAATGACTTCTTAGCTTCCCGCAATAGTCAGGTTACGCTGCTTGCTGGCTTCGTTGAATCGTATTTGACGGGGGATCAGGAGAGCAAGAATGCGACAGAAGGTAAGAAGACGTATGCGGATTTAAATGAATTCGTTAGCAATCTATTCTCTATTAATAATGCAGAAATCCAAATCATTGATGCGAATGGGAACGTGATTAGCACGTCGGTTGCGAGCCATTTGAAGCAAAAAAATACACAGCCGGAAGTTATTCGGGCGTTGCAAGGGATTAAAGATAATCAGCGAATTTTCACGGATGAGGATGGCTATCGGAAGGTGATTATTGCCAAGCCGGTCGGCAGCGGGGTACGTGTCCTAGGAGCTGTGTACATTATCGCCTCGATGGAAGATGTGTACAAGACGATTCGCTCGATTAACCGGATCCTCATTTCTGGTACTTTGATTGCGTTGGGGCTGACAGCGATTCTGGGTGTCATTTTAACGAGTACCATTACCAATCCTATTAAAGAGATTACGAAGCAAGCAACGGCTGTAGCCGAGGGTAATTTTGATCAACAAGTCGTCATTCAAGGGACGGATGAGATCGGACAGCTGGGGCAAACCTTTAATTTTATGATGAATCGGTTGAAGGAAGCACTCTCGCTGAATGAAGAGGAGAAGGAGAAGCTCGCCTCGATTCTCACGAATATGAACGATGGCGTCATTGCTACAGACGATAGAGGACAAGTGATCGTGTTGAATCGTCGCGCGAAGCAGATCCTGCAAGTCGAAGAGGAAACAACGTTAGGTCGGGATATTGCTGAGGTTATCAGCATTCCAATCGATACGATTCGCGCTTTAGTTACTGGGCAAGTGAATACGACGCTGCTGGATATTCAGCTGCCAGACGACGAGGATGAGCAATTGTCGGTTCGGATTACGTTCACACCGATTCATAAACGTGGCGAAGGTCAGCACGGGATCATTGCGGTGCTGCAGGACGTAACGGATCAAGAGAAGCTGGAGCAAGCCAGACGAGAGTTCGTAGCGAACGTCTCTCACGAGCTGCGAACGCCGCTGACGACGATCAAGAGCTATCTCGAAGCGCTTGATGACGGTGCGATCGAGGAGCCGCAGCTCGCGTCACGGTTCATCAGCGTAACGCGCAGTGAAACGGAGCGGATGATCCGCTTAGTGACGGATTTGCTGCATTTATCACGACTGGATTCGAAGCAGTCGATGATGAGTAAGTCCTCAACACTTGTCAGCGAGATGCTGGAGGAGGTTGCGGACCGGTTTTCTTTTCAGCTGCAGCAACGAAAAATTCAAATAATGTTACACGTGGAACATGGCGTAACAAGCCTATTGCTTGATCGCGATAAAATTGATCAGGTCCTCGATAATTTGGTATCCAATGCGATTAAATATACAGGCGATGAAGGAACCATTCGGTTGGAAGCACGCAAAGTAGACAAAGACATGCTAGAAATATCGGTACAAGATAATGGCATGGGAATTCCGAAGAAGGATCTATCGCGTATCTTCGACCGATTCTATCGGGTAGATAAAGCACGCTCTCGCAACATGGGAGGCACAGGACTAGGTCTGTCCATTGCCCGGGAAATAGTGAAAGCCCACGGTGGAACGATTGCTTTGGAGTCCGAGCTTGGTCAAGGAACACGCGTCCTATTTACATTGCCAATTCGGCAAGAAGAGGAGGGGGAAGTATGATAGAGAGCTTGAAAACGATCTTTCTTGTGCTGTTGATCGGGACAAGCTTGTATCAGAGCTTTATCCTTGCTTCCTACAGCCCTCCGAAGATAGAACCGATTCAGCAAAGTAATTATGTTCAGACTGAGACTTTGGGCAAGCAATCAGAGCTGTCGGATATGCTATTTCCAGATCAGCTTATTATCCACTTAGGTAATCAGCAGCATTCTGTGCTATACCCGAACAACTATTACTACACCAGATTGCTAGATAATATTAAGCAGCGTAGCTTCAAAGGCTTTCGCAAAACGTCAATGTACCTCGTGAATGTGAACTGGGAAGATGTTCGAACGAAGCAGCTTGGCGTAGAGATTCGGTTCCGGGAAGGAATTCCCTTCACGATCCTGCAACAGCTATTCCGTATTGAAGGCGAAATTCCAGTTGAGAATGATAAAATTACAAAAATTTGGATTTACTCCAAGGGAACGAATGATGAGGTTCGTGCGTTCTTTTTCACAGATTCGCCGGGTGTTGGCTATGAGGTCATTGGGGCGGATTTCACGAGCAAGGACGTTGAGAATTTCGTTGCTTATGGCGAGCCAACGAACCTATACAAGACAACCAATAGCGGTGATTACTATTTGCCGTTGAAACCGCTGCACTTACCTAGCTTTACGTTCACATATACGCAGCTTACAGCGGAGCAGCTGAAGCAGAGCTTATTCGTGGACCCTGGGATTACGCGTTATTTGAAAGAGCGAGACGGGTCGGAGATATACACCGATAGCAAGCGAGGATTCCAGCTTAATCGAGATCAACGATGGATTACGTATTTCGATCCGGTAGCACCTGCGGCTAGTAAAACAGAGGTGTTGGAAGATTTGATGGCAGGTATCAAATTCATCAATCAGCACATTGGTTGGGATGGCAGATACATGGTCGCCCGTACGCCAGAGAAACAGTTGGATAACCAGACCTTCAGGTTCCGCCAGTACTATGAATCACTTCCGATCATAACCGCGCAGCCGGATGGCTTTGGTACGATGAGAATGGACGTGCAGAAGGGTGTCATTTCCGGATTCGAGCGATCCATGGTGATTCCTGACCTGAAGTCGGGGCAGCGGCGAGAGAATGAGTTGATGTCAGGCGAGGCTGTAGAGCAACGATTACAATACTACCAGCGTCGATCCAGTATCGTTTCTATTTTTCCAGCCTATCGTCCCGTCATTTCGGATAAGACATTAACCTTAACGAGTGCATGGGCACTGGAGCTGCGGGATGGCACGTATGATTTTATTGAATAGACAGAATTACAGGGGTGGGTTGGTGAGAGTATGAATTGGAGTAGGGCCAAGACAATTTTGATTGCTTCATTTTTACTGTTGAATATGATTCTCGGCTTCCAGCTGTGGTCCACCAATCGCTCCAATCAGGGGACTTCCTTAGACCCATCCAGTACGGTAGAGGATTTGAATCGTGCGCTCCGCAACAAAAATATTCGTCTGACAGACGAGCTGCCGACAGATTCGCCTAAGCTAAAGGTCATAACCGTGAAATATGATGACAGCATCAAGCTGGGTGAGGTGAAAAAGCTCAAATCTCCCATTTACATGAGCACGCTGCTCGGAAAAGGGGCAAGTAAAGAAGCGCAATCACTTTCGGAGATTCCGAACTTCGCTATGTATCAACTAGATTCTGTTATGAGTCAAAATGGGATCTATGTATTCTCCCAATTGTATGGCAAGGTTCCACTCTTTGATGTTACGGTCGAACTCAAAGAGAATAATGGAGAAATTACCAGTTACCGTCAAGCTTTTGTTGAAGTAGAATCAGAAGTAGAACAGACGGAGCAGAAGTTAATTTCGGCCCAATTAGCGGTCCGCAGTTTAGTGGACAATTACTTAAGCGATGGCTCGATTATTACAGAGGTTCGCTTAGGGTATCATGGACAACCTTATAATTCGCAAACACAACCGATGTTCCCACAGTGGCGGATTACGATTGATAATGGATATGTGTATTATGTGCAAGCATTCAATGGAGCAGTAGAGTCACTGCAAAAGGGCTCTGAGCCCGTACCATTTGAATCAGAAGGTGGAGTAGCTTCTCCATCTCCAGGCGATAAGAGTACGCCTAAGAAGTAGCAAGGATTAACGAATAGGCACACAGGTAGGCATAGAGGAGTAGGGAAGATGGGAATTCGATTTACGGTATTATCAAGTGGTTCTACGGGGAATGCAACGGTAGTCGATAACGGTGAGGTTAAGCTGTTGATCGACGTAGGATTCAGTGCGAAGAAAATGGAGCTGCTCATGAAAGAGCGGGAGCTCGCGGCGAGCAGTATTGATGGTATTTTGGTCACACACGAGCATTCTGATCATATTAAAGGGTTGGGTGCATTTGCTCGTAAGTATGATGTGCCGATTTATGCGAATGAGAAGACGTGGGTAGAGCTAGATCGCCAAATTGGCGTCATTGCTGAAGGGAACAAGCGCGTGATGGACACGGGCGGCGTAGAGGAGTTTGGAACGCTCAAAGTGGAATCCTTCGGGATTTCACATGATGCGGCGGAGCCGGTTGGTTACGTCTTTTATGAAGGAGAACAGAAGTTAAGTGTAGTGACGGACCTCGGCTATATGAGCGAAAAGGTGAAGGAAAAGATTTCAGATTCCGATGCCTTGGTCCTGGAAACCAATCATGATGTCGACATGCTGCGCGTGGGTCATTATCCATGGAGCATTAAACGACGCATTCTCGGAGACAAGGGACATTTATCCAACGAAGCCGCAGGGGAAGCACTCTGTGATATCATGACGAATAAGACGAAATCTGTCTATATGGCGCACCTTAGCCGAGATCATAACTTAATGGATTTGGCCAGGCTAACCGTGAATAATATAGTACAAGAGCGGGCGCCAGAGGCGAAACAGCTGCGGCTGATGGATACGTATTTTGACCGTTCTACGAAATGGGATGTATTGGATTCGGAGTAAGCGCTGCGTCAAGCTCCTGGGATTTGAGCTGAAGCTCTTGTGCGGTAATGAGACCTTTATCAATCAATACTTGAATGAGAGATGATAGAACGAGGGACTGGTGATAGTGGCTTTCCTTGAGGTCAGCTAGCTTACCGATCATGTTAATTTCTTCAAAATGAGAAGGAATACGGTTCATTTTGGCATTCTCCTTTAAATAAGGTCTAGTGAAATTTTTTTACACTCTAGTAATTCGGTAAGAGATTTGGTTTACTATTATTGTAGGCAAGAAGCGAGCGAAACATTCCTATTTTTTGCAAAAAAACAATCACAGGATGTCTTGAACGCGTCCACCGATTGAAATAAAGCAACGCGAGTGTTAAGTTGGCCCCGTCAGCGAGGAGGGATCCGAAATGAGTTTGTTTGATGATGATTTTTATTCGACCAAAAGATCCAGAAGGCGCGAGCCGGTTTGGCGTCCCAAAGGGACAGGGAATTTATCCAGTTTCACGAGTTTTGCTGGTCGAAGACGGTATGTTGCCCTCATCGCAGGGTTCATCGGGGCACTAGGCATGCTGATAGTTGTAGGGATCGTTCAAGCTATTGGGGGAAGTAGTTCGTCAGAGAACGCGCTTGCGATTCCTGTGGTAGCCAAAGCGGATGTCCATCCAATGAATAGCAATGACTCGGTTGTTGCGGCAACGGACAAAATAAAACCAGCCGTGGTCAGCGTCATCTCCTCGAAGAAAGATGAAGCGGGGCAAGAGTCGGGCATCGGCATTGGATCAGGGGTTATGTTTGCACGGAACGGGGATAAAGTTCGCATTGTGACGAATAGTCATGTCGTGGAGAACGGGAACCAGTTCGAAATCGTGAACTTCGAAGGTGAGCATCGCAAAGCTACGTTGGTTGGCCGCGATCGCATTACGGATCTTGCTGTGTTAGAGGCAGATGGCAAAGACATTAAAATTCTTGCTGAGTTCGGAGACTCTGACACGCTGCGTGCGGGTGAGATGGCGATTGCCGTGGGCAATCCGCTAGGACTGGGCTTCTCACCAACGGTGACGCAAGGCATCGTTTCATCGCCGAAACGGACGATACCTGTCTCATTGTCCCGGGAAGGCACCGATTATGACTGGGAAATGGATGTCATCCAAACGGATGCCGCGATTAACCAAGGCAACAGCGGGGGACCGCTGGTCAATATCGAGGGCAAGGTTATCGGCATCAATTCCATGAAGATATCGGATACGGGCGTGGAAGGCTTAGGTTTTGCAATTCCGATTAATAGTGTCAAACCGATTATTGATAGTCTTATCAAGGATCACAAGGTGAAACGGCCATTGATTGGGGTGTCGACACAGGAGTTGCAAGCTTTTAAGGGCACGGATGTATTAAAGCTGCCTGCAGATGTCAAAACTGGAGTTATCGTCTTCGACGTGTCAGGGCCTGCGAAGGAAGCGGGACTGAAAGCGCAAGACGTGATCGTACAGTTAGATGATCGCAAGATTGAGAGCACAATTGGGTTGAGAAAATACCTGTATAATGAAAAGAAAATCGGCGACAAGATCAACGTGGTGTACTATCGCGGCGGGAAGAAGCTGTCGACGGTGCTGACGCTGGTTGAGGCGACGGATAAGTAGTATAGGTTAAAAGATTAAAGAAATCTACAGAACCGCTATCGGATGAGAGGTACTAAACATGCATGTCGTTTGTAAAGATCATGTGGAAATAGCCATAGATGAATTTGTTGATGAGTACGAGGAAGCTCCAGACGTTGTGGATTTGCAGAAAACCCACTTTGCCCACTGGGCACCGCCTGAGCACTGCGAGCATTGCCAGTCATTATCACGTTTTCTAATCGTATGAGGGAGGCCTGAGGGCCTCTTTTTTCTTTGTATAAACAGGAATATGTTTGGGATTTGAGCTTTCTCACTCGAATTGATATCTTGAAATTAAATGGGGAGGAGAAAATATTATTGGGTTTCTTGCAGAAGCTCGATAAAATGCTGGGCTGCTTTGGATACATGGCGATCCTTCAACCATATTAATCCGGTTGCTAATTTGAGCTGACTGTCTGCGATTTCATTAGCTTGGAACGCATATTCCTTATGCCATTTAACAATGGACTCTGGCACAATCGTTGTTGCATCCCCAGAAGATACCCACCCCAATAATGTGACCATATCGGAACATTCCCCGATTACGTTAGGCTGCAAGCCGCGTACCGTGAATTGATCGATGATACTATGATACAACCCAAGACCCTCTGTACTAGGCAAAATGAGCGGATAACGTTGAATATCAGCGAAAGAGAATGCCTGTGATTCCGAAGCGAAAGACTTCGCTGTAACGAAATAAAAAGGTTCAGATTGCAGTTGGATGACTTCAAAATCACTTAGTTCCATGGGAAGTCGGATGATAGCAAGCTCGATGGCATGTTCCCGAATAAGGCGGAGCAACTGCGCGGATTCATTCTGTTGTATTTTATACGTAACCTCTGGATAGCGAGTTTTGAAAATACGCAGCAGTTGCGGCAGCTGAGCCGAGGACAGGGTGTTAACGCCTATTCGTAACTTGCCGCGCGTTCCCTTGCCAATCTCTTTGACATCATTCTCCGCTTCCTCCATAAGCTTCGTTAAGTGTAGGGCGTGCTTATATAAGGCCTGTCCGGCTTCGGTCAGTTCGATGACTTTACCTGTCCGTAGAATAAGGTCGACGCCGAGCTCTTGCTCGATGAGCTTCAATTGTTGTCCTAAAGGGGGTTGAGTCATGTGCAATCTTTGGGCGGCAGCTGTAATTTGCTTCTCTTCAGCGATTGCGATGAAATAGCGAAGTTGACGGATATCCATCGTAGTGAGGTTCCTTTCCAAACGATAAAAGTATGAAAACCAAAGGATATAGATATTATTCGTATGCTTATCGATATGATACCATAGAAGCCGATAGAAAAGGGGGAGCCTTTATGCTTCGAAAGTATCATTCCAATTCGTATTTACATGTTCTACAATGGTTTATTTTTATGATCGCTAGTTCCGTGGCACTTCCTATCGTAATTGGCGGTCTGTTTCATTTGTCTCAGGATGAGATTGCCTCGTTGATGCAGCGTACATTTTTCGTAGTGGGACTCAGTTCCATGCTGCAAGCAGTACTTGGGCATCGGTTTCCGATCGTGGATGGTCCAGCGGGTTCATGGGTAAGCGTGTTTGTCATGATGGCCGGTATTTCCGCAAACCAAGGTCACACTGCCAAAGAAGTGCTGCAGGTTCTAGAAGGCGGGCTGCTAATGGCCGGTGTGCTGTTGTTGTTACTGGGCATTACAGGTCTTTTTTATAAACTCCTCAACTTATTTACACCGCTTGTTACGAATTTATTCTTGTTCATCTTGTCTTTGCAGCTAAGTGGTGTATTTCTGAAAGGCATGTTCGGCTTGAAAGCAGGGCAAGGTGCCATAGATTATGGAACGATTCTGATCTCATTCGTGGTATTCAGTGGCGTAGTGTTCCTGAATGTAAAAGGGAAGGGATGGACGCGTAACTATGCCGTACTACTGGGAATTACCGGGGGTTGGGTGCTTCAAGCATTAGTCGTCGGAGGAGGCTCTAGTGCAGGTTCAGCCTCTGGTGCATGGATCAAACTTCCCGATATATGGGCATGGGGATTACCTCAGTTGAATCCAGGCATGGCTTTAACGGCTGCGCTATTTACGCTGATCCTTGTTTCAAATCTTGTTGCCGCTATTACAGCGGGCCAACAGGCCGTCCCGCGGAAGGAACTCCCTGGCAAGGATGTCTACAACCGGGGGAGCCTAATTGCAGGCGTATCTCATGGGCTTTCGGCTATATTTTCCGCTGTAGGTGTCGTTTCGCTTCCCGTTACGGCGAGTTTTATCAAAATGACGGGGCAAACGAGAAGAATGCCGTTCGTCATCGCCTGCTTGGCGCTCTCGGCAATTGCTCTTGTTCCTTCGATCGTTCATTTCCTTGCGCAGTTGCCTACGTCCGTAGCTAGTGCAGTCTCGTTAGCAACCTTCGTGCAGATGACCAGTAACTCATTCTCCTCCTTATCGCGCGTCGTTCAGACACAGCGCCAGCTGACGATTCTGGGAATGGGAATTCTCGTCGGTGCCGGCTTCACCATTATTGCGGCATCACCTATGCCTGAACTTCCTGTAGTGATGCAGTATGCGTTTGGTAACGGGCTATTAATTGCCACTGTCGTGGTCATGGCCCTTGAGCGGTTCTGGAAAACGGACCCGAAATTAATCGTTTCGAATTAAATGAGAATGAGTAGGGAGCCTGGGCCTGGAGTTGGTATAACTCTGGGCTTTTTTGGCGTTAACAGGTGCTATTGGTGCGTATATACTTCGAATGGTATGATGGGAGGAAATGAATAAAAAAAAAGAATGAACGATTATCTGAGAAAGAATGAATCGATAAATAAGAAAGAATGAATGGATAAAAGATTGAGATAAAAAAGGGGAACGAAACGTTATGCAGATACAGATACTGACCGTTGGTAAATTAAAAGAGCGCTATCTCGTGGACGGGATCGCGGAGTACGTAAAGCGTCTTGGCCCGTATGCCAAGATCAGCATTGTGGAGGTGCCGGATGAGAAGGCACCGGAGAACATGAGCCCTGCTGAGGAGCAGCAGGTTCGGGATCGTGAGGGCGCGCGGCTGCTGGCTGCGCTGCGCCAAGATGTGTACGTCGTGGCGCTGGCCATCGACGGCGAGATGTGGTCGAGCGAGCAGCTGGCGGGCTCGCTCGATAAGTTGGCCACCTACGGGCGGAGCCAGGTGGCTTTTGTTATAGGCGGCTCGCTGGGGCTGTCCAGCGAGCTGCTGCGCCGTGCGGATATGCGGCTGAGCTTCGGCCGCATGACGCTGCCGCACCAGCTGATGCGGCTGGTGCTAGTGGAGCAGATTTATCGCGCGATGCGGATAAATCGGGGGGAACCGTATCACAAATAAGGGCAAGTTAAAATTCCTGTAAAGCTAAAGCTCTACTGCTGGCTTGTTTTAGAGCATTCATTAACTGCAAGTATGGATGCGGACCATAGCTGATGCGAGCAACACCTAATGCGGCCAATCTTTGAAGAGATGGCGACTCCGGGGAGATCATCACGTTAACGGGAATTGGAGATTGTTGGCACAAGTGCTCGATGAGCTTTTCGTTGCACAGACCTGGGACAAAGAACCCGTGGGCGCCAGCTTCCGCATAGACGAGTGCCCTTTGGAGGGCAGCTTCTATATGTGCTTCATTGTGTTCACTTGCAGAGGTTTGGAAGAATATATCGGTGCGAGCGTTGATGAAAAGAGGAATCGACGTATGTTGGACGGCATCTCGCACAGCTGCGATACGCAAGGCGTGCTCTTCTGCGGAATAAAGTTGAGATCCATCAATCCACTGATCTTCGATATTGATACCTACTGCTCCGCACTCGATAATCTTTAACACGTTCTCCTTGACGATTTGTGGAGACCGACCATAACCGCCTTCTATATCAATCGTAATGGGCAGATCCACGTTATTATAAATCCGCTGAAGATTCGATAGAACAAGGTCGAAAGGGAGCGCCTCGCCGTCGTCGTACCCATGCGCAGCCGCTACTGACCAGCTACCGGTAGCAATGGCCTGAGCACCGGCTTGTTGAACGGTTCGTGCGCTTCCGGCATCCCATGCGTTGACGAGAATGAGCGGGCTGCCGCTTCTATGCAATTCGTGAAATTCTTTTGCTTGCTCAAGTTGATTTTTCATTTGTTCGAAACCCCTCTTTTCTCATGATTTAGAAACCATTCTTTGCGTGCGCTGCCTCCTCCATATCCACCGAGCGCACCGCTGGAGTTGATCACACGGTGACAGGGAATGACGATCGCCAATTGATTGGCGCCGTTCGCTTGCGCTACCGCGCGATAAGCAGTCGGTTTGCCAAGTGCCAGCGCGATGTCAGCGTAGGAACGTGTTTCCCCTGGCGGGATTTGTCTTAATTGATCCCACACGCTTTGCTGAAAAGGTGATCCTATCGGATGTAGTGGAGTCTTCCATTCGGTTAACGTACCTTCGAAATATTGAGTGAGTTCTCGTTCTATCGATTGAATAGCTACTGTCTGTCCGGGAATAATTGCCGCTTTCATTCTTTTCCTTAGCCGCGCAACTTCGCTTTCTAATCCTCTGCGGTCTACGAACTCCAAGAGATACAGCTCGCTTTCGTCCGCTATGGCTACCATAGGGCCAAGCATCGTGTCTAGCCACGCTGCTTTGAGAATTCGGCTATCGTCCAGACGTGTAGGAGGCGCGCCCATGATGCGAGAAAATGCGTCTCTGAATCCACTGCTGGAATCGTAACCTGAAGCTAATTGCGTGTTAATAATTTTTTCCCCCGATCGGATACTCTTCAAGGCTAGTCCCATTCGACGGGATCTGGCGTATTCAACGAATGTCATACCAAAGCGCTTCTTGAACTGACGGCGTGCAGTAGATTCGTCGATAGACAAAGCCCTGAAATCATGCCCCTTCCAGCGCTTCTCTGGGTTCTGCTCAACCGCCTCGACGAGGAATCGGACGATATCCGAGACTTGATTCGGATGTGACAAGGGGCGGCAACGCTGACAGGGACGGAAGGAAGCTAGAAGTGCCTGCTGTGCTGTCTCGTAGAATTCGCAGTTAGTGTACTTTGGTTTTCTAGCCGGACAAGTCGGTCGACAAAACACACCGGTGGACGTGACGCCTACATAGAAGACGCCTTCGTATTCAGATTTTTTCTCAACAAGTGCTTTATAATATTCCGCTTTACGTTCCTGGTTATCGATCATATTGACACCTACAAATTAAGAATAAGTTTATTATACCCTGCGCTTACGACTTCTGTAGCCGAAAATCAGGCATCTATTTTAGAGAAACGTGACAATATTCAAGGCTCGTAGGTATGCATCTTTAAAGAAAGGGCCCTCCACAATGATGTGAAGGGCTTTACTAAATAACGGGAAAGTCAATGCTTTTAAGAAGAAAGTCGGAATGTATAAAAACTTGCCGTTACAGTCAACGCGGTGAACCCTACCATAAATAACAGCGATTTTATAAATGAGCGCGAGGAACCCTAGACAGAAAATGATTTTTACCAATACCGTGGGTATCCCTATTCTGTAATTAGGTGTTCTACAGCGAAAAGTCGCGGTGCCTTTATGCCGTGCCTGCGAGCTTCCGATATAACTTCCTGTACGGCGTAACCAACCTTAAAGTGGTTATGCGCCAGAAGTGCATAAGGCATGCTTTTAGGTGAAAATATAACGCTCAAAAGAAATCCAACAACTCTCGGTGGTAGGGAGCCTACCACTCTTGTCATAACATCATGCTTGGAGCCTTTTGCCTTCAAAACAGGGATCATTTCTTTCATATTACGAGCAATTCCAATGAGTGCTTCGGGTGAAGAAACTACGTTTTTAAAACTTCCGCTTTTCAAAACTTCGACTTCCATTGCAACGTTGAATGCGAAGTGGTTCCAGAACCAGCTTCGAGGATCCTTTTGAACCATTATCTTGAAGCCTGTTTCAGCAAAAAGCTGGCGAACCTCTAAATCTCTTTGGCTAGGCTTAGATTCAAATGTTCCAAATTGAACTGTCTTGTAAACACCGCCGTAGAGATTGTTTCCTTCAAATCCACCGCCACCGCCGGGGAAGCCGAAAACAACTTGACTGAGCGGAATCGGATGAACAGCTGATTGAGGATCTTGCCAAAAGTTATTGAAAAACAGAACAGTTGCCTGTCCAACTCTTGGCGCAAGGTACGTTACCGCACTGGATACTTGCTCGGGGTTAACACTCAAGAAAATGAGGTCATATTCGTGATCTTCCTTTATTTCCTCGTGTGTTACAATAGGCCATTTTTCTTTGACTAGCCGTTCTTTTTTGCTCCGCCTTGCATCCCATAATTCTAAGTTTACATGTGAGCCATAGTGCGCCTTCCTACCTTCACGAACATAAAACTCAACGGTATGGCCAGCTTTTTCAAACGCCCAAGCGTATTGTGTTCCAACAGCACCACGACCGAAAAAGAGTATTTTCATAAATCTTCCTCCTTACTAAACGAATGTTGAATTTTCAACAAATGTTTGATACTTTTAGCGTATTGATTTGTGGAGGCAGTTGCAATAGTTACATTTGCTTCGACTGTTGAGAACTCAACACATTGCGCTAATTTGTTGAATAGCTGGAGGGGAATTCAGTGGATAGAAGAATACAAAAAACAAGACACTCAATTATGAATACTTTTATCGACCTATTGGCTGAAAAAGGATTTGAGAAAATAACGATCAACGACATTGCCGAACGTGCAAACATAAACCGAGGGACGGTTTATCTACATTACGTAGATAAATTCGACTTACTTGATAAGTGTATTGAAACATATGTGGAGTTGCTGTTACATCACTGTGCCAATAGTGCTGATACCATTCTAAGCGTAAGCGCATTTCAAAGCGTATTTGAATATTTGGAGAAAAATTTTACCATTTACAAGTTACTTCTTAGCTATGAGGGAGTTGGATTTTTTCGCAACCGCTTATATGCCATCATTGCGCAAACAGTAACCGAGGTTGTCGGCATAAAGTCAGGAAACAGCGCACTTTCAAATGATGTGACCACTCATTTTTTGACTTCCGGGTTTATTGGCGTATTGGAGTGGTGGATCCATAACTCGATGCCTTGCAGTGTGCAGGAAGCTGTTGAGCAACTTCTGTATGTACTAGAACCGTACACCAAGCACCTTGTATCACACCAATCGTAAGCGTTAATGCCGCAACTTAATCAAACAATGAACTTTGTCTTCTAAAATAGACAGAGGCCATCCTCAATAGGATGGCCTCAAAACTTGCCGCGCATAGCAATATGTGTCAGTTTAATACCGGCTAGGTTACATTACAACGGAACAGCGTAGGCAACAACGGGTTGATCAATACCCTTCAGGTTATAAGTATGGGGTTCCAAATGTGGATAATCGGCTTTGATGCAGTGATAGGCATCGTCTGATATTAAGATTTCCCCGTTTTGGGCTGCGCCTTGAATTCGGGAAGCTTTATTGACAACAGACCCAATAATCGTGAAATCCTTATAAGCTGTGCCAAATTCGCCTATTGAGGCCGTACCTGTATGAATGCCAATCCCGATCTTCACCGGGGCATCCACGCCTGATATAGCTGAAAATTCGGACTGCATATCTCTACATTTCCTTTGGATCTCTATGGCGGCCATGACAGCCTGATGGACGTGATCGTGCCGCTCCAAGGGGAAATTAAATATAGAAAGCACCGCGTCACCGATCATTTTATTAATAATACCATCTCTCTTCCAAATCGCCGGCGCGCATTCATCATAAAATTTCTCTAACAACCGTGCAATATCAGCTGGATCGGCATGTTCCGATAGACGGGTATAGCCCCTTAAGTCGGCAAACATGACGGTGGCCTGGATTTCGATCTGTTTGTTTTTCTTAACCCTTGTAAACATAGATTCACAAATCGTGCATAGATTTGGATGCATTCGGCTAGGTTTTATTCCCATAATGCGAAAAGGAATAGATATCGGGCTGCGAATAAAGATCGGCACCTTCATTTGTTGCCAGCATCCTTGGCAGTACACGCTCTTGAAATCACCCATATGTGCAACCTCTTCCAAAGAAGCGTTCAAGCTTCTTAAGATATTTACTTAAATATACAATATTTTCTACTTAGGCGCGATGGGTATGAAGCATCTTGATGGGCGCTTGACACCGAATTTTCACCTGTCTGTCATGCAGGTTATCCCACACCATCACTTTCTAACAAAGAGTAAAAATGATCACGGTCTTCATTATCGAATTTGCCAAGCGCCCGTACCCTAACAAATTCATGCCCGCCAAACATATCGATTTCCTCGCCGGAACTATTGTAGAGCGAGATCATATGGCCATCCCGATTCAGCTCCATATACCCGTAACAAGTAGCCTCAGGCGCTTTGCCATAAAGGAGCAAAAACTTAATTTTTTCCACGCTGTTCATGCAGATCTCCCTTCCTTATTCCTCATCGGTCTGAAGAATATTTTACGTGACACCGGATGAATTGGAAAAAGCGATAACACCCCGCATACCTGCAATATCATTCTTATTTAGAAAGCATAAGGGGGATCTCCCGCAATGTCGCACATTCGCACATTATCTCTTGACGAGACGCGATTTGGGGATTATGATAACGTGCCGGTTTATTGAACAATAGAAACAAGCTTACTAAACATCAAAACTTGCCGTTCATACGGAGATAAGCGGGTGGTTATCATGCCAATCCAAAAGTACGGAAGTGACAGAGAACCTATTTTAATCGAATTAATGAATATGATGGTGCCAGTAAAGGAAGGAACCGTTGAATTACGCGATTATGTTAATACGGATAAATGGGTAAGTTCTGATTACAAGTTATCGAATCCTGGAGGCCATAAAAAGGTTATTACAAGAACGGAGACGATTGAACTTTTCTATGTAATGAAGTATCCAGTAACACAGCAGTTGTATCATTTTGTAATGAACGAAGAAGAAATAGAATTAATTTCGAATAATCTACCAATTACCGGCGTTTCGTGGCTGGATGCGATTGTTTTTTGTAATGAATTGTCTAGAATGCTTGGGAAGACTGAATGCTACACCATCGCAAGTGAAAGTGTGAACACGATATATAACAAGTCAGCGAATGGCTTTCGATTACTATCAGATGCTGAATGGCAATATGCGTGCAAAGCGGGTACCGCGGGACATCGGTATGCAGGAATTGATCAAATTGCATGGTATCAAGGAAACGCTAATGGATCAGCTCAACAAGTGGGACAATTACTTCCTAATCCATGGGGGCTTTTCGATATGATTGGGAACGTCTGGGAGTGGTGCTGGGACCTATATGATACGCAACGATATGGGAACTATAGAGTCTTCCGCGGTGGCAGTTGGGCTGAGATCGAGAACAATTGTGGTTCTACGAGTAGAAGGAAAAGCATGCCCGATTTTAAAATAGATGATCTTGGTTTTAGAATAGCTCTTTCAACGAGATCATTCGGCCCTATTTGAAAAAAGTAGCATGGAAATTTGACCCCATTGAAGTTGGTTATAAACAGTGTTACTCTTACAACGGTATACTCAAAAACTATATGCTGAAATACATCTAAATAATAGTCACCATTTTAGTTAAAAAGAAAGGTAATACGATGATAAAAGTTGATAACTTATCCTTCTCATTTCCGCAAAAAGAATTATATACAAACGTTTCATTTACGCTTGAAGAGGCACAACATTGCGCTTTTATAGGTACAAGTGGCAGTGGGAAAAGTACATTAATTGATATACTGATGGATCCAGAAAGATATTTGTTCGAGGGCAAATTAGAAATAGACCCGACTTGTAATATTAGGCATGTTAGTCAATTTCCACAATTCGACAAAACGAAAGAAATAACTGTTTTTGAATATTTAGGGGAAGAATTTATTAAAATACAAGATGAAATAACAGCTATCTGTACGGAGATGGAAACATCATCGGATATGGATGCGTTATTAGAAAAGTATCAGTTGGCTTTAGACACATTTGATACCATCGGCGGGGCTGATTTTGAAAGTAACATTAATAAGAAACTAAATCTAGCCCACCTCATGAAGCTCAAAGATCTTAGGGTATCCGACCTGAGTGGCGGGGAAGTCAAACTGATTCAAGTGATGAAGGAAATGCTTAGTAGTCCTGACGTATTGATAATGGACGAACCCGATGTATTTTTAGACTTTGAAAATTTAAATGCACTTAAGAATCTGATTAATTCTCACAAAGGCATACTGCTAGTTGTTACGCACAACCGATATCTATTGAATCACTGTTTCAACAAAATTCTACACCTTGAAAATAAGGAAATCCAAGAGTTTGATGGGCGATATATCGAATACAACTTCTCATTACTTCAGACAAAAATTGAGCTGCAAGAAATCGCAGTCGCTGAACAAGAAGAAATTGAGAGATACGATAACATTATTGATAATCTTAGAGCTATCGCAACTTATAATTCAGAAGCCTCTAGAGGTAGAGCGTTAAAAGCTAGAGTTAGGTTTCAAGAGAGATTGGAAGCGCGTAGAATTAAAGCGCCTTTTGTTGATATTAAGCAACCCCAAATTAGCTTTGACATTGAAAATGAACTGGAAGACACCATCGTTGTAACTGTCAATAATTACAGTGTTACGTTTGATGAGTTGCTTTTAGACAAGGTTAACTTTGAAATAAAATCCACAGATAAAGTAGCCATTATAGGTCCAAATGGTACCGGAAAAACGACTTTACTCCGAGATATTTTTAATAATAACCATGCTTCAATTGAAATAAACGCTGATGTTAAAGTGGCTTATTTATCTCAGAATCAAGGTGAAGTACTCAAAGATTCGAATACAATCCTAGAAGAATTCATCGATGCCGGGTTTCAAACGTATGATGAGGTAAGATCGTATCTTTTAAACTATGGCTTTGAAGGAGAAATCGTTGATCAAAAGATAGCATCTTTATCTGGTGGAGAAAAAAATATACTTCAATTGGCTAAAGTTTCTGCTAGTAAAGCAAATCTGCTGCTACTTGATGAACCGACAAGCCATTTAGATACTTACACACAAGTAGCTCTGGAGAAAGCCATTACGGACTATAAAGGTGCGATTCTCATGATTTCTCATGATTTCTATTCTGTCGTTAATGGGATGGATTATGTGTTAATCATTGATGATAAGACGATTAGAAAGATGAGTATGCGCAAATTTAGACAGATGATTTATGCGAGCCATTTTGATAGAGACTATCTAGAAAAAGAACAAAATAAAAAAGCAGTTGAAATGAAAATCGAACTGGCTTTAAAAGATACTAATTTTGAACTGGCAAAAGTATTGGTGGAAGAGTTAGAAGAGCTGATTAAATTGCTGTAGTTATGACGGAAGGGGCGTCCAATAGGGCGCCCTTTTGCGTTTAATTTTGCTTCACAGCAAGCTTGGACAGCTTAGCCCCATGCAGCATGCCTACTCCCTGAGGGATTAAGAAAAATGCAGCAATAATAATCGAATCGTTACGAACATTTTGAAATAGTGGTAAAGCGGAGAGTGGGGATAACAGTTGTTAAATAAATCTGTACACTGAGTTAATAATCTCTTGTTTGATCATCTCCATGCAATATTATAATGTTTGTGATATTGGAATGGCTGTGCCTACCACGAATTCTTCTTGGAAGAAGAATTTGAAGAGATTTATGATGACCTATCTTAGATAACGAAGAGGTGTATGTTTTGTTACGCTGGTTCAAACGAAAAAGTCTCCTGTTCAGCAGCTCACTGATTCTGTCTCTCGTTTTTTTACTTATCATCGGGATCATGGCTTTTCTCCTCTACAACACGCAGAAGAACGCCGCGTATGACGAGTTTATCGACCTCGGAAGCAAGCTCAGCGCTCAAGCACAAGCTAATCTTAACCATATTGGACTGCTCACACAAGCTGTCAATACCAAGGGGCCCACGCCGGATAACGATGTGCAAACCTTACAGTTCATGCTCGATAGCATGACGGATAAGGATATCATGACCAATGCTTATTTATTATCAACCGTCTCCATAGCTAAAGCTGACGGCACTTACGTGCCCAACGTGCTGGCCAGTAAGGAGCTCGCCGTCGCAGGCGTAAACATCGGCAGTGAAGTTCGCCCTCCAGACGTGTTGCTGGATGCGATCAAACAAGCGGTTAAAGGACAAGCTTCCCTTTCGGCTACGTACAAAGATGCATATGGCACCTGGATTTCTTACGTGTCGCCGATCGTCGACGCGAAAGGCGAAACAATCGCCGTGATCGGGCTGGACTACGATTATGGGAAAGTGCAGAATCGAATACATCTCATTCTGGCCAAAGCCATTGGTATCGGCTTGCTCGTCACTCTGCTAGCTATTGCGCTTGTTCTGGTGCTCGTCCGCCTTGTCGTCCGGCCGCTCCGCTTGCTCGCGCAAACGGCTGCAATTGCCGCTCAAGGCAACCTAACTGTCACGGTGCCCGCATTCGGAGAGAATGAAATCGGTCAGGCGGCAAGCTCATTCAACGAAATGATCGGCAGCCTGCGCACCTTGACGGTCCATATTAAACAAACCGCCGGCGAAGTCGCCTCTTCTTCCGGCAATCTGAAAGAAACCGCTGGCCAAACGGCTATGGCCACCAACGAAATCACGCTGGCTATCCAACAGGTGGCGGAAGGCGCTTCCACGCAGTTGGTAAGCATGGACGAATGCCTGCGGGCAATGACTGAGATGGCCGTCGGCATTCAACGCATCGCGGAATCATCGTCGTCGGTCTCGGACTTGGCTATGGAGACGACGGAGCAAGCCGTAAATGGCGAACAGGTTATCAACCGCACCGTGGATCAGATGCAGACGATCGAGGATCAAGTCGTTCAAGCGGCGGCAACAATGGAGGAGCTCAATGCGTCCAACAGTAAAATCGGCGACATTCTTAATCACATTGCCGATGTCGCCAACCAGACGAATCTGCTTGCCTTGAACGCTTCCATTGAAGCGGCCAGAGCCGGCGAGCATGGTAAAGGCTTCGCTGTCGTCGCTCAAGAAATTCGCAAGCTGGCCGAGCGCTCCAAAGAGTCCTCGGAGGAAATCGCCGCTATTCTGCATGCCATTAGCTCCCAGGCCGGCGAAGTCAGCGAGGCCTTGTCCACATCCGCCAGACAGGCGCGCATCGGCACGGAGCTTGCCGGAACATCCGGTAAATCGTTCCGCGCCATTCTGGAATCGGTGAAGCAAGTATCGGAGCAGGTGCAGGAAGTATCCGCCGCTTCCGAGCAAATGTCCGCTTGCAGCGAGCAGATTGCCGCTTCACTTGAGGAATCAGGACGCAACGCTGAAGCAGCTTCCAGCCACTCACAGCAAGTGGCCGCGGCGTCAGAGGAGCAGCTTGCCTCCGTCGAAGAAGTCGCCAGAGCCGCTCGTCAGCTCCGTTCACTCGCTGGCGAGCTAGATGATGGCGTGAGCCGGTTTCAGGTGTAGTACAATATGTACGCCTATGTTCATTGCTTGGAGCTTGAGTAAAACAGGAAAAGAACCAGCGATGGCTTCGGTTCCTTTCCTGTGTAACTATGAGGGCACCTGGATTTGTTGAATGATGGCGAATTTGAAATTTATTTGTCTACAAATGGAAAACAATGGTACAAAAGATCTAGTTCCATGGTATTATGAAAAGGAAGGATATCCTAAATTTTGAAGGGTTGTGTTGTCATGTCCACGGATGCATTGAGAGTGAAGATTATTCAGAAAGCTTGGGAAGACGCCGATTTCAAGGCGCGCTTGTTGGCAGATCCACGTAGTGCGTTGAAGCAGGACTTCGGCATTGAAGTTCCTGAAGATATTGAGCTAAGTGTACTGGCAGAAACACCTGCTCATTATGCGTTGGTCATTCCCCCGCAACCAGAGGAAATGGATCAATTGAAATCTACTGGGGCAGAAGTGAAGTTTTCTTGGAACTAGGGTTGGAAACGAGAGGGAATCGGACGATGGCTTCGGTTCCTTTTCCTTTTTCACTGTAGAATTCTAAGGTGCCCTCCATGACTTCGATGATACGAAAGGTAACCATCAGGCCAAGGCCGGTTCCTTTGGATTTCGTTGAGAAGTAAGGTTCTCCTAGTTTCGCGATCTGCTCCGGCTCCATGCCTTCGCCATTGTCTACAATGCGGATGACTGCGATTCCCTCCTCGGCCCAAGCGTTGATGGTAATGTGGCCATTTTCTTGAATGGCCTCGATACTATTCTTGATGATGTTGATCAATGCTTGTTTGAACTTGGAGGAGTTGCCCAGAATGATTTGAGGTTCGGGCACGTGGACCTCCATCTCACCATTGTTCAGCAAGATCAGCGGCGTCATCATGGTTTCGATCTGTGCGAGTTCATGCTGCAAATTCAGCTCTACCAGGGTATCCAGCTCCGGTTTCGCAAAGGTCAGGAAGTCCGTTATGATGCTTGACGCTCGATCCAGCTCCTGAATGGCTAAGCTAAAGTAGGACTTGTCGTGATCCACTGATTTTCCAGAGAGTAGCTGTAAAAAGCCTCTTGTGACCTGAAGCGGGTTGCGCACCTCATGAGCAATGGATGCGGCCAGTTCGCTGATGATCTCCATTTTCTCCGTCCGTTGCAGTTGGTGGTTGTAAAGCTCTAGCTCCTTGGAGTAGGATAGGAGCCGGGCATAGTCAGATGCAATGCGGCGGTTCAGGATTATCACCAGGGAACCGATCAGAATGATGATGCCAAGCTTCCAAAAACTGAATATACGAAGTGTATCTATCGCGTACATCAGCGAGAGATCTGCCACACTACAAAGGGTAAAGCTCAGAATACCCAGGGAGAGGATCCGGGAAAGCGGATTCCGCATGGCGTTCCGAAAGGCGAGGACGCTGACGAGAATTAATTGTCCGATAATGAGCGGTGCACCCAGCCAGAAGGTCAGAAACCCGTAAAGAGAATACAAGGGAGTTCCGATGATTTTGTACAATACCATTATGCAGAAGCTAATCAAATAATAAACGACGAGCCAGCGGAACACCCGCTTAAACCATGGGTACCGACCTTCAAATATATGGATGACGAAGTACAGCAGAGCAGGAAACAAAATATAAATAGACGTATCAAATAGAAATACGAAAACGTGTCCAAGCTCAGGAAAATAGTAGTAAGGCATAGCCGAGTAGGTCATGATTAGGATGCCGCTGCACATGACGAATAGGGTCAACGCCAAGGCGGTGCTGCGTTGGGACCGGTTTAGGTACCAGGAGCAGAGAAGCATCAAGAATGACAGGAAAACGAATCCTCCCCCCAGCAACAAGTTAGGCAGTTCCTTGCGGACAGCTTGCCGGGAGTTTTCGGGAAGCTCACCAAGCTGGACAGCACTGCTGATGCCTGCCCGTTCCTTTGCCGTGAGCCGTAGATAGAGATCGCTAGTTATCTCAGTATGATCAAGCGGCAGTTGGAGAAGGGTGCGCTCGAAGTCAAAGTTGTGATTGACCTGATAGACGGGCCTGCCTTTCTCATAAACCATTACGTTCATGGCGTATAGACGTTCAATATACAACCCGGGTTTGGAAAGGTTGGACGTCGGGGGAACCGTCAGGTGAATCCATGCCCCGACATTCCCTTCGGGAATGGCATCGAACGGGTGCTCAGCCGTGGCAGACAGCCACTCTCCGCCTATGTCAGGTAGGGCCTCTTCTGGAGCTCCCACAGGAATCCATTGCACTTCCCAGGTGCTTATTGGAGTATTGGTGGAATTCTCCGATGAGCTTAAATTGGGATACAAGAGCAATGCCAAGAAGGCAGCTCCGCCTAATGTGAGTAGTAATAAGATTAATTGAAAACGCTTCATATGCGCACCTCTTGGGGGAATAACCCAAAATTTTCATGTATACCTATAGATTCGACAAAATTATGCATACATCCTTTCGTTGCCGACAAATTTTTACAAATCCCTTTATGCGCCAAAAGACCCACTTCATAACCGTATACGAACGGATAGAAGAGGGTCTGCATTTAGATTATGGCATTTTTACGTATTCCCCAAAAGAACCAATCTTTCCCGTAAACCTTCCATAATCTCTTTAGGCATTTCCCTAATCGTGATATCTTCACCTAAGAAAAGCAGCCAATTTGTGATATCGGCCAATTCATCGGAGTGATGAACATGGATGAAAGTTTTTATAATACCCGTAGACTGATAAGGATTCGTGTATGCAATTGACATGTTTAACGGATGGTATTTTTTGAACTGAGCAATCGCATTTGGACCAAGTTCAAGGATGAGGTTGAAGACTTTTTCCTGTTTGCTCAGTTGTTCTAGAATTTTCTTCTTGGTTATTCTCTTTTTCCCAGTGTAAGGTGTAACATCGGTGAGATTGTCGACTGGAATAACCCGCCGCTTCTCTTCCTCTAGGTCAAAGCCTTCAATTTGCCAAGAACTTTTTTCACGATATAAGTGCAAGAGATAAATGGGATAAGTCTTTATTTCATTTGCTATTTCGACGGAAACTATGAAGTAGCTTTCCATAATAATGATTTGGATAAGCTGTTCTAGCATAGGATGGGGCAGATCTGACAGATCAAGCAGGTCGGGATTGTGAGGGTTGGTTCCCTCAAATAGCAAGATTTGATTTAACAGAACAAGATCATCTTGCTGGTTTTCGGAGATGAGTCCGAGTAATTTTTCGGCTAAAGAGTGGCGACTCTTGAGATAGGGGAGTTGTTGATTTCTAGTGGCCATGAAGGCAATAAACAAGGCTTTTATCTCATTATCGGTGAAACGGACAGTTGGTAGGACGGAATTTTTCATGACAAAATAACCCCCGTCTCTCCCGACTTCAGCGACAAGCGGCATTCCCATCGACTCAATTTCTCTGATGTCTCTAATGGCTGTTGAACGAGAGATAAGAAATTCCTGCATAATCTCAGAGATGGTAAAGTGGGCTCGGTTGTTGATATACCGCATGATGATGTTAATTCGCTCTACTTTTTTCATCGGGTCCTCTAAACAGTATCATATTTTGACATGGTTTATCGTTATTATAAACCTATCAAGTAGAAAAACAAATCATCCATTTGAAAAGAGGAGAGTTCATTATGACAATGTATACCCTTGAGGAAAAAGACAGCTTTATCGTTCTAGGTATTGGTACGGAGCTGAAGAGCAATTACACAGATTATGTTGGTATCAACAAGGAGAAAGAGAACTTTTGGCGGGCCGTAGAGCAAGACGGAAGGCTTAACACTTTAAAATCGATTGCTACAAACGACTACATTTTTGCAGTAAATGAAGCGGTAAATCACAAGATGATGTATTATGCCGGGGTCATGACAGGAGCAACGGTTCCAGAAGAACACAGGATGATTCAATTCCCTAGGGGACAATACCTCGTTGTTAAAGGCGAAGGAAAGACAGCGGAAGAGTTGAGTAATAGACTTACTGGTATTGCCTTTGGTCAAGTTTTGCCAGAAGCCCAAGATTTCGCCTATGTTGGCGGGCCCAATGCAACGGTTGAGATGGGTCAGCAAGACGGACTCGTCTATGGTGAAGTTTGGGTTCCTGTTGTTGGTAAATAAGCGAGGTCATGGGAGGGATGAACATGTCACAGATCGTTGATTTTAAAAATGTGTCTACAGTTGGTTTAGAGTCATCACCTGTAGTTGAAGCGCTTGCTGGTTTACGCGCGAATGAAGCCCGTTATTTTATGAACAAATATAAGCATGAATTTACAGTTGTACCGGCTAGGGAGAGTCAGGAGGCTCTGGAGTATGCAAACCGAATTCTGAAAGAAGAACGTGGCATTGAGTTTGCGGCCAAGCCGTTAGAAACGTCTCGTTTTCAAGTGGAAAACATCCAATTTACGTATGTCTTTTATGAGGATGGTCTGGGGATCAATGTCATGTATACGGTTGATGACCCTAAGAAGCGGGCTGTTGGTTTTAAGCTTTCTGAGGGGATGGAAGTACCTAAGGAATTGGAAGAGAAGAAGTTTAAATTTGCTAGACAAAAGTCCAAACTTGCGGGGACGATTCGAGGTTCATTCTTCGTGATTAAAGGACAATATTAAGGTTTCAAGTGTGATAAGATATGGGGACGACAAATTGTGGTTTTGAATAAATATTACCGTGTAAAGGACTGCCGAGAGCAGTCCTTTTGTACTTTTATTGGAACTATCACATGTTTGGGAACTAATCCGCAAGTAATTTGTTATAAATAATTTCCGCAATCATGCATATGTATAAAGTAAATTCCCCTAATATGAGGGGAAATATTATTTGGGTATATAGATTTCTTCTTATGTTAAGACTAATAATACTTTTTATATAGAGGTGTTAATGATGAAGGTTGTATGTCCATCGTGCAAGAGAGATGTGAAAGTTAAGATGAATGGGAATGGACGTTGTATTTGTGGTGCAAATATAAAAGTATTGGATTAATTGTATCTAATAAGTAGAATCTAAGTGTAAAAATATAAATAATTTTATACATAGAACTAGACAACACCGATTTAGTGTGTAAAAATTACTTGTAAATAGTAAATCGGCGGTGAATAGATGAGACATATACATAAGATCTTCCATGAAACTAGCGCTAGTGGATTTAATAAAATTTATGAGGAGAGATTTAACTATCATTCTAACGTGAGGTTTGGAATGCATATCAAACCTATGGATCAGTCTACTTTTTTATGAATTATATTATGTACCGACAAACAAAATGATTAGGATGATTAGTGACCTTTGCATAATTTCGAGAGAGTTTAACAATACCTTTGGAAATCTGCCGAAAGTAGCACAGAAACAATTTATTATCGAGTGTATCTCGGAGGAATTGTATAATACAAACCAGTTAGAGGGAATAAGAAGTAGTAGAGAACAAATTGTTAGAAGCACTAAGGACGTAATGTTTAATAAAAAGTCAAAGAAGAGATTCGAGAGTATGATAAAATCATACTTCCGTCTGCTCGATGATTTTGAGTTTCCTCAAACCTCAAAAGATATTAGAAAAATATATGATGATATTACACAAGGTGAAATTGACTCGCAGGAACTTCCTGATGGGGAGATTTTTAGAAAAGAAACTACTTATATTTTTATGAAAAAATCAGGTAGTGGTAAGGTTGTTCATCAAGGGATTACACCAGAATCAGAAATAATTAGTCTTACCGAGAGATTACTAAACTTCATAAATAATGATTCTGACATACCTAATTTAATAAAAGTGGCAGTTAGCCATTATTATTTTGGTTACATACATCCTTTTTATGACGGAAACGGAAGAACTTCTAGATTTATTAGTAGTATGTACTTGTCAAAGGATCTAGGAAATATCTCTACATTATCTTTATCTAGAGGATGTAATAAGTATAAAACTAAATACCTTGAGGCTTTTGAAATTTCCAATAGTATTAGAAGCAGAGGGGAAATGAATAGTTTTATTGAAACGTTTCTAGAAATCATTATTGAAGCACTTAAGCAGATGAATACAGAATTGAAAGAAAAAAGTCTGTTGCTAAATATGGCATTGAAGAAGTTAGACGATGAGCCAAAGTTGCAGGGTTTAACGAAAAATCATAAAGATATTATGTTTGTTTTGGCCCAAAATCATTTCTTTGATTCTAGTAGTGGCCTGACTGTGAGTGACTTAGCTGAAATGTTTGAAAAGTCGGCAGTAACAATAAGGAAAATAGTTAAAGAGTTACTCGACTTCTCACTAGTGGAACAAGAAGGAGAAAGGCCGGCATATTTCTGTATTAGACATAAATACTTTGAGGAATGAACAGCTGCTTACTGAATGCAGGGCTATCAAATGGCGTACGATCTCAGAAACGAGATTGTACGCCATTTTCTTTTTACTGCTTCGCAGCAACCTTGGAAGCATTAAAAATAGGGAAGGAACGATCATGATGACCATGAGGATGCTCGCTGTTAAGAAACCGGCTTGATAGGCAGATGCCAAATGGGAAACATCCGGAGTCGTAACTTTCAACTGATTGACTATCATCCAATAACTCGTATGTTGATCAAACCAAGTAAAAGGAATTGTCCCGACTAAAGAAATTACGATCGAGATGATGACAACAATTTTGGCACCGATACGGTCAATCATTTTCCCGATTAGGGGCCTTACAAGCAACATGCCAACCCCCTGAGGGATTAAAGATAAGGAAGCGACGATGATGGAATCATTGCGCACAGAAGGATGCGCTAAAGCTTCTAAACTTAAATAAGTTTAAGGGCATGAAGACTGTTTTCTCATTCCGAAGTGGTTTTGGTATTGGTAAAACCCGTCATCTCCGCAGGCGCAGTGATACCGTAGATAAAAATGCTTCACACTTTTATCGATTATGACGAATTGTTTGGCTGGATTAAGATTTCATCATCATCCCAAAACGAAGTCATTTTGAAGTAAGCCTCTACCCGATAAGATGAGAATAACGGCGGTGGAGGGAGGGAAGTGGAACGGCTGACGACCAAGTTCAGCGCGTAACGGGTATAACTAGCGCAGGTGTAACGGAGCAAGTGATTTGCCAATAGGAGAGGAGACGATTGACAATGAGAAACCCTTTTTCATTCCGAATGTCCAAGCTTACAGCCACGATGATGACAGCTATTCTGCTTTCCGCCTGCTTCAATTTTTCTTCGTCCGTACAGGCAACCTCCACCTACGACACGGCTGTACTAGCTGACAACCCCGTTGGATATTGGCCTTTATCCACCACGGTAACGACCGATCAATCCGGTAACGGTATGAACGGCACCTTTACCGGAAGCCCAACGAACACGACGATGCCGAATGGGGACGCAGCACCGGTATTCAACGGGACGAATCAATATTTTACAATTCCGGATAACGACTATCTGGAGGTTACGCGCACAGGCATCTTGACCGTAGAAGCTTGGATGCGGCCGGATACGCTGCAATTTACGAATTATGAGAGCAGCGGCTATGTGCATTGGATGGGGAAAGGGACGTCTGGACAGCATTCTTGGGTGGCTAGAATGTACAATCAGACAAACACCGAAAACCGTCCAAACCGCATCAGCGGGTATTCATTTAATTTGAGCGGGGGCCTAGGCGCAGGCTCCTACTTCCAGGATACGGTGACCACCGGTCAATGGATTCACTACACTTTGGTGATAAATACCGTAAATACCAACTCCACGTACACAACAGGCTATACCAAAGTGTTCAAAAATGGCGTCCTGCGCGACCAAGATAAGCTGTCGGATTACAGCATCGTGCCTGGAAACGGCACAGCTCCAATGCGAATCGCCACGCGAGATCTCGCGTCGTACTTCCAAGGCGCAATCGGCAAAGTCGCCGTGTACGATTATGAGCTAACGCCGACCAAGCTGGCTGCGCATTACAGCGCGATGACGAACTAAGCTGCATCGCAGCTTAGGTAGAGAAAAGGACGATCCGCCGAAGCGATTCGGTGGGGATCGTCCTTTTTCATTGAAATCGAGCTCGCCTGAACTCGCTCGGTGTAATGCCTGTATGCTTTTTAAACATGCGGTTAAAGGAAGCAATTGTGTAATAGCCGACAAGCGTGGAGACGTCTTGGATCTTGAGGTCGGTCTTCTCCAGCAGCTCCATCGCTTTATTCATACGAACCGTATTCACATAATCGCTAAAGTTAGTGTCTGTTTTTTCTTTGAAATAGGTGGATAAGTAAGCCCCTGTAATGTTCAACTTATCAGCTAGTAAGTCCAGCGATAGATCGCTGCCGAAATGCTCATTAACGTAATTCGTTACAAAACTGGTAATGTGGTCGGTCGCTTCTTTCTTCTGACGAATATCCGAGGCGGACTGCGTTAGGATTTCTTTGAAAAATTGCTGAAATTGCTCAAGTGTGCGGCAATTCTTGAGAATATCCGCCGGACTCCGCTTGTCATCGAGCAAGGAGATCGGATTATGGCTGGAATAGAGCGTTTTAATAATTAAGTTGACGATTTCCTTGGCAAGGTCATGGATTTGCGCGTAGGAAGCGCCTCGTTTGACGGCGAGCTCTAACGTTTTTGAAACGATAGGAATCGTGATGGATGGGTTACCCGAAGTCAAATTCGCGGTAAATTCTTTCATATTAGCCGTTGTGAACCAGAGATCCGGAGGCAGTGTTTCCTTTTCCCGAATGATTTGGACACCTTCCCCAAGCTTCCGTTGTTTGGCTAACAGCAGCGTGTTTTCGAAAGCTTCGTTGAAAATAAAAGCATTGTCATGGACAGGGCTCACGGCAATGGTGACGGAACAATAGGAAGCATCTAGCTCAAATATTTTTTTGATATCAATTAATAGATTATCTAATACGGAAAGCTCGGAATCGTTGGTAAAAATAATCGTCAGAATTTGATCTTTCTCAATTTGGAAGGTCAAGGCGTCTTTATAGGCCTGAATAAACTGCGATTGAACGAATTCCTTAATGTAATACGAAGCACGATTAGGATCCATGTCCATGGCGGCTAGCTGGTTGTCGATGTACATCAGCTGGTAGAGAACGATGACGTAGGGCTTATCGGAGTCAATGGATATTTTTGCGTCCTCAATATCGGTGTGAATCATTTTCACCTTATTTAAGTAGGCGTAATGCTTGAGCAAGGAATTTTTACTTAGTAAGTCGCGGTTAATCGTTTCATTGGTTAGAAACAAATCATGCAGCTTCTGGCTAATGACATTGAACTCGCGAATTGGACTGACAAAGGGAGCACTTTGGTGACGATCCATTTGTTGAATGGAACTGATGATGGTGGTGAGCGGGTTGTTAAACCGCTTGGCAAAGAGAATGGACATGCCGACTCCGATGATAATGGAAAGGAATATCAGTCCAACCATAAACACATTTAGCTTAAAGAACTGTTCGGAAATCGTAGCGAAAGGCACGATCAACACATAGGTGTTCCCGGTCACTGACCCCTGCTTGTAGAAATAATAATTGGTGCCTTCCAAATAATAACCGGAACTACCGGTATGCGGCTTTAAATGCAGTGGATCCTTGCGACTGGATACAGCATACGTTGTGCCTCCAGCGTCATCTAAAATGTAGAAGTCGGAATCGGCTTGAAAATGGCTGAAGGCCTCAAACATTTGATCGCTGTCTAGCAAGGCTATGATGGATAAGTTGTCTGTTGCGGCGCTTTTGAAAAGAACGGGATTAAAACTCCCAAAACTTCTCGTAGAGAAGCTTGTACGTTCTTGGAATTCCGCAGAAGGGTACACCCGGAAGGAGAGCGAGGATTTGCCGGTTTCCGTTGCCCAGAACTGCTCAGGATAAGTGGGGGACGTATAGAATTTGCTGAACATCATTTGCGCATCACGGGATCCATCTTTATCAATAACGAAGTCACGGTTCGGAAAGTAGTAAATGATGTTATACAAAGAAAGCTGATTGTTCGCTAACACATTTTGCAGCTCGCGTTGCACCTGACTTGAAATAATAAAGTCGAGCTTCTCGGGGTTATTTTTGAGCGCTTCGGTATGGGTGTTGAAGTATAGGCTGACTAGAAGGCTTTTAATTAACGAAATGTTTTTCTCATAGCTGGCTACAGTCGTATCGAGATTCAGAGAGCTGTTCTTAATGATTTCTTCCCGAATGCTGCTTCGGAAGAAGGTAAAGGAGGCTACATTAAAGGATACGAGCAGCAAAATGATGATAATGAAACTGATCAATAGTCGGTAGAACAAGGACGTGCTGTATCTTTTTCTAGGGACATAGGCGGTTTGCATAGTCGTCTCCTTTCGCTAGCCAGTAGTATGTGGAAATTATAGCATGGTGAAATTTCTGGTGTGAGAAAATATTTACAATTCCTTATATGAATTTTTACGATTCTTATTATTATTCTCGATTTTGAGAAATTTGCGAATGAGTCGATAAGGAAGTGGATAGTCGGCACGGCATTTTTCCGATACGATGGGCTTGTCGATACAGAGCCTCAATAACCAGAGGGCGCAACCCACATGGAGAAAAAGGAGAGATGACTATTGCGTACGAACCCATCGGCCGCCACGACACAGAAGACTGTTTCGCAAGCGAATCTCCGGTCGAAAAGAAGTACCTATCTGAAGCAGTGGAAACGAGGGAAATATTTATTTCTTCTCTTTCTGCCTACCTTGCTGTTTTATTTACTTTTCAAGTACGTTCCTATGTTCGGCTTGGTCATTTCTTTTAAAAATTACAATTTGTTTAAAGGTGTCTGGGCAAGTGAATGGGTCGGATTGAAGTATTATAAGCTGTTTTGGGAGAATCCCGACTTTTTTAAGCTTATTTACAACACGTTCATGCTCGGGGTCTACCGGCTAATCTTCGGTTTTCTTGCACCGATTCTATTGGCGCTCCTGCTAAATGAAGCAAGGCACGCGTTCTTCAAACGATTCGTACAAACGGTCAGTTATTTGCCTCATTTTATATCCAATGTGGTGGCGGCGAGCATGGTACTTATGTTCCTTTCGCCTTCCAGCGGTATCGTTAACCACCTGATTCAAGTCTTTGGCTTTGAACCGATTAACTTCATGGTAATGCCAGATATGTTCCGCTCGGTCTATGTCATTTCGGAAATCTGGCAGCATGTCGGCTGGGAGACCATCATTTATCTAGCGGCCTTGACGTCAATTGATCCACAGCTGTATGAAGCGGCGGAAATGGATGGCGCAAACAGATGGAAGAAGATAACGAGTGTCACGCTCCCCGGAATTACGCCGGCTATTGTGATTGTCTTTATTCTGAATGTGGGGCACGTCCTCGATATCGGGTTTGAAAAAGTGTTTCTGCTCTATAATCCTGCCATCTATGAAACGGCTGATATTATTAGCACCTATGTGTACCGGACAGGGATTGGTCAGGGCAACTACAGCTATGCGACGGCCATTGATTTGTTTACAGGGATCGTCAGTTTAGTGTTCATATACTCCGCCAACTGGATCAGTCGAAAAACGGGCGAAACTAGCTTGTGGTAGAAGGGAGGTACGCTTATGAAAACGAAATTTGGTGTGACAGATATGCTGATCATCCTGGTGCTGCTTGGGGTGGTCGCCGCAACGCTGTACCCCTTTGTGTATATGTTGGCCGTCTCGTTTAGCGATAGTGCTTCTATTCTAAAAGGTGAGGTTACGCTTTGGCCTAAAGGATTCAACGTGGAGATGTACAAAATCGTCTTACACGATCCGCGTATTTCCTCCGCTTATATTAATACCATTCAATATGTGCTAGTCGGCACCTTGGTATCACTCATTATGACAGCCATGGGCGCGTTCGCGATTTCTAAAAAGGAGTTGCCGCATCACAAGCTGTTTACTCTGCTTATTGTGTTTACGATGTTTTTCAGCGGAGGCATGATTCCTACCTTTCTCGTGGTCAAAAGCTACGGATTAGTAGATAGCTTATGGTCCATGGTGCTGCCTACGGCCGTCAGTACATGGAATCTCATCGTGATGCGAACTTTTTTCTCTGCAATGCCCAAAGAGTTGGAAGAATCGGGTAAAATGGACGGATTAACCGATCTCGGTATTTTCTTTCGGCTCGTGCTGCCGCTTTCCAAAGCGGTGCTTGCGACCATCGGACTTTTCTATGCCGTCGGTATCTGGAATAACTTTTATTCTGCCTTACTCTACCTGCGGAATCAGGATATGTTCCCACTCCAAGTTGTTCTACGCAATATCGTCTTGCAGGGGCAAATCAACTCAGCTAACGTATCCAGCGTAGGCGGCGATAATTTGGTCGTTGATGATGCCTTGAAATTTACAACGATCCTTGTTTCCACCGTACCAATCCTCCTTGTGTATCCGTTTCTGCAAAAATACTTCGTCAAGGGGGTGATGATTGGTTCGGTGAAAGGTTAGTTCATATTCAGTGATAAAAAGGCAGTGGGTCTAAACAAATGAAAAGGGAGATGGGTTCTATGAATAAAACAATAAAAGGGATTTCTATTTGTTTAGCTTTGGGACTATCTATGACGGCAATCGCCGGTTGTTCGACGAGTACGAACGAGACTTCGACGGCAGCGCCTGCTGCTAGTGCGGGTTCAACGGCTGCAGCTCCTGCGCAAGTGGTTAAACAAACCTTTACTGCGCTCAATTATTCAAATCCAAGCTGGCCTTACAATAAAGATAATATTGCCTGGAAATTAATCGAAGAGAGAACGGGCGTTTCCCTAAATGTGCAGCTGCCGTCCGGGAAGCTGGATGACGCGCTTAGCGTAACCATTGCTTCGGGTAATTTGCCCGATTTGATGATGACGCAGGACAAAAAGCTAGCGGATAAGTACGGACAGCAAGGTGCGCTGGTTAATATTTTGGATTATGTAAATGACATGCCGAATTTAAAGAAATGGATGGAAAAGTATCCGGTGGATACGCAAAACACGATTTCGTCGGATGGCAAAATGTATATGTTCCCGAATGCAGGAATCGGGGAAACGAATCGCATGATTTGGATGTATCGCGATGATATATTTAAGAAGCTGGGGCTCTCTGAGCCGAAAACGTGGGATGAACTATACACAGCACTTAAAAAAATAAAAGAAGCTTATCCGAAGAGCTATCCGCTTTCTTTCCGGAACGGCTTGCAGCGTCTCTTGAATTTTGCTCCAGCCTTTGGCACAGGTTCGGATGTGTACTATGATTTTGATAAAAAAGAATGGCGCTATGGTCCGTTAGAAGATAATTACAAGCAGATGATTGTGTATTTGAATAAATTTTATAAAGAAGGACTTATTCCTCCTGATTTCTTATCAGCAGATACGAAGCTTTGGCAGGACCTGATGTCGACAGAGCGAGGATTTGTCACAGTCGATTACATTGGACGAATTGATTTCTTCAATTCAGCTTTGCGCAAGGATAAAGCGGACTTTAATCTGGCTTTCATGGGAGCGCCGACCGGATTTGCAGGTGCCCCTGCCAAAAATGCGTACACGCAATATTTAGACGAAGGCTTCATGATCGCGACATCTTCCAAAAAAATCAAAGAGATTATGAAGTTCATGGATTTCTTCTATAGTGAAGAAGGTAAAACCTTGGCTAGCTGGGGGAAAGAAGGCGTCACGTATAAAACGGAAAATGGCAAGAAGCAGTTCATTGAGAAATTCACAGATGTAGCGGATATGAGAAAGAAAACCGGTATTTCTACGGATGGTACTTATGCGTGGATCGATTATGATGCTCATCTGTCTCTCTCATCGCCTGAACTGCAGAAGGCATATCAGGAAGCGCCAAAATATGATAGTCAGCAGCAGCCTCGTCCCGCGTTCACAAGCGCTGAGATGGAAACCCTCTCTCTAAGCGGGGATACGATTATGAAGAAGCGCGATGAGAACATTTCCAAATTTATCGTTGGCGAGCGTAGTCTTGATGATTGGTCGAAATATGTGAGTGACATGAAGGCGTTAGGCGTTGATAAAATTGTGGACATTTACAAAAAAGCGTATGATCGGGCTTTGAAAAAATAAGTCGGAAGCTCCCCCAAATAGAATAAACGCAAAGAAACGCCGTTTCGTAAAAAGAACGGCGTTTCTTTGTGGACTTTGTAAGTGACTCTCACTCTTGTTTGTGGGGCTTCTGCACGAGGGGCAGGAAGATTTTATCAACGATCTCGATAACGGCATCGTCCGTCAGTGGCACATGAGTCGTGAGCAACTCGAATCGCACGAGGTCAACGGGAAGAGTGATCATGCGTTCGGGGAGTTCATCGAGTATCACCTCGCCTCGTTGCTGAGCGCTGCGCAGTATGTTCGTCATGGCAATGGCAAGCGGATCTTCCGATCTCGGAGGCAACGTCAACTTGGAATGAAGCTCGTCCCCGTGGAATTCGACCATCAGGCCGTGAATCGTCTCAGCCCCAATCATTTGCAGCGGTTTGATGATTCGCTCTAGTAGGGTAAGCACATCTTCTCTCAGATTTCCCGTATCGGGAGCTTCGAGAGAAGGCGTGGGTGTATGTTTTATAAGAGCGGCGACGATTAATTTCGCCTTGTTCGGCCACCTTCTATAGACGGCGGTCTTATTTGTCTGCGCTCGAACGGCGACAGCTTCCATTGTTAGTCGGGAATAGCCGGTCTCCGCCAATTCCTCCCACGCGGCGGTTAGGATGGCATTCTCCAGAACGTCTCCACGCCTCCGCGATCCCGCTGTTTGTTGCTCCTCACTAGTCTTCTTGCGATTATGCGATTGTTCCGCCATATCGGATTCCTTCTCCCGCGATGTAGTTCGTTCGATGATTCTAGGCTCTTATAAATAGTATATTGCATTTTCACGAGAAAGGTAATATGATTGTACTTAAATACGGTACGGTACGTACCGTACCTTAAATGAATGAGAGGTGGACAACAATGGCTAAAAGCCAAGCGGAGGCAATCAAGCGTCCTAAAGAAAAAATCGATCCTACTATTTTGAAAGTTGCACTTATTCTTGTTTTCGGAGCTATCGCTTCTCAGTTGGATTCAACAATGGTCAATGTGGCCATCAACACGCTCGCGTCAGATTTACACAGCACGGTGTCGGCGATTCAGTGGGTGATCACGGGTTATGTACTGACGATGGGGCTGGCGGTTCCTGTCTCGGGTTGGGCCATTCAGAGGTTCGGGGGGAAGAACGTGTATATGTTCTCCTTATGGGTGTTTCTCATCTCTTCAATTCTATGTTCCCTGGCGTGGAACACTGGCAGCCTGATCGGCTTTCGGTTAATACAGGGGATAGGAGCGGGACTGCTTATCCCGACAATGCAGAATGTACTTATTCAATCTGCGGGAGGCCGCAGCCTTGGCAGGCTGATTGCGATCATTAGTATTCCCGCGCTGCTCGGTCCGATTCTCGGTCCAGTCATCGGGGGACTGATTATGGATAACATGAGCTGGCGCTGGATCTTCTACGTGAACATTCCGATCATGTTGGTCGCACTTTGGCTGTCTTGGAGGCATATCCCGAAAGAGGAGCTTTCTAACAACAAGCAGAGACTTGACGTAACAGGGCTCCTTCTATTGTCTCCAGCATTTGCGGTTCTAATTTATGGCATCTCGAAGATTAGCTCACAAGGGGGACTAACCTCGGCGGGCGTGTTCGTTCCTCTGGCAGCAGGAGTTGTCCTACTGGCCGCGTATATCGTCTATGCCTTACGTTCGAGCCGAACCCCATTGGTCGATTTGCATTTATTCCGCTCACGGCATTTCTTGGCGTCGAACGTCACTTTGTTCCTCTCCGGCATGGTGATGAACGGAGCGCTTCTGTTGCTCCCGCTTTATTACGAGCAGGTACGGGGCGAAAGTGTGCTGATGACGGGGCTTCTTTTAATTCCCCAAGGGATAGGAATGCTGCTCACACGAAGCTGGATCGGAGGACTGGCGGATCGGGTTGGTTCGCGCAATATCGTGCTCGTCAGCCTTGCAGTGACGTTGGCGGCTAGTATACCATTCGCTTTCGCAGGAACGGATATGAGTCATTACCTGCTGGGTGCAGCGCAGCTTGTGCGGGGTGCGGCGTTGAATGGGATCCTGATTCCGATTATGGTTTCTGCGTATGAAGGGTTGCAGAAGGAACAAATTCCGCATGCAAGTATCTCAACACGGATCTTTCAGACAATCGGGGGTGCGTTCGGCGCAGCTATCTTAGCGACCGTTATCAGCCAACAGGCGACGAATGTAACGGGATCGAGCCTTACCTCACTAGCCCATGCGTATCAAGTAGCTTTCTGGTGGTCAGCCGGGTTTGCGGCGGTTTCCTTTATTCCCGCGATGTTCATGTCTAATCGAAAAAACAAATGATGTACAGAGATCTTTTCAGGAAAGAGACTGCAGACATAATACGTCTGCAGTCTCTTTAATTTGAGTAATGCCATTGCACTGACTTACTGCGCTAATTGTTCCAAATCCGGCTGTAATTTGTTCCGCAGCACATACAGCATAATGGCGCCAACAAGGAACGCGACGGCATCCGCAATGACAAGCGACCAGACAACCCCATGAAAGCCGCTTATACGATTGGCGATATACAACACAGGAATCAGAGTAATTCCTTGAATCACTGACATAACAAGCGCGGCGGTTCCTTGTGCGGTAGCTTGGAAAATCCCCGTAAACAATGCGGTTATTCCTGTAATAAACAAGGATAAGAACGTAACATGAAGAATATAGCTGCCCATTTCAATTAATTGCGGGTCGTTCGTAAATAAACCAATCAAGTGGTCAGAAATCAGATAAACGATGACGCCGAACACCGCGGCTAACGCCACAATGACTTTAATCGTAAATCCAATGGTTTGCTTCATGCGTAATTTATTCGCTGTAAAAGAGAAGGCAATCAGAGGCACGACGCCCTCACATAAGCCCATTAGAATAAATTCGGGAAATTGCAATAATCGTGATGAAATGCCAAAAGCCGCTGTAGCTTGATCCCCATATTCGATCAGAAAATGGTTTAAAATGAGTGACATTGCACCCAAGAAGATGCTCATAATAAACACGGGAACCCCGATTTTGAAAACATTGCTGAGAATATCCTTGGAAACCTTGAACCATTTTAGAGAGATGGATAAGAATTGGCTCTTATATCCCATATGAAGGGCGTAGAATATACTCGCAGCCAAGTTAGCTATGACGGTAGCGGAGGCAACGCCGATGATGCCCCAATGGAAGACAAAGATGACTAGCGCATCAAGAATAATGTTTACAACAACACTGAGAATCATGCCGATCATCGACGTAATTGCTGCGCCTTCCGAGCGTACAATATTCTCCAACGTGAAGAATAAGACGACAAAGGGTGAACCGATAAGCATAATCGTGACATAGTCCTTCGTAAAGCCGAAGGAATCAGGCGTTGCCCCCAGGCCATGGACGATTGAATTAATGAAGGGGAGGCTGACGGCCATCAAGATAAGTCCGAGTAAGAGACTGCCGAAAAATGCGAATGAAGACACATGCTTTACGTCATCATATTTTTTTTCTCCCAATAAACGAGAAATGAATGTACCGCTACCGATGCCAATCAAGTTACCAAGCGCCATTATGACCGCGAACAACGGCAAGGTTAGTGCGAGTGCGGTAAGCATGGAAGTGTTGTCGAGTGAGCCAAGGAAATAGGCATTCAAGATCGCATAGATGACGCTCATTGATGTGCCAAGCATCATGGGTATAGCGAAGTGAGCTACGGCTTTAGCGATCGGTGCTTTTTCAAAGTAATGGAGGTTTTCTGCATCCATGTAAGTCACCACTTTCTTCATATATTTTGTCTCTTATCTAACAGTGTTAGGTTGAACCTTACAGTGTTAGATGATATCATGAACGTACGAACCTGTAAAGCACAAACTTACACTGTTAGATAAATAATAAAGGATGGATACCGATGAAAAGGCAGCAACCGCAAATTTCGGAGGATAAGATTTTGGAGGCTTCGTGGGAGCTTCTGGGGGAGGAGGGCATCGAAAAATTCAGCATGAGACGATTAGCTGACCGGTTAGGAATTCAGGCTCCATCGCTGTATTGGTACTTCAAGAGTAAGCAAGATCTTTACCAGCGTCTGGCCAACCACGTATCGAAAATTATTCTGCAGGAGTTCCACTCCGAGGGGGACTGGAAAGAGCAGTTGGCAGGGCTCGCGGTAACGATTCGGAGTGTGCTTAGCCGATATCCTTGCTCCACGCAGCTCATGATGATGACGCTGCCCCACGAACCAGACATCATTCGATTCACCAACCGTATGCTGCTCTGCGTAGAATCGACGCCGCTTGAGCAAGAGCAGAAAATGCAAGTCGTTATCACGCTTGTTAACTACGTCTACTACTTCGTTCTGGATGCGTATCAGCATGAGCGGAATGTCTCTGCAATCATCAAAGACCAGGGAGCACCTCCGGGTGATGGGATGATCCGTCTTTTGGACGCCATGAGCGAGAAGGAAGCGGGACTGTTCCGAAGAATGTTCACGAACGGGCTGTTTAACATAATGGGGACGGACGTCGCGTTTGAGTTCGGCTTGAAGCTGATTTTGTTGGGGATTGAAGAGGTGATCAAGGAGCAGGAGAAGTAACCTCGTTCGCAAAATAGCATTGTGAAAACATCTTATTTATTAGATTAGAAGAGAATACGGGAGAATAACGCTATAAAATAGCGTTATTTCACCATAAATGGATAAATTTCACGCCATTTGGTCGAAATAGCGCTATTCCGTAATGCTATTATTCCGCAGAACATGTCTATCTATCAAATAGCGTTATGGCACACCCTTATTTGAACTCGCTTGTGACCGTACCTTTGCTAGGGGTAGACAACCTCCTCTGAAACCGACCTAGCTGACGCTAACCTAGCATTTTTAAAATACCAAATCAGCAAATTATGGTAAGATAGCAAAAGAAGTACCATTTCTATTTTAAATAATGGAGGCGCTTACTTTATGGAGCAACAATTGCAGCAAGAAGGATACTTTGGAGAGTTTGGCGGTAGCTTCGTCCCACCGGAATTGCAGGAAGTGTTGCGTTATTTGAGTGAGCAATTTGACAAGTTTAAAGATGACCCGGAGTTTAAGGAAGAGCTCAGCTATTATTTGCGCGAATATGTCGGTCGCGAGAATCCGCTGACGTATGCAGAGCGTCTAACCAAAGCTTGGGGAGGACCGAAGATATACTTAAAGCGTGAGGATCTGAATCATACTGGAGCGCATAAGATCAACAACGCAATCGGCCAAATTCTGCTCGCTAAGCGAATGGGCGCCAAGCGGATCATCGCGGAGACCGGAGCTGGACAGCATGGTGTTGCTACGGCAACGGCCTGCGCTATGTTTAATATGGACTGCGTCATCTACATGGGAGCTGAAGATACGCGTCGACAGTCGCTGAATGTGTTCCGAATGGAGCTGCTGGGCGCGACGGTTGTGCCGGTTCATAAAGGACAAGGACGATTGAAGGACGCAGTAGATGAGGCACTTGACGATTTAGTTCGCAATTATAAACATACATTTTATTTGCTCGGTTCCGCAGTGGGTCCGCATCCTTTTCCGACCATGGTTAAGCATTTTCAAGCCATTATTAGCGAAGAATCGAAGCGACAGATTGTGGAAAAAGAAGGGCGCTTGCCAGATGCGGTAGTGGCTTGCACAGGGGGCGGCAGTAATGCGATTGGTGCATTCGCTCACTATATCGATGAGCCGACTGTTCGCTTGATTGGCGTCGAACCCGATCAAGCGCCGTCCCTAACGCAGGGGGTTCCAAGCATCATTCACGGTTTTAAGTGCTTAGTTCTGCTGGATGAGGATGGGCAGCCGAAGAAGACCTATTCCATCGCCGCGGGACTTGATTATCCAGGCATTGGGCCGGAGCATAGCCATCTGAAAGTGACGGGCCGGGCAGAATATGCAACGGTCACTAATGAGGAAGTGCTGGCATCCTTCCAAGAACTGTCTCGCACGGAAGGCATTATTCCTGCGCTAGAAAGCGCGCATGCACTTGCATACGCGAAGAAACTGGCGCCAACAATGGGGCAGGATCACATTATTATTGTCAATTTGTCTGGTCGTGGAGATAAAGACGTCGAACAAGTGTATCAGATGCTCAAATAGCGTAACGGGCTGCGATTTTCGAATCGCGGCCCTTTTTTTGCGACAACACGCGTCCATATCTTTATTTAAAATAGGGCTCCAGAGCCTCCAGCCTTGGGAGTGATACGCCGAGTTTACGGGCGTCAGTCAGTACATCGACTGGAAAGTGGGCAAAGGATTCCCGCGAAATGTAAGCTGTGCGTTCCATTCTCTCCATGATGGCAGCAGGCACAGAGTTACCCCTCAAAACTTTGAACGCTGCATAGCCTAGGCCTAGCAGTCCAGCTGGCATTCGCATTGCAAGTGAAGTGCCGAAGCTGAGCTTGCCTCCCTTGGCGGCGATTAATGGAAGCATTTCACGCACCATGCCGGCATTCATTATGAAGTGGAACCAGTACCAGACACGTATATCTTTTTGCCAGGAAAAAGAAAATCCCGCTTGTCGAAAAAGCTCAGCGATGCGTTGATGTCTCATTGTAGAACCTGCAGACGTTTCGGTTTGCAAAAAACTCTCAGTTCAAACTCCGTACAAATTCCTCTGCTATAATGAGCCCATGAGAAGCATAATAGAACAAAGGATGCGGGACAATTGACGACAATTATGGTTGTTGACGATGAGAAACATATACGCGAACTGATTCGTTTGTATCTGGAAGACGAGGGTATGGAAGTCGTGGAGATGTCAAACGGCGCGGAAGCTTGGCTATATTACGTAGCATCCGGTCGATTTAATCGTACTTGATGTTATGATGCCCAAGATGGACGGGTGGGAGCTATGTCGCCGTCTGCGCGAAGCGGGAGACAGGCCTGTTCTTATGATTACCGCCAAAGGCGAGCCGCTCGACAGGATCAAAGGCTTCGAGCTCGGCACCGACGACTACATGGTCAAGCCATTCGAGCCGCTAGAGCTGGTCATGCGGGTGAAGGCGCTGCTCAAGCGGTATCGGATTTCGATCTCACAGACGGTTAAACTAGGCCGTGTACTGCTTGACAAGACGAGCTACGCAGTGCGCTATCGAGATACCAACGAGCAGGATACGATTCCGCTCAAGGAATTTGAACTGCTTTACGCGCTGGGCAGCCAGCCTGGCAAGTTGTTCACCAGAGATACGCTTATCGAGCAAATATGGGGATATGAGTACGAGGGCGATGAGCGGACGGTCGATACGCACATTAAGCGGTTGCGCGAGCGGTTTCAGGCCTACGAACAAGATTTTCGTATCGTGACGCTGCGGGGACTAGGTTACCGACTGGAGGTGTACCGTGATTAAATCGCTTTATGTACGCGTCGTCCTAACTTTTTTAGGAGCGGTTATTGTCAGCATGATGCTCGGCTTTTATTTGAACGACACCGATCAGATTCGTACTTACGCAGATGATAACATGACACAGACAGGCAAAAAGATCATCCAAGCCTATGTAGAGGCGTATCCCGAGAATACGGATACGATGCTGCATGGGCTTTCGGCATTTCCGCTCTATTCAATTCGATTGTTTGGCGTCGATGGCGGGTTGCGCTATGAGACAACTCTTGCATCGGGACAACCGCCAGAAATCCGCGCGGAAGACATCAAGCAAGTACTGCAAGGCGGCGTATTTAATCGTGATGAAGGAAGCGATGTGGGTAATCCTATGATTGGACTGCCTTTCATTGTCGACAACCAGCATTACGCGTTATTCGTCGCGATGAATTTTGAGGAGCTCGGAGTAATCTTTGGCCAAGTGCTTCGCAACGAGCTGTACATCATTCTCCTAATTGGCAGTGTGCTCATTGCGATCGCGGCTCGATATGTCGTTCGACCTCTGCAGCGGTTAACCCGCGCGACCAGCCTGATGGCGAAGGGTGATTTTAATGTGCAGCTGCATTCGAAGCGCAAAGACGAGATCGGTCAGCTGACGGATAGTTTCAACCGAATGGCTCGGGAGCTCGGTGCGTTCGAGAGTACTCGTAGACAATTTGTCTCCGATGTGTCGCACGAAATCCAGTCTCCGCTTACCTCGATCAAAGGCTTTACTCAAGCGCTTATACATAAAAAGATGGACGAGCCCAGCTGCCTGCGTCTGCTCGGCATTATCGCGGAGGAGAGCAATCGGCTGTCGCGGCTCAGCGAGGATTTGTTGCAGCTCTCTTCGCTTGAATACGAGCATTTGAAGCTGAATGTAACTAACTACCGGCTGGATGAGCAACTACGTGGCGTGATTATTACTCTTGAGCCGCAGTGGTCGATCAAGTCGCTCGATGTTTCGCTTGAAGCGGAGGGACTATGGCTGTCGGCAGACAAGGATAAGCTGAACCAGCTCTGGATTAACCTACTTGGCAATGCCATGAAGTTCACGGAAGCAGGTGGACGCGTATCGGTTAAGGTACGTGACCTCGGCGAATTCGTGCTGACCACGATTGCGGATAGCGGGCAGGGAATCCCGGAAGGGGAACTCGACCATATTTTTAAACCTTTTTATAAGGTGGACAAATCTAGAGACCGTGAGATTCAGGGCAACGGTGTCGGTCTGTCGATCGTGAAGCGAATTATCGATCTTCATAACGGGGAGATTGGCGTCGCTAGCCACGTCGGAGAAGGCACGACGATTACCGTGCGACTGCCGAAGCAACCGTAGATCTACCTTTTTTCTCCCGTACACAGTCCGTACGAATTCGTGCGATATACTCCAATCAGATCAAGGAGAGGAGAATCGCAAGTGAATGGATTAACGAGATTAAGTTTAAAAAACGGTGTCGCTGTCGTCATTTTATGTTTGCTCGTGCTCGGGTATGGTGTGTACGCGACGACCCAAATCAAGCAGCAGACGTTCCCGAATATCGAGCTTCCGGCTGTATTTGTCCAAGCGATCCAGCCAGGTGCCTCGACAGAGGAGATTGAGTCGGGCATTACATCCCAATTAGAGGATAGTCTGAAAAGCATACAAGGCTACGATTCGCTCACAAGTACATCGACGGAGAACGCCGCGAATATTATCATCCAGTTCCCGTTCGGCTCAGATATGAAGAAGAAGACGACCGACGTTGAAGCAGCCGTAAACAAGGTGAAATTGCCAGATCGTGAGGAGCATAACGTTCAGCGCCTGTCCCTCGACGGTGATCCGAACTTTAAAGCAGCGGTATTTTCGAAGGGCGAGAATGCGGCAGCCATGCAGAAAAAGTTGGAGATGGAAATCGTACCGAAGCTGAAACGGTTGGCAGGGGTCAGTTCTGTTGAACTGACGGGGACGAGTACCGAGACGCTTAGCATCGTTGTTGACAAAAGTAAGGCAGCTGAGCGCGGCATATCCCTAGGTGCCATTCAGTCAGAGCTAGAAGAACAGAACTATGCGCTCTCTCTTGGCTCCGTGACGCAGGATAAGACGACGATTCCGATTCGGTTGACGGGTCAAGTTACTGCGCGCAAACAATTGGAGAATCTGCGTATCCATCCTGCACAAGATGGACCCGGTTCTGGATCTGGGCCTAAATCTGAACCTGAAGCGAATGCCCCGGTAACATTGCTGTCGGATATCGCGACCATTACGTCGGAGACGAAGCATGATCAGATCGCGCGATTTGATGGCGAACCTAGCTTAATTTTGGGTGTTTTTAATACGCAGGACGCGAATACGGCTGAAGTATCGGATGCCGTTAAAGAGACATTAGCTAACTATAAGTCGCAAGGTATTGACTTCCATGTTATCTCGGACCAAGGTGAGGAAATTAAGGAGTCGGTCTCAGGGCTCGTTCGCGAAGGCCTGTACGGTACGCTGTTCTGCGTACTAATCATATTCTTGTTCTTACGTAATGTGCGGGCAACGATTATCTCTATCGTATCGCTCCCGATTTCAATTTTCGCAACAATTGCCATTATGAATCAAATGGGGTACACGCTTAACATCATGACATTAGGCGGTATCGCCGTCTCGATTGGACGAATCGTGGACGACAGCATTGTCGTCATCGAGAATATGTATAGATGGAAGAAAGAGAATGGCGACCAACTGAAGGGCAAGGAGCTGGCTTACAAAGCTACTCATGAAGTCATCAGTGCGGTTGGCTCATCCACCGTCGAAGCGTCCAAAACACGCCTTCGTCCGATTCTGATGACGGCGTTCGCGACGATGCTGGCACTTTTACCACTCGCACTTTCGGACTCAACAACAAGCTTGATCTCTGGCGGTTTAGCGATTACCGTCATCGGCGGCTTGTTCACGTCGACGCTGCTTACGCTGGTTGTCTTGCCTGTTATCTATGAACTAGCCTGGAAAAAGCGGAAAGTAAAGCTGGAAGAGACATTTTAAAGTTATTTTTCTTATTAAGTAGAAGGTCTTCCTAAGTAGGAAGGCCTTTTTCTTTTCTTAAGTAAATAGAGAAATATGTTAAAGATGAAGGAAATCGGTCGAAAAATAGCGAAAGTTAATATTTGGTAGGTTTAGGAATTGTTGAAGTTTACAACGTTATGACAATCACACAGGGGGAACAAGTCAATGGTAATCGGAAAAAGGTTTTTAAAAGTGCTGCTTGGTCTTTTTATAGCAGTTTCAGGGCTCTTGATAGCTCAGCCACAAGCTGAGGCGGCATCCTATTCTTCGTATTGGTATCCACAAGGAAAAGTGGGATTAATGAAACCAACGATTGTGCTTGAAATTATGAAAACCGATATCACACCTGAATTCAAAAGTTTTACAATGAAAATCGATCAAGTAAAAGTGGATGCGCACTGGGATATGGGTAGAATGATCATGTCGTATACGCCATCCACTGATTTAAAAGTGGGAGAGCATACAGTTAATATTGTCATGGAGCTCAAAGATGATAGCTATTTACCACTTGAGAGAAGTTGGACATTTAGTGTTGACGAAAAAGCAATTGCTGATCTGCCTTCCACGCCTACGGCCCAGCAATTAGAAGGCATTAAGGCGATAAACGATTATAGAGTCATTCATGGTTTGAATCCACTTACCTTTAACAAGAATCTTACCTATGCGGCAAAGCTGCATGCGCAATATTTGGAAACGAACAAGGTCGTCGAAACAGGGGTATCGATGCACGAAGAAAATAGTAAACCCCCGGGTTACATCGGCAGTAAACTATACGAGCGCGGTCTATACGCAGGTTACGCGGGTTACTTTTCAGAAGACGTATCTTACAATGGAAGCTCGAAAGTAGCGATCACACAAGCGATAGATGGTCTTTTCGATGCTCCTTATCACCGGACTCCGTTCTTAACGCTGGATGCCGTAGAGATTGGTCTCGACAAACAAGGTGATTATACTGTTATTGAATTTGGACTTACGAATGAATGGAATTCACGATTAGTCGTTTCTCCGGCTCCTGGTGATCCTTATGTTCCAATTAATTTTGATGGTCATGAGACGCCTGACCCGATACGCAACCATTCCGGTACGAAGTATCCTGTCGGTTATCCGATCATGGCACAGCTATCAGGTAGATTTGTAAGAGATGTCAAATTAGTAGAATCCAAACTGACCAATAGTACAGGCAAGAGCGTGGAGCTATTGCTGAATACGCCGGTTGATGATGATCATCTGCAGACCGAGGTTATGTTGATTCCGACCAAGCCGCTCTCACCGGATACCGTTTACACGGCATACGTCAGATTATCCGTTATTGAAGATAATAAACCCAAAATCTATGAAAAGAAGTGGGAATTTCGTACGGAGCCTATTGCGTATTTAGGGAAAAATAAATTACATGGTGATTCTTTACAGTATTTTAAGAAAATGAGCGAACCTAGCAAGTTACAGCATGTGGTTTCTTTTGGACTAACCGATAATAAATTCATCTTGGATGATGTTAAAGTACCAATGAAGCAAAAGCCTATCATTAAAGAGGGAAGCTCTTACCTTTGGATTAGAGATTTAGCAGGGGCACTCGGCGCATCGGTAGAATGGGATGATACTCAGAAAGCCGCCATATACACAAAACAAGGCAGAACCATCACACTTTTTACAGCTAAAAGTGCTTATATGCTAAATGGTGTAGAAGTGACAACGGACTCCCCGGCTATTTTGGACAACGATTCTACGATTATTCCAGTGAGACTGTTATCTGAGGTGCTTGGCGCTAAGGTAGAATTTGATGAACATACACGGACAGTAAAAATTAGCTACTAACTTAATTTGTGGTATCGTAAATAACGCAAGTCATTTTATGATCGTCATATTTTGGTATACTAGTAGTAGATAAGAAATATGGTGAGAAAACGAGGGATGGAAATGTCGTATATCGTTGATTTTAAAAATGTGTCCACGGTTGGTCTTGAATCTTCGCCTGTAGCTGAAGCACTTGCTGGTTTACGAGCGAATGAAGCCCGTTATTTTATGAACAAGTATAAGCATGAATTTACAGTTGTACCTGCTAGTGAGAGTCAGGAGAGCCTTGACTATGCCAACCAAATTTTGAAAGAACGTGATATTCAGTTTGCGGCCAAACCGTTAGAAACGTCTCGTTTTCAAGTGGAAAACATTCAATTTACCTACGTATTTTACGAGGATGGTCTTTCCATTAATGTGATGTACACGGTGGATGACCCGAAGAAGCGGGCTGTTGGTTTCAAGCTCTCTGAGGGGATGGAGATACCGAAAGAGTTAGAAACGAAGTTTAAGTTTGCTAGGCAGAAGTCTAAACTCGCTGGCACCATTCGGGGCTCATTTTTCGTCATTAAGGGTCAATATGAGTAAGCTTTCGTAATATGTTAGCGTACAAGATACAAGCCTCTATTCCGAGTTACGGAGTGGAGGCATCCTTTATTTGTAAATTAGTGCTATACTAAGAGATATTTCAAATAAGGAGCTCACAATGACCATAAAAACAATCATTCAGGCATTCCTATTCTCTCTATTGTTGCATCTCTGCTATATGGCTTTTCAAATTATCAGCGGTATCCTAATAACGACTCGTTATAAGCCTAACATTACAGCCCATTTAACTTCTACGTACCCGGAAAGTACGATAGCCTTTGGAGTCAAGAACACCACCAGCCCCTTAACGATCGTAGTAACGATGGTGTTAGGTATGGTTCTATTCGCTGCTGCAAAGTATGTCCTAGTAAAGGTTAGGAAGGCCTAAATTTTAAAATAAACGCATACGAAAGAGACCGTTGATTGTGGACGGTCTCTTTTCTATTAGTAGCTTCATACGACAAAAAAGGCAGATAAAATCAACTCTTTAACCATCGCATGAGGGACCACAGACATAGATAAAGCTTGGCTAATGGAAGTGGTTAATTAGAAATGGTAGGATAACGGGCTCAACATACGGAGCGCCAATAGATGATATCGGCCTATTTTATAAGAGAGGTAATACCGAAATGTACAGTAGTTTTTAATAAAAAAATAGAAAAATATGGGTCAAGTGTCATGCTTTTTAGTAATTATGTCTTTTTTATACGACATGCAGTGGCAGCAAATACCCCCTAGGTCTTTTGAAACTGGTTAAACGCTTATGAACTGGCTAAGATTGGAAACTATAATCCTATTACAGAATGCGAGGAAAATCGACATGGTCATTACGCAACAATCCGTATGGGGAAAGTTGGGGTTAAGCTCCCGCTCATTTAAGCTTGCACTTCTACTTGGGTTCATGCTAGTAGTGCTGGCTTGCACATTTGCCTTCTCGAGTAAAGCTTCTGCTCATGGCTACATCGAATCGCCAGCTAGTCGTACGCTACTATGCCAGCAAGGGACGAACAAGTCTTGTGGTGCTATTCAGTACGAACCGCAAAGTGCGGAAGGCAAAGGAGGATTCCCAGCATCGGGGCCGGTAGACGGTCAGATTGCGGGAGCGGGCAAATATACAGAGTTGGATGCACAGACAGCTGATCGTTGGAAGAAAGTCGAAATGAAAGGTGGCCAAAATTCGTTTACCTGGAAATTCACAGCGAATCACCTGACGAAGGAATGGAAATATTACATAACCAAAATTGGCTGGGACCCGAATAAGCCGCTTACGCGCGACCAATTGGAATCAAAACCTTTCTGCACGGTGGATGGCTATAATATGAAGCCTGACATGACAGTAACGCATAAATGTAACGTGCCGACAGACCGAACTGGTTATTATATCATTTTAGGCGTATGGGAGATTGGTGATACGGGCAATGCCTTCTATCAGGCAGTTGACGTCAATTTGACTCAAGGCGGCAGCACGACGCCACCAGATCCAGAGCCGCCATTTGTGCTGCCGAACTTCCCAGCGAGTGCTTGGTGTTCTACGCATACAGAGAGCACCATAACGATGGAGTGGACAGCTTCAACGGCTTCAGCAGGGATTAAGCAATATGAAATCAGTCGGAATGGCAGCGTAGTAGGTACAACGACGAAAACCGCATATACCGATACCGGGCTGCCAGCAAATTCGACATTTGCTTATACGTTGGTAGCGGTGGATAACGCGGGTAACCGTTCGGCTTCTAGCCCAGCTGTAACGGCAAGCACGCTGCCTGCGGTGGTAATCCCGACGCCAGATAAGGAGGCACCATCGCGGCCTACGGGTGTAGCCGCCAGTAACGTAACAGAATCGGCAGCTACACTAAGTTGGTCAGCTGCTGTGGACAATGTCGGCGTAACGAAGTACGAGGTATATCGTGACGGCAAGTTAATCAGCACAACGGCTTCAAGGTCGTATGCAGACAGCGGCCTAAACGCATCAACCGCATACGCGTATACGGTAATTGCTTTGGATGCGGCCAACAATCGTTCCACGGCAAGCGCTTCACTGACCGTTACAACGAAGTCAGCAACAGTTACGCCACCAGTTCAGGGAACGACATGGGACAGCGCCAAGATTTATTTGGCGGGTGACAAAGTCACTTTCAACGGCATTGAATATGCAGCCGGATGGTGGACCAAAGGTGAACAACCAGATACATCAGATGTTTGGAAGGCTGTTGCCAAAGACGCCGTTCTGACTTGGAACAATGTGAAAGCCTACAATGGCGGCGATAAAGTCGTATATGCAGGGCACACGTATCAAGCGAAATGGTGGACCAAAGGTGAGATCCCAGGTAAAGCTGGGGTATGGTCACTGATCAACGAATAGAAGCCAACCCTCTATCCACATGTGGATAGAGGGTTTTTGCTAGTTATACACAGTTTGAGCACAAACATTGTGCGCAAGCAAGCAACTGTCAGCAACAACAACGCCCTTGAGCACAATTTTTCAGCAGTGACGCTGCATTCTCCGCCCGCAATCCGATGTCTGTACCCTTTTAAAACCGACCAATAGCAACTAGTAAAGCTAACGCGAAGAAGATAACGTTCACGCCTATGTCTCGATACTCTTTACGAGCAATATGGAAGAGAGCGCCGAGCAGAACGACAGCGGCAAGTGCAGTTGCAGCAATCGGTGTCCAAACGGGTGCGATATTCGTCGCTTGCGGCAGAATGAGTCCAACTGCCCCGATCAATTCAGCTAGCCCGATAAAGACGACGAATGCTTTTGGAACGTCTTTTACCCATCCCCAAGATGCGCTGGCTTTGTCATACTGAAACGCCTTCAACCAGCCAGAATAAACAAACCCAAACGCTGCTAGTCCTTGAATGATCCATATGGTGATATGCATGCTAGGTTTCAACCTCCTGACTATGTATGGGCTATCTACTAATGGTATAGTAGACCCTAGGAATCCATTCAAGCAAGTAGGCACTTTATCTAGACTGAGTAACGAAAAAGTTACCTAACCATGCAACGGGAAGTGGGAGGAGTTCAATGAAAGAGTATTGTAAATTTGAATCAGCGCTAAGTATCCTGGTAGGAAAATGGAAGCCTGTCATATTACTTCAGCTTATTTCAAACGGCACAATGAGATTCAGCGAGCTTCAAAAGTCGATACCAGACATCAACAAGAAGATGCTTACCCAACAACTCAGAGAGCTCGAATATAACGATATCGTGCATCGTGAGGTTTACAATCAAGTCCCTCCCAAAGTAGAGTATTCCATTTCCGAATATGGCAAAGGTTTAAGCGCGGTGTTACAGCCATTGAACGATTGGGGCGCTACCCATATTGCGCATATGAATGCGTTATACGGAGAAGATCGTGCAGGGAATGAATCGAAGTAAATGATGCGCTAAGGACGGATAATCATGACATTGCAGCAGTTAAAATATATACTGACCATTGTGAATTGTGGTTCTATCAGTGAGGCTGCCAAGCAGCTTTTCATCTCTCAGCCAAGTCTGTCTAGTGCGGTAAAAGAAATCGAGCAGGAAATCGGCGTTGATATTTTTCTGCGTTCATCCAAGGGAATTGCCCTGTCGAATGAAGGGGCAGAATTTCTATCCTATGCTCGGCAGGTCGTAGAGCAAGCAGAGCTCCTTGAGCAAAGGTATATGAATAAAAAACCTTCCAAAAAGTTATGCTCAATCTCTACACAGCATTATGCTTTCTCGGTTCAAGCGTTTGTCAGTTTACTGAAAGGCTTGAACACGAATGAGTACGAATGTACGTTGCGCGAAACAAGAACGCATGAAATTATTGAAGATGTGCGCAATATGCGCAGCGAGCTTGGCATTCTCTATCTCAATGATTTTAACCAGAAAGTTATTCAGAAGATGTTGAAAGAAAATGGCTTACAATTCCACCCGCTTTTCGTGGCGGAACCTCATGTGTTCATTAGCTCGGAGCATCCACTTGCGGCGAAGTCGATACTGGAAATCGAAGATTTGGATGAGTTTCCGTGTTTAGCTTTTGAACAAGGGGAATTTAATTCCTTCTACTTCTCAGAGGAAATCTTAAGCACCAGGACGCATAAGAAGAAAATCTTAGTTAGTGATCGTGCGACGTTATTCAATCTCCTCATTGGGTTAAATGGCTATACAATCAGCTCTGGCGTACTGAATTCAGACTTGAATGGCGAGCAGATTAAATCAGTGCGCTTGCGTACGGATGAGCATATGCAGATTGGATACATCACGAATAAAAAGGTCACGCTGAGCCTGCTGGCCGATGATTATGTTCGGAAGCTGAAAAGTGTCATTTCAGATTTTGGCTATACGATTATAAGCCAAGAGGATGAACTCGGCTGAGTTCATCCTCTCTAGGTACTATAGCGTCGCTCTTACTTCCTTCGCTGCTTGAACCAATTGTTCCAAGCTAGCCCAAGTCTCTTTGTCGCCGCGCGTTTTAAGTCCGCAATCGGGATTGACCCACAACTTCGCGATATCAATTTTCTCCAACATGCGATTCAGTCCCAGCTTGATCTCTTCTACACTTGGAATACGTGGAGAGTGAATATCGTACACCCCTGGACCGACCTCTGTTTGGAACCCGCATTCATTAATGACGTCGATAATTGCAAGGTCTGATCTGGACGCTTCGAATGTAATGACATCTGCATCCATGGCATCAATATCGCGAATAATATCGCTGAATTGGCTATAACACATGTGGGTATGAATTTGCGTTTCGGCTTGAACACCACTGTGCACCAAACGGAATGCAGGGATTGCCCAGCTCAGATATTCACTCTGCCAATCAGACTTTCTTAGTGGCAATTTTTCTCGTAAGGCTGCCTCATCAATTTGAATAATTTCAATTTGGTTCGCTTCTAGGTCTAGTACCTCATCACGAATTGCCAGCGCAATCTGGAAGGCACTATCCTTGAGGCTGATATCCTCACGAGGGAAGGACCAGTTTAGAATCGTTACAGGGCCTGTTAACATCCCTTTAAGTGGCTTGTTAGTCAAGCTTTTGGCATAAGCTGAATATTCAACGGTCATCGGTTTGGAACGAGAAATATCTCCCCATACAATCGGCGGCTTTACACATCTTGTGCCATAGGATTGCACCCATGCCTTCTCAGTGAACATGAATCCATCCAAGCTCTCGCCAAAATATTCAACCATATCATTGCGTTCAAATTCACCATGAACGAGAACATCAAGCCCAATTTCCTCTTGGCGTGCGATGCATGCTGCAATTTTTTCAAAATTAAACTGCTTATACTGCTCCTCGCTAATTTCGCCTTTCTTAAAAGCAAAGCGATTCGCCCGAACCTCGGCCGTCTGCGGGAAGGAGCCGATCGTTGTAGTCGGCAGCAACGGCAAATTGAATCTCGCTTTCTGAATCGTTTCTCGCTCACTAAAGGCAGGCAGCCTAGTAAAGTCGGCTTCCGTTAAAGCGGCTGCTTTCGCCTGTACAGCTTCATTATTCGTAAATCGAGCGCTGCTGAATAATTCCTCATTTTGCAAATAGCGTATAGCGGCATAAGGATCTGCTTGAGCGCCAATTACTTTCAGATGTGCGAATTCTTGCAGTTTTTCCTCTGCGAATGCCAGGTAACGTTTGGACGCATCCGACAATTTCGTTTCATGCTGCAAGGTGTATGGAACATGCAGAAGCGAGCAGGAGGAGCTAAGCACGATATGCTTCACATGTGCGCTTAATTCTTGAAGAACCCCGAGCGTTCGTTTGTATTGATTTTTCCAAATGTTTTTACCATTTACTAGGCCAGCAAACAGCACCTTATCGTCTGAAAACCCATATTGCTTCACAAGCTCCAGCGATTGTTTACCCTCAATAAAATCGATGCCAATCCCGTCGAATGGGAGTGCTTGAAGCGTTGGATAGCAGTCGCGAATATCGCCAAAGTAGGTTTGAACGAGCACCTTAACGTTTCCTTTGGCAGATAAAATACGGTCATATAGCTGCGTGAACAGCGCGATATCCTCTGGGGATAGATCAGTGACTAATGCTGGCTCCTCAAGTTGAACCCACGCTGCGCCAAGCTCATTCAACTGCTCCAATGTAGCGGCATAGGCCTCTGCGGCGTCATGGACAAAGTCATTGGCTTGTTTGACACCTGTGTACTTAGCTAGCTTAAGCAGGGTAAAGGGACCAATAACAACGGGTTTCGTCACAATATCTTGCTGCTTTGCTTCTAATAACTCATCGAACAGCTTCGTTCCAGCTAAGCGAATGCTAGTAGAATCCGTTATTTCAGGAACCATATAGTGATAGTTGGTATTAAACCATTTTTTCATCGCTAATGCTTTTACATCGCCTTGTGCGCCTTGATACCCTCTAGCCATAGCAAAATAGGTCTCTAACGAGCTAAGACCAAGCGCTTGATAGCGCCCTGGAATGATATTGAATAAGCAAGCTGTATCGAGTAAACCGTCATAGAAGGAGAAATCATTGGAGGGAATGTAATCAATGCCATTCTCTTGTTGGATTTTCCAGTGTGCTGCTCGCAGGTTGGCGCCTGTCTGGTGGAGTTCATCAATCGAAATCTCCCCTTTAAAGTAGTTCTCGGATGCAAATTTAAGCTCTCGCAAGGCCCCGACTCTCGGATAGCCAATAATGGATGTTTGCAATGGTAACAGCTCCCTACGCTTCATTTTGATCTAAGTATAGGGTGAAAAGTTAGCTATAGAGAAATACATAAATACTATGCTAAGGTATAGTTTTTTTATATGGGAAGCTATAAACCTATCAATTATAGAACCGAAAAAAAATGAATGTAATATTTTAACTCTATGCTAACATGGAAATAATAGGTTTATAAGAAGAGAGAGGACGTACTTATGCAAATTAAACAATTAATTTCAAACAATATTCATCTATTAGATGCGGCCCTACCGGTTGATAAATCTTTAGGAATTGCGGGGTTATCCGGATCCGGTAAAACAACTTTTTGTCAGACGATAGGCGAAGAATCCAAGAAACGTCTCGTTTCATTATTGCCTAAGGCGGAGTATCAGTATTTATTTCCCGATATTATGGAGACCAATTTTAGTGCCATCAAGATGGAAGACATGCCATTAGTTCTTTTTCTCGGAAAATCATCCATTTCATCCAACCCGCGTTCAACCATTGGTACGCATACCGGCGTGTTTAAAGAAATTCGCGAGCGTATCGCTGAAAAGTTTGATCTTTCTCCAGAAGTGTTTTCCTTTAATAATCCCCTAGGCTGGTGTCCCGATTGTAAAGGGCGCAGCACGACCCAGAATGTCGAATGTCCCAAGTGTCAAGGGAATCGCTACAACCCAGAAGTTGAACAATATAAGCTGGAATTATTGAATAAACCGCATAGCATATCTGATATCAACCGTCTAAGTATTGAAACCATTCTTTCTCTATCCGAGGAACTACGCATCAGTGAAGGCAAGCAGCATATTCTCCAAAATATCATCCATATGAATATTGGTTATTTATCCTTGAATCGTATCATGGGTACATTGTCAGGTGGGGAGATCACACGGCTTTACTTGGCAGAATTCATGGCAACCAGTGAAAATACGGTTATTATCATTGATGAAATCTCGGTGGGTCTCGATCACGAAACGCTATTGAAAATCTTAGAACAGATTAAACAACTAGGGATGAAGAATCAGATTTGGCTAATCGATCATTCGGATACGGTGCTAGACACGACAGATGATCAATTGTTCTTCGGTCCTGGCAGCGGCAAATACGGTGGGAAAATCGTGGAGGAATCACCTCGTCCGGCACCAATCATTTCAGAGCGAAATGAAGCCGTACCAACAGAATATTACCAATTCCAAGATCTGTACTGTCGTAATATTCAAATGGCGAACATTGAGATTCCCAAGAATAGACTTGTGACTTTTACAGGTGAGTCGGGATGTGGGAAATCTACGCTTGTTAATGAGTGTATCGTGAAAGATTTTCAGAAGCGTTATCCCAAAGATAAGCTGGTCGTGGTGGGGCAGGATCGCAACCAATCCATTTCTAGTCGTTCAACCGTTGCAACCTTTCTGGATATTAAAAAGAAACTGACGAAATATAGCGAGGAAATTGATGATATTTTCCAACGCTCCATCGAAGATATTATTGAAGAATTGCCGAACGAAGACATCGCGCATAAGCGGTTAAGCCTATTGATTAAGCTTGGACTTGGTTATTTGACATTAGAAAGAAAAACACAGTCCTTGTCGACGGGTGAATTTCAGTGTGTCCATTTAGTTTCAGAGCTGTTTGCCAATACAAGGAACCCGCATATGCTGTTTATTTTCGACGAGCCTTCCAAAGGTTTATCCCAAAATATTCTCAACCAGTTCATTGATAGTGTTAGGGACATTCTGGAGGATGAATCGGTCTCGATCCTAATGATTGAACATAATGCTTATATGCTAGAGAGCTCTGATTTTATTGTTGATTTTGGAAAAAGACATCTTGAACCCGTACAACATTTGGATGTTGTCCCTCATGAGGACTATTATCGTCGTAAAAGTACGGAAGTGCATACGACGCCAGCGCCTATTTCTTCCACACTTCAGCCACAAGCAGGTATTCAATATGTGCAGGAAGATCAGATCGCGTATTTCAAAAAGTCGGAAAATATCTATAAAGGTGGCATTTTAAAAAGTTTATCGCCAATCGCCCGTGTGATCTATGGGGAATATGAATCCGAGAAAATTGCCCCTGTTATCGCGATTGATCTTGAACGACATCTCTATAGTCAGTACAGTTTTCTCTACGAAATCGGTGGACTGATCAACCATATTGTGGCTGCTCACCCGACGAATAAAGATACAAGCAGCTTTGATTTCTATTATCAAGATAATCATTGTCCGAGCTGTTCGGGGCGTCGTGTGATTGAACGATTCGATATGGGTGTACTTATTCAAGACACAACAGTCCCATTCTGGGATGGGATGCTGCTTCCGGAAGTGATGGATGTCCTAAAATACTACCAGCATGCCAAATTGCACTTCCTTTTCGAAGAAATTAAGAATGAGCTTGGCCATGATATGAGTAAAAGCTATAACGAGATGTCGGAAGCCGAGAAGCATACGTTCCTATATGGCTATTGGGAAAAGTCATTCTATGATAAAGCCGGGAAGGCTTCGAGATCCTGGGAAGGATTTAACCTCATCCTTGGACGGTACATGGTGATTTCGAAGAATCTGCCACTGAAAGAGGTTATGAAAGCCTCCAAAGAAGTGATTAGCTGCCCCGTGTGCCATGGAACTGTGCTAAAACATCATAAGAAGCTTAAGTTTGGTGGTACGGATATTCGCGAGATTATTCAGATGCCGATTGATCAGGTCATACAAACCGTAGGGAAGCTGCCAGTGTTAGAAAAGTTAAAGTCGATTGTTGGCGGCGAGCTTGCACTTTCAGAAGAAGTCTCCTTACTACCAAGGGAAACACAGGTTGCCTTAAAAATGTTTGAACTGGAGCAAGCAAGCTTCGTGGGTTATGAAGTGGTGTTACAAAATGCTGTACCTTTTTGGGCGAAGATTAAAGGTAATCTCGAGGCGATCAGCAGGAAAAATGTGATCAGCATCTGTGATTTTGCCAATATTGATGAAACAAGAGAGAGCATTATTGATAAATATTTCACCAATGGGAAATATAAAAAGCTAACTTATGTCTACGAAGCGTTCGGTTACAGTAAAATTGTTACGCAAATCAATAAAATCAAGGCAAGCCATCCATGCCCATTCTGTGGCGGTAAGCGAGTCATTTCGGAAGATGGACTCCATGATGGCGTTCAGAAATTGGCGGTGCCTTGTGTAAGTTGTTATGTAAGTGGCATCAATGATGAGGGACGTAAGGAAATTGTCGAGGGTATCGATGTACAAACTTGGCTAACAGGTAAAGTCAGAGATGTTGTCGCGGCGAGCGCACGGACAGAAGAAGTGGCGGATATTCCGATTTTCAATCGTATCCGTGAGTTGAATAAACAAGATATGATGGCCGTTTATCATAGTTTGAAGTGATGTAAGCGAAATGTAATCATAGAGCACTGACCTTAGGGTTAGTGCTTTTTTGCTGCATCTAAAGTTTAAAGTTCAAACGTTAACTCACTAAACTTTACCTTTTAAACTCTAAACTTTAAACGTTAAACTTCACTTCCTTCTCCAAATCAGAAATGTTAAAAATTCCTAATAACCCTCTTAAAACCTTGCCACAGTGCGAATCTATTATACTATCTCAATAAGGTTGGGAGAGGAAATAGACATGGCTAAACACGATATTCTTACTACAACCATTCACTTATCCATCGATAACGGCAGCAGTCATATCAAAGGCATATTTGACGATTTGAGCAACAGCTTTATTTTCCCTAATGTGGTCGCACAACCGTTTGGGGAGCGATTTTTATTGATGGAACAAGGAGATCCTTTGGATTTCTTAGATGTGCAGATTACATCGCCGGCGATCGATACCGAGCAATACCGTCATGTCTACGTTGGGAATTTGGCCATTGGCGACGAAGGGATTGTTCATGAAATTGTAGGTGATAAAGCTGTACAGAAGAAGGCCCAGCGGCCAGAAACAATGGTTACGCTCCTGACGGCTGCAGCCTATGCCATCGCTACGAAACATGTGGATGCTATTAAACGCGGTAAGAATCGCATCAAAGCGGCGGTACGACTAGGAACGGGGTTACCCATCCGAGAGATTACGAAATTCAGTGAAGAGTTTGCACATAAAATAACAGGAGGCATCCATTCCATCACATTTGTTACGACCCCTGTTTTTAAAGGAGTAACGGTGGAAATGGAGTTCACACTACCCTCGGATATTAGTATTGATGATGTGTCAGGTGTTTATGATATGGAGGCAACCTCCAAATCGCAGTTGTCACACAAAGGTTTTGGAATAGCGGATGTTGGCGGTGTTGATATGGATATCGCGTTTTTTAGACCGGGGTTAGATCTGGATCAACGTCATTCTACGGGGGCTAAAATCTACCTAAACGATGCTTTGGAAAGCATCCGTAATGAAATCAATGCCCAAGGTGAGGAGTTAATCTCCAGCACTGCGGAACTGACAATCATGCTCATTAACAAGGAATACGAAATTTACGCTGAGGGTAAAGTTGCTTTCGACATGACCAACCTCGTAAATCGTCATATGCGTATTCTTGCTGAAAAGGTGTTGAAATACGCCCGTAACGCATGGAAACATGCTCGGTATGCCAATGAGTTTTGGTTTATCGGTGGGGGAGCGATTGTCCTTCAACCATGGATCGAGAGATTAAATGCCGAGTTAGGCTTGCCGCTCCGTTTTGATCCTTCCGAGTTTAGTCAATTCCGCAATGCTCGCGGGACCTTCTTCCTGCTAGAACATGCCTTGAAGCACAGCGCTGACGCTGAAGCAGCGGCAAGCCTGGAAGCGAAGGAAGGATCTGATGGTGGGAGCGGGAGCGGATCGGCTTGAAGAAACGGAGATCGACTGTACTGGTCTGCCCTGGCAAGGATGTGACGCTCTATATCCCATCGGATACACCGCCAGAGGTTATTACTTATTTGAACCAGTTGAAAGCGGAAGGTATGTTTAGTCATGGCATTATGGAAATTCTGACCAAGCATATTCTGCAAGAGCGATCGACGACGATGTGGGAGATTGAAGATGCTCCTAATCACCTCAGAGCTACATTTGAAGACGAGGAGCATGTACCAGCGCTGGAAGACCAGGAACCAAGTGAGCTCCCCGATTTTAACAGCAAGAAGAATTTCAGTTTGGAAGATATATTTCGGCAGGCTAGCCGCAATGCGGGTAAGCTAATGTAAGTTTATAATTGGGTGGGGTGAACTCCGATCATAATGTGAAAAGGAGGACATCAAAATGTCTAACGGAGAAACAAACGAAGGTACACGGAGTTTTGCGCTGTCGGATGATATTTTTCGTCAACCAGGGTTAGATCTGTACTCTCAAATGGTCTATATTATTCTGAAAAGTTGCGGCTCAGAGTCCAATTTTCCTGAGTTGCCCGTGATTTCGAAGCTTGCCCGAATGACGGACAAGCAGACGATGAAGGCGTTGCAAGATCTTGTTGAACTGAAAATCCTGCCACATAAATTATATCGCCGCATGGTTGGTGATTTCCAAGATGACCGCCTCTCATGGGCGGCGAAGGGCTTGCTCCTATTCTGCAAAGAGAATCCGCATATTCACTTAGATGACTTGTTGGAGTTAACGTGCCAATCTAGTGAGGACGAACATAGCATACGAAATTCGTTAAAAGAGTTGAGCCAGTACGGGTATCTGGATGATTATCCGGAGTGGAGACAGATTGCGAACTGAACTGAGCCAGAATGGTTTAGGATAGTGACAGAATGAGGAATAATGGATTAAGTAACGAATTCGTAGAAAGCGCAACCTTTCAGGTTGCGCTTTTATTCTTGTAACAGGCAGCCTAAATAAGAGTCTGAATGTGAATCCCCTACTTAGGGGATTTTTTTCATAGCGTGTTATCAGTCTTCTTTTCTGAAAGATGCACCTTCAAAAGCTTGTTGGGCACTATCGATTGTGAGCTCTGAAAATATATGATTTTTTAAAGACGGATCATATAGCTCTATCGGTGGTTTTAAGGTTACATACAATCCAACTCCAGAAAGAATAAGTAGGCAGACGATAAACATCAGGGTACCTCCTGCTCGGTAGAGTGTAATTACGTATAATCCACGTTTATTACCTGACAAATGACTTGAATCGTTATTTATACTGCATGTATATGTCACGTGTACAAGAAAGCTCTAGGGGATAGCCCTATTTCTTCTATTTGGCAGTTATAATTCTCAAAATGTGCTTTTTCACTAGAACAGGCTATTTTTTAGGTTCATACACTGATATTGCAAATACCCAACTAGATAAATGTTCCCTAGTAACAAATGTCTAGATTTTTGAGAGGAGGGTAACGTTATTATGAATCGAGCAAAAGTATTTTTTAATCCTAGCGCAATTGGTATGAAAACTTTTCCCGTAGAAAAAGTTATTGCTAAGATTATTTCGCACAAAGTTAAAGAAAAAACAATCGTCCCATCGTTACAGGTAAATGGCATTGAGGATATTTGTCTCGTATGTAAAAGAAAAGAGCCATGTAAATGTCCGAAGCATAAGAAAAAGAAGAAAAAATTAGTCTGTAGAAAAATCAAAAAAAGAAATAGATGTAAAAAACATCATTGTAAGGTATGCGAAAGAGGGCCAGCAGGGCCAGCGGGACCAGCAGGACCAGCAGGGCCGGCAGGACCAGCAGGACCAGCGGGACCAGCAGGACCAGCGGGACCAGCAGGACCAGCGGGACCAGCAGGACCAGCGGGACCAGCAGGGCCACCAGGACCACCAGGACCAAAAGGGCCAGAAGGACCAAAAGGGCCAAAAGGGCCAGAAGGACCAAGAGGACCAGAAGGGCCAGAAGGACCAAAAGGACCGGAAGGACCAGCAGGGCCACCTGGGCCACCTAAACCGCCAGGACCACCGAAGCCACCTGGACCGCCAAAACCGCCGGGGCCGCCAAAACAGGAGGAGAGGTCCAGTAAAGAGGACTGTAAATGCTGTCACAAGGGGAATGACAGCATGCAAAATCTCATAAGTCAGCTTAAGAATATTAAGCTGAAAGAGCTGCACACCTTAGACTACTCCACTAGTAAATATTCAAATGTGGAAATAATTTCTGCCGAAAACGGCATATTAAATTTTACAAGCAATGGCGTTGAGCACTTCGTCCCAATGCATCTTATTGCAGGCGTAGAGGTCTGGTCAGGAGATTATGATAGCAAAATACTAACTGAAACAGATAATTCCGATAGCGGTGAGAGCTCGGGTATGGTGGGCTTGTTCAATTCATTAGTCGGCAAAGCCAAGATTGACTTTAGTACGTTGGCTGAACAGTTGAACGATATCTCCAATGCGGCAGTTATCGGACTAAACGAAGAGATTGTTGTATTATCCACGCGGGATACCGTGTATGCTGTTGCATTGAGATGTATTTCCGAAGTATCGAATGTGAAGAAAACGTAACGTCTGTAATTGTGCAGATCCCTTACAGCCTATTAAGTGGAGGGGATCTGTGTTTATATCCACGTACAAATACCCTCTAGTGATATTCGTGGAGTTTTTAAGAGACGGGGCATTCGTTGAGTACAAACCTTTGCCATGTGAGTATATATAGATCATGCAACAACAACTAACCACCACCTGAAGGGGGAAATGATTATCATGGCATTCGATTATTCTTTGCTAATGGGTAAACAAGTAAGATTGGATCGTGGGGGTCCTGAGTCTCGACAAGGCGAGATCCTTGCGGTGGGAATCGATTATGTGGGGATTTACAATGAGAAGGATGGAGTTATTTACTACAATACAAATCATTTGAAAAGTCTCACACTGAATACGAAGGACTCTGCAGAGTCCTTGCTAACACAGGGGAATGTAGCTCCATTGAAAATTATGGAAGCTGACAATTTTGTTGGTCTATTGAAAGGTATGAAAAACCTTTGGTGCCAAGTTAACCGTGGTGGTCATGAAAGTATTCAAGGCGTTTTAGCCGATGCTAATGATGATTATATTACGATGGTTGTTAACCATGAACTAGTCACTATTTTTAACTTTCATGTTAAAAGCATGTCTTACGGGGTTAAAAAGGAAAACCAAGAGGAAAAGAAGGAACAAAAGCAAGATAGTAGTAACGAGAAAAAATAATCTATCTCTGAATCTTAATTGTAGGTGGGAGGAGGGGGAAAATGCTGATCATTGTACTCCTAACTGGATCGACATTATTAAAAATTCTCACCCTCCCTATCGATTTACTAAAACTTGAATTATCATCTTCCAGCCCTTGTGAGGTGCAAGATCATGTTTGATATAACAACTGCGGTAATCTCTATTGTTTTTGTTACCGTTACGTTGTTGATAATTTGGAGGCCATTCGGTATTAATGAATCTATTCCAACAACCCTAGGTGCTGTAATTTTCTTGGCACTAGGAATTGTGCCCCTTGCAGGTGTGTACCATATAGCCTCCATTGTTAGTGGGGCAAGCATAACCATTATATCAACAATTGTAATGTCTATTGTATTAGAGAGTATTGGGGTGTTTAGGTGGGCAGCTATTAATTTGGCTGTTCGGGCAAAGGGGTCCGGTCGAGCACTCTTCTGGTACATTAATATTTTATGCTTTTTAATGACGATGTTTTTTAATAATGACGGAAGCATCCTAATTACAACCCCCATCATTATCCAAACCCTTTCTATTCTGAACTTAAAAACGAGGCAAAAAATCCCCTATCTTATCTCTGGTGCTCTAGTCGCAACTGGAGCAAGCGCACCTATCGGTGTCAGTAACCTAGCCAATCTGATCGCGTTAAAAACCGTCGGTTTAGATCTTAACACATATACATCTATGATGTTTGTACCTGCCATGATGGGAATTATTGCGATTACGTTTTTGCTTTTTGTTTATTTTAAACGCGAGATTCCAGAGAAAATTATGTCCTTGCAGTCCTCTTCTATAAACACTATTGTGCAGGATAATTCCTCAACTTTTCACCCTCTTAAGGTCGATCCGAAGGACAAGGGGTATATAGATTGGGGACTGTTTCGAATTTGCATTCTGGTCGTTATTTTAATACGTTGCAGCTTTTTCTTACTAACCCCTCTTGGGGTAGCTACGGAATGGCCAGCAATCATTGGAGCTCTTGTTCTTATTATAATTAGGTGGATGCGTAAAGGCATTGGGCCAAAGGATATTCTAGTCAAAACGCCGTGGCATATTCTCATTTTCGCTTTCAGTATCTACGTCATTATTTACGGGCTTCATAATTCAGGACTGACTGACTTTCTCGTACAATGGCTTGGTGGAGCGGTTGCCGAAAATCACTTTAATGCCATCTTTCTAATGGGGATGTTACTTACGGCGATGTCCAATTTGTTTAATAACTTACCGTCAATAATGATTGGTACCTTATCTTTGCAAAATATGGGTTTAGACTCTTTTACTATGCATACGGCATATTTGGCAACTGTGCTTGGTGCAGATATCGGCTCTTTATTGTTACCAATGGGGACGCTTGCCTCATTGATCTGGATGCATATTTTAAGAAGACATCGTATAAGACTTACCTGGAGCCAATATATTAAAGTGACGATTATGATCGTTCCTATCGGTCTTTTTATAAGTCTCCTTAGTTTATACGTATGGACGGGCTGGTTATTTAAGTGAAAGGAGGTGACATTGATGGACCTTTTTCAGAAGAAGCTAGGAGCGGTTATTGATGTTGAATTGCTCGGTGATAAATGGCACACGGGTGTTTTGGTAGATGCAGGGCAAGATATCCTAGTTATATATAACGGCGAGAGATACGTCTATATTCCTTCTTTCCATATTCTGACCGTCAATATGAATAACAAAAAAAGTTCAACGGACTTCTCTGCTCTTACTGAAAAGCCGATCAATGGTGATAAAATTTCATATAGAAAAATATTAATGAATTCCAAAGGGGTCTTCTCAGAAATATTTGTTTCAGGGTTTCAGCCTATACATGGCTATATCACCCACATCATGACGAATTACTTCGAATTTTATTCCCCTGTTTATAAAACGATGTTTATACCGTTAAACCACTTGAAGTGGTTAATTCCATATACGGATTACAATACACCTTACCTTCTGGATAAAAAGTTTTTCCCTGTAAATCCTTCCGATTTACCCTTATCTCGCTCATTTGAGGAGCAACTGAAAAAGCTGGAGGGTAAAATAGTTGTTTTTGACTTGGGGAGAAGCCCTAGTAAGATAGGATTACTCAAAGAAATTGAAAATAATATTGTCCACATGATTACAGCGGAAGGCAGGACCTTTTATACGAATATTCAGCATATAAAAAGCGTCCATTCGCCAACGATGTAACTATATAATTAGGAGGTAATGCGTATGCCTGGAGGTAAAGGTCCTGGTAAACACGGCCATGAACATGGTGAAAAAAAGAATGAGAACGGCAGTAAAGAACAAGAAGTGAAAGAAACAAAAGGAACAGAACAGAAAGAAGAAAAAGGTAAAGACGCAGCAAAAGGACAAGAGCATAAAGAGGAAAAAGGTAAAGGTAAAGAAGGTAAAGAAGGCAAAGGTAAAGAGGAAAAGGGTAAGGAAGATAAAGAAGGCAAGGGTAAAGAGGAAAAGGGTAAGGAAGATAAAGAAGGCAAGGGTAAAGGGGAAAAGGGTAAAGAAGATAAAGAAGGCAAGGGTAAAGAGGAAAAAGGTAAGGAAGATAAAGAAGGCAAGGATAAAGGGGAAAAAGGCAAAGAAGGCAAAGAAGGCAAAGAAGGCAAAGGTAAAAAGTAAGATGGCTGAGATTATTTGAAGAAAACCACTTCAATTAGAGGTGGTTTTTACTTATTTTCTCATAGGTGAAAATGCATCACATCGTATTAAATTCAGCTAAATGCTCATAATAAACTCGCACTATCTAAACCGGTATTCAAGGAGTGTGAACAACATGTCAGGCCATAAGCAACAAGGACAATCCAGAAAAAATACAACCACGCGGACACAGGACCAGAGCAGCAATAAGGGTGGCAAATAGCGCGTGTAGAGTTGAAAAAGCGGTGACTCTCATGCAGCGTAACTAAACATGCACAAAGTAAAGAGCGCTCACCTCTGCGGGGAGCGCTCTTACTTATTTACTTAACCCTTCGTCATGCGACTAAGATCGGAAGTGAGCTTATCGAGCTGAAGGAAGCTCTCTTGGATGTCGCTGATGCGGCTGTCCTGTGTTGTCATACTTGCAGACATTTCTTGGATGGATGCCATGTTTTCCTCGGTGATACCAGCAATGGTAACGATCTGATCCGTAATGCGAGTGTACTGTTGGTGAAGACTCTCGGCAGATTGTTCCACGTGAGCGGACTGGCTCTCCAAGTGACCTGCATCGGTTGCCAGCGCATGCATGACCTGTACGACTTTCTGCGCCGCATCACTGCCATTCGCTACAGATTGCTGCCCCTGTAATACTTGCGCCGCGGCTTGTGTTGTCTTCAAGCGGATTTCTTCGAGAATACCCTCGATCTGCTCGGTAGATTGCTGCGAAGTTTCAGCCAATTTACGAATCTCATGCGAAACCACGCCGAATCCTCTACCGTGCTCACCCGCACGTGCAGCTTCAATGGCGGCATTCAACGCGAGTAAATTCGTTTGCGTCGAAATATGCTTAATCGTTGCAACGATATCGCTAATATGCGAGTTCTGGCTGTCGAGTTCGTTCATTAACTGAACCGATGAATCCATTGTTTCGTGGGCACTCTTCATTTGAACCTCGAGGGACACGGCTTCTTCACTACCCACTTGGGTTAGTTGTGCAGAGCGGACAGAAAGATCTCTCATTTCCGTTGAGCGGTCCGCCAGCGAAGTGACCGATTGTTCGATATGGCGAATAGATTCGCTGATATCACTGATGCTGGATGTCTGCGTCTCAGTGCTTGCCGTAATTTCCCCGAAGGCTAAGGTAACTTCTCTAGAAATAGAGCCCGTAGCTGTCGCATTTTGCTTCAGATTTGAGCTGAATTGTGTAAGTGAAACTAGAGATGCAGAGACGAGATTAACTAAATCGACGGATTTGTTCTTTTCTAGAACAGCTTGTTCCTGCTCAGAGAAAATTGCCTTTTGCAATTTCTCACTGAATTTCGTCGATACGAATAAAGGCACAGCGATTAAAGCAAGGTACATGAACATATTAACGATATCGTTATCGCCGAAAATTTCTGTTTTATAAGGGCTAATGAAAAAGTAGGCGGTTAATACAACACCCAAGAAGCTGGAGAAAGCAATCGCGCGTGAGCTGCCATATAACGTCATAATGGCTATATTCACGTAGACAAGAAGATAGGTTGTGAAGATGGGACCCGTCAAAATCAACAACCAAGTCAGTAGTGTGATGATGGCGGATATGATATACATGATGTAGGTGGTTAGCCAACGTTTGTAGGTAAAAATAGTTGCCAATCCGCTAGTCAATGTGCCGACGACGAGAAGCACGATGATCGAATCCATGCCTGCAGCAGTCAGGAAATCGACAGCTATGCCTAGGACGAGCATTCCCCAAATAATATTGACAAGCAATTTGTTACGGCGGTGCAGTGTTTCCATATAATTCATCATCCGTCCACCTTTTCCATATATTGTTACGTTAAGATGATAACATAAAACGACAAAATTTTACATGGAAACTGTATCGCAAGTCTCAACCAATAAGGAGAATTCAACCCATCATGTCCAGCAGGAAACCTTTGGATTACTTGAAACAAATTGAACAGATTGAAACGGAGCTCACTCAACTTAATGCAAGTAGATCATTGACAGCGGTGCCAAGAAATCTCGAAGTCACGCAACGAGGTAATTGTACGCTGCTAAAGGATATATCGGGCCAATCATCCGCTTACTATAACCGGATCAAGGGTTTCGGTCCCGAGGATGTGCCTCATTTGCATAGCCTTATGAGCCAATATAAGCCTATTGTACCCTCCATTGATATGACACCGAATCACATGACCGAAGAGGTGACAAGTGCGCTAATCACCCAAGGAATGTTCCCCGTGGAACAACTGGTCTTTATGGTAATTCATCCTGTTAAAGCCGATTTAGCGAAAAATAGGACTTCACACCTCATTAAGCGGGTAACGGAGGCTAATGCTGAGCAGATGATCGAGTGGATTCAGTTATCTCACAAGAATATGACCGTGACTGGAGAGATGATTACACGCGCGAAGCCGTATTTCTACAGCCCTAATTTCATTAACTACCTGATGACCATGGAAGGGAAGCCTTGCGGCAATGGGATCTCTCTTTCGGAGTGGGGAGGCGGGATATATCGCGAACGATTTCACATTCCCCGCTTTCCGAGGCAGAGGCTGCCAATCAGCGCTGCTGAAGCAAAGGTTAGCAGATGCTGAGCAATTGGGCTTGAAAACGGTGTTCACAGACGTTGAATTTGGCTCCATAAGCCATGCGAACATGGAAAAGGTAGGGTTCAAAACGGTATATATGAATACATTGTGGGTCAAGAAATAAAAATGTAAGATACACATTTACAGGAGTAGTCCGGGTTCTTCGACTGCGTTCAGTACCTTACTCAAGTGCGGCTCTCCATTGATTCAGCAGCTTTTCATGTTGCTGCGCAGCTAAATCAAAGCGGTACGTGGCAAGGAGATTCTCCAGCTTCACTGGTGCAAGGAGCGGATTCACAGGAATATTGGGCACTACAGGGAAGGAAAAAGCTGTATTCATATAATCGGTTTGAACCTCTTTGGAGAGCATGAAATCAACAAGCTGTTTGGCTGCGACAGGATTGTTGCCTCCCTTTAGGATGGAAACAGCACCAATCTCCCAACCTGCTTGTGGTGGAATAAATGAAGAGATGTTATAACCCGAGTTTTTGAAACGCAGCTGGTCGCTTAAAAAGGAGACAGCAGCTGCGACTTCGCCCTCGGCTAAATGCTGCGCGCTCGTATTGCCGGCGAACGTCATAGAGGCGCTTTGTTTCTTCAAAGCTTGCATGAGATCCATCGCTGCGCTATCCCCGCGCTGCTGGGCAACCGATGCGAGCAATGTGTAGCCTGTCCCCGACGTCTCTGGGTCAGGAATCTCGATCTTGCCCTTGAGTTCAGGGCGCAGCAGGTCCTCATACCGCTGTGGCAGCGGAAGAGCCGCCAGCTGAGGATCCCGCTGCCAGACAGTCTGGTTCACGCCAATGGCTAGTGCACCCATGTACATACCGGTCCAATACCCATCCGTATCTTTGTACTTTGGCAAGATGCTACCAGCGGATGAAGATGAGTAGCGGAGCGATTTACTCTTATTTTTGAGCTGCTCGTGTAGATCCGCAGGGCCGCCGAGCACAACATCAATACCCGTTTTACCGAGCGTCAGCAGGTGGTAGCTTGCTTCACCACTGGACATCCGGATGATATCATAGGGTTGAGCCGTTTTTTCCTTGAACGTCTCGAGCAGAATTTTCCCTGCATCCTCCTGGAAGATGACGTATACCTTAAGAGGCTGGTTACTTTTCTTCTCCCCGAAGACAAGATATCCAAGATACACACCAATACCGATGATGAGCACGAGTAAACCTTTTTTCCACATGGCGAAACTCCCTCCCGAACAGTCAAAAAAGGAAACCAAAGTTTCCCTTTTTTAACTTGCTGCTATTTGATATGTCCAACTAACTTATTTTAATTAAATGAATTTTATCATCAGTTGCACTAATCGTGACATTCCCCTGATATCTTGTCAAACCGATATCATACGCATCGACAATCCATTCTTTCATATCATCATCTAGAATGAAATATCGTTCTTTTTCGCCGAGGAACATGGAAGATTTCACGAAGCCGCTCACTATAAATTCACCGGCATTCGTTGCATTAATACGCATGGACTCAGGTCGAATACTGAGCAGCACTTGCTCACCTGCTGTCACAGCTTCATCAATCGTCACGCTTGCCGTACGTTTACTCGTACCGTATTCCACAATGGCTTTACCATGGGCAGATTCACGTACAACGGCATCAACGAAATTCGTTGTCCCGATAAAGTCGGCGACGTAAGGCGTGCGAGGCTTGTAATAAATATCATGCGGCGTGCCATACTGATCAATCGCTCCCTTATTGAAGACAACAATATGATCGGACATCGATAAAGCTTCCAGTTGGTCATGGGTGACATAAATGACGGTTAAACCAAGCTCTTGTTGGATGGTGCGCAGCTCCACACGTACTTCTTCACGCAGCTTCGCGTCCAAATTACTTAGCGGCTCGTCGAGCAGGATGATCGGCGAGTTCATGACAAGAGCACGAGCCATAGCTACCCGCTGTTGTTGCCCTCCGGACATCTCGTGCGGATAACGCTCCTCAAGTCCGGTCAATTTCACTTTCGCCATCGCGGACTTCACGCGATCCTGTATTTCCGCTTCAGGGCGCTTTTGAATATCTAGCCCGTAAGCAACATTATCGAATACCGTCATGTGCGGGAACAGTGCATATTCCTGGAAGACCATCGGTGTTCCGCGTTTATAGGGGGGCAGATCGTTGACGAGCTGATCATCAATCCGAATTTCACCCTCATCAACCGAATAAAAGCCTGCAATCGAGCGCAACAGCGTCGTTTTCCCACATCCACTAGGACCGAGAAATGTAATGAACTTCCCGCGTTCAATCTGCAAATTGATCTGTTTGAGAACGTGGTTACTGCCAAACACCTTACTCACATTTTTTAAATCTAACAATATGTGTGAACTCATGATTCTCACTCCTTAGGACGTCGTTACGTAGTTACGTATAGTTAGAAATCGAATATTTTGACTTTCGAACGGAAAATGAGCTTCATCACGCCAAGCGTAGCCAGTGTTGTTCCCATTAAACCGACGGCAACGGCTGCTGCCCAGTAATAGGTTCCGGTTTCCGCATAATTGAAGATGGATACGGCGGCGACCACCCATTTGGGCGTAATAAGAAAGACAATGGTGCTTAAGGTGTTCATATTTTTCATGAATGCATAGACGAAGTTCGCGACGATGGTCTTTTGCAGCATAGGAAATACGATAGTTGTTAATGTGCGGCGACTGTCCGCGCCAAGATTCGTGGCAGCTTCCTCAATCGATTTATCAACCTGCTTAAAGGAAGCGGTGAGCCCGCGATAGCCGACTGGCATCTGCTTCAGCAGCATGGCGACGATAATGAGAATGGCTGAACCTTGCAGCATAATCGGTCCATTGCTGAAAGCGACGATTAAGGCAAGACCAACGAACGTTCCAGGCAAAGCAATAGGCAATACGGCTGTGAAATCCAGCAATTTTTTGCCGGGAAACGGCTTGCGTACAACCACATAGGCCAACACAAGGGCGAAGCCAACAGCCAGAAGGGAACTAATAAGCGACAAGACTAAGCTGTTCATGACAGCAGGGCTGGAGGGGTTGAAGACAATTTTGAACATATGATCCAGTGTAAAAGTATTGTCACGCCCGAAGTTCTTCGTAAACGCGAACAGGATGGTAATGGCGAACATAGATAGAATGAAGAGTGCCATGATGCTGTTGAATATGAAAAGCAAGATATCCGTCTTGCGGGAAGTTTTCACCCGGTTAAGTCCAGAAACAGGCTTTCCAGTGATGGTAGAGTAAGAGCCTTTGGCCAGCAGCCTGCCTTGAATCACGAAGACCAAGAGGGCAGGAATGACGAGAATGAGACCCATGACAGATGCGAGCCCAGGCTCGTTATTAATGATTTCTCCGTAAATTTCAACAGCCAAGAGAGAGTAATTGCCCCCAATCAGCTTCGGATTTCCAAAGTCTGCGAAACAGTTGATTGCGACGAGTAGAAAAGCGTTAATGACGCCGGGAAGTGCTAATTTAAATGTAATGGTACGAAAAAGCTTGAAGCCGCGTGCACCGAGGTTCTGGGCAGCAATTTCTAGATTTGGCGAAATGGAGCGAAGAACGCCTGTTATGGTCATATAGGCAAGTGGGAAATATGAGATCGTTTGTACGATCCAGAGGCCAGGCAGTCCGTATAAGTCCAGTTCGACGTTAAACCAGGCTTTCATGGTTTGTGAGACCATTCCTCCTCTGCCGAATAAAAGCAGGAAGGCTAGGCCGGTCATGACAGATGGCGCAAGAATGGGAAGAAAGGCGATGAAGCGGAAAAACTTTTTCCCCACGATGTTACTGTAATGAATCGAATACGCATAAATAAAGCCGCAGACGGTTGCAGTTAGAGCGGATAGGGAGGAGCTGACAACGGTATTAAGCAGAGCCTTCGCATATCGGCTTTTGCTGAAAAAAGTTGTCCAATCCGTTGCTCCTGGCAGCGCAATCACATAAATAAGCGGATAAATGACGAAGAGACAGAGAACAGCGAAACTGATGAGGACAAGGATCAGCGATGATGGATCTTTCATCAGTCTGCCGATCGACGAACCCATACCCTTTTTTTCTATGATCATAAGGGGTTCACGACCACCTTCCAAATTCATTGTGTAGGGGGGCATTGATCAGCTTAAGAAGCATTGCCGCAATGCCCTGTACATAGGCTTTTTTACTTGAGATCTTTTAGTGCATCTTGCAGCTCTTTACGCTGTTCAGCAGCTTTCCATAAGCTGTAGGTGGTGTTATATTTCGTTGCTTTGATATCGATACCGCCTTTAGGAATCGGCACAGTAGGTTTCACGGAACTTGCAAAAGCAGACTCCGTATAAAGAAGTCCAGGTTCATTGGTTAGCATATAATCCATTAGTTTCTTAGCGCCTGCCGTGTTAGCGCCGCCTTTCACGATAGCCAATCCACCAACCTCATAGCCTGCGGATTCAGGAACGATACTAACAATCGGGTTGCCTTGATTCTTCATCTTTAACTGGTCACCAAGGAAAGTAATACCGATCGTGTACTCGCCTTTGGCTGCTTTTTGAATCGGCTCAATGCCGGATTTCGGTCTTTCCTTGAGGTTTGGAAGCAGCTTCGACACATAGTCGAGCATTTTCTCTTTTCCCCATACTTGCGCAAGAGATGCAACAGCCGTGTAGGCTGTACCTGAGGTTGCTGGATCGGACATACCGATCTCGCCTTTGAATTTCGGGTCAAGCAGTTCTGCGAAGGTCTGCGGGTAAGGAGCTGCTGCATATTTCTCTTTCCAACGCTGCTCGTTGATACCAATGGCGATAGGATTTAGATAAAATCCGGTCCAGAAGCCTTCTTTGTCCTTCATATTGTCTGGAATATCTTTGGCATTGGTTGAAATGTAAGCTTCAAGCGCACCGGCTTTTTTCAGTACCTCATGTGAATCAGCGGGCCCGCCCATCAGGAAGTCGGCCTGTGGTTTGCCCATCTCATTTTGTACACGAGTCACAGCTTCACCGCTTGGCAGACGAAGGACGTCGTAGTCGATGCCCGTTTCTGCTTTGAATTTATCTAGGATTTTACGTGCTTCTTCTTCTTGGAAAATGGAGTACACCGTAATCTTACCTTTCGATGTCCCGCCAAAAACACCGGATTTGTACAGGAAGAATCCTGCTATGAGTACGACAACAATGACCGACACGATCATAATGGAACTATTACTTTTCTTTCTAGCCATTTCATCAACCATCCCCTCAATATGTTAGGAGGCATCACTTAACTTGAAATAGGCTTTATGGTTGGTTTCATCTAACAAATCGAACACAATAAAGTAAGCGTTATCATACCGGTCGAGATGCAGCCAATGCTTTCCGTTCACAGCTTCATCGGTTAATTGTACGACATAGTGGCTGCTAGGCTGTTCAGCCATGAAGTCGAAATGACTGAAATCGATCAACCTCGCTGCAGAACGCATCTGTGTCGTTAGTGCAGCCCGTTCCCCTTCGGAAATCGTTGTAAGGAGCCCATCCTGCAAACGGAAGACGTGATGATCTCGATTAGCAATAACACCGCTTACCGTATCTGCTGTGAGCGTCTTGTCGATGAGCATATTCTGCAACTTCCGAATTTCAGCGCTAATTTCCAGTGAATTGACGGAGTCTGATCCGAAGCGAAAGCCGCTGGTGCCGATTTGGAAGGGGATATCCTCCTGATCCAGATAGGCAATGGAGCCCGTTAACAGTAAACGTGAAGCGTTTGCACGCGTCTGCGGCTTACCTCCGTTGAGTATGCGAGTAAATGATGCTTTCCACGCAATCAGTTCTTTCGGATCATCAATGGAAATCGTGCCAATACCAGGATACGTCACGTTCATGCGCATGGGGACACCGTCGAACATGTCACGGCTGTTGGCTTCCTTAGGGACGATACGCACTTCATCGACGCCGATACGAAACACATAGGCAAAAATGCCGATCAACGTACAACCAATCACGATTTGTAGTAAGATGAGACGCAACCATGAAAGCCCTTTCTTCTCCTCTTGCATGTAGATTACTCTCCTTTTATCTCAGAAAAATCATCGATTTGTATCAATTTTGTAACAAGCCTTGGGTGAGGGGAGGTTCGGTTTGGAACATTAAAATGACTTCAGTACCCATTTTCTCGCGGCTATGCACGGTGATGTTACCGCCTTGCAGCTCCATTAATTGCTTGCAGAGCAGTAGACCAAGCCCATGGGAATGCGTCGAAACAGGACGCTTCTGATTGTGCTCGGAAGAAAATAGTGCAGCTGCATCTTGCCCACTTAAGCCTTTGCCGTTATCCGAGATGCGTACATGGCAATGATACTCCAACTGCTCTAATCGAATATAGAGATGTGTGCATTCACTATGTTTAATCGCATTTTCAATGACGTTGAACAGTACCTGCTGCGTGCGCTTGGGATCAACGTAGACCTCGCACGGCTCGACCTGCAGCGTTGTCGTAATGGATGATTTATGCAACGTAGGTTCAAGAATACGCAGACTATCCGTTAGAATTGCCGCCAGATCTGCGCGCTCAAGCTGTACACGCCAAGCTTCATCACCTTTCAGCGAAGTTTGCAAAAGTTCTTCAACCATTTGTAACAGACGTGTACTTTCCTTGCGGATGTAGACATTGCAGGTTCGAATATCGTCGACACGCTCCATTTTGTCAATCAGATCAGAAAAGCCAATGATTGAGGTTAGCGGCGTTTTGAGCTCATGCGTCACATTATCATAAAATTTCTTCTGTTTGCTTTGTTCATACTGGAGGAGTTCGATATGCTCTTGGAGTGCTTCTGACATTTGATTGAAGTCATCGGCGAGTTCTCGCACTTCGTCTTGACTGGTGACAACGATCTTTCGGCTGAAATCACCAACAGTCACTTGCTTTAGCGCCTGTTGGAGCGCGTGCAGCGGCTTCATGATAAAGAAGGAGAAGGAGTAGCTCGCCAGCAGCGCGATGAGTAAGCAACCGAGTGCAACACCAATAAACCAAGAGCGCATCTCCGAAAGCGTCTCCTCGTGCTTATTTAAATCAAGGAGGTAGCGGAACCCACCTACAATCTTGCCCTCATAGGTGAAAGGAGAGGCATAAATAAGAATTTTGTTGTTTTCACCCTCTGTAATGACGGTTGCGGATTGCCCAGCTAGTGCAGCATCAATGTCGCTTCGTTTCATCAAATCTTCTTTGTTGCCGCTATCCCCGATAATAGTACCCTCCGGATCAAATAGCTGTACTTGGAAGTTGCTGTTAGCTGCAAGGTGGGAGGCAATCAGCGGGGCATAGGTCCCGGAAAACAACTGTTCAATACTAATTTTTTTATCGTTAACAATTTTTAAAGCTTCAATGCGGTGTAGACCGTAATATTGATCTAAGGTTTGCGTATCTCTCTCGATCATGCTTTTACTCAGGGTATAATTCACAACAACATACATCGAGGCAAGCAGCATGATGATCGTTATCGAGTGTTGGATGAACAGTTTATTGCGAAGCTTCATGGCTTAAACCTCCAGTTTATAGCCCGTACCATGAACTGTGGCGAGCACGTGATCGTAGGGTTTGATTTTCTCCCGCAGACGATTCACCATCATATCGACAGACCGCGTCTGCCCGTAATACTCGAAGCCCCATACCTGGTCCAAGATGTGTTCGCGGGTAAAAACTTTCTTAGGATTTCTGCACAGCAGCCAGAGGAAGTCGAACTCTTTGCTTGTCGTTTTAATCGGTTTACCAGCCAGTTTGAAGGATCGCTCATTTCTATCAATTTCGATTATGCCAACTTGAAGGACGTCTGCAGCTTGTGCGGTTGTATCCGATGTTACACGGCGCATAACAGCGCGAATACGCATAATAAGTTCTCGTGTCTCAAATGGTTTGGTTAAATAATCGTCGGCTCCGAGCTGGAAGCCAAGTATTTTATCATTCATTTCATTTTTGGCCGTGAGTACAATCACGGGTATTTCTTTATGGATTTGCTGGAGTGTCTTCAGGAGCTCAAAGCCTGACTGATCAGGCAACATTAGATCTAGCAAGATGAAATCGATAGGCTCTGAGGCGAGTACCTCAAGACTAGAAGCGACAGTTCCAGCTACAACAGGATGAAATCCCTCTACTTCCAGACTTAATTTGAGCAGCATTTGAATGCTCGAATCGTCTTCAATAATTAATATATTCATAGGAAAAGTTCCTTTCCGATCGCATTTTGCCTACCTCATTCAACACGTATGAAGTGTATTCCTTGTGTATCCATTCTACACAAGGAATACGACATGTAAATACGTGAATGAAATGGGGCCCTCTGAAAAGGGGTGGAACGCACATCATCATGGGAGGATGGGGCTGGAGGCAGGTTTAGTCCGAATTAGCCCAACTAATCTCGCTGAGAGTACTGGGAATTCTTATTTAGTCCGAAATAACCCAACTAAAACGGCCCAAATGAACCTCACGGGAGGAAATTCGATAAATAGTTCGGCAAAACCTGACTAATTGTCCTTTTTAACGGGGAAACCTTGTTTTAATTTGGAAATATCGGACTATTGGGGGCTTCCAGGTAGATTGCAAACGAAAGGAGGGATGCGCAAAGCAAGCAAAAGAGCTAAACGGATCAAGGATCAAGGCCGCTTAGCTCCTAGCAACTCACTTATCTAATTGTCGAGTATGAACGATATCCACAGTGCTAGGAAGGGAGCTGCACATAAAACGACGTCAGCTCGTGCTGCACACTTTTAGCATATATTTTCCCCTTATGCTGCTCCACGATCGACTTCGCTATGGCTAATCCAAGCCCGTAGCCGCCGTGCTTGCGAGAACGCGAGAGATCGGCGCGATAGAAGCGATCGAAAATCCGCTCCACATGCTCGGGCGGGATACCCTCCCCTGTATTCGTTACGGTGAGCAGCGTATCGTTATGATGATTCTTGAAGGTGAGTGTGATAGCGCCTTTTGGTGGTGTGTACTTGATCGCATTATCCAGCAGTATCATGACAACCTGTTTGATTTGCTCGCTATTGCCGTGCGAGATCAGGTCAGGCTCAATCTCATAGTCTAGCGAGAGATCTTTCTCGAACACGACAGCTTCCATGGTCAGAAGGACACTTTCAACCGATTCGCTCACATTGAAATTACTGTACAGCATATTTGCCCTGGCATCATCCATTTCAGTGAGGTAGAGGAGATCGTTCGTGAGCGTCTTCATCCGTTCTGTCTCCGATTTGATGCGATGCAGCCATTTGGATTGACTTTCGATGGTATCTTCGTTATTCGCTAAGAGAACATCCGCATTGGTATTGATGACGGCTAACGGTGTTTTCAACTCGTGGGAAGCATCCGCGATGAATTGTTTCTGCTTCTGGAAGGCTTCGCGGACTGGCGCGATGGAGCGGTTAGCGAAATACCGGCTCGTAAAGAAGATAACAATCAACATCACCAAGCCGACGATCGTGAATGTATAGACGAGATTCGTAAGAATGTTTTGCTGAGCCGTAACGTCGAGATAGACGATACCATAACCTGCGTTATTTTTCTGCACCATATAAGCCCAGCGGTTGCCATCGAGTGTGAACTGGCCGATATCCGATTTGCTGGCGGAGGCTTCCTTAATGGCTGTTTCATAGAATTCCGTGTCCATGTCAAAACGGGAATTGGTTCCCACGAGCTCCCACTTCGCATTTGTCTGCAGCTGAAAAGAAACGGACCGCTCTGGCGGCGGGTTCGTATACCCTTGAGATTCCTGCGGAGGATGGCCTCCTCCAGGTCCAAGCTGTGGATTCCCCTTTTTTCCATCAGGCTTCAAAAAAAATTCAGAAACGCGATGCAGTTCCATATCGATGTCGGTTCGCACGTTCTGATAAGTAATAAAATAAATCGTAGCGAAGGATAAGAGCATGATGCAGGAAATAATAACGAGATTTACAATCAGGAATCGGTTGCGAAGCTTACTGAACATTAGGATGTCACCTCCTCAAGCACATATCCGACGCCTCTAAGCGTGGTGATGCGGACCGCCGCGTGTAAGAAGGTTAGTTTTTTGCGTAAAAAAGAAATATAAACCTCCACATTGTTATGCTCCACCTCAGAATCGAAGCCCCATAGCTTCTCAATGATCTGTTCCTTCGATGTTACGGCCTGTTTCCTCGTTATTAGCAACTCCAGAAGCTCGCTTTCTTTTAAAATTAACTTCAATTCCTTCCCCTTGCAGGTCAGTTTCAGATTTCCGGTATGCAATTCGATGTCCCCGAACTTCAAAGCATCTTCCGGTACGACCTCGCCTTTGCGTCGTAACGCTGCGCGTATCCGAGCTAATAGCTCCTCCGTTGAAAACGGTTTGGCCACATAATCGTCGGCACCGTAATCCAACCCTGCAATTTTATCCGAAATTTCTCCTTTAGCCGTAAGCAGAATTACAGGTGTCGAAATTCCCTTGGCGCGCAGCGACTTGAGGATCATGATCCCGTCCATCTCAGGCAGCATGATGTCGAGCAATAGAAGATCATATATACCGCTTAACGCGTTATCCAGCCCTGATTGGCCGTCATGAACGGCATCAACGGAATAATGGTGTTTTTTTAAAATCTGAGTTAAAGCTTCTGCTAAATGTACTTCATCTTCCACGATTAGAATTCTCATGGTCGTTTCCCCCTCAGTGCCTCAAGGTGCTTGCAAATGGCATGGCTTCATTATAGGCGTGTGAACCTTTAACCAACCTTAATAGTAGCACTACCGATGTGGATTTACGAAAAAAACATAAACCCTCTCCCATTTAAGTTTCACTAAAGGTTCGGGGGCTAAGATACAGACATGAACAAGAAGGAGGCGCATCACAATGGCGATTGAAGTATTTAATCGGTATGAAAACAAGTATCTGATGGATACGAAAGCCTTTTACACCATTTATAATCGACTGCTCGAATATATGGAAATGGACGCTTACAACAAGAATGAACAATTCTATTCGATCAGTAATATCTATTTTGACACGGAACATGATTCATTAATTCGAAATTCACTGGCGAAGCCGAAGTACCGTGAAAAGCTGCGAATAAGGGCGTATGGCGTTCCAGCTGGGGATGCAAAAGTATATTTGGAGCTGAAGAAGAAAGTGTTCGGTCTTGTGAATAAAAGAAGAACAGCGCTGAAGCTGAATGAGTCGTATGATTTTGTACGAACGAAGCTAGAGCCTGACTTCAAGGACTATATGAATAAGCAGGTGATTCAGGAAATTAAGTATTTCTTACAGCGGTATGATCTGGAGCCGAAGGTATATCTGGCGTATGACCGGATTGCGATGTTTTGCAAAAATAATCGAGATTTGCGGATCACATTCGACACGAATATCCGTTCCAGACGGAATGATCTCAAGCTGGAAAACGGCGATCATGGGGAGCAGTTGATGGGTCGCGGGCAATGGCTCATGGAAGTGAAGGCGGAAAAAACGATTCCGCTCTGGCTGTCGAGGATGCTGTCGGAGCACGAAATGTTTCGAACGAGCTTCTCCAAATACGGCAACGAGTATAAGAAAATGAAAAATGAACAACTAACGAAGGAGAGGATTCAAATATGATCGATTCCATTTTTGCACAAGTCACCGCAGGCACAGAATTAACCCTAATGAATGCTTTATTAACCATCATTACAGCGATTGTATTAGGCGCGATAATCAGCGTTACGTATATGAAAACACAAACAAATTACACACAAAGTTTCACGTTAACCATGATTGTTCTGCCCGTCATCGTAGCTATTATTATTCTATTAATTGGCAGCAACATTGCTAGAGCATTCAGTCTTGCAGGAGCATTCTCGATCATCCGATTCCGAAGCGCTCCAGGGGATCCGAAGGACATTGCGTTCGTCTTGTTCACGATGGCGGCAGGTCTTGCCTGCGGTGTGGGATCGTTTGGTTATGCAGTGCTTTTTACAATTATCCTATGCGTATTGATGTTTGTTCTGAAAGCGACGAATTTTGGAGCTAAGAAGGCTGCACAGAAGCTATTGAAAGTAACGATTCCTGAGAGTCTGGGATATGAAGAAGCGTTTGATGAAGTTTTCAAAATGTTCGACATTGCCTATGAATTGAAAAAGGTAAGAACGACCGAATTAGGCAGCTTGTATGAGCTAGTTTACGTTGTGACGATTGATCATTTGACGAGTCAAAAAGAGTTCCTAGACGCTATTAGATGCAGAAATGGAAACTTAGATATTACCTTAACGATGAGCCCTACAGCGGCTGAATTTTAAAATCAGGCAAGTGAGGAAGGAAGAGATTTCTATGAAAAAACCGTTGAAAATGAAGGGTGCAAGTGTACTACTAGTATGTGCTATTGTGTTAGCGGCATGCAATGAAACGACATATATAGGTTCACCGACTACGGAGGCTACAGCAGCAGCAACGACTGCAGCAACGACGGGAGCAACAGCCTCAACGGCTGCCAGTGGGAAAGCAGTGACTACGGATATCATCCAGAATGTTAAGTATGCGGCTGATAATGCTTATACGGATTGGGCTTCTGCGAATCCGACGAAGATTGCCTTGACGGGTGCGAGTGCAACGATTGAGGGGAAAGGTGCAGAGGCGAAAGATGGGAAGATTGCGATTACAGCAGCAGGGACGTATGTATTAAGTGGTAAATTGACAGATGGTCAAATAACGGTGAATGTGAAGGATAAAGGCGTCGTTCGCATCGTACTAAATGGAGCGGAAATCTCGAATAGTGCATCTTCTGCGATCTATGTCGAAGAAGCGGGCAAAGTGATTATCAGCTTACAAGAGGGGACAGAGAACCTTGTTTCTGATGGAACGAAGTATGTGTATCCGGATGCTACGACGGATGAGCCGAATTCGGCGATCTTCAGTAAAGACGATCTGACGATTAATGGATCTGGGAAGTTGGTCGTGAAAGGGAACTACAATAACGGCATTACCAGCAAGGATAAGCTGAAAATCACAGGAGGCATCCTAGACGTTCACGCAGTGGATGACGGCGTGATGGGCCGCGATTTGGTAGCTGTCCAAGGGGGGACCTTGACCATCGATGCGGGCGGACACGGCATCAAAACCTCGAACGATACTGCGGGAGAGGAAGGTTATATCAGCCTTGCAGGCGGCACCTTCACGATCAAATCCGGCGAGGATGCGCTGCATAGCAGCGGCGGCTTAGATTTGAGCGGTGGAGATGTTCACATTAACGCTGGCGATGATGGCATTCACGCCGAGGTATCCCTTGCTATCGCAGGTGGTACCATCGATATCACGCAAAGCAATGAAGGGATCGAGGCGCCGGCGGTTCTGATCTCGGGTGGAACTACCAATGTCGTCTCTACGGACGACGGTGTGAACATCTCCAGCGGCAACGCTGAGTCCGCTGAGGGTGGCGGTGGAGCTGGCGCTAGTAAGGCTGAAGCGGCTCCAGCAGGTAGGTCAGGCGGTGCCCCAGGCGCATCCGGTGCAAATTCGACCAATATGCTGACGATTACTGGGGGCTTCCTATCCGTCGACTCGAAGGGTGACGGGTTGGACTCTAACGGTTCCATCACGATGAGTGGTGGAACGGTCATCGTCAACGGCCCGACGGAGAACAACAACGGCGCGCTCGACTATGACGGCACATTCGTCATGACCGGTGGCTTCCTCGTCGCGGCGGGAAGCTCCGGCATGGTGCAAGCGACATCCGACAAGTCGACGCAAGCCGGCGTGCTCATGACATACACCAAGACCCAGCAAGCGGGGGCACTGGTTCATCTTGAAGATAGCGCAGGCAACGCCATTATCACCTTTGCGCCAGCGAAGAACTATCAGTCCGTGTTCGTCAGCTCTCCGAACCTGAAGCAGGATGTTTCGTATACGCTCAGCACGGGCGGAACATCGACAGGCACCGCTGCGAAAGGCCTTTATGACGGTGGCACGTACCAAGGCGGGACGAAGGTCGTTGATTTCAAGACATCAACCATGATTACGTGGTTGAACGAAACAGGCGTAACCACCGCTAGAAGCGGGATGATGGGTGGCCCCGGCGGGCAAGGCGGAGGCGGCATGCCACCGCAAGGTGGTGGACAACGTCCGCAACGAACCGCACAGTAAGTCAGATGTGTGTTACGAAGCTGTCCTCACGTAGATCACCTACGTGGGGACAGCTTTTTCGCTCATACATACACGCTAAGAGGATTAAGCAACGTTCTTTTTGCATGTTGGAGAGCGAGGCTTCCCTCCAATTAGCAGGGGGGTATGACGTATGTCAAGCTGGTTGTGTGTAGAGCAGGAGTAGTAGAAACAGATGGATTTTATACAGTTAAATTTCAGCAATTTCCCACCAAATGAGGATTAGATGGATAACCTACAGTTAATTTTATACAGTTTAGCTAATATGAGCAAAAGGGGCGATTTTAACTACATATTTTACAGTTAAATCGGGTTTTCGAAGAAATATCTCGGAAATAGCTACATATTTTCCAGTTAATACAACTGTGTAAGGCACGTTTCCCTCATTTCCCTCAAAGCCCACCGCCACCGGTACTCCAATCCACCTCTATCCCCACCCTCAAAGGGAACGTAGATGCGCTAACACACCAAAAATTGGCTAGTTTATGCCTGTAGAGGAACGAGAGTACGCTAAGTGCGCGATTTTTCGTGTTTTTTGTGTTTTTTTGATTGGATAGGACACTCACGTTCCCTTAGTTTGTGTTTTTCATCTTTTTTGACTAAATAGGACACTCACGTTCCCTTAGTTGGCAATTTTCATCTTTTTCGACTACATAAGTCACCCACGTTCCCATGAAAATCGTTCCAATCGTTTCCCCTATATCACGGCCAATAATGCGTCCCCTAGTACCCTTCCCCCAAAGTAGGCTTACCCCCACTGGCATGCCTCCCCCCCAAAAAAAGCCATTGACAATTCATTAGGATGCAAATATTCTTATAGTGCACTAGTTCAATAGTGCACTGGTTTGCGGTGTAGAGGAGGGTAGGACGGTGCAACTTAATTTTAATAGCCCGAAACCGATTTATTTGCAGATGGTCGATGAGGTGAAGAAGGCATTGGCGAGGGGCGAGTTGTCGCCTGGTGATAAGATTCCGTCGCATAAGGAACGAGCGCAAATATCACAAGTGAATCCCAATACGGTGATGAGAGCTTACCAAGAGATGGAGCGGGTGGGTTTGACGGAGACGTTACGTGGGCAGGGTACTTTTATCAAGAATGATTCGCAGATGCTCCTCTCGATTCGATCAGAAATGGCGCAAGCCGCCGTCGATCAATTCATTGAAGAAATGCGTGGTTTGGGCATTAAACCGGACGAAATGGCGCAAATGCTGCGCAATACCATACATAATGATCGCAAGGAGGAGGGATAGACCGTGTCGAGTGAAGAGAATCCGTATATGATCGAGCTCCATAGCATTCATAAGAAGTATTTGTTAAAGAAAGCGATAAGCGGCATCGATCTTCGGGTCAAGAAAGGTACGATTGTTGGCTTACTGGGGCCTAATGGGAGTGGGAAATCGACACTGCTCAAGATGATGGCCGGTCTGATTTATCCTACCTCAGGCACAATTCTTGTCGGCGGCAGGAAGCCGGATGTGCATAATAAGCAGCATGTCGCGTACTTACCTGAGATTGACAATCTGTACGGGTGGATGACGGTGAAGGAGTCGCTGCAATTTATATCGGGGTTCTACAAGGATTGGCAGGCAGAAAGAGCGGCAGATATGCTTGTCAAAATGGAGCTGAACGAGAACCAGAAGGTTCGGAATCTGTCCAAAGGGATGCGAGCGCGCTTGAAATTGATTGCTGCTTTATCTCGGAAAGTGCCGTTGATCTTACTGGACGAGCCGTTCTCAGGTATTGACCCCTCGTCTCGAGCGAAGATTATCCGCTCCATTATCAGCGAGTTCCAATCGGATGAACAGACGATTGTGCTTTCAACCCACTCGGTGAATGAATCGGAGCCCATGTTCGATGATGTCATTTTTCTGCAGAATGGGCAGGTTACGATATTCGACTCCACGGAAAATTTGCGTGACACGTACGGCTGCTCGTTAGAGAACATTTGGGAGAAGGTGTACGGGTAGATGGCACTCTGGAACCTATTCAGGAAAGAAATGAAAAGTATTTTCCCTTTATTCGGGTTTTTCGCAGTGGGTGTAGTTGCGCTGCACGTCATCGTTTTGTACAAAAGCGCTGATTTTCAAATGGACGCAACCATGGTGTTGGCGCTCGTTATCCCTTACTTATTCTTAGTCGCCTTAGCGATAGGAACAGGTTACTATCAGCTCCATGTGGAGTGGAGAACGAACTCGATTTACCTTCTGCTGTCCTTGCCCGTTCGAGGGTGGAAAGTACTAGCAGCCAAATTAGCGGCAGTGCTTTCCTTATTGATTGCAACGTCCATCGTGATTGCAGTAAGCTTTGCGAGCTTGTTACTCCGTGTGATGTGGGTGGAAGTAAGCACAAGCGAGGATTGGTCGGAACTAGGGCCCAGCCTAATGAGTCTAGTACTCAATCTCTACTGGATCTGCCTTTTTGTTATGTTGTTCTTATTAATTGTCGTGCAGTTCACGTTCCTATGTGGGCAGCTCGTAGCCAAATTCAAATGGTTTGTGATGGTCAGCGCCTTTTTTGGCATCATTTGGCTAGTCTTTCGAATCAGCCCGTTGTTATCCGACTTATTGGCATGGACACCAGATATCGTGATTGGACATAAAGATTCTGATATGGCTTTCTTGCATTCAGGACCCTTTATTGTGCTCGGGTTACTCTGCATAGGGTTAATTGCGCTAAATGGTTTCATTTTCGAGAAAGAAGTGGAGGTGTGAGGATGTTTTTCCAGCAAAAAAGAAGTATTCTTCTCATCTCCGTAGTGATGCTATTCCTGCTCTCGATTCTGGATGTTTCCATTCGTAAGGAAGATACCCTTCAAGCTTTCAGTGAGCAATTCGTGAATAACGAGAAGACAGATGCCTATATCGGCGAGAGACGAGCTGTAACGGCAACCGCGCAGCATCTAACAGAAATCAACAAGCCAGAGATAAAAGAAGTGCTGCTAACAAGCCAGCGAGGAAAAATATCTGTGCAACGTTCAGAGACGCCCACGATTCAGTTAAAGTATACGGTAACTGTTTCAGCCGCGAATACAGAGATAGCTGATCGCAGGAGAGACGCTGTTAAAGTCGAAGGAGAACTTCAGAATGGACAACTCACGTTTGTTACGACAGCGAACGGAAAGGCCATTGATCCCGACCATGTATCTATGGATTATGTACTTGCTATCCCCGATACGATGAAGTCGACGATTGAGAATGAAGATGGCGCTGTGCGAATCAGCGGGATTAACGGTAATGTTACGGCCACATCTACCAGTGGGCTCATGGAAATTGTCAATGTAAAGGGAGATCTCAAAGTGAAATCCTCCTATGGAAGTCTTTACATGGCCGACATTAAGGGGAATGTTGATCTAGTCAATCGATCGAGTACAACGAATATTGATCATACCCAAGGTAATGTAATCCTTGATCATCAATCAGGTCATACCGATCTAACAGACATTATTGGAGAAGTTACAGGGAATGCGAACCACGGTTCCGTATTTTATCGCGAATTGAAAGGTTCTGTGTCCGTTGTAGGACAGGGTGCCGATATGAAATTCGACCATATCCAGGGAGACACGCAAGTGGTGTCGGACAAGGGTGGTAACCTGACGTTCATTTTGTCCAAAGATGAGGGGTACACGTTGGATGCTGCGGTGAGCAAGGGACGCATTCAGTCCTTACTTCCTTTACCTATTCAGAAGGTGACCGATAACGAATATGGAACCCGCATGAACGGCGTACTGGGACAAGGGACACGAAAAATAGGGGCTAAGATGAAGTCTGGCGACATCATTTTCCAAGTTAACTAAATTGAGAAGGAGGCTTATTCATGAGCAGTGAACCTATCGTAAGTCTGCGCGGGGTTACGAAGCGAATCGGGCGAACAACCATTATTGATAATCTAACGTTTGATGTGCCGCAAGGGGAGATCTTCGGATTCCTCGGGCCGAACGGTGCAGGGAAGACGACAACGATCCGTATGATGGTCGGATTAATGTCCATCACGCAGGGCGAAATTGTGATTAAAGGGAAGAACATTAAGCATGACTTTGAGCAAGCGATCCGCCATGTGGGAGCGATCGTTGAGAATCCGGAAATGTATAAGTATTTAAGTGGCTATCATAACCTTATTCATTATGCGCGTATGGTACCTGGGGTTACGAAGGAACGAATAGACGAAGTGGTCAAGCTGGTGAAGTTAGAGACGCGGATTCATGACAAGGTGAAGAAGTACTCGCTGGGTATGCGCCAGCGATTGGGTGTTGCTCAGGCGCTGCTGCACAGGCCGTCACTTCTCATTCTGGACGAGCCAACGAATGGCCTAGACCCTGCAGGGATCCGGGAGCTGCGTGATTACCTGCGTCATCTGACGCGATCCGAAGGAATCACAGTGATTGTATCCAGCCACTTGCTAAGTGAGATGGAGCTGATGTGTGATCGTGTTGCTATTCTTCAGCAGGGCAAGTTAGTTGATGTGAAAACGATTCAAGATTTCATGGCAGATTCGCAGGATGGGACGCAAACGTATTTGATTGAAGCTACACCTGCGGAGCTGGTGCACGCTGCGATTGTTGGCATGACAGGTGTAAAAGATGTGAAGATAGTTCCTCAAGGCGTAGAAGTTGTGACAGAGAGAGACTGTATTCCTGACATTTTGGCAGATTTGATGCGTAGAGATGTCCGGATCTATGGTGTTCAAGTGCTGCGGCTATCGTTAGAAGATCGGTTCTTGGAAATGACAGGGGGTGAACAAGTTGGTTAATTTGATTCTGAACGAGAATATGAAGCTCTACCGTCGTGTACGTACATGGCTCATGGTCGCTATCATGATTGGCGCCGTTTTCTTAGGCAGTTTCATGGATTGGTACTACGATGACAAATCGGGAGAGGTCGATGCGTGGCGGAATCACGTGATTGAGCAGAAGCAGGAGCTCGCAGATGCGCTGAAGGAGCCCAAACGGAGTGCAGAGAGCAAGGCAAGTATCGAAAGGCAGATCGCTAGGTACGATTACCATCTCGAGCATAATATTCACCCGGAAGGGGGGACGATGTGGAGCGGAATAAATGATTCGGCGCATATGATTATCTTGATCACCTTGTTCACAGTTATTGTTGCGGGGGACAGCTTGGCGGGTGAATTCACGACAGGGACCATTAAGCTGCTCCTGATTCGACCTGCGAATCGAACGAAAATTTTAGTGTCCAAATATATATCGATGATTGCTTTTGGTTTGTTCTTGTTAATTATTCTGTTCGTTGTGTCTATTCTAGTAAACGGAATTCTATATAAGTTTGGGTTAATGGACCTGCCCCTAGTAACCATCGATGCGGCGGGCCAGGTTGTAGAGAAAAGCATGATTGCTAATCTGTGGAAAACCTATCTGCTTAATGGCGTATCTACGATTATCTTCGTCACCATGGCCTTCATGATTTCCTCTGCCTTCCGCAGCAGTATCATGGCGATTGGATTTTCCATCTTTGCTTTATTTGCGGGAACGATCTTCTTGGAACTCTTGCAGCGTTACGAGTGGAGTAAGTACTTGCTGTTCTCTAATATTGATCTGTCCCAGTATTTGAGTGGCCGCCCGTACCAACCAGGAATGACACTTGAATTTTCAATTATCGTGTTGAGTGCATACTTCCTTATTTTCAATATAGTAGCGTGGCTTGTATTTACGAAGAGAGATGTGGCTGCGTAAAAAGTGGATAATAGCTAGAATAAAGAGGCACCCGCTGGGGTGCCTCTTTACATTTCGTAATCAGCTATCTAATAATAGTCTTTTATAACGGTTACAAGCTTCCCGATTAATTGTCCTTTGAAAGCTTCTGGAATAGATTGACCTGCTGGGTTTGAATAATGATAATTTTGCATCTCTAAATGATAAGAAAATCCTAGTGTGAGTAAGAAGTCATGAAGTTCGGTGGGGAATTGATCGATTCCTATTGTGTTCTTATAGTAATCTGTAGCGCTGATGGTTACATCAATATCGCCTTTTCCAGTACTGAGACTTATAAGATCCGCAGGGTCTTGTACAATCCATTGACCTTTCGAAAAGATGGATAACCTAGCGTTATCCAAAGTAGCGATTCCTGCTAAATTGACACCGAAAATGTCATTGATGAGACTTCGAATCTCTTCACCTATTATCGTAGGTCCATAGGATAACAGATATCTATCCATAGCTTCTACCTTGGTCATAGACATGATTTCAGCATCGTGATCCGTAGAGGCAGGGTCTATGCCAAATGATTGCCTAATAGGTTCCATGATTTCGAGTGGGTATAAGGCTAATATACTGCCTTCACCGTTAGCGGAGATGTCATCTAAGCTAATATGATAAACGATTTCGATAATTTCTCTAATCTTAGGGCCTGTTAGAATTTCGAGATGGGAGGCCAAGTGGCTGTCCATGACCGCTATCTTCGACATCGTACGATCCTCTTTTCATTGTTGGTGGTAAGTTTAATCTAAGCTAAGCAATCTAGTAAGAATCGGAGGAATTTCCAGCGGATCAACCATTACCTCGATGACCGTAGCTGTATTGGACTGCAAAGCTAACTGAACCGCGTTCGTAATGTCTGTTTCATTTTCACAGCGATACGCAAGTGCTCCCATAGATTGGGCAAATAAGCTAACATCCAGTGGTCGCTCAAAGATAGCTCCAACGGACCGTCCTGTGTTATAAGACATACCCTTTTCTACCATATCTAACCGACCGTTATTCAAAACAAAGAAAATAACCGGAATCCCATGGTTAACAGCTGTCGATATTTCTGTGCCGTGCATCATCATGCAGCCGTCGCCGGTCACACAGACGACAGGGCGTTCGGGCATGCCAATTTTCGCGCCGATCGAAAAGCCGATCGCTGCCCCCATGGTTATGAACATTTCAGCCAAAAAGAATGTCCCAGGCTCGATGATTTCGAAATTTTGCACAGCATGAAAAGAGTGACTCCCTGCATCTCCGAAGATAACCGCCTCTTTCGGAAGCACAGACCGCAAACTTCTGAACGCCGCCCCCGCTGACAAAGCGGTTTCCATTGGAGCGGTCGTTGCTGCTGCTTCTGCACGAGCTGCTAGCACTTCATGCTCTTTGAGGGATGCTCCGCTTTGCATAATGAGATGATTCAGGTTGTATGCGATATCGCCTAGGATGACTTGCGTTGGTGCTTGAAGGGTCTTACCTGCGAACGTAAGGTCATACTCGAATTGCAATACCCTCTCTGGCTCCATGTCAGCCGTAAATCCGGATAAAGACATGTCGCACAATTTGCTGCCAACAACGATCATCAAGTCAATGCCCGATTTCATATATGCTGTCGCATTTATCGAACCGCCGAGGCCATATCCGCCCAAGTATAAGGGATGGTTAGTGGAGAATGCCCCTTTCCCACCCGTTGAAGTTACGACAGGAATTCCCCAATGTTCGGCAATAATCCGCACTTGGGTGTATGTTTCTGCTGCTACGGCACCTTTGCCCAGAAAGAGAACAGGTTTCTTAGCCTCATTTATTAAGGATACGGCTTTATCAATATCAGGCGATACAAGTGGTGAAATGTGGTCCGGCAAAGGCAAATAGAAGGAATCCACTTCCTCCATCAGCACATCAAATGGGATGCAAAGATGAACGGGACCTTTTTCACCTGTGTAGGCTTTTTCCAAGGCATGTTTAAGGTATAAGTAAAGAAGATCGGCTCGCTCGACGCGAGCACTAAAGAGGGTCACGGGTTCGAACATTTTAACCAAATCTACTGAAAATTGGCTTGAATCCTGACTTAAAGCACGTCCAGTCTCTTGCATCGAAGGCTGTCCGGTGATAAATAATACAGGTAACTGGAACTCTTTGGCATGCCCCGCGCCTGGAATTAGATTCGTTCCTCCAGGTCCGGAAGTACCAATCGCAATTCCCATCGTTTTTTTCGCTAGTGCATAACCTGACGCTTCAAACCCGCATCCGGCTTCGTGGCGACCTAGCACATATTCAATTCCGTAATTGTCAAGTTCCAGCATCAGCGGGGAAATAGACTTCCCCGGAATGCCGAATACGTGAGAAATACCCCAATTTTTAAAATGCTCGACTAATAATGTATACACTCTCTTTTTCATCATATCACCTTTACAATTTGGTATCGATTTCCATTGTTTTCATCAACAACTGCTCAATTTGTTCTGCAGGTAATGGTCGATGATAATAAAAACCTTGTACTTCATGGCAGTTCTGACTACGCAGAAAATCCAATTGTTCCTTAGTTTCTACACCTTCTGCGATTACATCAATTCCAAGGTTATGGGCCATAGCAATTATTGTAGCTACAATATCTGCGTCATTCGAATCCGTCATAATATCCCTGACAAAGGATTGATCAATCTTTAACCGATCAATGGAGAACAATTTTAAATAGTAGAGATTGCTGTAGCCTGTCCCAAAGTCGTCGATGCAAATTTGTATACCTAATTCCTTCAGTCTTCCGAGTACCTCAATCGCGACTTCAACATTCATAGTCATCGACTCCGTAATTTCAAGCTCAAGGTATTGGGGATCTATGTGAGTTTCGTGTAAAATCTCTGTTATCGTCTTTACCAGATTCTGCTTTGAGAATTGGCGAGAAGAAAGATTGACCGATACGCTCATAGGAGGGTATCCTTTTTCTTTCCATATTTGATTTTGAATGCAAGCGGTTCTAAGTACCCATTCCCCAAGGGGGACAATGAGTCCTGTTTCTTCCGCAATCGGGATGAACTTAGCTGGAGGGACCAAGCCGAGTGTAGGGTGATTCCAGCGAACGAGCGCCTCGGTACCAATAATGTTTCCTGTCAGCGTATCGATTTGGGGCTGGTAATATAACACGAATTCCTCTTCGCGCAACGCTTTGCGGATCGAATTCTCCAATGTAAGCTGTTCAATACCGCTGCTGTTAGGGCTAGGTTTGAAAATGTTATAGTTGTTCTTTCCGTCTTCTTTCATACGGTAAAGAGCAATGTCAGCGTTCTTCATCAGCATCTCGCCATTCATGCCATCTTGAGGATAGAACGCAATACCGATACTAGCTGTTATATAGAACTCATAGCCTTCCACTGCAAACGGTTTCTCAAATGCTTTTATTATTACTTCCGCAACATGAATGGCTTCTGTATGATCCGTCATCTCTTGCACGAGGATCGTGAATTCGTCCCCACCCATTCTTGAAACCAATAGATTAGGCGCATGGCAGCAAGTTTTTAGACGCTCGGCAACTAGCTTCAAGAGTGTGTCACCATTGTTATGACCTAGCGTGTCATTAATCTTCTTGAAGCTGTCCAGATCAAGAAACATGACGGCAAAGATACTTTTTTCTTGTATCCCGTGTCTCAGCAATTCATCAATATGCCGGGTAAAAAATCTTCGATTCGGTAAACCAGTTAAATCGTCATGATAGGCCAAGTAATTGATCTGCTTTTGCGTATGATAACGCTCCGTGATATCGCGAAACTGCGCAAATGCACCCATGATCTGCATATTCTCATCGCGAATAGGGAAGGCGTCGAACAGGCAAACCAGCTCGTCTTGCCCCTTCTGAGGGAGAAGCATCAATTCCATATCTTCGTATTCTTTTCCCGTTTGAAGAACCTCTTGAATGAAATCATTTGTTTTGGCATCCGGGATAGGTTTATTAATGACATCCTGTTTTTTGGAACCTGTTAAAATTTCAGCAAACTTGTTAAACTCGGTAATGATCCCATCACGATCAGTAATAATAATGCCGTTTCTTGTTGTTTCGATGACCACCTGATTCAAAATGTGCAATCGCCTATTTTGCTTTTTCAGCATGAGTTCTCTTTCGATAGAATCTACGACTGTGCATAGCATCGCCAATAAAAATGGATTATGCTGATCAATCGCTGTCATGATCGATATCGTTCCGAGCAATTTGTTGCCATCTGAATGCTTGAAGGGTACGGTATAGCAGGCAGAATACCCCAAAAATTCGTAATAATGATCGTTCCCAATAAGTTGAAACGGCTGACAATGTTCCAAAACTAAATTAACGCTGTTGGTTCCTGCTTCATGTTCGTTGAATACGAGACCAACCGTAATGCCCGATTGCTCGATCACGCTCTTAATCGCTTCATCTCCGGCCATTTCCAGCACGCAGCCATTCTCATCCGTGATTAAGATTAGGACAGGTATCCCTTTCATGAGCTCTAGCATTTTATGAACAAAAAAAGTAATAACGGATAATATTTCTTCGTATTCAGCTCGTTTGAGAGTCAAATCGACTTCTGATAAAATGTTAGAAAAGGTGGGAATCCCCCGTGGATTAATACCTAGCTTTTCACATCTCTTTTTTGACTCCAAGATTAAAGATACATTGCTCAAAGCAATCCCCCTTCGCTACCATGAAATTGCAAAAAATTATATTTGAAAAATCTAGAGTAACCCCAGTATTTATCGTTTCACTTTCATTATGTCTATTTATCTCGTTTTTTGTCAATTTATTTATATTTAATTTTGTGAAAAAAAGTAAACACTAAAGTGGTTTGACAATTTTTCCTTAGACCCGATAGGGTTGTGAGTATCGCCAATAGTAATTTATCATAAACGAAAGATTATAGTAGAAAAAGCTCATCTTCACAGATGAGCTTTTTTGTCGTTCTATTTTGTAAAATAAATCGCGTCTTCTTTAGGCTGCTTTATCAACATTAGGTTCTTCGGCTGGCGTAGTCTTTCTAATAAAGAAGGCTAGCACCAGCGCGGCGAGCGTCATCCATGTTGCGATTTCAAAAGAGAAATTGATCCCATATACCGTGGCATGATGCGTAACGTCAGCCATAGCTGCTGCGTCTTTTGGATCGATTTTACCTGCTACAACAAGATCTTTCGCTCGGGAAGTTGCCGTATTCGTCATAATTGTAACCAGAATGGCTGTACCGAGTGCACCAGCGACATTTCGCAGTGTCTGGGACATGGCCGAACCATGCGCGTTCAAGCGTCTTGGCAGTTGATTCAAGCCTGCTGTTTGAATTGGCATCATCAGCATGGACATACCAAACATCCGAAGCGTGTAAATCAGCATGAGATGGGAATACGTAGAATCCACAGTAAGGTGACTGAATTCAAAAGTTGTAATCGTTGTAATCGTCAAACCGATAACCGCGAGCCAACGTCCACCGATTTTATCGAAAATAATACCCGTCACTGGGGACATAATGCCCATCAGGATGGCACCAGGCAGAAGCAATAGTCCAGAATCTAATGGTGAGAATCCACGGATATTTTGTAAGAAGATCGGTAGCAAGACCATAGCAGAAAACATCGCCATCGTAATGATGACATTAATGACAGTAGTTAAGGAGAACATGCTGTATTTGAACACGCGAAGCTCGAGAAGTGGTTTCTCTATTTTAAGCGCGCGCCATACGAATAGAAGTAAAGCTAGCGCGCCAATAATTAAGCAACTCACAACCGTAGTGCTGCCCCAACCATCGGATCCAGCATCACTAAATCCGTACAATAAACCACCGAAACCAAGCGTAGAGAAAATGACGCCAAGAATATCGAATTTAGGTGTAGACGTTTTGATCACATTTTTCATGGAAAAAGCGCCGAAAACCAATGCAAATAAAGATAATGGCAAAATAATATAGAACAGCATACGCCAAGAATGATGCTCAACAACCCACCCAGACAAAGTCGGTCCAATGGCAGGTGCACAAATCATAGCAAGCCCCATAAGGCCCATGGCTTTCCCGCGTTCAGCTACGGGGAAAATCGTTAGGAACACAATCGTCATCAGCGGCATGAGAATACCAGCGCCGACCGCTTGAACGAGACGCCCGGTTAATAAAAGGCTAAAGCCTGGGGAGAAGGCACAAATGATGGTGCCTAGTGCGAAAAATCCAGATGCGACTAAGAATAACCTTCGCGTCGTAAAGCGAGAAATCAAAAAGGCACTGATCGGGACGAGAACACCGTTCGCGAGCATATAACCATTGATTAACCATTGAATGGTGTTTTCATTGACATCTAAATCCTTCATCATGCTCGGCAAAGCAACATTTAGCAAGGTTTGAGCTAATAGGGCAACAAAAGCCGCGATCAGCAGGGATGCGACGATCGGGCCTCTTCGTAGGGTGTTCGTAACAGCATTACTCATACGTAGAATCTTCCTCCAGTTCTTGGTGCAGAATGCGCACAATTTTTTGGTGAATACGAAGCAAACTGTCGATTTCTTCATCCGACATTTGCAAGAGCGGAGACATGCGCTCCACTTGGTTTTCTCGCACGCGTTGAAGCAACTGCTCGCCTTTGTCTAGCAGCGTAAGGGTGACCGACCGGCGGTCTGTGCTGGATTGTTCGCGGGATACCAGTTGATCTCTAACCATGCGATCGATAATGCCGCTCGTCGTGCTTTTGCTCAATTGAATGTATTCGGCTAGCTCTGATAGCGTGATGCCAGGCTTCTCATTTAGCTTTCGAAGGACGAATGATTGAATCGGTGTGACGTTCAAATGTTGGTAAGCTTTACTCATCACCTGATGAAAAGCTTGTTTGACCTCTCGTGCGGACTGAATGATTTCGAGTGTACGCTGTTGTTGCTGATCGTCCATGTTCATTCCTTCCTCCAATTAAATTTCGCACGCGAATAATTCGTATGCGAACTATTATAGAAGCTTATGTAAAGTACTGTCAAACGAATAAATTTGGTTGTTTATCCTATTTTGTGTATATAGCTGAATAGAGCCAATCTACAATTGGCTCCTCCGCACACCCGCGTACGCCATAAGAACTCCGAGTGCAAAGCACAATAAGGCTGCCATCACGAAGTTTCCATAGCCATCTTCAACTGAGAGGTTATTGACAATAACCATGGCGGCATTCGATAGAAGAAAGGAACTTATGATTAAGGCAGGCATTGTTTTGCGGATCATACCCAAATAAAGGGGAATCAACGCTACACTTGCGCAAGCGAAAGCGAAAATCAGCATGCGAATCGCTTCTTGCTGAAGCCGCTCGGTAGTGAGCGGTTCGGTAATGTAATGGTAATGTGAATTGGCAATCAGAAGTGAGATCACCACGAAAATATTGTTGAGTAACTCCGTGACGAATGTCCAAGTCCCGATAATGATCAATTTAGCCAAGAAGATCATCTTCCGAGGTACAGGGTAAGCGAAGAGTAGGGTAATCGTTTTGTTGCGATATTCATCAATGATCATTCGTGACATCAATACGGAAGCGAAAATGATGAAGGTAACTCCCGAATAGTTCATAATACTCTGGAAAACGCGGTCATAGCTTCTGACGCCATTGTTCGGTACGTCGCTGCTCACAACCCATAGCGCTACCATGAGATTGGTAATCACGGCGCTAAGCAGTAGTCCGCGCCACTTCGTTTTCTTCAGTTCCAGCTTAATGAGCTTCCAAAGCATCACGGTTTCCTCCTTCAATGACCCCGAGGAAATAATCTTCGAGCGAGCGAGTCTTCTTGTTCAGCGCTTCAACGCCAATCTCATGTTGGACGAGTAAGCGATTCAGCTCCACAGGTGCAACGCGGGGATCATAGATACGTATGGCGCTGTGGTCCATGATTTTATAATTAACGATAGCCAGCTTATCCTCCAGAACAAGTACAGCCCGCGGCACATCGGTCACGACAATCTCGGTATATTCGTTATGCCGTCCTCGAACCTGTTCCATGGAGACCTCTTCGAGCAGTCTGCCATGGTTGATGACACCGATCGTATCAGCTAATTGCTCAATTTCCTGTAAAATATGGCTAGAAATAAGCAGGGTCATGCCAAACTCTTTGCTCAACATGCGAAATAGATCGCGGATTTCACGAATCCCCGATGGATCCATGCCATTCACAGGCTCATCGAGGATGAGCAGTTCGGGCTTTGTAGAGATGGCCCGGCCAATGCCAAGACGCTGTTTCATACCTAGTGAGAAATCCTTCACGGGCTTATTGCCAATGTCGGATAGTCCAACGAGATCCAGTGTTTCGTGAATCGCATTTTTATCGTAATAGCCCATATATTCGCAGTGCAGCTCCAAATTCGCGCGTGCAGTCAGATGGTCATAGAAGATCGGATATTCAATAATGCTTCCCATTCGTTTCATCGTTTCGTAAGAGCGGGGGGTTAGTGGAGACCCGAATAATTCAATCTCTCCGCTAGTAGGCGGGATGAGATTCGTAACCATACGCATCACCGTTGTTTTGCCCGCACCATTAGGACCAAGGAAACCGTAGATCTCGCCACGACGAACATGCATGTTGACATTGGAGACAACTTCGGCTTTTTTGTACCGTTTAGACAATTGTTTGGTTTGCAGAATAAAGCTCATCACTTCGGGCTCCTTTCAAAAGCGGATCAGTGGAAAACGTACCGTAAATACGGTTTTCACATGGGGTATGCTGTGCAGGGAAATATTCCCCTCCATGAGTTCAACTAATCGTTTCGTTATCGTGAGACCTAGGCCGCTGCCCTGATAAGTCTGGTTTCTAGAATCCTCCAACGTGTAAAGCCGCTCGAAGACGTTCATACGATCGCGCTCATGAATACCCTTGCCTTGATCCCACACGTCGATATAGACGCTAGTCTCATCCTGTCGTAATGCTATGCCAATCGTACCCCCATCGTTTCCATAACGAATGGCGTTGGAGAGCAGGTTCTGCAGTACTCGCCCGAGTGCTTCCTCATTGCCATAGGCATAGATCGGCGTTTCAGGTATCGTGACATGGACCTCGAGTCCATGTGATTCAATTAGTTCATAGTAGAAAAGAATGCTGTTCCGACAAGCCTCGCTCAGATTGATTTTGGATAAAGAGAGGGGACGATCGCCGGATTCCAGACGTGCTAGATCGAAAAACTGGTTCGTCAGATTCAGAATGTCGAGCGTTCTCTCATGAACCTTGAGGGAGAGTCGCTTCCGCTCCTCCTCGCTGGCCGTTAGGTCATGTGCAAGGGTCTCTGTCAGACCCAACACAACCGTAAGCGGCGTTTTCAGGTCATGTGACATGTTCGCAACCATCTTCTTAATCGCATTTTCCATGCGGGTATAGTCGGCTTCCACTTTGCGATTCGCATCGAGGAGTCGGTTTATGACAATGAGTAAGTGCTGGAGCTGCGTGGAATTGGTATGGAGATGAACTTTTTCGGAAGATTCCTGTTCGAGAATATCGGTTAGTTTCGTCTGCAAATAGCGGAGATGACGCGATTGGTCAATTCGGGTCTTCCATTGAATGAAGATAATGATCCCAAGAAGGATACACAGGCAGGGCCACACAATATGCATATCAGAAATCCCCCATTTTGTAACCAATCCCCCATACGGTCTTGATGTACCGCGGGTGTGCAGGATCGTCCTCAATTTTCTCCCGTAAGCGTGAGATATGGACCTGAATCGCATTCACATCGTCATAGTAAGCGTCGTTCCAAACGGAGCGATAGATTTGCTCCTTGGAGAAGGCCCGTTTGGGATGAGACATCAACAGCTTTAAGATCAGCAGCTCCTTGGCCGTGAGGTTGAGGGGCGTGTCGTTTTTGGTCACGAGATGCTCATCGGGATGAAGTGTTAGTTCATGGATGTGCAAGAGGGCCTGATCAGCCTGTGTAACTGAAGGATTGGCATATTGGGACGCTCGCCGCAGAATTGCATTGACACGTGCGGACAATTCAATAAGGGAGAATGGCTTCGCCAAATAGTCATCAGCTCCAAAGCCGAGACCCAATGCTTTCTCAACATCACTATCCTTCGCGGACAAAATGAGAACAGGCACCGTACTTCCGCTCCGCACCCTCCGCAGCACTTCCATGCCATCAACCCCAGGCAGCATCAGATCCAGCAGTATCATGTCAAAAGCTTCCGAGGCAAAGAGCCGCAGCGCCGCCTCCCCATCAGGGGCATGCCGAACGGTGAGACTCTCTTTGGTTAAGTGGTTATGGACCATTTCAGCAATAGCCGGGTCATCTTCTACAAGCAAAATGTGATTAGGCATGTGAGTTCCACCTTTATGTCATATGCTTCCAGTATACTGCTTTGTCCGCTTATATTGAAATGGATGTGGTTTATATAGAAACATCACGTTTGGCGAACACATACCAAGCTAGCGTGAGGAATAGGAGTTGATAGCAGGCTAGCATTATCAAGGAAAAAGATAACGACATACTGCTTATTAGCGGCCTACCGTCCACATAACTCAATAAGTTGGTATTGGCGAAAATCAGAAATTTGGACCATTCAAATTGTTTAAGAACATAAGCTAACTGACCGCTGGTTAATAAAAAGAACAAGGAAATTCCGATGGCTATGGAGCTTGCACGAAACACAGAAGAGAACATGAAGGCAAGTGTGACCATAACGATCATTTCGATGCCGCTGTAACCAATTGCTTTCCAGGAATAAGCGGCATTCGAGAACGCAGCCCCGGTATGAAGCTCGGAAGCACCGTCCCATCCGAAAAACAGGCCACCTGCAAGAATCGTGGTCAGTACAAGCAATAGCATAAGACCCAGCCCGAACAATAGGACAGTCACAAATTTGGAAAGTAAGATTGTAGAGCGGCTGAAGGGACGGATGAGCAATAATTTAATTGTACCGCCGGAGAACTCGGAGGCCACAATGCCCGCGGCGACGATAATCGTAAATAATGTGACAATATCCATGAGATTGGGAATGGCCGAAAGGCACAGGTCTAAGAACTCCCACACATTGTTCGCAGCAAGCTCATCTTCATTCGCATATTTACAAAGCAGGGCTACCGCGATAACAAGGATTGGAATGAAGGCAATCATTACCCAAGTTCCGATTTTGGTGAAGATCTTAATCCCTTCATTTTGCACGAGTTTGGTGAAATTACGCATAGTTGGCGACCTCCGTTAAGCGGATATATGTCTCTTCAAGTGTCTGTGAGTCCGTCTGGGACTGCAGGTCTGCAAGCGAGAATGTGGTACGTAAACGACCATCGATGACGACGCCAAAACGGTCGCACATTTGCTCCATCTCAGCAAGCAAATGAGAGGACACCATCACAGCGATGCCTTCTTCAGCGGCCATCTTGCGGACGAGCTGGCGCATTTCACGAATGCCCGCGGGGTCAAGACCGTTGGTCGGCTCATCGAGGATAAGCACGGCGGGCTTATGGAGCAGGGCCTGGGCGATCCCTAACCGCTGGCGCATGCCGAGCGAGTAGGTCTTCACTTTGTCGTGAATGCGGGCTGTCAGCCCGACGAGCTGCACGATCTGATCGATGCGGCTCTGCGGAATGCCCTCTACCATGCGAGCGAATTGCTTTAGATTTTGCATCCCGGTGAGATGCTTGTAGAGCTCGGGATTCTCGATAATCGCGCCGACGTGCTGAATTGCCTCACGGAAGCTTGTGCGAATACTGTAGCCGTTAATAGTCACATCACCATCGCTCATGCCGATGAGGCCCACCATCATGCGGATGGTTGTTGTTTTACCGGCGCCATTAGGCCCGAGGAAGCCGAAGACCTCGCCTGGGAATAGATCAAATGTAATCTGATCCACAATGCTCCTAGTTCGAATCCGTTTAGTTAAATGGCGTACTTCGACAACGGGTTGTATGTTAGTTAACTTGTTCAACTTGTTCATATGTGTACCTCCCATAAGTTTCATACGCTTATCTTACTAGAGACATCATGCAGGACTCTTTCCAAAACCTTACGAAAGTCTTTCGATGTACTAGAAACATCGTAGCTAGTTTCCATTTCTTGATTGAACAGGCATCTACAGGTAAGATGAAAGTAAGCAATTGGATATGCTTTTGAGATAGAACAAAGATAGAGGAGGCATCGTATGATAGCTGATCTGCAACCCGTGCAAGGTGGATATGTAGCTCGATATGAGCGTCATTGGCCGCATGATGTGAAGGCAGTCTGGTCATGGTTGACGGAAAACGATAAGCTTACACAATGGTTTCCCGAGCTTGAAGTGGAGGAGCTGCGAGTTGGCAGCGTGATTCATTTTCACATGCCAGACGAGACGTCCATTCCCATGGAGATTCTTGAGCTGACGACACATCGTGTACTCGCATTCACCTGGGACGAGGATCGCGTTCGTTTCGAACTTCAAGCGGAGCCAGACGGCGGATGTCTCTTCGTGTTTAGTGAATTTTTACATAGAATTACCGAGCACACCCCAAGAGATTTGGCTGGTTGGCATGTCTGTTTGGATGTGATTGAGGCGTTGTTGGAGGGAAGAACCGTTACTTCGCGCAAGGAGATGTGGAATGCGTGGTACGGGGAGTACAAACAACTGACAGATGCAGTCTTGATGAATAAGGCGTAGTACATTTAGTAATGGAGGGGACATAATGAAAGCACTATTTATTGGCGGAACGGGGACGATCTCCTCGGCGATTACGAGGCAATTGCTTGCTGCGGGCTGTGAGCTATATCTATTGAATCGAGGCACACGCAATGCAGACTTACCAGAAGGTGCGCGTATCCTGCAAGCGGATATTAACGATGAGGAACGCGTTGCGAAGCTGATTGAGGACTTATCGTTCGATGTCGTGGCCGATTTCATTGCCTTTGAACCGTCTCAGTTGGAGCGGGACTATAGACTGTTTCAGGGGAAGACGAAGCAATTCATTTTCATAAGTTCAGCTTCTGCCTACCAGACACCGTTATCCGATTATCGCATCACGGAAGGCACGCCATTATCCAATCCTTTATGGGCATATTCCAGAAACAAAATCGCATGTGAAGAATATTTGATCAAACAATATAGAGAGCAAGGTTTTCCCATCACGATCATTCGTCCTAGTCATACCTATGATGAGCGTTCGATCCCCCTCGGTGTGCACGGCACAAAAGGCAGCTGGCAAGTAGCGAAGCGAATGATGGCGAATAAGCCTGTCATCATTCATGGTGACGGTACATCCTTATGGACAATGACGCACAATAGTGATTTTGCTAAAGGTTTTATTGGTCTTATGGGCAATCTTCATGCCATTGGAGAGTCAGTTCATATTACGTCGGATGAAACTTTAACTTGGAATCAGATTTATGAAGCTATCGCAGATGCGCTAGGTGTGAAGCTGCATGCCGTACACGTAGCGTCTGAGTTCTTGGATGCTTGCAGTGCGCAGGACTATCGGGGTGGGTTGCTTGGAGACAAGGCCAATTCCGTTGTTTTTGACAATTCGAAGCTAAAACGGCTTGTACCTGAATTCGTAGCTACAACACGGTTCGATCAGGGGATGAAGCGAACGATTGCGAACATTTTGGCTAATCCAGAGCTGCAGCGTGAAGATCCCGAGTTCGATGTCTGGTGCGATAAAGTAGTAGGCGCGCTAGAGGCTGCTCGTCAGGCGATACTGGAGTAGCTAGTAATGGATGATGATGGGCACCCGTAGGGTGCCTTTTCTACTTTTATGGCCCTAAGCAGCCACATCCCCGCTGCAAAGATGGATTTTCTGTAGCTAATTTTGCCGAAATGGCGACCTGGAAGAGAATAACTGGATTTCCTACAGGTAATTCAAGGGGAATTCGGTGAAATGGCCAAAATCGGCTGAAATAGCTGGAGTTTTTCCAGTTAGTCGGCGCTTTTGGCGGAAAGGGGCGAAATTAGCTGTAGGTTCTACAGCTAATCCGCCAGAAGCCCCCCGCACCGCTTCGCTGGGCAGCGTTCGAGCCGCCGCCCGCCCCGCGGCGGCACCGCAAACCAAAAGGCACCCATCCAGGGTGCCTTTTCATCCTAATAGCCGTCCGTCCGCTGCCCGGCGTCCTCTGCTAGTTCCGCTCCGGCTTTTGCCGCGACGGAGCCTAAATGCGCTTGCTCAACTTTCGCTTGAGCAAGCCCTTCAGACACACGCCGTCCGTAATCCGGATCGGCTTGCTCGAAATAGCTGATCATGTTCGCCTGTATCACAGGCTTACAGATCTTCAAAGCATCGACCAAATTCGCGATCAACTCGTCGCGCTCCCAATCCTCGAACTTGCGGTACGTATCGCCCGCCTGTCCAAAATCGTTCGGGCGGCTAATCTTCTCCCGAACCAGCCGGTCATTGTACATCGGCTGATGCTCTTTGCCCGAAGGCGCCGCTTCCTGCAACCCGCCCAGTGAGGAGGGCTCGTAATTCACATGTGGATTTTGGTCAGGCGCCTTGTCCACCATAATCGTCATCTGCCCGTCCCGCTGGTTCGTCGCAACAGGCGACTTCGGGGCATTGATCGGCAGCTGCAAATAATTTGTTCCTACGCGATACCTCTGTGTATCCGAGTAGGAGAAGGTCCGACCTTGAAGCAGCTTATCGTCCGAGAAATCGAGGCCATCGACGAGTACCCCCGTCCCGAATGCGGCCTGCTCCACTTCAGCAAAATAATTCTCCGGATTGCGATCCAGCACCATTTTGCCCACTTTCCGAAAAGGGAATTTCTCATGGTCCCACAGCTTGGTCGGATCGAGCGGGTCGAAATCGAGTTCGGGGTGCTCGTCGTCACTTAGAATCTGAACGCACAACTCCCACTCGGGATAGTCACCGCGCGCAATGGCCTCGTACAAATCCTGCGTGGCATGACTAATATTTTTACCCTGGATCGCTTCGGCTTCGGACTGCTTTAAGTTCTTCATTCCTTGCTTTAGCGGCTCCCAATGGTATTTTACGAGTACAGCATCGCCAGTCTGGTTTACCCACTTGTACGTATTGACGCCCGACCCCTGCATCTGCCGATAGTTAGCCGGAATCCCCCATGGCGAGAAGAGGAAGGTGATCATGTGTGTCGCTTCGGGTGAATTCGAGACGAAATCAAACATTTTTTCGGGGTTCTGCAGATTTGTAACTGGGTCAGGCTTGAACGCGTGCACCATATCTGGGAATTTCAACGGATCGCGAATGAAAAAGATTTTCAAATTATTGCCAACTAAATCCCAGTTGCCATCCTCCGTATAAAACTTCGTCGCGAAGCCGCGCGGATCCCGCAATGTTTCTGGTGAATACGTGCCGTGGATCACGGTTGAGAACCGTACAAACACAGGGGTACGCTTCCCTTTTTCCTGAAAAAGCTTCGCTCGCGTATAGGTAGAGACCGGCTCGTCGCCAACTGTCCCATACGCTTCAAAATACCCGTGAGCCCCAGCGCCACGCGCATGCACCACACGCTCTGGAATACGCTCCCGATCAAAATGGGAAATTTTCTCGATATAATGGTAATTTTCAAGTGTGGACGGGCCACGATTGCCAATCGTGCGGATGTTCTGGTTATCCGAAATCGGATGGCCTTGACGGTTCGTTAAGGTCATATTGGCTTGACTGGTTTGATCGTTGTTACCCGATTGTTCATTGTTCATCTGTCTGGAGCATCCTCTCATCCTTAGTTAAAAGTAACTTTTACCAAGTTGAGGGAAATTATTCCTCATGAAGTTGAGTTGGAGAATGGCGCTAACAAAGTAGGGCAAGCATGACGACATCTAGCATTTTTTTAGTTACCTCGTGCATCATATATTGACGTAAAAGGCCTTCTTCTTGGAAACCCAGCTTTTTCAGCAGTTTGAGTGAAGCTATATTCTCAGGATACACTTCGGCTTGTATTCTGCGGATCTCGACGTGCTTTCGTGTAAAATCGATAACGGCTTCCAGTGCTTCGGACATGATGCCTTTATTCCAATATTCCGCTTGAAGCTCATAACCTATGGACACGGGAAAAAGGGGATTATTCTCGAAACTGCCTCGTGTTGGCATTACCAGAATGGTTCCCACAATGTCTGAGCGGGTGTTTGTACCCAAAGAAACTCCCCAGGGTAATAGTCTTTTCGCCATAAATGCCTGATTCCAAGATGCAATAAGGTTTCGAGCTTCCTCAACGGAAGAGGGGCCCTGCCAATCCAAATGCTTGGATATCAGAGGGTTTGTATAATAACGGTAAATATTTTCTGCATCGGATGCATCCATTTGCCTCAATTGGAGTCGTTTGGTGTGTAGGGAGGGGAAGGAATGAAATAATTCTGTGATGGACATCGGTCACGTACCTTCTTCTAGGGATAGTAGTTACCTGAATTTTACACCTACGGGGTTAAAGAAGGCTTAAAAATAAATAAATTTTAAGAAAAGCCCTCACCCCTCTTTCTGAAGAAAGGAGGCAGGGCTTCATCATCATATCTCAATTAAAAATCAAAATTATCCGGATCCGGACCGACACGCAGATTCTGGTTCATGCCATCGATCGCCGCCATATCCTCGTTCGTAAGCTCGAAATCGAAGATCGAACTATTCTCCAAGATACGGTGTTCTTTCGTTGACTTAGGAATTGTGACGATCCCACGCTGGATATCCCAACGCAGGATAACTTGAGCGATGGATTTGCCATATTTAGCAGCGATCACGCTGAGAACGGGATTGTCCAGAAGCTGACCCTGCATCAAAGGAGACCATGCTTCCAACTGAATACCATGCACTTTGCAAAAATCATGTACATCCGTCTGAGTAAGAAGGGGGTGTAGCTCCACTTGGTTGACCATCGGTTTAATCGTGCCCGTATGAATTACGTCCTCTAAATGATGAATCTGGAAATTGCTCACACCGATTGCCTTCACGCGTCCCGCTTGATATAGCGTCTCTAGGGCTCGCCATGCCTCTACGTATTTCCCTTTAACAGGCCAATGAATCAAATAGAGATCGAGATAATCCAAGTCCAGCTTCGCTAAGCTTGCTTCGTAGGCCGCAAGGGTGGACTCATAGCCAAGATCGGCGTTCCACACTTTTGATGTAACAAAAATTTGATCTCTCGTTAGGCCATTCTCTGCTAATCCCTCGCGAATCCCTTGTCCTACGCTGGCTTCATTGCCGTAAATTGCCGCGGTATCAATACTGCGATAGCCGATTTTCAAGGCAGCTTTCACGGCTTGCACGACTTCTGGACCGTCTTCTACTTTAAATACACCAAGACCGATATAGGGCATGGTTACACCATTGTGAAGGGTAATCGTTTGTTGAAGGTTCGTTGTCATTGTGGTATTCCTCCTAGAATAATGGGTTGTGATTGTGTTGTATGATCGGCTTTTTCGAGTTTAATGCTCCACAACGTAAGTAGAACGGCTCCTAAAACCATGATTCCTCCGACCCATGTGGTATGAATTAACCCGATGGAGTCGGTAATTAGACCGCCGAGGAATGCTCCGCCAGCAATACCAAGGTTGAAAGCTGCAATGTTGAAGGCGGATGCGACATCCTTGGCTTCAGGGGCGAATCGCTCAGCAAGCTGAACGACATAAATCTGCAGCCCTGGTACATTCATGAATGCGAGTAATCCCATGAAAAATAAGGTGATTAAACCCGCGGCTTTGAAAGGCGCTGTGAACATAAACAGGAACAGAACGAGAGACTGTAATAGGAACATGATGAGCAAAGCTCGAATTGGTTTTCGGTTCGCTGCGCGTCCTCCGATGACATTCCCGATGGCGATGGCAACTCCATAGAGGAGTAGTATTAGCGCTACGGTATGCTCTTTAAACCCAGTAATCTCGTTTAATAATGGAGATAAATACGTGAACACCACGAAGGTTCCACCGTAGCCTAAGGCTGTAATCGAGAAAGCGAGCAACAGGCGGCCATTGGTGACCAACTTCAGTTGTGTGCTAAACCGAGTTCGCGTGCCTTTGCGTAAATTCCCGGAAACCAACACGAGGTTCGCGATTAGGGCAATGACACCAACGGCGACAATAGCGAAGAAGGCAGCCCGCCAACCTAGCTGTTGGCCGAGGTAGGTGCCGATCGGCACACCGGTTACGGTAGCGACGGTAAGCCCCGAGAACATCAGCGCAATCGCGCTGGCTCTGCGATTCTCGGGTACGAGATCCGCGGCGATGGTCGAGCCAATCGACATGAAGACGCCATGCGCCAGCGAGGATACGACCCGAGCGATGAGCAGCATAACGATGCCGCTTGCTGTGGCGGCTAATAGATTGCCTGCGATAAACACAAGCATGATCCAGAGCAGCAACGTTTTGCGTGAAATGGTGGAAGTTAATGATGTTAGAATAGGTGCTCCGAAAGTAACACCTAGGGCATATAGCGTCACCGTTAATCCTGCGCCTGTGATGGATATATGAAGGTCTTCAGCAATGAGCGGAAGCAGTCCGACACTGATAAACTCGGTTGTGCCAATGGCGAAGGCGCTAACCGCGAGGGCAAGCAGCGCCAGCGTATTTCGATTCGTATTTTGTTTCATCGCAATCACTCCAAACTTGTATGTCCCGGCCGGTAAGTGCTATTATCAGACATTATAGAGAAAATGACTAGTACGTACTTTTACGTGCGGTAGGTACTTTTTAGTGCCTATAAGATGTGATAGGAGGAAAGCGCGCATATGGGAAAAAAACTGTACAATATTTCCGTGGAAGCCACCCTGGAAGTGATAGGCGGGAAATGGAAATGCGTCATACTTTGCCATTTGACTCATGGGAAAAAGCGCACAAGTGATCTCAAACGTCTCATGCCGAGAATCACACAAAAAATGCTGACTCAACAGCTCAGAGAGCTTGAAGATGACGGCATCGTGAAGCGAATCGTGTACAATCAAGTACCGCCAAAAGTGGAATATGAGCTAAGCGACTACGGGTCAAGCTTGACGCCCATTCTGGATTCGCTCTGTATGTGGGGAGAAACGCATATCATTAAGGAATACGGCGATAAATTCGCTGTTCTGGAGGAAAATGTACTGAATAGACGGGACGATGAAGTCCTAGTGGATGAATTAATGGAGAAAGAGGTAGAAATGACATGAATACATCGATCAATCAGAGGGGCGATTCGCAAGTTGCCATCGTGGAGAGCACCGATATTCTTATCAGTAACACCCAGGATGCACTGGATTTAATGGCAACGGTTCGATATTTGTCGGGATGCGACAAGTTTATTATTCATCAGTGGAATGTGACCGAGGATTTCTTTGAGCTCAAAACGAAACTCGCTGGCGATGTTCTACAGAAATATACGAACTATTATATGAAAATGGCGATTGTCGGCGATTTCGATCAATACGACAGCAAAAACCTCCGCGATTTCATCTACGAATGCAACCATGGGAAGCATTTCTTTTTCGTCAAGGATGAGCAGGCTGCGTTGGATGCACTGCACGGTGTGTAGACGATCTCAAGACAAAAGCTGCTTAAAAAATGTCCTTCTACTTTTCAGCGCCAGCATCATTTTACTGGTTAGCAATCGCCGCGGCAACGACTAACTGGAAAATATACAGCTAATTCGGCAACTTTTCCGCTCAAATGCGCTTTAACTGGAAATTATGTAGCTAATGTCGTGCATTTTGGCAAAAAGGTGAGGTACGCCGAAATTAGCTGTAGGAAATCCAGTTAATCGTAATTAATAGGGGAAATCTGCTGAATTAGCTGTACTTTTTCCAGCTAATTTTGTGTGGCGGCGCTATGTGAGCTCCAGCCTCTGGCTTCTGGCTTCCACCACGCGGCAGGCCCGCGTTAGCTCGTTCCGCGGCAGCCTAGCGGCCTGCGCGCCCAGGCCACGGCCCCAGCCCGCGCCCCCGCGCCACCTACTTATCGCCCGAACTGGCCGGGACGAATTTTTTTCACATCAAACATACTCACTGTCGAGGAGATGACGTATTCTGGCCGCTCCTGACCTTTGCTGTTACGGTGTCCAGACAGATGTTCGGGACTTTTCTCCCAGTTTTTCCACGCTTGTTCGGACTCCCAACGGATGAAGACGACAACCTCCTCGGATCTTTTACTGCGTTTATTGACCATCACAGTCACATCAATGAGACCCTCCATGCCGTCTAATGGGCCTTCTTTATTGAAACGTTCCACGACTTTATCACTATTCCCAGGTTGTACATCAATCGTTCTTTGTTGAATTAGCACGAGTGTCAGGGGCCGTCAAGACGCGATTCAACATATCCTGCAGCGAAAGCTCCGCCAAAGACTCTAAACGATGCGGCTCCCCATCGAAAGTTAAAAACGTCGTAACCGGGTTAGGCACTACGATGTAGTGCATGCCTGCCGCAGCCGCGGCGCGGGCACCGTTTGGCGAATCCTCTATCGCTACCGCTTCATGCGGCTGAACGCCAAGGTCTTGCAGCGCTAGCTCGTAGAGCGCAGGGTGAGGCTTCACTAGCTCGACATCCTCTGCGGTGCGAATGGTTTCAAAATAGTGAGCAATCCCCAACTGTGCGAGGTAGTTGTCGATCCAAGCGCGCTTAGAGCTGGAGGCTAAGCCAATGCGCAGACCTAATTCTTGCGCGCCAGCCAAGTAATCAAGAATACCTGGCCGAATACCTTCTTGGGCCATCATTTTCGTATGTCGCGCGTGGACATGCTTGCTAAGTGTTTCGCGATCCATTGGTACTTGTTTATCCATAATCAAATAGTCATAGGGATCAAACACATGCAGAGAAGTGCCGATACATTGCCCGTACATGTCTAAAGTCAGCTCAATGTCATGCTCGAGAGCAATCTCGCGGAAAGCCTCATACCAAGCGGTCTCGGTATCCAGAATCGTACCGTCAAAATCAAAAATAAGTGCTTTTATCGTCGACATACTGTCATCCTCCTCATAGGAATACCTCCACGAAGTGTGGGTTGAAAACAAATTCTAAATAAAAAAAGGGAAGGGTTTCTAAAAACTTTGTCGAAATCTAGAAGATATAACGATAAGACCAATATTTTCCCTAACTGCCGTGCTGTACAATTCTGGAGGTGTTTTTGTTAATCATGTCACAAGCTAAATCACAAGGCAAGCAAGCATCTGTAAGGTTTTTTCGATCTCTTTCTTTCAAAATTTCAGCCTGGACAGCGGCCTGCTATATTCTGCTTTGCGTGTTGCTTACCTTCGTTTCGTATCAACAGCATCAGCGGCAAATGGCAGATAATTTAACCGCACTTGAGGGGGTTTTCCATGCGCCACTCCTGCAGAAAATTGATTACATTGAGAAAGCCAAGACGGAATTAAAGAAAAATAAAGAAGCATACAAATATGAGCCTGCTGTTATGAACGTTCAGGAAGATATGGACCGCGTTTCACAAGGGGATTTGGTAGAGAACGCATACTTATTTTACCCAGAGTGGACAACGCTGGATGGGGAACCGGCGCTCTTGAATCTGTTATCCAATTCGGAGCTGTATGTCGATGAGAAACCGGCAGATCCTTATGTGCCAGTTCCTGAGCTACGTGTAGCTCTCGAGCAAGCAGAAAAAACAGGCTTCGGTATCACGGGTACTTACCAAGATTCTCTAGGAACATGGAAGAGTGTAGTAAGTGCAATTCGAGACAAGGATGGCAAGCTCGTTGCTTTCGCGGGGTTAGATTTTAATTATAACGTTATTAAAACGCAGATGAACGAATATACGTTGCAGTCGCTATGGATTGGATTAATTGCAATCGTTATTGGGACACTTTTCATCGTCATGATTGTACGATTGTATCTGCGTCAGATCAGCCCGCTAGTTAGGTTGGCGCAGGCGGCAGCGGCAGGAGATCTCTCGGATTCAGCGCTAACCAAGAGTAAAAGCAAGGATGAATTGGGGATATTGGGCAATCATTTGAAGGATATGGTCGGTAACCTGCGGGGACTTATTGTTCAAATCGCACAAGCAGCGCAACAAGTGTCAGCGGCATCGGAATCCTTACAAACTGGTGCGCAGGAGACCAGTCAATCTACAGCATCTGTCTCGGATATGATGGGGCAGCTTGCTTCGCACTCAGAGCAACAACGTCAGGGCACAGAGGAAAGCAGTCATGCTATGAATGAGATGGCTGTAGGCATTCAGCGCGTAGCAGAATCCGCCGGGCATGCTACAGATATTTCTGGACATGCGCGTACGCATACGAGTGAGGGTAATGCCCGAATGGGACAAAGCATGGAGCAAATTAGTGAAGCGCTGCGTTCCGTCCAGCAGGCTGTGCAAGCGATCCAGAGCTTGAAATCGATGTCTGAGGAAATCGGCGAAATCACAGTCCTCATTACGCATGTGACGAGACAAACGAATTTGCTCGCGTTGAACGCATCGATTGAGGCAGCGAGAGCAGGGGAGCACGGCAAAGGCTTCGTTGTCGTATCTACGGAGATTCGCAAGCTTGCAGATCAGTCCCGACTTGCAACTGAACGTATTGCTGAACTCGTTGAGCGTGTTCAACATGAGACCGGAGCGGCTGTTATCGCGATGGATCGCGGCCTAGGTGAGGTAGAGGCCATGCAAGCTGTCGTTGAGCAAACAGACGGTACGTTCAAGGATCTCTCCGGCACGGTTCAGGAGGTTGTGGATCAGATGACCGATGTATCAGCTGTATCTGAGCAAATGTCGGCGAGTTCAGAGGAAGTCTTAGCTGGTATCGTGGAAATGGCCGAATTAACACGGATGACGACGGAGCTTACACAAGCTGTTGCAGCTGCAACGGAACACCAACTAGCGACGATTTCGGAAGTTTCCAGAACGGCTAATGAGCTCAGTGGTATGTCGAATGACCTTCAATTGGCCGTAGCACGGTTTAAAGTATAAGCGTCAAAAAGCTTGGAAGAAGTAGGATGCCTGTGGGCATCCTATTTTTGTATGAAAAGTCTTGACTTTTTCATTGATAATGATTATCATTTTTATTTAATGGAGAGAAATTATACGATCATTCAACCCTGTATACATATTGGAAAAGGGGATGTTCCTCATGGCGGTTTCAACGCGAATATATACTGAACAGCTTCATGTTTCTTATGATAAATTGAAAATTATTAATGATTTAAGTATTGAGATTCCTACGGGCAAAATTACGGCTTTAGTTGGTGCGAATGGTTCGGGGAAATCGACGATTCTGAAGGCGATGTCGCGATTATTGAAGCCAACGGAAGGGACCGTATTCCTTGATGGTCATTCCATTCATCATCAATCGACGAAAGAAATTGCGAAGAAATTAGCGATTTTGCCTCAATCTCCATCGGCTCCGGAAGGCATTACCGCTGAAGAGCTAGTCGGATATGGCCGGTTCCCGCATCAGCGCGGCTTCCAGAAGATGTCCAGCGCGGATCGTGACATTATCAACTGGGCGTTCGAAGTGACAGGAATGACACCGTTCAAGGATCGCCCAATCGATCATTTGTCGGGCGGACAACGTCAACGCGTATGGATCGCGATGGCGTTAGCACAGCAAACGGATATGCTGTTCTTGGATGAGCCGACGACTTATTTGGATATGGCGCATCAGCTAGAGGTTCTTTGTTTGTTGAAAGAAATTAACGAGCGTCACAATACGACGATCGTCATGGTTGTGCATGATTTGAATCATGCGACGCGTTATGCGGATCATTTGATCGCGATTAAATCAGGTAATGTAGTCTATGAAGGCGCACCGATGGATATTGTAACACCGAAAATGCTGCTCGATGTCTTCGCCATCCATGCGGATGTAATCGTGGATAAACGGGCTGGTGTTCCGCTATGTATTCCTTACGGCTTGGTGTCTGATGATGAAGTCGCGGCGGAAGAAGAACGTAAAGTAGAAGTAACAATCGCTTAATTGGCGTATAATGAACGAAATACGAGGTGCCCCCGGGATTCGGAGGTGCCTTTTCTTTGTTGGAATGAGTCTTCCCTTGTGTTCAGGGAGGATTTTTGGCACAATATGAACTAGATAGCTTAAATTCAACTGAGTATTTTCTCATGTAACCTATGTAGATGGTACGCTTCGGCTGCTTAGAAAGAATTAGACTGCACGTGATAGTCTCGAAAAGAGGATAACCCAATGAATACTTCATCCATTTATGGATTAACTTTTGATCAATTGGTCGCCTGGCTGGCCGAAAAGGGCTACAAAAAGTCACGCGCCCTACAAGTATGGGACTGGCTGTATCGTAAGCGCGTCGCTTCGTTCGCAGAAATGACAGATGTAAAAGCGGATTGTCTTGCAACGTTAGAGGAGCATTTTGCCATCCACACCTTGAATGAACATACGAGACAAGAATCGGCCGACGGTACGATGAAGTTTCTATTTAAGCTATCGGACGGTAATTTGATCGAAACGGTATTGATGCGTCATAAATTCGGTCTCTCCGTCTGTGTGACGACACAAGTAGGCTGTAACATTGGATGCAGCTTCTGTGCGAGTGGTTTATTGGCCAAGAGCCGTGATCTCTCCGCGGCGGAAATCGTGGAACAAATTATGAAGGTCCAATTCCACTTGGACGCAGTGGGGAAAGACGAGCGTGTTAGCCATATTGTTGTCATGGGAATTGGCGAGCCGTTCGATAACTTTGTGAACATGGTGGATTTTATCCGTGTGGTAAAGGACCAGAAGGGTCTGGATATCGCTGCCAGACATATTACCGTTTCCACCAGCGGTCTTGCGCCTAAAATTAGAGAGTTTGCCGACTCCGATCTAAAGGTGAATCTAGCGATTTCCTTGCATGCCCCAACGAACGAGCTTCGTACGCGCATCATGAAAATCAACAAAGCGATCCCGATTGAGACGTTGATGGAAGCGATCGAGTACTATTTGGAGAAAACGAATCGTCGAATTACGCTTGAGTACATTTTGCTCAAAGACGTGAATGATGGCAGAGAACATGCGCTCCAACTGGCTGAGTTAATTCAGCATATCCGCCAATTGGCGAATGTGAACTTGATTCCGTACAATCCTGTAGATGAACACAGTCAATATCAACGAAGTGAGCGCGAATCCGTGCGAGCCTTCTATGACACACTCAAGAAGCAAGGTATCTCCTGCAGCGTGCGTTTGGAGCACGGGACAGATATCGATGCTGCTTGTGGACAACTGCGAAGCAAACAAATTAAAAAAACCACAGGGGATAACGTTGTGGCAGGTTAAATATAAAGGTCTGTGGATGAATATCATTCGCAGGCCTTTTTACATACGAGGACGGCTGATGTGGACAGATTTGGCATATAATTGAAGGAGCATTAACTTCTTCATTAAGATGCGTAGCGAACTTTTCAAGTTAGAAGAGGGAGAGTGGTCGTTTGTGAAGGCATGGATCCTCGGTGTGATCTGCGGTGCTGCTTTAACGGGTGTAACAGTGGTCTCTGCGTCAGATGTGGTTCATACAGGCCGACAAGTTGCGGTAAATGGGACTGTGCTAGATACGCAAGTTCAAGTAGCCGAAGATGGAACGACACTGACCTCTACGCGGGCAATTGCACAGGCGCTGGGTGCAGAAGTGAACTGGAACGAACCTTTGAATCGAGTTGATATTCGAAGTAAAGAGGACAACGGTTTGTCCTACGAAAAGTATGTATCCTTACTTCTTCATGGTAGATATAGCTTGAAATTTGAGGTGATGGGAGAGAACCTCGGCGCTCAATCAGATACAACAGTCGTGTTCGCGGACGGTTATGTTGATGTACCTGAAAACACAGATTTTCAGAAGCTGTATCTCTTATTGCTAGTTGATCAATTAGGAGATTTACCGAATAAGCGCATCGAGTTCTGGGCGAACAAAGAGCTGGCTCAGACGTATGTTTCCGGGGAATATCAAGCGGATGGGATTGAAGGATGGTCGGGGTTGAACGCAAGGTTTGGTTTGTTAACGAAAGAGGGAGATAGTGTATCGCTTTTCCATATATTGAGCGTACATGAACGTGATAGTGTCTCGCTTGGCAAATATAAGCTCCAATGATAAAAAGCCGTCCTTGCAGGTGAACCTGCGGGACGGCTTTCTCGGTTGTGACTAGTTACGACCACGAATGACCATCATTAGGCCGCCAACGACAATGAGCCCGATAGCGATGATCGAATTATTATGGAAGAGCGTTCCAAAGATCGAGCTGATGGAGAAGATTGCGAAGAACAGCAGCGACATCACCGTAAGAATATTAATCGGAATGAGCAAATATTTATTGCGACCACCGAACCAATACAGTTCGAACAGGCCGACAGCGACAGCTAGCATGAAACCTGGCCACATGAGATGCCAAATATCGAAGAGGGCGGAGATTTGACATACGATTCCTGCCGTTAGTAAGATACCTCCGGGAACGAGTACGCCTACACCACGTCGTTGCATGATGAAGAAGTATAACCAGTGGAAGAAGACTCCGATGGGTATAACGAACAGTGTCGGCCAGAAATACTGAAATATCGTGCCTGAGCTGAACGATACATCCCCTTTTAAAAACATAAAAACGCCTAACAGAATTAAGATCGGGCCGAGAAAAGCGCTGCGATTCATATTCATATTCAATTGGTTCACTCCTACTGTTTGGATTCATTACTCTAAGAATACCATGACAGGGTACACGTGTCTTCCGACTATAGGGAAGGACGAAGATCGGTCTTAGGACTGATTTGTTGGGTTAATGGTGGGTTGAATTTACAATTAACTGGAAAGTTTCGGATATTCCACTTAAAATCGACTCAATCGCGAAATTTAACTTCCTAATTGCATCTAAATGGACAAATATGCTCATTTGGGCAGAATTAGATCTAGTTTTGAGCTTGTCGATTAACTGTTTATCCTGAATAATGATACGTATTATTTAAAATTTAGAGAAACAACCGGGAACTTCAACTTGAGGTAACTTATCGCTCCCATGACATAGAGATGAACCTCGTTCGCAAAATAACGTTATGAAAACATCTTATTTGTTAGTTTATAAGAGAATATGGGGGAATAACGTTATTAAACAACGTTATTTGATCATAAATGGACAAATTTCACTCCATTTGGTCGAAATAGCGTTATTCCGTAATGCTATTTCTTCGCAGAACATTTCAATGTAGCAAATAACGTTATCGCACATCTTTATTTGAAATCGCATGTGACCGTACCTTTGTAAGGAGAGACAACCTCCTCAGAAACCGACAATTTTTATAAGAATTCACTAAGTTGCATAATTATTAAGTCTCGATTCATTAATGGATAGTTTAGTTTTTCCAGTTAATCCAATTTCAATCTACTAAAGCTACTGGCTAGCAGCTCCCCCAAACGTCAAAAAGCCCTCCCTCCATAAACACGGAGGGAAGGCTTCTATAGAAGGGGCAGAAGCCCCTATAACCCCTTACTAGAAAAACTTCACGAGCTCATCCTTGATCGCATCGTTGGAACCACCAACCACCTTCTGGAACTGTGGTTTGTCGAACAAGGCTTGGATTTGCTCCGGATACGTCTGAGCAATTCCGCGTAAGCGAATCGACTCATCGAACTTCGCCGGATGCGCGGTGGACAAGGATACCGTCACCTCGCCAGGAGCGGCGAGCTTGTCTGCAGCGGCCACACCGCACGCTGTGTGTGGATCAAGCAGGTACTCGTACTTCGCGTGGTAAGCACTGATCGTGTCGAGACACTCCTCGTTCTTCACGCCGTACGCAGCGAAATCAGCCTGCACCGCTTGCAGCTTATCGGCAGGAATAACCACACGGCCTTCGGCCTTGAATTGCTCCATGATGGCATTAACAGCCGCTGCATCTTCGCCGTACAGATAGAACAAGTAGCGCTCGAAGTTGCTTGCAACTTGAATGTCCATGGACGGGCTGTAGGTGCCGCGGAACTCGCCAGGTTGGTACACACCTTCTTGCACGAAGCGCTCAAGAATATTGTTTTCATTCGTAGCCAGAATAAGCTTATGGATAGGAAGGCCCATTTTTTGAGCTAGGTAGCCAGCAAAAATATCGCCAAAATTACCAGTCGGCACACTGAAGTTGACCTTTGCTGCTTGTTGCTCCTGCGGTAATTGGAAGTACGCGTAGAAATAATATACCGTTTGTGCCAAAATACGGGCAATGTTGATGGAGTTAATCGCACGCAAGTGGTAGCGATGTTTGAACTCGACATCAGCAAAAAGCTCCTTGATAATGCGTTGGCAATCATCAAAAGTACCTTCAACGGATAGATTCAACACATTTGCATCATTGACCGTTGTCATTTGCAGTTCTTGTACCTGACTAACTTTTTGGTGAGGGTGCAAGATACAAATTCGAATGCCTTCTTTGCCGCGAACGCCTTCGATCGCAGAAGCACCCGTATCACCGGAAGTTGCGCCGAGGATATGGATGATGGAATTCGTTTTACGTGAAACGTAGGCATACAGATTACCTAGGAATTGCAGCGCAATATCCTTAAAAGCAAAAGTAGGCCCGTGGAACAATTCCAACACATACGTATCATCGCTCAGACGTTTAACCGGTGTTACAGCTTCGTCGCGGAACGTTGCGTAGCTTTCATCAACAAGCTGCTTCAGCTCATTGCGAGGAATTTCATTGTTCACGTAAAGAGAGAAAATTTCAAGGGCCAGCTCTGAGTAGGAGAGCTTCGACCAGCTTTGAAGTGTGTCAGCAGATAGCTGTGGGATGTGATTCGGTACGAGTAGACCGCCGTCATTGGCCAATCCCATGAGGATCGCATCGATGAAGCCGATGGGTGCTACTTTGCCGCGAGTGCTAATGTATTCCATATGAGTCCCCTTATACGATTGAATTTTCAGTTATTGTATCAAAAAACAGAACATTTGGACAGTGTACATCCATCATGGATGCGCTTCTTACAAATGAAAAGAACCTCCCGATTACGAATACGGAAGGTTCTCATAGAACAGCTAAGCTTACTCTTCTTTAGCCGTTACAACGATTTTCCAAGCGTTGCTGATGGGCGGCAAGCTTTTCGTCATAACAGGACTGTAGAACCCGATTACTTTCGTGCCTTTAACGAGGGAGTATTTCTCTACAGGGTCACCTTTGCCATCAACAACAGCAGTATCTTTTCCGATGTGCAGAACAATTTCATCTTGAGCAAGATCGGTAAGACCTTCACCTTTGATAAAAATACTGCCATCTTTACGCACATCTTCAATGATTCCAGCAGTTCCTAGCGCACCTTTTTGGATAGCGGTATCTAGCACAGTGATCTTAGACGCGGATGTCTGCGGCGGCAAGCTCATCGTCATTGCCATAGAATGCTCGGCAGTGATCGTCAAGCCTACATGAAGGTCTGCCAGCGTTAGTTTGGAACCATCAAGCATTTGGTAAGTCGTTTCTGGCCCAACATTGAGCACAATACCACCTGTGCCCGTGTCTTGAATTTGTATCGCTGCGTCATTACCATTCGTACGAATCGAAGTAATAACGCCAGTCGATTGCACCTTTTTAACCTCCTCTTTCAGGGCAAACGCGATCGTGGGGGTAGTAGGAATGTCGGGTGCATCAGTAACTGCATAAGCCGTTCCAGTTATCAGCATGCTGGATAGGGAGAGGATCGCGCATGTTTTACGTATCGTCGGTTTCATGGTTGGTAAACTTCCTTTCTATATGTAAAATATAGGTATAGTCTGTTCCCTTTAACGTTCGTATATGTAAAAAGATTCCGGACGAGGCGAAAGTTTTATTTTATAAGAGATCAGGTGTGGACTTCACTTGCCTTAAACTATAGAATCAATAAGTATGCCGAGAAAAAGAAATTCAAAATGAGGTGGGAAATGTGTCTTTTGTGATGAAGCTTCGCTGGTTTTTCAAAGAGAGATGGAAGTATTATGTACTGGCAGTCTCCCTATTAGTCGGTGTGAATTTATTAGCGATAATTCCACCTAAAATGATCGGGAATACCGTTGACCATATTCGTACTGGGGATTTAACAGCTTCCGGGCTTCATTATACGGTTTACTTGCTGATTGGGCTTTCGCTGCTTCTGTATGTCATGACTTTTCTGTGGATCACGAACCTCTTCGGCAACTCTGCCTTGGTAGAGAAATTGCTTCGAGGGCGTTTGTTGACGCATTTGTCTAAAATGTCTCCACCGTTCTTCCAACGTAACTCAACTGGACAGCTAATGGCACTCGCGACGAATGATATTCTAGCGATAGGTCAGACCTCCGGTTACGGGGTGATGACACTCGTTACAACGCTAGTAGGCGCATCTGTTGTCATTATTACGATGGTGTCATTGATCTCCTTCAAATTAATGCTCGCGGCGCTAATTCCGCTGCCTTGTCTGGCCTTAGTGATTAATCTTCTAGGCAAAAAGGTGCGTGTACGCTTCCTGGCAGCACAAGCTTCCTTCGGTGTCATGAACGATCATGCTTTGGAATCCATCTCTGGTATAAGAGTCATTCGCTCCTACGTGCAGGAAGCGCAGGATTTGAAGGCATTCGATGCGGTTACATCGGATGTGATGAACAAAAACCGCCGCGTCTCGATGCTCAATGCGCTATTTCAACCACTGACATCGTTGATCGTTGGCGTCAGCTATTCGATCGGTATCGGATACGGCTCGTATCTTATGTTTCAAGGTGAAATCACGTTGGGGCAACTCATTTCCTTCAATATTTACCTGGGTATGCTGATCTGGCCGATGATTTCCTTCGGTGAGTTTATTAACGTTCTGCAACGTGGCAGTGCCTCGGCAGATCGCTTGGATAAGGCGCTGCTGCAAAAGGCAGATCTCGTCGATATCGAGAAGCCCGTCCATATTGCTGTGCCAGAACGTATTGAGATGAATGATTTGACGTTCACTTATCCGACAGCGAACCATCCGAGTCTTGTTCATGTTTCTTTTCAGCTAGAGCGAGGTCAAACACTGGGTATCGTCGGTCGGACCGGCAGTGGCAAAAGCACATTGCTGAAGCAACTGCTGCGCCAATATCCCTTAGAATCAGATAAGCTGCGCATTTCAGGTGTACCGATTGAGCAAATTGCGATTGACCAAATGAAACGTTGGGTCGCTTATGTGCCACAGGAGCATTTATTGCTCTCGAAGTCCATTCGGGATAATGTGGCGTTAGGCAAACATACGGCTACGCCAGAAGAGATTGCGCACGCCGTGGAAATGGCCTCTTTTACCCAAGATATTGAGGGGATGCCAGAAGGTTTAGCGACCATTGTCGGTGAGAATGGTGTGATGTTGTCCGGCGGACAGAAACAGCGTTTAGCGATTGCGAGGGCATTACTAATTGATTCGGAGATTCTGCTGCTCGATGATTCGCTATCCGCTGTAGATGCACGTACAGAAAGTCGCATTCTTCAGCATATTCGTAAAGAACGCGCGGGGCGTACAACGCTTATTTCCACACACCGTCTATCTGCGGTAAGCCATGCCAACTGGATTCTCGTTCTTGATGAGGGCAGAGTCATTGAAGAGGGCACGCACGAGGAGCTCATGCATTTCGGAGGTTGGTACCGCGAGCAATGGGATCGTCAACAGATGGAAGCAAGTCTCGAGGATTGAGAAAGGAGGACGATTATTTTGTCTAAACCGACAACGGCAAGACGACTGATTTCCTACGCGCTCGTCTACAAGTTCAGAATTCTCGGTGCGCTGCTGATTCTTTGCTGTTCAGTAGCTGCCGAGCTGGGCGGGCCTTATATAACGAAAACAATTATTGATAAATACCTCTCCACCGGTGCTCATGAAATGGCGCCTGTGCTTAAATTGCTCGGTATCTATTTGGGATTACTGTTGGCAGCGGGACTATGTAATTATTCGCAGGCCTATATCCTCCAATCTACCGCTCTGCAAATTATTAAAAACATGCGGATGGATCTGATGGCGCATATTCAACGCATTTCGTTGCGTTACTTCGATAACACACCGATCGGTCAGGTTGTATCGCGTATCGCGAATGATACGGAGGCTGTTCGTGATCTCTTTATGAGCTTCATGGCAACTTTCGTTGTAAGCATGCTGCAACTAGTCGGGATTTACATCGCACTTTTCCTATTGGATTGGCAACTAGCGTTGTTCTGCTTAGTGCTGCCGCCGATATTTGTGGTGATTATGTATATTCATCTCAAATATTCAAAAGTCTTTATCACCATTATGCGTGCTAGACTCAGCGATATGAACGCGATGATCAATGAGTCGATTGTCGTGATGCCGATCATTCAGGCTTTTCGTCGGGAGAAAGTTACACTGGATGAGTTCGAAGTGCTGAACATGGATCGTTATGTGAACCAGCGGAAACAATTTCGGATTTACGGCCTTTCCACAAGGAATATTGTTGGAACGATCGGAAGTTTGGTGACCGCGATGGTGATTTGGTATTTTGGTGGAAAATCGTTAGAAGCCGCTATTTCCTTCGGAGTATTTTATGCGTTTATCGACTATTTGGGTCGGATTTTTCAACCGATTATCGGGATATTCGATCAGTTGACGAATGCGCAGCGGGCTTTCGTATCAGCGGAGAAGGTATTCACTATTCTTGATATGGAAGGTCAAGATGTAGAAAAAACGGATCACATTCGCCGTCCTGAGGGGATCGTAAAGTTCGATAATGTTACCTTCGCTTATAAAGAAGGCGAGAACGTATTGAAGGGCATCTCCTTTGAGGCGCGAAAAGGGGAAACGATAGCCTTAGTTGGGCACACGGGATCAGGTAAAAGCTCTATTCTGAACCTGCTTCTAGGCTTCTACGAGCCGAATGAGGGCACCATCACGATTGATGGGCATAACATCAAGGGAATGTCGAAACAGGCGCTGCGCAAGCATATGGGGATCGTGCTGCAGGATCCGTTCCTGTTCGCGGGGGACATCAAGTTCAACGTGAGCCTGTACAATTCCGATATCTCGTTGGACAGAGTGAAGACTGCACTGCGTGATGTTGGAGCAGCTGGCTTTATCGAGCAGCTGCCGAAAGGCTACGACGAGCAGGTCGTAGAGCGGGGAAGCACGCTGTCCTCCGGTCAGCGGCAGTTGATCTCGTTCGCGCGCGCCTTGGCGTTCGACCCGTCGATCCTGATACTCGATGAGGCCACGGCCTCCATCGACAGTGAGACGGAAGGGCTCATTCAGCGCGCGCTGAAGGTGGTTAGCGAAGGGCGGACGACACTCGTCATCGCGCATCGGTTGTCCACGATCCGCGATGCGGATCAAATTCTTGTGCTGCACCGCGGCGAAATCGCCGAGCGGGGCAATCACGACACGCTCATGGCGCTTGGCGGGCGCTATGCGAAAATGTATCAACTGCAGAAGGGATCTTCAGCAGTTGTAGGGTAAGGCAGGGCGCTTCCTCGGTTGATGGGGAAGCGCCTTTTTTGTGTGCGGGTTCGCTGCGCCCACAGGTGCAGGCGTCTCAGGGGAGTGGTGGAGTGGCTTCTTCTCTGATGCTCATCCTGGCGTTGCCCGTGGCTCTGGATGCCAGCAGTAGCGTCAATTTTAACGCTGAAGCGACCACTCCTCCCACCCAATGCCCTCGGCGTCAGCCTCCACCATCGTCAACCGTCGGATTAACTGGAAAACCTCCATCTATTTTCTTCTAAAAAGCTGATAATCAACAATTAGATGGAAAACCTCCAGTTAAATTCGCCGATTTTAGGATTTGTTGGCAAATACAACCAAAATAACTACAAGAAATACAGTTAAGTTCTTTAAAGTGAGCAAAGTGGCGAAATTAAATGTACTTTTTACAGTTAAAATACGAGCGTGAGATGGAATTGTGGGCAAGGGAGTAGTGGATAGCGAATAGCTTAGTGTGTAGAAGTAGATATTTATTTACAAATTTTGTTTGACATGCAACTAAATTGTTGCATATAATAGGCGCATGGACAAACTTTTTAAAGCACTTGCAGACGGAACACGTAGAGAATTACTAGACATCCTGTTCGTGAATAACGGACTATCCTTAACAGATCTCTGTCAGCAAATGACGATGAGTCGTCAAGCTGTTACCAAGCACCTTTTGCTGCTGGAGGAGGCGAATCTGGTTACGGTCATATGGCATGGCCGCGAGAAGCTTCATTATCTGAACCCGGTACCCATCGGGGAGATTTACCATCGCTGGATCGGTAAGTTTGATCAGCGCCGAATTGAGGCATTAACCAATTTGAAGCAAGCCCTTGAGGAGGATTCGAATCATGAATAAAAAGTCTTTCGTGTACGTGACTTACATCGCTACCACACCAGAGAAATTGTGGGCGGCCTTAACGAGCAAAGAGTTTACGAAGCAGTATTTTTTTGGTCGTGAAATCATGTCAGATTGGCAAGTCGGTTCGAGCTTTCAATTAATGAATAAAGACAAGACGGAACACTACGGTGAAGTGCTTGTCTATGAGCCGTATAGCTTGCTCACGATTACTTGGAGTGTAAAGGACCCCGAAGGCGATCGGATGTCCAAAGTGACGTATGAATTAACACCATTGAACGGGACGATCAAGCTAACACTTCGCCATGAGGAGCTGTTAGAGCAGGATATTCTTAAGGATGAGGGTAAAATCGAAGGATTTAACAACGGCTGGCCTTTCATTCTCAGCAATTTGAAGAGTCTGCTCGAAACAGGCAAAACGCTGACAGCGTTCTAAGGAGGGCAAGCTGATGCGTGCAAATCAACTGAATTACTCGGTTAGCAACGCAGGGGCATTTTCTGAATTTCTAAGTGTAACGGAAGGCATGTTGAAGGGGAAAATCTTTCTGAAAGACTCCCTGCAACTGACGAGTATGGAAGTTTCACTAAATCACTTGCCCCCGGAGGGGGAAGTCCCCTTTTATCACAAGCACCAACAGAATGAAGAACTCTACATTTTTCTTCAAGGGCAAGGCCAAATCCAAGTGGACGGAAACGAAATAGATGTGCACGAAGGCACGTCCATTCGCATTGCACCTGACGGTGTGAGAGTGTTGCGGAATACGTCGAAGACAGAAGGTCTGCATTTTATTGTCATTCAAGCCAAGGAGAAAAGCCTCACCCAATGGGTGGAGTCAGACGGAATCATTCTGGAACAAGGAGTCGAATGGGCGAATACGCACTAGTTATTTACCTACAAAAAACCAGCGGTAAGCGAAGACTTATGTTTAAGTCCTAGCTTGCCGCTGGTTCGTTACACTTACTTCACCTTACGCTCCCGCAGGTAGCTCCACAGCATTAAAACAAACCCCGCCCCGGTTAATCCGGCACCGATCCAAGGCAAAGACTCAAGGCCTGTGTGCGTAATCGCCCAGCCACCTAGAAAGGCGCCGCCAGCATTGCCGAGATTCAACGCAGAATGCGTTGAAGTGGCTGCTAGTTCTGGCGCGTCTTTGGCCAGATTCATGATGCGAATCTGCAGTCCAGGCAAAATCCCAAACGCCGCAATGCCCCATATGAAGATGGTGATAATCGCAGCAACCGGGAATTGATCCGTATATGCGAATACGGCTAGGATAAGCGCTAACGCGGCGAAGTTGCCGATTAAGGACGGCATGAGCTTCCAGTCTGCCATTTTTCCGCCGAGGATGTTTCCTAGCGTAACCCCAAAGCCGAATAAAACAAGAATCCACGTCACGCTGCTCTCTTTAAACCCAGTAATGTTGATGAGAATGGGCGCGATGTAGGTGAATACTGCAAACAAGCTGCTACAGCCTAATGCCCCAATTAGGAAAACAAGCAAGAGACGCGGCTGCAGAAGTGAACGAACTTGCTTTACTAGGCTGCTGTTTGTTTTCTGAGCAATCTGTGGAATGAAAATGAGAATACCAATGAAAGAGATGATTCCCATGATGACAACGGCGCCGAAGGATGCCCGCCAGCCAAGGTGTTGACCGATGTAGGTTCCGAGCGGGACGCCAAGAATGTTCGCGATAGTTAGACCAGCCATCATCACTGAGATGGCACTAGCCCTCTTTTCAGGCCGAACAAGATTAGCTGCGATGACAGAACCAACCCCGAAGAAGGTACCATGAGCCAAAGCAGTGATTAAACGTGCTACAAGTACGATCCCATAGGAAGGAGCTAGCGCGGCTAATCCATTACCTAGAATGAAAATGAGCATTAGCACGAGAAGAAGACGCTTCTGCGGGAGTTTATGAGTCAACATAGCGAGAATCGGAGCACCGAATGCCACGCCAAGTGCGTAACCCGTGATCAATTGCCCCGCTTGCGAAATGCTAACATTCAAGTCATCGGCCACATTAGGCAGAATTCCCATAATAACGAACTCAGTCATACCGATGGCGAAGGCGCCAACCGTTAGGGAGTAAAGGGAGATAGGGAACCGATCTTTTTCGGTTACTCTCCCTTTTAAAGCTTGTGAAGTGTCCATAATTGCGTGAAACCACCTTTCTTTCTTAAAGGCTTAATCATACCACGAGTCGTATGGGAAAAGGTGTGACATTGTGTTCATTATGTTTCCATTTGTAATAAAAGGGGGATAGAGGAAAGCTAGATATAGGCGAAGTCAGAATTGAAAAATTGCCTGTTGACTTTTATCTCTAAATAAAGTATCTTTAAATTAAGATAAACGAGGCAAACAAGAAACGAGGTGAGGCAAACATGAGCGAAGCAAGAAATCATTCTCTAGATCTTTATATCGCCCTTTCTAGAGCGAGCGAGTGGGTGAACGCCCACGGGGATCGAGATATTCGCAAGCATGGACTGAACCGAACAGAGTTTGGTGTTCTCGAACTGCTCTATCATAAGGGAGCACAACCCATTCAACAAATTGGCAGTAAGGTATTGATGAGTAGTGGGAACATTACCTATGTCGTAGATAAGCTAGTCAAGAAGGAATTCGTCATACGCAACACATCGACGGAAGATCGCAGATTGATTTTTGCTGAAATAACGGAAAAAGGGAAACAATTTATTGAGGAAGTATTTCCGAAGCACGCCGAAGTGATTGAGGGGGCCGTGGCGGGGCTGACGGAAGAAGAGAAGATGATGGCAAGTCAATTGCTGAAGAAGCTCGGCAGGTATGCGCAAGAGGGATTTAAATAGAAGAACTATCCCTCGTTGCAAGTCTTGCATTTTCTCAGATCTGTTATCTTAAAATAAAGATTCTTAAATATGAAGGAGTTGGCTATTATGACAACAACAACACAACAAACCGCAGGTATCCACCACATCACCGCTTTCGTACAACATGCACAGGCAACCGTTGATTTTTATTCAGGTATTTTAGGACTACGTTTGATCAAAAAAACAATTAACTTCGATGCGCCAGAAGTTTATCATCTCTACTTCGGAAATGAAGCAGGCAGCCCAGGTACGATCATTACTTTCTTCCCTTACGCGGGATCCCGCAAAGGTCGGGTCGGCGGCGGTCAAGTAGGTATCACGACTTACGCTGTGCCAACAGGCAGTCTATCTTTCTGGGAAGCACGCCTAACACAATTCGGAGTTGCTTTTGAGAAAAATGCTCGATTCGGCGAAACGTATGTACAGTTCAAAGATCCAGATGGTCTAAAATTAGAAATTGTCGAGCGCGAGCAAGGTGCGCCAAGTCAGTGGGCATTTGGCGGCGTCTCTGTGGACAAAGCGATCAAAGGCTTCGGCGGCGCTGTCCTTTACAGCACAGCACCTGATAAAACTTCGGAACTTCTCGTGAATGTCATGGGTCTGAAAAAAGTTGGGCAAGAAGGCGCCTATGCACGCTTTACTTCCTTCGGGGACTTAGGGAACATCATCGATATCAACGTAACGCCAATGGATTACGGTGCTGGCGGAGCGGGAACAGTTCACCATATCGCATGGCGTGCGAAAGATGATGCTGAGCATGCACTATGGAGAAGTCATGTAGCGAATAACGGCTACCACCCAACACCAATCGTGGATCGTCAGTACTTCAATGCGATCTATTTCCGTGAAGAAGGCGGCATCCTGTTTGAGATTGCTACTGATCCTCCAGGCTTTGCTAGAGATGAAGCTCCGGAAGCACTTGGTGAGAAATTGATGTTGCCAGAGTGGTTCGAAGCAAGCCGTGATCAAATCGTGAAAAATCTACCGCCAATTGAAGTGCGCGTATTGGAAGGTGACCGGAAATGAGACATATCTATCAGCAAGGATCCGATGTGACTGCTCCCGTGCTCGTTCTGTTTCACGGAACGGGCGGGACAGAGAACGATCTGCTTCCTTTGGCGCAGGCGATTTCACCAACATCCTCCGTACTTAGTGTACGGGGGAACGTCCTAGAGAACGGCATGCCACGGTTTTTCCGTCGGCTAGCTGAAGGCATTTTCGATGAAGAGGATCTCATCTTCCGCACGAAGGAAGTGTACGATTTCATCAATGAAGCAGCGACAGAGCACGGCTTCGATCGCAGCAACGTTGTTGCGATCGGTTACTCGAACGGCGCGAACATTGCGGGAAGCCTCTTGTTCCATTATCCGAATGCGCTGAGAGCGGCTATTCTGCATCATCCAATGGTGCCGCGGCGTGGTATCACGCTACCCGATCTCTCAGACACGCCTGTCTTTATCGGCGCAGGCAAAAATGATCCCATCTGCTCCCCTGAGGAGTCAGAGGAGCTAGAGCGCTTACTGAGCGATGCGGGTTCGGATGTCCACGTACATTGGGAGAATTCGGGTCATCAGCTGACACGCTCCGAGGTATTTGCAGCAGCAGAATGGCTTAAAGGGCTCTCACTCTAATACTCTAATAGAAAGGGGGATCGTCTCCATGACAATGGTAGGAATCGATCCGTCAACTCAAAGCGAGCGAGATAATTATAAGCTGCTCATCGGCAGCATTATTCCGCGGCCGATCGCTTTTGTCTCGACGCTATCCACGGAAGGCGTCTTGAACGCTGCGCCCTTCAGCTATTTCACCATCGTGACGGCAGATCCCCCGATGGTTGCCGTTTCCGTGCAGCGGAAGCAGGGTGTCCGGAAGGACACCTCCCGCAACGCGGTCGAAACAGGCGCATTCGTTGTTCATATCTCGGACGAATCCTATATCGACCAGATCAACCAGAGTGCCGCTGCGCTGCCGCCGGAGGAAAGCGAAGTGACGCTGACGGGGCTAACGCCTGTCGCGAGCCGACACATCGCGGTGCCTGGCATCGCCGAAGCGAGCATCCGCATGGAATGCGTCCTCGAGCAGGTGATACCGCTCGGTGGAACACCGGACGCACCCGCGGCAGATTTACTAATCGGGCGTGTCGTTTATTTTCATATCGATGACAACTTAGTTGACAACGGTCGTATTGATGCGCAGCAGCTAAAACCAGTGAGCCGATTAGCAGGCAACTCTTATGCGAAGCTTGGTGAGCTGTTTGAGATCGATCGCCCAGTGTAAGCGAGAGACGAAACGCTTCGTTCTGAAAGCAGAACGAGAGGCGATTCGTCTCTTTTTGTGAAGAGTAACGTTATGAAAACACCTTATTTACTAGTATAAGAGAGTATTTAGGAGAATAACGTTGCTATATAGTGCTATTTGATCCAAATGGCCATATTTCTCTCGTTTTAATAGAAATAGCGCTGTTTCATCACGCTATTTCTACATAGAACTTGCATGTAATGCAAATAGCGTTATGGCACACCCTTATTACCATCAGTGGCGCCATATATGCCGGAGCCCGTTCGTGATGTTTATTATCGGACGGATCTTCATTTTGTTGATTGATTACCGCTTTAACCGCCGGAAAGTAGGCATGAAAGCAAGAATCAATACGTATATAACGAATATTGGTATTGCTGGCAGTAGAGATTTGTTTTGTTGGGGCAGCGGGCTGGCAGCGTTCTTGCTGATTCAAGGTCCGATATCAAAGCTGTAGATGTGGAATGAATAAGTTGTGTCTGACCTGTGATCATTGGCAGGTTAGGCGCTTTTTTTTATCGAAATAGCGTTGAAATGACGAAATGGGCGCTGTATAATCCAACTAAGACGTCAAATAGTGAACGGGTGTTTATTAATGCAAATTTTAAAAGATGAAGTCAAAAATAGTATCCGCCAAGCGGCCTTGGCCGAGTTCAAGAAGCATGGATATTTGAAAGCCTCCATTCGGCAAATTGCAGAAGCTGCAGGCATAACGCCAGGCAACATCTATCGCTACTTTAAAAGTAAGGATGATCTGTTTGATGAGCTCATTCAACCCATTCAAGAGCAGCTAGCCGAGGTGCTGCGGGTGTGCAAGCAAGAGGTAGATAGCACCCTGTGTACCGCATTATCTGATCATTTGCTGATTCTGCGTCGCATTGATGCTTCTTTAATGCTGCTGTTCAAAGAGTCCAGCACAGAGCTTACAATTCTTCTGAATCTAAGTGAAGGCTCTCGATTTGCTTCGGCCAAACAAGACATGATTACACTTGTGCATCAGATTATTTCTGAAGTATTTACAGCGGAGTTGGGGTCATTCGGCACGTTGTCTCAGAAAGATCAATTTGCGGCGCGCATGATTGCGACGACAATGATTGAGAGCATATGCTTGATTTTGCGTGACCATGAAGATGGCGATACGATTAAAATGCTTGTTGATGAACTGTTGTACCTGTATTGCACAGGTATTTCAGAAAAAATAAAGCTAAGCCAGTCTTAAAAATTTTTACCCCAATAATGAACGCTTGTTTACTATCAGGGTGAGTGGAGGAGAAGAGAGAATGAAATCCATTATTAAATGGCGTTGGGCGATTCTAGCCGTATGGTTGGTGGCGACGGTATTGCTGACGGTTTTCCAACCGAATGTGAACGCGATTCTTGGCCTAAGAGGACAGGATCCGTTGCGTAGCGATGCACCATCAAAGATTGCCTCAACGATTTTGAACAAAATCAATGGGGTCGAGGGCACGAGTGATATCGTGGTTTTCCATAACCCAAACAAACTGTCAGATGCCGATATGAAGGCGATCGAGGCAGGTATTACGAATTTGAAAAGCCATCAAGCTGAGCTTGGTTTCGATCAGTTGATTGATCCATTCACCACGCCGGAGGCGAAGTCATCGCTCATTTCGGGGGATGGCACAACCTTAATGGCGAGTTTCTCCTTAGACAAAAGAGGGCGCCACGTCGAGGACATCAAGAAGGAATTTGAAACTGTTTTGAAGGACGTGAAGGTGGAGTATTACCTCTCTGGAGAGGATTTCATCCAGGATGATTATATTAAAGTATCGGAGTCCGGTGTTGAAAAAAGTGCCGCGCTTACGGTTATATTTATCCTAGCTGTTCTAATCATTATGTTCCGTTCTGTCATTATTCCAGTCGTTTCCTTGCTAGCGGTCGGTATCTCGTACCTCGTGTCCATGGGGATTGCCGCGCAGCTCATTGATAAGTTCAACTTTCCTGTGACGAGTGTCACACAAATGTTGTTGATTTTGATTCTTTTCGGGATTGGGACGGATTATAACATTCTCTTATTCAATCGCTTCAAAGAGGAATTATCCCATGGTTTATCCGTGGATGAAGCCATTATTGTGACCTACCGCACAGCGGGTAAAACGATTTTCTACAGTATTTTGACCGTATTCATTGCATTTGCTGCATTAACGTTCTCGGATTTCGGTATTTATCAATCAGGGAATGTCGTAGCCATTGGTACGGCCATACTCCTGCTCCAAATTGTAACGGTGACACCATTTTTCATGAAAATGCTTGGCAATAAGCTCTTCTGGCCCTCCAAGGGAACGACTGGGCATAAAGAGAGTAAATTCTGGGCTGGCTTGACGAAAATTGCGGTAAAAAGACCGATTATTACGACCGTCATCATTCTGATTATTACGGTTCCACTTGCACTTGCGAATCATCAGAAGCTGTCTTTTGATCAGTTGAAGGAGCTGGGGAATGATCACCCATCCACGAAAGGCTTCAGCCTTGTGGCGGAGCATTTTAGCCGGGGTCAGGCGCTCCCAACCATGGTCGTTATTGAGAATGACAAACCGCTTAACACGAATGATGGTCTAGCCGCGATTGATAAGGTGACGGAGAAGCTGAAAACCATTCCAGGTGTCGATATGGTATCTAGCGTGACTCAGCCGCAAGCGAAGCCGATTGATGATTTCTATATTTCTACGCAAACGAAGACGGTTGCCGATGGCATTTCAGCCTCGCAAAACGGTGTAAATCAAATACGTGATGGACTTAAGCTGATGCAGAGTAAGCTGGAAGCGCCTGATACGTCTAGCGTTGGTCAACTGGTAGATGGCACGAGTCAAGTGCAGGAGGGCTATAGCAAGCTGACGACTGCATTGGATCAGGTGGCTGCTGGTATCTCACAAGGCGCCGGTGGCGCGGGTGAGCTAAGTTCGGGAATTGCTGCGCTGAAGGATGGCATGACTCAAGTCGCAAGTAACACGGGTAAAATCAATGATGGTTTGACGCAGCTTGGTCAAGGCTACAACGCCATGACGGATGGTTATAGTCAGATTGAGACGCAACTAGGAGGCATCCAACAAGGTTTGGTCGGCATGAATGGTTTAATTGGCGGGCTTGGCAGCAAATACAGCCAGCTGACGACAGACGCTGATTACATCAAGCTGAAGCAAACGGGTGAAAGTCTTGCTTCCGGTTTAACGCAGTTGAGCGGCGGACTGGGAGAGCTTGGCAAGAACGCAGCGAAGCTAAACAGTGCTTTTGCCGAGGCGACGCAAGGCCTGGCGCAAGTGAACGGCGCGCAGGCACAGCTAGCCGCGGGGCTTACGCTGCTGGAGAGCGGCGCAGCTGAGCTCGCCAAAGGGCTGAAGCAAGGCAGCGCGGGCAGTCGCGAGATCGCGGCCAACATGGCGAAGCTGAACGCTGCGCTAGGCAGCGTCAAAGACGGTCAGCAGAAGCTGAGCGAAGGCTTGTCGGGTCTCAGCGGCGGCATGGGCCAGCTGAAAGACGGCCTTGGTCAGAGCGGCAACGGACTCGGTGACGTGTCCGAGGGGTTGGGTAAAACGAGCCAGTTCTTGACGCAACTGAACGGCTCGAAAACGTTCTTTATCCCGAAAGAAGCGCTGTCGAGCGCAGATTTCGGGAAATCCTTGGACAGTTTCATGTCCAAGGATCGGACGATGACGAAGATGATCGTCATCTTGAAGGATGATCCGTATTCATCGGCTGCGATGGATACGATTGAGGGGATTAACGCGGAGCTGGCGGCCAGCGTGAAGGGCACGGTGCTCGAGCATGCGAAGTTCGGCGCAGCAGGCCCGAGCTCGACGACGTACGACACGAACAAGGCGCAGCTGAAGTCGTTCAACAGCACCGCGATTATTGTCATCATCGGTGTGTTCATCGTCTTGTTGTTTGTTATTCGTGCCTTCTGGCCAGCTGTCTACATCATTTTGAGCCTCGTGATTTCCTACTACGTGGCGATGACGGCGACGAATGTGGTGACGGATAAAATCATTGGTGCCGACGGGGTTTCCTCCTTCGTACCGTTCTTCTCCTTCATCATTATTATTGCTGTCGGCGTCGACTACAGCATCTTCCTGATGATGCGCTACAAAGAGCTTGGGGATCTATCGCCTTCGAAGGCGATCGTGCAAGCGGCGAAGCACATTGGCGGTGTGGTCATCTCAGCGATGGTCATCCTTGGCGGAACCTTCGCCACACTTGTGCCTTCCGGTCTCGTTCTGTTGATCGAGCTAGCCGTGGCCGTCATTGTTGGCCTCATCGTACTCTGTTTCATCTTGCTGCCGATGCTGCTGCCTGCGCTGCTAGCTATGCCAGAAGCGCTGCGGGCAAAGCGCGGCGTCAAGGCGCACAAAGTGTCGACAGAGAGTCGTACAGCATAACTTTCGATCATAGAAGTGCTTTCCCACTTTCGTGGGAGGGCACTTTTTTTGCGTGTAAAAGTTAAACACGAAGTGATGGTTGGATAAAAATAGAAGGAAAAGCAGAACCTACTCGTAAAACACATGGGGGGAATGGCTTTGATTTCACTGTTCGTTGCGCTTATTTTGTTTGTAATCGGTCATCCCAAGAAGAGCGTTCGCCAGCAAGATCGCAGAATGATGCCTGCTTATGCCTCCTTGCTGCTTATCGCTCTGATTCTTGCTGTCCTGCATGTAACGGGAACCTCTTATGTGCTAACAGCCATGATGCAAAACGTAATGACTAGTCTTGTTGAAAAGGTAGGCGGATAGTTTGTCGTTATTGGGAAAACTCCTCAAGAAATCAGCCTCTAGCGCATCACACGGACCGCCGTCTGAAGTTACTGAGGCATCCCATCTCGCAGAACAACAATTAAGTGGGAATCTCGCGAAGGACTTGCAATTAATCCTCACGGTCACTCAGCATCCATCCGATCTTATTGTTCGCGAACTTCTCCTCCAGCTGGGGGATGGTTCGGAGATTCGTGCAGCCGTTCTCTACATCGATGGCCTTGCTGAAAAGGATATTGTCCATCAATGTGTCATTCTCCCTCTGATGCAAATGGGTCATCAAGATGAGATTACCTTAACGTATATTGAGAAATTTGTGATAACGGCTAGCGGTATCAAGCGAGTGAACTCGCTCGCCGAGAGTATCAAGGGATTGCTGTATTCGAATACGCTTGTTTTACTTGAGGGCATCGCGGAAACCTTGCTCATCACTTCGGAAGGTTGGGAGCATAGATTTGTAAGCAATCCAACCAGTGAACCAATTATTCGAGGTCCTCAGGATGCTTTTAATGAAGTGCTGCGCACAAATACGGCCTTAGTTAGAAGAAAAATTAAAGATCCTAAATTGGTTCTTTTTCCGATTCAGATTGGTACGCGTACGTTGACGGATGGGGCTATCGCGTATTTGCAGGACGTAGCCAATCCAAGTATTGTTGGCGAGGTGAAGAGAAGGCTGATGGCTATCGAGACCGAGGGGATCCTAGATAGCGGTCAGCTTGAGGATTATTTGGAGGATACGCCACTCTCGCCATTCCCGCAAATTAGCTCAACAGAGCGGGTAGATAAGGCTGCTGCGGCCATCCTAGAAGGTAAAATTGTCGTTCTCGTAGACGGCACACCATTTGCTTTAACCATGCCGATTACCTTTACGGAATTCCTACTATCGACAGAGGATTACTACACAAGCTATCTCGCAGCTACGATGCTGCGTTGGGTGCGATTCTTGGCGATGATGATGGCGCTGACGCTGCCCTCCATCTATATCGCGATTACGACCTATCATCAAGAAATGATTCCGACGGAATTAATGCTTGCCATTGCGAGCAATCGCAGCGGCATACCATTCCCTGCCTTTGTGGAAGCGCTGATTATGGAAATCAGCCTAGAACTTCTGCGAGAGGCGAGTTTGCGGCTGCCGGGCACGATGGGGCAAACGATTGGTATCGTTGGCGCGCTCGTGATTGGACAGGCGGCGGTTCAGGCGAATATCGTTGGCCCTGTACTGACCATTATCGTCTCCTTTACAGCGATTGGCGCTTTTGCCATACCTAATTACAATGCTTCCTTAGCCATCCGAATGCTGCGCTTTCCTATTATGATACTAGCCGCTGTTTTCGGTATTTTTGGTATCGTATTTGGAACCAGTGCGATACTCATTCACATGATTCATCTGCGTTCTTTTGGCGTCAGTTATCTGGCAGCATTAACCCCGCAATCGCTCCAAGCAGTCGATGATTCCATTGTCTTCAAGAAGCCGGCGCAATCGCTCAAATACCGTCAATCATTTCTTGGTCCCAAGAAGCAGAAACCTTAAGTGAGAGGAGGAACATCCTTGTCATCTGCCCAACTAACAACCAAACAAATTATGATTCTTCTCTGCTTTACTGTGTTTGGTACGATTTTTTTTACACTTCCACGTACCATAACGCAGGCTTCAGGGCACAGTGGATGGCTGTCGATTCTGATAGGCAGCCTAATGATTGTCCCTCTTCTCTGGTTAATTACACAAATTGGTTCGACTATGCAAGAGATGAGCATTATCGCGTATTGCCTCAGCTTATTCGGACCCTTCTTTGGCCGCGTGTTTGCACTTTTTATTCTGGTGCCACTGATATTTCTTTCTGGTACCTCGATCAGACTTGTTTGCGAATTATTCGTTACGCTGATTCTTCCAGAAACACCACTAGAAATTATTGCTATCATGCTGATTCTTCTGCGCTATTATTTGGCGAAGGGAGGGATGCCCTCCATTGCACGGTGGGGAGAAGTCGTTATGCCTGGTGTTGTCGTACTGATCATTATTATGTTTGGACTCTCTTTTCAAAAAGTGGACATGGAGCGCATACTGCCACTTCTGAATGCTACCCCTATGGATGTGTTTCGGGGTTCTTTAGCCATTTGGAGTGTATTCTCTGAGATTAGTGTGCTGCTATTTATCTATCCGCAAATCAAGCATAAAAACAACATGTTCAAGAAGCTAATCTGGTGCACAATGATTGTTATGTTTCTATTCGAGGTTATCTTTCTAGTGACGATAGGAACATTTGGCAGTGCATATACCCAAAGGCTTATATTCCCGGTCGTTGAGTTAATCAAAGATATTGCGATCTTTGATTTTATTGAGCATTTGGAGAGTGTCTTCTTGGCGCTATGGGTATTCATTAATGTGTCAAAGGGGGCATTGACGTTCTATTCCTGCTGTATCGGTACACGAGATTGGTTCGGAACAAGGGATCATAAAGAATTGATGCTGCCCCTTTCTGTAATTATGTACTATATATCTTTATTACCCGGCAATATTTACGTGTCCATTGTTAGTTTTGAAATTGCGAAGGGAGTCACCTTTTGTTGGTTTGCCTTCATCCTTCTCCTCATTGTTTGGATAGCGGGTAAGTTGAAAGCAAGGAGAACTGCGAATGAACAAAATCATTAGAATGGTGCTGTCGCTTAGCCTCCTGCTGAGCGTAACCACAGGCTGTTGGAATCGCCAAGAACCGGATAAGGTCGAATACGTCCTTGCCGCAGGCATTGACCTGAATGATAAAGGACAAATCGTTCTTACTGTGCTTACGCCAGTGTTGGAGGCACTAAAGCCGATGACCGGTTTGAATGGGGAGCAAAAGAAGACTTTAAGTGTTGTTGGGAATACAACTTTCGAGGCTGTACGATCCTATATAAAAATAACAGGCAAAAAGCTGTACTGGTCCCATTTGCAAATCCTATTAATCGGGGAATCCGCTGCCAAAACGGATGCGCGTAATTACTTTGATTTCTTCTCGTCGGATCCGGAGCTTCGGGGTACGGCTTGTATGGCCACGGTAAAAGGACGTGCGCTGGATATGCTGGAATCCACACCAGACATTACAGCTTTGTCATCAAATTATTTGAAGGAAATTTTAAAAAACTCCAATTTGGAAGGGAAAGCTGCACAGGTGTATCTATCTGAGTTTGCTCGAAAGCTTGCCCAACCAACAGGTGCTCAGCCATTCAGTCCGATTGTACGTTTAATTGATCAAAGCGAGTACGTCAAAACAATTGTTGGTGTGAAGCCGTATGAACAGGGGGACACCAAACAATCAACGTTATTTTATGCGAATGGAACAGGCGTGTACTCGGATGGGAAGATGGTAGGGACTTTGAATGGGACAGAGACTAGGGGCTTCTTATGGGTCATGGGGAAATTAAAATCAACACTTGTCGTCGTGCCCTGTCCGGATGAAACCGATTGTCACATATCCTTGGAATTATCCGGTGAAAAGGTTAGTAAACGAAGAGTGGACTATCAGGACGGTAAGGCGAAGATTCAACTGCGAATTACCGTGGAGTTCAATATCGGAGATAAGGCGAGCACCAAGTTTAAAACAAATCCCCAAACGATCGCCTATGTCCAAGATCAATTTGCTAAAACGATACAGAATGAAGTGAAGATGGCCTTTCACAAAGTTGCCGTCGACTATCATTCGGACATATTTGCTTTCGGCAATAGTCTGGAAGATCGGAATCCTAAAATTTGGAAGCAAATTAAAGATCGGTGGGAGAATGAGATATTGCCCGAAGCCGAACTGGACATACAGGTTATCTCTAAGCTTCGCAGAACGTCAAGAACGCTCTATTCACCTTGGGTGAAGGCTGATCATTCTTAATTAGATGTAAGTGAGGAGGACGTATGATGCACGTAATGATGCATGATCGTCCTCTTTGTTTTCTCAAAAACCTAAAAAAAACACAAGTCGGTGAAAAGCCATTCCATTGTTGAAAGCGCTGCATCAGGGTAGGATAGACCTATAACATCGACGATGATGAGTGAGGGGGGCCAGAGGATGGCGGTCAACGCACAAGCGGTAAAGCAGATGAGTGAGCGTAAGCAGGTAAGTAAGGGAAAGGCCTTGCTGCGAACGTTTTGGAAGTATAGGGCGCTATATTTAATATCGCTGCCAGGCATTATTTATTTTATAGTTTTCAAATATGTACCGTTGCTAGGCTCTGTTATTGCCTTTCAGGACTACAACATTTTTGACGGCTTCACAGGCAGCAAGTGGGTAGGGCTTGAACATTTTACCCGGATGTTTGCACATTATGATTTCCTTAATATTTTGAAAAATACAGTACTCATTGGTGTCTATGATCTATTGTTAGGGTTTCCGGCACCGATTATTCTCGCCTTGCTCTTGAATGAGCTTCGCCTCGTGTTGTACAAACGTGTGCTTCAAACGGTCGTATACATGCCTCATTTCCTGTCCTGGGTTATCGTGAGCGGGATTGCGATCGGTATTCTATCCCCGTCTACAGGGGCTGTCAATCACTTCATTACTTGGTTAGGTTTTGAACCTATTTATTTCATGGGTGAAGAATCATGGATTCGGACCGTGTTGATTTCATCAGGGATTTGGCGGGATTCCGGCTATGGAACCATTATTTATTTAGCCGCGCTAGCTGGGATTAATCCTGATTTGTATGAAGCTTCCGAAGTGGATGGCGCCAATCGCTGGAGACAAACGATATCCATAACACTACCATCCTTGTTGCCGACGATTATGATTTTGTTCTTATTACACATTGGTAAATTCCTGGACTTTGGCTTCGAACGTGTGTATGTATTCTTGAATCCGCTTAACAAAGAAAGTGGAGAAATTCTAGATACGTATATCTATGCGCAGGGTCTCCAAGGTCAACAATTTAGTTATACGACTGCTATTGGACTTTTCAAAGCCGTTGTTGGCGTGATCTTTATTGTCACTGGTAATATTTTAAGCAGAAAAACAACGGGTGAAAGCTTGTACTAAGACGGAGGTGGACGCTATATGAATCGCAAGCCGACAGCCGGCTGGCAAGTGTTTAACGGCTTCAATATTTTATTTCTATCTATCTTGTCACTAGCGATGCTCCTGCCGTTCTTAAACGTGCTGGCTCAATCGTTCAGTTCTTCAGAGTCTATTGTGAATGGAAAAGTTTTGTTCTGGCCTGTTCAGTTTACATCGATCAATTATCAATATGTATTTAGTGATGCAGCAATCTGGCGTTCTTTCGGAGTTACTGTGTATATTACAGTGTTAGGAACACTCATCAATCTAATCGCGACCGCCTCATTGGCTTATCCGGTGTCGCGTCCTGAGTATGCCGGCCGTAAAGCTGTCGTTATTATGGTGCTGATTACGATGGTTTTCACAGCGCCGCTTATTCCTAACTTTATTTTGATGAAAAATTTGCATCTCACGAACTCGCTCTGGGCCTTAATGATTCCAGGTGCGATCAGCGCCTTTAACTTCTTCATTATGCGGTCGTTCTTCATGCAAATTCCAAGTGAGTTGATTGATTCTGGACGCATCGACGGCTGTTCCGAGTTAAGAATGATTTGGAATATCGTATTGCCGCTCTCTAAACCGGTTATGGCTTCCTTAGGAATTTTCTACGCGGTCAACCATTGGAATACGTTCCAAAGCGCACTGTACTACGTCAATAAACCTGCACTTTGGCCGCTCCAAGTAAAGCTTCGTCAATTGATTGTATCTGAGGATATCAGTATTGATCCGAATGCCTCACAGTTTAGTGGACTAGCTCACATGGATCCAGAAGGTATTAAAATGGCGACGATTATCATTGCAACGCTGCCAATCATTATTATTTATCCTTTCTTACAACGTCATTTCGTTAAGGGTATGATGGTGGGTTCGGTTAAGTCTTAATCAATAAAACAGAATTATACAAATCAGTTATTTATTAACTCTTTTTACTGAATTCTAAAAAAAATACAATTCGAACTAAAGACAGTCCATAGCCGCTAATTGTAAACGCTTTTACAATGAGGTTGTGAACGCGCAAGTTATTTAGTAGAAATGAAAAGAGGGGTATAAATGAAAAAATGGATTCCTACGACGATGGCTACGGTGTTAATGGCCAGTGCATTGGTTGCTTGTTCGGCGAAGACAGAAGATAAACCATCATCTAATGCAGCTGCCAGTCCAGGTGCTGCTAGCGCAAAGCCAGCTGAGAAAACGAAGTTCTCCATCTCCCTACGTACACTTGCTTTCGGACATGTTGAGAAATCGCCTGATATTAATCAAGACAAATGGGTGAAGAAGCTTGAAGAGTTAACGAACTCTGATCTGAATATCGTGCTTGTTCCTCACAAAGAATATGAACAGAAGATGATTCAAATGTTTGCCACTAACGATATTCCAGATGTTGTACAAGGCAGCGGTGGCGTGAACGGAAAAGAAATGGCAGGATCCGTGAAAGCGGGCGTATTCCAACCGCTGGATGAGCTGCTGAAAAAGTTTGGTCCTAATTTGCTGAAAAAAGTTCCTAAGGATGCTTGGGATAACGTAACGTATAATGGCAAGATTTATGCCATTCCAGAGTACTTGTCGAACCCATCCCGTCGTGCGATTTTTGTTCGTAAAGATTTGCTAGATAAAGCGGGTCTAGGCGCACCGAAAACAGTCGATGAGTACATGGCGGTTCTACGCAAGTTCAAGGAAATGGGCGTTGAGAACCCGTACATGGGTCGTGAGAACTTCAAGTATGCCGATTCTTTCTTCGGTGCTTATGATGTCTATCCGTACCTATCGATGTTCGAGAAGTCAGGGGATCAAATCCTTCCTAAGTTCTTTGATACAGAGAATATGACGAAAGCGCTGCAAACGTATAAAACGATGTTTGATGAAGGCTTGATCAACAAAGAATTCGCGACAATTAACGCAACGGTGTTCAAAAACACGATTCTTGCTGGTAAAGCAGGTATGTGGTCCATGAACGCGAACGAAATGCTGCAATGGGAAACACAATTGAAAGCAACTGTTCCAACGGGTGATATCGAAATCATTGCTTCCCCAACTGGACCTGATGGCAAAGGTGGTCACTACTTGTATGGACCAGCGCCGCGCGCATACTTCATCAACAAAAACGTGAAAAATGCCGAAGGTATTATCAAGTTCTATGACTGGATGATGTCCGATGAAGCTGAGAAATTCTTCACGTTCGGTATCCCAGGCGACACGTATACAGAAGCAAATGGTAAAATCGACTACAAAGCACCTGTAGATCCAGCTGCTGTCGATGAAGAGCGTTACCGTCAATCCTTCTTGTGGCTTGTCCAAGATACAACTTATAATAAGGGTACACTTAGCTTGACAGAAGATGGTAAGAAATTGATGAACGTGTACGACACGACGTTGAAGAATGAAGGACGCGATGGTATCAACTTTGAGCCTCGTCTGGAATCTTTGATGAAAAATCCTGATATTTCACCGCTTTCTGACCAAGCACCTCCCGTTATTCTTTCCCACATGGTGAAAATGGTTTATGGAAAAGAACCGATTTCCGATTGGCCGAAAGTATTGGAAGAGTGGAAGTCCAAAGGTGGAAACGAAGTTATCAAGGAAGCAACAGAGAAATTTAATAGTAAAGATTCCGGTACGACTGTGTCGATGCCAAGAAAATAAGCTCAGTTCCTGAGCATGCCGCCTCCTCACGAACCCAACGGTGCGTGGGGAGCGTGCATTTCATCCCATTTTGAAAGGAGAGTTTCTCATGTACCGCATACTCATTGTCGATGACGAACCGATGATACGCAGAGGATTACAGAAGCTTGTGGAACAATCGGAGCTGCCCATTGAAAGCTTACGAACAGCTGAGAATGGTGTTGTCGCAATGCAGCGGATTCAAGAGGAACGACCTGATTTCCTTTTTACAGACATACGCATGCCGAAAATGGATGGTCTGGAGCTGTGTGCGCAGATTGCTCAGATGGATGCCGACATTCAAGTGGTAGTCATTTCGGGCTATGGGGATTTCGAATATGCGCAGAAGTGCTTGTCCTATGGCGTGAAAGAATACTTGCTAAAGCCGGTCAATATAAAGAAATTTCAACAAGTGCTAGAGAAGCTCATTTTGAACAAAAGCAAGGTGAGTTCAGAATCCTTTGTCGCCGTTACCAAGCTGGAGAGCTGGGCTACCCGGTTGGAGCAAGCGGTATGGATGCTGCAGCAAGAAGAGCTGGAACGCATTCTATCGGAGATTCAATCCGAGCTGAATACGTATAAACTAAAACTGAATCGCATCAGTGATATTGTACAGGAGATCTATACGCTTGTTCATGGGCGGTTAACCGTACGCGATGTGTATGTGATTCAAGAGGAACTGAAAATCTCTGCTTCACTTCATGAAGAAGATGTGTGGCGTTGGTTTGAGATGTCCGTAAAAGGACTGTTGCAAGAGCTGAAGAGCAAGCGTAAAGGCAAACAGAAGGACCCTGTCGAAGAAGCCAAGCAGTACATGGAGAAGCATCTCGCTGAGGAGGTTTCCTTAGAGGAAGTAGCCGAATTTATTGGGCTGAATCCTTCTTACTTTAGCCAATTGTTTAAACAAAATACGCAAGAAACTTTCGTGCAATATCGCACACGACGACGGATGGAGAAAGCAAAAAAGCTGCTGCAGCAACCGCATTGGCGTATTACTGACATTTCCGGCGAGGTTGGATATGCGGATCATCCGCACTTTACGAAAACATTCAAAAAGTATGAAGGCTGTCTACCCTCGGAATACCGTCAGCGAATGGGGATTAGATAATGAAGAGAAAGTCGCTGTCACGTCAAATTTATGCGTATTTTCTTATCGTTATCGTTCTATCGCTGTTGTCTGTAGGCGCTGTTTCCTACGTGCAGTCTTCGCGGGCGCTGGATGACCAAGTGAAGCAATATATGGAGCAGATGGTCGATAGTGCGAACTACCAAACGGATAGCTACTTACAGGCATATGAGCTGCTCAGCAATGCCTTTTCGACAAATTCCGACGTGAGAGCGTTCATGGAAATTAAGCCGGACGATGCGTATGAGTATTATGAGTATTCGGACAAAATTAAGAAATTTGCTTTCGCATCCATGGAGTCCATTGTTACGCTGTACAAACAGCTTAATATGATTTATGTGACGGGTCAGCATGGTCGTTCTGTCGTTTATGAAAATCAGAACCTATTCTTCAATTTTGACCCTGTTCTGGTGCAAGAGAAATTTGAGAAATTAATGAGGCTGACACCTGTTGATGGCAAAATCGCGCTGCTCAACATGAGTATCCGCACAGCAGATGAGGGCTCCGTAGTCACGATGGCTCGCAAGGTAAGGGGCCCATCTTACAAGGATGAGAATCGCGGCGTCCTCGCTTTTGAAATTAAGTTAGATGAGTTAGCGAAAACTTGGGATCGTGTGAGTTTGGGGAAAGATGGCTTTTTCTTCATATTAGACAATGCGGGCAATTACATTTACCCACGTTCGATGAGTGGTCGTAAATCGAATGACGAACTAGCTTCTCAAGTACTTACGAGTGATAATCAGACGTTTTTGTCCAAATACAACGAAGAAGAACGTATGTTTGTATCTCGTAAATCAGGTTACTACGATTGGAATCTTGTTGCCTCTATGCCAGTAAAGGAACTTCGTCGCCCTGCTAACACCATTCGAACTACGACAATTATTGTCGGTCTGATCACATTGGCAGCAGCCCTATGGCTGGCTTTCCGCTTTGGTCGCTCTATTGTTAGGCCGATCCGGAATCTCAAAGATAGCATGAGGGAAACGGAGAAAGGGAACTGGCAGTATATTGAAGACGCAGGTCGAACAGATGAAATGGGTGGATTGATTCACAGCTATAACCTGATGGTGACGCGCTTATCAGATATGATTGAGCGCGTGTATGAGGCCGAGTTAGAGCAGCAGAAGAACGCGCTAGAGTTGGGTGAAACCAAGCTCGAGGGTCAGAGGGCTGAATTTCAAGCCCTACAGCTGCAAATTAACCCGCACTTCTTATATAACACGCTGGAAACGATCAACTGTTATGCCATTGTACAAGATTCCAATGAAATCACGGAAATGGTGGAAGCGATGGCCTTCATGCTGCGCTATTCGGTCCAAACCAATCTGGAAGAAATCACAGTTGCCAATGAGCTGAATCACGTACGGAACTATATGATTATTTTGCAGCATCGTACGGAGCGGGAATTCGAGATTGATGTCGCTATCCCTCCGAGCCTGCTGCTTGAGAAAATGGTCCGTTTGACGTTACAGCCGTTGATTGAAAATATTTTTCAGCATGCGTTTCCTGATGGTGTGGAAGAGCGGCACAGCATTCGAATTGATGCCCGCAAAGGGGATGGCTTGTTCCAGGTGTTCATTGAGGACAACGGAACGGGCATGATGCCCGAAAGACTGGCTGAGTTGCGCAGGAAACTACAGGAGAACCGGCTGGCAGAGCCAGAAGAAGCGAGCTCAGGGGTTAAGCGTGGCGGCGGGATTGGTCTGATGAACGTTCATCGACGGATTCAAATGGTTTTCGGCGAAGCCTACGGGTTGTCTGTTGACAGCGAGTGGGGACGCGGTACTTGTGTCACGATGACGATGCCAGAGACAGTACGGCCTCGGCTGCGAAATTCTTAATAACAGGTAGTTACGCTGCTTAAGCAGCGATTAAATAAAAATATAGATTTATATCCATGGGAGGATAAAACAATGAACATCAACTTAACGGGGAAAATTGCACTTGTAACAGGATCGAATGCAGGGATTGGACGTGCGATTGCACTAGCTTTGGCTAGTAATGGCGCTAAAGTTGGCGTTAACTGTTTGAATAATGTCGCTCAAGGGCAAGCCGTTGTTGAAGAGATTCAAGCATTAGGCGGGGAAGCTGTCCTAGTTCAAGCTGATGTAACTAATATAGAGCAAATCGACAGACTTGTGAGCGAAGTGGAGCAAGCGCTTGGTGGAACGATCGATATTCTTGTGAATAACGCAGGTCACCTTGTACAACGCGTTCCGAATGTAGATATGTCCGAGGAAATGTATGACCGCATCATGGATGTAAACTTGAAAAGCACGGTATTCGTGTCCAAACGAGTTCTTGGCGGTATGAAAGAGAAAGGCTATGGCCGCATCATTAACATGACATCCGTAGCTGCTCATAACGGTGGCGGACCTGGCGGAAGTGTATATGCAGCAAGCAAAGCAGCAGTTCTTACTTTCTCTAAAGGTTTGGCAAAAGAAGTTGCAGCTAGCGGCATTACCGTGAACAACGTTTCACCTGGTTTCATCGGCAACACAATGTTCCACGCGACATTCACAACGGATGCTGCGCGCCAAGCAACAATTAACGGTATTCCATTGCAACGCGAAGGTACACCAGATGATGTAGCAGGCGCTGTCCTTTACTTGGCTTCCAACCTTGCTAGTTATGTAACAGGTGAAACGATCGAAATCAACGGCGGGATGATGATGCGATGAGTACCGCGATCCCCTTAGCCGCTAAAGTAGAATCATTGACATGGGCGGGTCAAACCGCTCACAAACTTAAAGAAGAAATCGACAGGCTGCAGCAAGCAGGCAGCCTGATCGTTCCTAAAGAACCTGGTGGTTGGTGGCACCAGTATGTTTGTCCACACCACCATACCGAACTAATGTTCGATGAAGTCGGTGTAGATGCTACAGAATTTCTGTGCCCACACGGCTGTGTGATCACAGGTGATGCCTACCGCGGTGCATGGCTCGTGTTTAAGCACCAATCCTTGGCGCGTGTGGCGTTGCAGTCGGCTGCTGTTTATGCGGCTTTGGGTGACGTTTCCTATGCACAGATTAGCAAACGTTTGCTTGTCGAATACGCGGAGCAGTTTCCGCTCTATCCCGTGCATCCAGAAGCACAGAGCTGGATGCTGAAGGGACGCGCGTTCCATCAAGCGCTAACCGAGGCGATCTGGTCTACCACGTTGATTCGTGCCTACTTACTGCTTCGCGATGGAGGTATTACCTTTGATGCGAAGGAACAAATGGCGATTGACGTCTTTTTGGGATTGCTGGCGGGCAGTATGGAGGAGTACCGGCATATTTTGATCCATGAGCGGAACAATGCGGAGAACAATTATACGGCTTGGCTGAATGCGTCCTTGTCTTGCGTGTATGCGGCTCGAGGCGAGAAGGCACTGCTTGAAGCCCTTATCGAAGGCCAAGGCGGCTTCATTCATCATCTTTCCATCGGCGTGAAAGCCGATCAATTCGAATTTGAAGGAAGCACGTATTACCACGTATTCGTGCTTCGTGCTTATCTGATCGCCGCCGAGATGGCGCAGCGCTTCGGTATTGATCTCTACGCCACGACTGGCGCAGAGGGGCAATCCATGCGCGGCATGCTCGAAGCGTTGGCCGACTTGGCCGACGACCAGGGCGCGTTGCCGGCCCTGCATGACGGGCCGCTTGCGCGGGGCCCTTACGCCCGCGAAATCGCCGAGATCGCGGAGCAGGGGCTCACGATCTACGGCATCGCGGGCCTCGCGCCGGTGCTGCGCGAAGCGTACCGGCAGCTAGGCGCTGCCGGGAACGAGCAGCTCGAAGCGCTGCTCTATGGCGGAGGCGCTGACCGCGCCGCTCAGCCAGAGCCGCGCAGCTCGCGGCTCTGGCCGGATGCCGGCTTCGTCATCGGCCGCATCGCGGGGAACCCGCTGTCGTTCCTCGCCGATTTCGGCGAGCACGGCGGTTCCCACGGCCACTACGACAAGCTGCATCTCACGTTGATGCATCAAGATCAAACCCTAACCCCCGATCTCGGGATGGTGCCTTACGGCTCATCCATGCGCAGATCGTGGTTCGCAGAGACTGCCAGCCACAACACGGTTTCGCTGGCAGGTCATTCACAAGCGCCGCATGAAGGGCGCCTGAAGCATTTCGAAGCGACAGATTCTTCGGTATATGCGTGGATGCAATCGACAGAAGGCTACGAAGGCTGTACGATGAATCGACATCTTTTGCTTACAGAGGATTGGATGTTGGACTGGTTCCAAGTTGAGCTTGCTGGGGAACAACCACAAGCGATCGAATGGTGGATGCATCCTATAGTAGCCATAGATGGCCTGCAGCAACCGCTTAGTCCTGAAGCAGCTTATCAGCTGTTTATCGCTGAGAAAGCAGGGGACGTTACAACGATCAAGGAGCAGCAACTACCGATCACCGGACAATTTGTTTCAAAAGAGGATGGAGCGGGTCAACTGCAGGTTGCTTACAAGCTCGATGATACAGACGCAATGATTTCCCATACTGTGCTTGTTCAAGCTGGTGACGAGGTCGTAGCCGTGCAGACGCCAGGAGATGCAATTGATCCTAGCCGCTCGCTTACGGCGATGCTTCATCGTCGGAATGACCGTAAGGCAGATTTTATTCACATCTATCGTGCGGGAAGTGCACTTCAACTTTCGCAAATAGCTAATAATGAAATCAGTATTACCATGCCTGAGCAGTCCGGTACGGCTGTCCGCATTCAGTTACGAACAGATAACGGATTACAAATTCTCTAATTTGTTATTCCATCCTATTTTCACACTTCTGCTTATGTTGTTCACTTTCATCTAAAGATAGCCTGGAGGGGAAAATCCCATGACATTATCTCCACTTTACGAACCACAGAGCGGTGTGTTAACCGTACAATACGAGCCGAATGAGAAGACGGTGTTGCTGGAAAATCCGCCACGTTTCACATGGATCCCAGCACAATTGGAGCATGATCGTTATGTGCTGCAGATTGCGCAATCGGAGGATTTCTCACCGGCAGATACACAGACCATTCAACCCATTCCCTATAATTTATATACACCAGATGCTGCGCTTGAGGCGGGCACGTATTACTGGCGTTATGCGTTACTTGAAGACAATGGTGAGCAAACCGCATGGAGCTGTATTCGACGTTTTGAAGTTCCGGCAGACTTGCCAGAAACGCCACTGCCAAGCAGAGCAGAGCGATACAAAGAAGTATCTTCTCAGCATCCGAGATTATGGCTCCAAGCTTCCGAGTTAGAAGCCTTTCGCACCGCATTAGAGACGGATCGATCGTATTGTGAATGGGATATTTTCTTCGAGAAATCCGTTAGGCCTTGGATTGAAAGAGATCTCATCGCAGAACCACTTCATTACCCAGGAAATAAACGCGTCGCCAAATTGTGGCGTCAAATGTACATGGATACGCAAGAAGTGCTTTATGCAGTGCGTCATCTAGCAGTAGCCGGTCAGCTTTTGAATGACACATCCTTATTGAATCGCGCCAAAACTTGGCTGCTCCACATCTGTCAGTGGGACATTAAAGGTACGACAAGCCGCGATTATAACGATGAGGCTTCCTTCCGTATGGCAGGAGCTATCGCATGGGGTTATGACTGGCTTTACGACCAGCTATCCGAAGATGAACGCAAGCATATTCGACACGTTCTTCTCGAACGTACACGTCAAATCGCTCAGCATGTCATGGAGCATTCCAAAATTCATCATGTGCCATATGACAGTCACGCTGTGCGTTCCTTGTCCAGTGTACTTGTCCCTTGCTGTATCGTACTCTTGCAGGAAGAGCCGGAGGTTCAGGAGTGGTTGGACTACACCCTTGAGTACTACGCAGGTCTATACTCCCCTTGGGGAGGACCGGACGGTGGCTGGGCGGAAGGTCCGATGTATTGGACAACAGGCATGGCTTTCGTCACAGAAGCGATGAATTTATTAAAGAAATTTACGGGCATCAATTTCTACAAACGACCATTTTTCGCTAAAACAGGCGATTTCCCGTTATATGCGTTCAGTCCAGACACGTTGCGGGCAAGTTTCGGTGATCAGTCCACGTTGGGAGATCCCGTCAGTTTGAAAACAGGCTTCAACATCCGTCAATTTGCGGGCGTAACAGGAAACGGTTTGTACCAATGGTATTTCGAGCGTGTTCGCGAGACCGATACAGATTCGGAGATGAAGTTCTACAACTACGGTTGGTGGGATTTCCGCTTCGATGAAATGGTGTACCGCCACGATTACCCGCAAGTTGAAGCAATTGCACCTACAGATGCGAATATTCAATCCGTAAAATGGTTCCGCGATATCGATTGGGTTGCCTTCCATTCCAATATGGCAGACCCAGAACGGCACATTATGCTGCTTACGAAGAGCAGCAAATATGGTTCTGTCAGCCATAGTCATGGCGACCAGAACGGCTTCTTACTGCATGCTTACGGTGAGCCGTTAGCCATTGAGAGCGGCTACTACGTAGCTTTTAGCTCCACGATGCATATGAATTGGCGCAGGCAGACACGTTCGACCAATAACATTTTGATTGACGGTCTAGGCCAGTATGCGGAGAAGAACAAAGTGCTGAATATGGCGGCTAATGGATTCATTGAGGTTGCCGAACAACGGAAAGGGTACGGTTATTCTCGTGCGAACGCAACCGCGGCATACCAAGAATACGTGCCATACCTGGAACGATATGTGCGTGAGCTATATTTCTTCGGTACGTACGTTGTGGTTGTAGATCATATTGATCTCGCACAAGCGGGCACTGTTGACTGGCTGTTCCAAACGTTATATGAGATGAAGCTCAATGGACAAACGTTCAAGGTCCAAGGCCGCAAAGCGGATATGGACGGTCGTTTTGTCTACAGCTCATCAGGCGAGTTAGAGTTGTCACAGCATCAAAGCTTCACTGACATCGATCAATCCGAGATTGAAGGGTTACCGCCGCATTATCATTTAAAAGCAACTACGAAGTCAGCCCGAACCCACCGTATCGCGACGCTTCTTGTGCCAATCAAGCATGGCGAACCAAAATATGTGTCGTACTTTATGGATGATCAAGGCTTTGACGTTCATATTTATTTCACGGAAGATGGAATTACGAACCGCGTAGAAGTACCAAAGGCCTATTAACATAAGCATTCCGACCAAGCGATTCTAAGTCAGCGCGAGCCGACAAGGGATCGCTTTTTTGTGTCATTTTTACCTGTCAGATGGATCGCAGGATGGATTAGCTCATAAAAAAACAGCCCAATGGGAAAGTTATTGGAGTAGATAAATCTATAGAAATCAAACATGATACCTAAAGTTCACGCATTGTAAGGGGTGCCAATAAAACGGCATAATAGGAACATAAAGACATTCACTCAAACGAGGGGGATTTACATTGGTGAAAAAGTATAAGTCACTACAAGTCATTGCGGCAAGCGCACTAGCCATTAGTTTAACAGCGTGTGGTTCAGGTGGAGATAGCAAGAGCACTGCATCACCAGCAGCAGGAGCTTCAGCGACGCCAGCAACGGGCAAGAACATTACTATTACGTTCCAAAACATATATCCGGATCCTACTGATCCGAAAAATGGTATGTTGAAGAAAATCGTAGCCGACTACCAAGCTAAAAATCCAAACATCAAGATCGAGCTTGATTCCTTGAACACGGACCAACAAAAGCTTAAATTGAAAACTCAAGCAGCATCCAAAGAAGTTCCTGATATCACTGTCGTGAACCCAGCTGCTCAAATGCAACCTTTCGTTGATGCAGGCCTATTCGCTCCATTGAATGACATGGTTGAACAAAACGGACTAAAAGCAACCTTCCAAGAAGGTATCCTTAACTGGTACAGCTTCAAAAACAATATCTACGCATTGCCAGACGGTAACAACATTGGTGTTGTTTACTACAACAAAGACTTGTTCAAACAAGCAGGTATCGCTGACGTTCCAAAAACATTCGAAGAAATGGTTGCGGACGTGAAAATCTTGAAATCCAAAGGCATTCAGCCAATGGCGATCGGTGAAAAAGATTCCTGGACGGGTTCCTTCTTGTTCATGAACGTCTTGCTTCGCACCAACGGTGGTCCTGGATTCTTACAAGCTGTTGTTGATGGTAAGAAAACATTTAATGACCCAGCATTTACAGACGCTGTTAGCTCTTTCCAAGATTTGATCCAAGCTGGTGCATTCCAAGAGGGTGCAACATCCTTCGACTACAACGCTGGTGAAAACTTGTTCAAAACAGGCAAAGCTGCGATGTACTACATGGGTAGCTGGGCAACTGGCGGTATCGAAACTTCTTCCGTTAACGGTAAAGTTGGCGTATTCCAATTCCCTACAGTTAAAGGTAAAGGTAACCCAGATGAGTTCATGTTGGCTCCAGGTTCCGCATTTGCAGTATCTGCAAACAGCAAGAACTTGAAAGAAACAAAAGATTTCTTGAACTATTTCATGTTGAACTTCCCTAAAGAAGCTTTCGCAGTTAAAGGTGCTGTAGGTCTTGCACAAAAAGTTGACGGCGACTTCAAAGCAGCTGGTTACTCCGACATGGCGATGGACGTTCTTGGACTGTTCAAAAAAGTTAAAGGCGGCGACCTAGCGTTCGATAACACAATGAACCCTGGTACAGCTCAAGGTCACTTATCCAGCATTCAAAACCTTTTCGTACAAAAAGTAGATGCTGCAGCGGTAGCGAAAGAGCACCAAACAGCTTACGACACAAACAAAAAATAAGTTCGATCCAATACTAAAGTAATAGCCCAAAAGGGAATTTATCTCGAGTGCCGCCAAGGTGCTCAAGGTAAATTCCCCATGGGTATATCCCCATGAAGGAGGCGAGCAAAGTGAATGTGTTAAGAGTCTCCAAGTGGACGATTGCCATGTTTGTACTGCCCTGTTTGTTGATTTATGTAGGTCTTGTGTTTGTACCTATCCTTGTGTCTATGTACAGTGGATTACTGGAGTGGAATGGGATTGGCGCATCGAAATTCATCGGTTTAGAGAATTTCCGTACGATGTTGTTCCATGATCCTTTATTTTGGCCATCTGTCAAACGCACATTGATGTTTGCTGTATTTTCCATGTGTGAAATCCCAATTGCATTGGGTGTAGCTATTCTGCTAAATCGTTTTATCAAAAAACCGAATTTCCTTGTTTCTGCTTACTTTTTACCTGTTATTTTGTCAGTTGTTATTGTTGGACAATTATGGAAAACGATTTACAATCCGGCGTCTATGGGCGGTATGCTCAATCAAGTTCTAGATTTACTTAACCTACATAGCTGGTCGAGATCGTGGTTGACAGATCCGAAAATCGCTATGTACTCTCTATATTTTGTTGCCCTATGGCAGTACTTGGGTTATCACACCTTGATTCAATTTACCGGTATTCAGAACATTCCGGCTGATATTTATGAGGCTGCGCGTCTCGATGGAGCAGAAGGCCTTAAAGCCGACTGGTATATCACTTTCCCTATGAATATTCCGATTTTCAAAATATCGATTGTCCTTGCTTTTATCGGGTCCCTACAAGCGTTTGACATGATTATGGTCATGACAGGCGGCGGCCCAGCTCATGCAACAGATGTCATTTCTACCCTGATGTACAATAATTCCTTCCTATCCTTGAAATATGGTTACGGAAGTGCAATTGCAGCTTTCTTGGTTGTTTTATGTCTTGTAGCAACAGTTATAATCAACTCCATCTTTAATAAACTAGAGAAAAAATATACCTGAGGAAGGGAAGTGTCACCATGCTAAACGCCAGGGATGCAGCTGCGGCTAAACCTGCCATTATTCGGAGACGCAAAAGCTTCTCTATCCTGAAAGTGATTGTTATCATATTCCTATCCTTACTTGTGGTGACACAAGTATATCCATTGCTTTGGCTGTTCATCTATTCACTCAAGACGAATGAGGAAATCTTATCTGGTCGGTTTTTCGCACTGCCGCATGTGCTGCAATGGAGTAACTTCTCGAATGCAGTTAAAGCGGGGCATTACTTCCAGTACTTGAAGAACAGCCTTTTCGTTACTTTAATTACAATGGTCAGTGTTTTGTTCTTGAGTTCCTTAACGGCTTTTGCTATTACACGATTTAAATGGAAATATGGTCCGCTCGTCATGGTCATTTTCCTTATCGGGATGATGGTTCCGATGCAAGCGACATTGCTGCCGCTGATGCTCATTTTCAAAAATCTAAGCATCCTGAACACACATCTGTCCATCATTTTGCCCTACATTGCTTTTCAAACGCCAGTTGCGGTCTTTATCCTCAGCGGCTTTATGAGATCTATCCCGGCAGAGATTGAAGAATCAGCTGTTGTGGATGGTGCAGGGATTTTCAAAATATTCACGGGGGTCATTCTTCCGATTTCGGTTCCCCCAATGATGACGGTGTGTATTCTAACCTTTATCAACATCTGGAACGAATACATTCTGGCAGCGACGTTTATCTCGTCCGAGCGCCTTAAGACGCTTCCTTTCGGGGTTAACAGCTTTGTGAGTCAGTATTCCGTTAACTATGGTGCCATTGGCGCATTCCTCGTATTAGGTGCGTTGCCGGTTATTATCGTGTACTTCTTATTAGCGGACAAAATTACAAAAGGTATGGTAGCGGGAGCGGTGAAGGGTTAACTTCACCCCTCTCTTTTTCTATTTGTGCCGAGACTATGCTAAAATAGCAAATACCGCCTGTCGAAAGGGGACCACGCAAGCATGAAACGGGGCCATAATTCCATTCATAATCGGTTATTCTTGCTATTTATTTCTTCCATGCTCGTGCTCGTGCTGCTTGTTAGTGTGCTGTACTATCAGAAGACAACGCAAATTATACATAGCAAGATCAATGATTTGGCGCAGAAAAATATTTCACAAACGGTAGGTTTATTTGATTTGCTCTTACAGGGCTATGATAGCATTACAAAATCATTAAATAGCAATTATGAAATGCTTCGCTTAATCCAAGATCGTGATATCAATCCTGATGTGACAGCTAGCATCCTGAATGAGCGTACCATCACCAATATTTTGGGAGCGATTTATTATTCGCGTGACGATATCATCGGCATTCATGTTATTACGAATGCAGGTAAAAACTATAACTACGAACGGGGCTTTAATACCGTCATCGATATGAATTATTCGAACACGGACTGGTACCAGAAGTTGCAAGAATCGACAGGGGAGATGGTTTGGTTAGGGCTTGTTCAGGGCTCAGTGATCAACAAATTTCAACTAGACCCACTCTTCGTATTTGGCAGGAAGCTCTACGACCTCACCGATCATCGGGTTATTGGCGTTATGTTGATCGAGACGAATCCACAGCCAATTCTTGCCGCGCTCTCTAACGTGACAATAAGCCCTAATTCTCGCGTCTACATCGTAGATCGAGAGAATCGTATGATCGCTACGACAGCCGAGGATAAAGCGCTGTATCCATCGTTTAGTGGGCTGCCACGCCCGCAGCAAAACGACATTATTATCGATGATCGCACAGATCAGCTAATTGTAGCGGCGAAAGCCAAAATGTCAGATTGGACCGTATTTGGGTTAACGCCAAAAGAAGACATCAATTCAGAAGTCGTCAAAACGAGGGAATACTTATACGTCGTCATCGTTGTCCTCATCATCCTTTCTACGGCCTTAGCGAGCCTGATTTCGCAGAATATTGCGTCCCCGCTAAAGCTGTTGATCCGTGAGATGAAGCAAGTGGAGATGGGGAATTTTAAGGGTTCTGTGACGGTCAAATCGTTTGAAGAAATTAATTCCCTGGTATCATCCTTCAATCGCATGGTAAATCGGATGGATGAACTCATTGAACGGATTACACTTGCTTCCATGAGTGAAAAAAATGCTGAACTACAGGCATTGCAGTCCCAAGTAAACCCTCATTTCCTATACAACACCTTGGATATGATCTATTGGATGCTCGACGAGCGTGAGAATGATCGCTTAGGCAGAGTCATTCTGGCATTGTCTCATATGTTCCGGTACAGCAGTGATTGGCAGGAAGCGTCCAAAACAACGCTGCAGCAAGAGCTGGATCAAATGCGGCATTATATGACGATCATTGAGAACCGCTTGGAGGGCAGGGTGAGTACGGAGATTGACATTGACTCCGAATGGCTGGATGTCGTGCTGCCTAAGATGACGCTGCAGCCTATCATCGAGAATGCGGTCAAGTATGGGCTGGAGCCATTGCGAGAGCACGGTGTGCTTCGGGTATACGCGAAGGTGCATGAGCAAGAATTGCATATTATTATCTCTGATAATGGCGTGGGGATCGAAGCGGATCTCCTACACCAAATGCAGGAGCGGTTAGAAGAAGATTCACGAATTATTGGGGATTCGTATGCATATCGAGCGGAGGAAAGAGCTGGTGAAACGAAGCTTGATTTGGGCAGCAAGATGACGCGAAGAGGTATTGGTCTGACCAATGTGCATCGACGTATTGTGCTACTCTTTGGAGAAGCCTATGGACTCCGGATACAAAGTAAACTAGAGGTAGGGACAACGGTTATCATTGCGATGCCTCTTCCTCGTAAGGGGGTATAACAGACCATCATGGATATTCTAATCGTGGATGACGAAACCATTATTCTACAAGGCATTCAACGCACCATTCAGAATCGTTTCCCAGAACACACCGTTCATCTGGCCTCGAATGCGGAGCAAGCGATCAATATTCTTCGCAGTCATACCATTCATATCGTACTTACGGACATTTTGATGCCAGGGATGACAGGTCTAGAGTTAATGAATATGTCGCGCAGTCGCCATCCACATGTGAAGTGGGTGGTGATTTCCGCCTATTCGGAGTTTTCCTATGCCCAAGAAGCTGTACGACTAGGTGCGAAAGATTATTTGCTGAAACCGATCGGCAAAGAAGTACTCATTGAAATGATAAGGAAGCTGAGCGAGGAAATCGCCCATGATACTGAACTGATCGAGGAAGCGGAGCTGCTGAAGACGAATCGCAAATTTTTGCAGGAAGCTGTTTTTCAGCGTTGGGTGCAAGGTTTAGATACGGGGCGTATCGACATGGGACCCTTTGTTGAGCAGCATCCTTATTTTTACCTTATTATGGTTAAAATGGAAACCGATAAGGCTGTTTTTTTAGAGAATTTCATTATCGAAAACGTCCTATTAGAACTGATTGAACGCTACGGTAAAGGTTTCGTAACGGTTCATGATAGTAAAAGCCTGCTAGGGCTCGTCACTCCGCCTGAAGGAACGAGTACGGCACAACTTATTGAGGAGCTGCGCAGTCATCTCATTAAATATTTAAAAGTGCCCTTCCAGATCATGAGCACGGAACGAATTGAGCAATTCCAAAAGGTACCTGCGGAGGTACAACAGATGCGTCAGGCATCCACGACACAGGTCTATGAGCATCATGCAAGCGGCAGTGATCGTTCCGTTGAAGTGGCTATTCAATACATGCGCACGCACTATCAAGAGGACCTTTCCCTAGAGAAAGTGGCATCCATTGTGTATTTGAACCCTGTGTACTTTAGTCAGCTGTTTAAGCAAAAAACGGGCCAGGGCTTTAAAGAATTCGTGATTAACCTGCGTTTGGAGCAAGCGAAGCAGCTGTTGATGAATCCAAAGTTAAAGTTGGCTGACGTCGCTGAGCGTGTGGGTTACCAAGATATGAGGCATTTCTCCCAGGTGTTTAAGAAGAGATATGGCGTGACCCCGTCGGAGTTTCGGCAGGAACATACTGGTGATAAAGCGGATTCATTGGTGTCAAGAGATTGAGTCTTAGTAAATTCTCATGGAATTCTCAGAATAGTTCCTACAATGAGGCGTGACGTGACTTTCCTCCTTTTCTGTTAAATATTAGGGTGTTTGGTATGTGCTATGGTAGTAGCAGGTCCAACAAACTCGTATTTATTACCAAAGGAGGAAATCAATCATGATTTTTGTGAAAAAGAACCGCCTTCAACAATCTGTCTTAGGTCTAAGTCTTTCTATGCTAGTCGCAGGAGCTGCGTTGTTAAGCCCTCAGGCGGCTTCTGCAGCCACGTCGACCACGAATGGGGTGGTAGCTGCTGCGACAGCAACGGCAACGAGCACGTCCCGTGCAGATAGCATTGTACGTACAGCGAAGTCGTACATCGGAGATGTGACTTACCGATATGGTACTAGAAATACGAGCCGTCTAATCTTAGACTGCTCTGCGTATACGCAACTTGTTTTTAGCAAGCATGGTATCAAGCTTCCATGGGGCTCTGTGGCGCAAGCGAAGCTGGGAACCAAGGTCTCGAAGAAGACAAGCTTAAGCAAAGGCGACCTTGTGATGTTCAGTGTATCGACGCCAGGGAAGATTAATCATGTAGGTATCTATATCGGTAATGGGCAATTTATCTCTAATACAACAAGCTCTGGTGTCGTTATTCGTTCCATGACTTCTGGTTACTGGAAAGATCGTTTTATTATGGGGCGTCATTTTAAATAAATCTCAGACATATTGACCACAACTCCCTTCTAATGGTATATAGTAGAAAACTATGATTAGGTTAAGGGAGCTGCTATACTATGACATTAAAGCTAGCCTTCGAGGCTGTTAAGAAGTTTCATGAGACGTTTGAGCATCCGGTGGGCGCATCACCGCAGCGCCTGTCCGCTCAGCGTAAAGCCGCGCGTTTGGCGTGGATGCAGGAAGAACTGAATGAATTTGAAGTAGCAGCTACATTAGAAGACGAAGTCGATGCGATGATCGACGAATTGTATTTCGTTTTGGGCACATTGGTGGAAATGGGTGTTGAGCCTGGACCGATCTTTGATATCGTCCAACATGCGAACATGTCCAAGGTATGGCCCGATGGCAAAGTTCACAAGAATGAAATCGGCAAAACCATCAAGCCGCCAGCCTGGGAAGACCCATTCGACAAAATTAGAACTGAAATTCATAGACAAAAAAATAAAGAAAGTTGAGGTGAGGCGATCGTGGCCTTCCATATTCGGCTCAAAGAGTTGCGGCAACAGCAAAATCTCACTTTACGCAAGCTTGGAGAGAAAGCAGGAATCAGCTATTCTATTCTGAATTCAATCGAAAATGGTCGAATCGTACCGTCGAAAAATGTCGCATTAGCACTAGCTGTGGCGCTTAAAATAGAAGATAGAGAATCCTTTGTAGCTTTAGCAATAAATCCCTCTCAGGTATAATTGCAATAGCTAATATTGTGTGGTACAGTATTAATAGTCTTAAAGGAAAAACCTGAATTGCGTATTGCAAAGGGTTATCATTTAAGTAAATGAAACCTTTTCCAATGTGTAATTTTTTTGTTCGAAACAAGAAAAAAGACATGTTAATAAAACTTTGGAGGTATTACCCATGGCAGTAGGAACAGTTAAATGGTTTAACGCAGAAAAAGGATTTGGATTTATCGAAGTTGAAGGTGGAAACGATGTATTCGTACATTTCTCCGCAATCACTGGCGAAGGTTTCAAATCTTTGGACGAAGGCCAACGCGTTGAGTTCAACGTAGTTCAAGGCAACCGCGGACCACAAGCTGAGAACGTTGTAAAACTGTAAGCTTCAGCTTGCAAATATAGCATTCTCTAGAAAGACCCTTAACTTTAGTTAAGGGTCTTTCTTTTTGTGCGTTGGTGAACGTTCTGAATGGCGGGGATATGTACGGTGTATTTCGCCGAGCAGGCGGTACCTTGCCTATCAACGCCTCCTCAACGATGGGCTCACGCCTCACAGTAGCGGATGTTGGCCAACAAGACCGCGTAGCACGCGTTGAGCACCTTGTCCGGAACAGCTAGGAGAACCTAGGTAGGCGCATCAAAGATCGCCCGCTGCTGCCATCTCCACCCCCATCACGGGAAAGCTCATTAGAAGTGGAACAAGAATGCGCTATTTGCTGCCATATAGGCAAATTTGACTTCGAAGGGAACGACAGTGCTCTATTTTGTCGAAAACCGCCATAAATGACGGAAATCGAGCAAATAGCGCACTCAGGTTCCCCTCGGAGACAAATTGGGTTGATTGCGGCGAAATAAGGCATCTGCGTTCCCTTCGATACGGGTTGCGACTAGCGCAGGTTCGCCCTCTTCAACAACCGCTGAATCGAGCGGTTGGCCTCGGGTAGGACGATGTCTTTATCAACCGTCCGCATGATGCGGTTTTCCATGACGATGCGACCATTAATGATGGTCGTCTCGACATCAGCACGCGTCGCCGAATAGACGATGCGTGAGATCGGATCCACGTCGTAGGACGGATACGTGTGGAAGTTGTTGAGATCGAGGATCGCCAAGTCGGCTTTCTTGCCGACTTCGAGCGAACCGATCTCATCAGCCATGCCCACGGCGCGAGCGCCGCCGATGGTCGCCATGCGGAATACCGTCTGCGCATTCATGGCCGTCGGGCCGTGCACGGGCTTCTGGATGAGCGCAGCGAGCCGCATCTCGTTGAACATATCGAGATTGTTGTTGCACGGCGCTCCATCAGCTCCTAGGCTGACAGAGATGTCCAGCCTCAGCATCTCAGGCGTCTCGGCGATCCCTGAAGCCAGCTTCAGGTTGGAGCCGGGACAATGGCTGACATGCACGCCACGCTCGTGAATGATGCGTTTTTCTTGCTCATCTAGCCAGATGCAATGCGCTAAGATCAATCGTTCATTCGCTAAGCCGAGATGATCGAGGTAGACAACGTTGCGCATGCCCGTTTCGGCTTGCACAATCTCGATTTCACCCAGATTTTCAGAAGCATGCGTATGCACCTTCACCTGGTACTGTTCTGACAAGCTGCGCACCTCGCGCAGGAGCTCCTCCGTACACGAGATGACAAAACGCGGCGAGAACGCGTACTGGATGCGGCCGTCGTCGTGGCCATGCCATTTTTCCAGCAAATCAACACTCTGTTGAATGGAATCTGTCGTATTTTCCTGCAAGGCGAAAGGAACTTCATCCCCTTTGTCCATCATCACCTTACCAGACAATGCGCGAATCCCGCTCTCTGCAATCGCTTGGAATGCGTAATCGGTGTGATGCACAGTCTCCATATCTACGATCGTTGTTGTCCCGCTTTGAATCAATTCACCGATACCAAGCATCGCCGAATAGTAAATCGATTCCTCGTCATGCGAGGCTTCCAGGGGCCAGATCCGCCTTTTTAGCCAATCCATGAGCTCAAGATCGTCTCCTTTTCCACGAAATAAGGTCTGGCAGAGATGAATGTGTGTTTGAATAAAGCCCGGAATAACCGTGCGATTCTTGGCGTTAATGATTTTGTCTGCATGCGGTGGGTTCAAGTCTGGTCCAATTGCGGTAATGCGGTCATTTTCGATCAACAGATCACCAGTTATAATATCCCCGTTGCGGTTCATGGTCACAATTAGTGCATCTTTAATTAAAATAGTTGTCATCGTATGAAACCTCCTACTCCCTAATATATGAATATATAGGCACAAAAAAACTAGCCATGAAAAATATGCCTGCTCTCAGTGCACATTTTTCGTAGCTAGAAATTTACGGTTTCTAAGTAGAGACCCTTAATCCAATTATTAAGGTTATACGAAAGGAGTCATATGCAATTAGGTCGTGCCTGCTTCTTTTAGAGTAAACGGCAAAGGGGTGTTTTGTCAACAATGTGTAAGTTAATCTGACATGCCCTCCCTCTTTTTTGAAAAACTGAGTTTGCAATTGTGCCAATTGCGTGACCAATTAGACTGAAAATCCAAAGAAATAACGGAATCACAGCTATTCAGGGTGATTCTGCGTGCTGCTACCCACCGAATATGGCGTTGTGATCCCCTCGTACATCAAATGCATCGTCATTCCAGCGGTCGCATGCTGCAAATTGTGGCAGTGGTCCATCCATAGCCCAGGATTATCAGCGATAAATGCAACCTCATACGTTTCTCCTGGACCGACATTTAACGTATCTACCCACCACGGGCTTCCGCTCGACAGTTGTCCGTTCCGGCTAAGTACAATCATGTGATGTCCGTGCAAATGCATCGGATGGTTGGCGCTGCTGTGATTGACGATTGTCGTTTTTACGACGTCTCCCTCTTTTACCATCAACATAGGGGTGTCGGGAAATAGTTTCCCGTTAATCGTAAACGAATAGTTGAATGCACCATTATATAAACCTAATCGTTTATCCAAAATAAGCTGAAACTCACGATCATAATGTCCGTTGAATGCGGCTATAGCTTTCTTATCTGGACTGCCATAGGTCAATGGGTCAAAAGTAACATTACGCTTCGCGGCGACAACGCTGAAGTCCGCGTCCATGCCATCTGGGCTCATCACCAAAGAGGCATGACTTCCCTCTCTTTTATAGGAAATAGAACCTAGGAAAACGTTTCCCCTAGGCATGATAAACGTCACATCATATCGTCCGCCAGAGGCGACAACGAGATCCTGATCCACCAGATCGGAAGGTTCATGGAGGTCAGTTCCATCAATGGCGGCTACCTGAAAATGTGTTCCTAATAACTTGAACCTTGTCGGTTCATTGTCGGTATTGATGAGACGCAGTCGGACTGGCGTTCCAGGCGCAATTTGTTTGATTTGACGCGAGTCTGAAGCGCCAAAAGAGATCATGTTCTTGTTCGGAGCAACTCCTAACGCGATATAGGTGTGGGCTACAATGGGAATATCCACGACCATCTGAGACAGGGATTGCCCCTTCTGCAATGCTTGTGGTTCGACAATAAGTGAACCGAACAGACCTTTCCCTGCACCGATATACGACTGCTGATGGGAATGGTACCAATAAGTTCCGGCATCGCTCGCTATGAACCGATACACATAGGTTTGACCTGGCAGGACGGCATTTTGGGTCACACCAGCTACACCGTCCTCAGCATTGGGGACATCAAGCCCGTGCCAATGCAGCGTAACACCATCTTCAATATCGGCGTTTACTAATGTAACTTCAATTAATTGACCTTGCTTCACACGCAACTCAGGGCCAGGAAGCTGGCCGTTAAACGTCCACGCTTCCACTTGTTGCCCCGAGCTGAGCGTGATGGTTTTCTTCACAGCTGTGAGCGTAAACCGCTGATCCGGCGTCCCCTCACGGGGACCCGTCAGCGTCGCTACGCTCATCCCGCCCACCCCGTGGTGGGCGTGTTCACCATTCGCCGGCGCTGCGCTGCCGCCGTAGTCCATGACCCCCGCCGCCATGTTCATCTCGGCGGGCAAATGGCTCATCTGGCTAGCTGTGCTCAGCCAGATCCATAACACCGCTGCTGCCGCCAGGACACCGGCGGCAGCGCGCAACACCCGCACCCCTAGCCGTGGCTTCGTCCACGCGGGGCTGCGCATGGCTAGGTATCGGCGGTGCAGCCGATACCCTTGCACGAACGTGCCGACGAACGCTAGCAGCGTCGGCACCACGATCAGCTTCACCGGCAGCGGAACCGCGGTGAAGTAGGTGTAAAAGAGCACGGCCATCGCGCCCAGCATGACCGCCTGCATGGGCAGCGCCACCGCGATATGTGTGGCGCTCGCACGCACTTCCGCAGGAAGGGCTTCGCCCTGCGGCCTTTTATCCAAGCGCGCTAACCGCCACAGCCGCGGCACGGACCACACCAGCGTCGCCACTGCGGGGACGCCGAACAAGGCTAGCTCCAGCGCCAGTTTCACCTGCATCGCTGGCCATCCTGTCGGCCATGTGGTTAGGATGATGACCGCTTTGGTTAAGGCAAGTATCTCAATTAACAGGATGAGGATAACTAGCCCTAAAGACCTCCTACCCAGCTGTTTATATCCTGAACTATAGGCCAATCGACTACTCCAATATGCGAGGATGGACCCTAAAAAATTAGGCTAAAAGAACTAAATCCCGCGGCCCCAAATAGATCTTCTGTCATGTGTGTAGTTCCTCCATACTTAGGTTATTCAGGATGATTCTGTGTGCCGCTCCCGACGGAAAATGGCGTCGTAATCCCTTCATACATCAAATGCATCGACATCCCATCAGCAGCATGCGTAAGATTGTGGCAATGATCCATCCATAATCCAGGATTATTGGCGATAAACGCGATTTCGTACGTCTCGCCTGGCTGTAAATCAAGTGTATCTGACCACCACGGACTGCCTGTGGAAGGTTTGCCATTGCGAGAAAGTACAAGAACATGATGGCCATGCAAATGCATCGGATGCTCAACATTTCCGCGATTGATGATCGTTGTTTTGACCAAATCCCCTTCTTTCACCATGAACATCGGGGCATCGGGGAACACTTTTCCGTTCAACGTATAGAGGAAATTAAAAGTACCATTAAAGAAGCCGAGTTTATTATCTAAAATGAGTGTAAAATCTCTCGCAAATTGACTATCAGCGTTAAAAGGCGTTTCCTTAGGCGAACCATAGATTAGTGGGTCAAATCTCACCGTTTGCGGGAGTACAGGAAGTTCACCTTGGCCATCGGGAGAAAGCAGAATGCCACCGTTTTTGCTTCCTTCCACATGTAAATAAACGGGATGATCCGGCATGATGAAGGTAAGATCATAACGGCCCCCTGTAGGGACCATCACATTGGTATTCGTTAAAAGATCTGGCTTATTTAAGTCTGTTCCATCAATTGCAGCCACCTGAAAAGGCGTTCCAACTAATGTATACACCTGATCGACCCAGTCATCCGTGTTAATGAGACGCATGCGTACAGGTGTCCCAGGCGCTACGGATTGACGGTCAAGTTGATCATTGGCACCGATTGCGAGAGCGCCTTTCCAACGATGAGTCAGCACGGTAATATCTTTTAGCGGCTGTGTAGAAGTAACTGTTGTGGAGCTCACTTGTGCTGCTTCCTTCGGCTCCACGATTAACGCTCCGAAAAGTCCTTTGCTGACCGCCTCTTGGGAATCTTGATGCGAATGGTACCAGAAACTGCCTACTTGCTCAGCGCGGAAGCGATAAGTGTAAGTCTCACCAGGCATTACCGCATTTTGCGTAGCACCGGCAACACCATCTTCTGCGTTGGGTACATCTAGTCCATGCCAATGAGCCGTAACGCCAACATCGATATCTTTGTTCGTTAAGGTGACCTCGATGAGTTCGCCTTCCTTCATGCGAAGCTCAGGCCCTGGGATTTGCCCGTTGTAAGTCCAAGCATCTACAGTTTTACCGGAGTGGAGTGTTGTTGTCGTTTTTTGTGCTGTGAGTGTAAAACGGCGATCTGGGGTCCCCTCTTTAGGACCTGTTAGGTAGGTAACAGACACCATGCCTGCCATTGCGGTCATATCATGATGGGCATGCTCTCCGGCTGCTCCACCGCCGTAATCATGCGTTCCGCTGGCCATGTCAATCTCGGCTGGGAGTATACTTTTATTCATTGCAAAAGTAAACAAATAAAAGCCAATTCCTGCGATCACGATGAGCACGCCCGTCATGGTGCCAATGCGTCTCCAAATGCGCGGTGCTTGATAGTTGTCAGCTTTACGTACTTGCTTGGACCGAAGGTCATGCCGCAACCACAGTCCAGCTGCAAGGATAACAAGAATAGCGAGAGGAATGGCGGTCTCTACCCATTGGAATGGAACCGAAGGTACCAAAGAGAAATATAGAGAAGTTACAGCGCTAAGCGCGGTTAATTGATAAGGAAAAATGATGCCAAGACTTGCAGCTCTGTGAAACATCGCAGGTTCGATGGCAGTGCTGCCTTCTGCCAAGCTTTGCTTAGTTAGGGAACGAAGCTTCAGCAGCTTAGGAATGGCCACGAACCATATGCTAAGTAGAGGAACAACGACCAATGGGGCTTGCAAAAAGATGCGGTCTTTCCAAAAAATCGGGTCCATGTTCATCTGCAACCAGCCGATGGCAGCTGCAATTGCTCCTGCGGGAAGGATGGGAAACCATGCCCAGAATAACAGTTTGCGTGTTTTGCGTTGCAGCCTCTCCAAGCTGCCGCTGTACAATAATCGGGAAGCTTTGACGCCTCCGATCCACGTGAAAATGACGAATAAAACACTTGCTGCTAATATCGTTTGAATACTTGCGTTATACATGCTCAAAACCCTCCTAAACTCTATACAACAAGTATAGTTTGCCTCCTTCCTGCCTCAAACCGTCTGGAGACCAAGAGGTATCCTAGACTAAAGTTGGGGAGCACATTTTAAATTTTATACTTGTAAAGTTTGGAAATAGTTTGCGTTTTCATAAGTGGTGTGTTATGATAAATTCAATCGACAAATAGAACCTGAATTCACATATTGTAAAGGGTTTTCATTTTTGTTAGTGAACCTTATACAATGTGTGAATTTTTTCTCTTTGAAGAATAAAAAACATGTTAATAATTTTTGGAGGTATTTCACAATGGCTACTGGTACAGTAAAATGGTTTAACGCAGAAAAAGGTTTCGGTTTTATCGAAGTTGAAGGCGGCAACGATGTATTCGTTCACTTCTCCGCAATCCAAGGCGACGGCTTCAAAACTTTGGACGAAGGTCAATCCGTTGAATTCAGCGTAGTTCAAGGTAACCGCGGACCACAAGCAGAAAACGTTGTAAAACTGTAATATAATTAAAAAGACTGCCTTTACTTAAGTAATGGCAGTCTTTTTCAATTTAAAGCTAGCTGATGCTTAGTACTCTAAGGAGGTTTATCCATGTATTCCAGAAAAAAGTCGCTTGAAGAGATGCCTCTAGAAAATGTGACGGTATGGTCTTGTGAAAATGAAGGCTGTAAAGGCTGGATGCGAGATAATTTTGCATTCGATCACGTGCCGACATGTCATTTATGTCAGTCCACAATGGTTCGAAGTGTCAAGTTACTTCCATTAGTTAATAACACGAATAGTGATCAGAAAACGCTCAAAAAGGGCGTACAAATATAGCGTCGTAAAACCCGGAGGCATAGCTGTCTTCGGGTTTTTTGTGTTACCATGAGAAGAGTGAAATCAGAAGACGCAGGCGTTGCACAGCTGGACAACCCGTCGTCACTCAAGGAGGTAGAAACATCTGTGAGACCAAGAAAAAGGCGTCAGTGGCCACTGCTGGTCGGCGCTTGCATCCTTGCGGCATGTATGGTGATGCTTATCGGGAAAAATCCTTTTGGATCATCAGTTACACTGAAAACGAAGGCACCTGACACGATAGCAGCAACCCCCGTGCCAACGCCAACACCGCGTGAAGCTTTGGAGTTCCGGATGCTTGATCTCGAACGCGGCTGGGTGAAGTATGCGGACGGAATGGCTCAAACTTCCGATGGCGGCGCGCATTGGCAGGAGGTACTGACGACGGAAGCACCATCCGTGGATAGCGGGGCAGACGCGATGGGCATTGACGCCATTGCCAAACTGTTAAGCTTGGAAACCGATGGGACACCTGCCGTGGGCGGAGCAGCAACAGTTCAAAAGCGAGTAGATATCGTTACGCTGAACGGGACTGTTTTTGATGTGAAGCAGTCACAGTTCGTGACGCCGAAGGTTGGGTGGGCTTTGTTGCCCAGCACAACGAATAGTAAAAGCCCGCTCGTGCTCACCGTGGATGGCGGACAGACGTGGATAGACGGCATGACGGAAGACGCGAGGGCGATTATGTTGGGTGAGAAAACGCATCTAACCAAGCTCAAAGCGGAGGCTTCTTTATATATAGATGAGGCAGGTGCTAAAGCGGCTATTGGCTCTAGCTGGAAGCTCATCCCGGAGCAAGCTTCGCCGGGTGATATCGTGCTTGTGCGTCATAAGGAGCCAGGCAGCATTAGTTGGCAGGGGAAGACGTATACGCTTCAGCCTTATGAGGCGGGGTACTTCACTTATCTGCCAATCCCGATGAGTGTTAAGGTAGGCACATATCCGATTGGTGATCAGACGCTGACCATCAAGGCGAAGAAGTTCGAGACGCAGTATTTGAAGGTTACGGAGCAAATGGAAAGCATGAAACAAGATACGGCGCGCATCAATGCCGATCAGAAAAAGATTGATCTGGCGCGCAGTAAATCGGAGCCAACCTTTTTGTTCCGCGGACCATTCGTGAAACCGATCGAGGGGATTTTGACCACGCCGTATGGGTACACCCGTTATGTGAACGGGAAATACGACAGCGCGCATATGGCCCTTGATCTGGCCGCCAAAGAAGGCACACCGATCAAGGCAACGAACGATGGGGTCGTCGCGCTAGCCGAACCCCTGTATTTGACCGGTAATTCCATCTATCTCGACCATGGGATGGGGCTGTTCTCGCAGTACGCGCATCTCTCTGAGCTGCGTGTGAAAACGGGCGACCGCGTCAAGCAGGGTGACATTATCGGGCTTGTCGGCACGACGGGGTTCTCTACAGGGCCGCATCTGCATTTTACATTTTGGGCGCATAATATTCAGGCTAATCCGGACATATTTTTTAATACGACCCCGTTTCAGTGGGTGAAATGATCGTGAATTGAGACATCAACCATTAGAGTTTCACCTGTACACATAGTATAATAAGGAACAAATGTTCTAATAATGGAGACGTGGCATGCTACCTCTTGTTCAGATATCGGTTCGTTCGCTTGTGGAATATGTGTTTAGCAGTGGTAGTATTGATACGGAATTTCGCTCGAGTAAGGCACTGAGAGATGGCACGAAGGCGCATCAGAGGCTGCAAAAGCAATATGGAGAATCTGATGAACATGAAGTATATGTTTCTGCGGAGATTGCGTATGAGGGGCTTTTATTTAAAATAGATGGACGTTGTGATGGGCTGCTTGTTCAAGCAGATAGCCATACACTAACCGTAGATGAGATTAAATCGACGTCTTCGGATATTGCCCTTATAGATGAGAATTCCTATCCTGTGCACTGGGCACAGGCGATGTGCTATGCATACATGGTGGCCCATGATCGTGGGCTGAACCATATGGGTGTGCGGCTTACGTATACGCAAGTCGACACAGAGGAGACTAGGCATTTTGTAAGGGAAGCTGCTTACGAAGAGCTGGAGCTCTTTGTGAATGAGGTCATTCAGGCTTACTATCCGTATGCCCAAGTGAAGTTTGACCATGAGCAGCGCAGAAATCAGAGTATCAAGGAGCTGCCCTTCCCTTTTCCACAGTACCGAGAAGGACAGCGTAAACTGGTTGGGGCCGTGTACAAAACCATTCAGGACGAGCACAAGCTGTTTGCTAAGGCACCAACAGGGATTGGAAAGACGATGTCGACGCTGTTTCCGTCAGTGAAAGCGATGGGGGAAGGGTTGCTTCAGCGTTTCTTCTATTTGACGGCGAAGACGATAACGCGTACGGCAGCTGAGGAAGCTTTTTACCATTTACAGGACAAAGGCTTGCACCTGCATGTGGTTACGCTAACGGCAAAGGAAAAAGTGTGTTTGAAGGACGAGGTCCGGTGTACGCCAGCGCACTGTGAGTTCGCGGATGGTTACTATGATCGGGTGAATGGGGCGGTGCTGGATCTGCTCAAGCAAGAAACCGTGATGACGCGTACTGTCATTGAGACTTATGCGCGGAAGCATCGGGTGTGTCCGTTTGAGTTTTCGTTGGACGTGGCCTATGCGGCGGATGCGGCAATTTGTGATTATAACTATATTTTCGACCCGCGTGTGAATTTGAAAAGGCTGTTTGAGGAGCAAAAGCGCAAAACAGCTTTGCTGATTGATGAGGCGCATAATCTAGTGGATCGAGCACGGGAAATGTATGCAAGTGAGCTTCATAAATCGGCTTTCCTTACGTTGCAGCGGGAGTTCAAGGGTGTTCGTAAAGAGGTGCATGACGCGGCGAAGGCGATTAACACATATTTTATTGCGCTCCGCAAGCAGATTGGGGATCCCGAGATGATGGTGGAGTCGGCGATGCCGGAATCTTTATTGGTGCATGTGGAGGCATTTATATCGGAGGCTGAAAAGGAGTTAGCAAGATCAGCTGGTGGTAACGCTGTGAGTGCGGTACTCTTGGATGCGTATTTCGGTGCACAAAATTTCGTGCGCATATCCAAGCTATACGACGAGCGATATGTCACGCTAGCTGTCAATGATCGGAACGAGGTCAGCGTGAAGCTCGTTTGTCTAGATCCCTCCCATCTGCTGCGGCAAATGGGGAAAGGGTACCGGGCGCATGTGTTTTTCTCGGCGACGCTATCCCCCTTGTCCTATTTCATGGACACGTTAGGGGCAGGAGAGGACGATTATTCGGTAACGGTGCCGTCGCCTTTTGCTAAGGAGCAGCTGGAGGTTTTCGTGCAGCCGCTTTCGACCCGTTACCAGGATCGGGAACACAGTCGTACGCAGATTGCTCGTTCAATCTATGAGCTGGTCACGGGACGAGCGGGTAATTATTTCGTGTTTTTCCCATCGTATGCGTATATGAGTAGTGTCTACGAGGCTTTCACGGATCTTGTTGGCGAAGAGGCGGAGGAGTCTGAGCTCAACATAATCGTTCAACAGGCCAAAATGACAGAGGAGGAGCGGGAGCACTTTCTATCGGCATTTCAGCCTGGAGCAGAACAGACGTTAGTGGGTTTTGCGGTGATGGGAGGTATCTTCTCCGAAGGCATCGATCTCGTCGGCGATCGCTTAACGGGCGTCGTCGTTGTGGGCGTTGGTTTGCCGCAGTTAGGACCGGAACGCAATCTGATTAAGGATTATATGGAGCGTACAGGCAAAAACGGCTACGACTACGCCTATGTCTACCCCGGCATGAACAAAGTTCAGCAGGCCGGTGGACGGCTAATCCGCTCCGAAACGGATCACGGCGTGCTGCTGTTGATCGACGATCGCTATCTACAGTCGCGATATCAGCGTCTGCTGCCAGAGGAGTGGCGCGATTATAAGGTGCTGCCTGTGCAGCGCTAGGATTATAAAGTAAAAAGCCGCACCCCCAAGGTTGACCTTGGAGTGCGGCTTCTTCATGTCGCGGCTTATAGCGACATTTGATAAATCTTCACGACATCGGCGCGAGTCAGCTTCTGGAAGTTACCGAAATCGCCGTAAATCATGGCTTTATCGGCCATAAGCTCGATCGTGGAGTCATCGATGTTGTAGTCAGCCAGTCGGCTCGGTGCGCCAATACTGGTGAAGAACGCACGCAATGCCGCGATGCCTTCCTCGGCAACTTGCTTGTCGGATTTGCCTGCGGCATCAATGCCGAAGACGCGTTGCGCGAACTGTTTATAGCGTCCCACGTTGGACTCGAGGGTGTGGGTCATCCAGTTCGGGAAGAGGATGGCCAAGCCGCCGCCGTGCGGGATATCATGGACAGCGGAAACCGCATGCTCTAGATTGTGTGTCGCCCAATCCCCGCGAATCCCCATGCTTAGAGTTCCGTTCAACGCCATCGTACCGCTGTACAGAATGGTTGCGCGGTGTTCTAGATTGTGCAGATCCTTCAACAAGAGTGGAGCTGTATCGATAACTGTGCGCAGAATCGTTTCGCTGAACCCATCTTGTATAGGGGAGTTCGTGCCATGATGGAAGTATTGCTCAAAGACGTGTGACATAATATCGACCATGCCGTACACGGTTTGGTTTTCAGGCAAGGATGTCGTATGAGCAGGGTCAAGGATTGAGAATTTCGGGAATGAAAACGGACTTCCCCAGCCAAGTTTATCTTGAGTCTCCCAATTGGTAATAACAGAACCAGAGTTCATTTCAGAGCCAGTCGCCGCAATGGTCAGCACGGTTGCTAACGGAAGTGCGCCTGTGGCTGCTGCTTTGCGGGTTGCGATATCCCAGAAGTCGCCATCGTACTTGGCGCCAACTGCGATCGCTTTGGCACAGTCAATCACGCTGCCGCCGCCTACTGCAAGGATGAGGTCGATGTTGTTACTACGGCACAGGGCTACGCCGCGGTGGACGGTCGTTAATCGCGGGTTCGGCTCAACGCCTCTAAGTTCTACGATGGTTGCCTCTAGACCTTGCAAGAGGGTAACGACTTTGTCATAGAGACCATTGGCTTTGATGCTGCCTCCACCATAGACAAGCAAAATATTTTTCCCATACTTCGGTACTTCGGTCGTTAGTTTGTCTAACTGTCCTTGACCGAAATGTAGGGTAGTTGGATTATGGAATGTGAAATTATTCATGATCATACCTCCTCGAACATAACTAGGGAATGGATTCCCCTCTTACTATTGTATAGTAACCATCTGACAAATACAAAACTAGCGAACGGTGCGATCTCACGTAGGTGTAACGTCGTTGCAACCAAGCCTCACGCCTCCGTGATCCCGTAAACTCTTCCAATAAACTGCCCGTAAGTGGCCTAAAATATGCCTACCAAGGCAATTCTTCCCCCGTATCGGCAGCCAGATAAAGCGGTTGTTCACGAATTTGATCACGATAAAGCATAATTGTATGTCTGATATTGGCCGCTGCGACTTCAGGAGTAAATGTTCCTGCATCACTCCATGTCCCGTTCATCGCACTTTTAACCCAACCAGGGTGTATCAAAAGAACGCGCCCACCTTGTTTGCGAATCGTAGTGTGTATAATGGTTGATCCCATATTTAATGCCGTTTTCGCCATGCTGTAACCGAACCAGGACTCGCGATGGCTTTGCCGAATACTGCCTGCTTCGGATGAAATGTTCACGATGAGCTGGCCTCCTTGCAGGAACGGTTCAATTAAAGAGTTCGTTAAGCGAATAGCACCGATGGCCGTGATATTATAGACTCGCTGAATCTCATCAAAATCAATAACATCCGTAATCGTTTGCTTCATATCCCCCAGAATGGCTGCATTATTAATGAGCAGCTCAAGTTTGTCGGTCTTGCTTGCGATGAACGCAGCGAACGCCTTTACACTCTCGTCACTGCCCACATCCAGAAAGGAAGTATGTAGGTGATCTGGAAATTGGGTGCTAAGCTGAGCTAATGCTTCATTCTCTGTGGTAATACCACCGGCAAAAACGGTATACCCGTCCAAGAGGTAATCCTTAACGAGTGCCAAACCGATGCCTCTATCTGTGCCGGAAATACATACGGATCGCTGAACTGTCATCTGGGCTCTCTCCTCTAGAGAAAAGAGGGGCATAGATGCCCCTCCTGTTCTAAATTTATTTACCGTTCTTGGCGTATTGCGCACTGAATTCTTCGATGACTTTGTCGCCGCCTGCTTTTCTCCATTGGTCAATCGCTTGCTTCCAACCTGCTTCATCCAGCTTGCCTAGGATAAATTTTGTGCGAGCATCGTCAATGATTGGCTTCAATTCTGTGCCTTTCGTTGTTTGCGTTTCGGACACGAGCGGGTTTGTTGGATTGTTAACTGCAATCGTTTCGTTTTCTTTGATCATTTTGCCGTACTTCTCCATCAGAGGTGTTTCTTTACCTGTAGTTTTGGCTGTATATTTGGCAATCTGTAATTGTAAGTAGCTGGAGCCTACTTCGGTGTCTTGCAGCTTTTGATCAATAAATACCGGCTTGCTGTCTTCGGTTTTATAATGTTTGCCTTCAATTCCCCAGCCTAGCAAATCCAGCATCTTCTGATCGGAAAGCTTGTCGTAGAAGCCAAGAATTTGTTTCAATTCAGCCTCTGTTTTCACACTTGATTTCGGGAACATGAACACGCTGTTATAGCCTACGCCGCCAGGCAGTCTTTCGCCCTTAGGACCTTGAATTCGGCTTACAACGTCGACATCGGAGCCTGGGAAGGATTTAGCGAGCGTTGCCTGATAAGCGGCGCCGTCAATTAAATTGGAGATAACGGCTCCAGCCTTGCCTTGGTTGATATCATCCTTCTTCTGTTGGTTGTTCAGCACAGGGAAGTCTTGTTTAATCAACTTTTCATCATACAACTTTTTATAAAATTTCATGGCTTCAAAATACTCCGGCGCTAAGAAATCAGGGCTTAATTTGCCGTCTTTCACTTCCCAGCTGTTCGGTGCGCCCATGATCGAAGCTATGACACCAAACCCGTCCATCGTTTTCTCTTCGGTCAAGCCAACGGTATCTGCTTTGCCATTTTTATCGGGATCGTTTAATGTGAACGCTTTAAATACATTGTACAAATCATCTATAGTTTTTGGTGCAGTAAGCCCAACATTTTTTAACCAGTCGCTGCGGAAAATAACGCCGTACGTCGCCAAATCGCGTGCCCGATATAAGCCGTATATTTTGCCGTCCACTTTAATGTTGTCGAAGACAGAGGGGTTCATTTTCGCTAGATTCGGATAGTCCTTCAAATAAGGACCGACTTCCCAGAATACACCTGCACGTACAGCGCTCAAAATATTGGAATCCTTATTGTTCTGTACAAGCAGTGCCTTTGGCAGCTCACCGGAAGCAATCGTAACATTCACCTTTTCCTTGTAGGAGGAGTTGGGGACCCAGGAGATGTCGAGCTTAGTATTCGTGTAGGCTTCGATCTGCTTCTGTACTTCACTGTCCGCTTTCGGCGGCTCGGCATACATGAGGGTCATGACACTCAGTTTCAGCGGCTCTTTGGTGGCAGGTGAACTGGCTGCGCTTGTACTCGTGCCTCCTGTTGCAGGACTTGCATCGTTTCCACAGCCCGTAAGCAGTGCAGCAGCGCCTACCATCATACCCATCGTTGCAATTCCGGCTTTTCTCATTCCTGCATGTGTTCTCATCGTGGTATTGCCTCCCCATATTCTTATTGTATATGAATGCATCCCAATCACAATAGCTTTTGGGAGCCTTTTCAACCTTTCACAGAACCGAGCATGACACCTTTGGCAAAATGCTTTTGCAAAAAGGGATACACAATCAAAATAGGCACCGTGGAAATGACAATGACCGCCATTTTAATGATTTGGGACGGAGGTGCGATGTAGTTCTGATCGAACTGCGTCGAGTCACCAATTCCGCCTTGTGAAAGGATGACGATTTGCCTTAGCCAGACCTGGATGGGCCACATTTTGGAATCGTTGATGTACATAATGGCATTGAAAAAAGTGTTCCAGTGTCCAACGGAATAGAATAAGGCGAAGGTAGCCAGTACCGGTGCTGATAAGGGTAAAACGATGCGGAAGAGCAGTCCGACGTCACTGCAGCCGTCAATCTTCGCAGCTTCCTCTAGTCCTTCGGGCAGTTGTCTAAAAAAGCTAACGACGACGATCAAATTGAATGCGCTAATTGCATTCGGGATGAGCAGGGACCAGTAGCTATTGAGCATCCCAAGCGATTTAACAACTAGAAATGTAGGTAGAATACCGCCGTGGAACAACATCGTGAATACAATCATCATCATGAAGAGTTTTCTGCCAGCGAAATCCTGTCTAGAGAGTGGATAGGCAAGAAGCGTAGTGAACAACAGATTGATGAAAGTCCCGACAACCGTAATCCCGATGGTTACGAATAAGCTGTTGACGATAATGTGTGTCGAGAAAATATAGCGATACCCTTCCAAGGAGAAAGAGGTTGGGAACAGGATGAAGCCGCGTTTGAGTACTTCTGCTGGCTCTGCGAACGAGACGGACACAATGTAAATGAACGGAAGTAAGGTAATTAAGGCGAATACGGTTAAAAAAGTATAATTGAAGCCGTCAAAGATGCGGCTGCCTAAGCTCTTATTGATCATTTTGCTGAATTCCCTCCTTAATACAGACCGCTTTCGCCCATTTTTTTGGCCATCCGGTTAGCACCAACGACCAACGCCAGTCCGATAATGGATTTGAATAAGCCGACGGCTGTGCTGTAGCTGAACTGACCTTGCTGAATACCGACATTGTAGACATACGTATCAAATACCTCGCCTACATCGCGGTTCATGGCGTTCAGCATGAGGAAGATTTGTTCAAAGCCTGTATCCAAGAATGAGCCCAGTCGCAAAATAAACAGAATCACGATGACACTTCGTATGGCTGGGAGCGTGATGTGCCACAACTGTCGGAAACGTCCGGCCCCATCGATTTTCGCTGCCTCATATAATTGAGGGTCAACACCTGCTAATGCAGCGAGAAAGATGATGGTTCCCCAACCGGTTTCTTTCCAAATGACCTGCGAAATGATCATCGTTCGGAACCATTCACTGGAAATGAGGAATTCGATTTTGGGTAGTCCGATAGAAGCTAGCACATCATTTACTATGCCGCCTTCTGTCGTGAAGAAGATGTAGGAAATACCTACGACTACGACCCACGATACAAAGTGAGGAATATACACAATCGTTTGGATCGTTCGCTTAAAGACTTCTCGGCGAATTTCGTTTAATAACAGGGCCAAGATAATGGGAAGCGGGAAGAAGAACACCAAATTATAGACTGCCATAATAATCGTATTCTTAAATAACAGGGCGAAGGAGGCATCGAAAAAGAAGCGCTCGAAATGCTTTAGACCCACCCATTTGCTATGAAGCATTCCTAGTGATGGTTGATAATCCTGAAAAGCAATTAACAGTCCCCACATTGGAAAGTAGCGAAAAATAATAAAGTAGAGCATACCGGGTAACGCCATCAGGTAAAGCCACTTGTTTTTCAACAGACGGTTTAACCTGAGACGTGCCTTGCTCTTAACAACCGCATTTGATCTTAACGGTTTGGAAGTCAGTTCCACGAGTCATCGTCCTCCTTGATTGTTGTGACAGCGTTAGCATATCGAAGCCCAGAATTGCCTTCAATAATCAGCAGCGCTCCACATGCAAGACGGTCCGAAAACCAGCGTAATTACGCCATTAGTAATCATTAGCGACCTCGGCCATAATCATTTGGAATGGACTTTATACTGCACCGCAACACAAAAAAACCTGGCGAGTGGCCAGGTTTTTGTCTACTTGTAACGTATAGGAAGGAGTGATTATTCCGAAGTCTTTTTGAGCTCTCTGTACTGACCAGGTGTCATGCCTTCGAGCTTACGGAAGTTGCGGATAAAGTTTTGCGCATTCGTGTATTGCAGGCGTTCAGCAATTTCTGTGATTTTCATTTCCGTTCCACTGAGCCAACTAATCGCCATGTCATGACGGTAGCTTGCTAGATAATCACTGAAGTTCATCCCGGTTTCTTTCCGGAACATGCGGCGTATATAGTGTGTGCTGTAATTCATTCGCAAGGCACACTGATCCAGTGTCAGGTCACTGTCGTAATACGCATGGACCAAATCCATGACCGAGCGAGAAATGCTTTTGCCAGATGATTCATGCCGCTTACGGACTAGCTCAATCATTGGATGAATGATGTGTGATTTGAACCATCCTTCGATTTCTTGCGGTGTTTTGAGGCTGAACAGCTGCTCATATTCATTGCGTCCATCATGAGAGAAGAGCTCCCCTGTATCCCCCATGTCATATACAATACGAGCTAGATCAGTCAACAGCATCGCGAAGGAGATGCGATACAGGTTAGGATCGGTTTCCACGCGGAGCACCTCTTGAATAAACTGCTGGAGCAGCTCGTCGGCCTTGTCCTTTTCCAAAAAGGCAATCGCCTGCGTTAGCTCGGAAACGAGATGATGCGGGTAATAGTGACGAGACGCTTGCTGCGGCTTCAAGTCATCTAGATGTAGAATGGCTTTCTCCCCGAGACGAATCCGATATTGCAGCGCTTCTTTGGCTTCAAGGAAGGCTTGGGGTGTTTCATTAATGGCTTCATACGGACGGCTGATCCCGACGCTGACTTTAAGCTCCAGAAAATCGGCTGCCGCCTTCTGCACGGACTCGGCAAATTCACTCAACTGGCTAAGCAAATCCCGGTGATTATCCATTTCGCTGCCCACCAGTGTCACCTGATAGTTACCAATCGGCATGGCGTGAATGCGGTGGGGATGCGGAATCAGCTCTGAGGCGATATTGTTGATCGCAAACAAGAGTAAATCCTGCTCGCCGGGCTTGTAGCGCGTGTGCTCCAAGGTATCAATCTGCAAAACCATGACCGCATAGCGCCGCCAAACGGGAATATGAAACTGGCTTGCTTTTTCTTGCAGCTCTCCGCGATGCATCTCACCTTGGAATAGTTTTAACATGAAATAATCAACAAGCTGGCCGAATTGGCTCTTCATTTGACCTTCCAGCTGCTCTTTGGACTGATGCAGGGAGGCGAATTGAGTCCCAACCCACTGTAATTCATCTTTAACAACCGTTCCACCATTAGCTGGCTTGCTGTGGCGCATTGTAAATTCTACTAAGCTGCGTATAGGAACGGACATCCGTCTGGATCCCCAATAGGCGAGCAGTGCTGTAAAAAGAAGCAGAAGCAGACAAGCTGTTAGTGTAGCCCAGCCGATCGAGGCAGATTCCTTTTTCGCTTCTTCCAAAGGAATAAGCGATACATAGGTCCAGTTGTTATATCTGGATTGATTATAGATTACGCTGTAGTCTTTACCTTGCAGCTTACTGTTGAAGTAGCCCTGCATGCTGCCCGTATTCAGCAATTCCTGTGACCAAGACTCGGAGCGAACGCTTTGACCCGTCTTATTCGGATTACTGTCGATAATGACATTCATTTGGTCATCTAGAATCATGGTCTCGCGCGTCGAGAAACCGCCGGTTAACAACTTAGCGAGCTCCGAATTGGACACATGAACGGACAAATAGCCCTTCTGTTCAGACCCAGCAGATGGAATGCTTTTGACTAGCTTAATACCTGAGAAGGAGGGACCCGCATCCGGCACCCAACGTGAATTGTAAGCGACGTTCACATTGCTAGTTTCCTTGGTCTTATCCGTCCCAAAATAAAAGCCGCCGTCTTTGATATACCAATTATTCTGAAGACTATGCAATTCAACAGCTTTAACGCCTAGCTCATACGTTTGTACACCTAACAGTCCTTTGACGAGCAAATCAATGTCCTGAAAATCTTCAATTTCCAGTCGCTTCGCCACCGAATTAACGACTAACGGTGTTTCCGCGTAGCGCCCGGATACTTGATCAATGACTTTAAGAATCTGTTCGACGCGGTTCTGGGACTGCTGCAAAATGAAAACGTTTGCTTCATTGACTTTCGTTTGGACCTTCGAGGTCGATTGGAAGAAAGAGTAGATACCCAGTGATAGTAGGGGGATCGTACTAACCAATGTCGTGAATATCATCAATTTTATGAAAAAAGAGTATCGCGGGAGCATAGCTTCCTCCGTACGTTGATATAATGCCTCCAATTGTAACATATCAAGGGACCATTCAGGAAATGCTATTTAGGATAAAATTTCCTCTCAATCCCGATGTCGAGAAATAGCGAAAAAGCCCACAAGAAGGACATTTCAGTCACTTTATAGAATCAGTAGGGAGAATGTCATCTGGTAGGGATGTGAGTGCAGCATGGTGAAGATTAGAAAGTCGGACCATATCTTAGAAATGGCATATAGCTGCGTACGTTGGTTCCTTCTCATTGCTTCTTTCTATTTGTATTTCAACAATTACTACAGCTCCTCACAGAACTTAACTCTGTTTCTCAGCTTAGCAGGGGTTGCTATTCTCTATATGACAACGACAGAGATTGCTCTCCATCGTACCCCTATTGCATCTGGGTTTTATCACTTTATGACGAGAATCGGCGTCGTTATGGATTATTTCGCTTTCATCGCCATTATTGCGTTCACAGATGGGACACATAGTCCACTTCTCCCCATTGCTTACTTGATTATTCTTCACGCTTCGTTATATTGGAGCTTTCGGGGAGCCATGGTTGCAACGGGTATGATCATTATTGGTTATTGTTTCGTGGTTGTGCTGGTGGATGGCGGGTTTTACCCCATTGACCTCCTGCGGCACTTATTAAATTTTGCTTTTCTGCTTATGTTTGGTGTTATTGGCGGCATCATTGTAGCCAGGGAGCGAAAGCATTTTGTGGAGAAGGGGATTTTTGAAAATTTAGCAAAGCAGGATTATTTAACAGGACTTTATAATCATCGAAGCTTTCAAGAACAGATGAGAGAAGCGGTTGCGAGTAAACATGGGATTACGCTAATGATGGGGGATATTGACTGTTTTAAACAGATCAATGATCGCTATGGACACCAAGCGGGGGATATGGTTCTGAGGGAGATCGGGAGCTTATTGAGCGAGTCGATTCCCAGTACACAAGGCCGCGCCTTCCGCTATGGCGGAGAAGAATTTGCGATCATTTTATATACGAATAATCAGCAGAAGGCGACAGAGCAATTCCAAGTATTTATGGATAAGCTGAAAGCCAAAGTATTTGAGCATGGCAAAGCTGCTTTTCAAGTTACGATGAGCTTCGGGGCGGCACTCCGTGATCAGGGGCAAGGTAAGTCGGAATTGGTCGCCGCTGCCGATGCATTGTTATATGAAGCAAAGACACATGGCAAAGATCAGCTGCTATGGGGTCGTGAAGAAGGGATGAAGCAATAGGGATGGCAACATTATCTCCTTATATTTATAGCGCTAACGCGCGAGAACAAGCAGACTTTTACGTAGGTGTATTTGGCGGGGAAATAACTAATGTTCAGTCCTATGGTGATCTACCAGGGATGGAAGACTCGAAGAAACACCTCATCATGCATTTGGAAATACAGGCGCTGGGCCTGCGTTTCTTCATGGCTGATGCAGGTGCGGAGGCGAATGATCGCGGTACGGGTATGGACTTGGCGCTCACCTTCAGGCATGAGGAGGAGGCTGCTTCAATTTATAGCGGTTTAGCAAAAGATGGTGAAGTCATCATGCCATTTGAGCGCATGTTCTGGGGGACGATGCTTGGTCGTGTGCGGGATCGGTACGGGGTTCTGTGGCAAGTGGCCACAGAAGCCTAAACAATTTCAAAGTTAGAAGAAAGCTCCCTTGCGAGAAGCCGTTCGGCTTTCGTCAGGGGGCTTTTTCCTGTCGTCTAAGGACCGATTCGATCCTGTTTATATTCTGTTTAAAATAGGGGAGTATGATCATATCAATGTTAGAGAAGATTTTTCTTAAGAAGTGGAATCACATCCGATCGCGTAAAGGAGTAGAAATAGATGGCAATGACGAAACGAGAACAACCGAAACAAAAAAACGATTGGCGGGGATTCCTCCGCTTACTAAAGGGAGCAAATCCGCCGAAGCTGCTGTTGAGTATAGCACTAGGATTAAGCGTGATTGCCACGCTGGTGTCGCTGGTGATTCCGCTATTCACGAAAAATGTGGTTGATAACTTTTCGATCTCATCCCTAAATTGGTGGCAAATTAGCGGGATGGCACTTGCTTTCATCTTGTCAGCCGTGGCTTCCGGCGTTGCTACGTACCTGCTCAACTATTCAGGTCAACGGGTAGTAGCAGGAATACGGGATCGCTTATGGAAGAAGCTGCTGGTGCTGCCGGTTCGCTACTATGATAATCATCAAACAGGTGATACCATCTCCCGCATGACGAATGATACTGCAATTATTAAAGGACTTATCGCTGAGCATATGGCTGGCTTTATAACAGGGAGCATCTCGATTATCGGGTCCATTGTTGTGCTTTTGTATATGGATTGGAAGATGACGCTGATCATGTTTAGCATATTCCCAATCGCGTTTCTTATCCTTTTTCCTTTAGGTATGCAAATGTACAAAATCTCTAAAGGCATGCAAGCCGAAACAGCCAACTTCACGTCTGTGTTGAATCGGGTTTTATCTGAAATTCGCTTGGTGAAAGCGGCTAATGCAGAGCCAGTGGAGTACAAGGAAGGCAGCACTGGGATCCAGACATTGTTCAAATTTGGACTAAAAGAAGGAAAAATTCAAGCATTGATGTCACCGCTGATTATGTTTGTGATGCTGATGATGTTCGTTGTCCTATTCGGCTATGGCGGCACACGTGTAGCGTCAGGTGCGATATCTGCGGGGCAGTTGGTGGCCTTCATGCTGTATCTATTTCAAATTGTGATGCCGATTACGCAAATTACACAATTCTTTACGCAAACGCAGAAAGCGATGGGTGCAACGGACACTATTCTCAAGGTACTAGATCATGAAGAGGAAGATCCGCACGCAGGCTTACCAGTCAAGGATGCTTCTCAATCACTAAATTTCGAGAACGTATCGTTTGGTTATAAAGAGGGCGAATCGGTACTCAAGGACGTAAGCTTTACGATGGAAGCGGGGAAAGTTACCGCAATTGTAGGTCCGAGCGGAAGCGGAAAGACAACGATGTTCTCGTTGCTCGAGCGGTTTTACTCGCAGCAGGAAGGCAACATTTCGTTAGGTGACGAAAGTATCGGTCAGTACTCGTTAGTCTCATGGCGCAGTCAGATTGGCTATGTGTCTCAAGAAAGCCCGCTCATTGCAGGGACAATTCGGGATAATATCTGCTATGGCTTGCAGTATGATGTGACAGATGAGGCGCTGAAGCGGGCTTCCGAGATGGCCTATGCGGATGGTTTCATTGAAGAGCTTCCGAATAAGTACGATACGGAAGTCGGCGAGCGCGGGATTAAGCTGTCAGGCGGACAACGTCAGCGGATAGCGATCGCTAGGGCGCTGCTGCGCGATCCGAAGATTCTTATGCTGGACGAAGCAACATCGAGTTTGGACAGCAAATCGGAGGTCGTCGTTCAGCAAGCCCTGCAGAATTTGATGCAAGGACGTACAACGTTAGTCATTGCCCATCGGTTATCCACGGTCGTGGACGCCGATCAGATCGTGTTCCTCGATAAAGGCGTCGTCACAGGCCGCGGCACGCACCAAGAACTCATCGAGTCACATGAGATGTATCGCGAATTTGCCACACAGCAGTTGCAAATACAAGAGCAGTTGATTGCGGAGCATTCTCCTATGGCGTAGGGGGTAGAGAAAGAAACGAGCAGAGCGACTACGAATAGTCGTTCTGCTCGTTTTTCATTTCCTTGCGATACTGACCAGGCGGTATGCCGACCACTTTTTTAAAGATGCGAGAAAAGTTCTGAGCATTACTATATTGCAGCCGCGATGCGATTTCTTCAATGTTCATTTCGGTCTGCTTCAGCCAGTTCTGCGCCTTATCGATCCGACTAATCAGCACAAGATCGGAGTAGGTCGCTTCATGTACTTCCTTTAAAGCTTGTCTGATGATGGAAGCAGGCACATTCGCTATTTTACATAAATCTTCAAGCCTCGGATCTTCCTCGTTATGGGCTTCGATATAGGCTAAAGTCTGCTGCGCGACCCTCTGCATATGCTCAGTATGCGTGAGCTGAAGGCTCTCAATTAACGGGGCGATGACATCAGACTTCAAGCAAGCGATCCAGTCCTCTAGTGTGGCTAGCTGAGCTAATTTGTTCATAAACAGCTCTGTGGAGGCGTGACGCTTGGTTTTGTTAACCGTCCAGTAAATAGAGAGGATCATCTCTGTTAGTTTATTATGCAGCCAGTGATAATTCAGCGTCTTGATCCCCTGCAGCATGTTCAACCGATCCGCATAGGCATAAGCTAATTCGACATCCCAAGCCTGAATCGCATAGATGATATCGTTCTCCAGCTCGCGAAACGATACCGGAAGGGGTTCAGCATCAAGACTTCCTGCTTCAGGTTCTCGTCGGTAAGCTTCGAAAGGAATGACTTCATTAGCCCCCGCGACTAGCTTATGCTTGAGTGCCTCTTCCGCTTCTTCGGAAGCAATGCCTAAATAAGCATAGTCTTTTCTCACTAAGCTCATCCCAATTGACACAGTAAACGGGAAATATTGCTTAATAAAATCCCTCATGATCTCGGCGTTGTGGTGGAACTGTCGCTGTGCCTCCACAATACTGGGTTCCTCCAAGGAGAATAGGGCTAAAAATCGACCCTCTCCATGCTCGGTGACGACACCAGCGCCATGTTCCTCTATGACTTCTTTGATGACCTTAGAAATACCGTATCGGAAATAATAGAGATCGACATCGGTGTACAAATCTTTCATGCTCTTGTACTGGTCGATTTCAATACAAAAACAACTATAAGCATCTAGGCACACTTGGATATGATATTGCTCCAGTCGACTCCAATCCTCTTGCGATCGCAAACCTTTGCGGAGCATGTTGCGGATAAATAAGTCGCGAACCTCTGGTCGCCATTCATTAAGCTGTTCTTTCAACTCGTCGCGTGATTCTTTAATCTGATGCATTTTCTCGTAAATCGCACTAAATTCATCACGTTCCCCTGGATGCTGTTCAGCGTCCTTGAGCTCCGTGGTACTAGAGGTGTCGTTGACCAGTTTAACGATTTCGCTCCAGCCTTTCCATAAGCGATTGGTTGTGAGAATAGCTCCGACAGCCGCAGCGGCCAGCAATAGTCCAGCAAGGAGAAAGGCGAGATTGCGAATTCGATTCATTTTCGTAAAGAAATCGTCCTTCGGAATCGCGAAGCCAAATACCCATCCGTTATATGAGGCTTTCAATTGCGTGATAAACAGATCGGAAGAAGTTAGAGAGCTCTCGTCTTGGTGATACGTTGACAAGCCCTCTAAGAGCTGTTCCATCGTAAGTTTGCCGCGGTTCTGCATGAGCGAACCATCTTGATCGAGAATGAAATAATTCCCCTTCACATTGTCATATGTCCCTAGAATATGGTCAAAAAAACGCTGGTTGATATGGAACAGAAGATAAGCCGTCTTCTCCTCCTGAAAGATGGGCAGCTTTCGGATATAGATGCTGGTCGGCGATTGATTGACTGGAATCGTAAAAAAAGCCTTCTCGGTACGGAGACTTTCGAATTTCGCGATGACCTCGGTATACTCCTCCTGCGCGGCTGTGACTTGCTGGCTGGTTCCGATGAGCTTTTTATCCCCTACACTGTATAAGGCAACGTTGTCGACATCATCAATGGAGGAATACATCCGTACGATTGTATCTCGCAGCGTCACTAGGTCAAGTTTCTGATCCTGCCCGTTTAGTTTAGAGAAAGTGTCTAAGGCAGGCAGCTTTTCAAACTGCAGAACAGCTTGATCCATTTGTTTAAAATAGCTTTCAACCCGATCCTGTGTACGCAGTAAGGACACTTTGTAAGCGTCTTGCGCTTCTTCCGTCAAGGTGCTCGTCGACACGCGGTAAACGATAAATCCCATGACCGTCATACAGATGGAAGCCACAAGCAGCATCATGATGAGGGTCTGGGCTTTCTTAGAGCGTTGCAGCCGCATGGTGGAATGACTCCCTTCTACTAGTGAACATATCTTTGAGGCGGATAAGCAATCTTAATAAAATCATTATATAGAAGGCTGGCCGGAAGGGAAGTAATCATTTCTCGAAATCCTCGTTTTTGCAAAATGACACCTTTCTTAAACCTGCTTTGGGGGCGCATTTTACCCGATATGGCAATGGTCTTTTCTTGAAAAGTAGGACTCCGTAACTGATTATTGCTGCTTGTGAAGCGGCAGGCCTATACTGTGGGAGTGCACAGCTTAACCAGATCTGCGATATCATGAACATCCATTATACGCCTATAGAAATGAAGGGAGTCTGACCCCATTGACGACAAAGAATAAGGTTTATTGGAAAACAGCGACAAGCTTGTCGCTTATCGTGGCACTAAGTGTGGTAGCTACTGCTTGTGGAGAAGGGACAGAAGCTACAACTAAGAAAGAAGCGAGTAAGGCACCTATCAAATTAAATATGATGTACGAAACAGGCTTTAGCGTACCAAGTACTTCTGCTGACAGCAACGCTGCCGTCAAATATTTGCAAGATAAGTTAGGTGTCCAGCTCGAATACAACATCTATACAAGCGACACATATAAAGAAAAGCTGCGTGTTCAGATCGCCTCCGGAGACATTCCAGACATTTTCTCATGGAACAGCATGGACGGTTTCATCGTGGGGATGATCAAGTCAGGGCAACTCGTACCTGTGGATGAACTGCTCGACAAATATCCTAATTTGAAGAAGCATAAAGATTACGAATTTGCCAAATACGAGGGCAAGACGTGGGCGTTCGCCAACGTGCGTAACCCCATGACGACAGCGGTACCGCTGATTCGCCAGGACTGGCTGGACAATCTCGGACTTAAAGCGCCGACAACAATTGACGAACTCTACGAAGTTGCGAAAGCTTTCACGTACAATGATCCCGACAAAGACGGCAAAAAAGATACCTATGGCATCCAGATCAGCTATGCAAACAACGATTTCGGCAACCTGTGGGGCTTTCAACAGGCATACGGGATTCAAGATTCGTGGATTAAACAAGATGGGAAGTATGTCCCTAACTTCGCTACACCGGTCTACAAAGAGTATTTAACATGGCTCGCTAAAGCATTCAAGGAAGGGTTAATTGATCCTGACTTCGCGGTGACTGACGGGAAAACGGCTAACGCCAAAGTGACGAATAAAAACCAAGCCGGTATTTATGTCAGCGATATGGACCGTATTAATGAGTTCGAAGCGTATGCGCAAGCAAATCCGAAATCGGCTCTGGTTCCCTTCGAACCAGTGAAAGGCCCTCATGGCGATCAAGGAATCGGTGCGCGTGTCAATTACGGCGGTCTGTACATTCCGAAGAAAACAGCAGAGGATAAGGCCAAGCTGGATAAGTTGATGGAGTGGCTCGATTGGGGAGCAGGTCCAGAAGGGATGAACTTCTATACCTATGGGGTGGAAGGTGTTCATTATACGATGAAGGATAACAAACCGGCTCCAATTAACGGCATGTTCAACCGTGATGTGCCTGCAGCTTTCTTATACGCAAAGCAAATTCAACCGACCGAAGAGACTTACTTACGCAGAGAGCGTACAGAGGCTACGCAGCAGATCATTGTTGATGGGAACAAGAAGCTTGAAAAGTACTTGAAAATGCCGAATGCCTCTGCGACGGTGTACTCCCCAACAGGCTCGAAATACGGTGCAGAAGCGAATACGTTTATTAATACGAATATTGTAAAAGTTATCATGGGCACGGTTGATGTGAAAGATTGGGACGGAATTGTGAAACAGTGGTATGACCGCTTCGAAGGAAGCAAATGGCAGGAAGAAATTAATGCGGGTACGGGCGGCAAGTAAGCCGTCCTTTCCCCCGTACTGCCCGTGGGGCGATAAGGAGGGGTTATTGTGTTATCACAGGTGGGAGAGCGCATCGTTTCTGATGTGCAGTCTGACCCGGTCAGATCGCGAGGAAGAAGATTAAGGAGAAAGCTATGGTCTGACCGCTATATGTACCTGCTGGCCCTGCCCGGTATATTGTTTATTCTATTGTTTGATTACGTACCTATGTACGGGATTCTGATGGCTTTTCAGGATTATAATCCGTTTAGCGGTATTTCGCATAGTGAATGGGTGGGCTTCGAGCATTTTGAACGATTATTTCATCATCCTGACTTCTGGATGGTGCTGCGCAATACGTTGGTGATCAGCCTGCTCAATCTAGTGCTGTATTTTCCAGCACCCGTTGTGATTGCGCTTTTGTTAAACGAAGTACGTGGAGCTCTTTATAAAAAGCTTATTCAAACTGTTATTTATTTGCCTCATTTCGTTTCCTGGGTTGTTGTATGCTCGTTGACGGTCACCCTAATGAATTCTCAAGGCATTGTGACGAAATTTCTGCACGCGATCGGAATCGCGAACGTTCAGCTTCTCTTGGATGAGCGTTTATTTTGGGGTGTTATTACGCTGCAAAGCATCTGGAAGGATGCAGGCTGGGGAACGATCATCTTCTTGGCTGCACTTGCCGGGATTAATCCGGAGCTATACGAAGCAGCACGTGTAGATGGTGCTAATCGCTGGCAGCAGATGAAAGCTATTACGCTTCCAGCGCTGATGGGGACGATCGTCGTACTCCTGCTGCTTCGGATGGGCAGTATTATGAATTTATCTTTTGACCAATTGTTTATTATGGGTAACCCTATGGTCAACAATGTAGCTGAAGTGTTCGACACCTATGTGTTTAAAGTCGGGGTTCTGCAGGGCAATTTCAGCTTTGCGGCCGCGGTTGGGTTATTTAAATCACTGGTAGGTCTTGTTCTGATCTTAGGATCGAACTTCTTAGCCAAAAAAACCAGCGATAACTATTTGTTCTAGGAGGGAATGTCCCTTGAAATTACGTAAAGGCTTCAACTGGTTCGAAGGGCTTAATTGGCTCCTGCTCGGGTTGCTGGCTTTGCTGATGGCCTTTCCGTTCTGGAGTGTGCTCGCCATGTCCTTCTCTAAGCCAGAAGCTGTCTATGAAGGCCTATTTCTGCTGTGGCCTAAGGGCTTGACGACTGTGGCTTATTCCGCTGTTTTTTCCAACGCGCTATTCCTTCGTGCCCTGCAGAACTCCATCATTGTAACGGTGGCGGGCACTGCGCTAAGTATGCTGTTGACGATCTCATTGGCCTATCCCCTATCCAAAAAAGCAATCATAGGCAGCTCAACCATGCTCTTTCTTGCTTTCTTCACGATGCTCTTCAGCGGGGGAATTATTCCGACCTATATGCTAGTGAAGGAGCTTGGCATGCTTAACACGTTGTGGTCCTTGATCGTGCCAAGTGCGCTTAGCGTGTTCAATCTTATGATTATGGTCAGTTTCTTCAGGTCGCTGCCAGCGGAGTTAGAGGAATCTGCCAAAATTGACGGCTCTAACGATATTGGTATTCTCGCGAGGATTATCATCCCTATTTCGCTTCCCGTTATCGCGACATTGACCTTGTTCTATGCTGTTTCGAAATGGAATATTTTTTTTCAGGCGGTCATGTTCAATGGCAATCCTGAGCAAATGACACTGCAAGTGCTGCTCCGTCAGATGCTGCTGCAGACAACTAGCGAAGCCGTAGATGCAGCAAGTAACATTCCCAATATCGGTGCTTCTATTAAAATGGCCATGATCATTATCGCGACCGTGCCGATTCTCATCATCTATCCGTTTTTGCAAAAGTACTTTGCCAAAGGTGCCATGATCGGTTCTATTAAAGGCTAACGAAAGGAGCCGATCTTCACCATGTCAGCGCAACAAAATGCCACTAAATCCGCTATGTTTGGTGTGCTTTTCGCTATTAGTCTCGTTCACTTATTTAATGATGCTCTACAGGCCGTCATTCCAGCAAGCTTTCCGATTTTAAAGGAAAGCTTGCAGCTTTCTTTTGCCCAGTTGGGCTTCATTACCTTTATGTTAAATCTGACTTCGTCCGTCTTACAGCCGTTCGTCGGTATGTACACAGATAAATATCCGAAGCCCTATCTGTTGCCCCTCTCTATGGTCGCATCTCTTGCGGGAATGATCGCACTTGCTTTTGCGCCTTCCTACTCGTGGATTCTGCTTTCGGTTGTATTGGTCGGTCTTGGTTCGGCGGTTTTTCACCCGGGGGCATCACGGGTAGCTCACATGGCGGCAGGCCCGCGCCGTGGCTTAGCCCAGTCGATCTATCAGGTCGGTGGCAACGGCGGCCAGGCTCTCGCGCCCATATTGGCGCTGATTACGATCTACCCCTTTGGACAGCGAGGCTCGCTTTGGTTTACCTTAGCCGCAGCTGCCGGCTGTGCGGTACTTTTGTACATTACCGCCAAGTACAAAGGGCAGCTGGCGACCGGCCGTAAAAAGGCGACTACTGCGAAAACGTCAAATCCGTCAGGACAACGCCGGAAGATCGTTATGGCAGTTACGTTAGTTGTACTGTTAATCTTCGGGCGCTCCTGGTATGGGGCGGGGATTACGAATTATTTTATCTTCTATCTCGCGGAGGCTTACCATCTTAGTGCAAGCGCAGCTCAAGTGTATATCTTTGTCTACTTAGGTGCTGGGGCAGTAGGGACTTTCCTAGGTGGGCCCGTAGCGGATCGTTTTGGACGCAAAACTGTCCTGTTTGCGCTTCTGATCTCTTTGCCATTTACGCTTATTCTTCCGTATGCTGGCCCGATGTGGTCGTATCCGTTGCTTGCCATTATTGGCTTCATTCAAATGTCGAGTTTTTCCGTCGCTGTTGTGTATGTGCTGGAGTTAATCCCGGGTCGTGTCGGGACCATGTCCGGACTGATTACTGGGCTTGCTTTCGGTATGGGTGGCCTCGGCTCTGTTGCATTAGGCGGATTAATTGATGCTACCAATCTATCGTTTGTAATTAAACTAACGTCCTTTTTACCTTTGCTAGGCTTGCTTACGCTAGCTCTGCCATCGGATCGTAAATTCGCTAAAGAAGCTTAATGATGAAGGAGGGTCTCTACAATGCCTGAATATGCTTTCGTTACCGGTGCCGAAAGAGGGATTGGCGCAGCACTAGTGAAGCAGCTGCTGCTTCACGGCTTTACGGTCATTGCTGGCACCTTCTTAAAGGAATATGAAGACCTTGCGGTGCTGAAACAAACCTATCCCGATCGTTTATATCAAATCGACTTGGACGTTTCCAGCGAAGAAAGTGTGCGAAATGCCAGCAACTTCGTGGCGGGTATAACCGACTCGCTGGATATTTTGATCAATAATGCAGCCATTATTGGCAACAAAACGGCCACCATTACGGATGTCATTGATTTCGAGGGGATTCAGCAGGTATACAACGTTAATGCGCTGGGTGCTCTACGCATGTCGAATCAATTGATTGAACCGCTAATGAACAGCAGACATAAGCTAATTGTTAACATTTCCTCGGAAGCGGGAAGTATCGGTCAGTGCCATAGGACAGGCTGGTTCGCCTATGCGATGTCCAAGTCTGCGCTCAACATGCAGTCCGCCCTAATTCATAACCAGATCAAAGTTGAAGGCGGGCAAGTACTCATTCTTCACCCTGGAGCTGTCCAAGGGCGGTTAAGTGGTACTCTGAATGCCAAGTCACCTTTAACACCCGACGATTCAGCAGTCAACATGATCAAGCTGATTATGGATCATGCCTCTTACAGGGATCAGCACCCTGCCTATCTCGATTATTTGGGTCAGCCGCAGCTGTGGTAGAAAGAAAGGAATGTTAGTCCATATGACATCAAACATACTTGTTCTTGGTCATTATACGGAACCTAAACACCATCCGCTGCATGGTGTCGATATCGAATTGAAAGACATTCTCGGTGACGAGGGGTACATCGTGTGCACAGAGGATTACGATGTTCTCTTGCGAGAGCGCATCACTGCTTTTGACGTCGTCATCTCGTATACGGATTGCTGGCGGACCGCTATCACGGATAAACAGGCGGCAGGTTTGCTTGCTTTCGTTACGGGCGGTGGCGGGCTTCTTGCCTTGCACAACGGTATTTCCTTGCAGCATCGGTTTGATCTCTGCCAGTTAATTGGTGGCTATTTTACAGGGCACCCGCCGTTTCGCGAAATCACCATCCGTCCTTCCTTAGGCGCAGCGCAGCATGAAATTATAGAGGGCATCGAGTCCTTCACAATCGCTGATGAGCCCTACCAGTTTGCGTTCATTCCACATTCGGATAAAACCGTGTTACTCGAATACGACCAAGAGAATCAAGTTGTTCCGGCAGCTTGGGCCCATCGTTTTGGTCAGGGGCGAGTCGTGTATTTGATGCCCGGGCATCAGGCCGAATCCTTTAGACATCCCGTGTATCGGGAGATCATTCGAAACAGCTGCCGCTGGTTGGTTGGTGCAAGGTAGTACCTACTAAGTCCCTTTTAGTTTCCGCTTCTCGGTAGAACACGCAAGATAAGGTGATGGCTCCTCTTATCTTGCGTGTTTTCCCATTTTTACTGGAAATAAAGGGATGGTATAACGCTAAAGCGTTGAAATACGCAGGAAACTTCGATTTTGGAGCTTTTAACGTTATCGCATAACGTTATTGTTCAGCCCATCGTCCATTAACACGGATTAGCGTTTTCCCGTAACGTTAAGTAGTTGCCTCATGTAAGGTCTTTTGGGACAGGCTCTTTCGTACTAGTAACTCATCCCTTGCACAGATTTTTCTTCATCAGGGCCGCCATCTGCTGCTCCACATCTCCCTTATGCTCCAGTTCGCGAATAATGCGTTCTTGGCGCTCCTTGGGCTGATTCTGGCTTAGCTTGGCTTTGCCTTCGATGCTCGAAATGGGCAGCTTAAAAGCTTGAATACCTTGGCGCATTCCAGCTATAAAGTGAGGGTCGATGCTCTCTAAGTTATACGAGCTATCAGGTTCCTCATATTTGCGGGTCAGCTGCTGCAAGACGCGAAAGACTTCCTGGTCGTCGTGGACGAGCTCGATCCTACCATAGACATGAACGGCCGTATAATTCCATGTAGGTACTGCAGTTGGCGTTCCATACCAGGATGGTGAAATGTAGCAATGGGGACCTTGGAAAAGGACTAACACGTCTTGCCCCTTGATATCCATCCATTGCGGATTAGAACGGGCGAAATGCCCATATAAGCAATGTGTCGTGACATCAAGCAATAAGGGAATATGAGTCGCGAAAGGAAGTCCCTGATGCTGCGAGACGATGGTAGCGAAGCTATGTTCTTCTATGAAGTCGTACATCTGCGAGCGGTCTTCTATTTTAAAATGCGATGGCGTGTACATGGCTTCACCTGCTTTGTTTTAGGTATAGAATAGCAAGTTATAGGGGCTATACAAAGTGCCAATTTACATGTTTTTGAGTAGACCATTCATCATGTACAGGAGCTCGCTCCTCCACGTCGAATATCTAACTAATGACTAAACATGTAAGAGGAGGCTATAACAGTGGAAAAGGTACGTTGGGGAATTATCGGGTGTGGGGATGTGACCGAGGTCAAAAGCGGTCCCGCCTTGCAGAAGGCAGAAGGCTCTGAGCTAGTCGCGGTTATGCGCCGCAATGGGGCACTGGCTGAAGACTATGCCAAGCGTCATGGTGTTGCAAAATGGTACGATGACGCCGCGGCGTTAGTGAATGATCCCGATGTGAATGCGGTCTATGTCGCAACGCCGCCAGGATTCCATCATGAGTACACGCTGCTCGCGGCACAAGCAGGGAAACCTGTCTACGTGGAAAAACCCATGGCCAGGAATCACGCAGAGTGTCAGGAGATGATTGCCGCCTGTGAAGCAGCCGGCGTGCCGTTATTCGTAGCCTATTATCGCAGAGGGCTCCCGAAATTTGTAGAAATCAAGCGTTTGATCGATAGTGGCGTGATTGGTGATGTCCGTTTTGTCCAATCGTCGTACTTGCAACCAACGAGAGATTATCAAGAGGGACTAGAACCATGGCGCATTCAGCCTGAGCTGTCAGGCGGAGGCCTCTTCGTGGATTTGGCGAGCCATGCGCTGGATATTCTTGATTATGTGTTGGGTCCGATCGGAGAGGTGAAGGGCTTCGCAAGTAATCAAACGGGCAAACATAAGGTCGAAGATATCGTGACGACAAGCTATGCCTTCGAATCCGGTGTGATGGGGACTGGGGTATGGAGCTTCAATAGCTACAAACATCTAGATTTGAATGAGATTGTCGGCAGCCTCGGGAAATTGTCATTCTCTACGTTCAGTGGCGATCTGCGCATTGAAACCGCAGACGGTGCGGTCCAAGAACTGACGATACCCAATCCGCCACATGTTCAACAGCCACTGATTCAGATGATCGTTGATGATCTTAGAGGCATCGGGCAAAGTCCTAGTACAGGTCGTACAGGAGCACGTACGAATCGTGTGATGGACGAGTTGCTGCGTGATTTCTACCGCAGCTAAGAAATAACGAAAACCCCAGTACGATGTGATAAGCACACATCGTACTGGGGTTTTTTATTAGGCTTTCGGGTTCGGCGTTGCCACGATAGGAGCCGGTGCAGACGCTGAAGGATTGTCTGGTGCTATGGAGCGCTTGCGAATGAACAAGCTTAGCGGCAGAGCGACTAGGACAATGAATGTCGCAAGCAAGTAGACATCGTTGACACTCATTGTAAAGGCATGCGTACCAATTTGAACCTTATCCGTCAACCCGCCAGCCGCTAATTCCTTGCTGTGTGCTGCGGTTTGAGAGGATAACACGGATGTGAATAAGGCAATAGCAAAGGATCCGAATACGTTACGAACCCAGTTATTAATGGAAGTGGCATGACCCGAAAGAGTCCGCGGAATTTGCTCCATGCCCGCATTACTTGCAGGCATCGTAGCGAAGGCAATCCCGACGTTCCGAACGATCATCCAGAACACGATGTAGCCGCGCGAGACGTCTGTACTCAACCAACTTAATGTGAGTGTACCAACAGCAATTAAGGAAATTCCGATAAAAATAAGAATGCGTGGCCCGACACTGCTATATAACTTACCTACGAGAGGCATGCAGAGCGCCATTACTAAGGAAGCAGGCAATAAGATTAATCCTGTATCCAGTGGAGTAACGTGTTGAATGTTTTGCAAGAAAATTGGCGTCAGGAAAGTACCTGAGTACAAGCTTATCGTAACAATACTTGAAATAATCAGTGATAATGTGTAACGCGAGTTCTTCAGTACTCGTATGTTCAATAGAGGTGAATCCACTTTAAGTTCTCGCCAGATAAATAGAAGAAGGACTAGGAAGCCTGTTACAAACAGCCCAATGACACGACCTGATGCCCATCCCCAAGCATGCCCTTGTGAGAAACCAACTAACAAGGAAAGACTGCTGACAACGACAGTGAGTAAGCCGATGAGATCGAATCGTTTGGGAACTGAAAGTCGATAATAAGGGATCAATTTGAAAACGAGAAAAATAGCGACAACGCCGACAGGTACGTTCATAAGGAACAACCAGTGCCAGCTCCAATTTTGCAGCAACCAGCCGCTCAATGTTGGCCCAATAGCAGGCGCCATCATGGCAGAAAGGGACCAAAGGGAAATCGCAATTGGCTGCTTATCGCGCGGGATAACCTGATAAACAATGGTCATCGTAGCCGGCATAATCAGACCGCTGAAAGCCCCTTGAATAATACGGAATGCAATCAGTGATGAAGCATCCCAGGCCAGCGCACATAAAAGTGAAAATACAGTAAAACCTATCAGCGCGATGGCGTATAAACGTTTGTAGCTAAATTTTTCCCCGAAATAACCTGTAATCGGAGCAATCGTACCGCTTGCGAGCATAAATCCGGTAATCGTCCATTGGATTTTGCTCAAATCTGTATGGAAATGCTCACTAAGAATCGGTATAGCGATATTAATTGTGCTCATACTTAGAATCGACACGAACGATCCGAAGAAGATAGCAATCATGATTGGCCAGAACCGCACTTGCTGTAACTCATCCTTACTCAAAATAATGCCTCCACTCTATCATTGATCTTACCGATAGTATTCTCTATAATTTGAATGAAAATCATCATACTACCGAACTGTTTATATGTCAATAATGACATAAAGGAGGAACGCCAATGAATACCCTTTCATACGGATTACTAAGCCTTTTAACCAAAAACTCCCGCTCAGGGTATGAGCTTATGCAACATATACAACCTTTTTGGTCAGCTAAACATAGCCAGATCTATCCTCTTTTGGCACAACTAGAGCAGAAAGGGCACGTCGCTTTCGTGCATGTTCCTCAATCTGATAAGCCTGATAAGAAGGTGTACTCCATTACGGAACAAGGAAAGGATGCTTTGCGTGAGTGGATTGCTATGCCTACGGATGAACCTGTGACGAGGGATGAGCTTGCTCTGAAGGTGTATTGCATCGGTCTCGTGGATAAAGAGCAGGCGAGTAAGATGCTCGCGGTGCGTGAAGTGTATTATAAGAAGAAAAAAGAGCGATTCAACCTTCTTATGGATAAGATCCAACAAGAAAGTACGAAACCGCTCGAGCAATTAGAAATTGAAGATGATAGTTTTGGCAAGTATGTACTGGTGCATAAAGCCACGATGAAGGTAGAGACAGATTTATTGTGGTGTGAGTGGATGAGGGAGAAACTTAAGTGAAGACAAAAGGCTAACCGCCGATTTCTTGAATCACCGTTTGGATTTTCTGAAGACGGATGTATTCGGATTTCTCCAGTTGAGGTCGGAAATAGGCATAGAGGTAGGCAGCATCCTCAAAAGTCAACGCAGGGTAACAGACAACCTCTTGCACGACAAGTGGATTATCCATGATGACTTGCCATTCACCGGCTCTGTCTGCGAGGGGGATATTTGCGAAAATATGTTTCTTGGCAGCTATGGTACATTCAAGTTCTGGCCATACCTTCTCCCAGGAGGGACTGAAATCAACAGGTTCCGGAAAAAGACGTTTTGCTTTCGCGACCGACTGCTCAACCACTTCCATTTCGATGTCTCCCGCGGATTTGACCGCTTCCGTGAGCGTGTCGAGTAACCGCCTAAAGCCTGCAAACCCTTCAGAGAGCACCTCGCGTTGATACAGGACCTCCGCTTCCGCGGTAGTCAGCTTGTTGAAATCCGCCAATGTGTTATTTGTCATATAGGCCACAACCCCCTAGACTGTTCCTTACCCCAAATTTATCATAAATTATTTTTCAAATAAAGCCCTTTCATTTATAAAAAATTCAAAATGGTTTAAATTCAGTTTATATTATGCGCTTATGCTTACTTCTATTAAGGCAAGCAGCAAAAGAGCGAATGGCATATGAGCAGTGAGTAAAAGAATCTAAAGTGAGTCAAGCGTAGACAACGTATATAGATGTAAAATTAAAGCTTAAGAAGTGAGGATGAATGAATCATGGCACCCATTATGATCGTAGATGATGACCCGTATATTCGTGAGCTTGTCCGTGTTTTCATGCTGAACGAAGGCTTCGATGTCGTTGAGGCCGCGGATGGCGTCGAAGCACTTAAGAAGCTGCAAACCGTCCAGGTCGATATGGTGATTCTCGACGTGATGATGCCGCATATGGACGGTTGGGAGGTATGCAAGGAGCTTCGAGAGCATTATGATTTGCCAATACTCATGCTGACGGCCAAGGGTGAAACCGCCCAGAAGGTCAAAGGCTTCGAGTTGGGTGCAGACGATTACCTGACCAAACCCTTCGAACCGCTTGAGCTTGCGATGCGGGTGAGGGCCCTGCTCAAGCGATACAGAATCGCTTCCTCGCAAACGATTCAAGCTGGCGATTTAAGCATGAATCGCAAAACCTACGAAGCTACCGTTGGTGCAGAGAGCATCACGCTGCCGCTCAAGGAATTCGAACTGCTCTATAAGCTTGCAAGCTATCCAGGCAAAACCTTCTCACGCGACCAGTTGATCGAGCAGATCTGGGGGTTTGACTACGAAGGAAACGAGCGTACAGTCGATGTGCATATTAATCGGCTGCGTGAGCGATTCCCGGAGGAGCGGCACGCGTTTCGCATCGCTACGATTCGAGGCCTAGGCTATCGCTTGGAGGTGCTGAAGTGAATAATCAGCACAGGGCAGAGAGAAGAGAGTGGAGAGAAAGACAGAAGCGACGACGGAAGAACCATAAGAATCAGTCTATTCTCCAGCGAATTGGAGGCTTCTTTTTTGGCTTAGGGATCTTTATTCTCATTATCGTATATTGGTTAGCTACCTTCTATGGCATGGAGCATCTCTACACACATATAGAGAAACGCCCTGCGGAAGTCATTGTGCAGTTGATCAACTGCATTGGAGGCATGTTCCTCTGGGGAGTGACCATGGCCATTTTAGGTCAATTTTTACGAAAGCATCAGTTGATTTTCTTTCAAAGTTTGAATCAAGCGATACGCAGCATGTCGAGAGGGGATTTCAATGTGTCCGTAGATGATAACCCGCGGAATGGTCCCTTCGTGGAGTTAGCGGAGTCCATCAATCAAATGGCGAGCGATCTCGGGCAAATAGAGAAAATGAGGCAGGAGTTTATATCGAACGTCTCCCATGAGATCCAGTCGCCTCTAACATCCATTAGCGGATTCTCCCGCGCATTGCAGAATGATCAGCTATCGCCTGAGGAGCGTAAACATTATTTGACGATCATTGAAACCGAAAGTGTACGCCTATCCAAGCTCAGCGAAAGCCTGTTGAAGCTGACCTCCCTGGAGTCACAGCATCACCCTTTTGAACCGAGGAGCTATCGTTTGGATAAACAGTTGCGGAATCATATTCTCGCTTGTGAGCCGCAGTGGGTAGATAAAGATATTGAAATGGATATCGAGCTGGATCCTGTAAACCTTGAGGCCGATGAGGATTTGCTTAGTCAGGTTTGGATCAATCTCATCCACAATGCGGTTAAATTTGTGCCTGTTGGCGGAACGATTCGTGTCCGAGTGGTTAGCAATGGGGAAGAGGCGGTAACGCGAATTTCGAATAATGGACCGTGGATTCCTGAAGAGGATCAGACGCATATTTTTGAACGGTTTTACAAAGCAGATAAGTCTAGGAATCGAATGGCTGGCGGCAATGGGCTTGGCTTGTCGATTGCGAAGAAAATTGTAGAGATGCATCACGGAACGATTGCAGTGGAAAGCGGGGAGGAGGCAATGACATCCTTCATCGTTCGATTACCCATTGTGCAGAAGGAGCAGTTAACGAGTAAATAACTTCATCTGAACGCAAATAGAGGCCCCCGCTTATCGATGATAACCGGAGGTCTCTATGAGTCATTTTGACTATTCAATTGTTCTTCCACACACTCCATTCCCCGAAAAGTCGCAGATCAGTTGCTGTATTCCATACGTTCGCATCAAAGTTAAAGTGTCCTTTCTACAGTGTATATCTTCCCAGTTACGCTACTCACGACAAGTCCCTCACTATAGTTCCTTTCTTCAAATGATGACCTGCCTGATCTGATTTCCCGCATGCTGATTGAACGAGTGGGACGTTCTTCCTTCACGTGGCTCCTGTCGTTTAGAGCGGAAGTGAATAGCATGCTTCGCTAACATGGTCCAATGGACTATCCCCTCTCGTAGTTGATTTGTCAGGCTCTTCGTTGATATGGCACCTACTGGTGCGGGTTGTCCTCCCTATCTGCCTTGAATTCATAATAGCCCATTATTAAAATATTGTAAATATTCAGATTATTCAAATATTGGCGTTAATATGTCTATTTTTTATCGTTTTCTTGTAAATGCTTACGTATGCGTGGAATTGCTTTAACGGCTTGTTTGCGTTCAAATTCTTTGAATCGAGTACCTTGAAATGTTAAATTCCCCGTGTCACCTTCGACCATATAACCAAATTGCTGACGTCCTATCCATAGTTCCATTCTACTCAAGTCATCGAACTCAAAAGTAACGTAGTAGGAGGTGTTCGAGCCTATATGTCCGTTGCTTCCAGAGAATTGTATCCGTTTGGCGACAACTCTGCAGACTCGATCTTGAATGGGCGCGTTGTTATTGGATGTCCAGGTCGATAACGATTTCATAATAATAGTTAGAAAGATGCCAACAACGAAAAGAAGGATGATGATGAAGGCAATAAGAACAAGAGTGCTTAAAGCTCCTTCATTAAATCCAATCAACACATGTAAGCACTCCTTTGTAGAATGTGATATAGAAGTTCGCCTAGTTTAGAGGAAAAGTTTGACAAAACGGTAGCCGGTTTCATGGAAACCGATAGGAGGTTGGGCGGATCGAGGTTTGTCGGTAGACTCTACGTCTGTCAACCACATCATCCCCGAGCAATTATGATCCGTTGTCAGCTGTTGAGCGTATGTCTTTAATTGCTCCATCGGTGCTTGGTTACTATCGGGATCCTGCTTAAAGGAAATAACTGAGATTTCACTAAAGGTAAGATGCTCTGCATCCTGATCTCTGCGGATTCGGAAGCTTAATGTGCCGAGAATCCGGTTCTCCTCTTCATAGACATAGAGCAGTTCATCTGGATTATCTCGCAAATTATGCAGCCTATTTTCAATATGTAAAGGAGAAATTACCTTACCAGTGAGATGAGAAACGAGTGAACTGATCGCTGATGTATCCTGAGGTGTTGCTTCACGAATGATTGAGGCCATGGGTATCCTTCTTTCTAAAAACAAGTTATGCTGTTAATTGTACCATATTTTGGAACATTAGATCTTTATTTATGAAAAAAATGTCAGAACTTTACCCTATTGGGTAGAATATGTTTTCGTTGATCAAAAAGACCTCTGGAGCTATCTGCTCCAGAGGTCTAATTCGTCATATTCGCGATACCGGATAGGAAGTATCTCCTACGTCGGGCTCGTCATCAATCTAATTAAGGCGCGTAGACGGCAAGATTGGTATATTCAGCTATCAGGGGTGTCATCTGGCGGAAGCCAATGCGACCCTCTCCTAAAATTGGTCCATAGGTTGTACCTGGATCTTCCCAAACGAAAACGGGTAGGTCGTTGATCGTAAATGTCACGCGTGGACCTTGCTTAAGGACGGTGATTCGATACGGACCAACGGCATCGGCTACATCAGGGATAGGGTCGGCCCCCTGCATGACAAGATGGAAGCCGTAGCTTTTTCTTAAATTGCAGGTGTGAAACGCCCGCTCTGACGCATAACGTCTGCGGAAGTAAGAGACATGGAGCGCATTCATTTTCCCGTGATGGTATTGATCATATTCACCAGTACGGGTTGGGAGACTAGGATCAAATAGGTCGTAACCTTCCATTCCCTCAGCGGCAAAAAATAAGATGGCAAGTCCCGGCTCTCGAATCGGCCAAAACTCCCATGTGATAGCTACATCGGCAGGAAATATTTCTGGACACCAATAGACGATGTTCGCTTTATAATCGTCCTCCAGGCCGCGTGTGGCTTCCAATCGCATTCTACCCATAGGGAAGGAGACTGCTCCATCTCCTTCCATTCGAAAGCTTTCCACCTCCTGCGGTGAGGAGAGCGGATTCTGATAAATGCATTTCCACCCTGTTGGAATCATGTCAGCCTCCAAGTTTCCGGCAAGAGCAACTTGCCTAGTGCCCTTAAGCCTGGGCAAGAATGGTGTTTAACGTTGTGCGATCGCTGGCTTGCACTAACTTGATCAGCAGTTCCTTCGCCGCAGCGTAATCATCTACATGAAGAATTGAAGCGGACGTATGAATATAGCGTGCACATACCCCGATCACAGCGGATGGAATCCCGCTGCCTTGCACGTGGACTTGCCCCGCGTCTGTTCCGCCTTGCGAGATAAAGTACTGATACGGGATCTTATGCGTCTCTGCCATATCCAGAATGAACTCAACCATCCCACGGTGGGTAATCATCGTGGGATCGAAAATCCGCAGCAGCGCTCCGCGCCCCAGCTGCCCGAAAGCCTGGCGGTCGCCGGTCATATCCCCGGCGGCACTTGCATCGAGCGCGTAGAACAGATCCGGCTGAATCATATGAGCAGCCGTCCTTCCACCGCGCACGCCGACCTCTTCCTGTACGGTAGCACCCGCGTACAGGATGTTCGGGAGCTTCGGCCCGCCGTGAAGCTCCTTCAAGAGCTCAATCGCGAGGCCGACGCCGTAGCGATTGTCCCATGCTTTGGCCATAATCCGCTTCGGGTTGGCCATGGGCGTGAACGGGCAGATCGGCACGATCTGCTGCCCGAGCTTGATGCCGATGGCGATGGCATCGGCCCGATTTTCCGCGCCGATGTCAATGTACATCGTCTTGATGTCTGCGGGCTTGCTGCGCGCAGCTTCGTCCAGCAAGTGCACGGGCACGGAGCCGATCACACCGATGATCGGTCCGTTCGCCGTCATGATCTGCACGCGCTGCGCGGGCAGCACTTGACTAAACCAGCCGCCGAGCGGCTGGAACTTGACCGTGCCGTGCTCAGTGATGCCGGTCACGAGGAAGCCGACCTCGTCGAAGTGGCCCGCCACCATGATGCGCGGTCCTGTCTCGTCGCCGCGTACAACCCCGAAGAGGCTGCCGAGCGCGTCCTGCACGAACTCATCGGTATATTTGGCTAACTCGCCGCGTACAAATGCACGAATCTCTCGCTCAAAGCCAGGTGCGGCTTGCATTTCGGTTAACGTTTTAAAAAGTGCTAAAGTTTCAGTGTTCATTAGGTAACCTCACTCACATATATGGACTGTAGGACAAATATGAGAACTATTTTACCACATAAGGAAGATAAAGTTTTCGATACCCGAAAAATGTCACTTTACAAAACTAATGATATTAGTTATTATACTAATATAAGTAGTTAAGAGGAGGCGTTGAATATGAAAATAACGCAAAACGGACATTTGTACCAATTGGCTTTTATGCCGAGGTTTTTTCCAGTGAATTGTTACTTGGTGGAGGAAGAATCCGAATTAACCTTGATTGATGCTGCTTTACCATTCAGTGTGAAAGGTATTCTGCAGGCGGCAAAGCAAATAGGAAAGCCGATTACACGTATCGTTCTAACACATGCGCATGGGGATCATATTGGAGCCCTAGACGGTTTGAAAAAAGAATTACCGCACGCAAAGGTTTACATCTCCAGAAGGGATGCAAAGCTGTTGGCAGGCAACGTGGAGCTGGAAGCAGATGAGCCTCAAACGCCGATAAAAGGCGGCATTCCGAAAGGAATTCAGACGAAACCTGATGTGCTCTTGGCCGATGGGGATCGGATAGGTTCGTTGCAAGCCTACGCTGCACCTGGGCATACGCCGGGGTCGATGGCATTCCTTGATGTGCGGAGCCGGGCGTTGATCGCGGGAGATGCTTTCCAAGTACGAGGCGGTGTAGCTGTATCGGGTGTGGTGAAGTGGAAGTTCCCATTCCCAGCGATAGCGACTTGGAGCAAGGAAGCTTCCTTAGCGAGTACGCGCAGATTGAGACAATTAGCACCAACCTTGCTGGCAGTCGGTCATGGACGAATGATTGAACAACCGGCAGCAGTGATAGATGCAGCACTAGAAGAAGCATCAGCGAAATTCCCAGGCGCATCAGCGACTATTTAGCATAGAGGGGCACACGATAAGATGGCGATTCGACAAGGATTAGATGCAGAAACGGTTTTGCAAGCGGCAATAGAACTGGCAGATCAGCAAGGAATTGAGCAGCTTTCGCTTGCTGCACTGGCGACTAAACTAACGATCAAAACACCTTCCCTTTACAACCATATCAAGGGATTGCCTGATCTGCGAAAGCAGCTCTCTAAGCGAGGACTTCTCCTGGTGAAGGAAGCGATGATCGAAGCTGTGATTGGTAAAGCAGAGGATGAAGCCTTGTTGGCTGCGGGTGTAGCGTATGTGGATTTCGCTCGGAAGCAGCCAGGTCTGTACGAGGCGATCTCATTGCTGCCTGATTATGAAGATCCCGAGCTGAAAGAGGTCGGAGCTGGGGTTGTGAGCTTCCTGTTGCGCATCCTTGCGCCGTACGGACTCAGTGAGGAAGATGCGCTGCATGTGGTGCGCGGGTTTCGGAGTATGGTGCACGGATTCGCCTCCCTCGAGCATCGGAATGGCTTCCGCATGGGGCTGGATCGGGATGAGAGCTTGCGTCGGTTGTTGCAGACGTATCTACGAGGGCTGCGGGCTGACGTGGCGCGTGGGAAGTAGCGAGATGCGTTTGGGAATAAAGGTGAGTTGAACTAGAAGAACAGCAAGCAGGCCTAGGAGGCCAACGAAATGGAAAAAATACAGCTAATTTAGGTGTATCTCATCAAATTGGACGATTAGATGGAAAAAGCACAGCTATTATAGCCTGGTTTGGTGATATGGAGACTTTTGAGGGAAAATACCTACAGGAAATCCAGTTATTCTCGTTTTCTGGACAAAATCAGCAAAATTAGCCACCTAAAATCCAGTTAAATTTGTTGAGGAGCGTCGCAGGCTGTTGTGGGGGGAGAAGTAGCTAGTTTTGACGATAAAAGCTCTTTGTGAAGAGTAGTTAGAGTAGCTAATATTAGCTTTTACAGTAAGCAATTGCTTACGAGCAAGGGTCAGTGAAAGTCTAAGCGTGAGTGGGTCCTGATGGATGACTGCTTGCGTTTTTTTTGCGTGTAAGGGCTTGGGTGCAAGAGGGGGAGGCAAACTATGGCCGCGTTACTCCCCCACAATTAGCAGACGCCGGGCTTTTCTACGCCTGCAGCGGCTTCTCACACGCCTCCACCGGCAGACCGGAATCAACAAGTCCCGTGTCAATTGCGCGCCATAAATAGAGGGATGCGAAGCTGCGATAAGGCGCCCATCCTTCGGCGGCGACACCTAAGTAATTTTTATCCTGGCGCTCAGGGAGTACATGCAGCCAGCGGGCAGCACGCTGAAGACCAGCATCGCCGAGGGATAAAATGTCGGGCCGGCCTAAAGTGAAGAGAAGGAACATTTCAGCGGTCCAGACGCCGATTCCTTTGACACTTGTTAGCTGTTTCAGAAGTTCTGCGTTATCTACATCTTGTAGCTGATCCAGCATGACTTCACCGCTCAGAACCTTGGTGCTTAGGTCGCGAATGTAGCGGATCTTGGGATAAGAGACCCCGCATTGGCGGATGGCTTCCTCATCTGTAGCTAGAACATCCTCTGGCGTAATGGCGGGAATGATCGCTTTAACTCTGGTTTTGATTGTTAAGGCAGCTTTGGCTGAGAGTTGCTGGGAAATAATCGACATGACGAGAGATTCATAGGGACGAAAGCTAGGTGTAAGTGTGAGTTCACCGATGAGTTCGATCAATCTAGCCAATTTTGGGTCAGCTTGAGATAAAGCGAGGATGGCAGGGTGCTGGTTATGAAGTTGAATGGTTGTCGTAGGCACAGTGGGCTGGTGAATAACAATTCCTCCTCAGAAAAATCATTTCCTAACGGCGACACCTTTTCTTTAAAACTTCAAGCGGGAAGAGCTGAGTTGGTTGGCTTATCCAAATTCACTCTCTTTGAGTATAATAGAAGAAAGAATGAAAGCCAAAGGGGCCGGAGCGGGAATGACAGATGAGAAACGCATAGTGTCGAGAAGGAACGTGGGAATTTTTGCGCACGTTGATGCGGGAAAGACCACTACTACAGAGCATTTGCTATATCTAAGCGGGCGCATTCGCGCGCTAGGCAGTGTAGATAGCGGGACGGCACAGACGGATTCTATGGAGGTGGAGCGTGAACGGGGGATTTCGGTTCGCAGCGCAACGACAAGTCTAGTGTGGCAAAATACGTGGATTAATCTGGTCGATACGCCAGGTCATGTCGATTTCTTGTCGGAGGTGGAACGCTCCTTACGTGTAATGGACGGAGCGATTCTGATTATCTCCGCCGTGGAGGGCGTGCAGTCGCAGACGGAAATGATATGGCATGCGCTGCAATCGCTTAAAATCCCAACGCTGCTATATATGAATAAATTGGACCGCGTCGGGGCTAACCCCGAACGGGTCCTACAAGAGATTCATAAGCAGCTTACGGGGATGGCGGTGCCGATCTATGCACCGCTCGGCCTTGAAGACACGTTCCGCGGCGCGCGGAACGTATTAGAAGATGCGCCGCCCGCAGCCGGCGCTGGAACAACTGGATTCGACCTCGCAGCCGCGGTCGAAAAGCTCTCCGAGCTCGATGAGCCCCTGCTCACGAGCTACATCGAAGGTGCGCCTATCACGGCGCACGAGGTCAAGAGCACCCTGCAGCGATACGCGCGGCAGGGCGAAGCTTTTCCTTTGCTGGTCGGGGCCTCCAGCAAAGCCATCGGCATCGAGGAGCTGCTAGCAGCGATCCTCGATTACTTGCCTGAGCCGCGCGGCGATGCAGAGCAGCCGCTGTCGGCAGTGGTCTTCAAGGTCGAGCGCGACAAGACGATGGGGCGCATGGCGTACGTCCGCCTCTACGAGGGGACGATCCGTAACCGGGACACCATCGTCAATGCCACGCAAGGCGTGGAGGAGAAGGTGACCCAGATTCGCCGCATCGACGGGCGCAAAGCCGAGGATCTCGGTGTTGTCGCGGCTGGGGACATCGCGGCCGTCTGCGGCTTGGCGCAAGTGCGGATCGGCGATGTGCTCGGCCGGCCGGACAGCGTGCCGCCTGCGCCGCGCATGGCGGTGCCGCTGCTGACCGTGCAGGTGCACGCCGAGAGCGACGCGCAGTACCCGGCACTCGTCGCCGCTCTGCAAGAGCTCACGGACGAAGATCCACTGCTTGATCTGCAATGGCTGCAGGACGAGCGGGAGCTGCACGTCAAGGTCATGGGCGCGATCCAACTCGAGATTCTGACGAGTCTCTTAAGCTCGCGCTTCGGTCTCCAAGTAAGGTTCGACCACCCTTCCGTCATCTATAAAGAAACGCCTTCGCAAGCAGGTGAAGGCTTCATTGCTTATACGATGCCTAAGCCATGCTGGGCAATCTTACGGTTTCATATCGAGCCAGGTGCGCCGGGCAGCGGGCTCGCGTACGGGTCTCAGGTACGCGGCGAGCAGCTGCTCGTGCAGTACCAGAATGAGGTGGCGCGCCGCGTACCGGAGGCGCTGCAGCAGGGGCTGCTCGGTTGGGAAGTCACAGATGTAAAGGTGACTCTTCTTGAGGGTGAGCACCACGTGTGGCACACCCATCCGCTCGATTTTGCCGTCGCAACGCCTATGGGCATCATGCAAGGACTCGCCCAGACGGGAACCACTCTGCTGGAGCCAATGCTGCAAGTGCGGATCACCGTACCCGAAGAGTTCGGCGGCAAGGTGCTCAGCGATCTGGTGCAGATGCGGGCGACCTTCGATGCACCTAGCATAGCGGGGGGACGATTCGTCCTAGAAGGGCGGCTCCCAGTGGCAACGTCGCTCGAATATCCCGTGAAGCTAAGCGCCATGTCAGGCGGGCGTGGCGTAATTACGTCCTCTTTTGCTGGCTATCAGCCAAGCCCTCCCGATGTTCATGCCGAACGTAAGCGACGCGGCGTCAATCCGCTGGATCAGTCGAAGTATATTTTAGCCGTGCGGAAAGCGTTATCGATGTAAGCGCGTTGGATTGCCGAGAGCTGCCATTGACATGGCATCCCCTGTTTCAGTAAAATACAGGTAAGTTAATAACACGTGACGGAGAACAGGAGACTCACTTGGATTGCCCTTTGAATAGAGAAGGCAAATCTTGGCGAGTCTTTTTGCCGTGTTCGTCCTGTTTAGATACGTTCAGATAGGTTCAGGAAATTGAGGTGAAGCGCATGTCATTACAGGATCAATGTATTTTGCCAGCCATTCGTAAAATGAAGGATTTAGAGAAGCTCATGAAGTCGTCATACACGTATATCGTGCTGCTGGACAGTCATATTGGGCAGCTCAAAAGCATTGTCGACCTGGGCCGAGCGCACGGAAAAAAGCTGCTGCTTCATGCGGATCTCATCGAGGGATTGAAAAACGACGAGTTCGCCGCTGAGTTTTTGTGCCAAAGCATTCGCCCTGCGGGAATTATTTCCACGCGTGGCAATGTGATCACCAAGACAAGGCAGAATGGCTTGCTCGCGATTCAACGCCTTTTTTTACTAGATAGCTCGGCACTGGATAAAAGCTACACGCTGCTTGAACGCTCACAGCCGGATTACATCGAGGTCATGCCTGGTGTCATTCCTCACATTATCAAAGAGGTGAAGGACCGTTCTGGTATTCCAATTTTTGCAGGCGGCTTGATTCGTTCTGTCGATGATGTGGAGCAGGCGCTTGCGGCGGGTGCCACGGCTGTGACAACCTCAAACCATGAGCTATGGCAGCATTATGAACATACGAAAGGTGGCTCTTCCAAACGATGACAACAACGGGATCTAAGCCTTCTTATATGCTTTCCCTCGATCAGGGGACGACGAGTTCTAGAGCCATTTTATTTGATAAAAAAGGGAGCATCATCCACACCGCGCAGCAGGAGTTTAAGCAGTATTTTCCGAAGCCAGGCTGGGTGGAGCATGATGCGAACGAAATTTGGCTGTCGATTCAAAGTGTGATCGCGACCCTGCTGTCAGAGTCCGGGGTGCAGTCCACGGAAATTGCGGGAATTGGCATCACGAACCAACGGGAGACGGCGGTTGTGTGGGATCGGCATACGGGCATGCCGGTGTATCATGCGATTGTCTGGCAGTCGCGGCAGACGGCGGATATTTGCGAGGAGTTGAAGGATGCTGGCCTTAGCGACCTGTTCCGAGAGCGGACGGGGCTGCTGATTGATGCGTATTTTTCGGCGACCAAAATCAAATGGATCTTAGATCATGTCGAGGGTACCAGAGCTAGGGCGGAGCGCGGTGACTTGCTTTTCGGTACGATGGATACGTGGATTATTTGGAAACTGACGGGTGGCAAGGCGCATGTCACGGATTACTCGAACGCCTCGCGGACGCTCATTTATAACATTCACGAGCTGAAGTGGGACGAGGAACTAATGGGGCATTTGGACATTCCAGCAGCAATGCTGCCAGAGGTTCGTTCGTCATCTGAGGTATATGGGCATACGCAGGAGAGCCTCTTCTTTGGAGCGGCGATTCCCATTGCGGGTGCGGCAGGCGATCAGCAGGCAGCTTTGTTCGGTCAGGCGTGTTTTGAAAAAGGCATGGCCAAAAACACCTACGGCACCGGCTGCTTCATGCTGATGAACACAGGGAATCATGCGATTCCGTCGCGCAGCGGCCTTTTGACAACTATTGCATGGGGCTTGAACGGGAAGGTTGAGTATGCGCTGGAGGGCAGTATTTTCGTCGCAGGATCGGCGATTCAGTGGTTGCGGGATGGGTTGCGGATGATCAAATCGGCGAAGGATTCCGAGGATTATGCGAAAAGAGTCGTCTCCACGGAAGGCGTGTACGTGGTTCCAGCTTTTGTTGGGCTTGGGACGCCTTATTGGGACAGCGATGTTAGGGGAGCGGTCTTTGGGCTGACGCGGGGGACGTCGAAGGAACATTTTATCCGGGCAACCTTGGAGTCCCTTGCTTATCAGACGAAAGACATGCTGCAGGCGATGGAGGACGATTCAGGCATCGAGCTAACGAAGCTGCGGGTGGATGGCGGTGTCGTAAAAAACGACTTCCTCATGCAATTCCAAAGCGATATGCTGGGTGTCACGGTGGAGCGTCCAGTTATTAATGAGACGACGGCGCTTGGGGCGGCTTACTTAGCCGGTCTTGCGGTTGGTTTCTGGCAGGATCAGGCGGAAATTGCGGCGCAGTGGCAGGTAGATCGAGCCTTTGAGCAGGAAATGGCAGCGGATTTACAAGAGAAGTTGTATAGCGGATGGAAAAAGGCGGTAAATGCCGCGATCGCTTTTAAATAATGGCATACAGTGTTATACTATAACTAACAAGTTCATATTCGGTTGGAGACCAGGAGAAACCACAGCGGACCTTTACGTGCAAACGTGACAGGCTTGTTGTGGTTTTTTCTTTTTTTCATAAATGGAGGAGAGATTAGGATGACGGATCAAATGAGAACAGGACAACATACACAATTTAGCGGGTTAAAAAGAAAAGAGACGCTCGAGGCGATGGCACAGCAGCAATTCGATGTAATTGTGATTGGCGGCGGGATAACGGGTGCAGGAATTGCGCTGGATGCGCAGAGTCGCGGGCTTCGCACGGCATTGATTGAGATGCAGGACTTTGCTTCAGGGACGTCGAGTCGTTCTACGAAATTGGTGCATGGTGGACTGCGGTATTTGAAGCAGCTGGACGTGAAGGTTGTCGCGGAGGTCGGCAAAGAGCGGGCGATTGTCTATGAGAATGGGCCGCATGTGACGACCCCAGAGTGGATGCTGCTGCCTTTTTATAAGGGCGGGACGTTCGGCAAACTGTCTACCTCGCTTGGATTGCGGGTCTATGACTTCTTAGCAGGGGTTAAGCGTTCGGAACGACGCAAAATGTTTAATCCAGCGGTCACCTTGGAGCACGAGCCTTTGCTCAAGAAGAAGGATCTTAGAGGCGGCGGCTACTATGTGGAATATCGTACGGATGATGCGCGTTTAACGATTGAGGTTATGAAAAAAGCGGTGGAGCTCGGCGCGATGGCGGTAAATTACGCCAAGGTTGAGGAATTGATCGTGAAGGATGGCACGTTGGTTGGCGTGCGCGTAGTGGATCAACTGGCGGCGGCTGGCGGGCTAGATGGAATAGATGGGAAAGATACGAAAGATGTAAAAGATGTAAAAGATGTAAAAGATCAAACTGCGTCTTATGTACTGTCTGCGAGTAAAATCGTGAATGCGGCGGGGCCGTGGGTGGATACCCTTCGGGAGATGGATCGTTCGAAGCAGGGCAAAACGTTACATTTGACCAAAGGGGTGCATCTGGTTTTTGATCAGAGTCGGTTCCCGTTGGGGCAGGCGATCTATTTCGATACGCCGGACGGGCGCATGGTGTTTGCGATCCCGCGTGATGGCAAAACCTATGTCGGCACGACCGACACGAACTACAAAGGGGATATTGCGAATCCCCGTATTACTTTAGCCGATCGCGCCTACGTGCTGCGCGCCGCGAACGAGATGTTTCCATCCCTCGAGTTGACGGAGGCTGACGTCGAATCGAGCTGGACCGGACTGCGCCCGCTGATCCATCAAGAGGGCAAAGACCCTTCCGAGATTTCGCGCCGCGACGAAATCTTCGTGTCGGCATCCGGCCTCATTTCGATGGCCGGGGGCAAGCTAACCGGCTACCGCAAAATGGCGGAGTCGGTCGTGAATCAAATCGCCGCCATGCTGGTGGCGGAGGGCAATGTCTCGGCGGCGCTCCCGCCGAGCCGCACGAAGACGCTGCCGATCTCCGGCGGCGATGTGGGTGGCTCCGCGAAGCTGGCGCCGTTCTTGCGCAGCAAGGTCAGCCAAGGCCAGCGGCTGGGGCTGACTGAGTCAGAGACGATGCTGCTCGCGCAGCGATACGGGTCCAACGTGGACACCGTATTCGTGCTGCTGGAGCAGCACCGGGGTGAGGCGGCGCGGCGGGGCATGCCCGCTGCGGTGCTCGCTGCGCTCGTGTACGCGATCGAGCGCGAGATGGTCGTGAAGCCGGCGGATTTTTTTATCCGCCGTACGGGCGCCCTCTTCTTCGACATCGCGTGGGCAAGGCAGTGGAAGGCTGCGGCGACGGCCTTCCTGGCGGAGCGCTTCGGCTGGAGCGAAGCGCAGACAGCGGCTTACACCGCCGAGCTGGAGCAGCTGCTCCATGAGGCGGTTCATCCGCTGGAGGCTTAACTTAAATAAGAGTGCAAAGTCTTACGTAATAAATTACGTAAGACTTTGTGTTATATATGGAGTGTACTTGTTACTAGATGGATCATACTATAGGGTATAGAGGAGAGAAAAGAGATGGTTACGATGGCTAAACCAACGTTCACAGCGGATCAACTGGTCAGTTCCTCCGTTCCATCCAAAAAGTTTGGTGAATTACGTAAAAAGGCGAAACAACAGCCTCAATTTATTACGGAGAATGGTGCAGTGGATACTGTACTAGTTGGATATGAGTATTATGAGCAACTTTTTGAATGACTGGCCCAGCTTGAAGAACAAGAGGAAGAGCGTATTTTAAGCGAGCGTATGGACCGTTTGAACCGAAATCCGGAATCATCAAAATCATGGAAAGAAATATGCAGGGAGCCTATTGAAGGAACGATTTGATAACTTGTTCGCAAAATAACGTTATGAAAAACATCTTATTTGTTAGTTTAGAAGAGAATACGGGAGATTAACGTTATAAAATAACGTTATTTCACCCTAAATGGATAAATTTCACGCCATTTGGTCGAAATAGCGTTATTCCGTAATTCTATTTTTCCGCAGAACATGCAAATGTAGCAAATAACGTTATGGCACACTCTTATTTGAAATCACATCGACAATTTTTATAAGAATTCACTAAGTTGCATGTTTATTAAGCCTCGATTCATTAATCGACAGTCTCCGTTTTCCAGTTAATCTGCAATTTAGTGGAAATGCGTAGCATTTAACTGGCGTTTTTCTATCTAATGGTTTCCAACCGCGCGCGAATCCTGTGTGCGCGGTGTCCGACGGCGCATGGCGGCGGTCAAAGCCCCACGCAATAAAATAAGTCGTCCCACAATTCCTCTAGGAATTGTAGGACGACTTATTTGTGCATCTTAGAGGTGAGTTTCCTCTCCTACCACTCCGCCACAGTACCATCCTCTTGGCGCCAAATTGGATTTTTCCAATTGTGCCCAATGGCTGCCATCTCGCGGACTTTCTCTTCGTTAATTTCGATCCCGAGGCCGGGAGCGGTCAGATTCTTCACGAAGCCTGCTTCATACTGGAAGACAGATGGATCTTTCAGATAATCCAGCAGATCGCTGCCTTGATTATAGTGAATGCCGAGGCTTTGCTCTTGGATGAACGCATTTGGCGAGCAAATATCCAGTTGCAGACAGGACGCTAATGCGATAGGACCAAGCGGACAGTGTGGTGCAATGGCAATATCATAAGCTTCGGCCATTGCAGCAATTTTGCGAGTTTCCAAAATCCCGCCAGCATGTGAAAGATCCGGTTGAATGATATCGACGATACCTTGAGCGAGTAGTTCTTTAAAGCCCCAACGCGTGTACATACGCTCTCCTGTGGCGATGGGACATGAGGTATAGCGAGCGATTTCCTTCAGGGCCTCATTGTTTTCAGGAAGAACGGGTTCTTCTATGAACATCGGGCGATAAGGCTCGAGTTCTTTTACGATGATTTTGGCCATTGATTTATGTACACGACCATGGAAGTCGATGCCGATACCGATGTCTTTGCCAACAGCTTCACGGACAGCCGCAATGCGGGCGATAGCCTCATCTACTTTGCTAATCGAATCAATGTAATGCATTTCTTCGGTAGCGTTCATTTTGACCGCTGTGAAGCCAGCTTTAACCTGCGTCCTAGCCGCTTCACCTACGTCACTTGGGCGGTCGCCGCCAATCCAGGAGTAGACACGTGTGCGGTCACGGCAAGCTCCACCTAGTAAATCATAAACAGGGGCGTTGTAGAATTTGCCCTTAATGTCCCAGAGGGCTTGTTCGATCCCAGAAATTGCGCTGGAAAGGATTGGGCCTCCCCGATAAAACCCTCCGCGGTACAGCACTTGAAACATATCTTCGATTCGCATCGGATCCTTCCCGATGATATGGTCGCTCATTTCCATCACGGCTGCTGCGACTGTATCGGCTTTCCCCTCTACGACAGGTTCTCCCCATCCAGTGATTCCTTCATCCGTCTCGATTTTCAAAAACAACCATCTTGGCGGCACTTTAAACAATTCTAATTTCGTAATTTTCACGGAAATACGTCCTCTCCTTGTTACCTAGAATGTGCGACAGTTCATTGCAGGAACAGGCGCAATCTGAGCTGTCTGGTGTAGTTGGCAATCGCAATAAAAACATACCCTGTAGAATTTCGTGAAACGATGCCCGACTTCCTGCTATATATAACTATTGACATATCGCTCCCCTCTACATAAAATGTATTAAAATACGTAAAAATGTATAAATATACAGAGGCGGTGACGAAGTTGCAACATCTATTAACGCTGCAAGAACTCGATAAAGAGAGCTTGTACGCCATCATACTCAAAGGCATTGAGATTAAAACCAACCCTAAGGCATACTACAATCACTGCGAGCGCAAGGGGTTGCTTATGCTTTTTCAAAAATCATCAACGCGAACGGCTCTTTCCTTTCAGTCAGGAGTTCATCAGATGGGCGGTTATGCAGTGAATATGGATTGGGATTCTAGTAATTTTCGGATTTCTCCCATACAATACGAGGCCCGTTATGTGTCAAGGAACTGCGATGTCATCATGGCTAGGCTCAAGAAACATGAAGATTTACTGGAACTAGCCGCCTATTCGCAAGTGCCAGTGATTAATGGCTGTTGTGAGAAATACCACCCCTGCCAAGCGCTAGCTGACCTCATGACGATGTACGAAGTGAAAGGATCTTTTGAAGGTGTAACGTTGGCCTATGTTGGTATTCATAATAATGTGGCAAATTCCTTAGTTGCAGGTTGTATGACTTTAGGGATTAAACTGCTGCTGGTCACACCAATAGTCAATGAGGCTTCGTGGGATGTAGAACTGATGCAGCGGGCTTATCAGAGTGGGTATGTGGAGGAAATTGAAGTTCTGTCTACTGCGATGAGAAAGGCTGATTTTATCTACACAGATACGTGGGTTGATATGGAGTTTTTCGCGGATGACGATTACCAAGAAGAGAAACATAGACGGATTGATATTATGATGCCTTTTCAAATTAATAAGCGGAGCCTTGGGAAGTATGCCCCCTATATCATGCATGATATGCCGATTCATCCAGGCTTTGAAATTGCCGAAGACGTGATTGAGTCGGAGCATTCCACCATTTATCAGCAAGCGGAGAACCGGATGCATGTGCAGAAAAGTCTGCTTTTACACTTGCTAAACGTTTAACCGGAGAGGGAGGATTTCCGCGATATGACAATTACAACGCTACTAACCTTCGCCCTAGTCGCACTAGGCATGGTGTGCACGCCTGGACCTAATATGATTTATTTAATTTCACGTTCGGTCACGCAGGGGCGGCTGGCGGGGATTATTTCATTATTAGGGATTGTACTTGCCTTCCTAGTCTACATCGTGATTACGATGCTAGGGCTCTCGGCATTGTTTTTGGCGGCTCCCTTTGTGTTTGATGCCGTGAAGCTTGCCGGAGCAGCCTACTTGCTGTGGCTGGCATGGCAGGCTGTTAAGCCAGGCGCTAGGTCGGTGCTGACAGCTCGGGATCTACCTGTGGACCCACCGAAGAAGTTATTTCTGATGGGCTTCATGACGAATCTGCTCAACCCGAAAGCTGCGGTCCTGTATGTGTCGCTCCTACCTCAATTCGAGGATCCAGCTAGGGGGTCGTTACTGATGCAAAGCGTTGCGCTGGGACTCACGCAAATCTCGGTGAGCTTTTCCGTCAACCTTCTTATCGTACTGACAGCAAGTCACATCGCGAGTTGGTTCGGTACGCGGCCGCAATGGTTGAAGTTCCAGCGGTGGTTGATGGGGAGCGTGTTAACGGGGTTGGCGGTGCGCCTCGCTTTCGAGCGAAGACAGTAGGGGCTTTATGTTTATAGCGGCAGAGATTGGGTATAAAAACGATGGCATCTCCTCAAAATAAACCATGTTCGAGAATTGTTTACAGAGGAGAAGGTTTTTATGAAACGAAGGTTCCTATTAGTAACGCTGCTCGTAGCGATGGTTCTCGCTTTCACATTGACGCCAATGGGCGCACAGGCAGCTGTGAAAGAGCCTGGTTCTGCGCTTTGCATGAACCCTTCGAAGGTGAAACTCAGGGAAGATCTAAGGAGATTATGGATCGATCATGTGGGTTGGACAAGAAGCTATATCGTAAGTGCGCTTGCTGGGGTTGAGGATCAGAAGGACGTGTTGGCTAGGTTGCTAAAGAATCAGCAGGATATTGGTGATGCCATTAAGCCGTACTATGGAGACGCAGCGGGTAATAAGCTGGCTGACCTATTGCGGGAGCACATCCAATTAGCAGGCGGTGTCGTAGACGCGGCAAAAGCTGGAAATCAAGCGGATCTAGCTAAATTCAACAAGGAATGGTACCGGAATGCGGATGATCTCGCAAAGTTTCTGAGTGGGGCTAACCCAAACTGGTCACAGAAGGAACAGCAGGACATGCTCTATGGACATTTAAAACTAATTACCGAGCAAGTAACAGCAAGACTCAAAAAGGACTGGAACGCCGACATCCTGGCCTATGACAAAGGTGAAGATCATATGATCATGTATGCCGATATGTTGTCCGATGGGATTATCAAGCAGTTCCCCGACAAGTTCAAATAAGTTCGAAATCCTAAGCTGATACTGGGTGCATCCGGTGTCAGCTTGTTTTGTGCTTCATCGTGCGCGGATGGGGCCGTCGTGCTATAATCGTGCCATATGAACGAGAGGAGAGGGAAGGTCGAAGGTTGTCGGCTTTTCACGCTATATGGATATCAAAGAGCTCTTATCTTATTTAACCGAAGAGAATCTCATGCTGATTTTGGACAAGTACCGCTCATTAGGTCCACTGCCTGGACTATTACTTCCCTTTATGAAATCCTTCATTCCGCCACTTCCAACGCTGGTCATTATTAGTGTGAATGCGACAGTGTATGGACTGTGGCTTGGCTTTCTCTACTCATGGATCGGAATTGTGTGCGGTTGCTTGGTGACATTTGCGATTGTGAAAAAGGTGGCAGGCCACCCCTATCTTGTGCGCTGGTCGCAGAAGCCGAAAGTCCAAAAAAGTCTCAACTGGGCGCGGCGCCAAGCGTTCAACTATGTTTTTATCCTTAGTTTATTTCCACTGGGCCCCTTCGTGGTTATTAATATGGCGGCAGGGCTGGTACGGATGCGGTTTCGATCATTTCTCGTGGCAGTTGCTGCGGGCAAAGCGGTGATGGTCATGTCTGTAAGCTTTATTGGTTATGATTTGAAGAGGTTCGTGAACAATCCGTATGAGCTTATTTATGTGGCCTTATTCATTGCGATTTCCTTGGTCATTAGCAAAAGGGTAGAAAAGCGGTTTATGTGAGTGTGGATGATGACCCCGCTGGCAGCAAAGGACAGTCCCCTATCTGGGGATGATGCCGATGCTTAAGGCGGGGTCTTTTCTATTTATTTTAGGACAAATTAGGGAAGTATAGCCAGATGCACATATAACTCAAAAAGCACAGCAAAAAGACGAATCAACGCTAATGCAGCATCAATTCGTCCTTATCTGGTTTATCCAGTTCCGTGTACACACGGAAGTGGTCTTGATCATCAATCGTTGCGAGCATGACATGCTCAAGTTGAACATGTGCAGCCATCATCTGTGCTTCCAACCAAGCCAGATCTTTGCCGTGCTGCGCGAGCAGCTTGGTATCATAGGCACCCTGGATAATCAGTGGCTTCACGAGGGAAAAAGGATCACTCGAGATTGCCATATCTTTGGCCGTCACCGTTTGATGCTGGGGTTCAAGGAAGACAGAGACCATGCCGCCAGGCTCCCACAGAGCCAGCGCAACCTTCTCAATATCCTCAACTTGTTGTTTGCGGAGCTCTGAGAAGAGGTGGTTGACGGAGATTTTGGCTTTGCGCAGGCCATCTAAACGTAATTGTCCGTGCTCAATAAGCGTCAATGGCGATGGCTCAAAGAGATGCTTGAGGAAGTTCCATTTTAGGCTCAGCCATGAGGTTAGGAGATAGAGCACCACGATCGCAACGGTCGTGATCATGGAGCCATATAATCCTAAGTGCTCATCAGAGAGCGGATGTGCCATGATATTACCTAGGATGAGAGCGATGACGAAGTCGAGAAACCGCAGCTGGGAGATGGAGCGTTGGCCTAAGGCTTTGGCTGTGATAAGCAGGAAAAAGTAGCCTACAATGGCTCGTAATATCCATTGCAGGGTGGTTAGTGATTCTTGACTGCGAAAAAAGTCCAAGGTCGTCACACTCCGAACATAAGGTAAATGCTCCCTATAACGTACCCTTATATGGAATCAGCTATCCGCTACGCGCCGCCAGCCAGTCCGACCTGCTCTTCGCTCCAAGACCAGAGTTGACGAGCTAACGCATCGTCCTTCGCTCTGACAGACACAGGCGCAATCTTCCGCCTGTAGTAGTACTCGCCGCTGACTGCCCGTACGTCCGGGCTCGTGGCCAAGTACACCGCCGTATCCGCGCCCTGCGCCGGCGTCAAGAAAAACGGCCGCAGCATCGCATGCACGGCCTTCCCAAATCCGGTGTCGCGATCGACACCGATGTTCGTGCCCACGGCTCCAGGATGGAGCGAGTTGGCCGTGGCGGTAGTAGAGGCGAGCCGCTTCGCGAGCTCGCGGGTGAACAGGATATTCGCCAGCTTCGACTGGGCGTATCCGTTCCAGATCCTGAACCCTCGCTGCAGGTGAGGGTTCGCCCAATCGATGCGCCCGATTTTGTGGGCGCCGGAAGAGACATTGACGATCCGCCCCTGCGGGGCGCGGATCATGGCTTCCAGCAGAAGCTGGGTCAGCAGAAAGTGGCCGAGATGGTTGACACCCATCATGGCCTCGAAGCCATCTGCTGTGGTCTGCCGTTTCACGGTGACAACGCCTGCGTTATTCACAAGCACGTCGAGCACGTCGTGCTTAGCCAGAAACGCTGCCGCGAAGGCGCGAATGCTCGCCAGCGAAGCGAGGTCGCACAGCATCAGCTCGATGTGCGCGGATCCGCTTTGACTGCGTGCTTCTGCGAGCGCCTGCTCGCCTCTCTGCTTGCTGCGGCAGAGCATAATAACGTTAGCGCCAAGCTTGGCCAAGGCCACTGTCGTGGCCAGGCCCATACCCGAGTTGGCTCCGGTGATGAGTACCGTTTTATTTTGCAACAGGGATCGCCTCCTTTTTATTCCAGTATAGCCCATGAGAGGAATCCCCGCATGGATTCCTTCTGGCCAAGCCGAGAAGCTAAATTCCTGAATTGTGTTAAACTAGTGAGATAAGAAACGTAACCTTAGAAGTGAGGTGCATGAAGAAATGGAAGCGAAAAAAGCAGCAGCAGAGCTAGCTATCATGGATGTCCATGATGGGATGATTGTTGGTTTGGGGACGGGCTCAACAGCCTATTGGGCTATTCAAGGTCTTGGACTTCGCGTGCAAAACGGTTTGAACATTCAGGCGGTTGCCACCTCCGTAGCCTCTGAGAATTTGGCCAAGGAGCTCGGCATCCCGCTTATTCCTTTTGCAGATATCACAGAAATTGATATTACCATTGATGGGGCAGACGAAGTTGACGCTGATTGGCACTTAACCAAAGGCGGGGGAGGCGCACTGCTGCGGGAGAAGATTGTTGCTTTTTCAAGTAAGAAGCTGATCGTGGTCGTTGATGAAAGCAAAGTCGTTGAGCGACTGGGCACCTTTCCTCTTCCTGTAGAAATTGTCCAATTTGGTTATGAACTGACGATTCGAAATCTCCAAGCACTAGGCTGCGAGCCCCAAGTCAGAATGGCTGACAATCAGCCCTATGTAACAGACAATGGAAACTACATCATCGATTGCTATTTTGGCAGTATTCCTAATCCTGCGGAGCTTCATCAGGCCATGAACAGCATTCCAGGTGTTGTGGAGAATGGGCTATTTGTCGGGATGGCAAGTCAGGTAATTGTCGGGTATCGGGATGGTTCCGTGAAGAGGTTGGTTGGTGAATAACAGTCCGCATGAAAAAAGAGTTGTCCCATCAGTCCGTAAGAGGACTTAGTGAGGCAACTCTTTCTGTTTAAACGACGACTTTTATACCAACGGCTCCATACCCATGCCAATCCAGCTTTCCCGTGTAGGTCCATAAATGTCCGGTACGAGCAGTCCAGCTTGACGCATAAGCACAATCATTTCACCGCGATGGTGAATCTCGTGCGAGATGAGGACGCGTAACGTCAGCCCGTTAGGCCATTGATCACCGTACATGTCGCTAGTTTCAGTCAGCTTCTCGTCGGTCCATTGCGAACGAATAGCTGCGATGGCAGCGGCCGATGAGGTGCGGTAGGTGTCAGCGATGGTTTTCGCAGATGCAGGGGCAATCTCTTCCCCTTCTGGAGCGTCGAATGTCAGCCCTGTGCGAGATAGCATTTCGTGGATGGTCGTCGCGATATGCCAAGCAATTTGTCCAAGCGAACGAAGTTCAGGCGTGATTTTCTGAGCAAGTGAAGCATCTGTTAGAACATCAAAAACACGTTGTGTGCCTTGTGCTTCTCGGCTGTATTCGATGGCGAAATCTTCAATCATTTTGATCATGGGGGTTGTCCTCCTCAAAGTGTTTACTTCTAATTGTCAGTATAGACAAGCTTTGCTGACAACAGCATGTCAGTGATTCGAATAGAGGGCAACAATTTTTTCTGCCATCTCTTTGACAGCTGCTGCGATATGCAAAGGTTCGAGAATACGTAAGCTGGGTCCATAGCCGAGCAACGTGGTATAAAGCCATGGTTCATCGGGCTGCGTCGCTTTGACCAGCAGCGTACCGTCGGTTTGGAGGGTCACTTGCTCAGGCTGGAAGTAGTCTTCGATCTTTGCCCTGATATTCGGCTGTGCATGCAGTACGAGCGTAATAAGGGTGGCGGGGTCTCTATTGCTCCAACGATAATTAAGTGTCTCTAAAGTTTTTTGTTTGCGATCGAAGGTTTGGGAAAGCAGTTCAATGGTTTGTATTCGGGATAATCGGAATACACGGAAATCCTCACGGAGCAAGCAATAGCCGTACAAATACCAGCCGAAACCTTTCACGACGATCCCCATCGGCTCAATGGTTCGCTCGGACAATTCGCTTTGCGAAGAGAGGTAGGAAAAGGTGACGAGCCTTGTCTCCTTAATTGCTGTGCGCAGAACGGTCATATGCTCCATATCTTGATGGCTGCTTTGCCAGGGATTCATGTCGAGGATGAGCTGGTTGCCTAGTTGCGCTGCGGCGGGTTGTTCGGATTTGGCAACTAACGCACCAACCTTATCTAGCAAATTGCTGATTTCCTGGTCGCCTACCGAAGCGCGTATCCCTTTGAGGCCGATGATGATCGATTGCAGCTCTTCCAAGGACAGGAACTGACGGTCGAGTCGATATTGGTCCATAATTTCATAACCACCATTAAGTCCTGCATAGGAAACAACGGGAATACCAGCTTGGTTAATGGCTTCCACATCCCGATAAATGGTGCGCAGGGACACTTCGAAACGTTCGGAAAGTTCCTTGGCACTTATGCGTCGACGATTGAGCAGCAGCATGGTGATGGCGAGTAAACGATCTATTTTCAAAAGGAGCACCTCATTGATTCTGGTCGTATTCTTCTAATTATTCGATTGTGATCGTAGAAATCCTTTGTATCCAATGGAGAAGGTAAAACTGAATACCTAGGGAATTAGTGTAGCATGAATCGTAGAAAGGTGGCGGTGGTTTGTGACGCGTATATCGGAAGAGTTAATGGCAAATGCGGATATTCAAACGCTTCAACTTGCATTGGAACGGCGGGAGATCAGCTCCGTTGACCTAGTTCATTACTATCGTAGTCGAATCGAGGCCTATAACGGCAAGATAAATGCGGTGTTGGAGCTAAATCCAGATGCAATAGAGATTGCAAAAGCCTTAGATAGAGAACGTGTGGAAGGTGGGAGCCGAGGTCCTCTTCATGGTATTCCGATCCTGCTCAAAGACAATATTCAAACGGCAGATCGCATGCACACCAGCGCAGGTTCAATTTGTTTGGCTGAACATGTGGCAACAGAAGATGCTTATATCTCTGCAAAGCTGCGTGAAGCTGGTGGGGTGCTGCTTGGCAAAGCGAATATGACAGAATGGGCGAATTTCATGGCGGTTGCCATGCCTTCGGGCTATAGCTCACGAGGCGGGCAAGTGGTGAATCCTTATGGACCGGGCATATTTGAGGTTGGCGGATCCAGCTCGGGGTCAGGTGCGGCAGTTGCGGCGGGCTTTGCAGTGGCAGCGATTGGCACAGAGACGTCAGGATCTATCGTCAATCCAGCAGGACATAACAGTCTTGTTGGCTTGAAGCCAACGGTGGGCTTATTAAGCCGTACGGGCATTATACCGCTTTCTAGCAGTCAAGATACGCCGGGTCCGATGACACGAACAGTGAGCGATGCGGCTATTTTGCTAGGTGCGATGACAGGTGTGGATGGTTCGGATGCTCATAGCCTTGCTAGTGATGGGCAGGGGCATCGTGATTATACACCATTTCTCGAACGCCGAGGTCTCCATCAAGCTAGAATTGGGATTCCACGTTGGTATTATGGGCAGTTGGATGAGGAAGAACGGCAAATTGCTGAGCAGGCTATTCAGGTTTTGCGTGAGGAGGGCGCGATTGTGATCGATGACGTGGCGCTTCCTTGCCAAGATGCTGTCTGGAACTATGATGTGCTGCTCTATGAATTTAAAAGAGACCTAAACGCCTATCTCGGGAAACTAGACCCCGCTAAGACGTCAGTCCACTCGTTGCAGGAGGTCATTGCCTTCAACGAAGCACATGCGGATAAGGCGTTGGTCTACGGACAGGATACATTGATTTGGTCCGAAGATGCCAAGGGAACGCTAACGGAAGAGGCGTATCTGACGAGTCTTCAGACATATAGAGAGCTTACCCGGCAGCAAGGCATTGACCATGCCCTCCAAACGTATCAGCTCGATGCGTTGTTCTTCCCCAAAGATGAGGGCGAGGATCTTGCCGCCAGGGCAGGCTATCCGCTGCTGATCGTTCCTGCTGGCTACACAAGCAAAGGGCCTATGGGTGTTATGTTTGCAGCCGGAGCTTTCAGTGAGCCCATGCTGATTAAGCTGGCGTATGCTTTCGAGCAGGCCACGCAGTGCCGCAAACCGCCTCTATTGTAATGATTTCCCGCATACCTTTTGGAAAAATTTGAAATAATAAACCGAATTCAATTCCATGATGGGAAGTGCGAACAATGTCTCGGTTTAGAAAATGTTTTATGATTCTGCTGCGCACAGCAGCAATGAGTATGGTCTTGTGCAGTGCTTTGAGCCTCAGCCAGTCGGTGGAAGCTGCAGTGGTACCACCGCCATCAACACAGCTTACACCTCCTCAGAGTGGCCAGGGCCAGCTGATCCAAACCCGAGAGATCGATGTCACTGGCGATGGCCAATTCGATGTCGTCTCCCTTGTCGGTCTGAAATCGGATGGGAACAGTCCCTACTATGACAAGCTATTTATCTCCGTCGTCGGACAGGGTCAGGCGCAGGTTGTGATTCCGCTAGAAGGCGGGTATAACCCGAGGATGGATTTTTGTGATTTTATCCACGACAAGCTGCCTCAGATCTATGTTACTTCTGATACAGGCGGCAGCGGTGGTTTCACTTCCAATTACATCTATTCGCTCAAAAATAACGTACCCACTGCGATTCCGATGCCGGAGCCTCTCCGTGTCAAAGCGACCTTTAAGAATAACTATAAGGTGAAGATGAAGATTGAGGAGACCGGCAAATCCTTCACCCTCGACATTGCAGACCGGAAGCAAGCTTATGAGCAATTTGGCATTTACAATCAAGGGAAGCTGGTGAAGCCGCTTATTGTGAATGTGGATGCGTACAGCTTGCTGAAGCCTATCGATACGGATCGGGATGGCATCTGTGAGTTGAAGGGCGTTCAACGCATCACCGGTATCGCCAATGCCGATACACTCGGTTATGTCACTTCGATATGGAGATGGCACAAGGGCCAGTGGAAGCTGAAAGAAGCAGCCGTGGTTCAAACCTTGAGTACGAGCATGATGCGCATGCCGAATCCGGTAGACGAAGATTAAACGATGCGTCCAAAAAGACCGCTTATACTCGGAGGGATCTCCAAGTACGAGCGGTCTTTATACATGGTGCAGTGGTTGTCGTACGGCCTATGCCCAGTTTCCATTGCGGAATAGTGGCTCACGGGTACCGTCTGCATGAACACCGTCAATCGCCATATCCTTGGATCCAATCATGAAGTCCACATGGATTAAACTCTTGTTATAGCCATTTTGTTCGAGTTCCTCGGGGCTCATGGCTGTCCCACCCTCAATGGTGAACGGGTAGGAATTGCCGAGCGCGACGTGACACGACGCATTTTCGTCAAACAGCGTGTTGTAGTAGATGAGGCCTGATTGTGAAATCGGTGAATCATAAGGCACGAGGGCGACCTCGCCCAAATAACGTGCACCTTCATCCATGTTCAACATGTTGTTGAGCACTTCTTGGCCGACTTCGGCAGTCGCTTCGACGACGCGGCCATCCTTAAAGGTGAGGCTGAAGCCATCGATCAACGAGCCTTGGTAGCTTAGCGGCAGCGTGCTGCGAACGGTACCGTTCGTTCCGCCACGTGCTGGCATCGTGAAGACTTCTTCCGTTGGGATGTTCGGCACGAAGAAAATGCCTCTCTCGGATTCGCTGCCTGCGGCAACCCATTGATGCTTCGCTGCTAGCTCTATGTACAAGTCTGTACCTGGTGCTTGGAAATGCAGCTGCTTAAACTTCTTGATGTTGAGCAGGTTCATCTTCGCCGTCAACGTTCCGATATGTTCTTTCCAAGCAGCAACCGGATCGGCTTTATCGACACGTGTCAGTGTAAAAATCTGCTCCCACAGTTTCGTCACACGTTCGGATTCGCCTAGATTCGGGAATACTTTGGCGGACCATTCAGCCGTCGGGTAGGAAACCAATAACCAGTTGACTTTGTTGCTGCGCGTATAGGAAAGATAGCCTTCACGCGCTGTAGCTGCAGCCTTGCTGGACATGGCAACACGTTCAGGTGGAATATCTTTTAACAAATCGGAGTTAGGTGCGTAAATCGACAAGAAGGCGGCGCCATCCTTCGCCATCTCTTCCAGGCCTTTCGCGCGCCACATTGGATATGTACGCAGGGTATCGTCGGGTGCATTTTTCAAGCGTAAAGCTTTCACTTCATCGTCATCCCAATCGACGACTACATCTTTGGCCCCTGCCTCATAGGCTTTCTTAGCAAGCTTACGAACGAAATCCGCGCAAGCTATCGGCGTTGAGATCACGACCGTTTGATCCTTTTGTACATTTAATCCGACACGAATTGCAAGCTCTGCGTATTGATCTAAGTAATGCTCGAATGATTCCATCTTCTTGTCTCCTTTATATTTGAGTACCATTTAGTGTATGATAGAAAATAAAACTTTAACCCGTGGGAGAAAGGCTGGGCACATATGGAAACGAAAAACGCTGAAGCTAACGTAAGCGCAATAGCAAATTTCATTAAGAACATTGTAAACGAAGATTTGAAATCAGGCAAAGTCAGTCAGGTCGTGACCCGATTTCCCCCGGAGCCGAACGGTTACCTTCATATAGGACATGCAAAGGCGATATGCACGAACTTTGAAATCGCGGATGATTTCAATGGGTTGACGAACCTTCGATTTGATGACACGAATCCGGTCAAAGAAGATGTTGAATATGTGGAGTCCATTAAACAAGACGTAGAATGGCTTGGCTTTAAATGGGACGGGCTTTTCTTTGCATCGGACTATTTTGAAGAGATGTATAGCCGAGCATTAGTCTTGATTCGCAAAGGATTAGCTTATGTAGATGACCAATCTGCGGATGAAATTCGTGAAACGCGTGGAACACTGACGCAAGGAGGAACGAACAGTCCTTATCGTGAACGTACGATCGAGGAGAACTTGTCCCTATTTGAGCGTATGCGTGGGGGTGAATTCAAAGATGGTGAGCGCGTGCTGCGTGCCAAAATTGATATGTCATCGCCCAATATTAATCTAAGAGACCCTGTCATCTACCGTATTCTCCATGCACATCACCATAATACAGGAGATAAGTGGTGCATCTATCCGATGTACACGTATGCTCATCCGCTTGAAGATTCTATTGAAGGTGTCACACACTCTCTTTGCTCTAGCGAGTTTGAAGATCAACGTCCTTTCTATGACTGGGTTATTCGTGAGTGCGAGATGCCGAATATATCAAGACAATATGAATTCGCCCGTATTAGTCTAAAGAATACTGTTACGAGCAAGAGGAAATTGAAACAACTCGTGGACGAGCAAGTCGTAGATGGTTGGGACGATCCACGTATGCCGACGATTTCGGGTCTGCGCCGTAGAGGCTTGACGGCAGAATCGATCCGTAATTTTGTTCGTGAGCTAGGGGTATCAAAAGGTGGCGGAGGCAGCGTTGTGGACACAGCAATGCTCGATCACTTCGTCCGCGAGGATTTGAAGCTGAAGGCGCTGCGTACGATGGGCGTGTTGAACCCGCTGAAAGTCATCATCACCAACTATCCGGAGGATGGCGTGGAGATGCTCGAAGCGGAGAACAACTCCGAGAACCCGGAAATGGGCAATCGTATGATTCCGTTCTCGCGCGAGATCTACATCGAGCAAGATGACTTCATGGAAAATCCGCCGGCGAAGTATTTCCGGTTATTTCCCGGCAATGAAGTGCGTTTGAAAAACGCCTACTTCATCAAGTGCAACGACTTCATCAAGGATGCCGACGGCAACGTAGTTGAGTTGCATTGCACCTATGATGTCGAGACCAAGAGCGGCAGCGGCTTCACTGGCCGTAAAGTCAAAGGCACCATCCACTGGGTGGACGCTAAAAGCGCTGTACCAGCGGAGTTCCGCTTGTATGAGCCGTTGATTTTGGACGATGAGGAAGGCGAGGAAGAGGCTTCTTTCTTAGACAAGGTCAATCCGAACTCCATGCAAATCGTGCATGGTTTCGTGGAAGACAACATGAAGGGTGCGAACCCACATGACAAGTTCCAGTTCTTCCGCCACGGTTACTTTAACGTGGATCCGAAGTACACAACACCGGATCATCTGGTGTTTAACTTGATCGTATCGTTGAAAAGCTCGTTTGTTGTGTAACGAATGGATATAGATAAGTGAGTGAGTGAGACCCTAGCGGATGCTGGGGTCTTTCTGTTGTGCTGGTTTTGATAGGGTTGGTTAATTTGTGGTGAGGTGGTGCGCTAGTGGGATGGTAAGATGGCGTGCGGATGAGCTGAGGAGCTGAAAGCCTGCGAATGTGCAGGCTTTTCGGGCGATTTGGGGTGGAAATAGCAAATGCCTGCAAAAGTGCAGGCATTTGGAGAGAAACGCAGCTGGATCGGCGTAATCGTGGGAAAAAGATGTATTTTTGCAGGAATTGCGGTTAAGTAGGGGATAGATGAGGAAAAGGATGTAGATTCGCAGGTTTTTCGTCAGAATGTTCGTCAGTCAGTCTAGTCTAGTGAATGGAACTGGCGTGCGAGGGAACTACTGGAAACGCGAGAATGCAAAAAAAGACCATCCCACAGCATCTTCATGCTTCTGGGATAGCCCTTTTTCGCTATTAATTAGCCAATAATCGCATAGGCAGATACGCGAGCTGGAACTGTGCGTGTACGGAAGAGAACACCAAACCGGTCAAAAACACGGATAACGATCGTACGATTCGTTGGTGTGAAGATGTTATTGAAGACGGCTGTTCCAAAGCTATCGAATCGAACTGTACCTAGAAAGACACCGCCCAATGTGCGTGCTTGGCAGGTAAAGCCTGTCGTATTGAAAGGGACGCCTGCGTTGTTAACCCAAAGGACGGTAAATCTAGTCAATCTTTGTGTTGGTTTGATATTGGCAGGAATACGCTGAACAGCTTTACCTTGACCTCTATCTACGCTGCTAGGGAGAAGAAGTTTGTTTTTCATTGATTTCACCTCCTCATACTGTCTGATTTTAGTAGATGCAAAAAGAGAGTTGCCCGTTAGGAAATCTCCCTACATTCGTAAAAAATGTGTGAAGTGCTCTAAAAAATAAATAATTTGTTCACATTTATGCCGTAAAATAAAGGGGATGAGCTGTACAAAAGGAGTGTGCGCACCTGTGACAATGGTATTAGTCGTGGATGATGACTTGAATATATGTAAAATAACGAAGCTGTATCTGGAGAAGAGCGGTTACGAGGTGGTAACCGCGAACGACGGTGAGCAGGCGCTCGTGAGATTCAAAGAACTGCAGCCTGACTTCATCGTGTTGGACATTATGCTGCCGAAGCGCGATGGTTGGTCTGTCTGTCAGACAATCCGCGCTCAGAGTGATGTGCCGATTCTTATGCTTACCGCAAGAGGCCACGTGGATGAGCGCGTCGAGGGTCTGCAGATGGGGGCCGACGACTATTTGGTGAAGCCCTTTGACCCGAACGAACTGGTCGCACGGGTAACCTCGATTCTGCGCCGCACCGTGCTGCGCACGCAAGTGATGCCAGCCGCGCATATCTATGAGATCGGCAGTCTACGCGTGGACAGCTTGGGGCATGAGGTGACGGTTGAGGGGCAGGTAGTCTCGCTACCGAAGAAAGAGTACGAACTGCTGCTTTTTTTCATGAGGAATCCGAATCAGGTGTTCACTCGCGAGGATCTGATCGCTAAGATCTGGGGATGGGATTTCGAGGGGGAAGATCGTGTCGTTGATCTATACATTAAACGGTTGAGACAGAAGCTCTCAGCACTGACGGAGCGGAAAGAGGACTGGAGCATTCGAACCGTATGGGGAGTTGGCTACAAGTTCGAGGGCCCAGGCGCATGCTGAATTCCTTTTATAGCAAGCTATTATTTATTTATATTTCCATCACGGTCGTATCCATTCTGGCGATTTCAGGCACGATTGGTTACTCGATGAAACAAAAGACGTATGAGCGGAGTGAAAAGCTTCTTCTGGAGAAGGTGGAGCAAGTGGAAGAGCTGGCAAAGGATCTGTTCGACAATGCGACGGCACAGAAGGATTTCCGTAAGCAAATTAGCGCGATCGAGAAAACATCCAATGTGCGTGTCTCCGTTATCAAGCATCCGAAAGCCACCTTGGATAAAATCCAAGCTGTGGGTGAAGTGCCAGCACGACTGGGTTGGGTGGAGAAGGTGCTCTCCGGTAATCCAGTAACGGTGAAAAGTACATTTACTTCGAATAGTAAGGTGAAAATGCTCATTGTCGGACGTCCTGTTATACAGGACAGCCGTGTGGTTGGGGCGATTTTCCTGTATACGCCGATTGTGAACATTCAAGGAACGATCGATGAGATTAACCGGGCTATCTATGCTTCTGCGCTCGTAGTTGCCCTATTGGCGATTGCTATTTTGTATTTTGTTTCACGGCACTTTGTGAAGCCGATTCAGCAGATGAGCAAAACCGCGGAGGCGTTGGCTCTAGGTGATTTCAATGGCCGGGTGCCGGTACGTGGAAAAGACGAAATTGCCTCGCTATCAGGTTCCTTAAACCGTATGGCTGGTAAGCTGCAAAAGGTTGAAGAAAGCCGTAAACGGTTTCTCTCCGAGATTTCTCATGAATTGCGGACACCGCTGACGACGATTCGAGCTTCGCTGCAGGGCATTACAGATGGCGTGGTGGAGCCAGAGGATGCGAAGGAGTTCATCGATATCTCCCTCCAGGAGACACTTCGACTGAGTCATCTGGTAGATGATCTGCTGGAACTTTCTTCTTTTGAGGAGAAGCAGGTGAAGTTGAATCTGCAAGCCGTGGATCTTCCTGAACTGATTGGACTTGTCGTGATGCAGTTGAAGATGAAAGCAAAGGGCAAAGGGATCGAACTCAGCACCGATGTGGAGGGGCCGTATACCGTACAAGCTGATGCTGACCGGCTAAGGCAGGTGTTCATTAATTTATTAGACAATGCGATCAACCATATTCCAGAGGGCTCGCAGGCGGGTATGCGGGTGAAAGCCATTAGACATGAGCGTTGGATAGAGGTCTGGGATCAAGGGCAAGGCATTGCCCCAGAGAAGCTTCCGTATCTATTTGATCGATTCTACAAAGCAGACGAGAGCCGCAATCGCTCTGGCGCGGGGTTAGGCTTGACGATTTGTAAACATATTATCGAGGCGCACGGCGGTTCGATTCGCGTGGAGTCACAGTTGGGAGCTGGGACGGTTTTCAAAATCTTTTTGCCTAACCTAGCGGATAAAGCTCCTCGCATGACAAACTTATGACATAACTATCGGATAAGATTAGTTTCGTAAGGTAAATAACCCAACAATTAAGGAGTGATTCCACATGTTGAAGAAGCTAGCAGGAATAGTTATGGTAGGCGCGATTGTATGTTCCATTCCGGTGGCGGCTTTCGCCGAGCAAGGACAAGGAGATGCAGCAGCGTCTTCGGCAAGTAAATTTCATCCGATTCAGCAACTTCTACAAGACAAAGCGAAAGCTTTTGGCATATCGACGGATGGCAAAACGAACAAGGATATTAAGACGGAGCTGAAAACTGCAGCCACAGCTAATCACACGGAGAAGTTGAATGCAGCTGCTGCCAAATTAGGGATTAGCACAGATGGGAAGTCGGCGGAACAACTTAAAACAGAAATTAAAGCGGCTGTCGGCGTAAAGCTTCAGGCGAAAGCAACAAAGCTCGGCGTGAGCGCAGATGGCAAAACGAATAAAGAGCTGAAAACAGCCTTGAAAGCTTCCGCACTGACGAAGCTGCAAGCGAAAGCAACTGAAGCGGGCATCGCCACGGATGGCAAGACAGCGAAAGAAATCCACGCAGCTTTGAAAGCGGCCAAAGAGGCTAAGAAAGCAGCGAAAGATGCGAAAATATCGGAGGCTTTGAACAAAAGAGCAGCTAAACTAGGTATTGCCACGAACGGTAAAACAACGGAGCAAGTTTACGGGGAGCTTGAGAGTGCGCTTCAAGCGAAGTGGGCCAAGAAAGCAGCGAAGTAGATAGCTTAAGAAACATATAGCTTAATGCGGCACCTATTCCGATTTTTTCGGAGGTTGCCGCATTTTTCTGTTTCTTGGAATGCCATCTGCTCGGCGTGCTCGCCGTCGAAACAAAAAAAGAGATTTTTCGTCTATGTAAATAAAGGAGGAATGATGATGATCAAACCTTTTAAATGTGGTGTACTCATGCTATTGGTGGTCTTGTGTTTAATCAACTTGAATGGTTGCAGTAATCAAAAAGTCCAGAGTAATAATAGTAAAGATAGTGTCGCCGGAGATACGTTGTATGTACCTGAAGGATATCAAAAAAAATTAGAGTCACTACAATTAACGGAAGTAGTTGCTATGCCTTATTTTAAAAGCCCTTTTATTTCTGTAGCTCAAGATAGCAATGGAACCCAGTTTGCTGTGATATTTCGTGAATCTGGAGAAATTGTTCATGAACAACTCCCAGTAAAATATATTGAAATTATAAAAATAATTGAAAGCAAAGGGTATAATATTAAGTCTTCTGTTAATTACAAGAACCTACATTTATTCCAGATTAATGGAAATATTGTTTGGAGCTATGCAGATGGTAATAAAAAATTATATGTAGACAAAGAGGGTCGGGAAACTGAACCATTTATCAATAAATAATGAAAGAACCTTATCAAGTCATTTTGGAATTCTCTCATATATAAGCGTCATGCTTGATATGCTACAATGATGACATTGGCAAATGTTAGGTGGATACCTGTAAGGAGGTCGCCATGCTCTTCTTCTCAAAATTCCTATTGCGTCTGATTCGATGGAATAATCTCTTTATTTTTGGAGTAGCAGTTGTGTTCATTGCAGGCAGCTCCTTGCTAGCTTATGAATTAGAACCGAGTACCTTCAAGACCCGTTTTAACGGCTTGTGGTGGGTCATGACGACGGTTACCACTGTCGGCTATGGTGACTTTTATCCCCATACGGTCGCAGGTAAATGCTTAGGGATCGTCGTGTACATCTTCGGTATTGGGCTTATTTCCATAACGATTAGCAAAGTCGTGGATGCCTTATTTGTGTATCAGCGCATGAAGGAGGAAGGGAAATTGAAGTTTGCAGGGGTGAACCATTTTGTCATTATTGATTGGAGTCAGCATGCAGAGAATGCCATTAACGAAATTCTGAACTCAGACCCCCTTGTGGAGATTGTACTTATAGATACACTGGAAAAATCGCCAATTCAGCATGATCGCGTGCATTATGTGCTAGGTAACCCTCAGCTCGTGGCAACACTCGACATGGCGAATACTTCTAAGGCAAGAGCGGTCTTCATCTTTGCAGATGAGGTGACACAGCTCCAGAACACGATTCGAGATCCGGCCTTCGTCGATGGCAAAACACTCTTGGTCGCCACGACTGTCGAACGCAACTATAACCATGTGTACACGATTGTGGAAATCCGCGATAAGCAAAATCTACCCAATTTTCAGCATATTCGCATTGATGAATTCATCTTCGGGAGTGAGACGATATCCCAACTCGCGGTACGTTCAGCATTCAACCCTGGCAGCTCCAAGATTCTTACACAGCTGTTGACGCGTACGCCAGAGGGGGAGGATCTCTATGAGATTCCGACACAGGCCAAGTGGGTGACGTTCCACGATGCGTTTCAGGATTTGCTGCAAAAGGGTGCCACACTCATCTCAGATGGTGAACATCTGAATATTAACAAAAGGCTTCATGAGCAGATTCCGGAGGGAGCAAGGCTGTTCGTCATTTGTGATAAGGAAACGTACGGACGATTGACTGTTAAATAGAGAAAGAGCCAGGAGGCCGGTCGATAAACCTAACCTCTTGGCTCTTTTTTTGCATGCCACTTTTAAATCAAATACCGCAAGTACATGTATACGCTCGAAAGTAGGATCGATAACAGCATGAACGGGAAGCCATATTTTAGATATTTGATGAAGGTAATGGGATGCCCCTCTTTGCTTGCTAGTCCTGCCACAATCAAGTTCGCGCTCGCCCCGATTAATGTACCATTACCGCCCAAACAAGCGCCAAGTGCCAAACTCCACCACAGTGGCTCTAGATTGCTGACGCCCAAAACACCCATTTCCTGAATCAATGGAATCATCGTGGCAACGAAGGGGATATTGTCGAGAAAAGCGGATGCAATCGCGCTCAGCCAAAGAATAAGCATGGAAGTTGCGATCGGGTTGCCGCCTGTTAACTGGGTGGCATGTATAGCTAATTGCGTAATGACGCCTGTTTCTACAAGGCCCGATACGAGCACGAATAGCCCGACAAAGAAAAAGATCGTAGGCCACTCGATACTTGCAAAGGCAGACTCTAGCATGCGCTCTCCTGTCAGGAGGAGGAGAAGAAACGCGCCACAAAGTGCAATCGTAGCCGATTCCAAATGCAAGCTTTGGTGCAGGAAGAAGCCTAGAATGGTAAGCGTTAGTACGGTGAGGCATTTCCAGAGAAGCTTGCGGTCTGTCAACATGTCATTCTCATCCAATTCCATAATGCTTTTTTGGAGCTCGGGTGTAGACTGTACTTGCTTCCCAAAAATAAGCAGAAACAAAGGGATATAGGCCAGCATGATGATGATTGCAATAGGTGCCAGATTGTTAATGAAGGCCATGAACGTGAGCTCACTCACTGCGCTGCCAATCATAATATTGGGTGGGTCACCAATTAGTGTGGCTGTACCCCCAACATTGGAGGCCAGAATTTGCGTAAAAAGAAACGGGAACGGATTCACGCGCAGCTGTCTTGTGATACTCAAGGTGACAGGCACCATGAGAAGCACCGTCGTCACATTATCCAGAAAAGCGGAGCATACGGCTGTAAGGATCGCGAGCACGATTAGGATCCTTCGCGGCTTCCCTTTGGCGAGCTTCGCTGCTTTTACAGCGATATATGTGAACAGCCCTGTTTCTGCGGTGATACCTACCATAATCATCATTCCGATGAGCAGTCCCAGTGTGTTGAAATCGATGTGGTTCAGCGCTGTTTCTTGGCTGACAATACCACAAACAACCATGAGCACGGCACCGATCATGGCGATGATGGTGCGGTGAATTTTCTCGGAAATAATAATCGCATAAATTAGTAAGAAAATGCCGATAGCAAAGTAAGCTTGTAATTCCACTAGATCCGCCTCCATTGAATAATTGATGACCCGCAGTCTCCGAAAAAAGACAAAAAGAGCCCGCTGTTGGCAGGCTCCTCCGGGTCAATCCTATATAGCGTAACTATATCCGTTCCCTTGGAAGTTGTAAAGCTAAAGTCATTTGGTACAATAGAATTAACGTTTGGCCTCAGGGGGACGACAATGATCAATATCGGTTTAGCAGGTTGGAGTGATCATGACTTAGGCGGGAGTAAAGGGAAGCTGATGAGTTATGGCGCCCATTTCCCATTGGTGGAGGTCGATACCTCATTTTACGCGATACAGCCAGAACGCAACTATGCAAAATGGGTACAAGAGACACCTGAGAATTTTGGGTTTATTATAAAAGCCTACCAAGGGATGACTGGCCACCTGCGGGGAGAAAATCCGTTTGCAGGCGGTGCTGATCAAATGTTCGAGGCGTTCCTGCAGTCTATTCGACCCGTTCAGGAAGCGGGAAAATTGAAGGCTGTGTTGTTTCAATATCCACCATGGTTTGCATGCAACAAGGCAAGTGTGGATGTCATTCGCGAGGCGAAGGCGAGAATGGGCGATGTGCCGCTAGCGCTGGAGTTCCGCCATCAGAGCTGGTTCACGGAGGACATGCGCGATAAGACGCTGTCTTTCATGAAGCGCGAAGGGTGGATGCACAGCATCTGTGACGAGCCGCAGGCGGGGATTGGATCGGTTCCAATCGTCTTAGAGGCGACGCATTCTGACATGACGATGGTTCGCTTCCACGGACGGAATGTCGGGGGATGGGTACAGACGAACGAAGCTAACTGGCGCGACGTGAGGTATCTGTACGACTACAATCCGCAGGAATTGTTGGAGTGGAAGGTGAGGTTGCTCCGCTTGCAGGAGCAGACGCGTGAGATTTGTATCATTTTTAACAACAACTCCGGCGGACATGCTGCAGGGAATGCCAAAACATTAATGAGCATGCTAGACTTAGACTACGAGGGGCTGGCGCCGAGGCAGTTGGATTTATTTTAATAATTATAATTAGTTGGAAGTATGAACAGGTAAAAGGGGCGTGTAAACAAGTGGTTGGTGCTATTATTGGAAGTGTGATCGCGATTATTATCGTGATTGGACTAACGATTTGGATAACGAAGAAGGCATACTCACGGAAGTGGGAAGATGATGAATAGAACCGAAGTAAGTGCTGAGTTGTAGGGAAATGACACATAGAAACGCGTCTTCAGGTGTTGTCAGGTATAGGCTTTCTTGCTATGATGAAGCTAGGACAAGCTTGTAAACGTAAACATAAAGGTGGCTGGCCGATGAACCGTATGGAGGCCGAATTCAGTAACCTCGTGAAGGCGTATCGCAAGAGGCATATGGGTAAAGGGCCGGAGCGAGTGACGACGACCTTTTGCAAAAGTTGGGCGATCTGCGAAATGGCAGGGAACCTTTCCCCTGTGGAGAAATTTATGGCGAAGACCGGCGATGGCAGGCAAATGCTCCGCACGGCACGCACTGAAATGGTCAAAGAAATCTACAAGGATCATCCGCCTGTAGAGATGGAAGCGCTGCTCGGCGCGAAGTTTATTCAGCTGTTTGTCGATATCGATATTGCCCAAGATGTAGGGATGTCGGTGTTCGTTTTTGATGAGGATTTGGAAAAGAAGTTTGGTACAAGAAACGGATAACTAACCGCTCGTACATCTACATATACATAAGTAAGGTGCTTGGCACTTGGTAGCGAACCTGCCGGAGACTAACCACTGTGAGACAACCCGAGACTCTTCTCGTAAGAGGGGCTTGGGGTTGTTTTGCGGTGGTTTTTTGCTTCTAGGGAGCTGAGGAGCAGACGTGTTGAGTGGAATAGAATGATGGGAAGAGGCGTTAGTAAACGTGCCGACCAGTCGCCGACCAGTTGGAGGAAAAGCCTGCAAATATGCAGGCATTTTAGTCCAATTCCTGCGTTTAGCGAGAATACCTGCAAATATGCAGTTTTTTTGGTGAATTATCTGCATGGAACGAAGCAAGGGCAGAAATACCTGCATATTTGCAGGCATTCCTCGAAAATAGCGTGTTTGGGGAGCGAAAGGATGTACTTTTGCAGGTTTTTTGAGGTGATGATCGACAAGTAGCAGTTTGGGGAGCGATACGAGCCAAAACAAGACCATACATATACAAATAGAGCCGAAAACAATATTACAACAAATGGAGGCGTTCCACTTGGGGAAAACAAAGCACACAGGGCCGATTAAGCTGCCCGCGAAACCGGACCCGAAGCTCTGGGTTAGCAAAATACCATTCGGACTAGGCAAGGTTAAGCCGAAGCATATTCGAGAGACAGCGAAAATTGCTTGGCAAAATCGCGATAATTTGCCTTACGCGGTTAGAATTCTGACGCAAGGCGTGTGTGACGGTTGTGCGCTTGGCGTGTCGGGACTTTACGATCAGACGCTGGCGGGGCCGCATATCTGCACGACGCGGCTCAACGTGCTGCGGCTGAATACGATGCCAGCCATTCGCGAGGAGCTGCTGCACGCGGACATCGACGAGCTCAGCCGCTTGAGCTCCACCGAGCTTCGCCAGCTCGGTCGCATTCCATATCCGCTCATCCGCAAGAAGGGTGAGCGACGTTTCCGCCGCGCCACGTGGGATGAGGCGTTGGACACGATTGCAACGAAGATGCGCGGGCTGAACCCGAAGCAGATGGCCTTTTACTTAACGGCGAGAGGGATTACGAACGAGTCGTACTATGTGGCAGCGAAGGTCGCGAGATTGCTCGGTACGAACAATATCGACAATGCCTCGCGCATCTGCCACTCGCCGTCGAAGACGGCACTGAAGCGCTCCGTAGGCGTGGGCGCTTCGACCTGCAATTACAAGGACTGGATCGGCACGGACGTCCTTGTATTCTGGGGCAGTGTGGCCGCGAACAACCAACCGGTCTCGACGAAGTACATGTATGCGGCCAAACGCAAAGGGACGAAGATCATCGTCATTAACCCGTACTACGAGCCATCAATGGAGCAGTACTGGATCCCTTCCATTGCCGAATCGGCGTTATTCGGCACAAAGCTGGCCGACGATGTATACCAAGTGAACATCGGTGGGGATATTGCCTTCATGAACGGCATCATGAAGGTATGGTTTGAGATGGAGGCGCATCAGCCCGGCTCCGCGATCGACCATGCGTTCGTGGCTGCGCACACGAACGGCATAGAAGAGCTGCGCGCCCACGTGGCGCAGCAGGACTGGACGACGCTCACGCAGTCGTCCGGTCTCACCCGCGAGCGCATCAGCGAGCTCGCTCACTTGCTAGCCCGTGCCTCTAGCGCGGTATTCGTGTGGAGCATGGGGCTCACACAGCACCGCTTCGGCACGGACAACATCTCGCAGGTGGCGAACCTCGCCCTCCTGCGGGGCTTTCTAGGCCGCGAACACTGCGGGCTGATGCCCATCCGCGGCCACAGCGGCGTGCAGGGCTCCGGCGAGATGGGCGCCGATCCCTTCTCCCTGCCGGGCGGCGAAATCAACAGCGCCGCCGACCGCAAGCGCATCGAGCAGCTCTGGGGCTTCGAGCTGCCGAGCTGGCAGGGTGACATCGTTGGTGTCACCCTAGAGAATGCGCTCCTGCCTGAGGAGCAGGAGCGGAAGCTCCGGCTGTTTTACACATCCGGAGGCAACTTCCTCGAGACGATGCCGGACCCGGCATTCGTCCACAACGCACTAGAGTCAATGGATGTCCGTGTCCACCAGGACATCATCCTCAACACCTCCACGCTGCTTGATGCGCGGGAGGCTGTGGTGGTGCTGCCCGCGATGACGCGATACGAGCAGCCTGGGGGCGGCACATCCACTTCGACGGAGCGAATGGTGTACTTCTCGCCCGAGATCGCCGGTCCCCGCATCGGCGAAGCCCGCGCGGAGTGGGACATCTACGTCGATCTCGCCCGCCGCGTGAAGCCCGAAGCTGCAGCGCAGCTAGGCTGTCAGACCGCGGAAGCGATCCGCGCCGAGATCGCGCTGGCCGCGCCGAGCTATGATGGCATTCAGCACCTGCGAGAGCGCGGGGATGTGTTTCAATACGGCGGCGCGTGGCTGTGCGAGGACGGCGTCTGTCCGACGCCGGATGGCCGCGGCCGGCTGCTGCCGATTGAGCTTCCGGAGCTGCGGAAGCCGGAGGGGCATTTCGCGGTGACGACGCGCCGCGGCAAGCAGTTCAATTCGATGATCTACAGCGACATCGATCCCTTTAATGAAGCTGATCGCTACGATGTGCTGATAGGGCAAGCGGATATGCGCAGCCTTGCTTTACAGGAAGGCGAGGCTATTGTTGTCTACAACGGTTACGGTGCAATGCACGGGAGAGCTAAGCAATCAGACATTCGATCAGGCAACATCGAAGTGCACTGGCCAGAAGGCAATAGCTTGATACCTAAGGGGGTATACGAACCGTTTGCCGGTATACCAGAATATAATACAGCCGTTATCGTTGAAAAGGCGGAGACCTATCACGCCCACAAAGACACTCGATATGTAGAGAAGCGCATTTTAGAGCTAGAAACGGAAATGGAGGGGTAAGAAAATGTCCATGGATTCTTCGCCCTCTCCATCAACCACAACTTGGTCGATTCATCGATACAATGGTTCAGAGGTGTTGCGTGCAGAGGATACGATTGCTGTTGAAGCGCCTTTGACCCTCATGCTGGATGGCGAAGAATTCGCCACACTGGTCTACACGCCGAGCGACACCGTCGATCTGGTTACCGGTTTCCTTGCCTCCGAAGGTATGATTCGATTCGTCGACCAGATTGAATCTCTTACATTAGAGGAAGACCGCGGATTCGCCCATGTGAAGCTGCGGCAGCTTCATCAACTGAGCCGTCAGATGGTATCCAAGCGATTCATCGGGTCCTGTTGCGGGAAAAGCCGCCAGTTTTATTTTCACAATGATATGCGCACAGCCAAAACGGTGACGACGAAGCTCACGCTAACTATTCCTCAATGCTTCCACCTGATGAGCGAACTTCAGGGGCAATCGGCTGAATTTCGGTTGACGGGAGGTCTGCATAATGCAGCTTTGTGTACGGCGAACGACCTTCTGGTGACCCGAGCGGATATTGGCAGGCATAACGCACTTGATAAAATTTATGGTCATATCCTTCGAGGGCGGATTTCGGTGCGAGATAAGGTCCTTGCTTTCAGCGGAAGAGTCTCTTCCGAGGTGGTATTAAAGGCGTCCAAAATAGGCGTCGGAATTCTTTTGTCGAAATCTGCCCCTACCGATCTCGCACTTCGACTCGCTCACGATCTTGGCATTACGGTGGTTGGCTTCATTCGGAAGGATCATTTAACCGTGTATACGCACCCCGAGCGCATTGCTGAATGTCGATAAAGTTACCTTTTTGTGGAAATATTTGTGTTGTCTCTCTATCAGAATTGTGCTAGATTCTACCTATTGCCAACTTTTGTTAAGAGAGGAATGACAGAATGGGGAATTGGACAGTTCGGTTGAAAAAAGGGGGCATAACGCTGGTCGCAGCCTTCGTGCTGATGACGACGTTTGCAGGGCCTCAGTCTTGGCATGTATATGCAGCTGAAATCAATGCAGATATTCCACAGGTTATTGAGAAAGCTTCGCCATCCGTGGTTGCTATAATAGGAAAACCATCCTCTGAGGTGGACAAAACACTAGAGAAGAATAGATTTAATCTAGCACACGGGACTGGCGTCATTGTGGCTTCGAACGGTGTGATTGTTACGAATGCTCATGTCGTAAAAGATATGAAAAATATCGTCGTCGTGACCTCCGAAGGGACAACCTATCGTGGTCATGCCTCGAATATTGATGAGGAAAGTGATCTTGCTCTGGTCAAAATCGATGCTGTCGGTTTACAGCCAGCCACCTTCGCTTCTTCGTCGGATATTAAGGTTGGGGAAACGGTCGCGGCGATTGGAACGCCAATTTCATTTGCTTTGCGCAACTCGGTTACGGTGGGTATTGTCAGCGGACTAGATCGTTCCGTAAGCTCGCAGTACCAGCTGATTCAAACGGACGCAGCCATTAACCCTGGCAACAGCGGAGGCGCTTTGATTAATATGAAGGGCGAAGTTATCGGGATTAATACGATGAAATACGCGGATATTGGTATCGAAAATCTCGGGTTCGCGATTCCTGTGGATACGGTGAAATATGTACTTAAGCATTTTGAACTGTACGGCAAAGTAAAGCGTGCTTACACAGGGCTCGAATTGGAAGAAAGCTGGGAGGCTGTTGTTGGCTTACCTAGTATGGCGGGGTTAAGGGTGGATTACGTAGACGCGGATTCACCTGCGGCTGAGGCGGGAATTGAACAAGACGAAGTGGTCGTTTCTATTGGTTCTGACTCGGTCCAAACGCTGGTCGATTACAACGAGGCGATTAAAAAGTATTTGCCCGGACAAACGGTAGACATCAAGCTTCAATCGGGAAGCGCAACGTTGACCAAGTCGGTAAAATTAGGCGAGCTGCACAACACCGAAGCAACATTAACAGAGGATGCTGACGGGAGCTCATTAGACGCGGATAGCGGCAAAACGAAGATTGGCGACAGCCACTTCGGTTGGTCGATGAAGTATCCAGCGGGTCTGGTCAAAAGACAACAATCCGATGATGGTGATTCCATAAGTTTCGTTGATGCGAAAGGCGAATTCGCACTTTCCATTCGAATTGCGAGTGATCAAAGCGATGAGCTATCGCCTGCTGCCCTTTTGACCACAATTGCCGGTGAAGATGATAGTGATTATTCGAGCTACGGGAACAGTGCGACGGTATTGGAACGTCAGTATGTGAAGCGGGCAGAGTATCCTTATGCCAAAGTCGTGAGCCGCTCTGGCGAAGATGGATACATCCAGACGCGTGGTTATTTACATGGCGGCCGTTTGTATACGGTACAGCTCTTTGTGACCAAAGAACAATACACGAATCGTTCCAAACAAAATAGCTATAATGATTTATTGGATAGCTTTAAGCTTGCTTTTAATACGGGAGATAATTCTCTGAAGGATATTTCTGTGTTCAATTCAGATGATGTGACCTACACGAGTGAGTATGGATTATCCATTGATTTGCCTGCTGCCTGGGAGCAGGATTACCATGGAAGCACTTCTTTTTATAATGATGAGTATTCGCAATCGCTTGAGATTCATGTAACCTCGGCATCTTCAGGTGATACGTTGCAGAATTGGGTAGACCGTGAAGTGGATATGTTCGAAGCGCAGTATACAGCCGATTATCGCCGCGTGGATAAGCCCGTCGAAGCAACGGTAGATGGAGTACCCGCTTGGCAAGTAGACTTTGCGAGTTCATTAGGGGACGAGTGGTTTGCGGGTAGATCGCTCTTTTTCATCAAGGATAAGTACAAATATGAAGTTCGAATGACCTATCCGAAAGACGAGCAGGATGATGAGCTGGAGAAGATGTGGGATAACGTTGTAGCGTCTATCACTGTGGATAAAGAGACCATGGATGGTGAACTCGGATTCATTCAGGATCTTAATGAACTTGCCGATCCAGATCGTACGGCGCTCTACAAGAATGAGAAATTCAATTACACCTTGCGTATCCCTGAGAACTGGACAACGAACCGTTCGTATGACGGCAATGATCAGGCGACGAAGTCCTTTTCTTTCCCAGGTGGATATTTACGTGTAGAGGCAGATAACAAATCAGTCTATACGGAGGTTGTGAAGGACGCCGAAGAAGAGCTTAAGAAAAGTCACACGAGTGACAGTGACTATTCCTATTCGGCAGAGGATGTCACGCTTTTCGGGGATGTGAAGGCGAAGAAGTATAAAGTGAGCTACTCGAAAGCGCACATCCCTTATACCGAAACGATTTACTTGTTTAATCGCAAGCAAGTTACCTACACGGTGACGCTGCGTACGGATGTTGCGGTCAGCACGGCTGCGAATGTCGCGCGGCTGAACAAGGCCTTTGATTCGTTCGCCTTCGTGAACGGGACGGAAAGCGGGAAGTAGGTCTCCCCTGATAACGTAAAAGCCCCTGAGAATGTTCATATTCTCGGGGGCTTTCGTATTTAACCAGCAGTAGCGGTGCTCTCCTGCTTGCTTCTAATTTTATGGAACATTGCCTCGCGTTCTGACTCTTTGAGAATCGGGCAATTGAAGCACTTTTGGCCTTCTTCGCGGCGGTAGTACATGCAGCAAGAAGAGCGCATGATCACTTTTTTGCCTTCTTGGTAAGGGCTGTCTATGTACTTAGGCTCATGAACGAATGGGTTGACCTTGCGGCCAAACACATCAGGTGTTAATTGCTTGGTCACCACCTCGTAATCTGCGGAGAACTGTTCACGCACGTTTGGACGGGGGTCATTTTCCAAGACATAGTCCCTAACGAAAGTCATACGCGCCGCAAATTGATTCCAAATCATAGCTTGATTCACTTTGGCCTGTTCAGCGATGACCGCAATTACAGGCGAGATGAGTTCTGCGAATACCCGGCGCATCTCTAATTCAATGAAAAGATCACGATCTTCCGTAGGCGCTTCTTTCCACTGCAGATTTATAATTTTATAACCGATGTGGGCATGGTCGCCGTGATTCTCGACTTCGAATGCAATGTTGTCTAGGTCGAAAACTAACCACTGATTATACTGAGAAAGAAATAGCTGGCTCGTAGCCACGAGGTTGAAAAGGGAGAGCCCCAAGTACGATGCAGAAATGTCCAACCCTTTGCCGCGGAGTAAAGCTTGACCTTTCTCGAGGACGCCGAGCATCGTCGGTCCATCTAAAAGCTGCCGTGCAGGAATATGCAGGAGAGGTTCTTCCATGCCTTTAGGTGAAATGTGGAAATACTGTTCAACTAGTGTAAAATCGACGTTTGACTCGATGGGCATCGTCAGCACGCTCCAATTTATAATAATGATTATCGTTATCAATATAGTTATTTTGATCATACAAGATGCGGGATGAAAGTGTCAATTTGCTTTCTTACATAAAAGCAAGGCAGATCCTAGAAATAGCAAGAGACAGTCTCGGAAATCCATCTAATGCTCCCAAATGTGGAGAAATCTCCAAAAATAAAGACATAAAATCCATCTAGTTTGTGGTGGAGGCGGAGCAAGGTTTGGCTGCGGCTTTAGAGGTATTGGTAGTGGGTTGTGGTAGAAGTAGAAGAAGTGGTTGAGGTAATGGTAGGGAGGCGAGTATGATGATGCAGCGTGCGCTCTGACTCCGAACGCACGGGTCAATTGAGTAGCTAGCTTTTTAAATAGATGGAAAAAGTACAGCTAATCTGGTTAGAATCGGCAGTTTATTGGATTATGCCTGAAATTAACTGTAGGAAATCCATCTAATGCTCCCAAATGAGAAGAAACTCCAAAAATAACGACATAAAATCCATCTAATTTGTTGTGGAGGAGGAGCAAGGTTTGGCCGCGGCTTTAGTGGTAGTGGAAATGGGTTGAGGTAGAGTTTGCAAACGAAATAATACCTCCCAATCCATATGGACTGGGAGGTGCAGATTCCAGCGGGTGTCTTACTTCCGGTACAATGCGTAACCTGGATTCTCGGGTACGTCGATGGCAATGATACGCAGGCTTTGCGCACTGCCGACTTGAAGATGAAGCGCTTCGCCTTCACCCTCAGCCTGTGCCACCGCAAAATCCTTGTGGGACAAGGTCTTGTGCCCTTGCACTTGCTCTTGCCCTTGCGTTTGCTCTTGCCCAGCGAGCCCCGCCGAGGCAACTACACCCTCGCCTTCGCCGCGAATGACGAGGAACGCCAGCCTGCGTCCGAGCTCTAATGCGTAGCTGAACGCTGTGCCAGGCTCCAGCTGCCAGTCATACATCCGCACATCGGTATCGAGCTGGATAGGAGCTTCCGCGCCGATGACGGTTTTTAGCGCAGCACCTGCTTGTTGATGAACCGGAAACTGGTCATGCTCGTATTGATGATAAGTAGCTGGCTTCTTCACGGTCTCGCTCAGATGAGGCTCGAACCAAATCTGCATCGCCTCGCTGCCTGCTTTACGGAAGGCCTCGGAGTGGTGGACGCCGGAGCCTGCCTGAATCACTTGAGCGCCACCGTTCGTTACGGTTTCCAGTGAGCCGAGGGAATCCCGATGCTCGACGAGTCCGTCGATGACATAGGTGAGGATTTCGAACGCTTTGTGCGGGTGCATGCCGATTTCGGATACATCGGATGCTTTGCCCCAAGCCCAGTAGAATAATGGGCCTACACGATCTACGGCCGTCTTTTCACCAGGGAAGCTGATCGCACGTTGTTCAACGAATTTGCCCCCATCAAACGCTCCAACGCCTTGCTCACCAGCCGAATAGATATGCATACTCATAGGAATCACTCCTCAGCTATATAATAATTAATTACTTACTTTATGTAAGTATTATACCGCCTTTTATCCCCCATGTCAAAATGTTTTCCTCATGCCTTGCGGTGCTTCTTGACTTCAGCCCTATGATCACACTACAATTCATAGTGTAAGGAGTGTGGCCTAACGTGAAAATGCAAAACTTTAAATTAAAGGAAAGCGGACTTAACCGCTTCTTCGGGCCGCTAGAGTCCAAAATCATGGAAATTCTCTGGAGCAGCCCCTCGGAAATGACGATTAAAGACGTTCAACAGAAGCTGGATGAGGACAAGGCGATCAATTTCAACACGGTCATGACGGTGATGAACCGTCTCGTAGACAAAAAGATTTTACAGAAGCATTCTGTCGCACGATCGTTTCACTATAAGCCAGTTGTGACGATTGAAGCGTTCATGGAAACGCAATCGAAAGAACTGACCTATGACCTCATTGAACAATTCGGTTCATTAGCGGTTACCCATATGGTTGATGCGCTCGATAAAGTGGATCCTGAGCTGCTTGACCAGCTGGAACAGCACATTCTACTTCTGAAAAAGGATCGATGAATGATGACGGAATCACGGTTCAAATGGCTGTACGCGGCTGCGCTGATCATTGGAGGCACGATTGTGTGGCAGATGGTTGCCTTCCTCCTTGGGCATATGTTTCACTGGAGACCTTCACGCAATCTATTTGATTTGTGTCTGATTCTTTTTCACTATCTGCACGTGCCTGGTCCTGTGCCAATGACCTTAGTGAATGGGCTCATCCTGTACACAATGGGAACGATGGGTTGGCTTGCCATCAAGCATGGCTATGATGTTATGAAGGCGAATAAGCTCGTGAAGAAGTATCACGACGCAGCGCTTTCTGCAGAAAATGCCGCCAAATTCGAACTCACACCGCAGCAACTCCAAATCGTTAACTATAAAGCCCCGCTTGCGATGACGATTGGGTTATGGAGGCCGCGCATTCTTGTCTCGACGGGACTTATGGACATGCTGGAGCCGAATGAGCTTCGCGCGGTGATAGAGCATGAGAAGTGCCATGTACAGCACCGGGATCCTGGGGCTATCTTCTTGCTGGCGCTGATCTCGAAGTCGATGCGATATATCCCTATTTTTGAGTGGATTGCTCATAAATATCCGATGATGATTGAATTGCGTGCGGACAAGTACGCGATTGAACGGATGGAGCAAGCCGCTGACTTAGGCAGTGCGCTGCTGAAGCTACTGAAGCAAACAACGAAGCCGCGGTTCCCGCTATCTCATGCGTCTTTTGCAGAGACGTCGATGAATGTGCGCATTCAGCATATTTTGGATCCACAGAAGCAAGTGACCTTGCGCTGGCCGCTATTTCGTTTGGCGATGTCTGCACTCATATTTGTACTCGTTATGGGGCTTATCTAAATAAGCCTTTTTTGCTTACCTATGGAGGCTCATCTGAAAAGAATTGACAATCTCTCTATTCAACACTACAATTTGTAGTGTAACTATTTTCCACCATATGAAGGAGAGAATAGCATGGACTACATAATGAAGAATCTACATTTTATATTTACTCACGTTCCGATTGCGCTTTTAATTTTTAGCTTTGTTTTTGATGTGGCGGCTCTCATTACTAAAAAGAAGGACTGGCACTCAGCTGGTATGCTATGCCTGGTTGTAGGGGCACTCGGCGCCATCGCCGGTGTTTTGACGGGGCCCGAATCGCGGAATACGCTGGTTGGCTCGCATGAATTCTATGCGAAGCTAACGATGTTCGCGGCCATTGTGCTGGCTGCTGTGCGTGTTGGTTTGCTCATTTGGAAAAAGCTCGAGCTCGGACGCAATCCGATCTTCCTCGTTGCCTCGCTGGTCGTTGTGATTCTGGTGAGCTACACAGGCCATCTTGGGGGCAAAATGGTGCACCGTGATATGCAAGGCGGTCCCGGCATGATGATGCAGGGCGGACCTGGCGGCGGTGGGCCTGGTGGCAACGCTGGCCCTCAGGGCGGACAGGGTGGTCAAGGTGGCCAAGGCCAAAGGCAGGGACAGCAGGGTGGCCAGAATGCTCCTGCACCAGCCAAATAATATCCGCGCTGATCAGCTTGCGAATAAAATCACCTCATTTACCTCATCCTAGCAAAGGTAATACATATCCTTTCCAGGAGGTATCGACACCGCTATGACTAAGGTTGACTCAAGCTTACAATCACAAAATCCGATCTCATCTGCACAAAATTCCGCCGATAACGTTCACCAAGCCGTAAACCATGCGTTATCTCACCCTACAGCTCAAACGACGGAAGAGGCACAGAATGCTATTGCCAAGGCGAAGAATGCGGTAGATCAAGCATTTGACCAATCAGATAGCCCTGCGGTACAGCAGGCTATTGAATCCTTGGAAGAGGATAAGGCAAGGCTGACGAGTTTGGAGTAAACCTAAGTTTTCTACATGAAGAAAAGGCCGTATCCCGTAGATCACAACTACGCCGGAGACGGCTTTTTTGCGTATTCCTATGCTTTTTGCCACTACAGACGACCTCATGATGAAATAGGCATTTCCGTGCTACACTAAAGAGACGAGTAACTTGTCAGTCTTGTCTTCATAATTTCGTAAGAATTATGCTAACTATTTTGTAAATAGTGTCTATTATTATTAGGCTAGTACGGTGGGTCGAAGTGAGATGAAGAAAAAGGGTGCGTGGACGTGACGAAATATCAAGTGCTTGTCGTCGATGATGATATCGACATTCAGGAAGCGATTGAGATTTATTTGAGAGGCGAAGGGATGGAAGTCAGCAAAGCAAACAATGGTCTGGAAGCCCTGCTATTGCTGGAAGTAAAGGAATTCCATCTAATCATCCTCGATATCATGATGCCGAAGATGGACGGGATTCAGGCGACATTCAAGATTAGAGAGAGCTGCAATGTCCCGATCCTGATGCTTTCCGCCAAAACAGAGGATATGGATAAAATTATGGGCTTGAATGTGGGTGCTGACGATTATCTGACGAAGCCGTTCAATCCGCTGGAACTGATCGCTAGAGTGAAGTCGCAGTTGAGACGCTACACAACGCTCGGACCCATGAATTCGATGGAAAAGACGGCAAACGAAGAATTAAGCGTCCGCGGCCTTGTGCTCAATCCAGTCACGAAGGAAGTCACTGTTGATGGTGAGGAAGTGCGTATGACACCAACGGAGTTCAAAATCTTGGAACTGTTGATGGTGAATAAGGGACGCGTATTTTCCATTGACGATATTTACGAAAAGGTGTGGAAGGATCCTGCCTTTAATGCTGAGAATACCGTGGCTGTGCATGTGCGCAGAATTCGCGAGAAAATTGAAATCAATCCAAAAGATCCTAAATATTTGAAGGTGGTGTGGGGTGTTGGCTACAAAATGGAGAAGTAAATCGCTCTCCCTGGCGTTGCTTGTTGGTGTTTTTGTCATGTGGACGTTGACACTATTCGCGGCAACGAATGTCTATAAGAATAGCGTGTACTTCGGTGAGGATGCTTATTTCAAAAGTGGAGCTTTCAGCAGGGAAATAAATGCCATTTATGAGAACATTCAGTTGTATTATCTGGAGGCTCCGCATTTTAATGAGAAAACACCAGAAGAGCAGCTCGGAAACAACGAGTACTACAATGTGAAGCGTGATGCAGAAAGAACTGTGCAAGATCGCATCAACAATCTGGAGCAGAAATACAGCCAACGTATCGAAACGGCTCGTAATCATGAAACCAATGCTGACGTAGATCGACTGGAGGCTGAGAGAGATACGAAGCTTGCGGAGTTGAATAAGGAAATGGATGCGACCCTACAACTCAAGTTGAAGGCGGCAATCGCAGCTAAGCAAAAGCAATTCTCGGCAGCCAAGACCAGTCTAGATAATCGTCTCAAATCTCTGTACTATGTCGTGAAGAATCTGAAAACTGGTGAAACCTACAGCAATATCGCACCCGAAGCTTTGCAAAAGTTACGGGATCAGCAAGCCTTTATCTATACCCTGGATTTACCCAAAATAGATGAACCGAATCGATTTTCGTACCAAATGAATGTTGATCAGATTAAAGCTACGTATTACATCTTAAATCCATCGCAAGGCACAGGCATTATTCAATCAGATTATCTCTCTTACGAGTCCATGAAGAATCAAGCGCAAGCAACGGTTTACTTGTTCATCGTGATTGCGGCACTTACCATCGGGCTAACGTATACGGCGCGCACATATCAGACCGGTGAGATATCTCTGATGAATATCCAAACGGAGATAAGGAAACATTTCCCGCTCGATGTTCGGGCTTGGACCACCTTCATTGCTACTGCAGCATTGTTCGGTATCCTGATGGAATGTGAGCTCTATTACTGGTCGTCGACCTATATCAGCATGTATCAAATAACCATCGTCCTCATTGCATCAGCGTTACTTGTCATTGTGTGCAGCGGCTTTCGCGGTGCAGTCGCATTGCTTCGACATCCGGAATATCTCGCCCAGCAGTGGAGCAGCTCCTTAACCGCTTCGTTCTGGCAAACGGTGAAAGATACGCTGGAGCGACGCGGCTTAATCTTCAAGCTGATCGTCTTTATGGCAATCCTTGGGATCATGGGCTTCCTGCCCGTGTGCATAGTTGCTTCTAGCGGAGAAGAGGTTGTTATCGTCTTTACGTTCGTGTGGTACATCTTGTTCCTGCTTGTGGTGCTGCCTTATATGATGCGGAAGATCAAGCAGCTTCGTGCCATTATTAAAGGCGTGGAACAAATGTCGCAAGGCAACTTTGATGTGACGCTCCCCGCCAAAGGGAAAGGCCAGCTGTCCCGGATGGCGATGAACATTAACAATTTGAAGTACGGTTTGCAGCTTTCGCTCGAAAAAACACGTGTCAGTGATCGTCTCAAAACAGAGCTGATTACGAATGTGTCACACGATTTGAAAACACCGCTAACTTCGATCATTAGTTACGTCGATTTGTTAAAAAAAGAAGGCTTGTCCGCCGAGCAATCCACCCATTACTTAGAGGTGCTCGATCGGAAAACGCAGCGGCTCAAGGTGCTCATCGAAGATCTCTTCGAGGCGTCGAAGATGGCAAGCGGGGCTACTGAGCTTTACTGGGAAAAAGTCGACGTCTCCGCCCTGCTGACACAGGCACTAGCGGAGTTCAGCGACAAAATCGAGGCGTCCACGCTGACTTTCCGCGTAAACGTGCAGAGCCCGCATATGTATGCGCTGCTGGATGGCAAAAAAACATGGCGCGTCTTCGAGAACCTCATCGGCAACGCCTTGAAGTACGCCCTGCCGGGAACAAGGGTTTACGTCACGTTGACGGAAAATACAGAGCGCGTCATCCTCGTCATTCAGAATATCTCGCTCCATGAGCTTAATTATGATGTAGAGGAGTTGTTCGAACGCTTCAAACGCGGTGATCAATCTCGCGGAACGGAAGGCTCCGGCCTCGGCCTCGCCATTGCGAAGAGCATCGTTGAGCTGCAAGGCGGCACGCTCACGATTGACATTGACGGCGACCAATTCAAGGTCATTGCTGAATTTGAGAAACGTGAGATGCTGGCAGCGCCGCAGGAGTAAATCTAAATTCTAGAGACGAAAGAGAGAGGGCCCCCGCCATATCAACATGGCTTATGGGAAACCCTCTCTCTTTTATTTCAATTCTAGCTCCAACTCTTCTAACGTATACCGGTTGTCCCACAAAAAAACCATGTCATACGCAGTTGAGTCCTTCGAGACAAACCTAGCTGTAGCCGCAATAACACCGCCTATGATCGCTCCGAATCCCACAATCCATCCCATCAATGCAAACACTTGATCGACCATGTGCATTCACTCCTTTGAGGCGCGATGAACTCTTAATCTATCCATATGCACGACGAATTTGAAACATGTGTGACATTTGAAAGCCTTCTCATCACGAGTATGGACATCGGAAATGTCGGGCTGGGAGAGTTGCATTTTAGTCTTTTTATCCGATTGACACGTTCGGAAGAGGGATGGTAAGATCACCGTGTAAGGATCGAATAGACAGCATTTGGAAAAGTTAACAGGCATCTAATGTGCCCAATTCATACAACGAAAAAGGGGGGTTCACTATGGATTTTATGGTTTTTGTCGTACACACACATCATAAACGGACATTCGTCCAAACTAATTTCATAGATGGTAACCCGCTGGTTAGCCCGAGCGTCTGCGATTGTATGCGCATGTTCGGCTGCTAGCACCCCTTCCCATACGTTAAGTTGTGAAGCGCGGGTTACGACAAGTTCGTAACGAGCGCTTTTCTTTTTCATAGAAGGCATATCGCTGCGTGCGGTATGTCTTTTTGCGTCTTTAGGTGTCTATGCACCATTTGAGAGGAGTGAATGTATACATGTTTACCGTTTTAAAGAAATTAGCTTGGTTTTTCAAAATGAACTGGAAACGCTACAGCCTCGCCATTGGGTTGCTCATCATTGTAGGAATTATTGATGTCATGCCGCCGAAACTGATCGGTTATGCGATTGATGGGATACACATGGGGACATTGACGGGGTCCAAAATGGTTCAATTGCTCGCCTTTTGGGGCGTGCTGATCATTGCTGGCTACGGGCTGTCTTACGTATGGCTGTACCAGTTGTTCGGCGGTGCCTTCGTGTTGGAACGCGTGCTTCGCTCGCGATTCATGAGGCAGCTGTTGAAGATGACACCGACGTTCTACGAGCGTAACCGCACGGGGGACCTCATGGCGAGAGCCACGAACGATCTGCAAGCGGTGTCGACGACAGCGGGGTTCGGTATCTTAACCTTCGTGGATTCCACGCTGTTCATGTTAACCATCCTTAGTATGATGGGCTTCTTCATTAGCTGGAAGCTGACCCTTGCCTCTATTCTACCGCTGCCGATTATGGCCGTTGCGATTACGATTTATGGCGGTCGCATCCATGAACGATTTATTCTTGCACAGGATGCTTTTGGGCAAATGAACGACCGTGTGCTGGAAACCATTGCAGGTGTCCGGGTCATCCGGGCTTTTGTGCAGGAGAAGGCAAGTGAACACAATTTCGCGACGATGACGGACGACGTGTATCGGAAAAATATCGCCGTAGCGGTTATTGATGCTCTTTTTGAACCAACGGTCAAAATTCTCGTAGGTATTTCATACCTCATTGGGCTCTGTTACGGAGGCTATCTGGTGTTTCACAGTGAGCTTACGCTCGGAGAACTGGTGTCCTTCAATACCTTCCTGGGTATGCTGATCTGGCCGATGTTCGCGATTGGGGAGCTCATGAACATTATGCAACGCGGCAACGCATCCCTAGATCGTGTAAACGAAACGCTTGGTTACAAGCCAGATGTTAAAGAAGTGCCGAACGCTGCGACGCAGCTGAAGCCGGATTCGATCCATTTTGAAAAGGTAACGTTCCGTTACCCGTCCTCTTCTATTGATAATTTGGTCAATATGACGTTCCGTTTAGAACGCGGGCAGACGCTCGGCATTGTCGGCCGTACGGGCAGCGGCAAAACTACGCTGCTGAAGCAACTGCTTCGCGAGTATCCGATTGGTCAAGGCGCCATTACGATCACAGATACGCCAATTGAGCAGATTGCTATCGATACGCTGCATGGCTGGATTGGATATGTGCCGCAAGAGCCAATTCTCTTCTCCAAATCCGTGCGCGAAAACATCATGTTCGGCAAGGCGCAAGGCACGGAAGACGAGTTGACGCGTGCGCTTGATCTCGCTGCCTTCCGCAAGGACGTCGAGTTCCTGCCGGAAGGTCTGCAGACGCTCGTCGGGGAAAAAGGCGTCGCTTTATCCGGCGGTCAGAAACAGCGCGTATCTATTGCACGTGCGCTGTATGTCGATCCGGAGATTCTCCTGCTCGACGACGCGCTCTCTGCGGTGGATGCGAAGACGGAAGCCGAGATCATTCGCGGCATTCGCTCCGAACGCGCTGGCAAAACGACGCTGATCACCACGCACCGCCTATCCGCTGTACAGCATGCGGATTGGATCGTTGTGCTGGATGAGGGTTACATCATCGAAGAAGGTACGCATGAGCAACTGCTTGCACTTGGCGGTTGGTATAAAGAACAGTATGACCGGCAACAGCTGGAAGAACAGACGGTTGGATAAGGACGGCAGTTGTCAGTTGAGACATAAAGAAAAGAAGGTGAGACTCCTGATGAAGAACACGCAACAACAAACGAAATCAACGAAACAAACAGGCAAACGGTTATTCCAATATGCCTCCCAATTTAAGCAAACCTTGCTAATTGCCTTAGTTTTTTTATCCTTAGCGGTTGCAACTGAGCTGGCGGGACCGTTTATTGCCAAGCATATGATCGACACGCACATCTTGGGCATTGAGAAGCCGTGGTATGAGACACAGTCGAAGGCGATGAGCGATAAGGCAGTGGCTTATGATCAAACATTCTTTAAGCGGGGTGACAACTACGCGGAAGGCGAGCCGAAGGGGAGAGAGGTTCGTATTTTACAAGTGGGAGGCAAGTTCGTCTGGTTAGATCAGGCTCTTCCTTGGGATGGTGTGCGTAAGCTCACAGATGACGGGAAGCTGCAAGTCACGCAAGACGGGAAGCAAGCCGAATACACGGTCAAGCGTCTGAGTGCGCAGGAATTATACAACTTTTACAAGCCGCAATGGGCCAATCTGATGACGCTCGCTGGGTTCTATGTGATCCTAATTTTCATTGGTGCCGGATTTACGTATGGACAGAAGTTTTTACTGCAATCTGCGGCGAACCGCATTATTCAGCGCATGCGCAGGGACGTGTTCGCGCAAATTCAGCGGTTGCCGATTAATTATTTTGATAATCAGCCAGCGGGCAAAATTGTCTCACGTATCACCAATGACACCGAATCCGTTCGGGATTTGTATGTGCAGGTGTTGGCGAACTTTTTTACAGGTACGATTTACATCGTCGGTATTATCGCTGCTATTTTCATATTAGACTATCGTTTAGCACTTTTCACATTGCCGATTATTCCACTGCTGGTAGTGTGGATTATCGTCTATCGCAAATACGCGTCCTCCATTAATCACGAAATTCGGGAGCGCATTAGCGCAATTAACGGCATGATCAACGAGGCGATTCAAGGGATGACCATCATTCGTGCTTTTCGCCGACAAAAGGAAACGACCGAAGAATTTGAAGTGCTGAATGAGGAGTATACGAGGTATCAAAATAAACTGCTCAGCCTGAACTCCTTGACCTCTCATAACTTGATGAACGTGGTGCGGAACTTGTTCTTCTTCGGTTTAATCTGGTACGTTGGCGGCAGTTCGCTGAATGCGCTGATTACCGTTGGTGTGCTCTACGCTTTCGTCGATTACCTCAACCGGATGTTCCATCCGATGGTAGGTATTGTGAATCAGCTGCCGAATTTGGAGCGTGCGCTCGTGTCGGCTGACCGTGTATTTGAGCTTTTGGATGAGCGGGGCATCGATGTTGTGGCTGAAAAAGCAGACCGCTACAAAGGCCATGTGAGCTTCGAACACGTTCGCTTTGCCTACAAGGAAGGGGAGGATGTGTTGAAAGACATCTCCTTCTCCGCGGAGCAAGGGCAGACCGTAGCCTTAGTAGGGCACACCGGGTCTGGCAAAAGCTCAATCTTGAACCTGCTATTCCGTTTCTATGAGGTGAGCGAAGGTCGCATCACGGTAGATGGCCGCGATATCCGCGAGCTATCGAAGCAGCAGCTTCGGCAGCACATGGGCATCGTGCTGCAGGATCCGTTCCTGTTCACGGGGACGATTGCGTCCAATGTATCCTTGGACGATCCGTCCATCACCCGGGAACGGGTGGAGGCGGCGCTGCGCGAAGTCGGCGCAGCGGAAATGCTTGGGGCGCTGCCGCATGGCCTCGATGAGCCAGTCATCGAGAAGGGCAGCACGCTGTCGGCTGGGCAGCGGCAGCTGATCTCGTTTGCCCGGGCGCTGGCGTTCGACCCGGCGATCTTGATCCTCGATGAGGCGACGGCCTCCATCGACACCGAGACCGAGGCCATCATTCAGGCCGCGCTCGATGTATTGAAGAAGGGGCGGACCACCTTCATCATTGCCCATAGGCTGTCGACGATTCGCAGCGCCGACTTGATTCTTGTGCTCGACCACGGCGAGATCGTCGAGCGTGGGACGCATGAGGAGCTCATGGCGCTCCTCGGGCGGTACTACCAGATGTACCAGCTGCAAGCGGGGCATCCGGAAATTGCGGCTGCAGCGGAGGCGGCTGCTTCGACAAGCAAGCTGTAGGCAGAACGACTAGGCGCAAAGACTAGGTCGCTAGTCGAGGATGAATCTCGACAAAAGGCTAACGACTCCGACTTTCCATTATGCTACAATAGGTGCAAATGGAAGCTTATGTGAAGTGGAGGGGAAATTTTATGCGCTCAGATACAATTCGTTTGTTAAACCTATTGCAACTGCTATCCGAAGTAGCGATTGCCGTGGGGTATGTACTTGGTTTAATCCCATTTGTATATGCATGGTCATGCGCGTGGGTCATTCCGTTGGTTTTCGTGAATCTCGTATTTGCGATTCTTACAGGTAATGGAACTACGTTGAAAACGATCATCAACATTGCTTTGGCGTTCCTAAGTCTGATCCCGGTTCTCGGTTATCTTTTCCGATTTGGCGGTATTGTGGTGTCAGGTCTTAACATGAGAGAGCTAGCTAAGAGACGTAATAACTAGTAGTGGAAAATTGGATGGCGCTGAAATGGCGTGAATCCCCGAGGTAGAAAAATCCCGAGATTAAGGTGATTACATCATCTTATCTCGGGATTTTTCTCATTTTCATTGGTAATAAAGTGACGCTATAACGCTAATGTGATGAAATGCACCGGAAACTTCGATGTTGAAGCTAGTTAACGTTATGTCATAACGTTATTGTGCAGGCGCTCGTTCAATAGAGCGGAATAGCGTTATCGCATACACTAGCGTTGCATCAAAGGTCACACAAAAGTTTTAACCCCATTATTAACTAAAATTGTAATTTGATGATCTATTTTCATGGCATGAAATAAAAAAAGCACCTATTGTAGAGGTAAACGCGTTACTCATCTACTCTCCACAAAAGGAGCCATCCAATGGGTAACATACACAATATTAAGGTAATTCGTCAATGTTTTTCTTTTCTAGGTGA
>NZ_JAVDSB010000007.1:0-282118 GCF_031455095.1 Paenibacillus qinlingensis
ATGCGGCACCTTCTCCGGAATAATCGGATTAGGTGCCGCATTTTTATTTTCTCGCTTGAATTTACTCAAAAACCTTAAGTTTTTCAGTGGCCTCCACAAAAAGTGCGCTTCTTTTCTTATTTCAATTCCTTCTACAGTCATCCTTCCAAGGCTGCCTTCTGAGCAGCAACCTTCCGGCGATACTCCAAAGCCGGTAATCCGCCCCAACCCCAGTTGTCCGTGTCTACTTCCTCAATCACAACGAAAGTCGATTCCAACGGCTTATTCAGCACCTTAAGCAGCAATTCGCTTACGCCCTTGATGAGAGCTGCTTTTTCTTCGGCGGTCACTGAATCTCGGTCAGGCGTCGTGCCCTCCCGTGTCACTTGAATGTTTACGATCGGCATAAATCTTCTCCTCCATTCGTTTACTATCGTATTTTTGCTGCACTCCTTCAGCTAGAATTAGTGCCCAGCGCTTTGACCGCCATCAACGTGAAGAATTTCACCCGTTACGAACTTCGCTGAATCCAGATACAGCACCGCATCAACAATCTCTTGCTGCTCGCCCATGCGTCCCATCGGATGCAGCTTAGACAAAAATTCGAACGTTTCAGGAGCATGCATAGGCGTTTTGATTACGCCTGGTGAGATTGCGTTTACGCGAATGCCACGTTTCGCATATTCGATCGCCAAAGCTTTCGTCGTCGAGTTCACGCCGCCCTTCGTTAAGTTCGCAAGCGCGGAAGGCACTTGCTCTGAAGGAGAATCCGTCAGACTAGTCGTGATATTGATGACATGGCCTGCACCTTGTTTCAACATTTGCACAAGTGCACGCTGTGTCAGATGGAAAAATCCAACTACGTTCGTACCCATGTATCTCGTGAATTCTTCTTCGGTGTATTCCGTGAACGGCTTCGCGATGAAAATACCCGCATTATTGATTAGTGTGTCAATCCGGCCGAACTTAGCCAACGCTTCGTCGACTAGACGCTGCGCGACTTTGGACTCCATGACATCACCAGCAACAATATGCACTTGCTTCCCTGTTGGATCTATATCTTTCGCGGCATCGGCCAACGCTTGTTCACGTCGTCCGTTGATGACGACATTTGCTCCTCGCTTCACCAATTCGACTGCCATTGCTTTACCAAGTCCACTGCTGCCACCAGTAATCACATATACTTTATCTTGATTGCTCATTATTTTTTCCTCCCGGGTTCCTATTAGTATTGTTGCTCAAAACGTTTGGCTTGATGCTCAGCTGCCTGTATAAGACGGTTTCTTACTGCTGTTTGAAAGCATTGATCAGATCTGCAGGCGACTGAAGACCCGTTAATGCGTGATTATCGTTGATGATGTAATAAGGAACGCCTCTGATACCAAGCTTCTGCGCATCGCGCTGTCCTTCTTCCACATGATCAAGTCCTTCTCCGTTGAGAAGTCTTGCCTTAAGTGCCGCGGGGTCATTCGTGATCCCACTCGCTTGTGCGATTTCCACAAGACTGTCCACATCGCCAATATTAACGCCTTCCTCAAAATATGCTGTATACAATCGTTCAAGCAATTGCGACTGCAGATGCTCCGGCGTAATGGCAATCAGCTGATGTGACAACACTGAATTTGGCGTATATTTGACCAAATCCATATTATAATTCAGTCCAAAATGAGCGCCAGTTTGATTATATTGTTTCATTCTTGCTTCGAATTGGGCTTCTCCACCTAAGCGGCCGATCATCACTTTACGGTAATCCTCGCCTTCCTTGCGAATACCAGGATTCAGCTGAAACGCATGATAGCGAACTGTAGCGTTCATGCCTTCTGGCAGGTCTTTTAAAGCAGTTCTCAAACTAGCATCACCCATTCGGCACCATGGGCACACGGTATCCATATATACGTCGATTGTTACGTTTTTCATTTACGCCACCTCCACAGGTTTAACTGTCTTAATGTGCTCTATATATGCTTTGCTACTCTGTGCCAAACGCTCAGGCGTTACGTCGGAAGTGTCGTTAACTGAGAAGTGCGGCAAGTAAACGGCGCTGATGAAACGCGCGCTTGCTTGAATCGGAGCCAAAATTTGTTCCAATGTCAAACGGTTAGATCCAGTAGGCTGATACGATTCTGTTGTGCCATACGTCGAGATAGCTACGCCAATTTCTTTGCCAGTCGTTGCTGTTGCTTCCGGACCATACGCCCAGTTGTATTGCAGAACTGTATCGAACCATGTTTTGAGTAGCGGCGGCATGTTGTACCAGTAAAGCGGGTATTGGAAAATGATACGGTCATGCGTTTCGACCAGTTGCTGTTCGCGCTGAACGTCGATATTTGCGCTTGGATATTCCTTGTACAGCTCGTGGATCGTGATATCGCCATTCTTCTTTAGTTCGTCTACCCATGCTTTATTCCAATTGGATGATTCTAGATTAGGGTGTGCGACGATTACAAGTGTTCTCATCAGATTCGCTCCATTCAATTCTTAGATTTTATTTTTTTGGAAAATGTATTCAGATTTTGCCTACCTATTAAAAGGTAGAAGAAACTCAAAAACGATCCAGCTCATTCTCTGTATTCGCAAAATACGAATGAATACTCGACGTGATGCGTATGTCGACTTTCACAGCAGTATGCGAAAAACTGTGTTGTTGTTGTTCATGTATCGTATTCTACCTTTCAGTAGATAGAATGTCAATAGCCTTTTTCGGCCATACTAGTATTAAGGTAATCTTCAATCATAGGAATGGCCGAGAACCGCCCTTCTTGCAGGAAATTCCCGACCCATTATGACTTGATGAGTTTTCAATTCATATAGCGATATTGGAGCAATTTCTTCAAATTTGATATTTTCTGCAGCAGCCTCTCACCGACATTCGTTTCCCTTACCAGCTTCCGCTCCAGTTCTTTGTCTACCAGCCTTTTTAACGACAAGACATCCGTTCCATTGCATAACACATCTTCTTTTGAAATAAATTTCTGATGGGCAACGAGTTGCATGCCAAATGAATTATATAACAAGGTATATCCGGCGATGCCTGTTGTAGATTGATAGGCTTTGGAAAAACCGCCGTCAATAACAATCATTTTCCCGTTTGCTTTAACTGGGTTCTCTCCACGAATTTCTTTAACGGGTGTGTGGCCGTTTATGATATGTCCATGATCCGGATTCAAATCAAACTCCAGCAAGATATTCCGGCAGATCTCCTCATTTTCACGCAAATGGTAATACGGATTTTTTCTCTCCTTATACGTTTCTTTATTTTGGATAAAGTACCGTTCGAAAGTAGTCATTTCACACTTTCCAAATAGCGAGGAACATTCCCCTGTCCAGATGTACCAGACCATATCCGTAGCTAGATCATCTGTCTCTTCTGGATGCGTAAATGCGTAACGTATATAATATTCAAATACATCAAGCAGCTTACGGCCCGAATATGTCTTATCTTCAATCTGCATTTCTTTCATGTTTCCTTCTTCATCCAATGGAATACAGCCGTGATATAACAAATTTCCGTTGTATTTTAGATACATGCTGCCCTTTTTCATAAAAAAATTCATATGTCTCGCTAGCTTTTCGGAATGCTGAACAGAGAACAGCAGCTTTTCCATCACCTCTTGTTCTTCCTCCAGCAATTTTTCAGGCTGCAGTGGATTTACAGTTGCGAAGCAAGTGTTTTCCAGTGGGTACGTTTTACCGCCGATCTTGATTTCAGCTTTGTCATAATGGATATAATTAAGCAAAAGCCTTTCCGACATATTAAAGTAAGGGCGTCTCTTAATAATAGGCATTTCCAGTTTGAACTGAATCATGGCAATAGCTTGATGAATTTTGGTAATTTGCAGGATTTCCTGCTCCGAACCGTGACGCTCGCTCTGAAGCTTCGGCCGAAAAGCCGGATTATCCGTATAGTATTTCTCTGCCAAGTTCAGCAAGGGACGAAGATTGATGCCATATACGTCTTCGATGATGTTCAGATTGTCGTATCTGGCGCAGATTCGGATAATATTCGCAAGGCAAACTAGGGAACCCGCATAAGCGCCTATCCACAGGACATCATGGTTTCCCCACTGAATGTCTACAGAATGGTAGTTGATCAGCGTGTCCATAATTTTATCGGGATCTGGCCCGCGGTCATAAATATCCCCGACCACATGAAGATGGTCAACCACCAGGCGCTGGGTCGTATATGCAAGGCCGATAATGAGCTTATCCGATTGACCTAAAGAAATAATTTGCCGGTATATTTCCTCATAATAAGGGTCCTTATTATTGGTCGAATCCGTCTTGTATAGCAGTTCTTCTACAATATATACAAACTGATCCGGCAGAGCTATACGCAATTTCGAGCGCGTATATTTGGATGACGCAAAAGAAATGAGTTTAAGCATTTGTTCAATCGTTTGTCTATACCATCGGTTCAAGTCTTGTTTATTGCATAGATCTCCTTTAACCAGCTGTATTTTTTCTTCCGGATAATAGACTAACGCCGTAAAATCATTGACTTCATGATCCGTCCAAACATCTCGGAACAACGCCTTGATTTTCTCTTTTACGGTACCCGATCCATTTCTTAATACATGCTGAAAAGCCTGGAACTCCCCATGCAAATCACTGACAAAATGCTCAGTTCCCTTCGGAAGGTTGGAGATCGCTTCAAGATTGATGATTTCTGTTACAACTTTTTCTTCCGTATCATATTTCTGGGCCAATAAATCTAGAAATTGCTCATTCAAAAGAGAAGTCCCCCTTCTAGGAGATATGGTAATTCCGTGGTTCTCTTTGGTACTCTTAATATCAGCTAGTATAACTGAACCTTCACGAACTTAAACAAAAAGGAAGCAGCTGCCGTGCACGGCGATCTGCTCCTCCTGATTATTCAACTATTCTTCCTCCATTAGAGTTCAACAAACCGCACTTTGTTTCTAACTTTTGAGACAGAAATTCCTTATGTCCTTCAGAGAGCTTTGTGGAAAAGCCTGACCCAAGCCTTCTATACTCACTGTTAAACCCTGTGTTCCCAATTCAATTTGACTGTTTGGTCTCCCTCCACTTCACTACGTTAAAAATTTCACGAGTGTCAATTATGAACCCGGGGAATTGTTCCAACAGGAATGTGCAGAAGATCTTCACTGATCGTCCATAGCCTTTCTGCCGATGCCGAATCGATGGCCCACGAACGAACTCCGCGTTGCAGAGGACTGTCTGCCGATACAACCTCCGCGATATCGCCGTCTTCGCAATAGACACCACCTTTGCCTTTAAGTATCGGACTGACTGCACACCATACGGATGTCGCGGCGCCTTGCTCAGTTGATTTGAAACCTCCAGAAGACCTATAAGTGCCATCTTCGTTCCGTATTACCCCCCAACCCGCTAAATCTTCATTGCTCAAGTGTCGGGCCAAACCAGACAGGATGGCGCCAGGATGAACCGCAAAAGCGCGTACTCCGTACTCTCGTCCTCGTTTATCGAGCTCAATAGCAAATAATGAGCATGCAGTCTTCGATTCTCCATAAGAGACAACCTTGTCGTACGTTCTCATATTAAAATGCAGGTCGTCGAAATCGATAGGCCCTGCTATATGGCCGATCGACGAAAGAGCGACAACTCTAGCATTCCCTGCTCGTTTTAGTGGTTCCCATAACTTATTCGTTAGTTGAAAATGCCCTAAGTAATTCGTCGCAAAATGGGTATCGAATCCCCGCTCATCTTTAATCGTTGGAGGAAAACTAACGCCAGCATTTAAAATTAATAGATCGAGCGCACGATTGGAATTCTGAAAGACGCTGGAAAATTGATTGATAGATGATGGATCCGCCAGATCAAGACGAATCACCTCAACATTTTTTAGTTGTTTGAGTACTTCGTGAGCTTTTTTTGTATCACGGGCGCCGACAATGACAGTTGCACCGGCTTCAACAAGTGCTCTGGTTGTTTCGAGTCCGATTCCTCCATGTCCACCTGTAACGATAGCAAGTTTTCCAGTAAGATCTTGCCCAGCCACTACCTCTTGCGCGGTCGTTTCAGGTCCGAATCCCGACATTAACGGTTTTTGTTCAGTCTTCATGGTTGTTTGCTCCTCTATAATATAGTTAGACAAAAATCATTAAATGTCTATGTGTCTATACTATACAAGTGGACAAAGTTTGTAAAGTGTATAAAATGGATATATGGACAATACAAAAAAACTTGAAATTGTTGCGACGGCGTTAGAGGTATTCTTCAAGTATGGTTACAAACGGGTAGCGATGAACGAAATTGCAGAGGCCGCAGGCATTTCGCGCGCAGGTCTATATTTGTACTTTAAAAGTAAGGAGGAAATTTTTAACGCCACTATTGTTCACCACGGCGATAATCTCATAAGAGAGATTGAGAACGGTCTGTTGTCCCAAAATACAACGGAAGACAAAATTTTATTTGCCCTTGAAGTGTGGGCGATCCGTAATTTCGACGATTCGTTGCACTCTCCAGAACACAAAGAAATAACGGATAGCTCTTACCAATTTGCCCGCGAAGCGCTCAACACAAGCTACGGTAAATTGGAAGCCTTGCTGGCCGACTTGCTGGAAATGTATCCTACTGCCACAAGTGGTATTCCTCCAGCGAGATTGGCACATCTGCTAACCGGTGCGTTGCGCGGATTTAAAACTGTCGCCAATAGCTCCAACGAGCTTCGCCATTTAATTCAGGACTTGCTCCAAATCGTCCTTCCAGACATCAGGAAAACGTGATCATTTTAATGTTAGGCCATAATTCAAAAAAGGAGCTCGATATTGGGCAAAAAAAAGAAAGGAGTGCGTCTGCAGCTCCTTTCGAGATATTTAAGTAGTGATTCTATAGATGTCTTAACTTGTCCGGATTTGCGACAGTATAAATCACTTCGATCTTATGATCTCGATAAGCAAAAGAATAAACATATTGGATCCCTTCATCCAAAAAAAGTGGATTCGGGGGTGTTCATTCATCATGAGGAACGAGTACGTAAATTTACCCGCTTGCATGTTGATCACATTTTGATGAAGCTTCTGCACTTGCTCAATCCCGCCAATAGGCACTTGTGCCGCGCTTACTTTGCCTCCGCCGTCTCCATTCAAATTTTACCTGTATGACGGGCAATTGGCAATGGATGTGAAGTGTGACAGAAAAGTAAAAAAATTTATGGGAAATACGGTTAACCGAATTTTCCAATTAGTTCCCTATTTATGCTGATTTCAAATCTTCACTTTACCACTATTTATAATAGGGTTCACCGTACATGATCTTAAAAGCCACTCGTTTTCGCAGTGGCAGCCTCATTTTATAGTTATTGAGAAGTAACGTTTCTGCGTTAACGCAATTGATAATCTTTGTGACCTTTCGTTCACAAGTATTGCCCCTTAACTGCTGGTAGCTGCTTATATATGTCGTTAGCCTGCACAATTTCGATAATTGCATTTGCCAGTTTAGTCATCATTTTACCATCTTCGTTACTATCACATTCTGTCCAATGATAGTGGCGCTTTCCACTGTTGATATGAACCGTCAAATCATAACTTACATAAGGATTTCTATTGCATTTGTTAGATAATTCTTTATCACCTAAGTAATTTGCAAGAACCATCTCTTTATATATTTTTTGACGATCTTCTTTATTAAAATGAAAATCACTAACCTCGGTCACTTCCCCATTTTGAAGGTCTTTAACTATATTATTATTGATTGTATTTATTTCATTTTTTTGGTTCACCCCATATCTTAAATCAAATTCAAAAGTGTCTTGATTCTCCACATCAAATGGTATTTGGAGAACCTCAATTTCTTTCCTATCTCCATCACACCCCGATAGCGTATATTTCAGGAATTTATCAGTCTCGTTTCTTTCTAACTTTGCACAAGTGCATGTTTTAACAAGTGGCGAACCGAATTTGTCTTTTGTTGTATCATTTCTCATTTCATACTTATTATCCTTATATGTTAAATCGTTGAAGATTGGATCTCCCTCAATGGTGTAATGAACCACTCGTTGGGTACTATTTGTTTTATTAATAAAAGCATCCAACTTTTCGCGATTTTTCACGATGATTCCGTGGCTATTTATAACATCTTCCTTCTCATTAATTTTGTAGCTGATTTGCATGTCTCCATTTTTTTGTTGTTTAGCACAACCTACTAACATCGAGAGAGCCACTAGAACAATCATATAATTGATTAGTTTCATTTTTCAGGAAACCTCCTTATCTTCTAGCCTAGTTGCAGACAACTCCTATCTGGTACTCGTCTTCGTAAATAAGAATACCAGGTAGATCTTTTGAAATGGATTTAATTATCTCGATGTTATTCATAAGATAATGATAATTTAGGTGAACTCAATTAATTTCTTATCTATCTCTCCAATTTGTCCAATATGCGATGAACCGTCCCACAGAATAATTGCCCTAGCTTCTTCATTTTCAATAAAATCATCAAGTTGGCATAGTTGACCTGAAAACAAAGCACCAAACTCAGTCCTTTCTGGACCATGAAAACTTGGTTTGAGTCTAAATTTCATTAACCCTTTGAAGTCAACTTCTTCTAACTTTTGATTGGTCTCCTCAAATAATTCCCTAATTACACATTGCTTTGCAGATTCTCCTTCTTCGATAATACCTCCGGGCAATTCCCAAATGTTCCTCCATTTATTATGCATGAAGAGGTACTTCCCCTGGTATTTTACAACAATTAACGCATGTGTTAGTGGTGCATCGAGTTGGATAACATCTAGTTGACTCTCTGCAATTTCTAAGAATTCTAAGAAAATATTACCTTTCGCATCTGTCATGATTACCATTTCTTAACCCCTCCATTTACATATGTGTTAAAACAAAAAACGCGCAGGACCCATTGGGCCTGCGCGTTGTATATCGCAGGATGGGAAGCGCGAAGAGCGTTAACCCATCCCAAATCTTTAGGAATGTGCTAACGCCTATCATGATGAGGTTGTTTAAAAATCAAATTATACATGTAATTACCCCATTTCCACTAATATTATGGTAATAATAACCATTAAGTAGTCATGCGTCAAGACTTAATTTATTCAGCCAACTGACAACTGCAACCGACCGTTATATTACGACTTGCATACCGAAATTTGCTAACAGTATCTCACCATTAAACATAACAGCAGCCTCTTCCTTCAATAACAGCGTATCACCAAAATGAGGCAAATGTGATAAAAGTAACTTCTTTGCAGCTGCCACCGAAGCTAGCTTCCCTGCTTCATGTGAATTCATATGACCATATTGAGATGCATTGAACCCTGCATAAAAAGAAGATTCAGTAATAAGTAGATCCGCATCTTTAAGGAAAGGTACAAGTTGTTCATCGTATCGAGTATCAGCGGTATATACCAATACTTTCCCTTCAAATTCAACCCTCACTCCTAAGCAATATCCATCATGATTGGTACGGAAGAAGGTTAACTTTAAGCCATCCTCAAATGTTACAGCAGCACTTTCGTTAACTCCTGTTTCATGAGTGCCTTTCATAACAGGAATTGACCATTCTTCTTCAATTTCCTCCGCTGTTAGGAGCCTCAGCGGCGTGTCTCTACGTTGTAGATCCATATCAATTAAACATGCATACTGGAGGCAACCTAAGTCTGCCATATGATCATAATGTCGGTGTGATAGAAATACAGATGTTAATTCTTTTAATTCAATAAATTTTTGTAAAGCTGACAATACACCACTTCCACAATCGAGTAAAATTTTGTGATTACCGACTTCTAATAGATAGCCTGAAGTTGCTTCACCAGCTTTTGGAAATGCGCCCCATCTCCCAATGACCCTTATTTTCATTTGAATGCTTCCTCTCATTTTCGTTCTCTTATTATTACTTACCATATTGTAGAATTATAAGAACGATTTCGGTATCACAGTGGATTTATGAGCTATAAACCAAACTAAAGAAACCCAGAATATGAAAAAGCATAACGGGATAAAAAAACTTTTGAATACGGATCTCCAGTTATAAACTTGTCGCCTATAAGAAAGCCATTGATCTACTAGAAAAAATAATATTGCTGCAAGAAGACTGATATAAAGGAGAACCATGCCAAATGCAAGATGTAATAGGCCCATTAGAATAAATTTATTCAAATTAGATTTTCGTAGTGGTGTATATTCAAAAATGTTATAGACTATAAATTCACAGATTAATGATGTTAATGTTCCATAGATTAATATTACTGGGAGTGCATAAGTAAAATATATGGGGATCGAGGAAATACTATCTTTTATATACCCTTTAAATGAATTGTATTCAAGGATAGGAATATCGCTCCAAACACTTGGCTCAAACCAAGCGAAAATAATTACAAAAATACAAGAAGAGACTGATGCACTGATTAACTTTCGTGAGATTAAACTACTAATAAACAACGCAATCCCCTTCTTTCCGATAAATTTTAAGCTTGTAAAAAATCGTGCATTCGATGGCATTTACTTTGGTGAATTCTTCTGGTTTGTGGCAGCAACCTCATCAACGTCATCAGAATTGCTCAGGAATTTGAGCACACGTTGTAAAAGCAAAGCAGTCGCATCAGCATCGTATGACGACAAACTGCTATCAGCGAAGTAGTGTTGGTTGCCTGGGTACACATACAAATCGGCATGATTCGCAGAGGAAACGAGCTCTTGAGCTGCCTCTAAGTCACCTTCCTCAACAAAATAGGGATCGGCGTCCATCCCGTGAATCTGCACCGGCAGCTCCGCTGGCCAAGGTGAGCCGAACATTGAGGTCGGCACACACGAGTAAAATAATAGCGCGCCACGGGCACCTTCTCGGGTCTGGGCAAGCTTCTGTGCCGATAAAACACCGAGTGAAAACCCAGCATAGATCATATCACACGGCAACTCACTTGCCACGCGTGCACCGCGCGCTATCATCTCTTCGAATCCAAGCTCATTCACGTAGGCCATACCGTCATCGATTGAGGCAAACACACGACCTTCAAAAAGGTCATGCACATGCACAGTGTGTCCCCTCGCTCTGAGCTCGTCGGCAAACGTAAGAATACCCTTGGTCAGCCCCAGCGCGTGGTGAAATAAAAGAACCTCAGCCATCTATTTTATCCTCCTGTTTGGAACAATTATTGTAAGTTATCCATCTATTCCACATGATCTTCTACCAATTCAATAATATCTAAAGAATCATAGTTCGCTTTCATTTTCTCAACTAATGATCTCACTCCAAAAATCTCTGTGAACGTGTGACTTCCCACGATCAGGTTCATTTTAATAAACTTTGCATACTGGATTGTGTACAAGACTTTCTCTCCAGTGATATAAACATCGCATTCGGAATAATGGGCATCGCGAAGGCATTTTGTAGAGTTTCCGGCTCCTGTAATCATTCCCACTCTTTTTATTAGCTTTTCGGAGTTTTTCCACGATTTTATGGTTTCACCTAGGACCGTGCTAACCCGTTCACTTAATTCTTGAAAGCTAATCGGATACTCGAACTCTCCTATACCAGGCAGACTCCGACCATCGCTCTCAATGGATTTTTGAATAACATGATCTATGCCAATTGCCTTAAATAATGAAGTACACGTGCCAAATTCAACATAATCCAGTGGCAAATGCACAAAAAAATGACTGATTCCATGGGATGCCAGGAGTCTATGACATTCTTCTTTCATTCCAAAAACAAAATCCCATGCATCATGGTGGGTCACGATAAGATCAACTTTCTTTTTTGCGGCTTGTTCAATTATTTCAGGAGTCATATTTGTTGCATACCCAATTCGATGAATGCATTCAGGACCATAGGTATAAAATGCAAATTCCTCTCCATATTCAGATTGGTTTAGGAGACCAACAAATAAGGTTTCGATTAATTCATGAAATTGTTCTGTATTCACGCATATCCCCCCAGTTATTAACATTTCATATGGATACTTGTATTCGGCGAAATACACAACAAACCTGCGCGTTGAAACTAATATCTGTGTAAACAGCCAAAAAGGAACCATCAGACTGCGCGGCAGTTAACGATCCCTATTAGACTATCTACTTTATTGCGTTAGCACGAGCTCCCCATAATCCACTACTAGCCAGAAATTTCCGCCGTAATCCTTACGATTAACCATATGAATCTTGTAGACGAAGCCGTCCTTTGTAATAACCCCAATCCATTGCTGACCGTCTTGATCACTTAATGGCAATAGGGTCTCTACTTCTTTCTGCAGAGTCGTCTTGACGAAAGATTGTAAAACTTCTCTGCGATCCTCTTGCGTTTTTTTGGACCAAATCTCCTTTATCTGAGGCTGTGTGTACGATATAGTGACTAGATCATCCACGTTCTGGAGCACTTCCCGAAGTGCATCCCCATCCTCCAAGAGTTTCGCAGGGACTTTCGGACGTAATATTTCTCCTTTGGTAACGAAGACCGTATAGCTTTCCTGCTCCCACTCTACAGGCTTTCCAAGCAACTCGGATAGCTGACGAATGCTGACATAGGTACGCCCATATTCCTGAATCGTCCTCATTTCAATCTGAGGATTGTCTTGATTAATTGTGAGCATCCGATCCGGCAGTTCGAGCGTGATCTGCCTCTTGTCCTCGATATATCCAACCTTATATCCCATCGCTTCAGTCATTGCACGCAGCGGCACCCAAACACGCCCCTCTTTGCCGTCTAGATACGCAGGAACATCAGTCAGCAGTTGTTCTCCAAAAAAGTTAATTCTTACGGCATCGTATTGCTTTATTTTGATACCGGACTGATCCTTCACATAGAGGTACTGTGTTGCATTTACAGGCAACCATCTATCAAAATAAGGGCAATTAGGACACTCAATTGGAAAATCACCTTGGCGTGGACTTTGTGACAGCACCTTAGAGAAGCTTGCGTTCAAAGTGAACCAACGGTCGCCTTGTTCCAAAACATATCCATCACCACCACTCGTTGGTGTAAATGTGACGTAATTCATTCCGGTCAGAAGTGGTGACAACTCGGATAGTCGAATGCTTTTTTCTTCCTTCCCTTCTGCAGAATATACGGTAATCGTCCCCAGCTCTTGTAAGGCTAACTTTCCATCCTTCATTGGAATGACGTTAACATTACTTTTTACCGGCAGTGTGTATAGAATCTTATTAGAATCAGGGTTAACCGCAGCCACTTGAACCTGCCCACCTGAAAGCGAGTTTAACGTCACGTACAAGACTCCACCGCCAAACTGAACGTCGAACACATACTGATTCGGATTTTCTTCCTGGCCGAGAGCCTCCGCCAAATCGATCGTCAACGGACCGTTCGCCTCATGCCAACCAAAGCGAAGAAGTTGGAGAGAACGATCCCTCTTAATTTTATCACCGCGTGGTGTGGCGATCGAGTCGTCGATTACTCCTTTTTTTATCGTCCAAAATCGTTCCTTCTCATCCATGGTTACCGCGGACAGTCCTCTTCCTCGACGCTCTGTTTCGGCCGGAACCGGTATATTCGATGAACCACTCGAACTGTTTTGCAGTACCATAATCAGAAATTCGACCAACTCCCCATTGGCATTATTGGAAAGTACCGACGTTGTTGGGTTTTGATTATTTACGAATATCGCTTTACTACCATCCCAGAATGAGTGTATGGATCTCATATAAAATCCATCCTGATAGCCTATCTCCTTCACCGTCTTCGTTTTGCCAAATAAGAAACGATCTCCTTGTTCCTTTACCGATAATATAGCAGAGTCTGATTGGGCATTTTGTGCTGCTTGCTCCGCATGGATACTGGAAAGCGGCATTGCAGTATGTATGCCTGTGATTGCTATTAAAACTACGATGAATTTCTTAAGTCGTTTCATTGTTCACCTCAATTTCCTTTTTTTGTATGCTTAACCATTAGACATTTCTTTCAGCTAAAAGTTGCGATTCACGCTCTCGCTGGAAAAAGACGTGTAACCCAAAACACTACATTCCCATTAAAATAAAAAAACACTTGATCTTAAGATCAAGTGCACTTGTCTAGGCTTGAAAAAGCACAAGCTTTGTGCTCAAGCAAGCAACTGCCAGCTGCGACGACGTCCTTGCGCACAATTTATTTTTGTGCAGACCTTTGTAATATAAAGGCAACTACCTCTACAATCAACCATTTACAATAATCGACAGTCTCTATTAGGAAGTTAGTAACTTAACTCATAATAAAGCCGCTACTTAATTCATTTATCATTATTACTGACTCTTATTCGATGTTAAACTCTCTCAAATTACATTCAGAATAATATCTTTTAGTTCCATCAAAGTCTTGATTCGATAGGTAGCTTGTGAGAAGTCATGTGTTTTTGTGAAGTCGTTATGCACAATAGCACAGTCGATACCAGCCGCCACGGCTGAATTCAAGCCTCTGTTTGAATCCTCTACAACCAAGGTCTTTTCTTTGGTAGCTCCGAAGCGTTTTAGGCCGGTCAAGTATGGTTCTGGGTGCGGCTTGGTGCGCTCGTAGTCTTCACGAACCAGTACGAAGTCCATGAATTGTCTAATCTGACGTTTTCATGAATAAGTTGAAAATCCGCACGTTTTGCAGTCGTCACGATGGCCATTCGGACGTACTTGGATAGTTCGGCAAGAGTTTCAACTACGCCTTCTATCTCTATAGCTTCAGTTCTTAGATATTCCTGATAATAGGCATTGCGGACCTCGCGCTGTTTGCTGATGGTCTGTTCATCTATACCAGCGGCCATAGCTTGGGACCAAGTGCCCAATGGCTGGGTCATGTCGCGAAGGTACTGATCTTTATCCAAGGTAAATCCAATGTCAGCCAGTGCGCGTTCTCCCGCCTTGTAATACCAGAATTCAGTATCAACAAGAACACCATCATGATCGAAGAGTATGTACTTTTTCATTGTTTCGTTCTCCTTTGTAAGCTGTGGAGTCAATGAGTGCCATCACGCGACCGCTCACGATTAGTATACCACTATGGATTTCAGCAAAAACTGTACATTGTACCAAGCATTGGACAGACAGATGGAGTCACCTTCTCATTGAAAAAGCCTATGAACGAAATGCATTGTGTTCATAGGCTCTATACTAGAATAATTTCGTCACATACTGATAAACTTCTCCATTTGTCATATAACATATATCCTTACGACCACTTATAATCTTACAAAAATACTCAAAACTGTCCCAGCTCTTATATTTATCAAATTCAAAGCTATGGCCCCATACATAAAAAAGCATATCTTCATGAGCATCTGCTTCTACAAATTTTTCTGCAAGTTGTATCAACTGTTCATCATTTTGATGGCAGGTTGGCTGCCACTCCATGAAATTACTTGGCAAATGAAAAGAATTATGAGAATGAATATTCCGAGCGTAACGGATTGGCGTATTGTTCAAGATTGTTTCAATGGTAAATTCATTATAGTAAGGACCTCCAGGGTAGGCCATGCCTAGTATAGTTTTACCAGAAAGTTCTGTTAAACTTTTATAATCTTGGTTAACTTCTTCAATAATCTTCTCTTTCGAGCAATTTAGTAAATTGGGATGGGTTACCGTATGGACCGCAATCTCATGATTTTTATATAATTCTTTTACTTCGGATGCTTGAACTTCATCGTGACATACTTCAATGCCTTCGTGCACAATCGTATGTACTTGTCCAAAAAATCCAGAGTTCAAATTAAAGGTACATTTCAAATTATATGTATCAATTAGATTAATAAAGCGTCTATCCTGAATCGTTCCATCATCAAAGCTCATCGTAAACATTTTTTTAGCTAATTTTTGACCCAAATCACATAGCCTCCAATACTTTTAAAAGAATACATGTGGTACAAGTGATGTATTCCACAATGCTTTGTTATATCCTTTTTTCTCTGCCGTTGTTGCAGCAAAAAGGGATCATCAAACTGCGTGGCAGTCGACGATCCCTATTCAACATCTATGTCATCGTAGATTTTTATACTTAGAACAAAACCTAACGATACCATGTTAATCAACAGCGAGGTGCCTCCATAGCTGATAAAAGGAAGCGTGATTCCCGTTATTGGCATGATGCCGATCAGCATCCCGATATTTTCAAAAACTTGAAACAAAAACATAGCGGAAATCCCACCAATGATATAAATACCTGTTTGGCTGCGAATGTTAAGTGCGATAATGATCATTCGATAAATGAGTAGAAAATAAAGGAAAAGTAGCACCGATGCTCCTACAAATCCAAATTCTTCTCCCACTACAACGAATATAGAATCTGCATACGTATATGGAACCTGACCAGTCTGTACGGAAGTTCCCTGAAGATAGCCATCTCCTTCCAACGAGCCTGATCCGATTGCTTTAATCGCTTGTTTCATGTGATACGTTGCTTTTTCAGAGGCCTGGTCTGGCAAAAGGACGGCATCTACCCTATCCAACCAATACTCTTTATGTTTGGAGGCCATGAATTGTTTTATTTCCGGATGATAATTGATATAGCTCCAGAGGGAGCTTCCGCTTACGATTATCATAATTATTAGACCTATCCAAGCATGCTTGTAATTAATATGCCCGAACCAACAGACCACAATAAAAATAACCAAATACGCAATGGAATTACCCAAATCTGGTTGCATGAGAACCAAGAGAAAAGGAATTACGGTTATAACACCCATTGGAAGTATTTCTTTAAACAGGCTTAATGTCTCTACTTCTCTTTTGGATAGAAAATACGATAAAAACAAGATTAAAATGAGCTTACACAGTTCTGCTGGTTGAAAGCCAATCCCACCGGGAAGAATAAACCACCCCTGAGCATTGTTGATAGTATCCCCTTTAAAAAATAATAAGACCAGCAGCCCCACACCAATGGCATAGTACACCGGCGAAAAACGCAATATGAGTTTATAGTTAATAAATAGCATAATAAATAAGACCATAAACCCTAAACCGTAAAAATACATCATTTTAATGTAGGATTGAGAATAATCTAGATTCGTTCGTGTTGCGCTGTAGATGCAGAATATACTGATGATCATAAAGACCAGCAGCAGCAACAAAATAATGGCATCCAGCCCTTTCATAATTCTTTTCAACATGTAAGCAAATTGCGTTCCTCCGAGGATATTCTCAATAATGAATCACCTATTTCTGGATATGTTAACTAAGCTACATATAAGTATAAGAAAAACAGTTAAATAAAAAGTGAGGTATTTATTAAATATTCCTTAAATTATCCGGTGCAGTTTTTTGAATCTCTATTGGACTAAACTCCCGTTATTCAAATGAAAACAGGGAACAGCTGCCGTGTGGCAAACTGCTCCCTGTTTATTATGCAATCGTTATTCTCAAAGCTGTCTCTGGAACCATTGCTCTGATTCAGTAATCAAAGCACTTCATTGTAACTAACAGTGATTACATATCCCCCCCAATCTAGCCCTACTAATGCAGGTGAGCAATACTAGCAAAATCAACAAATTTAAATCCTTCAGAGTCTAGTCTTATTTTCGTTATAGAGCACTCTGAAACCAGATTACTTTGTTCAATTGTAAAATTCGGATGTTTAGTATTAAGCTCTTCTTGAGAAAATTCATTCAACAAAAAGTCTGTAATTAACCCACCGTGAGTCACGATAACCGTGTTTTCCAGTCGATATTGAACAGATATATCTAATAAAAATGAAGATAATCGTTGACCTGCCATTCTTGCGGAATCTCCTATGGGAGGCAAAAAATCTCTTTCCTTGGTACATCGATCCCACATTTCAACAAATTCCTGGAAAGTTTGTCCTGGCAGGTCACCCCAATTAGCACGTTCTCGTAAGCGAGTATCCTCAATAATCTGTAAGCTTGTAGCATTCCCTATAACCTGAGCGGTCTGTTTTGCTCGATTAAGTGGACTACTGAATATGCTAGTTATACGCATTTGTTTCATGTGGCTTGCTGTCGCATGCGCTTGCTCTAAACCCTCAGCTGTAATAGAGACATCACCAACATTTTTTTCTTTTACAGCATGCCTAACAAGGTAAAAATCAATGCTCATCTTTACCACTCTTTCCATGTGATTTCACAATTGTTTAATTAGGTGGGTATCTAATTAGATTATATGATAATTTCAAAGTTTTTAAAAGAAGAATTTATAAACACATTAGATTATCAATTGTTTTTCACTTTGTATTATGCTCATTTTGTTCGCTCTACAGCATACAGAAAAAAATCCATATCTATATTCCTAAAATTCTTAGTATCTTTATCAATAATGTTCATACCGTTTCGAATAGCAACTTTTTGAGAGCTTATATTGGTGTCCCTAATAATAGAATAAACCCTATTTGCATGAAGAACTGAGAAAGCGTATTCCTTGCAAGCAATTGCCGCTTCTGTTGCGTAACCTTTGTGCCAATGCGCTTTTTGAAACAAAAATCCTATCTCTAAAATTTCTTTTTCTCTCCAGACTTGCTTTGTCAAGCCACATTGACCAATCATCTCGTTTGTTTCTTTTAATACAACAGCCCAAAGTCCAAAACCATACGCTTCATATCTTTTAAGATGTCTATTAAGCCAATTTTGTGCTTCTTCTAAGTTGAATGCACTTTCATAAGCAGCACGCATTACTTCCTCATCACACAATATTTTGCACAATGCATCATAATCGGACTGCACCATTTCTCTAATGATAAGACGATTTGTTTCTATCAAAACTCTCCCACCTTTCTATTAACCATTCAATCAATAGCCCCCTTATTGCCGTTGCGACGGATCGAAACACTAGCTTATTTATTTGAGTGTTCTGCTGGTGAAAAAAAGACAAGTGTAGTGAGGTCTTCTGTTATATCATAGAATCTATGTTCTTTGTTTGCCTCTACGAATAGGACATCCCCTTTACTAATTTCACTACAGGTATCTCCATTCTGAAATGAAGATTTCCCTTCAATTACCAAATAAACCTCATCTTCTGTATGAGGCTTTTGGTTGTCTTTTTCACCTTTATTCAATTTATAGAGCCCGACACTCATCGAAGGGACCTTCAGAAATTCATAATATGAAGTGTTCTCTACATTTTTAAGCTGATTTAGATGATTATACAATTCAATTAAATTAAAATTCAAAGTCTAGTCTCCTCTCATTGCCATAATATCTGTTACATTAAATTATAACGACACTTTGTCCCATTCATACTGTAAGATGCCGAATACAAGGGAATCTCTCCATCCGTCCTTTATTAATAATGCATCCCTCAATCTTCCTTCTTGTGTCATGCCTACTTTACTAAGAACTTTAGCTGAGCCAATATTTCTGGGATCACATGTAGCGTAGATTCGATGAAGATGAAATTCTTTAAAGCCGCAGTTAACTAATAATTTGGCAACTTCTGTAGCAATTCCTTTTCCCCAATAATCAGGATGTATGATATAGGCGATCTCGCCGCTTAAATTTGTTCTACTTCTAATATTAATTTCTCCTGCACCAATCATTTTCCCCGTGCTTTGCTCAATTATCGCAAAAACAAAACGGTTTCTAGGCGTTTTCTTTGCATCCTCTAGAATTTGTCTGACAAACACTTGAGTTTGTTCTTCATTGTTAGGACCCCAAGGTTGAAAACGGCAAACAATTTCCTGCGAAGCATATTTATGTACATCTATCCAGTCATTAAAATTAAATTCACGCAAATGAACTCTATCACCTATAAGAGTGCTCACTCATAAATCTCTCCTAGTATCGTCCCATATTTTTTTATAATAATCTGCTTTGACCATACCATAAAACACTAAATCCTCGTGTACTCCCCATTTCAATACATGTTGAGGAAAAGTACCTTCTTCTTTCATGCCAATTTTATTCATTACCTTATAAGAACCAGGGTTTTTCGTCATGGCAGCAGCAAAAATACGGTTTAATTCTAACTCTTCGAATCCAAATTTTACTATCCTGTTGGCAGCTTCTGTTGCAAATCCTTGTCCCCAAAAAGGCTGACCGATCCAGTAAGCAAGCTCAGCACGCTTATGATTTTTGGAAACACCTAAGCTCATACATCCAATTAATGAATCATTTTCCTTTTTCACCAAAGCAAAAGTATAAATATCCCCTTTTTCCAAAGATCGAAGGGTGTTTTCAATCCAAGCTTCAGCCACCCCATCTGGATATGGATGAGGAATTGATAGTGTTGTGCCAGCCACTTCAACGTTCCCAGCTAAAACTTGAACCATTTTTGCATCAGATTGTTTGAAAAGCCGAAGACTCAAGCGATGTGTTTCAAAATTAAGTATCATTTCTTCTCCTCCGTAAAAGCAAAATTCACTATTTTATCCGTTCAGCTCTCGAGATTAAGAAGAAACTGCCGTGTACCTTGATAGGCGTCTTTCCATCCCATCTTCGCATAGAATCGCAGCCCATCGAGTCCCTTGAAATAATAAGCGCCAATTAGACGAGCTTTGAAGTTTGGTATAGTGATATCACATTTGGCTTGAAACTCTTGGTACGCATGAATGACACCGCTCCGTGACATATGCCGATCGAGAATCGCAAGGTCCACGAGAGGATCGCCGTACATACAGTTGCCGTCAATGATACCGGTAATATACTCGCCATCCGACAAGATATTCCACTGGTGAAAGTCTCCGTGAATAAAACCTCTGTGCGGTTCGTTATACGACAGACAGCTCATTAAGCGGTTATAGATTTCTTCATAAACGTCTCGCTCTAAGCAAGAAGTTCGATAAAGGTCGTGCCAATTCTCCCAGAATGTCCCGGTCTGATCCTCCGCGTTAAACGCAATGACGAAGTCTTTCCAGGAGGCGTAAGTTCCATTGCCATCAGGACCGATCCATCCATACCCGTTCGATGATCCGACGTCCACGGCAGCCAGTTTGGTCAAGATGCTAATAAGCTCAGGTAAGAGAGCGGCCTGTTGCTCTACTGTGTAATCAGCTAGATTGCGTCCGCCTATCCGTTCAGTGATGATATAGGTCAACGGACCGGTTTTCCCTAACGCCAAGCATTTCGGAAATGCAATGCCTTGGCCCGACAGCAAGTCAGAAACAAAGCTCTCCGTCTGATATGCGCCTTCCAAATCGCTGAATTTTACGACGTAACCATTGGCTTCATGAACAAAGGAAAATACGCTGCTCAAGTTCCCCCCAGCCAGTGGCGTTATCTCGGCCGCACCAGGTCCCAAATGCTTCCGCAACACTGCCTCGATTTCACTCACGGCCAAACTTGGTTTTTCATAAGCGGTCATGGTCTCAGCTCCTGTTCATATTAGTCATATATTGTCATTTTGGTATGTAGCAAGTTACATGGAACACTCAACAACATAAAAGAAAGTTCCTTCTCCATAGCCATCTTTGACGCCATGTACAACTACATGATTGAATCCATTAGACTTGATTGTATTTTCAAATTCTTCTAAAGCATAAAGTCGAAGCGGGAAATCCATCATTTCCGTTTTACGAATCTGCCCATTAATGACCGACTGATATTTGAACCTGGTCGTCAACATACTTTCTTTCTCGTTGTACTGAACTTTTTTGTAGGTAATAATCCATTCATCCTCAAACTGTACCCTTTCTGTTTCTACCCAATCAGGAAACTCCTTTATTCCACTGTGTTTTAACATAATCGTTAATAACAATTTCCCATTACTTTTTAGAGCAGATTTTAAATTAGTAAGACTTTTATCAACTAACGCATCTGGCAAAAGAGAAAAAGAACCAAAAGGAATGATGATTAAATCAAATTGATGATTCCCTTTATATTCTTCTATTTTTCCATACCAAACATTTGGCTTGAGGTTTAGTTTCTCCCCCTTTGCTTTACATACTTTAAGCATTTCCTCTGAAATATCAAAACCTTCAATACGAATGCCATTTTGCATAAAAGGAATCAGCATTCTACCATTCCCGCACATAGGTTCCAGTACTTTCATATTCTCGTCTTTAATAAAAGAAAGGTAGAAATCCAGTTCTTTCCCTTCAGACAGCGATTTACTGCTTTCATACAATTTTGTGCAAAGTTCGCCATAGTAATCAGACATACGGATGCTCCTCATATTCTCTTATTAGTAAGTAATTCCATATTCTTTTGAACTTTCCTGTCTGTTTAGCGGAACCCCAAGTTAACTTCTTTGATAATGATTTCTTTTGTAAGATTCGCTTCTACTTCCAAATATAGGGTATAGTAGCAGTAGTTGAAAATACTTTTCAGGAGGCTACAGCTATGTCACAAAAGATTTGGATTAACCTGCCCGTCAAAGATGTTGAGAAGTCAACTGCCTTTTTCAATGCAATTGGCTTCCACGCTGTGAGCTTTGGTAACGAGAGAGCCACTCTTGCCATAGATCAAACAACGATTCTACTGTTCCCGGATGCGGTGTTTGAGAAATTTACAGGTTCACAAATCGCGAATACTTTGCAAAGCGCTGAGGTCATATTTTCCATTGGTGCTGAAAGCAAAGAAGAAGTAGATACCTTTATTCAAAAAGTAGAGATTGCCGGAGGCAGTATCTTTGGCAAACCGAGTGAAATTGACGGATGGATGTATGGCGCAGGATTTGCCGATCTGGACGGTCACCGCTGGAATCTGCTGTACATGGATGAGAGCAAAATGCCGAAACGCTAATAAATAGGTAAACGCCGGTCACCTGCTTAAGGTTACTGGCGTTTTTTACTATCTATAATTGCCTACTTTGTTGGATAGCCAGTCTTTCAATGCATCTTCATGTTGTGCATTAAAAAGCGGTGGTAAATCCTCAACAGCAAAAAATCTTACCTCTAATGATTCTGCTCCGTCTGCAACTATCTCTCCACTCACTAATTTGCACTGAAAGAAAAAAGCAATAGTCTGAGCTTCATCGCCATTTGGATATTTATCGAAATATTTGGTATATACGCCGATTAAATGTTCAACATTCACTGTTAAACCCGTTTCTTCAAAAATCTCGCGAATCGCTGTTTCCTCAGCTGATTCTCCAAGCTCCATTGCTCCGCCTGGAAATCCCCAAGCATTTCGATCTCCTCGTTTTTGTAATAAAATTTCATTCTTTTCATTGTAAATAATACCGCCTGCAAAGTTAAGAAATAGTAAATCATTTCCAACCTTTTCTCGAATAAAACGAATATAGTTTGGATTTTCTTTCATATTACCCTCCAATATTGAACTTGTTAATTGTATCCTGTTCCACCTGCTCTACTGAGGTTATAACGATTTATAGCGTCCTATCTTCGTTTTAACATTCTCAAGCAGAGGCGCAGCTAAAGCTCTTGCTTTCTTTGCTCCTTCAAGCAGGATACTGTCAATTATTTCTGGTGATGCCATTAACTCATTGTATCTTTTTCGCGGTTCTTCTAAATAATCATTCATAACTCGAAATAGCTCTTGCTTTGCTTCTCCCCAACTAATTCCTTTTTGATAGTTCTCCCTTAATTCTTGAATTTGGCTTGGGTTTGCAAATTCCTTGTACAATAAAAATACATTAGATGTATCTGGATCTTTGGGCTCGTTAGGAGGTATAGAATCCGTTTTAATTTTGTTTATTAGTTTTTTCAGACTATCAGCTGATTCAAAAAGTGGTATTGTATTCTTGTAGCTCTTACTCATTTTTCTTCCATCAAGTCCAGGAATGACATACGTGTTTTCATCCACAACATAGTTAGGCAATTTGAATGTGTCTCCATAGCTCCTGTTGAAGCCATCTGCGATATCTCTTGCTATTTCAACATATTGAATCTGATCCTTACCAACTGGAACTTTGTCAGATTGAAATAACAAAATATCCGCTGTCATTAGAATCGGGTACGTGAACAAGCCCATATTAACGCCGGTGTCCGTGTCCAATCCCAGCTGCTGATTATGATCAATAATTGCTTTATATGCATGAGCACGATTCATTAATCCCTTGGGTGTCAGACAAGATAGTATCCAATTCAGTTCGAATATCTCTGGAACATCCGATTGTCTATAAAAAATGACTCTATCCGGATCTAGCCCTAATGCCAACCACGTTGCTGCGATTCCATAAGACAGTTCATTGAACTCGTCTCTGTTCTGAATAAATGTTAATGCGTGATAGTCCGCAATAAAGAAAAGTGCGATGCAATCACTCTCTTTTGCGATTTGCAGTGCAGGTTTTATTGCAGCGATGTAGTTCCCTAAATGAACTTTTCCAGTAGGCTTAATACCTGTTAAAACAATTTCATTTGTCATGTTATCCCTCCTCAGCATATAACAAAAAGGGGTATTCTCATCCATAAAAGGACGAGAATACCCCGTGATACCACCTTAATTAGCCCAAATATAGATTTGGACTCACTCTGACGCATCGAAACATGGAATCTGTTTGAATGCGCGTCTCTTGTAACGACGAGACTTTCGCCAAAGCCTACTCAACGAATTTTCGGTTTGGATGCTCAGAAGCCCACTTCAGCATAATCCCTACACTGATTCACACCAACCATCAGCTCTCTGGAGTACTCGTTATGCTTACTCTCTTCATCATCGCAAAGTAATATTGTATTAATTAACTTTTACAACACAATTGAGCATTTGTCAAATACTAGGTGATATCTAATATAACCGCTTCTTAGTCTTTATAGAGCTAACGTTATCCGTTAGATTCAATGCTATTCGATTTTCGAAACAATCCAGTAAGTAAACCTGAAACACCAAACATTGAGCTTGATGCTTCCATTTCGAGCATATCCCGTAATTCGATTACTTGAAAACCATTAAAAATTTCTCTTAATTTTTCGTCCGTGTTACCTAACCCACCTCTGAGGCTCCTTAGTCTATACACTTCCCAATCAGATATATCTGAGCCCCCAAGTGCTCCACCAACCTTAAAACAAGTAATCGCAAATAAACCATTTGGCTTTAGCGCTTTCTTTAATAATGATAAATAACTCATCCTTCGATGAGGTGCGATATGGTGAAAACAACCCGAGTCATAAACAATGTCATATACACCTTCTTCAATATCTAATTCAAATATATTTTGTTTGATAAAATGAACTGAGACATTTTTATCCGCTGCACGTTGCTTGGCCCAATCAAGTGCCTCTTTGGATAAGTCCACAGCATCAACTTCACAGCCCTGTTCTGCAAAGTAGATTGCATTTCTCCCTGGCCCACAACCTAGTTCCAACACCTTTCCTGACTTTACATATCCTTGTTTAAAATACTGAACTAAATTTTCGTCAGGTAAATTCACGAAAAAAGGGACTTTCATTTCCTTTTCCGAATAAAAGTTATCCCAATTAAATCGTGATTGCTCTTTTAACAACATATCTAGCATGTTCAAGACATCATCATCATTTAAAATTGATTCTTTCATCGAATCCCTCCTAACTTATAGGTAAATTATACCATAGTTAATGCCCTAATAACTTAACAAGGAGCAGCTGCTACGGCAGTCTGCTCCTTGACTATTAAATGCTATAGTTCATTTTACTTTTGAGCTAGACGATTCTTATACTCGATATTGAATTCTTCCGTTATCTTTTGGTAGTTAGCATCTTTCTTAAGCGAGTCAATATATTTATCCCACTCTTCTAATGTAATTTTCCCAATGATGACTTGCGTTTTCATGTCAGATATTTTTTTCTTGTAGTCGGCGCCGATCTTGATATCTGTATTGGACACGAGCCCAATCGCCGGATTTCCGATGGAAATCTTCGCTCTTTCTTCGGTGATTTTCATGTTTCTCTGATACGTCTCTTTAGGCATGCCAGCCGCATACTGCCATAAATCAACAACAGGCGTACTGAACATTTTCCCCCACGTTGCCGTTCCTACGCTATCTGCCACCGCTTTATCATTAGACACTTTTAAACCATCCGTAAGCGTGTAATGAACATCTTTGATACCATACAATGTTAAATCCAACCCTTCACCGCCGGATCCGTAATTCACGAATTTTAAAATAGCCTTCATCTTCTCTTCCGGTACCGATTTCGGTATAGCGAGCACACCGTTCATCCCTGTACTTTGGGGCACATAAGCTTTGCCTCCCGCTTTGGGAGCTAAGGAGATCATCGGCGTCCACTCTACCTTAGGATCTTTCTTCCACTGGTCCATAGTATATCTAAACAGCGCCTCTGGCGTTTCAATTGTAATTCCAGCTCTACCACTTGTAGCAAGTTCCCAGTATTGATTTTCTTTCAATACAGGAAAGTCTTGCGGAATTAAGCCTTCTTGGTATAGTTTGCGTTGGTAAATGAGTGATTCTCTCATTTCCGGTTCCAGATACATATTAACCAGCTTGCCATCGACGGCCTTCCACATGCCAACTGTCCCTAAGAATACTTCGTCTATGGTTGCGGAACCTCGCATCGTATAACCAATTGTATCCTTTTTACCATCTGGCGCATTCTCCTTAAATGCCTTCATCACTGTATATAGCTCATCCATATTCGTTGGCATCTTGAGCCCAAGTTTATCCAGCCAATCTTTACGAATGTCGAAGAAGCCGCCTCCATCCAAAGGCCGTCCCGCAGGAATTGCATAACTTTTGCCATCAATTTTAGTATTGCTCCACGTTTTTGGATTAATGGCCACTAGGTTCGGATAATCTTTGATATATGGTGTCAGATCCCAGAAAGCTCCCTGCTTCACCATTTGACGGAATAAAGCTGTCGTGATGTCCGGAATTTTAATCAAATCGGCAATGTCGCCTGCAGCTAGTGCCACATTGACACGGTCTGCATAATCACTTCCCGGGATCCATTGTACCGTCAATTTGGTGTTTGTTCTTTTCTCAAATTCTTTTAGAACCGGATTATCAGTACCCGGAGGCTGGGTTATTGTGAAATCTGCCATGATTTTAATCTCGGTAGGCTTCGCAGGCGCTTGGGTCCCTTCATTCGGAGTCGACACCCCCTCCTTATTTGGAGCCGAAGATGGCGTTGAGGAACAGGCTACTGTAAGGGATAAGAAGGCAACCATTGTAGATAAAACGAGAAGCGTTTTTTGTTTATTTAACAATTTGGTTTCACCGTTTTTCATTTTTAACTCATCTCCCGTAAATGTAGTTGATAAACCGCTTCACCTTACCTAGGCTGCGCTTACATTATGTTTGCTAGTGTACCTTAAGTTACACCGTCCAGCCATATGCTCTAACTTTGTTTTCATAATTCGCATCATCAATATGTAAACCGAAGCCAGGAGACGAAGGCACGGAGATTTTACCCTCCTTAATCCTATAGCCTGATGTGTCGATACCTGGAATCTGTGCCTCATCCCATTCAACAAACATAAATCCTTCGATGGCCGGATAAACCTGAGCGGAAGCGAAGTTGCCGTAAAAACCACCGTAATTGTGTGGAGCTGCTTTTACTCCGCTTTTTGCCAATCTTTTGGCTAATTTCAACCAATTTACAATCCCATAATCTTTCAAATCGTACTGAATCGCATCGATCAAGCCCTGCTCAGCCCATTCCACAATTGGTCCTGCTGCTAACCCTTCCCCATCTGTGATGAGTACGTTCAATTTCTCCTCTGCCAGCCACTCCTTCAGATTGCGGTAGAGCCTGTCATCTTCGTGAAAAGCTTCCTCTAGCCACAGCAGGTTGGACTGTGCTGTTTCTTTCAACACATGTTTGGTCAGGTTCAAATTGTACCCATTGTTGGCGTCAATAGAAATGTTACATTGTGGACCAACGGCATCCCTAATTCCGTTCACAATCGCAATATCTCGTTGGGTGCCTGCCATGACATCCATATGCATCGCACCACGGCCTACTTTTATTTTGAAACCACGGAAACCTTCGTTATAGCCTTCCATGGCTTCTTCCTGGAGCAGTGCAACCGCATCCTTATCAGAACTCAAATGTAGATCATCGAAGTACAAAGAAGTATCGTAGCAAGGAACAGATAATGGAGATTCCCACTTTCTAGGGCTCAACAATTGATACACGGGAATATCTCTTACTTTAGCAAGCCAATCCAACAATGGGAATTGAATGCTTTGAAACCGGTCTTTAATCCATTGCTCTTCACAAAATATGTCGCTGACGGATGCTCCGATCATGGTTTCAGCAGCTTCACGAGAAATACGAGACCAACTATAACCCGTGATCCCCCCTATCGTTATTCGAACCAGAGGAAAACTTACTTCTTTTCCATGTACACCAAGCCTTGCATTACAGCCCGCCAATCTCCTACGTTCACCTTTCATTAGCACCTGCTCGATTTTTTCAATACGCCAATTTCTTTCCAAGTCCGCAAAGTTAGTCATTTTATCCTAATCTCCTTTATGATCCTATTTTTTGTCAAGCCTGCTGGATGAATCAGCTCTGATTATCCTTTTACAGAACCTAACATCACACCTTTTGTAAAATGCTTTTGCAAGAAGGGGTAGACCATCAAAATGGGAACCGTAGACACAACAACAGCGGCCATCTTAATCGTTTGCGTAGGCAATTGCTTATCCGAAGCCATCTCTACCGCCACTGCTCCGCCGACTGAAGTATCGGAGTCAATGAGCATATTGCGCAGGACAATTTGTAAAGGCACCTTCGTAAAATCATTGATATACAGCACGGCGCTAAAGAACGTATTCCAGTAGGCAACTGCATAAAACAACCCGAATGCGGCTAGCGATGCGACAGAAAGCGGTAAAATAATGCGGAAAAAGATGCTTAAATCGTTACACCCATCAATCATTGCAGCTTCTTCCAACTCTACGGGAATACTGTCAAAGAAACTTTTCATCAATATCACATACCAGCCGCTGGTCAAAACAGGGACAATCAACGCCCATACACTGTTTATGAGGCCAAGATCGCGGACTAAAAGATAGGTGGGAATAATGCCTGGATTAAAAAGGATCGTAAACATCACCATGATCATCATGGCTTTCCTTCCACGCAGTCTCTTCCGTGATAGTCCGAATGCGAAGGCTGAGGTTACGATGAGGCTTAATATTGTTCCCACCGTTGCTAGAAAAGCACTAACCCCTGTTGCACGAATGAAAGCGGAAGTGGAAAGCAAATACTCATAAGCACCCACACTCCATTTACTCGGGAACAGGACAAAACCATATTTTTCTACGTATTCACTAGGTTCCGTAAAGGAAACAACGAATACGTAATACAAAGGAAATAACGTAATAATGCCAACAACCACAAGTAGCAGGATATTCGCTATTCCAAATATACGGTCACCTAAGCTTTCTCTCATTGCATGTCCTCCTCAAGCTTAATACACTCCCTCTTCGCCGAAGCGTTTGGCCAGCCAATTAGCCCCTACCACAAGCACAAGTCCAATAACTGATTTAAATAAACCGGCTGCAGTCGTATAACTGAATTGCCCTTGTTGAATCCCATTTCGATATACATACGTTTCGAAGACGTCGGCCACGTTGGCAACTGCGCCATTGCTCATCAAAAACACTTGTTCAAAACCAACATCCATAATTTGCCCTAGGCGTAGAATTAGAAGGATAATGATGACATTACGAATACCCGGCAATGTAATATGCCACATTTGTCTAATTCGACTGGCACCATCCATCTTCGCTGCTTCATAAAGTTGTGAGTCTATACCAGTAATGGCAGCAAGGAAAATAATCGTTCCCCAGCCTGTGTCTTTCCAAATATTTTGACCAGTAAGCAGACCCCAGAAGAAATTTTCGTTCGTCAGAAAATCAATTTTGGAAAAACCTGCATATTCGAGCATCATATTCACAATTCCATTCGATTGCGAAAGCAATAAAAAGGTAATCCCTGCAATAATGACCCACGAAAGAAAATGCGGCAAGTACACAATGGATTGTATAACGCGTTTAAAATATTTGTTCGTTACTTCATTCATACATAGTGATAATAAAATCGGAAGTGGAAAGAAAAAGAACAGACTCAACAAACTAATCATTATGGTATTACGGAACAAAATAAAGAAACTGGGGTTCGTAAAAAAGCGAACGAAATTTTCAAAGCCTACCCAAGTACTCTTAAACACGCCCATATAAGGTGAATAATCCTGAAAGGCGATAACCAGCCCCCACATTGGGTAATATTTGAAAATAAGAAAATAGAGGACACCTGGAAGAACCAATAGATATAGGTACTTGTCACGCTTGAATTCGGACCACAGTGAAGTCTTTGCCTTCCTTTGAAGAAGTTGCCGTTGATTTGTCTTCGTCACTTGGATACCCATGTACCAATCCTCCCTTCCCTTACTGGTAATCAGCTGATGGCCTAAATGTAAAGCACTTGCCGGGTGAAGGCAATAATAATAAATTATTACTACGCCTAGAAAAATTTCCAGCTATCGTCTTTTTTTGAAATGAATAAAAAAGCCCTTCAGACACGTTAGAAAGGGCTTGTATACGATGATTGCGTATGCTTTTCCCGATACTGACGGGGAGTGATATCTTCACTCTTCTTGAACATTCGGATTAGGTAGGACGGTTGATAATGCAATTGCTCCGCGATATCATTGATTTTCAAATCCGTTGTAACGAGTAACTCCTTACACTTCTCTATCCTCATTCGAACTATCGTATCGATAAAATTGATTCCGTTGATTTGCTTGAACGCTTTGCTTAGCTTGGAAGGACTCATTTGCAACTGATCCGCGTACATTTCAAGCGATACATCCAGTAAAATATCCTTCTGCATTTGCAAAATAAGATTATCAACGATCTCTCTTAAATGGCTATCGTAAGTAATGGTTAACGTTTTTACAAAAGGCCTTATCAGCTTGTATTGGAACCACTCCACGATCTGGTCCGGCTCGGACAGCTGCATAAGCTGCTCATAAAGATGAACCCCTCCATATAAGGCAAATAGGTTGGATTCGTGCTTGATAATCGCATGATGAATAGTTCCGAGCAGTTTCATCATCCCTTGGTGAACCATTAATTCAGCGTTATTATTTTTTTGCAGCTCAAGCATGAATTGCTTGATGAGACGCATTGCCTCATCTTCAAGTCCCATACTAACTGTATGCACAATCTCTCTTTCCAGCTCAAAAGGGAAATGATTCTGACTCGTGGTCGTCAACATGAACTGACTCATATCCAACATTTGATTGGATGTATGATGATCTCGAAACCGCAGTGCTTTTCTCGTCTGCTCCAGAATCTTAGGTATGTCCTTCATCGAATCCGTTATTCGGCTAGTCACGATCGTAACCTTTAAATTCAGCACATTATTGATCGCTACGATGTAGTCGTGAGCAAGCTTGTTGAAATTTGCTTTAATCGCTTCATCTGAACTGTTGGGATCTAGAACAAAAAGCACACCAATGGATAAATCCTGAAAGTTAATGATATGAACCAAATTTGCTTTCTCGGTACTTAGCTCCTTAATAATATTAGAAGCCGCAAACGTGACCAGCTGAGCATCTCGCTCCGAAAATTTTCCGCCTAAGTCCGAGATACCGTGAAACTGCGCGACCATTATGGCAAACCTTTTATATGCCACATCCCAATCCAGCTGCTTCAATTTCTGAATAAGCTCGGATTCCGTATGCGTGTACAAATTACCTTGCAAAAATTGCAGTAAAAAGCTCTCGCGGAGCGCAGGTATGGACTGCTTAATCTGAATGGAAAGATCTTGTTCTACTTGAAGCTGCATCTTCCATTGATGCTCGATATACGTAATTTCATCTTTTTCGTTCAACTTATTATTTCTGGAGCTTTCAAAAAGACTCTTCAACCGATGAATCGGATCATATATTTTATTGGAAGCAAACCAAGACAGTGCCAACCCCATAGTCAATCCAAACACACTAATCCAGAGAATAAACTTTGACAAGGAAGTAACGGGAGCTACGATTTGTGATATCGGTGTAGCGGAGACAACCGTCCATTTACTACCTAACTTGGCTATCTTCCCGTACGAAACGTTATATTTTTGATGATGCCAATCGAACTTAAACATATTTTCATTGGTATTTTGTACGCTTATTTGGCTCTTTAACGCATCTTCCAGCGTCAGTAACTCTTGACTGTCTTCATGACTTGGCAGCGTAGTTAAATAGTCTCCATTTTCATTAAAAAGAAAAGCGACGCCTTCCCCTGATACGAGTTTCTGAACCATCGTGTTTAATTTATTTTGATCTAAATAAATAATGAACATTCCGAAGGAACCATACATTTGTCCACCTGGAAGCTTAATAATGATCGCTTTATTAAGCGAGTCGGGCATATTTAACTTTTTCAATGAATAATTCCAATAGATCGTTCGCTCTGTATCCAACAATGCATTCAACAGGTTTCGGTCCTCATCTGTTCGGACAGAATGAAACCCCGCCTCATCTCCGATAATCTTATCTGAACCACGTAAGTACAGGTTTACACTGTTAATAAGAGAATTCGATTCCGTTATAAGTGAAAACGATTTCATAAGTTCATTGGTTGTTTGGAACTCCTGAACGAAATCCAACTTCTTCAATGTCTCGTCCAAACTTCGATCGAAAGCAAGTCGCACCACAGAGTGCTCCAAATTAGCCAAATCATCTGTCAATTGCTGGATCGATGATTGGAGTTGATTCTGATGAGCTTTGTTCACTTCGGTTTCGATCCGTTCTGTTCCAATATAATAAATAATGACACCTATAACAGCGATAGGAATGCAGGTAATGAGAAGAACTATACCTAAATTTTTCCAAAATATCGTTCCCCTGCTTTTACTAAGCAGCATATTCATCTCCACTTCTTCACTCCCTTGGCAGTATAATTTCACATGAACAGATCAAGGAGCACTAGAAAGCTATTAAACTAGAGCTATTTATTGTCATATACAAAGCCGAGCTTAAACAAAAAAGATTGGATTTTTTCAACATTTACATTTTTAGGTAAAACAGTATCTAGAATTAGTTCTCCCTCAACATACTCAAGATCCAGGTCCTTATAGTGTTCTTTTAAGTCCGATAAATTTGTTATTAATTGATTAGGTAATGGAGAGATGCTTCGACTAGCAAGTCTTTCTGACCAAGTTGGCTCATCACTGCAGATACAATGTATGATTATTAACTCCCCACCTCTTTCTGTAATCCAAATTTCTAGTTGTCTTACATCTACAATATTATTTAGTCCATAATCGAGTATAATTGTGGCATTTGAATGAATTACGGTTTCTAAGAACCGATAAAGCAAATCGAAGCAAATTTTGTTTCTTGAACCATGCTCTGCAACGAATCCAGCAACAGAATCATAAATATCATCCTTATGTAATACGGGCACATTGATTCTCTTAGCTAGATCGTTGGAAAACGTCGATTTACCAGTTCCGGCTCTTCCTCTAAATAAAATGATTTTAGGCATACAATCCCTCCATGCTTTTCAATCTTTCACCTAATTTCAAAAAGACTCCAGAAAGTGGAAAAAAGTTCAAATCTAATTTATTTCTTAATGGGTACAGGAAATTAACATTTTCCCGTTATCTTCAGCTAAAAGTCAAGTTAGCCTAACAATTTGGTTAATGGTTTATCATCCCAAATTTGCACTTCGATGTACCTCTCGGGTCCATCTTTTCCCTGACTGTTCCATTCTTGTGGTAATCCAAATTCTTCAATTACATGATAAATCTCATTTAACGTATACACCTGACCTCGATATTTCTTTCCATCTTGATACCTCATGGTTGGAAACAAATCCCCATATGTAAAACTTAGAGTCATTGAGTCGAATTCTGCAATTGGAATTCGAAGCACCTTACCTTGATTATACCAGTCCATGAGCCGCGGACACTCTCCAACAGTCATGTAATGGGGATAACTTCGAATAGGTTTACCACCTTTTTCTATAAATAATTCCCTTGCTCTATTTTCAAGATTTCGACGAATCGTAAGATAGTCCATTGATCTTTTACTCGCAAATCCTCTTTTCTGAACACGAAGATCATTGAGAACTCTTTCAGCTTCTTCGGGTTCTAAATCAGATAAATTACAAAAGGGTCCTACGGAATCATCGTAATAATGGTATAGGAATTCAATCATCCAAACGCCACCTATTTTTGCAAAATGAATTAAGTCACTCTCTATCTTCGTTAAGCGTTATCTTGAATAATACTTATTACTTGCTGTTTCACATTCTCAACTTTATTACTGTCGTCAATTGCAAAAAAAATAATTAGCTTCGTGCAGTTCTGGTTTTGTCCATTCGCCATTGTCCAATCGAGTTTCCTGCCGACTAAGCACTTCTTCAAAAGAAACTGTAATATTCAATGCAGAACTTCGTCCACTCATGAGGATTCTTTTTTGAAGAACATTAAATGGGAGATCGAAAAAAACAATTATGCTTATGAATCCATTGACATGCAAATCCTCGAGCAACTTTGTACGAGACAAATAATCGAGGTTTGAATTGCAAAGAATGAGGTGCTTGTCTGTTTGAGAAATAGCATAATCCAGAATGGTTCGCGTTATAGCATGTTTTAGTATTTTAGAATCTTGAGGCGAAACTACCTCGTATAGTAGGACGTAAGGAAACCAGCATGATTATCTTGGTCAATTACCACTGAATTTGATAATCTACTTTCGATGTCTTTTGCAAACGTGGATTTTCCACTATGCTTTTTCCAACAGTAATAATTACGAAACGTTTCATCTGGATTAACTCCTTACATTTAGAACTGTTCCATGTCCCTGATACTGAGAGCCACTTATTCAGGCAGAATTTTGCCTGCTTCGAGCTTTGTTAGCGATGAAACATCGTACTTACTGCCTGCTCTCATATTTAATTCACGAATCTGTTCCTTCTGAGTCTTGGTAGCTGGTTGTTTCTGTAAGCATTGGCATAGGCGAAAACGAATGTCGTGTTAGGATATGCAACCAATGCCTCCTCCAACTTGATAATGGAAAACCCTTTTCTAACTTATCTTTTGCTTCTTGAAGAGCCATGGGATCCTTAAATTAATACCAGAAAAAAAAGGGATGATCCGATCAGGATACCTCTTGTAATTTGTCCAATTAGACATGTCATGCAAGACTGCGATTCCCCTAGAAACCTCGCCAAATAAGACAACTCGATCTACATTTGCATTTTCCCACAAGCTTAACTTTCCATAAATACCCAGAACTGAACCATGGTTGTGAGCATCTGCTACTGGAATTCCATCGAATTCTTTAACCCAGTCCTGGATGCTTTTCTGCTTCGTACTGGTTGAAGCCTTTTCAATACACTTCCACCTCCCTTATTGTTCACGATCTTATCAGAAAGTTCTAGCGTTTATAATTTTTATTTGGTAAGAAGCTACTCTATCAGTTTATTTTATTGGAAAAGTTTGGACAATATAATTAATAATTTTATTCAATGATTCACTCAATAAAAAAAGCCTGATTTCTCAGGCACTCACATTTGTTAAATATCGAGAATTTATCAATTTCAATTAACGCTCGTAACCCGGATCTTCGTAATCTGTATTTGTAAGTTTATTAAGGATGTTCGTATCATGAATATGAGCCTTCGTCTTATCAGTTCCCAAATCGTAGATGAATTGATAGAGTTTGAGTAGATCATCGTTAAATTGATCCGTAGCTTTATCGTGATCGGCGGATTTATACGGAATTGCTGCTCTAAATTGTGTCACATCATCGTCTCGCTTTAGTTGCTCAAGCATTTGAGAAAGCCTTTCGAGCTCTTCCTCTGTCCCGCGGACTTCAAGCTGTTCATTCATGGAAGCTTCCCTATCTATACTTTTATTGGATACAGAGACGTAAAGCGTATGTATAGCAGACATGCCAAACACTCCTTTTCATATAGACTACTTCCTATTAAAGCCAATACGGCTTATTTGAAACAGCATTTGCGAGGTCATACACGCTTTCACACTGTAAAAAGGATTATTCAATCATTTTATCGAACACCTAAGCCATCTAGGAAATTACACTACCCAACTTAATAAAATCTAGAGGAACAAACGACAAGGAGTGAAGTTATGAAATTATTGCTCACATCTGCAGGTGTTAATAACAAAAGTATACACGACGCGCTAGTTGACATGTTGGACAAGCCGATCGCCGACTCTAACGCTCTGTGCATTCCCACTGCGATGTACGGACACCCCTGGGTTGGCCCTGGCGTCAAAGCCTGGCAGTTCATCAGCGGGATTTCCGAGAATCCTATGTTCAAAAATCCCATGGTTGATCTGGGCTGGAAGTCCGTTGGCGTGCTGGAGCTAACAGCGTTGCCGAGCATCAATAGAGACCGCTGGGTGCCGCTGGTCCAAGAGACGGATGTCCTACTGGTGTCTGGCGGGGACGCCCTCTATCTGTATCACTGGATGCGACAGTCCGGACTCGCAGATCTTTTGCCATCGCTGCAGGCAGTTTATGTCGGAATGAGCGCCGGGAGTATGGTGATGGCACCTAACATTGGGGAATTTTTCGTTGGCTGGACTCCCCCCACTGGTGGTGATGAAACGCTGAGTCTGGTTGATTTTGCAATATTTCCTCATCTGGATCACGAAATGCTGCCTGGAAACACCATGGCTGCTGCAGAGAGATGGGCCGCGGGGATGCAAGGACCGACGTATGCGATTGATGATCAGACCGCCATCAAAGTAATTGACGGAGCAGTCGAAGTTATTTCTGAAGGGAATTGGAAACATTTCTTGCCCTAGTATTTTCCTGCGTGGAGTTAACTAACAACGTTAGTGATACTCCTTTTCTTACTTGTAGCCAATCCTTCTTCCCAGGCTGCCAAGATTTCATAACAAAGCAATCAATTCTTGTAACGAATTTATTATGTAATCTGGAGAATAATTTGCTGGCAATACTTTATTTTTCCGATTAATCCAAGCAACCTTAACTCCTGCGTTTTGGGCACCTGCAACATCACTAGAGAGTGAGTCACCAACATGTAGAACCTCTAAAGGGTTGAGTTTATATGCTTTAAGGGCTTGCTGAAACATATCCAGTCTTGGCTTATATGATTTGACATCCTCACTGGTAATCAGGTTATCGAATGATAATCCATTATGATTTATTGCTGATTGAATGTCATTTCGGTCGATGTTTGAAAGGATTATTTTGGGGGTGGTGATACTGTTTAAAAATACATTTGTATCCTCAAATAGTTGGGGAGCTTGCCAGTGATTAAATAAAATTTCGCTAAGTTCTCTTGGATTTTCAAATGAGTTGAAAAAGGAAATCGTATCCTCTAACGATAGTATTTCGATTTCTCGTTGCGTTCTAAAGTTAGCACCATACGATGAATAAAAGGTTTTCGAAAAAGAATTCCACCAGTATTTCCCAATCTCTTCAGTCGTAGTTGGAGTTGAAGTTGATTTCAATATTTTCCTACATATTTCCTCCACTAACACATCATCTTCGTGTACGAGTGTACCGTAGAAATCAAGAAACACCGCTTTATACATAATTCCCTACACATCCTTTCTTCACCTCTATATCGTTGTACCACTTTACCACAGTAACGCGCTTAGGTTCATTTGTATATACAATTTCACTTCATTTGATTAGCACAGACTTTACGCCACTTCAATGACAAAGAGGAGCTGCCGTCAAGCAAGCCCCTCCATCTTTTGTTCTCCTATCGTTTTCTTGCCTTAATTACAAAAGTGACAGGAAGCATCTTCGCTTTTTCCGCAAATTTGTCACCGCTAGTTCGCGATTGCAAAATATCATCATCAGATTCCTCAATCAATTGCTCAATAACAAATCCCGCTTTTGCCAACGCATTCACATAGGTTGATAGTTTACGGTCCGATAATGTTAGCATACTTCCGCCAAGAGATAGCTTGTACCAAGATTCGTCGAAATAAGATTTTTTGAAAATAAGCCTTTGATCTTCTGCAGCAACACATTTCTGTATAGGGTGAGACCAGCTGAAAATAAATACGCAGTCTTTTTTTAGATAAGATGCGATCCGGCGAAAAGTACCTTCAAGATCGGTGGTCCAGCCTATTGCATACACAGAATAAACAAAGTCAAAATAATCATTTGGTAGGCCACATTCTTCTTCCATGGGAGAACAGATTAATTTTGCTGAAAGTCCAAACTCCGTCAAATGTTGCTTTGTCTTCTCGAGTTGGTTTTCTGATATATCCATTCCCCAAAGTTCAGATGCGTTGCGTTCCCCTAGAAATTGCAAAGATTGACCGCTTCCACAGCCTATTTCGAGTACCTTTTTTCCTGTGACATCGCCAAAAAGCTGGCATTTTTCTTCTGAGACAAATGCGCCATAAAGAGGAAGCGAGGTTGCGCCTAAAACATCATTTCCATTTGTATCCCAAAATAAGCTGTTTGTTTCATGAATAACACTCGTAAGCATGTCGCCGACCGAGATGACACTAATCTCACTACCGCCAACACTACTTTTCCCATAAGTAGAATGCTTGTCCATACAGTCACACTCCCAAAAAGAGATTCAATCATTATCAATATGTGATTACACCACAAATTTCTCAAGAGCAACAGCAACACCATCATTATCATTTGATTCGGTAATGTGTTTTGCCGAATTTTTCAGCTCAATGATCGCGTTTTCCATAGCGATCGGAAATCCGCATGTATGGAATAGTCCTAAATCGTTAAAGTCATCACCAAATACCATTACATTTTCTGGCTTCACCCCGATGTCAGTAAGCACCCATTGCACGGCATCTTCCTTGGATGCTGATTTGTGCATAATTTGAACCAATACGCCTCCATCGGTTGCAATTACGTTCAGATGGTTACCGAATTGCTCGACAACATCTCTCCAGTTGTTATAACCATGAACCAATATTTTTGTAGGGGACAATGAACTTATAAAATCCCTATTAACAACCAGCGGTTTAGGATCATTTGCACGGATACCAAAATGACTAAGTTGCGTATCATGAATTGGCGAACATGTGTACCATGAGTCATTGACCTCGTATGAAATAATCGACTGGTGTGCATGAAACGCAATGAAATTGTTAATCTGTTGGCTTATTGCCATTGGGATGCTAATGTGCCGCTGAATTTGCTTTGACTTACATGTTATTAAAGCACCATTGTAATAAACCAAGTAATCTACAAAAGGAAAATTTTTCACAAATTGATTTGCTGCTCTTGGTGGTCGTGCCGTTGCAACAATGATATGAATACCCGAATCAAAACATCTTTTAACACTCTGATAATTTCTAAGTGATATCGATTTGTCACTGTCGAGCAATGTACCGTCCAAATCTAACACAATGGCCTCTATTTCCGACATCTGTCTTCTCTCCTTCAACGTATTTTTTCCAATAATACCCTGATTTTAGGAGATATGCTAGACTGAATTACTCAAGTATCCTGATAGCTAATGTACAAGCTAATTTTTCATAGCCCAGTCTCAACTTCCCAACTTCAAGGTGTCATTTAACAAGTTGCCTACATGTTTCGGCGTCATTTGAAATAAAACACCGTCACCAAAATGCACACTATTAACATGGCACCCAAGATCCATACATCATAGTCTTTATCCGTCATAAACCACATTTTATATGCTACATTCACTTGTTTTGTTGGCGTATTTCCCTCACCCAATTGCTTGTCAATCTGGTTAAGTAACTGTACTTCTTTAACTGGAGCGCAAGGACTACTCACTAACTCTCCGTCAAGATTTTGGATGTAAAGAAAGTATGATTTTCCTTTTTCAAACGGAAATCCCCACGTATAATCCACTGCCACAATGATTTGTGAGGGAACCTCCATGTTCCAGCTTCTATCCACATCAACCAGTATGTTAGTAACATACTCCTTAGGTCCGATAAAACCCTTTTGCTTGATTTCACCCTTAATCTGAATGACTTCACCATATACGGCTCCTCCGAATGTCAGCAGTCGCTCTTTAGGATCATCATCTACCTTGCCACAAGATAAGGCATTCACATCATTTGGGGACGAAACAAGAAATATAAGAATAACGATCAGTAACGACAAACAGACTTTAAACTTCAATCTACTCAACCCCTACATGTGTAAAGTACTTTAAAGTAAAGACGAGACATCTATCCATATGTTTCAAAAATTCCCAAATTTGTCGAACAGGCACCACTCCTTCAAACAAAAAAAGCCCGCAATAACAATCACGGGCTCGCCAATGTTTCCTTTAGGAGATTGAAGCTTCGTAAATAGACCGAATGGAACGAGTCAGCATCTCGTTGAACTGCTCATCCGATTGTTGATCTGACAAACCTTCAGCCAATGCACGAGAGAAGCTAGCGATCAAGCCTTGATTCCGAGCCAGCCGTTCGTTGGCTTCGTCCCGTTCATATCCGCCTGATAGTGCGACGACCCGTGCGACATGTGGATCTTCCATCAGATCACTGTAGAAGTTATCCTCGGATGGAATTGAGAGTTTCAACATGATAGACATATCAGGCGCAAGTGTTGACAGTTGTTTGACGATCTCGTCCTTTAAGATCCGTTCCGATTCCCTTTTGTCGTGGCTGTTAATATCGACTTCAGGCTCGATGATAGGAACAAGTCCCGCGGACCAAATTTGTTTGCCCAACTCAAACTGCTGTTCAACTACCCTGCGAATCCCCTTCGGATTCGCTTCGTGAATGACCGAACGCATCTTAGTTCCAAAGATGTTGCGCTCGACTGCACGCTGGAGCAAACCGCTTAGATCGGGCATAGGCTTCAGTACCTGCACGCCGTCTTCTAACTCTGCCAAGCCCTTATCTATTTTTAAAAATGGTACGATGCCTTTCTTCTCCCACAAGAAGTCGGCTGTCAACAGCCCATCGATCTCCCGGTCCATCGTGTTCTCAAAAAGAATGGCACCAATGATGGATTGTGCGTCAAACGCAGGACTCATGATAATGCGCGTCCTCATCTCATGCACCAGCGCAAACATCTCCTCATCGTCAGAAAAACGATTTGCCTCGATGCCGTACTGCTGGAGTGCTTTCGGTGTGCTCCCTCCACTTTGGTCCAGCGCTGCTATAAACCCTTGCCCCGTATGAATTCGCTCCAATTGCTTCTTGTTCATGTATACAGATCCTCCCTTAATTGCTGTTTTTCTTTCATTGTACATGAAAAGGGTTCAGAATAAAAAAGGGAGTGGTCAATTCCCTCCGACCGACCGATGTAGTGCCCCAACCAGCTCGACAAAGTGACGCCCGCGCTCTTCAAAGTTAAGATATTGGTCATATGCCGTGCACGCAGGACTCAGCAGCACAGTGTCCCCAGGTACAGCCAAATTGTGAGCCTGAGCCACCGCTTCGACCAGTCCTTCGCATTGGACAATAGGCGGGCAATTCGGCACTTTTCGCGCCTCAATCTCGATTTGATTGGCCGCTTCTCCGATTAACAGCAGCAACTTGACATGTTCAGGCAGCTGCTTAGCCATCTCATCAAACGGAACTTTCTTATCTCGCCCGCCGGCGATCAGCAGCACTTTGCCCACATGCGCATGCAATGTAGCAACAGTACGAGCTGGGCTCGAGCCAATTGAATTGTTGTAATAGTGTACACCATCCACTTCTGCTACCCACTGGTTTCGGTGCTCCACGCCAACGAAATTGCGCACCGCTTCTAAGATGGCTTCATCAGACACGGTCCCCCGCACAGCCGTCATGGCAGCCATAACGTTCTCCACGTTATACCAACCCGGTATACGAATATCACTGATGGGCAATAGACCATCGATTATGCCATGTTCGACAGTATGCATGCCGAAATACTTGGTCCGTCCTCGCCCGCACAGATCGGAGGTCGCTGGATTGTCGCCGTTTAGGACGGCAAAGTCATTAGCACCCTGGAAATCCAGCAAGCGGCGCTTGGCAGCGGTATATTCATCTATCCCGCGGTGCCAGTCGAGATGATTAGGCGAAAGGTTGGTAATTACCGCCACATGGGGAGAGCGCGTCATGTCCATCAGCTGAAAGCTGGACAGCTCGACCGCGCACACATCCATCGACGACATCTCGCCCGCACGTGTTAGAAGTGGCGTCCCAATGTTGCCGCCAAGATGAACCGTACGTCCCCCGTCAGCCAACATGTCTACAATCAACGAAGTAGTGGTCGTTTTGCCGTCCGATCCGGTCACGCCAACAATAGGACAAGGGCACAGCGCAAAGAACTCCGCCATCTCACTGGTCACACGGCTGCCGCTAGCACGAGCCATTTCCAACGCCGGATGGTCAGGACGCATGCCTGGCGTGCGGAATACGACGTCGCCTCCAACGCGATCCAGATAATTCTCGCCCAGCAGTAACCTGACGCCTAGTTGGTCCCACTCCTCCCGGGGCAAGGCCGGGTTGCGATCACGTAGTGTGACGTGAGCCCCTTCTGAGCACAGCATGCGGATCAGAGGTGAATTGCTGACGCCGGCACCGATGACGTTCACATCCCGTCTGGCCAGTGATTGGATATAGGTGTCAAAAGCAGGATTCATAAGCACCTCCGCTTAGAGATTTGTTATTCACTAAATATACCACATATTGGAATCAATCTTCGTTTACAGTTGGGTTCAGCATTCACCAATTACATGATCATTTCTTTTAAGAAAAGATAAAATCCATATCGTGTACATAATGACAACCATAAAAACTGACAAATAAAACAACACATTGAATACATAAAATTTCATATATTGACCGATAAAATCATATCCAAATGCTAGTATGAACAAATAGCTTATTCCCCGCATGGCATTATAGATCCAACTATCGCTCTTAATTAGGAACTCATCGATTCGAATTTCTCTTTTGAACGTATTTCTATAACATAAACCAAACAAAACCAAGTGGACAATAATATGAACGATTGCAAACATAAAACTTCCCATAATTGCAGCAATGAATGGTATTCCCATGCTATCTCCATCAGAGGGGAGTTGTAAGGATTCAACGTACTCATTATCAACAATCATATGCCAAACTGAGGCGGTAAAGAGAAAACAAGAAAATATGGAAGCCAAAATGCTAATCGTAAAAAAATGGTATTTATTTAGTTTCAGATAATCCCCCCCCTTATTTTGCAATAAGATCACAATTGAATTAATAAAATTCTACCATAAATTGGAACAAATATCGTATAAAACTAAAAAAGGCCAACCAGTAATCTTTGGTTGACCTAATAATACGAAGAAGCTGTCCAGAATCCTGTTCTTTAATAGAACAAAAGTAAGATTTTGCACGCATAGGTTACCTGTCTAGGGGAAAAGTTCCAAAAACATATTCATTTGAATATGTTTTTCTATTCTTATTGGAATTATTTGAAAATAAAAAAAGCCCAAGTAATGGGCTTTCAGGATGGTCACCTCGCTGTTTCGGCTATAAATTAATGAATTAAAGTAGAAAATACGGATTACAAGTTATTTCTTCTTGACCGGGATCCAAATCTCCCCCGTAACCTGCCCTGCCGTTCCATAATACATTTCGAAGCTCGGACCTTCAACTTGTTCATATTCCGATGTTGGAAACCATTCCGAATAAATCCGTCCCCATAACTTTATTAAATCACATTGTGGTTCCGGGAAAATCGCCCACGTTAATTCCGGAACAAATAGTTTTGTAAATCTATCCGGAAGTTCAATCCCTTTTGGCAGAAAATAACTCACCATATATCTTAAAGATGTACCCGTATGATCATATAAGGCAGCGTGCAAGATTGTGTTACTAAAGCGTCCAAGTAGTTTATTCATACCTTCAACACTGCCATCAACATCACATTGTTGACGGAATTGAGCAACTTCCTCATATACTTTTTGGGGATCGGAATTAATTAGACCCGAAGCTCCAAACATTTCAAAAGAACCTTTTGACTCGATGCGGTAATTCATTTCGATATCTCCTTTAATTGAAATATGAAAGGACATTCGAGGATAGGCTTTTAGAGTAACGCCTTTATCGCGCGCAGATATCGGTATTATCCCATGAAGATTCTTAAACGCCCGTGAAAACGCCTCTGGCGAATCATATCCATATTTCATAGCTACATCAATAACCTTTGCATTCGTTGTCTGCAAATCAAATGCTGCCAATGTCAACCGTCGACGTCGAATGTACTCAGATAACGATACGCCAGTAATAAACGGGAACATTCTTTGAAAATGATACGTAGAGCAACAGGCGATCTGCGCTATTTTATCATATGAGATTTCGTCCGCTAAATTCGTTTCAATATATGCTATGGCGCTATTCATCCTTTCCAACCAATCCATCGTTTTACCTCCCTTCAAGATAAATGTTATCTCAGTTACGAAATGATTACCGTGCATTATCTGCACGAAAAAGTCAGTACTCTCCGTTAAAGCCTTCATATCATGGGTGAATGGATCACCCGCATAAATCTCGACTAAATCCCCCTCAAATTCCAAATTCCATAATGATGCAAATTCATTTCCTGTTCTGCGTGCAGATCTATTCAAATAGTTCTCTGTTTACAGCTTCAATACCTGTTACCCCCGTCCCATTAGATAGGCGGCTTTTGGAATAGTTAAATTAGAAGGAATTCATTTTAGACTATAGCAATATAATTAGGAGAGACAACCATTAGGTAGAGATACGTGGCTTTGGTTTGAGTAAAAAGTCGTTGATTTTTTCCCCGATTGTATTATATATTTATTTATAATAATTATTATTTAAAATTTAATTTAATCTGATTGGAGAGGTATAAATGAACCCAATGGACACTGCTAACTCTGGAAAATGCCCGTTCTCTCATGGAAATGGAAGCGCTACGAGTCACAAATCTAGTGGCACAACGAATAAAAACTGGTGGCCTAATCAATTGAATTTGAACATCCTCCATCAACATGATCGCAAATCCAATCCTCTAGGCGACGATTTCAATTATGCCGAGGAGTTCGAGAAACTAGACTACCCCGCGCTTAAACAAGATCTACGTGAACTCATGACGAACAGCCAAGATTGGTGGCCTGCTGACTTCGGACATTATGGTCCCTTCTTTATTCGAATGGCTTGGCACTCCGCAGGTACATATCGGACAGGTGATGGGCGCGGAGGTGCTGGAACTGGCACACAGCGTTTTGCTCCACTGAATAGCTGGCCTGACAACGGCAACCTAGATAAAGCTCGTAGACTCCTCTGGCCGATTAAGCAGAAGTATGGCAACAAAATCTCTTGGGCAGACTTGTTCATTCTTACTGGCAATGTGGCTATTGAATCGATGGGCGGTAAAACGTTTGGTTTCGGCGGCGGTCGTGCAGATGTTTGGCATCCCGAAGAGGATATTTACTGGGGTGTAGAAACCGAGTGGCTGGGAGATAAGCGTTATACTGGCGATCGTGAGCTTGAGAATCCCCTCGCTGCCGTTCAGATGGGACTTATCTATGTAAATCCAGAAGGACCGAACGGCAAGCCCGATCCGCTTGCTAGTGCTCGCGACATCCGCGATACTTTCAAACGTATGGGTATGAACGATGAAGAAACCGTTGCCCTCGTTGCTGGTGGACACACATTCGGTAAAGCGCACGGCGCAGGAGATGCCGCTCATGTAGGTGCAGAGCCGGAAGCGGCTGCTATTGAAGCTTTAGGCTTAGGTTGGATCAGCACACATGGCTCTGGCAAAGGCCGGGATACCATCACTAGCGGTATTGAAGGTGCTTGGACAGCGAATCCAACACAATGGGATAATGGTTTCTTCGAACTTCTATTCGGATATGAATGGACACTAACGAAGAGCCCTGCTGGCGCTCATCAGTGGACTCCAGTCAATCCTGCTGAAGAGCATCTGGCACCAGACGCTGAGGATCCTTCCATTCGTGTGAAGACAATCATGACTACCGCAGATATGGCCTTGCGTGTCGATCCAGCGTACGAGAAAATCTCCCGTCGTTATTATGAGAATCCAGACGAATTTGCAGATGCGTTTGCTCGTGCATGGTTTAAGCTCACCCACCGGGATATGGGGCCACTTGCCAGATATTTAGGACCAGAAGTTCCTGAAGAAGTTCTGATCTGGCAAGACGCTGTACCGACAGTGACCTACACATTGACAGAGGCAGATGTTGAAGATATCAAAGCCAAGATTCTAACATCTGGACTTACTGTCAGTGAACTCGTATCTACAGCTTGGGCCTCAGCCAGTACCTTCCGTGGTACGGATATGCGCGGCGGCGCCAATGGCGCTCGCATTCGACTCGCCCCACAAAGTGACTGGGAAGTCAATCAACCAGATCAACTGACCAGAGTGCTTACCATACTCGAAGGTATTCAAGAAGACCTAAATGTTGAAATCAGCATCGCTGATTTGATCGTACTTGGCGGCAGTGCCGCGGTGGAAAAAGCAGCACGTGATGCAGGCTTTCAAGTAACGGTTCCGTTTACTTCTGGACGTGGTGATGCAGCCGAAGATCAAACCGACGTAGAGAGTTTCGCCGTGTTAGAGCCAATGGCTGATGGTTTCCGTAACTATCAGAAGAAACAATATCGTGTAAGCTCCGCTGAGCTTCTAGTCGATAAGGCACACCTGCTTAACTTAACTGCACCAGAAATGACAGCACTTGTTGGCGGTATGCGTGTTCTAGGTACGAACTTCGGTGGCACTAAGCATGGCGTATTCACTGACCGTGTAGGTACACTCACCAACGACTTCTTCGTAAACTTGCTCGATATGGGCATACACTGGAACCCTATCGGTGATGATGTGTTTGAAGGACGCGATCGCAATACTGGTAAAGTCGTTCGTTCTGCTACGACAGTTGACCTCGTCTTCGGTTCAAACTCCGTTCTACGCGCCATTGCAGAAGTGTATGCGCAAGACGATAATAAAGAAAAGTTCGTGCGTGACTTCATAGCTGGTTGGGTCAAGGTCATGAATGCCGATCGATTTGATTTGAAATCGTAACGTAATCTTATCCTTGTTAAGGAAAGAGCTGTATATCTCATGATATACAGCTCTTTCCTTTCTTTTTTACGGATATATACTTATATAACCAATACATGATATTGTTGGAATAAATATAGAAAAAACGCCACGTAAACTACTTCATTCAAAAAGGAATGACAATGTGAACAATTCGAAAGTATCGCAAGTGTTACTAGCCAAATTCAATCGTTATCATTTTCTACTTATTGCTACCTCGATACTGCTTGTTTCTTTACTTAGTTATTATCACAACGATTTTAAATTTCCTCGCAATTATCACTATGAAAAACAGAAAGCTTCCAATGGTGTCCTATTGCATACCATTCGGACAACCCCTGATAATATTCGACTTCAGGCCATTGATACAAATGTCACCAAAACGTCCTATTATGGTATTAACGGGGGCTTCTTCTGGGAAGGGGCACTGTTAAGCATTGCAGTTATGAACGATCAACCGCTGCAAGGTTTGCCTGGTGATTACGGTTCTGGCTGGTACAACACGGGCATTGACACGAACTTAAAACGCGGAACACTCGTATGGGATGACATCACTCAACACTTCTCCATTCAAGTCGTCACGCACGCTGGAGAGTTGACTGTCACAGATAAACACCACTATTGGGCTCAGGGGGGTGTCAGTATGCGGCTTAACGATAGCACCCGTTGGGAGAATGACATGATTTTAGAGGAGATGCCAGCCTATGACGAACGTCGTATGCGTACAGCAATTGTCTATGATCATCTGGAGAACATGTATATGATAGTTACTCCTACATCTTGTACGATAGCAGAGTTCCGAGCAGCTATTCTTGAAACGTTAGGTGACCGGAAATTAGTTGACGGCATCTATTTGGACGGAGATGGTTCCTCCCAGATGCAGTGTCGCTATATCCGGTTGCATGGAGATCAACGTCAAATCTATCAAATGCTAACCCTAATCCAGTAATATAACTCCTGGTTCATCTCAATCTCCTGTTAGATCCTCGCGAACGTGATGTAATCGACTTGCGCAGGCTCTGCAGATGCGATCCGAAGTGCCTGATTGATCTGTCCGCGATGATATTGACCATGCAAGATGACCTGCAACAGGATATCTCGAACAGACGTTCGGAACGGAACCCCACTCATGTTCGAATAGTTGACCATCTCGTCCAACTCTGACTCTTGGAGCGCTTCGATATAGACGCGATATTGCTCGGCGTTTTCTTCGAACATTGTCCTGATCACGATCAGATCTTCCGCTTCCTCCCACAACGAATAATGCGCGTTGCTCTTGTTCTGCAAACGGGATAACCAGACTCGTTCCGCGACCGCAACGTGCCGAACCAGCTTCAAAATGTCATTGTTCATCGTCTCATTTTCCTCGAGCGCGTCCAAGATGCGTCTGTTCGCCCAATACAGGTGGTTCATCATTCCTTTAATCGACTTCATTTCGATTTCCCCCTATTCTTCTCATCGTTGTTCTAACACTACAAAAACTGTACGGACAAGAAGCAGCTCCCCGCCGTGGGGAGCTGCTTCTTTCTTATCTCACTAATTTATGTACACTCGAATTTATAACGTATTGGATGCTTGCTTCAGTAGCCCAGACAACGTTAAGAGATCTGGCGTGCTCCCTTCCTTTAACTTAATCCACTTTCGTTCAGCTGGACCTTCAAATTCTTTCGGAAAATCAATGCCGTTTGCATTCATGATCATAAAGGCAATTGCATCTTTAGAGGGCGAAATAACCGCTGCGTAATGTCCATTCTTCAGAAAGTGTGGTTTCTTGTACTGAATCCGTTCTACGGCATCCGGAATCGTCTCATGAACCAAGTTGCGCAAAGTCAAACTGATATCTGCTTGCCATTTCGGCAAATTTTCTATGTAGGCAGTAACTTCCGGATTCATACTTCAGATCACTCCAATTGGTATTATTTTACTTACGCTAAAAGTATACTGTTGCTTGTACTTGCAGTCAACGCTTTAGTATCGCGTATCCCGCACGCCACAAAACGCATCTACAGGGCTAACACCTTTGAAAGATGAGTCACCCATGATCTTCAATATCGTTTGTCTGATGATGTTCTGGGTTGGCTCATAAGCGTTAATGTACGTTTTCACCATGGGGACATCGTACAAATGGAAAGGATTATGCAGCGAAACGAATACGGTCGGCATCGAGCTGACATACCAAGGAATTTCTGGCCCCATGGGAGAAAGCCACTTAATCCTGGCGTAGTTCTCTTGGGCAAATTGCTGAACATTTGCAAACAAGAATACCGCATCGAACGAATTGACGAACTCCGTTACTTTTTGCCGTTTGAAGAGCTGTACAGCAACTGGCTCACCAGGTCTCTCCCGTTTTATTCGTTCTGCTTCAGCTAAAGGAGACTCATAAAGGGTAACCTCGAAACCTACCCGCTTAAGTTCTTCAGATACTAACGTTCGTACCCCTGCCTGCTTAAGTCCAAAAAACATCATCTCGTCCCCCAGCATATATACCATAATACGCGGATGCGTTTCTGGCCGAATCGGCAAGTCGGGGCGAGTCTGCTTCACCAGCGTAATCGAGCGATCGGCCACTTCTTCGGCAATAGCCAAGTGTTCGCTGCAGCCAATTCGGCTTAAACCCGACTTCGGAGGAATCAGCGTCCCCTCCTGCTGCTTGCGATGCAGCCCGATTGAAGCCTTGAGCCCAAGTATGCGACGCAGGGCGTCATGCAGACGCTGTTCCGTAATGACACCGTTCTTATAACCGTCCATCATGAACTGGTAATCCTCTTCTGGATCATTAAAGAACAAGAACATATCGCAGCCCGCCGCAATCGCCTGAGGCAGAATGGCGGAGCGTTCCATCGCGGAAGTTAAACCAATCATTCGTGAGGCATCGGTGAGTACCAACCCGTTAAACCCGAGCTGTTCCCGTAAAAGACCTGTGACGAGTTCCGGTGACAGCGTCGCCGGAAGAAGATCTTCCTCCGCCAAATTCGCGTTAAGCCGCATGGAATACGAAGGAAGCTTGATATGTCCAACCATGACGCTTTGCACACCTGCTTCAATCATTCCTTTGTATACTTTGCCAAAGGTTTGGTCCCACTCCTCGCACGACAGCGTATTGACGCTGGTCAGCAAATGATGGTCTCGTTCGTCAACCCCGTCACCGGGGAAGTGCTTCATCGCCGCCGCGAAACCGCTTTCACAAATACCTTTGAAATAGGCTTTTGACATGTCCAGCACATCATCTGGATCATCCGCAAAGCAGCGTGTCATCGTGACAGGGTTGCGCCAATTATAGTTAATGTCGACCACCGGAGCAAACGTCCAGTTACAGCCGACCGCTGCACCTTCAACCCCACTTACATACCCCATCTGGTATGCATATTTCGGATCTCCGGTTGCACCAATCTGCACATGCGTGCCGATTAATGTTCCGTCTGTGCAAGCGCCATTGCCTCCGGATTCCATATTAGCAGCAATTAAGAGAGGAATTTTACTCTGTTGGTGCAAATATTTATTCTGCTCATAGATCTTTTCCGATGTATTCGGATTGTAGCGTACGCCTCCGATATGGTATTTATCTAACATCTCCTGCAAATATTCCTCATCATGACGATACCCTAAATTAATAAAAAGTTGTCCAATTTTTTCGTTCAGACTCATAGAGTCAATCGTTTGTTCTACCCACTGAATGTCTTCATCCTTCAAATGAAACGGTGCCGTCTTTAAATTCAACATACTACACATCCTCCCCAGTGGTTTTGAGTCAACGTTACAATAGTCACTATATAAATTCTATTCATATGAACCTAATCCCTTGTTGTTGCAAAATAGGACAAAAAGAGAGCAGCCACTTAGCCTGCTCCCTCCTATCGCGTATCATTCTGACAGTACAAGGTCCAGCCAACATTTCGCCTCACGGTATAGAACTGGATTGTTTTCAGGTGTGTAATATGCCAGAATTGCCACCGCCTGTGATAAGACCCATCCACGGGCTCTAGCCCACGTAGCGTCGTCCGTCGGTAGATATTTGCGGAACTCATCACGAGCCTCGGGTGAGTGTAACTTCCATGCAACCATGACATCGCATGCGGGATCACCAATGCCCATTTCACCCCAATCGATCACCCCGGTGATGCGCTTATTTCGAACGAGCCAGTTCCGCACGTCAAGGTCGCCATGATGCCAAACTGGCGCGCCGTCCCACGGAGGTGCAGCTAGCGCTGACTCCCACACATCCGTAATGGCAGAATGGCCATCGAAACGCTCCAGCCAGGGACGGAACTCCTTATCCCGTTGAGCCAAAGGAATACCACGCCCCTGGGGCCCACCTGAGGGATCAAGTTGTTGCAGCACTGAAATGAACATCGCTAGATCACGCGCAGCCTGAAGCGCGTCAATCTGCGCTATCGGCACCGACTCGCCTTCAACCCACGAATGTATTTCCCAAAACCACGGATATTCACGACTCGGATGTCCTTCAGCGATAGGTACAGGGGTTTCAAGCGGTACCATTGGCGAGAGCTTGGACAGCCATACAAATTCACGACTGCTAGGTGTCGTTGGCCCCATGCGACGTGCAAGCCGAACGGCATATTGTTCACCTAATCTGAAGATGGCATTCACTGTGCCAGCCGGCTCAACTCGTCTCAAGCTAAGCTCTGCCCAGTGAGGGAACTGCGCGGCAAGCAATCGGCGTACGAGTGCCTCATTAATTTCCATTTCGTCGACGTGCATTTTTACACCCATTAGCGGAACCCCCGTTTGCTATCAACATACACTTGTTTCATCTATCCTTATTTCAATTGTTCCATGGACAGATCTCAACATCTACATTAATAAGGTATCAAATAAATATAGTTTTGAGTTAATAATACTCATTTATAAGTAAACTATCCAAGTCACTGCAACTTGAATCTGTGCAGATGATCGGTCAAATGTTCTCTCTTTAAGATTTCAATCTGCTTGTTCCCTATCAGGTCATAATGTGGATATTCATCACGCAGATGTATGTAAGCTGGATTTAAACCATTGGCTAGGCACCATTTCTTTAATCGTTCCAAATCACAGCAGCCTACTTTAGTAATCGTTTTTACTCCTGGAAAACGAGGTTCTAGCCAATAATGCGTCAAAAAGGCAATTTCTCCTTGTAAACATTTGCGTTTCCATTCATTGAGTTCAAGTCTCGAAATTCCGAAAGCCACGTCATCACTCTCCTATTGCGTCCCAAGCTCCTATTAATATGGAATAGTATGAAACTTTTCCTTGGAAAAACATACACTGACAAACAAAAAAACGCGATAAGCGATGGACGTTGTCCTACATCCTTGCCGCGTTTCAGGTTATCTTACCTTAGATTCTCCGGAAGCCATTCGGCAGCCGACCACTGTCGCGAATAGCACGAATCTGTCTCAGTGTCAGGAATTTGTCAGTCGAGATCAGTGAATTTGCATCGTTGCCGCTAATGATATTATCGAAATCGCTGACGTTCCTTACTCCGTGAAAGACTTTAAACGTCCCCCTGAATCTAGTTAGGCTAAAGAGTACAAGCGTTGCACCCGGATTCGTGGAGAAAAACCGAAGGCTCTCCATTCCTCCTAATGGTATGTCGAAGTTAGGGATACCGATGTTGCCGCTCAAGATGGCATTGCCTCCCTGGAAATACTTCTCACTGTAAACGGTCAAGCGGGGGTAGGTGACTTTTGCTTGGACTGGCATTGGCGTTCAACCTCCTTTCACTGTCTACGATATGTGGACAAGCGAAGGAATGTTTGTACGTATGTCAGTGATAATAAAATCCGGGCGTTCTCCCACCGTTCAAAAATGTCATTTAATAGCTTTGTGAACGAGGATGTTGACTGAGATTATTTAAAATCTCCTGATCTATCGGTATGTTCAGTTGCTTTAACGCGAGTAACACTGCGCCAGCTACTGGTGAGAATGAAGGTTGAATAAGCTTATATGTCTTGTTGTTACCCTGACTCAATTGGGAAGCGAGCCTTCGTTGGAAATAATCACTATTAACAACACTACCTACGAATGAAACACTTACTTCTGAATCGGAGAAGTAAGCTGCGAGCATTTCAACCCCAGCAACTATTTGATGAATTGCACGGTCGCAAACTACTGCGGCCAATTTACTATTTTGAAGCGCCGCCTTGGTAATTAAAGGGGCCATTTGACCAAACTTTTTATTACGTTCTCGTTGATCTATAATAAATCCCTGCTTTGCAAGTTGAGATAACTCTGTGACAGTGGTCAAACCCCAAGATTGTAAGATCTCAATAACCAAATCATGATCACTATCGTCGATGTTACCCGAAAGAATTTCGAAAGTGGCGTCATAAGCTAGAAATCGAGCAGCACTAGCTGCATAGTGATGTAGATCATAATTCCTGATCTGCTCTCCTTCCTCATTTATCGCATAAATAATTGATCCTGTTCCAGCTATCACAATAATGCCCGGTTCTGTAAGAAGTGCTCCGCGATGAGCTACTACCGCATCATTGACGTGTTGTTTCAGGCAATTCAACCCTTCAAGTGCGGTCAATGGCAATACCCAGTCAAGATCAGCTTTCGAATCAAAACCAGCAATTCCCGCCGTCAACGCTTGCACATGTTGCACATTTCTTCCCGCCTGGGCAAGTGCTTCTTCGATTGCTTGTTGTACATTTTCTCTTGCATGCAAATCCTTATGTATGGAAGAAGCTCCCTTCTCAATGTAGGACAGGACGTTTCCTGCAAGATCTACGGCCATTACTCTCGTATGAGTGCCGCCACCATCCATACCAATAACAATATCTTTCGCTCCCTGTACGATGATTGATCACTCCTTTTTCAAACATATCAAACATTAACGTTAGGTAAAGGTTAACAGCTTATCGAATTGGTACAGCTAGGATGATATGCAGCAATTCATTCATTTTAAAATGCTTGGTGATGTAGCCATTCGATTCAAATACATCAACGAGTTCTGAAAGCGGAATATAATCCTCGCCCTTCTCACCTACTGCGCCTTCTATACTGTCCGTCATTAAGTCAGCGATACAGATTCGACCATGTGGTTTCAATACTCTACGCATTTCTTTAATAGCCAGCCGCTTTTGATCATCCGTAAGGTGATGAAAGGCAAAACTCGAAACGACAAAATCAAATTTTCCGTCCAGGTAGGGCAGCGCTAGGAAATTGCCAAGCTTGGTTTCCATCTCTGGAAATTTACGTTGACACTTCTTTAACATCTCAATAGATTGGTCGACTCCCGCCATTACTACGCCTTCAACAATTAGACGACCGGCTAGATTCCCAGTTCCCGTTCCGATATCAAGTCCCCGTTCCCCACGAACAGGTGACACCCACTTCACGATGAGGCGCAGCGCTTCCTCGTAATCTTTATATTTCCGTTGGTTTTCTTGCACCAACTGATCGTGTTCGCTCGCCAAGTGGTCAAACCCCCATTTGTCCTCCCATGTCCGCTGTTCTCTCAACCTTCTTGAACCTTCCGCGAGCGTATAGATGTCATCCAGCTGAAGTACTTGATTATTCTTGAGGCTCTCAATCATTTCGTCTGTCGTTTCAATAATCTGTTTCATTTCGATCCACTTGGCAAACATCACCGACCTTTGGAGCTCCAAAAAATATTGCAATTGGTTGTATCCCTGTACTTCAATATCCGACAGTACCTTCTGGATATCGCTAACCACCATCCCAGATTCCCGTAAGGCAATGATCGTCTGTAAGCGCCAGATGTCTTCTTCGTCAAACACGCGGTAGTGGTTGTCATTTTGCTTGGAAGGCGCGATGAGGCCTTTTTCTTCGTAAAAACGAATGGCCCTTTGTGATATTTTCAATCTGTCTGAAACCTCTTTTATTTTCATCAGGAACCACCTTTAATTTACATGACATGTATATGATCACCAATCACATATCATCTTGACCTTCACTTTACGTCAGGGTTTAGTATAAAACAAGACAAAGGAGGCTGTCATGATGAAAAAATTAATTAAAGGCGCGACTATCCTAACTATGACAAGCAATGAACCATTTGTAGGGGACATACTCATTGACGGAGATCTTATATCGGACATTCAAACTGTCATTACTACTGAAGTCGATGAAGTGATTTTCGCCGAAGGAAAGGCAGCGTTACCTGGGCTTATTAACGCTCACCAACATACGCCAATGAGCTTATTGAGAGGATTTTCTGACGATCTCAAGCTTATGGACTGGTTAAACAAAAAAATGCTGCCTGCTGAAGCCCGAATGACGCCTGAGGACATTTACTGGGGCGCAAAACTCGCGATGGCCGAAATGATCAAATCGGGTACGACGGCTTTTGCCGACATGTATATCCACATGAATGAAATCGCAGCTGCGATCGAAGAAGTCGGCATGCGGGCTTCTTTAACTCGCGGGTTGGTCTTCCTTGAAAATGACGGAGGTCGCCGAATGTCAGAGGCGCTTGATCTCATCCATCGCTGGAGCGGTAAAGCCGAGGGCCTCATCACCACAATGATAGGTCCCCACTCTCCTTACACGGTTCCTCCCCAGCCCTTTACAGAGATAATCGCCCTTGCTGAGCAGGAGAACATTGCCATACACACGCATCTCGCGGAAACGAAAGAAGAAGTAAGTAAGATTCGTGAAAAGTATAATCAAACGCCGACCGAATATTTATATCACCTCGGTATGTTTGAAAAAGCTCATGTGCTCTTGGCTCACAGCGTTCATGTTAATCGCCGCGACATAGGGTATTTAAAAGGTATGCGAGGTGGCGTGTCGCATAATCCGGTAAGCAACCTCAAACTTGGATGCGGTATTGCCCCCATTATGGAGATGATTGAACAAGGAATTACTGTAGGAATTGGAACAGACGGAGCTGGCAGCGCCGCAACGTTAGATATGTTTGCGGAAATAAGAGCGGCAACTTGGTTGCAAAAACTGGATTACGGTGACCCCACGAAACTTCCCGCGTTTGATGTTCTTCGCATGGCAACGGTTGGAAGTGCACAACTGTTGAATATCGGGCATGAAGTTGGCACTCTGGAAATCGGAAAAAAAGCGGATATGATTCTGATCGATTTGAGAAAACCCCATCTACAGCCGATCCATAATATTCATTCGCTGCTCGCCTATTGCGCTAACGGATCGGATGTAGACACAACCATCGTAAACGGCAAGGTGTTGATGAAAGATCGCCAACTGCTGACGATCGACGAAGATGAGTTGTTCAAGCAAGTAACCATACGATCGAAACGTATCGTCGACGGTATCTGACACCACTTCCTACAAACGCGGGCATATCTGCTCGCGTTTATTATGCGAATACAATGATTGGTACGTTATTCGTATGGCATAACAATCGTGGATAATTCGCCCGGCCTATAGTAAGGATAGTCCATCATGATTTGGACCTTTTTCGCCACATCCGCATTCGATAATGATTCAATGAGGTACAAACCTAAATCAATAGAAGCTGAAACACCGCCGCCCGTAAAAATATCCCCATCCCGTACAATACGGGCTTTAACTACCTCTGAACAATAAGGTGTCAACAATTCGTATGCAGATGGGTTCGTTGTCGCCTTTTTTCCATGTAAGAATCCTGCAGCTCCTAAAAGCAATGCCCCTGTACAGACAGATACTTTGTACTGTACATCGCTCGCGCTTCGAATCCATGCAACAAATTCCGTATCATATCTTAAGTCTCTAGTGGACATTCCTCCAGGAATAAAAATTAAATCGTACCCGGATAAGTCTGGGCTAACGTGCTTTATTTTTATTGTCATGCCTCGATCGTCCGTAATCTCTTCTTTGTTTGCACAGAGATCCCATGTTAATCCTTCTTTGACTTTTAGAATTCTTAACCAAGATACCGCTTCGTAAAACCCAACAAAATCTAAGGCTGTCATCTTATCAAACAGAATATAAGCTATTTTCATTTCGTAACACCTGCCTTTTTTATTAATAGAAATAAAAAAAGTACCTGATCCAAGATCAAATACTTTGCCCAGGCGAACGGCGTATGACATATGTGCTTCCTTGTGGTACTCCACGTTTTCGCCAGTCGCACATACGATTACAGTAATACTATTTTCAATTGCATGCAATATTATATTTTCTAGTAGGCAGCTGCTTTCTTCTCATATTGCTCGATGACACGTACGGAATCCACTTTCAGCTTCTGATATAAAGAGATGTATCTATCTAACTCGTGGCTAATTGCAATCACATTTTCATTAGTAAGACTACTATGTACTAATGCTTCTTGAACCATTTGAAGTCGCAATGTTTCGATTTTTTCTAAGAGGAATTGCTCCATTTACGTATCTCCAATCCTGTTCAATAAGTCGACTAGGATATTATAAAACAGATAAAAACAAAAGGTTGTTACTATTTGTCGAAATTATAAAATAATATTTCAACAAAATATCCACCTCTTGATTTTATGTTTCAAACAAAAAGCTTCCTTACTTGCGCTTCCAACAAATTAAAAGTTACTTCTTTAAAAGTAGGTGCAACCTTTTCATTACCCTATCCGTTTATGATTCTGAAAGCCCAGAAATACAAACAAATCCCACTATGAGGTGAACCAGAAATGAAAAAAACGATCAAAACACTTACACTAACAGCAGCAACTGCATTGCTCTCACTTACTTTAATTGGTCAAAGCTTTGCGGCATCCGCTACCTTTACTGACTTGGATAACGTTGCGACAAAAGATAAAATTATCTCGCTACAACAAGCTGGTATCGTCTCAGGTATCACTACTGACCTATTTGCTCCTCTAGAAAAGCTTTCAACTGCTCAAGCCGTTCAGCTGTATGTGAATGCTCTTGGTCTTAATCTAGACCTTATCCGTTTCGTGAAAGAGCCAAAGGCAACTGACTATTTTGCCAATGCTTCTAACGATGCTTGGTACGCAAATGCGTTCATTGTTGCTGCAGCCAACGGTGTGGAACTTCCTAAAGATCTAGATCCAAATAAGAAAATTACACGTGAAGAATTCACACATCAGCTTGTACGTGCAATTGAAATTAGCAAAGGTCTTCCTCTTATTAACCCGGTTCTGGAAGATATCAAAGATACAGACCAACTGAATGTAGAATATTCGGGGTCTATCCAACGTGCCCTTAAATACGGGATTATCAAACTGAATGCTGAAGGTAAATTTAATCCTAAAAATGAGATTACACGCGCAGATGCGGCAGAGGAAATTTTCAATGCACTAGCTTATTTGAAGGCTCATCCAACTCCAATTGTATCCGCAGACCCTATTACTGCAACACAAAGTGTTGAATTGATCAAAGGTGCTCTAGGTGAGCTTGGCACAGATATTCAGATTAAAATTGACCCTGATGCCAAAGTAACGCGCGAGTCGTTCACATACATGCTCATTCATACGCTTCAAACCAGCGAGAAACTGCCGTTAATTAAAATATCACCTGTCGAAATAAAAGATAATGATAAGATGGATATCTTACATGTTGGTGCTATCCAAACAGCACTTGCTTTAGATATTGTTGAATTAAATGCGGACGGTGCTTTTAATCCACAAGATGGTATCACGCTGACAGAAGCGACTGACATTGTGAAGAATGCAACGAAAGCTGTTGAAAGTTTCAAACAAAAGTAAATAATTAAGGTCATTAACTAATTGTTTCAGAACATAAAAAGCAGACCCTATTCATAACGAATCGGTCTGCTTTTTTCTGTGTATTTCACGTTTTATCGTGCACGTTCTACGATCAAAGCACAAGCACGCTCTATCTCCTCCATCGTTGTATAACGCCCTACGGAGAATCGTACTGTACCCGCCGCAACCTCCGGCGTCAATTCCATGGCTTTCAAGACCGGTGACATCGCACTGCTTCCTGTATGGCAAGCCGACCCTGTCGTAGCCGCAATCTCGGGAATCTGAGCCAAAATTTCTTGCCCAATCCTATCTAAAAAACTGACGTTTAACGTATTGGGCAATCGTTGATCGGGGTGTCCATTCCTTCTGATTCGAGACTGAAATGCCTCCGATAATCGTTCCCACATCAAGTTCGTTAAGGCCAACGTATCCGCGATATTATCCCTGCTGTAGGCAAGCTCAATCGCTTTTCCTAGACCTACAATGTATGGCACGTTCTCCGTACCTGCCCTTCGGCCCGACTCGTGACTCGCACCGTGATTGTGAGGCGTGACAGCGGTTCCTTCTTTTATGATTAAAGCTCCTACCCCCTTGGGAGCATACAGCTTATGCCCAGCAAGAGTCATTAAATCAACTCCCATGTCATGCCAGTTCACATCTATTTTGCCTATTGATTGTGCAGCATCCGTATGGAGAAGAACCCCGTGGCGTCTTGTGATTTCAGCGATTTCCTGAATGGATTGAACAGTTCCCGTTTCATTATTGGCATGCATGATAGAAACCAGAATCGTCTCATCGGTTATCGCTGCCTGAAGTTGTTCCAAATCTACTATCCCATACGCATCCACATCTAAATAGGTCACTCTCGCTCCTAAAGATTCGAGAAAAGCACACGGCTGTAGCACAGATGGATGCTCAATTTTCGTCGTAATAATATGATTGCCACGATGCTTATTGGCAAAATAAACGCCTTTAATGGCATGATTATTCGACTCGCTGCCACCACTCGTAAATACAACTTCATTGGGATGACATCCGATACTAACGGCAATACGATGTCTAGCAAGATGAATGGCTTCTTCAAGTTTCTCGGATGCCCAATGAGAAGACGATGGATTACCGAAGTGTCCGTATACATACGGAAGCATTTCCTCAATTACAGCTGGATCGATCGGAGTACTTGCATTATAGTCGAGATAAATACGCGATTTTGCATCTTTATTTTGTTCACGGTGCTCACTTGTCATCATTTCGTGCACTCCCCATGTACGCCTATTCAATTATGTAGATCAAGCTGAATATAGGCTTTAACAGCATGTACAGCTTCATCTAGATTATGGACATTCAAGGGATGTATGTCTTGTATGTCTCGCTCATGTTTGTTCATTGCGTGTTCATATCGCGGATCATAATAGTGAGTTAAGAGCAGATCAACAGCTTTATCAAAATAATCGCTCTGCAAAGCTATTTCAATTTCCTTTGCGATCGGAGTGTGGATTCGGTCTTTAATATGTTGATACGCTTCCAGTAACGGTTCTTTATTTTCCCAAGGACGGTAATCCTCGATAATATGTCGAACACGTTCATGTATCGGCATTTGAATGTACAAGTGTGTACCGGTTTCCTTTTTATTAAAAAGGATATCTGGCATGACCGCCTTGCCAATACGTTTACTTTCACCTTCTATGAGAAGATATGGAGAATCCTTTAGTTTCATGAAATCTGTTACAAAATGAGCTTCAAAAGTCTTCTGATTGTTCGCTTGGAGTCCCACATGTCCAAATATAGATCCACGATGCCCCGCATAGGCTTCTAGGTCCAGAACGGGATACCCTTCCGACTGTAGACGCCTCAGAATGGCTGATTTACCTGCTCCGGTATTCCCAGAAATCACATATACACGTGGTTTGAACTCCATCTTCTCAAGCGTATCTACAACCCATCTACGATAGGAACGAAATCCCCCTGTCAACCGATATGTGCGTATGCCCATTAATGAAAGTACTGTAGCTGACGTATGACTCCGCATGCCGCCGCGCCAACAGAATACAGCTTTGGGCTCTTTGATGGCTTCGATTGTTTTGACAAATGCCGGGAGCTTAGCAGATATGATCTCTAATCCCCGATCTTTAGCTGCTTGTACACTAACTTGCTTATATATGGTACCTATTTCTGCACGTTCGTTATCATCAAAAAATGGAATATTGATACTACCAGGAATCGTGGCATCCTGAAACTCAGAAGGCGAACGTACATCAATCATAACCAATTTCTTCTTATCATTGAGCGCCAAAAGCTCATCTATGCTGATGTCTTGAAACAATAATCTCGCTCCTTAAAAGATGTCTTTATTTAGATAACAACGATACGACCAGGATGATCATCCGTTGTTTCTCCGATTAGGCTCGCTTCCACACCAGCAAGCTTCAATTTACTCAGTAAGTCCTCTGCTTGATCACCAGCCACAGCGATCAGCAGCCCTCCCGATGTGACAGCATCACACAATATCCATTGGCCGATTTGATCCAACGTATCAGGGAATGTAACGTCTTTCTGAACATGAGCGAAATTATTTTTCGTGCCGCCAGGAACAAACCCTTCTTCAGCCAATTCCCTAACTCGTGGCAATAGAGGTACATCATTAGCAGTAATACGTATGCCGATTTGGCTGCCTTTGGCCATCTCAAGTGAGTGCCCGATCAAACCGAATCCCGTCACATCTGTGCAGGCGTGTACGTCGAATGGCTCCATAGTCTCTGCTGCTGTTTTGTTCAACGTAGCCATAACCTGTGTGACACGAGCAACCTCTTCTTCATCTAACCGATCTTTCTTAATCGAAGTTGTCAATATGCCCACACCAATCGGTTTCGTTAAAATCAATTTATCCCCTAGACGCGCTCCTGCATTGGTACGTATCTTCTGTGGATGGACTAATCCTGTTACAGCTAGACCGAATTTAGGTTCGTTATCTTCAATCGAATGCCCGCCAACAAGCGTGATGCCAGCTTCCTTCATTTTATCGCCAGCACCTCGTAATATATCAGCCAACACTTCTTTATCCAGTGTACGTATCGGAAAAGCAACGATATTTAATGCCGTTAATGGTCTCCCACCCATGGCATAAATGTCACTTATCGCATTCGCAGCGGCTACTTGTCCGAACGAGTATGGATCATCAACAATCGGCGTGAAAAAATCTACCGTTTGTACGAGCGCAAGATCTTCACTTAATTGATAGACCCCCGCATCATCACTTGTGTCGATACCAACAAGCAGATTAGGATTTGGTAGAGCTGGAGGTAATTTTTTAATAACTTCTGAGAGATCTGCAGGACCAATTTTGCAGCCACAGCCACCCTTGGTTGAATAGGAGGTTAGTTTAATTTTATCAGTAGTCGACATGATTTTCTTCCTTCCTTTGCTCAGCAGAATAATTATGATTACATGTGTTCTAAGTTTCATAATAACCGATTTATCCGGGCAATATCTAATTTTTGATGAAGAAAAGACTGCCGAATGATCGGCAGCCTCATCTATCCTAACATCGCAGCTTGTCGCTTATACAGATCTTCTAGTACTAAGCAAGCCATCGCCTCAACTACAGGTACAATTCTCGGGCAAATACAAGGATCATGCCTGCCTTCTGTCCGAATGTCTTGCTCCTCTCCCTTTACATTCAGCGTTCTCTGGGTAACTGATATAGAAGAAGTCGGTTTGACACTTATGCGGAAAATAATTTCTTGTCCCGTACTGATTCCGCCCAGAATGCCGCCAGAATGATTGCTGAGAAATCCGGATTTATCCATCTCATCATTATGTTCACTGCCTAGCATGGAAGCTGCAGCAAAGCCTGCGCCGAATTCGATACCTTTAACAGCACCGATAGAGAGCATCGCTTTGGCCAATTCGGCATCTAATTTATCAAATACAGGCTCCCCAAGTCCTGGCTGAACGCCACGAATCCGACATTCCACGATGCCGCCACAACTATCGCCAATCGCGGCTAATTGCTCAATCTTTTCAATCATTTTGGCGCCAGCAATTGGATCGCACGCCCTTACCGCATTCAGCTCAATGGCATGTTCATCAAAAGTTTCACAAGGGATTCCACCGACTTCTTGGGTATAGGCTAACACCTGTACGCCTCTTTGCTCTAAAAGTTTACGAGCTACGGCTCCGCCAGCTACTCTACCCGCGGTTTCCCGTCCTGAAGCTCGCCCACTTCCCCGATGGTCGCGGATTCCGTATTTCTGAAGATAGGTGAAATCCGCATGACCAGGCCGAAAAGAATGCTGAATGTCGTTGTAGGCTTCTGGTTTCATATCTTGATTATATAGGCTTACAAAAAGCGGTGTCCCCGTTGTTTTCCCTTCGAAAACCCCAGATAAGATGTGAATCTTATCGTATTCTTTGCGTGGTGAAGTCACAGAGGATTGACCTGGTTTTCTCCTGTCCATTTGCTTTTGAATATACGCCTCATCGATCTCGACGCCAGGAGTAACACCATCTACGATGACGCCTACAGCGGCACCATGGGATTCCCCAAAAGTTGTAATTTTAAAAATTTCACCAAACGTATTCCCTGCCATATGCCTTGTTCCCCCTGTGTTAGTAAGTAATTTCTACGCCTAGTGCGGACAATTGTTCAAAATAGTCTGGACACGTTTTGGATACGCAGCCTGGGTCGTTGATTCGAATGTTTTCAACTCTTAAGCCGATTAAAGATAACGCCATGGCCATGCGATGATCATCATGCGAATCGACTAGGGCTGATTGCGGTTTCCCTGGATATACGGTTAATCCATCCTCATGCTCATCTACATGCACCCCGAGCTTGCGAAGCTCTGTGCATATCGCAGCAATCCGATCGCATTCATGATGGCGAATATGCGCAGCATCCGTTAGTGTAATGGGTCCATCCGTAAAAGGAGCCAAAGCCGCAATCGTCAAAGTTTGATCGGACCATTTCTTCATACTGAGCGTAAATCCACCTTTAAGATGAGTTGTACCCTGTACTTCTACAAAGTCATCGCCGCGTGTGACAGTACAACCCATTTGCTCCAAAACATCTAAAATCTCAATATCTGGTTGACTCGTGCGTCTCGCATCAATGCCATCAATTCTCACGCTGCCCGCTGTTAGCGCTGCTAACGCCCAGAAATAACTACAGGTAGAAACATCTGGCTCCAGTTGGAGTGTCTGCGCTTGATAGGTCCCCGATGGAACGATGATAGATTGGCCATCCTCGGTGAACTGTGGTGCGGCACCGAACGAACGCATGATATCCACGGTCATTTGCACATAATCCCGTTGCACGATTTCTCCCTCAATCTCGATCGTAAGCGGCGTTTCCGTGTAAGGTGCAGCTAACAAAAGTCCACTAATAAATTGGCTGGACGTTGAGCCTGGAAGGCTTACATGGCCACCAGCTAATCCGGACGCCTGGAGTTTGTAAGGCAATCGATGTTGCCCCTCCTGATAGTCAAATACTGCTCCAAGGCTAGAAAGTGCAGTTAGCAACGGCGCCAGAGGCCGCTCGCTCAATCGTCTGCTTCCTTTGATCTCCCAATTGCCATTCCCTATTGCCAAAGCAGCAGGTAAGAATCGAGCAATCGTGCCTGCAGCACCCATATATAGTTCCCCAGATGGTTGCGGCCATTTCCCTCCACATCCCTCTACATAAGCAGTTTCGCCATCAACAACTACAGACACACCTAGTTTAGTTAATGCGTCTATGCACCAGTACGAGTCATCGCTTTTCAATAGGCCATCTAATCTGGATTTACCTTCAGCCAAGGCTGCGATGATCAACGCTCGGTTCGTTAAACTTTTACTGCCAGGTACTCGAATTGTTCCTTCTACCTTGGATGTTGGAGGACTTATCTGTACTTCTTTCGCCTTGTTCGTAGACCACGGAGAACGAGCTTCTAAATCCGGTTGATGTAACACCATGTTAGCCACCTCTTTTGAATTATTTCGTTAAACCAATTATAATGAGTGAAATGAAATAAATGAAATTGGAATTTTACTATTTTGTCATAGAGGTGTTCTATATCACATGATGAATTTGGAATGGTATCGTATCTTCTTACATACGGCGAAGTGCCGAAATTTAACGAAAGCTGCGCAAGAACTTCATATTACCCAACCTTCCGTGAGTTATGCTATTAAGCAGATTGAAGAAACGGTAGGTCTCAAATTGTTTCATCGGTTATCCAAAGGGGTAGAGCTCACAGAAGAAGGACGCACGCTTTTTGATTATGTAGAGCAATCCTTTGCGTTGCTGCAATCAGGGCAGAAACATCTTCAGAATCTTAAGCAATTACATCAAGGTGAACTTCGTATTGGGGCCAGTGATTCACTGATTAAGCACCTCTTACTTCCTCAGTTAAATTCGTTTCATCAGCAATATCCTGGAATTCGAATTCGGCTTTCACATGGAAAAACGAACGAGATTACGAAACGCCTTAAGGAAGGGGAAATCGACTGCGCCATCGTGCACATGCCGATCGAAGATCCGGAACTATCTATTCACACGTTAGCCGTATTAGAGGATTGTTTTGTGGTTGGGGATGCTTTCCAAGAGCTTGCGGAACGTAAACTCACTACGAAAGAGCTAGCTGGGCTTCCATTAATCTTTCTATCTCCTGGCAGCAGTACCCGAGTGTTCATCGAAAAGTGGTTTGCTGCTAAGGGGTTCGATGTGAATCCCGATATCGAATTAGGAAATATTGATCTCCTATCAGAGTTTGCAAGATTAGGGTATGGTGTTGCCTTCATAAGCAAGTCATTTGTTCTTGAGGAGCTACGATCAGGCATACTGTTCGAACTCACCATAGATGAACCCCTTCCACCGCGAAGTATTGGGTTGGCGGTTCGCAGAGATATGAAATTGTCGCTTGCTGCCGAAGGCTTTGTCGAGATTCTTCAATCGTAAATTTGCCATAATTGAACGATTTTCCCTTTTGCAATGTCCCTATTTAAGAAGTAATTAATATGGTTAAGGAGTATACGCATGAAAAAATTTCTAACATCACGATTGAAGTGGCATACGAAGATGGAACAACTGGAGTCTTATTGGGAAGCCAACCTATTGAAATGGAAGAAACGGTTAAATCCTTTGACCAATAAAATCGGATTTGGCATCTATTTTTATAAAAATTTGACCCTAAATTTGAATCGATTGAACAAAGAAATCTTACAGATTGCTGAAGATCATATCAACCTTTCGCTTCTCAAGAAATCCGAATTCCCAAGCTTTATTTCCGTTGTTGATGGCATAAGTGCTTCCACGCTAGTAATGAAAATACCAAACCATATTACAAAGCAGATCACGTCGATGGTCAGAGCTCTACCAGGCTTCAAATCATTACAAGCCATTGCATGTGAGTATGGGTATAAATGTGAGCTGCATTACAATCAGGGGAAAGCATTTTTCGGTTCATTGCAGATTCACTTTATCAAAATTAACACCTTTCCTTCCTTACCAGCTTGAAGCACCAATACCGCGGCAAAATAAAAAAATCTCCACTTATGGAGATTTTTTTCTATGTCTGCTATTCAATTGTGTAACGAATAAATGCTAGTAAGGCTAATAAGCCTGCAGCAATTGATATCACATATAAAGAAGTAAGCCTTACCCACTTCGTACCTGTTTTTTGAAAATAGGACTGATCCCCTTCACGGTTTTTACGAGAAAAGCCGATGATAAACGTCGATAATAAGCCAAATAATAAAATAACTGAAAATATCACCAAATAGATAGACGTATGCATAAGAAAACCAACCACCCTTCTCTTGTCTAGTTACACGCTCTTCTTCTAAATTATATAGGAGCTTGTCTTATAAATCATCTACATCCGCTTTCATGTTCATACAAATTTCAAATAAAAATGTTTGTAATGACGTGGAAATGTCACTTTTATCACAAGTGAGTTAACTTAACTTATATTATGTAAACTTTATGCGATTATAATTAATATACAGTAGCGGAAATATTGGTTATACTCGTATTTTCATTTGAACAGCTCACCATACAAGCGTTATGCTACTCACATAGACTACACCTATTGGAGGTCATAACCATGTTAAAAATCGGAATTATACTAGGCAGTACTCGCCCAGGACGCAGAGGTGAAGTCGTTGCTCAGTGGATACACGAAGTTGCAAGTAAACGAACGGATGCCCTGTTTGAGATCGTCGATCTGGCAGATTTTAATTTGCCGCTTTATGATGAACCTCATCCACCGATGATGATGAAATACACGAAAGAACATACGATAGCTTGGTCGAACGCTATTCGTGCCTATGATGGTTATATCTTCTTAACTCCGGAGTATAACCACGCTGTGCCTGCTGCTCTTAAGAACGCAATTGACTTCCTATTCAATGAATGGAAGGATAAAGCCGCTGGCATCGTCAGCTATGGTGGAGGTACGGGTGGAGCGCGTGCTGCTGAAAACCTCAGGCTTATTTTAAGTGAATTGCATATAGCTAGTGTACGTGCACAAGTGACATTATCCCTCTTCACCGATTTTGAAAACTTCACCGTGCTCAAACCAAATCCGCGTCAAGATGCTGCTGCAAACACGATGTTTGACCAAGTCATTGCTTGGAGTGGCGCTTTGAAGTCATTACGATAAAGAAAAAAGCTGCATTAGGAAAACCCTAATTCAGCTTTTTTTCACTCTCATCGAATCGCAAAGTGAATATGATCGCCCATTCGATTCTACTTAGCGCTTCTGGTGTGAAGTCCAATGTACGGATTTCGTTCGTGCTTGTCGCGTGCATCCCCCACACATGAGCAGGCTCATTGGTTCGCAATGTTCGCGGATCCCTACTCTCGAGAATCAGTCCCGTTCCTGTCAGTTTACCATCCCAAGGAACAGTAAACACGTACGTATTGGTGCCAGAATCGCGGCGCGTACCGACTTTAATCGTGCTCATAGCCGCTTGAGCATCGATAGTTACTTTATCCATCGAAATGATAACTTCCAACGCATCACGATTTCTTGCCTCAGAGCTATAGAACATATCGCCAATACTACCGATCGTCTTCACTTTCTGCCCATTTTGCCATAGATCAATATCTAATGTAGCGTGCGGGTTCATTCCCTTATAGCTCAATTTAAATGCACCTGACCAAGCCCCCAAGAATGGACGAAACTTAGCACCTTCCCCTTTGAACAGGTCGACCGGTGTAAGTGTGATTTCGCTCGCTCTGACGCTTGGCTTGGATTCAACCCCTGTACAACTAGCTATCCATAGTGCTAGCAGAGATATCATAAAAATGAAGCTAGTTGACTTTAATTTTCTAATGATGATGGCTAACCTCACTCTCGCAGCCTATTTGTTTACATAACTTATATTATGTAACTTATTTTAATTATTCCAATTTGAAGCTCGTTCTTATTTTACTAATCTGGTCGGTCATAGCCTTAAATTCCGCTTTAAGCGTATCATCATGAGGATTATATTCCACATCGCCTGGAGGGATTAAAAGGAACACATGCTTCTCGTCCTCTCTTATCTTGTAAAGCTGTCCTACGCCCTTCGCGGTGGGCCCATTCGCAAGCCAATCTTCCTTTGTCCATACGGAAATGCTAAACACGACACCACCAAAGGCACTATTCGCCTTATGTATAAAAAGGAAGTTCACCCGTTCAGATGCTTCATCTAACCGCTCCTCAACTTCATACTTCCCTTCCCAACTAGTCGGGATATTCAAGGAGAAATGATATTTCGGATTGGCATACATCGTATGTGGGACCTCGCTAATTATTCGATTGTTAACTGCCCCAATATAAAGGTAAACGGCATCGTAATGTCTGAAATCACCATCCCCTTCCGTGACAAACGTTTGGGTATCAACCCCAAATTGATTTCCCGAGATGGCAGCTTCTCCTATTTTCTCATTATTCTCGTTGTAGAAGGACAAGCCCGCTCCGATCATATTCTGACTGTTGCCAACACCGCTAATCGTCAATTGACCTGTCACCTTGGTCTTATTTCCTGATTTCGTTGCAATTAAATTACCAACCGAAACTTTCGCGTAATCAGGATCTACGATGTCCAATGCTTTGTTTTTAATCAGAATTTTTTCGGATTCCGAATCATAATCAATCGCAGCTCCTAAATGTTCAGCGACAAAGCGCACCGGGACATACACATGTCCGTCCACATTCAGAACCTGATACTCCTTGTTCATAGCTACTTGACTGCCATTGATCTCAAAACTAGCTGGAAACAATAACGCTTGAATAGTATCTGATGCGAAGGCAACAGACGTGCCTGCAAGAAGAAGACCACAACTCACGCCTAGAATAAATTTCTTCATCGTTGATTCACCTCCTCTGAAAATCCCATATTTTAACAAACATAACATATTAGACGCATGGTCTAAGTAAATGTTTCATCATACAAAATGAAAAAAAAGCCGAGCAACTTTCGCTCGACTTGAATGACTTATTTAATGGATTGGATAACCGCGGTCCATTTATCATTTTCCCAATCAATCTGTGCCCCAAGTGCCTCTGTCACGAAACGTAAAGGGACATACGTGGAACCTTCACTCGATATGAACGGAGCCATCGAAAGTGTCTGCCTTATTCCGTTTACTAGCGCTTGTTGCTTTCCAATGGTGAGTACAATCGTTTTGGCGTCTTTGATGAGCGTGATTTCGCTGCGTGTTCCCTCCCATAGTACTTTAGCTCCCATGGCCTCAAACACCCCGCGAAGCGGGATAAAGGTACTTCCATCTATTATTTTAGCTTTAGGCGTAACTTCGATATAGGTACCATTGATGCGAATACCAACGTCATTAGGATGATATTGTTTCGGGCGGTCTGTTTTCACGGGATTACCTTTAGGTTCCGATTTAGGCAGATCTGGGTTGTCTACTGTTGTGAAAGACCATGTTTTATTCTCAACGGATACCGTATAAGTTTCCCCATAGGCAAGCTCATATTTGGGGATGATATGCCATGCGTTCGTATCGCCAAGTTCTTGCTTTAATTTGAAAATCTCGATGGCTTGTCCTTCCCTATTCACTAGCGAGGCGGTCACATCCGACTTATCTTGGTCTACCCCCGCATAGGTGATAAAATAACCCGACTTCTCCAAATCAAATGTTTCCAACGGATTCGGGATCTCAAGGCCATAGAAGCCAATCGGCACCCCCTTCTGACCATCATAGGGATACACACCTGTTCCTGTATGGGTGAACCATCTCTTTGCAGAATTTAGGACAATCGCATGCTTGTTATAACCTACACCCAATAAGGACATGTCAGGGAGAATTAAGCTTGATCTATGAAGCGGAGCATCCAATAGGGACTGCACACCAATCTCCGGCGAATCCGTATCGAACGACACATCCTCAAATACACCGAACTTATCCGTATCAAAACCTGCTGCTGCTGCCCGATCCCAAGGAAGTTGACCTGAGTATCCTTGTTTACTTGGTGTTTCTGTATGTCCATTCTCCTGGTTCATGGACAGATAACTCGCATGTTTATCGGCCGCTGTGGTAAGTGCAGGATCTAGACTCATCGCTTGAATTCCCATGTGGGACCTTACTTCGTTCAGGTAGTTTAGTGCTGCGATTGCGCTGCTGGGGTCGTTTGCCGCGGCTAGCGAGCTAGGATTGCCAATCACGATGGATAAGGCTGTAATGGCCATTGTCAACTTGACATTCATCTTCCACAAATTTCTCATCGTACCTCCGTATTACATGGTTTACTTGCTATAAATTATATATTTTCGACAAATTCCAACGTTTTCCTGCAAAAAAAGGCATAAAAAAGCCGTCAAGTCCTAACTCGGCAGCCTGGATACTCGTACAGTTCTCATCCTTTTAATCTAATTGAACTTCTTTATCTGGAAATCTTACATAGTCAAACATGCTTTTGACCTGAGCAACTGTATTTCGTTCAGCTGATAATTCCGGTAACTCATGTTCACCAAAGAATTGCACTTCGCTCGTTTCCACACCGCCCAGAGCCTTCCCGCCAGTTATTCGACACAGAATAAACATCTTATAAATATGATAAGGCTCTGGCGGATGGTCATGAAACTTTTTATCCAGAACAGCGAGTAATTTCACAGGGACTACTTCAAATCCGGCTTCCTCTTGAATCTCTTTCACAGCAACTTCCGAAGGCGAGTAGCCAATATCAGCCCACCCCCCAGGCAGTGACCACGCACCATCTGCTTTTTCCTTCACGAGTAAAATTTTGTTATCTTCAAAAACCACACCTCGAATATCAACCTTCGGCGTTGCGTAACCCGTTTCATTAGCAAAACTAAGGTTAATTGTATCCATCCCCACCATGGTGTAGGTATCAAGAATGTCCTTACTGATTTCTCGCAAAGCTTGGAAGCGTTCCAGATCGAAGACATCCTTCGAATATGTTAAACCAATTTGAGCAATTGCTTGGATTTGCTTCGCCCAGTCTAACCATTTATGGCTTACATTGTGTTCATTTTTAATCAACTTGTGAAACTGATCTACGCTTGTAAATAGACCATCAGGCTCCATTTCGAAATGACTGCTTTGGTACGTAGACAGCCATTGAACACCATAAGTCCGTAAGCCCGCTGCTTTACCAGCCTTAATATCCGCATTACTGTCGCCTACAAAGACGGCTTCATCTCGGGTAACACCGAGAAAATCCAGCGCTGTGATGATCCCTTCGGGATGCGGCTTAGGCTGTTCTACATCATCACCTGTTATCACAATATCAAAGAAATTCGATAATTTCAGACTCTCGGAAGAGATCTGATACGCTTTTCTACTTTTGCCGGTGATAATACCCATTTTCACTTCTATCGTTTTCAAATAGGTGAGTAGTTGGTACATCTCGTTTGACATAGGAACTTCTTCAGCATGATGGTTCTCGTACATGTGGTAATAGTCAGCAATAGCTGCTTGCACAGTCTCTTTATTTCTAAGATTTCCAGCGATAATGTCATCCTCTGTTGGCCCAAACATAGCGATTAATTCATCTGTTGATACATCCCGATCATCGTACTTTTTAAATACATGTTTAAACGCATAAAAAGATAAAGGTAATGTATCCGCTAGTGTCCCATCAAAGTCGAATAATACAGCTTTTATCGCCATCCCATTACACCCCTATTTTTCTTCCAATATATAACAAATGCGAGGAAATCCCTAGAATAGAGGGGTCGCGAGCTAATTTTATGAGTACATCAATGAACTCGCCGCTTTCTCCTCGGTCAGACCAATATTGTTTCTGTTCCTGTGATATGAGTGCAGCAAGGTTGGATGAACCGATCAGCTCTAACGTCTCAAACCCCTGACTTTCCATAAAAGGCTTGATGTCTTCTACATTGAAATAGTAAGCGCCTGTAAATCGGCCTGCATCCGTATGATTAAAAATGCCGTCTTCTTTAAAATGTGAAATAGCGGCCATATTGTCATTCGGTTTCCAAGCATTCGGGAAGAGCAAAGAGGTAAGCAACATCCGCATCCGACTTTGAAAAGCGACAAATACAATACCATCGTTCTTCGTTACACGATACAGTTCTTTCGCGGCCGCTATTCGATCACCTTCATCCTGCAAATGATACAGAGGTCCGAGCATCAACGAAGCATCGAAGCTATCATCTGAAATTCCCCCTAAGGATGTGGCGTTCAATGTATGAAATCCTTGAAACTTATCCGCTAATCCCAACTCACTTGCTTTGCCCTTCGCGAGCTCGACGAGATTAGGTGTTAGATCAGAAAGCGTCACGTTATAGCCGAGCTTGGCGAGCTCCATGGCATATTTGCCGGGGCCAGCCCCATTATCCAGGACATGCCCTGATTGTGGGAGATACGCCTTCATGTAGTGCCAATTTACCGTAAACTCTATCGGCTCGCGATCCAATCTTCCCCACTCATCAAACTTCGCATAATAATCGATCACATTCTTCATCGGTTTTCCCTCCCTTTTGTGAAAAAACAAAAAAGACCTATCGCCTACAAAGAGGCGACAGGTCTAACCAGCGCGGTACCACTCTTCTTGATTTGCATTATTCGTGCATACAAATCCTCGAGACCTGATGACGGGGGTTAACCGTTAAGATCTACATGACACTTCGACCTTACCACTCATGGGTGAGTTGGGGATTCTATTGACTGTCTTCCACCTAAGCGACAGCTCTCTGGACAATAGGCGTTCCTTACTAGTCCCAATCATTGCGTTTGGCTATGAAATTATGGAATGTGATGTAAGTTTATTCTCCCATATACTTCCTGTCAATGATTATATTTGTTAAATCTAAAGATGTTACAAATGCGTTTTCAATTGATCGATGATTTCCGCATATTCTTCTTCTGTCAGTTGCTTATTGTCAGCAGGATTCATTTCGAACATTTTCCCCCACGTGTATCCATCCTTATATTTCGGCACAATATGGAAATGAACATGAGGCATGGTATCGCCGAAGGCGCCGTAATTAATTTTGTCTGGAGAAAAAGCACGCTCAATGGCAGAAGCAGCTTGTGCTACATCGCGCATGTACGCATCCTGGTTTTCTTGCGACAAGTGGTAGAATTCGGTATGATGCTCATTCAAAGCGACAATACAACGGCCCTTATACGTTTGTTCTCTAAATAAATACAACGTCGAAACACGCAATTGACCAATTTCAATCATCAAGCTCGCTAATGCCTCATTCTTGCTGCAATAATTACATACTTGGCTCATGTGAAAGTCTCCTATTCTAGCAGTCAGATAGTGGGAATGTTTACTAGTATCATAGCACACTCATCTTCGATCTGAACAGTAAGGCTCCGCTAGCTTCCTCACGCGCTCGATCCCCTCCCACATGTCGCCAGGACCATCATAAACAAGTGTTAGGGGCCCTTTATAGCCAGCTTCCTTAGCAATGTCTAAGCATCTTGTAAATTCTATCTCATCTGGCAAGCCATCGGCATTCGTTTGTGCTTTGGCATGGATGGATTCACTATGCGGAATCGTCAAGGCAAGCGCATCAAATTTGTCCGAGCCTTTGAAATTGCCGAAATCCGATGTAAATCCGATAAGATCTCCGCATCCTGTCAAAATCTCTAGACAATTGTCCGCGGTGGAGGACAACGATTTGAAATTCTCTGTAACTACGCGTACACCATGTTCAGCACCATACTGTCCTAGCTCCCGCAGTGCTTCGATGGATCGCAACAAGGCTTCACGGTCTGATGGCTCTGCTTCCCCAGCGATGATGCGCACCCTTTCGGCACCTGAGCTTGCCGCGATATCAATCCAGTCTTTCATCCAAGCGATGTCTGATTGTCTACGGAACTCATCTGGGCTAGAGATATCACCATATTCAAGCAATAACGTATAGAATCGCAGGCCAGCTTCTGTGCACGCTTGCTTCAAATTTTGTAGATAATCCTCACCCGTCTCAGGAAAATGAAAATGACATACCTCCATTGACGAGAAACCCTTCGCTGCTAATTCAGCTGGCAACTGGATCAGAGAAAGTAACTCAGGTTGTTCTTGTGTGTCTGTGAATGGCGTACGTGTATGTTCGTCCCAGCGTGTCCAACGCAGCGGCCCTAGATTCCGATGTAAACTCCAACTCGTTAGTGATAGAAATGGCATAGCTTCCATCCTTTCGTTTGTCCTATTTGGCAATATCTTAGCAAACTCATAGGTGAATCACCATATTCGAAATCGCAAATAGATGTCTTATTCTGCTATTATCTGAAGCAAACTCCTTTGAAAACAATAGTACACCTCATTAATAATTAATGACATTAACTAAAGAGATGACTATATGTAAGATAACAAAAAGAGCAGGTCACCTAAGCTCCTGCCCTCCTATTTCTCAACTATTTCATACGCTCCAGAAGATCCGCTAAACGTTCATAAGAGTCTTGCATCCCTTGCTCCATGCCGGAATGGAGCATGCCATCACGATCAGCAACAGATTGGAACACAGATTCCATCACCAGCTTAGTTTGACCGCCGTCTAGCGCTTCAAATCTTGCCGTTTCCAAGATTACATGACCTTTCTCTGGAAGTCCTTCAAATTCAAACGTTTGAATAATCCGTTCAGGTGCAGCGACTTCGTGATACACGCCGCGAAAGGCAAATTCATTCCCATGACTATCCTTATGGATATAACGCCAGCTGCCTCCGCTCCATGGTTCGAATGTCACCAACTGCATCGTCAGTTGCCGAGGTCCAAGCCACTCAGCGAACAGCTTTGCATCCGTAAAAGCTTTGAATACAAGCTCACGTGGTGCATTGAACACTCGTGTCATACAAATCTGCTGACCTCCGGGCTCGTAAGTGAGAATCGCTTCATGTTCGATCATCCTATAGCACTTCCTTTCTTCTAATTACTTGCCTATGATGCGATTCGACCAAAAGCCTTCAACGTCATCAAATTATGCAGGGTCAAATACCCCTGCCATTCCAGCTTAGCTTGCCCCCATGCTTCCTCAAATCTTCCCCACGACCAATTTGGACTCCAGGTTCCATCCTGACCTTGCGCAAGTATCAATGCGTCCAAATCGCCAGCTAGTACATCCTGATACTTGGCATAAAAAGGAGATTCAGGACCATCCACAATTTGAAGTGGAACCGCACAGTAGCCATTTCGATCTTCTGCTCGTTTTATTACGCAGTTGTCCATGAACTTTTCCATTGTAGGTCTGATGTCGTGCTGCAGCTCCTTAGGTAAGCGCACAAATAGTCTGGTATAGCAAAACAGTTCGTGCATTTCCAGTAGGCTCGATGTTTGCAAAAGATGCGTAAATGCCCTCGTTTGTAAGACTTCAGTTAATGAAGGATCTGCAATCTCACTAAAGGCATAGAAATAACCAAGAATCTCCGCATTTGGGTTTCCCCAGTGCGCTTGAAAACCCTCATAATTCCACCAAATTGCACGCGGCGCGTCATTGGCAGCTTCTGGAATGATCTCCCAGCCTTGATTCTCCGCGATGTAGGTTTGTTTGAGATAATCAAAGCAATCCTCAATCAATCCTAATCTAACATTGGAATTGAGCTTGGATGCATACTGAAGCGCAAGCGTTGTAGCAAGTACAGATGAGGCATCTGCTCGTAGATCAGGTTCCAGCGCACGACCGAAACCTTTATCGTCGTTCTGATAACTTCGAAGTGCTTGAATGACACCTTCAGGATCCCCACCTTCGAATTCATACAGAAACATCGCCTTATCAATCTCTCTTACCTGACTAAGTAGAAAGTTCCTCGATTTTTCAAATTGCTCGCTTGTCAACATCATCCGTTCTTCCCCCTATCATCCCATGCAATAGCTGAATCATTGACTTATGTACCAAGCTCATGCTGCTTCCTTCGATAATAGATCACTGCGCCAAACACCACTACACAGGCCATCGAGACCCAAGAACTATATAGAAAGACTTGTCGCATGCCATAGGCTGCACTCATAATACCTCCCACGAAGCTGCCGATGATACGAGCGGCTCCGAGGCTAAGCAGGCCATTGAGTGTCTGTCCGCTTGCTTTCCACTCAGGAGGCACTTCACGATTAATAATTGTCGCTAAGGTCACGGATAGAACGATAAAGATAAGTCCATGCAAGACTTGTACAGGTAATATCCAATACGCAACTTCAATCTCTGAAAATAAGAACCAACGAAAAGCTGAAGCTAGTGCTGCCACGAGTAAAATGACGGAGACCGGAACACGTTTGAATATGATGCCTGAGAATAACAGAAAAGGCAGCTCACTTAAGGACGATATCGCCATCGACCAGCCTAACATCACACTGTCTCCGCCCATTTCCTTAAAGTAGATCGGGAAAAAAGCATAATAATAGCCAAGCGTAATTTGGATAATAAAATTGATGCTGAGATAGAACATCAGTTTGCCATTTTTGAACAATTCACGGAACTTCCGCCCCATAACATTCGCAGGCCGCCCTGCAGCAGCTGGAAACCTCCATAGACAGAAAAGCCCAGCTACCATCGTACAGGCATAAACAGGGAACATAGAACCGATATAGGACTTTGCAATGAAACCGAAAAGAAGTGACATCAAGGCGAAGCCTATCGTACCACCTAGACGAATCCAGCCAAAGCTCCATGTGGGATGTCGATCTAGTTCCTCCAATGTAATCGCATCGCTAAGTGCAAATATCGAAGTCTGAAAAAAAGTAAAGATACAAATAAACATAAGGATATAGAAGAATTCATGAGAAAGCGGAAAAAATAAAATTGAGATTCCACTTCCAATAAGTAATACACGCAGGACTTGGTTCTTCGATTTGGCACGATCACCAAAAGCCCCCCACACGGGTTGACCAATCATAGCAATCAACGGCCCTAGACTCAATAGGAGCCCAATCTGTTCTTGAGAGAATTTCGCGTTGTTGAGATAGACAGGCATGAATGTCCCATACACCGCGTTCCCCATATAAATGACAACATAAAATAGTAAAAATGCAATCAGTTTCGTCGGCATACCCGTCTTCCCTTGTTGTGAGTTAAACAATGCCAATCCTCATACGATATCCAAATAATATCGATCGTTCTTCACCAGCGAACGCCTTCTCCACAAGCTCGCGAAATTCCGCTGCTTCTGACTCTAGTTCTTTCGCACCTAACTTTAGTGCGGTTTGCAAGCTGCCCTGACTTAACGCGAGGTTTACATATCGGTTCGCATCGCAGGACTCCCAATTGTGAAACACGATTTCTCTCGCATAGCGAAATAGACCCGAAGCTTCAATTTGCTTCAAATGCTCGTCCTTCTTCCATTTATGCGCTTGCTCATGCTCCGGTGCAAGTTCAACAGCTCGCTGGTCGCCTAACGTTGTCAGCTTCAAGTACTGCTGCTCGATTTGCCAGTCAATGACTGGCGGCCAGTCACAATCATAAGCGGCGAACACTCCGCCAGGGCGAAGGATACGAGCAAATTCACGCAATGTGCTTTGCGGCTCCATCCAGTGAAACGATTGTGAGCATGTCACAATATCAGCAGAACCAGATGGCAACCCCAACTCGTGGGAGAGTCCGTTTTGGAAAATAAGAGATGCTGGCTTGTCCATTGCTTCCCACTTTGCTACGGCAACCGCACGCATATCATCGCTTGGCTCAACCCCGATAATCTGATCTGCGTCATCAATCCACAGAAAGGAAGACAGGCCTGTACCGCACCCTACATCTACAACAGTTTGAGGTTTTCGACCCAAATAAGCAGTCAAAATTTGAATGACTTCCTGTGGAGCCGTTGGACGGCTGCCATCGTATAAAGCACCAAATCCAGTAAAGCGCTTTACATTACTTGTGCGAATATGTTCGATCATACGTTCCCCTCCTCGGATTGGTCACAAAAAAAGCTCAACCGTAGGATGAGCTTCTAACTAATTATTTAACGTACATGCACGTGCAATCGTCCCTCGAGATGGTGGATGCCTTTATCCTGAACGGCTTCCTTGGCGATCACATGAATTCGCTTCAACCACTCTTCTGGCTTATAATTGCGAGTTGCCGCTTGAACTAACCGCTCCGCATGATCATAACAGGTATCATAGCCACCTAATTTACGAATGACCTCAACATAGTCAACAACAAGCTTCCGAGCATCTTGCGGGGTATAATCAAAACTCTGAACAATGGCATCAACGATTCCACGTTCATACAGATTCAACCGAACTTGTGTTTTCATAGTAGATCCACCTGCCTCCCGTAAAAATGTTATAACCAGTGAAACGAAGGGATGCTTCCCATTTCTCTGAGGAAAACACCACTTGATTGCCAAGTCGTAAAGCATCTAATTTCCGACCTCGCGTAGTTCGCAGAATTTGATCATAAAACCAATGTACATCTCTATTTAATTGTACTGCTTCTTCAATAATTCGTCCAGTATCACCATCCGCCATCGGACCAATGATAATATCAGGGTGCTTATGACAGGGGTCTGGTTCCCCTTTTTTCATGACACTGCGATGCGACATCACAAACTCAGCCCAAGCCAAGGAATCACTTAGAAAAATGAGCGGCTCCATCTTCGAAGGAATCGCGATCATCTCAATTTCAAGCACACATGGATGCTCGTGCCCCATAATCGATCGGGCCGATGCTTTTCGTGCCCAGTTCCTCGCCTGCGCCGCTGAGATTGTTGTATAAAATCCTTTGCCAAAATCACGGCCAGGTCGAAAAAATTTGCTATCCAATAATTTAACTTGAAAAAGGTTGACGAGATTGTCCGTTGTTCCATGATATAAACGTTGTGGTGTTATTATATCCATTTCGCTTCCCCCTGAAACCCCATCCCCTTCTTTGTTGGGCTAGTAAGCGCCACGAATGTGTTCATGTACTTGCGTTGTATAAAAGCTTTGCAAACGTGCAAGCTCATTAGGTGTAAAAGGCGGCACTTCTAAAGTGGCCAAATTATCCTCAATTTGCTTCACATTTTTAAAGCCTGGAATGATGCACGTAATATTGGGATTCTCCAGAATCCAGCGCATGGAAGCACGTGCCATGTTACCACGCACCTCACCGATCCAAGCTAACTCCTTCGCGAGTTCTACGCCTTTGGTAAATGGCAGCCCTGCGAACGTTTCACCTACGTTAAACTGGTCACCGTTGGCATTAAAATTACGGTGATCATCTGCAGCAAATGTGCTGGCAGCCGTGAACTTTCCGGTTAATAAGCCGCTTGCCAAAGGAAGCCTTACTAAAATGCCAACGCCAGCAGCGTTCGCTTGAGGAAAGAGTGCTTCTGCTGGCTTTTGACGGAACAAGTTAAAAATCACTTGCAGCGCTTTAACACCAGGAACCGTGAGACAGAACAACCCTTCCTCTACGGTTTCAACGCTCACGCCATAGTGACGAATTTTGCCCTCGGCTTTCAATTTCTCAAGTACCTCGAAGACAGTACCGTCTTTCAATATGGCCAGAGGCGGACAATGAATTTGGTAGAGATCGATTCGCTCACGATTCAAACGTTTCAAACTATTTTCAGCAAATTGGCGTACGGCTTGTTCCGAATAGGTGGCAAGATCGTGGATATCACCAGAACGGCAAAACTTCGTAGCAATATGTATATCATCTTCTTTGCCTTTCGTTGCTTTCGCGAGTAGCTCTTCTGCATGTCCTGACCCATAGACATCTGCCGTATCAAAAAAGTTAACGCCTGCGTCCATCGCACGATGTAACCCTCGTATGGATTCATCATCATTGGACTCCCCCCAACCACCACCGATGGCCCAAGTTCCGAAGCTAACCTCACTAATTTGAAGTTCTGTATCACCCAGTTGACGGTATTTCACATCATTCACTCCTCTTATGTAGAACTTTATTTATGGACTTCCCTTGTTTACATCACTATCCATTTCGCCATAGCATCAGTGGAAACCTGCCTATTTATGCAAAAAAAAAGGAGTCCGTCTATGCCGGAACCCCCTCGATTGCTTCGTATGAAAGAAAAACTAGCGCTTCCTTTTGTTATACCCTTTCTCCTCATACGGCTCTAACTTCTCTAGCCATAGTTCAAGCAAAGCATCAATTTCGGCTCGATAGCTTTTCAGATCCGCGGCATCCAACATGACTTCATCCCGAGGCTCGATGCGATCAAGTACTTCAAATACGAAGCTTTGGCCACCGTACGTCGCCCAGTCCTTTGACAGCTCATTGAATGTATTGGTATTCATCTGCTTGCAAAATTCAAGCCGATTCTTCATTCCATCTAGATCCATGCTGCAATTTACAAATATTTTATCGTTCTGTGTGTTACGAATTTGATAGACACCCATCGCGCGAAACGATTGCTTATAGGTAGTGGCTAGCTCCTTTTTCTTCTGTTTGTCCAACATGTCAATCAGTACCCCATTTCTTTCAAAATCCTGGACAGTGTGCTCAGCCGCTCCCCGATCAGCTCTCCGTCATCACTCAAAGCTTGGCTGAACAACTTGATATCTTCGTTAATTTTCTCATTATCTGTACATACCTCAACCGTCATGGCATCCCCTTGAAGACCAATTCGGTCAATAATAGGATTTTCGGGATTATATGAGTTCTCATAGCGGTAAGCCTCTTCTTGGAAATGCAGTTTTGTCCGGCAGACAAGGATGGCTAGATCTAGCACACGGTGCAGTGGCAGCTCCTCGGATTGACGTGACCATTTCTCACCGGTATAACGCCAGACTTTAGCCGAGATATCGACTTTACCTCTATCGTTCCACTGGGCAAGACCTAGCGAAAGCCCTTGTGTATCCGTATTTTGTGTATATCTACCGTCAATATTGGCATAATTCTCTGCAACGATGACTGGTTTATGTTTAAGAGTTGTTGGTATTTTCATTATGATTCCTCCAAGGGATACAAAGTATGGTTCTTTTTTTAAAATAGGATTTTTTATTTAGTAATTTACTAAATTACTAATTGATAAACCGATGAGATGAGTATACCTCAGCTTTTTTTTCAAGTCAATGGATACCTCTCCCGAATGATACTCACATCTGCATGATGTATAGGTATCTTCAAATTTGGCTAAACTAGATAGACGCGAACGGCGTTCCCCATACAGAAAAACTCCCACAATTGAGCCTCTTTGGCACAGGTTGCGGGAGTTTTTCCTTTTACACTTATAAGTCCTGACTTAACCGAATCATGTCTCGACATTGAATCCCGTTTTCAAAAATAGGTTCCTTATAATGCCTTGTAAAAAAATCAAAATCGACACCATAGATACGAAAACCGCACTTCTGATAGAGACTAAGCTGCTGAACACCAGAATTACCTGTACCTACCTCAATGGTCCGATAGTTGAATGTCCTCGCCGTTTCCACCGCGTGCTTGACGAGTTCCTTTCCATAGCCCCTGCCTTGTTTCTTCGTAATTACAGCCATGTTCACCAGCTCAACCGTTTTCGGTCTCGTTGGGAGCAGCAAATAGGAGCCGATAATTTCATGTTTATCTTCCAAAACGTAGCATTTGCTTTGATAGACATAAGATTCAACCATCGCAAGCTCAGGGTCAGCCAAAAGAAATAAGTGAATTGGATATTCCTCGGTCAGCTGCAATTCTCTAATGTGCAACATCCTGGGTTCCTCCATCCTTAGTAAGCTTTTATTCACAAGTGAAACCTTGCTTTAATCAGCGCCGCAACGTCTTCTGGAGTCACATCTGAATTGTTGATTCGCAAATAATTGTCTCTAGTAATTTCGCCTTCATATGAGTTCAATCGATGCTTCTCCATACTTAAGCGTAAATTCTGTTCAGATGTGACAACATCTCGCTTTGTAGGCTAATGAGCGAGCCGATGAGGCGTATTATTTCGTTAAACTCTTTCCTCCATTGACGCTTCAAGCTCAACGAAACAGACCTCGCCACTACCAATTTCATCTCTGCACCTCACTAACTTTTCCCTCAACCTATTTTATCATGCTCCCTACCCATTTATTTGGAAAAAATAAGTAGTATTCAAATTTTCCTAGCTTAGGAGCTCAGGAAAAGGGGAAGATACTCGGAGTAGAGATACTCGAATTTCTCGAGTATCTCCATCGCCTGGGGCCTCCCCAGCCAGCATCTAAAAAAGGATGCGAATATACATCTTTTTCCACTAGAGAAGTCACGTTCTATTAGGAAAGATGCGAATATGCATCTTTTTTCACCGAATTTACCCTTTTCATGGATTAACGGTAAAAAAGGATGTATTTTCGCAGCAATTCCTCGATAAACGGTCTATTTCCATTGAAAAAGATGTATTTTCGCAGTTCTCTGCTCATACCGTCAAAAAAAACAGCCGCCATAGGCAGCCGTTTCTTAGTTATAAGTGATTTTCAAGCCTAATTCAGCAGCACGCACGAGCGCGCCGTCTGAGAATTTCGGCTTTTTGTATTTGACTTCGAACTCTTCCTTGGTAAGCGGCGTCCAGTTAAAATCTCGGTTCTGGTACACCCACGTTTTGGTTCCCCAATCGACATGAATGGTACGACTTGCTACCTTTTTCACAACACCGATTTCAAGAATAACGCCTGTTTTGCCAAAAAACTTTGCACAATACTTCCCTACCATTTCACTCATGATTCTTCCTCATTTCCACTAGTCAAATCTCGCAGGATGGCAATCGCGATTTCGAAGGTATCTTCTTCGGACTGAAACTCATCCAAGAAAGATTTTCTAAAAACCTGATGAATCGCTTGTCCCAACCCTGCTACGCTTATATCTTCTGCATGCTTAGTTATGTAAATGGTTACGCTGCGCGCTTCACCATCGTACTCATCCTCAAGACTTCCAGGCTCAAGCAATTCCATGGGATCCCACTGATCCAGATGATACTTCACAACGCCAATAATGGGTGAAGGATCATACGGCAGGGATGCTAAATACGTATTTTCTTTCATTATTTCCTTCTTTATACACCAAAGCATGTAATTCATCTTGGTTTCACGCGATACAGCTCGAAACTTCACAGAGATGGCCTCCTTTGTTGAACACCAGCTTAACCTGCTGCTTTAGGGATAATCAGATCAATCCGTTGCGGTGTTGCCCCATAGCAGTTTATCATGTTCCCAAAAGGATGCCAACTTTTTATATTTAATCACATAAATCATTAATGGCATTAATCATAAAAAACTTCGTCTCAGCCAACCGATTCTGATTGTTATTGTGATCCTCAGGCTCCAACCAACCAAAACCATCGCCTGCATATCTGGGAAAAACGTGCACGTGAACATGGCCTAAATCGTTGAAAATACCGCCATTCTGGATGATTGTAACGCCATCAGGTTGAAAGCATTTTTTAATTAGACGAGACATCTTCATGGAGGTTGTAAGCATTGCGGCTGCAACCTCTTCCTCCATCTCATCCAATTCAGCAACGTGTTTTTTGGGAATCAGCAAAACATGTCCTTCATTCAACGGTGCAATATCTAAGATTACCGTCAACCACTCATTTTCATATACGACATGTGCCTCAACTTGTCCATTCGCTAACTGACAACCTAAGCAAGATTTCTCCATCCTACATCCACCCTTCCTACTCCCAAGTTACTCCTTACACTTCAACCAGCACTTACTTATTCCTTTCCTTGCTGAAAATTACCTTCCAAAACAAAACAAAAACAGCCCCTCAACAGAGTGACTGTAGATTAAGCTATCTCGCCGATTAACTAGAATACGTATAAAATCCTTGCCCTGATTTACGTCCGAGACGCCCTGCCTTTACATATTTCCTTAATAGCGGACAAGGGCGATACTTTGAATCCTTGAAGCCTTCATGAAGTATTTCCATGATGGATAAGCAGGTGTCCAGACCAATTAAATCGGCCAGTTCTAGCGGTCCCATTGGATGATTCATTCCTAGCTTCATCACTGTATCTACAGCATCAACCGTTGCTACCCCTTCATAAACAGTAAAAACAGCTTCATTAATCATCGGCATAAGAATGCGATTCGAGACGAATCCAGGAAAATCCTGCACTTCCACAGGTGTTTTACCAAGTTCCTGACTAAGCTGAAAGATCGCATCAAAGACAACTTGTGAGGTTTCTAGACCACGAATGATTTCGATCAACGGCATAACGGGAACCGGGTTCATGAAATGCATGCCGATGACCTGTGACGGGCGAGTAGTCGCCGCCGCAATCTCCGTAATCGGTAATGATGACGTATTCGTCGCCAATATTACATGAGGTGCACAGATGCCGTCCAGCTTTTGAAAAAGCGCTGTTTTCCAAGCCATATTCTCGGATATCGCCTCAATCACAAGATCCACTTGCACTGCCTCGTCAATAACTGGCGCAGGCAGAATACGACTAAGTATTTCCGCCTTCTCTACTTCCGTTAATTTGCCTTTGATAACACGACGTTCTAGTTGCTGTCGAATACTCGTTACGCCTGTGTCGAGCAGTTGTGTGGATAGATCGTGCCACAGCACAGTACGCCCTGCGGATGCAGCAACTTGCGCAATGCCACTTCCCATCTGCCCAGCGCCAACTACCATTATGGTTTGAATGGACATGGTATCTCGCTCCTACGACTTCTTTCTAACCCTTATCCCTTAATCCACGCGCAGCAAAATGGCATCGCCTTGCGCCGTTCCACTGCATATGGCTGCAATCCCATAACCACCACCATTTCTGCGGAGCTCGTGAATTAAAGTGAGAATAATTCGCGTGCCGCTAGCACCAATCGGATGACCGAGCGCAATCGCGCCTCCGTTGACATTGACCCGCTGCGTGTCCCAACCTAACAGGCTTTCGCACGTAAGTACGACAGCGGCAAAAGCTTCATTCACCTCAAATTGATCGATCTGATCCAACTTCATTCCCGTTTGCTGCAGCAGCTTTCGTATTGCTAAAGCAGGTGTAGTTGCGATATATGGCGCACGCTCACCCACACTCGCATGGCCAATAATTGTCGCGATCGGTACAATGCCTTGATCTAACGCCTCATCCTTTGCCATGACAACCAGAGCAGCCGCCCCATCATTCACGCCAGGTGCGTTTCCCGCTGTAATGCTGCCTCGTTTATCAAAAACTGGCGTTAATGCAGATAGCTTAGACAGATCCGTGTCCACACGCGGTCCTTCATCGTGAATCACCACATTCTTTCCAACATGAACGGGTATAATTTCCTCAGCTAAATACCCTTTTGACATGGCTTCCAAAGCTAATTGATGACTACGCAGTGCCCATTCATCCTGTTCCTGACGTCCAATCATGTACTCGGCCGCAACGCGACTTCCATGAACAACCATATGCACATTGTCGAATGGGCAAGTCAGACCATCGTGAATCATGAGATCAATAAGCCGCTGTTCACCCATTCGTGCGCCCCAACGCGCATGCGTCGCCAGATATGGAGCCGAGCTCATACTCTCCATGCCGCCTGCTACAAGTGTTGACGCATCGCCGGCACGGATGATTTGGTCCGCCATGGTCACACTCCGCATGCCTGAAGCGCACACTTTGTTAATTGTCTCTGACGTGATCTGCCAGGCGAGTCCGGCCCTGCGTGCCGCCTGACGCGAAGGAATTTGTCCTGCACCTCCTTGCAATACCATACCCATCAAAACTTCCTCAATCGACGAAGGATCCAGAGACGCACGTCGTATAGCTTCTTTTATCGCAATCCCACCTAATTCGACAGCTGAAATCTCTTTCAGTGCGCCACCGAATTTGCCAAATGGGGTTCTTGCTCCGCCAACGATGACACTTTCTCTCATACACCTCGCCCTCCAGTCCTTCACTTCTTACTCATCAAACGAACAATCGCTCTCTGCTGCTCTTCCATCGTGGCTTCGACCATCTGGAGCATCTTCGCATCGCGCATGTAACGTTCAACTGGAAATGCCTTCGTATACCCGTAGCCGCCTAACGTTTGAACGGCTTCAATGGTTACGGCCATCACCGTTTCTCCCGCGAAAAGATTGGAGATCAGCTTTTTGCTATTGACGTTGTCGTTATCATTGCCGTTACCAATGTCCTTTTCTCCGCCGTCCGCACCTCCCCCCTGACTCTCACGCCATGCAGCTTGATACGTAAGCAATCTAGCTGCTTCGATGTGCACAGCCATATTCGCAAGCTTGAATGCGACAGCCTGCTGCTGCGCGATTGGCTTACCGAATTGCATGCGCGTCTTTGCATACGCAATGGCTGCCTCCATGGCTGCTTGCGCGAGCCCAACCGCAAGTGCGGCAATGCCGCTGCGGGCACTTTCTAGGGTTCGCGAAGCAATCTGATAACCATCTCCTTCCTCGCCAAGTCGATTCGCCACTGGAATACGGCAGTCCACAAGTTCTAACGAGAGGCTAGGAGCACCTAGCGTGCCGAGTTTTTTTTCCTTTTTGCCTAGGACGAACCCAGGTGTGCCTTTCTCAAGTATAAATGCGCTGCACCCATGTACCGATAGATCATCTCCAGTCGCTGCAAACACGACAAAGATATCCGCTTCTGCCGCATTGGTAACGAAGGCTTTCGTACCTCGCAACACATATTCATCACCATCCCGTACAGCGCTTGTATGCAGCTCTAGGTTGATATCAGACCATGTAAATGCGCCAAGTTTCACAGCACTCCCCATTGGGCCCAGATACAGCTGCTTTTGCTCCTCAGTGCCAAACATCGAAATGGCCGCACTTGCCAAAGCACTATGCACAAACAGCGTATATCCAGTCGATGCACATGCACGAGCTAATTCCTCCAAGACCAAACTATGCGTGAAAGCATCCAAGCCAAGTCCGCCATACGCCTCAGGCACAAGAATCCCAGCTAAGCCAAGCTCACCCATACTCTTGAATAACGAGCGATCAAACCGCTCTTCTTCATCACGAAGCACCGACTTCGGCGCAACCTCCCCAGCTGCAAAATCACGCACCATGCTGCGAATCATTTCCAATTCCTCTGAAAGGCTGTAATCCATGTGGAGCCCTCCCTCAAGCCGCTTGCACCTCTAACTCTTTTCCTCCCATGTTGATCGTGCAATAGAACCGTCCAAGGTCTCATAATCTTCATACCGTATGGCCTTATATAACTCGCTGCGCGTTTGCATGGCATCGAGAGATCCGACCTGCGTCCCTGCCTGACGTATTTCCTCAAAAACCCGTTCATAGGCCTTCGCAGCCACACGAAGCGACGTAACCGGATAGAGAACCATCCGGATGCCCCAGCTTTCAAATTGCGCTGCCGTATAATACGGCGTCCGTCCGAATTCGGTCATATTGGCCAAAAGAGGTGCATCTACTTCCTTGCGAAAATGTTGAAAATCCGCCTCGCTTTCTAATGCTTCCGGGAAAATCGCATCCGCTCCAGCGGCGAGATAGTCTTTAGCTCTTTGAATTGCTTCCGCCATGCCTTCGACACTTTTCGCATCCGTGCGTGCAAGAACGTACAATGTCGGGCTAACCGCTTTGAGCGTGCGGATTTTTTGGCACATTTCTTCTGAAGAAATGAGCTTCTTACCACTCAGATGGCCGCATTTCTTGGGCATATCTTGATCCTCTATTTGCACAGCGGCGACCTTCGCCTCCACCATCTCCTTCGCTGTTCGAGCGACATTCAGGATGCCGCCGTATCCCGTATCAATATCAACCAATAATGGAAGTCCTGCTGCGCGGACCAACTCACGTGCGCGATCCGCTACCTCATTGGAATAAATAAGCCCCAGATCAGGCAACCCTCTACTCGCCGTATATGCGGCTCCTGATAAGTACAGGGCCGAAAACCCAGCTTGTTTAGCCATTCTAGCGGCCATGCCATCGTGGGTACCGACAATTTGGAACAGGGAACCCGCTTCCACTAAACGTCGCCACTGTGCAGCTAACTGCGCTTGACTGGGCTCCTCCTCAATCAGCCATGACATAGTGACCTCCTACTTCTTCACATTCAACCGCTCGCAGCAGCTCAAATCACGAAAAGGGACATATAAGCAGGAACGGTCGTCTGAATGAGCTCCTCGTAATCAAGTGAAATCTTCATAATTTCTTCTGTCTGTTTCCGCGGAAAACGCGTTTGCACATTGGCTTTAAACTTATCGATAACCTTCGGCAACCCTTCAGCACGCCGCCGGCGGTGTCCGATTGGATATTCACAGACGATTTTTTCCGTAGAGGTTCCATCTTTAAAGTAAATTTGAATGCTGTTTGCTATGGATCGCTTATCTGGATCCAAATAATCCTTGCTATATTGCTCGTTCTCTACAACGACCATGCGCTCACGAAGCGCATCAATGCGGGAATCCGCTGCAATATCATCTTCGTAATGCTCAGCAGTTAACGTCCCATAAAGTAGGCCAATGGCAACCATGTATTGAAGGCAATGATCCCGATCTGCCGGATTATGCAGGGGACCTTTTTTATCTATAATGCGCAGGGCAGATTTATGAGTAGTTAACATAATTTTAGTTATGTCAACTAATCTATCCTTGATACGGTCATGAAGTGTAAGTGCGCACTCAACGGCTGTTTGGGCATGAAATTCTGCAGGAAACGAAATTTTAAATAAAATATGTTCCATGACGTAACTGCGCAAGGGGCGCGCTAGCGTTAACGTCTTGCCTTCGAAGAGTACGTCTTGAAAGCCCCAATTCGGCGCCGTCAATGCAGAAGCATACCCCATTTCCCCGCCTACGGCCATGAAGGCCAAACGAACCGCTCTACTTGTCGCATCGCCTGCTGCCCATGATTTTCTAGGTCCTGTATTCGGCGCATGGCGATACGTGCGTAAGCTGGCTCCATCGATCCAAGCATTAGAAACGGCGCTGCATACCTCCTCCTTCGTACCTCCCAGCATAACTGTCGCCACGGCGGTTGATGCCACTTTAACCAGATGGACATGATCCAATCCGACGCCGTTCAAGCTATTTTCCAAAGCGAGCACGCCTTGAATTTCATGAGCTTTGATTGCCATGGTCAAGACGTCCTTTATAGTGAATGGAACGCCTCCCTCTGCCATTCGCTTGCGACTGACGTAATCGGCAACAGCGAGAATACTACCTAAATTGTCGGAGGGATGCCCCCATTCTGCCGCTAGCCAGGTATCGTTGTAATCGAGCCACCGAATCATACACCCGATATTGAACGCCGCTTGAACCGGGTCCAATTCGTAGCGAGTTCCAGGCACACGTGCACCGCCTAGGACCTCAGCACCTGGAACAATCGGACCGAGATGCTTCGTACAAGCCGGAAAACGCAGGGCAAGCAAGCCTGTTCCCAATGAGTCCAGTAGAACATGGTGCGCAATCTGATACGCTTCCTCACCTTCAATCTCGGCATGCAAGGCGTATTCTGCAATTTCTACAATAAGCGGGTCAAAAATCATCTCCCTCTGAGCAGGTTCTCTAGGCGTACTCATACGATCTCGTCCTCGCTTTCAGTAAGACTTTGTGCTTGAGGCGGGTGCAAATCTCGCCCACCGGTATAACGGACCCGAGGTCGGAAAAGACGATTGTTCGCATGCTGCTCCATCACATGTGCACTGATACCAACGGTGCGCGCAGCAAGAAAAACAGGTGTAAACAGCTCAATTGGAATGCCAAGCAAGTAGTAGACAGGAGCAGCATAGTAATCTAGATTGGGATGGAGACCTTTCTCCCTCCGCATAACGTCTTCCCCTCGTACACACATGTCGTAAAGCTCCTGCTGATTACAAGCGGGTGCAAGCTTAGCCAAAGCCTCCTTCATTAGCAGGGCACGTGGGTCCGGTTTTCGCATATAGACACGATGACCAAAGCCCATGATGCGCTCTTTCCGAGCAAGCTTAGACCGAATTAAGGCTTCGAGATCATCTTCGGAACCTGCTTCCAGCAGCATGTGCATGACCGCTTCGTTCGCTCCGCCGTGCAATGTGCCTTTGAGAGAGGCTACCGCGCCAACAAGCGCACCATATAAATCCGACTGCGTTGAGGCGATAACGCGAGCCGTAAACGTTGAATTCGGTAATTCGTGTTCGCTGTACACAATAAGAGACTGATCGAAAATCGCTTCTTCCATCGGAGAAGGAATCGTTCCCGTGATCATATACAAAAAGTTAGCCGTATACGATAACTTAGACTCAGGTTCAATGAGCGGTTGCTTCGTAATAGCTCGATAGCCGTAAGCAACAATTTGCGGTACTTTAGCTAAAAGGCGAATAGCTTTACGACGGTTGGCCTCAGGTGATCGATCATCAAGCTCCTCTTCAAAGCTCGCTAGCGCGGAAATACTCGTTCGAAGTACATCCATCATATCCGCTTGATCTGGCATCAAATGCAGCATAGCCCGCACATTTGGAGGTAATCCATAGACCGCTTGAATTTGTGATTGAATCGCATGGCGTCTAGTTTCATTCGGCAATTCACCCTCTAACAGCAAACCAACGACATCTAAGTACGTCATGTACTCAGCAAGTTCCATCAAATCGTACCCGCGAATCACAATTTCTTCTTTCTCAACATCGAGAAATGAAATACTGGTCTCACTGGCAATGACATGCTCAAGTCCAGGCAAGTAGTGATCACTCATGTTTTCGCACTCCCTTCCTACATACTTTCAGAAAGCAGCAAACGCGAAATCACAATACGCTGAATCTCATTCGTCCCTTCATAAATTTGTGTTACTTTGGCATCTCGCAAATAGCGCTCAACCTTCGACTCCTTCAAACAACCCCATGCGCCACAGAGCTGCACAGCCCGCAAACAGACTTTAACCGCCGTATCACTGGCAAAAAGCTTCGCTATGGCAGCCTGCTTCCCGTACGAGAGCCCTTGGCTTTTGCGCCAAGCGGCTTGATAGGTCAGCAGTCTTGCGGCCTCAATGTGCGTCGCCATCTCGGAGATATGAGCATCGAATAGCTCGCCGCTGAGCGAGCCAGCTCCTGCTCCATAAGCAACTACAGCGTCCAAGGCTCCTTGGCCGATACCCGTTGCTTGCGCAGCAATCCCAATCCGCCCGCCATCCAGACTTCGCATAGCGATGCGAAATCCTTCTCCGTCGGGCCCTAGCCGGTTCTCAGCCGGTACTCTGCACCCCTCAAATCTTAACTCCATCGTAGTGGATGAGCGGATGCCTAGCTTTTTTTCCTTGGTACCGAAAATAAGCCCTTCCATCCCTTTTTCAACAATGAAGGCCGTGCAGCTCCTCGGCTTATTCATCGCATTCGTCACTGCAAAAACGATATACACTTCCGCCTCCCCGCCGTTCGTCACGAAGAGCTTGGAGCCGTCAATCACGTAGAAGTCTCCATCCTTCGTTGCTGTCGTGCGCATGGCACCAGCATCTGAGCCGGATTCGCTTTCCGTTAGACAGTAGGCGCCCAGCTTATGCCCTCCAGCCATAGGGAGCAAAAACGTTTGCTTCTGTGCATCCGTACCATACGTATGAATCGCCCAGCTGGCTAGCGATGTATGCACAGAGAGCATGACACTCGTGGAAGCACACACGCGAGATAGCTCTTCAATGACCATCGCATATGTTAGAAAATCAGCCCCCCCGCCGCCAAATGCTTGAGGCCAAGGGATCCCGGTCCAGCCAAGTTCACCTAGGCTGTCGAAAATACCACGATCAAATCGTTCCAACTCATCCCTTTCTGCTGAAGTAGGTTCCACGCGAGTAAGTGCAAACTCACGTACTTTCTTTCGCATGTCTTGCTGAGCTGATGTATAGGAGAAATGCATGCGACGACCTCCTTCGACGTGTTCATGCTGCTCACTCCTGATTGGCCGAGGTTGATTGGGTCGATCGTAATTCTTCGGACAAGCTGTAAACGCTTTCAATATATGTTATGTATACACGCTTTTGTTAGCCAATAGACTGCGCCGCGACAAAAAATGAAAAATACGCCTGCAATAAAAACCCCTTCCGTTCATCACGGAAGGGGTTCGTATTCACATCGTTAAAGCTCATTTGCTTCCTTTTTTATGGTGGTTATGCCCTTTATCATCGTGAGCATGATGGTCTTACTTTTTAATAACAAGCTCAGCCGTAATAGGTAAGTGATCCGCTGCTATCGTGTCTATGACCTTTCCTGTTTTAATTTTCACATCATCAGATGTATATATATAGTCAATGCGACGATTAGGCTTGTCTGAATAATAATAAGAGGTGTAGGCATCATTCATGCCCAGTTCTGCAAATACGTCATGATACTGCGCAGACATTTTTATTATTTCTGGACTATCTGGCGTGGCATTGAAGTCTCCCACTAAGATGCTTGTTCCTTTACTTTTATGGACAATGTCAAGGATCTCATTGACTTGAATATCTCTTTGTTCAGCTCTCTTATTGTCCAGATGCGTATTGTAAAAATTAATGTGATTTCCTCTCACGTTAATAACTGTTTTCGCAAGACCGCGTTGTTCTGAGGGATATTGCGTATTATCGAGCAAATGATTTTCGCTAGAAAGAATAGGATATTTACTTAAAATAACCGTTCCGTATTGACGACGAGGTTCCCCCACATTTAAAGGATTGTTGTCAAGATTCGCAGCAAACTCGTAATGCATACCTAAATAATTGGCTAACCATTTCGCTTGATCTTCGAAATTACTGCGTGCGGAAAAATGATTATCGACTTCCTGCAAACCAATGATATCAGCACCCGAAGATTTAATAACGTCACCAATTCTGTTCAAATTTAGAATGTCATCCATGCCTTCGGCATGGTGAATATTATACTCCATCACTTTGATGGCCGTCTCTTTTCCATTCGTTAAATCTGCGGCATAAGATGCCTGACTTAATGAAAACATAGGAATCATAGACATCAATACAACCGAAGAGATAATAACTGACTTTTTAAGCATGTTCAACATCCTCTCGAAGTTATCAATGATAGGCGAATATGCTACTATAATTTCATATTCTGGTTTCTATTTCCATAGGCTGATAGATGTAGATTGCTCTTTGCAAATATTGTCTTTTACTAGGACCATGTGTAAAGGAATTGTAATTATAGCGAAAAAAAGAGGCGCAGATCATCTGCCCCTCTTCCCTATCATGCTATTCAGATTTCATCTCAACGCCCGCCGGCAATACCCGCTCGACATGCTCACGAAGTGATGTATTCGTATATAGCTCGTCGCTGAAAATCGCGATAATTCCACTGTCCTCACGCGTTCGGATCAATCTCCCCATACCTTGACGCAGGCGAAGCAACATGTAAGGAATATCCACTTCTTCATAAGGTGAAGCCGCAGCCTCTCGTTTCGCATTAAACACAGGGTCTTGCGGAGGAAACGGCAGTGCCCAGACAATGACATTCGAAAGTGATGGACCAGGAATATCAAGTCCCTCCCACAAGCTTACGGCAGCTAAAACACTGTGTTCATCCTCCTGGAATGAGGCGATCACATGCGAAATCTCGCGATCTCCTTCATAGAGGAAAGTGAGATCTTTACAGTCCGGATGAGAGGACATCTCAACCTTGAAGCGTTGTAATTCCTGATGCGTCGGGAACAGAATCAACGCTCTGCCTTCCGTTCTTTTCAACAATGCAACAGCTGAATTCAGCTTCTCTTGGAACGTTCCGCCTTCTTTGAAGCGCGGGGCAATGACTTCCATCCGTTCGACATAATCATAGGGAGAATCTACGGAGAAAGAGAGATATTTCTCTAAGCCTAAGCTATTTGCCACATAGTCAAAGCTGCCTTCTACCGAAAGTGTCGCCGAGGAGAAGACGATCGGCATTTTAGAAGAAAACACATGCTCCTTCAACACTTCCTTCACCGTTCTAGGCATAATGACAAGACTGAGTCCAGTAATGCTTTCCGTCGCCCAACAAATGAAGCTATGATCATTGCGGAATAAGGCAAGAGCCTTTTGCATCATTTCCAAATGTTCCTCGACGATCTTTAGCTGATAGTCATTGAGCGTAAACATCTCTCCTTCAAAGACGAGCTCCTCTTCGATCTCGGACAAAATATCACAGAACGTATGAATCTCCCTTTTCAAAAGATCACTCATGATGATTTGTTTACGATCAGAGCCTGCAATCGGACGACAGCAGCTTTCAAGAACCTCGAACATACGTTCGCTCTGCTCGATTGCTCGATCAATACAAACCGCTAAAGTTTCGCGAACTTCCCCTTTTAACAAGCGAATGACCAATTCCTCGAAAATGACATGCTTGAGCTTATAGGTCAACGCTTTTTGGGCAGCGGATTCCATTAAATGCCCTTCATCAAATACAACCGTGCAGTGATCAGGCAGCAATGGCAGCTGTCCTTCTCGTTTTCTAGCGTCATAAGTCCATACATGCTCCATGTAGAAATCATGCGAACATATAATTAAATCCGTCGATTTGCGGTAGGATTCCCGGGATAACGTTTGTCCACAACGATGGCGTTTATCACATACAAAGCAGTCTTGGTACGCATCCCAGTTCATTCGGTGCCATTGTTCATCGTTCAATTGCGGGTAGTTTTTACGATCACCGTAAGCATAGAACGTTTGTAGTGCTTCACGCGTGTGAACAAAATCAGGAAGGCTCTCGTAGACTTCACGGTATAGTCCTGTATCTTCGTGGCCAAATCTAGCTTCATCCAGCTTGACTAAGCATGCATATTGATCTGGCGACTTCGCGAGTCGTGCATCAATTTCCATATTCAAATGGCGAGAAATTTTGTCGATATCCCCGCCTGGTTTTACAAGCTGCTCAATTAACGATTCATCGGCACAGGCGATGATGGCCGGTTTCTTCGTAAAACGCGAATAACATAGTGCGTATAGCAGATAGACTAACGTTTTGCCTGTCCCAACGCCAGCTTCCGCAAAAATCGTCTGCTTCTCCGCATAGGCCCGCTCCAGCTGAAAAGCCATATAAATTTGTTCATCCCGAACCTCAAAACCTGCTTCAGGCAATATGTCATAAAAGATATCCGCAATCCAGTCGGACACTTGCTGCATATATGGCTGCGCATGATCATATGCAAATGGATAACGTCCCACGTTAATGCCCCCAACCTCTAGTTAAGAATCAAACTTGTATTATCTCATGGATATTAAATAAAAGCAAAAATGCTCACTCCGCAAGTAACTTTGCTTAACGGAATGAGCCTTCTTTTACATACTAAAACGTTCGCGATAGCCGCATTTCCGGCATAGTTCCTCAACCACTTCACGTCTGGAAAAGCCTTCGAATAACCGATTTGCACGTTCTCCCTCAACGATTTCGGAGAAAGGCGTGTGGTTAATATTCCCCAGATTGATAACCCCTTCGCCATCCAAACAGCAAGGAATAACGGTGCCATCTACGAGAATACCAGCCTGATTACGCAGAGCATGACAGAAACCGGGACCTGAAATCTCCTCCGCCTTCAAATCCGGCCACTGGAACTCGTGATCCTGATTCAAATAGACACGATCCGTAAGCTTTACACCAGTTCCGCGGACGAACTTTTCATCGATTTTGTAATCAAGCTCGAACTCTTTCTCTAGCAATTCCAGCACTTCACGATTTCGATTCCGTTCCAAATTCGTCTGATTATCCGTATCCAAATTCCATAACCGGAAGGAAATAATGACATTGGATTTCGCAACAATTTCCTTGGCAAATCGCAGGATACTGGTCACATAGCCTTCCTTATCTTCAGAGCCCTCATGGCCGTCAAAGCTGTGCAGGGAAAAATTCATTTGGCGAAGCGCCGGCTTATCGAGCAGCTTGTGCCTATTTTTGTTAATGAGTGTCCCATTCGTCGTGATATTTACTTTGAAGCCCTTTTCGTGGCTCAAATCTAGTAATTCATCGATTTTGGGATGGAGAAGCGGCTCCCCCTTCACATGCAAGTAAATGTGATCCGTGTGCGGCTTGATTTGGTCAAGGATATTCGTAAACGTATCTATTTTGATGAAATTCGCTTGACGTTTCGTCTGTGGACAGAATGTGCAAGCCAAATTGCATACGCTCGTTATTTCAATATAAAATTTCTTGAACTTCTTCATGGTCGGACTCCGTTTCTTCTTAACGCTACTATGATAGAGGCTATTATACCAAGCAAGGGCGATGAAAGAAAGGATTTCACATCGATTAGAAAAAGAACTGCACAATCCAGCCGATAAAATACGCCGACGGCACTAGAAAAACCTGTGCAAGCAACGTCCCTAAGAAGCGTGTCGTCATGAGTAATGCGTAGATTTTGCCTAACTGACTCCGTTGGGTTTCGTCGTGCAATGCCTTGTCCGTAATTAGACCCAACTGAGGATCAATAAAGATGGTTAACAAAATAGTAGCAATCCCGTTAATTAGTCCCGAAGCTTGTGAGGCAGTCGTCGCGTGATCTGGCCATAAATGAGCCGCATAAAGCGAGGCAAGAACTCCTACTGAGTAGAAAGCTGTCACAATGATATTAATGAACAGAAACCTTTTAGAGATGCCAAGATACCGGAACTGACTGAGCTTTACCTTGGGTTTTTTGATATATTTGGTCGTGTTCTTGAGTTGTGTGATCGTGACATTGGTGAGCATTTTCGGCAGCGATCCTGCGAGTTCAAGCCGAGCAATAACTCTAGCACTGATGGAGATAAAAGTCGGGAATAACGCGATCGCGATGACCGTCCCGATAGAAGAAGCAAGCAGAGATATGCGTAAATATCGGACCAAATCAAACGTTGGCTCATGCTTCGCAAAATCAACAAAATGCGCAGTCATCGGCGCCTGTATCAGATTCGCTGTGCGCGAAACGAGCACGACGATGCCGACCAGCGACAGCGCTACCGCGAGTTTGTTCACCCGAACACCTGCATAACGAATCGAGTACGATAGCGTCTCAGCCGTATGAATAATCATCGTTAATACAAAAACCAAAATGAGCGTGTTGATCATCCGAAGGGTTCATCCTTTACTTGAGTGATAGGTAAGATACAGTGAATGGAAACGAAGGTGAAAACTCAAACGGAAAGCCAATAGGAAACCCAAAAGGAAACCCACCTTCTGTTAGCAGCATTAGGTGGGTTTCTTGGTGTTTGGATGAGGCAATTGTGACTTTGGAGCGAGCTTCCTCCCCCTCCGTTCGGTGGTTCGGACAGGAATAGATGGAAAATAGGTTGTTAATTTCGCCGATTTCACCCAAATGGACAACTTAACTGGAAAATATGTAGCTATTTTCACGGATTTCAACGTTTTCAGCGCATATCATTGAAATTAACTACAGAAAATCCAGTTAATTGAATTTTCTGTAAGAAATCCGGAAGATTAACTGTAGTTTTTACAGTTAATTGATTTAATTTGTTTAATGGGTTAGTTGTTGAAAATGATGTTGCTGAATGAGTTTCGACAGAATCAAATCTATTGTGTTCTTCTATTCGTGATGAAGCACGAATTCCCTTTATTAATCGTCATGCAGCGTGCAGGAGCTTTGTCCCTGACTACGCTTTACGGTCGTCGCCGTACCACAGCTCACGGAATGTGGAGCTGTGGCGCAGCAGTTCCTCCGACGTGCCTTCCGCTTCGATGTGGCCGTCCTTCATCACGATGATGTGATCGGCGCGCGTCAACGCGGTTTTGCGGTGCGATACCACGAGACATGTCGCATCACTGCGACGCTCGAACATTCGCTCCCAGAGCTTCTGCTCCGTCTCGACGTCGAGCGCGCTCGACAGGTCGTCGAAGACATACAGCTCGGCGTCCCGCACGAGCATACGAGCTGCGGCCGTCCGCTGCGCTTGGCCGCCGGAGAGCTTCACCCCGCGCGGGCCGATGACCGTGTCCAGCCCGCCAGGCAGCTGCGCGACGTCGTACTCGAGCACCGCCGCGTTCAAAGCCTGCTGCAAGCTGTCATCTTGCTCCGCTTGCCCGAGCAAAATATTATTGCGCAGCGTATCGCTGTATAACCGCGGCACCTGCGCGGTATAGGCGCTCTGCGGCGGTGTAAAGAAGGTGCCCGGATCTTCAACGGGCACGCCATTCCACGCAATCGTTCCTTTCTCCTTGGGCAGCAGCCCAAGGAGGGAACGAACCAGCGTGGTTTTGCCTGAGCCGATCGTTCCCGTAATAACGGTGAACGATCCTCTTTGCATGGCGAAGTGAATGTCAGCGATCCCTCTACCCGTATCCGGGTAGGTGTAGCTGAGACCATTCACTTCCAGGTGCTGCAGCGGAGGCGCAACGACGCTGTCTGGGCTCTTCACATCAACCTTTTCCACCCGCTCTTTTTTCAAATAAAGCGGCTTTACCATCGTCAACACTTTTGCCGATGCACCTTGCAGCAAGAACGTCAAGCGTTCTAGTGAAACACTCATTTGCTTAAAATACGTGATAAACTTCCCGACATTCGTAATAAACTGTGTCACGAAGGTCAAATAGTAGACAAATAATGCAAGATCACCAACAGTGAACGTCCCTGCTCTCATTTTGGTACCTGCTAACAGAAGCAGTAAACCTGTACCCAAATTCACAGAGTTAGAAAAGACTGAATCGAGAAGTTCGCTCATTAAGCGGTCCTTCAGCATCGCTTTTCGACGCGCATCACCGAAGCTGCGGAACCGCTCCATCACGCGATTCTCGGCGCCAGCAACTTGAATGGCCTGCACATTACCGAACATTTCGCTGATTTCTCCGGTTACCTTGGAGGTAGATTCGCGGCTGGCTGCGCGGTATTTTTGCAAACGAACGGTTGCCAATTGAGCGGCTGTGATCACGATTACGATTGGCATAAACACAAGCAGTGTCATTTGAGCATCGATGCGAATCAATATGTATCCGGACACGAGGGCGAAACAAGTCATTCCAAAAACATCAACCGACCAGCTCGCCGCTTCCTCCGATTGGTCCACATCGTCCCGGAAATGGCTAATTGCTTCCCCTGGTGAAACTGGTATCGCTTGTGCGCCAGGTTGCTTTAGAACATGCTCTAACAAATTGCGTCGAAGCAGCATCCCCATGCGAAAACGGAAATGCACATCCGTTATGAAACCAATAATAATTAATAAGATTCGCCCTAAGGCTGCCCCGATCAGCAAAGCGATCAAGCCCCACACGCCAAATTTCAACGTAGCATTTCCCGTTAACGTATCAAAAAAGGCTTTTGTTATGAGACCAGGAGCAATAGGTGCCAAGTAAATAATTGTCCATGCTAACGCATTGATAAAATACCGGAAAGGTCGATACATGATCAACCCTTTTAAATATTGAAACGTCGTCATGCCAACACCTCCTCTAACCCTGTCGCGAGTAATTGGCTAAAGCGGGAATTCGGATTAGCGGCCAGCACTTCTCTTCGACCAGATTCCAGCACACGTCCGCCGTCCAAAATAACGATGTGATCCGCACGCTGTACAGTGGCAAGTCGATGGGCAATCATGATGCAAGAGCGCTCCGTCAATAATTTGGATACAGCTTTCTCCATGCGTTGCTCCGTTAATGGATCCAGACGTGAGGAAGCTTCGTCCATAATAACCAGTCCCGGATTCGTTAGGAATACTCGGGCAAATGCCAATAATTGCGCCTCTCCAGCAGATAAACTGCTTCCTCCGGAAGCGAGCCCTGTATCTAATCCTTCCGGCATCGCTTCATACCAAGCACCTAAGCCGAGTTCATGCAGTACCGCAATAATCTGTTCATCCCGAATCGACGCATCATAAAAGGTTAAATTATCGCGAATTGTTCCTTGGATGATTTCAATATTCTGAGTTACAAGCGCGACACGTTTCCGTAGATCTGCTAGTTTACATGAACGAATGTCTGTTCCACTTAGTGCAATCACACCGCTTTGCGGATCATAGAAGCGCAGCAATAGCCTTGCAATTGTGGACTTTCCGCTCCCTGTGCGGCCTAGCAATCCTAGTACTTCGCCAGGTTTTAAAGTCATCGTTAAGTTATCTATCGTCGGTTGATCCTCGTCATAACTAAACACAACATCTTTGAAATCCACACCCAGCGGCCCCTCCGGAAGCCCAGCCCCTGGTCCATCTTGAATCTTGGACTTTATCGCGAAAAGCTCACGAATACGGGAAATACTTGCATCTGCTTTCTGCAAATCTTCCATTTGCGTTCGAATCTTTTCGATCGGTTTCGCAAGCAGTTCGGTATAGAAGAAAATGAGGTACACCGTACCCAATGAAATACGATTGCCATGCCATAGGTAGGCGCTAATCCCAAAGGCCATGGCATTCCCTAATGCAAACACGAAAATCGACATGTTCCACATCGCACAAAAACCAAGGAATGCTTTGACGCGCAGCGGCAGCATCGTGCGGAGCATCGTATAGAAACGATTCATTACGAAGCGTACTGCACCATTAGCGCGAATATCTTCCGTACCTTCCAAATGTTCACCGATAAATCCATAAAACTCAGCATTCGCTTGACGCCACCCCGCCCAGACAGGAACAGCAAACTGACGAATCCATTGAATCAAATAGATTGCGCAGACTACGAAAATAGCCATCCCTACGCCAATTAACCAATTTTCGCGAAATAATAGAATTAGAATGCCTGCCATCAACAGCACATTCCCAAATAAATGAATGATCATGCTGGAGAAAAAATTCGCAAGCGCATTCACATCGCCATCTACGCGCTCAATTAGGGAGCCGGATGTATGACTTTTATGAAAAGACATATCCAGCGATAGACAATGTGCAGCTAAATCGACACGCAGCTTATTCGTTGTTTTCCAACCAACATTCTCACTGAAATAGGTCGCAATCACGGATACCAGCTGCTGCACGAGTGCAAAGCCAATAAATAATAGCGCCGCTGTAATAAGTGGCTCCATCGCCCCTTGCGACTGCGCCGTATCAATAAAATAGCGGATAATTTGCGGATTAATCAGCTGCAACCCAATGGACGCGAACAACAGGAATGTTAGTCCGATCAGTGTCCCCTTCTGCGGAAACAAATAGCGTCCCAATAGCTCGCGATATTGCCCCATCGAGTTGCTTTTTTTTCGATTATTTTTCATGGTAATGGAGTCCTCCGTATTCCTCTTGACGTACTCTCCATCATACTAAATTGACATCTTCCCGACAACGGACTCTTTCAATATAACAAAAAAAACCTGAGGTATCCCCCAGGTCCAATCCTCAAAGCTCAAAAAAATCTTGAAGTGATCATCTTTTTCTTCGTATAAAATTCGACGCCGTCCTTGCCATTGGCATGCAAGTCGCCATAGAACGAATCCTTCCAGCCGGAGAAAGGGAAAAAGGCCATCGGCGCCGGGACGCCAACATTGACGCCTAGCATGCCTGCTTCGACCTCCTCACGGAATTGGCGGATAGCCTTGGCATTCTCCGTGTAAATGACCGCAGAGTTCCCGAATCGCGATCGATTCACTAAAGCTAACGCGTCATCCAAGTTCTCCGCACGGAATAGGGATAACACCGGCCCGAATATCTCCTCTTTCGCAATCGTCATCTCAGGCTTCACATGATCGAAAATCGTTGCTCCGAGGAAAAAGCCCTCCCCTTCGCACGCTTCAGCCCCTCTCCCATCGATCAGCAGCTTAGCACCTTCTGCGATCCCCTTCTCGATGTAGCCCGCGATTCGCGTACGCTGTTCCTCTCGAATAATTGGAGTCAGTGAAACTTGCTCCTCCATGCCATTACCAAGCACCAATTGTGATGCAACAACTTGGAGTCCATTGACAAAGGCATCCCCCTGTCCCACAACAACGACTGCAGAACACGCCATACACCGCTCACCTGCCGAACCGAACGATGACATAACAATATTCTCAATCGTTTTCTCCAGATGTGCATCAGGCATGACAATATGATAGTTTTTAGCTCCTGCTAAAGCTTGCACTCTCTTGCCTTCAGCCGAGGCCCGTTCGTACACATACTTGGCTACAGGCTGCGAACCTACGAAAGAAACAGCTTTGACCGCAGGCAAAGTCGTCAGTGCATTCACGACCTCATGTGCCCCATGAACAACATTCAGCACACCATTTGGAAGACCTGCTTCTTGCATCAGTGCTGCTAATTTCATCGCTGTCAACGGTGTTCGTTCCGATGGTTTAAGGACAAAGGTATTCCCACAAGCAATCGCAAGCGGGAACATCCAGCACGGTACCATCATGGGGAAGTTAAACGGAGTTATCCCTCCGACAACGCCTAGCGGTACTCGAAATAATTCAGAATCCATATCCGCTGAAATGTTAGCCAGTGTTGACCCCATCATGTGCGAGGGGGCGCCAGCAGCAAATTCAACACATTCGATCCCGCGCAGCACTTCACCTAGTGCTTCCTTGTAGCTTTTCCCATTCTCCTTCGTGATCAATTCAGCAAGTTCATGCTCGTTAGCTTGAAGAAGCTGCCAATAATGAAACAATATGCGAGCTCGCTTAGGAACAGGTGTTCTACTCCACGATTCAAACGCATTTTGGGCAGCGTTCACAGCTTGCTCTACGTCTGCAGCAGTCGAAAGTGGTACACGTGCAATCACTTTTCCCGTAGCAGGATTAAGAACATCACTCATTTCACCAATTATCGAATCAACCCATGCACCATGAATCAGATTTTGCAGGTTCGTCAATCTTGTTCATCTCCTGAGGTTAGAAATTTTCTCCACAACGCATTGGACACATTGTATAATTAGATTCATTCCCTATACATTTGCAATTACGTCATCTTTCCTAACATGAAAGTGGTGATTTTGCTTGGTACAGACCCTATTACAGTTAACCGTTCAAGATATTCTTCAGCGCCCTCTTTTTAGTAAAGCCGAGGCGATCGCAACGGAAGAAGCTTTAGCTCGTAAAGTTCGCTGGGTTCACATCATGGAAGTTACACAAGTGGGTCACCTTTTGAACGGAAATGAACTCATTCTGAGCACGGGGATCGGTTGGCATGATAAGGAGGAAACGAGCCTTTCATTCTTGCAACAGTTAATTGACAGCGGTGCTTCAGGTCTTTGTATCGAGCTGGGTACGTATACGAAGCAGCCGCTTGAAAGTATGAAAGAGCTAGCTTTGCAAGCTAATTTTCCACTTATTTTTTTCCACGAGGAAGTTCGCTATATTGATATCACACAGGATTTACATACGCATTTCATTCATCAACATCACAAAATGGTCTCTGATCTAGAATCTCTTTCCACGAAACTCAATCAGCTGCTTTTGTCTGGCAAAGGACTGCTGCCTCTCCTCCAATTGCTACAAGAAACAACGCAGGTGCAAGTTGCTTTTTTCCCTTTCGATACGGATGCTGTGTTCGTACCCTCTTTGCCTAAAGAAGCTGGTGCTGCCTTTTATGAAAAATGGATATTTGGCGAACTGTTTCACTTATTTGATATCAAAAACAAGCTGGCGCATCGTCCTATCCTCGCATTAGAACACTTGTTCGCAGACCTGCTTTTATTTGCCGAACAGGAGTTAAGTGAGTTCCAAATACTCGCTTTAGATCGCTGCGCGACTGCGATTGCACAAGAAATGATGCGTACCACCTATATCGAGGAGAAAACACGCTACAAACAGGATCTCTGGGTGACCGATTGGTTAGGTGGCAAGCATTCACTGCCGGATATTCGCGACTATGTGATGAGCGTCAAACCTGCTGTAAAGCTAGGTCCGATCATCGTTTGTGTCTTTGATAAAACCACAGGGAACGAAGGTTCCAAATCGCAAGAAACGCTCCTTTTTCAAAAACAAATGCTTGCCCGCTCCTTGTTTGAAAGAGAAGGCTTCTATTTATTCCCGACGGTGTATGAGCAGCGAATCGTGTTTATTCTCTTAGATCAATTGCCTTCAGGGGCTAGTCATGAGCGTATTCTCCGAACGATTCAACGCTTACAGAAATCACAAGAGACGCACCTTTTCCCTGCACTTATCGGTATCGGCAAGTCAATCAATGACCCGCTTCAACTTCGTGTCAGTTATGACACAGCGATAGAAACGTTGGTGATCCAGAAGGATGTTGGCATACTCCCGAAGCCCTTCTATCACGAACTTCACGTTTATAAAATTCTTCTGCTGATGAAGCAATCTGGTCAATTAACGTCGATTATCGAGGAATATCTAGGTGGCCTACTCTTGTATGATCGCGAGAAAAATGGTCAGCTTCTGAAAACATTACACATGTATCTAACGTTATCCGGCTCCAAACAGGAAACAGCGAAAGAACTGTTCATCGTAAGGCAAACGCTGTATCATCGGCTGGACAAAATCGCGGCCATTCTTGGAGACGATTTCATGCAGCCGCAGAAACGAATGGCTCTAGAGCTCGCTCTGCATGGCTATGAATATCTGAATGGAGCCATCCAATCTACCTACGATTAAGCTTTCGATTTCCCTTGTGACAACAGCACATTGACGTAATACTTCCTAGCGTTAGCCGTCTTCAAATGAAGCCTCGCCGTTTCCCCGCCGGGGTGCTCGAGATCCAGCCATGCTCCTTCTAGATCTTCGAGCACGCCGACTATTTTGAATTTCTGTGCAACGTAACCATCCAACTTTTGCTTTTCTGCTTGAAATTGCTCAAATTCAGACATGGGGGGCACCTCCTTGGACCGTTTCCTTCTTCCCTACATTCACTTCTGATGAAAATGAAACATATGTTCCCCTCTTGATGAATTGACCATTCCCCGCCTCTCCCACGAACTGTTTATCCCGAATAACGAACTCTCCACGTGAAAGAACAGTTACCGGCTCTCCCGTTATTTCAATTCCCTCAAACGGATTATAATCCACATTCATATGGTGCGTTTCGGCAGAAATCGTGCGCTTCGCATTCGGATCAAATATCACAATATCCGCATCCCCGCCAACGGCAATCGACCCCTTTTTCGGAAACAAACCAAACAACTTTGCACTTCGCGTAGACACGATGTCCACGAACTGATTCAACGTAATACGCCCTTTCCCTACCCCTTCAGAGAACAGAATCGAGAAACGGTCCTCAATGCAAGGCCCCCCGTTGGGAATTTTACTAAAGTCCCCGAGACCTAAATCTTTTTGACCATTAAAATTAAACGAACACTGATCCGAGCCCACCGTTTGCAACTGGCCCGTTTTTAGCGCATTCCACAGTACGTCTTGGTGAAACTTGGGTCGAAGTGGCGGCGACCACACGTATTTCGCACCTTCGAAATCCGGCTTTTCTAGATACGATTGGTCAAGCATCAAATATTGCGGACACGTTTCACCCCAGATATCGACACCACGATTGCGAGCCTCCGTTATTTGCTGTACAGCTTCCTCACACGTCACATGAACCACATAGAGCTGCGAGTTGGCTAAATCCGTGAGCTTCGCTGCACGCCCTGTCGCTTCACCTTCGATTAAAGAAGGCCGCGTCAAGGCATGATAGATGGGGTCGGTCTGTCCCGCTTCTAGCGCTTCCTTGATTAGATACTCAATGACATCGCCATTTTCTGCGTGAACCATGACGAGAGCACCATGCTTTTTCGCCTCCAGCAAAGTCCGGTACAGTGTGCCATCATCCGCTTGGAAGACGTTCTTATAAGCCATAAACACCTTAAGGGATGTAATCCCCTCGTCATGAATCATGGAAGGCAGTTCGGCAAGCACCTCATCGTTGATTTCGGCGATCATTAGATGAAAGCTATAATCAATGACGGCTTTCCCTTTCGCCTTCTGATGCCAAGTCTGTACAGACTGACTGAGGGGCTTCCCTTTATTCGTCAGGCAAAAATCGATCACCGTCGTCGTGCCGCCGAAAGCCGCAGCCATCGTTCCTGTCTCAAAATCATCGGCTGTGACCGTCCCCCCAAATGGCATATCCAGATGTGTATGAGGATCAATACCGCCAGGAAATACATATTTCCCTGTGGCATCTACAATTTCGGCACCTTCTTGCGACAGATGAAGTCCAATTCCTGTAATAATGCCGTCCTCGATGAGGATATCCCCTTGATACTGATCTGACGAAGTGACAATAGTTCCATTCTTAATGAGCTTGGCCATGGCTACACAGCCTCCTTCTTATCCGTATCCTTACCCTCTGACAACTTGGCGACGGTTACCTGACGTTCGTTCCAGGTCATTGGCTCCTCAGTGTGTGGGACCTCAACCATGGAAATCGCACCATCTACTGGACACACTATCGCACACAAATTGCAGCCAACACAGTCCTCTTCTCTCACTTGTAAATAGGCTTTCCCCTGATCGTCCGTACGTCTCTCAATACATTGATGCGACGTATCCTCGCACGCAATGTGGCACTTGTTACAGTTAATACATGTTTCTGTATCGATCTTGGCAACGACCGCATAATTCAAATCCAAATTACCCCAATCGGAGTAACGTGGCACCGATTTTCCAATAAGCTCAGCTACGCTGGCGAGACCTTTGTCATCCAAATAGTTATTCAATCCATCAATCATATCTTCCACAATCCGGAAGCCATGATGCATAGCGGCTGTACATACCTGAACCCCCGTTGCACCCATCAACATGAATTCTACGGCATCTCGCCAAGTGGAAATGCCACCTATGCCGGATATCGGGATGTTTACACCTGGATTGCGAGCACAATCCGCAACCATGTGAAGTGCGATTGGCTTCACAGCAGGACCGCAGTAGCCGCCGTGTGAGCCTTTACCTCCAACATGCGGAATGGTGTTCCACGAGTCTATATCGACGCCAGCCAGCGAATTAATCGTGTTGATGAGGGAGATAGCATCCGCCCCTCCCCGAACAGCCGCTAATGCGGTGCTCGTGATATCCGTGATATTTGGCGTCAGCTTCACGATGACAGGCGTTTGTGCGGCTTCCTTCGCCCACATCGTCTGCGCCTCGACAAGGTCTGGCTGCTGGCCAGATGCCGAGCCCATCCCCCGTTCAGCCATCCCATGCGGACAGCCGAAGTTCAGTTCAAGTCCGTCTACCCCAACAGCTTCGACTTTCTTGACGATCTCGTGCCACTTCTCTCGTTTGGGCTCAACCATCAAAGAGACGACCAGAGCATGATTGGGAAACCGTTTCTTCGTTTCATAGATTTCCTTGAGATTGATCTCAAGTGGACGATCGGTGATCAGTTCGATATTGTTAAAGCCCGCAACACGCTGCCCATTGAAATGAACTGCAGCAAAGCGGGAGGAAGTATTAATAATCGGATCTCCCAGTGTTTTCCAGACCGCGCCTCCCCAGCCCGCCTCAAATGCCCGCTGAACCTGATACCCCGTGTTCGTCGGAGGAGCCGATGCCAACCAGAAAGGGTTGGGTGACACAATTCCAGCTAGATTCGTTCGTAAATCTGCCATGCTGAATCCCTCCTGATTCTGTAGTGACCCTGTAATAACCACTCATTCAAGCCGACGCTTCTTGCCCCTTCACGAGCTGCTTATAGATTGCATAGGCGGTTAACTTTCCTTGCTGAGCCGCCGACACAACCATCGCTTCGCCCTGTCCATCGCCGAAGATGACATCCCCGGCTGCGAACACTTTGGGGTTCGACGTTAAACCTGTAGAGGGATCAACCAGCGTTACAGTCCCCCGCGAATGTGCGAGTCCTAACTGCTCGATGAGCGCAATATGCTTCGTTTGTCCAATCGCTTTGATCACAGCATCCACATCAATGACGAATTCGGAGTCCGCAATGGCGACAGGACGTTTGCGTCCGCCATCCCCCTCTACAAGCGCCATCCGCACACATTCGATACCAACGACGTTGCCTTGTTCATCCCCGAGGATCTGTTTCGGAGCCGTCAGCCACTGAAAAGCAACGCCATCGAGTTTAGCGAACTCGTATTCAAAATCATACGCAGTCATTTCAGCTTGTGTTCGTCTGTACACGATTTGGACATGTTCCGCACCTAGCCTGACTGAGCAGGTCGCGGCATCAATGGCCGTATTCCCTGCACCAATTACGGCCACTCGCTTCCCAACAAAGGACTCATCGAGATCTGGAGTGACTTTCGTCGATTCTACAAAGTCAATGGCATCATACACTCCGGCCAGTTGCTCACCGGCAATTCCGAGCATAGGGACGCTAGACATGCCAACTGCTAATACGACAGCGTCATAATCATGCAGCAGCTCCGCAGCGCTCACTTCTACACCTACACGCGTGTTCATTCGAAACTCGACGCCAAGCTGCCGTACTTGGTCAACCTCCCAAAGTGAGATCTCCTGCGGAAGCCGGAACGACACGATGCCGTAAGTATCCAAGCCACCCGCTTGCTCCTTGGCTTCGAACACCGTTACCTTGAAGCCGAAGCGGGCTAGCTCACGCGCTGCCGAGAGTCCAGCAGGTCCGCCTCCTACGATGGCGACCGATTTGCCATTACTAGCGCCTTTTTGAAATAATATCTGTTCATTGTTAATTGCCCAATCCGTCGCATAACGCTGTAATTGGCCAATCAAGATAGGCTTGGACGAATGATTGAGTACACAAGCCCCTTCACATAATTCCTCGGTGGGACATACCCTCGAACACGAAGCACCTACCGGATTGGCATCCATAATGGTGCGTGCTGAGCCTTTTAGATTGCCGGAGGCAATCTTTTTAATAAAAGAAGGAATATCAATGCCTGTCGGACAGGCGTTTATGCAAGGAGCGTCATAACAGAACAAGCAGCGGTTGGATTCTTCGATCGCCTCTTTTGGCTTCATTCCCGCCTTCACTTCGGTAAAATTACGCTTCAAATCCGTTAGCGAAATAAATGTCGAACTCATCTTCGCTCCTCCTCCCCATTTAAAGTTGCGTGATTTGATCATACGTTTCTGGCCTGCGGTCCCGGTAAAACTGCCAAAGATTACGAACCTCGCGAATCAGCGATTTGTCTAGGTCTCCGATAATCACTTCATCTTGATCCCGACTGCCGATTGACACGAACGACCCGCGCGGATCCACCAAGTACGATTGTCCGTAGAACTCTCCCATGTTCCAAGGCGCTTCTGTTCCCACACGGTTTATGGCAGCAACATAATAACCATTGGCCACAGCATGCGCGGGCTGCTCAAGCTTCCATAAGTACTCTGACGTGCCAGCAACGGTAGCTGATGGATTGAACACAATCTCCGCACCGCCAAGTCCAAGGGATCTAGCGCCTTCAGGGAAATGACGATCATAACAAATGTAGACGCCTACCTTGGCATAAGCGGTATCAAAGACGGGATAACCGAGATTGCCTGGCTTGAAATAATACTTTTCCCAGAAGCCGCAGGATCCAGTGCCTGCTCCAACATGAGGAATATGATGCTTTCGATATTTGCCCAAATACGCGCCGTCAGCATCAATAACAGCTGCCGTATTGTAATAAGAGGCAATGCCATCCCGCTCATAAATAGGAAGGATAATCACAACACCAAGCTCTTGTGCAAGCTCTCGAAAAAGCTTTGTCGTCGGCCCATTCGGAATCTCCTCGGCCGCATCATACCATTTCGTCGTTTGCTCTGCGCAAAAATACGGGCCATAGAATATCTCCTGTAAGCAAATCAGTTGTGCTCCCTGGGATGCGGCTTGGCGTACCAAACCTAGATGCTTCTGTATGGCTCGCGCTTTATGTTCGGCAATTGGTGCATCGCCATGCACGTCGTGGGAGGCTTGGATGAGACCGACTTTGACGATACTCATGCTTGTAAACCTCCTCGATCAAGTGCAATACGCCTAGCGGTACGGTACAACAACTCAGTTCCTAAAGTGATATCCTCAGGACTAGCATATTCCTTAGGATTGTGACTAATGCCCTCGAGGCACCGTACGAAAATCATGCCGTAATCACACACATAAGACATCGCCAGCGAATCATGAAAAGGACCGCTCATAAGCTCCGGCGGCTTCATCCCCATTAGACCCGCTTCCTTATGAAGCGTATCTTTGATCCAAGTTGCACAATAACGAGGCTCGCTATTCGTATCTTCTCGAATGGTGTAGGTGAGACCGTGCTCATCGGCTACGTTCCTGATGCAGCTGCGAAGTTCCACTTCGAGTGCATCACGACGATGGATATCGATGTCGCGTAAATCTATGGTAAAGCTGACCTTCTCTGGGATGATGTTCCGTGAATCCGGAAACACCGTAAGGGAGCCGACTGTTCCTACTGTTGGTGCACCTGATTCCTGACGTACGAGTTCGTTAAGAGCGACGATAATTTTGGCACTGCCAAGCAGCGCGTCATGACGCATCGACATCGGCACAGAACCTGCATGACCCGCGAATCCGATCATTTCCACAGTGAGCCACAAGGGTCCTGAGATCCCTGTCACGATACCAATGGGCTCATTCATTGACTCCAACACAGGTCCTTGTTCGATATGCAGTTCAAGAAATGCCCCAATTCGGCCTTCTTGAAACGTATATCCCTCGAAATCCGCTGGATCACAGCCGAATTCTAATAGAGCTTCACGGCGGGAGACGCCGTTTTTATCCGTTCGGTCCAGTTCATCGGCTTCCAGTTTACCCGTCATTCCCCTGACCCCGAACAACCCTTTGTTGAAGCGACAGCCCTCTTCATCACAGAAAGCGACCACTTCAATACTGCACGTAGGTTTCATGCCTTCTTCGACCATCGTTTGCACCGCTTCTATGGCGCCAAGGACGCCAATTGCCCCGTCGAACCTTCCCCCATAGGGCTGCGAATCGACATGTGAACCGAGCATGAGCACAGGAGCTTGCGGATCACTCCCGCGCCAAACGCCGATAAGATTAGCAAAGGGATCGATATAAGCCTCCATCCCAGCTTCTTCCATCCAGGATTTCACCAGCTCTATGCCTGCTCGATCTTCCTTCGAAAGGGCAAGTCTGCAGACGCCCGTTTCACCGATCTTGCCGATTAGTGCAAGTTCATTGATATGCTGTTGGAGACGTTCTGCATTAATTCGAAATTGTGAGATTGTCGACAAGTCGGATCACCCTTTCTCAATCACTTCACCGAATACAGAAAGTAAGGTTTCGATTATAAAAGTCACATCTTCGTCCGTTGATGATAACGGGGGACTCAGCGTAATAATGTTGGCATAACCAGGTACGGTATCCCCATTTTTCCCGACGAGCAACCCTTTGCTTTTGCAAGCCACGATCATACTTGTTACCCGTTCAACCGAAGCGGGAATCTTGGATATACGATCCTCCACGAGCTCAATGCCCATTGCTGATCCGAAAATGCGTATCTCCCCCACATGAGGATGATGCTGTAGAGGCTCTAAACCATTTTGAAATGCTTTACCAATCTCAGATGAACGTTTGACAAGTCCCTCCTTCTCAATAATCGCTAGATTCGTCAAGGCTACCTGACATGAAACGGGGTTTCCACCAAATGTATTTACGTGTCTGAAATGGCTTGTTGCCTCTTTTTCTTTGAAAGATTCATATAATTCAACGGATACTGCCGTTGCAGATAGCGGTGAATAGGCACTTGTTAAACCTTTGGCCATCGTGACGATATCTGGACGTACCTTATAATTCTGATGGCCGAACGGCTTGCCCGATCGTCCAAAGCCGCATATCACTTCATCTACAATGAGCAGCACATTGTACTTATCACAAATTTCCCTAACCATTGGTAAATAATCATCAGAAGGAACGATCATTCCTCCGCCTGTAATGACCGGCTCTAGAATGACACCGGCAACAGAATCTGCGCCTTCCCACACGATGGCATCCTCGATCGCTTTGGCACATTGTAAGCTGCAGCTCTCTTTCTTCTGCCCAAAAGGACAACGATAACAATAAGGCGGAGGCACATGCTGGAAGCCAACTCCGAGCGGTTCGTATTTCAATTTGCGCTGAGCTTGACCCGTTGCACCCAAAGCGCCCATGGAATTCCCATGATAAGCACGATGACGCGAGATAAACTTATGTTTACTAGGCTTGCCATTCTGATGATGATATTGACGAGCAATTTTGAAAGCAACTTCATTGGCATCCGAACCTGAATTGGAATAAAAAATGCGATACTCCCCATCAAGCCACTCATTTAATTTCGCCGCCAACTCAATAGCAGGAATGTGGGATTGTACCAGCGTTGCATAAGCGAGTTTCATCATTTGCTCCGCAGCTGCTTCCGCGATCTCTCTCCTGCCGTGCCCCACATTCACACACCATAAGCCTGACATCCCATCCAGATAGCGGTTACCATCAATATCCTTTACCCAGCTGCCTTCTCCGGAAGCGATGATCATCGGATTCTCATTATGTGCCGTCATATGATGCCAGACATATTTACGATCCTTCTCGAGCAGCGACTCTTTTTCCTGTGGATCAACGTCTCCTTGAGCACTCATACGTAGTCCCCTCCAGTTGGCTGATTCTCTTACTATATTTCTATGTTTGCAAATAGGATGTAATCCCTAGCTCTTGATATCATTTTTCATTTAGTAGAATGCATGACGCTTTGTTTAAAAGTTAATCGTTTGAGGGTTCATTTCCCTCGTTAATAGACTTTTGAATCACTGTGGTTAATTCCTGAAAAAGGGGGGATTCTCGGGTTTGCAAAGTACGATTACTACCTAAGGGAACTTGGTGAATCGCATGTACGCAACCTGGATTTGCGGATAAAACGATGATTCGATCTGAGAGGAATACAGCCTCTGTAAGGCTGCGAGTAACGAAAATGATGGTTTTGTTCATTTTCTTCTTCATTTCAAGGACATCTAGCTGTAATTTGTCCTTCGTAAATTCATCTAATGTGGAGAAAGGTTCATCCATGAATAGGATCGGAGGATCGAGGGATAACGCACGGGCCATAGCAACTCGAATCTGCATACCGAGACTAAGCTGCCAGGGATAATAATCTTTAAACTTGGCAAGGCCAACGGTGTCGAGGAGCTGGTCGACTTGTTCGCGATACATCTGACGCGTCTGTTCAAGAACTTCAAGTGGCAATTCGATATTCTCACGTACGGTTCGCCATTCAAATAAGTTAGGTGTTCGAAAAATAATACCGAACTTACGACGTAACCGCACCTCTTTGGGGTGTTCCTTTCGTACCGTAATCTGACCACTAGACGGCTGAAGGAGATCTGCCATAAGACGAAGTAATGTAGATTTACCACAACCGGATGGCCCTAATAAGGTAACGAATTCATGCTGCTCTACATCAAAGGTAATGTTCTGAAGGGCCGTGATCTGCCTCCCTTTTTTACCGAACACCATACCGACGCCTTCTAACGAAATTTCCACTTTCTGACGGAAAAAGTCTGAATTCATCGGGTTCCTCCCTCTATCCATGTACACTTACGTTATCTTTCTGTCAGTATTAATAACCCTATATGTTATATTATATAAGGATTTCATTCATTTTCATTATACATTCTGTTCCTAAATTAGCTGTTGGATTTGACATAGTGTAAAGTCAGTTACTGATTATGTTACATAATTAATGTTATGTAAACAAATTATTGGTGTATTTTGGATATCCATATTTTGATCATATTCTCTATTTCTTCATTTTGATAGAATGTGTACGTACACATAAAGACATCAAGGAGGAAAACAGTGAGAAAACTGATTCTAACAACGGTTGTCGCTACTAGTCTTATGTTCGGTGGTATGGCGCAAGCAGCTCCATCAAGTACTTACATAGCCACGGATTCCGATACGTTCTGGTCTATTTCACAGAAGTTTCATGTGCCACTGTCTGAGCTTATTGCAAGTAATCCGAAAGTTGATTCGCAAAACATTTATGAAGGCGTTATCATTTCTATCCCCACTAAGGTTTTTCAGAAACAAAGCTGGGAAGTGAAAGCTGATGCGATCATTGCAACGGGGATGAAACAGCTTGGCGTCCCTTATGTTTTTGGTGGGAGCACGCCAAATGTTGCTTTTGATTGCTCTGGTTTTGTGCAATACGCGTTTAATATGCATGGCTTTAACCTGCTTCATTCCGCAGCCTTACAAAGTCAATTAGGAACGCCTGTGGAGAAAAGTAATCTGCGAAAAGGCGACCTCGTTTTCCTACAAGGAACCTATACAGCTGGCGTTTCCCATGTAGGTATTTATCTAGGCAATAACCAAATGCTTCAAGCCGGTACAATGGGAACAAGAGAAGTAAAAATCAGTACGCTATTCGGCACGTCTTACTATGATGAGCATTATTGGGGAGCACGTCGCCTAATCAACTAAGGATGAGAAATAGCCGCGGTTGCTGCCGACGGCTTTTCTCCCTTTTTATCTAAGAACTGACTGTAGGCTCAATAATGGTGAGCGTGTTATTGAACGTATCGAGATCAGCTAGCGCTCCAATCGGAATCGCAGCTTTATAAAAGCCGTGGGCTGAGCTCAAGTTCGTAAGAAGCGGCTTCCCTAACGGCGCGATTAATCCGACAATTAAATCCTGGTATGTTGTGGCATATGAAACTGTACAATTCGTACACTGCCCCATGACGATACCGACACAATCACGGAATTTCCCAGCCATAATGAGTTGCGTCAGATAGCGATACACCGCATTCGATGGTTCATGTGTCTCTTCAAGGAAGATGATCTTCCCCTTTGTATTCACTTCGAATGGCGTCCCCAATGTACCTACGAACGATGTGAGGTTACCGCCTACGATTTGCCCTCGTACGACTCCTTTTACCAAGCTAGTTAGTGGCATATCAGGCGGATTCTGAATGAGTCTCGGACTCATAAGTGTGGATGTCGCCGTATAAAATTGGTCGAAATTATAAGCGGGTGTACTCGTTTTAAAATCAATGAGCAGCAGGCTTTGAAATGTAATTAAATTAGCAAACTGGTACAGCACATTTAATAAAATCGTAATATCACTGTACCCTGTGACAATTTTCGGATTGCGATTAATGAATGGATAATCCAAGTTGGGCAAAATATCTTTAACCCCGGTTCCCCCTCTTGTGGGCAGAATCATCTTCACATTCGGATTCGCAAACATCTCCATCAGGTCGTCTGCTCGCTGCTGAGCTGTAGCCGCAACAATCCCACCATACGCATACGCGTATTTCCCCACAACTACGTTGAAACCCATATTTTTAAGCGTCTGGAGCCTAGCATCTATCGTGCTTGCGTCCAGTGGACTTCCTAACGTCACAATGCCAATGGTATCTCCACTTTGCAATATGGGGGGTCGTATTGCCATACTTCAGCCTCCTAGACAGAACATCATTTAGAAATGGAAAGTCTCTCCTTTGCCTTATATGCATAATTTTAGTCATTTATGTCACTTAAATCCCCATACCAATCGGTATGAACGCTGATACCCGATTCATCGCATCCTGCTTTTGTTTATCTCCTACGTGCGTATAGATCTGCGTCGTTTGAATGCTCGCATGTCCGAGCAGCTCCTGCAGCGTTCGAATATCCGTCCCAGCTAATACTTGCATCGTGGCAAATGTATGTCGCAGCTTGTGACTCGAGAACGACTTGCCCTGCAACTCGATGTACTGACCCTTCAATTGGCCGAAATGTTTCTCGGCAATCGTTTGAATCATTCGAATACTTATACGTCGACCGAATTGGGAGACAAAGAAAGGCTGCTCAGCCCCATTCCTCGCTTCCATACGCTCTTCAAGTGCCCGCTGGAGCACCTGAACAATCTCATTCGGGAGCGGGATCACACGCCACTTACGCCCTTTCCCGAGAACCATTAATGAATTCGTGCCCCGATTGAAATCGGACATATTCAGACGGTGAAGCTCACTGACCCGCAAACCTGCATAGCTCATTAATAGAAACATTGCAACATTCCGAATCTGATATTTCCCTTCGATGGATTGCAAAAATACAGACAGCAGCTCCTCACTCAAAAAGGTCGGAACTGGATTCTTCTCAACCTTCGATTTCTTCACAGTACTCGAGGGATTATGCACGACGATCTGCAGCTCCACTAGCGCTGTAAAAAAAGTGCGGATCGACGAGAGGTACCGATTCCTCGCCGCATCCCCTGCCCCGCCCTGACGCATCTTCGTCAGGAAGCGCATAATATCAATCGCAGCAATTGCTGGTAATTCCTTCTCACCGAGACTTGCGAGAAATAAACGAACATCCCCAAGGTAAGCTTGCTGCGTTCGTTTTGTGAACCCCTGGTCTTTCATCCAGGAGTCAAAAAGCTCCAAATACTCGTCATCAAACGTTAAACTAGTGTCCATGCTGTTAATCTCCGTCCGTTACAAGCTAAATTGCGTTAAATATAGATTTAGTGCAATTTTTTCGATGAAAAAATCGCTTATTCTTCACACGCTAAGCCCACCATTCTTACACTGGCTTTAGAGTTAAAGAATAAGCGTAATGTTGGAATCATTTTAGAAGATCATCTTCTTAATCCCGTGGATATTCCACCTTCATAATATCCATGAACGGCACCTTGTCCAGCTCGCCATTGCAATCCATATGTACTCTGCCCGTACGTGAATCCATCGTTGCAATTGTACCTCGTACGGTTTCTTCACGTCCCCACACGGTTAACACAATCTCAGAATTCTCCATCTTTGCTTCTGACAGCTGGTTCCCGATCTCCTCTAATACGAACTCGTCACGCGTTGGCCGTTTCGCTACTTTTGCTTTTGCCATCCCCAATTCTCCTCCATGTTCCGTCAGCTGGACGGCGTAATAATTTCTTTCACGCGACCAACTTGGCCATCTGTGAGTCTTACTTTTATACCATGAGGATGAGTGGGTGAGTTCGTCAATAAATCCTTCACTATCCCGCGTGTAAGTTTCCCGCTTCGCTGGTCTTGCTTTAACACGATATTCACTTCTTTACCGGGCATAACATCTTTTCGATTTTGTCCATTCATGCTGCGTGTGTCGCCTGCTTTCATGCCATAGTGTGATTTATTATACCATAGTTTCCCCTTCTACCCCATCTCGATAAACAATTTATTCAGGCGGGAATTCTAAGATTCCACGGCTTTCCTAACCGTCTTTTCCACGGTTTCATCGCTTTTTTTAGAAAAATACGGGATCAGTAAGACACTTGAGAAACTAAAGATCATGACAGCCTTGAAGACGAATCCATTAAAGTCTTGTATTCCGAGGATCAACGCCAACAGGAACATACGTGAAATCACCAAGATAAGCTCCCGCCATACCATAACTCTCGTTTGATGAATGGGTTCTAATTGATAGGTCATCATAAATTGTCGCGAGCTCCAAATCGTAGCGAAGAAAAACAATCCGATCGTCGTTAAGATGTTGGACAAGATCAAAATCAGCGGCGTAGGGAATAAAGCTAGCAAAAATCCTGCTGCCGCTGCCCCCATGCCAAACGTTAACCATTTGTTATCACTGATCTGACGCGTACGACTGAAGCGACGATATACAAATACACAACCAATCGTGAAGGATGTATACATAATTTGCAGCAAGGCGATGTTGAGTTTATCTTGCGTGACTGAGAAGGTAAAGATCAATGAGAAGATCCCCTGAAACTGAATGAAAAATCCGCCGGCAACCAGCGAAGGAATCATCCATTTCAACTGGGGTGTCGAGAATACTTGACCCAAGCGAAACTTACGAAACACAGGTTCATTGGCTTCTTTTAATGAAATCAGAGGAACAAAATAGGATGTGACTATCATCAGTCCGATGAAGATGAACATAATGAAGAAGGATGCTGTGAAACCCATCCACTTTATAATCACTGCGAATAGCAAAGGATTAATGAAGGAAATCAATTGACCAATGACACTTATCGCGGAAAAAAACGCGGAAAACTCCTTCCCTTTTCCAAAAAGGGAGATCCCCATATTTTGCGCAGAGCCATAAAGACCGTTCGTAATGCCAACTGGAATAGCAATCAAAGTAATATAAAGCATCTTAGGTTCAAAATGTACCCAAGATAGAAGGATGAAAGTGACACCTGCTCCAATGGCCGCAACCCGCATAACCGACCCTATCGTGAGCTTGGATAACAGATTCGCACCAAACATGAAGGCGGCTCCCCAAACTAGAAACATGATCAAATTAAACCACGCTACATCGAAGATTTGATTCCCTTTTTCCCATATAAACAGATTAATAAAGATACCCATGTAGTTAAAAATAATACCAGAGCTGACGCTCATTAATAATAATCGTTTAAGCGCGGTTGTCATGACATGTTGTGCTCTCTTTCTAAACGAATTTTTGGTAAACTGGTTATGGATGTATGAATGCTCCCTTTATAATGAAAATTACATCATACCACGGAGTTTGCTCGGAAGGAATGTATGTTATGCCTAGATTCATGGACAATACAATTAGTCCCTATCCACTAAGAATCATCACTTTACCTATTGATGCCAGTAAATTAAAGCTGCAATCTCTTCGCATTCGTCATGTGGGCCATTTGCCAGGTCGGATTATGTATCGGGAAGATGCCAAGTTCGAGAGTTTCGCAATTGTGTATATCGCAGGAGGCAAGGGGACTTACCGTGTCAATGACGGGCCGGTGCAGAAAGTCGAAAGTGGCAGCCTATTCTTCTTTCGTCCGAATCAAGTCTATCAATATGGCCCAGATCCAGGCGGATACTGGGATGAATATTACTTCACAGTAGAAGGCAGCCGTGTAGAGGAATGGCAGAACAGTTGGCTAACCGAAATAGATCAAGTGAAGCAGGTTGGCTACGAGGATACGACTCAGCTTAATCGGATCGAACGCATTTTCATGGGGATGGAAAGCGGCATTCCTTCAAATATTGATCGGGCTGCACTTCTTGTAGAGTCCCTATTATTTGAATTTATTCAACGTGCAGAAGCCACCACGGAGACGACGAAGACGCAGCAATTCATTAATCTCATTGATGAGCTCAGTCATTCATTATATCAACCCTTTGACGCGCAAAGTATTGCGAAGCGACACCATATCTCCCTTTCTACCCTTCGTAGAATCGTTAGCGAATATTCCGGTTATCCGCTAAATACCTATATGCATAGAATGAAAATGGCGGAAGCCAAAAATGTTTTGTTGAACACGACAATGTCCGTCAAGGAAATTGCTGCTTCATTAGGGTACAATGATGTCTTCTACTTTTCACGTATATTCAAGAAATATGTAGGTGTATCTCCGCTTATTTTTCGAAATACGATGCACACGTAGCTTATAAATTTATGACTACCTTGCACGACTTGTCACATCGCTGCATATGATAGATTGAAAGCAAATCTTCGTATGTGGAGGTGAATCAGACATGGCACTTACACTATCGGGTTTAATGCTTTATACTATGTGGCTTGTCTTAGGGGTCATGGGTCTTAGCTTTGTAGTAGATTTGTTCAAATCGTTCTCAGCAGGAACTTTTTCCAGCGCTACGGTTACATCCTACTTGAAAGACCTTTTGTATTTTGTTTTCCCTCTATTCTTGCTTTCCAACATGATGCCGCTCGATCATACCGATTACCTTATCAAAATCGCTTACTACATCGGTGCGCTTGGCGTCATCTACAACTATGTTGGCGGCTATTTCAAAAAGTAAAACTGCAATCGCATTCACAGCTGCTGAGACCCTCAGCAGCTTTTTTAATGCAAAAAAAGCTGTTCACCGATGGTAAACAGCTTCCTATCTCATGAACGATGCCAGCTAAAATCGAGGTAAATTCGATAAATTATTGCTAGGATCTCCATCTGGATACGAACGCAAAGTTTTTTCACCTTTTCGATTCACACCTGTGTTGGCATCCTCGATCAAATCTGCCTCGGTCATCTCAATTGCCGTCTGGACATCCACCACTTGACCATTCTGAAATTTGACAGCCTCTATACTCCCATCTTCATAATGCACGGCTTGAATCATCGCTTTATTCGGATCTATCGTATGGGGACCACTTTGACGTCGCGGCATATCGTTTCCTCCTTCGTTAGCATGAAAACCCCACAGAAGTGGGGCTACCTGCTTGCTATGACTGAGTTGACTCGCTTTGTGATTTCATTTCTTCCTTCAGTTCTTCCGTCTTTTGCTGCGCTTGCTTGATTTGTGTTTGGAGATCCTCTACTTGCTGTTCAGCTTCTGAGAGTGCCGCAGCGGTAGCCTGCGAATAGATTTGTTGTGCAACTTGCAATGTTTGTTCCGCTGCTTGCTCTGCTTTTTGGGCAACATCCTTAATTTGCGCTAAGCCAAGTTCCTTTTGTTGTTGCGGCATGGTAATACCCCCAGCTGATGTTTTGCATACCCAATTAATGTAGGCAATGGAGTCCAATTTTATTCGGGCAAAAGATAAGCATGTGTAGATAACTGAGCCGCTAATAGGTTGGTCGGAATTACAAACTCAGGCCCCCCCATAAAACCAGGCGTAACTTCATATTTCTGAAAAACAATGACAAGCTTGCCGTCTTTATTCAAGTAGAAGCTTTGATCTTTTTTTATGGACGTAAAGTTAAACTTCACCTCATTCGGAACACCTTCTACCCAATACACTTTAGCGGGATCATCCTTCATCTGTTGTCTCATTTGGGCTTTAATATAGTCACTAATTACCTGAATGTAGCCGTCATCCTTAAATAAGCTCGGCAAAGTGATTAACAACTGATTCTTCTTATCAATGGTGTCATATTGGAAAACAGTTGACGATGAAGCGGCTGTATTGACGACATACCTCCCCACCGAGAAGATCTGATCATTGTCCGTTTTTACGATATAACCACTATCTACGCCTAGATGTCCCTCTAATCCACTAGCTTTCATCTGAGCAATGTCATTCATGAAATTCGTGTAGAGCTTTTTACTCTCTTCCAAATACTTTGTATTTAAGGATTCTTCTAATGTCTTGTTCTCCAGATTCGTTATGATGGGAACTTCAACATTCGCTTTGTTTGCACCGTCATCATAGTGATATTCACGAAAGGTCAGCACTTTAATCAATTTGCCTACGACAGGTAGGTCAGATAAGGATTGTGCCATGGCTGCACTCGTATTCAGACCTGCTACGAATAGGATAGCCGCTGCAGTGATAGCTACTGGTAGCCACTTCAGATTGGTTTTAGACTTTTTTCTATGTTGGTTAATGGCTTGATTGACAATAAAATCGAGTTCATCTGGGATTGGAATCTCCATATAGGTTTGTTTCATCTTCTCTAGCTTCTCGTCCATGGTTAGTTTACCTCCACAAGCTTATCATCGTTCATTTTTATCCGTAAAAGCTTAAGGGCTTGGTAGAGCCGCGTCTTGATCGTACTCGAGTTTTCTTTTAGCACATCCGCGATTTCATCGATCTTCAAATCCTCAAAATATCGAAGCGTAATCACACTGCGATACATCGTTGGCAGATCATCCAGCGCCCGCTGCAAATCAATATTCGTATAGGCATCTTCACTCCCAGGCGTCAAAGCTTCCATGGATACATCATCCATCACGGTTAGCTTCTTATGTTTACGCAAGAAATCAAGCGAGGTATTGACGACTATTCGGTAAAACCAGCTCTTGATTGCCGCTTGGCTTTTCAATGCATCAGACCCGGCCAATGCCTTTTGAATCGCCTCTTGCACAATATCTAGGGCATCTTCTTGATTTTTCACATAGCTGTAGGCAAGCCGATACACATTCTCTTTATGTTCAGTGATGCAGGCAATTAACTCGTTTTCTAGCTTCCTATTCTTAGTCATGTCGTTGATGACGCTCCTTTTACCGCGCAGGTAATCGTGTTGTAGCTAAGACGTCTCAGGGTCTAAAATAGTTTGATTCCTATCTCTACCAATTTCGAGAATGCACTGGTATACTAACAGCAAGACGCTTATGAGGTGAACCGCTATGAATATAATTAAAGTTAAAGACCGTCATGAGTTAGATCGTCGCGTACCATCGATGCCGTGGTATATTGAGAAATTCATTAATTACAAACTACCTGATCTATCCCCATCATCCCTGCTCGAATATGTTCGCGATTATGAAATATTTCTATCCTGGCTTCTCGCGGAGGGGTTAAGTACAGCAACTGCCATGAATCAAGTTCCTCTCGAGGACTTAGAGCGATTACATATGGACAGCGTTAATAATTTTCGCATGTTCCTTGCTACTCGTAAAGCACAAGCTAATGGTAAAACAACGATCAACCGCAAGCTATCTGCGCTTCGATCCTTATTTCATTATTTGAGTCAAATTGCTGAGGATGATAACTTCTACCCGCTCCTGAAGCGCAATGTGATGGCTAAGGTAGAGATTAAGCGTGCACACAAGGCAAAAGACAGCGCGGCGAAACTGGAAGGCAAGCTGTTGCAAGAGGAAGAAATTGCGGAGTTCATTGCTTATTTGAAGGAAGGTTATGGACACGATGTCGCAACAAATAAACAAGCACTTTACGCATATGAATTAAACAAAGTAAGGGATGCCTGTATCGTAACGCTTATTCTAAATTCGGGGCTTCGTGTTTCCGAGGTATTTAATTTGAATGTCGATGATATTGATATGAAATTAAAGCTTGTCCACGTGTACCGAAAAGGTAAAAATGACGACACTTTCAAAACACCGGTCTATTTTAGACTTGATGCCATACAAACCATTACGGATTACTTGGCTATTCGCTCATCGCGTTACAAGCCAGCCAAAAAAGAAAAAGCCCTCTTCATTGCCATGGCCAATGGCAAAAAAGAAGGCGAACGTATGACGAAACGAGCGATTCAAGAACTTGTCATTAAATATGCAAAAAGGTTTGGGAAACCGTATCTTTCTGTACATAAACTGCGGCATTCATTCGCAACCGATTATTACTTACAGAACGACTTATACAAAACGCAAGAGCAGCTCGGCCATGCCTCCCCTGAGACCACGCAAATCTATGCGCATCTCACGGATCGTACGATGTCTGAAGCGATTGACAAGCGCGCGGAATCTTAATCGCCTGCTGGTTCGAAAGTTCGAACCACTTCATACATGCCGGGTTCAAATGTAGCAATCGTCATTGCTTCTTGTAGATAAGGAAGCGGCTTAGGATCGTTTCGCATAGCTTGGTAAGCTTCCGCGCTTTCCCACTGTGCATACATGGTTACTTTCGTGCCATCAACACTTCGATGAAGACGGCTAGAGATAAATCCAGGAGCGTATCGGACTGAAACGTCTGTTGCTCTGGTAAGTAACTCAATGAGACGTTCCTGATTAGCAGGTTCAACCGTAAATACATTAATGAGGGTAACCATTTCTGAATTCATAGTAATTTGTGTCATGATAGTAGGATCTCCGTTTCATATTTATAATAACTTATCCAACTGGATAAGTTTTTTTGCTTATCTTTGCGCTAAGTCTAACTTTTTATACAAGTTTAAGATAGGGACGAATGCACAGGAGCAAGCTTATTCTTCAAGCTCGTTATACATTTGTGATACGGCTGGATCCAATTTTCTTTGTTCAAAATCAGCAGAACGGCTTAACTTTTCCCAACGCTTTGTTTCGGCTAACTTGCCTGCGTCTACCGCGTTTGCGATATCAACAGCATCACTTCCGAGTAACAAGCGAAGCGGTGGATGTTCTTCATTTACCATCGTAATAATCGCTTGCGCCGCTTTATCCGGATCGCCATTCTCTTTCCCCGTTCTATCGCGCAAATGTTTCAGAAGTCCACCGACTGTTTGACGATAAGCTTCACTTGGTTCGATATGCTGCATCGATGAGCCTGCCCAATCGGTGCGGAAGCCGCCTGGTTCAATTAACGTGACCTTAAGTCCCAGCGGTGCCACTTCTTTAGACAATACCTCGGAGAAGCCCTCTACTGCCCACTTGGCTGTTTGATAAGCACCAAGACCTGGCGCGCCTGTTCGGCCACCAATCGAGGAGAACTGAACGATATGACCAAAACCTTGTTCTCTCAACATAGGCAGCGCGGCTTTCGTTACGTTGATAACACCCCACAGGTTCGTTTCGATTTGTGCACGGAAATCCTCCATCGACGTTTCTTCAATAGAAGAAACATTCCCGTAACCTGCATTATTGACAAGGACATCTAATCGTCCGAAAGTTTCAAAAGCTGTATGAATAGCTGCTTCAGCCTGATCATAACGATTCACATCCAATTTCACGATCCTTACCTGATCTCCGTAACGTGCAGATAGATCAGCTAATTGTTCGGTATTGCGGGCCGTCGCGACGAGTTGGTCACCTTTAGCAAGTACCGCCTCTGCAAGACTGCGTCCAAAACCTCGTGAACTTCCTGTAATCAACCATACTTTAGACATATCATGTGCCTCCTTCAGATGTGTTTGGAATGTTTATTCCATTGTTAGTATATCTCCGAAGAACTCTTACGTCAAGATATTTTGGAATTAATATTCCAACTTAATAATTCCGAAATATTAAATCCACCTAAATACCCCTTTATTTTACTGAGATATTATAGTTACCGGATTAATTTTCTTCTACTCGCAAGAAATATTGGAATATTTATTCCAATATATCAATAAAAAAAATAGCCTTTGTGACCACGATTCGCAGTCGTTCAAATGGCTGTTTCTATACTAGCAGCGCTTTCCAAGATGACTCTAGAACTTGTTGAATCTGGATTTCATCCAATGGATATTTCTGTACATAATATCCTTTCAGGATGGATGAAATAATACCGTGAATCAGTTGATGGGATAAGTGAGATTCCATCTCCCTAAAAATTCCTTGCTTCTGCCCTTCAACGATAACTGACAGAACAACTTCCCGGGAATTGTCGCCATCATCCATGTTACGTAACTCATGCGAAATATAAGGAGAAAAAGAAAAACTGTCAATAAACAGAAACTCCTTGGGAAAATCGATACCGAATTGAAGTCGATTCAACTGAAGTCGCTTAAAGCGCTCATAAAGACTTGCTTCGGGTGTGAATCCCTGCACGAGGTATTCACCCAAATGCATCCGCGCCTCTTTATAGACCGCATTAACGATCTCTTCCTTGTTAGCAAAATAGTTGTAAATGGTGCCAGACCCTACATTTGCTCTCTTAAATATCTTGGAGAAGGTAACTGCCTGTAACCCCTCTTCATGTATTAAGTCGAGCGTGGCAGCCATAATATCCTGTTTCTTACTCATCCATTCCACCTCTTGACACTAACATTAGTACGAGCTAGAGGCAGATGTCAAGTATACCTGGCCACACACGCTCAGTGTTGAACCATTACCCAGCCATATTGTTGACCGAATGTACGGTATCAAAGACAGAGATATGATCTACTTTACCTGTGGATTTGGGAATAATAAATTTAAGCTGAAATGCTTTGGAAGCTGTATAGATATAAATGGTATCATCCCCATTTAATTTGATATCAGCCGGTTTACCTAATGCTTGTTCAATCTGACTTAATGTCAATGTACGCAGCTGCGGATCATTGGAGCGAATATCGATAATTTGACTTCCCTTATTAAACCCAATGACAGCATTTTTCTTCGAGTATGTTGCGTAAAGCCCACTACCCGCTGATTCTGTCTTATCTGCTTTCCCCCACGATTTCTCCACATCGTCAGTAAGTCCAGTTGTAGCAGCAAACGGGATGCCGCTAACTTTTCCTGATTTCGCAAGTTCAAGCATATCTTTCAATTGTTTCGAAACCGTAGTGGTTGTTGATGAAGGTGCTGGTGTAGTAGACGGACTCGCAGACGGACTCGCAGTTGGGCTTGCCACAGAACTCGGTGTAGGCGTTGCTGATGGGCTCGATGACGCACTAGCACTAGGAGTTGGTGTGGAACTTGCCGCTGGTTCTTGTGTTGAAGAACATGCTGTTAACAGGATCATCGTTGATAGAAGCATTGTATATATGGTTGTTTTCTTATTATTTTTTTTCATCTTGGTCTCCTCTTTCTTATTACTTACTTTTTTTACTTACCTTACGGATATATGACGATCTAATTACTAAAAAGGTTGCTTAGCATTTTTATGAAATAAAATAAACCATAAGGAAAAATCCCTTATGGTTTATTTTCTTCTGTATTTGACTTTTTATGAGAAAACCAATAAATTATTTCAGAATTTGTTCAATCGCAGCCAATTCTTCAGGAGAAAACGCGAGATTCTTGAGTGCAGCAACATTCTCCTCAATTTGCGACACGCGGCTGGCACCAATTAATGCGGATGTGACGCGCTCACCGCGTAGTACCCAAGCCAGCGACATCTGCGCCAAGCTTTGTCCACGAGAGCTAGCCAATTCATTCAGTTGAATAATTTGATTCAGCTTTTCTTCCGTAATGTCTTTTTCTTTTAAGAATTGGCTTTTCCCGCCAGCTCTCGAATCCGCTGGAATCCCGTTCAAATACTTACTGGTGAGCAATCCTTGTGCAAGTGGGCAGAATGCGATACTCCCTGCACCGAAGTCATCTAAGGCATCCTGCAAGCCATCCTCGATCCAGCGATTCATCATGCTGTAAGCTGGTTGATGAATAAGTAGCGGAGTACCTAAACTTTTAAGAATTGACGCCGCTTCTTTGGTTTGCTCAGCTGAATAGTTGGAAAGGCCAACATAGAGCGCTTTTCCTTGACGCACGATTAAATCCAACGCCGCCATTGTCTCTTCGAACGGTGTGTTCGGATCTGGACGGTGAGAGTAGAAAATATCTACATAGTCTAGACCCATTCTTTTTAAACTTTGATCTAAGCTAGACACCATGTTCTTCTTAGAGCCCCACTCACCATAAGGGCCTTCCCACATGTAGTAGCCTGATTTGGTCGAGATGATAAGTTCGTCACGGTAGGCACCAAGGTCACTCTTAAGTACACGCCCCATGAGCTCCTCTGCGGAACCTGGCGGCGGTCCATAGTTATTGGCTAAGTCAAAGTGTGTAATCCCTAAATCAAATGAACGAAGCAACATCGCTCGTCCGTTCTCATGCAAATCTAATCCCCCAAAATTGTGCCACATACCGAGAGAAATAGCGGGTAACTTAAGCCCTGATTTCCCCGTACGATTATATTTCATTTCTGCATACCGCGTTGAACTTGCTTGATAGACCATGATTGTCCTCCTTCACATTCTAAGAAAATCCTTTTTAGCAAATAAATGATATCGTCACTAAAGTTTTCGCAAATAGCTCGTATCCTATGTACTAGTATAGTTGAAGGCTATCAACAAAAAAAGAACTGAAAAAAACGTGTCTTACTAACTTTCAGGTTAGTAGGACACGTGAAATAGACTACATCCGATCAAAACGTAACAAATCCTTGTGTGTTTGAAGCCATTTGGTCTTCTCATATGTATTTCGAATGATATCTACCAGTACGCCCTGTGGATCCACGCCATCTAAGTAACGACCCAAAAAATGAATGAACACATCAAGCCTGCGAAGCTCGATTAACAAGGGTAATATGCTGATTTCATCTTGTGGTAATTGAACAAACTGGCGGTATCCTTCATAGAAAGCTTTACTATTAGCATGAAGCTTTTCTTCTGGAAGCGAGGGATCAATGAGATCGGATAAACATACGGCAAGTTCCATGACTCGTACATCGACCGTTACAAATTCAAAATCTAGAATCGCCACAAAACGCCCTTCATCATCCACCAGCATGTTGGAACCATTAATATCCCCATGAACGAGCTGATGCGGCAGCTGCCGAATCGTTGGAATTGCTGAATATAAGGCCATATAGCGATTAAATATATAAGCAAGTTCCTCCTGCTGGGCTAAGAACGCCTCCGGCGGATGCTGCGCAAAAGCGCGGATCGCATCTGGCTTGCAGCTAGGATGAATATGTTCAATTTCATAATAAGGAGCATACTCCGGTTTATCCGCAATTGATATGTTAGCTAAGGCAGCGGATAATTGGCCTGCTGCTTTCCCCATTTCTTTCAGTTGACTCAAACCAATTTCGATTGGATTACTACCTGCTGTAAAAGTAAATAAAGCCGCGAGCTTTCCGTCATCATCCCCAAGCGTCACAACTGTCCCACCCGTAGGAAGCTCTAATGGCATCGGAATGTCGAAAGGAAGCTCGTCTTTCCTTTTAGCTAATTGAAGTAATACACGATGTTCAAAGTTTATTTTGTTACGGTCTCGATGTGTTTCATACAATCGCAGGACATACGTGCAGTCCTCTACTTCAACGAAACGTGTCGTATTATTCATACCACCTGCACCAACACGCAGCGTCCATGTTTGGTTTGGAAACCAATTAGCGGGAAGTAAAGCTAATTGATCTTCTTGTTCGATAACTCGCATAATGCTCAGTCTCAGCTCCTCTTCTTATACTTGATTGTCGCCTTCAACCGCGAACTCAAAATCCTCAACATCAAAAGCCTCTACGGGTATGGCAAACTCCACTAATCGCTCAATAAAGTCAAATTGATCTGTCAGCAGCTCAGCCTGCTCCTTGATCGCTGTCAAAATTAATTCTGTTTCAATAGGGTCAAATTGATCCCCGTAAGCTTCGTTATCAATCGCAAAAACAATTTGCAAAGTCACATGCTCATTAATCGGTAACGGCGGACTTTTGCCCCATGGCATAGATAATGCTTTCTCTATCTTTTTCTTATTAAAAGATTCTTCAAAGAAGGCTATAAGCTCGCCAATCATTTGTTTGACGAATCCATCATCTTCTAGTTCTAGCATAATAGGTTCGGGACTACTATGCAGCTCGTAAAGTTCTTGAATAGTCGTATAAGGTATTAAATAAGTCACAGGCTTTGATGGCAGCATGAGCTGGCCATGCACGGCTAACATCACTGCTTCGATTATAAACGTTTTGCTCATGGAATTCCCCCCTAATGCTACAATCATTCAGCAATACTTCGCTAAGTAACCGCGGAAACCCTTCTTTCTAAAATGGCATGCATAGGCTCTATACAGGGTGAATAAAACCGCCAACTCCTCGATCGCGTTGACCATGGAGCTAACGGTTGTATGCACGCTCTATAAACTGCCATCGATCACCTCATGGTCCTCGTAAGCTGGTCGGTGCGGCTTCTTCGAGTGTCGATTCGCATAAGCAGAAGCTACATAGCAATCCGGTTTAATAACGGGGACCATCCCGACAGATTCCACGCGTCTTACCATTTCTTGGACGAATTTCGCCGTCCGATTTCTATTCTCGTCATCTCCCGCATCGATATGTATGAACATATCGAATGTCGCACCTTGATAGAGATGAGGAAGAACAATATTTTCCATATCTTGTCGTTTGTTTTCGTCAAAGTACATCGCAATTTCCTCACTCAGACTAGTCTCCATGGAAAGCTTTTCTTTAATTGAGTATAGCGCCCTAGGTACAATTACTTGACGATAACACGCCCACGCTCCTTTCCCTAGCCGCTGGATCACTACACCGGTAATGAATTTTGTATGACCTGTGTGCACCTGACAATCCGTACCAATGATAAATTTATAAGTGGCTACGGGATCAAGTCGCATGAAATGTAAAATACGCTCGTGCACGGTATCCAGGTTAAGTCCTCTTTCCGTTGTGTTCCTAAATTCCAGGGGATGGTTCGTCGTCGAAGGTTTCAAAGATAAGGCTCTCCTTTTCTCCATAGCATCAAGGATAGAAATAAAGCTTATACTTTTCACACAATATGCAAAAGGCGGATGCTCAAGGCAAGCACCCGCCTCTTTCTATAGTATATGGCATACATTGCCTGTTCGAACCATCAACTTATTTTAAAACACTGCCGCCATACAAAAATCGATTATCCCACTGTTTACCCGCGATCGTATCTACACGAACACCACCGGATTCAACGGAATACGTGTGAAGCATTTGCCCATTGCCTAAATAGAGGCCAACATGAGTAATCGGCTCCGTTAAGACATTGATCCCGTCGTAATCCGATGCTTTGGACCCTTTATAGCTGCTAAAGAATAGAAGATCTCCTCTTTTCAGCTTGGTCCAATCCTTCACGATAGTGCCTTCCGAACGAACGTACATCCCTTGAGAAGCGGAATCACTCGGCAAGGACAAACGAAGCGCGTCCCAGAACATCGTCTGAACGAAATCTGAGCAATCGAATGTCGATGGATCGTTGCGAGGTGAACCGAATTCATATGGTGTTCCTAAGTAGACTTGTCCAGCATCAATGACTGCTTCGATTTCAGCCGCAACGGGCATATTCGGTTTAATAACCGAGAAATCGGCTGTGATGTATTTGGAGCTTGTGCTCACATAACCACTAATGCCATCCGCATCAATGACTTTGTACCAACTATCATTCACTTTATCCGTAACAAGTACATCTTCACCTTTGGCAAGCATTCGAATAACTTTGGAACCAGAACTTGCCTCCGAAGAAGGTAGTGTACGGAAATTTACGCCATAATTGATTTGCGCGTTGCTTACAATCGTTATGTATTTGCTATTCGTTGATACGTAACCACTTACACCTTGTGCATCCTTAACTTGAAACCAATTCGCTGTCGTATACTCGGTTACCGTTACGATTTCATTCGTCTTCAACATGCGCAGCACCTTGCTCGAAGTGCTTGGTTGGTCTCGAAAGCTTACACCTGCTACGATCTGACCTTTCGTTTCTACGCCATCTGCAGCCTGTGCAGCTTTAGGTAATAACGCCATGAAAGCTATCATACATACCGCAATAACCATCGTCCACTTTCTCATTGTCTTTCCCTCCACTGGGTATGATGTTAAAATTTTCTTTCGTACCCTTATTATAGTTTGAGGGGGTTAAATGCGAATATAGGTGGATGGTAGCGATTATTGTCAGGGGATGCGAGGCGACAAGCCTATTGACACCTAGGTTTAAATTTCCAGTTTTCGTACTTCTGGCTTTCGCGTTATGCCTGACCAAAATAACTGCCAAACGGAAGAGTTTTTAAGCTTGACATTACTTATTTTCATCTCGCTCTCTTCCCATTCAATCACTTGCCAACTATCTGGATCTTGGACAGCTTGGGATTCCAAATAGGCGTACGCTTGCTCATTCGCTTCCTCTTGCTCTATCCAGAATTTCACCCCATAATAAGCTAGTCCATAATGGTTAACAAGCGTTGTTGTATAGATTTGTTCGGTTTCTTTCTGCTGTAATACATAGGGCATTCTTCTTCTCCTCCTCGTAAAAAGGCACATTCACCACGAGGGGAATGTGCCTTCGTTTGTATGCGTGCTTCGTAATGTACGGTTACTCCGTCTTACAAATACGCATTCTCATGCTTCGCTTTCAGCATATTCCAACGACGCTCCACTTCCGTCTCGAACGATTTCAGCGAGCCTTCATATTCTGGTTTTGTTAGATGTTTCGTTTTGCCCATCGTTTTCAACCAGTCCGAAAGTGGAATCTTCTTACTCTTATCTTCGGGATTGTAAGTGATTGACGTTACCCCATGTTCAACCTCATACAGCGGGAAGAAACAGGAATCAACTGCAGCACCGACAATATTAGAGCCCTCTTGGTCATCTGACAGCCAGTTTAATGGACAAGCAATAAGGATTTTGCCATACACCAATCCCTCATGCTGTGCGTACCACTGCGCCTTCGCTGCTTTCTTCACCAAATCCTGCGGATAAGCTTCAGAACCTGTAAACACATACGGGATGTGCGTTGCGGCCATGATTTGTGCTGTATCCTTATGATGGAATACTTTACCACCTTGATGCTTTCCGACATTGGAGGTAGATGTCCGATGGCCCATTGGCGTTGAATACGACAACTGTGCACCTGTGTTCATGTAGCCTTCATTATCGTATTCCAGGATAATCATTTTATGATTACGAAGAGCAGCACCAATCGCTGGGCCCATTCCGATATCCATCCCGCCGTCACCCGTAATCATGACGAACGTGAAATCGTCTTTTAACCCCAAATGATCAAGTTCTCCGCGCCGCTTCCGCTCCCAGAACATCTCTACAACGCCTGACAAGGTGGCTGCGCCGTTCTGGAACAAATTATGGATATACGTAGCTTTATGAGCGGAATATGGATACCCCGTCGTTACAACCATCGCACAGCCTGTGTGGAAAATGGAAACAATATCGCCTTCGATCCCTTTGAAGAACAATTCCAATCCTGAGAAAATACCACAGCCTGGACATGCGCCATGCCCTGGAGCAATCCGTTTAGGCTTTTTCGTTAGGGAACGCAGTGGTGGAATACGAACATTTAACTTCCTCGTGCTTTCGTCTTGTGTGACCGTGATCAGACCCGTATTCAAATCCTCATACTTCATTGGTGTCAATACCCGCTTCGGTGTTTTCGAGGGATCTCCAGGCGTATGCCCGTAATAGTCAAAAGGCACGTCAACCTTGCCGCTTTCCATCGCGTCAATGGCGAATTGGAACAGATTATGCCCATCCTCGGCATAAAAGTCTTTGCCACCTAAGCCATAGATTCGGCTTATGACAAGCGTGTCTCTGTTCCCATGGGTGAACAGCGCCGCTTTAATTTCATTGACCATGTTGCCGCCATGCCCGCCGTAGGAATCCGCGCGATCGCCAACCGTGATCGCTTTCACGTTCGCCAGCGCCTCAGCAATTTGCTTGGCTGGGAAAGGACGGATCAGATTGGGCGCAATCGATCCTGCTTTAATGCCCTTCTCGCGGAGCTGGTCGACGACATCCTTGATGATTTCGGAAGCCGAATTCATCAGGAATACCGCGACTTCCGCGTCCTCCATCCGATATAGTTCAAGTATCGGATAGTCACGACCTGTCAATTCGGCATACTCCTGCCGAATACGGTCATAGACACCTTCGGCGTTATACATCGCCATCGACTGTTGATAACAGTTATTAATGTAATCCGGCTCATTCATATAAGGTCCGACAGTAATCGGATTATTGCGATCCAAGGTATCTGGGAAGCCCTGTGGCTTCTCACCTACGAATGCCTGCACATCAGCCCGATGTGCAAATGTTTGTACTCTGCGCTTTTGGTGTGAGGTGAAATAACCATCTGAAGCTACCATAACAGGTAGGCGCACCTCAGGATCCTCGGCTAATTTGAGCGCCATAATATTCATATCATACACAGCTTGCGGGTCACGACACATGACAATTGGCCAACCCGTATTCAAAGCATAATAAAGATCAGAATGATCGCCGTGAATGTTCAGCGGTCCGGAAACAGACCGGCAAACCAAGTTCATAACCATTGGAAAACGTGTTCCGGATTGTACCGGCATTTGCTCCAACATGTACAAATAACCGTTGGCGCTTGTCGCGTTAAATACGCGTCCGCCAGCAGTTGATGCCCCATAACATATACCTGCTGAACCATGCTCACCGTCGGCAGGAATTAACACAATATCATGCTGTCCATTGGACTTCATGAGATCTAGAAATTGAGCTACTTCCGTGGATGGTGATATCGGAAAGTATCCCATGACATGATAATTAATTTGATGCGCTGCATAGGCAGCCATCTCATTCCCTGATTCATACACGATGCGCTGTTCGACCTTGGCTACCCCAAATTCCTGCTTAATATCAATGGACATGCGTGTAGTTCCACCCTTCTCCCATAAATACTCTCTAAGAGTTTATAGCTAGATTGAAACGATGAGGCATGCGATTTAGATCAGCATAACCATCTTCTTCACGCTCACTAGAGAGCGCATCGGTTGGACAAGCCTGTACACATTTAAGACAACCTTTACAATACTGATAGTCTATGCCTTGCAGGAACATTTGGGGACGACCTTTTTTGTCAGGGAGCTCATCCCATACGAAACAAAAATCAGGACACACATTATCGCAAGAAGCGCAGTGAATACATTTATCTTCATGAAAATGCGGCATCATCCCTGCACGGGATATGCTTAAATCTTTCAATATACTATTACCAGGATTCGTAACCACACCACCGATAGGCTGCGTAGCGAAGCCCAAGACTGGGGTATCATACCGGACAAAATCTGGCATGGACTCCCCTTCTGGAAGCGCATACGTTTGGAAAACCACTTCGTTGAAGCCTCGATCGAAAGTCCGCAAAGCTGGAGCGACCGCAAGTGGGTATTTCTTCTCAAGAGACTTTCGTATTACACCACGCATGACATCCGGATCAAGGAAATCACATAATCTGAACATAGCACCTAACATCGCCATGTTAACGCGGTTTTTCTCTTCAAGTGAAATGCCAATTGCATCAATAACTGCAATCGTGCCCCCGCGAAGCTTCATCTTCGCTTTCAGTTCATCAGGTGTTTTGGTTGAATTTACTAACACGGTACTATCCTCATAGATGCCACTGATAACGTTTACAGTTTTGGAAAGTGATTCATGAAAAACACCTACAACATGCGGTCGTTCAACGGGCGATGTGTCCCGAATCTTCGTATCCATGTCACAAAATCGAATATGTGCTTTTACTGCAGAACCTTTCTTCTCAGACCCGTAGGACGAGAAACTGACACCGTTCAAACCAACGCCAACGACTCCTGCCTCTGCCAGCATCTTACCTGCTAGATTCGCGCCTAGACCGCCGATGGATTCCAGTCTTATCTCGAAAAAGCCGAGATCGTTCAATTTAGGTAAAGTTACCATGCTTGGTCTCCTTTCAAAAATGAACCGCATATAGAGTGAATAGTGTGAATAATAAATCTACTATTATTGTAACAAGAAATGGCTGGTAATCAACCTTTTTTTAAAATAGCCATTTAAAGCAAATAATCAATGATCAGTCCGCATTTTCCCAAATAAAAACTAAACGATTCCCGTTCTACTTCATTGTCACTCTCCCCTGCCTCACAATCCTCACAAACGTCTACATAATCGTCTTCAATCGGATTAAACACAACACCGCACACCTGTGAGCACAACCGCATTCACATCTCTCCTCGGCTTCAAATCCTTCAAATTTGTGAACGTTTGCAAGCTATGTTTTCTTTATTATACAGCGGTTTATACGTCAATGACTATAAGTCTTTATCAAATCTTTAGCATTCCAAACAGGGCAATTTACTTGATTCAATTTGCATTTGTGAGATAATGTAGAAACAATTACCTAATTGTCGATATATGGAAAGGATGCTTGTACTTGCTTCATTTCATCATTGCCAATGAGCTTCATAATCTCTTCTACATCTTGAGCGCTTCCCTCATACACCTTATTATTGCACCTCATTTCATGCACAAGGAACGGCAGTTAACTCTCTTTTTCGCATGCATACTAGGCACCTTTATTTTCTTATACTGGAACTTTGCGGACATAGATCCTCTGATCTACTCACTACAACTAGTACCTGTCTGTTTGCTCTTTGTTACTTTAAGCGTCGGCATCGTACCAGCGATCATGACCTGGATCGTTTTTAATATGGGTTGCATGTTCGTGCTCAACTATTATTGGGAACCCGCTTTGCTAAGCAGCACATTTTTACTCATTCTCGGCTTTCTAGTTCGAAATCGTGTAACTCATGCTTCATTGCTGATAAAACTAACGTATGCAACGGCCATTCTTCTCGTGTATGAACTCTTATATGCGCCCCTCGCACCCTATGTCTTAGCTCCAATTTCCTTATATGCTAGCTATGTAATCGGTTGTGCTTTCATCTCGCTATGGATTATGATCGCTATACTTTATTTTATTAACAAATATGAAATGCAGCGCAATCGTATCACTCATTTAGATAAAAATCGCATGCTCGCAGAGTTGTCTGCTACCGTCTCACATGAAATCCGCAATCCCTTAACTTCTACGCGTGGTTTTCTTCAATTACTACTGAGATCAGACCTATCAAATACCGATCGCAGACGTTATGTTGACTATGCTTTAACCGGCGTGGACCAAGCCATAAGCCTGCTAACAGATTTTCTCAACTTTGCAAAGCCATCGCTTAATTTACAGGAACAACTTGATATTAAAGAAGAGCTAGAACACACCATTCGGTTTATTACACCCTACGCCATTGACTTTAAAATTACGATAGATATCTCGCATGATAGTGAAGCACCTCTTTATATTCTTGGTGAGTCTCAGAAGCTTCGTCAATGCCTACTCAATCTCGTCAAGAATGCAATTGAAGCTATGCCCAATGGCGGCAGGCTGTCATTACGTACATGTAAACATCCCAGTGCTGTACAGATCTCGATTGAAGACACGGGAGTCGGTATGACGGATAAGCAATTAAGCGCCTTGGGCAAGCCTTACTATACGACTAAGGAGCATGGGACTGGTCTTGGACTTGTTGTCGTCATCAGCTTAATCAAAAAAATGAATGGCAAAATTTCTTTCTCTAGCTCTCTCAACCGTGGAACACAATGTTCGATTGTTTTCCAGCAATACTAACCCATGTCAAAAAAGCAAGCTAGACAAGAGTTTTCTCTTTTCTAGCTTGCTTTTTTATGATGATTAAGTCACTCTGTTACCAACTTCTCTTTCTCCACGATAAAAGCAAGCAAACGACTGCAGCTTTCCACTACCATCTCATATACTTCTTGAAACTTCCCCGTATAGTAGGGATCCGGTACATCGGTCGTCATCGGTTTATTCCTGGAGAACTCTAATAGTTTATGTATAGCTGCGTGCTTGGTATCTCCCACTAATTCAGGAGCAAATGATGCCAGATTGACGACATTACTTTCATCCATCGCTATGATATAAGTAAATTGATGGAAATCATCTGAACGAACCTGCCTCGCTTGTAGACCCTCATAACTGATCTCATGAGCGTCAAGAATATCGCGTGTACCTTGATGTGGGGGATGACCAATATGCCAGTCTCCAGTACCCGCTGAATCAATGGAGATGACAGCCTCAAGTCCTGCTTCCTTCACTTGATGACGAAACACGGCTTCCGCCATTGGCGATCGGCAAATATTGCCCAAACAAACGAATAACACCTTAATCATATTTGACCAAAAACAAGCATTTTTTCGTTCAATGTGAGTGGTCGAGCTGGAATATCTAATACGATTCGACCTTCCGACACACCCCAGATTCTAGTTGCGAATCGCTCAGCGAGTTCAACCTTGTGCAGTGTTGCGATAACCGTCATGTTCCGGTCTTTGCACAATGACTTCAAATCTTGCAAAATGTACTCTGTAGACTTCGGATCAAGTCCAGATACCGGCTCATCGGCCACTAGCACCTTAGGGCCAAGAATCAATGCTTTTGCAATGGCAACACGTTGCTGCTCTCCACCGCTAAGCTGACCAACTTTCTTTTCTCCTTTATCCAGCAAACCAACTTTCTCTAAGTACTCCATACTATCGATTTTTTCATTTCTCGATGATAAGCCTGTAACCATCCGAAGTGGGGCTTGATACACCCTCCCCATCAACACATTCTTGACAGCGCTTTTATTCCGATTTAGAAAAGGTTTCTCTTCGAGGTAAGCGAAATCTTTGCCTAATTTAAAACGATCCCATGGACCTGGTTTCGTAATATCATTCGAATTATAGATGAGCTGACCGCTTGTCCATTTCTCTTGATGACTAATACAACGAAGAAGCGTTGTCTTCCCGCTGCCACTGCTGCCGATTACGGCAATAAATTCACCTGCATCTACTTGAAAACTCACTTGCGATAGGACCTGAATGTCCGGAGGAAATACTTTATTTAAGTTTCGAACTGTCAGCATGACAACTCTCCTTCACGTAAGTCCATATAATTTCTATTGTTTTGAAAAAATCGCCACTCAAGTAAGCCATTGCTGTGCTCGTTGATGGCGATTTCTTACCTTCTACATGGCAAACTTAGTCACAAGAAGTCGGTGCTTCCGCCGCGCCAGCTTCAACATTAATTTTATCCGAAATCGTGTCTCTGACGACTGACATAACCAGTTGAAGCAAATAGTTAATATCCTCTTGCGTTTGTTTAAACTCATTCACAATCGGAATGCCGTCTAATTCGTCTTGAAGAACTTCGATTTCACCCTCGATTTTTTCCACCATTTTCTTGTTTTGGAACGTTTCGAAAGCAACAATCTCTTTTTGCTTTTTCTTAATCGAACTGATTAACCCTTGGATATCCGGATTTGTAGCGATTTGCTTCTCCGCTTTTTGATAGAACTGAACTTCATTAGAAGTTGTCAGCAAAGCAGCTAACTCCTTCGCTTTTGCCAAAATATCTTCACGAACGATCATTTCTGTATTCGTAAACTCCTCAACTTGAAATGCATGAGGCTGATTATCATTATGTGCATGATCACATTGGGACATTTCTTAACACGCTCCTATTATCCTGATCGAAATTTTAGACGGAAATTTGAAGAGGCTTTTGTACAATTTCACCTTTCAGAATCCACGTTTGTGCATGAGTCACTTTCACATCAATGATTTGACCAATTAAGGAAGGATCTCCTGTGAAATGGATAAGCTTATTCGTTCTAGTACGACCAGCAAGCACATCGCTATTGGTCTTACTCTCACCTTCAACCAAGACCTCAACAATTTGATTTAACAAGCGCTCATTACTGTCCTTACTTAATTTATTAACCAACTCATTCAAACGGTATAATCGTTGTTTCTTCACTTCCATGGGAACGTTATCTTCCATCTCAGCGGCTGGTGTCCCTACGCGAGGCGAATAAATGAACGTAAATGCAAAATCAAAGCCAACTTCCTCGTACAATGTCATCGTATCCTCGAACTGCTCATCCGTCTCACCGGGGAAACCAACGATAATATCCGTAGTTAACACGACATCCGGCATTGTCGCTTTAATTTTACCTGCAAGCTGCAAATAATGATCTCGCGAATACTTCCTGCTCATCCGTTTCAACACTTCGGTATTTCCCGCTTGTACAGGTAAATGGATATGCTCAACGAGATTGCCTCGTTTGCCAAGCACCTCAATCAAGCGGTCATCGAAATCGCGCGGATGCGAAGTCGTGAAACGAATACGTGGAACATCAATCTTGCGAATATCGTCCATTAAATCAGCGAAAGTGTACGTTATATCTTCAAAGTCTTTGCCATAAGCATTGACATTCTGTCCAAGAAGCGTAATTTCCTGAAAGCCTTGACGAGCCAAATCACTGACTTCTGCCAAAACATCCTGCGGTCTACGGCTTCGCTCTTTACCACGTGTATATGGAACAATACAGTACGTACAGAACTTATCACAACCGTACATAATGTTAACCCAAGCACGGATACCTTCCCGTTTTTTGGGGAGATTTTCAACGATATCGCCTTCTTTGGACCATACTTCTACAACCATTTCTTTATCGAAATAGGCATCCTTCAAAAGGCTTGGCAAACGATGAATATTATGTGTACCGAAAATCATATCAACAAAAGCATGTTTTTGCATGATACGATTAACAACCGATTCTTCTTGCGACATACATCCGCATACCCCAAGAATCAAACCTGGCTTCTGTGCTTTCAATGTTTTCAAATGTCCAAGCTCACCGAACACTTTATCCTCGGCATTCTCCCGAATCGCACATGTATTCAGTAAAATGACATCTGCTAGCTGCTTGTCTTCTGTGGCTGTATAGCCCATTTGTTCGAAAAGACCCTTCATCACTTCGGTGTCATGCTCATTCATTTGACAACCATAAGTAGTGATCAGATAAAATTTATCCGCTCCAAACTGCTGCATATCTTCCGGAATTGCGAAATCGTAATGAACCTGAATGTCCTCTTTACCACGTTGCTTCTCATCCTTATAATTGGGTGCAGAATTGATTTGGATATTCCGACCTTTAATTCGATACGTTGTTTTACCCTCTTCTTGGCTTAACACTTTCGCATCCGAGAAGTCAAAGTATTTGGAGTAATCCTTAACCTTGTCGGATTTTAAGTCCGATGTATTTTGGTTCTCCTTTGACATGATGAACTCACTTCCCTTTATCTATAAATATAGCTCTTAATTGTATTAACCCAATATCAAATTATAGCACAAAAGCTACCTGTATATCCATATGGGTTCCATAACACGCAGAATAGAAAAACCTCCTCAATAGAGGAGGCATTAAATTGGATTACCCATACGTATATTGTTGCTTAATAATACTCGTCATCTCTTTAGCGGGAACCGGCCGACTAAATAAGTAGCCTTGCGCTTCATTGCATTCACGCTGTGATAAAAATTGCAGCTGTTCCTTCGTCTCTACGCCTTCTGCAATTACCTTCAAATCCAAATTATGTGCCATTGAAATAATCGTATGTACGAGTGCAGCATCCTTGATATCATCAAACATATTTCGAGTAAACGATTGATCGATCTTTAAGCTGTCGATTGGGAAAAGTTTCAGATAATTTAAGGAAGAATAACCCGTACCGAAATCATCAATCGATAAAAAGATACCCATTAGTTTAAGTTCGTGCATCGTTTCTATCGCATACTTGGAATCTTGAATAATACTTTCCGTCAGCTCAAGTTCTAAGTATTCGGGATTTAGCCCAGACTCGTCTAACGCTTTACTCACGATATCTATTAAATTACTTTGCTTAAATTGCCTAGATGAGATGTTAACGGCCATACGGAGAGGAGCAAAACCTTGATCCTGCCAATCTTTATTTTGACGACAAGCCTCATTGAGCACCCATTCACCAATTGGAATGATTAATCCAGTTTCTTCTGCTAAAGGAATGAATTCTGTCGGTGATATAGGCCCCCACTCTGGATGTTGCCATCGAATTAGTGCTTCCACACCGATAATCTTGCCCGAATTCACGTCAATTTGCGGCTGGTAATACACATTAAACTCATTTCGCTCCAAAGCTTTGCGCAGTCCGATTTCCATCTGCATTTTTTTGGTCACAGTCTCGTTCATTTCTGGTGTGTAAAACTGGAAGTTATTCTTACCATGTTCTTTCACCCGATACATCGCTGTATCTGCATTCTTGATTAATGTCTCAATATCTCCACCATCCGATGGATATAAGCTAATTCCGATTGAAGGAGTAACAAATAATTCATGTTCAAGGATGTTAAACGATTCTGAGAAAATACGAACCATTTTGGTCGCATTCTTTATCATTTCATCTGTGGTCGTGTTCGCCCAAAGAACAATAAATTCATCGCCACCCTGACGCGATACCGTATCTCCTTTACCGATGTTAGCCTCAAATCGTTTCGCTACATCAATCAGTAATTTATCGCCCATGGCATGACCGAGTGTGTCATTAATATACTTAAATCGATCCAGATCAATAAACATAATACCAATGATTTGTTGATTCTCATAAGCTTGATCTAAGGCAAGTTCAAGACGGTCATTCAATAGTAGACGATTCGGTAGACCCGTTAGGGGATCTCGATATACCATCTGATTAATTTTCTCTTCAGTTCTTTTTCTTTCTGAAATATCTCGAATGATACAGCTGAAATACGTGCTGCCTTCTTCTTTCCAAACGGCAAGAGAAAGCTCAACTGGCAGCTCCGATTGATCTTTTCTTAACCCTTGCAACTCATGCGTTCGCCCTAGCTCATTGGGATCTTGCGTAGTTAGAAGCTTCTCCAACCGTTCTTGATGAATAGCTAAGTAGCGATTTGGAAAAATAGTTCGCAGCTTTTCACCAATAAGCTCCCCTTCCTCGTAACCAAAAATAAGGGATGCTCCTTTATTCCATGAAATGATTGTTCCATTGTCATCCGCCAAAATAATGGCATCATGAGCTGATTCTACGACAGAGCGAAATCTTTTCTCCGACATCAATAGTTGAGACTCGAAACGTTTATCAATAAACGTGCTGATAAAGGCTAGCCCAAGAATGAACAAAACACCAAAGCCTATAAGATACGCTAATAAGGACGTATTGAATGTAAGATCTGTAACTGTATGTGCATGTTCATGCTTGAAAGTTGCAGCCGCCATCCCTGTATAGTGCATACCACAAATTGCTACACCCATCACCAAGGAACTTCCTAATTTTTTTAATAGGATTCGCGGGGAACTTGCATTCTGCTTAATAGAGAAAAGTAACAGAAGTGCTACCAGTGAAACAACGTAGGCAATAACGGCTGAGAGCACCCATAAAAAGGGATTATAGACAATTGTAGCGCCCATTACCATGGCTTCCATGCCAATATAATGCATAGAAACAATACCAGTAGCAATAAATGTTGCCCCGATAAACACGTGTGATTTGTGCATAATAGGCCGGCTGATAATGTGTAGCGCTAACCAAGATGCAAATAACGCGGGTATTATCGAATAAATGACGGTAGACAGTTGATAGGTGACAGCTATTGGCAAATGAAATGCTAACATGGCAACAAAATGCATCGACCAAATGCCCATGCCCATGGCAAAAGCTCCACCAGCTAACCAAGCTTGTCTCGCAGAACCTTTGGCCTTATGAATTCGAATGCCAAGATCCAACGCAGCAAATGAGGCTAAAATGGCGATAAGAATGGAGAAGATGACGAGTGGAACGTGATACGTACTAGAGATTGTTTCCAAGAAAGTGTCTCCTAACTATAGGCAATAGTAATAACAAACCACAGGAGTCATAGGTTCTGTAGACAACTATCTTACCATGATTTACATACAGCCACTATATCTTTCGTCGAAAAAACTCGAAATCTTGCAATTCTTACATCAGAACGTAATTTCCTAGGAAAAAATCAAATAAAAAACATCCTTACACATGTCTGTCATAAGGATGTTTGTAAATTAGCTTCATTCAAATGATTAATCTAGCTAATGATTAATGACGCTAATCTTTAAAGAAGTAGTTCTGCTTCATCCCCTGTTTTAACGCCTGCTGCATTTCCTTCATCCGTATCGATATGCATATCCAATGCAAATTGGTCCGATACACGTGCAATCACATCTTCAAAAATCAAGGGACGTTCACCACGTAATTTCACTCGAAGGAGCTGTTTATCCTGAATTCCCCACTGCTTCGCATCGGAAGTATGGAAATGGATATGTCTTGCAGCTACGATAACGCCCTTTTCTAAAGTAACTTCGCCTTTGGGGCCAATTACACGCAAGCCAGGTGTATCATCAATGTGCCCGGATTCACGTACCGGTGGATGAATCCCTAAGGAGAATGCATCTGTGCGTGAAACTTCAATTTGTGTTTGCGGACGTACGGGACCTAGAATCCTAACTTTATCGAATTGTCCTTTAGGACCTACAATCGCAACCGTTTCTTGCGCCGCGTACTGCCCTGGCTGTGAAAGATCTTTGAATACAGAAAGCTCATATCCTTCGCCAAAGAGTGTTGCTAAATCCGTTTTAGACAAGTGTATGTGTCTTGCTGAAACTCCAATAGGAATTAGGAGCATGGTTTAAACTTCCTCTCATCACGTCATAAATGTCAGTATTGCCGCTCAACAAAAAAGACATACGGAATTTCACCGTATGCCTTCGTCGGAAATTGTTTATTTGAACTCAGTAAGCAATTTACTGAAGTCAGCTTCGGAAAGCTTAAGATCTTGTTTCGAAAGACCTTCTTTAGCAAATAAAGGAAGAGAATCTTCATAACTCTTCTTCTCTTTGTTTTGGTAGATGATACCTGTAAGCATGGAGTTTGTTTCCATGATTTTCGTCATCGCCATAACACGGTTCGTGTAATCATAGTCTGGAATTTCGTCCAAATCTACGATGTTCTCTTTGAACCAGTCATAGGTGTTTACTTTGTTGAAAGTTACACATGGACTGAATACGTTGATCAAAGAGAAACCTTTGTGGTTCAAACCAGCTTCGATAACAGCAGTTAACTGTTTTAAGTTACTGGAAAAGGATTGAGCTACGAAGGAAGCACCAGCTGCCATTGCGATTTCTAGTGGTGAGATAGCAGACTCGACAGTTCCTGATGGAACAGATTTCGTTTTGAAACCTTCCGCACTACGCGGGGATGCTTGACCTTTTGTCAAACCGTAGATTTGGTTATCCATTACAATGTAAGTAACATCAATGTTACGACGAATAGCATGAACAGTGTGTCCCATACCAATTGCAAAGCCGTCTCCGTCTCCACCTGAAGCAATAACTGTCAAATCGCGGTTAGCCATTTTCACGCCTTGTGCGATAGGCAGGGATCTTCCGTGAATACCGTGGAATCCGTATGCATTGATGTAACCAGAGATACGTCCGGAACATCCGATACCTGAAACGATTGCTAAGTTTTCTGGCTCCAAGCCAACGTTAGCTGAAGCACGTTGAATTGCCGCTTGTACGGAGAAATCTCCGCAACCTGGACACCAGTTAGGCTTTACATTGTTACGAAAGTCTTTTAATGTTGCCATGCTAAAGTCAACTCCTTACATTTTTGTTCAATTTCTGCAGGTAAGAAAGGATTACCGTTGTATTTAAGTACGTTCTTAATTTTATCTGCGTGGCCAACATGCAATTTAATTTGATCAGCCAATTGACCTGTAGCGTTATTCTCTACTACGATAACTTGCTTCGCTTTTTCAATAAGCGGACGCAGTTGTTCAGCAGGAAACGGATGAATCAAACGTACAGTTGCATGATTCGTTTTGATGCCTTCCAAATCAACGCGACGTCTAGCTTCGTCAATTGTTCCACCTGTTGAACCCATACCAATAATAAGAAGGTCTGGATTTTCGTGAGGAGCATCAGCTTTAATTGCATCTGTCACTTGAATGTGTTTCAACTTCTCAAGACGCTTATCCATCATACGTTGGCGGTTCTCAGTGCTTTCAGAAGGACGACCCGTTTGGTCATGCTCTACACCTGTAACATGGTGAATACCGTTTTTAACGCCTGGGATCACACGAGGTGATACACCATTCTCAGTGAATTCATAACGTTTGAACAGTTGGTTAGGTTCTTGTTCAGGAGCTTCAGTAACTAGTGCTCCGCGGTCAATGACAATGCGATTATAATCTAACATTTCTGCGGATTGCTTACCTAGCGATAGTTGAAGATCTGTCATAAGAATAACTGGAACTTGATATTTCTCAGCAAGGTTGAAAGCTTCAATTGTATCGTAGAAACACTCTTCAATCGTACTTGGGGAAAGAACGATTTTCGGGATCTCACCGTGAGTACCGTAAACCATTGCGTTCAAGTCAGATTGTTCTTGTTTAGTTGGAAGTCCTGTACTTGGACCACCACGTTGCGTATCGATGATAACAACGGGCTGTTCGGTCATACCGGCAAGACCAATTGCTTCCATCATCAAGGAAAGTCCAGGACCTGCAGATGCAGTCAATGCACGAGCGCCAGCGTAGTTAGCACCAATTGCCATAGTTACTGCAGCAATCTCATCTTCGGTTTGAATAACTGTACCACCCATTTTAGGAAGTACTTTTTGCAAGTATTCCATAACTTCGGATGCTGGTGTAATTGGGTAAGCAGGCATGAAGCGGCAACCTGCGGCAACAGCTCCAAGTGCCATCGCATCATTACCGATCATGAACAATTTTTGTTGTCCGTCAGCAGGCTCAAGTTGGAAGTCAGCGATTGGGCCGCCAGCAAGTTCTAGTACGGATTCCGCACCTTTACGAACTGCCTCAATGTTCTTCTCAACAACAGCTGCGCCTTTACGGCCAAACTCTTCTTCAACAGCTTTATTAAACACGTCAATCGGCAGGCCAAGTAGAGCCCATGAAGCGCCTGACGCGGCCATGTTCTTAAATAGGGACGTTCCTAATTCCTCTGCGATTGCAGTAATCGGCACTGGGAACAATCTAGCTTTAATTCCTTCAGGTAAAACAGGGTTAAATTTAGCATCCGCAACGATAACACCATTGTCGCGAAGTTCGTGTGCGTTGAAATCGATACTTTCTTGGTCAAAAGCAACAAGAATATCTAAATCGTCTGAAATTGCGCGAATCGGTTTGGTGCTGATGCGAATCTTGTTATTTGTATGTCCCCCCTTAATCCGTGAAGAGAAATGACGGTACCCATACAAATAGTAACCGAGACGGTTCAATGCAGTAGAGAAAATGCGGTCTGTACTTTCGACCCCTTCACCCTGCTGACCTCCGATTTTCCAAGATAACTGACTAATCACCGTACGTCCACTCCTTTTGATTGTAGCTGCGTGAAGAAAATTTGATAAGCTGATTGTTTAGTAATTTAAGATGTTCAATAAAAAAATTCTTTCACTTGTCATCCAAATTCTATGCCTTTACAGAGTAAATTGCAAGAGGTTTCAGCGTTTCTAAAAGATAGAGTTTTTAGATTGTATCCATATCAATATTAGATCGATTCTTAATTATTCATTTCGGAAGGTTACGTAACATGAAATTCCGCCAATTTCCATACAAAAACGCCTCCACCTGCGACTCCGTATAGTTTTTACACAAAGCTTCTATAATATTTCCGTAATCTCCAACATGTCTTAAATCTTTTACCCACTGTTCGATTCCATCAAAATCAGAGCCAAACCCGACATGGGACTCTCCGCCTAATGCACAGATATGATCGATATGTTTCAGTATCGAAGAAATCTGCACTGTCGATTTGGCGTTATCCAGAAAGTAAGGAACGAAGGTTATACCCATCAATCCTTTACATTGTATGATAGTTTTGATTTGATCATCTGATAAATTTCTTGGATGAGGACATAGATGATAAGCGTTTGAGTGTGAAGCTATAAACGGTTTCTTGTACAACTCAACGAGCTCCCAGAATCCTGCAACAGAAAGATGGGACACATCGACTATTATACCCATACTTTCGATTTCTTTTAACATGAGCTTCCCTTTTTTTGTAAATCCACCTTTTCGCTGCTCCATGATGCCGTCAGCTGCCCAATTCGCGTAGTTCCATGTGACTCCAGCACAGCGAACGCCTAAATGATAAAGAATATGTAAGTATGTAAAATTGCCAGCGAGTGCATCCATCCCTTCTAATGTCAAGACGGCACCTATCTCCTCGGTCTGCTCGATAGCTAACCAATCCGAAGCGGATTGGATGAATCTCATTTGAGGATGGCTTGTCACCTTCTGATGAAAGATATCTATCATTTGTAAGATATGATCAAAACTTGGGTTAGGGATGGATTCTGAGAGATAGATCGCAAAAAATTGCACCTTTACACCCGCCTTCTGCAACTTCGGAAAGCTTACATCCAGCTCTAACACATCCTGATTAAAGTCAAGCTTCGTTTGCTGATATAATTTTGTTAATGCATCACAATGTCCATCTACAATTTTCATCCTATTCTCACCTCTCCACATCAAAATTAAGTATCTAGACAGCACAAAAACCTCTATACAGAGGTTTCATAGGTACTGTGATAACATTTCGTTTGAACTGGTTGTCAGTCATGAAAGTCAACACTTATACAGTTGCCTTACCGTCTACCGAGGCTCGACAATCAATTTAATAGCTGTCCGGTCCTCCCCATCAATAACGATATCCGTGAAGGCTGGTACACATATTAAGTCGACTCCACTAGGCGCCACAAATCCTCTTGCGATAGCTACTGCTTTGATGGCTTGGTTCAATGCGCCTGCACCTATCGCTTGAAGCTCAGCGGCTCCACGCTCACGCAATACGCCTGCCAATGCACCTGCTACGGAGTTTGGATTGGATTTTGCTGAAACTTTTAACACATCCATGAATAGTACCTCCTCGGAAATGATGGATAGCTTCCAATACCCATCTTATTCGCAAGGTTGACTAAACATGCTACTTCCCCCATTATTACTGATGCCACATTCCAGCTAGTAATTAGTCCATGAATACTTGATCTTCATCATAGCGAATCAAATTAATGCCCTTCGCCAGTCCTGTCTGATCGTTTAATTCAATGACAACTGCATGGAAATGCCATTTCCCCTCATCCGTAATGAAACGAACAGGAAGCTGTGTTTTGAACTTCTGGAGCACAGCATTACGTTCTACCCCAAGAATGCCATCACGAGGCCCTACCATCCCCACATCCGTCACATAAGCTGTTCCTTGAGGTAATACTCGGTTATCATTCGTTTGTACGTGTGTATGCGTCCCTACGACCGCAGACACCTTGCCATCCAAATGCCATCCCATAGCGATTTTTTCCGAAGTCGCTTCCGCGTGAAAATCAACAAATACAAATTTATGTTTTTTCTTATCGCCTTCCAAAATTTCATCCACTTTGCGGAATGGACAATCAATAGGTGGCAAGAATGTTCGTCCTTGTAAATTAATAATAAGAAGTTCTTGATCCTTCACTTTGATTACGGTATGCCCCTTACCAGGAGTCCCAGGCGGGAAGTTCGCAGGACGAACCATTTTATCGTCTCTATCAATAAAATCGAAGATTTCCTTTTGATCCCAAGTGTGATTACCCATTGTAATCGCCTGAATGCCCATTTCATAGATTTCTTTCGCAATGGCTGCTGTAATTCCTTTGCCCGCGGCAGCATTCTCCCCGTTAGCAATGAACACCGCATGGGGATGTAATTGCTTTAATCTTGGCATGATATTTTTCAAAGCTTTTCTTCCAACAGAACCAACGATGTCACCAATAAATACAATTTTCATAACGTAAAACTAGCTCCTTTATATGACCGAATGCTCCCAAGTTTAAGTTACCTTGATGATGATCTTTATTCAGCCTTGAAAATAAGGAAAAGTGGCTATAATAGCCACTTTTCGCATCTAATTCTTATTTAGCGTATTCAACTGCTCTTGTCTCACGAATGACCGTAACCTTAATATGTCCTGGATAATCGAGTTCACCCTCGATTTTCTTCGTAATATCACGGGCTAAACGGAACGCTTCAGTGTCATCCACTTTCTCTGGCTGCACCATGACACGAACTTCGCGACCTGCTTGAATGGCGTATGATTTCTCAACACCTTCAAATGATTCTGAAATCTCTTCCAGCTTCTCAAGACGCTTGATATACGTTTCTAGCGTTTCTCTACGAGCACCTGGTCTCGCTGCTGACAATGCGTCTGCAGCACCGACTAGCATGGCAATAACAGAGGTTGCCTCCACGTCACCGTGATGTGAAGCGATACTGTTAATAACGATTGGATGCTCTTTGTATTTCTTCCCAATCTCAACACCGATTTCGACGTGAGACCCTTCAACTTCATGGTCTAATGCTTTACCAATGTCATGAAGCAGCCCGGCACGTTTCGCCAAAGTTACGTCTACCCCGAGCTCTCCGGCCATTAAACCAGCCAGATACGCTACTTCCATGGAATGTTTCAACACGTTTTGACCGTAACTTGTTCTGAACTTCAGGCGCCCCAAAATTTTGATCAAGTCAGGATGCAATCCGTGTACCCCAACCTCAAACGTCGCTTGCTCCCCATATTCGCGGATACGTTCGTCCACTTCTTTGCGGGACTTCTCAACCATCTCTTCGATACGTGCAGGATGAATACGTCCATCCGCCACAAGTTTCTCAAGTGATGTGCGAGCAATTTCACGACGGATTGGGTCAAATCCTGATAAGATTACTGCTTCAGGTGTATCATCAATGATGAGATCAATACCAGTCAATGTTTCCAAAGCACGGATATTTCTACCTTCACGACCGATAATACGGCCTTTCATTTCTTCATTCGGCAACGAGACAACGGATACCGTAGTCTCAGCTACGTGGTCTGCAGCACAACGCTGAATAGCAAGTGTGATGATCTCACGCGCTTTCTTATCGCCCTCTTCTTTGGCTTGTTGTTCGATCTCTTTGATAAGTTGTGCTGTTTCATGGCGAACTTCTTGCTCTACATTTGTAAGAATAATACTCTTCGCTTCTTCCATTGTAAGACCAGAAATTCGTTCCAATTCGGAAACTTGGCTTTTATACAACTGATCAATTTGGGTTTGTGTATCCTCGATTCGCTTCTCTTTGTTGGCTACTAACTCTTCTTTACGCTCGAGAGACTCTAATTTTTTATCCAGCGATTCCTCTTTTTGCAACAATCGTCTTTCTTGTCGTTGAATTTCATTCCGACGTTCACGAATGTCTTTTTCAGCTTCGGACCTTAGTTTGTGGACTTCGTCCTTTGCTTCCAGAACCGTTTCTTTTTTCAGTGCTTCTGCTTCCTTTTTGGCAGATTCTCTTATCTGCTCAGCGGCTGTTTCAGCACTGGAAATTTTCGCTTCTGCAAGAGATTTACGGATAAAATAACCAATCCCTAAGCATGCAGCTCCAACAACGAGAATGATCGCGATCCAGATGGCAGTCATCTTGTTCACCTCCTCGTTGGTTTCTCCAAGGTGTTAGCCTGGGGTACCTTCGGTTTTTTAATCCGATTCAATTGTTTGACTAGTCATACATACCCTTCATCAAGTAAGAGTATGGCTTTTAAATGAATGCGCACAGTGCGTTAGGGCACTATAGTGCTAATAATCCATAATCAACAGCGTAAAAATTGGCGGTTTTTACAGCTGCTCTCTCAAAATCAATGAAATTAGTATGATTTTGAATACATTATGAAAATATACACTGTTATTTTATCTTTTGTCGAAGAAGCTTGTCAAGCGAATGTCCAAGAGTTGATTATTTAGACCCAAAATCCACCAAATTATTAATTAATGTCATTAAGTAATAATCGAATTAATTAATGCCATTAATCTTCATAAAACTCATCTTCTATATAATCCATTTTTTCATCATCTGTTTCATTGCTAATCAACCCCAAAACCTTCGTAACTATAGAACCCGTATAGCCCCTTCGCATTAGAAATGCGCCAGTCTTACGCTTTCTATCCATCAATTTACCTGAGGTTTGCTTCCACTTCGTCCTCGCTATTTTTAGAGCTCCATCGTATTCATCGTCCGGATTAATGGACTCCATCGTACTTTTGACGACATCTTGATGAATTCCTTTTTGTTGTAATTCTTGTCGAATTAAATTACGACCTTTACGTTGAGCAACCACTCGGTTATCTGTCCACATCTTTGCGAATTCTTCGTCATTGATGTATTTATTTTCAACAAGTTTGTCACTCGCCCATTCGATAATAGGCGCTTCAAAACCCTTTTCTTTCAATTTGCGTTTCACCTCTGAGAGGGAATGCGGACGTCTGCCAACCATATGGAGTGCCTTCACATAGGCCAAATTTCGCTCTTCATCTAAAATAATGGCTTCTATCGCTTGCTGATAGAGGGATTCACCTTTGTTCAAGCGGTGCTTAATCAGAATATCTTCATGAACAGAAAAAGCGTATTCCTCATTCAGATAAATATTATAACGATGCCTACCTTGTTTTTGTTTTTCGACCTTCGTGATCACCTGTAATTCTTCCTCTTCGTGCTTCATATCAACAATCTCCCAAATGGACAAAAAGCACCCCAACACAAGGTTAAGGTGCTTCTTCAATCCTATATTTCAAACCTATTCAAAAGCTGTTTCCAACTCATCTTCCTCTTCATCCGTGTTCGGACCAACCACTTTAATCAAGTTGCTGTTTTCTCTAATTCTCAGTTCAATCGTTTCTGAGATCGCTTTGTTATCTTTCAAGAATTGCTTCGCGTTCTCACGACCTTGACCAAGACGTTCACCCTCGTAGGAATACCAAGCGCCGCTCTTATTTACGATATCTAGTTCTGTCCCGATATCAATAATACTGCCTTCACGTGAGATACCTTCGCCGTACATGATATCCACTTCGGCTTGCTTAAATGGAGGAGCTACTTTATTCTTAACGACCTTAATTCTTGTACGGTTACCCACCATGTCATTGCCTTGTTTGATCGTTTCAATACGACGAACATCCAAACGAACGGATGAGTAGAATTTCAATGCACGACCACCCGGAGTTGTCTCAGGGTTACCGAACATAACGCCAACTTTTTCACGCAATTGGTTGATGAAAATGGCAATAACCTTAGATTTATTGATGGCACCAGAAAGTTTACGCAGTGCTTGTGACATCAAGCGTGCTTGAAGACCTACGTGAGAATCCCCCATGTCGCCTTCAATCTCCGCTTTAGGAACTAATGCTGCAACGGAGTCAATAACAATAATATCTACCGCGCCGCTTCGAACTAGCGCTTCAGCGATCTCAAGTGCTTGCTCCCCTGTATCTGGCTGGGAAAGAAGTAACTCATCTATATTAATACCAAGCTTGCTTGCATAGGAAGGATCCAACGCATGTTCTGCATCGATAAAGGCAGCTTGTCCACCTACTTTTTGTACTTCTGCGATTGCATGTAGAGCTACCGTTGTTTTACCAGATGACTCTGGTCCGTATACTTCAATAATTCTACCACGTGGGAATCCACCTATTCCAAGTGCGATATCCAAGGCAAGCGCGCCTGAAGAGATCGTTTCAACTTGCATGTGAGTTGATTCTCCAAGTTTCATGATGGAGCCTTTTCCGAACTGTTTCTCAATTTGACGTAATGCGTTATCAAGTGCGGCACGACGATCTGACAAAACGACCACTTCCTTCTATCATTATAGGTATATGATAACTTGTTTTGGCATGTTTGCCAAGCATTTTTTCGAACATACATTCGTTTTTTTGCGAACAAACAAAAAACCGTAACAAAGTTATCGCTTTGCTACGGTTCTTCCGTCAACTATTTCTAATTATAGAGGATTTTTAGTTTTCTTTCAACTGTTTCCATAATTGATAGAGAGCACGCTTAGCGGCTCTTTGTTTGATAAACTCGCGATTTCCAGACAATTGGAGAGTAAAGACTTCTGTCTTCGCATCCTTTTGAGCCAATCCAACATAGACAAGACCTACTGGCTTCCCTTCAGACGGACTAGGACCCGCCACACCGGTCACCGAGATGCCAAAGTCACTACCAGTCCTAACAAGCAGTTGTTCGGCTAAAATGACTGCTGTTTCGCTGCTGACAGCTCCTGGAGCGCCTTCCCCCTCCAGAACTTCCATCGGAACATCGAGTAGTTTATGTTTTAAAGCATTTGAATATACGATAATACCGCCTAAGAAAGATGTTGAGCTGCCTGGAACCGCGGTGATGAGATCACTAAGCAACCCCCCCGTACAACTCTCGGCTACTGCCAATGTTTGCTTACTCTCTGCTAGTAACTGCAAAACAATAGTTTCAATGGGAACGTCCTGATCCGCATAGAGATATTCACCTAGTCGACGTTTAATTTCTTCCTCAGTCGCTTTTAATTTCTCCTCGCCTTCAGCAGCGGAATGTGCACGCGTCGTCAAACGAATCGTGACTTCCCCTTCTTTGGCATATGGGGCAATCGTTGGGTCTGACTGCGCTTGAATCAAATCCAAAAGTTGATGCTCTAGGTTAGACTCCCCGATTCCTGCAAACTTCAGCATTTTAGAATACAACGGCACTTCATCCGTCATTAAACTTTGAAGCCAAGGCACCGCATAATTCATAAACATTGGCTTCATTTCCTTGGGAGGTCCAGGTAATAGCACGAAATGTGTTCCATTGAAGGTAAGAGCATTACCAACTGCCAATCCTGTATCATTTTGCAATGGGTCACTGCCTTCAAGCATAAGGGCTTGTCGACGATTGCTCTCTACCATATGTATCCCTCTTGAAGTAAACATCGCAGTGATAGCGTCCATTGATGGCTCGTGTAGCACCAATTTCCGCCCTGTAAATGACGCGAGTACATCCTTGGTTAAATCATCTTGCGTTGGCCCTAAACCACCTGTACATATCACCACATCAGCTCGTGATGCAGCTAGTTGAAGGCTTGCCAACAAACGCTGCTCATTATCCCCAACAACGGTTTGAAAATAAATATCAATCCCTCGTGCCGCACATTCTCTGGATAAGAACTGCGCATTTGTATTCACGATTTGCCCAAGAAGTAACTCTGTTCCTACTGCAATGATTTCAGCTTTCATCGACTGGAGCCTCCTTAAATTGAGAAAACCTCTAACGTAATCGCTCGTTTCCGAACGACCGCATGTAGAGGTAGTTTGTATTATGATTTTTCTGAAAAATCGATGACATGTTTATTTTTGACGAAATATTCCACACCTGAATAAACAGTAATAATTGCTGCAGCCCAACTCGCTATTACATCAAAGGGAAAGTCTAGAAACGTAAATGGAAAATTATTAATTAGCAGTGCAATGATGGCTGTAATCTGAGCCGCCGTCTTCGCCTTACCCCATTTGCTGGCCGCCATGACAGTACCCTCTAAGAGGGCAATTTGACGAAGTCCAGTTACTGCCCATTCTCTGCTAATAATGACAATAACAATCCATGCATCAACTTTATCCATTTCTACTAATGAAACAAGTACAGCGGTAACAAGCAGCTTGTCTGCCAAAGGATCCAGCAATTTGCCCAAATTCGTGACAAGATTACGTTTCCTAGCAATGTAACCATCTAAGCTATCTGTACTCGCAGCAATAATAAAAATTAAAGCAGCAATAATTTGATTATACGTTATGCTAAACTCCTCTATCCGTATCTGAGGAAATTTTACCTTAATCAACAAAAAGAACATGATAATAGGTACTAATAAAATTCTCGCTACGGTGATGCGGTTAGCTAAGTTCATGCAATTACCTCCCCGGATAAGTCAAACTCATAGGAGTGGGTAATACGAACCTTCGCAAGTTCACCAATATTCAATTTCGCATTCGATACGAATACTTCACCATCAATTTCAGGCGCGTCAAATTGCGAACGACCGATGTAAACGTCACTTCTACCATCGTATCTTTCGATAAGTACGTCAATTTCTTGACCAATTCGGCGACCGCCACGGATATTAGAAATTTCACGTTGAATTTCCATAATCGCATTAGCACGGTATTCTTTCACATCGTCCGGCACTTGATCCGGCAGTCTTGCTGCTGGAGTATCATCTTCCTTGGAGTAAGCAAATACACCTAGACGATCGAACTGAACATCGCGCACGAATTGTTTCAAGTTCTCAAAATCTTGTTCAGTTTCACCTGGGAAACCAACAATTAATGACGTACGTAATGCAACATCCGGAATAGATTCACGAATTTTACGAACGAGTTCGCGTGTATCCTTCTGACGACCTGGTCTGCGCATACGTTTAAGAATAGAATCTTCACTATGTTGTAGAGGCATATCAATGTACTTGCACACTTTTGGATTCGTTGCCATCACTTCAATCAGTTCATCGCTGAAGAAACCTGGATATGCATAGTGCAGACGCACCCACTCGATACCTTCAACTTCACTTACTTTGTTAAGCAAGGTAGGAAGCATGAAGCTATCATAGATATCTGTTCCATAGTTTGTGGAATCTTGCGCAATTAAGCTAATTTCCTTAACGCCTTGAGCTGCAAGGTTAGCAACTTCTGCGACGACCGATTCCATGCTTCTACTTTTAAAAGCACCACGCATAATTGGAATAGAGCAGAATGTACAAGCGTTATCGCAGCCTTCGGCAATTTTCACGTAGGCCGTATAACGAGGTGTTGTCATCAATCTAGGAAGATCAGCGTCATAGTTAAATACCGGATTCCCGACTAGAACCGGTTTCTTCCCTCTGAGCGCTTCATCTACAATGTGATTAATTTTATCAAAATCGCCCGTACCCACGATGCCATCAATCTCAGGCATTTCTTCCATCAACTGCTTCTTGTATCGTTGTGTTAAACAGCCCGAAACGATAAGCGCCTTAAGATTCGCTGTTTGTTTCAGCTCTGCCATATCCAAAATTGTATTTACGGATTCTTCCTTCGCCGCATCAATGAACCCGCAAGTGTTCACGATAATGACTGTAGCATCTTCCTTATTATCAACAAGGTGAAAACCACGGCCATGAATTAAACCTGACATAATCTCGGAATCGACTAGATTCTTCTCGCATCCGAGAGTTACTACTTTAACCTTTTCTGTCATGAAAGAAACAACCTCCAATAGTCCTAAAAAACACTCCCTACCAGTATAATACAAGCCTAATGGGGTGTCAAAATGTAAAAACCCCCTGCATCCAGAGGGTTTTTCGTACATGAACCTTATTTTCCAGCTTATTTCATATTCACAAACTGCAAATCTAAGGGAATATCTGCTTTCCGAAGTAAAGCAATAACGGCCTGTAAATCGTCACGACTCTTGCCAGTTACGCGGATTTGATCACCTTGAATTTGAGTTTTCACCTTCAATTTGGAATCACGAATCAATATGTTAATTTTCTTGGAATTCTCTTGATCGACGCCTTGCTTCATGCTGATTTTCTGTCTGACCGTTTGACCAGCGGCTGGCTCCACCTTGGAATACTCTAGATTCTTGATTGAGATTCCGCGCTTCGTCATTTTCGCATGCATAATATCGAGGACGTTCTGAAGCTTAAACTCATCATCCGAAGTGACAACAAGCTGATCTTTGTCTAGTTTAATGCTGCTTTTACTGCCTTTAAAGTCAAAACGGGTTAACATCTCTTTCTCCGCTTGTTGAATCGCATTATTTAGTTCTTGCATATCTACTTTGGATACAATATCAAACGAACTCTCTGAACTCATCTACATCCCAACATCCCTTCCATCAAATTACATTAGCATTATAGCAAGAACACATAAAAAAGGAAATATCCAGCCGCCAATGGCTTTGAATATTTCCCTTACTAGCTATTTTAATTACCCGGGAAAGCGCAGGAACTGCCAAATTGCTAGCTTTTTTGCAAGTTGAGTTGAACCCGCTTCGGATTCGGCGTATCTCCAACAGGAACGAGTGTGCCATTGACCATGAGCTGCAACGCGCTAGCTGCGCCAACATTCAAGTAAGCTGAACTTGCTAAATCAAATGTATCCGTGTCGCCAGCGTTATACAGCTTCTGCCGCAGCAAAGCTCCCTTTTCACCCTCAGGCGTTAAAGCATTTACAGCGATCCAACAAGATCCAGTGATCTTAAATTCGATCTTTAAATTACCCGTTCCAGAAATAATGTAGTTATCTACACCCTTTTCCGTAGCGCTGAATTTCACTTGAACTGCAGGTGTTGGTGTTGGAGCTGGGGTAGGCGTTGGCGTTGCGATAGCCGTTGCTTTGCCATCCCCCGTTGCATTCATAGATGTGCTCGGCGAAGGATTCGTCGAATCAGTAATGCGTGGCGATTGCGTTTGGGCTGGCTTCTCATCCGCTGGCGTTCCCTTATAATTCTTGTACGTATAGTAGTAAACGATCCCGAAAATAAGCAAAATAAAACAGACAAACATAAGGCTGGATGCCCAGCGGCTCATCTTTTCTGTATTACGAACACTTGATCTATTCTTACGAATCGCTTCGACAACAGGCTTCTCAATCGTAGGGGCTGGAAGCGTCGACTGATACATATTCAGAACTTCATTCGGATCAAGTCCCAAGGCTTCCGCATAGCTTTTGATAAAAGCTCTCACATAAAAGCTTCCAGGCAATACCTTGTAGTTTCCTTCTTCTATCGCTTCAAGATAGCGTTTGCGGATCTTGGTTACTTCCTGAAGATCATCCAGCGATATCTTTTTTTCCAGACGTGTTTTGCGCAAAATATAGCCTAAGTCAGACATATGGTCACCTCCCCGACGGAATTATGAATCCTGTTATTGACGTTTGTAATGCTAAAAAGGTTCGGACGTGTACGTAAATGAATCATAGTTAATTTCTTCATCCGGACTATTCCGAAGCTCAATAATATAATCAAAGTGATTATAGGTGTATTCCGATTCACGAATAAAGATGTCTGGATGCTCAATAACCTTTGTTGAAGGGAGACCCATAATTTCTTGTAAGAGGCTGTAATGCTTTTCATTGGAACGAATCGTCGAAACAATCCCATCAATGATATATACATTGTTTGGGGCCATTTCATCCTCAGAAAGCTGGCTGCGAACTGTTTGTCTTAGGAGTGTGGAAGATACGAAGGTCCAACGCTTATTCGCGCATACACTGCCGGCGATAATTGACTCCGTTTTGCCAACACGAGGCATACCACGCAGTCCTACAACTTGATTACCCTCTCGCTTAAATATCTCACCAAGAAAATCAACTAATAAGCCTAACTCGTCTCGCGTAAACCGAAACGTCTTACGATCATCGGAATCGCGTTCAATGTATCTGCCATGACGAACAGCTAGTATGTCAACTAATTTAGGGGGTCTCAAAGCAGTAATAGTAATATTATCTACTTTTCTCAACATTTTACCCATTAAATCAATTTTTTCTTCATCATTCGTTTGCAACAACATACCACGTGTACGATCTTCAACCCCATTAATCGTTACGATGTTAATATCCAGCATCCCCATTAATGAAGCTATATCTCCTAATAACCCAGGACGGTTCTTGTGAATCTTATACTCCATATACCATTCTTTAACGTCCAATTCTTCCACCTCATCATCATCTCTGTCACACATATCTGTAAATAAACTGCTTAGTTTATGTCCATCTTATTAATTTCTACAAATTCCGCCATTTTCCTTCTCTTCATCCACACATGTCAGACATTATTTCATTTTTAGTTCTTTTAGCTCTTGCGCGTTGTAGGTTTGGACTCCTTTTTGCCAAGCATGTGTTTTCATCATCGCTAATCGGTTATCCAGAACTTGTTTCCAGTTGAGATCAGCCGTCAGCGCACCCGTATAATCCAATACCGATACACCTAAATTTTTGGCTCTCTGAAGCTGAGCTTCCTCAACAGGATTGTAAAAGACTACCCAAGTTGCATGATGTTGATGGACTTGAAGAGTCAATTGCTGAAACCATTGCGTGTTGTTTAGAAACACAATGTGGTCCGCCTCTTCTGAAGGCGCCCATACAGATGGGATCGGACGATCAGGTTGCGTCACCCATTCGATAACCGTATTTTGAAAAATGAGATTCTGTATGGCATTGTTCTTTAACGTTTCCATCTGTTGCGGATCCAATTGGAGCACAGCAGCTTGTTCGTTCACCGCACCTGCACTGCCTCCTGCAAACGGCTGACTTTGCAAAAGTGTCCATTTGCTTGCAGAAAGACCTAATGCCATTGTTTCATTAGCTGAAGGGAACAGCTCGTTTCCAACCACATATATGTAATCATATGATTTCGTTTTCAACTTTGAAACCACATTTTCGTCCAGCGCATTCAAATCTTGCACCCAATCATAAGCGATTGAATTCGCATCTCGCCAGCTTTTGAGGGCTTGACCTATAGCTTCTTTCGCGGGTGGCGTTAACCCTGCACTTGATAGCATGAGAACAGACATTTTCTGATCTAGAAGTTCTTGTTTAATTGCGGGAATTCCGCGATTGCCACAACTTGCGAGGAAAGATGATAGCAGGATTAAAATTAGAATGAGTCGTTTTTTGTGCATAAAGTGATAATTCCTTTCCAGCTTATAAAGCATGCAAAAGCCTCCGAAAGAGGAGGCTTTCACATCATACCCTATTGAATTGTAAAACGGTTATTAGCCTTTGTCTACTAATTTTACCATGAGGCGAGCAAGAGTATGTTTTTCCTGTTCATCCCCAGCATCCCACAACTCTTTGAGAACTCGTTCTTGCTCATTTTGAGGATCAACCTTGTCTGCCAAGAACTCCCCAATTTGAAAAGCCAGCTTGGAGATGGTTTCATCACTCATCCCTGCATGTCCAGCCTGACTCACGCGTTCAGCCAAAAACTCTTTCCATTTGTCGAACACCTTAAGTACAGTAGCCATTGTAAGAAGCCTCCTTTGAGTTATGAGAAATGGTCATTACATACGTAATATGCGCTTCTCAAAACGGAATTATGCGTGGGCTTCATTGCCATGGATTCCTGACCTTAAGTAAGCCAGCCCCCGTTAGGTGATATGATTTGACCTGTAATATAACCAGATTCAGGTAAGGCTAAGAAATACACGAGAGAGGCTACCTCATGCGGTGACGCCAGCCGTCCAACAGGAATTTCGTTGGTAATTGCATCGAGTTCTTCAGCCTGAAAACCAGCCATCATATCTGTCTGGACAGCCCCAGGCGCTACGGCATTCACCGTAACACCAGATGGAGCTAGTTCTTTGGCCAAAGCTTTGGTAAAGGCATTAAGACCACCCTTGGCTGTCGAATACAGTACCTCACAAGAAGCACCTGAGATTCCCCATATCGAGGAAACATTGATGATTCTCCCATACTTTTGTTGCACCATTGCTGCCATAAATGCTTGTGTACAAAGGAAGGAACCTTTCAGATTAACATTCATGACGCGATCCCAATCCTCTTCTGTCACATCGGAGAGCATCCCATAATGAGAGATACCTGCATTATTCACAATAATGTCCGGAATCATATTCATTTGAGCGAGCTTATCTTTCATTTTAAGAATTTGCTCATGGGATTGAATATCCGCCGATACGGTCATCACAGTTGCACCTTGCTTCATACACGATCGGGCAATTTCATTTGCAGCTTCATGTGAGTCACGATAATGAATCACAATCTGCATGCCTACCGCGGCAAATCGTTGCGCAATTGCAGCACCGATTCCCCTACTTGCCCCGGTAATTAATACGGTTTGTTCACTAAATGGTTTTGCAAACGTCACGTTGTTTCACGACTCTGTACAATAGAAACTGCGAGCTTACTCCAATCAAAATGCTCACGGAATCGACGATTCACATCATCAAGAGTTAGCTGCTCATAAACCGGCAAGATATCAAAAAGATCGATCCCTTTAAAACGATATTTGGTATATTCATTGGCAATGGATTCAGGGGAATTCATCATTCGTAGGAAGCTGCCAATCTTTTTCTTCCGACTGCGTTCGAAGGTAACCTCATCGAGTCCGTTCGCTTTTCTTTTTTCAACCTCTTCACGGATTCTGGCAATTAATTGTTCTGGGTCCTTCGTATCACCGCCAACAATGGAAAATGCGTAACCATCGCTGCAGTTGTATTCATGGCCGAAATTATCTGAAATAAGCTGATCATCATAAAGCGTTTGATACATCTCAGAGCTCGAGCTAAATAAAATATCTAACATTAATTTCGTTGTCAGTTCTCGTACTAACAGAGGTTTGCCTGTAACTGCTGGGGCCGCTTCTTTGAAGCCCATTAAGCATTTTGGCAGCGAAACTGGGAGTAATATAAGCCTGCGGGATTCCTTGACCTCGACCGGTTCTTCAGGGAAGAACCTTTGGATCTCGCCTTGTGGCGGAAAGGTTTTGGCAGCCTGATTCTCTCTAACTAAGGTAATAACCTCTTGCGGGTCAACGCCTCCTACAACGAACAGACTCATGTTGCTCGGATGATAGAACGTGTTGTAACACTCATATAAGGTTTCTTTGGTAATTTCGGCAATAGATGCAACGGTTCCCGCGATATCAATGTGAATGGGATGCTTTGCATATAAGGATTCAATTAATCCATAATAGCTTCTCCAGTCCGCATTGTCCTCGTACATCTTAATTTCTTGCCCAATAATCCCTTTTTCCTTTTCAACATTCTCGTCTGTAAAATAAGGATTTTGCACAAAATTAATTAATGTCGTTAAATTTTCCAAATAGCGGTCTGTTGATGAGAATAAGTAAGCCGTGCGATCAAAGCTAGTAAAGGCATTGGCTGATGCACCATTAGTTGCAAAAGTTGCGAAGATGTCTCCTTCGGGTTCCTCGAACATTTTATGCTCTAAGAAATGTGCAATACCATCCGGTACTCGCACTTCATCTTTACCTTGAACTTGAAAATGGTTATCAATCGAACCATATTGCGTTGTAAATGTGGCATACGTTTTTTGGAAACCTTCTTTGGGTAACACGAACACATGCAGCCCATTATCAAGGTTTTCATGATAAATGGTTTCGCCGAGATGTGGATATGGAATACTCTGCATGGTCTACTCCCCCTTCTGATCCCGTAAAAAGTATATCGTGTCCAATTGAACTCGTTTAGCCGCTTCTGCAATTGCTGGAATATCGACTTGTTCGACCGCTGAGATCAAGCCTGCGACTGTACGCTCTTTGCCAGACAAAATCGCATTAAAATCAAAGGAAATCAACTCAAAGGCGGAATCTTGAATCTCCCTTAATTGGTTGGAAATCATTGCTCTCGTTTGACTCCATTCAATTTCGGTAATTTCTCCTTGTTCCATCGCTTTCAATTGTTTGCGTATGATATCAACGGCTTTTTCATAATTGGCCATCTCAATACCCGACTGAATTGTTAAAATGCCTTTATGCCCATCAAAACGGGAAGAAGCATAATACGCGAGACTCGCTTTCTCACGAACATTGGTAAATAGTTTGGAATGTGGATACCCGCCAAGTACACCGTTATACATAAGTGCAACAGGATATTGTTCATCACTGTACGAAATGTTCGTGCGCAGTCCCATGTTCAACTTACCTTGATTAACGTCCAATCGTTCAACAATCGTCTTCACATCACCTGTCACGCCACGCGGTGCCGAGGTTACATAGCCAGTATCCGCATTTCGCTCGATAGCGAACGATTGCTTCACAATTTCTTCTACTTCGCTTAGGGTTGTGTTACCAACGACATAAATGTCCATTGGCGAGGTTTGGAGCCATTCTTTATATTGTTCGTATAGCTGCTTCGCATTCATACCGTCGAGATCTTCAATTTTACCTAAAGGATGAAGTCGGTAAGGTTCTCCACTGCACATTTCTTCCATACAACGCTCGGCCGCATAACGGATCTTATCATTGATGATGGATTCAATTCGTTTCTGAAGTGTTTGCTTCTCAGCATCTACATATTTATTACGAAAATGCTGATCTTCTAATGCAGGGCGCGTTAATGTCTCTCCCACAAATTCTAGTCCTTGCTTTAACAAGGAATGAGCTGATTTGACGAATCGATCATTGATAATATCCATACGTAATTGAACAATTTGATAGTCACCGCGTTTATAGATATCAAAACCAAACCCTGCACCGTATAAATCATCTAAATACTCCCTAAATTGCTTTGTTTCAGGACGTAACTCTGTCCCTCTGCGAAGGATAAAAGGTGTTATTGCGGTACTTGTGACCGTCTCCTCATCTAGTTGACGTCCTATGTATACAGAAATAGCAAATGTTTTGAAACGGTCTGTCGGCAAAACATGCATTCGGATATGCTTCCAACTGCTTCGCTCAAATTGAGTAGGCTTCAAAGGTCAGTCTCCCTTCTATGTCCGTGTAATAAATCCATTATATTCCTATACGAAGAGGAGAAGCAACCAATGCAGGTCCCTTCTCCTTGTCCAACTTTAAATTACACACAGAAAATGTGTTTACCGATTTTTTTAATTTGCTTTCGAGTCCAAATCCACTTGGACGTTGCTGTTTCTGGATTAAAATAATAGATACAACCACCTGTAGGGTCTAGGCCATTCAACGCATCTTTTACAGCTTTTTTGGATGATTCATTCGGTGTTAACCATATTTGACCATCGGCTACGGCTGTGAAAGCACCAGGTTGGAAAATAACACCAGAGACGGTATTCGGGAAACTTGCCGATTTCACTCGGTTCAAGATGACGGCTGCTACCGCAACTTGCCCAATGAATGGCTCGCCGCGCGCTTCACCATGGACCGCGTTAGCCATTAGATTAATATCTTGCTCGGAATATCCAAGATTATTGGATGGCGTTAAATTAGCTGGTTGTGAATCAGAACCTGCGGTTCCCTTATTGTTAGCACCTTGGTTAGCGTTGTTTCCTGTCTCAGCTGCTGTTGGCTTCCAGCTTTTCGTCGCTTCCCACAACTTTAATTTCGTTTTCGGGCCAACAATCCCGTCTACCTTCATGCCAAACTCACCTTGGAATCGCTTCACGGCTGTTAATGTCTTGTACCCATAATCACCGTCGACGCCACCACTATAAAAGCCGATAAACTTCAATCTGCCTTGTAATTCATATACATCAGAACCCGTAGCACCATACCGAACTTCATTTTTACTAAAAGTTTCTTCAGTCGGTGGATGCAATCTGCCCTTCAGTTGAAAAGCTACCACCAAGACAAAGACGATACAAAATGTAATGACAATTAGTCGTTTATTCATTCCCCTACTCATCCTCACTTTTCAAATTACAGCCTTTTCTTGCTTATTATGAGAAACCGAGTCAATGATTATACAAATAAAAACACTCTCCATTGGAGAGTGTTTTTATTTGACGGATTAAGAACTAATCCGATTATGATGATATTGTTCTAAGGAGATAAGTACCTCACGAGGTTTACTGCCTTCATAAGGGCCTACAACCCCTTTGGCTTCCATAGCGTCGACCAATCTGGCTGCACGTGTGTAACCGACTCTCATGCGCCGTTGCAGCAAGGAAACCGACGCTTGCTTCGCTTCCAACACAATTTGAACAGCTTGATCGTAGAGCTCGTCCTCAAATTCATTCTGTTGCTCTGGCATTTCCTCAACTTGAGGAACGAGTTCCTCACGATAATTGGCTTGCTCTTGCGTTCGTACGAAGCCAACAACCTGTTCAACTTCACCATCCGAAAGGAATGCACCTTGGATACGTACCGGTTTTGAAGCTCCTACAGGTAAGTAAAGCATATCCCCGCGCCCTAATAACTTCTCTGCTCCAACCATATCCAGAATCGTCCGCGAGTCTACTTGCGACGACACACCGAAAGCGATACGGGAAGGAATGTTCGCTTTAATAACACCTGTAATTACGTCAACAGACGGCCGTTGTGTCGCAATAATCAAATGAATTCCAGCCGCCCGGGCCATCTGAGCAAGACGACAAATTGAATCTTCCACATCATTGGCAGCTACCATCATGAGATCTGCTAACTCATCGACAATAATGACATAGTAAGGCAACGGAGCAGCTGTTCCACTTTCGACTAGCATTGCGTTGTAGCCTTCAATATTCCGTGTTCCACTTTTGGAGAATAACTCATACCTCTTCTCCATCTCGACAACGATTTTCTTGAGTGCTAGGGATGCACGCCGCGGATCCGTAACAACAGGCGCAAGAAGATGCGGAATGCCATTATACACATTCAACTCAACCATCTTCGGATCGATCATGAGGAATTTCACTTCATTTGGTTTAGCTTTGTACAGAATGCTAGTGATAATCCCATTGATACAGACAGATTTACCAGAACCAGTGGCACCCGCAACGAGTAAATGTGGCATTCTAGCCAAATTACCTACAATCGGCTGTCCAGAGATATCTCGTCCAAGCACTACGGATAAACGTGAGCTAGATTCTTGAAAAGCAGATGTTTCCATGACTTCACGCATAGTAACAATAGAAACTTCTAAGTTCGGCACCTCGATACCAATTGCTGATTTTCCTGGTATTGGTGCTTCCATTCGAATATCCTTGGCTGCAAGTGCTAACGCGATATCATCGGTTAACGACACAATTCTACTAACCTTCACACCAACATCCGGTTGGATTTCATATCGGGTTACAGCAGGCCCTCGAACTACTTCAAGCACTTTCGCTCGAACGCCAAAGCTTTCTAATGTGGCTTCAAGTTTCCTTGCATTTGCCTTATAGTCCGCCATCTCACTTCCCTTACCTAAAGCAGGTCTAGCTAGTAAGTCAAGCGATGGTATATCATATGGCCGAGTCGCAATAACAGGGGTTTCCTCTTGAAATTCAAGCGTAATCGGTTCATTCTCATCGCCTTCAACATTATTCGCTGCGGAGGAAGTCGGAACGTTAGGTGTCAGGGGAGCTGGAGTCACAGAAGGTCTTACAGCTTGTTGAGCCTCCTGAATAACTTGTTCTTGAAAATCACGAATAATCGGTGCACCTGGTTGTTCACCAGCATTATGTATCGGTTCAGCTGTTTGTTGAACCGTGTTCGAGTATACAACTTCTTCCTCGATCACTTCGTCCTCTGAACTTGACAATGGATCTTCAATATCGTCTTGTTCTCTAGCTGCTGCTTTCTTACGGCTCTCTTTGATCGGTCGCAGTAGCTCCATAAACAATGGTGATTTCTTCGCCTTCTTCACAGGTTGGAAAACCTCTTCGTCAAACTCATCATCAATAGGAACATAAGCCGGTTTCTTCGCTTTACTTGGTGGTGCTCCTGCTGTAGCGGTTTGCGGTTGACGTCCTTCTCGGTCTTGCAGCCATTCTTTCATTCTGTCTTTAAAGTTTTGACCAACATTACTGAAACGGCCCTTCACGATGTTACCTAAATCCACATAAGAAACACCTGTCGCGAGAATAAAACCCATTACAAAAAGCATATATTGGATCAATCTAGCACCAAGGTAATCAAACAAGAAGTACAGTATGCTGTATAAAAATGCGCCTACCATTCCTCCACCAATGCCATGTTCTAGTGAAGCCCTACCTGCTTCCGTTGGGTGTAGTCCATCTAACATGGCCGCCCAAGTTGAAGAAATGACCTTACCTGATGTGAAATCATTGTTAGGATACAGCTGAGCGAATAAATCGATATGATTCTTGATTAATAATCCAAGAATAAACAACAAAATGCCCGCTTTCTTGGGAGTAATCATTTGCGGCCAAGCACGTTTAATCATCGCATACAATGCCACATAAATGAAAATGAGTGGGATGAGCGAATACCAAGTCCCCACAAAAAAACGAAACAAATAAATCAAAGAATTCCCCACATGACCTTGGTGTGCAAGGGCAATCACTGAGAAAATCAAGATGAGGATTCCATATAGCTCAAATAATAAGCTTGTCTTAACAGCCTTCGTTTTTTTCCTGCGTTTTGCCAAGATTGTCACCCCCAAGTCCACATTATACCATATTTGACTCGAGGGATGATACGGGAACAGACCCTACCTATTTGAAATAGCTTCAATTTGTGGTCGATAAGAAATGAGGGTGCCTGGTGCATATTGATCATTCAAATAGTCTTGTGGATTACAACTATATAGCCTTACAATACGCGCTTGATAACCGCTTAATGGCTCAATTTGCATCATGAAGCCGTCTACTTCAATATCTAAGTACTGTGGACTAAACGCATCGAATCCTTCAAAGATAACCTCCATCGGAATCACGGAATAATGGATCACTGAACAAGCCCCCCAGAGTTCGCCACTTTCTTCGCTTCGATTCGGTTATTCAGCTCACGAATAGCATCACCGATGCCACCTACTTGATTGATTAATCCATATTTAACGGCATCGATACCAATTACGGTTGTACCAATATCTCTCGTGAGTTCGCCTGTCTTAAACATGAGCTCTTTAAATTTCTCTTCCGTAACATTGGAATGTTTCGTAACAAATCTAACAACACGCTCTTGCATTTTATCTAAATATTCAAAGGTTTGTGGCACACCGATCACCAAGCCATTCATTCGAATCGGATGAATCGTCATAGTTGCTGTTTCAGCGATGATCGAATAGTCAGCAGATACGGCAATTGGAACGCCTATACTATGTCCGCCACCCAAGACTAATGCAATCGTTGGTTTCGATAATGTCGCGATCATTTCAGCAATAGCTAAACCAGCCTCCACATCACCCCCGACCGTGTTTAGTATGATCATGACACCTTCAATTTTGGAATTCTGCTCGGCTGCTACAAGTTGAGGAATCAGATGTTCGTACTTGGTCGTTTTATTCTGTGGTGGGAGCACAATATGTCCCTCTATCTGTCCTATTATCGTTAGACAAAATATATTGGATTCACCAGAAACCGTATTCGTTTGTCCTAATTGTTGGATATTTTCGAGAACCGCATTTTTCTTGATTTCCTCTGTTCCCGGTTCTTGTTCCTGTTCTTTCGAGCCTGGTGCTGATGCCACTTCGTAATCCCCTTTCAATTTATGCTACACATACAAGATGTTCAAGATCTCCCATAGTATGAATAAACTTGTATGCTTTCATGCATGCGTCACTTTGCAGCAACAAGAAAAAGCTCCCTCCAATTGGAGAGAGCTTTACTATTTGCATAGGCTCAAGTGACTTGTTCGAGTACCTAAACTTCCATAATGATAGGAAGAATCATTGGTCTTCTTCTGGTTTGTTCATATAAAAAGCGTCCGAGAACATCTTTCACGTTTGTTTTTAAAGATGCCCATTCATTTACATTTTCATTCATAAGCTTTGTTAAAGTATTTGTTACGATACGATTGGCTTCTTCCAGAAGTCCTTCGGATTCACGAACATAAACAAATCCGCGTGAAATAATATCCGGGCCAGACAAAATTTTGCCATCTTGTTTACTTAATGTAACCACGACAACTAAAATCCCATCTTGCGACAGTAATTTACGGTCACGCAATACGATGTTGCCTACGTCCCCTACACCGAGTCCATCAATTAGGATATTGCCGCTTTGAACTTTGGATCCTTTGCGTGCAGCACCATTTTGAATTTCAACGGTATCACCAATATCGCACATAAAAATATCTTCTTTAGGAATGCCGACAGATTCGGCAAGGATAGCATGTTGACGCAGCATGCGATATTCGCCATGAATTGGAATAAAGTATTTAGGCTTCATCAGGTTCAGCATCAGCTTTAATTCTTCCTGACTTCCGTGACCTGACACGTGAACACCTGTTACGGATCCCGGACCGTAAATTACGTGGGCACCAATGCGCATAAGCTCATCGACCGTTCTACCAACGTAACGCTCATTTCCTGGAATCGGAGTTGCCGCAATAATAACCGTATCCCCTGGTAAAATATCAATTTTACGATGGGTGGAACGTGCCATTCTTGTTAGTGCAGACATCGGTTCGCCTTGGCTACCTGTAGAAAGGATAACGACACGGTCAGCTGCAAGTTTATTAACTTCCTCTGGCTCAATCAACATGCCGTCTGGAATGTGCAGATAACCTAATTCGCTAGCGATCGATACAACGTTAACCATACTGCGACCAATAACTGTCACTTTGCGATTCGTTGCTGCCGCTGCATCAAACACCTGTTGAACACGGTGAATATTGGATGCAAAAGTCGCAATAACAACTCTTTGCTTCGCTTTACGAAACACTTCTTCAATCTCAATCCCTACGCCGCGCTCAGAGCCCGTGTAGCCAGGACGTTCTGCATTCGTACTGTCTGAAAGTAAGGCAAGTACGCCTTTCTTCCCGATCTCAGCCATACGATGCAAATCTGCATATTGTTCATTAACAGGCGTTTGATCAAACTTGAAATCTCCCGTATGGACAACAACACCTTCTGGCGTATCAAGTGCGACACCCACAGAATCCGGAATACTATGATTGGTTTTAAAGAAAGTTGCCGTAAGAACGCCCAGTGGAAGGACAGATTCCGAATTGATTAGAATTCGGTTTGTCGTTCCGAGCAAGTTAGCTTCCTTCAGCTTAGCTTCGATAAGTCCCATCGTTAACTTCGTAGCATAGAGGGGAACGTTAAGGTGTTTAAGCACGTAAGGTAAGCCACCGATGTGATCCTCATGGCCATGAGTGATGATGATGCCGCGTACTTTATCCCGATTCTCTGTTAAGTACCCGATATCTGGTATGACAATGTCAATCCCGAGCATGTCCTCCTCAGGAAATTTCAAACCACTGTCAATGACAATAATATCGTTCGCATACTGAACGCAATACATATTTTTTCCGATTTCGCCCACGCCGCCAAGAGCGAAGATCAAAAGTTTATCAATATTTTTTTTGGACAAGAATATACCTCCTTCATAGATTGGACGACGAATTTTAAATGAAAAAACCGAACTAGTCACTTGCAACCATTATACATGAAAAAAAACAGCAAATACAAGTCAATACTGAATACGTTTAGATTTCCCAAAAAAAGAAAACCGATGCCGGAAGCACCGATTCATTAGGCATGATCATACAAAAAGTGATTGAATGAATTGTCCTTCTTGCTCGGATACACGAACTAACGGAAGTCGCACGCCACCTGTTTCAATACCTTTGAGTGCAAGAGCATGCTTAATTGGAGCAGGACTCGGTGCACAGAAAATCCCAGTGAATACAGGATGAAGCTTACGATGAAGCTCAGCAGCTTGCTGGATATTGCCTTCTAGATAATACTTTATCATAGTTTGCATTTCTTTTCCAATCACATGACTCGCAACGCTGATAATTCCTTCACAACCAATAGCCAATGCAGGCAATGTATTGCTATCATCACCGCTATACACGAGGAAATTAGGAGCAGCATGCGTAAGTATACGTGTCATTTGATCCGTATTCGAGCAATCTTTCGTTGCCACGATATTCGGGATTTGGGAAAGTCGGATCGTAGTGTCTGCATCCAGGTTCACACCTGCTCGGCCAGGCACATTATAAAGCACAATAGGTGTCTTCACAGCTTCGGCTACAGCCTTGAAGTGCTGATACAACCCTTCCTGTGACGGACGATTGTAGTAAGGCGTAACAAGCAGCAGCGCATCCACGCCTAGTTGTTCAACTTTGCGCGAAAAAGCGATCGTATGTGCTGTATCATTGCTTCCAGTACCTGCAATTATTTTGCAACGTCCCGCTGCTACACGAACGGATAGTTCAATGAGTCGCAGCTTTTCATCTTCCGACAGCGTAGGTGACTCCCCTGTCGTCCCACAGATCACAAGACCGTCTGAATGTTGTTCTTCAATTAAATAATTAATTAATGGCTCTACTTGATCCCAGTTGACCTGTAATTGCTCGTCAAATGGTGTAACCATTGCCGTGACTACTCTTCCAAAACTCACTGGTACGCCTCCTGACTTTCTCAAAATTATTTAAATAAATGAAATTTACGATGAAGGGCTCGAACCGATTTGATCATATCGACACCTTGAACAAGCACCCAAATGGTGGTGTTCGAATCCGCAGATTGCAGAATCCGAATATCCTCCACAGTTAATGCTTCGACAATGTGCGCCATAATTCCTGGTACACCATTCATTCCGCCACCAATCACGGAAACCTTCGCACAACCACTCGTAAACTTGGGCTCGTAGCCTTGCGTTTTAAGTAAATGAACTGCACGTTCAGCTTCGTGATCAAAGACTGTATATACAACGCCTGAGGGGTTCACATTAATAAAATCAACACTAATCTGATGCTGCGCCATCGTTTTGAATACACGAAGTTGAAGATCAAATTCGCCATCAACAGCTGCAACCTGGATCTGTGTAATATTCGTGAAATGAGCTATCCCCGTAACAAAGCGATCTTTAACATGGTTACTATCTGCTAAAGTGGTATCGGTTGCAGTAACTAGCGTTCCTTCTTCTTTGGTGAAGGTGGACCTCACGCGAATAGGGATATTCGCTTGCATGGCAACTTCCACTGCTCGAGGATGAATGACTTTCGCACCGTTATGAGCCATGTTGCATATCTCACTAAAGCTTACGCGCTGTAGTGGCTTCGCATCATCAACAATTCTTGGATCAGCTGTCAAAATACCGTTAACATCCGTGAAAATATCAACAATCTCTGCCTTTAAAGCAGCGCCAAGTGCTGTTGCTGAAGTATCACTACCACCGCGGCCCAATGTTGTTAACTCATCCTGACTCGTTTTGCCTTGGAAACCTGTGACAATCACAACCTGGTCTTGCTCTAATAATTCAAGGATCCGATTGGGCTTCATTGCGATAATCTGAGCATTACCATGGTTTTCATTCGTGATAAGACCTGCTTGCCCACCCGTCAAAACGGTAGAACGGATTCCTGTTTTGTTCAATAAACTACACAAAAGCACTGCAGAAATTAATTCTCCGCAGCCCATCAACATATCGAGTTCCCTCGCCGGCAGCCCTTCTCCATTCTTACGAACAAGATCTAGGAGCGTGTCAGTCGCATAAGGTTCCCCTTTTCTTCCCATCGCAGATACAACAACAACTAGTTTATAATGTTGAATTAGTGCGTCTTGAATATGTCCAATAACGTGTTCTCTAGCTTGTGCGGTGGAAAGCGAAGTACCTCCAAATTTTTGGACTAGAATTCGCATGAGTTTCCCCCATTTTCACTGCTACAAGTTAGCAGTAGGCTGATTATTATTGCTCTATAGCAATATATTCAGCAATTTGTACCGCATTCCAAGCAGCACCTTTTAACAAATTATCTGAAACAATCCACATGTTAAGCGCTTTGGGGTTACTCAAATCCCGGCGCACACGCCCTACAAAAGTTTCAAGCTTGCCTGCTGCGTCTGTAGCCAGTGGGTACTGTTGCTCTGCTGGATTGTCAACAAGCACAATACCAGGTGCATTTGCAAGCAGTGTCTTCACTTCTTCAATATCAAAATCTTCTTTCAATTCTACATAAACGGATTCCGAATGCCCGTAAACAACAGGAATACGCACGCATGTGGCGGTAACTTCAATAGACTCATCGCCCATAATTTTCTTTGTTTCAAGAATCATTTTCATTTCTTCATTCGTAAATCCATTATCAAGAAATTTATCGATTTGCGGGATAGCATTGAATGCAATTTGATGCTTGACTGGTAAGGAGCCTACAGGTAAAATGTCCGGATTTGCCGGATTACCTGACAATACTTCTTGGGATTGTCTAAGCATTTCGTTAATCGCTTTTGCGCCAGCGCCAGATACCGCTTGGTACGTAGAAACAATAATACGCGAAATTCCATAGCGGTCATAAAGCGGCTTCAACGCTGCCACCATTTGGATCGTGGAACAGTTTGGATTCGCAATAATCCCTTTATGTTCATTGATTTTATCTACATTTACTTCAGGAACTACGAGTGGCGTCTCTGGGTCCATCCGGTAAGCACTTGTATTATCAATACAAATAGCACCCGCTTCAACTGCATGTGGAGCCAACGCTTTGGTGACATCGCCACCAGCACTGAATAGCGCAATATCAACGCCTTGAAAGCTCTCAGGTGTTGCTTCTTGCACAACAATATCATGACCTTTAAAAGACAACTTTACGCCCGCAGACCGAGCGGAGGAAAGTAATTTCAATTCCTTGATGGGGAAATTCCGTGCTTCTAATAGACGGATGATTTGCTCGCCTACAGCGCCAGTAGCGCCTACGACTGCAACATTGAAAAGTTTCTGGTTGGACATATGCTGGTCTCTCCCCCTCAAGTTGTCATCTATCCGTTAGTATTGAAATCTCTCAATAATCATCGGCTGCAACTGTTTACCTTCTAGCGCAGCTTCGCAAGCTTCCATAATCAGATCCATTCGAGCCACCAACGAATTTGGTTTTGCTCCAGGAGCATCTTGACCATAAGGTACAAAATAAATATTTTTCGTAATCAACAGCTTCGCAATATTCATTGCATTTAAACCCAAACCATCATTCGTTGAAATCGCTAATACGAGCGGTCTCAAGTTTCTCATTTGTGCTTTGGCTGCCATAAGAACTGGACTTTCTGTCATGGCATTTGCTAGTTTACTAGTGGTATTACCGGTACAAGGCGCTATCACCATGACATCCAATAACTTAGATGGACCTAACGGTTCAGCATCTACAATGGTAGATATGATTTCTTGCCCTGTAATATCCTTTAGCATTTGCTGCCAATCAGCTGATTTGCCAAAACGTGTGTCGGTCGTCATAACCGTATTCGATACGATCGGAATAACCCGAGCACCCGCATCTACAAATCTCTTAATTTGAGGCATAACCTCTTCAAGTGTACAGTGAGAACCGGTTAATGCATAACCGACTGTTTTCCCTTGCCAATTCATTCCACATCGCTCCTGTCTTTGAAGTCTTCCTCGATCAGCTGACTTAACGTGTTAGCCATAATTCGGCCAGCTGTTTTGGGGGCGACGATTCCAGGTAAACCGGGCGCTAGCATCGCTTTAATACCTCTCTTCTCGGCAAAACGAAAATCCGTTCCGCCAGGCCTTGAGGCTAAATCGATAATAAGCGCGCGATGTGGGATATTGGTAATAACTTGCGCTGTGACTATCATAGTCGGAATTGTGTTAAAAAGCAAGTCAATATTCCCCACTTCCGGGTACAGATCCTTCGTATAAAAAGGCTGAAAACCCATCTCCCACGCCCTTGCATAGTGCTCTGGCTTCCTGACGCCAACCTTGACGGTTGCCCCCAATCCCTGCAATGTTTTGGCCATTGTAAACCCAGTTCGACCAAAACCCAAAACCATACACATAGATCCATGAATTGTAATATCGGTGTTCTGGATGGCCATCATCAGCGCACCCTCTGCAGTTGGAATCGAGTTATAAATGGCAATATCATCACGATCTAAGAGTTCTACAAGTTCAATGCCATGTGCCGAAACGAGCTTCTTCAAATAGCTTTTAGCCATACCTGTGTACACCTTGGCATGCTTAGGCAAAGCAGAAATATGCTCATCCGTCAGAATCATTTCCTCACTGGAGAAAATGGATTCCACTTGTCCTGTCTCATCCGTACCTACAACTGGCAAAATAAGTGCATCCACATGCCCAAATAATTCCGGATCTAATTTCACATTCGTAACGCCATGAAATTGCCTCCCGAGATTGTCAAATCCGAGTAAAATAACGGTAGCGTCTAGCTCAGTAAATTTCTGAATTACTTCAAGTTGCCGGGCGTCTCCCCCCATAATAGCAACCGAAATCCCAGTAAGCATTCTTGCTTACACCCCTTCCTCGGTCCGTTTCGATACGTTATAGTATGCGTTCGCCTAAGGATGGGTGACTTCCGTCTTTATGTCCTCTGAAAACAAGAAAGAACCCCTTCCAAGGAAGAGGTTCTTCTTGTTCCTGCTATTTATGTAACTGTCTTAACGTCCTGTATGGCCGAAACCACCAGACCCACGCACTGTTTCAGACAACTCGCTAACTTCGTTCAATTTAATTTGGGGCACGCGCTGGAATACCATTTGAGCGATGCGTTCATTGCGATTAATGACAAAGGGCTCCTGACCATGATTAATCAGTAACACCTTCACTTCACCGCGATAATCAGCATCAATGGTACCCGGGGAATTGAGTGTTGTGATGCCATGTTTATACGCTAACCCGCTTCTCGGGCGAATCTGAGCTTCAAGCTCAGAAGGCATGCTGAGAGCGAAGCCAGTCGGAATCAATTGGCGCTCACCGGGTGCAAGCACAACGGGTTCTTTTACCGCCGCGTGCAAATCATACCCGCTTGCCGCATCGGACATTTTTTGAGGTAAGAGAATATCCTCTTGACCTTCGATACGTTTCACTTGCACTTCAAAATCAAAGAGAGACAAGCTGATCCCTCCTGAAGCCGCTGATGACATCATCCGCATTCCCAACCATCGACAATGCGAATGGTGTGGAGAACAACGTTTTCGTCAGTTGACGAATATGGTCCATATTCACACTTTCAATGCGCTGGATCATTTCATCTAGACTGTAGTGCTTACCTGTCATCAATTCATTTTTACCAAAACGATTCATCCGGCTGCTCGTGCTTTCCAAACTAAGAATGAGGCTGCCTTTCAACTGCTCTTTCCCCTTCTTCAGTTCAGAATCCGTCATACCATTCACAGCAATATCATGTAGCAGTTCCATAGTTACTTTCAATACTTCTTCTGTCTGTTTAGGCGCCGTCCCTGTATAAATCGTAAACATCCCACTATCGATATGAGAAGAATGATACGAATATACGGAGTAAGCTAAGCCACGTTTCTCCCGAATTTCTTGAAATAATCTGGAGCTCATGCCGCCACCAATGGCATTATTCAATAGGACCATCGGATACAAATTATCCTCTTGCAGCGACAAGCCAGGCAGTGACAAACAAATATGATTTTGTTCCGTTTTCTTCGCATGGAAAATCAATTCGCTAAGGAAATCAGGTGCGTCATAACTAGTTTCAACACCTGATTGTGAGAAACCGCCGAAATGCTTTTCAATTAATTCCTTCACACTGTCATCTATGTTTCCAGCTATACTTAACACAGTGTTCTCTGTATTGTAATTTTGTTTGAGGTAGGAACGAAGATCGTCTGACTTCATTTGAGACAGATTATCCTGTGTTCCCAGAATCGTATAGCCCAAAGCATGAGTACCATAGGAAGCCTTTGCTAACAAGTCATGAACGAGATCATCCGGCGTATCTTCGTACATAGAAATTTCTTCATAAATCACGTTCTTCTCTTTCTCTAACTCACCTGCATCAAAGGTTGAATTGAAAAACATATCCGACAGCACATCCATCGCTAAAGGCAGATGTTCATCCAGTACTTTTGCATAGTAGCATGTATACTCTTTGGACGTGAACGCATTCACATTTCCGCCAATACCATCAAAAATCTCTGCGATATCTTTCGCCGAGTGGCGCTCCGTGCCTTTGAACAACATATGTTCGATAAAATGTGAAATACCATTATTCGTCTTCGACTCGTTACGTGAGCCTGTTTTCACCCATATCCCGAAAGTTACTGACCGAAATGTGGGGATTTGTTCCATGACGACTCTTAAGCCATTATGTAAGCGATATTTGATCACCAAGGTTCCTCCTCGAAATGGTACACCTAAAAGTCCAATTCTCCTATTATACTTCCTCAGTCTAACAAAAATGTACCTTATACTCAAATTAGCGTCAGGTAAACCTGATTATTTCATGATTTGTCCTTGTCCTGTAATCCTTTTTGAGGAAAGTAGGTCGGAAACCGTACCAAGGACTAGACCTCTTTTCTTTATCAGGCTAATCATCCCTGGCAACGCATCCCGCGAAGATACTGTAGGATGCATTAGAATGAGAGTGCCGGGTTCAACATTGTTCGATAACCGTTCGAGGATACGTGTAGCTCCTGGGTTCTTCCAATCAATCGTATCAAAAGTCCACAGCACTGTCTGCAGCTTGAATTCCGATGCTACCTGAACGGTTTCTTGATTGAAATAACCTGAAGGAGGAGCAAATAACGTATTTTTTACACCGAGCTGCTTCAAGAGATCTTCCGTTTTCGAAATTTCTTCTACTGCTTTGCTCCGCGAAATTGTACGCATGTCCTTATGCGAGTATGCATGGTTTGATATCTCGTGGCCTTCACTCTGTATGCGCTTCGCCATCTCTGTATTCTTCTTTAACCAAGAGCCATCAAAGAAGAACGTTGCATGAACATTTTCTTTGCGCAGCGAATCTAACATGCTTGGCAGAAACTCATTGCCCCATGCGACATTAATCATAAAAGAAACCATTGGTTTCTTAGGATTGCCTTTATACACCGGATTAGGTGCAAGATCATCTAATTGTATACTTGGCTCTACTTCCTTCATTACATAATTAATTTGATTTGGTGTCAATTGATGCTCTGCTAACTTCAGCGTCTCCTCGATATCCACCTCAAGCCCATTATAACCAGGGATGGCTTTCCACACCGAATCTACTTTTGCATTAATGGGTGCGATTTTACGATTCTCTGCTTCTTTGCTTATCGTTTCTAATAAAGTAGATTTAGTAACTGATGCGACAACTGGACGTACTTCCTCTGTTGCCATATTGTTCTTAGTAATCAAATGTGTTTTATTCTCTTTTACACTTGCTATATAGGTTCCAACACTTGGGATTGAATTCACACTTATTAGAACCATAGCAAAAAAACTCCCAAGCAATAGCCATTTTTTGTGGAGCATACACAGGTCCCCTTTCTTCATCTCCTGATTGTATGAAGATGGGGACAAGAGTAGAACCCGTGCCTGTCCTCGTTTCAACAAAAAGCAAAAAAGAGACAGATAGATCTGACTCTTTATCCTGAACTTATGAATGAAACGTCCTCTGACGAATCTCTAGCTTTGTGCAGAGACCTGTGAGGTTAACGTTGCTTTGCGCGAAAGATTAACTCTTCCTTGTTGATCAATTTCTGTCACTTTAACCGTAATTTGATCGCCGACATTCACAACATCTTCGACTTTTGCAACACGTTCCGTCGAAATTTGTGAAATGTGTACTAGACCTTCTTTACCAGGTAGAATCTCTACGAATGCGCCGAATTTCTCTACGCGTTTCACAGTACCTAGGTAAGTTTCACCGACGATAACTTCACGAACAATCCCTTCAATAATGGAACGAGCTTTCTCGTTCATTTCTTGATTGGACGATGCGATGAATACGCGGCCGTCTTGCTCAATGTCGATTTTCACGCCTGTTTCCTCAATAATTTTGTTGATGATTTTCCCGCCAGCTCCAATAACATCACGGATTTTGTCCGGGTTAATGTTCATAGTAAGGATCTTAGGCGCATATTGAGATAGCGATTTGTTTGGTGTAGAGATACGGGATACCATTTTGCCTAAAATGTGCAAACGGCCTTCTTTGGCTTGCTGTAACGATTGTTGCAAGATGTTACGGTCGATGCCATCGATTTTGATATCCATTTGTAGTGCTGTGATACCTTCTGCTGTACCAGCAACTTTAAAGTCCATATCGCCTAAGTGATCTTCCATTCCTTGAATATCAGACAAAATGGAGAAATGATCGCCGTCTTTGATAAGACCCATTGCAATACCTGCTACTGGAGCTTTAATTGGTACACCAGCATCCATAAGGGCAAGTACACTTGCACAAATACTCGCTTGCGAAGTTGAACCATTCGATTCCAATACTTCAGATACGAGACGAATTGTGTAAGGGAACTCTACTTCGTTCGGGATGATTGGCTCAATAGCTCGCTCACCTAAGGCACCATGTCCAATTTCACGACGGCCTGGAGGACGTAATGGTCTAGCTTCCCCAACGCTGAACGGCGGGAAGTTGTAGTGATGCATGAAACGTTTCGTTTCAGTCAAATCCAAACCATCCAAAATTTGAACATCACCTAATGCACCTAATGTACAAATACTAAGTGCTTGCGTTTGTCCACGTGTGAATAATCCTGAGCCGTGTGTACGCGGCAACAAGTTTACATCGCACTCAATAGGACGAATTTCTTCAGGTTTACGTCCATCCGGTCTTACTTTATCATGCGTGATTAAGCGACGAACTTCCTCTTTCACGATATCATAAAGCGTTTCTTTAACGTCACCCAGAAGACCTGGTGTTTCTACATACAACGCAGTGAAATGTGCAACTGCGTCTGTGTTGACAACATCGATAGCTTCTTGTCTAGCATGCTTTTCAGCAATTTTGATCGCATCGACTAGTCTTGCTTGAGCAAATTCACGCACCGCGCTATTTACTTCCGCATCGACTGCATGAAGTTTAACTTCCATTTTTGGTTTACCCACTTGTTCAACCAAATCTTCAATCGTTGCAACAATTTTACGGATTTCGTCATGACCGAACATTATCGCTTCAAGCACAACTTCTTCTGAAACTTCTTTCGCACCTGCTTCGACCATCATAATCGCATCTTTGGTACCCGCAACAGTCAGGTGAAGATCACTCTTCTCTGCTACTTCGCCCGTAGGGTTGATTACGAATTGCCCATCAACACGACCAACAATTACGCCACCAACTGGTCCGTTAAAAGGAACATCGGAAATAGCAAGAGCTGCGGATGTACCGATCATTGCTGCCATTTCTGGCGGACATTCTTGATCAACGCTCATCACGATAGACACGATTTGAACATCATTACGAAAACCTTCTGGGAAAAGAGGACGAATTGGACGGTCAGTCAAACGACTTGCAAGAATAGCTTTCTCACTTGGGCGTCCTTCACGCTTAATAAATCCTCCAGGAATTTTACCAACCGCGTATAATCTTTCTTCATAATTCACTGTTAACGGAAAGAAATCTAAATCTTTCGGTCCGCTGGAAGCCGTTACTGTGCTAAGCACAACCGTATCGCCATAACGAACAGTTACTGCTGCATTGGCTTGTTTGGCTAGTCGGCCTGTTTCAAGAATGAACGGCTTACCGCCAAGTTCCATTTGTACCCTTGTCTCCATAAAATCCTCCTAAGGCATGGTTTAAATTTGAAAATATGTGTTGATAAACATGTACAGAAATCAATCATAAAATCCAGAGACCAATCCGAATCTACTCCGTATGTATGTAAAATAGACAAGCTTTGGAGTTATCCTCTATTTCTGCGTTATGTCTAGTATTTCCTTCTTTTCCCGTTTTAAAAATACAAGAAAAAGCAACCTTTTGCTGCTCTCTGCCAGAGCTTTATCAAGCCTAGCAAAGGAGCAACAGGTTGCTTCTCATTGTCGGTTTTATCGACGCAAACCAAGCTTTGCAATCAAAGCACTATAGCGGCTTACATCTTTGTTTTTAACATATGCTAGCAACTTACGACGTTGTCCAACCATTTTAAGCAAACCACGACGGGAGTGGTGATCTTTCTTGTGTGTACGAAGGTGGTCTGTAAGGTTAACAATGTTTTCTGTAAGGATTGCTACTTGTACCTCAGGTGAACCTGTGTCGGTATCGTGTACTTTGTGTGTTTGAATCAGTTGCGTTTTGCGCTCTTGCGTAATTGCCATGATCAATTCATCTCCTAAATTCTCGTATAGTATCCCCGCTAGCCTAGAAAGCGCCGATGAAAACGTCAATCCAAGCTAAGGTTCATGCCAAATGAACACGTCCATTCGACAACGTTATTCAGTATATCACAATTGACTAGTAGAAGTAAATGTAAGATTACGCCTCTAAGGTCAATTTACGTTTCGCTTCTGCTGCATCAAGTTTTATTTGAGCAACCAAATCTTCTAATGAAGTGAATTTACGCTCTGGTCGAAGAAAAGCGATAAGCTCAACCATAACGGTTTCTCCATATATTTGCTCAGAAAATTCAAATAAATGCGCCTCAAACGATGGTTTGAGTTCCCCTGTCTCGAATGTTGGTTTCACACCAATATTCATGACTCCTTGATAAACTTCCCCACGAACGGTTGCTTTAATCGCATAAACACCGTTGACAGGACTGACATACGGCTCTTCCAATTGAAGATTAGCTGTAGGGAATCCTAGCGTTCTCCCTCTTTTTGCACCATCAACTACCGTTCCACTTAGGCTATAAGGACGTCCTAACAGCCTTGTTACGGTGTCCATTTCGCCGAGTTTCAAAGCTTCACGAATACGTGTACTGCTTACTTTTTCACCATTCATATGAAAAGGTCTCACCACTTCAACAGAGAATTTACCGTGACTCAACTCGCAGAGTGAATCCGGCGTACCTTTACCCTGGAAACCAAAAGTAAAGTCAAAACCACAAATGACACTATCTACACCAAGCCGGTCTAGGACTTGATCCACGAATTGTTCAGGGGATAATCGCATGAGCGACGCATCAAACGTTACGATGTAAGCGTGATTGATGCCCATACTTTCAAAGATCTCCATCTTCTTCTTCGTGGGAGTCAATGACTCCACATATTTATCTTGCCCCATTACCGCTCTAGGATGAGGATAGAAGGTCATGATCGCCGAATTTAGTCCAAGATTCTTAGCCGTTAGCATAGCCCGTCCTATTACCTCTTGGTGCCCTAAATGTACGCCATCAAAGTCACCTATAGCCACCACTTGTTTGCCTACAATCTGGGCCAACCGATCCGAATCCATCGGATATGATATTGGTATTATTTGCATATAAGTTCGTTCACCTACCCATTTCAACCCGTCCCGCGACGATATGATTAAAGAAAAACTTTGGCCGGGACCAAGACATGGCTAGTGCTTTCCCATTCAAACAGACCCAAAAATCGTTCATCTGGTGAATAGGCCCGAAATATGGTTTGAGATGCATCTGCATGAGCCACTCGATTCGCAGCTAGAGCTATTTTCTTTCCTTGTAATGAATGAACTGCTTCTTGATCAGTAAGTGCAATAGAGGGAATATGTGAGATGGCGATGTCCATAGGAATCATATGTTGCTGCAATGAGCTAGCTTCTTTCATTTGAACAATTTGCTCAAAGGTTAGACACTGTTCTTTACGTATGTTTCCTGTTGACGTGCGTATCAAACTTTCCATTACTGCGGGGTATCCGAGTGCTTTGCCAATATCAACACACAGCGTTCGGATGTAAGTACCTTTGGAGCACACGGCACGAAAACGAATTTCAGGATGCTTCTGATCCAAGTTAATCGCTAGAATTTCTAGTTCATAGATCGTGGCTTTCCTTGCTTTTCGTTCAACTTCCTTACCTTCTCTGGCCAACTCGTAAAGACGTTTCCCATCTATTTTGACCGCAGAGAACATGGGAGGAATTTGCTCGATATCTCCAACGAAGGATGCAAGCACTTCTCGTACTTGATGCTCTTCAAGTGAAACATGAGATACTTCTTCTATGACTTCGCCCGTCATATCTTCGGTATCCGTAGATAAACCAATACGTAAAACCGCTTCATATTCCTTAGGCAGCTCTTGAATATATTCAACCATGCGTGTCGCTCGACCAATGCAAAGTGGCAGAACACCAGTTACTTGCGGATCAAGTGTACCCGTATGACCAATTCTTTTAATACTAAGAATTCTTCTTACTTTGGCGACAACATCATGAGATGTAAAGCCCGCAGGTTTCCAAACAGGCAAAATACCTTCTAACGTCATTTCAGCTTGTCTCCTACTTCCTGAACCATTCTAGCAATTGCTTCATCTAGCGTACCATGAATGGTACACCCCGAAGCCCTAACATGTCCTCCACCACCAAGTGATTGAGCGATAGCAGCAACATCGACTAATCCAGAAGAGCGTAGGCTTACTTTGATGACACCTGCTGCCTTCTCTTTAATCAACATGCCAACTTCGACACCCTCCACATTACGTGGATAATTCACCAAACCATCCAAATCATCGCTAGAAGCACCAGTTAGCTCTAGGTCTTCAAGCGAGACAGCAAGCCAAGCCAATTTCCGATCATAAGCAAAGGAAAGCGTGGACAGTGCTTTTTGGAGAAGTACAATTTGCGCATATGTCATTCGTTCGAGCACATGCTCAGCAATTTCAGCACCTTTGACGCCTAACTCCAACATAGAAGCCCCAATCTTCATAACCTCAGATGAAGTGTTTGAATATCGGAAGCCGCCTGTATCCGTTAATAACCCCGTATAGATGCATTCTCCGAACAGTATATCTGGTTGCAGCTTCATATATAACGCTAAATCAAACAGAATCTGAACGGTAGCCGCGGCGTCATGCTTGATTAAATGACAAGAACCAAATTCATCATTGGTAGGATGATGATCAATATTGAGCAGGTTTACCTGCTCATCAAAAAGAGTGCTGATCCTACCCATTCTGGAGAAATCAGCACAATCAATACTTATGATGGTTTGATAAAGTCGATTGGGTGCCTGTTCACTATAATCAAGTATTTGCTTACTACCAGCTAAATACGAAAATTTGGAGGGAATTGCGCCCTCATTGATCATAGTGAATGACTTCCCAAGCTGACTTAAAATCCAACCCGTTGCATACGTTGAACTGGCTGCATCCCCATCCGGCTGGATGTGAGATACAACCAAGAAATCATCATGCTGCTCGATAAATGCAGCTGCTGCTGCCAGCTGCTGACAGTATTCGGTGGCATGTTTCATTCCGATGTTCATACGTTGGTATTTCCTTCCTGATTGAGCTTATACAACAACTGGTCAATATGACTACCATAGTCAATAGAAGCATCAAATTTGAACTGAAGCTCTGGCACTTTACGCAAACGAATTCGCTTGCCTAGTTCAGAACGAATATATCCTGAAGCTACAGAAAGCGCCTTAAGCGTAGCAGCTTTCTCTTCTTCAGTTCCCATTACGCTTAAATAAACGCGTGCCAGGGACAAATCATTCGTCACTTCAACACCTGTAACGGTCATGAAACCAATACGAGGATCTTTCAGCTCTGCTTGAATGATCTGACTTAACTCTTTCTTGATTTGTTCGCCAACTCGACCTACACGAACTCTAGCCATTTATAATCACCTCTCAACGGACTCCATGATAAAGGCTTCGATGATGTCGCCCTCTTTAATATCATGATAACGCTCAAGAGATATACCACATTCATAGCCTTGTGCCACTTCTTTTTGATCGTCCTTGAATCGTTTCAAGGAATCGATCTTGCCTTCATGAACAACGATACCGCTGCGAATTAGGCGGGTTTGTGCATTACGCGCAATTTTGCCTGAAGTTACGTAACAACCTGCAATCGTTCCGGAACCTGTAATTTTGAATACATTACGGACTTCAGCTTGACCAAGAACAACTTCTTTAAAGATTGGATCCAACATGCCTTTCATCGCTTGCTCAATCTCTTCAATTACGTTGTAAATGATGTTATGCAGACGGATATCTACTTTCTCTTGATCAGCTGTTGCTTTCGCAGCTGGTTCAGGACGAACGTTAAATCCGATGATAATCGCATTGGAAGCAGAAGCAAGAATGATATCCGATTCTGTTACAGCACCTACGCCGTTATGAAGAATCTTAACGCGAACACCCTCAACTTCAATCTTCTCAAGTGAGCTTTTCAGTGCTTCTACAGAACCTTGAACGTCACCTTTGATGATAACATTCAGATCTTTCACTTCGCCATCTTTAATATGTTTAAAGAGATCTTCAAGTGTTACACGTGAATTAGCCGTCATCTCTGATTGACGAAGTGCAATCGCACGACGGTCCGCGATGTCTCTTGCTTTACGCTCATCTTCATAAGCTAAGAACGGATCCCCTGCTTGTGGCACTTCAGTCAGACCTGTAATTTCTACCGGTGTTGAAGGACCTGCTTCTTTTAAACGTTTACCTTTGTCATTAACAATCGCACGTACACGACCGAAGCAAACACCGGCAACGAAGCTATCTCCAACTTTCAAAGTACCATGTTGAATCAGAATTCGAGCCACAGGGCCTCTTCCTTTATCCAACTCAGCCTCAATAACAGTCGCTCTAGCACGCTTGTTAGGGTTCGCTTTGTACTCTTGTACTTCAGCTACTAGCAAGATCATTTCAAGTAGATTTTCTAGACCAATACGTTGTTTTGCGGAAATTTCGCAGAAAATCGTATCGCCGCCCCACTCTTCCGGTACTAACTCATAAGCCGTAAGAGCTTGCTTGATTTGATCCGGATTCGCGCCTTCTTTATCAATCTTGTTAACAGCTACAATGATCGGTACGCCAGCAGCTTTAGCATGACTAATCGCTTCAACCGTTTGTGGCATTACACCGTCATCTGCCGCAACAACGATAATCGTAATATCCGTAACTTGAGCACCGCGGGCACGCATTGTAGTAAACGCTTCGTGACCTGGTGTATCCAAGAATGTAATTTTCTTATGATTAACTTCAACTTGATAAGCACCGATATGCTGGGTGATTCCGCCTGCTTCGCCTTCCGTAACACTTGTTTTACGAATAGCATCAAGCAATGTTGTTTTACCATGGTCAACGTGCCCCATGATCGTAACAACAGGTGGACGCTCAAGCAAGTCAGCCTCATCATCGATTTCTTCGAAAGTTTCGAAGTTATCTTCTTCGACTTTGATCTTGATTTCAACTTCAACACCAAATTCAGTCGCGATCAATTGGATCGTTTCCAAATCAAGCTCTTGGTTGATTGTTGCCATTGTACCAAGGAATAGAAGTTTCTTAATCACTTCAGAAGCGTCCTTGTGAAGCAATTTGGCTGTTTCACCAACCGTCATATTGCCACGAACAATGATCTTCTTAGGTGTGTTATCCACTTTTTCTTTCTTAACCATATCTTGTTGGTAACGACCTCTGTTGTTGCCGCGTTGGTTGCCTCTGTTGTTGCCACCAGGACCACGATTTCCACCAGATCTATTATCATCAAAACGTTTTGGTGTTGGTTTGGATTTCTTCGTTGTGATTACGCCAGCTTTTGCTGCTGCATCATCCAACTCAGCCGCCGTAGCCCCAACATGGAATTGCGGTTTCGCTTCTTGGACAACCGGTCTTCCACTTTGGTTATTATTGCGGTTCTCAAATGGTTTGGACTGGCGATTAGGACCAGCACTACGATTTGGACTGGATTGCGGACGTCCGCTATTCGCACTTTGCCCACTGCTTGCACCAGGACCGCCTGTGCCTTGACTAGGACGTGAACCAGCATAGTTACTATTCGAACGTGGTGCTCCGCCTTGCCCTTGACCTTGGCTGCTGTAGCCTTGGCTAGCTGGACGAGAACTATTGTATCCACCACTGCTGCTTCCACCCGCTGGACGTTGTCCGCCTGGGTTAGAACCTTGGTAACCACCTGTGCGCTGTCCACCTTGGCTGGAACCCTGACCTGCAGGACGGGAACCATTTGGATTAGAACCTTGGTAACCTGTGCGTTGTCCGCCTTGGCTGGAACCTTGACCGCTAGGGCGTCCGCCATTTGGGTTAGAACCTTGATAGCCCGTGCGTTGTCCGCCTTGGCTATTATTAGGACGATTTCCTTGATAGTTGCTTCCTTGACCACTTGGGCGTGACTGTGGTGGGCGACTTGACGTATTTTGTGTAGACTGACCTTGTTGAGGAGTCGTGGCTCCAGTTGATGTAGTCGGTTGACTAGTCGATTGTTGCTCATTAGTAACTGGCTTAGCTGCCGGAGTTACTGCACCTTTATTCTCTTGTGCTGGAGCCTGCGATGCAGGATTCTGATTCGTCGTAGATGAACTCACATTTCCTCCGTCCGTAGCTGCTCGTTTGGCAGCCGCATTTGCTTTGATATCTCTAAAAAACTTTTCCACACTGCTAACTGCATCATTCTCCATAACACTCATATGGTTGTTAACAGGTATATTTAATCGTTTGAGAATGGTAATAATTTCTTTGCTGCTCATATTGAGCTGCTTCGCGTATTCGTACACGCGTGTCTTGTCTTTATTATCTTGTTTATTGGTCAATATGTTTCACCTCCGCAGGATTTTCTTGACTCTTCTGCAGCATCTGCGCGAAGCCTCCGTCCAATACACCTATGGTGACACGCATTTCTTTCCCAATGCTGCGGCCCAATTCATACTTCGTACCGACTTCCATGAGTTTAACCCCATAAAATAGGCATTTATCTTGAAATTTCTTACGTGTATTAGCTGAAGCGTCTTCTGACATGATTACAAGCTTGGCCTCACCTGCGCGAATGGCTTTGAAAACACCTTCATCACCCGTTACGAGCTTCCCGGCTCTCATCGCTAAACCCAATTGCGAATAAAATTTAGGATTCATCTTCAGATTCCTCCTCTTTGGAAGAAAGGAATTCGTCTTCTACACGAATGAAATCTTGTTCCAGTTGGTCATAAATGTCTGCGCCTACTGCATGCTTCAGAGCTCTATCCAGGGCTTTGCTTTTCTTTGCCAATTTAAAACAAGAAACTTTACCGCACAGGTAGGCACCGCGCCCAGACTTCTTCCCCTTGAGATCAATGAGAATGTCATCCTCAGGCGTTTTGACGACGCGGATCAAGTCCCTCTTCGGCATCATTTCCTGACAGGCAACGCATTTTCTCAGAGGGATTTTTCTCTGCTTCATTCCGATCACCCCTTGTTTCCGAACAACAACTTAATCGATGCTAATCGAATCTTGGTGCATCTCTTCCGAGTAAGTTTTCACTCTACCAAATTCTTGTTCTGCTTGTGTTTCGCTCTTAATATCGATTTTCCAACCAGTCAACTTGGCAGCTAGACGAGCATTTTGCCCTTTAATTCCAATTGCCAATGAAAGTTGATAATCAGGTACAATGACTCGCGCCATTTTTTCATTTTCATGAATTTGAACTTCAAGCACTTTAGAAGGACTTAGCGCATTCGCTACGTACTCTTCCACGCTCTCCATCCAACGAACGATATCGATCTTCTCCCCGCGCAATTCCGTTACGATCGTTTGAACACGCAAACCTTTAGGACCTACGCAAGAACCAACAGGATCTACCTCAGGATTACGGGAATGAACAGCAATCTTCGAGCGGAAGCCTGCTTCACGTGCTACGGAACGAATCTCAACGACACCATCAAAAATCTCTGGAACTTCAAGCTCAAATAGACGCTTCAACAAACCAGGATGAGTTCTTGATAAAATAATTTGAGGTCCCTTGGTTGTGTTCTCAACCTTCGTAATATATGCTTTAATGCGATCGCCTTGCTTGAACTTATCCGTAGGCATAAGCTCTGTAAGTGGAAGAACCGCTTCTACTTTACCCAAGTCAACATAAATATTACGTTGATCTTGACGTTGTAGGATACCTGTTACGATGTCTTCTTCTTTATCGATAAAAGCATTATAAATTAAGCCACGCTCAGCTTCGCGAATTCGTTGCGTTACGACCTGCTTAGCCGTTTGTGCTGCAATACGTCCAAAATCACGAGGCGTCACTTCAATTTCAACAATATCGTCCAATTGGTAGTTCGGATTAATTTCACGCGATGCATGAACAGAAATTTCCAATCTTGGATCCAATACTTCCTCTGTAACGGTCTTCCGAGCATAAACTTTGATAAGACCCGTATGTCGATTGATATCTACACGCACGTTCTGTGCTGTGTTGAAATTACGTTTATAACTTGAAATCATCGCCGCTTCAATAGCATCAATGAGTAGCTCCTTGGAGATACCCTTCTCTCGTTCAATTTCCGACAGCGCTTCAATAAAATCCGTGTTCATTTGAACTGAGTCCCCCCCTTCAATAAGTAACGATTTCTAAAATACGATAGCGAGACGTGCGCTAGCAACTTTAGAAACCGGAATGCTAATTTTCTTTTTACCAATCTCAATCACGAGAACTTCCTCGTCATAAGACTGCAACAACCCTTCAAATTCCTTAGAACCATCGATAGGCTCATACGTGGTAACAAATACGTGACTATTTACGGCTTTATAATAATCTTGAGTTTTCTTGAGCGGACGTTCCGCTCCAGGTGAAGAAACTTCCAAGAAATAAGCATCAGTTATCGGATCTTTCTCATCCAATTGAACACTTAAAAACTCACTGATGCGGCCGCAATCATCTATATCAATTCCGCCTTCTTTGTCAGCATAGACACGAAGGAACCAATTGCTGGCTTCTTTGACATATTCAATATCCACGATTTCAAACCCATTTTGTTCAACAAAATCCTTCAGCATGTCCTCAATGATGGATTTGATTTGCTCTTGTGTAGCCACAGATATGTGTACCTCCTAAATTGACTTCTCCTTGTCGTATCCGGAAAAGTCCTATATCAAAATGTAAAGAGTGGGTTTCCCCACTCTTTAATCACAAGATGATATCCTCATTATTGCCAATAAAAATTATACCATAACCAATCTTTGCATTACAATAGCAAACTTGTTAATCATTTTCACTTGACAGCTTATTATTAAAACAAAGAAAGTTGATTAGATTCAGGCATTCCACGGAAACATCCCATGGAAGTCAGCAGCTCAATGACAGTTTTGGATGCCTTGGATTTATTCTGAAAGTCCTCTACGGAGAGGAAGTCTCCTTCTTCTTTGGCGGCTGCAATATTTTTCGCTGCATTTTCACCAATACCAGACATTGCTGCAAAAGGTGGAATTAACGACGTCCCATCAATGATGAATTTTGTCGCATCCGAACGATAAATATCAATAGGTTTGAAACTGAACCCCCGCGATGTCATTTCTAACGCCATTTCAAGAATGGAAACCATGGCTTTCTCTTTCGGTAGAGCTTGAAAACCTTTCGCTTCGATCTCAACTAATACTTTAAGAATTGCGTCATATCCTTGGCATAATAATTCCAGATCAAAGTCCGCTGCACGCACACTAAAGTAAGTCGCATAGTAAGCAATCGGGTGATACACTTTGAAGTAAGCAGTACGAACAGCAGAGATAACGTAAGCCGCAGCATGCGCTTTTGGAAACATATACTCAATCCGCTCACAGGATTCAATATACCATGCTGGCACATTACATCGTTTCATCTCGTCTTTCCATTCGTCCGTGAGGCCTTTCCCTTTACGCACACTCTCCGTAATTTTAAATGCAAGACCTGCATCCATCCCAGCTTTATAGATCAAATAGAGCATGATATCATCCCGACAGCCAATAACCGTCTTAATGTTACAAATCCCTTTTTTGATCAATTCCTGAGCGTTCCCCAACCAAACACCTGTTCCATGTGACAAACCGGATATTTGCAATAAATCGGCAAAAGACGAAGGCTGCGTTTCTTGTAGCATTTGACGAACGAATTTCGTCCCCATTTCGGGAACCCCATATGTTGCAACAGGAGAACGAATCTGATCTGGTCTAACACCTAACGCTTCTGTTGAATTGAAAATACTCATCGCTTTGGCATCATTCATAGGAATGGTTGTTGGATCGATGCCAGTCAAATCTTGAAGCATCCTCATCATTGTCGGATCGTCGTGTCCCAGAATATCTAATTTAAGCAAGTTCGCATCGAAGGCATGATAGTCAAAATGTGTCGTCATCCATTCCGAATTTTTATCATCGGCAGGGAATTGAACCGGTGTGATATCATCGACTTCAATGTAATCTGGCACAACAACAATACCGCCTGGATGCTGACCTGTACTCCTTTTTACCCCAGTACAACCTGAAGCCAGTCGAGCAATCTCCGCACCGCGCCACTTCTGTCCTTGTTCTTCTTCGTACTTTTTAACGAAACCGAACGCCGTTTTCTCCGCGACAGTACCGATCGTCCCTGCACGGAACACATTCTTAGGGCCAAAAATTTCCTTCGTGAAATTATGTGCCACCGGTTGGTACACACCAGAGAAATTCAAGTCGATATCGGGAACCTTGTCCCCTTTAAAGCCAAGGAACGTCTCAAACGGAATGTCATGACCGTCACCTTTTAAGTTGCCGCCGCAGGAAGGGCATTCTTTATTCGGTAGATCGAAACCACTTGGGACACTTCCGTCTAGGAACCACTCGCTATGCCTGCAGGAAAGACAGATATAGTGCGGCGGTAATGGATTAACCTCGGAAATACCTAACATCATCGCGACGACGGAAGAACCAACGGATCCCCGGGATCCTACGAGATAGCCGTCTGCATTCGACTTTTTAACAAGACGTTCTGAAATCAAATAGTTGGCCGAGAAACCGAATTTAATGATCGGAACAAGTTCTTTCTCCAGACGCGCAATGATAACTTCAGGAAGCTCTTCGCCATACATACCTTTGGCCGTGTCATAACAGGTTGTACGAATCTCTTCGTCAGCACCTTCGATAATTGGTGTAAATAACTTGTCGGGGAACAGCTCAATGGATTCGAAGCGATCCGCTAGTTCATTTGTACTCCGAACCACTACTTCCATGGCCTTTTCCTGACCCAAAAAGCTAAACTCTTGAAGCATCTCTTTGGTCGTACGGAAATGCGCATCCGGTTTCTTCACCGCTTTAAGCGGGCTAAATCCTGTAATTCCGTTGATTGTAATGTCACGGCACACTTTCTCCCGTGGGTTCAAGTAATGTACGTTGCCTGTCGCAATGACGGGTTTTCCTGTTTTATAGCCAATCTCACAAACACGTCTTACCGCATTCTCTAGATCTTCTACAGAACCAACCAAACCTTTTTCAACAAGATGCATATTGTAGCTAACCGGTTGAATTTCGAGAATATCATAGAACTCCGAGACCTGTTCGGCTTCCTCAATCGTTTTGTTAAGAACAGCCTCGAAAAATTCTCCTTTTTCACAGCCTGAAGTCACAAGGAGTCCCTCTCGGTGTTCAACTAATACACTTTTGGGAATTGTAGCAGCTTTCTGTAAATAGGTTGTGTGCGACATGGAAATTAGCTTAAATAAATTTTTCTTCCCTACAGGGTTGAGCGCATAGATACAACAATGAAAAGGCCGTTGATTAGAGAGATCTTTCCCCACGTAATCATTGAGTTTTGCTAAGCTCATAATTTGACGATCATTAGCCTCATTAATTAAATGGTAAAGAACATGTCCCAGCGCAATCGAGTCATCGATCGCACGGTGATGATTATCAAGTCCCACTTTAAATTTATCTGATAACGTATTTAAACGATGGTTCTTCATGGATGGGAACAGAAATCTCGCTAGCTCCAACGTATCCAGGACTGAGTTAGTTACTTCAGGCAAATTCATACGTTTTAAATTGGCTTGGAGAAAGCCCATATCAAATCGCGCATTATGTGCGACAAGTACGCAATCTCCAATAAATTCAACAAATTTGGGCAGCTCATCCTCGATATCTGGGGCATCCTTGACCATGTCATCATTGATATTCGTTAATTGCTGAATGTTATAAGGAATCTTCTCATGCGGATTGATGAATGTAGCGAAACGATCAATTTCTTTACCGTCCTGCATTTTCACACCAGCAAGCTCGATAATCCGATTATTGATGACCGATAGCCCCGTTGTCTCCACGTCAAAAATAACATAGGTCGATTGTTTCAAGTCAATATCTCGCCCATTCATAACAATCGGCACAGAATCATTGACTACATTCGCTTCGACACCGTAAATGACTTTGATACCGTGCTTTTTGGCTGCTTTACCAGCATCAGGAAAACATTGAATATTGCTATGATCGGTGACAGCGATGGCTTTATGACCCCATTTTGCTGCCAATTTCACATATTGATCAATTGGAGTTAGAGCGTCCATCGTACTCATCGTCGTATGCAAATGAAACTCAACGCGTTTCTCTGCAGCATCATCCATACGATCCCTAGGAGCCATCACTTCATATAGATCATTCGGAATCATAACAAGTTCGGGAATTTGCATAAAACGATCATATTCAACTTTCCCGCGCGCACGAATCCAAGTACCATTCGCTAGAAGACTCATGATCCTAACATCTTCTTTGGTTTTCGCAAAAACTTTCATAGCAAGTGAATCACTAAAGTCCGTGATGTTAAATGTAAATAATGTGTTGCCATTTCTCAGTTCTTTGACATCCAGTCCAAATACAGTACCTTGAACCGCGATTTTCTTCTCTTCTTCTTGAATATCTTTCAGTGGCGTCGGTACTTCCTTAATATCAATACCCATAACGAGCTTCACTTCGCCTTCAGGCAAGGAGGGTTCTTCTTCCTCCATGTCGATGGACATCATGATTTCTTGGGTAAAAGATTTCTCACCCTGCTCACGTTGTTTGGCGAATTTCTCATATTCCGCTTCGATTTCTGAAGAATCACTCATTGCATATTTCACGGTTAGCTCGGTTTGAAAAAAGTTATGGAAAAAGTTCCGAATAAACATATCTATGTTTTTCTTCTTAGCAAGCTCAAGACCAATAGCATCTAGCATGATCAATGATAATGTATGTCCTTGGACATCAAACTTGGATTTGGACATCCAGCCATTTACAGAGGGCACTTCACGCTGCAACCATTCCATAAATAGACTCCAGTACTCGTCAACGAGCACAGCTGGTTCCGCCTGTTCAAACTTCCAAATAAACCGAACTTTCGCGATTTGTGCAAATTTTTCTTGAATCATTTTACAAAACGAACGATAAATGTTCAGAGGCACAAGGTCATTTTTCACCAAATAAAATGTCCAGTCGCGGTTCTTTCGACTTATTTCTACTTGATCAATGTAGCCTTCTGTAAAATATGACCGTACAACATCGGCTGGAATCTCGGCTTGCTGCATCAAAAGCTCAAAGCGATTCCGTTTATCAGCCAAATTACTCATGAACAGCCTCCCCATAAAACATACCAAGGGCAATGGAGACAGACCTCCATATGCCCTTGATTGTAATTAATTAATAGCTTCGACCAAAAACAACTGTATGTTTAGAAGCTTCACCACATACAACGCAAGTTGATTTCGTTTCGGATGGATTGAACGGGATATTACGGCTTGTTGCTCCTGTTTCCTCTTTCACTTGCGATTCGCAAGCGTCAGATCCACACCAGCCAGCCAAGGCAAATCCACGTTTCGTTTCCAAGAAAGTCTTAAATTCGTCGATCGTATCTACCGCGATGTAATGCTCGTCACGGAATTGCTTCGCTTTATCATACATCTGCTGATGAATCTCAGCAAGTAAATTTTGAACTTCTTGGACGAAATCAGCTTGTTGAACGATTTTCTTTTCTCCGCTAACGCGAGATACGAGAACAACAACACCGTTCTCCATGTCACGAGGACCAAGCTCTACACGGATAGGCACACCGCGCATTTCGTACTCATTGAATTTCCAACCAGGACTTTGATCAGCACGATCATCCACTTTGACACGAACGCCCGCTTTTTTCAACTCAGCAAACAGCTCGTCCATACGCCCGATAACCTGTTCACGCGTTTTTGGAGGCCCGATTGGAATCATGATTACTTGGGTAGGTGCAACCTTTGGTGGTAATACCAAACCACGGTCGTCGCCGTGAACCATAATGAGTGCTCCAATTAAACGGGTACTTACTCCCCACGAAGTTGTGTGAGCAAATTGGTGCTGATTCTCACGATCCAAGAATTTAATATCGAAAGCAACAGCAAATTTATTGCCAAGGTAATGGGAAGTACCCGCTTGGACAGCTTTACCGTCTTTCATCATCGCTTCAATAGAGAATGTATCAATCGCACCAGCAAATCTCTCAGATGGCGTTTTTTGACCCACAATGACAGGAATAGCTAGGAACTCTTCGGCAAATTGACGATAAACATCCAGCATTTGCATCGTCTCGCGGCGCGCATCCTGCTCATCTTCATGAGCGGTATGCCCTTCTTGCCACAAGAATTCCGTCGTACGAAGGAATGGCAATGTTCGTTTCTCCCAGCGAACTACGTTCGCCCATTGGTTAATCAACAGGGGCAGATCACGATAAGAGTTAATCCACTCTGAGTACATATGACCGATCATCGTTTCAGAGGTTGGACGAATAGCCAAACGTTCTTCTAGCTTCTCACCACCTGCTTCAGTCACCCACGGAAGTTCTGGATTAAAGCCCTCGACATGCTCTTTTTCCTTTTGGAAAAAGCTTTCTGGAATAAATAGCGGGAAGTACGCGTTGCGGTGACCCGTTTCTTTAAATTTGCTATCCAGTTCACGCTGAATATTTTCCCAAATTTCATAACCATCCGGTTTAAAAACGATACATCCGCGCACCGGGGAGTAACTCATTAAATCTGCTTTCTTAATAACATCTATGTACCATCTGGAGAAATCTTCTCCTTGCGGTGTAATTTCTTTGACAAATTGCTTTTCGTTTGACATAAACCCTCCCACAGATTAGGACTAACCCTTAATCAATCGTAAAATATCATTGTACGTCACAGCAACCATTAGCAGCATCAACAACGCAAAACCAACAAAGTGAACCATACTCTCTCGATTCGGATCAATCGGTTTACCGCGCAATGCTTCTAAGCCCATAAATAGCAGACGACTTCCGTCTAGCGCAGGGATTGGTAAAAGATTAAAAATACCAAGATATAAACTTAAAGTTGCTGCCCAAGCAATTAAGGAGCTCAGTCCCATTTTGGCAAATTGCGCAGATACCTGTGCTGTTCGAACTGGACCACCCAAATCATCCAATTTAAACTGGAGCATCACAAGCTTTTGCAACCCCGTTACAATACCAATAGTCGTTCCAACAACGGAATCATAAGTACCTGTGAACACTTCACCAAGGGTAGCGCTTCTACGATCACCGCTAATTACTACACCTAGCTTGCCAGCTCCATCTTCCATTTCAGGCGTAACTTGAAGCGTAAGTGGGTTACCAGCACGATCAACGACCCACGTCATCGTTTTCCCAGCGGATGACTGAATGGCTGACACCATTTTATTACGGTCATCGCCAATGGGTTGTTTATCAATAGACATGATAATGTCACCTTTTAGCAGACCCGCTTTTTCACCTGCTTTACCAGCAAGAACGGAATCCAGTTTCACATTCGTGAAAACGCCTGACATTATCACTACGATGAAAAACAAAACGATAGCTAAGATGAAGTTCATGACGGGCCCCATAACAATTGCCAAGGCACGTTTCCCTACTGATTTGGAACCAAATTGACGATCATAAGGAGCAATTTGGGTTTCCGTTCCCTTCGTGACCATCATCGCTTGAGGATCAACAGGATAAGTCACTTTCTCACCATCGACATCAATGGATAATCGAAGTGATTTATCTAAATCAATATGTTCCACAACACCCATGATCACATTAGAGCGTCGATCCAATTGATCCAGATATAAGAAAGAAACTTGGTTTTGCTTATTTAATTTGATAGCAACCGTTTGTCCAGGGTTCACTTGAACAATTTCTGGGTCTTCTCCTGCCATACGAACAAATCCGCCAATTGGTAATATTCGCAGCGTATAACGGGTCTCCCCTTTTTTATATGAAAAAATCTTAGGCCCGAAACCAATTGCAAATTCACGAACCAAAATACCTGCACGTTTTGCAAAGTAAAAATGACCCCATTCATGAATCGTAACAAGAACGAAAAACAACAAAATAACCTTTAATCCAACTTCAATGGCCGACAAGTCGTATTTCCTCCCTCGGGTTTTCTTCAGAAAACTATCCTATGTAACAATGACCACATGCTTTCGCTTATTGGGACGTTCTATAAGCAGCAACTTCAGATCAGCTGTTCTTGTTCTTAGATTACCACTATTGAACAGTTGAATACAAGCTATGCCTGCTCAGGTCATTATACGAACTCAGAGAAATAATTAGACTTTGATTACCAACCTGGTGTTGGAAATTAAAAAGAAGAGCTGAGCCATGCAAGCTGACCTAGCTCTTCCTGAGATTTAGAAGCGGATAGATGCGGCAAATGCTCTAGCCCATTGATCTTGTTCATGAATGAACTCAATTGTCGGGTTAGCATGTGGCTCATGTTCGTTCAGCGCAGCTTCAATAATATTTTCAATTTGTAAAAATGAGATGTCACCCTTTAGAAAACGAGCCACTGCAACCTCATTGGCAGCGTTATAAACCGTAGGGGTGATACCCCCTTGTTGACCACTTTCAAATGCCATACGAAGACACGGGAAACGTATGTAGTCCATTTCACGGAAATGAAGCTTCCCAATCGCTGCTAAGTCCAATCTGGAGGTAGGCGTCGGATAACGATCTGGATAGGTTAAAGCATACTGGATAGGAACTCTCATATCGGGATTACCTAACTGAGCGATAACACTATGATCAACAAATTCAATGTAGGAGTGAATCACGCTTTCCGGATGTAGGATAACTTTAATATCCTCATAGGACAATCCGAAGAGCCAATGTGCTTCCATCACTTCAAGACCTTTGTTCACCATCGTAGCAGAATCAATAGTGATTTTGGCACCCATAGACCAATTCGGATGCTTGAGTGCATCCGCCACAGTTACACCCACTAACTGTTCCCGTGTACGATCTCGAAAGGAACCCCCAGAAGCTGTAATCGTGATTTGAGCGATTTGGGATCGCTTCTCGCCATTTAAACATTGAAAAATAGCAGAATGCTCACTATCAATCGGTAATAAGGCAACTCCTTTTCGAGCAACAGCTTCCGTTACAATATGTCCAGCACTAACAAGTGTCTCCTTGTTGGCTAGGCCAATATCTTTACCTGCTTCGATTGCAGCTAACGTAGGTTTTAACCCTTGACTGCCAACAAGTGCACTTACAAGTAACTCCGCATCCGTGGAAGCGGCAACCTCTAGTAAGCCTTCTTCCCCATATAAAACTTTGATACCAGAAGGAATTTGACCAGCTACCTCTTCTGCAAGAGCCTTTGTCGCAACCGATACAAGCTTTGGACGAAACTGTTTGGCTTGTTCTATGACCAGTTCACCATTATAACCGGCTGAAATAGCTTCGACTTGAAACATTTCAGGCGAATGCTGCACGATATCTAAGGTTTGAGTCCCTATCGAGCCTGTTGAACCCAAGATGGCGATTTTTTTCATAAGTTTCAACCCCGTTTATGAGAATTAGTTAGGAATCAAGTCGAGCAGATAGATAAACGGAAAAACAATTAACCAACTATCCATCCGATCGAGTACACCACCATGTCCTGGCAGCAATGTTCCTGTGTCTTTAATTCCTTTTACACGTTTATACGCGGATTGAATTAAATCACCGATTTGCCCTACTACCGCGATCACAAATCCTAATAATAGTGCTTTCCCTACACTTAATAGTTCTGGCGAGTACCATGCGAATCCTAATGCCAAAATCATTGCGATAATAACCCCACCGATGGCGCCTTCAATCGACTTTTTAGGACTAATTTGAGGCCACAAAGGGTGTTTACCTAATTTGGAACCGACAAAATATGCACCAGCATCCGATGCCCAAATACAGACGAAAACCATAATCGTCCAAAATAAGCCATTTTCCGCTAAACGAGCTTCAATCATATAGTTAAAACCAAATCCAATGTATACGACACCTAGCAAAATCACTGAAACTTGGTCAATCGTGATTTTGTTTTTAGAGGCTACTGTAATAAAAAGTAAGACGAACATGGCAAACCAGGTGACTGCAGTAAAAGAAAAAGTAAATGTTATCCCTAACAAGCCCCAAGGAACTGTCAAACAAAGTAGTGCTACGAGACCCGCGGCAGCAGTTAGTTTATAAGGCATAAACCCATTCATCTGTAAATACTCACGATATCCAATAATCGAAACGAGTACAATTAAGCCTGCATACCACAAATCACCAAGTACTAGAAGTGTAATAAATGCAAGACCAGCTATAACACCTGTAATAATCCTTTGTTTCAAGTTGAATCCCCCTAGATGAACAACGTTTATCTCTAAGCCATCCATTTTTAGTGACAAAACGATTACACTATTAGCTGTTAAATACCACCGTATCTTCTTGCACGACGCTGATATTCAGCAATGGCTTGCATAAATAAGTCCTCTGTGAATTCTGGCCAATAGGCATCTGTAAACCATAATTCCGAATAAGCTAATTGCCAAAGCAAAAAATTGCTTAGTCGCAATTCTCCACTCGTTCGAATCAATAAATCGGGATCAGGCAAATCGGAAGTTAACATGTATGATGAAAAAATCGATTCATCCAACTCATCCGACTTCAAGCTTCCGTTTTCCAAATCCCTCATCATATCTTGAACGCCCGCGATGATTTCCTTACGTCCGCCATAATTTAAAGCAAAATTCAAAATAAGACCTGTGTTATCTTTCGTCCGTTCGATTGCCCCTTCTATCGCTTTCAGCGTATAGTCAGGTAATCCTTCTTTCCAACCCGTCATGCGAATGCGCACATTGTTTTGAATTAACTCTTCAATTTCCAAAGGGAAGAACTCTTGTGGTAGCTTCATCAGAAACTCTACTTCATCTTTCGGGCGTTTCCAATTCTCTGTAGAGAAAGCGTACATGGTCAAAACTTTAACCCCAATATCATTGGCTGCCATAGTAATTTTCTTTACGTTCTTCATGCCGGAATGATGTCCTGCTACACGAGGCAAACCTCTTTGTTTAGCCCAGCGGCCATTTCCATCCATAATAATCGCAACGTGCGCTGGTACTTTGTCCAGCTCTATTTCAGGGGCTGCCGAAGTCACAGTCTTTCGCGTTTGGTTTAACCACTTCTTAAATAGCTTGAGCACAATTGTTCCTCCCAACTAGGGAAAGATGAAAAACCCCCAGCGAATGAATACCCGGGGGCATATCTATCTTATACTTCCATGATTTCTTTTTCTTTAGCAGCCAAAACTTTCTCAACTTCAGCTACGAATTTATCAGTAAATTTCTGAATGTCCTCTTGATGCTTACGGGACTCATCCTCAGAAATGCCTGCTTTCTCAAGCTTTTTAATTTCGTCGTTCGCATCACGGCGAATATTACGAATAGCAATTTTGGCTTCTTCGCCAAATTTTTTCGTCATTTTCACCAAGTCAGCACGACGCTCTTCTGTTAATGCAGGAATAACAATCCGAATAACGATCCCGTCATTCGATGGTGTTAAACCTAAATCAGATTTCATAATTGCCTTCTCAATAGAAGACATGGAGCTTTTATCCCAAGGTTGAATAAGAAGGGTACGTGAATCTGGTGTTGTTAAGTTAGCTAATTGATTAACAGGCGTCATTGCACCGTAGTATTCAACTTGAATACGGTCTAATAATGATGGCGTAGCACGTCCCGCACGAAGGGATGTTAAATCTCTTCTTAGCGCTCCAATCGCTTTGTCCATCCGATCTTCTGCATTCTTCTTCACTGATTGCGGCATGGTTTATACGCTCCCTTTAACTGTAGTCCCTATTTTATCGCCAAGGACCACTCGTTTGATATTCCCTTTTTCCGTGATGTTAAACACAACCAACGGAATATTGTTATCCATACAAAGGGAAGATGCAGTGGAGTCCATGACACCAAGGTTATTACTAATAACTTCCATATAGGTTAACGTTTCGAATTTCTTCGCTGTTGGATCTTTGAATGGATCTGCTGAATAAACGCCATCCACTTTATTTTTAGCCATAAGAATAACTTCCGCTTCAATCTCGGCTGCTCTCAGGGCAGCTGTTGTATCCGTCGAGAAGTAAGGATTACCTGTCCCCGCGGCGAAAATAACAACTCTCCCCTTTTCGAGATGGCGCATAGCTCTCCTACGTATGTAAGGTTCAGCGACTTGTTGCATAGTAATGGAGGACTGGACTCTAGTGGGAACCTCAATGTTTTCCAAAGCATCTTGCAAAGCAAGTGAGTTCATGACCGTTGCTAGCATACCCATGTAGTCTGCTGTTGCACGATCCATTCCTTTCTCACTACCCGCGATTCCACGCCAAATATTTCCACCGCCAACAACGATAGCTACCTCGACATTTAATTCTACAACATCCTTTACTTGTTGAGCAATAGATGTAATCACTTCTGAATCAATGCCATATCCTTGCTGTCCGGCTAAAGCTTCGCCGCTCAATTTAAGCACTATTCTTTTATAAAAAGGTTGACCCAACTTGTATGACCTCCGTTCATGCATACTTCCATGTCTTTAAGGGCTAAAAAAGAAGGAACACCAAGTGTTCCAACTTTTTTAAATGCCTATTATAGTTTAACTTGGGACATAACTTCTTCCGCAAAGTTTTCTTGTTTCTTCTCAAGACCTTCACCAAGACCGAAACGAACGAAACGACGAATGGAGATGTTCTCGCCGATAGCAGCGACTTTCTCATTCAACAATTGGTCGATTGTTTTGTCTGGATCTTTAACGAATGCTTGCTCCATTAAGCAGAACTCTTCGTAGTATTTACCAATACGGCCTTCAACCATTTTGTCGATGATTTTTTCTGGTTTGCCTTCGTTCAGAGCTTGGTTACGAAGAATTTCTTTTTCTTTTTCCAAAGCTTCTGTTGGTACTTCTTCACGACGAACATATGAAGGGTTTGCTGCTGCGATGTGCATAGCAATGTCTCTGCAGAACGTTCTGAATTGCTCTGTTTTACCAACGAAGTCAGTTTCACAGTTGATCTCAACAAGAACCCCAACTTTACCACCAGCGTGAATGTAAGATTCTACAGCGCCTTCTGTAGCAATACGTCCAGCTTTGTTAGCTGCTGCAGAAAGACCTTTTTCACGAAGAAGTTCACCTGCTTTTGTGATATCGCCGTTTGCTTCTTCAAGTGCTTTCTTGCAATCTAACATCCCTGCACCTGTTTTTTCACGTAATTCTTTTACTTGTGCTGCTGTAACTGCCATGGAAGAAACCTCCTGAGATTTAGTTATTGTCTATATGTAACACTAGTGTATTCTCTAAAAAAAGGGTGGTGACAGGCTGTTACACCTTCCAACCACCCTTTTCACATTGCTATAATTTAAGCTGTTGTTTGCTCGCCTTGGTGTGCTTCGATAACGGCATCAGCAATTTTCGCTGTTAACAATTTAACTGCGCGGATTGCATCATCGTTACCAGGAATCACGTAATCGATTTCGTCTGGATCACAGTTTGTATCTACGATACCAACGATTGGGATACCCAATTTACGAGCTTCTGCTACAGCAATACGCTCTTTACGAGGATCGATAATGAAAAGTGCACTTGGCAAACCTTTCATGTTCTTGATTCCGCCTAGGAATTTCTCAAGACGCTCTTTCTCTTTGCGAAGAATGATAACTTCTTTCTTAGGTAGAACTTCGAAAGTGCCATCCTCTTCCCATCTTTCAAGAGTTTTCAAGCGATCGATACGTTTTTGAATAGTTTGGAAGTTAGTTAATGTACCACCCAACCAACGTTGGTTGATGAAGTACATGCCACAACGTTCTGCTTCTTCAGCAACGGAATCTTGTGCTTGTTTTTTAGTTCCTACGAAAAGGATTGTACCATTGTCTTCAGATACGGATTTAACAAAGTTGTAAGCTTCCTCAACTTTTTTAACCGTTTTTTGAAGATCGATGATGTAAATACCGTTTCTTTCAGTAAAAATGTACTTGTCCATTTTCGGGTTCCAACGACGTGTTTGGTGACCGAAATGTACGCCAGCTTCTAAAAGCTGTTTCATGGAGATAACTGCCATCCCCAATCCCTCCTCTTAAATGGTTTATTTGGTATCCGCCGCCCCTCGCATCTTTGCATAAAACCTACCGAAGTAAGCACCATTATGCAAATTGACGGGCGTGAGTTTTTAACACCGTGAATAAATATACCACAACTGAAAACAAGGTGCAACCTTTAATCCTGAAAGTCATTCTTCCCTAGAATTGGCAAGTTTATGTGTCTGAAAACAAAAAAAAGATCTTCAGTAAAAAGATCCTTTTGCCACATAACTTATTGAACAGTAATCAAATTTGTTACAAGTGCCTGCATGTCCAAATTACCAACAAACTCATGGAAACCTACTTGAATCTTGCTGTTGCCACCTTGCTTATTAAGCTCCGCTATGAATGCTTTACGATCTGTAATTATGCCTGAGCGAATCATTAATTCAGCTACGGCTGTTGCATCCAAGTTAGGCTGTACATAAAGAATGACTTTTGATGAAACTGGTGCCTGCGAAGCACTAGGCTGAACTTGCGGCTTTGCAGCTGCTAGCTTATCAGCTTCCTCTTTGAGTTTCTTCTGAACAGTGTCATCTAATTCCACTTGGGTGTACAATTTTATATTTTTCTCATGTACTTGATAATATTTGGAGGCTTCCACCTTAAGCTTCTGAGGGTCCATCTCCTCCATAGATATACCACTACCAGACTGACTCGGACTGCTTGGTCGTAGCAACATAACTTGAAGAAGAATAGCACCTACAATTATACCAATTCCAATGCCTGAAACCAACGCTCTATTTTTAAACACGTGTCCGTTCCTCCTGTCTCGAAAGCTGCAGGATCAAACTGACCTCGCCTTTATTCATATTAAGTTTCTTGGCAATAGCTTCTACACTTTTCCCTTGATCATGCAAGGTAAATAATTCAACATATCGACTTTTCATGCTTAAACCTTCATATACGACCTCCTCAGGCATCTCTTCAGGAGCTACAGTGAGAACGTCTGTTTGGTTGGGAATCTGGTAATCTGGCTTATTAAAAGAAGTTAACAACTCATCTGCAGTGGACAAAGGTTGTTGATTAACATGAAACGTCGTAAGCTCTTTGGACAGCTCCTGTTTTTGTCTCTCCAGGGATTCCAACCGACCTGCCAATTTAGCAAGTTCAATTTCATAGTCCTGTTTTGTTTTTGAAAATAAATCAAGCATGGTTTGATTTTGTTCTTCCATTTCAGCTGCGAAGTGTTCGATTGTTTCTTCGATTTCCTGTACAACCGTAGCTTTTGCTGAAGCAGTTGTCGTTTGATCCCTCGGAATAAACCTTGCATAAACAATCAGTACAAGGCCCAGAAGGATGACATATAACACCGGCTGCATAACCATAAGGTTCACCTTTTTCTATAGCAAGTTAGAGCGACAAGTCGATACGATGACCTTTATAAGGATGCATAGGTTGTTGTTCCGTATCCTTAGATAGACTCTCTAATGGCCTTCTTGTCTTACTTTTACCTAATTGCGCTTTCTTTTGTTCACGACGATCCTTAATATCAGCACGCCCACCCTCTTCGAGTTTGCTAGTACGCCCTCGATCACGTTCCGTTGTTTGGGTGGCTTGATTTTCTAAAATCGTCTCATCTTGCCGCGGCTTCTGCATCAATTGATTTTGCTTAATACCCGCCTCATCATTTTTGTGTACAGCGAATTGTAAATCGATGGCATTAAAACTCATCGTTTACTCCCTCCTCACTTACACGTTTGGACTCATAGATATATCGCCATCGCTTAATCGGAATATGACGCGGCTCGTAGGGTCCTTAATAAATTTCGTATAACGACCAATTACAATTTTCGTACCACCATATATAGTAGAAACAACTTGAACCTTGGCATTTTCAGAATCCTCAAGTGATTTCTCAATTTCTAATATGCGATCCTTCAATGCGATTTGTTCGTCCAAAGCTTGCTTCTTTGTGTTATTGAGTTTAATACGCATAGCCAATTTATCAGGACTTAACTGGCCTGCGGCAGCCAATTGATCCAATAAAGAAAGCGCTTTACTTGTTTTTTCCATGTTTTCACCCAATGCCCTGAGGTTATTACGTAATTGGATCATTTCATTACGTAATTCTGGTAATACACCTACCTCAATTACTGTACTCGTTGACATGGAATTACCAATGGTTCTAGCAGTCACTCGTTCGCCCGCTTGAATAGTCCCACCTACGATTAACCCCTTTGCCCCCACACAATTCACGCATTTGCCTGCTCTCACTATCGAGTGCATAATACTCTGTGAAACGTTCAAATCACCAGAAACTTCAATCGTTGCATCTTGAATGAAGGAACTTTTTACATTTTTGCCAGCTTTGATGAATGCTTTATTTTGCCCAACAATACCAGCCGAAATTTCTATCGAACCTTCAGCTTCCAACTCCGCGGCTTCAACGCCACCTGTAACACGGATATCTCCAGCCGCGCGAATTTTGAATCCTGGCAGCACATTGCCTCTTACAACAACAGTACCAATAAAATCAATATTACCGATATTAAAATCAACATCCCCATTGATTTCGTAAACAGGGAATACATTAATTTTGTCTCGGTCGGTTCTTACCACCATACCGTCGATCGTTGCATATAGCCCTAATTGCTCTGCATCCATTACAACATTTTTGCCAACTTTAAATCTTGCTTCTTTTCCAGCTTTGGCAAAAAGCGTTTCCCCAGTGACAGCACGTCCAGGCGACCCAGCTGTTGCTGTAAATCGTTGACCAATTAACTGACCTTTTTTTACGTTATGAATTGCTATAACTTCTTTATAATTGACCCGGCCGTCTTCCAGCTCCATAGGTTTTTTTTCATTGTCATCAAAGTCAAATGTTAACTTAATGTAGCCATTCTGACCTTCAACAGGTTTCGTTCCCGATGCTATTAAAGTCTTCTTTAAATAAAAGGATTTTGGGTTAGCCGCTATTTCTGCAAGCACAACCTGATTCACACCGTGAATAATACGATTTTTTTGAACAATGTCTAATAATTGGCCAACTGAGACTTTAAACGAATCTTCTGTATTACTTAAGGAGAGATGAGCGGATAGTTTGTCATCAGACACCGTAATACTAATGAAGAAATCCAAAGGCATGTTCCCTTCACTCACGGACATACCACCTTTCCATGCATTCAGATTAAGTTTAATTATTTTGAAAAAGTTGATTCTTAAATCGCCCAAGCACACCTTTAAGTCTTAAGATAGCTTTCGAATGTAGTTGAGAAATACGGGATGGTGACAAACACATAACTTCTGCAATTTCACTTAACGATAATTCTTCAAAATAAAATAAAGAGACAACTGTTCGTTCTTTTTCTGTCAATCGGTCTATTGCTTTCGCCAATGATTCCTTCAGGTAAAACTCATTTACTTGTGCTTCTGGATTCTTGGCTTTCTCATCAACTATTAGAGATAATCTAGTTTCTGACTCTTCTTCTCGAATGGGATCATCAATCGAACAAATGGTTGTGATGGAAATATCCTGAAGCATTTGCTGAAAATCTTGTTCACTAATTTCCAAATAAGAGCTGATCTCACTATCTGTAACAGATCGTAGATGTTGCTGTTCGAGCTTTTGATAAGCCTCTTCTACCTTTTTAGCCTTTTCTCTCACAGATCTTGGAACCCAATCACCTTGACGTAAACCATCAATTATTGAACCGCGAATTCTCCATGAAGCATAGGTTTCAAATTGTAACCCACGAGCATAATCAAACTTCTCTATGGCATCAATCAATCCCATAGCTCCAAAGCTGGATAAGTCGTCTTTGGAAACACTTTTAGGAAGGCCGATAGCTAATCTACCTGAAACATACTCAACTAATGGTAAATAGTTCTCAATAAGTTCTTGTCTCGCTGCTACAAGCCCTTGTTCCTTCCACTGTTTCCACAATTCAATATTGGCTAGCTGAACTTGCTTTTGATCAATCATGATTTCTGATTCACATCCTTAATCTTCAGACATTCGCCTCAAGGCACCCGCCAGTTGTTCAGGGTCCAAATTATTCTTGGTGGCTAGCTTAGGTGGATTCAATGGTGAAAATTGCATCTCAAAAGAATGTTCATCTTTGGAAATATTCGCGTGGTTCGACTTCATTAGTTGACGTGTTTCCTCATCCTCATCAGGCGTAAGTAGATCTAAGTTTTGGCCAACGGCGGATGAGGAATTGTCTTGAGCTGCACCCTCAAGTGATGAAACAGATCCAATCAATAACCCTAATACCCATCTAAAACCAAATGTTACTACAAATAAAATGAGAAAACTGTACCCGCTTTTGATGCAGGACGACAGAAATAAATTATTACTGATCGACAATACAAATGTAAAAATACCAGCTAATAGAGCGACAACGAAGTTTATTCGTATGGTTCCAATCATCATTAAATTTCCTTTACTCCTAATTGAACACTTCGGATTAGTAGAATCCCCGTCGCACTAAAAAACTCAATCGTTCGGCCATAATTAGCTCCTGTATCCTCAGCCAGAATTGGAATTTTGTAACGATTCAACATTTCTTTACAAGATTCTACATTCCGCGGTCCGATTCTCATCGTATCATTATTTCCAGCAAATGCAAACATTTGAGCGCCGCCAGCTAGCTTTGCCTCTAGTTTACTTATGCTCGCTCCAAGCTTTTCCATTCTTGAGATTAGCTCAGGAATTGCTGTATCTGCATACTTAGCAATGTTCAACGAACCTTCTCTTGCTATTTCGGAGGACGGCAACATAACATGTGCCATACCTGCCACTTTGGATCGGCTGTCATACAGGGTTACCCCTACACATGAACCTAAACCTGTTGTCTTCAAAACACCTGTTTGATGAGCAACATTCAAGTCAGCCATTCCTACTTTAATTAAGTGTTCTAGCGTCATGGAGAGACTACCCCTAATGCCGAAAAGATTTTACCAAACGATTCCGGATCAGGGATTAAGAAAAAGTGCCCTTGCACTTCATTCTCCCCTTCCAAGAATTTAGTTTCAATGAGGAGAGCTTGGTCCCCCATCTGACCAAATTGCAATAAACCATAGCTTAGTATTGCACCTGCCATGTCGATCGCCAGCGCTGGAACCGTCGGCTGCATATTTAAATTCGTAAAGTCAGCAAGTGAGGATAAATAAGAGCCAGCAAGTATATTCCCAATCTCATTCAGTGCTGATAATTCTAACTCTGAATATTCTTCTTGACCTGTAATGGATAAACCAACCAAATCCCGAAGCATATTTTTAGCAGCGTCCAAATCTAGAATAAAGAACATGTTGCCTGGAGCATCTCCTTCTACACGCAAGAAGATCGCTAATACGACTGTCTCGGCTCCACCTACACTTTCGCAAATTTCTTCGAAAGGCAGCATTCTTACTTTTGGCACCAACATATCAATCGGCTTATTCATTAAGGTAGAAAGCGCAGTTGCAGCATGCCCCGCGCCGATATTCCCTACTTCCTTAAGCACATCTAATTGGAAATCCTCAAATTGGCTGAAAACGTCCACGAGTTATTCCTCAAATCTTTCTAGCTGCTGTATTTCACTACGATTCAATACTTGCTCTAGGTTAAGTAGAACGAGCAATCTGTTTTCGCCAACGCGTGCAATACCATCTAAGTATTTCGCTTTAATTCCACCAACAACTTCTGGTGGTGTATTAATATTATCTGTATCAACATCAATTACATCATTGGCGGAGTCAACAATTAACCCTACTTCAAATTCAGCAGCAGATACGATAATAATACGAGTTGCATCCGTGCTAGTTACCTCTTCAAGTCCAAATCTAGCACGTAGATCAATAATTGGAATAACTACCCCACGCAAGTTAATCACACCTTTAATAAATTCCGGTGCTTTCGGTACACGAGTCATTGGCTGCATTCTTTCAATCGTTCTTACCTTTTCTACTTCAACACCATACTCTTCTGATCCAAGTGCGAAGACAATTACCTTTTTTTCTTCTCCCATTTTGAAATCCTCCTTATCGAATATGGTTTATTTAATCAGTGCATTAGGGTCGATGATCAATGCAACTTGTCCATCCCCAAGAATGGTTGCTCCTGAAATTGCGAATATTCCCGTTAGGTATTTACCTAGTGTTTTTAAAACAATTTCTTGTTGGCCAATAAATTCATCCACCATAAGTGCTACTTGTTTATCGCCCTTACGAACAACGACGATTTCTGTTTCTTCTTCCAAATCTTCATTGAAATCAGGAACCTGGAATAAAGAACTAACGGATACCAATGGAATGACTGTTTTACGGTAATCAATCATTTTAGTGCCTTGAATGTTACGAATCTGCGATTTCTGTATTGCTGAAGTTTCAACAATGGATGACAATGGAATCGCATATTTCTCACTCCCTAAACGTACAAGCATTGCTGAAATAATAGATAGGGTCAATGGCAATTGTACAGAGAATTTACTTCCAAAGCCAGGCTTCGAATCTACTTGAACATGTCCGCCTAACATCTGAATTTTCGTCTTCACGACGTCAAGACCAACGCCACGACCAGATATATCAGAGATTTTTTCAGCTGTACTGAAACCAGATGCGAATAACAAATTGTACACTTCATGATCCGAAAGCTTAGCAGCTTGTTCAGCAGTAACGAGACCGTTCTTCAAAGCCGTTTTCAAAACTTTCTCACGATAAATCCCTTTACCATCTTCTTCGATCTCGATAAAGACATGGTTACCGCTATGGAAGGCACGAAGTTGAATCGTTCCTTGTTCTGGTTTTCCGACGGCCACACGCTCACTAATGGATTCGATCCCATGATCGACTGCATTCCGCAATAAATGGACTAACGGGTCGCCAATTTCATCAATAACCGTACGGTCAAGTTCAGTATCAGCTCCAGTAATCACAAGATCCACTTTTTTGTCCAAAGATTTAGCTAAATCTCTGATCATGCGCGGGAATCTATTAAATACAGAATCTACCGGAACCATGCGGAGCTTCAAAACGATATTTTGCAAATCACTGCTTACACGTGACATGTGTTCAACAGTTTCTGTTAGATCATTTCGTTTTACTTCACTTGCTAACTGCTCTAGACGAACTCGATCAATCAGGAGCTCACTAAATAGATTCATTAAAGTATCCAGACGCTCAATATCTACACGAATCGTCCGACTTGCTACGGGGGCTCCACCTGCTGCTGGTTTAGCTGCCGCTGTTGCTACAGGCTCCGCCGCTTTGATTTCTGCTGCATTCGACGTAGGCAAGGTAGCAGCAACTGCTGCTGCAATTTCTTGATGAGCTGTTTCGATTTCTGCAATCGGTCGTGATAATTCAGCAAGTGATTCAGTATCTACCGTAATAATCACACAAGATGCAATCTCAGATACATTTAAAATCTCTTTCTCTAGTGTTGCTTGATCAACTTTTGATATAAAGTAAAGCGAGAACGAGTGATCGAACTTCTCTTGCTCGATTTCTTGCACGGTTGGGGTCGATTTAATAATCTCACCCATTTTTTCCATAGCATCGAATACCATATAGGCACGAGCAGCTTTTAAAACACAATTTTCATTAACACTAACTTCTATGTAAAAAACTAAAAAACCAGATTCGATCGACTGTTGAAGAATCGAATATTGAAATTCATCCACTTCAATACCTTTTGCTGGTTCTTTGACTACAGCTGCTGAAGATAGAGCTACCTCTTTTTTGTAGTCACCTGTCACGATAGATCTCAAGGATACAACGATAGGACTTACGTCCGCTTTACCTGTCCCACCTTGAATAATATCCTCTACCATTGACTCCAAAGAGTCTAAACTTTTAAAAATACAATCAAATATGTATGAGTCCATTTCAATTTTGCTATTACGTACAAGATCAAGCACATTTTCCATCTCATGAGTAAGTGCTGCGATGTCCTCGAAGCCCATTGTTGCAGACATCCCTTTTAATGTATGAGCTGAACGAAAAATATTATGTACGATACTTATGTCTTTCGGATTGCTTTCTAAATTTAAAAGATTTTCATTTAATGATTGCAAATGCTCTTTTGATTCATCGATAAACATCGATAGATATTGACTAAGTTCCACTACTACACACCTCCAATAGAATCATCCAGTACCCTATAATTGTTTTAATTCATTTCATTCTGTACACACATAGATAAACGAGTTGCAATATCTTGTTGAGGTAACACATACATTGCAGCTTGGTTTTCTACAGCCGCTCTCGGCATACCATACACGACGCAAGTTTCTTCGGATTCGGCAATTGTTGTTGCTGCACCTGATTGCTTCAGCGCAAGCATCCCTTTCGCCCCATCACTGCCCATTCCCGTCATTAACACGACATGTCGTTTTAATTCACTCATCTTCAGTAAAGATTCAAACATCACATCTACAGATGGTCGGTGGCCAGAAACAGGTTCTTCTTTGGTTAATCGAATTTTGTAAGTGCGATTTGATTCTTTATAGGCCACCATATGCCATCCACCAGGAGCAACGTATGCTGTAGCTGTTTGGAGGACTTCACCGTCCGCGGCTTCAACAACCCTTATTTGAGAAATATCATTCAAACGTTGAGCAAGTGATTTCGTGAAATTAGGTGGCATATGTTGAACAATTAAAATTGGAGCTGGAAATCCTGCAGGAATATTGGAGATGACTTGATGTAAAGCACGCGGTCCACCAGTAGAAGTGCCTATGGCAACTACATGATTAAAATGTGTTGTACTTGAGCTTGCAGCGACAACTGAATCCAATTGATTTAACGTTTCTTTAATCATCTTTGATCTTAAAGATAAGGGATTCACATTTGCGAGCGGTGCCTGTACACGAACTGGAAGAGTGCCACTCATTCTCGATCGGACCGCAACTTGTAGTTTTTCATGTAGCAATAGCTTAACTTTATACAAATCCAGCGAGATGGATCCCGATGGCTTTCTAATAAAGTCAACCGCCCCCAATTCCAATGCTCTAATCGTTTCAGACGCGCCTTCTTGTGTTAATGAGCTTAACATGATAACAGGGGTTGGTTGTTCTTCCATGATGTTTTTAAGCGCATCCAACCCGTTCATGACAGGCATTTCTATATCCATTGTCACAGCATCAGGTCGAAGCAGCTTAACTTGTTCGATCGCTTCCTGACCATTTTTGGCAGTACCTATGACCTTGAATTGCGGATGTTCGGTAATTAAATCACTAATAATTTTTCGCATAAAGACGGAGTCATCTACGACAAGAATGTTAAATATTGCCATGCTGCATCACTCCTCTATCTGCTTATTCGACATAATTTTCAGAATTCCTATTTTAAAAGTCTCAACATTTTATTTAAAAAGCTCTTGACACCGATTGAAGGTATTTCGATTTCACGATATCCTTTAACGTAGTTATCTGTTAGTGTTTTGAGACTTGAGGTTGCATTAGAATTAGGGTAAGCAATTGTAAAAGGAATTTGTCTCTTCACTGCTTTGGAAACTACAGGATCATCGTCTACAAAGCCTAATGTTGGAATTTGAATATTTAAGAACTGCTTAGCTACTAAAGCTATCTTATCCGCAGTTTGTTTGCCTTCTTTAGCATCTGTGACTCGGTTAATTACCAATTTGAAAGATACATGATGGCCCATCGAATTCACCATTTTGATAATCGCATAAGCATCCGTGATTGATGTTGGCTCAGGCGTTGTAACAACAATGGCTTCTTCAGCCGCAAGTATGAACTTCAGCGTTTCTTTGGAAAGTCCAGCACCCGTATCGAAAATGATGAAATCAACATAACCATTCAATTGCATAACTTGCTCAGCAAAATAATTTAACTCTTCTTCACTTAAGCGTAATAAGTCATTAAATCCAGAACCACCTGCAATAAACTGTATGTCGTTTGATCCCTTTTGAATGATTTCCCAAATCGTTTTTTCTTTCTTAAGCAAATGATACAAGCTATATGTTGAAGATACACCCATTAATACGTCAATGTTCGCGAGTCCAATGTCTGCATCAAATACAAGTACTTTATAACCTAAAGCCTGCAGACGCAAAGCGAAGTTTAGCGTAAAATTGGACTTACCTACCCCACCTTTTCCACTGGTCACGGTAATGATTCTGGTTGTTCTTGTGCCTTTGTCGCCCTGTGTCTGAACCAAGTTCCGTAACCCTTCTGCTTGATCCCTCATGTTCTAGGTTCCTCCAATAACAAATCAATGATTTGCCACTCGTTCATTTCCGCAATATCATCGGGTACACTTTGCCCTGTTGTCACATACGAAAGCTTAAGAGAAAACTCATGAACAACATTTAGAATGGCTCCATAAGAATCGGTTTCGTCCATTTTGGTAAATAGGACTTTATCCAATTTGAATTTACTGAAATTATTCGTTATAGCACGTAAATCACGATATTTAGTCGTTAAACTTAAAACTAGAATAGTTTCACTATTTCCTTGTGTTTTGAGTAATGCATTCAATTCTGAAACATACATTTCATTCCGGAAATTACGCCCTGCTGTATCCATGAAAATGATGTCGCATTCTGCTAAATTCTGAAATGCTTTCGTCAAGTCCTGCGGTGAAAATACGACCTCAAGTGGTACATTTAATATAGTTGCATAAGTTTTCAACTGCTCAATTGCTGCTATTCGGTATGTGTCAGAAGTAATAAACCCCACTTTGCGCTGATACTTCAATACTTGTTCTGCAGCTAGCTTAGCAATCGTTGTTGTTTTACCTACACCAGTCGGTCCAACGAAATGAACAACGCGCGTTTGTGCGGAAATATGTTTGCTTTGGTCTGTTTGAAAAATCTCACCTAGTTTCGAGCGAACAAGCTGATGAGCCGCTTCTTCTGTGACAGGCTCATCAGCTAATTGAAAATCTGCCATAACCTCATCCATAATTTGACGAACCAGATCTGGATTCACTTCTTGGTCGTATAACCTTTGCTCTAACTTTTGTAAAGCTTCTGGAAGCTTTCCTTCATCAGTCACTGCTGTAAGCTTCTTCATCATTTCTTTCATTTGTTTGAGTTCATCCATTAATTGCTCATCTTTGACAGAAGCTCTTGCTGATGAATGTACAGATGAAGGAGAGTAAGCTTGCTGTTGAGTAGGATTCATCACTTTCTCTGGAGCAGCTACAGGACTCAAAGCAACTGGTTCATTCTGTAATGATTTTGGAGCTAACACATCAGGTACATCTGGGAAATCAGATTGATATGTACTGGTTTTATTCAGAGCCATCGGATTGTTTACTTTGGATTGACTTAACGGCTGCGGTGCAACTCTTTGTGGAGCAGGTATTGGTTTCGGATTCGCTGCATCAATAGCCGCGATCACTTCAATCTTTTTCTTTCCAAACATACCAAGAAAACCGCCTGTACGAATTTCCTTGGTATTTAGGATTACAGCATCTTTGCCAAGATCCGTACGAATCTTTTGTAAAGCATCTGGCATGGAATCGACAACATATCTTTTTACTCTCATAAATTGACTACCCCCATGCTTTGGATTTCGACGCTTGGCTCTAATTCACTATAAGAAAGAACAGGTATATCTTGTAGTGTTCTCTCTAGGAGTTGTCTTACGTACATTCGAATCGTAGGTGATGTTAAAATGACTGGCTGTTGCCCAGATTGAATTAATTTCGTAACTTGTTCAGTCACACGATGATAAATAATTTGCGAGGAAGAAGGATCTAATGCCAAGTAACTTCCTTGATCGGATTGCTGTACAGACTCAGCAATTTTCTTCTCAACAGATGGACCCACTGTAATCACTTTCAGTGAATCTCCTTGTGAAGTAAACTGTTGCGTAATTTGACGCGATAGTGATTGTCTCACGTATTCAGTTAGAATCTCTGGATCTTTCGTATACGTACCATAATCCGCGAGTGTTTCTAGAATCGTGACCAGGTCACGTACAGATATTTTTTCTCGGAGAAGTTTAGCTAACACTTTCTGTATATCTCCAACAGTTAGCACGGATGGAATGAGATCATCAACAAGCGCAGGAAAAGATTCTCTAACATTGTCAACAAGTGCCTTCGTCTCTTGACGGCCAAGGAGTTCATGAATGTGTTTCTTAATAATTTCAGTTAAATGCGTTGCTACTACAGAAGGTGGATCTACGACTGTGTAACCAGACAGTTCAGCCTTCTCTTTATTCATTTCATCAATCCATATTGCTGGTAGGCCAAACGCTGGCTCTGTTGTTTCAATTCCTGAAATGGAATCATCATCAAATCCAGGACTCATAGCTAGATAGTGATTTAAGAGTAGTTCGCCACGAGAAACTGTATTGCCTTTAATTTTGATGATATACTCATTTGGTCTTAATTGGATGTTATCGCGAATTCGAATAACCGGAACAACAACCCCAAGCTCTAAAGCGCATTGACGACGTATTAAAATAATTCGATCTAATAAATCGCCACCTTGTTGTGTATCCGCAAGTGGAATAAGTCCATAACCGAACTCAAATTCAATCGGATCAACTTGGAGTAAGGATATAACGCTCTCTGGACTCCGTACTTCCTCAATCTGTTGTTCTTCAACCAATTGTTCTTCTTTGATTGCTTCACGTTCCAAATTCTTTTGCATTTTGAAACCAGCATAAACGAGTAAACCTGCGACCGGATACGTTGTAAACCAATGAATAGGTGTAAATGTACCTAGCACAACGAGTGTACCTGCAACAATGAACAACAACTTTGGCTGAGCCGTTAACTGTTTTGTTATATCATGCCCTAAGTTTCCTTCAGAAGATGCTCGAGTGACAATAATACCCGCAGCAGTAGATATAAGAAGCGCTGGGATCTGACTTACCAATCCATCACCAATCGTTAGGATCGAGAACGTATGAAGAGCCTCTGTGAAATCCATTCCCTTCATCGTCATCCCAATAATAAAGCCACCAATTAAATTGATAACGAGGATGATGATACCAGCAATCGCATCACCTTTTACAAATTTACTGGCACCATCCATGGCACCATAGAAATCTGCTTCGCGTTCAATTTTTTGACGTCTTTCTCTTGCTTGCACTTCATTAATCATACCCGCATTCAAATCAGCATCAATACTCATCTGCTTACCTGGCATTGCATCCAATGTAAATCTAGCTGCTACCTCGGCCACGCGCTCAGAACCTTTGGTAATAACAATGAATTGAACCAAGACAAGTATGAGAAACACGACGAATCCCACAACGATATTGCCCTGTGCTACGAATGAACCAAAAGTTCTGACCACGTCGCCTGCTTCAGCATGAGCTAAGATATTACGAGTTGTTGACACGTTTAATGCCAATCGAAATAGAGTTGTAATCAACAACAAAGATGGGAAAATTGAGAACTGAAGCGCTTCTTGCGTATTCATGGCAACTAAGATAATCATTAATGCAATTGAAATATTAATAATAAGTAAAAAGTCCAGCAAAGGGATAGGAATCGGTACAATCATCATCAACACGATGCCAATAATACCGAGTAGAACTAATAAATCCTTTATTTTCATCAGATTGCACCTCCCTCTACATTAATTCGTCTTACCCTTCATCTTATATACATACGCTAGTACTTCTGCTACAGCTTGGAATAAATCTGCTGGAATGGCATCCCCAATTTCCACCTGTGCAAAAATCGCTCGAGCAAGCGGTTTATTTTCCATTGTCATAACGCCATTCTGTTTGGCGATTTCTTTAATTTTCAAAGCAACATAGTCTGCACCTTTTGCAATTACTGTCGGAGCCTGCATATTATTGGCATCATACTTCAAAGCAACTGCGAAGTGAGTTGGGTTGGTAATGATAACATCAGCCTTTGGAACTTCCTGCATCATTCGTTGCATGGCCATTTGACGTTGTTTTGCACGGATCTTCCCTTTGATGAGAGGATCGCCTTCACTCTTCTTATACTCATCTTTAATATCTTGTTTGGACATTTTCAGACTTTTCTCATGTTCATATCTTTGATAAATGAAATCAAAAATAGCTAAAATGATAAGAATGGCTCCGATTTTTAATCCTAAGCTTAGGGTAATCGAGGCAACGAAAGAGAAGGTATTCTCCAAAGGTGCATGTCCTAACCCCAACAGCCTTGCTTTATGTGCCATCAAAGTGGTAAAGACCGCGTAGCCGATGATCAACATTTTCAATGTCGACTTTACAAATTCCATGATGGTACGCATTGAAAAAATCCGTTTAAAACCACTAATAGGATTTAATTTTTCAAATTTCATCATCAAAGGTTCGCCGATGAACATAAAACCAATTTGAGCATAGTTTCCTATAAAAGCGATAAGTAAAACCAGGATGCAAATTGGCGCTATAATGGTCAAACCTTGTAACGTTAAATCCGCGAATAACATTTTTACATTTCCCATGGTTATATCCATGGTTAGTTGATTCTCATAAACATTCCGAAAGATATGAATAAGCCTACCTTTCATAAAAGAACCAAACATCAATAATGTCACGAATGAAAAAAGTAAAATAAATGCCGCGGGCAATTCCATACTTTTAGCAACTTGACCCTTTTTTCTGGCATCCTGTCTCTTTTTGGCAGTAGCAGGTTCCGTCTTTTCCCCAGCAAACCATTGTAAATCTAGCTGTATTCGAAGTTGTTGGGACACGGTTTTCCTCCTACTTAGGTGTTGTCTGCGTCGGACCGCTCATAATTTGAAGCATCTTCTCTAATTGGTCGAAAATAGTTCCAAACAGATGCTGAAATTGTGAAATTAACTCAGGAAAAATAATGACAAGCAAGACAAAGCCTAGAATCATTTTAAGCGGCGCACCAATTACAAAAACATTGAATTGTGGAGCAACCCTTGTCAAAAGTCCTAAACCTAAATCTGCTAAAAATAAGGCTGCGACGATAGGAGCTGCAAGTTGAAAAGACAGATAAAACATTCTAGACAGTGATTTTAATAGAAAATCAGAAATTTGCCCATCGTAAATATGACTAAATAATGCGTTATCAATTGGCACCCATTTATAACTGTCGATGATGGCTCTAATCAAGTAATGATGACCATCGAAAGACAGAAACAACAAGACGGCAATCATATATTTCAAGTTACCGATCAACGGTGTTGAAGCACCTGTTAATGGATCGATAATGCTTGCCATACTAATACCAATTTGCATATCCATGAACGAACCAGCTGCTTGAACGACAGTGAAAAAAAGATACACAAGAAATCCTAGTAAAACACCGATTAACATTTCACGAATAATGAGCAACAGGTAAATACTATCAATCGGAATGGTCTTACCCAAGCCCATTGGAGCGAAAATAATCAGAGAAATAAAGACAGAGAGTCCCACCTTAAACATCATCGGCACATTCCTGGATGATAGTATGGGAACCACGACAAAAAATGAGGTAATTCGACAAAAAATAAGCAGAAAAATGGGGATTGATTGAATAATTGCTGACATTCCACTCACAACCTAACCAACGAATTTGTAAAGATTGTTGAGTAGATTAAATGTGAAATCAACGAGTGTATTCATAATCCAAGATCCAAAAATAAGAATTGAAAACAATACAGCAACGATTTTTGGAACAAAAGCAAGAGTTTGCTCTTGAATCTGAGTCGTTGCTTGAAAAATACTAATAGCCAGACCAACGATTAACCCTATAAGCAGCATTGGCGCACTAGCTTTAAGTACGGTGTAAACAGCTTCACCAGCAATTCGTATTACAAATTCCGAACCCATCTAGATTCCCTCCGATATCTTGGTCTTTAACCGTAGCTTAGAAGTAACGATCTCACCACAAGATACCAACCGTCTACAAGAATAAAAAGTAGGATTTTAAATGGGAGTGAAATCATCACGGGCGGGAGCATCATCATCCCCATAGCCATCAATGTACTGGATACAACCATATCTATTACCAAAAACGGAATAAATATCATGAATCCCATCTGAAAGGCTGATTTTAATTCACTAATTGCATAAGCAGGTACTAATGAAGTAAGTGGAATGTCTTCTACCCCCGTAGGGGCTTTTGCTTTAGAATAGTCAAGGAACAGTTTCAAATCCTTTTGGCGCGTATGTTTAAACATAAATTTCTTCATTGGCAAAGATGCAGCTTGGAATGCCTGTGTTTGATTAATGTCACCTTTTAAATACGGCTGAAGTGCTGTTTGATTAACTTCTCCTAAAGTTGGAGACATAATAAAAAAGGTTAAAAACAGAGCAAGTCCGATTAAAACCTGATTAGGTGGCATTTGTTGAGTTCCTAATGACGTTCGAACGAAACCCAGTACAATCACAATTCTCGTGAAGCTAGTCATTAAAATAAGAAATGACGGAGCCAAACTTAACACGGTAAGCATTAAAAGGAGTGTTACCGTATTCGATGATCCTCCAGTCGCCGTGCTTGTTCCGATATTAACATTCAAACCGGGAATCGGATTTGTAATATCCGTTTCAGCAGCTGAGGCAGTTAAAGATAATAAGAAAACCGAAATCACAACAAGCAACAGTACGCCAACTAATTTATTTCGTTTCATTCTTCATTCAACCGATCTTTTTGTTTTTGATCAGACAACCATTCTTCTACATTTTTATTACGGTCCGTTACGCGCTGCAATTTATCATGAAATACTTGTTGGAACGAAGCAGTAATCTCTACTTCCTCTTCCACATCGTTCTTTTTTAATGGCAATTTATTGATCCATTTACTTAGAGTACCGAAGCCTAAACGATCGTCCTGAGATGTTTGTAAGAGATCTGAAATATAGGCTACTTCATCGGCGTCGACGATTTTATCCAATAACTGAATATTCTCACCAACGCCAACTACGAAGAGCGAGTGGCCAATCTCAACAATTTGAATTGATTTGTTTTGTCCTAAGGGAACCCCGCCTAGAGAGCGTATTGAGTTCCCGAACAAAGTCCCTTTATTTTTCTTCGCCACATATCTCATCAGTACATAAAAAAGAATGATAATAAATACGAGGACTGCAATGACCTTAACAACCATGAGAAAGGAACTCATCGAATCCATTGAACCAGGGTAGTCAACCCCGGTTATGTCCTGATTTGTTTCAGTTTCCGCATGGATGAGATTATTTGTATAAAACAATGCGAACATACTAAGTATGCTAAAGTAAAGTTTATTCGATTGAAATCTTTTCATAAGAACAACCCTTTCGGTTTATGTAAGACTCAACCGAATTCGAACGGTTTAACCAAGAGTCTTTTTGATAGCTTCGATTACACGGTCAGCTTGGAATGGTTTTACAATGAAGTCTTTAGCTCCTGCTTGAATAGCATCGATAACCATAGCTTGTTGACCCATCGCAGAACACATAATGACTTTAGCGTTTGGCTCAATTTTTTTAATTTCTTTCAATGCTTGAATACCATCCATCTCAGGCATTGTGATATCCATCGTAATTAGATCAGGCTTCAGTTCTTTATATTTTTCGATAGCTTGCGCTCCATCATTCGCCTCGCCGCATACTTCATACCCATTTTTTGATAAAATATCTCGAATCATCATTCTCATAAAAGCTGCATCATCCACAATTAGAATACGGTTAGCCATTGAAAATATCCCCCTAAAATTAAATTATTGTAATTTTTGAATTCGTTCCCATTGATTAACAATGTCAGTTACGCGAACCCCAAAATTCTCATCGATGACGACGACTTCACCTTTGGCAATCAGTTTATTATTCACCAATATATCGACCGGTTCACCAGCAAGTTTGTCCAACTCAATGATCGATCCCTGAGACAGTTCTAAGATATCCTTAATCACCTTATTGGTTCTGCCTAACTCTACCGTTACCTTAAGGGGAATATCCAGAAGTAAATTCAGGTTCGTATCATCTGCTTGTGAGTAAGTACCTGATTGTAAATTACCAAACTGAACAGGTTGAACATTCACATTACGATTGGGTATACCACCTATCGCTGCTGGAGGTTGCTGATACATCGGTTGCTGTGGTGGATACATCGGCTGTCCCATAGGAGGCTGCTGATACATCGGCTGTTCATACACTGGTTGTTGGTAAACAGGCTGCTCATACACAGGTGCAGGTTGAGATCTTGGTGCTTCTTGCACAGGAGTAGCTACCACTGGTGCTGCTTGTGCAGCCGGCGCAGCTTCCATGGCTGATTCAGTTTCACCACTACCCATTAGAATGGATACCATTTCTTTGGCGAAAGGAACAGGAAGTAACTGCATAATATTGGAATCAATTAAACTCCCAATGGTGAGTCGGAACGATATCCTTATAAATACGTCCTCATCAGGCAGTTTTCCTTCTCCTTTCGACAAATTTAATATGTCGATTCCTGGTGGAGAGATATTGACAAATCGATTAAAGATGGTAGACATCGAAGTTGCTGATGAACCCATCATCTGATTCATGGCTTCTTGTACGGCGCTGATATGAATTTCACTTAGATTTTCATCGCCTCCTGTACCGTCCCCACCCATCATGAGATCAGCAATAACTTGCGCGTCTTTCGTTTGAATGACTAGCAAATTGATTCCATCAAAGCCATCTACATAATTCACATGAACAGCAACATGAGGTCTAGGAAACTGTTCTTCCAATTCTTCTTTTCCAATGACTGACACCTTAGGTGTCGTAATCTCTACTTTCTTTCCTAGCAATGTCGATAGCGCTGTCGCCGCGCTGCCAAAGGTAATATTTCCAATTTCCCCAAGTGCATCTTGTTCCAAAGGGGATAAAAAATCTTCAACTTGCGGAGGCCCATGAAATGAAGGGACAGAACTTTCTTCAGATGATTGTCTCAATAAAGCATCGATCTCTTCCTGTGACAAATAGTCTCTGTTATTCATCATATTCTTCTTCTCCTTCATTCACGATTTCTGTAATTTGTACAGCCATCTTCCCTTTTACGGTACCAGGGCTTCCGAGATATTTCAGCTTCTCGCCAACCTTGACTTGAAGCGAATCTTCGACGGATTTATGCAGGGGAATTACATCGCCTATCGTCAACCCTAAGAAATCTCGAATTGAAATTTCAGACGATCCCAACTCTGCAATGAGAGGTAGCTTGGTTTTCTCCAAGCGAGATTGAAGTGCTTCCACTTCTTCAGGTGCTCTCGTCTTCTTCTGGGAAACAAACCAGTGGTGTACAGAAAGTCGAGGCATGATTGGTTCAATAACAACATGAGGAATACATAAGTTGATCATTCCTGTAGTTTCCCCGATTTTGGTGCTCAGCGATATTAATGCAATCGTTTCATTGGGAGAAACAATTTGCATAAACTGCGGGTTCGTCTCTAGCGCCTCTAAACGAGGTTGAATATCAATTACATTTTTCCATGCTTCTTGTAAACTATCGAATGCTCTACTAAAAATACGCTCCATGACAATCGTTTCAATCTCTGTTAATGCATTGATTTTGGTTGGCGTTGTACCTGCTCCACCTAATAATCGATCTAACATAGCAAACGCGACATTGGGATGAACCTCAAGTACCATTCGACCCTCTAAAGGCTCTGCTTCAAAGATGTTCAAAATGGTCATTTTTGGGATCGAACGAATAAATTCATCATAAGGCAATTGTTCAACCTGGACTACACTGATTTGAACGAATGTACGCAGCTGTGCTGAGAAATACGTCGTTAAAAATCGCGCAAAATTTTCATGAATCCGAGTTAAGCTACGAATATGATCTTTAGAAAAGCGTACTGCTCGCTTAAAATCATAAGCCCTTACCTTCTTCTGAGTATCCTCCTTCTTTAGTTCATCTGCATCCATTTCACCAGAAGACAAAGCAGCCAACAAGGCATCGATCTCATTTTGCGATAAAACATCAACCATTCGAGTCACCTCCTCTAAGCAAAATCATTGACGAGTTATTGTAGCACTTTATCAGTTATCCAAATTTGTTTAATTTTACCTTCATGCATTAACTCGTTTAGTTTATTCATAATTGAGGAAGTTAAACTATCTGACCCTTTACTTCCATCGATTTGTTCCTTCGTCATATCTCCCAAGATTTTGACGATTGTACCTTTAACAGCTGAATCCAGCAAGCTATCAAACTCCGATTTAGCTTTAGAATTTTCCATCTCAAATGCAAAACTGATTTTAATAAAATTCTGGCCACCTGATAAATTAGTCAAAACATCTTTAATGATTGATGTGTTTGCCTTCACCGTTTCAGCGGAAGCAGGTTTTGCAGGCTTAACGCTTGCAGCAGCTTCCTGAGCCTTAACGGCTGGATCTGATGATTGATTGTTCTTCTCCATAAAATTCCACAGTACAAACGCAGCAGTGAGAATTAAGGTGATAGCAATAAGAATGGAAACAATGAGTATAAATATTTTGTTCTTGAACACTTACGAACCCTCCGTATCCCTGGACTGTATTGTCGCTCGTACGGATCCAATTTCTTGCATGTAGGTCCGCACTAAGCTTACCACAACCTCTGCCTTTTCGAGAACTGTGATTTTCTTGCCTGTTGTCAAAGTAATCATCGTATCCGGAGTTTCTTCGATAAGTTCTATCAATATGGCATTCAAGATAAGCGGTTTACCATTTAAACGAGTGAGAGAAATCATTATTCTCCTCCTGAATCAGGGTAAGGGGAGCTCGGCTCCCCTTCTTATTCATTCAACTAATCATTAATTCTTAAGATTTACAACCTCTTGCAGAATTTGATCTGAAGTTGTAATAATTCTGGAATTAGCTTGGAAACCACGTTGAGCAATAATCATCTCTGTAAATTCACCAGTTAAGTCTACATTGGACATTTCTAGTTGGCCGGAGATAATAGATCCAACCCCTGTCTCTGGATCACCAGGTATTCCAACTTCAATTTCTTCACCATCTCCAAGAGCATTCCCGGTTACTTGATACAAGTTACCACCGATTTTTTCAAGCCCAGCAGGGTTAGTTATTCTTACAACGCCTACTACTTGCCCAGTATTAATGGTTTCACCATCCGTATTAACACCAATGATCTCGCCATTTTGAGCAATAGAGAATGATACGATCTCATCTGGGATGATGATAGGTCCTGCTCCTCCTGCCCCCATGACATGCAGTCCCTCTGAATTTACTAGGTTTCGAGTTGGATCCACTGTGAAGTTACCTGCTCTTGTCAAATAAGGCGCATCGACTTGTTCTGTTGTTCCAACTGCGAAGAAGCCATCACCATTTATCCGTAAATCCGTTGGAACATTTGTTGTCATTGCACTACCTGGCGTATGTACGGTATCAATTGCAGCCAAACTAACACCTAATCCAACTTGCTGAGCATTCACACCACCACGATTCTCATCAGGTGCGCTGACGCCTGAAACAGTTTGGCTCAGTATGTCTTTAAACATAACACGGCTACCTTTAAATCCGATGGTATTCACGTTAGCGATATTATTTCCAATAACATCTAGCTTCGTTTGAAAACCACGCATACCTGAAACGCCTGAGTATAAGGATCTTAACATGAAATTGGCCTCCTAGATCGGATAAAAGTATTGAAATTTTGAGTTGCTTCTTTCGTTCCACAACTCTAGGCTTCCTGAGTGGTCGAGCCTATCTTACTTACGAAATTATCATTGCACTATCGATTTGGGTAAACACATGATCATTCATCGCTTGACCATCTAAGGCAGTTACAACGGTACGATTAGGTACATTTACGATATATCCATTCCCACCTAAAATCAGTAACGCATCTTTCGCACCTTTGGTAGCCGCTTTATCAATAGCTTGGTTCATTTTTTCAATTTGCTCAGGTTTGAGTTGAATGCCGCGTTCTTTTAGCCTAACTTCAGCATGATGACTAAACCGTACAAATTGATCTTGGAAAATCTTCTGAAAGGAGGAGTTTCCAGCAGGTATTGCTTGTTGTGTTGGAGTTCTTCTCGTTGAACTGGGAGAAACCACATTAGGGTAAAGTTGACCTATGGAAATTCTCTCTGTCATGGAGTTTCTCCAGCATTCTCAATTTTCTTCAACTTATCAAGGGCAACTTCTACACCATTCACAGAGGCGAATTGATTACCATCTTTAAAAGTTATGGAATCCACTACACCAGATAATTCGGTTACTTCACCTGCCGCGTCTGTTCCAGTCCAGGAGATAGATTTACCTATTAATCCTGAAACGAAACCTAGAGACTGTCTCATCAATTTCATTTCCCCAGCCATATTGGTCAATTGCTCAACAGATGTAAATTGCGCCATTTGAGCGATAAACTCTTTATCCTGCAAAGGCTGCGTCGGATCTTGATTTTGAAGCTGCGTAATCAAGATTTTCAAAAAATCATCTTTACCCAGAGTCGTTGTATCCTTATCCTTGCTTTTTGCAGCAGTACCTTTATTAATCAAATCAGATACATTACCTACAAGTGGGGTTGTAGCCATATGTTCACCTCCAGCATCTTCATTCATTGCACCTTTTAAGCAATAACATCGAAGGAATTACCGTTAGTATTCTTACGAAGCTGTGCTAACTGATCAATGTCTTCTTTAAAATCGACCGCATCCATATCAATCACACCTGAACTATTCTTCGGTTGACGTTGTTGTGATTGATTAAATGACTGAGGCTGTCGTTGTTCTTGGAACATGCTAGATGACATATTTTGACTTTGAGTAACTTCTAGCTTCTCTACTTGTAAACCTTGGGTTAGTAGAGCTTGACGCAATTGCGGTAACTGACTTTCGAGCATTTGTTTGCCAGCCAATGTATCTGCAGCGAACTGTGCAAAAAGTTGTCCCTCGTGCATTGAAATCTTCACATCTACATGTCCTAAATTCTTAGGAAACAAAGAAAGTTTAGCCTCAGAAAACCCTTCTGAAATCGTAATTTTCATGTTTTTCAGTACATGTGTCGTCATTTCTTCAGTGAAATTAGCAGCTGTTAACGTTGACACTGGTGCCTTCTCGACGGTTACCGTTACTTGCTGTGCTTTCTGCAAATCACCGATCGTCACAACAGTACTCGTTGTTGTACTAGTTTCGATAGGTAGATCAACAAGCGGTTGAGCTGGTGTTTCAGTAACGTTAGTCGTCTGTTCTAAGACAGCTACCGGAACATGCTTAACAGCAAATTTCTCTGGCCTCGATAATAACGTTTGCAACTGATCAGCAAGGCTTTCGACGTCAGACTGGCTAGCTTCCTTATTGTCTATGTACTTGCTTGATGGGATGCGACCATCAGATTTAGTTTGATCCTTGGAGCCAACTACAGGTACTCCAGTTAACTTACTAGCTTTTGATAATCCATTTAAAATATCTGGAAGTATGGGTTGAACCGCATTTGTAAGTTCCGAATTTAAATAATTCAGAATTGGATTGTCAGGCTGCTGCTTCGATAAAGCTGACAGCGCTAATAATGTTTTCTGCGCTTTCAAACTCGGAGATTCACTAATTGGTTGTTGTCCAATAGCAAGAAATCCATTTGTAAGTAAGTTTGGCGAATTGCTTAGAGAAGCTAACAAGTCATCTGCATCTTCGAACCACTTTTTCACTTTAGGATTTTGCAATAATTCATCAGCAAGAGCAGGATTACTATTCATCGCATCTAAGAGTAGTTCGGAAAGCTTACTATCTTGAGTTGACAGCGTAACTTCTTGATCCACAGCAGCTTGAATTGGCATTACCAACGTTTGAAGCATCTGCATCATCATGCTCATTGAAAGGTCAGTCTCAGAAGCTTGTAGATCAACGATAGCTGCGCTCTCTTGAGTAGTTTGATCAGAAAGTAATGCTGAGAACGTATCTGTCGCAGCACTTCCATTTGAAGTCCCTTTAGCTGCAGTTGTTGAGTTAACTGTTCCTGATTGCCCAACAGGTATTGAATTCATTTGTACACCCATTTTTTTCACCTCCCTTCCTCACTTCATTCTGAATTAAGGAGTAAGTTTTGCAGCTATCGATGCAGCAGTTTCCTTATTAGCATCGGATAGAGCGGACATTACTTTTGAGCGAGATGCATTATCCATGCCACTAACAATGGATAAAACTTTGGCAGGATTGGTTTTGTTCATTTCTAACAGCACGTTAGCTGCGCTTTTGGGTACCATATTGGCAAAAGTTTGACCAAGATCCGAAGTACTCATGGTAGTTGCTGTCTTGGTATCCTTCGTGTTATTCGTTGCTAATCTTTCTTGTAATGCCGCTATTTCTTTGTCGCGAACTGGTACAACATCCTTTAAACCCATCGACGCAGCAGCTGCCTTAGCTGCATCCATTTTCTCAAGAATCGCTCCGCGGTTGTCTGACTTCATCATCGACAGGACAAGCACCATTTCACTTGGAGTCATTGCCTCAAAGATCGGCGCAGCTTTACTGGGTGTCATTTTGGCGTACATATTAGCAAGTTGTGTAATTTGATTTGCGTATTCTTCTTCTGATTGTGTCTTATCCTTGAGTTTTTCTTCAAGCTCAGCAACCTTCGCAACAGCTTCCTTCAAAGAAGCATCTTTATGCTCCGTCGTTGAATCTGCCTTTTGTAAGGCACTCGTCAATTCATTAACACGCGCATTCAGCTTGGTAATTTCATCCTCTTTTAGCTTTACGCTTTGCTCCGAGGTCGTAACTTTACCTTCAGCTGTTAGCGGAGCTGACTCTTTGGGTGCTGGGACTATTAATCCAATGACAGGCGTATTGTGCAATGCTTTTTGAATACTACTTTTGATGTCATAATCAAAAATGGAAAGCAGCACGAAGAGTAGAACCGCCGTAAACACAAAGGGGATGACAAACCAAATTAAAAATCGCTCCAGTGCACTATACGATGCACCCTCCACGCTTGTATCGGCCATCTCTTCGTCCCTCCTTTTCTACCTTAATACGATGCACGTCTGAATCGATTGGTTGCCATTTCATCAAGAGCATCCTGCTCTTTTTTGGCAATCATAATTTGAAATTTGTTTTGTGCTTTTTCTCTTGCCTTAGTCCAAACCTTCTCATCTATCATTTTTACAGATAAATGTTCCTGTTTTTCAGATACGATATGCTTAGCCTGTTTAACATCTTGATGTTTACGAGCAATCTGATTGTCTACATGGTTCATGTAACTCTGCATCATAAGCATGTTTGAAATCGTTACTGAGTGGCTGGTTGCTTGAATCATCTCTTTGTGTAAGTTTTCTTTTTGCTCAACCAATCCATTTAAGCTCGATTCTTCGTTCCGTAATTGTCCCATTGCCTCAGATAAAATCCATTCCGCTTGTGTTCTTTCATTATTCTTCAAATCGACAATTTGCTGGAAAGAATACCGAAAACTCATCTAGGACCCTCATCCCTTATAAAATTCTTGGATTAATCGTTCTTGAGCTTCTTCATAAGTTAGCTTTTCACTAGTTCGCTGCTTCGTAAAATTCCAGATAGCCTCAATATTTTCCATAGCATTATCAATATTTGGATTAGATCCAGTTTGATACGCCCCTATATTGATAAGATCTTCCGAATCTTTATATATAGAAAGAAGACGTTTCAATTGATCGGCAGCTTCCATATGTTCGGAAGGAACGATTTCTTTCATTACACGGCTCACACTCGATAGCACATCGATAGCAGGGTAATGACCTTTATTCGCAATACTACGATCGAGGACGATATGACCATCCAAGATTCCTCGTACCGCATCTGCTATTGGCTCATTCATGTCATCACCATCAACAAGCACTGTGTAAAATGCCGTAATGGAACCCTTAGCTCCCGTACCTGAGCGCTCCAATAGTCTTGGCAACATGGCGAAAACAGATGGTGTGTATCCACGTGTAGCTGGTGGTTCACCAACTGCTAGTCCAACCTCGCGTTGCGCCATTGCAAAACGTGTAACGGAGTCCATCATCATCATGACATTTAAGCCACGATCTCTAAAGTACTCAGCAATACTAGTTGCAATCATTGCACCTTTAATCCGGATTAGCGCTGGTTGGTCTGAAGTTGCTACTATAACAACTGAACGTGCCAAACCTTCTGGACCAAGATCTCGCTCAATGAAATCCAAGACCTCTCGACCACGTTCTCCAATGAGAGCAATGACATTGACATCAGCGGAAGTATTTCGGGCAATCATACCCATTAATGTACTTTTCCCGACACCAGAACCTGCGAAAATACCCACACGCTGCCCTTTACCAATTGTCAATAGTCCATCTATGCAACGAACACCTACAGAAATTGGATTAAGCACACGTGGTCGTGTAAGTGGGTTACTCGGTGCATTATTGGTAGAATATTGTGCCATTCTAGAAGGTAGATAAGAACCATCTAATGGTTGTCCTAAACCATCTAGAACTTTACCCAATAACTCATGTCCAACCTGAACTGTTAATGGTTTACCTGTGCCAACAACATCACAACCTGGACCAATTGCATCGAGATTACCTAGCGGCATTAGAATCACTTTGTTACTTCGGAAACCAACGACTTCCGCTTTTAACGGTTTATTCGATTTATGCGGATAGATATAACAAAGATCACCAATACTGACATCAGGTCCCTCTGATTCAACAGTAAGTCCAATAACTTGTGTTACTTTGCCGTTTACTCGAATGGGATCAATCGTTTGTAGAACCTCTTTGTATTTATCTGCCTTCGGGATGGATGTCCGTGCCATTAAGATTCCTCGCTTTGTATGGCCAATTGCTGCAGAGCTGACTTAATTTCTTTCAGCTGCGTATCAATTCTCGCATCGATACTTCCGTAAGAAGATCGAATGACACATCCTTGATCTTGCACGGATGAGTCTGGGATTATTTCGAGTTCGGCCTGTGAATCGATCGAAGTGATCAATTCTTCTCTTGCATCTTGGATGTAGGAGAATTGTGATGGTGCTACACATAAGGTTATAATTCCTTTTTCACGTCTACGCGAGAGTACTTTTTGAATGAGTTCTATCACCCATTCAGGTTCAAGCGTTAGCTGTCGAAGAATTATTTTTTCTGCAATTGATGTACTTAATTCAATTAGAAACGGCTCTGATTCTTGAATAATTTGTTGCTTCAACTTATACGATTGTTCGAGAATAGAACTCGCTTCAACAAGCATTTCATTATATTGTTTGCGGAGCGCTTCCTCTGCCTGAGCTGCCCCTTCTCGATAGCCTTCGTCAAATCCTGCTTGCTTCGATACGTTGATTAGCTCTTCATCTTCAACTCGCTTGCTTTCCCACCACTCTGCAATATCTAATTCTGTTTGTTGACGTATCAACGCACACTCGCGCTTGGCCTCTTCAATTTGTTCACTTGCAAAGGCTTCAGCATCTTCCAAAATTTGATTCTTTAAGGAAGTAGCATCTTTAATCTCCAGATGCATTTCCTCTGTCCATCCATCATCAATTGAAGTTTGCGCATCAAGTTTTGGAAGAGATAGCGTTTCAACAATCTTTTTATCTTCAATCGGATAATAAGCAAAAGATTTAATGACATTAGACAATAATATCATCTCCTCCACCACGAGCGATGATGATTTCACCCGACTCTTCTAGACGGCGAATCGTTCCTACGATACGGGTTTGCGCTTCTTCTACATCTCGCAAACGGACAGGTCCCATAAATTCCATTTCATCTTTAAATGTCTCCGCCATACGCTTGGACATGTTTTTAAATAGCACATCACGGACTTCTTCACTCGCAACTTTAAGCGCAAGCTGTAAATCAGCATTTTCAATATCACGAATAATTCGTTGAATCGAACGATTGTCGATATTGACAATATCCTCGAATACAAACATCCGCTTTTTGATTTCTTCGGCAAGTTCAGGATCTTGAATCTCTAAGGAGTCGAGAATTGTACGTTCCGTACCACGGTCAACACCATTCAATATCTGAACAATTGAAGCAATACCGCCAGCATTTGTATAATCTTGTGTAACAGTAGATGACAACTTCTGCTCCAATACACGTTCAACCTGCGAAATAACTTCAGGCGAAGTACTGTCCATAAGCGCGATCCGTTTTGCAACATCAGCTTGCTTCTCCTGTGGGAGTGATGACAAGATAATGGAAGCTTGTTCTGCTTGTAAATAGGACAAGACGAGTGCAATTGTTTGAGAATTCTCATTTTGAATGAAATTGAGAATTTGAGCTGGATCTGCTTTTCTTGCAAAGTCAAATGGTCTTACTTGAAGTGTAGCGGTTAAGCGATTAATAATATCAAGCGCTTTTTGAGAACCAAGTGCTTTCTCCAAAATATCTTTTGCGTAGGCAATACCGCCTTGGGAAATAAATTCCTGTGCCAGACAAATTTGGTGAAACTCAGCAAGAATCGATTCTTTTTCTATAGTATCTACTTTACGTACATTAGCGATCTCAAGCGTTAATTGTTCAATTTCTTCTTCACGTAAATGTTTGAAGATTTGTGCAGATACCTCAGGGCCTAAACTGATCAAAAGAATAGCTGCCTTTTGTCGTCCGGTCAACCCTTGTAAAGCGGCTCTGGCCATATACAAGTGCACCTCTATTCATCAACTAACCAAGTACGCAACAGATTAACGAATTCTTCTGGCCGTTTTCTCGCAAGCATTTCGAGCTGCTTACGTACTTGATTGTCATTTGTTACATTTTCGATATCAATTGTTGGAAGCTCTGCCTTTTGGGCCTCGCCACTCATTGCTTGATCCAGTAATTGTTGTGCGTTTTTCTTACGTCGTCTCATCGCTAGTCCGATAAACGTACCAACAGCTAGTGCAGCCAATGCTAATGCACCATAAGTCAGGTATGTAGATGTCTTATTCGCGCTTGCATCCGAAGTTCTAGCAAAAGAATGTGGAAATACATAAACTTTTTTCTTTAATTCCTCGTCAGTATAAGTAACCTTATTATCTGCAAGTGCAGTTCTGACAATATTAGCGAGTGCATCTCGAATGGCATCAGTCGTCTGTGTCGTCAACGAGTTCGGATCATCTCTTACCGGTGGCTCAATCCCAACATTAATGCTTACATCCTTTACTACATAAGGTGTTGCAATAATGTCATTCGTGATACGATCCACTTCATAATTGACCGTCTTACTGTTTTCTTCTGAATTGGACTTCCCTGCTGCAGATGCTCCCGGATAGCCCGGAACATCCGTTTCGCCAGTTCCAGGAACGCCTCCTGTATCCGCACCATTATTCTGATAAGACTTGCTTGCTTCCTGCAAAGAAATTTCCAAGCCTTTTTGATCAACTTGATTTGGTGCGCGGACAAGCTGTTCCTTCGTTTTCTTCTGATCAAAATTCATAGTTGTAAACACGCTAACCGTAATTTTATCTCGTCCAAACATTGTACTAAGCATGGAATTGATATTTTTCTGCAAATCGTTTCTGAATTGCGTGTTTATGTCCGTGTTACTTCCCAGTTGGGAACTATTTGAATCTCCACTGAACTTGTACGTAAGTAAGTTCTGGTCCGAGATCGTTATGTTCTCAATAGGAAGATTTTTAATGCTGTGAGATACTAAATTATAAATGGTATCCACTTTAGGTTGATCCAATGAATATCCCTGCTTAACTTGCAGGACAACTGACGCAGTTGCTTTCTCTGCTTGTTGTTGCAAGAATGGACCTTCTTCTGGAAGTGAGATATTCACTTTGGAGCTAGAAATGGCTTGGTTTGAATTGATGAGCTGTTGAAGTTCTCCTTGAATTGCACTTAAGTATTTGACTTTAAATTCGTTATCTGTAATTCCGAATGAGCTGCTTCCGCTAAAAGCTTCAAACCCTAAGGAACCATTTTTATTTAATCCTTGCGATTCCACAGCAAGCTTTACATTAGCAACTTCACTTGTCGGTACTTCAATACTTTTACCGTCCGCACTCAAATGATATGGTATTTTGGCTGTATCCAGATATGATTTGATATTCGCAGCATCACTTGGCTGTAATTCTGTATATGCCAATGAATACTCTGTCTTCGACATATTAAAACTTATAATGGCAGCAGTCAAAATTAGTAAGAACACAGTTGCTATGAAAATAATTTTCGTCGTTCGATTATAACGATTCCAGTACTGCTTCACCTTTTCCCAGTACTGGAGCAGGTTCTCGTTCACTCTGTCACCTCATTGACCCAAATTTAGCAGCATCTCTATACTACAGCTGCATTCTCATGATTTCTTGGTACGCCTCAAGCACTTTATTTCTGACTTGAACGGTAAGTTCGAGCCCTAATGAAGCTTTCTCAGAGGCAATTGTCAATTGATGAACATCTGAAAGTTCTCCTTTAATGAAGCTTTCGTTCAATTGATCGACTTGCTTTTGTTGAACAGTTAGATTAGTCATGGCATCATTCAGGAATGAACCAAATTTCTTGCCAAGATCATCCGCACCCTCACCCGTATTATCCTTCGGAGTAACGGAACTCATTATATTTAACGGACTATAATTAATTTTATCAATCATCCTGCAACCTCCTATCTACCGATTTCCAGTGCTTTGCTAATCATCGATTTACTCGCATTTAATGCCGTAACATTGGCTTCATATGAACGCGTTGCCGAGATCATGTCGACCATCTCTTTGGCAATGTCAACGTTTGGCATATAAACAAATCCATTCGAATCCGCATCTGGATGTGAAGGGTTATATACTTGTTTTAATGGCGAGTTATCTTCAAAAATTTTATTCACTCGCACCCCTTCGCCCGTGCCATCTGCCATTGCTGAATTTAGTTTTTGAGCGAAACTCGGCTGCGATTTCGTCTCGAATGAAACTAACTTCCTCGTATACGGCACCCATTTACCATCCACAAACCTTGCTCGCGTTGTATCCGCATTGGCGATATTGGATGACACTACATCCATACGAAGCCGTTGTGCAGTCAATGCAGATGCACTGATGTCAAATCCGTTTGTAAGTCTCATCGTTTATTACCTGCCTCCAATGACCGCTCGAATTTTTTTGAAGTCGCTGTTCATCTGCTGAATCATCGTGTTGTATTTCAGTTGATTTTTTGCCATCAATGCCATTTCGTAATCCATATCTACATTGTTAAGGTTGGTGTTAATTGCTGTCGAATTATCTGATTTAATCTCAGCATTTGGTAATTTTGTTGATTTTCCAATAACAAAATGCCTTGGGTCTGTTCGAAAACCATCTATTGAGGGGGTACCCGCATTCATTTGTCCTTGTAAGAGTTCTTCAAATGCAACATCGGAACGTTTAAAGTTAGGAGTATCCACATTGGCAATGTTATTCGCTACCACTTTTTGTCTTAGCGTCGATGCATCCAGCGATCGCTCCATCATATTCCAACTAGGCTTGTCTAATAAAGACATAAACGATTCCCCTTCACTCTAAAATAATCAGATACTACTTCAACATCGTGAGAATTTAATCCTTTTTATTTCGACATTATTCTCATTTCCCGATACAAAATAGTTCTATATGTAGAAAAATGTAAACCTTTGACTGATAACTCTATCATCTAAGATATTAGGTTAAGTTACAATAAGAAAAAAGCCCTATCTTTTTACAAGATAGGGCCTTCCTATTTTTATAACTTAGACTTCATCTGTTCAATGCTCTGCATTAATTGTTCATTTAGAATACGGATATAAGTGCCTTTCATACCAAGTGATCGCGTTTCAATGACGCCAGCACTTTCAAGTTTACGTAGGGCATTTACAATAACTGAACGCGTTATACCTACTCGATCAGCAATTTTACTCGCCACTAACAAGCCTTCTTTACCATCTAGCTCTTCGAAAATATGTTCGACAGCTTCCATCTCACTGAAAGATAATGAGCCAATAGCAACTTGAACAACTGCTTTACTGCGGGCTTCTTCTTCAATTTCTTCCGCACGTTCTCTTAATATCTCCATTGCAATTACGGTTGAACCATATTCAGCCAGCACCAAATCATCATCAATAAAGTGCCCTTCGCTTCGACTCAAGATTAATGTCCCTAACCGATCTCCCCCGCCAATGATAGGCACTAAAGTCGTATGAGTAGCAGGAAACATATCTTTCATTTGATCCGTGTAATAGAAATACGGGCTATCAGGCTCCGATGTGGAGGAAGTCTCCTCAATTTTAAGTAACAAATTATTCGATTCAATAGGAAATCTGCGTTCAATTAGAATCGTTTGATTCATTTCAGGCGAAACAGGATCATTTGTTACCGCATAACCTAAGATTTTCCCCTTACGGCTCACAACGTAAATATTTGCAATAACTACATCTCGAAGAACTTCTGCCATATCCATAAAGCTAACCGCATTACCCGCTTCTTTTTGGAGTAATCGATTCAGCCTTCTTGTTTTATTTAATAAACTCATGTAACTGCCTCCTACTAACTGCAACCTGCTTGGTTCTTATAAAATATACTGACTTAAATCTCGATTCTGAACAATGCTGCTCAGCTTCTCGCGTACATAAGCCGGATTTATAACAATAGACTCTAATGTGATTTCCGGTGCTTCATAGGATAGATCTTCCAACAATTTTTCTAAAATTGTATGTAAACGACGAGCTCCGATGTTTTCTGTTTGTTGATTAACTTCTACAGCAATACGAGCGATTTCATGAATAGCTTCCTCCGCAAACTCAACAGTTATACCTTCTGTTTGCAATAAAGCTGTATATTGTTTAGTCAAAGCATTTTTAGGCTCCGTCAATATCGACACAAAGTCTTCTAACGTTAAATCGCTTAGTTCCACTCGAATGGGGAATCTGCCTTGCAACTCTGGAATGAGATCCGAAGGTTTAGCAATATGGAAAGCTCCGGCGCCAATGAATAAGACATAGTCAGTTTTGACAGGGCCATACTTCGTCACAACCGTAGAACCTTCAACAATTGGCAAAATATCTCTTTGAACACCTTCGCGCGAAATATCCGGCCCGCTTCCACCGCGGCTGTTACTTGCTATTTTATCAATCTCATCGATAAAAATAATGCCACTTTGCTCCGCACGGTTAATTGATTCCTGGATCACGTCATCCATATCAATTAATTTCTGAGCTTCTTCTTGTGTTAGAACTTTTCTCGCTTCTTTCACAAGTAATCTGCGTTTTTTTGTCTTTTTGGGCAGGAGACTACCGAACATTTCTTGCATATTCATGCCTGCTTGCTCGTTGCCTTGACCACCTAACATATCTAACATAGAAGGCGCAGTGTCTTCTACTTCAATTTCGACATGATCATTTTCTAATTTACCATTGGATAATTGCTCGGCGACTTGAGCTCTTTTAGAAGCCAGATTAGAATCAGGCGGCGTCTCTTCTTGCTCATCTTTATTTTGCCCGCCAAACAACATCTCAAGCGGGTTACGCTGCGTTTTCGCGCGAGTTGGACTTGGCGCTAATAAAGAAACTAATCGCTCATTAGCAAGCTTCTCTGCACGATCCTTGACCTTCTCCATACGTTCAGCTTTGACCATACGAACAGCCGTTTCAACCAAGTCACGTACCATGGATTCGACATCACGTCCCACATAGCCTACTTCGGTGAATTTCGTTGCCTCCACTTTAATAAAAGGGGCTCCAACCAACTTCGCAAGTCTGCGTGCGATTTCTGTCTTGCCCACTCCAGTTGGTCCAATCATAAGGATGTTTTTGGGAACAATTTCATCTCTCATGCTTTCATCGACTAGATTTCTCCGGTAACGATTTCTCAAAGCAATAGCAACGGATTTCTTCGCTTTCTTTTGACCCACAATGTATCGATCTAATTCATGGACAATTTGTTTAGGTGTTAGAGAGCTGTTTGCCATATGTGGTCCCCCCTTAAATGTAGGCTAAAGCCAATTGATCAATGATGAGCGCGTGCTCATTAACTTAGAAACAAACGTCCTAGTCTATTCAATTTCTTCTACAATAATATTATGGTTGGTAAACACACATATTTCAGCAGCTGTCGTCAAAGCCGCGTGAGCAATTTCCTTCGCACTTAGCTGAGGTGCATGCCGATGAAGTGCTCTACCTGCTGATAAAGCAAAACTCCCACCTGAACCAATAGCCAAAATGCCATCATCGGGTTCAATGACTTCTCCATTGCCTGAAAGCAGTAGTAATCCAGAAGCATCCATGACAATCATCATAGCTTCAAGTCTTCGTAAGACACGATCTTGGCGCCAATCTTTGGTCAGTTCTACAGCAGCCCGCTGAAGGTTACCATGATGTTCTTCCAGCTTTCCTTCAAACTTTTCAAACAGTGTGATCGCATCAGCTACGGAACCAGCAAAACCAGCAATGACTTTCCCTCTATGTAAACGCCGTACTTTTTTGGCCGTGCTTTTCATGATCATACTATTGCCAAATGTCACTTGACCGTCGCCAGCAATAGCTCCCTTACCTTGATGACGGATCGCAAATATCGTTGTCGCATGAAACGTAGCTTGATTGGGTTCCATTTCAATTCACCCCTCTATAAGTATCGTACCCGTTATGAAGATCTCACCATGCCTTTGAGTCGCAAAAATGAGAGAAACCTCTAGCGAGGTCTGAAAGTTAAGAAGACCGCATCTAGAGGTAAATGTATGATCAAACCAATGAAAAATGCAATAAAACATTAATTTATAGTAACATACCGGATCATCCGATTACAACTTATTCAACAACTGTTTTCACAAAATTCTGAATACTCTCCAATGCACGATTGGCGAGCATTTCATATTTTTCCTTTTTGTTACGAATCCGCTCTGGTAATGCAGGAAGCAATCCAAAGTTCGCATTCATCGGTTGGAAATGCTTGGAATCCGCTGTCGTGATGTACTGTGCCATGCTGCCTAAGGTCGTTTCAGCCGGCAAGACTATGCAAGCTTCACCTTTTGCCATTCGACCAGCATTAAGACCAGCTATCAAACCAGAGGCAGCCGATTCTACATACCCCTCTACGCCAGTCATTTGACCTGCAAAGAAAAGATTCTCGCGACGTTTGTATTGATAAGTTGGTTCAAGCAGCTTAGGCGAGTTAATGAATGTATTGCGATGCATAACCCCATAGCGAACGAATTCCGCTTGTTCTAGACCAGGGATCAGCTGAAGCACACGCTTCTGTTCCCCCCATTTTAAATGCGTTTGGAAACCTACTAAATTATACAAAGTACCTGCAGCATTATCTTGACGAAGCTGTACAACAGCATGAGGCATTTTACCCGTATGCGGGTTAATTAAACCTACTGGCTTCATCGGTCCGAATAGCACCGTCTGTTTGCCGCGTTTCGCCATAACTTCCAAAGGCATACAGCCTTCGAAATAAATTTCTTTCTCGAATTCCTTTAATTCTGCGACTTCAGCAGTAATTAGTGCCTCGTAGAATACATTGAATTCTTCCTCCGTCATCGGACAATTCAGATAAGCGGCTTCTCCTTTATCATAACGTGAAGCCAAATATACCTTATTCATATCGATGGAGTCTTTCTCTACAATAGGTGCAGCAGCATCATAGAAGTACAGATACTCTTCGCCCATTAATGCTTTTAGCTCCGCTGCTAAATCAGGAGAAGTTAGAGGCCCTGTAGCCACAACCGTAATACCCTCAGGAAGCGTCTGAAGCTCTTCATTGCGCACCTCAATTAAGGGGTGATTGCGCAACGTATTCGTCACTGATTGTGAAAATCCGTCGCGATCAACCGCTAAGGCGCCCCCAGCAGGCACTGCATGCTCGTCAGCGCAAGCTAGAATAAGAGAGTCCATTCGTCTCATTTCTTCTTTTAGAACACCAACTGCATTCGTTAAACCGTTAGAGCGTAGTGAGTTACTACAGACAAGCTCAGCAAATTGATCCGTGATGTGAGCTGGCGTTTTTCGTTTATTACGCATTTCATATAAAGTAACAGGCACGCCTTGACGGGCTATTTGCCACGCAGCTTCACTGCCTGCCAATCCTGCGCCGATGACTGTTACTCTTTGATTTTCTGGCAAAATCAGACACCTCAATCTTTCATATCATCTGTGTGATCGGAATCTTCAACTGCCTCTTCCTTATGATCACATTGTGTACATTGTATCATAACGCCATTTTTGCTCCGCTTCTCTATCATCATAGAACTGCAAACAGGGCATGGCCGATTGACGGGTTTATCCCAAGAAACGAAATCGCAGGTTGGATATTGATCACAACCGTAGAATACGCGCCCCTTTTTACTTCTACGTTCTACAATTTTCCCAGTGTGACAAGTCGGGCAAGTAACACCGATGTCTTTAATGATGGGTTTCGTATTCCGACAATCCGGGAAACCGGAGCATGCAAGGAATTTACCAAAACGTCCCATTTTATAGACGAGATGTTTGCCACATTTTTCACAAATCTCATCAGAAACTTCATCTTGAATCTCAATTTCTTTCATTTCTTCTTCAGCAAATTCTAATCGCTTTTCAAAGGAAGTATAGAAGCTATCCAGAACTCTTACCCAATCCTCTTTCCCTTCTTCGACAAAGTCCAACTCTTCTTCCATATGAGCGGTAAACTCGATATCTAGAATTTCCGGGAAAAACTCTTGCATTAATTGGATAACAAGCTCGCCTAGTTCCGTTGGTACGAATTTCTTCTCTTCGATCGCCACGTAACCACGTTTCTGGATCGTTTCTAATGTAGGAGCGTAAGTACTTGGACGCCCGATTCCCATTTCCTCAAGTGCACGAACTAAACGTGCTTCCGTATACCTTGGTGGTGGTTGCGTAAAGTGTTGCCTCGGCTCCACACTTTGTTTCGGCAATGAATCTCCTTTGGACAGAGGAGGCAGCAATTTATCTTCTTCTGTCGTTCCGTCATCATTGCTTTCTACGTACACTTTCATGAACCCAGCGAATTTCATCTTGGATCCGTTCGCTCTAAATATGGTCTCTCCTGCGTTTAAATCAATCGTCATCGTATCCAAGATCGCGGACGCCATTTGGCTTGCAACAAAGCGATCCCACACTAGCTTGTACAATCGGTACTGATCTTTACTCAAGAACGCTTTCATTTGATCAGGTTCACGAAGTACGGAAGTTGGTCGAATTCCCTCGTGCGCATCTTGTGCATTCGCATTTTTCTTCAAATATTGACGAGGTGTCTCAGGATAAAAAGTTGGTCCATATTTCGTCATAATAAAGTCTTTGGCTTCTTCTTGGGCAATTGGAGAAATCCGCGTAGAATCCGTACGCATATACGTAATTAAACCAACGGTACCTTCCTTACCCAAATCAATACCTTCATATAATTGCTGCGCCACTGACATGGTCTTGGATGCACGAAAATTAAGTTTTCGCGCTGCCTCTTGTTGCAAGGAGCTTGTAATAAAAGGAGGGGAAGGATTACGCTGGCGCTCTTTCTCTTTCACTTCTTTTACTGTAAACGGATCGTTACCCATTGCAGCAAGTATCAAATCAACATCTTGTTGCGAATTCAGTTCTTTTTTCTCACCATTATGACTATGATACTTAGCTTCAAATACGGTTTTGCCTGCATCAAGAACGGCTGTAATTGACCAGTACTCTTCTGGTTCAAAAGCTTTTATTTCATTTTCCCGGTCTTGAATCAATTTCACCGCGACGGATTGTACACGACCTGCTGACAGTCCTTTCTTCACTTTTTTCCAAAGTAACGGACTGATTTTGTAACCAACAAGTCGATCTAGTATTCGGCGCGCCTGCTGAGCATTCACTAAATCTTGATTGATCCGGCGAGGCGTTTTAAATGCATCCTTAACCGCTTCCTTCGTTATCTCATTAAAGACAACACGACAAAGCTCTTCTGGACCAACATCGAGGTAGTGTGCTAAATGCCATGCAATGGCTTCCCCTTCGCGATCCGGATCCGCCGCTAGATATATTTTTTTTACTTTTTTACTTGCGTCTTTGAGTTCTTTAAGGATCGAACCCTTTCCACGAATCGTTATGTATTTAGGCTCAAAGTTACGGTCGACTTCTACGCCAATTTGGCTTTTCGGAAGGTCGCGAATATGACCCATCGAGGCTTTTACGATGAACTTACTGCCTAAATATTTGCCGATGGTTTTGGCTTTTGCTGGTGACTCAACAATGACTAACGAATCTGCCATGGTTCGTCCTTCCTCCCCTCTTGGTTTCAAGGTAAAGTTTACTTGGCGAGAAGCAAAACTTCGTGATTAGCCTATGCTCGAATGTAAGTTGAACCCGGAAGCTGTTTAATCGCCTTTTTCAATACCAAAGATAACAGAACTGCATGCAAATGTCCAAACGTAAATTGACTGTCTTCTAATAAAGTGTCTATTGAGATTGGTTCATCTGTCAACTTTCGAACAATTTCGATTTCATCATCAGTGAGTTCGAAGCTCGGTTTATGCTGTAAGGCTACATTTATTTCATCCACATTGATCATGTGTTTATACTCTTCGACAATTTCCTCCACGCACGTGACTAATTTCGCGCCATCCTTCAAAAGTTTGTGTACACCACTGCTTTGGCGTGAGTGTATTGGCCCTGGAACGGCAAAAACATCACGTGAAGCATCTAATGCAAACTCAACTGTGATCAGTGACCCGCTATCTTTCGCAGCCTCAACAACGGTAACTCCCATGGATAATCCAGCAATAATACGATTCCGCTGCGGAAACATGCCCGGGTGCATGCTGGTGCCAATTGGGTATTCTGAAATAATGACGCCTTGCTGCTCGATATTGCGATATAACAGCGCATTTTCTCGTGGATAGATCACATTAATCGCACATCCAAGCACTGCTACTGTCTTCGCCTTACCTTGAAGTGCCCCTATATGAGCTTTGCTATCTATGCCTCTCGCTAATCCACTGACGATACCAAAACCTGCTCTGGAAAGTGAAGCTGCCCACTCTTCAGCGATTTTCTTCCCATAAAGCGTTGGCGTTCGCGTTCCTACAATCCCAAGTAATCGACCGTTTAAATATGACGGATCACCTTTCACATATAGCACCCAAGGTGGCTGAGCAATCTCCTTTAGGTTCAACGGATAATCCTCATCGTAAAGAGTCATTACTCGAATGGATTGACTTCTATATAAGTGTAGCTTTTGTTCAATAAAGTCAGGGGTTAATCGTGTCGCAATTAGTTCTGCGATAGCCGAACGTATTCCACAAGAAGCAATTTCACTTGCAGATCGTCCAATTAATGCACGAGGCTCAGAAAATCGATTTAAAAGCTGGTGTATAGTTTTCCACCCAACTCCCTCAAGCTCGTGCAAGCCAATTAAACAGTTGCGATTATCCATTAGTATATACACTCCTTCCATGAATGACAAATCTATGCATCTAAATAGAAATAAAAAAACCTCCCAATTCCCAATTAAGGGAAATGGAAGGTTGCTTACCTTCGTGAAACGAAGCTTATTTTTTAGTGATAACTTTATCAAGCATACCTTTTTCTTCAAGTACGCTAACAAGAGTTGAACCCATTTCGGATGGTGTAGCCGCTACGCGGATGCCACATCTTTCCATTGTTGCAACTTTCTCTGCAGCTGTACCTTTACCACCGGAAATGATGGCACCAGCATGGCCCATACGTTTTCCTGGAGGCGCCGTTTTACCACCGATAAAACCAACGACAGGTTTCGTCATGTTCGCCGCTACCCACTCCGCTGCTTCTTCTTCAGCCGTTCCGCCGATTTCACCAATCATGATAACTGCGTACGTATCTGGATCTTCGTTAAAACGTTTGAGGATGTCGATAAACTCGGATCCTTTAACAGGGTCTCCACCGATACCAACTGCGGAAGATTGTCCAATTCCACGAGTTGTCAATTGATGAACAGCCTCGTAAGTCAATGTTCCAGAGCGAGAAACAACACCTACGTGTCCTGGTGTATGGATGTAGCCTGGCATAATACCGATTTTGCACTCACCTGGTGTGATTACACCCGGGCAGTTTGGTCCGATAAGAACCGTATTCTTACCTTCTAGGTAACGCTTAACGCGTACCATGTCAAGGACAGGAATACCTTCTGTGATACAGATAACCAATTCAAGCTCAGCTTCAATCGCTTCGATGATGGATTCTGCAGCAAATGCTGGTGGTACATAAATAACGGATGCTGTTGCACCTGTTGCTTTTTTCGCTTCTACAACTGTGTTGAAAACAGGCAACTTAACAAGCTCGCCATTTTCCAACGTAATATCTACAGTAGTGCCGCCTTTACCAGGAGTTACGCCACCCACCATTTGCGTGCCGTAATCAAGACCGCCTTTGGTATGAAACAAACCCGTAGCGCCGGTAATCCCTTGAGTAATGACTTTTGTATCTTTATTGACCAAAATACTCATGATCGATTGTTCACATCCTTATCTATTATTAAAACCGCTCTGGTTTATTACTTTACTAGTGCAACGATTTTTTGCGCACCGTCAGCCATGGAATCAGCAGCAACGATGTTCAAGCCGGATTCGTTAAGAAGCTTTTTACCCAGCTCAACGTTCGTACCTTCAAGACGTACAACAAGCGGACGGGAAAGTCCTAGCTCTCTAGCTGCAGCGATAACGCCCTCAGCGATAACGTCACAACGCATAATACCACCGAAAATGTTAACAAAAATCCCTTTAACTTGCTCGTCAGAAAGGATGATTTTGAAAGCTTCAGTAACTTTCTCTTTCGTAGCACCGCCCCCTACGTCTAGGAAGTTAGCAGGGTCTCCGCCGTAGTGCTTGATAATGTCCATAGTGGCCATAGCAAGTCCAGCGCCGTTAACCATACAACCGATGTTGCCATCAAGTGCGATGTAGCTAAGGTCATATTTGGAAGCTTCGATTTCTTTTGCATCTTCTTCTTCAAGGTCACGAAGTTCAACGATGTCTTTATGACGGAAAAGAGCGTTAGAATCGAAGTTTAATTTCGCATCAAGTGCCATAACGTCACCAGAACCAGTAACAACCAATGGGTTGATTTCTGCAATGGAAGCGTCTTTCTCAACGAATGCTTTGTAAAGAGCAAGCATGAACTTAACTGCTTTGTTTACAAGTTCATTCGGGATGTTGATAGCATAAGCAAGTCTACGTGCTTGGAAGGATTGAAGACCGATTGCTGGGTCAACCACTTCTTTGAAAATTTTCTCTGGAGAGTGCTCAGCTACTTCTTCAATCTCCGTACCGCCCTCTTCGGAAGCCATTAATACAACGCTACCTGTTGCACGGTCAACAACAACACCTACGTAGTATTCTTTCTTAATGTCACAGCCCTCTTCGATCAAAAGGCGTTTAACTTCTTTACCTTCTGGACCTGTTTGGTGAGTGACAAGTACTTTACCTAGAATTTCGCTAGCATATGTACGAACTTCATCGAGGCTTTTGGCTACCTTAACGCCACCCGCTTTACCGCGACCTCCGGCATGAATTTGCGCTTTTACTACGACAACGGATGTTCCAAGCTCTTTTGCTGCTTCAACAGCCTCGTCAACTGTAAAAGCAACCTTTCCGTTAGGAACGCTGACTCCGTACTGTCTCAGGACTTCTTTGCCTTGGTACTCATGGATATTCATTTCCTAAATCCTCCTATCAGTATGGACTTTCTATACGTGCTATACAGGGAAAAGTGTAATTTCCAATTGACGTTGTGCACGAGAATATATCTTGCTACCGGAATTAGTATCACACTTCTTCGCAAGCCCTAACCATTGTAACACATTATTTTCGACAGTTTCTTTATTTTTTTCATGAAGCCCTTCAAATTTTCCTTTCACAGTGAAAAACTTTCCCTATCACTTCACAAAATAAAAAAACGTATTTTCCATTATCTGAAAAATACGTCGAACTTCAACTTAGCTAAAAAAACGAAGTTGGTGGCATATTGACCCGTGGTTCACGCTCTGCTTGTTTAATAAACCGCATTTCATTCGCAGAGAAGTTGCAAATTAAACACTGAATGGTTGGCTCTGGCTCAGGTATGACACCTGGATCATGGAATTCGGTAATATCCCCGGACAGTGCATCTTTCAGAAATGACTGCGAATAGCTCGTAATAACGTTAAATTTAATACGATTTGACCGACAATTGGGACAAAAATATGGTTTTTCCTGCATATCATCACCTCATCTTCCAGTATGTGCATGTCGAACATTTTTAAAACGTAAATATCTCTCGACACGATTTGCTTAAATTTACCATTTGCGATTATAATAAAAGTAATAAATAGGATCAATAAGGAAGCACCTTTTATCCCAATCGAACTCAGTTCTTGCGACTGTGAATTCTATGGAGAAGAAGGTGTTTTTTTATGTATGGCAAAGTCATGAGCGCTTGTTTACAAGGGATTGAAGGACGAACGATCGAAGTAGAGGTCGATATTTCAAGTGGCTTACCTCAAATAAATCTGGTAGGGTTACCCGACTCTGCGATTCGTGAATCCGTGGAACGCGTACGTTCATCAATTAAAAATGGTGGTTTCACCTTCCCTATGGACCGGATTACGGTGAATCTCGCTCCGGCTGACTTGCGAAAGGAAGGGTCATCTTTCGATCTTGCGATTGCTGTTGGTATTCTCATCACGACAGGCCAAGTGCATGTTGAAAGCTATGCAACCACATTATTTCTAGGTGAACTGGCGCTAGACGGCTCTCTTCGCCCTATTCCTGGGGTCCTTTCTATGGTTCATGCTGCTAAAAAGGCTGGGATTAAGCGTGTATTCCTATCAATGGCGAATGCGCAAGAAGCTACCCTTATTGAGGGAGTAGAGGTTTGTGTGCTAACGAATCTCTCTGACCTCAAGAAATCGAACACATGTTCTATTGACGAATTTATTTATCAAAATGAAGACCATGACACCAACGCCTTTCCCAACACCTTCAATAACTTCCCTGGTTATGTTGAAGATTATGCCGACGTTAATGGACAGCATCAGGTAAAGCGAGCCATGATGATCGCTGCCGCAGGCATGCATAATATCCTGCTTCTTGGTCCTCCAGGTACTGGAAAAACGATGCTTATCAAACGACTGCCTACCATTCTTCCTCCTTTAACTGACCGGGAAGCTCTTGAGGTTACGAAGATTTACAGTGCATCCGGTAAGTTAACTGACCGTTCCACACTGATGCGAGCAAGATCGTTCCGCGCCCCCCACCACTCTATCTCAGCTGCCGGCCTAGTTGGCGGAGGAACCATTCCCAAACCTGGTGAGGTGAGTTTGTCTCATCGAGGGATTCTTTTTCTGGATGAGCTGCCAGAGTTCACACGAAACGCCCTTGAAGTGCTCAGACAACCACTCGAAGATCGCTATGTCATGATTGCAAGAGCAAGGGCAGTGTATACGTTTCCTTCTCATTTTATTTTGGCCGCTGCTATGAATCCTTGCCCCTGCGGCTATTATGGAGCTGAAACAGAAGCTAATGCTTGCATCTGCAGTCCCTCCAAAATCGTCCAATATCGCTCCAAAATTTCCGGTCCTCTGCTTGATCGAATCGATCTCCATGTTGAAGTCCCAAAACCTAGCTACGCCCAACTCAAAGACAATGCTGCAAATCTATCATCTGGCGAAATGCGAAATCAGGTGATGCAGGCTCATATCAGACAGCAACAACGTTACGCTGGAACAGATATCCAGCATAACAATGAGTTAAGTGGTAGATTAATGCGAGAAATTTGTCGATTAACGCCTGAAGGAGAACAACTGTTGCGTAATTCATTCGAGGCATTGGGATTAAGTGCACGCGCACACGATCGAATTTTGAGACTTGCACTTACGATTTCAGATCTAGACGGCTGTGATCTCATTCTCCCTTCCCATCTTGCGGAAGCCATCCAATATCGAAATTTAGATAAAAACCAGCGCATGGATGAGATCGTGATATAGGTTCCCTTTATGGTGACATTACTGAACATGAAAAGCCCTTTGACGAATCATGGTTTACATGATTATCAAAAGGCTTCTTGTATATGTATGATTCTCGGATCCGGGTCACTATCCGACATTTCAACTGTGATAACGTCGAATTGAATGGATTGCTCATATTTGTGAAAGCGATGCATGTAAAATTGTGCGATCTCACGAACCTTTGCCTGCTTGCGGAAGTTCACGGATTCTACGGCTGTTCCGAAACGATTAGAAGGACGTCTCGTTCGTACCTCAACAAAAATGAGCTTGTTCGACTTCTCTGCAATGATATCGATCTCGCCCGAACGACAGCGCCAGTTCCGCTCGATAATCCGATACTCCTGCCGTACGAGATAATTGAAAGCCAGCTCTTCACCTTGTTTGCCCAGCATTTTACGATCATCTTTATGTAACTTGCTCATTCATCCATGCCTCGCGAGGGTCTCATCCGTTGATCGGATCGATAAATAAAACTAAGCACTTCCGCTACTAATTGATAAAGCTCTGGCGGTATTTCTTGATCTAGATCAAGCTTAGACAGCACCTCTACGAGCGATTTATCTTCTTGAATAGGAATGCCACTGTCTTTTGCTTTTTGCAAAATAGCTTCAGCTATGTGCCCTTTCCCTTTGGCAACTAGGGTTGGGGCTTTCTGTGCTTCTGGTGAATAGCGAAGCGCTACCGCTTTCTTTATTGGAGTAAACTTGGTTTCGTCAGGCTTATTATTAGGAGGGCTCATGCGCGAACATCAACCCCTTTGTAGGTTCTAGGTTGATACAGCTCCCTTAAATCTACGCGTCCATCTAAGGAGCCTAGTTTCGTCGCGTCTTCTTTACCTTCTTGCATGTCAAGCGGCTTGGGATATGGCGAACATTTTAATGAGATAAACTGATACCCCACACCATTCATAGCTGCTGCAATTTCTTCCTTCGACGCTTCCATTAATTCAGCTAGAGCTGGATGGTCATTGTGAATGTTCAATGAAACAATTTTGTTCACAACATGAACATCCAATAACGTATTTCCCATCACCTTCATTTGTAAATCAAATAAAAGCCTACAATTGCTCGCATCTACTTCGCCACGACTGCCTTTGCGGGATTGAATATGAATGGCTGCTGTTTGCTGACCCGAATTGTCCAGGAAGGGAACGAACATGGTCATTTGCGTAAACATAGCGTTCTTGTCATTCGTCAGCATTAACTGCTGCCCTGTAATTTGACTGACTGCTTGCTGGGCAGCTTCTTTCAGTGGCGCTGGCGTATCAGCAGATGTTGTGAGCTGAAGTAATAAGCTTTTCAGTGTCTCTGCAGTTGCTGGTTTTCCCGCTTCTCCTTTTTGATCAAACGTGTTGACCCCATTCTGCACAAACATATCCGCAGCGGCCTGTTGGCGTGCAGGCATTGGAACGCCACGCTCGTCCAGCTTGGCGGCAACTTGCGATTCATGCTCAATGCCAACAGCCTTGAGCATCTTGCTGATCCAGTTTGTCTCTGGATCAGCATTCTCGAGAGGCGCACTAACTTGCGCCTCTCGAGGGGCCAGCCCACCCTCCTGCTTCGCAGGGAGGGCTGGCACAGGCGCTGGCGAACCCGCTTGCAGCGGTTCGCCTGGCTTGACAGGCGCCGCGCCAGCAGCCGGCGCCACAGGTTCTTCGCCCGCTGCTGGCGCGGCGGGCACGGGGCTCCCTGCAGCGGCCGCAGGCACGCTGCCACGCTGCGCAGCCGCGGTAGTGCCACCAGCCTGCGCAGCTGCTGGTGTGCTAGGGGCCTGCGGCGGCGCAGCCGCAGGCTCGTCCGATGCGGAGGCTGGCGCAGCCGGCTCCGCAGGACGTACAGCTGCGGCCGTAGCGCGCAGCTCTTTGAGCAGCGACACAACCTGCTTGGCGGTATCCGCCGCAGGGTGTGTCGGGTCTTGCTCAAGCAGCGCAGTCGCTTGCTGCTCGAGCTTCTCTAACACCTGGCCCGCCGGAGGGCCGCTCGTTACTTGCTTAAGTGCATCCACGGTCGTCGGAGTAAGCGGTAACCCCTTCTTCGAAGCAAGTATAGCCGCTTGCAGCCACTCTTCTTTATTCGTACCCTGCGGCATTTGACTCATCACAACCTCAAATGCTTTTACATTTTCCTTCGATACAGGAATACCTTCCTGCTGTAATTGCTGAACCATTTGACGATTGCTTGCTGTATTCTTTACATCAAAGGCTTTAAGCAGATCTCCTAATGAATCATCAGCAATCCATACATCAGAAGCAACAAGTGGCTTCAGTATGATTTGTCCGGCTTTTGATTCTGGCTGAACCTGCAGCATCGTAACGTCACCTTGTTTAAGAGGTGTTTCCAATTTGGCACGCACTTGCGTGCCGCCTATATTAAGTAGTGCTTCCTGATCACTAAGGAGCTGAAGCACGACACCTTTAATAATTTGTCCAACCTTTAATTCGAGAATCTTTGGATCAGTTGCTGTTAAATCCCCAACCAAATTTCGAATTAATCCACTAATATTCAAACAGGTCACCTCAAATCTGATTACACGTATGTATATTATCGGCCTCAGATGCCTTTTTCGTTACATCTTAATGTTTAGATAAAGTCGAATAATAGCTGTTCGCTGTGCACTTCGTTCTCTTGCGCTTCAAGCTGAGCCATAATTTTGCGAATAAATAATTTCCTATGTAGCGGTGTAGGTCCGTATTTCAAAAGCATCTCTCTATGGTGTTTCGTCGCATATCCCTTATGTACAGCGATTCCGTAAGTTGGATATAACTCATCCCATTCCACACACTTACGATCTCTCGTCACTTTAGCAATAATGGAAGCTGCTGCGATGGATTGGCTTAATGCATCTCCATGTATAATGGCTTGTTGAGGTAGGTCTATCGCCACATTCTCTGCGTCTACGAGTAAATAGTCAGGCTTTAAAGCTAATTTTTCAACAGCTTGTTTCATCGCAAGTCTTGAAGCTTGTTTGATATTAAAAGCCTCAATGCCGTCGACATCTACAATGCCAATCCCAACCGAAATCGCTTCTTCCATAATCTGATCATAAAGCACTTCTCGCTTCTTTTCTGATAATTTCTTAGAGTCATTGATCCCCTCAAGCACATGTCCCATTGGGAGAATGACAGCTGCCGCCACTACATCCCCAAAGAGACATCCTCGACCAACCTCATCAATACCTGCTATCGCCGTGAAACCTTGGTCCCATAGGTCTTTCTCGTAATCTAGCACGTGTCTCGCCCCTTTTCCATGCCTTCATTATATAGGATCGACACTTCTTCAAGCCACACCCATTTATTTCTTCCTTTTTCTCCAAAAAAAAGAAAGACCCAAGGCTATGCCTCAGGTTCTTCCTGATTCAACGTATTAAAATGGTCTTTCCAAGGAAATTCGGCCCATTTTACCTGCTCTGAGATCACGAATAATAATGAGGGAAGCTTTATCCAGATCCACCTTGCCCCCACTTACTATGGCACCGCGCTTACGCCCGATCGCCTCCATGACTTTAACCATTTCCTGAATATTATCCATATCATCTGGCAGCTCTTGAACACCGAACCGTTCTTGAATGCCAGCACCATAATGCTGAACCATATATTTAATGGTAAACAAAGCGACATCATCTAAATGCAGAAGCTCTTCCTTGATGGCTCCAGTTGCAGCCAAACGCATGCCAACCATCTGGTCTTCGAATTTAGGCCACAAAATCCCTGGCGTATCCAGCAGATCCATTTCAGTGCCAACCTTTATCCATTGCTGGCCTTTCGTCACACCAGGCTTATCCCCAGTTGCAGCGATTTTCTTACCAGCCAACTGGTTAATCAAAGTGGATTTCCCTACGTTCGGGATCCCTACTATGAGCGCTCTAATTGCCCGGGGGTTGATCCCTTTACGGAGCATCGTCTCAATTTTATGAGCCCAGAGCTGTTTGACTCGAGGCAAAATCTCTTTCACGTGCGTTCCGTTGGCAGCGTCTATCGGCAAGGCAGGCAATCCTTGATCTGCAAAGTACTTCACCCATTCAGCTGTTACTTGTGGATCAGCAAGATCATTCTTGTTAAGCAATACGAGACGTGGCTTGCCTTTCAAAATCTCATCAACCATCGGGTTCCGGCTGGATAGCGGGATGCGGGCATCCAAGAGCTCAATCACGACGTCAATCAGTTTTAGCTTTTCTTCAATCTGTCTGCGAGCCTTGGTCATGTGACCGGGAAACCATTGAATGGTCATTTCTCTTCACCTCAAAAATGTATGAAACTAATTTTCTTCACCGGCCAGAAAATCACTTCTGCGCGGCCTACGATTTTATTGTAAGGTACGAAACCAACACTTTTCGTACGACTATCTTTGGAATTTGGTCGATTGTCACCAATGGCAAAAATCTCACCCTCAGGGACTTTCGTTTCAGGGAAATCCAGTAATGTATTGTACGGATGTCCTTCTTTCACTGCTTGATCGATCGCTTCTTGAATATACGGTTGAGCCAATTCTTCTCCGTTAATGTACACCTTGTCCCCTGTAACCTTCACGGTTTCTCCTGGAAGTGCAATGACACGCTTAATATAATCCTTGCCCTCAGGCGCATGGAATACGATGACTTCGCCACGCTTCGGATCACGAATATCGTACACAATTTTATTGACGATCAATCGCTCACCCGTAAAGAAATTCGGATGCATCGAATCTCCATCAACAATAAATGGGGAGAAGAGGAACCAACGAATAATAATAACAAGTACTCCTGCAATTACTAGCGCTTTAATCCATTCCCACGTTTCACTTTTTGTTTGCGCGGTCTTTGCTGGTGCAGCATTGATCGGCTGATTAGGTTGCATTTGATCGTTATGTTCCATCACTGACGGCCTCTCTTCCAGTTTTGGTATGATCTCTATTATGTCCTATTATGTACAGAAAAAATGAAAAGGAGACTTGACTGAACAAGCCCCCCATTTTACTATCGAATTTCTTTAATTCTTGCTGCTTTACCGCGAAGACCACGCAGATAATAAAGTTTCGCACGACGAACTTTACCACGGCGAGCCACTTCAATCTTGTCAATCTTCGGAGAATGGAATGGGAAAGTTCTTTCCACACCCACACCGTAAGAAATTTTACGAACTGTAAACGTTTCGCTGATTCCACCGCCGTGGCGTTTGATAACAACACCTTCGAACAGCTGAATACGCTCACGTGTACCCTCGATAACTTTTACGTGTACTTTAAGTGTGTCTCCTGGACGGAAATTAGGAATATCCGTACGGAGTTGCTCTTTCGTAATCTCTTGAATAAGATTCATAGTTGACTCCCTCCTTCCACACAGGTGTTCATTCCGCTAATAGTTAGTAAATCTAAGTTGTTATGCGTAGAGGACCACCAGACTCGAACTGTTGAAAAAATCACAACAGAATATATAATATCATAGTCCCAGAATTAATTCAATAGAGAAGTCTCCGAGAACTTATTTCTCTTGTTCCTGTTTCTGCTTTTTCCATTCAGCAGCCCAGACCTTTTCCTCTTTGGACAAAACACGCCCCTCAAGTAAATCGGGCCGGCGCTCCAACGTGCGGATTAGCGATTCTTTATTCCGCCATTTCTTCACATTGGCATGATGGCCTGACAGCAGCATCTCTGGTACTTCCCACTCTCTGAACTTAGCAGGTCTTGTGTAATGCGGATACTCCAGAAGCCCCGTTGAGAATGAATCCGTCACCGCAGACATCTCGTTCCCGAGCACACCAGGCAATAGCCTCACTACGCTGTCTATAATGACCATAGCGGGCAATTCACCACCGGTTAGTACATAATCACCAACGGAGAGCTCGTCCGTCACCAGGTACTGCCTAATCCGTTCATCATAGCCCTCATAATGACCACAAATAAATACAAGATGCTCTTCACCAGCTAGTTCTTCCGCTTTCTTCTGCGTGAAGGTCTCCCCTTGTGGGCATAACAAGATGACACGCGGCTTTACATCCACTCCTTCAGCGGTTTGATGCGTAGGCAACGCTTCGACGGCACCAAAAATCGGTTCTGGCTTCAGCACCATGCCCCCGCCGCCACCGTAGGGGTAATCATCAACTGTATTGTGCTTGTTCGTGGAATACTCACGGAAATTAACCGTTCCCAGTGAAACGATTCCCTTATCACGTGCTTTCCCCAGAATACTAGAAGAAAATACACCTTCAAACATTTCAGGGAACAAGGTTAAGACATCTATTTTCATTCCAGTAACCCTTCCATCAGATGAATCCGAATCGTTTTATTAGGAATATCAACTTTTAGAATGACATCATCGATCACAGGAAGTAATAGCTGCTTACCCTTAGGCAAAGAAACTACCCAGACGTCATTTGCTCCTGGCGTTAGGATTTCAGAGATCAGCCCCAGCTCTTGCTCATCTTCTGTAACGACTTTACATCCGATGATTTCGCGATAGTAATACTCCCCCTCCTCGAGCGGCTTTTGATTCTTAGCCTCAATTTTAATCAGGGAGCCTTTAAATTTCTCAACATCATTGATATTCGAGAATTGACTGAACAAGACAATAAATACATTCTTATGTAAGCGGGACGTTTTCACCGTCACCGGCGTTTGCTTATTTTGAGAGTCTACAATGATTAATGAATTTCCTACATCGAATCGCTCTGGAAAATCTGTTTCAGGCACGATTTTTAGCTCTCCACGAATCCCGTGGCTATTTACGACTTTCCCAACCGTCACTAATTTCTCCGTCATATGTGCTTGCCCAACCTCCACATTAAAATACCTTCATCTCTATATGCGAAAAAAGGCTAGGAATTGAATCCTAACCTCATTTCTTATGAAACGATTTCTACGGCTACCCGCTTCGTTTCTTTCACAGCTGCCGACGTGACAACTGTACGGAGCGATTTCGCAATCTTGCCTTGCTTGCCAATCACTTTACCGACATCGTCGGGATGAACAGAAAGCCTGTACTCGATCTTGTCCTCTTTCTCCACCACAGCGACACGTACCTCTTCCGGATGATCGACAAGAGCCTTAGCAATAACGGTGATAAGATCCTTCATGAACCCACCCTCCGAAAGATAACAGATTACTTCTGTAATTTCAGCTCGTGAAACTTAGTCATCAAACCTGCTTTTGAGAACAGGCTGCGAACTGTATCGGACGGTTGAGCGCCAGTTTGAAGCCATTTAAGCGCTTTTTCCTCATCAAGAACCACAGCTGCTGGTTCAGCAATTGGATTATAAGTACCGATTTCTTCGATAAAACGACCATCACGCGGGGAACGGGAATCCGAAACCACCACACGGTAGAAAGGAGCTTTATGAGCGCCTACACGTTTAAGACGAATACGTACTGCCATTGAAAAATCACCTCCTACTTAGAATAAACACCATTATTTAAAAGGGAAATTTAAATCCCTTGCCTAACTTCTTCATGCCTTTGGCACCTTTTGGCCCCATCATGCCTGAGAATTGCTTCATCATTTTGCGCATATCATCGAACTGCTTGATGAAACGATTGACTTCCTGCACCGTATTTCCGCTTCCCGCTGCAATCCGTTTGCGACGATTCGCATTCAGCAGCTCAGGCTTACGCTTCTCTTCGGTGGTCATGGATTTCACAATAGCTTCTACACGAGCCATTTGCTTTTCGTCAACCTTCATATCCTTCATACCTTTAATCTTGTTCGCACCAGGCAGCATATCAAGAATCTGGTCAAGTGGCCCCATTTTCTTCACTTGCTCCATCTGCTCAATGAAATCCTCGAAGGTGAATTCGGCGTTGCGCATTTTGCGCTCCATCTCTTTCGCCTTATCCATATCGATGCCAGCTTGCGCCTTTTCAATTAAGGAGAGCATATCGCCCATGCCGAGAATTCTTGATGCCATACGGTCAGGATAAAATGGCTCTAATGCATCCATTTTCTCGCCGCTAGCAACGAACTTGATCGGACAACCGGTTACCGCTTTGACGGATAACGCAGCACCACCGCGCGTATCTCCATCTAGTTTGGTTAACACAACGCCTGATAATTCAAGCTGTTGATGGAAGCTTTCTGCAACATTGACTGCATCTTGCCCTGTCATCGCATCGACAACTAACAAAATCTCATCTGGACTCGTAGCTTCACGAACTTTCTTGAGCTCGTCCATGAGGTTTTCATCAATATGCAAGCGACCTGCTGTATCGATAATGACATAGTCATTGCCGTTGTCCTTCGCATGTTGAAGACCTGCTTTGGCAATCTCGACAGGGTTCACTTTATCACCAAGTGAGAAAACCGGAACCTTCAGTTGTTCACCGAGCACTTCCAACTGCTTAATCGCCGCAGGACGATAAATATCACACGCAACAAGAAGCGGTCTGTGGTTCTGTTTCATCAACATTTTAGCTAATTTACCTGAGGTCGTTGTTTTACCAGCCCCTTGCAAACCAGCCATCATAATAACCGTTGGCGGTCGATTCGAACGCGCTAACTTACTTTGTGTACCCCCCATAAGGGCTGTAAGCTCTTTGTTCACGATATCGATAACAACCATGCCTGGCGTAAAAGATTTCAGAACTTCTTGTCCGATCGCTTGCTCTTTCACCTTCGCGATAAAATCTTTCACAACTTTAAAGTTAACGTCCGCTTCAAGCAGTGCCAATCGTACCTCGCGAAGCGCTTCGCCTACATCTTCTTCCGTCAGCTTACCTTTGCTTCTCAGCTTGCCGAACACATTCTGCAATCGGTTTGCTAATCCTTCAAATGCCATGCGCTTCACCTCCTGCTTCTAAACTAAGGTTTTAATCCATGCCTACTATTGTATCAAAAAGCTCTGTCACTTTCCTCTTTAGCGCTGGATCACAATCACTCAATCCAACATCTAAATCTTGACGCAGCTTCATGCGTTGTTCATGCTTATGTAACAGCTTTAACTTACTCTCATATTCCTGCAGTGTCAATTCCGCACGTTTGATATGCTCATAGACCGCTTGGCGGCTGATCGTAAAGTTCTCAGCAATCTCCCCGAGGGAGTAATCATCATGGAAATACAGTTCAAGAAATGTTCGCTGTTTATCGGTCAACAATGCTTCATAGAAATCAAACAGCAGGTTAATGCGATTCGTTTTCTCCAACATAGGATCGACAGTCATAATCTACCTCCGTAAAGGTTGCACACTTGACACCAGCACAACAGAACCTATCATACTGAATTCCAAGATGATTGTCAAGCATTATACCTTGTCAGTATTTTCACCTATCCATTTACCAAATAGCGCATGCACAAACTGCTCAGAATCGAACGCTTGGAGATCATCCATTTTCTCACCAAGCCCCACAAATTTAACGGGCAGAGAGAGTTCTTGACGGATGGCGACAACGATTCCACCCTTAGCTGTTCCATCCAATTTGGACAGTACTAAGCCTGTTAAACCTGTTTTATCACCAAAAAGCTTCGCTTGGCTAAGCGCGTTCTGTCCTGTTGTTGCATCTAGAACAAGAATAACTTCGTGGGGAGCATCCGGCACTTCGCGTTGAATCACACGATAGATTTTGTTAAGCTCCTCCATCAAGTTCACTTTGTTTTGCAATCGGCCCGCTGTATCGCATAAGAGAATGTCTACACCGCGTGTTTTGGCTGCTTGTACAGCATCATACATCACCGCGGCAGGGTCTGCACCAGATTGTTGCTTAATCACATCAACACCTACGCGCTCACCCCAAGTTTCAAGCTGCTCAATGGCGCCAGCACGAAACGTATCGCCTGCGGCCATCAACACCTTCTTCCCTTGCGATTTGAACATGTGAGCCATTTTACCAATCGTCGTCGTCTTCCCTACACCGTTAACGCCAACGAACAGGATTACGGTTAAACCGTTGGGATTGATGTTCAGTCCTGCATCCGCATCCCCTTTTAGCAACTCAATTAGTTTTTCCGAAAGAATCGGTTGCAGTTCAGCTGGATCTTCAATTTTACGTTTTTTAACCTCAGCACGAAGCTCATCAATCAATTTCAGAACCGTATTCACGCCAACGTCGGCGCCAATTAGAATTTCTTCCAATTCCTCGTAAAAATCTTCATCTATTTTCTTACGGCGGCTAAATAAATCATCGACACGATTCACGAACGCATCGCGCGTTTTCGTTAAACCTTCCTTAAATTTATTGGTTACTGCCTCAGCTTTACCTGAAATACTTTCTTTCAATCGTTTAAAAAAGCTCATAGTTCCTCCTGTTTAACTCCTATAATTTCACGCTATGATGCTGTCATTGTCGCTTCCTCATCCTCTAATCGGACAGAAACGAGCTTGGACACGCCGCCTTCTTGCATGGTAACGCCATACAACACGTCGGCTTCTTCCATCGTTCCCTTACGGTGAGTCACCACAATAAACTGCGTCATTTCCGAGAACTCGCGTAAATACTCAGCAAATCGAGATACGTTGGCCTCGTCTAATGCGGCTTCTACCTCATCCAGTACGCAGAATGGCACTGGTTTCACGCGGATAATCGAGAACAACAACGCAATTGCTGTCAACGCACGCTCACCACCTGAAAGCAGTTGAAGATTTTGCAGCTTTTTACCTGGTGGCTGTGCCACAATTTCAATGCCTGTGTCGAGCATGTTCTCAGGTTCAGACAGAATTAAATCTGCGCGCCCGCCCCCGAACAGCTTAGCAAAGACGACCCCGAAATGAGAGCGAATCGCATCGAACGTTGTTTTGAATCGCTTAGACATCTCCTGATCCATCTCTCGAATAACTTGATACAACGTTGTCTTCGCTTCGATCAAATCATCTTTTTGCGAGCTCAAGAACTCAAAGCGCTCCGATACACGTGCATACTCTTCAATCGCACCTAGGTTCACATCGCCTAGCGAAGCAATCTCGCGTTTTAGCTCACGCACCCTACTTTGCGTGCCTTGAATATCCTCAGGCACAGGGTAGCGCATTTTCGCCAGCTCATAGCTAAGCTCATATTCTTCGGCAAGCTTTTTGAGCAGATTTTCAAGCTCTACATCTAGGCGCGTCACTCGAACTTCCGTCTGATGGAGATTCTCTTCCACTTGTTTCAGCTGAATGCGCTGCGTTCGCGTTTCATTTTCGCCGTGTTCGAGCTTTTGTAACCAGTCTGTACGCTCTGCACGTTTGAAATCTATACTTTCGGAGCATTGCTGCTTCTTCAGTTTCAAATTATTTAACAGCTCAATCTGCCCTACAGTTTCTTGCTCAAGTGTTGCCATATCGCTTTCTAATTGTGTTAATAGACCGCGGTTGACTTCAATTTCACGTTCCACTTCGCTCAGATCCTGCTGCAAGCGTCTTTGTTGATCCTGAAGAGACTGCTTCTCTTGTGAAGTTGAAGCTACCTTGACTTTCAAATCCGTCAACTGGCTTTGAAGTTCTTCTTTCTCGGATTCACTCGCTTTTCGAGAACTCTCAGCATCCCGAATCGCTTGTTGCAAGGAGGCTTCCTCTTCTTGCAGCTGAGCGAGTGCAGCTTCACTTTCAACTTTTTTACGGCTAAATTCCGTTCGCTCTTCCAGTAGGGCTCCTCTGTCTTGACTATCCAGCGTAAGCTGTTCTTCTACTGTACGACTTTCGGATTCCAACGGATTCAATTCCGCACGAATTTGTTGCTCTGTGATACGTTGCCCCTCACCTAATTGTCGAAGCTGTTCAACCTTTAACATTTCATCGGTAATATCACGCTTCAAGGAGCTGGATTGACTGCGCAAACCACTGAGTTGTCCCTCGGATGTTGCGATCTCAGCATCAAGCTCTTCGATTTGACGCTGACGACCTAACAAATTCGTCGACTTCTTCTGCAAGCTTCCACCCGTCATAGAACCACCAGGGTTAACAACGTCACCTTCCAGCGTCACAACGCGATAGCGATATTGCGCTTTGGCCGCGATATGGTTAGCATCTTCTAGACTCTCTGCTACAACGACATTCCCTAGTAAGCTCGAGAATATATTCGTATATGTCGAATCGAAAGACACAAGGTCAACTGCAATCCCAACAAAGCCCTTCGACGATTTCAACGTCTGACTTTCATGATCAGAAATCGAACGTCCTCGAATAACGTTCATCGGCAGGAAGGTAGCCCGTCCCATTTGGCGACGTTTCAAGAAAGCAATCGCTTCCCTACCGCCTGCCTCCGTCTCTACGACGATATTCTGGAGCGCACCGCCTAGCGCAGTCTCGATGGCTGTCTCAACGTTGGCAGGCACTTTAACAAGTTCAGCAACCGCACCACGAATGCCTCGCAAGTCTTTGCGCGATTTCGCTTTAAGCACTTCCTTAACACCTTGCTGAAAACCGTCGTAATCATTAGCCATTTCTTTCATTGTATCGCGGCGGGAAATTAACGCATCCATCTTTTGCTCCCATTTGCGTACCATAGCTTGAGCTTCATCCAGCAACCCTTGCTTACTCTTCAAGGCTTGCGTTAGTTGAACATATTCCTGGCGAGCTCGCTCTATCTCTCCTACCGTATCTTGCAGCTTGACTGAAAGCTCTTGTTTACGACGCAAGATACTCTCACGTTGATCCGCCCACTTCTGACGCTCTTCATCGAGTCTGTCCAAACGACGTCCGATACTTTCGATTTGCTGCTCTGCGTATCGAATTTCATTGCGTGACTGTGCCATACGGTTGAGCGTTTCCAGCAATTCACCCTTCAATTGATCCTCAGGGGAAGAACTGATCCCTCCGCTTACCCCTTGTAAGCGCTGTTCTTCCGCAGTTAGCTTGGCTTGGAATTCGAATAATTGCGCGCCAATTTGAATAATTCTCTCACGCTGCTCGCTCAATTCCGCTTCTTTGTCCAATTTACGCTGCTCCTGCATCGCAATGGACGTAGCTAGCTGCTGATGGTTTGTCACGTAGTTCTTTTTCCGTTCCTTTAGAACCTCACCGTGACCCTCGCATTTCTCGAATTCTTCACTAAGACCAAGCAAACTTTCTTGGAGCGTTTCTAGCTCTTCTTCTAATCTGCGCGTTTCCCAACGATGCTTTTCCAAATGGGCATCATGCTGATTAACAATCGTAGAGAGCTCCGTTTGCTCTTTGGTCAATTTCTCGAGCAGCTGCGTTGCGTCATTCCATGCGACATAAATCTGATCAATCTGATGCACATACATGGAGATTTCACTACTCTTGAGCGTTTCCTTCAACTCTTTGAACCGAATCGCCTTCTCCGCCTGGTCACGCAACGGTTCAACTTGATCCTCAAGTTCAGAGACTAAATCGTGGATCCGCAGCAAATTCTGCTCGGTATCATTCAATTTCTTCTCCGCTTCGCGCTTACGCGCTTTATATTTAACAATCCCCGAAGCTTCTTCAAAGATGCCTCGACGATCTTCGGATTTCGTACTTAGGATTTCCTCAATACGTCCTTGTCCAATAATCGAATACGCTTCTTTCCCGATACCCGTGTCCATGAACAACTCCGTGATATCCTTCAAGCGACAAGGTTGTTTGTTAATCAGATATTCACTATCGCCATTGCGATGTACTCTTCGCGTCACGGTAACTTCATTAAAATCCAAGGGAAGCGACTGTGATGAATTATCTAATGTTAACGAGACTTCACCATAATTCACAGCACGACGTGCGTCACTACCTGCGAAAATAACATCTTCCATTTTACCGCCACGCAAAGACTTCGCGCTTTGTTCCCCTAACACCCACCGGATTCCGTCCGAGATATTACTCTTTCCACTCCCGTTAGGACCTACAACCGCGGTAATGCCTCGCACAAATTCGAGTTCCGTCCGGTCCGCGAATGATTTAAACCCGGATAATTCGATCCGTTTCAAAAACATGGTCTCACCTCAGAAATTATTGTAACATATCGCCTATGAAAATAAGAGAAAAATACAAAAAAGGCAGCAGGAGCTGCCTCTTCTGGTTTTTCCACTATCGTTGTACAGTTACGTTTAACTTGGACAGTGCGCCAGCAGCAGCCTGCTGTTCCGCCTCTTTCTTTGAACGACCAGCACCGGTTCCCAGAAGCTCGCTTTCCATATGCACTTCGGCAACGAACTCGCGCTCGTGTGCGGGACCCCGTTCATTCACAATCCGGTATTCCAACGAACCCATATTATGATGTTGGGTATGCTCTTGCAATTGTGTCTTGTAATCAATCACAAGCAGCTTGCCTTCACTGGATATTTTGGCGAATACATGCTTCTGAAGAAACGCTTTAACGGTATCCAAACCTTGGTCTAGATATAGCGCGCCAACGAAGGATTCAAACACATCTGCCAGCAATGCCGGCCGTGATCGCCCTCCTGTTAACTCTTCCCCTTTACCTAGTAAGACAAACGCACCGAAATCCAAATCTTCGGCAAATGTTACGAGCGAAGGCTCGCAGACAATGGATGCCCTTAGCTTCGTCAATTCACCCTCTGAACGCCCAGGATAAGATTCATATAAAAATTCCGAAACTGTTAATTCAAGCACGGCATCTCCAAGAAACTCAAGTCGTTCATTGTCTTTATGTCCAGCGATTCGGTGTTCATTCACATAAGAGGAATGCGTGAAAGCCTGCTTCAGCAGCTCAGACTTCCGAAATGAGACGCCTATCTGCTTTTGTAAATCCTTAATATCACGGTTCACGCCTTACCTCACCACCCGGAGAAAATGATATTCCGTTATCTTTCGTCGCAGGCATGGGAATTATGCTTGAAATTTCTTCAAAATGATCGTGGCATTATGTCCACCGAACCCGAAGGAGTTCGACATCGCAATATCAACGCTCGCTTCACGCGCTTTGTTGGGTACATAATCCAAGTCGCACTCAGGATCTTGATTGTCCAAGTTAATTGTTGGAGCAATAAGACTGTTCGCGATTGTTAATCCACAAATAACAGCTTCCACACCGCCAGCAGCGCCGAGCAAATGACCCGTCATGGACTTCGTTGAGCTAACAGCAACTTTATAGGCATGCTCGCCTAACGCTTTCTTGATTGCAATCGTTTCTGATTTATCGCCAACAGGTGTTGAAGTACCATGCGCATTAATGTACGAAATCGCATCTGGAGCAATGCCTGCATCCTTGATCGCTTTCGCCATACAACGTGCAGCACCATCTGGATCTGGATCTGTCATATGATAGGCATCACCGCTCATGCCATAGCCGATTACCTCAGCATAGATACGTGCGCCACGCTTCTGAGCATGTTCAAGTGACTCCAGAATGAGTACACCAGCACCTTCACCCATAACAAAGCCATCGCGATCTGTATCAAATGGACGACTTGCCAAATGCGGCTCTTCATTGCGCGTCGACATCGCACGCAGAGCACAGAAACCAGCTACACCAATCGGCGTAATTGTCGCTTCAGCTCCACCACAAATCATAACGTCTGCATCGCCACGTTGAATCATTTTGAATGAGTCACCAATGGAATGCGTACCTGTTGCACAAGCGGTAACCGCTGTGGAGTTCGGACCTTTCGCTCCTGTGACCATCGATACATGACCAGATGCCATATTCGCGATCATCATCGGGATGAAGAAAGGTGAAACCCGTTTAGGTCCTTTTTCCAATAAAATGCGATGCTGCTCTTCCCAAGTGTTCAATCCGCCAATACCTGACCCTACGGATACGCCAACACGTTCTGGATCGGCATCTTCCTTCACATTTAAGTTCGCATCCTTAAGCGCATTTAGCGCGCCTGCAACTGCGAATTGAACGAAACGGTCCATGCGACGGGATTCTTTACGATCCACATAATCTTCAATGTTGAAATCTTTGATTTCAGCGGCAATCCGTGTTGGGTATTCGCTTACATCAAAATTTTCAATCATACCTACGCCAGATTTACCAGAAGTCAGGTTCCCCCAGAATGTGTCTAAGTCTTGACCAAGGGCAGTAACTACGCCCATACCTGTAATTACAACTCTGTTCATTTGTACCACCTTCTATGTAGTCATTCATTTTTTTTATTATTGCCAGGAATGGAGAGAAGTCCCGTCTTTATTAGAAACGGGACTCTGTAGACTATTACGTATGAGATTTTATGTAATTCGTAACTTCTCCTACTGTCGTAATCTTCTCAGCATCTTCATCTGAAATTTCTAAATCGAACTCATCTTCTAATTCCATTACTAATTCAACTACATCGAGAGAATCAGCACCTAGGTCTTCTTTGAAAGATGCTTCGAGGGTGACTTCAGCTTCATCAACCCCTAGACGATCGACTACAATTCGTTTAACACGATCCAATACGTCGGACATCCGGTTCACCTCCTCATTTGGTATTATACGAGAATCTTTAACAGATTGCCAGTAGACAATTTTGAGATTCTCATTTTTAGAAACTTACATGTACATTCCGCCATCTACATGGAGTGTTTGCCCTGTCATGTAGGAGGCATCGTCAGAAGCTAAGAAGCGAACAACCTTCGCAATTTCCTCTGGCTGCCCAAGGCGCTCCAGCGGGATTTGCTTCAGCATGTGTTCACGCATCTCAGCAGACAATTTGTCTGTCATATCGGTTTCAATAAAGCCTGGCGCAACAGCATTCACGGTAATGCCACGCGAGGATAGCTCTCTCGCAGTCGCTTTCGTTAAGCCGATTACACCTGCTTTTGCTGCTACATAGTTAGCTTGACCCGGGTTACCGAGCACACCAACTACAGAAGATATATTGATAATTCGACCGAAACGCTGCTTCATCATTGGACGCGTGACCGCTTTGACACAGTTAAACACGCCTTTGAGATTCGTAGCGATTACTTGATCGAATTCTTCTTCTTTCATTCGCATGATTAAATTGTCTCTTGTTATGCCCGCATTATTCACGAGAATATCAATTTTGCCAAAAACTTCTAGCGTTTGCTTTACAAGATCGTCAGATTCTTGATAGCTGCTCACATCGGCACGCAATTTAATCGCTTTACGACCCATCGCTTCAATTGCAGCTACAACTTCACTAGCAGCGGCTTCGCTCCCAGCGTAGTTCACCACAACATCCGCACCGTGTTCAGCCAAATGCAAGGCAATCGCACGCCCAATACCACGTGATGCACCAGTAACTAATGCTACTTTACCCGTTAACATGCGTGTGTACCTCCTGCGTGTACTTTTCCAATGCTTCAAGACTGCCAATCGACACGGTTTTCACCGTTTTGTCGACCTTTTTGATCAAGCCGGCAAGCACCGTTCCTGAGCCAAGCTCAATGAACGTATCCACGCCTTCGCTGATCAGATACGAGATCGTGTCTTCCCATAATACAGGGGAATACACCTGCTCCACCAGCAAGCCGCGAATATCGCTCGGCTGGGTCACAGGACGCGCCGTAACGTTGGCGACAACGGGCACGGCTGCATCTTTCATCTCGATGGACGCGAGCACCTCTGCGAGGCGCTCCGAAGCTGGCTTCATGAGGGAGGAGTGAAACGGTCCGCTCACCTCAAGCGGGATGGCACGCTTCGCGCCAGCCTCCTTGCAGCGTTCGACAACCGCTGCAACGCCTTCCTTACTGCCCGAGACGACAATCTGTCCCGGGCAGTTCACATTGGCGAGCTCCACGACGGAGCCGCCGCTTGTGATTGCCGTGCAAAGCTCCGTCAGCGCTGCGCGCTCGGCTCCCAGCACGGCTGCCATGGCACCCAGGCCGCCAGGGACGGCCTGCTCCATGAACTCGCCGCGGGCCCGCACGGTGCGGACCGCGTCTTCAAACGCGAGCACGCCGGCTGCGACGAGCGCGCTGTACTCGCCCAGACTATGTCCTGCGACATAGTCTGGCGTGACGCCAGCAGCCTTGAACGCTTCCAGACAAGCGATGCTTGTCGTGAGCAGCGCGGGCTGCGTGTGGTACGTGATCTTCAGTTGGTCCTCTGGACCTTCGAAGATCAGATCAGACAAAGAGAAACCTAGCGCTTCATTCGCGCGGTCGAAATAGTCCTTAGCAGCTGGCAGCGCACCATAGAGGTCAGCTCCCATACCAACGGATTGAGAGCCTTGGCCCGGAAATACAAATGCTATTTTACCCATACGAGAAAAGGATCCCCTTCCACGATATATTCAGTCATTTTTAGCTAGAAATAAGTTCATTTACTGCTCACCCTACCAAACGAGTGCTGTCGCGCCCCACGTCAAACCGCCGCCAAAACCAACTAAAATCAGACGATCGCCTTCGTTTAATCTGCCTTGTTCGGATGCTTCTGCTAGTGCAACTGGGATCGAAGCGGCCGACATATTGCCGTACTTGTCCAAGTTAATCATACATTTGTCTTCAGACAATTCCAAGCGGTTCAATGAGGATTGAATAATACGCATGTTGGCTTGGTGTGGGACAAGCAGATCAATATCAGTTTTCTCCCAACCTGCTTTACGTAAAGCCTCATCCGCAGCATTCCCCATAATACGAACTGCAAATTTGAAAACCTCAGCGCCCGCCATGTAGATGTAGTGTAAACGCTGGTCCAACGAGTTCTGTGATGCTGGATTACGGGAGCCGCCGCCTTCAATTTTCAGAAGAGGACCTCCCGTACCATCAGCGCCTAACTCAAAGGATTTGAAGCCACGTTCCTCAGGCACTTCTCCAATCACAACAGCGCCAGCACCGTCTCCAAATAAAATACAGGTATTGCGGTCGGTGTAATCGGTAATTTTGGACAAGCAATCTGCCCCAATGACAAGTGCGTATTTATATGTACCAGTGGCAATAAAATTAGCGGCGTTCGCTAGCCCATAGACGAAACCTGAGCACGCTGCTGACAAGTCGAACGCTGCTGCTTTTTTAGCACCCAGTTTCTCTTGAAGAATACATGCCGTAGATGGAAATGACATATCTGGTGTAATGGTTGCAACGATTATTAGATCGAGTTGATCTGCAGTGATTCCAGCATTCGACATAGCCACCAAAGAAGCTTCATAGCACAGATCCGACGTAGCTTGTCCATCTGCCGCGATTCTTCTCTCACGTATGCCTGTCCGAGATACGATCCACTCATCGTTCGTTTCAACCATTGTTTCTAGTTCTTGATTCGTTAAAATACGCTCTGGTACATATTTACCCGTTCCGAGTACCCCAACTGGTATTAAGTTCATGTTGTTATATCTCGCTTCCCGCGGCTAATTTCGGCAGATATGGTGCCGACCAAATCATTTTGTAACGCTATTCTAGCTTGACGAACGGCATTCTTAATGGCATTTGCATCTGAGGAACCATGACTTTTAAGTACGAGTCCATCAATACCCAAGAATGGTGCTGCGCCATGTTCATTATAGTCCAGCTTTTTACGGAATTGTGTCAACCCTGGCTTCAACACGGCTGCTGCCAGCTTGCTGAATATGGATTTCGTGAATTCCTGCTTTAAAGCTGAGAAAATGGCGGACGCAGCGCCCTCCAATGTTTTCAACATAATATTCCCAGCAAATCCATCGCAAACGATGACGTCGCATTGCGCGCGCAACACCTGCGAGGACTCCACATTCCCCACAAAATGAATCGGAGCTTGTTCCAGTAAAGGATATGCTGTTTTGGTTAATTCATTCCCTTTGGCCGATTCCGTCCCTACATTCAACAATCCTACACGAGGTTTGTCAACACCATGTACTTTGGAACGATAAATACTGCCCATAATCGCATATTGAATCAATTGCTCAGGCGTCGCATCCATGTTGGCTCCTAAGTCTAATGCCAGCACACCATGGCCATCCATAGTTGGGATCATGGGTGCTAATGCTGGACGTTCAATCCCCGGAATTCTTCCTACTATAAGCAAGCCTGTCGTCATCAGCGCTCCCGTATTGCCTGCAGAAATCATGGCTTCGGCTTCTTTCTCTCGAACCAATCGTCCTGCTACAACCATGGAAGCATCCTTCTTGCGACGAACTGCTTTTACGGGCTCATCCTCGGCTTCAATGACTTCTTCCGCATGGTGGATCGTTAGGTTATCCGGCCTCTCTGTGAGGTGCGCTTCTATCGCAGTACGGTTCCCGACTAGAATGATGTGTACGTCCTTCCACTCTTTGGCCGCTGCGAGCGCACCCTCAACTACGATCTTAGGCGCATGATCTCCACCCATTGCATCAATCGCGATCCGCATGGAGCTTGTCCTCCCTATCTAGATGTTGCTCTTTCTTCGAATGAAAGATGACAAAGTTGCCTCGAAACACGGTCTCTTCACCCACATAAGTGAATACTTCTACTCGTGCTTTCCCTTTAGAAACAGATCGCACGTAAGCTTTGGCGACACACTTCTCTCCCAGCTTCACTGAGCGCACGAATTTGATATCCGCCGAAGCCGTTAACGCAATCGGATCGTCAATGACAGCAACAGCCAACGAGTTGGCCTGTGAGAAGATGTGATGACCTCGGGCAATCTTGGTTCTGGAAAAAATATGATCTTCTTTAATTTCAAAAATCGATATACCGCTCTGATCCAGCTGTAAATCTATGACTTCCCCAATGACTTCATCAATGGGAAGTGAACGCACAGGATCATACGTTTTGACGGCCATATGCTTCATGCGTTCCCGCAGTTCAGGAATACCGAGCTCTAATCGATCCAAGCGGACAGTTTGGATACTGACCCCAAACGTTCGCATCAATTCCTCATCCGTCATAAAAGGGTTCGCTTCAATGGCTTGCAGCAGCCCCTGCTGCCTTTGTCGTTTTGGAAGGCGTTCGATGGTAAGCACCACCTTATCTCGTGAGATCTCATCTTATTACCAGATACTAAACTGTAGTATATTAAATTTAGAACCAAAAAGAAAGCAAAAAAAATAGCACCTCACCTAGGATGAAGTACTATGTCCAATCTTATGCTTTTACGATCTCTCTGCTTTTGTAAGTTCCGCAAGACTTGCACACGTGATGTGCTAGCTTCAGTTCCGCACATTGTTCACATTTCACCATGCCTGGAACTTCCAATTTGAAGTGAGTACGGCGCTTGTCGCGACGAGTTTTGGACGTTCTTCTTTGAGGTACTGCCATATTCAAAACACCTCCTTATACGAATTTCGGCGTTGCCTTATTCTTTGTTAAAAAAGTCCGCGAGACCTGCAAGTCTAGGATCAATCTTATCCTGCTTACAGCCGCAATCACGTACATTGCGATTTTCTCCGCACACGGGACACAGACCTTTGCACGCTTCGTCACAAAGTGGTATGTACGGCAAACCCACCACTACATTCTCTACAACGTAAGGCTCCAAATCTACTTTATCCCCAACCACCAGATGAATATCCTCGTCAAGCTCAGGATCTTCTTCTTCCGGCTCCTGCATAAAAACTTCCTTGAATGGAAGCTTAATTGTTTGGTTCGTGTGCGTTAAGCATCGGGAACAGCTTAACTCCAAGTCTAGCGTTAACGTACCGTTAACTTTAACTACTCCTTCTTCATACTTTGCATGAAGATTTGCATGAACAGGTCCATGGTTTAGTATGTCTTGTCGACCCTCAAAAGGTTCTGTCAAATTCATAACTTCACTCATAGGTACCGATTGTCCTTGCAGAGATAGTTCTCTAAATCGAATTTGCATGATATCACCCCAAACAAACAAAGATTATTATATCCATTATGCATACCATTTGTCAATTGATATTCAATTACTTTTGCTAGATATGACTTATTTCGGAGGGAGTGCTGCTAGATATTTCAAAGCTTCTTCCATCGTTCCAATTTCTACGATTTTCATTTTTGTATTAATTTGCTTTGCTCTTTTGACCGCATCCGAATAGTTCTCGATCTTGGTTCCGTCTTTGTAAGTGATGTTTTTGGGAGCAAAGAAAATATCCGCTTTCTCTCGATCCGCAGCAATAATCTTGTGCTCAATTCCGCCAATTGGCCCTACGGTGCCGTCTGCTTCTATCGTTCCCGTGCCTGCGATACGGTAACCCTTCGTAATATCCTCGGGCACAAGTTGATTGAATATTTCCAATGAAAACATGAGACCAGCTGAAGGCCCGCCAATATCACCAGCCTTAATCGATACTTGTTGATCTTCCTGATCCGCTTTCACCGACTGCATGCCTGCTGGTACAACACCGATTCCTGCCCGCGCCACTGTCTCCCCCTCTTGAAGCGGCAGAGCTCCCAGCGTCAATGTCGTCTGCAATTCCGTTTTCTTTCTCTCATACGTAATAGTGATGCTGTCTCCAGCTTTTTTGCCTGCGAGAGAGTCTAGCAGATCCTGCGCGACCTTCACTTCTTTGTCCCCAGCTTTTAAAAGCACATCCCCTGGCTTAAGCACTTTCTCCCCTGACAACCCGGGGACGGTTTGTAGAACCATGACACCCTCATGATCAATGTGAAAAGGAACTTTAGCCTCGGTATACGCGGCTTGAATAGCACTGGCCTGCGAGGTTAACATGACATATTCCTGACGTTGTGAATACTCTTGTTCGGACTCTCCCTGTTTGAGCACAGCCTTCTTGGGCTGAATTTCTTCATAAGGATGAACGAGACCCACCAAATAATTCACCACATTCGCATCAGCCACGCGAACGGTCGTGAGCATAAGCGTCCCTTTTTCAGAGCCCGTGCTTTTGGCAATCGATACCATGGGTTTAATTTCTTCAGCGGTGCCCGGCATAAACACAAAAAACGGCAGCCGCACAAAAAATAGCAAATATACAATGATAATACCTACTAAGGCAGATATTAAGTAGCGTCTTGTCGCTGAGCTTCGCGGATATCGGTATGAATCATTCGACCATGTACGTATGCTCTCTTCTTCCCTATCCATACAGGTTCCCCTTTCCTGTTGCTTTCTCTTGATGTTTGACCGATCTCGTCACGTTTGAAAGCTTGGTCTAATCGCCTGTCTTCTTGCGTACAATGAAGCATGTTCGATGGACGAGGTGAGGCTATGCCGAATGCAAGATTTCATGCCAAAATCACAACACTAGTGCTGGGAGCTTTGGCCGGACTGGTCGTTATATCTGTTATTCTATTTCCTGACAAAGCTTTTCAGTCTTCTCTCGAAGGGCTGACCATTTGGTGGAAGCTTGTCTTTCCTGCATTAATGCCTTTCCTTATTATGACCGAGCTCTTAATCGGCTTTGGTATCATTCAAGGTACCGGCGTTCTTCTAGAACCGCTGATGCGTGTCATATTTCGCCTGCCCGGTGTTAGTGGTTGGGCACTGGCATCCGGCTTTGTTGTAGGATTTCCAGCAGGAGCTAGAATTACTGCATCGCTGCGCGAAAAAAACCTGTTAACCCGCACGGAGTCAGAGCGTTTAACGGCCCTCTCGCATTTGTGCAGTCCGTTATTCCTGATCATGGTTATCGGCATCGGGTTCCTTCATAACGCCAAACTAGGCATTCTACTTGCCATTGTTCACTACATTTCCGCGATCATAACGGGATTCTTAATGCGACATAGTAAACCAGCAAACGTTCCTGTTGAAGTGAGCGCGCTAGGACATAAACAGAAGAACAAAGGTTCTATTTGGAAATCAGCCCTATTGGCCATGCGGCAAGCCTATTGGGAAGATGGCCGTACTTTCGGTAAACTGCTCGGAGATGCAGTAACCTCCGCTGTTCATACACTGATGCTGATCGGCGGCTACATGATGATATTTTCGGTGCTTATTAACGTCATCTCTATCACGCATGTTGCCGATATGCTTCGTCCTGTCATTCAATTTCTGCTCAGTTTTATGGGTGTTTACACAGATATAACTCCACAATGGATTGATGGGTTGATGGAAATTCATCTTGGTTCTTATGCATTTAGCCAGGCAGGCAATCTCCCTCTTCTGCCGCAAATGGCGCTCCTTAGCGCATTCCTCGGTTGGGGAGGCTTATCCGCCCACGCACAGGTTGCTGGCTTTCATCAAAAAACCGATGCCCGCTATCTATTCTTTTTACAATCCCGCGCACTACATGCCGTACTTGCTTTATTCACAACGATTCTACTGTGGAAACCGTTGCAATTGCTTTTATTAGACACAGAACCGAGCTTTTTACGGTTAGACTTAGCAACTAATGTAGCTGCGCCACCCTTTCCGCTGAACGGCGAATCGGCATGGGGCCTATGGGGACCAATGCTAACGTTATTCCTTTTTATGTTCACCTGCATGCTGCTCATTTCATTTGGTCTACGCCTCTTTCAAAAGGAAAGCGGTGAATTAACCAAACTTTAACCCGAAATTCCTTTGGACCTCACTTTAGGTCTGAGGGAATTTTTTACGTAACTCCTCTTCCACTTCTGCTGGCACTAAATCTTCCACAGGTCCATGAAACTTAGCGATTTCCTTCACGATACTCGAACTCAAATAAGAAAACTGGGGCTTTGATGTCATAAAGAACGTCTCTACATCGGGATTCAGCTTATGATTGGTTGATGCCATTTGCAATTCATATTCAAAATCAGAAACAGCCCGAAGTCCGCGAACGATAAGCCTGACATTCCGAGCTTTCATATAATTCACCATTAAGTCCCGAAAACCGTCAATTTCCACATTAGGAAGATCTGCCGTTACTTTCCGCAACAATTCCATTCTCTCTTCCAAGGTGAATAATGCATTCTTGGACGTGTTGTTCAGCACCGCTACAATTAGTTTATCAAATACTTTCGCTGCTCTATGTATGATATCAAGATGTCCATAAGTAACCGGGTCAAAGCTTCCTGGATATACCGCAACTGTAATACCATGTTCTTGCCTCATCATGTTGTTCATCTCCTTCAATTGCTGACTAATTGCTGACTTCTATGGATGCTGCGTCGCGTTTAAATATAGTCACAGCCGTATCTCCATAGTCTGCTCTACGTAATTGCTTAAATCCGCCTATGGTTTCTTGTAGGATATCCTTGGCATCGTGCTCAACAACAATTGTAGCATCCGCCTCCACTATGGCCTGTTCTTCCATCGTTGTCATCAGCTCTGCGATCCCTTTCATCCGATAGGGAGGATCTAGAAATACAAGCTGGAACTGCTCGGCCCGCTTCGCAAGCACCTTCAGTGCTCTCGCCGCATCCGTACGGTAGATCTCCACTTGATCCTTCAATCTAGCTGCTTCCACATTGGATTGAATCGTGTCGATGCTCTTCTTCTCGATATCAATAAATACCGCCTTATCCATACCGCGGCTTAGCGCTTCAATCCCTAGCCCGCCTGTTCCGGCGAATAGATCAAGCACCTGCCCTCCGTCGAAATAAGGTCCGATCATACTGAAGATCGCTTCCTTCACTTTGTCTGTTGTTGGTCGTGTACTTGTACCGGGTACAGCCTTTAACGACCTGCCTTTGGCCGTGCCTGAAATCACTCTCATCTGTGCGTTTCCCTTCCATGCTGGTTCATTCTGTTGCTATCGTACCACAAGCACTAATCTGACACAAAAATTTTATCCCTACGATGTATAAATTTACCGTAAATCGGTCATGCTTGAACTATCGACATCAGAGAATGTCGTAGACAACCGCGGAGAAGGCTTACGTTTCCCCATAAGCTCTTCATCCGGTTTCTCCTCTCCCATGAGACGGCCTTGCAAAAGGCCGTCGTTATTATTTTATAGGACAGTTTCAGGCAGATATATATGTTGGAAAAGTAAATAAGTGAATAAGTGAATGAAAAAGGAGCTTAGCGGTTTGATACATTGTATCTGCTAAGTTCCTTTTAGTTGCACTCGTAACGTTATTTAAAGTAGTTACGTCATTGAAGGTCTTTTAGGACTGCCCTTGATATATTCGGTTAATAAACTGCACTAATAGATCTTGTAAACTATAGCTTCAAAAACAACAGAAATAGGACTCCTGACAGTTCAGGAATCCTATGAACTTTTGCTCATTTGCCTCGTCCACTTCTCATGAGTTTTATTAATCTCATCCGTTCCGATCGATCAATCTTAAGATCACGAATTGCCACCCTAAATCCATACTTATTAGCATATTCAACGAATATCTGATCTTCATTCAATACTTCGTATCCAATAATTCCAAATGGTTGATTTGTCAACGCTTCATGTAAGAGAATTTTATCCGCACTCATATCACCAATTAACCCCTTAACGTTAACCTAGATTCTTTCACTGCTTTTTAATTTTCATGTACTTTAAAATCAACATAGGGGTTTAAGAGCGACAAATAAATAAGAATGCATGCGAAAAGTAAACCTTTTTCTCTGATACCGACATTGTAGCATACTTAGATGAATATTTTAACTGTCCGTTTATCTTTACCCCCATAGTTGTTATGACTTGATTAAATACCAGAATGTCTACCGTCTTACCAGCCGAGGAAACCATTCCATTAACAAAAAAAGCCGACTGCATAGCAGTCAGCTCTCTTTTGCGGCTTGATGCCGTGCCCTCTATTTCCGTAATTCTTTTCTTTACATCTTAACCTCGGTTTTTGCGGAAGTTTTATCTGGCAAAATTTCATTCTTAAGCTGCAACTGATGAATAATTGCATTTGTGTTGTTCAAGTTTTTTTGTGCCATACGTGTAGCATTAAGCAGACTGATAGCAAATTGTTTCTCAAACTCAGGCATACTTATGCCAGTAAGTTTAAAAGAAAGCAGATTCTTAGTTTGTTGGACATTGCTAAATGCGGCACCCTCACTCTTAATAATAGATAGAAGATCTTCCGAGTTACTCACGGCTTGAGTAAGATTGTGTGCCATTTGGCTGGCCTCATTGTATTGTTTCGTTAAATCGTCAAAATCCACATTCAGTTGATTCGCAAACTCACTGCCATTCGTTAAATTAGCATAGAGCTGAATTTGTTGTGAGAAGGTTAGTATGGCCGTATCTGTATCCTTTAGCCATTGATAGGCATGCAGCAAGCGTTCATATTCTATTTTTGCAGGATCTACTTGCACTGTCGTTGCTGGAGATTGCGGCATTGTCACATTGACACTATATGTATTGGGATTCCAAGTTACGAGTGCCCCGAGTTGTCGCAACATAGCCAGGGGGACTACGGTGTGATCTTTATAAATCATGGCAGGTAGTTCATCAACTTTTAACACTTGTCCATTAGATGTTACTTGTACGATGGGGTTCCCTTCGAAATCTCCATTAACAGTGGCAGCGCCAGCAACTCCAAAAGGGATAGAGAGCATTAATAAAAATAGAATAAACTTTTTCATTGTTCACCTCGTTAGGAAATTGTACTCTTTAGGACTAGTTTGTCGAACCATCGTTGAATTTGGCTATATAGTTACATTCCACACTTAGAGCATACTCTCCTTCTGCTAGGCTTGATCCCCTCTTCCATTTTATGCTATAATCAAAATAAGAACATACATTCCCTATATTTGACAATCCTACAGCCAGAAAAGAAGGTCAGCCATGAAAGATCAACCTGTATTTGAGAATCTGCGTGACAAATATGCCGATGAAGACCGCGCTAAGCTTGTCATGCTACAGTTGCGAACATTGATGGGCCAGAAGCAGAAGAAGAAATGGTACCAGAAATGGAAAACTCCGACGAAAACAAAGCCGACGAGTTGGAATGATTAGAAGGTCCGTCTAGCTTATTTTGCCTTGAAAATAATATAGAGGCTCCCCTTCGTAGGTCATCTACGTGGAGAGCCTCTTCATTTTTAACGGTTTCTTTTGCGTGTATAATATAAAATGCCTAAGTAATGCGCCCCTGTAAATAAGGTTAGTATCCCAAAGAATATCAGGAATCCACCATTCCGGTCACGGAAAAACATTTGTACAACGAATAAGGCAAGGGAAATTTCGGTCCAAAGTAGCGTTCTTTTTTTGAGCTGTGTCAAATCCGCTGTCGATTTACTTATTTTGCGAAGATTCATGTAAGTCAGACCAGCAAGTACGATGATACCAACGACGATTACGAGAATATAGCTTACATTGTCCGACATATGGCTGTGACTCCCCCTAATTCTAGTAGATATTATATCTAAGATACATGGATTGGAATGGAATGTCTATTGAAATTGTCATATGCAAGCAGGTACCTCACTATGCTCGTGGAACATATCCTGACATTTGTCTTCTAATCTTAAGCGAGGTGCCCACATCATGTCTTCCCTACTATTTAAACCATTAGAAACATCCGATATTCCCTTTCTGATGGATATTTACAATCATTTCGTTCTTCACACAACTTACTCTTTCCACACGGAGCCTGTTGCTCTGCCCGAATTCACTGAAAGTGTCATCCACGCCAACCCGCGATATCAGACCTATGTCATTATGCAAAATGAGATGCCTCAAGGCTATGTGCAAATAATGCCACATAAGAAGAAACAAGCCTATGATACAACCGGTGAAGTGACGATTTATCTTCATCCTACTTATGTCGGTAAAGGCACAGGTTCTGCCTCTATTCAATATATCGAAACTTTCGCCAAAGAGCGCGGCTTTCATTCGTTAATAGCGACGGTTTGTGCGGATAATTCCGCTAGCATTCACATGTTCACACGTAATGGCTACCAGCAATGTGCGTACTATCGTGAGGTCGGTTTCAAATGGGGACAATTTCACGATATCGTTACATTTCAGAAAATCATCTCATAAATAATTTCACTTCGTTCAGCGCCCATCTTGACGAGAATATTTCTACTTTTACTATTTCCGTTATTTGCACGGGATAACATTGCTCTCCCTAACAAAACCTAGAGCATAGTCATAAAGCTCGGAGGGGATTGCCATGACCAAACGGCTTTGGTCCTTTAGCATCGTTTGCCTGCTTGTAACTAGCTGCGGTGCACCTTTTTCAAAGCCTTTTCCAGATCAGAGCTCGGCCCATCTCGCCTCTCCACATGTCACTCAGACATCCACTGAGGCTAACAGGGACTTCGAGGAGTCCCATTTCGTTACAGATTCAGATGCAAACACTGCAAATGCCAAGAAGCGAATTAATACGCTGCTACCCGTAAGCACGCCCTCCGCTTCTACGGTACCGTCCGCATCAGCGACGCCTTCACGAGCACCACGTTCCACGGTAACGCCGAGCTCGAAACCTAAGATCAGCTCGAGAAAGCCAGCAACACAAACCGAAGCGTCCAAAAGACCTTCCGTGCCTGTTCAGAAAAACCAAGGGCAAATCCGTATTGCTCAGAAAAAATTAACGCTCTCGCAGCTCGTTGTTAAATACCCAGAAACATTCAAGCTCCGCGGCTCAAGTCAAGAGAAGAAAATCGCTTTAACTTTTGACGATGGACCTGATACGCGTTTCACACCAAAAGTGCTAGATGCCTTGAAAGCGAATCAAGTGAAGGCAACTTTTTTTGTACTAGGTTCTATGGCTGCGATCCATCCCGATATCATTAAACGAATCGCAAATGAAGGCCATGTCATTGGCAATCATTCGTACAGTCATGAAAATCTACCTAAGCTCTCTGTGGATAAATTTCAAAATCAGATTGAGCGCACCGAACATGTGTTGCAGGGCCTCATTGGTTACTCGCCTCGATTAATCCGTCCTCCTTACGGGGCAATCAATGAGGAACAAGTGAAATGGATGGCTGATCATCACTATTTAATTGTGAACTGGAATGTCGACTCTCTCGATTGGAAATCCTTGAGTTCCGATCAAGTCCTTCACAATATCATGCAGCAGACCAAGCCTGGCTCCATTATTCTTCAGCATTCTGGAGGGGCTGACAGTCAGGATTTATCAGGGACGGTACAAGCTATTGGACCGCTAATCAGCAAACTGAAAGCCTCGGGCTACACGTTCGTCACAGTCCCTGAACTGCTCCACGTTACCAAAAGCAGATAGCCTCTAAACCAAAAAAAAGCAGCCTCGCTAGGTAGTACTCCCGCGGACTGCTTTTTCTCCGATGCGCATGTAACGCCAACCTACTCGCTCACCTGAGCGGTAGGCATGGCTGATTTACAATCCGCACAATAGCCAAATATTTCAAACCGATGGCTTTGAATCTCAAAGCTTTCCGGCAAATCCTGCACAAGCTTCATTGGACAGAACTCAAAGGTCACAGTCTTCTCACAGCTGACGCAAATCATGTGATGATGATGGTGTGACAAACAGCTCGCTTTGAACTTCAAGCCATCCGCCAAATGAAATTGCTCCAGAACACCCATCTCGCTCAACAAGCGGAGATTACGATACACGGTATCGAAGCTTATGCCTGGATATTTCATTTTCATATGTTCATAAACATCCTTCGGCGATAAATAACTACCCGATTCTGCAAATAGGGTCGCTAAGCTTCTGCGCTGCTCTGTAATTCGCCAGCCCTTCTGCGACATCGCTCTTAGCATCTCATCGATCGTATCCGTATGCTTACTCACGTGCATTACCCCTCTGTGTTGAAATGTTCTTCTATTATAGTGCAGCAAATAGACCACTTGCGTCAAGTGTAGAACGATGGCGAAATCTGTCCCACGAAAAAATCCTCAACCTATTGTTGAGGATTTACTTGCTCCTGCTCGTTATTTTGCCCTGAAGCAGGCATAGCTTCTAATCTCAGCAATTCCGCCCGAATCGCATCCTTGGCGAAGTTTTCACCAATGAAGACAGCCACGTCTGGCACGTCGCCTTTCGGCGTTATTTTTACAAAATCCATTTCTCTGTACGCATATTGGAATAAGAATCGGCTAGATGTATCCGAGAAGCTTAGAATCCCTTTGGCACGATACACTTCTCGTGGAAGTTTACTGACGAATTCTTCAAATGCGTTGCTATCTACGGCCCGTTCAAAAAAGTGTGTATACGCCATCACATGGTTATGGGAATGGTGATGCTCGTGGCTGTGCGGCTGCGCCTCGTCATTCGTATCAACTTGCTCTACTGCCCTGCCAGACTCCCCCGTGTGCATATCTTCAATCAGCTTGATATCGATCTGACTAAATACGGTATAGTGCATTTCCGCATACGGATTCCATTCCCGTACAAGTTCATGGACTTCTTGAAGCGTCGATTCTTGCAGCAGGTCCGTCTTGTTGAGCAAGAGCAAGTTCGCACAACGAATTTGATCCCGCATAAGCCGGAAGGTTTTGCCGCGACTCGTACGGTTTAACTCGAGCAGCTGCGGTGCATCCACAACTGTAATAATAGCTGAAAGCTCTATCGGAAGTAGAAGTGAAGCATCCGTTATCTCATCAATGACCTCCATGGGATTCGCTATCCCCGTCGATTCGACAAAAATCAAATCTGGCTGCTCCCCCGTCACTAATTCATTCAATGCGGTGCCAAGATCGCCGCGACTCGAACAGCATATGCATCCGCCGAGCAGCTCAGACATAGGTACCTCATTGGCTATTAACTGTCCGTCCAAGTTTACTTCGCCAATTTCATTCATAATCACAGCAGGCTTGCGTCCCGCTTCGGTGAAATAATCGATGGCCTTGGTGAGTAAGGTCGTTTTACCACTCCCCAGAAATCCAGATAAGACATATACGTGAACTCGGTTGTTCGACATTCGTGCTGTTCTCCTCCACTCTTTTGGGCTAATTACGCTCCCTACTGCTCTGTCTGCACTTCAAATTTCGTGGCTAAAATCGGCCATTTCCCAACAATGCCAGCTAAAAAGGGAAAAAGTCTCGCCCATAACAAACTAGTATCTGGATCCGCAGGCTTCAATGGAAGCTCGATGCGCTCGTAGAGGATTCTTGCTCCCTCTCGGACAAGCTCAAGCGCCAAATCTTCAGGCTCATCTTCAGCTATAGCAGCCAATCGCGGCAGGTAGTACTGTGTAATCGATTCTGATAAACGATGCTCCGCTAAATTGTCAGAAGCCATCACTTGGCCCATGCCTATACTCACTAGACGTGCCGTTTCCTCTTCAAAAGCGTGAGGAATGCAGTAGATTTCCAGCGCCAATGCAGCTAGATAGGCTTCTCTAACCAATTCATCTTCCTTCGCCATCGTTAACACGGGAGGAGACAAGTAAGCTAGTATTGCCGGCTGTAGGGTATCCCAGCTATTTTCTATACTTTTCATGGTAAGCTGCATCATCGCTGCCGCCAGCTCCACAGGGGTAATTTGTTTCTTCTCTAACTCTTGCATTCGTGTTAATCCTCTTCTCTATCGTTACTTGTAAAATGAATAATCAGTTCAATAATTTCAGATTGACTGCCTAATCGTATTGGCGGCCCCCAAGTGCCGAAGCCCGAAGACACAATGGCATGGAGATTTCCTTTACGTAGATAGCCCCAATCTAGTTCAAAAATCCGCCTAGTGAATAGATGATTCGGCGTTATTTGACCACGATGCGTATGTCCTGACAGATTCACATCGACACCTGCTGCCGCTGCTACATCTAACTGGTATGGTTGATGATCCATGGCAATAATTGGCTGCGCAAGATCGATCCCCTCAATCAAGGAGACTAAAGGCTTACGTCCTCCAGCCGCATGTTCCGCTGCTTTATCTTTACGCCCCACGAGATATAAGCGTTCTTCGACATGAACAACTTCATCCATCAGCACGCGAATGCCGATTTGTTCCATTTGTTCCACAAAAGCTGGAATATGCCCGCCATGGTATTCATGGTTGCCAAGCACAGCATACACGCCTAACGGCGCCTGCAGCTCTTGCATGGTTTGTCCCATTTGATACCGAATAAAAGGTTTAATATCATCATCTATGACGTCACCAGGCAGCAAAATTAAATCAGGCTTCATCGCTTTCACCTGCTTAACCAGCTTGCGTAAATGACGATTGCCGACGATTACGCCCAAATGAATGTCCGAGGCCACTGCAACCCGAAGTTGTTTCCACTCTCCCGCTTGCTTCGAAATCGTAATCTCATGCTTGCGTACAACCGGCGTGCGTGCATTATAAGAGCCCCACAGCAGAAGTGCCAGCACAACAACAACGTCAATCCATCCCAAAATCGGCACATAGGTCATTGGTGAAACAGATGCGAAATGCAGCACAGCAATCACCAAGTCAGTCAACGGCAAAAGGAGCACGCCGAATTGGATGAGAGCAAACCAGTAGGAACCGATGATTTTAAATAGCCTAGATACACTTGAAGGCAGTACTCGCGATCCAAACCACGCTATTAAATAAGATAAAGCGACTAGCCAAAACACAATCCAATACAACCCAGGGTGAAACGAAGTACCCCCTACATGCGATAGAAAAACCTTCAGGTGCCAGCCAATATAGCCGTTAATCCCCACTACAATCGCGAGTATAAGTATAACTCTTAGTACCATACCATTTCTCATGTTTCTTGACGCTCCTCTTTTCTACTACCCCTACCTTTTAAATCAAAAGACTTATCGGCTCTATGCATAGCTCGTCATCATTGCGCACATTCCCCACGCGATTAGATACCGGATACGCCATCATTAGCTCTGAAGGATAGGGTTGCAACAAGGGACGCAGCTGCTCCACATTCTTCACACCCCGATCTAACCACACAGCTTCCTTCTCCCGTGGCAAAATGACCGGCATCCGGTCATGAATATCCTTCATCATCTCGTTGGACTCAGTCGTGATGACCGTACACGTCGAGATGCGGTTGCCGTCCGGCGACGTCCATGTGTCGTACAGCCCCGCCATGCTGAAAAGTTCTCTGCTGCGCAGCATAATACGCATCGGCTGCTTATGCTTGCCAGTTCCTTTCCAGTCATAGAAAGAATCTGCTGGAATGAGACAGCGTTTACGCTCAAATGGCTTGCGGAAGGCAGGCTTGTCCGCCAAGGTTTCTGAGCGCGCATTGAGCATTTGATAGCCGATCTTCTCTTCTTTAGCCCATTCAGGAATGAGTCCCCAGCGCAGCTCACCTAACTTATTTCGCTGCCCATCATGGATAATAGCCATGATGGGTTGTCCGGGCGCAACATTATACTTGGGGCTATATCTTGGCATAAAAGTATCGTACATATCGTAACGCAGCATCAATTCCTCCAACGTTACAGTAATCGTGTAGCGTCCGCACATAGGTGTACATCCTTCTCCTTCACACGGTTATCCAATTCTCCTCTCTCCATTATGGAAAAAAGATAGGCTTACGTCAATTCGTACAGCCCGAAGAACCATTCTTCTTCAGGCTGTACCGCATGAGGCTTAGCGATAGCTAGGCAGCTTCATGATTTTTTGTTCTTTTCGATCTCCAACACACTCACACGCGGATCCGTGCCATAAATCGTTGTAACTAAACTGTCGGCATATCGGCCGATTCTCGCACCAATTTCAGCACGCATGTAGTCTCTCGTCATCGTAAATCGATCCTCATGCTCACGGCACCGATACCGGTAACGGATCATCTGATCGTCTTTCTCCTCTTCAGCAACGTGCATGTCATTCTCCAGCATATGGCGCTTTACTTTGGCTAAGTCGGCGTGCATGTTTTTGGCCAACACCTGAGCTACCTTCGAATAGAGTGCTCTTAGCATCTCCGAGGAACGCTCTACTTCGCGCGCCCTTCGCAAAACAATCGTATGCATATGCGGCAGCAGAACCGATTCTTTGATAATCCCAATGTCATCTGCTGTCGGGCGTTTTGTGGGTAGCGGTTTGTCATGACGTTGGTTTTGAAAAGCTTCTCGATGCTGGGGAAGCATCATGCGACTGGATTCCCACAACCCGTTATTCTGCAGTTTTTTGCTCATTTATAGTGGCCTCCAATTTTGAGCGAACGCGTCTTTGCTTGACCCGCTGCCGTCAGAGAAGACGCACGAACAATCGCCGCATTACCGAACCGATCCTTAATACTATCCGTCACTTTCTCCAGTTCACGCGCCTTGACTTGATCTTCAAAAAGAGTGAGCTGATACGTCTCATCATCCACAAACTGGCTCAGCATCACACCAGCACGGCGAACAGGCATCGTATCCCAAAATTTATAAAAAAGCTGCTTCACAGCTTGAAAAACGGTACCAGTATGATTCGTTGGGTCCGGCATCTTCATCTGGCGTGAGAAGCCTGTCGGCGCATCAAAGGGACTACACATACAGCTGACAGTCACAATAGAGGCCATATACCCTTTGCGTCGACAGTCACGGCAGACCTCCTCCGTCAATTCCATCAGTATCGTATTCACCTCTGACGATTCCGCATAGTCCCTCGGCAACGTCATCATATGGCCGATCGACTTGGGAGGCGTATCAAACGTCCCTGGCGTAACCGGGCTGTCATCCAAACCATTTGCCGTCCGCCACATGACCTCCGCATGAATATCCGACTGCTTGCCGAAGCGCGCGCGAAATTTCTGCTTCAGCTGCGGCAGCGGTGTTCGTGCCACATCGCCGATGCTATACATACCCAGCTTGGCGAAATGCGCCGTCATCCGCGAGCCAACACCGAACATTTTGCTGACAGGTTGCTCCCACAGTTCCGCCAGATCGGAAGGCAGTAGCGTGAAAATGCCGGTTGCATTCTTTTTGGCCCAAATATCTGTTGCTATTTTCGCTAAGATTTTATTTGTGCTGATGCCGATGCGAATTCTAACACGCGTTTGTTGGAGTACCTTGTGCTGCAAGGTCTCGGCAATGGTCATCGCATCTCCATAATGCGAAATACTTCCAGTTACATCCAGAAATTGTTCATCAATACTAAAAACTTCAACGAGATCCGTAACTTCCTCGTAAATTTGGGTTATTTGTAACGAAACATTAATATAATGCTGCATTCGTGGACGCATAACAATCAGCTCAGGGCACTTCTTTAGCGCTTCGCCCAACCGTTCGGCTGTCGTCACACCATATTCTTTGGCAACAGGGCAGGCGGCTAATATAATACCTGATCTTAACGCAGGGTCTCCTGCAACGGCAACCGGTTTATTCTCTAGACCTGGATGATCAGCCTTCTCTACACTTGCGTAGAAGCTCTGACAATCTGCCAGGAAGATCGTTCGTTCCCCACCCTTGTTCCCCTTGCTCATCGCAATTCCCCCCGCATATTCATCAGCATAGTCATAAGCTCAGCCTTGACCAAACTACGAAGCATCGTGAAATGATGAATGTAACCTCGAACTTTGTATTCAACTTGGATCCCTAAAGCATTCATTTCCGTGTGGATTACCTTGATCTCACGCTGCTTCATCTTGCTTTTCAACTGTTGTAATTCTGGATAAATCCCCATCTCAACCTCTCTGAGATAGAAAAGAATGTGATTATAAACGATTTTATCTTTATAAACCTTAAGCTCCTCCATATCTCTTGCGAGCATATCAAGCAAAATCGGCAACAGTGTGTATTCCTTAATCATTTGAACATCCTCTTCTGTCTCTACTCTTGATGTACTACTCATGTCCTCACCACCATATGCGAACATATATTCGTTTTCCATATTATATACCGAACACGTATTCGTTATGCAAGTGGTTTTTTAGAGATTTTTATACTAATAAAAGGATGAAATACAGTTATTTTCAATTATTTTATCTCTTTTTACCTATTAATTAGAAAATACAGGAAATACTATACGAACACATGCACCCATCTCCTTGAAGTTGCACCCAGACATGTCATATTAAATATTCATTAGTCAGGCGGATGTCCAAGCGTCAGGGTAATTGCCTGCATTAAATAGTTTAGAAACAAAGAAACGGAGGAGGTTTTCTTAACTATGGCATGTGATAATTCCGCAGCTGCGCTAACTTGCTGTTCAGAGAAAAATTTCGTTCAGGATAAAGTATGTGCACCATGGACTGGCACAGTAGTTGCCACGGATGTAGACATTGTCGTTTACACGAATAATATTAATCCCAACCTCATTGGCACAGGATATGTGAAATTTGACACCGGACCTGCCGCTATAACCTTAGATGTATTAAACAGCGCTGGAGCTTCCATCTTAACGGCTCCCGTTTCCATTGCACCTGGAACAAGTCTGGCTTTTACTTACCAACGCTTCGCCACTATACAGATAACACTGGATGGCACAGACGCAGGTTTATATCAGGGCGAATTTTGTATCACAACTCGTTATTCAATTCAATAATGCCATTTGACACCTAAAGGAGGTACTCATTATGTGCTCTTGTAGTAACACAGCTCTTAGTTGTTGTTCAGACAAAACCTATGTGCAGGATAAAGTATGTACGAATTGGTTGATGACCGCAGCAGGTACAACCATTGTTTATACGGATAATATGGCAACTCTGATTAGCGGTACTGGATATATCAAAAATGAAACGGGGACCGCTGCCATTACAGTTGCCTTTCTCCGTTCAGCTGCTCCCGTCATGACCGCTATCACGGTACCAGCAGGAGGCAGCTCCTCATTTACAGTTGGGCGGTTCGATACGATTACGATTACAACGACAGCAGCGGCAACCGGGGAGTTTTGCATAACTGTGCGATACAGCATGTAAAATATACCGCAACATGTAAGGTGGTTTTTCACTTAACCGTGAGAAACCACCTTATTCAGTGCGCCCAGCATGGGCGCTATCTCTAGGGTTCAAGTCCCGAATGGTGAAGGCAGTAGTAACCATAGCTTAAGGCAAGGGTGTCCATCGTG
>NZ_JAVDSB010000008.1:0-278121 GCF_031455095.1 Paenibacillus qinlingensis
ACTATGCACTGCCTGTCAGCTATGTACTTCCGCCACCTCGCGGTGCACTGGAGACTTTCACTCCTTAGTCGATGCGCTGCCAAGCGCACAAAAAACAACCTCACTTTAAGTGAGGTTGTTTTTTAGGGCTATTAATCGTCAATACCGTTATTACATACCAGTTAGTGGGCTATTTGGGTTCTTTATTATTCGTATAAACAATTTACATATAGGAGAAAACATTAGATGACTAAATAAACTCTATTATTTCAAAAGAAATGAGTGATTGTATGTATTACTATAAAGAAGAACTCATTAATCAAATTGTTCCAGACAAACCTGATCCAGCAGCAGCTAAAGTCTTACAAGAAGCGCTAGGTGGGCAATTTGGTGAGATGAGAACCATGATGCAATATTCGTTTCAAAGCTCTAATTTCCGAGGTAAAGCTACACAATATCGCGATTTAATCCGCGGGGTATTTCTAGAAGAGATTTCTCACGTTGAACTGGTTCAAAATACGATAAATCAATTACTGAATGATTCTGGTAACTCCTTTGGTGTAGGAAATGCAGGTATGGATGGCGCACCACTTGATGAAGCAGTCAAACATGCAAATCCCCACCATTTCATTGTCGGCGCTCAGGCTTCTTTACCGGTAGATGCTGGTGGTAACCCCTGGAATGGTTCCTGGGTATATTCACATGGTAATCTAATTGCTGATTTATTGAATAACTTAGTTCTAGAATCGACAGGAGTCCTTCAAAAAACCAGAATTTATGAAATGAGCTCTAATAAAACGTTAAGGGAGACACTTGGGTTCCTCATCGTTCGTGATAATGCCCACCAAAATGCTTTTGCAAAAGCTTTAGAAACTTTAGGTGTTGATTGGGGGAAACTGTTCCCCGTTCCTAATTACGATATTAATAAGTATCCTGAGTGCAGAAAATTTGTAGAAATGGGATATCACAATATTCAGTTTAATTTTCGTTTAGATGAAACACGGATTAGTGAAGTCTACCAAGGTGCTTCACCAAGTAGAAATAATGGTCAGCTTTTAGTAACCCCGCCGCCGTTGGGATTCCCAGTCCCTCAACTACCTGACATGCCAAATGAGCATAGTCCGGGATTGCAAGATATGTTTGTGTAAAGTTCGGATACGTTGTAGGCTTACTCCTGGATTATCAGGCGTAAGCCTATTTCATTTCGATGATACTAATTAGTCCCTATCATTATCATTACTGAAAATTTCATCCAGCTCTGAACTATGTTCGTTTGCAGCTGCCTGGATCGCTTGATCGACTTCATTACTCCCTTGAATTTGCTCCGCAGCTTCGGCTTGATTGTTCAGTTGTTCAACAATTTGACCAGCGCCATGTGCGCCTTGATGTCCTCGACTCGATGTCATTGTTGTAGTACCCTCCCTTTTCGGTAAATGGACTTCCAGCTATATTATGGCGCTATTTTCCACCCTTATTCAATTACAACTGAATAATAATCGGCAATATCATTGGCCTTCTTTTAGTTTGGGTGTATAAATATTTACCAACGGCTTCTTTAAGCGCTTGTTTATAGAGCCCCCATTGGTTCGTTTTGGCATCTTGCAGCTGTGTGATGGTTGTTAGTGCTATTCGATATACCTCCTCCATTAACTCCTCTGACTCCTTAACATACACGAATCCGCGGGATATAATATCTGGTCCTGATACAACGGTGCCATCCGATTTACTGAGAGATAGCACAAAGATTAGAATGCCATCTTCAGATAACACTTTTCGATCGCGTAAAACGATATGACCAACATCTCCAATACCGAGTCCATCTACCAATGTATTTCCATTCGGAATATGGCGCTCTTGCCGAGCGATAGAGCCTGTAAAATCAACAACCTCGCCGTTATTGATGATAAATATATTATCCGAATTCACTCCAACAGCTTCAGCTAATAAACGGTGCTGATACAACATGCGGTACTCCCCATGTATAGTGGATAAAGTATTGAGGCTTCATTAAGGTCAGCATGAGTTTTAATTCTTCCTGACTAGCATGACCGGATACATGCATGCCCGTTACCGATCCGGAGCCGTAGATCACTTTAACTCCTTTCGCAAATAAGTTATCTACGATACGAGATACGTTCCGTTCGTTACCAGGAATAGGTGTCGCTGCTAAAATCACTGTATCGCCTTGAGAAACACCTACTTGACGGTGTGTACCACTCGCTATACGAGCTAAAGCAGCCATGGGTTCCCCTTGACTACCCGTACATAGGATAACGAGTTCGTGAGGAGGGTAACGATTCACATCTTGAGCTTCAATCAACATATCGGGAGGCATTCTCAAATATCCAAGAGTTAAGGCTATATCCACGACGTTGATCATGCTTCTACCTACGAGGGCGATTTTACGGTTCGTTTTTTCTGCAGCAACAATGACTTGCTGCAACCTGTTGACGTTAGAGGCGAAGGTTGATAAAAATATTTTACCTGTAGCTTTGGACAATTCTTCCTCAATATGATTGCCTACAAAGCGTTCAGAAGGTGTGAAGCCAGGCCGCTCCGCATTCGTACTCTCGGAGAGTAGAGCAAGTACTCCCTTTTGACCAATCGCTGCCATCTTATGAATATCTGCGTATTGTTCGTTTACCGGAGTTAAATCAAACTTAAAGTCGCCTGTATGTACAACTACGCCTTGTGGGGTATCTAAGACGATACCTAAGCAATCAGGAATGCTGTGATTCGTCCGAAAGAAGCTAAGCGGAATATCCCCTAATGTAAGATTAGTACTTGCATCAATCTCATGCAGCATAGTCGTGCCCAAAAGTCCGTGTTCTTTCAGTTTTCCCTTTATTAGCCCAAGTGTAAGTCGTGTAGCATAAATGGGCATGTTCAACTGTTTAATAATATAGGGAATACCGCCAATATGATCCTCGTGTCCATGAGTTATAACCAAACCCCTTACTTTATCTCTATGTTCAAGTAAATAGGAGATATCGGGAATAATCAGATCTATGCCTAACAGGCTTTCATCTGGAAATTTGGAACCACAGTCGATAACAATGAGGTCATTGTTATATTGAATGACATACATATTTTTACCAATTTCATTCACACCACCAAGAGCTATAATTGATAGCTTTTCCTGGGCTGATTTCAAAATAAAAACCTCCATAGTAAATTATTCCATTCTAAGTAAGTTCCGTCTGTTAATAATGTTACATATAAAACACTTCGTCTTTTTCCCTTTTACCAATTGCTCATTTTCGCAAAGTAAACAACGCATGTAATCACCTCTCTTTTATTCTGTCCAAAGAAAATAATCAAAAATTCACTTTTCAGTATTTTTATTCTATATCTAGTTATAACTATCAAGTTGGCATGGACATACTATCTAAAATTTCAGTCACATTACAATAGGGGGGGGGAAATTATTAGAATGGAACATCATCAGTTTGGAGATATGGAAGATACTATGGCAAATCATTATATACCTATGACTTCCGTTAGAAGCGGTGAGGGTGAACAGGTTAGCCTCGATCTTTTCTGCTATACCAATCAAATCGTTAACATAAGTATGGTTGGCACTGCCGAATATTGGGTGTTAGTGGATACTGGCATGCCGCAATCCGCTAAGCGTATTCTGAAAGTCGTAGAAGATCGTTTTGGTGCAGGCTCGAAACCAAAGGCCATTATTTTAACACATGGGCACTTTGATCACGTTGGTGGTGTTATTGATCTCGTTGAAGCATGGAACGTAATGGTATATGCCCACGAGTTAGAAATACCTTATCTAACTGGACAAGCCAGTTATCCGGAACCTGACGGCTCTGTTGAAGGCGGACTTATAGCCAAAATTTCACCATTCTTTCCAAATGAACCTATTAATCTTGGGAGTCATGTACATACTTTACCCTCTAATGGCAGTATCCCAGGCATGCCTGAATGGCGATGGATCCATACACCAGGCCATACGCCTGGGCATGTCTCGCTTTTCCGGGATAAGGACAGGGCGCTTATTGCAGGTGATGCATTTGTAACGGTTGAGCAGGATTCACTGTACAAAGTTTTAACTCAGAAAAAGCAGTTAACAGGGCCACCGGTATATTTCACAACCGATTGGCATGCTGCTGAGCTCTCTGTCAGAAAGTTAGTAACTCTACAACCGAGTGTAGCCATTACTGGCCATGGGGTACCTATGTCTGACGAGGAACTAACATGCGGATTGTCTCAATTGGTGTCCGATTTCAAACGGATAGCTGTGCCCGACCATGGGCGTTATGTTGATAACAAGATTCATTAATTCGAAAAAGATTGCGCAAATTAATGTAAGAGGTGATTACGTGCGTTCCTTATGGTTGGGTACAGGATTTTGAAAACAAATAGTACTAAATGGAGCCTACTTTCAATTGCATCCATCCCATTAATTATGACATTGGGTAACTCAATGCTAATCCCCGTTCTCCCCTCAATTCGTAACAAGTTACATATAACTTCGTTACAGGTGAGCTTACTAATTACCGTTTACTCTGCAGTTGCAATCATACTTATTCCGATTGCTGGGTATTTGTCCGATCGTTTTGGCAGGAAGATCATCATTATCCCGAGTTTACTCATCACTGGAATAGGTGGATTGATTTCTGGTTTAGGGGCTTGGTGGTTAGAACACCCCTATGTGGTCATCATGCTCGGTCGAGCGTTACAAGGAGTAGGTGCGGCTGGAGCTTTTCCCATTGTGCTGCCACTTGTCGGCGACATGTACAAAAATGAAAGTGAAGTTAGTAAAAACCTAGGAATTGTAGAAACAGCCAACACGCTGGGTAAAGTTCTGAGTCCTATATTAGGGTCGTTACTCGCTTTTGTGGTTTGGTTTCTCCCTTTTCTAACCATTCCTGTTTTGTGCGTAGTCTCTACTTTATTAGTTGCCTTTTTAGTTAGATCTCCCAAGAAAAAAGATAAAAATGAAGAAAAAGTAACGTTTAGGCACTTTCTTCAAAGCCTTAAGCAAATATTTGTAAACAATGGGCGTTGGTTAACCGCTATTTTTGCTATAGGTTGCATCTGTATGTTTGTTATTTTTGCGACACTGTTCTATTTATCAGACACACTTGAGGATAAATACCATATTAAAGGCATATGGAAAGGATGCGTGATTGCCATCCCTTCAGCAGCGCTATGCCTTGCGTCATACATTACTGGCAAAAAAATTGGTGAAAATAAAACATTAATGAAGTGGATTACTCTAAGTGGAATAGTAATTGTGACTGCCTCACTTGTTGTATCTGGCATGGTTCAATCTCTCTACTGGTTAATCACTCTAATTAGTATTGCAGGCATTGGTATTGGTGTTACTCTACCCTGCTTAGATTCTTTGATAACGGAAGGAATAGACAAAGCAGAGAGAGGCACAATAACTTCCATCTATAGTTCTATGAGGTTCATTGGCGTTGCAGTTGGCCCCCCACTGTCTTCAGTTCTTGTGAAATTTTCACCTCAACTTATGTTCTATAGTATCTCTGGCACTTGTGTAGTTGCTGCGCTGCTTGCTTTATTCGCTATTAAACCAATTCAAGAAGGAAAGACTTCAAAATAAAGAAAATCTCCTATTTATGGAGGTCTTTTTTCACAAAGATAATACATCATATTCTCAGGAGGTTTTTTCAATTTGAAAAATAAATCGTTCATCTCTGCACGTTTAATTGCTAGTTCAATAGGAATTGCAACAGCTGTTTCTTTTCCGATCTACTTTGCAATGAAGGGAAAATAAATGAGAATGAGAAGTTGTATCAAGTGATCATGTTCGGTTAAATAACCAATTATTCACAGGATAAAAGCAAGCTGAATCCTAATAATAATGTAGGCTTCTAAGGCCAATATAGATATTTTGGGAGGGACAATACAATGAATCAATTCGGACAGCAAAACCTTAACAATGCATCTCAATCGTCTTATACAAACGGAAACGCTAATTCATTTACACAGAATACTTCACAGCCAGTCATTTCTCATTATGGCGGCTACCAAGCACAAAATTCGCAGCACAGCATTCGAAATAACCATGCATCCCAAAACAATGCTTATTCTCAAAACGCTTCACAGCCAGTCATTTCACATTATGGCGGCTACCAAGCACAAAATTCGCAGCACAGCATTCGGAATAACCATACATCCCAAATCAATGCTTACTCTCAAAACGCCTCACAGCCAGTAATTTCACATTATGGCGGCTACCAAGCACAGAATTCGCAGCACAGCATTCGGAATAACCATACATCCCAAAACAATGCTTACTCTCAAAACGCCTCACAGCCGGTCATTTCTCATTATGGCGGCTACCAGGCACAGAATTCACAGCACAGCATTCGGAATAACCATACATCCCAAATCAATGCTTACTCTCAAAACGCTTCACAGCCGGTCATTTCTCATTACGGCGGCTATCAGGCACAGAATTCCCAGAATAGCATTCAGCCTAATCATGCATCCCAAATCAATGCTTACTCTCAAAACGCTTCACAGCCGGTCATTTCTCATTACGGCGGCTATCAGGCACAGAACTCGCAGCACAGCGGATATCCACAACAAGGATCAATACAATCATCACAACCGGTTATCGCACACTACGGATATACCAGTAACTAATTTAGTCGAATAAGTAAATTGAGGACCTTCACCTCGTGTTAATAGAGATGAAAGTCCTCTTTTATACTGTCCCCTTACCCGTATCAAGACACTTTTTTCATATTGACTGTCATACATTGTGGGACTATGAGTTTATGATTAATTCCACTAACTCCCCCCATTAAAAATCACCTCCATTGAACACCCTAACAAGCGAAAGCAAAATAGAGTTGAGAGGAGATTGGTCATTATGAAAAAAGTTCAAACTCTTACATTAGCTGTTTTATTAACATCAGCATTAAGTTTTGGAACCGTTGGTGCACATGAAAATACAGGGACTGGTATGAATTCTTCAACGGGTTCAACAAGTATAAATTCAAATAGTAATTTGAATAATTACGGTGCTTATGGCACAAATACAGGAACGATTAGCTCCCCTGCTGCGTCTCCCAGTACTAATCTAAACCAAGCGAATTACAGCAATGGAATACAATCTTACTCTAATAATCCAAATTCGATCCGCACTTACGATACCATAAATTCAGAATCAAATAATTCAAATTGGGGGTGGCTTGGATTACTTGGTCTGATTGGCCTAGCTGGAATGAGATCAAGAAATAATGTTGGAGAAAGATAATAGTAAAGATAAATATTGATATTTGAGGAGGATATAATTAAATGGGGATTTTAAGTGGAAATCCAAAAGATGAACCTCTGCACTACGGTGAAATTTATAGTGTTTGGCAGGCATCTACAGTAGCTAAAGGGGCTTTATCTTGCTATCAAGCTTATTTAAATCACTCAGGTGACAAAGAACTAAAAAAAATTTTGGATGGTCTTATTGATCAAGCAAAGCTTGAGATTAAAGAGCTAGATAAGATTCTTGTTGATAACGGAATTCCACCAATTCCAATGCTTCCTGAAAGACCGTCTGTTAAGCTTGAAGACATTCCCGTTGGTGCAAGATTTTCAGACCCTGAAATTTCAGCTAAAATCGCTGCTGACGCTTCACTTGGACTAGTTGCTTGCAGTCAAGCTATGGGACAAGCGATTAGAGAAGATATCGGCGCTCTTTTCGCAAAGTACCATATTACTAAAGCAGCCCAAGGATTAAAAATACTTGAAATGAGTAAAGATAAAGGCTGGCTTGTTCCTCCACCTCTACAAATTAAAAGACCTGAGACTGTTAATGCTTAAAGTTAAAAAAATGAGCAGGATCCCCGTGGGATTCTGCTCACCTTTTTAACTACGAAAATACTAAGGTTTCAAAATTATTTTAATAGCCTGATCCTCTTTCTTATTAAACATACTGTACGCATGTTCCGCATCATCCAACTTCAATCGATGGCTAATGATATCAGTTGGGTCAAATATACCTTCTTTGATTTGGCGAAATAATTCAGGCATATAATGAATAACTGGCGCTTGACCCATTTTCAGCGTAATGTTCCGGCTAAACAAATCACCAAAAGGGAAAGCATTATAATTCATCCCATAAACCCCAGTAACCTGAATCGTGCCGCCTTTACGCACCAGTTTAGTAGCCATTCTGAATGCGCCAAGTCCACCACCTTGGATCTTAAGCATCGTTTCTATTTTCTCAACAAAGGTCTTCTCAGAATCCAGTCCAACTGCATCGATAACGACATCAGCTCCACCACCCGTAAGCTCAGCTAAATATTGAAGTAAATCATCTTGTTTTTTAAAATTAAAAACCTCGACATGATTCGTTTTACGCGCATGTTCCAAACGATAATCGACATGATCAATCGCAATAACACGTTTTGCACCTTTTAATCAAGCAAATTTCTGTGTCAGCAAACCCACGGGTCCACAACCCAGAATAATGACGGTATCACCAGCCTTGACACCTGCATGATCCACACTCCAGTAGGCAGTAGGAACAATATCAGAGAGAAATAGGATTTTCTCATCCTCCATTTCAGCATCCTCAGGCACTTTGAAAGGGATAAAATTCCCATATGGAACCCGCAGCAACTCAGCTTGTCCGCCTGCATACCCGCCAAATGTATCCGAATAACCGAAATACCCTCCTGTATCTCCATGTAAAAAATCATTCGAATTATCACACTGGCTCTCTAATTGATGAGTGCAGTACCAACATTGACCACAGGCAATATTAAAGGGAAGGATGACGCGGTCCCCCTTTTTCACTTTGGTTACATCTGCTCCTATCTCCTCAACAATTCCCATTGGTTCATGTCCGATAATGAAGTCATCTCGCATATTTGGTATTTCCCCATTATAGAGGTGAAGATCCGAACCACATATGCTTGTGGTCGTGATTCTAACCAGAATATCATCCGATTTTTGTAATGTGGCATCTGCTACTTCTTTAACTTTTACATTTCTAATCCCTTGGTAGGTTAATGCTTTCATTGTATCCTTCCTTTCTCATATGCCATTATTCTTCCCCTGGTTCCATTAATTATTATTTTGAAGACAAACGTGGTTACGAAATGAATCCTGTTGATGAGCATCATGTACATTTTTACTTTAAACAAAAAAGAAACACGATACCCCAATTTGGGTTCGTGTTTCTTTTTTTGTGTAATTGTTTAAGCCATCAGACTATAATGTATGCTTCTTCTATTCATGTTAGTTATATTCAGAAATTCTGAGTTAATCCATTTTTGATAGCACGTGCTACCTGAATTGTACGCGCGGCTTGATGCCTAACAGATTTTTCAGCATCTTCAACGATCTTACCAGACTGATCCACAGTCACACTAGTTCCATAAGGATTTCCACCAGAAGCGAAAATAACAGGATCCGTATAACCAGGAGCTGCAACTATTGCTCCCCAATGATACATCGACGTGTACAAAGAAAGAATAGTTTGCTCTTGACCCCCATGAGAGTTTTGAGCGGAAGTCATGGCACTAACTACTTTATTCGCTAATTTACCTTGGAACCAAAGTCCACCTGTGGAATCAATAAATTGCTTCACCTGTCCAGGCATATTACCAAATCGTGTTGGAATACTAAAAATAATAGCATCTGCCCACTCCAAATCGCCTAAACTCACTGTTGGAATTTCTTTAGTAGCCTCACTATGTGCTTTCCATACTGGATTGGCATCAATGGCTGATTGAGGCGCAAGCTCTGGAATCTTCAAAACTCTAACATCTGCTCCTGCTTCTTTAGCACCATCTGCTGCCCAGTTAGCCATCTGATGATTAGTTCCAGTTGAACTGTAATAGATAATTGCTAATTTCACATTTTCCATTTGAGTACGCTCCTTTTTAGTCCCATCTCCAAAAATCTTATCCAAAAATCCCATGACTATAGCACCGCCTAATTTTATTAATAAAAATTGAATTCCTAATAAATAAAGTTAATATCAAACAAATGTTTTTTCTTTTTTGAAAATTGAATCAATAGAAAGTAGATTACTGCCATTTAAGAATAGATAAATAGCAATACCAATCATGGAAAGATCAAGTTCGTAACCAGCCAATTGTCCATTCCCTAAGAAACCTACGGCCATTTTCACTTTGAATGTAGCAATCACTAAGAGAATTGCCAAAATTGCTGATACCCATCGTGTTCCTAACCCTAGAATCAGTGCAATTCCGCCTATTAATTCTATAAGAGCGACGATATAAGCCATGTAACTCGGAATGCCTATACTGCTGAACCACCCCGCGATATTTTCAATCCCTCCTTGAAACTTAGAAACCCCATGCACAAAGAAGGTAATCCCCAAAATTAATCTTAAAATTAGTACGCCTAGCTGTGGAAAGTTTTTCATTACTCGACCCCTTAACTTATTTTTTTAAAGTATTGAACTTTATGAAAGTATAATACTTTATACAACTTACTTTTGTCAAGTAACTATATTTTAGAACTTAAATTATTAACTGTGTCCAAATATCCTTAGTGCATACATCGTTAAGTATGATGTTTAGTTAATATAAAGAAAGAAGAAAAAAATTCCTAGACCTTCCCACACCCCACGTGGTATCTTATTGGTATTACATTGATTTGAAATGGTATCACCCAGAATGGTGGTTTAATCACATGGAGAAGTCTCCGCTTATTAAAGAAAGACTGATCGAACAGCTTCGAGAGCAAATTCAATCTTTACAGAAGGATCAACTCGTCAAGATCCCATCTGAACGCGATTTGGCCGAGAACTTCGATGCCAGCCGGGTGAGTGTAAGGGCAGCGATCAAGACTTTGGTACAGGAGGGCTTACTCGTTCAATTGCGGGGTAAAGGAACCTATATCGTTCCCGCTGTCCTCTTAGACACGCTTTATGTCATGTGTTCGCCTGATATCAAAGCGAATGATCCCTACTACACCAACTTTCTTGTTGAAATTACGAATCTATCTGCCAAACAAGCGATCAAAATCTCCATGGTGCATCCTGATCAGCTCACCGCAGCTTCAATTCCGAGTCCACTTATTCTAATCGGACAAATGGATGATGCACAGCTGGATCGGCTCAAATTAGCGTCTGGACAGCTTTTCTCCATTCAGCGCTACGCCCACCGTGAGGATATTATCCAGATTTATTTCGATGATTATCGCATCGGCAGCAAAGCGGCCAAAACACTGTACGATGCAGGACATCGCTCGTTCACCCTGCTTGCAGGACCTGACAAGTACGATTCCTCTCGTCTTCGTAAACAAGGCTTCCTATCCTTTTGCCAACAATACGACACGCCTGTACAAGTCATTACGGAGAAAATGAATTGGGAAGGCGGCCGCCGTGCAGCGGACCAACTGCTTACAGCCGTTCTGCCGAATGCCATATTCGCCGTCAATGATTGGATGGCCGCAGGTTGCATGCAGGGCCTTCGTGAGAATGGCCGCTCGATTCCGGCTGATGTATCGATCATTGGCTGTGATGATATTCCGCTGGCTGCTCAAATATCGCCAAGATTGACGACATTTAGCTTGGATGCCAAGCATCTTGTCGAGGAACTGCTTTCTGCCATTCATCACCATCGCGCACAGGCGTCTGACGCTAAGGAACAAATCATACTTTCGGCCGCTTTCATCAGTCGGGAGTCGGTTTCTAATATGAATCACTAAGGAGTAGATACTTTTCATGGCTAAGTTGACTATTCATGCGGATTCCCCCCTACACACGATTAATCGAAATATTTACGGTCATTTCTCTGAACATTTAGGACGCTGTATCTATGAGGGGATCTGGGTTGGACACGACTCGCCGATTCCTAACACAGAAGGCATGCGCAACGATGTGCTTGAAGCTCTCAAGCAACTGCACATTCCTGTGCTTCGCTGGCCAGGTGGCTGTTTTGCAGACGAATATCATTGGAAAGATGGTGTCGGACCAGCAGAAAAACGTAAACGGATGATCAATACGCACTGGGGTGGTGTTCTGGAGAATAACCATTTCGGCACGCATGAGTTCCTTCGTTTATGTGAATTAATTGGGGCTGAGCCTTATATCAGCGGCAATGTTGGAAGCGGTACCGTAGCTGAAATGTCGGAGTGGGTAGAGTATATGACCTTCGACGGTGAGTCACCTATGGCGAACTGGCGACAAGAAAATGGCCGCGACAAGCCATGGAAGCTCACTTATTTTGGCGTGGGGAACGAGAATTGGGGCTGCGGCGGGGATATGCGTCCTGAATACTATGCCGATTTGTATCGTAGATACGCTTGCTATGTAAGGAACTATGGGGATAATAAGATTTTCAAAATCGCCTGCGGCGCCAATAGCTCGGACTACAACTGGACCGAAGTCTTGATGCGTGAAGCAACCAAATATATGGATGGCATCAGCCTTCATTACTATACACTCCCGACTGGCGTCTGGAAGGACAAAGGATCTGCAACGGATTTCAATGAACAAGACTGGTTTAACACGCTAGAGAAAACCTTATACATGGATGAACTTATTACCCGTCATTCTGCCATTATGGATACCTACGATCCTGACAAAAGAGTCGCCTTAATCGTCGATGAATGGGGCACTTGGTACAATGTAGAGCCTGGCACGAATCCTGGCTTTCTGTTCCAGCAAAATACCATTCGCGACGCGCTAGTCGCTGGTATTAATCTAAATCTTTTCCATCACCATAGTGATCGTGTGCGCATGGCCAATATTGCTCAGGTCGTCAATGTGCTGCAATCCGTCATTCTTACCGAGGGTGCTGACATGCTGCTTACTCCGACTTATCATGTATTCGACATGTACAAGGTACATCAAGATGCGAGCTATATTGCTACGGATGCCGTGAGCCCCTCTTATGAAATGGATGGCAAGCAAATCGATCAACTTAGCGCATCGGCTTCATTAAATGCTGATAATCAATTGCATATTTCACTTTGTAATTTGCACCATGCCGATTCACTGGAAGTTCAGTGTGACTTGAAGGGACGCCAGGCCAGCACAATCTCTGGTTTGATCATCAGCTCAGATACGATGTTAGCCCATAACACATTTGAAGAGCCAGATTGTGTGACATCACAAGCTTTTACCGATTATCGGATCGAAAATGACGTCCTTCTCGTGACCCTTCCTGCCCACTCCGTGGTTACGCTTTGTCTAAAATAGAGGTGTTCCGACATGGATAACTTAGCTAGAACTACACCAGAGGTTGGGTCAGATTGCAAAGGATGCTCTGCCTCTGTTCACGTGACGCCCGAAGAAATTGCCAAGCTTTTCGGTGAGACGCTGCGTGTACGCAATCTAAAGCTGACAACGGAAGGTGAGTATGAGCGTCGTATCGCGGTCTGCACAAGTTGCAGCGACTATCAATACGGCACAACTTGCCGCCACTGCGGCTGCTTAATGGATATTAAAGCCAAACTTAGCAGCGCCCGCTGCCCTTCCCCACATGGGAGCAAGTGGTAGGCCTGCTATCGGCGCAAATAAAAAGATCACTTTCCCTATTATGGGAAGGTGATCTTCTTTATGTTCTGATATTGCTACTTACGCCCCTCTTCCCAACTGCGACTATACAACAGTGGATTCAGCTCAGAAGCAGCTAGCTCCCCTGGCTGTTGCCCAGGAAACCACCTTTTCAAATCACTCTCACGCGCTTTACTATCCGGCTCAGCAATCGGCAATCCATCCGCATAATAAATGATGGTCATCACTTTGCGCATGGTATCGGTCGGGTTACCAGGCGCGCTATGCAGCGTCCAACCCGCGTGGAACGTAGCATCTCCGGCAGCCATCGCACCATGAGAGATGGTTTCGAAGCCTTTCCCCTCGATATACCCCGCCAATGTACGGTGTGACTCATCTGAGATCACCATCTTGTTAATGTATCCCATAAGATGAGATTTCGAAGCAAATGTCATCGACCCTACAGCCTCTGAAACGGGGACAAGTGGCATCCACATCGTTATCGTCTTATCCGTATCCAGCGGCCAATAAATTTGATCCTGATGCCAAGGTGTATGACCGCCATGCGGTTCTTTGAACAAAGCCTGATCGTGATACATCCGCACGCCATCAACACCCATGAGCTCAGCAGCAATTTTGGCAAAGCGTTTGGCAAAGGCGAAGCGGCGAATTTCTTCACTTCTCTCCCATAAATTCGAAATCTGGATGAATGCCTTCCCATACGTATCGCGCTGATCAAGCGGTTTATCTTGGTTATTCAACGTTTTCACCAGATCAGAAATAATCGGTTCATACACATGGATCTCAGCCTCGCTGGCTACCCCGCGCAGCGCAATATGACCGTCTCGTTGATAGCTCATCTTCTGTTCTTGCGACAACGTATAACCATCTTCCATCAAGGGTAATTCATTCACTCCGTTAGCTTCCAGACTGCTCATCCTCATGCACCTCGACTTGTCTATTTATAGCTTTATTATAGGACTACCTAGTCAAAGTATCTTTGTCAAACCTGGTTACTGATTTGTCAAAAACAACTGGATTTCAACCATCATCCTACACTAAAATAAGAGTAACGTACGTGCAACGGCTGTCTAGCAACGCCATTGGAATTTCAAATGAAAGGAGGCTCTATCCTATTGCCAAATGGATTGGATTCCCCGCCGATCGTCCCTTATATTCGAGAATGTGACTTTGCCGTACGCAAACCATGGAACTATCCCGAGCGTAGACTCCTCGACTATTTATTGGTATACATCCAAGAAGGTACCTGTCGTTTCTCGGTTGATCATCAGACCTATCTGTTTCACGCTGGGCAATTCTGCCTCGTGCAGCCAGGCAGCCTGCTTTCGCTAGAGGGACTCACGAACACGGTCACGCCTTTTCTGCATTTTGATGTCGCCTATAATCCTGTACGAGAAGACAGCTTTCCCACACGACCAGGGCAAATTGATCTCACCGCCTACAACCATCTCCTGCAGCCAACCCTGCAAGACCTGTTCAAGCTGCGAGTTCCTGTACAGATTCAGCCACAGAACCCTATACTTTTCAAAGAGAAACTGTTGCATACGATTGAGCTTGTTCATGTGGCTAATCCGCTTACCCAGCTCCGAATACAGCAGCTCATGATCGATATCATTCTCGCTATGCTAGAGCCCTATCAGCAAGATGTTCCGTCCATAGCTCCAAGCCTAAACTGGATCACTTCTTATTTTTCCAATCATTTAAGTGATCCCCTTTCCGTTCAAGATATGGCCAGTCGTGCCAATTTATCCATCTCACGGTTCGGCTTCCTCTTCAAGCAGCGTTATGGGACTTCCCCGCACCAGTATTTATTGCAGATGCGCATCCACCATGCCAAAGAATTGCTTACGAATACCGAACTCAGTCACGAATCCATTTCGGATTATTGTGGCTTTGCGGATTTGCATCATTTTTCTAAAATATTCAAACAACGCACAGGCACGACGCCCGGCGAGCATCGCAAAACAACGAAAAATCCCTCCAACCGATAACACTATCGGAAGAAGGGATTTTTGATGTCATTAAACTATTTCCCAGGCAATAGGATGTTATCACCTAGTCAAAGTATACAGCTTTACCTGTTTTCGCTGACTCATAAATAGCTTCTAGAATCTCAGATACCACACACGCTTGCTCAGGTGTAACAACGGGATCTGTATCGTTCTCTATCGCTTGAATCCATAGCTTCATTTCTAAATCAGAAGCCTGCTCCGCTTTACCATCGTAGAAGGCTACGCCGCCTGCTTTCAATTCCACTTCTGTCGTGAACAAACGACTATGTTTCTCTCCGTTAATGCGTAGGCCGCCTTTCATATCCGCGCCGCCTTCTGTTCCTGAGAGCGTACATTTCGCTTCATCCACTTCAAGCGTATTCAGCGCCCAGCTCGATTCAAGAATAATCGTTGCACCGTTTTTCATCGTAATCATACCAAATGCTGAATCTTCCACCGTGAACTTAGCTGGATCCCAAGGACCCCAAGCGTTCGCCGCGTTTTCACGCTGAGAAAGCTTGTGATAGGAAGTACCCAAAACAACGGCTGGCTCATAGTTATTCATCATCCACAACGTCAAATCCAATGCATGCGTACCGATATCGATCAACGGGCCTCCGCCTTGTTTCTCTTCATCAAGGAACACGCCCCAAGTGGGTACTGCGCGGCGACGAATCGCATGTGCCTTCGCGAAATAGATATCGCCAAGCTCGCCTTCGGAACAAAGCTTATGTAAATGTTGGCTATCACCGCGGAAGCGATTGTTATAACCAACAGTTAGCTTCTTGCCAGTACGCTTCGCTGCTTCAACCATACGTCTCGCGTCAACCGCTGTTTTCGCCATTGGCTTCTCCGACATGACATGCTTGCCAGCTTCCAAAGCAGCAATCGTGATGTCCGCATGGGAATCATTTGGCGTACATACATGAACGATATCGATCGAACTATCCTTCAATACCTCACGATAGTCCTCATAGACACGTGCTTCTCCCTTACCATACTTGGCAGCAGCTTCCTGCGCTTTCTCTACAACGATATCACAGAATGCTACCATTTCTACATTGTCCAATTTGCTTAAGCTAGGCATGTGCTTGCCATTGGCAATCCCTCCACACCCAATAATCGCGATCCGATACGTCGTTGACATGATGTTCCTCCTCTATATTGATCCTACAAAACAAATTTATTACTGAGAATACTCGTATGTATATCTTAATTATACCCCAACCCTCGGTGAAAAAAATTCCCGATTTTGCGAATAATGTATGCGATTGTGTTATCCGTATGTAGAGATTAGCTGCTCCTATCCAATCCACTCCAAAGAGAAAAAAGCATGGTTGCCGCTTCCCCAGCATCCATGCTCCTTTACTTTTTAATCGTCGTCGCGATTAGTTTGTACCCGACTCCGCGTATCGAATCAATCTGAACCGATTGTTGATTCATTTCCAGCTTTTTGCGTAAAGAACTCACATGCACATCAACCGTTCGCTGACCACCGATATAGTCGAAGCCCCAAACGATATTCATGAGATCATCTCGGGTAACAACCACACCTGGGCGCTGAACTAAATACAGTAAGACTTCAAATTCCTTAGGCCGTAAGGGAATGGACTCCCCATTCAGCACAACTTCATATTTCTCAGGATAAATACGAAGCTCACCCGCCTGAATGACTTTCTCATTCGATTTGGCTATATCGGATGCGGTCTCATCCGATTGTGTACGTCGCAGAACAGCTGCCACACGCGCAAGTAATTCAGCTACCCCGAATGGCTTGGTGATATAATCATCTGCCCCATGCTTCAAGCCCTGTACAACCTCATCCTCGGCATTGCGTGCGGTTAGAATGATGACTGGTGTGCGATTACCTTTTTGTCTTAACTTAGCCAATACCTCAAAACCGCTAAGTCCGGGCAGCATAATATCCAAAATGAGTAGATCATACGACTGCTGGAGTGCCTCCTGCAGACCGTCACCACCATGATCAATCACTTTCGTATCGTAGCCTTCCTGCGAGAGGTTATAGGATAATAACCGAGCCAACGTCGGCTCATCTTCAATTACTAGTATTTTTTGTGCCATGGGATCCCCCGCATTTACAGTTTATTAACATTGCACAACCCCAGTGTATCACATAATTGTAAAGGCATTGTAAACCCTTCATCATCGGGGTGTAAATCCGCGCTAAAAATCTACCTATTTTTAGTGAATCACAGGCAACTCAATGATAAATTTCGTCCCTACCCCTACTTCACTCTCAACACGAATGGTTCCTTTATGCATTTCCACAAGATGCTTAACAATCGATAACCCCAGTCCCGTCCCGCCTGAGCTTCGGGATCTCGCTTTATCTACCCGATAGAATCGTTCGAATATCCGCGGTAAATCCTTCTTCGGTATCCCCATTCCGGTATCCGATACAATAATTCGCAGTCGTTCGTAATCCCCATCTGCATTAGTTTCCAAAGGTTCTACACGAAGCTTGACTTTCCCACCATCTTGCGTGTAGGCAATGCCATTAGACAGTAAATTAATGATGATTTGGCGCAACCGATCCTCGTCCGCTTCAATATACATATCATCCTCTACCGTCATGGTAAGCTCGATATGCTTCTTCTCTGCTTCTTTGCGCAGTACACTTAATGATCTCTCCAGAAATTCAGGCAAATAGACAGGAGAGAAATTCATAGGAATACGCTTCGACTCTATCTTCGACAGCTCTAGAATATCACCAATCAGACGATTTAACCGCTCACTCTCATCGAAAATGATTTGCAGAAACGACACCGCCGTTTCCTTATCATTCAACGCGCCTGCCAGCAGCGTCTCCGCGAAGCCCTTTACTGCCGCAATCGGCGTCTTCAACTCATGGGAGACATTCGCTACGAACTCACTGCGCATGCGCTCCAATCTGCGAACCGCCGTGATATCGTGGAGCACGATAAGTACACCAGACCACTCTTCATCTTCATGCGCAATTGGACTTAAATGAATATCCAGAATACGCTCTGCCGGATAATAGAACATCATCTCATCCGAAATCGGCTCCTGCAGCTCGATACATTCCTGAATCATTTTCGTGAAGTCATATTGCTGCTTCGCTTCATTATATTTCTTCCCAAGCAGCTCCTGCGAGGTGAATCCTAGAATCGCTTCGGCAGAAGGATTGAGCAGCATAATCCGCTCTTCGCGGTCAATCATCATGATACCGCTCATCATATTTTCCATGACACCTTGCAGCCTGCGTTCATTTTCTTGAATACGTGCCATCTGACCCTGCAAGCTCTCAGACATCCGATTAATCGCTTGGCCGAGCTGCCCCACCTCATCATTGCGATACGCGGGAACACGAGATTCATAATTTAAATTCGTAATTTGCTGCGCAACCTTCGTCATCCGCTCAATGGGGCGTGTAATCCCTTTGGCAATCCGATAGCTGACAATACCTGCAATAACAAAAAGGATCAATAATCCTGAAATAAGGAAATACCATAGACTGCGGATAGATTTATCTACTTGGGCTAAGCTTAACGATATTCGCAGATACCCGATTGTCACTTTGGCTTCATTTTTAACCGGAATCGCTGCATACAGCATGTTCTCTTTCAGTGTATCACTATAACGTGTCACATAACCGACGCCAACCTTCGCTGCCGCGGCGATTTCAGGTCTTGTTAGATGGTTATCCATCTGCTCTGGGGGTTGGTCGGAGTCACCTAGCACTTTGCCGTCAGCACGTACATACGTCAAACGTTCCGTTGTTGCGTCTTTAAGTCGATGCGCTTGTGCAGAATAATACGAGTACAGCTCGGCGTCAGTCCCTTGATAATCCCAAACACCACTAGAAGCAATCACATGAAGCTCACGCTCCATATTTTCTTGTAAAGATTTCACATGTGAACTCTCGAGAACTTTCGCCATGAATATACCGGCAACCAACATCGAGCATCCAATGAGTAAGATTAAAATCAGGGTTAGCTTTGCACGAAATTTGGTCATGGACGCGTAAACCTCCAACAGGGTGATGTGCCGATTATTCCAAACATAAAGAAAAAGGGCTACTCTAAATAGTAACCCTAATTTCTCTAGCTAATCCAGTATTTTTTTTGTAAATATGTTGAGAACGCGTCACGTACTAGAATTTATTTAAAAACAGGCTCTTTCAGCGCTGCCAATTTCTCTAAGGAATTCTTCTCCACGTCGGCATGCAAGCTGTTGCCATGAGAATCCATCGTCACGATAGCTGCGAAGCCTTCTGTTTCCAAATGCCACATCGCTTCTGGAATACCGAATTCTAGATAGTCAACGCCTTCCACTTTTTTAAAGCATTGTGCGTAGTACTGTGCAGCACCACCAATTGCATTCAAGTACACGCCGCCGTGATCCTTCAACGCTGCCAGTGTTTTCGGTCCCATACCGCCTTTACCGATAACTGCACGAATACCGAACTTCTTAATAATCTCACCTTGGTAAGGTTCCTCACGAATACTTGTTGTCGGTCCTGCCGCCTTCACGTGCCATTCGCCGGCATCATCCTTCGCCATAACCGGTCCACAGTGGTAAATCGCTGCACCATTCAAATCGATCGGCGCATCATGATCCATCAAATATTTATGAAGCGCATCGCGCCCTGTGTGCATCGTTCCGTTAATGACAACAACGTCGCCGACTTTTAAGCTGCGAATCTGCTCTTCTGAAATCGGAGTCGTAAGAACGATCTCGCGACGCTCTTCTTGCGGTGTATTTCTGGCTTCTTCTGCACTTGCTTCGAAAGCATCTTGGAAGGAAACCTCTTCCCCTCTAGGGTAAGACCAGCCGTTGATTTCACCCGTTTCTGCATTTAGAATCACGCCTTGACGACGGAACGCCCAGCAGTTATACGCTACTGATACGAAGAAGCTAGCTGGCAGACGGTTCATTACGCCAACTTTACAGCCAAGCAATGTTACTTGGCCGCCAAAACCCATCGTACCAATTCCCAACGTATTCGCATGCTCCATCACGTACTCCTCAACCTTACGAAGATCTTCATGTGGATTCACATCGTCTACACGACGGAACAATTGATGCTTCGCCAGCTCATAGCCGCTTGTCCGATCTCCGCCGATTCCAACACCGATAAATCCAGCGCTGCAGCCTTGGCCTTGTGCTTGGTAGACCGCATGCATCACGCATTTGCGAATACCGTCAAGGTCACGACCAGCTTTGCCTACGCCTTCAAGATCAGCTGGCAAGCTGTATTGAATGTTTTTGTTCTCACAGCCGCCGCCTTTGAGAATGAGCTTCACTTCAACATCCTCGCGCTCCCATTGCTCAAAATGGATAACCGGTGTTCCAGGTCCGAGGTTATCCCCGCTATTAGCACCTGTCAGCGAATCTACGGAATTCGTACGAAGCTTACTTGCCTTCGTTGCATTCGCAACTGCCTCTAGGATATGTTTCTTCATTACAATTTGGTTTGCCCCAACTGGACAGTGTATAATAAACGTTGGCATGCCTGTATCCTGACAGATTGGAGAAACATTAGTTTCCGCCATATGAATGTTATCGGCAATGCGGGATAGTGATAACGCTGAGCGTGTACCCTTGTCCTCTCTTGCTTGAGCGGCTTGTACCGCAAGGCGAACATCACCTGGAAGATTCGTGGACGTTTCCACAATTAAATCATAAACGCTTTGATAAAAATGTTGCATAACACAGTCTAGCTCCTCTCAATTACCCGCATAATCTTAAAGAATATTAACTATTATATCATACCTCATAGGAACAGTTCGACGGTTCTGTGAGCAAAACAAGGAGATTCGCTGACATGTACAAAAGAATCGCAATTTCGATTCTCGTTAGTCTACTCGGGCTTACGCTCTTATTGACCCCCTTGCAGGCTGAAAAATCGGGGACCATTTACTATCAAGATCAAGTAGCCGTCCTTATGTATCATCATATCCATGACACCGATACCAGCTCAAGCACCATCACAAGTGCCCTATTTCAAGATCAACTCACCACCCTGCTCAGCAAAGGCTATCATTTTATTTCATTGAATGAGTTTAAAATGTACATGGCAGGCGCAACGGTTCCCTCGAACGCGGTGCTGGTTACTTTTGATGATGGATATCAAAGCTTTTATACAGGAGCTTATCCGATTCTCAAAAGCTTACGCATACCCGCTGTCAACTTCGTCATCACGAAGGACTTAGCGACACCCTTGGCCTCTTACATTCCGTCGATGTCTTATGATCAAATCAAGGAAATGACGCATGCGACGAATTTCATCGACGTCGGCTGCCATACGGATGACCTTCACCACAAGCTGCCGAGTGGTGAAGCTGCTTTGGTGGGCAAGCTCGATGGCGAGAATGACGCTGCCTACCAGCAGCGTGTGTTCACGGATGCTGGGGCCTGCCTCGGCAAGCTTGCACCACTCACCGAGGCGCCGCTCGACGCGATGGCGTACCCTTACGGCATCACGTCGCCTGCGGCGACGGAGCAAGTGCAGAAGGCGGGCTTCCGCTACGCCTTCACGATCTCGCCCGAGATGGCGACGCGCAGCGCCGATCACATGTTGATCCCGCGGATCAACGCGGGCAGCCCGAACATTACGCCGGAGCTGCTGCACCGTTCGATCCAGCGCCGGGTCGAGGCGCAGCAAGGCAGCGCGCCGCTGCGCTTGGACGCGGCCGCTGCCGTCGCGCAGCTCGGCGGCAGCGCTGCTGTAGAGGGCGGAGAGTTGCGCCTCCGCCTGGGGCAAGAGGCATTCACCTTGCAGGTGAATGCGAAGACCGCGACGCGCGGCGACGGCGCGCGCGTCCGATTAAGGCAGCCCGCGCTGCGCGAGCACGGGCAGGTCACGGTTGCGCTTGACGATCTGCAAGCGCTGATCGGGCAGTCGCTCGTCTACACCCCGGCCACCGGCAAGGTGGCGGTACGGGTGGCGCCGAGCGTGAAATAAGCAAGCTGAGTGCTCGAGAAGATCGTCTTCCAGTGTTTAGCTTTAACTGGAAAATATACAGCTATTTATGAGTACTTTCCTCATAAATTCCATTTAACTGTAAAATATGTAGTTAAAACCTTCGTTTTTATTCTTTTTAGTAAAAACGGCTAAAATTAACTACATATTTTCCATCTATTTTGCGTTTAATCGTTAAATCGATAAATTTAACTGTAGATAATCCATCTATTCATAAAAAAATGGCATGAAAGGCACATGTTACGCGCCTTTCATGCCATCTTCTTTAATTTGTAGCTAAATTCAAGTTATCAAAATGGAATACCCCCGTTTGCTGCTTATAGGCTTGCAGCACGACACGAATTTGATTACTTGTTGCTGTAAAAACAAGATTTAGCGATTTGGTTGCATTCGTGAAATCCTGCGCAATGATTTGGGATCCACTATAGATATACACATACCCATATGTTGGATCACCAGTACTCCACATATCGCCTGTTAACTTATAAGCCTGACCAGATGTGACTGTTACAGCTTGCTCGACTTCTGCAATATCGACAGTCGTTGGATGTAAATTCAGTGTGCCACCCGTCACATCTGACACACCGGTTTTCGTATTTTTCCAACCTAAAGCAGCATCACTAACAAGTCCTGAACTAAATGTACCGTTCTGAAGCATATTGCTTACGGCTGCATTCGTCGTCACGGCTAATACGCTGCTCGCTGCTGACAGATTCCCTGCAGCATCTTTTGCTTTGACCGTAAAGTTATAGGCCGTACTAGCCGTCAGTCCTGACACGACAGCTGATATGCCCGTTACTGTCGCAGATAAGACACCATTCTTGTAGACCTCATATCCCGTTACTCCCACGTTATCTGTTGAAGCCGTCCATGATAAATTCACGCTGGTATCCGTCTTAGATGGTGATGTTAAGTTCGTTGGCACCGTTGGTGCTTGCGTATCCGCAACTCCTGTCGTGACATTGAGCGTGCTGCTCGCTGCTGACAGATTCCCTGCAGCATCTTTTGCTTTGACATAATAATTATACGTCGTGTTCGCTGTCAAACCAGATGCCACATACGTTGTTCCTGTTACAGTAGTAAGTAACGTATTGTTTTGATAAACGTCGTATGCCGTAACCCCAACATTATCCGTTGACGCTGTCCACGAAAGTGTAACACTGTTACTTGTTTTGGAAGGGGATATCAAGGCAGTAGGTACGGTTGGCGCTTGTGTGTCCGGGGTTTGCGCTGCACTGCAAGGGAATACGCAATAGCCTGGGTACTGTTCACTCGCAGCCCAACCTGTCATCGGATATGACTCTTGCTGTGTCATAGCACCTGAAGTGCTGTACGGTTTGAAATTCACATAATCAACTAACAATTGTGCTTTAGAGAAATTCGCTGGCCCGCCCCAATTTTTGGGGAACCAATACCCTAACCATAAGCGTCCTGGTTTAGTAGGAATGAATTTGGAGGCATCTGCCGTATATTTGGTAACACCATCCACCATGAATTGCACATAAGGCGCAATTTGATGAGCGGGGTCAGCAATTTGCCAAATAATTTTGTACGTATGCCATTGATCATCTGACACGTTCGTTCCCAAATTTGTATAATTCGTATGATATTCCGTCTCATTCTCGCCTTGCCAAGTATTAAATAAGGCCTTATTAAATGTCATACCTGTATGTGTCGGGCCAGGACGTCCTGGAAATTCCATATCAATTTCATTGTTACTGACCCAGTAATCCGCGTTAGGATCGACGTTAAATTGCTGAGCTTCAGGACTTGTCGCATCCATTTCCTGATAATGGAATGTCCAGATCGCAGGAACAGCTCCATGCGGCATTCCTTCATTATTAGGCCCTGTTATCACTTTTGGTATTTTCATGCGAATTTCATACTCACCAGAGCCATAATAGTGCGAAGTCGCAATAGCGGCACCAACACGTCGACCATCTTTTCGCGGCACACCATTGCTATTCATCCCAATAGGTAATCCGTTATAATAATCGCCATGCGCTTCTAGTACCAAATGCCCTTGTGCATCCAGCTTAACGTTATCCGGGTGAACACCGCCATTCCAGCTTTGTCCATTGACACTTGAGTTTCCGAGCATGCCACCCCAATTTTTCTGCGCTATTTTCCATTTACTTGTGTCTAGCCACGTTCCATCGAAATTATCACGAAATTCCCCTGTTGTTGTGCCCCATCTTGTATTAATCGCGTCTGCCGTCATAGGACGGAAATCAGAATCTTCCCAACCGTCATCCGGGAATGTCTCCGGCATCCATGTGTCTCCTGGCTCGTGGTATGGTTCAAATTCAAAGTAGTCGACAGCCATTTGCTTCACATCGAAGTTAGCGGACGAGCCCGCCCAAGCATCCGGGAACCACACGCCCAGCCAGAGACGGCCTGCGTTGGTTGGAAGTGTTGTTGTATTGGTGGCGATATACTGATCATCTATATAATAGTCCACTCTCGGTGTTTCTCCATTGCCTCCTGTGTGCCAGCGGTATTCAAATTTGTGGTAGTTCCCATCGTTCACATGAATACCTTTGGCAGCCAGATTCGCGTATATGGTCGTATACTCATTATCCGCTTCACCTGTAAAAGTGTTCAAAAGTGCCCGGTCATAAGTTTGCCCCGTATGGGCTCCACTAGGTCTACCCGGAAGCTCAATATCGATTTCATGATTGTATGCGTAATAATCCGGGTACACACCACCTGCTCCAGGCAGCAACCGGCCTTCTTTAAACGCTCTGATGTATTCCGGATCTCCACTCGCAACCTTGACACCATTTTTGGTAGCTACGGATCCATAATACTCTTGGTAATGAAAGCTCCACATCGTAGAAGCTACACCCAAATCCGGAATAATCTTCGCAGACATCGTATATCTGCCAGAACCCATATAAGCTTTCGTTGCTACTGCTGCGCCCACTCTTTTATTCCCGCGCTCCACGGTATCCACATTGTAAGCAAGGTGATAAGGCGTAATATCTTCCTTATTTTTATTGGGTTTGTATAAGCCTTTGACTGGACCATTATATAAATCACCATGTGCTTCAAGAATTAAGTTGCCATTTTGAACTTTAACATTTTCTGGTACCACACCATTGTTATTCATTCCGCCCCATTGCTTCGCAGCGATAAGCCACTTCTTGGGGTCTAAGGTGTTTCCATTAAAATCTTCACGAAATATACCTGTATTTTCATGGCCGTAATAATCGTCTGCGTACACTGGCTGTTGCGGAATCCAGTTGCTGAAAAGGGAGGATAACATAAGTACTGAACAAACTTGCGTAAGTAGTCTGATCTTTCTTTTTGCCCTTTGAGCGTATTGTCGCATCGGATTAACCATTCCCTTCCAATCATTGTTTATGGTTTACTTGGCCTGTAACAAAAGTTCGTGCGCCTTCTATACGACATGACCCTATAATTATTCTTCCTGGTCGGTATACGAGGATACCGACCAGGAAGTTCGTTCACTTAATCCCTAGTTGCTGCGCTTTGGCATTCACTTCTTCGATGACTTTATCCAGACCTTTCCCTTTATAAGCGTCAATTTCCTTCGTGAACATTTGTTCCACATCATCTTTACTTGCCATGATTTTGATTAGTAAATCTGAATTAATGACCGTAAATTTATCTTTGGCTGGTGTAGACACTAGCGTTAACTCAGGTGAGAAATCAGGAATTTTTGTTTTGGTTTTCACAAATTGCATGTAACTGATTGCATCCTTCTGCAGATCCTTGTTCACCCAGCTTTGATCGTTAGGATCGTCAACGGTATAAGGGGTTTCCCACGTTGCTAACGTATTGAAGACTAGTGTACTTGGATATTTCTCACCAATGACGACTTTGGGATCGATCGGGATGATTTTGGCACCATCCAGTTTATAATCGACATTTTCAAATCCATAGCTAACTAGACGTTTCCCTTCATCGCTCAACAGATAATCATACAGATCCAAGATACGTGCCAATTTTTTGTCGTTAATCTTCGCGTTAAAATAACTTTCCGACCAGTATGTTTTAAATACAGGATGATATTTGTTGCCATCTAGACTTGTCAGTGGTTTCAATGATTTAACAGCGTCCGTGAATTTTTTGTCCGGATAGACTTTGTTAAATCTGTCTTTCTCGATTTTTTTGTAGCCATTGATATAACCACCGCTGACAACAATGGATGCAGCTTTCCCAGAGGCAAACTTCTCGTAATGCTGTTCACCTTTTAACAATGGTAAATCCTTATCAATAATGCCTGCTGCGAACCAATCACGTGCCATTTTCAATGTAGGTATGGAGTTTTTACTAAAGACAGCTGGAATGAATTTACCATCTTCCTTGATCCATTTGGAATCAGCCCCACTGCCATCTGAGGAAGCTAGAGGGTTACTGTACGTCCACAGTACATCTGGTGCTGTTTTTGGAAGTCCCGTGAGTCCAACAGGCTTTTTCCCTTCTGGATTCGAGGCTACAATTTTAACCATCATATCTTTGTATTCGTCAAACGTTTCTGGTTCCTTCGTTACACCTGCTGCCTGTGCCCAGTCCCAACGGTAGAAGATGATCCGATCATTCGCATTATAATTCAAAGAAGAATAAGTACGTCGAGGGATACCATAGAATTGCCCATTAATCTTCGTTGCTTGAATATCTTTCACGTCTAAGTACTTTGACAAATTCGGATAACCGGAAAGATCCTTCGGAATTGGTTTTACAATGCCTTGGTTGACCCAATTATAAAAAGTTGGCGTTCCGATCGCATCAATGGAGAAAATGTCGGGCAAGGAATCGGAAGCGGCCCAGAGATTGATCTTTTGCGCATAATCATCCCATGTGATGCCTACAGGCTTAAATGTTACGTTAAATTTCTTTGAAAGGAATTGATAGAGGGCATCATCTTTCGACTTCGCTAATCCTGACTCGACATCCCATATCGCAACGGAAAGTTCGATGGCATCCTTATACTTGTTTTCTTCCGTCTTTGGTGTAGTCGTACTGGTGGTACTGGTACTGGCTGTAGGCGCCACAGTGGCCGAGCTTGGTTCCGTGTTGGTTTTACTGCAGGCCACTAATGAGGTTGTAAACAGCAGCGTACTCATTAAGAAAAGTGAACTTTTTTTCAACATTTTCATAAGAAAACCTCCCTATTTTTTATATAGAAGAGAAAGGCAATTTGTTGCCCTTTTCTTTCAAACACCTACGTTTGGCCTCTTACTCTTTTAACGACCCCACCATAATGCCACTTGCAAAATGCTTTTGAAGAAACGGGTAAATAAGTAAGATCGGAAGACTTGTGACTACAATCGAGGCCATTTGTACACCTTGTACATAGATGCTTTTACTGTCCCTGATGGCTGCCCCAATCGACCCAATGTCCGTATTGAAATTAATCAGCAGCTCTCGAAGCAGTATTTGTAAAGGTGCCTTAGAAGGTGAGTGAATAAATAATAAGGAGTTATACCATTCGTTCCATCGTTCTACGGAATAAAACAAGGCAAATGTAGCGATGAAAGGCGCTGAAATGGGGATGATAATTTTGATCAAAATATAGATATCATTGGCGCCGTCGATCTTAGCCGACTCTTCTAAGCTTTCAGGCAGTGAATTGAAATAGTTTTTCATAATGATGAGATAGAATGTATTGATTCCTACAGGTAAAATCATGGAGAATAGACTATCAATTAAGCCTAAATTTTTAACGAGTAAATACCAGGGGATCAAACCGCCGTTAAAAAACATCGTGAATATGATCAAGGATAAGAACAAATTACGACCAGGCAGCTGTTTCTTGGACAGCGCATAAGCTCCAGTTACCGAAAGAAACATATTGATCGATACACCGACTACCGTAATAAAGATGGTTACACCTAGTGAGCTAAAGAATTGATCTTGCGTTAAGATTGTTTTGTAGTTCGTTAATACGAATGAAGTGGGAAATAGATATACCTTCTTACTAGTAATCGCTTCAAAAGAGGCGAAAGAAGAAATCAGAACCGTATAGAAAGGAAATATGGATAGGATTCCAAAGAATCCTAATATGACATGGGGAATAAAGCTTAACCCCGAACGTTTTCTGCCTACACTTGGTGATGAGTTCATGCTTACTCCCCCTTTCTAAAACAGACCCTGTTCTCCAAATTTTTTCACAACATAATTGGCAAACAACAGTAGAAACATACTTGCAACAGACTTGATAAAGCCAGCAGCAGCTAATAATCCAAAATTGCTTCCAACTGACATGGTTGTCCTCAAAATGTAAGTGTCCACCGTGTCCCCAACGATATAAACGGGAGCACTGTACAGGTTGTAGATTTGATCAAAACTAACATTCATCATAAGCCCAACTGTAAGGATGAACAGGATGGCTACCGTAGATTTAATACCAGGCCAAGAAACATGAAGTACTTTCTGTAAGCCATTCGCGCCATCCATATCCGCTGCTTCATACAATTCAGGATTAATACCTGCAAGAGCCGCTAAATAAATGATGGAGTCCCACCCAATTTCTTTCCAAATATGCGTGATGTAGATGAGTGGGCGAAATAACGCAGGGTCCGTAAGGATGGACATCGATTCAAATCCGAACAACCCCATAATTTGATTAAAAACACCTTGTGAGCCTAAAATGTTGGTAATAATTCCACCTAATACGACCCATGAAATAAAATGCGGAAATGTAAAAATCGTCTGGTATATCTTTTTAAGTTTCTGCCTCGCAATTTGGTTAATGAGAAGGGCTAGAAGGATTGGCACTGGAAAATGAAATATAAGTTTGCCGAAGCTAATGATGATGGTATTCATTAAAGAGTTTACATACTGACTATCATTCAGAATATCTCTAAAGTTTTGAATTCCGATCCATGGGCTGCCTGTAATCCCTTTGCTAAAGTCGTAGGTTTTGAACGCTAAGGACAAACCGTACATTGGAATATAGCAAAATATTACATACCATGTAATGATAGGTAATAACATGAGATAGAAATACTTATGGTAGGTGATTCTATCCCATAAGTTGGATCGTTTACGAACCTGCCTATGCTCGACTAAGTTCGTTGTTGTTTCCATAGGAACCCTCCTTACGATGTGAACGATGTCTTAACTAAATATTAATATAATCTGCGATACGCCCATATAGACGATTTCCAGCATCTATATCGACGCTTTAATCGGAAAGGCATAACATGTTTCTTCATCGTAGATTATTACATAGCCAATCATGAAATCGTTCATATCGCACAGTGAGGACTAATCTGCCCTTGTTTTTTTTCTATACTCCGATGGCGTAATGCCCGTTATCCGCTTAAATATTTTGGTAAAATAAAAATAATCGTTAAACCCTGACTTCTCACTCACCTGTTGAATGGTTAACGTTGAGCTGTTTAATAAGCCCCCCGCATAATCAATCCGCAGCTTACTGATATACTCCGTGAAATTAACGCCCATTTCCCTTTTAAAAATATGACTAACATAGTTCGGCGTTACGAAAAATAGTTTGGAAATCTGACTCAAATTGATGTCATTATAGAAATTTTCTTTGACATATTTCACAATATGCCTGACGGTTTCGTGCTCGATCTCTACATCGGATACCTGCGCTAAGGATATCACTTGTTGAATGATTTGCCGTCTAAGCTCTGCCAACATGACATGTACATTCATATAAATGGAAGATAGCTGTTCGAAATGATCAATCTCCACGTCGACATGCATAGCTAGTCTATCGCTCGCATAATACATAATTTGATAATAGACAAAATAAGCATCTTTAATCGTATACGCTCCCGATTCGAAGCAAAGCGAGAGTTCATGAAAGGTGGCATCAATGAACTTCAGATCTTTCTTTTCCATCGCGGTTGCTACATGACCTAAATAACGCTTAAGATCCGTAGAGGCAGCACTGACACAATAACAATCCTTCTTTCCGGTCACGAAAAAATGAAATGCTGATATATTGGCCGCATGTATGGCTTCTTTAATCTCGTGTAGCTTCATGTGCGTCGCATAGCCTACACTAACATTCGGGACCGATTTCACTTTTTCCATAAACGACATAAAATCCGATTGATTCATAAGACAGACCCGTTTACTTGGTCCAGTTTTCAGACTGCAATACGGAATCTTACTTTCGCTTGGCATGAGGAAATTCCCGATCACTTGAATAACAGCTAATTCATTTTTATCACAATCAACGCCTTCAGCCCGTAATAATTCCTTTACTTTGCCATGATCGGGCACACTTTGCCCTAGAATTAAATCGATTAATTCCAAATGATCACTTTTACTTTTTGATTCGATATGTAACCTAGCTTTCTTTAAGTAATCTTTAATTTCATTTTCTTCAAAAGGCTTCAAACAGTAGCCAATCGCCCCATATTGCAGCGCTTTCTGTGCATAAACGAACTCCGCATGTCCGCTGGCTACAACAAACTGGACGGGTAACTCTTTGCTTACGACTCTTTTTATTAATTCGAGCCCACTCATACCAGGCATTTTGATATCCGTTATCACGAGATGTGGTTGATGGGTGTCAATGAATGCAAGGGCTTCGTCAGCGCTGTGCACTTCTCCAATCACTTGAAATCCATATTCCTCCCAATCAATACTATGTTTTAAGCTCTGTACAACCCACTCTTCATCATCTACCAATAAAATTTTATACATCCTCATTCTCCTTTAGCGGCAAATGAAAAATCACTTCTGTCCCTAAGTTCTCTTGACTTTGGAAGCTCAACCCATACTCATCTCCACAGATGAATTGGATTCGATTATTGACGTTTTTCAAGCCTAGATGCTGCTCGAACGGGTCTTTGCCTTCCGCATTCTTAAGTAACGCCTCGCTCATTTCCTCAGGCATTCCGTTCCCATTATCTTTCACAGAGATAACTAATTTGTTATGGGGGTCAATTTCCGCCATAATCCTCAGATGACCCTTTTTCGATAAGGGCTCTAAGCCATGTATAATCGCATTCTCAACAATCGGTTGAAGAATCATTTTAGGAACTTTGCAAGTTAATACCCGAGGGTTAATGTCCATCTGAATGTCGAATCGATCCTTGAACCGCGTCTTTTGAATGCGCAAATAAGCGCTAATCGTATCCAACTCTTCTTGGAGCGAGACTTCTTCTGTTCCTTTAATACTGTATCGAAATATCCGGCTCAAATCTTGGACCATGTCTTTAATCTCGTGAACCCCTCTTATCATCGCAATTCCTTTTATCGTTTCGAAGGTGTTGTACAGAAAATGAGGATTAATCTGACTTTGCAAGAACGCAAGTTCAGCTTTCTTTTTCTCGAGTTCCACGCGATACAGCTGGATATTAGCATCAATGAGATTGCGTGTGAGGGAATCGATTTCGTTGAACATTGTATTCAATTTGGAAGACAGAATGGTCATTTCAAAGTAGCCTTCAAGTTTGATCTCCTGCTTGAAAATGACCGTTTGTTTGGTTCGAATACCTAGAATGAAATTCGTAATTTGGCGAATGGGTTTAATCAAATTATTCATAATGAGGATGAAAGGCACGGAAAGAATGAAAATAGCTGTAAGCAGCAAGTAAATGACATTTAATCTTAATTTTCTAATCTCGCTATATAACGCTTTTTCGGGAATAGCACTAATGATAGTGCCGCCAATTTCGGGCAACTTCTCGGTTTGAACAATTTGGCGAACGCCATTCAAAGTAAGGATCGCCGATTGGCCATTTAAAGCTTCTGCCGCTGTCAAGAAATCGGAGTTGCCCCCAATAGCGGCTGTATCGTTGGACGTAAACACCTGATGATCGCGATCTAGTAAGTAGAACTTCATCTCTTCCTTGCCGATCTTGGGGAACGAAAGCGCGGTAATTTCCTTCGCATCAATGACTAGGTAACAATAGCCAATCTGTGTGCCTGTATGTGCAGCATCGTACGTGGCGAAGGTGGATAGTCCTGCTATGAAAAACTTGGTTCCCTTGATATTGGAACCGAAATTCACTTCTTTCAAACCTGAAATAAAGGGAGAACTACTGAAGAGCTGTTGATACTTCGTGACATATTCATTTCCGCCGAAGGTGCTATAGAACGAGCCTGAATTTCCAACGACAATGACGTCTACAATACCTTCCTTCATTAATCTGGCATTGTTCAGTACACTGCTAATTTTCTTAGAGAGCTCGTACCTATTTCCATAATCGGTTTCAAGCATGAATTCCTGCATGTCGGGGTTATAAGCAATATTCATCAGTAATTTATCAATACTATTTCGGTAGGAAGCCACATCTTGCTGCAATTGAGAAATCATATTCACGGTATACTCGGTATTCTTTTGTTTAATAATCTCTTTGTTTTGGGTATAAAAGACGGAAAAAATTAAGATTAACAACACAAATGTGATGGATGCGAGGAAAATCAGTTGATTTCTGATTGTCACTTTACTGAACCAATGCATGGCGACCTCAATTCCTTTCTACAAACCTCTCCGCTATATTTAAAAGAATATTCTGAATTCATAAAATTCTACATTACATTTCTACTTTCATTCATAAATCCCTTTATCTATTCGCATGCGAGCTCCAAGAAAAAAAGCCAGACCAAACACGAAGGTGTTGTGTTAGTCTGGCGCTCTGCTATTCCTGTTCTTCCTATAATAAAAATGAATAATGACTGTATCGTTTTACCTAGCACATCATGATTTACCTACAGCTTCTTGCGGAGCTCGCTGACTGACACCCTTCTGGCACCCGAGTTAGTCTTTACTTCCGCTGGTTGTATCGTTGGAGCGGCTTCTCCCGCTTCTTGCATGCGACGAATCAAGCGCGTGCGTAAATCCGAGGCAACGTTATCAAAGGAAACGACCCCGATCAGATTGTTTAACTCATGGGGATCGGATTGCAAATCATAGAGAAATTCCTCGACATACGTATCTGCCCCTGCATCGTGATAAGGATTCAGATTCAGCGCACTTATGCTGTATTTCCAGCGGTGTGTACGAATAGCTCGGCCAACTTGTGACTCGCTGATTTGTACAAGTATCTCCTCTGGCCAATCCTCTCTTTCACCACGCAGCAGCGGAAGAATGGAGCGGCCCTGCATGGAAGCTGGAACCGGAATACCTGCTGCATCCAGTAGAGTTGGTGGAAGATCCACTAAGGAGATCATCTCTTGCAAACGCCCCCCAGATTTGAAACAGCCTCCCGTGAATGCCGTTGGCACCCGAATGGAGCTATCATGACAGGAGCGCTTGTACTCATTGTTTCTCGTCTTAAAGTGGCAGCCATGGTCAGAAGTGAACATGATAATCGTATCTTCTTCCAAGTCCAGGCTAATTAAGCAATCGAACAAACGTCCTAGAGCCTCATCTAAGCGTTTGACCATCCCGTAATAACCGCCAAGATGAGCATGTGCTGTACCACCCAACGTTGCAAGATCCCCAGGGATGAATTGGCTGCCACTGTATCGGCCTTCGTATCCGCGCGGAGCTGGATAGTTATCCGAATGATTTTGATGATGCGGCTCGAGATAGGATAGGAATAAGTAAAATGGATCCTCTTTATGTTGATCAATGTATCGGATCGCTGCATCAGTCTGAGCGTCCACCCGATAACCTGGAAGCTTCACCGGCTTATTCTCATTGTCATACATGACTGTATCGTACGCATCCGAAGAGTATTCAAGAACATTGGAGCCTAGCCAATATTGATAACCGCCTCGTTGATCCTGCGGCACCGGCTCTTGGCCAGCTAAGTGCCACTTACCGATATATCCGGTATGATAGCCAGCGTCATTAAAGTAGTGGGCAAGTGTTTGCTCCTCTTGCTGGAGCGGAATGCCATTCACGTAGCAGCCTGTTTCAGTCGCATATTTTCCTGTCTGCAGGGAAGATCTAGCAGGTCCGCATACGGGTTGGCACGTGAACGAATTATAAACATGCGTTCCCTCCATCGCCATGCGGTCGAAGTTAGGAGTCAGTTCAAGGGGATTACCATGAACACCTGTTGTATCAAAGCGCTGTTGATCCGTAAAAAATACGATCACATTTGGTTTTTTCGTTGTCTTCATAGAGAGCACCTCACGATTCTGTTTTTTTGTAAACCCTTACATATATTCCTATTAATATGTTGTTATCATTTTTTAGGATGAAGGACTCCGTTGCCCCTTCACCCCTTCGTCGGTATACATACCTCTTCGATTCGGCTACTTCTTCTTTTTCAACTCTTCAACAAGAGAATTTGATGTTGTGCCTGTGAGTCGCGTCTTCGTTTCGACTTCAACATTCACAGATAACTTTGTAAACAACTCCTGCCAGTTATCCTTTATTTGTTGCCAACCCTTCGGATCGTTACGATGAATCACTTCACCAAACCCGAAAATATCAGATTGATATTTCGCTTGAACTTCATGAATGGTATGTTGGATAAGCTCTTTTAACTGCTTATTGGATCTTTCTTGAAGACCTTCAATCGTTTCTAACTTCATCAAGTCAACTTGACATTTGACCTCTGCCACGTTTTGTTCAACCAGCAGCCGAATATCGATTTGAGGCTCCCCGTTCTTGATGACACCTTTCATATTTGACTTTGTATTTAACACTTCGAATGAGATCTGTCCGCCATCCGCGCACGTCACATTGCCAATCGTTCGTTTCACATTACCCTCAATATAATTGTAACCTTTGCTATCTGCTTCATCTAACCAGCCGACCAGCTTATCTTTTTGAAATACCGCCAACCCTACTAAGCGTACATTGCCATTTGGCGTGGTTGATTCCAAATTATCCAGTGATCTGCCCACCTTGAGATCACCTGTTCTTTCAATGCCAGATAACACTGGATTTTTGCCTTGGCTGACCAAGTCAGTAATGAGTTCGTCTAGTGTGATTGTCGTCGTAGGCGCCCACTCTCTAGACGATACGCGTAAAGTGTCAAATAGACTGTTGGATGGAATGGGTTCTAGTGCCGTCAAGATTGACAGGACATCTGCTCCTTTTCCTCCTTTTGCAATAATAATGGAGAAATCATTTCTAAATTCGTGATCACGGGAGATATAATCTAAAGTGTCCGCAATGCCTACCCGAGCTAGTGATTCCCCAATGGCTAGAACACGCAGATGCGAAACATAAGGTTTTCTAGGACAAACCGTCATCATTTTTCTTAGAGCTTCAGCTAACGTATCTGCTTTACTTTTATACATGATGGCAGGAATGCGAGTTGATCCCCCCTTGGCATTAATTTGTTGTGGTTCAACTACTTGAATAGATACTTCAATCTGATCATCACTGTTATCAATGGCCATTCCTACCACAAATGCCAAATCAGTTAACTCGTTACGATTCCAACAACCGGTTAGAACAATAACGATCCCCATAAACAAGAGAGCAAGAACTCGCTTTCTCACAATAGGCTAACCTCCCTCTGGATTCCTTGTAGGTGGAGATGGCGAATCCGTCTGTTCACGAATCATGTTATGCTTGTTCAGTATCCGAGGCCGGGAAACCATCCCCCACCAAGGTACCCGTATAATGGTATCCTTGTTATCCTTTAACTGAAAGGGAGCAAAAGGGCTGAGATAAGGGACGCCAAATGATCGTAAACTACCCAAATGATGTACCAAAATAATTACCCCAATGATAATACCGTACAAGCCAAATGAGGCGGCAAGTGCCATCATCGGAAATCGAAGCATACGAACGGATACAGAAATAGTGAAAGCAGGCACAGCAAAGCTTGCAATTGCCGTGATAGAAACAACGATAACCATGGCCGCTGATACGAATCCGGCATCCACAGCAGCGGTACCCATAACCAATGTTCCGACAATACTAATGGCGGTCACAATCGATTTGGGCATGCGCAAACCGCCCTCACGTAATATTTCAAAGGTCACTTCCATAATCAATGCTTCTATAAAAGCAGGAAAGGGAACTCCCTCTCGCTGCGCAGCCAAACTAATGAGGAGTAACGTTGGCAGCATTTCCTGGTGAAAGGTCGTAACGGCAATGAACAAAGATGGACCTAATAAAGCAATACAAAATGAGCTATAACGTAAGATGCGAATAAGGGTAGAGATATCCCAGCGCTGATAGTAATCCTCTGCGGCCTGTAAGAAGGAGACAAGTAATGCGGGCACGACGAGCACCACCGGTGTTCCGTCGACGAGTATGGCTACTTTCCCTTCTAACAGCTCGCCAGCAATAACATCCGGCCGTTCGGTGTTGTACACGGTTGGGAATGGCGTATACGTTTTATCCTCGATCATATCCTCGATATAACCGCTTTCCAATATCCCATCAATATCGATTCGATCTAGCCGACTACGGACTTCTTCTACAATGGAATCATCAGCAATTCCTTTCAAGTACATAATCGCAACATCGGTTTGCGTGACTCTTCCTATTTTTCTAGATTCCATCCAGAGATTAGGATCTTTTATCTTTCGGCGAATTAAGGCCGTATTCGTTCTAATATTTTCAGAAAATCCTTCCTTTGGCCCGCGCATAACCGTTTCATTGGAGGGTTCCGTAACACCACGTTCATTCCAGCCACGCAGACCAATGACAATGCCCTGTGTGTGTCCGTCCAACAAGAGAATGACATCCCCAGATAATAAAGAGGTGTAGAGGGATTTGAAATCAATGACGTCATGAACTTCTCCAACAGCTAGGATACGATTTTTTAATTGCTGCATAACCGAATTCTCGGTGTCCGCTGTTGCGGTCGATTCAAAGTGCACTTCAGGTAATAGTGAATCCCGGATAAAATTTTGTACTGAAATGGCATTGGAAAGTCCATCTGTATAGAAAATACAAGCCTTAAGTGCTCCTTCCGTACCTAGGATGAACTCCCTAGCTACAAGGTCTGAGCTGTTGCCAAGCTTTGTCTTTATCTCTTGTACATTATCCTGCAGATCCGTATACAGTAGGTCGAGTGATGCTTCCATACCTGAACTGTGTGGCTGGAGCGAACTATGATTAGAACTTCTTTTGGTTAATTTCTTAAAGAGATCCATCATGTAATCCTCTCAGATCATTTTTTTTAATATTTCCCATAATCTCCAATATTATTTGTGATTTGGGCCCTACTCTTCCCATGACTTTATTTCTAAAACAGCTTTTACAATTCGCGATATGGGTAATAATTGAAAGAAGATACCTTAACAACAAGATAGGGGACTTCGATGATAAAAGAGAAAATCAATAGCGGACAAATGTTTGCATGGATGATGATGTTTGAAATAGGCAACGCCATTATCATTAACATCGGTATGGAAGCCAAACAATCTGCCTGGATCGTTATTCTACTAGCGATGTTAGCTGGGGTTGCTACTTATCTGTTCATCTATGTCCCCCTATTTCGCTTATATCCGAATCACTCCTTTACCAAATATACGCAACTCGTTTTTGGTAAATATGTGGGTTGGCTCCTTAGTTTCTTCTATCTTGTTTACTTTACTTATGTATCCGGTAGAAACTTAATGGATTTCGGTGCGCTTACCTCGACGATTTCCTATAATGAAACCCCCATTTCCATCCTTAATGGCATCATGATTCTTGCACTAATCTATGGTTTAACTAGAGGTATTGAAGTGTATGTTCGATCCGTTGAGATCTTTTTCAGTTTATTTATTGTCGTTTTTATCTTTGGTGTTCTCCTCCTTATCATTTCTAGGCAAATGGAGGTGAATAACCTGAAGCCCATAATCGATAATGGATGGAAACCCATTTTCCATGCCGCATTTCCTCTCGTATATACGTTTCCCTTTGCTGAAATGGTCACGTTTACGATGTTTTTACCGTTCTTGAATAACTCCCAAGCCGCTGCAAAAGTCGGTGTCATTAGTATCTTACTTTCTGGCCTGATCTTAAGTCTAACGACCCTTCTCAATGTGGCTGTTCTCGGTGTCTACCATACGCAAAACGCTGTATTCCCCTTAATTGAGACCATGGGCGAAATCAATATCGGCGAATTTTTACAGCGCTTAGATTCACTTGTTGTCATTATTTTCGTGATCACTAGCTTTTTCAAAGTAGGCACTTTTTTTCTTGCTGCCATTATTGCAGCTTCTGATATATTTCAAGTGAATAACTACCGAAAACTAGCCCTGCCCATTGGAATCGTCATCCTGCTATCTTCCATTCTCATGTCCTCGAACTTCGTCGAGCACCTCGATGAAGGTTTGAATGTATTGCCTCGCTATATCCAACTTCCCATCCAGACGGGGATTCCCTTACTGATCCTACTTATTGCGCTATTTCGTAAACACATCGGACGTGGTGCCCGACAAGAACATGATCAAAAGGAATAAGAAAGAACATACAGTTACAAATGGCTGTATGTTACTTTCCGTCCAATACACGGTCAGTTGGCCGAACGTTTAACCAGCTCTATCCCGTTAACGGGAAGTTCAATAACCCCTTTCAAGAACTCATTGGAATCCAGATGTGTATAACATTGATCGTCCAGAGAAACTTGCGTCATTTTCCCGCTAAAATTCATAATAAACAGATAATCAGTCACACCGTCTGTCCGCACCTGAGCAGTGACTCCTTGTGGGAGATCCGTGTCTATGGCACGAGCAACGCCAGTTTGTTTGATGAGTTTACTGTAAAAAGCCTGTAGAAAATCCGACTTCATCCGCGTCGCCATATGATATGCTTGACCATCGCCGAATCGATTCACTGTGAGCGCCGGCTGGCCTGCATAGAAGCTATCCGTATACACACCTAGAACCTCTGCTCCCTCCGTGTGAATCATTTCGCAAATCTCATGTGACTCGAAAGTCCCCGTCAATTCGAGAGGATTGGCAGGTGACAGGGCTACCCCATTCCGATCGTGATCATATAGACCTTCAATCTCCTCAGCCCAAATACCTAGCGTTTTACGGAGCGGACCGGGAAAGCCGCCTAGATGGCATAGGTCGTGTTCGTCAACAACGCCTGACCAATATGTTGTGACCAGCGTCCCACCCTCAGCGACGAATTGTTCGAGCTTTCTCCCCGTTTCTTCCCGGCATAGGTATAACATAGGCGCAATAATAAGCTTGTAGGGGGATAGTTCGTCCTCAGAACCAATGACATCTACGGCTACGCCTTCCTCCCAAAACGCTCGGTGATGTGCAAGCACGGTTCGTTCATAATGAATGCCCATATTGCGTGGACCTTGCGCATCTTTGATCGCCCACCGATTATCCCAATCGAATAGAATCGCTGTCTCAGCTCGCGTCGTCGTCCCGACAATTTTTGAGATATCAGATAAAGTTTGCCCTAGCTCTGCTACATCTTTAAATACGCGTGTATGTTCATGCCCAACATGGTCAACGACGGCACCATGGAATTTCTCGCTGGAGCCTCGACTTTTACGCCATTGAAAATATTGCACAGAATCTGAGCCATGCGCTACAGCTTGAAGTGAGGAAAGCCTGTGCATGCCTGGTTGTTTCAGCTTGCTGACCGGCTGCCAGTTCGTCAAGCTTGGCGTGCATTCCATGAGCAGAAAAGGCTTTTGTTTCAATGAACGGAACAGGTCGTGATAGAATGCAACTGTAGCTGCCAGCTCACTGTCATCCTGGTGTTCATGCCAAGTAGGGTAAGCATCCCAGGAAATGACGTCCAAAATATCGGCAAACTTACGGTAATCCAAGCCTTCAATTAAGTGCATGTTGGTCGTTACCGGCAGGTCGGAATTTGCTCCCCGAATGGCATCAATTTCATGCTTGCAGAAGTCGACGGTTTGATCTGTAACGAATCGACGCCAATCCAAATTATGAGCGTGTACCATGCTCTCGCCATGCGGTGCCGGAGATTCGACCTGATTCCAGTCCGTGTACGTATGCGCCCAGAATGACGTCCACCATTTTGCGTTAAGTACTTCGAGCGTTCCGTATTTCTTTTCCAGCCAATCTCGGAAGGCATTCTGACAATACTCACAATGGCAATCCCCACCAAACTCATTGGAAATGTGCCAGCCGATAACTGCTGGATGCCCCCCATAGCGTTGAGCCAGCTTCGAATTCATGATCGCTGTCTTCTCTCTGTACACAGGGCTTGTGTAGCAATGATTGTGCCTGAGGCCATGCAAATTGCGTACGCGATTCGCTTCAACTCTTCTCACTTCTGGATACTTCTCAGACATCCAGGCTGGCCTTGCTCCACTCGGCGTTGCTAGCCATGCATAAATGCCATTCTCTGCAAATGTATCCAGTAGCCTGTCCATCCATTCAAATGTGAAGGTTCCCTCTGTTGGCTCTAAAGCCGCCCAGGCAAAAATTCCAATCGCCATCACATTGCAATTAGCAAGCTTCATTAATCGGATGTCCTCTTCCAAAATTCGCGGATCGTGCAGCCATTGGTCGGGATTATAATCAGCACCGTGCATCAAGACCGGCAGTTTCGAACTTATCGGTGGAATCTTACGAGACATCCAAATCACTCCTATTTCATATCGCTATGACTTCATTATTTATTTTGATTATAGGGGAAATAGTTACTATACTAGTAGAACAGAAGATATCAAAAATCGTACAATATGAACATGGTGGTGAAGTCAACATGATGCCATTTCTAATTGCTGAACTAGCAACGCTTGATAACTTAGTCCCCCTTTATGTGTATTGTGTTGGCAGCCATGAACAGAAGCAGCTTTTGCGACCTAATGGCTATCCTGCTCATCAGCTCTTCCTATGTCGCAGCGGCAAAGGCATTTTCCAGATTTCTGGCACACGTGAAATGGAAATGAGTCCCGGTACCATGCTCATTCTTCCTGCCAACGTGCCCCACGAGTATTTCCCAGCACCAGGGGAAGACGTATGGGAGCTAGGTTTCGTGGCTTTCAACGGCACATCAGCCCCTACATTTGTAGACCATCTTGGCAGCCAGATACCCACGCAACTCAACGAGACCCTGTTTCATGAGCTATGGCATAAGCTTGAGTCCTTGTGGCATCTGCTCAGCTTAAATGGCGAAAATAGCTACTGGGAAGCGTCCCGGCGGATGTACGATATGCTCTTACATATCCTTGAAAGCCAAACTAGCCCTGAGCTGAAGCAACGTGTCCATGCAGCAGGGCAACCTAATATCGCTCTCCAAGAAGCGATCAAGCTAATCCACGACCACTATAACGAGCGCTTGCTGCTCGCTAACTTGGCGAGAACAGTCGGTTACTCCATTCAGCATTTTAACCGACTATTCATCAGCAGCTATGGCGTTACGCCGCAGCAATATATTCAACAAATTCGCATGCGCCGCTCGATCCAGCTCCTGCAGGATCACCCTGGCATCTCCATTGAAAAAGTAGCACAGCAAATGGGCATGGAGACCAGCTATTTCATTCGTATCTTCAAACGAACCTATGGCCAGACCCCCAAACAATTTATCAAAAAATGATCATTTACGGTGACGAATGGTGATTCAAAAAGAGATGACAAAGAGCGTCATAATCATCCGATTATGACGCTCCTTTATTGTTGTGTTATAAATATCTTCTAATTATTTTTCTTGTTTACTCGTTTTATTCAGCATCAGCTTGATTGGCGCTATCAGTAAGAACACAAACATAAAGATCAAAAGAACATGTTCCGGTGCTGACATTGCGCGAAAATGATTCATCATATTATCAAGGGAGTGATACAAGCTAAAGCCGAGGAGGATATCCATCTCAATGACGAATACGATATTAAATACCAGTACAATAACAAATATACCGACAATTTTCATTATTCCTCCCCCTTCGCTGTAAATGTTCGTGTTACCATTAACCTAACCTAAAATTTCGTTTCTACACCTTTCCCTACAAAATTGTTGGCACGGTGCCAGCCATGTTGACTTCAAATAGGCGAAGTGTTATACCTGTTAGGGTACATTAAATTGCGGAATGCATGCGCTCCGTTTCCAGGAGGAATTTATGATGAATCATCACTTTTTTGCCTATCTATATCGTCTCAAATATATCGACCGCTGGAGCCTCATGTGGAACATGCGCCGCGAGAACGTAGCCGAGCATTCCTTCTACGTAGCTTCTATTGCTCATATGCTGTGCACAATCTCCAACGAAGTCTATGGTGGCAATGTACCCACGGACCGCGTTGTCTCCATCGCCTTGTTCCACGATGCCTCTGAGGTGCTGACAGGTGATATCCCTCAGCCTGTCAAACACAACAATGAGCAAATTCTGCGGAATTTCCGCGAGATCGAGGACGTAGCTGTAGAACGTTTAATCAGCACGATTCCACCTGCGCTTAGCAACATCTACCGCGGCCTCATTCAAGATCCCGACCCTGAGCTCTACCGCTGGGTCAAAGCCGCTGATTTGATCGAAGCCTACATCAAATGTCTAACTGAGCTCTCTACCGGTAATCGAGAATTCGTCGTCGCCAAGCAGCAAGTGCTCGACAGTCTGAAGAAGATGAACATGCCGGAAGTCGATTACTTCTTGGAGCATATGAGCGCATCTTTCGAGAAAACATTAGACGAGATTACGTTAGATATCGCGGATCCGAGCTAGGATTTCGGATCTTTCACACAAAAGAACCTCTTATCCCGCATAATCCATGCGTTGTAAGAGGTTCTTTGTTTGTGTACATGTATCGACTATCCCAAAATTTGAGGATTTGTCATAACTAGAATAGCTAGGATAACTGAAATAGAAGCGATCCAGCTGAATGTTTTGATTTTAGCAGCATCCGTTGCCGTACTTTTCCCTGCTGCACTGTTCGCTTTTAACTTTTTGATGCGACCACCGATCATTCCTGTTACAGCCCCAACAATCACTAGAAGAATAACAGCTACCGCCATCCACAAGGCAGACGGCATAGGATCGATTTGGCTTACCATCGCTCCACCGGAAAGGAAAGTAACAATCAATGAGAATTGACCAACACGATTCATCGTAGATAGCAACCCCATGAAGCTTTCTTGTCCTGCTCCAGATAAGCTTGCAGCTCGTCCCACAATGAAAGGGAAAACAACATAAGAGCCCAGCATTAAAGCACTAATTACATGTAAAAAAATCATAACCTGGTACATTGAGTCGACCTCCGCAATTTTAATTAGAATCGTTCTCTTTTAGTATACAGAATCGGCATGAACGTAACAAGAAAGCGATGTCATATATTCCGTAATTTCACCATATCTCCATAAAAATGTGACTAAATACGCAGAAAACACCAGCACGCGCATCGCAACATAAAAAAGACCAACCTCCTATAACTTAGGAAGCTGGCCATTGCTTATTATCTTGATTAACCCGAAACAACTTTAATGACATTACGTACGGATTCCGCTGTTTTGTCCAAAGCTGATTTCTCAGCTTCTGTCAATTCGATGTCCATGATTTTCTCGATGCCGTTAGCGCCAAGTACCGTCAGAACACCCATGAACAGGTTATCATACCCATACTCGCCCTCGAGAAGTGCGATTGTCGGGATGATCCGTTTCTTGTCTTTAAGAATAGCTTCGGTCATCTGCACAAGGGAAGCAGCTGGTGCGTAGTATGCACTACCGTTACCAAGCAAGTTAACGATTTCGCCGCCGCCAGTACGAGTCCGTTGCACGATGGCCTCAATGCGATCAGCTGGAATCAGCTTCTCGATGGGCACACCGCCTGCGTAGGTGTATCGTACGAGTGGTACCATGTCATCGCCATGTCCGCCGATAACAACCCCTTTTACATCCTCAACGGACACGTTCAACTCTTGCGAGATAAACGTTAAGTAACGGGCTGTATCTAGAACTCCGGATTGACCAATAACACGATTTTTCGGGAAACCAAGTGCTTGATAAGCGACATACGTCATCGCATCTACAGGATTACTCAAGATGATTACGATCGCATCTGGAGCCACTTCTTTCACGTTCTCACATACGGATTTCACGATACCCGCATTGGTGTTAACGAGATCGTCGCGGCTCATCCCAGGCTTGCGAGCGATACCTGCTGTGATGATGACAATGTCGGAACCGGCTGCATCCGAGTAGCTGGATGTACCCGTGATTTGAGCATCATAGCCTTGCACAGGACCTGCTTCCAGCATATCAAGTGCTTTGCCCTTTGTAGGGTTTTCTAATTGCGGTATATCGAGTAATACAACATCACCAAGTTCTTTTTGAGCTAGCATTAGAGCAGTAGTAGCACCTGTGAAACCCGCGCCAACAACGGTAATTTTATTACGACGAATAGCCATTTAAAATATACCTCCTCATAACTTTTGTCTAACTCAACGATAGGTAAAAATTAAGCCATGTTTTTGATGATTTCGTTCGCGAACTCGGAGCACTTAATTTCTTTAGCGCCTTCCATCAAACGTGCGAAGTCATAAGTAACGGTTTTGTTGTTGATGGATGTTTCCAAACCTTTGTAGATCAGTTCAGCAGCTTCCAACCAACCAAGGTGCTCAAGCAACATGACGCCTGAAAGGATAACGGAACCTGGGTTAACAACGTCAAGACCAGCATATTTAGGAGCTGTACCGTGAGTTGCTTCGAAGATCGCGTGACCAGTCAAGTAGTTAATGTTTGCTCCTGGAGCGATACCGATACCACCAACTTGTGCAGCAAGTGCATCAGACAGGTAGTCACCGTTCAGGTTCAATGTCGCGATTACGTCGAAATCAGTTGGACGCGTCAATACTTGTTGAAGAGCGATGTCAGCAATCGCATCTTTTACGATGATTTTGCCAGCAGCTTCAGCGTCTTTTTGAGCTTTGTTTGCAGCTTCAGCGCCTTCTGCTTCTTTGATACGATCGTATTGTGCCCATGTAAATGTTTTATCAGCATATTCACGCTCAGCCAACTCATAACCCCAGTTTTTGAACGCGCCTTCTGTGAACTTCATGATGTTACCTTTGTGAACCAATGTTAATGTTTTACGGCCATGTTTGATTGCGTACTCGATTGCAGCGCGAACCAAACGCTCTGTACCTTCGGAGGATACTGGTTTAACACCAATCCCTGAAGTTTCTGGGAAACGGATTTTGTTAACGCCCATTTCGTTTTGCAAGAATGAGATTACTTTCTTAACTGCTTCGGAACCAGCTTCCCACTCGATACCTGCGTAGATATCTTCTGTGTTTTCACGGAAAATAACCATGTCAACTAGCTCAGGACGTTTAACTGGGGATGGAACACCGTTGAAGTAACGAACTGGACGGGAACATACGTAAAGATCAAGCTCTTGACGAAGTGCCACGTTCAGGGAACGGATACCGCCACCGATTGGTGTAGTAAGTGGTCCTTTGATGGACACGATGTATTCGCGCATAGCTTCTAATGTATCATTTGGCAACCAGCTGTTGAATTTGTTGAAAGCTTTCTCACCAGCGTATACTTCGTACCAAGCGATTTTCTTCTCGCCTTTGTATGCTTTCTCAACTGCAGCATCTAGAACGCGTACGGAAGCTGCCCAGATGTCAGGACCTGTACCGTCACCCTCGATGAAAGGGATAATTGGGTTATTAGGGACTTGAAGTACACCGTTTTCGATCGTGATTTTTTGACCTTCTGTTGGAAGTTCGTAAGTTTCGAATTGTGGCATGATAATAGTTCCTCCTCAAATTTGTCTAAATGGTTGCTTCTTATATGATGTGCATAACTAGGCACACAAAAAGTGACGGGTGTCACAGTACTCCCCCCAGATGAACTGGGGCTCAGTACGAAACGCCCGCACCTTGAGCTTAAATAGCTTGAACAATTAGCGTTGGCTAATTGGGATATATTTTTGGTTAACTGGACCTGTGTACTCTGCGCGAGGACGGATCAAGCGGTTGTTCTCGTACTGCTCAAGAATGTGAGCTGCCCAACCGGAAGTACGGCTGATCGCGAAGATCGGTGTGAACAAGTCACGCGGGATTTCCAATGTTGTGTATACGGAAGCCGAGTAGAAGTCAATGTTTGGCTTCAAGCCTTTAAGACCTGTTACCAACTCGTCTGCTTTAATGGACATTTCGTACCACTTCAAGTTCCCAGTCAATTTGCCAAGCTCATAGGACATTTTTTGCAAGTGCTTCGCACGAGGATCGCCGTTTTTGTATACGCGGTGACCGAAGCCCATGATTTTGTCTTTGCGCTCTAATTTGCCGTTAATGTAAGGAACAACATTCTCAACTGTACCGATCTCTTCAAGCATAACCATAACCGCTTCGTTCGCACCACCGTGAAGAGGTCCTTTAAGCGTACCGATAGCGGAAGTAATACCGGAATAGATGTCAGTCAATGTTGCTACCGTAACACGCGCCGCGAAAGTTGATGCATTCAATTCGTGGTCAGCATGAAGTACTAATGCTTTATCTAAAGCTTCAATCGCAACTTTATCTGGCTCTTTGCCAGTCAGTTGGAACAAGAAGTTAGCAGCTACAGAAGCATATCCTGGGGAAGCTACTGGCTCTTTACCTTCGCGAATGCGTGCGAAAGCTGCGATAATGCTTGGAATTTGTGCTTGCAACTTGATCGCTTTGCGCACATTGGATTCCATGCTAGCATCATTTGCCTCTGCATCATACAGGGCAAGTGCAGAAACCGCTGTACGAAGCGCCGCCATGGAATTTACATCTTTCGGGAATGTACGAATGAGGTCAATTACCGCATCTGGTACTTTGCTGTATGAGTTCAGGTCACTTTGCAATTTCTCAAGCTCTGCTTGAGTAGGCAATTTGCCGAACCAAAGTAAGTAAATTACTTCTTCAAAAGTCGCATTTTCTGCGAGGTCATCAATATCAATCCCGCGATACGTAAGCACACCATCTACAATGGAGCTGATCGACGAGGTTGTGGCTACAATTCCTTCTAAACCTTTGGTTGCAGACATGGGAATCTCTCCTTAGCTACTCTATTAGCATAATATTGCTGTTTTCTTCTTTTAATAATAAAGTATTTTACTTGGTAAGTGAACAAAAGGGGTCATAGAAGTTCATTATCACTATCATAAGATTTCTTTTTGGCGAAAACTTTCACACCATGATTCGTGCAACTGGTTCCAAACACACGATACAAGTTTTTGTTAATTTCACCGAATTATTCAGTGAACGCGGAAAAATTTGTAGAGCAAGTACGAGATTGATACAATGTAACTAATGAATCCGTGAAATGAGTTGAAAGGAGCGACATAATGAGCAACCATGCAACTAGGATTGGCATCATCGATATTGGTTCCAACTCCATCCGACTTGTCATATATGAAATTAATGCCCATGGCGCTTATCGCGTCGTAAGTGAGCATAAAGATTCCGCAAGACTTAGTGAACGTATGGGTCAAGATGACATTTTACATAACAAAGATATTATATCAATCGTTCCTATCTTAACCCACTATGCCAGGTTATGCCAGTCTCAATTTGTTACAATTGTGCGAGCAGTTGCAACTGCAGCAGTTCGAAACGCTGCTAACACGGCTGATATCGTGCGAATTCTTGAGGAACAAACTGGACTTCGCATTGAAGTATTGAGCGGATTTGAAGAGGCTCGATTTGGTTATTTAGGTGTCGTCAATGCCATGGATATTCGCGATGGCATGATTATTGATATCGGCGGAGGCAGCACAGAAGTCTCGTTACTAAAGGATAGAGAGTTAGTCCAAAGCGTCTCCTTTCCTTTCGGCGCTGTGAATACGACTCGCCAATATATGAAAGGCGCTAACATAACGGAATCCGAAATCAACAACATTCGCCAAATGGTCCTTGAAGCAATTGCTTCTCAGCCATGGATAGCCCAGTCTTCAAATCTTCCGATGGTTGGGCTAGGAGGAACGATTCGCACCCTAGGTAAAATGAGTCGTAAGCGCAATAAATACCCTCTCCAGCTCGCTCATAATTATGTCATGAAGCTGGAAGAGCTTCGGGAATTTTCAGTTCTTTTATCCTCATTGCCTATTGAAAAAAGGAAGAAAATTGACGGTCTCGCCAAAGAGCGAGCTGACATTATGGTACCTGGTCTGATTATCCTCGAGACGATCTGCGAAGCAGCCAAATCCTCTTCTTGTCTTGTTAGCGGATCTGGACTTCGTGACGGGCTTTTTTGGGAAACTTTTCATCCGGAGCAACCGATGAAGGCTGACGTGTTAGAAGCGAGCCTCCATAACATCCTCATGCTTCATCCGAATGCCTCCGTCACACATGTCCGGCATATCGATGCTTTTGCATTACAGATGTACGACGCGCTTTCACCACCTACAGAGTTGGAATCACGCAGCAGGCTGTTACTGCACACAGCAGCGCTACTATACCGCATTGGTGTCAGTGTGCATTTCTACCAGTACCTCAAGCATACGGAATATATGATTCAGGAAGCCCATATTGACGGTCTAAGCCATCGGGAGATCGTCCTTGCATCGCTGATCGCCACCTTCAAAACAAAAAATCGGACCCAGCAGCAGGCACTTGTATACAAGGACCTGTTACTGGAATCCGATATTACCTTAATCGTCAAGCTCGGTGCGATTCTAAAGCTTGCAATGGCCTTGGATATGAGTGAAACTCAGCCAATTCAAGAACTGACTATCCTTCGTAAGGGTAACGCGATGAATCTTCATATGCGTTGTGTGCACAACCCTTATTTGGAGCTTAAGGAGTTTCATGCATTTACGAAGGATTTTGATAAAATCTGGGGACTCAAGCTTGCGGCTCAAGTCGAAGTTTCTTCCATGAAGTAATCCGCATGGCCTCGAACTGGCTCCGATAAGGGGTCAGTTCATTTTTGATGCGTGTGTACATCCCATTCGACATGAGCTCTCTTGCCTTCACATTATCATGAAGTGTCACATTCAAAATCTGAATCATCATTTTCTTCATTTCACGATCCAATACGGGACACATCAACTCAATCCGCCGCGTTAAATTCCGCGTCATCCAATCTGCAGAAGACAGATAGACGTCGACACGTCCCCCATTTTCGAAATAATAGATCCTTGAATGCTCAAGAAAACGATCTACAATACTCCGAACAGTAATATTCTCACTGAGCCCTGGCACTCCCGGCCGCAAGCAGCACACACCGCGAATGATAAGTTCAATCTTCACACCAGCTTGAGACGCCGCGTATAACGCATCCACCATTTCTTGATTGGACAGTGAATTCATTTTGGCAATAATCTTTGCAGGACGGCCAGCTTGCGCATGTTCAGATTCACGCGCGATGAGTTCAAACAACTTATCTTTCAAATCCGTTGGAGCTACCGCAAAAGATTGCCAATCATGTGGATCCGAGTAACCTGTAATTTCGTTAAAAAGGGCAGAAGCGTCTTCACCAATAACACTATTGGAGGTGAACAAACCAACATCCGTATATAGCCGTGCTGTACTATCATTATAGTTACCTGTACCGACATGGACATATCGGCGAAGTGTATGTTCTTCTTGCCGCACGACGAGTGTAATTTTGGCATGTGTTTTGAGTCCCACGAGGCCGTATACGACGTGACAACCTGATTTCTCGAGCATTCTTGCCCATGCAATATTCCGTTCTTCATCAAACCTAGCTTTCAGCTCAACGACCACCGTCACTTGCTTACCTGACTCTGCTGCTCTTGCTAAGGCTTGAATAATTGGCGATTTACCACTCGCTCTGTAGAGTGTCATCTTGATCGCAAGTACGTGTGGGTCATAAGCCGCATGAATGATAAAGTCCGTCACAGCATCGAACGTTTCGAACGGATGATACACGAGCACATCTTTTGCCTTGAGAATCTCGAAGAATTCATCGGAATTCGCTGTATCTTCAAATTCAATGGGATACTTAGCCGCAATGCGCGGATAGCGAAGATTATCAAATCCATTCAATGAGTTGGCTAACTTCATAAAATAGGTAATATCTAGCGGCCCATCAATCTCAAATATTTGTTCCTCAATCTCAAACTCATCCTGCAATTGCGCTAAAGCATAGGGATGAATCCCTTCTTGGACCTCCAACCTCACAGGAGAGCCCCAGCGTCTGCGCCTTAGCTCCTTTTCGATCTCCTCGAGTAAATCCTCCGCTCCTTCTTCATTAAGCGTTAGATCCGCATTTCGCGTCACTCGGAAGCCATGCACAGAAATAGGTATGTAACCACTGAAAAGAGACTGAATATGATGCTCGATTAGCTCTTCCAGTAGAATAAACTCGGTCTTTTTGCTATTCGAACGTGCAGGTACGGGGATGCAGCGGGATAAATTACTAGGAATTTGAACAATAGCAAAGAAAGGTTCTTCATCCAAATCATCGCCCTCACGTACAAGCAACACGGCCAAATATAAGGATTGATTATGGACAAGAGGAAACGGGCGACTCTGATCGACAGCCATCGGTGTCAGTACCGGGAAAATAATATCATGATAGTAGGCGTCCATGGCCTTCTTCTGAGACGTGTTCAAATCTTCATACTCCGTAAAAACGATGCCTTCTTTTCCTAATAGCCGCGTTACTTCACGGTACGTTTTGTACTGCTCTGTTACCATTTTGGCCGTGCGTTTCATAATGCGCTTAATGAGTCCTGCTGGCGTATAGCCAGTGAAATCTTTTTTGGTATAGCCAGCCTTAATTTGATCCTTAAGTCCTGCGACACGAACACTCATGAATTCATCGAGGTTGCTTGATACGATCGACAGAAATTTCACACGCTCTAGTAGTGGCGTACTCGCATCTTGCGCTTCCTCAAGCACACGCCAATTGAACTCAATCCAGCTCAAATCACGATTAATGTACTTGGTTGAGATCTCTTTGAGTTCTTTGAGTTCCTTAACATCCTTCAGTTCCGGTTCGCGCGCAATACTCATAATTCCTCCAGTATTTTCCCTTTTTTTAGTCATCTACTCTCTCCATTGTACTATGCGTCTGAGGGGGCGACAATCCAATTCCCTGTATTTCAATATATTAAGATTTTGTAAATAAGATGATATTTCCGTATTTATCCACGTTCATGTTACAATAAAAATGACTGATAACAAGGAGTGATTCCTACCATGGGTATCCTAAATCCGCGACTGGTTCACCAAATTTTCAGGGGTATATGGGTGGCAATCATACTATTCATAGTGGCCATTGCCTTTTACTATATCATTCCTCTAATTTACCCCTTTATTTTTGGTTGGATCATTGCTCTTATGCTTAACCCGCTTGTTAATTTTTTTCAATTCAAATTAAAACTGCCCAGATGGCTGTCGGTTTCGTTATCCATGCTCTTATTCTTAGGTGCCATGGTTACCATCATTACGTTACTTGTAGCCAATATTGTCGTTGAACTGGGCTCACTTGCGGATACGATTCAACTGCAAATTAACCGGTGGGTAGAAGAATTTAATGTGTTTATTAATTCGGTTACCTTCCAACAATGGATTGAGCGTGTTAATGAATTTTTCGAAAATAACCCGAAATATCAGGAGACGGTTAACACCAATCTCTCGTCCACCGCAGGTTCAATAGCCGATGTTAGTAAATTGGTCATCACCTATATCTTTGCGGCACTCAAAGGTTTCCTAACCTCGCTGCCGAATATTGCGACAATCACGATCATTGTCATGTTAGCCACCTTCTTCATTAGCAAGGACTGGTATGGACTTATCAAACGCTACAAAGGTATCTTCTCGGATGTCATCGTCAAAACGACGAAGTTAATTCGAACGGATTTGCAGAAAGCGCTGTTCGGATATGTAAGAGCTCAGTTAATTCTAGTTTCCTTAACCGCCCTCGTGGTCATTATCGGTCTGCTTGTGCTGCGAGTTGACTACGCCATCACCATCGGTTTATTGACGGGTTTGGCTGATCTAATGCCGTATTTAGGAACAGGTGCGGTCATGGTGCCATGGATCCTCTATGTATTCTTTGCGCAAGGCAATATCATGCTGGGTATTGGACTTAGTATTCTGTACGGCGTTATTGTCATCGCGCGGCAAATTATGGAGCCCAAAGTATTAGCCTCTTCCGTCGGCTTGGATCCCTTAGCCACATTAATCGCCATGTTCGTTGGTTTAAAGCTATTCGGCCTATTAGGACTCATCGTTGGTCCTGTATCGCTTATCCTCATTACCGCCTTCTATCGTGCGAGAATCTTTCATGATATCGCAGCCTACATACACAAAGGCTCGGCACCTCCGGAATAGGAGGATGACCGAGCCTTTGCTTTGATAATAAGCTTATCGACGACGAATGATGTGCATGTTGCCTTTACCGATTTGCTTGCGAATGATTGCCAGCAAGAGTACCTTGAATATCGGTCTTGTATACGGAAAAACGAGCAAGAAACCAAGAATATCCGTAATGAAGCCTGGTGTAATGAGCAGAATCCCTCCAAGGAAAATACAGATGCCATCTAGGATTTGCTGTGCGGGCAATTGCCCCTGCGACCACTCGAACTTCGCATATTCCATGACCTTGCGTCCCTCGCGCTTAGCAAAGTAAGCACCTAGAAAGCCACTTGCTATGATGAACAGGAAGGTCATCCAACCTCCGACTAGATGTCCTAGCATAATTAACAGTGTAATTTCAACGGCTGGTACGAGTATTAATAGAGCAATAATCCATCGAAACATACGTTCACACTCCTTCGGAATTCTTCGTAATGAGCTGCCACAATTCTGGCGCTTCCTTCTCTATACGTACTGGCCTCCAAGAAGGATTCACCCAAACATGACTAGTTGTGCCCGTCACCAATAATTCTTCGGTAAGATCGTCATGAATTCTGCGAATTTCATAGGCGAATTGCAGCCGAATGCTGCTCGTTTGAATGACCTGCGTATAGATGCCCACAAGATCATCGTAACGTGCTGGCTTTTTGAACTTGAGATCCGCTTCGGTTACGGGGAGTAGTAGCCCCTTTTCCTCTATTCGACTATAGGGATATCCCAGAGATCGAATGAGCTCAGTGCGTCCAATTTCAAACCAAGTCAAATAGTTGGCATGATAGACGACCCCCATTTGATCCGTCTCCTGATACCGCACTCGCAGCTGGTGCCCATGCCACCGTTCCTGATTCATGTTAAATCCTCCTGCTATAACTTGATACTTCCATTATAACATAGGCATCGCCTGAGCTTGGAATTTGGCGTCATAGACGCAAAAAGAGTGAAGCAAGATTGCTCTCGCTTCACTCTTTATATGACTTACAGAACGCTCGCTTGACCTGAGTAGATTACGCCTACTTCTGGGTAAATCGAAACTTCTGTACCGTCTTTAATTAATTCTACTGCATTTTCCACGCCAACAATGACAGGAATCCCAAGGCTAAGTGCAACGACAGCCGCGTGAGACGTAATGCCACCCACTTCGGTAATCAAGGCCGATGCTCTTTGAACAGCTGGCATGTACTCTTTATCCGTTGAAACTGTTACAAGTACAGCGCCATCTACCATTTTCGCGTTAGCTTCTTCTGGTGTACGTGCTGTTACAACAGTTCCTGTCGCTGTTTGCATACCGATGCCTGTCCCTTTGGCAATCATCTCACCAACGTGATGAACCTTGATCAGGTTCGTTGTTCCAGAGCGGCCAACTGGCACACCTGCTGTAATAACAACGATGTCACCAAGGGAAACGATACCTGTTTTGATGGAGCTTTCTACCGCTAGGTTGAATAGCTCGTCCGTTGTTTTCGCTTCTACGCCAATCACCGGAATAACGCCCCATACGAGGGATAAGCGACGAATCACTTGCTCACTAGGTGTTACTGCGATAATCGGGGATTTTGGACGGTATTTGGAAACCATACGCGCCGTGTAGCCACTTTCAGTAGCTGTCAGAATCGCTTTCGCACCTAGCTCTAGTGCCGAGTTCGCTACAGCTTGCGAGATTGCTTCTGTAACTGTCACTTGTTGCGCTTGTGCTTGACGAAGGAAGATCTCTTTATATTCCAAAGCCGCTTCTGCACGCTCAGCAATACGAGCCATCGTTTCAACGGATTCAACTGGGTATTTTCCAGCTGCTGTCTCACCGGACAACATCACAGCATCTGTTCCGTCAAATACCGCATTCGCTACGTCACTTGCTTCCGCACGTGTAGGACGCGGGTTACGTTGCATGGAATCGAGCATCATTGTAGCCGTAATAACCGGTTTACCTACAATGTTACACTTTTTGATCATTTGCTTTTGAACAACAGGAACGTCCTCAGCAGGAATCTCAACGCCAAGATCTCCACGGGCAACCATCAAACCGTCGGAAACTTCAAGGATCTCGTCAAGGTTGTCAACGCCTTCTTGGTTTTCGATTTTGGAGATAATTTGGATATGCGATGCGTTGTGACGCTCTAACAATTCACGAATTTCCATGACATCACTTGCTTTACGCACGAAAGAAGCTGCGATGAAATCTACACCTTGTTCAATACCGAACACGATATCATTCGCATCTTTTTCGGTGATACCTGGAAGACTGATTTTCACGCCTGGAACGTTTACACCTTTTTTACTTTTGATCGTTCCGCCATTGACGATACGGCATTCGATCTCAGTTCCGCGAATATCAACAACCGTAAGACCAATTAAGCCGTCATCGATAAGAATCGTGGATCCAACTTTAACGTCACGCGGCAGATCAGAATACGTAACTGAGATACGGTCTACATCCCCTAGAATTTCTTCGGTTGTCAAAATAATATGCTTGTCCTGAACGAGCTCAATTGGCTCTTCTTTTAGCTTACCTGTACGGATTTCCGGTCCTTTGGTATCAAGCAAAATAGCAGCTATTTTACCAGTCTCGGCGGATGCAGCGCGAAGGTTGCGGATACGTGCACCGTGCTCTTCAAAATCTCCATGGGAGAAATTAAGACGAGCGACGTTCATGCCCGCTAGTAGTAGTTTCTTTAAATTTTCTTGTGATTCGCTTGCTGGTCCAATCGTACAGACAATTTTCGTTTTACGCATGGTTACTGTTACCCTCCTGATTGAATGTGAACCGACCGATATCTCTAAATTTCCGGTAACGGTCCTCAAGCAGCTCCTGTTCGTTCAAACTTAGCAGTTGCTGAAGCTGTTCCCAGATCGCTGATTTAATGTGTTCGGACTGTGTGGCTAAATCCCGGTGAGCGCCGCCCTTAGGCTCAGGTATAATCCCATCGATAACACCTAGCTCAAGGATATGATCAGCCGTAATTTTCATTGCTTCTGCTGCGTGTAATGCTTTAGAAGCATCTTTATAAAGAATCGAAGCTGCGCCTTCGGGACTAATAACCGAATAGATCGCATTCTCCAACATTAACACCTTATTTCCTAGACCTAACGCCAAGGCACCGCCGCTGCCACCTTCACCAATGACGATACAGATGATCGGCACACGAAAAGAGGCCATTTCCAGCAAGTTTCTGGCAATCGCTTCTCCTTGACCGCGCTCTTCCGCAGCATTCCCAGGGAATGCCCCCTTCGTATCAATAAAGGTAACGATAGGACGCTTAAATTTGTTAGCTTGACGCATCAAACGCAGCGCTTTACGGAACCCTTCTGGATGCGGACATCCAAAATTGCGAGCGATATTGTCCTTCGTATCTTTCCCTTTTTGATGCCCAACAACCGTCACGGGTATGCCGTTCAGTTTGGCCAGACCACCAACAATTGCTAAATCATCGCCATATAAGCGATCCCCATGAAACTCAATGAAATCTGTAAATATCGTATGAATATAATCGATTGTCGTCGGTCTTTGCGGATGGCGTGCCAGTTGCATTTTCTCCGCTGACGTCATCGTTGTATAAAGTTCATCCTCTAGTTGCACATATCTTTCTTCCAAACGGCGAATTTCCTCTGAAAAGTCAATTTGCTTCTCTGCACCAAATTTACGCAGTTCGGCAATCTTGCTTTTCAGCTCCGCCAGCGGCTGTTCAAACGGCATTTCACCCGGCATCAGTCGCATCCTCCTTCGTTCCGTGCATGTCGAGCAGCTTAATTAACGTCGGTCTCATATCCTTACGACAGACGACCTTGTCGAGCTGACCGTGCTCGAGATTGAATTCAGATGTTTGGAAATTATCAGGCAGCTTCTGCTTAATCGTTTGTTCGATTACACGGCGTCCGGTAAAACCAAAAGACGCAGCCGGTTCTGCAATAATAATATCGCCAAGCATTGCAAAACTTGCTGAAACCCCACCAAAAGTCGGATCTGTAATAATAGATATGAATAATCCGCCTTCTTCGCTAAGCTTGGACAAAGCAGCACTCGTTTTGGCCATTTGCATAAGGCTTAGAATACTTTCTTGCATACGTGCGCCACCAGATGTGGAATAAATAAGAATCGGAAGCTTTTTCTCAATCGCAATTTCGACGGCTCTCGTCATTTTCTCACCAACAACGGAACCTAGCGAGCCTCCCATAAAATCAAAGCTCATCGCAGCAACGATAACCGGATATCCGCCAATTGTGCCTTGACCCGTCATAATGGCGTCCTGAAGCTTCGTTGCGTTCTTAGCTTTGTCCAATTTCTCGACATAATCAGGAAACTGCAAAGGATCTTCTGAAATCATATCGGTATCAAATTCAACAAATTGACCTTCATCGAGCGTAAGTTGGATCCGTTCGGATGCGCTTAAACGATAATGATAACCGCAAGACGTACACACTTTAAGATTCTTCTCAAGCTCTTTGCTTGTTTGAATCGTGCCACACTTCGGACATTTATTCATTAAACCCTCAGGAATTTCCCTTTTCGTTCTCTCGGAAGGAATCGTTGCATATTTTCGCTTTTGAAATAAATCCTTTAGCACATTTCCACCTCTACTTGGCTATGATCTATATTCCCTGACAAGCCACGATTCTTAGTTCTACTTTAACTATCTATGTAAAATAGAATTGAGCACTTCTTGTACTTCTTCCAGCTCCCCTTCGGGAACTACAATTTCAAACTGATTTTTGGATAAAGAGATGCCTCGTACTTGAACCAGAAAGCCTTCTTCCGTCAGCCTCTGTTTAATCCGCTCTGCAATTTTCGCAGTAGGAGCTATATAGATCACCGTCCACATGAATAAACCTCCTATGACGTGCAACTACAACCACTAAGGCAATTAAGCTATGACGAGACGATAATCCATGCATAGGAACACACAATGCAATAATGATAGCATAATTCCACTTTTGCCCGCAACAGAGCACATCATGGAAACGAAAATAAACGACTGCACAATCCACTATGGACGTGAGCGTTTATCTAGAAATATAGGTAATTTATCACGTAAAACCTATCATTTGTATATTTAAAGTAAAGACTGAACTCATTAGTCCAAACGTTGCTTAGAGCTATAATCAGGCGCATGCTCATTTTGATGAGCAATTCTGGCTGAAGCCGCTGCTGCTAATCCACAAACTAAGTCATCTAGAAAAACATGCACGCTGCTTTTATCATCGTTCAATGCGCGAATAATTCCTATTTTTTCCTTATCTAAATAACCAAAGCTGGTTAACCCAATCATCCCGTAAACATGCACAATGCCAAGTGCCAATGTCTCGTCTACCCCATACAAGGGTTCATCTGCTTCAAGAATAGATTGCAGCGGTTCCGGCAGGAGCTTCTTCTCTGCTAATTCATCTAGGGCAATCCCTGTGTAGAGGGTATATTGCACTTCTCGCTTCGAAAGCACTGCCATTACGCTGTCTGCACATTCTTCAATCGTAAGTTGATCATTATACGGCTTCTGCAGCTTATACACGATCTCTGACACTTGATCCACGGACACGCCGCGTTTCTGGAGTAGTTGGATCATATGTTGTTCGGTCATAAATCCTCCTCCTAGCATAGGGATGCTTATATGAAAAGTAAACCCGGGTTCCTATTCATATGCGGAGGAAGTTATCTTTACTACTCGCTTGCGCACAAGAAATGTGCGCTAGGGCAGTGCCTACGACCGATTGCGCTTGCTTGCGCACAATGATTGTGCGCTAGGGCGGTTACCACGACGGATTGCGCTCGCTTGCGCACAACAATTGTGAGCTAGGGCGGTAACTGCGACGCTTTGCGCTCGCTTGCGCACAACAATTGTGCGCTAGGGCGGTGACTGCGACGCTTTGCGCTCGCTTGCGCACAACAATTGTGCGCTAGGGCGGTGACTGCGACGCTTTGCGCTCGCTTGCGCACAAGAATTGTGCGCTAGAGCAGTTACCCGCCAGCGAAATGGAGAAAGTGGTTGAATGGACTCGATTGAGATTTCCTCATTTCACCCGGACGGAATCCTTGCCCATAATCGTCTCGATCATGCGCATCAAATCTTTGGTCGGATCGACCCGATACTGGTCGCTCAAGGCCAAGAGCTTGTTGCTGCTTTCATAGAAAAGCGCAACCGCGAGCTGGCCCTTATGCAGCTTCAGCAGCGCCTTTAGCTGCAAAAGCTTATCCGGCTGCTCACAGTCAGCCGTGATCTTGACGAACACGCGCTGCGGCTTCGCCTCAGCAGCGGCGGGTTCGACCCGCGCTGGCGCAGCGCCAGCGCGAGCCGCCTGCGGGGCAGCCGCGCGCGGCGCACGATCCCTGACATCGTCAGGGGATCGGCGTGCCGCAGGCTGCCGGCGAAGCCGCTGGACGGCCTCCGGGTCGTCCAGCGCAGCTAGCTGCTCCGCGAGCAGCTTGGGCGGGTCCTCGTCCTGAAGCTGCAGCTTCGCACGGACGAGGACGAGCCTGCCCTTCCCTACGAGCGGAGCCGACTTCTTCCAGGTCTCGGGGAACAAGACCACCTCGACCTTGTCAATGCGATCCTCCAGCTCCATGAACGCCATCGGATCACCTTTTTTGGTGACGATGGTCTTATTCGAGAGGATCATCCCAGCAACCAGAACATCGCTATGATCTGGTAGCTCTGTCAGCTGATGCAGCATCACGGCATCCAGTTCGGCAAGCTGCTCCGTATACGTATCCAGCGGATGGCCAGAAATGTACATGCCAAGCAGCTCTTTCTCCAGCTCAAGCTGCTTGGATTGCGGCATCGGAGGGATGTTCGGCACCTCGACCTCCCAATTCGGCTCTTCAACGAATCCGAACAAGTGAAGCTGTAAATCATCTCGTTCCTTGCGCCATTTCGTAGCGGAGGCAATGGTTTCATCGAGAATAGCGAGATGCTGAGCACGATGACCGCCGAGTGAATCGAAAGCTCCGCCTTGAATCAGCGATTCAACAACACGTTTATTAACTACACGGAGGTCGACCCTGCGACAGAAATCAAGCAAACTTTCGAAAGGAGCTTTCTTTCGCTCACTAAGAATGGCATCGATGGCTTGTGTACCGACATTTTTGATGGCTGCCAAGCCGAATCGAATAGCACCAGCCTTAGAATCCGGCGTAAAGACCGTTCCGCTGCCGTTCACATCTGGTGGCAGAACAGCTAGCTTCACACGTCGGCATTCATCCACATACTCAGCAACCTTGCGATGATTCCCCATGACGGCGGTCAGCATCGAAGCCATGAAATAAATCGGATAATGCGCTTTGAGATAAGCTGTTTGGAAAGCCAGCACCCCATAAGCTGTTGCATGCGCACGCGGGAAGCCGTAATCGGCAAAACGCACGATCATATCATAGACCAGGTTAGCTTCGTCCGCGTTAAAGCCTTGTCGTAAACTTCCCGATACGAAATGTGTACGCTCTTCATCGAGGACTTCGCGCTTCTTTTTGGACACAGCTCTACGTAATAAATCCGCTTCTCCTAAACTGAAACCTGCCATCGAAGACGCAATTTGCATAATTTGCTCTTGGTACACGATGATGCCGTAAGTGTCCTTAAGAATGGGCTCAAGTGTTGGATGTGGATAAACAACCTCAACCTGTCCGTGTTTACCTGCTATATATTTAGGAATAAACTCCATCGGGCCCGGACGGTACAAGGCTAAGACGGAAATAATATCTTCAAATTGGGACGGCTTCAAGTCCTTGAGAACCTTACGACAGCCTGTCGATTCTAACTGAAATACGCCTGTTGTTTCCCCTTTGCTGAGCATCTCATAGGTAATATCATCGGAATCCATATTAAGGAGATTGAAGTTAACGTGAATCTCTTCCATTTGGGCCAGCCAATCGACCGTTCGTTCAATAATGGACAGCGTCCGTAAACCTAGGAAATCCATTTTGAGAAGTCCGATCGCCTCTAAATGCTCCATTGTATATTGGGTGAGTGCCGTCTGTGTCGTCCCTTCTTGTAAAGGCACGTAATGCGTCAGCGGCTCTCGCGAAATAATGACACCAGCAGCATGCGTTGAGGCATGGCGCGGCATCCCTTCAACTCGCATAGCCATCTCCAGCAGTTCTGCGGTCTTAGGTTGTCTAGCTACCATTCCTTTCAAGTCAGAGCTCGTCTGCAGCGCTTCCTTCAGTGTCATTCCAAGCTGATTAGGAATTGCTTTAGCAGCCCGATCCACGTCCCCGTAAGGAACGTTAAGTACGCGCCCGACATCCCGAACCGCAGCTTTCGCCGCCATCGTTCCGAAGGTAATAATTTGCGCTACATGCTCATGTCCATATTTGGCAACGACATAATCAATAACTTCATCCCGCCGCTCATCACTAAAATCGATATCGATATCAGGCATGGAAATCCGTTCCGGATTCAAGAATCGTTCAAAGAGCAGCTTATACTGCAAGGGGTCCACATTCGTTATGCGCAGTACATAGGCAACTAAGCTTCCTGCGGACGACCCCCGCCCTGGTCCTGTCATGATCTGTTTCTCGTGAGCGAATCGAATAAAGTCCCATACAATCAAGAAGTAATCGGAGAAGCCCATGTTCTCGATGACACCAAGCTCGTAGGCAAGGCGATCTTCCGCCTGTTTCCGAAGGGGATGACTCGGATCCTGCCACTCTGGCTTGCTCCCATAACGCTGCTCCAGACCTTGTTTGCATAGCTCCTGCAGATAAGCACCTGCTGTTACATGATCTGGAATCGGGCTAAAGCTCGGTAAAATCGACTTCCCGAACGTCAGTTCGAGATCACAACGCGAAGCAACCACAGCTGTATTCGCAAGCGCTTCAGGCACATGGACGAATAAACGCCGCATCTCTTCCTCGCTTTTCAAATACATCTGGCTTGTCCCCATCTTGAGCCGATCCGTATCCTCTACGGTTTTGCCCGTCCCAATACAAATGAGGATATCCTGCATCACATGATCTGGCTCTGTTACGTAATGGACATCGTTCGTCGCGATTAAAGGAATACCGGTTTCTTTGCTAAGTTCAATCATGGAAACCATCACTTTTTTCTGTTCAAGCATGCCGTGATCTTGGATTTCTAGAAAGAAATCGTCTCCGAAAATATCACGATAACGCTCTGCCGCTTGGCGAGCCTCATCATAGCGGTTATGAAGTAAATGCTGAGAAACCTCACTTCCTAAACAAGAGCTTAGGCAAATCAAACCTTCCGAATACTGGGACAGATGTTCTAAATCAATTCGCGGTTTATAGTGAAAGCCCTGTAGATGTGCAATCGACGTGAGCTTCATGAGATTCTGATAGCCTTTTAAATTTTTGGCAAGCAAGATAAGGTGATAAATGGGCTGCTCCTGCCGTGTTCCTTTATCCCGAATGGAACCCGCAGTGAAGTAAACTTCACACCCGATAATCGGTTTGATCCCACGTTGTTTACAAGCTTTGTAGAACGCTATGGCCCCATACATGACACCATGATCCGTCAAAGCCAGAGAGGTCATGCCAAGATTAGCCGCTTGTGAAACAAGCTCCTCCATGCGTGCCGCACCGTCTAACAAACTATATTCACTATGTACGTGCAGATGTACAAACGAACTCATCCGTGGGTCCCCCCTTCTTATTGAATTATTTCCAAGCATTTTATCATATTGGAGCTAGCCAGTCCCATACAGTAGTAGAGAGAGAGTTTGTCCTCCCAACTCAGTAGAAAGGAAGCGATTGGCACATGGCTGGCTTTTGGGCAAGTATTATCATGTATTTCTGTATTGCATTTGGGGTTGTATTCGGAGGAAGTATGCTAAGCGGCATCGCTGCCGTATTGACCTTGCAATCTCCAACTGAGAAAATGCTGACCATTTCAGAAAATATCAAGATCTGGGCTATGGTTGCTGCCGTTGGCGGTACCATAGATCCAATCCGTTATATTGAAAGTCATGTGGCCATCGGCCATCTCAACCCGGCAATCAAACAAGTTGTCTATATCATCGTTGCTTTTACAGGGGCACAGTTCGGAACTGCGCTCATCCAAATGATCTGCAAGGGGGGCCATCAGACTTGAGAGTCCCTCCTTTTGCCCGATACCAACGACTGCTTGCGAGCTTCGGATTACTGTTGTCGGGAGCGATCATTGGGAGCGCGGTCTATATGAGTATTCATCAACACACGTATAATGAGTTATATGTGCAGTTGCATAAGGTTTTACAGGAGAATGAAAATCTAACTTCCGATATCGCTAATTTAAAAAAGACTAAAAATAATCAAACACTTGTCAATGTAGTCAATGTGCATCTGCTTCCCAAAAATGACACCGACATCTTTAGTGATGACATTCAAAAAGAAATTGAAGGAGATATTAAAAGCGAACTTAAAGTCGTCATTGGCCAGAAGGCCTCGTTTGTTGGCGATGCCCAGCCACTCTATGAGCGTATGATTACGCAAAGAACGTATTTTCTTCATGATAAAAAATATGTGGTCCAGGTCAAATCTATTGTGCTGATTCAGACAGAATTAACGATTTGGATCACTGCCGAGGAGAAAAAGACCTAACAAGAATTGGGGTCTCATCTTGCAATCCTGTCCTAAAATCGCTAAAGTTAATTGTAAATTCAACGATAAGGGACGGATTGTCGCCATGCACGCTATACAATTGACGTTATTCATTCTTATTTGCCTCATGCTCGGACTTACCTTGTTCTATAGCATTCGCTCACGTCGCGAGCCAGATGCCGCCAAACGAGGCTTGTATACGGCTCGTATGAACATCTTCATGGGGCTTATGCTCGTGCTCATTGCGGTTACGCAGATCTTCTTCTTCAGCGAATCCAGCTTCCGCCGTATTTTTGGCACGGTACTCGTGTTGATCGGCGTTTTCAATGTTTTCGTTGGCATCCGTAATCATGGGCACTTCGATCGTTTGCTGCGCTAGATCACTTGAGCGGTTAGCATCGCCTTGGAAACCAGCGCACCTGCATGATAAATCTCTACATCTATCTTGCCAAATTTACGGCTCACCTCAATGATGGTGGGTCGTATTTCTATTTTGGAATCAATCTGAAGCGGCTTCAGAAAATAGGTCGACATGTTATCCATGACGAGATCCCCCTTCTTATGCTCCTGCACGATGCGGTATGCCGCCTGCGTCATAAGCGTTGTAAGAACACCTTCGGATACCGTCCCCAAATGATTCGTCATCTGCGGTGTAATAACCCCATGAAATTGCAGTTTGCCCTTCTCATCTCTAACCTCTTCCATCCCGGACCAGATCAAATCTTCAAAAGTTTCACCGTTCTGCGGCTGTTTCTGAATGGATTGCATCGCCTTCAAGATATCGCTGCGATTGAGCACGCCGACGATTTTGCGATTCATATCCACAACGGGCAAAAGCTCAATACCTTCCCACACCATCATGTGGGCTGCCGAGGCGACTGAAGTCTGCGGAGAAACGGTCAGCGGATTGCGTGTCATCAATTTGTCGACAGATTGCTGTGCGCTCGCACCGACCATATCTTTGGAAGTCACAACACCGATAATGCGATTCCACTCATCGACGACAGGAAAGCGGCTATAGCCCGTATCTTCGGACATGCGCTGCCAATCTTTCAATGTACTGTTCGCCTTCAAGGCGAAGAGCGCTGCACCAGAGGCGAGAATATCTTCTACGAGCATGATTTTCTTTTTGATCAAACGATCATAGATAGCTCGGTTAATCATGGAAGCGACGGTAAAGGTGTCATAGCTGCTTGAAATTATCGGCAACTCCAGCTCATCCGCCAGAACTTTGACCTCTGGGCTCGTGTTAAATCCACCTGTAATGAGAACGCCTGCGCCTTGCTCGAGGGCACACAAGTGAGCCTTATTCCGGTTACCTACAATGAGTAAGCTGCCTGCCTCAATGTAGCGCATCATCGCATCTTGCTCCATCGCGCCGATGACGAACTTGTGCAGCGTCTTATGCAGTCCCTTCGCCCCACCGAGCACCTGACCGTCCACCATATTCACAACCTCGGCAAAGGTTAGTTTGTCTATGTTCTGGCGCAGTTTCTTCTCCACACGCACGGTTCCGATCCGCTCTTTGGTCGAAACGAGTCCTTGATTCTCGGCCTCTTTAATCGCGCGATAGGCTGTACCTTCGCTAACTTCCATATTTTTGGCAATTTTACGCACAGAAATCCGACTGCCAAGCTTCAAGTCTTCAATATGCCGCAAAATCTGCTCATGCTTCGTTAATGTATCGACCGAATGTGCATCCAACTGTTACACCTCATTCACTAGATCCTGTATTAGTCTGTACTACTAGTATAATCGTTCTAACGGTTAAGAACAATGAGGGTTATGGAGAATGGGAGAATGCAAAACATCCAACCCTATTGGATTGGATGCTCTATTTTCATTATAGCAAACATGTGTTCGATGTCAAAACTTTGTTGTTACTTGCGGAATTGTAAAAGCTTCCGTCTGCCCTGCACAAGCTGCTCCATTTGCCATTTCTTCATCCGATTGATACGCAGCTGTTGTTTGCGTTTTTCTTCATCAACACCAAGAATTTGATGTAAATGCGCGGCAATGATAAGCAGGGCCATCACGAGCCAAATGACACTAAAGATCATCGGCAAGGAACCAACCTCGCGAAATTGTAATTTGGGAATGGAATAAAATAACATACCGACGGCTAAGCCCATGTACACGACATTTTTGAAACCTTTCAAAGGAATCACTCACCTTTCGCTCAAAATAACCTCGAACCATTCTCTACCTATTGCCATTGTATGAGACAAGTTCTTGATATATGAGCGTATGGGTCGTATTGTGGTCAAGTTTATTCCACTTCGTAGCCCTGGCTGCTCAGAAAAGCTTTCATATGCTTCCTTGGTCGCTGCACTTTCGCAGCCATTTCCTTGGTCCACGTCGTATCGACTTTGCCGTCGGTACGCAAGTTCATGTAGCCGCGGATCGTCTCGTCGTACGACTCGACCGCGGCTGAGTTCGGCGTGTACCGATTCTCGTGGTACACAGCCTCCAGCGGGAGCCGCGGGCGTTGCAGCGGCTCTTGATCCGGCATGCCGATGCACATGCCGAAGATCGGGTACACGAGCTGGGGCAGGCCCAGCAGCTCGGATACTTCCGCGGGCTTATTGCGCAGCCCGCCGATATAGCAGACGCCGAGGCCGAGTGACTCGGCGGCGATCGCTGCATTTTGCGCAGCTAATGCAGCGTCGACCGTGGCAATGATGAGATTCTCAGCATTGCCGGTGACTGGCGTGTCCACGTGTCTCTGGACCGCCCCCGCGAAGCGGTGAAGGTCTGCGCACCACACGAGGAAGAGCGGGCACTCGCTGACGTAAGCTTGATTGCCGGCTAGCTCCGCTAGCTGGCTTTTCATATGCTCATCGGACACGTGAATGATGCTGTACGCCTGCATATTACTTGACGTGGAGGCAGCCTGGGCAGCGCGGATAATGGCCTCTCGCTGCTCACTGCTAACGGGCTCTTGGGTAAATTTTCGAATGGAACGATGATTTTGTAGAAGTTCAATGATTGCATTCATGAATGGAATTCTCTCCTTTATCTCTTTTCTCCCAGTATCCTTGAAAATTGAGCAATTTTCAAATTTTGCTAGGGCGGGAGTGCTTTGGGAATGTAACTAGTTTGCTCGCTGTAACGGATGTGCAGGATGTCACTAGTCTGCTGGCTGTAGCGGATGTGTGGAATGTGACTAGTTTGGTGAATTGTAGGGATGTGAGGAATGTGAGTGACCTGTTTGCTGGCTATAGCGGATGTTTAGTAATGCAACTACTGTGATTCTGTAACCTGACCCCTTAACTTTAGAAGGTAAGGGGATCAAAAAGATGCAAAAGTGCAGCTTTTTTCCACATTTCGGCTCAAAACTAGCAAATAGATGCGAATATGCATCTTTTTTCCACATATTTATGGTTTTCATGAGAAATCTACTTAAAAAACTGCATATTCGCATGCATTTTCCATTTACGCGAAAAAGCTCCCGCAAAAGATGCATATTCGCAGTTTTGTGGGAGCTTTTTTTGTGGTTGTGTAAGCACTTTTCGCGAGCAAAAAAAATTTACGGGAGCTACGTTTATAAGAATCGAGGACTTGCGGTTGTATCTGTTCCTGCATCTGCATCTGCATTTACCTTCACCTAGCCAACGAAGTCCGCTCTCACTTGAAAAGCAGCTTTCTTCCCTTCCGATATAACAAAGTCAATATCCACGGTATGGCCACAATCAAAACAAACACGATGGCATTATAAGCATTAAATAGTAGAATCGAGCCCGGCATATGCACCTTATATTTCCACAAGGAGAGCAAAGCAGGATGCATCAAGTATACGCCGAAGGAAACCGACCCCAGCGAGACGAAAAATTGCGCAACACGCTTCCATCTTACTAGAAGCTCCTTCGCCATCCAGATCATGCTCACGCCTATGCCCAGATTGTAGATTAGCCACGCGATCTCATACCACGTATTTTCAAAGGAATAGCCCCGCGATGCTAATAGATAAAGCCCTGTGTATACCAATCCGCTTACGATGGAAGCTGGAATGACCCACCCTTTGTTGCGGTCGAGCCACGCACGGAAATTGCTATAGTTCATCCCTATGGCACCGCCAACGAGGAAGTAGCCAAAATAGGTAATGCACAACTCCGGTTTATGGCTAATAGGACCGACCCAGTGACTGTAAATGTAGACACCTGCTTGAATCGCTAACCCCCAGAATGCGAGCGTTTTACGAAACCATGCGGCATTTCTTACTGCCCACACGAGCAGTGGAAACAACAAGTAGAACTGCACGATAATGATCATAAAATACAAATGATAGCCAGAATCTGCCCATTTTAACTGCTCGAGAAAGACCTTCAGATCTATTTTAAAGGGATGCCCTGGCGTCCACAGCCACGGATTATATATATAGTAGAAAAACGACCAAACAATATAAGGAACAAGCACTTGCCTAACACGTTTCCAATAGAAAATGCCTGCTTGCTTAGCGCTCCAATTATCTGCATAAATATAGAACAACACAATGCCGCTCAAAAAGATAAAGACAGGAACTGCGAAATAACTTATTTTGTTTAAAAATAAAACAAGCAACTGCGTGCTGCTGCCTTTCAAAGCTGGATCCACGGTCCAATCCGCCGTTACATGAATCAGAACAACAGCAAGGATCGAAATTGCTCTAACAATATCAAGCTCTGTGATTTTTGCTTTTGCCATATGGGTTTATTATCCTCATTTCCTTATAAATACCCTTTAACTATAGACATTTTCGACATGTTTCGCAACAAGGGAATATGTAAAAGAGCCCCAATCCAAGGGATTGAAACTCTGCGTCACAAATGTTTGGTTGGACCTAACTTAACTTGACGTTTTCGTATGGATTGTTGCATCCGCAATACGGTTAAACCAAGAAGGATGATGGCTGTTACCACGTACATCAGGATTGCCCAACCTTGCTTACTATCTGTTCCTAAAAAGAATCCATGGAGTAACAACAATGCAAAGATCGGATAGGACAACATATGCAGAGCCAGCCACAGCTTTCTTTTTAACTTATGCCGAATATCCGTTGTCAATAGAACAAGAAGTAAGCCATACATCGCGATTGTACCTAGGCCATTCCATAACGGGCTATTTGCCGCATGAAAAGGGATTAGGAGTTCAGCCCAGTCGAAAGGCATGAAAGTATCTATAATGAGAAGAACCGTGTGAAGAAGTGCGAAGCCCATTCCTGTTATATTGGCATAAGTGTGCCATCGAAGAAGTAGGCCCTTACGGTGCCCTTTAATAGTAGGAAAGCTATAGCTAATCCCCATTACCATGCCAATGAACAAGGTGAGATAGGATAGGATACCGAATGATCGAATGAGCATCCAAGTAGGTAATTCAACCAACATATGAATCATAGGCATCTTACTCCTTTCAGACCTGTCCAGAATAATTCCATGCTGCCGAAACGCGGCTTCACATGCCACATATCACCGGCTGAGGTGAACATTAGAGCTTCCATTCCCTGGGCCTTGCTCTGAAAGAGGGGGACACCATCCTCAATACCTTGCATACACAGCACTTTGGCCCATACTTCACATGCAATCAAATCTTGACCAGCGACGGTGCACTGCACCACATCGGATAGACTGGGCTGCATCGTACGTGTGTCAATGAGGTGATGCCTCTCTCCTTCACTCGTTTGCCAACGTCTATGCCATTTACTCGAGGTAGCTACAGCACCCGTTACAAGCTCAACCGAAGCTTCTTGAGACGTATCCGATACATCCGATGCATAGGGATTTGCAATACCAATACACCAGGGCTCCTTCTCCGATGATCCTCCCCACACGGCCACATCGCCGCCTGCATTGATGAAGCCTCTATTCACTTGCCAATCCATCTGTAGGTGATTCGCTGTGTGTTGTGCGGTCCAGCTCTTCACGATCCCGCCAAAATCCAACCGATGTCCCTCCGGGATGCGAACTGATTTCATTCTAGCATCTACTAGCAGTGACCTGCCTAATTGGCCGAGGGGCTGCTGCTGCTGTTCAATCTCTACACGACTATCTTGTATGTTCTCAAAAGAATGTCTATATCCGGCCTGCGCTATCGCTTGTCCAACACCGATATCAAAAGCGCCATTCGTGTGTTCCTGATAGTACTTCGCTAACTCAAGTACCTCGAGCATACTGTCAGAAACGAAACTTAGCTGCCCGCTTCTCGCATTGAGATACGAACATTCACTTGTAGAAAGAAAACGGCTAAACCGTTGTTCTGCCTGCACGAAACGATTCAATACGGGGATTTCAAGCTCAGCCAAAGGCACATCGGATTCCAGAAGGAGCTGCACCTGTGCATTCATGGATCGAAATGTGAGTTCGTGAAACATACGATATCAACTCCCTTCCTAGCTCCAAAAGACTAGGATGCACGGCTTTTAGTATGGGGCTTTATTTGTGAAAGGGATTGCGAGAACGAATCATCCGTCTCATTCAGTTGGTCGCGGCTTCGTCCCGTGCGCTCCATTTTCGCAGGTGCATTTTTATCGAGAGGTTCTGATGATGAGCTATCTTGCCTTGGTTGTATTGTAACGGGGACGATAGGCAGCTTGGCATTCGCCGCTTCGCGAACAGCTGCTAGGAACTCTGGGCTCTCTTTGACTTCTTGAAACAAATAAACCACAATCATCGCGATAACGATTGCAATCTGCCACTTCGTCCATCTCGAGGATACTTTCATACCTCATCCATCCCATCTCAACGATTAAGAATCTAAGCTCATTATACGCGGTTATGGGCTTAAAATCCTGAATAATTCCTAAAAAATGGCTGAATGCTCCCTGAAGTTATGTTTGAAGAATGGGCGCTTTCCTGCAGAAGCCTAGGCACAAAGGGAAATATGTCCTCATATGATGGAGTAGTTTACTTTGCTTGAGCAGTAATACCATTGTGACCATATGAGAAAAGATACGTTTTCGACGAACGAAAATAGCTTTCTTGTTGGCGATAAAATCTAACTTTCCCGGGGCCCCGCAAAGGTCACTTTGTAGGGGAGAATAGCGGTCGATCATCCTTGAATGACCTCGATAGGGATTTTCTCATGCTGGAAGGAGTGTTCACTATTGACCAGAACGAAAGTTGGCGTATCCATTCAAAGCACCAGCATTTATTTGGATGATCGGACCGTTGTTCTAAGTGCAGCCATTGCAAAAAAATGGAAAGTTCCATCCAATCAAATGATTAACATGCGATTCGGCTCTTATCAGCAGGATGTCAAAGTGGTCACAGCTGCTGTACCGAATAGCCTCCGCGTCGACCCTGCGCTTGCATCTAAGATAGGTCTTCAACAAGGGGCTCGGCTTACGATCAACTATAAGCCAACTTCGAATACAATGTCGATTGGACCCTTAATTGGCGTAATGATTAGCCGCGTTAATGCGAGTTCCCAGAGTCGCCCATTCGGTCCAATTACCACCTTTTGCAAAGAGTTGACTGTTGCTTGTGATCAATTAGGGGCTAGTGTATGTTTCTTCCCACCCAAAGAAATGCGCGCCAATCCCCAATCCATTTCTGCTTATTCCTACGCAAATGGCTCTTGGAGTAAAAGAACGTTCCCTATTCCGAATGTCATCTACAATCGACTCACCTCACGCAAGTACGAGAATATGACCAATGTCCAGCAGTTCATGAAAGACGTCAAATCTCGCTATGGCACGGAAATTTTTAATGAGAAATATTTGAACAAAACAGAGGTGTTTGAGGCTTTACGCAAAGATAGCTCATTGCATACCTACTTACCTGAGTCTCATCTTTTCAAAAACTTTCAAATGCTGAAATCTATGGCCGGCCGCCACAGCACGTTATTCCTTAAACCAATTACTGGAAGTCTTGGCAATGGCATTATTCGTATTCGAAGAGATGGCCTTGGTGAATCGTATACAGCTCATTCAACTAGTCTTGCTGGTGTACGCAGACAAACGTTCCCTTCTTTGCTAGCCGTGTTTCAATCCATTTCTGGGAAGCTGAAAACGCAGCGCTTTCAAATTCAACAAGGGCTTGATCTCATTACAACCGAGGGAAATCCAATTGATTTCCGTGCACTTGTACAGCGGGGGGAAAAAGGAGAATGGGAAATTACTTCCATTGTCGGTCGGATTGCAGGTGCGCAGCACTTTGTTTCCAACTTGGCACGAGGCGGATCCTTATCCACGGTACCGGCAGCGTTAGCCAAAGCCTCGTTCTCGACAACTGCAGCCCGCGCCTCCATTATACGTCGATTACGCAAAGCCTCGTTGGATATCGCTAAAGGAATCGAAACTCAGATTCCCAGTCATTTCGGTGAACTAGGCATTGATCTTGCCGTAGATCGATTAGGTAGAGTTTGGCTGCTTGAAGTGAACTCCAAACCTTCGAAAGACGATAATACAGCTCTTAACACGGATAATACTAAAAATAAAATTAGGCCTTCTGTCAAAACATTAGTCAAATACGCTCGCTTTCTAGCGAAGTATTGAGGTGAATGATGCGAATGCGAACACAACGCCCTTTGTTAGGTATCATGGTTACCGAACTGAACCGCGACCTTCCTTTTGCCAGCTCCAGTTTCTATCAGAATCTAACCATACAGGGTGCTAACAAAGGCATCGATGTGTTTGTTTTCTCGCCTAATCGCATCGATTGGCTGCAAGCAACGGTACGGGGTTATATGTATGATCGGACACAGTTGGCCTGGATTACCAAGCTGTTCCCTCTTCCATCACTTATTTATGATCGTTGCTTCTTCGGTACGAAGCAGAGTTATCTCACTTATCAATATCATGTGCGCAAATTGCGAGAACTCCCCACCATCCGCTTTCTAGGTTACGGACTTGGCGGCAAATGGGAAGTAGGCCAGATTCTCCATCAAGATGCTGCTCTCCGTCCATTCTTGCCAGAGACTAGTCAATTACGGAGCGGTCAGCAACTTGAAACGTGGCTGCAGAGCCAGCAAGACGTATTCCTAAAGCCCCAAGGTGGAAGTCAAGGCAAAGGTGCCATACACATACACAAAGATGGCCACCTTTTTCAAGTAAAAGGAAGAGATGGACGTAACCAACCCGTAGCAGCAGAGTTCCAAAAATGGACCACTTGCTGGCAGTGGCTGAAGCGTTTATTAGGTTCCCGTCCCTACCTCCTGCAACAATATTTGCATCTCCACTCTATGAACGGGATGTCTTACGATGTTCGTTCCTTAGTACAGAAAAACGGACGCGGGAATTGGGAACACACAGGAGTGGCCGTTCGCGTAGGTCAACCAGGAAGCATTACCTCCAATCTGCATGGCGGAGGAACTGCCGAAGACGCAAGCGATTATCTCACCAGAGAATTTGGTCAATCAAAGTCAACGCAACTGATGGATACGATCGATATGCTATCTAAGCACATACCATCCGTACTGGAGTCCTATCATGGTCGATTAGCCGAGCTAGGCATTGATTTCGGCATTGATACCAGCGGAAGCGTGTGGATTCTAGAAGTCAATTCAAAGCCGGGCCGAACGATTTTCGCCCGTTTGCATAATGAACGAGCACGAACAAAATCAATTACAAATCCGATCCACTATGCTGGATTTTTGTTGAACAAACAGCTGAGCTGACAGGAGCTAAGCTTTGTTTGAATGTGCTCATGGGGGCAGAATGTCATCTGCTTGTTTGACACGGAAAGCCCCGTAGGGCAACAAGTTTAGGAGGGTAACCTAATGAGTTTGACATCGTGTATGCTCCACGCCGTACAACGAACAGATAGATCGGTCTACTTAACGAGTGATCTCGCCAAAGCTTTACGGTTAACCGGAACTAAATCCATTACTGTAAAGGTTGGGAGTAAAGGGACTTCGTTACCGGTCCGTTTGATCAAAAAAAGTGGTCAGCATATGTACATCCCGCTTTCCCTAATGGCCTCCTTGCGTATACCTCGCACAGGGAATGTGTTAGTCATCAATACCAACAATAAAGAACTTCGCATCGGTCCGCTTATTGGCGTTCTAACCAATGTGGAAAGCGGTACATCACCTTTCGGTTCCAAAACAGGCTTCATTCGTCAAGTGATCAACACAGGTTCACAACGCTCTTTCAGCTTTGCTTTTAGCCCTAAGAGTGTGAATTGGATTTCAGAAACCGTATCAGGCATTATCCCCAAAGAAGGCGGAGGTTGGACACGTAAAACATTCCCGCTTCCAGATGTTATCTACAATCGGCTATCCAGCCGTAAAGCAGAGAAATCAGCAGGCATGGAGGGTTTTAAGAATCGCTTTGTGAGCCGGGGGATTCCAATCTTTAACTGGAGCTTCTTTGATAAATGGGATGTTTACAAACTATTAGACGGTGACGAAGCATTTCGTTTCGTACCTGAATCCCGCATAAATCCCACTGCCGAGCAGATCAAAGATATGCTCGATAAACATAAATTTATTTACTTGAAACCAACAGCAGGCAGCTTAGGCATCGGTATTTATCGCGTGACTTATAATCCGAAGCGCGGTTATTTCGTCCGGTATCGAAAAGCCAATAAAAATGTATTGATTCGTTATTCCAAATTTGAAGGCTTGATGCAGATGCTGGGAACAGGACGGGGTCGATTAGCAAGCTACGTTGCCCAACAAGGGATTCGGCTTATAGAAATTGATAATTGCCCTATCGATTTCCGTTTTCATTTAACAAAAAATGGTAGTAATCAGTGGGTAGTCGCTGCCATTGGGGCTAAGAAGTCTGGTAAAGGCAGTGTTACCACACATATCCGCAACGGCGGCCAACTCATGACACCGGAGCAGGTTCTTCGTTTAGTTTATGGGGCACGTGGGGAACAGATTCTCGATAATGCCAAGGAAACAGCGATTAAGCTCGCGCAAGGCATTGAAAATAATTACAATCATTTGCTCGGTGAACTTGGATTCGATATCGGTATTGATCAAAATGAAAAAATATGGATGTTCGAAGCCAATGCGAAACCTGGTCGATCGATTTTCAAACATCCCTCACTAAAAGACGGAGATAACGCCACACTGCAAAGTGTCTATGAGCATTGCCTTTATTTGAGCCGCTTCCGCTCAAGGAGGGAGAACTAATGGGTTTTACCCTTCATGAGAAATCTTCTAAACCTACATTAGCTATCCTCACGGTAAAAGACAGTTCCCGTGTATTTCGGGGAAACTTAGATAACTTTCTTGATCTGATTCGAACAGGTGAACGCTATGGGCTCGACGTGTATGTCGTAACTACGAAAGACTTCAGTATTTCAAACTCTGAAATGTACGGTTATCGCTTTCACCCAAGTGCGAAGAAATGGAGCAGGGAACTCGTTCCCTCTCCTCAAGTTGTCTATAACCGTATTCCCTACCGCAAAATGGAAATGAAACCAGAGGTTCAACAAACCATTCAAGCCTGCAAGCGCAGCACCAGCATTCATTTATTCAATCCTTCCTTTTTTAACAAATGGACATTATTCAGTTGGTTAAATAGCGCGAAGGAAAGTAAGCCGTTCATGCCTGATACGTTGCAAATGAATGAAGCATCCGATGTCTCCCAATTACTACAGAAGCACCCCGTCCTCTACTTGAAACCCGTTAAAGGTAAAGCAGGCATGGGGATTATGCGGATAGATCGCGTAAATGCGAAGGGACACAGTGGACACTATCGTTTGAGCCGTCTTCATGAGAAGAAAATGGTTTATAGCTATCACAATACGGCAGATGATATCTGGCAGGAATGGGACCGTCATCGCGGTGGCCAAGATTATATCGTCCAACAAGGTATTGCACTTACCCGCTTCAAAGAACGTGCCTATGATTTGCGTGCTCTAGTCCAGAAAACCGCAAAAGGTGAATGGAATGTTTCGGGTATTGGAGCCCGAGTTGCTGGTAAAGCAAGTATTACAACACACGTTCCGCGCGGAGGCTCGATTGACGAACCGCGAAAGCTGCTCACCTATGCTTTTGGAGCTAAAGAGGCCAAAAACATTTTAAAACGAGTGGGAGCCGCGGTTGTTACCTTAGCCACTCAAATAGAGAAATCATCGGGTAATCCACTTGGCGAAATGTCGATGGATATTGGTGTTGACACTTCTGGACACATCTGGTTCTTTGAGGCAAATTCGAAGCCAATGAAATTCGACGAACCCCGAATCCGCCAGAAATCACTTGAACGAATTATTCAATACAGCTTGCATTTGATTAATTCTAGGAGAAGAAGGTGATTATGCTTGGCTCAAGAACGACTAGGCGTACTCGCTATCTATCTAAACAACTCACGACTTGAAGAACTGGCTTATTTCAAACGGCTAAGCAAGGAAGGCCAACGACTAGGCGTTCAAGTTGAGGTATTCACTCCGGCGGATGTACAGGGAAACGCAGTGCGAACACTCACATTTGACTCCAATCGAGGAAGATGGCTTCGGAAATACACCACCTTACCTCCCATTATCTATGATCGTTGCCGCTATAAAGCCGCGGCGAATTATCATATGCTTCAAGCCTTTCGCAATCGACATGCCAAGCTCATCTATTTAAGTAAACCACTCGCGAATAAATGGTCAATGCATCAAACCTTATCACAAAGCACAGCTATTCGTCCCTATCTCCCCGCCACAGTTCGCTACAGTTCGATCTCCGAGTTAATGAAGTTTCTAAAGAAATATAAGCTCATTTATGTTAAACCGAAGAATGGCACTGGGGGAAGAGGGATTCTACGAATTGAACAAATCTCCCCCGATTTGTATTTGTTGCAAGGTAGAAATCAATATCGCTCCATCATCGCGCCTTTCAGAGCGAATGAAAGACAGCTGGCCATCAAGCTGCATACGCTGAATCTGAGCCCTGACTATGTCGTTCAGCAAGGTATTCATCTGACTCTGAATGACGGTCGTGTTCATGACTATCGTTTGCTTATTCAGAAAAATGGTCAAGGCGAATGGGAAGTAACGGGGTGTGCAGGAAGAATCGGTCCTCATCGCAGTATTACATCGAATCTTCACGGCGGCGGTACGGCTGTAACGCAAGATCGCTTGTTAAGTTATCGGTTCCCTTCCCCAGAGAAAAGAGAATCCATCAAGGAAGAGATGAACGAATTCGCTTATAAACTGGCCGACTACTTGGAAGTCAAATTCGGTAAGCTGTGTGAGTTGGGCATGGACATCGCCGTCGATCTCAAAGGCAATGTCTGGCTGCTAGAAGTGAATCCGAAGCCTTCCCGGGAAGTATTCCGCAGAATAGGTCAGCATGCCACTTACCAGAAAGCCGTCACACGACCACTCGAATATGCGCTCTGGATGCTCAGTCAAAAAAAAAGCGTTGACGATAGGAATGATTAATAACATATAAAAACAAGCGTTGCACTCGATAGAGTGAACGCTTGTTTTTTGTACAGCTTAGTCGTGACCTAGATGCCCCATCGTTTGAACAAAAATCTGCTCAATATGCTCATCATCCAGCGAGTAGTAGACCGTCTTTCCTTCTTTGCGTCTCTTGACAATATGCAGATCCCTCAAATACCTTAGTTGATGTGAAACCGCAGATTGCTCCATCCCTATTCGCAGCCCAAGATCATGAACACAAAGCTCTTTATTCAGCAAAAAATATATAATTTTAACGCGTGTTGGATCTCCCAAAGCTTTGAAAATCTCAGCAATCCCAATCGCTTGCTCATCGGCTAGCCCAATCTCGCTCTCAACTTGATTCGGATCCGAATGCACGCAGCTGCAATCCTCAGCGACCGTATTTACTTCCAGCAATCCTTTATCCACGCTTATCCCCTCCTGACTTCGCTACTTTTTATACTTGAAGAGCCTGGTGGTTGTTCGTTGACTTCTCGATTTGGATCGTCGTGTGCGTTATGCCAAATTGTTTCTCAATCGCAGTAATCCCTTGTTGCAGAATGACTTGACTGTCTTGATCATCCTTTATCAACAGATGGCAGCTTAAAGCTTCCATACCCGAAGTAATCGTCCACACATGTAAATCATGTACGTCAACGACACCCTCAATACCTTCTAGGACTTGTTTCACAGATGTCATCGAGATCGCATAGGGTGTTCCTTCCATCAAGATGTGAAGCGTTGATTTAAGTACAGCCCATGCCCCCTTCAAAATAAGAAGAGACACAATAATACTTATGATCGGATCGGCCACATACCACCCAAACAGAAGCATCAAAGCACCAGCAATGATTGCACCTACAGAGCCTAACGCATCTCCTAATATATGCAAATAAGCACTGCGTAAATTCAAATTGCCATGAACATCTCCTTTGCGCATGAGCGACCAGGCACTTAATAAATTGGCGAGTAGTCCGATACACGCAATCAACATCATAGACCCGCTAGCAACGACTGTAGGCTGAAGGAAACGTTCAATGGCTTCCCATATAATGAGTCCAGCAATGACGAATAACGTCACCGCATTAAAGAGTGCAGCCAATATCTCAAAACGATGAAAACCGAAGGATAATCGCCCCGTCGTCGGCTTCGCTGCAAACCACAGAGCCAATAGACTTAATGCTAATGCACCAGCATCGCTTAACATATGGCCCGAATCCGAGAGCAGCGCCAAACTATTCGTCCAGAGGCCGCCAACAAATTCAACTAACATGATGCCCGCTGTTATGCATAAGGCAATGAGTAATCCCGCCTTATTACCAGAATGTCCATGATGATGCCCATGTCCGTGATGATGATGGCCGTGTCCATGACTGTGTCCATGATGATCGTCATAACCGTGATGGCTGTGCCCTTCATGAGCTTGATGCTCATGGCCTTTCTTCTCATGCCCATGGTCATGTCCACATGCGTGTTCCTTTTCCGAATCATGCTGATGCATGGCATTCCCTCCCTAGCTGCTCACAAATGAGGTCTATATCTTTATATATGAATGATTGCTCATATGTTAATAATAAATAAGCAGACTTGCCAGTGTCAATAGGCTTCACCAAAAATAAAAGACCGATTCATCAACTCACGTATGTGAGTTTGAATCGGTCTTCACCGTGCTCAGCTCCATGGACTAGGTCCCTGTCGCTGTTTTATTCGCTCCCGCTTCAATCACGTCAGGATCTAACGTAATCGTTGCACTGAAAACGGATGTGGAAATCGAGAAATCCCCTGTGATTCCACCGCCAGCGCCTGTATATGTTTTGGAGGCACTTGTCGGGGCAATGACAGCTGTATCTCCGTTAATCAGGTTTCCTTCATTCCTTATAATATTAAATATTCCTACAAAAGAAGGCATTCTGATCAGCACCTTTATCTCTCAATGTGCTACAGTGTATGCCCAAAGGACCCGCTTTGCGACAACCTGCGTGAATTAGGATAAATGATGGAGTAACTCTGCAAATCGACCGATTCGAATATGTGCGCCCTCGAGCTCACCAGCATCTCGGAAGCCTGCGTAATCGCAAGCTGCAACGGTCAAGTTATTACGAAGTCCTGCCTCCACATCGGACGAGCGATCTCCAACCATCCAAGCGGACTGAATCCCGTGTTTTTCCAGCAAGATTTGGACTAAATCTACTTTGGATCTCGTTTGGTACTCGCCAGCACTGAATAAGCCTTCAAAAAGATGAGCAATTCCCATCGCAGCTACGACTCCTTTGACATAATCCTCTAACCCGTTGCTGGCTACAAATAAACGAACACCTTTCGCATGCAAGATTTGCAGGGTTTCTGCCACACCTTCATACAACACGCCGCGGCCCTCCTGCAGTCCGTCAATCTGGTATTTAATCAATAACTTGTCCGCTTCCTTATGTACAGCTACAGACGCTTCTGGCATGACACGCATCCAGATGTGTTCAAGAAGCATGCCCAATGCACCTAGAATTCGTTCCTCTGGCGGTGTCTCACCTTCATAAATACCTTTTGCTCGAAGTTCGTCGAATGTCGCATGGTACGCTGGTAAAAGTAAGGTTTCCGTTTGAAATAAAGTCCCATCCAAATCAAACAGCATTGCTTCTGGCAGTTGTCCCCGAGTAGTCATCTTCTTACTCCTTTATTATGAATAAAATAGTTGTAATGATCTAAGTTAAGAATGGCAAACATACCCATGTAAGTCAATGTACAATCATGGAAAATGCTTATTGCCGATCTTAATAATTTCAGTTATGATTGAAATGAGAATAATTCGATCAAAAAATGATATTTTCATGCAAAATAAATTGAACTTTCATCTCTGAAAGCGAGGAATAATGATTATGAATCTTCATATTTTCCAAAACCAACAAGAACTGAACGAAGCAGGTGCAGGTATTATCACCTCCCTCGTTCAAATGCAGCCAAAAGCGGTTCTCGGCTTGGCAACAGGCGGAACTCCCGTAGGCATATACGAAGAGCTGGTGAAGGCTTATCAAAAAGGCCGCGTTAGTTTTAAACAAGTAACGACCTTTAACCTGGATGAGTACGTCGGCTTACCTGACGACCATTCTGAAAGCTACCATGCCTATATGCAGCAGCATTTATTTGCTCATATCGACCTTCCTGCTGAATCCGCTCATATTCCCAATGGTAATGCCTCTGATTTGGAAGCAGAATGTGCGCGATTCAATCAACTTTTGGATGACGCCAAGCAAATCGATCTTCAAATTCTAGGGCTTGGTCATAACGGACATATCGGCTTTAATGAGCCTGACGATTCCCTAATTAGCGGCACTCACCGCGTAGAATTAAAAGAAGAAACACGTGAAGCGAATGCTCGTTACTTCGATTCCATCCATGATGTGCCTACGCACGCTTTGACAATGGGAGTGGGTACGATCCTTAAAGCCAAAACCATCCTTTTAATCGTACGCGGTGCAGATAAAGCAGAAATCGTACACCGTGCCCTTACAGGACCTATTACGACCGAAGTTCCAGCCACACTGCTTCAGACGCATCCTCACCTTGTTGTTCTACTGGACGCTGAGGCTGGGAGGCTGTTCGAATGAGCGAACTTCTCATCACAGGTGCCAAGGTCGTTACCGAACAAGGCGTCATTGACAATGGATTGGTTCACGTCATTGATGGCAAATTAGCGTACGTAGGTGAGTTAGCAGGTTCGAAGGCAGACCCTGCTAGTCCAGACGCGGAACGAATTGATGCCAGCGGCAAATGGCTGCTGCCTGGTTTCATCGACGTCCATGTACATGGCGGTTACGGGGCCGATTTCATGGATTCGAACACGGAGAACCTAGATACGATCACCCGTTTTCATGCTTCGCATGGCACAACGGGTATGTTGGCCACGACGATGACCGCTACGCGTGAAGCGATTGATCGCGTGCTAGTTGAAGTGCAAAGTTATATGGAGCAGGAGATGCCTTACGCTCAGCTGCTTGGCGTGCACTTGGAAGGTCCTTTCATCTCGCCCAAATGGGCAGGCGCTCAAGATCCGAAGCTCATGGTCACGCCGCAGCTTGATTGGTTAAAAGATTGGCATGAGCGATTCCCGCAGCTCATGAAGCAGTTGACGTTGGCCCCCGAGCGCGAGGGGGGCCATGAGATGATCGCGTGGCTGCGCGATCAAGGCATCGTTGCCGCATGCGGCCACACGGACGCCTCCTACGCCGACATTCAGGCGGCGGCGGAAGTGGGGCTCTCCCATGCGGTGCATACCTTCAACGCGATGAAGCCACTGCATCATCGCGAGCCAGGGACCGTCGGTGCTGTGCTCACCGACGTGCGTATCAGCGGCGAGGTGATCGCCGATGGCATTCACGTGCATCCAGCAGCGATTAAGCTGCTGACGATGGTGAAGCAGCCGCATGGCTTGCTGCTGATCACGGACGCCATGTCCGCTGCCGGGCTCGGCGACGGGCAGTACGACCTTGGCGGCCAAGCCGTGACCGTGCAGTCGGGCGTTGCCCGGCTGACGGAGGGCGGCGCGCTCGCCGGCAGCACGCTGACGATGATCGAGGCGCTCCGGTTTATGGTGCGCGAGGTCGGTGTCAGCGTCGCAGACGCGAGCCGCTATGCGAGCGGTAATCCGGCGCGGCTGCTTGGCCTCGCGGATACGCACGGCTCGATTGCCAAAGGCAAACACGCCGACTTGCTGCTGCTCAGCTCAGAGCTCGAGCTGGAGCAGGTATGGGTGCATGGCTCGGCGATGAAACAATAATAGGGGGCGTTCCTGTCCCCAGTGCTCTTAAGAAAAAGGCCCTTTCGGGCCTTTTTTTGCTTTGCGCCGGCGGTAGAAGCAGCCGGCTTTTCCATTTGATTTAACGCCCCTTTTGGCGTTAAATCCTCCTTGCGACACGCACCGCGGCAGCACATCTTTACGAACATCAATGCGCAGCTGTCAGTGAGGATTACGCCCACAGCTGAAGTGAAGAATTTACTTGCTAGATTCGATTGACTTATAAAAAGCGACTCTCTATACTTGTCGAGAAAGGAAGTGGTCCGGTCTATGAACCTGCTCATCATCTTTACGCCAGAGAAAACCCATTCAATAAAATAATGGGCCTCGGGCGAATAGCATAATTCAACAATAATCTAACGTGACTGACGTTGATTGTGGATTCGCTTTTTCCTTGAGGTACCACCTGGAGGAGAAAATATGAAGCAAGATACGCGAAAGTGGCCGGTAATTCTAGCTGTATTACTTGGCACATTTACGGTGATATTAAATACAAGTCTACTCAATCCGGCCTTGCCTGCTTTTGCAGAGCAATTCAAAGTTGACGAATTAAGCGTCAGCTGGATTATTAACATATACGTATTAGTAATGGGTCTTACACTTCCGCTAACGGGATTTTTTAGCAGGAAATTTGGTTCCAAGAAGGTGTACTTGGTCGGCTTGGTTCTTTTTCTGATTGGTTCAGCTTTGGCAGCAGTTTGTGGGAATCTTGCGGCGCTTATTGCTTGCCGTGCTTTGCAAGGGTTTGGTGCGGGACTTTTAATGCCTTTATCAATTACGCTTATCTTTACGGCTGTTCCTGCTCAAGAAAGGGGAATGGCAACGGGAATTTGGGGTGTAGTAAGTATGCTAGCCCCAACAATTGGACCCACCCTGGGTGGATTGATTATCGACCACAAGGATCCCAGTCTGTTATTCCTAATTAACCTTCCTACATGTTTGCTTGGCTTAATAACAGCCGTGCGGTTTCTTAAGGCTTCTGATTCTGATAACAAACAAGACTCTCCATTTGATGCAAAAGGATATTTGTATCTGTCAGCAGGTATTGGATTGTCCTTATATGCACTTGGTAACATGAATACGGTAGAAAACGTATCAAGCCTATTTCATTGGGGCCTACTGTTGGCTGGGATATGCTGTATAATCATTTTTATCTTCGGACGGCGTAAGCATTCCTTATTGAATCTGTCCTTGTTGAAAATCCAGCAATTTCGGGTCGGTACGATCGTTACCACGTTAACTGCTGTAGGTTATTATTTATCGTTTTTATTAATACCGATCATTATTCAGAATGTGTATCATTATAGTGCTACGTATACTGGCCTTCTGTTTATTCCTGATGCAGTGATGACAGGGATATTCATGCTGGCTGGAGGCAAAATTCTGGATCGAAAAGGTGCGCGGAATGTAGTTGCCTGGGGCCTTGGAATAACCGGGGTAACGACGCTCCTGCTCGGTTGTTTAACTTCTACTACCTCATTCTGGTTTATTACTTTGCTAATGGCAGTAAGGGGAGCCGGGTTTGGACTTTCCAGCATTCCCGCCACCACAGCAGGACTGGGGGCTTTGCCGGAGGATAGTCTCGTAGAAGGATCTGTGTTAAATGATTTGATTGAACAGATCGTCTCTTCCGTAGCTATTGTCATTTGTTTATTAGCTTTTGTTATTTGGAGAGATGCTTCAGCTGTGTCCCAGCATCATTCAATAGAAGCAGCCAGTCTTAACGTATCTAATGGTTTGTTTATCGCGCTTGGTATTGTCATATTCTTCGTGCTTTTTGTGTGGCTGCGTTCTTCGCCAAAGCCGAGTCAAGATGTCGTTAGACAATAAATAAGGTCATAATGGTTAAGCCACCCTTGAGAAGGGTGGCTTTTTTAATGCGTGAGGAACCAAGTTCATCGGATATCTGCGGATTGGATTCATAAGGCCAAGAGGACATACCATCCACAATATCCTTTTAAAAGATCTTCTTCTGGACCCGATCATCCTTCAAAATTTCAACAGCTTCCCTAAAACGAAGCGAGTGCACAATCTCTCTCTCCCGCAGAAATTTCAAGCTATCCTGTAAATCCACATCATCCGTGAGGTCGATCAGCCACTGATATGTCGCTCTGGCTTTCTCCTCTGCCGCTATATCCTCGTAAAGATCGGCGATAGGGTCACCTTTTGCCTGTATGTAGGCAGCTGTCCATGGCACCCCTGAAGCATTCTGATAAAATACGGCTCGATCATGAGCAACGTAGTGATCATCCAGGCCAGCTGCCTTCAGCTGCTCGACTGTCGCATCTTTCGTGAGCTTATACACCATCGTAGCGATCATCTCAAGATGAGCAAATTCTTCCGTGCCAATATCCGTCAATAATCCGACAACCTTATCCGGAATCGAGTAGCGTTGGTTCAAATAACGAAGCGCCGCAGCGAGCTCCCCATCAGCCCCTCCGTACTGCTCTAGAAGCAGTTTGGCCATCCGAGGGTCGCATTTACTAACCTTGACCGGGTATTGCAGCTTTTTTTCATAAACCCACATTGACAATCCTCCTTCCTAAACTTGCCACGGCCAAGGTGTTTCGCCCCACTGCCATGGCGCTTTCGAGAAGCTACGTCCATAGGACATCAAAGGACCGAATTCCAACTCAAACTGTTGAACCATGTGCATTCGCTTGTGGGCAAATTGATTATATTGTTGAATCACGCTCATATCATCAGGGTGTGTGTCCAAATAGAGCGTTAACTCCACCAATACAAAATCCACGGCTTGCAGATCACGAAGTTGCTTGTAATAGGCTTCTGGCAGCACACGCTCGCTCATGTAGTCTGACCCCCCTCATCCCCTCTTGGCTCCTCCTGTAATGGATTTGGATAAGGTCCATAAAGAGCAGGCCAAAGCGTCCCAACTCTTAAAGCATCATAAGGACTAAACTGCGGCAATCCTGGCGGTTGAACATGCATATATAATTGTGGCGGTGTATTATACCATTTCACGCGAATCGGCGGACAAGGATCGCACGGCCCAATATAGGGGTACCAACTTTTAAATTGTGTGTGATTCATACGTCTCCTCCTTCTCAGAGCCTATATGACACGTTATATGCGGTATAACTTGACCAAAATCACTGATTTCCATCTTTTTCGAGTAAATGGTCTCAAATAACTGAAAAATCCCTCTCCAGTTGCGTCAAACACAACTCGAAAAGGGATTTAAGTTACTCTCCGTTAATCTAATTTGATATTATATCTCAACACATCTGCTTTGCGTAAGGCTTGATAAATAATAACGACCAAGGGGCCGAGGAACAGTCCTGCAAGACCAAGCCACTCAAATCCGATATACAAGGAAATCAGCGCTGCTAATGGATTGATACCAACGGCATCGCTTAGCACTTTAGGCTCGACAATCCGGCGCAAAATGATCAGGACCAAGAAGAGTACAAACAATCCGATACCCATACCGGTATTCCCCAGCAGCAATTGATAGATAATCCATGGAATAAATACAATACCGGTACCGATCACGGGTACAAACTCCATCACCATGACCAGCAGCGAAATCGCCAGCGGATACTCTGCTCGTAAAAGGAGCAAGCCGATGAATGTGAGCAAATAGGTGAAAATCGCCATGATCAACTGAGCACGAATGAAGCCAAAAATCGCCTCACGCAAATAAATGAGCATATTCTCCATTTTATCTCGCGTTTTCAGCTCAAAGATCGACAGGAAAGCAGCCTTCATGCTGCCTAAATTGTATAGGCACAAATACATGGAGATCACGTATACGATCAACAAAATGAATAAATTAGGGATTTTACCTGCCAAGTTGAGGAAAAATCCAGATACCAAGCTCAGGATACTTGTTAAAGCGCCTGTGAGTGTTTCTGTACTGCGTTCCAACCAGGACTGTACCTGGGCTGCCATTTCCGGCGATAAAGACTCATAGAATACTTGGGTTCGCAAGACGGCTTGATCCACGTATTTATTGACATCTTCCATATAGCCAGGTGCTTTACGCCCTAGATCAATCAGCTCCGTTACGACATTCATCCCGATAAAGTAGATTAAAGCGATCATCAGAAGGGTAAATGAGGTGCTGACGATCGTCGCGGCCATAAAGTGTTTTATTTTCGCGACACGCATCAATAGCGTTGTTAATGGGTCTAAGAAAATAGCTGTCACCAGTGCTAGGAGAAATGGCAGTCCTATGGTGAATGACACGTACAACAGCACTAATCCTATAACCACGAGTATGGCTGTCTTAGGTGACATAAGGACTCCTCCGATTATTCATTTCCCGGTTTGACAGTGTCGATATTCGTGATATGTATACGAACAATTCGTAACCGATCTACCTCTGTCACTTCAAACACATGGTTGGCATAAGGTACTTTTTTACCTTTGACGGGCGCGCCTTCCACTTTTTTAAACAGCCAGCCGCCTATCGAATCGACATCCTCATCTTCGATTTGGAGGTCTAGCATATCATTTAGATCTTCAAGCAATACACGACCATCGACAGAGGTGTATTTATCTTTCACTTCCACACCAGGGCGCTCATTCACATCGAATTCATCATGCAATTCTCCCACGATTTCCTCGATAATATCTTCTAATGCCAAGAGCCCTGCCGTTCCCCCATACTCATCAACGACAATTGCGAGTTGGGAATGCTTTTTCTGCATGAGCTTAAGCACGCGGCTAACTTCCATCGACTCAGGAACGTTCAGAATAGGACGAATGAATGTCTTAAGCTCCTGCTCAACATCTGGATCTGCCGTAAGTAGATCGGCAATATGTACAAAGCCTACAATGTTATCTTTGTGCCCATCAGCAACGGGATAGCGTGTATGCTTGGTTTCATGAACGAAACGTAAATTATCAATAAAGCTTACTTCTAGAAATAGAACATCCATATCCGTCCGCGGCAGCATAACTTCCCGAGCAATGAGATCGGAGAATTCAAAAATATTATCAAACAGCGTCATTTCATCTTCGTTGATATGACCGCTCTTGACACTCTCATCCATCAGGATTCGAATCTCTTCCTCCGTATGTGCACCCTCATTCTCACTCGCGGGCTCGACACCAATCATAGCTAGAAATTTATTCGCAGCTCCGTTAAGTACCCAAATAATCGGGCTAAATAATTTATAGAAAAACAATAACGGTGCTGATAACCACAGGGAAGTCAATTCTGGCTTTTGAATGGCAAAGGATTTAGGCGCAAGCTCACCGAGCACGATGTGCATAAACGTAATAAAACCGAAAGCGACGATAAACGACAAAGTCGTTGTATACACCGATTCGCCTATACCAAGTGTGTGAAAAAGGGGCTCCATGATCAACTCATCAATCGCTGGTTCCCCAATCCAACCTAGCCCCAAGGAAGCTAGTGTAATCCCCAACTGTGTAGCGGATAAGTACCGATCCAGATGAGAAGTTACTCTACTCGCATATTTGGCCTTGCCGCTGCCTTCATTAACCAGTTGTTGAATACGAGACTGTCGAACCTTCACAAGCGCAAACTCCGCTGCTACGAAAAATCCGTTTAGCATCACGAGTAGGATAACTAGGAAAAGATTAAGTACGATAGAACCGAAATCAAACGACGTATGCAAAATGTAATTGCTCCTTCAGAAAGAGGATTAGATAATAGCTTTACGGCTTTTGAAATCTACATCTCGATAGTACGAATCAGCAACAAGCAGGTTGGGACCGCAGCAAGATGCGGCACTACAGAAGCAATTCACGCGCTGGTTCAGCGCATTATTCTCCCAACGTGCAAAGATGGCATCAAGCCCATCATCATGTATATTTCCAAGCGGAGGCTCATTAGCAAAATCGGTGACGAACACTTCGCCAGTGAATGTGCTGACGTTCAGCCGGTTTCGTCCATCCGGATCATTACGAACCGTAACATTTGGAGTTTCACGCAGCCTTTTTACTAAATCTCGATCCGCATCTAGTTGATTACATGCGAAGAAAGGCAGTGTTCCGAACAGCATCCACATGTCAGGATTACGCTGATCCAACAAACGATGGATACTCGCACGCAATTCGTCCAGTGAAACCATCGGAAGATGTGAGGCAAAAGAGCTCGCATACATGGGATGTACCTCGTGACGCTGGCAGCCCATTTCATTAATCAGCTGGTGAATCTCAGGCAACTTCAAATGCGTCCGAGTATTAATCATGGATTCCGCTGAAACATACAAGCCGCCTTTGCTAAGTGCGATTGTATTATTCACCATTCGCTCATACATCCCTGCAGCCACCATTTGTCCTACAGGACGCTCCGAATTAACAAACCCTACTTGATGGAAGTCGTCAGCATTCAAATAATTAAACGAGATATGCATCACATCGAGATAGGGTGCAAGCAACTCATAACGTTCCAAATCTAACGTTAAATTCGAATTGATTTGAGTGCGAATGCCCCGCTCCCTCGCATACTTAAGGATCGGAAGCATATAGTCCTTCACGATCTTAATGTGGTACGACGGCTCGCCGCCCGTAAGACTGATCGTTTCCAAATGCTCAATTTCATCCAGCTTGTGCAAAATGACCGGCAATGGGATACGTGGTCCTTCTGTCATTGTAAGTGAATCCCCAACTGCACAATGCTCACAACGCATGTTACACAGATTGGTGATGGTTAGCTCAATACTTGTTAATACATGTTTCCCGTATTTCCGATACGACCGGATAGGGTCCCAAGGATCATACTGGGGAGTTAGCTCCGGTAAGATGGAGTGTGTTGCGTTCCTATTCATGCTGTTTACACCTGACCTATCATTTCCTATTCAAGAACTTATTAGTACCTATTATGCCTATACCTATGCCCTTTATTGTAACTTATGATTCACAAAAAAGGAAACAGCCGAAGGAGCCACGAAGAGCTACGGCTTCTCCACTTTGGCCTGAAGCTTCACTTGGGGCTTTACTCGGAGCCACCTCGGCGCCCACCAATTCGCTTCACCAAGCAATTTCATAAGCGCAGGCACAAGCATAACGCGTACGATTGTGGCATCAATCAATACGGCAAGTCCGAGCCCAAGTCCCAGCGCTTTCATAATTTCAATATCCGTGAAAATAAATGAACCCACAACGACAACAAGAATGAAAGCTGCGCTTGTAATTAAGCTCCCCGTTTTTTTCAAACCTTCCGCTGTACTCTGATCGTTGTCGCCGGTTGCTTCATATTCCTCCATGATCCGAGAAATAAGGAATACTTCGTAATCCATCGAAATGCCAAACACGACACAGAAAATAATGACAGGCAAGGTCGCGCTCACATAACCGATTGACGTGATGTGCAGCATATCCGCCATATACCCATACTGAAATACGACAACAACGATACCCAAGCTAGCACCCAAACTAAGCATATTCATAAGTACAGCCTTCAGAGGAAGCAGGATAGATCGAAAAGCAAATAGCAGAACCAGATAAGTAATCCCCATGACGAAAATGAGCACTGCCGGGATTTCCTTCTGAATACGGTCAATGATGTCCAATCGATAGGCCGGTCCACCTGTAACTGCCGTCACTAAACCTTCATGATTCAGCTTGCGCAGCTCATGAACTAGCGCATCCGTCGCAGGATCGTCGGTATCCTTTTCAGGAACAACAACCATTAAAGCCGTATGGCCTTTCGCTAATTGCGCGTCCTCTATTTGCTTTTTAACCTCAGATTTCGTAAACATACCAGCAAGTTCTGTCTCCGTATGTGTCCCTAATACACTTAAATAGCTCTGCACTTCTTTAACACCAGCCACAGCTTTGACGCGATCCCCGTAAGCATGAATTTCCCCAATCGAAGCTGATGACCATATCTCTTCTTTCGTATGGATCACAACCTGAATCGGTCCTGTCATGCGAGGATCATAGGCCGTTTTCAACAGTTCCGCACCATAGCGGGATTCATAACTTGGAGGAAGCACCTCAGCATTAGGTACGCCTAATTTCATATGTCCAATGGGTGTCATACTGTAGATCAATACACCACCAACAAGAACGACCAATACGACTGGACGCTTCATCACTGCGTAAGCAATTTTCTCCCAGAACTTCGAGGTTTCTTGTTTACGAAATCGCTTAGGAACGACTTGCAGGGAGTTAATTCGATGTCCCAAAATACCTAGGAGCGCTAACAGCACCGTATTGGCTACAACCACGGAAATCGAAACAACGATGACTCCTCCGAGACATAGGGATCTGAAGAACGTTAAATCGACAAACAGCATACCCAATAACCCAATGAGCACAGCGATGCCCGAAAAGAAAATCGATCTCCCCGCCGTTTGACACGTCATCGCCACGGCAGCAGCTACACTGCTTTGAACCTTGAGCTCTTCACGAAAGCGGCTGACCAGAAAGAGTGCATAATCAATGCCGACAGCAAGTCCCAGCATCGTCACCATATTGGGCAAAAAATTAGATAAAGACTGATGTTGTGCGATGAAATAGGTCACTCCAAGCGTAAGAGTCACACTCATGATTCCTACGATCATTGGTAGGAGCGCTGCAACGAATGTACCAAAGACGACGAGCAAAACAAGGAGCGCAATGGGTAAACCGATTGCTTCTGACTTGGCAATATCATGTTTGCTGGCCACCTGCATGTCATATAGAATCGCTGGTCCTCCAGTTACATACACGTCCATGCCATCCGGTGGATGTACGAGTGACTTAAGCTCTGGGAATTTCTCTAGGGCAGGATCTGTATCCAACTCGAGCGACACGTTCACTGCTTGAACATCCAGATGCCCCTCGTTACGTGGCGTAGTTACAAATTTCACGTCCTCAACATAAGGCAGCTCTTTCAGCTTCGTCAGTGATGCCATGATGGCATCTTGCTGCGCTTTTTCCGTTAAATGGAGCCCATTATGCCCTGTATACACCAAACTCAACTGCGTTCGCGGCACACCCAGCTCGTCCCTCATCTGAATCAAGCCCTGATCCGATTCACTCCCTTTCGGTGTAAACCCGTTATCTTTCAGCATCCCCGGCGTTTTCTGCGCGAACACAGCAAAGATGAGCATTAAGCTGATTCCAATCGCCAGCACCAGCCAGCGGAACCGAAACATGGCGTGCCCCCATTTCCAAAACTTCCCTTGTTCCATGGTCTCCCGCATCATGCATCCTCCTTGATTTACAAAAAGAACCTGGTTTCCCAGGTTCTTCATTCAATAAGTGCTATGTTTATTCTAAAGAATGGTTGGCATAGTTGCATCAAGCTGTAAATCATTCACTTTAATTTCCCCAATTTCGGAAATTAATATCGACAGCTTGCTTGAAAGATCAACTTCATAAGGTTCCTTCAACACTGTACCTGCCTCATTTTGAAGCACGCGTATCGTCGGTCTGTGCGGTACTGCCATGTTCAACTTTGATACAATTCCGTATTCCCCTGTATTTAGACGTACCGTTATCCCTAATGGGTAAATGGCGATTTTGTCACGGAACAGGGCAATCTGACTTTGATCATACATGGTGCCAGAGCCTGCAAATAACTGCTCCATCGCTTCATGCGGTAATAGCGGTCTTCGATATACCCGCGTAGTTGTCATGGCATCATAGGAATCAACAAGTCCAATCCATCTGGCGAACTCATTAATTTCATTCCCTTTAATCCCGCGTGGATAACCGCTGCCATTAATACGTTCATGATGCTGCAAGGCACAATGGGCAGAAAGTAATGGGATGTTCGGCTCATCCTTCAATAGATTAAAACCATAGGTTGTATGATTCTTCATCTCTTGAAACTCTTCAGGAGTTAGCTGAGAAGGCTTTCGTAGAATGCCTAATGGGACTTTGGTCTTCCCAATATCATGCAACAATGCACCCAGACCCAGCGTCTCTAGCTTTTCCCTGCTGTATCCATAACTAATACCAAGCATAATTGCGTATATACTTACATTCACGGAGTGCTGGAATAAGTAATTATCTTTGACGTTCATATTATTGAGCATCACCATGGCTCCTTCATGAGCACTGAGATCATCAATAATCATCTTCATCACATCGCGAAAATTACGGCCAATATTATAATAATTAACAGCTCCGCGTTTATTCGAGTCCTCCATGACCTTCTTGAAAGTGTTCCGAATTTCGGTAACTGCTCTGCTTCTTGTTTCGTCTTGAATGATATCTTCTTGAATGATGTCATCCGTTCTAGCGTCTTCTATGTAGATATAATCGATTCCATAACTAAACAGGCGATCAAGGAGTCTCTGTGTAAGCTCAACATTCACAGCCAGCAGGACCATACCATCATCGTTGTATATATTCTTGGCCAACCTCATTCCAGGCTGACACATGTTGATCGGCATAAACAGCATTTCAGGACCCCCGCCTAGGTGAGCATTACGTTCTATCTAAATGTAATAGATTTCTGGGAAAAGTTCAATACAAAAAACCGCGTCTTTCGACGCGATTCGCTAGTCTTACGCCTTATTTTACTTAAGAAACATGTAAAGTGCGAAAATAATCGCAATCGCAAAACGATAATAAGCAAAATACGTTAACTTCATTTTCTGAACAAGTTTAATGAATGTTACGACAGCCAGCAGGGCAACAACGAAAGCCACTAGGAAACCAACGATAAAAAAGGCCAAATCATCGGACGAAAGCGCATCATAGTTTTTCAAAAAGTAGACCCCGGAAGCTCCGAACATAATCGGAATCGCCATGATGAAGGTAAAGTCAGCAGAAGCCGCACGGCTTACACCAGACAGCATTCCCCCTGCGATCGTGGAACCCGATCTTGAAAACCCTGGCCAGATGGAAATGAGCTGCCATAATCCAATCGCAAAAGCTTGACGATACGTCAAGTCATCCAGCACCATCGTTGTAGGTTGTTCCTTTTTCTTCTCCGCAATGATCAGCAGAACACCACCAAGCACGAGTCCAACTAACACGGTTGTCGTGTTGAAGAGCTTTTCATCCACAATATCATTAAAGAGTACGCCGACGATCCCTGCAGGCACGATACCAATTAAAATGTGAAATAAATTCAGCTTTTTCCCTGTTTTACTTTCACTCTTGCGTTTCACTAATCCAAATAAAGAAAGGATTCGCTTCCAATAGATAAGTACAACGGCTAGAATAGCGCCCAATTGAATGACAAAATTGAACGTATTCATCACCGGGTCATTCTCCGTGTCAATGTGTAACAAACTTTCAGTTAAAATCATATGCCCTGTTGAAGATACGGGTAAAAACTCAGTTAAGCCTTCAACGATCCCAATAATGATCGCCTCAAAAATTGTATGCATAATAGCCCCCTATAATCTGATACGATCAGAAAGATCTTGCTCCAAGTTCCTATTCTACCTGTTTGTGTGTGGGTCTGACAACATCTATGAATCGAAGCTGATGGCTGCTAGCTATCGCAGTCTCATTCTGCAGTTGATCCGCCAGAACATCACGGATAAATTCTGGCAGCATGTAAACGATCTGCTTGCCGCGGCTCAGGGATAAATAGCCCGAGCCGAACGTAAACATATCGATCGTACCTACGAGGTAGGATCGTTCCGGGTCTAACAGTTCCTCGCCAACATAGACGGCGAGGATGCGCTCATTCGGGGGTCTCGTGGCATCCACGTGGACAGTCATCCCGTCCACACAGAGTACGCCGAGCACCTCCCCCCGGAAGCCGTAGCCGCGTATCGGCTTCTCCATGAATTCGTCAAGCAGCGACTCTTCGAGCGCTTGACGAATATCCGCGCCGCTGAGCTCCATGCGGCAGGGATTGATCGGGCCGGGGCAGATTTCCAGCAGTCGGCCCCGCGTCAAGCTCCCCTCCTTCAGTCCCTGAAGGAGCTGCCCGCTATTGACCAGGCCGATGTCGGCGCTGGTCCAGCGGCGAATACCCGCGGCAAGCAAGTTGCCGAGCGGGGATTCGCCGTACCAATCCAGGCGCAGCGGCTGCCGCAGCTGCGCTACCTCCGCCGCCAGCGAGGCGCTGCTGGCGATGCGGTAGTGCTCCAGCAGCGTGATGACGCTGCTGTCTTCTTCGCTCGCGTCGGTCATCGGGACGACGCGGCCCTGCAGCTCTACGATCCGGCGCTGCGCCGGGTCGTAGGCAAGTTCGATGTGGCCGGCGTATTGACCGAACTTGCCGGCCGCACAAATATAAGTGCCGCCGAGCAAGAGCGGCTCCTCAAGAAGATGATGGGTATGTCCGCCGAGGATGACATCAATGCCCTCCAGCTCCTCAGCCATCCGCTGATCCGTTCTCAGGCCTAGGTGCGACATAACGATTAGAATGTCCACCTTAGGGCGAAGATGGCTTACGTGGGCGCTTACAGCCTTCATAGGATCACTTACATCCCAACCTAGCAATTCATAGTAGGATTGATAGGCGGCTGTAACCCCAATCAGACCGATTCGAAGACCCGATTTCTCAAGTGTGAGCGACGGCAGCATCCAATCCGGCGTCGTCTTAGTGGCTATTTCCGTAATATTGCTGCCAATAATCGGGAATTGCGCGTGTTCTAGCACAACGGATCGCAGCCAATCCGGTGTGAAAGTAAGTCCTTCATTATTTCCTAGAACCATGGCCTCATAGCCTGTGGCATTCATAATTTCCAAATTAGCGATGGCATTGGTCCCTTCGGTCTCAGGAAACATCCGATCCATATGGTCGCCAATATCAAGTGTCAGTACCTGATCAGGGGGCCAAAGGCGGCGGACTCGATCAAAATAGGCACTAATTTTGGGCATCTGTTCAAAATGACTGTGAATATCATTCGTATGTAAAATTACGAGTCGTTGCAAAGGCGCCGACATCCCGTTCACCTCTCTTCGTGGTCAACTAGTTCCTAGCATGTCTCTATAGTATGCAAGTTTCCGCTTGCTCATTTCTTGAATTTCAGATCATCCAAAGATACCTTGTTCTTAAACCCATACGTGGCTTCATCGCCCAAGGCAGGTTCATTCAGAAACCACACTTTAACAATACTTTTTACATTGAGACATTCACTGCTGCCATCCGGTACGTATAGACGAATAGGATACCCTTTCTTGAGCGGAAGACCCTCTTGTTCATACAGAAATGCAGCTTGATCCACTTGAATCCACGGAATCAACGCCTGAAATTCATCTACAGCTTCCACCCTGACGTGGGTTGGCTCCTCCGCCTCGTTCTCTTGCCTCTGGCTTTGCCAACTTCGATACCAGGATTTAAGATCAAATGCCGCACCAGCTACCGACGGTACACGCTCTTGAATAGGGAATCGCTGATCCGCCAAAGCCACCATTTCCTCAACGGTAAAAGTCTCCATCTTCCTATGTATGTCAGTCACAACTATGTGTAAGTCAGCTTGCATGCCGAAATCTCCTTCCCTTTATCCAGGGCATTTCCTGCCCAAGGATCACTCCATTATACCATTTTCAGGACAAAATATGATATGCTGTAAGGGATTCTAACATCTATCACTAGGAGAAACAAATTGAACCTACACATCCAACTTTTCGCAGGTCTCGCTGACCTGTTTGGGTCTTCTGTTTTGACCATTTCCATTGAACAAGACGCCATCACAATCGCACAATTGAAGGATAAAATCATGACTGACTATCCTGCGGCCACGGCGCAGCTTCCTATATGCTTTTTTGCTAAAAATCAAGCTTATGCCAGCGATCAAGAGACCGTGTCCGCTTCCGATGAGCTCGCTCTCATACCGCCTGTTTCCGGCGGACAACCTTCGCTATATGAAATCACTGATTCAACAATTGATGTTGTATCGGTGACATCCAAGGTGAATCATCCGAATCACGGTGCTTCCCTTGCATTCATTGGCACAACCCGTGAAATGACATTTGGACAACGAACTGTCCTATTGGAGTATGAAGCTTACATCCCAATGGCTTTAAAAACGATGGCGAGCATCGGGGAAGAAATCGATGCCAAGTGGCCAGGCACACTGTGTGCCATTACACATCGGTTAGGTAAAGTTGCGATTGCAGAGGCAAGTGTCGTGATTGCCGTATCCTCTCCTCATCGTGCGGATTGTTATGACGCAAGCCGCTACGCCATTGAGCGCTTGAAACAAATCGTCCCTATTTGGAAAAAAGAAATCTGGGAAGATGGGTCCGAATGGAAAGGGAATCAAACAGGACCCTGGAACCCGCTCCAAATACCGAACGCAGAAAACTGATTTGATCGGAGATGACTTTTCTTGGAACCACATTTACATACAGAAATCGCTTCAGATGTTGACCCGCGTTACTCCAGACAAATTCTCTTCCCCCCTATTGGCATGGAGGGTCAGCGTAAGCTTGGCCAAGGCCGTGTTGCCATTGTTGGTATGGGTGCTCTTGGTACTGTTCTAGCTAATCATATGGTACGTGCAGGTGTTGGCTATGTTAGGATCATTGATCGTGATTTTGTTGACAAGAGCAATCTGCAAAGACAAATGCTATACGATGAAGAAGATGCTTCCGCGACGGTTCCAAAGTCTATTGCCGCAGCCAAACGTCTGCAGGTAGTGAATTCCGCTGTCGTTATTGATCCGCATGTTTGCGATCTTAACGTTACGAATGCCGAACAATTGCTTCATGATGTCGATGTGATTCTCGATGGTACAGATAATTTTGCCGTTCGTTTCCTGCTCAACGATATCAGCATGAAATTGGGCATTCCATGGATTTATGGCGGTGCCGTCGCCTCCAGAGGTGTCTCACTAACGATAATTCCAGAACAAACGCCATGCTTACGTTGTCTTTTCCCACAAGCACCAGCTGCAGGTACGACAGATACGTGTGACACAGCCGGAGTCATAGGAGGAATTATCCATGTTGTTGCTTCATTTCAAGCCACTGAGGCACTCAAACTACTAGTTGGAGCTACAGATCAGCTCAATCTCAGCATGCAGCAATGGGACTTATGGTTCAATCAAAATTCAGCAATTCGGGTATCTGGGGCTAAGAAGCCGGATTGTCCCGCTTGTGGACTGAAGCAATATGAGTACTTAGATGCCCATATCGAAAGCGATACGATTCAATCCTTATGTGGACGCAACTCGGTTCAAATTCATCCGGTTATTCCCAGCTCGCAACCATTGGAATATTGGGAGGAGCGCTTGAAACCCCTTGGCCTCGTTGAGAAAAATCGATTTTTGTTGAAGTTTTACGCTTCTGAAGATATCCAAATTATCCTATTCCCTGGCGGTCGTGTTCTCATTCAGGGGACTGAAGATTTAATTCAGGCCAAAAGTCTTTACAGTCGTTATATTGGGATGTAGTATAACAATATACCTACCAGATACTAGGACTTGGAGAGGAGCTTCTATGCGCGTACATGTGCTTCAACTAATCGTTGGTGACAAATTAATTTCCGATTCCTACAATGCAGTAGGTCTACATCTTCTATCGTCCGGGACGATTCTTGATGCTGGAGACATTTCGATGCTCAATCGCCACAGTGTGGATTATGTAGATATAGCTCCAAGAACCAGTGAAATTGAGAACGTCGTCGAGGAAACCCCAACCAGACAAGCGAATACGCTACAGGTTACCTCATTTAATAACGCAAGTCAGGGCATCAGAGAAATATTTGAAAGTTTACAAGATGGGGGTTCTCTTCGCAATGACGATGTAGAATCCGCTTTCAATCCTCTAATCGAGAGCATTCAAGACGAGAAAGATGTGGTTTCGTTACTTCTTTCGTTACATAGTCAAGATGACTATACGCTTCAACATAGCGTCCAAGTTGGTATGTTGTCTTATTATATTGCCAAGTGGATGAATAAATCCGAAAAAGATGCTTTGATTATAGGAAAAGCAGGGTATTTACATGACGTTGGGAAATGTAGAATTCATCCCGATATTCTGAATAAACCCGGCAAGCTGACGAAGGAAGAGTTCGAGGAAGTTCAGAAGCATACGATTCATGGTTATGATATCATTCGCAAATCGATAAAGGATGAAACCCTCGCTCTCGTTGCCCTACAGCATCATGAGCGTATGGACGGCACTGGCTATCCATTGCGAAAGGTTGGGACGGACATCCATTCTTATTCGCGTATTGTCGCAGTTGCTGATGTCTACAGCGCCATGATATCCAGCAGGGTCTATCAACAGCGACGTGATCTCTTGTTTGTATTGAAAGAGCTTCATCGCATGAGCTTTGGTGAACTGGACCCCAAAATCACGCAAGTTTTCATTCGCAACATGATTCCAAACTTCATTGGCAAAAAAGTGTCTTTGAGCGACGGACGTGAAGGAACGATCATCATGACGAACCCTACTGATTTCTTCCGACCGCTCATCAACATTGACAATCAGTTCTTAGATTTATCGCAACTTGGGGATGTTGAAATTACCAAAATTGCGATCTAAGACTTCCGTCATTTAAATAATTAAACTGCTTACCGAAATTGCAATACCAATATACACAGAAGCAAGCAGGGTACCAACAGCTACGTTACCTTGCTTTAACTGGTCTGAGAGCTTCAAGCCAGGGGTTAACCAATCGAAAACCCAATAGGAAGCAATTAAACATACATAACCAACCGCAAACCACAAGCTCATATGCCAAATGGAGGAGTTCGTATAGGCAGCTATGCCCAAAATAATAGCAGTGGCCACGAACTTACCTCCCATGGTAATCCCTACAGCCATATTGCCGTTGTTTACTTCTTCCATATCCCGATAAGGTGTCATTAAACTAAAAATGTACATACCTGCAAACTGTAATAGGACAATGACAAATAAACTAATAATAAGATCCACTACGATCACTCTGCCCACCCCCGAAATTTAGCCATGGATTGATCAAAATTTGTATAATCATGTACTTCTTCTAGAACCACGCTAACTTCTTTTTTATCTTTAAAAGTTGTATACCGATCTTCTGGAATCGGCTGTTTAACCTTCTGTCCCGTTGGCAGTTCCACCACAGCAAAGTACCTAAATTTGCTATCCAGCTCTGTTTTATAAACCCCAACCAAACTTACATCCGTTTTTATCTCTACTTTCAACTCCGCCAAATCTTTATCTGCCTCTTCTTTTGTTTTAAAAGACTTTAGAGGCTTCCATTGTGATAAAGTAACCTCATTCTTCCCCTGACTATCTGCTTTCATCGATGCTTGCATAAAACTCAACACCCAAATGGTATCCCCAGTTGCGAAATTCTGGTCGTTAGAAATCCGTTCATTGTTCGGCAGCAACACCATATCACCATCAATTAGATCACCAACCTTGACTTGCTGGACCTGGTAGTCCCAAGGTACTTCACCATTGTTTGTATTGTTTGTATTGTTTGTTCCATTGCTGGAGTTTGATACTTGATTAACTGATGTAGATTGGCTAAAAACAGATGGCTTTTTATCAAATGCCGTGCTGATGATCCAGATGATCACAATAATGCCGATAAATCCTACTGCCAATAACATAAATCTTCCTTGTTTCAAGGCGCTTTCACTCCAATCGCCACAAATTGACTTGCATTTCCTGTTATAATCCCGCCAGCCCTGCCGAGAAGCCCGCATGGCGTACCATTTAATACAAATAAACCGGTCAATAGATACCCATGGCCATGCTGGAAGGATAGCCGCGGCAAATCAGCCCGTTGTTGATACACACGTTTAAAAAACACACTGGTGTCAAAGCCTGCCTCATCCTTGAACTCCAGCTTACCATGCTCATTATATAGCTCGACAGAGCCGCCTTCGCGACCAAACATCGATTTGGACACATAATGACCTTCAAGAACCGGCTCCATGTACGTGGGCAGCATGTAGGTCTTTATAATTGCGTGCTCCTCTAGGGTAAATAAGTCCGAATGATTTGAATGGAGATCCCAGATAATCGCCTGTAAGCCTTTGGATTGCAAAATCACGGCATGCAAGGGATTAAACAAATGTACGAATTGTTCTTCAATCGCATACGACAGCGCTTCTCCGCCATCGTCTACCCCCATCCATTCCTTCGGATATAAGGCAAACATACGCTGAATGATTTGATCCGTACCCACCTTGACGACACCTTCATCAATCCATAGATCCAAACAATCCACGCACGTCATCTTTCTTTCGCTGTGTGCGACAAGTGCATCGATCGTGCCGGTGTCTTCTGCATGTTTGCCGTAAGCGATACACGCTGCGTAATCAGGCGCTTCAATTTCCCATGCCGCTCTAACAAGCTCTTTCATCTGCAGGTTTGGTGATTCTAAACCATATTGCTCGCAGAGCCAAGGAGTCGCAATAGCTGCTTCGACATAGCCTGTAGGTGTATCTGCGTTTAGTTCCAAAAGTTTGATGTTGCCTGCCTGATTAACGGTGAAATCAAATCTGGCATAACGGCTTATGACGCCTTCATCGTTCATCTCAAGTCGATCTAAGCCATCCCATAGTACTTCCGGGATCGATAAGCTTGCATATAGCTCCCTATTCCCGTGAACGAAACGAGCCGCTTTATCAAACACCTTCCACAGCCCTGCTGCTGCGTTAATAAGCTCCTGGTACACTTCGTTCGGCATACTAACAAGTTGATCAATCCAGTAGTTTTCATCTTCCAAATTGGCCCACGTGAACCCTAGTTCAGCTAATTGCTGAACACGTGAATCTCGGTCGGGGGCAGCTGTTCCGATAACTTCAAACGCCATGCGATTACCCCCCTGAGCTTGAGCTGGAGGAGGAACTAAAACCACTTGATTTGCCGCCTATGCTGCCCGAAGAGGTTGAAGTCGACTTGGAACCGCTGGATGAAGTGCTACCGCTCGAGCTTGAACTGCCAACAGAAGAACTGGACGTGCCCGATTTGGCTGGCGTTGACGCCTTATTCGTCGTAAAGGTTCCGCTTCCGCTTGAGGTCGTCGGTGTCTTCGTGGTCGAACGATTCGTAAACGAGCTTGGCTGATAGGTTTTATTCACATAAGGTGTATTTGAACGATAATAATATGAGCGGTGCTTACTCCCCCAATTGCTAGATGAATAAGGACTTACCGTATTGAAAATGAGATGATACAGCAATAAATCATCCCAGCCGAAACCACCGCCTGACACTTGATTCACAATAATAGGTGCCGTGCTCCCCCCTGCACTCGGAGTAGGGGATGGTGAGGGTGAAGCTACGCTCTTATCCGGCGGGATAGGTAGGCTCCAATCGACCTGCGGATCATAATAAGCTTTGACATCCTCATTTGACCATTCCACTAATTTGGCTGAACCTGCATTCGGACTTGGCGTCTCCGCAGCCTGAGCAGCGCCTAGCATCATTTGCCCCAACAGAATCAGACTAAGCGAAGCCGATAGTACTTTAAGCGGTCTCTTCACTCCTTGCTCCCTCCCCCTTCTGAGCTGGCAGCTACGAGAAGCAATTCAAACACGTTGAGATCTAAATTCAATCGCCCCTCAATCATTTCGTATTCCTTCCCACCAACGAGGATAAAGTTAGCCACATTTAAGGCTTGAATCAGCTTATCATCCCATGTTCGTTCGCCAAGTCGGAGCAGTTGCCCCTCGAGCAATTTTTCATAAAGTACAATTGTCATCCAGTCATGCCTCCTCCACAAAAAAACTTCATACACAATTAAACGCATAAGGCATTCATTTGTTTCAAAATTAACAAAAATAAAGGCCTATCCATGGGATAGACCTTTACCACTACTACCATTAATAGGCAATACGTTTTGCTTTTAGAAATGTTTTTTTCCAATACGCTTTATTAATATTCGTAATTTGCACGCCATTTTTAGGCTCTGGCGAAGCATGAAGCATCTTCATATTGCCAATGTAAATGCCTACGTGGCCAACTGTTCTATTGGATTTGAAGCGCCCTGGCACATAAAAAAACATCAAATCCCCTTTACGCAAGGACTTGCGTGAGATCAAGTTGCCTTTAGCACCTTGTTGACGTGCCACGCGTGGCAGCCTGACATTATATTTGCCAAAAATATATTGGGTAAAGGTGGAACAATCAAAACGCCCCGTTTTGGGATAAGATCCCGTCCCAAATTTATATTTTACACCTAAATAGTTCTTCCCTTTATTGATCAGGGCATTGATATCGATATTTTTCAGAACAGGCATGACCTCACCTGGATTACTAGCCGACCAAGCTTGTAACACTTGTAAATCTGCATTTGTTTGATTTGGAATCCATGCGGGATTGGCCTCAGCCTCATCCCCTTTGAATGGATCGGTCGGATCATCACCGAAATTTAGCTCCGGCGAGTTGTCATTCGCGCTAGCAGGATCATCTTCATGCTCAATAATTGCAATAGGTGAAGCGTGAATAACGACCTCATTCGTCTTAACTTCATAAGACATATCATCTTGAAACAGATCAGCTAAATCTGAAACAGGCAAATAAGCTGTGGTCCCTTCTTTCACAACAGGCTGGCTAAGTTGAATATCTGTCCCGTCCTTAACGGCCTTATTCGAGTTCATAATCAATTCGAAATTAGCATCATTATCACCTATAATCAGCCTACCTTGGTTATCTTCCCATTCCGATTGAAAGTTCAATGTTTTGATAAGGTCTTGCGCAGATACGTAGTTTACGCTCCCGATTTGTTTCATGGGGAGAATCGCATCGTTACTTGCAAGTCCAATAACATTATTACCCGCTTGAGATAAACTCTTTGTAATCGAATTACCTGTTCCAGTTACAGATGGACTTTGCGATGGTGATACAATCTGGGGACGCCCAGTATCCTTCCCACAAGCTGCTGTCGAAATCGCCAGCATGACGACCATACTCCCTATGGCTGGTGTCTTTAGCTTACTCCACATGAATTTCTCTCTCCTTCAGGGACACATTTCTTATCCTTTATAGAGTGAGACAAGTGGCAGACAAATATGCAATTCCTTCGTTCAATCTGAGTTGGCTTATGTTGGAAGGAGGCCTTCACATAGAAAAAGGGATGCACCGTATATTTGTAGAATGTACACATATATTTGTTCAAGGAGGAGTGATGATTAATGGGTATTTTCAGTGGATTACTTGGAAATTTATCAGAAGTTTCGGTTGAGGATCTCACCAAGCAATATGGCGCTTATTTGATGCCGAATGAAGTCATATCTACAGGCTTTAAGTTAGTTCGGGATTCATTCGTAATCACCGATGAGCGCATCATTTTAATTGATCACCAAGGGGTTACAGGCAAGAAGACCAAAGTTTCCACCATCGATCTGGATGCCATTTACGAAGTATCCATGGAATCTGGCGGCACAGGATTCGATGATAGCGAGTTAATCATCCACTACATAACGTCTCCCTATTACAAAGCGAATAACATAACAACGGCTGCATACCGCTTTGAATTCAAGAAAAAATTCAATATCCAATCACTGTACGTGGCTCTCCAGTCAGCCGCGACACAAAATCGGAAGCGGATTAATGGGTAAATAAAAAGCGTGCCAGAGAAGTTCTCTGGCACGCTTTTTGACTTATAAAGAGGATTAACCGATGGACCCTTCCATCTCGAACTTGATGAGACGGTTCATTTCTACGGCATATTCCATTGGAAGTTCTTTGGTGAACGGTTCGATGAAGCCCATAACGATCATTTGCGTCGCTTCTGCTTCGGTAAGACCACGGCTCATGAGGTAGAACAATTGATCCTCAGATACCTTGGATACTGTCGCTTCATGCTCTAGCGTAATGTTATCGTTCAAGATTTCATTGTATGGAATTGTATCCGAAGTAGATTCGTTATCCAAGATCAACGTATCGCATTTGATGTTAGCTTTGGAGCCTTGGGAGTTGCGTCCGAAGGAAGCCAAACCACGGTACGTTACTTTACCACCATGCTTGGAAATCGATTTGGATACGATTGTGGACGTTGTATCTGGAGCCAAATGCGTCATTTTCGCGCCCGCATCTTGATGTTGACCTTTGCCCGCAACAGCGATGGAAAGAACCATCCCTTTAGCGCCGCGGCCTTTAAGTACAACTGCTGGGTACTTCATTGTCAGCTTGGAACCGATGTTACCATCAACCCACTCCATCGTAGCTCCTTCTTCTGCAACCGCACGTTTCGTAACGAGGTTGTAGATGTTAGGTGCCCAGTTTTGGATCGTTGTGTAACGAGCACGAGAGTTCTTCAAACATACGATCTCAACAACCGCACTATGAAGGGAGTTCGTGCTGTAGATTGGAGCTGTACAGCCCTCTACGTAGTGTACGAAGCTATCTTCGTCAGTGATGATCAATGTACGCTCGAATTGACCCATGTTCTCGGAGTTAATACGGAAGTAAGCCTGCAAAGGCACTTCACATTTAACGCCTTTTGGTACGTAGATGAAAGATCCACCCGACCAAACCGCGCTGTTTAATGCAGCAAATTTGTTGTCAGCTGGTGGAATGATCGTTCCGAAATATTGTCTGAACAATTCTGGGTATTCACGAAGAGCTGTGTCTGTATCTGTGAAGATAACACCTTGATCTTCGAGCTCTTTTTGCATGCTGTGGTAAACAACCTCTGACTCATACTGAGCAGATACACCAGCAAGGAACTTTTGCTCTGCTTCAGGGATACCAAGTTTGTCGAATGTTTCTTTAATTTCTGTAGGAACTTCTTCCCACGTTTTACCTTGCTTTTCGGATGGACGAACATAGTACTGGATATCATCAAAATCCAGATCATCCATGTTCCCGCCCCAACGCGGCATCGGCATTTTGAAGAATTGCTCAAGTGATTTCAGACGGAACTCCAACATCCATTCTGGTTCGCCTTTAATTCTTGAGATTTCTTCAACGATTTCACGAGTCAAACCTTTACCGGATTGGAAAATGGATTTGTGCTCGTCTCTAAAACCATATTTGTAATCCTCTAAATCTGGCATTTGTTTAGCCATGGTTGATTCCTCCTTAACGTTCTCTTACTTACATATAGTTAACCTATTCCATCGCAAATGCGTTAGTTATCGGTCTTATGAGTATGTTCAATCCCTTTGCGAAGAGCGTTCCACGCAAGAGTTGCACATTTAATCCTCGCTGGGAATTTATTAACGCCCGACAGGGCCTCAATGTCTTCATATTCAAAATCTACGGATTCGCCCTTCATGAGGCCTGAGAAATCATCAGCCATCTTCAGTGCTTCTTCGACTGTTTTACCTTTGACAGCATCCGTCATCATGGAAGCAGAGGATAAACTAATCGAGCAGCCTTCACCTGTGAATTTCGCCATTTTCACGATTCCTTCTTCAACTTGCATCTGTAAGGAGATTTTGTCCCCACAGGTCGGGTTGTTAAGATCAATCGTGACGGACTCGCCGGACTCAAATTTTCCACGGTTGCGAGGAGTTTTATAGTGATCCATAATTACTCTACGGTATAAATCATCCAATTGCATCGCCGAAGTACTCCTTTGTTTTCAGTAAAGCCGTCACAAGACGGTCTACATCATCTTCCGTATTATATAGATAAAAGCTAGCACGAGCTGTGCTGCTTTGTTCTAACCATCTCATAAGCGGTTGGCAGCAGTGGTGACCAGCACGGACAGCGATGCCCATGGAATCTAAAACGGTTGCCACGTCATGCGGATGAACATCTCCAAGATTAAACGTTACAAGACCTGCACGATTCGTTGTCGGCCCGTAAACAGCTAAATCTGGAATCTGCATCATACGATCCAAAGCATAATTCGTCAGTTGAACATCATGTTTATATATATTATCCATCCCGACCTCAGTTAAGAAGTCGATCGCTGCGCCAAGACCTACTGCTCCTGCAATCATAGGCGTTCCGCCTTCAAATTTCCACGGAAGTTCCTTCCAAGTTGACTCGTAAAGATCGACATGATCGATCATTTCGCCGCCAAACTCAACAGGTTCCATGTTATTCAGTAAAGACTTCTTCCCATACAATGCCCCGATTCCGGTTGGACCACACATCTTATGCCCGGACAAGGCATAGAAGTCACAATCCAAATCTTGCACATCTACCTTCATATGCGGCGTGCTTTGAGCACCATCGACCATGATTTTGGCGCCATGCTTGTGAGCAATAGCTGCAATTTCTTTGATCGGATTGATTACGCCTAACACATTGGATACATATACAATCGACACGATCTTCGTACGGTCTGTAATGGTATTCTCAACATCTGCTAAGGAGATAGATCCATCAGCTTGCAACGGGATATATTTTAAAGTAGCCCCTGATTTCTTAGCTGCTTGCTGCCAAGGGATCAGATTACTGTGATGCTCCATCGGTGTAAGGACGATTTCATCGCCCTCACGTAGGACTGACTCGGCAAAACTAGCTGCCACGATATTAATTGCAGTTGTCGTGCCTCTAGTAAAAATAATTTCTTGTTCGCTGGCTGCGCCGATGAACTTAGCCACTTTGGCTCTAGCTCCTTCGTACGCATCCGTTGCTCGGGAACCAAGGGTATGAACCCCGCGATGAACGTTCGCATTATCCCACTCGTAGTAATGCTTCAGCGCCTCAATCACCTGAATAGGCTTCTGGGAAGTAGCAGCACTATCCAAGTAAACCAGAGGATGACCGTTCACTTCTTGCTTCAGAATGGGAAAAAGTTCACGTATCTCGGCAGGTATCATTGTCCTAGCTTCCTCTCCACTAAGCTTTGCAGCTGTTCTTCAACGCTCTTAACAGGAATTTCGGAAACGACTGGCGCCAAGAATCCGTAAATGATTAAGCGTTGAGCTTCTTCCTTCGTAATACCACGGGACATGAGGTAGTGAACTTGTTCTGCATTTACTTGCCCAACGCTCGCGGCATGACCTGCTTTAACATCATCTTCGTCAATTAGAAGAATCGGATTCGCGTCTCCACGAGCTTTCGGGCTTAGCATCAAGACTTTCTCCGTCTGTTGACCATTACAGCCTTGCGCGCCTTTTTCGATCTTCGTAATTCCATTGATGATAGCTGTAGAACCATCACGCATAACTGCACGTGTAATCATATCGCTTGTCGACGCTTTGCCCCAATGTACAGCGCGTGTCGTCAGATTAAGTTTTTGTTCTTGTGTACCAACGCAGATCACTTTGGCATCGGAGTCAGAACCTTTACCTTTGAGAATAGATGTCGTATCAGACATCGAATTCCCATAGTTCAATTCACCAACAACCCAGCCAATACGGGAATCATCTTCAAGGACCGCACGACGGTACGTAAGATCTGTTACGGATGCTTCCAAGCTGTGGATGGAGGAATAACTTACGCGTGAACCTGGTTTTGCAAATACTTCAACAATCCCGTTTTGTACAAGAGCTGCACCGCCAACGGAGGATACGAAGTTATCTACATATGTCACGGAGCTGAATTGTTCAGCTACAATCAGAACATGCGGAGCAAATGTAGCTTCTGCATCATCTGCTACAAACAAAGCTTGAAGTGGGATGTCTACAATCACGTTCTTAGGAACATAGATGAAGATACCGCCATTCCACAAAGCTGCATGCAACGCTGTAAGCTGATTCTCATTCGCTTGAACAGCTTTCATGAAATAAGGCTTTACAAGGTCAGAATGCTCACGAACCGCTGTTTCTAAATCTGTGAAAATAACACCTTGCTTTTTCAAATCTTCGGACACTTGATTGTACACGATACCGGAGTTGCGTTGTACGATCAGGTTCTCGGAATTCGTCAAGCCTTTGGTCACTTCAGGCAACGCATCAAGTGAACTCAAAGCGGCTTGCTCTTTATAGGAACCGTAAGCAGAAATGCTCCAACGGTCGATTCTTGTTTTTTCTAGTATAGGTAATTCCAACGAATTCGCTAATGCTACGCCTTCAGCACGAAGGGCTGTCATCCACTCCGGCTCTTGCTTGCTGCGGGAGAGCTCAGTAACAGCATTAGTATCGATGGAAAGTGTTGTTTTAGTGCTCATGATTTCCTCCATTTATAAGTATCTTTGACCCGAAGATCAAAGTTTCTCATCTCCTAGTACTTCGGTCCAGTCGTGTTCATAGGAACTTTGAATTCTTCCGTATCTTGACCAACGGTTTCATCAACAATGCCGAGCTCTTCTTTGATCCAGTCGTAACCTTCCGCTTCCAAACGCTCAGCAAGCTCAGGACCACCGGATTTCACGATACGACCTTGCATCATAACATGTACAAAATCAGGTTTCACGTAGTTCAACAAACGTTGGTAATGCGTAATGATCAAGAATCCACGCTCTTCACTGCGCATTGCATTAACACCTTCAGCTACGATACGCAAAGCATCGATATCTAGACCGGAGTCAATTTCATCAAGGATCACGAATTTAGGCTCAAGCAAAAGCATTTGAAGAATCTCATTACGCTTTTTCTCACCGCCGGAGAAACCTTCATTCAAGTAACGGTGCATGAACTCAGGGTTCATTTCCAGTTGCTTCATTTTTGCTTCCATTTGACGAATGAATTTGATCAAGGAAATCTCGTTACCTTCACCGCGGCGAACGTTCATAGCACTGCGCAAGAAGTCAGCATTCGTTACACCAGTGATTTCGCTTGGGTACTGCATTGCCAAGAACAAACCAGCGCGTGCTCTTTCGTCAACCGCCATCTCAAGAACATCTTCGCCATCCAAAGTGACAGAACCCTCTGTTACTTCATATTTCGGGTGACCCATTAACGCGGATGCCAATGTACTTTTACCCGTACCGTTCGGCCCCATGATCGCGTGAATTTCGCCGCCTTTGATTTCTAGGCTAAGACCTTTTAAAATTTCCTTTCCTTCGATGGTCGCCTTCAGACCGTCTATTGTAAATGTTGATGAATTTGCCATTTTCTTTAAGCCTCCATAATGTTTGAGTGTACTTGATAGATGACAATCTTGTGTAGTGATTATCACTGATTCTCATTAGAATAATTCTATTATAACTTACTGTAACAAATCAAGAAAGGGCAATCCCTTGAAAAAGGCGAGCGTTTTGTGAATTACTACGTAAATTTTACGCCAAAGTACGTTTAATTTCAGCAACTTGTGCGAAAAATTGTTCGTCATTTAACGCGGGTGTCATCTCAGAATCGTCTGGAACCGAAACGCCAAGCTGTATCCATGACTTGCATCCAATGTAGGCCTGTTCGATCTCAATTTGAAGCGGCTGTTGAAGCGTATAGACCCGTAGTAGCATTATATGCAGGGGGTTTTTACGTTTCCACTTCAAACGCTCTTCCGTAAAATTTTCCGTCCAAATGTGAAAAGGATACAGCAGATTCAGCTTTTCCTGATCGCTCACTTCGATATCTTCAACCACGCGGGCAAAAGAAGTGATGGTCACGTGTGTATCTTGCGCACTCCAATTCACTAAAGTTTCATCGATAATTCCCTGAAACTCTTCTTTCAACAATGTTTTTCTCTGGTGCTCGTAGGTTGGATACAGAAAAAAATCATTCGATTCCACCTGGAAATCTCTCGTCTCTTCAACAATACCTCCCTTGCGCATAATAAAAATTTGCGAGCCAGCTTCTAACGCATTGACCGCAGACGCCCATTCCTTTAACGCCTTCCCCTGTCCCATAACGCCCACTCCTAGTTCTCCTCATTAATCCATCTATTATAAATAAACTTTGTATGCAAAACAAATGGATTTGACATTTTACAGGAAAAATAAAAAGGAACAGCCCAAAATTCAGGCCATTCCTTCTCCTTATTTCGCCGAATCCTTATCATACGCAGGCTGCATTCGGGAAAACTGTTCTTGATTATGTTTCATTGGATGGGGATCTTGGGTGCGATCTGGCGTATCAGCCTGATAGGCAAGAAGCAATAAAAGAATGCAGGCTGCCACGGCAAATATGAATTTCATCCACTCCACATCCTTTGACCCTGATTAGTCTCTAGATTAACTGAATAACATTAGGTGAATATTCGAGGGTAGTGAAGATTGTGTAAATCTATCACCCAAGAAATGATTGCAGCATCCAGCGATGCTTTTCTAAGGATGTTTGAATCGCTAGCAGCATATCCGATGTCGTATCATCACTGGCTTCTTCACAGATCTGCATGCCTGCCTTTAACTCTTGCGTAAGAATGGTGAAGTCTTCAATAATGGCTTCAACCATTTTCGTAGCGGTCTCCGTACCTAGGGCTTCTTTCAAAGAAGAAATCTCTAAATAAGCTTTCATCGTGGCGGCAGGCTGTCCTCCAATGGCTAGTAAGCGTTCAGCCAATTCATCGACATGCAGGGCAGCCTCATTATAAAGCTCTTCGAATTTCACATGAAGTGTGAAAAACTGATTTCCTTTTACATACCAATGAAAATTATGTAGTTTTACGAACAGTAAATTCCAATTGGCGATCTGTTTATTAAGAACAGCTTGAATCGATTGCGTGGATACTAAGGTTGCGCTCGTCATCTTAATCCTCCTCATGTTGCCTGGAAATTGTCCTTGTACATGCTAATTTACGTTTATTTGGGGGATTTTATGTAAAATAAACGACATTTCTGAAAAGTGTATTTCATGCGGATACATTTTGACTTATACTAGGTAAAGACTTATTAATACTCAGTAAATTAGTTGGAATTAATTCCAATCACTTATAGGAGGCTCGAATATGTCCACTTATCATCCGTTATCGGAAGCGCAAGCCATTGAATACGCGCGCCAAATTCCGCAATTGTTCCAAGCTGGTGCTGATTTGACTAGCCAAGAAATCGGGGATGGGAATTTAAACCTCGTATTTCGCATAACAGAAGCGGCTACAGGAAAAAGTATTATTTTGAAACAAGCACTCCCTTATGCCAAAGTTGTTGGTGAATCTTGGCCACTGACACTAGACCGTGCCCGCATTGAGAGTGAAGCTTTGATTATCGAAGAGGGGCTTGTACCAGACCTTGTCCCGCATGTATATGCCTATGATGCTGATCTAGCACTCACCGTCATGGAAGATTTGAGCGATCATGTAATTATGCGTAGAGGACTGATCGAGGGTAACCAATACCCGCTATTTGCTGAGCATATTGGCCGTTTTCTAGCTAACACGTTGTTCTTCACTTCGGATTTAGGGAAAAACCAACAAGAGAAAAAAATTCAGATGGGTCGTTTTAACAACCCTGAACTTTGCAAAATCACAGAAGATCTAATCTTCGATGATCCCTATCGTGATTCAGAAACGAACAACATTGAAGCGCCTATCCGTGATGCGGCGGAACAGCTTTGGGCAGACAACGAACTTCACTTCGAAGTTGCGATTCTGCGCAACAAGTTCCTGACTTCAGCACAAGCTCTCTTGCATGGCGACTTGCATACAGGCAGTATTTTCATCAAACCGGATTCCACCAAAGTAATTGACCCAGAATTCGCTTACTATGGCCCGATGGGCTTTGATATCGGTGCTGTTCTAGCCAACCTCCTTCTTAACTTTGCAGCTCAAGAAGGATGGAGTAAAGATGCAGCAAGCCGTTCCGCTTACCGCGCTTATTTGACGCAAACAGTGAAGGATGTATGGACGCATTTCGAGCAAAATTTCCGTGCATTATGGAACGAACAAGGGGTAGATCGTGTATTTGCTGCTCCAGGTTACCAAGATTATTTCATTGCCAACTTGCTTCGTGATACGGTCGGATTCACCGGTGCCAAAATGGTACGTCGTGTAGTCGGTCTTGCCCATGTCGCAGATATCGATAAAATTGAAGACGCTGCAGCAAGAGAGCGCGCGCAACGATTGGCTTTAGCCATCGGGACGGCGGCTATTCGAGCGAATCGTCAAGCAACATCCATTGATGAGCTTATTACCATTGCAACACGAGCAGCAGAAAGAGGTTATGTACTATGACAACAACGAATAACGTGGAAAATGAAGTGCAAGGGGCTTTGCAGTCCTTGCGCTGGAACGGCCAGCAGCTAGATTTGCTGGATCAACGACTGCTTCCGGAGGAGATCGTGTATTTGCCGCTGGAGACACCAATTGAGGTGTGGGAAGCGATTCGGCACTTAAAAGTGCGCGGCGCTCCTGCGATCGGGATCGCCGCCGCGTATGGGGTGTACCTCGGCATCCGCGGCGTGGATGCTGCGATTGATGGGCTTCTGGCGGAAGTCCAGAAGCAAGCGGACTATCTGGCGACATCGCGTCCGACAGCGGTGAACTTGTTCTGGGCACTCGATCGCATGCGGGCGAGAGCAAGTGCTTTGGCAGCCGAAGCCGTGAGCCCGGATGCCTTCAAAGCTGCGCTTCTGACAGAAGCGCAAGTCATTCAGGCGGAGGACGAAGACACCAACCGCCGTATTGGCGAACATGCGCTCACGCTGTTCGAGGATGGGTTTGGCGTGCTGACGCATTGCAACGCCGGCGGTTTGGCTACAGCCAAGTACGGCACGGCGCTAGCGCCGTTCTACTTGGCGAAGGAACAAGGGCTGAACATCAAAGTGTTCGCCGATGAAACTCGCCCCGTGCTGCAAGGTGCGCGGCTGACAGCCTTTGAACTGCAGCAAGCGGGCGTTGACGTCACGCTGATCTGTGATAACATGGCCGGCGCGGTCATGGCCAAGGGCTGGATTCAAGCGGTCATCGTCGGAACGGACCGCGTGGCGGCTAACGGCGATGTTGCCAACAAAATCGGCACGTACAGCGTTGCTGTGCTGGCAAAGGCGCATGGCATCCCGTTCTATGTGGCAAGTCCGTTGTCCACGATCGACTTGAACACGCCGACTGGCGGCGATATCCCGATTGAGGAGCGCCACGAGGACGAGATCACGCAAGGCTTTGGCAAACGCACAGCGCCTGTAGGCGTGAAAGTGTTTAATCCTGCTTTCGACGTGACACCCAATGAGTATGTGACTGCGATTATCACGGAAAAAGGAATCGTTCAAGCACCTTATACGGAAAATTTGCGGAAGCTTTTTGAATAGAGCTCGGAAGTCGATTTCTAGGACTTACCTCCATGGGAATAGTTGGAAAGGTCCAGTTAAATTCTCGATTTTCAGCTAAAATAGGAACTTAGATGGAAAAACTCCAGTTAAATTTCGGCTTTCTGCTTCCTTTGCGGACATAGCCTGAAAATAACTGGAGTTTTTCCTGCTAAACCGAATTTAGCAGGTTTATTACTGAAAATAGCTGGATGTTTTCCAGTTATTTGGTATATGAAGCACAAAAAAGAAGCTCCAACGTAGTAGATTCCACGTTGGAGCTTCTTTGAGTTGCTCGCGGTTTTACATGGTGCTGACTTGTTGGAGCAGTTTATTTTCGCGATAGGCGTTTGGCGTTGTGCCATGCGCTTTTTTGAAGACATAGTGCAAGTAATTGCTAGACGTAAAGCCGCTGCGCTCCGCTATTTTCTCCAGCGTCAAGGTCGTTTGCTGCAGCTCGCTGCATACGAATTTGAGGCGAACTTGTTCCAAATACTCGCTAAACGAAACATCCGCCTTTTCCTTGAAAATCCGCTGGAGCTGCCTTGAACTGATCTGTACGCGTTCCGCTACCCCTTCCAAAGTAAGGGGACGGCGGAAATTATCTGCAATGAATTGAACCGCCATGTGATAACGATAGCTTTTCATATCGCGGGCAGGCAAGTTCACTCCCTGTTGTTCCGGCTTATAGGCGCTAACCGTTCTTAAGAGCATCTGGAGGATGGACTGTTTGATAACCGTGTACTGACCTAGTTGGTTGTTTCTCCAGGCTTCATACGCGACGAGGAAACATTTCATCGCTTCGTGACGATCAACAGCCGGGATTAAGGGAAGATGGCTTAGCTGCCCGATACAGGCTTCCGCTTCTGCGATCTCCCACTCCTCTCCCCAACCAGGGGCAGAGCTGGCCGTGGAAGCACCATCCTCATAGTCCGCTAGCTTCACTATATCCACATGGAGACACAGCTCGCCCATCGCTTCATGTTCATCTGCTTCTTGCCGATGAATAACACCAGGCGCTGTGACGTAGAGCAGTCCTTCATGAAGGGGATGTGTAATCCCCTCCAGAATAACTCTGCCTTTACCACTGGGGATATAGTGAATCTCGTACTCCGAATGCTGATGATAATTCACGACAGCGCCTGGAGGAAAGGAAGTCAGGTGACAACGCAATACGCGAATGCCGTAGGCTCCCCAACGAAAACTTAACTCTAGGCGATCTAAAGCCATCGGATTTTCAAGCATAGGTTCGAAGTAAAAGGGTTGACTCATGAGGATAAACACCGCTTCCTATCCAGGATGTGAGCTTTATTTTTGCAAAGAATCTAATCTGACTTGGCCCTTGTTTGCAACGGATAGATTAGAAGCTTCCATCAGCTTCGTTAAGTCCACAGCTAGCCCGATATTCTCAGTCGCTTTGGTACCATTTTGAATATGAGCTACCCATTGGTCAAATGCACTCGGGTTTGCTTCTGGCAGCGACTCGTACGCCACCCATTGTCCTGTAGCTTCCTCTAGCTTGTTCGTACGTAACATAACACGGCCATCTTGTTCCGAATACAAGACACTACCTGCTGTTCCGTGAACTTCAATGACGAAAGGCGAGAAAGCATTCACAAAGCCAGCTTCAACTATTCCCAAAGCACCGTTCTCATATTGCAGCAGCGATACAGCATTATCTTCAACTTCTCTTCCTGTCACATAACCATAAGAAGCGCTTACAGAGACAGGTAATCCTAGGAAAAGACGGTTGAGATACATCGGATGACAGCCAAGATCGATGAGTGCTCCGCCACCACATTGCTCGGCGTTATAGAAATGCTGCGGCAACCAGCCGTTCGGATTCGCCGAAGTTGAAATTCCGCCATTATGAGAAAGACGTGTACGAACAAGCGTAATTTCGCCTAACAACTCTTTGGCAATAATTTCTTGAATGGCTAGTGTAGAAGGTGAATTCAAACGTGGTAAAGAGACCGTTAGCGTTACGCCTGCTTCTTCCACAGCTGCGAGAATCTCGTTCACTTCACGAAGTGTAGGAGCAATAACTTTCTCTGTGAAAATATGTTTACCTGCTCTTGCAGCAGCGATGATTACATCTCGGTGAAGGTTGGTAGGTGTATCTACAACAACAGCTTCGATTTCTGGATTCGCGAGTAACTCTTCAAGACTTGCGTAAAAAGCCACACCGCGTGCTTCAGCTTCTTGCTGACCTCTCTCCACAATCTCGTCCCAAATTGCAACAATCTCTGTATTTGGGTTCTCGTTTACCTGTTTAGCATAATCTTTTGCGTGTACATGCCAGAAACTCAACATTGCTACTTTCATCTTTAATAACCTCCAAATAAGTGACTTGGGATCATTGTATCATGGGCTATGAAGCGGTTAAATTCCGAATTAGTGACAGATCAAGGTGCAAAATTGCGACATACTTGTATTGATGTTCTTACACGAAGATTATGATAGAATCGCTGGAACGTCAAGCATTATCTTAAAGTTGATAATTCCTATTTGTTTAGTATACAATTAAGGGATTATTGTTCATCCCCTGAAAGGAGTTCATTCCCTATGTTATTTACCCCCTATACGATAGCTGGCGTCACGCTCAAGAATCGGATCGTCATGTCACCGATGTGTATGTATGCTTCTGATGATTCAGGTGAAGTCAAAGACTGGCACCATGTTCATTACGCTACACGAGCCGTCGGCCAAGTTGGACTTATCCTATTAGAAGCAACAGCAGTCACTGCACAAGGACGAATTTCGACGCGGGATTTGGGCATCTGGGAGGACGCGCATATCGATGGTTTAAAGCGCATTGTCTCTTCCATCCATGGACATGGTACTCATGTGGGCATTCAGCTCGCACACGCAGGCAGAAAAGCCGTCCTCGATACACCCATCATTGCCCCGTCCTCCATCCCGTTCTCAGATACGTTCAAAACACCTGATGAAGCTACACTGACAAACATTCATGAGACGATTCAAGCATTCGCTGACGCGGCTGATCGTGCCAAGCAAGCGGGATTTGATGTCATCGAAATTCATGCGGCACATGGCTATCTCATTAATGAATTCCTATCTCCCTACTCAAATCATCGTCAAGATGCATACGGCGGTGATCAAAATAGGCGATTCCGCTTCTTACGTGAAACGGTTCAGGCAATTCAAACCCGGTGGGACGGTCCGTTGTTTGTCCGGATTTCGGCCCATGAGTATGTGGAAGGCGGTCTTACGCCACAGGATCATGTCTATTTCGCGACGCAGCTCAAAGAGCTTGGCGTTCATCTGATTGATGTCAGCTCTGGCGGCAATGCACCGATAGTTCCACACTTTTTCCCAGGTTATCAAGTGCCCTTCGCCGAAGAAATCGGCACCCAAGCTGCGATTCCTGTTGGGGCAGTCGGACTCATCACAGAGCCGCAGCAAGCGGAAGAACTTCTTCAAAATAACCGCGCCGATCTTGTATTTCTAGGCAGAGTGCTATTACGCGACCCATATTGGGCTAGATCAGCTGCGCATGCCTTACGCGTAGAACTCGTGCCTCCTACTCCTTACCAGCGAGGCTGGTAACAAAAACAACCCCACATGGATTTTTCAGAATCCCAGTGGGGTTGTTTGCTATACGTTATTTGGAGACAGCAACCGTATGATAATATTCTTCCATTGTCACATTTTTCGACTGAATTTCCTTCGCAATATCAGTCCCTACATATCGCAAATGCCAAGGCTCATATTGATAGCCTGTAATGGCCGCTTTTCCTTGTGGATAACGGATAATATAACCGTACTCAGCAGCATGCTTCTCGAGCCAAACGGCTTCCTTCGTTCCGCCAAAGCAGTCTGACGCCGCGCATTTGCCATTACTTCCTGCTACGTCAATAGCAAGTCCTGTTTCATGCTCACTCGTTCCCGGCACGGCGCTGTAGGTTTTAGCCTTTTCTTCACCATCTTTTTTCACATAGCTATCAAAAAGTGATTTCTGTGTTGCATACGAACGATACGCAGAAACACCTGCTAATGGAACGCCATCTTTGGCCGCTCCAGCGAATAGCTTCTCTATAGCTGTTGCTGCGACTTGGCGCATTTTGCGCTTATCAATTTTCTCGGAAAAAGTAAAAGCAATGTTCGGATACACAAGGTCTGTCGGCTCATAGCTCGCTGGCAGCGAGTTCTGTTTATTAACCAGCACGGTAATACTTTCCGGTTTGGCAATCACTTGAACTGCGCCATTCTTAGTTGGCGTAGTGCTGGGAGCAGGTGAAGTCACAGGAGGTGAGGATGGCTTCACAGTAGCCGTAGCCGCCGGGGAAGTAGTTGCTGGTGTCGTTGGTGTAGTACCACTCGGTGAAGCCGTAGGGCTTGTTGTCACACTAGTTGCAGGTGTGGGGCTAGGAGAAATCGTAGAGGTTCCTTCATTCTTACTCCCACAACCTGCCACAATCGTTAATGCCAATAGTATGGCGATGGATACGTTCATTTTGATTTTCATGTTGGTTATCAATAGTCCTTTCATTTCGTGTCGTCATGCCTCTTAGAGGGTGAAAAAAGCTTTTCAAAATAATAGACAGCGATTCGGATCAAAAAGTTTCATTCTCGCTATTCTTATACCTCAACAAAAAAAGGCTGCATTTAGGTTGAGCTCCTAAATCGCAGCCTTCTCATATTTTATGCGGAAAAAGTTATCGTTTCAAGTTTACTTCTGACTAGCAACGATCGCTTGCTCCAAATCATAGATAATATCCTCAATGGCTTCTGTTCCGACGGATAAACGTATAAGTCCTGGTGAAACACCTGCTGATGTTTGTTCCTGTTCATTCAATTGCGAATGTGTTGTGCTTGCTGGATGAATAATTAAGGACTTGGAATCGCCTACGTTGGCCAAATGTGAGAATAGTTCCACGGCGTGTATCAGCTTTTTGCCTGCTTCGATGCCGCCTTTGATGCCAAAGCTTAGAATGGCGCCTTGTCCTTTTGGTAAATATTTCTTCGCTAGGGAATAGGACGGGTGACTTTCAAGTCCTGCATAGCTAACCCACTCCACAGACTCATGAGCTTCTAAATACTGAGCTACTTTCAACGCATTGGCACTGTGACGCTCAAGACGAAGATGCAACGTTTCTAGGCCTTGTAATAATAAGAATGAACTGTTCGGGGACAAAGATGCTCCCAAATCTCGCAATAGTTGCACGCGCGCTTTGATAATATAGGCAATCGCACCAACTGCTTCTGTGTAAACAACACCGTTATAACTCGGGTCTGGCGTCGTCAAACCTGGGAATTTGCCACTTGCTGCCCAATCAAACTTTCCTCCGTCTACAATAACACCACCGATGGTCGTACCATGACCTCCGATAAACTTGGTCGCTGAGTGCACCACAATGTCAGCGCCATGCTCGATTGGTCTAAGCAGATACGGACTAGGGAACGTATTATCTACGATAAGCGGAATGCCATTCTCATGCGCAATCGCCGCAACAGCTTCAATATCCAAGACGTCCCCTTTGGGATTACCAATGGATTCCGCATAGATGGCTTTCGTTTTGTCCGTAATCGCTGCCCGGAAATTGTCAGGATTACTAGCATCTACGAATTTCACTTTGATCCCTAATTTAGGCAATGTATTGGCAAATAAATTGTATGTACCACCATATAAAGCGGAAGCCGATACGATTTCATCTCCAACTTCGGCAATGTTCAGAATCGAAAATGTGATTGCAGCTTGACCGGATGCCACAGCAAGCGCTGCTGGTGCACCTTCGAGTGCAGCAATACGTTGTTCAAATACATCGGTTGTCGGATTCATAATTCGTGTATAAATATTGCCGAATTCCTTGAGTGCAAATAGGTTAGCGGCATGCTCCGTGTCGTTAAAAACATAAGACGTCGTTTGATAAATGGGAACCGCTCGTGAATTAGTCGCAGGATCAACTTTTTGACCTGCATGAATCGCTAGTGTTTCCGGTAAGTGTTTACGTTCAGAATTGGACATGAGCATGCCTCCTAGGATTATGTTTCGTTTGTCGAGCGATTTAGAAATAGCAGTAAAATTAATTCCTACTGGAATAGTATGTTATAATTTTAATGGCACTTTCTTCCTAAAGTCAAGCTTTATCCTGTGGCAGAAGTATAATCCGCCCATTCTCCATTTCCACCCGCATTTTATTCGTACCTGCAGCGCCTATGGACTCTAGATAGTTCGCCGGAATCTGCAATCTGCCTGCCTTGTCAACGACCGCATATTCAACATGAGAATCTTCTTCTGACGAAATTATCCCTTGCTCAAGTTCCAGCAATTCCTCTTGATAGGATTTGCGTCGTAATATTTCGGAGGAGGTTTTGCCATCTCGAATCGCGACTACACGATCTACTTTCTTCGCCAGAAGCGGATCATGCGTTACAATGACGACCGTCAAGCCGAAGCTGCGGTTCAACTCACGAAACAGGTCCAGAATCTGGTTCGCCATCTTCGTATCGACGGATCCAGTCGGTTCATCTGCAAGCAACAACCTTGGCTGATTAGCTAGCGCTATCGCTATCGCAACGCGCTGCTGCTCACCGCCAGAAAGCTCATTGAGCTTATTATTTTTCCGATGGCTCAAGCCTACAGCCTCCAATAAATCCAGCGCACGATAACGCTTGCGCCGGCCCTGCAGAAGGATCGGCAATTCCACATTTTCCATGGCCGTCAAATAAGGAATCAAGTTCCGCGCATTATTTTGCCACACGAAGCCCACGGTTTCCCGTTTGTATTTTACCAAATCCGCTTCCTTAAATTTCAATAAATCTTTCCCATCCACACTGAGATTACCAGCTGAAGGACGATCGAGCCCACCAAGCATATTAAGCAGAGTCGACTTGCCACTACCGCTATTGCCGATAATAGCCATTAATTCTCCCTCTTCAATATGAAGGTCAAGCCCTTGCAGAGCAACGACTTCAAGATCAGCCGCTTTATATATTTTAACTAGATTTTCACAATGAATCATGCTTAATCCTCCCCAAGCTTAACGGCTTGATGAATCTTAATTCTGGAGAGCATCGTGCCGAGAAGTAATAATCCAATGCCAATCATGATGATCACAATGACATATAAATGAAGCTGATCTTGCGGATCGAAACGGACTTGAAAGGGCGGTACTTGACTCGATGAATCGAACGTTAATTGGAATAAGGGAACGAACAAACGGCTGGCTGCATTTCCCGTTATCATGCCAATGATCACCGCTGCACCCGAGGTTAGCAGTTGCTCGGCAACTAGCATCCCAATTAATTGCCTGAAAGATATCCCCATGGCACGGAGCACACCAAATTGTAGAATCTGCCCGTACAAAGAGAGCAGCCAGTACAACAGAAAGCCAATGAAGCTGATACTTATCGCGATCAAAAAGCCGAGCGTCATTACACCATTCACAGCCAGCTGGAAGGGGTCATTCTTCGAACGAATCACCATCATATTCGTATCTACTAAACGCGTGACCGACATATGTTTCTGTTCCAACAATTCATACAAAGCTTGGCTTGTCATGTCTGGCTTCAGTTTTAACCACACATCATATGGCTCTACCGCAAGATTATTTTGGATGAACGATAGATGACCAATGACCAGTTTCGGCATGTCCACTTTCGTTGGCTTCGTGGAAGTTGAACTGCTTGTCGAGCTTGAACTTGTCGGCGCAGCCAAAACAGGATTCGGATTCCAGCTAGGCCAATAATCAATAATGCCATAGACGACAGAGGTAGCTCCCTCCACATCATTCCAACCAATCCGAACGACATCGCCTACTTTCGCTCCAATTTCATCAGCAATCGATCTCGAGATCAGCACGGCTTTGGAATCAGTCGCTAACACGTTCAAATACTCATAGAAATGATGATCTAGCAGCTGGTCCCTGAACCAGGCTGTTCGTCCGAAATCATCTGTATCAATCCCCATGAGCGTAGTTTTTTTCGTATCTTTGCCTAGTGCGATATAGGCGTCCTGTTTCTTAAACACGCGAGCCGCTGATTCTACCCCTGTCAGTTGTGAGAACGGCATAAACGGGGGCTCTACGTATTGGACGCGTTTGTTGCCTCCACTTGCGCTGCCTGATGCGTTCGCTTCACCAGCAGCCCCTGGCGGCCCAGACTGTGGGGGAGGGGCATCGTTATCCCATGTCGTTTGGAGAACAATATCGGCACCGTTTTTATAATGAATTTTCTCTTCTACATTCTTGTTCATCGTTCTGGCGGCACTGGCACTAAAAATCCCTGTTGCTAGCGTCATAATAATAAAAAGCATGATGAATTGATATTGTGTCGTGGATCTGCCCACCTGAAGCAACGTAGAATACAAGTAAGGCGGCCACCATTTTCGCCCAATGATATAAATGAGTTGAATAATCCACGGGTAAATCCGCAACACCACAAGCCCCAATGCGAAGATAAAAATGGCGGGCACCACGAATAGAAGCGGATCTACCTTCATATCCATAGAGTCCAAGCCTAGCGCGACCAGATCACCCATTCTTCGATTAAAGCTTTGTAATAAATACATGGAAACAGCCAGTAGAACGACATCCAGATATATTTTATGGACAAAAGAAAGCTTATTCTTCCTTGCTAGCGTTTGCTTATGGCCAACGATACTTACACGCGTAGCTAAGACCGCAGGAATGAGTGTCATCCCTACGGAGGCAACAACTGCAATGACACCGTATTGATACGCCTCTCTATTCAGCTTCACTTCCATCGCAGCGCGTTGGACAAATGATAGAAACCCATTCGAAGCCCCTAGAATTTGTGTTAATTGAAGTCCCAGTAAAGGCCCTACAAGCAGTGCAATGCCTCCTAGTAATATACCTTCTATCACATACCCCAATAGGATTTGCGTTCGACTAGCACCTCGACTTCGCAGAACGGCAATCTCTGTTTTCTGTCTTTCCGTTATCAAATTAGCAACCATGAATAAATAGAAAGCAAGCAAGATGCTAACGGGTACATTCAAGGACCAGAGTAAAATGCGGAGCTTTTTCTCTTTGTCATCATACGTGGTTAAGGTAACGATCGTTTGATTAAACGACTTGTAGGTCTCCAAATGATTCCAAGCGTATTCCTCCATTTGTGCATTGGCCGTGATGTATGTATCTAGTCCTTCTAATTTTAATTGATGATAATCTAAGGCATAATTCCAGTACGTTAATTGATCAATAAACTTGCTGCCCTTCGTTAATTCTTGCTCAAATAAGGAAGCAGGTATGAAGAATCTTGAACTCAAATCCGGCATTGTATTCGTCGTCCAGTAGACATCAGCAAGATCTGCGCGATCAATAACAGCTACGGGTTTGATGCGAATATTTCTATTCTGTTCCTCGCTCTTAACTGTCACTTCATTGCCAAGTACGATTTTCAACTTCGTTAATAGTTCAGGAAATACCCATGCTTCATAGACGCCATCTACGAGCTTAGCCCCAGGCATCACACCATCTACCAAGCGTATGTGCTTTTCCAAATCTGTCATAGCAGTGATTTCGCCATATCGTTTCTCTTTCGGATCAACTTTGCTTGGGTCGCTAGGCGTAAGTTCAAAAGTCTTGGTGCTGCGCGTAATCGTAGACTGAAGAATGGGCAATCCGAATTGCTTAATGTGCTCCGACATATACGCTTCTGCATCACGCATACGATTAGCGCCATCTTTAACCTCCGTAAAGAAGGCATGATTGTTCACTAATCCAGGAAATCTCTGTGTATCTGACTGCTGAACTTCCAAATCTTTGATCAGCATACGTTGCAAAATGGCATGTGTATAAATCGGCATTGAGCTAGCTAGCGCAACGGAAATAATTAACCCGATGAGTAGGCTTAGCTCTAACCAACGGTTTTTGGCCATTTTACGGAGAATCATCAGAAATAAAGCCATTGCAATCCTCCTACAAGTTTGGCTTAAGCAAAACTAGCCTCATAAGCATACGCTCTAAAGCACGCTAATTATTTAAAATGACTTGCTGACCTTCGGTCAGTCCTGAACGTATTTCCACTTCGGTGGCTGTGAGAAGCCCTCTCTCTACATCCACTTCTTTCCGGCTTTCACCGTTGAGCACTTGCACGTAATCACGACCTAAATAAGAACGAAGTCCTGTTCTTGGGATTACGAGCACATTTTCTCTTTTCTCTACAATGATCGTCATATCACCAGATGCTCCGATCTGTGCTCCCGCCGTCCCCTCTGGAATGCCTACAATGATCGTTTTGGCATTTCGTTCAGCTTGCTGTTTATTATCGGTTCGAGGTGCGCTTGAAGGCGTCTGCAGCACTTTACCTGGCACCGCACTCCCTTGTGAGCCGATCTTCACATCCACATTCATCCCAACCTCAACACCTGCCAGCGCTGCACTATCGGATGACTCATAATATAATTGCAGCTTCGCTGGATCCGACACGACCACTAATGTGTTGAAAGGATCGATTATATTTCCTGCCTGCGCATCTGTTACAAAGGTAATAACGCCACCGGATTCAGCCGTAATTCTAGTTTTTGCTAGCTCAGCCTGCAGATTGGCAAGTTGCAGCTGCGCTGCCTCCACATCGATAGACTTAAGTCGAATCGCAAACTCCTGATCTGGCGTGGTCATCTTCGCCTGTTGGCTGGCAATCTGCGCTTTTTCTAGGTTTAACTTTTGCAGCGCAATCTTCGTTGGCAAGTCACCCTGCTCTAATTCCGCAAGTACATCCCCCTGCTTCACGATATCTCCGGATTTGACCCGCATGCCAGCTAATCGATGCCCAGATTCTTTAAAGGAATAACTCGTCGTTTGGCTAGATCTGAATGTCGCAAGCGCACTTAGCTTTCTGGTAATCGTACTTTTCTTCACTTCATACAGCTCGAAATTTTCTTTGACTGGTTTAACTAAAGGCGGCTTCAACGCTTCTTCTTCCTTCGGCAGTAAAGAACAGCCCGCTAGAATGAATAGGGAGCCCGCTATTAGAATAAGCCTTGAAGCGATTGTATTAACCTTCATCGACAATGGAACCATCCTCCAATGCATAGACTTCATCGACAATCTCCATGATTGCCAAATCATGTGTAGTTAAAATAATGGTCATACCTTCTTGCACCAAATCCTTGAACAATTTGAGAATCTGAAGACCCATTCGACTATCTAGTTCCGCCGTAGGCTCATCGGCCAGAATCAGTTTAGGCTTGTGAGCAATTGCTCTGGCAATAGCAACTCGCTGCTGCTCGCCGCCAGAAAGCTCATAAGGACGATGCTTCATTCTAGCTTTCAAACCTACGAAATGCAGCGCTTCTTCAGCTAATGATTTATGCTGACTGGGAGGAATACCCGAAATGCGCAAACCGAACTCTACATTTTCGTAAGCGGACATATACGGAACTAAGGCAAATGATTGGAAGATAAGGCCAATCTGCTTCCGTCTAAGCTCATTACGTTTGGACTCGGAGAGCGAGCTGATCTCCATCCCTTCCAGATATACGGCACCTTCCGAAGGATGATCCAAGGCGCCAATGATATTCAACAGCGTTGTTTTACCAGATCCAGACCTCCCGCGTAGGGCAACAAGTCTGCCTCTTGGTATCGAAAGGTTGGCTCCACGCAAAGCATGAACCACACCGGTTCCCTTCCCAAATACACGTGTGACACCAATGGCTTGCACCATAGGCACTTGATACTCATGCATAGTCAAAGCTAACACCTCATCTTTACACTCAATCTACAGGTTAGGATCCCTTTAAATGTAAACCTTTACATCACAAATAAACAGACCACCTTTGTTGGAAAAGGTGTCTGTTTGTTCGTTTTTCATCTTACGAGATACGAGATATGGACCAAAGCGACTATATCGGCTTCTCAAACTCTTTGGGCGAGCAACCTACAACGCGCTTGAACGTCTTGGCGAATGTTTTGGCATCAGGAAAGCCTACCGCATCCGCTACTTCGTAGACCTTCATCTCCCCCGTTCGCAATCTCTTCTTCGCTTCCTCCATCCGAATGCGGGTCAACGTTTCACTCAGGGATTCTCCCATTTCTTTACTGTATAAATCACTTAAATAGCTGCGACTGAGTCGAACGTGATCAGCCATGTCTGATGTACTGATTGGCAAAGCATAGTTCTCTTGCATAAAGGTCAGCACTTTACGTATGAACGTGTTGTTGGAGCGAGGCGGCTGATCGCCGCTTATCACAGCACCCGTGTTTGCCATGAGCATGCTCAGCGCTTGACGAACAAGCTCCGTAACCTGTTCAAAGCTAACACAATGGCTTAGGGCTTGGTTATGAACGAACAGTTCTTCATAGCGTTCTATCTCTGCGCAGCCGCGTTCGCGCGCATAACCGGCAGCCAGCGCTAGCAGCTCTTGGATAAAGGGCAGCACCTTCCCCTTCTCAGGGCGCTGCTCCAACAATCGTGCGCACATGGCGTCCGCATGATGCAGATATCCCTCGCTGTTATCGTGCACGATACAGCGCAGAAGGTCGCTGCGTATGTCATACGGCAGCGCTGTTGTAACCAGGCTTGCGGCCTCGGGCGCAAGCACGATCCGGCGATTCCGGCTCCCGCCGTAGAATCGCTCATGCAGCTGCTGCGCGTGGAGCGCCGCAGCAGGCTGCACGTCTTGGAGCCGGCGGATGACGACGCCGGCTCCGATGAACCAGTCCGGCGCATCCGCGAGCCGGACCTGCGCCGCGCGCTCCAGCGCGGCGGCAGCGTCTGTGGCTGCTGCCGGCATGAGCAGCAGCACGCTTTCGGCGGCCAGCGGCAGCGCCGCGACGCAGCCCGTCCAGCGCCAGCCTGCGGCGGCAGCGCTGGTTCCGGTGTGCAGCAGCAAGCTGACTAAGCCGCCTGCTGTAAGATGTGTACGACTGGCACTTGCAGATTCCGCAGCGCCAAATAGCTCCTCTTGCAGCTCAGCTTCACCGAGCCCCGTCTGCAAATACAACTGCAGACGATGCGCTAGCTGCATCTGCAGGGTCGACGCCAATTCAAGCTCACGCAGCTCTTGATCCCTTCGTTCGGATCGTTGATTTTGGAGTTCTGTCTTCACTCCGAGCAGAATGTCAATTAAGGACTCAGGCTCCATCGTCGGCTTCAGCAAATAGTCCTTAGCCCCCAGCTTCATCGCTTCTTTCACATACGTAAAATCATCCATACAGCTCAGTACGACGGCACTGATCGGTCTTGGATTGTCTTTTAACTTTCGTATCAAGGCTAACCCATCCATTCGCGGCATGATGAGGTCTGTGATCACGATATCGATAGCTAAAGCATCCAGAAGCTCGTATGCCTCCAGACCATCCTCCGCATCCCCAGCATAGGTAAAGCCATGGTATTCCCAATCTACTAATTCACGTAATCCTTGCCGAATGATAGGTTCATCATCCACCACAAGTACATTCATTTGCCCCTTCACTCCTCGCCCTGATGGATGGGAAGAAACATCCTGACCGTGGTCCCTTCACCAGGTTTACTCGTAATATGCATTTTGAACTCCGGCCCATAGATCAGTTTAATTTTCTCCCGAATATGTGAGATTCCCACACCGCTCATCCGTTCCTTAAGCATACGCTCTGCCTGTGCTCCACCTGCAGCTTGCATAGCTTCCCAGCCCGAACTCCCTTCCGCGACCTGCATCCCCACACCATTATCTTCCACCTGGCAAAATAAAAGATCTCGATCTAACCATGACCGAATTGTAATGACGCCTTCTCGTTTGGTCGGTCCAATGCCGTGAATAATCGCGTTCTCCACTAGCGGCTGCAAGAGCATTCTTGGAACTAAACACCCTAGTGTGATGTCATCCACATGCGTCTGGAGCTGAATCCGATCCCCATAACGAAACCTTTGGATCGCCATATAATCATGGGTCAGCCCCATTTCATCACGCAGCGTAATAAAATCCCCTTTTTTCCCTAAACTAGCTTGCAAAAGACGTACTAATGCACTAACGACCTCTGAGATTTGAGGTGTTTTGTGGAGCTTGGCCACCCATTTTATCGTATTCAACGTATTGTAGAGGAAATGCGGATTCAACTGATAGTGGAGCGCCTCCATCTCCGCTTCTTTCTTCAGAGACTCTTCCCGCTTCACCTGCTTGATCAGATCTTCCAACCGATTCAACATCTGATTGTAGCTTTGCCCCACTTGCATCCATGCATCAGCGCTTTTGAATGTCCAATACGCGCGCAGATCCCCTCGCTCAGCACGATTCATTAAGGCTTTCAGTACATACAGCGGCTTCGTTACCGTGGAGATAAAAAGCAGGATTCCCCCTAAACTTAGTACAATAACTAAACCAATTAGTACGATAAGCCAAATACGGTAAGCAGGCCATGCACGTAAACTATCTGGTAACAGCGGTGCATCGTAATACGATAACCAAGGGTCATTGCCAATGACGTCCACTTGTTTCACGGAATAGATCCGTGTTCCATCCTTATGTACACTGCCAAGTTCTTGGACCCCGCCTTGCCAATCCCCTGTGTAAACACCATCTCGGTAAACCATCCGTTTATCTGGGGCTAGCAACACATGGGTATAGGAAGTGTTTTTCCCCGTGCCCCCCGTAATCTCTTTCATCAGCTTGTTCATATTTATCCAAATGATCACTTTACCAAGCTCTTGCGTGCTTGCCCGATCTATCATGGACTCCGAATACGTCAGCAGATAAGCGTTGGCATGACTAACTTCTTCTCCTAACGGCTCGAAGCGTTTATTCAAACTTTTTCCTTGCAACATCAGCTTCCCATCTACTTCGCCAGCTTGCGCACATAAGGTTCGGTTGGATGCCAGGACAGTTAAACACGCCTGTTCAATATACCGTGTGTGCTCCGTTTGCTCGGAAAGCAGACTATTCACATAGGCATTCAAATCCGCTGTTGTTGGATTAGCTGCCTCTTGGCGCTTGGCCAACGAAAGGATCCCATAATCCGCAGCAAGTCGATGCGTTATTTCCGTCAAATCGGAGAGTTCTCGTTGTACGCCTTGGACAAGTTGATCATGCTGCTTATCGATGTCCTGCATCATGGCTCGCTCACTGTAGGATGAGAATTGGTGATTGCCCACATAGATCGCGACAAACAACGGCAAGGTGATAGCTACAAGCAAATAAAGTAGAATACGAAGTTGAAATCTATTAATGAGGTGAGAGAACAGCGATGGCATACGTCACCTTTCGTTACTAATAAATGGGATAATATCTTTCTATCATAGCACATTGTGATTTTTCCCATGTTTATTTTTTGGTAAAAAAAAGAGAGACGCCTACAGCGTCTCCCCCTATCTTAGAACTATAATACTTTTGACAAAAATGATTTCGTACGCTCTTGGGTCGGTGCCTCAAAAATTTGCTCTGGCTTGCCTTCCTCCACAATAACCCCTTGCTCCATGAACATAACGCGATCGCCTACTTCGCGCGCAAAGCCCATTTCGTGGGTAACGACGACCATCGTCATCCCTTCTTTGGCTAATTGTTTCATGACGGCCAGCACTTCGCCAACCATTTCGGGATCTAGAGCTGAAGTCGGTTCATCAAATAGCATAATTTTGGGCTCCATCGCAAGTGCACGTGCAATCGCGACACGTTGTGCCTGACCACCTGATAAAGAGTCCGGCAGTGCATTCGCTTTATCTGCAAGTCCGACTTTAGTTAGAAGCTCCATGGCTTTCTTACGTGCTTTCTCTTCAGGCCACTTCCGTACCTGGATCGGAGCAAGCATAATATTATCTATAACCTTCATATGTGGAAATAAGTGAAACCGCTGAAATACCATGCCCAGTTCCATGCGGATCTCATTAATTTTATTCGTTGGATCCATGAGATTTCGACCTTCAATGGAGATCGTCCCCCCATTCGGCTGCTCCAACAAATTCAAGCAACGCAAGAACGTAGATTTTCCTGATCCGGAAGGCCCAATCACAACCAGAACCTCTTGATGCTGGATATCTGCGCTGATGTCGCGAAGGACGACATTATCTCCGAAGGCTTTTTTTAAGTTCCTCACTTCGATCATAGCTGTCATGGTTTATACTCTCCTTTCAATATAGCTGAGAAGCTTGCTAAGAGAGTAAGTAAGAATGAAGTAGATAAGTGCAGCTGTTAAATACGGCTCCCATACTTTGAAATATTGGCTGCGCATGGCATTCGACCAATACATAAGTTCAGGCGCTGCAATGATGGCAAACAACGACGAATCCTTGATCAATACGATAAATTCGTTCCCAAAAGGCGGAATCATACGTTTAATGGCTTGCGGTAAAATGACCGATTTCATCGTTTGGAAATGCGTCATACCCAGAGAATGAGCTGCTTCGGTCTGACCTTTATCAATCGACTGAATACCTGCACGGAAAATCTCCGCCATGTATCCTGCTGAATTCAAGGATAGTGCCACAATGGAAGCAATAATCGGGTTCGTTGAGCCTAAGAATAAAGGCACTACCCCGAAATGGACGAGCAATATTTGAACCAGCAACGGTGTGCCACGGAAAAAGTTAACATACATACTTGTTGGCCATCTCAGATAGCCGCGGTGCGACATTTTGCCCAAACCAACCGCCAGTCCCAATACAGAACCGAAGCAGATGGAGAGAATGGAAATACCAATCGTCCATAGCGTACCTTTTAGCAGCAATGGCAGGTAATCCAAAATAATATCAAAGCGAAAATCCATTCCACACTTCCTTTCTATGCATTATTTTGCTACTTACAGAAGAAAAGCATGCGCTTGGTTACATCACGCATGCTTTTGAACTTTTATTTTTGATCAAGCAATTTTTTCGTATCTGGCTCTTGACCAAACCACTTTTTGTACACTGTTGCGTATTTGCCATTCTCAATGACTTTCTTGATGGCTGGATCAAGCTTCGCTTTCAGGTCGCTGCCTTTGGGAAGCAAGATGCCATAGTATTCGGATTCGAAGTTTTTCGCGTCAGCGATCGAAACGAATTTTTTGTTTGGATTATTTTTAACGTACTCACGAATAATAGCAATATCCGCAACTACCGCGTCTACACCGTTGTTCTCAAGCTCCAATAGCGCAAGCGTGTTGTTATCCATACGTTTCAAAGACTTGTTTTCGCTACCCATGATTTTCGTCATAAGCGTATCTGCCGTCGTGGAGATTTGAACAGCTACTTTCTTATCTTTCAAATCTAGTGCTGTTTTGATCGGGCTGCCTTCTTTAACAAGGATCATGTTCGTTGATTCAAAATATGGAGCAGAGTAATCATACGTTTGTTTACGCTCATCCGTGATGGATACGCTGGAAATACCTGCTTGATACTCTTTACCTTGTTGAACACTCGTTAACATGGTATCCCAACCTGTGTTGGTAATCGAATAGGAAAGACCGGCTTCTTTCATGACTTCCGCAAGGAAATCGATATCAAACCCTGCCACCTTGTCTTTATCCATATATTCCATCGGTGCATAGGCTGCATCTGTTGCAAATTTAATTTTAGTACCACCGCTATCTTTTGAGCCACATCCGGCCATTGTTAGAACTAGAGCTGCTGCTACGATAGAAATCATTAACTTTTTCACTGTTTTTCCCCCATTCTATGTATTGGACGAATCATATATTAACACTTGGTTAATAAAATAACAACACCTTTATGTATAAAAAAAGCGAGGAAATTGCAGGAAGTATGAATTTTTATTCATTTTTATTTTCATGCACAGCCGAGATGCCTTGCTTTGTAAACTTGCACATGCAAAAAAACGCTAAGGTCCATACCCCCTAGCGTTCAAGCATACCATTTCATATGACTTACATCATTTTCAAAATAGCTTCTCTACCTGTCATCCCAGCTACTATGCCCAGGTCTTCCGCTGTATAGGTCACTGATTCAAGCGGTGCTTCCAGCAGCTCCTCAATCGTTCGAACCCCTGTTGCTCGCGCCGCAACAATATTCCTGTCACTCAATCGCTCATTCAGCAGCCCCACATCGAGGGCTCCACACATAATGTAACCTTTATCCGTCGTCACCACTAACAAGGTCGTCTTCGGCAATTTGACCTCTATCGCGATTGCTGTATGGCCTTCAAGAAGAATGGGTTCTACGCGCATCATGCTCTGCACAGCTCCTCTTCGCAGTCTTACGGTAGTATATGCGCCTGCGGCTAGTACGGTGTGAGGTTACTGTAAAGATTCTGTGTGAATTTCCTATTTATTGTGAAAATGGTCTTCATTTTCGATTACAACCGCATTAACGCTCTTCGTTCCGCTTGTTGCTTACAGACCGGACAGACGCCAACAACCCTTCCCTGCTCGTCTGAGTAAAAAATGAGTTTCTTTTGCTTCTTACGGCAAAATGAACAAGTTTGCTTATTCAGCTTCGAAGATTTCTTCCCCTGCACGGACAGTTTAATGATCTTCCCTGCCGTAACCTTATCTTTTACTTTCAACGTCATCCGATAAACTAAAAGCAGGATCCCCACTAGAACAAGAACGAGTACAATCCATTTCATAGCTCAACCTTCCTTCACGGTATAATCATCTAATTGTATTCTTCTAACACAACGAATTATGAAAAACGAAGCTACATTTGGTCATGATATCATGATATAGTAAAGCTATTGTGTTTTCAGTGCAGTTAGGAGGCAATGATGAACCCGCGGAACCCAAACTCAAGTCCAAAGAATGGGCATTTATTCACCGTAGAGATATTAATTGAAGACGAAACGAATGGCCTTGCAATGGAAAAGCTCCTTCATTTATTAAATGTAGAAACCGTTAAAGATTATCAAATCCTTAAAGGTATTCAGCTCGGTCAACTTATTGAATTGAACACGAAACAAGGAAGTTTAGCTTCCTCACATTCAAATAAAAAGCCTTCCGTTTCTTCACCAGTTTCTACGGTCAGAACGAACCACTCCGAAGCTGCTTTGAACATTGTTGAGCAGCTAGAAAATTTTAAAACCAATAATACCTTGATTCGTTTGACAGTGATTAAAGCACAAGGTATTAAATTGAGCCTTCCTTGTCGCATCCTTAATTTCGATAGCATGAGCCAGAATGTAACCGTTTATCATGTCGATGAGAAGAAGGTTTATCTGTTTAAGCTCAATGAAATTGAGGATTATGTAGCCACTCACTAAACAAAAAGGTACCTTTGCAGACCATCTGCAAGGGTACCTTTTTCTATTTAGCTAACGAAACTGCAGACGCAGCAGCAATACCGTTCTTGAGCATGTGTTCCAACTCAACACGGTTAACTGGAGGACTATACCAATATCCCTGCACTTCATTGCAACGATTCTGATATAAGAAATTCAACTGATCTTCCGTCTCCACACCTTCTGCAATGACCTTCAGATTCAAATGGTGCGTCATGGCAATAATTGTCGCCACAATAGCCGCATCATTCGGATCCACCATAATATCTCTTACAAAGGATCGGTCAATTTTCAACTTATCTATGGGAAATTTCTTCAAATAATAGAGTGAGCTGTAACCCGTACCGAAATCGTCGATACTTACATTCACACCAAGTGCTTTCAATTCCAGCAGCGATAGAATCGCATGTTCAACATCCATCGTCATACTTTCGGTAATCTCCAGCTCCAAATAGGCCGGATCGAGCCCTGTCTGCTCAAGGACATGGCTGATTTTCCCTTTTAAATTATGTTGAAAGAACTGTCTCATCGATAAATTCACGGAGATAGGCATAGGGGTATAACCCTCAGATTGCCAGGTTTTATTTTGCTTACATGCGGCTCTGAGCACCCATTCGCCAATGGGAACAATCAATCCGCTTTCTTCCGCTAATGGAATAAAATGATTGGGCATAACCATCCCCTTATCGGGGTGATTCCAACGGATCAAAGCTTCAACACCAACGATACGTCCCGATTCAATCTCGACTTGCGGCTGATAGTACAGTACGAATTCTTCATTAATTAGCGCTTTGCGAAGCTCATTCTCCAGCTTCAACCGATTAATAGAAACAGATTTCATGTCCGAATTGAAGATCTGAAAATCATTTCGACCTTTCTCTTTCGCCCTCGCCAATGCAATATCCGCATATTTCATCAGTGTATCAGCTTCGTCTGTATCATCTGCTGAAATAGCTACACCGATGCTCGAAGTAATATGCAACTCGTATTGTTCAAGAAGAAACGGCTTCTCCAAGACACGATTGATCTCTGCAATAACCGTCATTACATCGTTCACATCTTCAACATGTGAATAATAAAAAGCGAATTCGTCACCTTCCGTGCGTGCTAGAAAATCCTCATCAGTTACGCACCGCGTGAATCGCTCTGCTAGTTGAAGCAGTAGCATGTTGCCATAATCATGGCCGAAACTGTCATTAACCAGCTTGAAGCGATCGATATCCAAATAAAACACCGCAACTCTATGCCCATCCGCCTTACACAAACGAAGCCGTTCATTCAGATGATCTCTAAATAACCGTCGATTCGGCAACCCCGTCATATCATCGTAATAAGCCATATAACGGACTTGCTCATCCCCACGCTTACGCTCTGTCACGTCCTGACAAATCAGAATATTGCCTTTGGCGTGATGATGGATATCGACGGGTACAGCTGTGACGTGTAGATCAACACGATAACCACGCTGATGATGCACAGCAGTCTCAAACGTATATGGAATTCCATTACGGCTCTGCTGTAAATGCCGCTCCGTAAGCTTCAATTGTTCTTCCGTTACAATGCTCGTAAAAGGTCGGTGCAAGAGATCTGTAACCGAGTACCCTAGGATCGTTTCCGCCGCTTGATTCATGCGAATGAATTTACCCTCTTCATTTAAAATTCCGATCGCATTGGGGTTATGTTCAAAAAGGGAATCCAGTACGCTGAGATAGGCGTGATCCCTCGGTAGTTCCTTGGAAATCGACTTTACTTGCCGCATCCTATTACCAAGCAAGATGTAAAGCAATACAAGTGCACCCAAGAGACAAATCCATGGTGCGTACGGCTTTACAAAAAGACTAACGTATATGGCTGCAAGCACATATATGCCAATATAGAGCCGATTTTTCACGAATTGGCCTCCTTACCTTGTTCTATCTTCGTTAGGGAAGCTTTTCATAGATGTCCGACCTGACTCCCAAATGTTGTCCGATATACACGCACGAATAACTAATCCTTCTTTATTTCTACAAAGGTAGTGCCATTTCCTGCTAACTTGCCATAAAATGCTAAAAAGAGCCAGATTTCTCTGGCTCTTTCTCCTATTTCAACTTAAGCGCAGCAAGGGCTAGCAGGATCCAGCCGACTAGGAAGCTTAGTCCACCTAAAGGTGTTATAGGCCCAAAGGCCTTGATTCCCGTCAAACTCAATCCGTACAGACTACCAGAGAACAAAATAATTCCGATGAAGATCGCCCAACCAGATGCAGTTACCAGCGAATTATTTCCTAGCTTGTCCGTAAGCAATGCGACCGCGATAAGAGCAATCGCATGAATCATGTGATAATGAACGCCGGTTTGAAAAACATCGATCTTATCCGGAATTTTCGTTTTTAAATAGTGAGCGCCAAATGCACCTAAGGCAACGGATAGGAAGGCATTCAAACTTCCAATCAGCAAAAACAATTTCATCATAAGACTTTCTTTCCTTTCACAGCTAAAATAAATTACTCGACTTCACCAATATCATGTTGACCCACAATCAATTGAACTGGCTCCAAAAAGACACGCGAAACAGTAGGCATCTCGATTAGATTCACTTCAATATCCTCGATCTTGTAACGAATTGTCTTGCCTTCACGCTTGTCATAGACAACATCGAACTGTTTCAAACCTAGTTGGTGAATTAGAACAGATGAACCGATCGCAACCGCATTCGCTTCATATTCCCCATGTTCAAATAATACCTCAGACATAATCTCATCATTCATATCGACAATCGTAACGTACTGGCAAAATTGGTATCTCATCGTAAAATTCCTCCTTAGATTTGGATAATTTTAGGTATAAGTACCCATTCGCCGAAAATTGTCGATATTCCTGCTATTTTCATGATTCCCTATTATGTTCACATAAAATCCAATAAATAGATAACAATTGGAATCGTAAACATACTAAATAGCGTTGATGTAAAGACCGCCTGAGAGGAGAATTCCGCTTCATTTTCATACTCTATGGCTAGCAGTACGCTGCTGAGTGAAGTAGGAACTGCGCAAGATAGAACTAATGCCTTAGCCGTCAAGCCTTCAATCCCCAGCATCCACACGACAAAAAAACCTAACAGCGGTCCAATCGCCAATCGCAACATATTTGATAATAACACATTCGAGAAGTGAAACTCCCATTTCATCGCACCAAGTTGTACACCTAAGGTCAACAACGCTGTTGCCATAAAGGCATTTGCAATGTAATTCAACGGGATATGAATGGAAGATGGCACCGGCACATGGTAATAACGTAACAAAAGCGCGATGGGAATGGCATAAATCACCGGTAACGAGAGAATCGTTTTCAATGTTGCTTTCCAAGAAGCTTTATGTGCATTTAACGTATAAATCCCATAGGTATTCGGGATGAGCGTCTGCATAATCATAATCACGATCTGAATCGCAAGTGTATAGGCATTGCCGCCGAATACAGTCTGATTCAATGGCAGTGCATAATTCGCACTATTATAGAAAATAACACTATTCCGCATAGCAATACGCATGCCGCGTTGCATCTTCTGTATGCGAATGATTACTTCGATGATCGCGAATAACAAGCTGAAAAAAATGGCAAAAAATAAGAGCACCTGCATCAGGATGGAAAGGCTCATTTCGGATTCATAGAGCTTCACAAAAACAAGTGCAGGGGAGAATACATAGAAATTAAGCTTCGACAACGTACGAATATCAATGCGGAAGGCCCGATACATCGTTACGCCAATCGCAATCATAATACAAATGGGAACAATATTATTAATAAGAATATACACAAAGTAATTCATTTGAAAGCCTCGATTCATCGAGAATCCCCAAGATGCTCCTTACATTGAGGCATTCACGCTAGTAATAATTCGTTTCAACTGTGCATTAAAATTGGCAATTTCTTCAGCTGACAAACCACTTGCAGCAAACAGTGTCTGTGGAATGCACAGCGCCTGATCATGCAGGGCCAGCCCTGCCTCTGTGATGCGAATAAGAACAACACGCTCATCCTCCTGCGAACGGTTACGAACGAGAAGCTTCTGGGCCTCCATTCGCTTGAGCATCGGTGTTAGGGTCCCTGAGTCTAGATCCAGCTTCTCACTTAGCTCCTTCACCGTACTTTCCTTTTGTTCCCAGAGCACAAGCAGTACAAGATATTGCGGATAGGTAATACCGAGTTCTTCGAGAAAAGGGCGATACATACGAGTAATCGCTCTGGAGCTCGCATATAGGCTGAAACAAAGTTGATTTTCCAGCTTCAAAAATTCACTACTGTTCATTGTCGTTTCCTTTCTCTCCGTCATATTGTGAACAATCGATTTGCTTCCAATTTAAACAAAAAGCCTCTGACTGTCAATACAAAACGCAAAGAACGCCCCTCCAACAGGCGCTCCTCGGCTGACTCGAATTTATTTAAACTCACTTATTTAATATTTTGACTTTTTACATACTCTAACCATTGTTTCTTGTATTCCGCTTGAATTTTATCCAGCCCAGCTACTTTCGCTTTCTCCATAAATGTTTTGAGACCGCCTTCTACGTCTGCTACAAGCCCTGCTTCAAGTGGGTAGAGGTATTGCTTCTCAACTTGCTCTAACGCCGCTCTTTCAGCTTGATAGCTTGTGTAGTCTTCTGCAAAACCTGTGTATTTATCTGGGGTTGCAATTTTATCTAAATCTGCGAAAATCTTTTTCACGCCGTCATACCCTTTGTCGAATAACATAAACTCTGGATTTCTCCATGCCCAACCTTGCATAGCTTCTCTTGGGAAACCATTGCTGTTGCTGTCACCAATCATGGTGTAGTAACCATTATCAACCGTATAGTTTTTGCCTAAAATACCATACTCCGTTAATTGATTATACGTTTTGTCTGTTACCATTTTTTCGTAGAACGCCAACGCACGCTCAGCATTTTTACTGCTTTTTGGAATCGCAAAGCCATTGTGAATCGGGTGAACAGGCTCAGCATGACCTTTGATCATAGGAGCTGGATAGTACTCAAGCTTCCAATCTGGGTGTGTAGAGGCAATTTTGAGCTTCTGATCGTTGAAACGCGTAGGATTATCCCCTAGATTCGCTGCAGCTTTACCGCTTGTAATCAGGTCTGTCATGGCATCCTTCGTATTCAAGACGTTCTTCGTAATGTAACCGGCGTCTTGCCATTTCTTCATCGTTTTCAACTCATTTAAGTGCTCAGGGGAGCCCCAATACAAGCTAACCTCTGATGGTGTTTTATAACCAATGTTCAACCCATAAGGAACAGCTCCAATTGGGTCGATCGTCAAGTTCTTGTATTGATCAGAAAGACTGCCCTTCACATCGCTATTGGCTGCCAATGGTACCATGTCAGGTACATTTTTCTTAATGCCAGCTAGATAGGCTTCGAAATTAGCCATGGAATCCGGTTTCGGCAAATTGAATTTCTCTCTGAGATCTTCACGCCAGATGAAACCTGTCGTTACATACTCTTTATAGGTGGCAGGAACGGTGAAGATTTTGCCATCAATTTTGACAGCTTCCCACATATCTTTCGGTACGAAGCTATTCAATTTCGGTGCCGCTTTCGGGAGTAACTCATCGAGTGCTAGGAAGGCTCCTTTTTTCGCGTACGATTGATACTGTGTCCACTCCGCTGTGAAGATCAGATCCACCGCTTGACCGGAAGATAATAGCAGCTTATATTTCTGATCCCAATCCGTCCATGTTGTGAAATTGAATTTTACCGTCGCGTTCAAATCTTTCAAGGCTAATTTGTTAATTTCTTCTTCAATGACAGGAAGATCCTTCGGTGCAGGTCCTAACATGTAGAATTGCAATTCCACTTTCTTCGATGTATCTAGTCCTGTTGGTTTCGCGGTAGCCGCTGCCGCCGTTGCTTCTGGCGCTTTGGTTGCTACTGCTGCTGCGGAAGGGCTCGGAGAACTTGTAGTTGTGGTGCTGCTGCACCCTGCTACGACGGAACCTGCGAGCGCAACGGCAACGGACACACTATACATCTTCTTTGCATTTCTTTTCATGTAAATCCTCCCTTTTATTTGAGTAAATTTAGAATGAGAACAACAATCTATGTTAGCTGACGGAGTGATTCCGTTTCAGTTCTAACCTTTGACAGCGCCTATCGTTAGGCCTTTAACGAAAAACCGTTGAACGAATGGGTACAGGAATAGAATAGGGCCCGTCACGATGATGGCCATTGCTAGTTTGGTGGATTCCGTCGGAATTTCCTGACTCATCGTCGCACCTGTGCTGATGCCAAGACTGGATACCGCTGCTGCTGTGTTTATGATGTTATACAAGAAATATTGCAACTCGTATTTGTTCTGATCATTAATGAAAAGCGATGTGGAGAACCAGCTGTTCCAATAATGTAAAGCCAGGAATAACCCAACCGTAGCAATACCGGGCATGGCTAGAGGCAGTACGACACGATAGTAAATGGTAAAATCATTTGCACCGTCAATCTTCGAACACTCCGTCAGCTCTTCAGGAATCGAAGACTTAATGAAGCTGCGCATTAATATAATAAGAAAGGGAGACATGAGCCCAGGAAAAATCAGTGCAGCATACGTATCTGTCAGCTGCAGATATTTCGTTATCATGATGTACCATGGGACAAGACCGCCTCCGAATAGGGTGGTAAAGTAAATATAGAAGGAAAGCTTATTCCTATATTTGAAATCTTTCCTTTGAAGGACATACCCTGCCATGGTCATCATGAACAACCCTAGCACGGTGCCAACCACGGTAACGAAGATGGTAACGCCGTAAGCTCTTAACACTTTTTCAGGGTAGGTCAGCACAGCTTTATAAGCTGTTAATGAGAAGACATCCGGAATGAGGTGATAGCCATCGCGTATAATCGATTCATTATCTGTTAGAGAGCCAGAAATGATGAGCAAGAATGGAAACATACAGACAATAGAAATCGCGATAATGACGAGATAGGCAAGGAGATTAAATGTGACAGAATCAATTCCTTTGGTACGCAAGCGATTCACCTCCTAGAAGAGTGCATATTCATCGTTAGATTTTTTGATCAAATAATTGACGGTCATAATCAGCGCAAATCCGAAGATGGACTGATATAACCCAGCAGAAGTCGCCATGCCGATATCAAACGTCACTTTCAAAGAACGGAATACATACGTATCCAAGATGTCCGTTGCATTGTACAAGATCCCGTTATTTCCAATTAACTGGTAAAATAAATCAAACTGACCTTTCATAATGCTGCCCAGAGCAAACAAAAGTAAGATAATGAAAGTTGGTTTGAGCATTGGAATCGTAATGTACCAGATTCGTTGAAATATGTTCGCTCCGTCAATCTTCGCAGCTTCGTAATACTCATCACTGATCCCTGTGATCGTAGCCAGATAGATCACCATGGTGTAGCCTACATTTTTCCATACATAGAACATGACTAGCAGAAAGACCCAGGAGGATGGCGTGTTATAAATATCGACCGGGTTAGATCCCCAGGATTTAAGCGTGGTATTCACGAATCCCGTATCATAATTAAACATGTTGTAAGCGATTGCATTAAGCAGAACAAATGAAATAAAATAAGGTAAGAACATCACGGATTGCGTAAGTTTCTTGAAAAACTTGCCTGACATTTCACTTAATAGGATGGCGCAAAAAATGGCTGTCACATTTAAGAAAACAATGAATGCCAGGTTATAGGCCACTGTATTGCGCGTCAATGTCCAAAGCACGCCAGATTTCCATAAGAATTCGAAATTCTCGAATCCTACAAATGGACTTCCGAAAAGCCCCCCATTAAAATCAAAACGGGTAAATGCGAAGTAGATCCCTACCATCGGTACATACGAGTTAATAAAGAAGAAAATCAATGTTGGCGCTATCATGAGAAACAACAATTTATTTTTGTTTAACTCATAGAAGAAACCTTTCTTTCGGATCATGCTGTAAAACCTCCCTAGCATTAATGTATCCTGTTGTTCTTGTCGGTTGCCATAATCGAATTATAGACAGGATCGTATCATCAGCGAAACTGAAGATCTGCTAACATTTATGAACGAAATCACCAGTGAAGCCCATTATCGCATATGCACAAACTAAACTTTCATGGAAAAACTGGCTTTTCTCGCGCTTTTCAGCCCCCAGGACTATCCGATTCCATTGCACACAGTATATAGTTGGTATATACTTTTTTTACCAAAGGGGGAGACAGATCGCATGATGCTTCGCAATCAAGAGAGCAAATTCATGTATCGCAACATACTGCTTAGTATCGTTTTATCCATTGTCATAACACTGCTTGTCTCCTCAACGATCCTCTATGTTAATTTTGATAATATTGCACTTCAACAAGTGTATGAATCCGATTCCAACTCCTTGCTCCAAACAAGCCAAGAAATTCGAACCATAACGGAAACAGCAACCTCCCTGTCCTTTCAAATTTATCGCGATTTTGTGATCAGTAAATTGTTGTTTTACGATAAACCCGATATCTATGATGTCCAAGGCAGCATGTCTCAATTGAATTTATATCGTCTAGCCATGCCATTCATCGAATCAATTTATGTATACAATGGAAAATCGGAGCTCTTCTATGTCAGCTCTAACAATTTCCAGAGCGGTATCCAAACGAAAGCCACGCTAGGCGATCCTAGCATGATTGATATTCTCGATCATTTTCAGAATTATATCCCTTTCTTACCAATCCCCAGGTACTTCAAAGCAAACGGTCCAAACTCACTTGAATCAACTTCCATCGGGATCTATTCTTATTTGTGCTATGATGCGATTAATTTAAATAATTCCTTAAATTCGGCTGTCGTCGTCAATATTTCTGAATCCTTCTTCAATAAATCTTTGAAAAACGTAGCCAACAATCGAGCAAGCAATGAAATCATTATTAATAAAGAAGGCACTCTCATTTCCACAGATGGGACAAATCCCATCCTGTCCAATTATGCCGATAAGGGGTATATCCAACAGATTATCGCTAATCCATCCTCACCAGGCTATTTGGTCGATCAAGTGAATGGAACGAAATCATTAGTTTCGTACACAGCACCTGATTCTCTAGGTTGGCGTTATGTGCGTACAACCCCCTACACCATTATTACGGAAGAAATCCGAGACATGCGTCTCAAAACGATTTATATCTCCCTCACTATTCTTCTTGTGGGGCTGCTGATTTCACTCATTATGTCTAAACGACTCTTCGATCCCATCGATAAAGTCATTCGAAGCTTAAAAACGTTAGAGATAGAAAAACGTGATAATCTACAAATTCTGCGGCAAAATTTCCTGAGAAATATTATTATGGGAAGAGACGCTTATCACCCTCAGGCTTTGCAGTCAAAATTAACGTATTTTGGCTCCAACATCACAATCGGACATCCCTCTTTATTGCTTATGGTCAAAATGGATCGCTACGAAGAAAACATCCGCACCTATAAGGATCAGCTTACCTTGCTTCGCTATGCCGTTATGAATATTTGTACAGAGATCAGCTCAACAACCTATCACGCGGAGGGCGTCGATATGGGAGACGATCATATCATCCTGATTCTTTCTGCTAAGGAAGCGGATTTCATCTGGGAGTGCTCCGCTTTTGCCGAGTTACTCCAAAACATGCAAGCGTCCATCGCGTCCTTCATTAAGTTATCCGTATCAATCACCGTGAGTCCGCTGCAAGATGATGCCAATCAGAGCTTTCAGCTTTACAAACAGCTGCTAGAAGCCTCTTACCATCGCTTGTTTAGAGGCCATGGCTGTATCATTTCGTCAGAAGAAATCATTGCGTACCGCACCAAAGAGTACAAATTCCCCTCTCAAAAAGAAAGACAGCTTGTCGATTGTCTCATGACGGGTGATTCCGAAGAGGCTGAACGTATTTATACCGAGATCATTTATGAAACGTCTTTATATCCCTACACCGTCGTTCATTTGGCCATATCCCATCTAACGTTAACCGTCAATAATGTACTGACGACGATTAATAAGAATAATGCGCTTGCTTTCCCCCTTTATCTGGATGCTGCAGTCGCTTCTCTGACTCACGTAGAGACGATTGAAGAAATCAACGGACAATTCATTGACTTATTTAGGCAGCTACAGAAAAAGTTAGATGAAAAACGAAGCTCCAAACACGTGGAACTCATCAAAAAGATGAACGACATTATTGATCGGGATTATGCGAATCAAAATCTATCCCTCAATTCCATCGCCGACGAGCTAGCGATGTCCTCCATCTATATCAGCCGCTTGTACAAACAGCATACGATGATCGCCATTACCGATGTTATCCAAGATGTGCGCATGCATAAGTCCAAAGATTTACTCCTAAACACATCACTCTCCGTAGCTGAAATCGCTGAAAAAACCGGCTTCACAAGCGACTCCTATTTCTACCGGTTGTTCAAGAAATACAATGGCATCACCCCGAACGATTTCCGCAAGCAGCTGAAATACGAAAATACCCTTCATCAGAAAGGAATTGAAGAACGATGACATGGCTAACTGCACACGAAAACCAATTACACATTGTTTTTGAAGAAGCTAAGGAAGCAGTCCGCCAATTTCCAACGCCATTGGATCAGCTCGGTCTCGCCTATCTAGCCAAATTTGACGCAAGTCGTGAGGGTACTACCAAAAATTATATTTGCTATCTCCTCCCCTATTGGATGGAAGATATCAGTGAGCTTCGTGCCGAAACGCTGAATAAGCTGTCACTGGCCAATATATTCGTCATGCTCTATTACTTCATTCAAGATGATATTATGGATGCTGCCAAAGGGGAGCATGCGAGCAAGTTGCCTCTAGCTAACTTGTTTCACTTTCAGTTCCTGTCCATCTATCGGGAACTCTTTCCTTCAGATTCTCCCTTCTGGAGCTACTATGAGACGTATATTCTTGAATGGGCCCAAAGTGTAACGAATGAGCAGCAATCTGATTACTTTCATCAGGACAAATTGCAAATAGCCAAGAAAGCGAGTCCTGTTAAAAATGCCAGTACAGGCGCGCTTCTTCTAGCTAATCAATCGCATCTAATCCCCGCCGTCACAGCTGCGGTTGAGCAAACGCTTGTTACCCTGCAAATGTTGGACGATTGGGCAGATTGGGAAGAGGATCTAGTGGATGGATCCTATAATTGCTTATTATCATCCATCCGCAACACATTGCAGCTTTCGACAGCAGATGCCCTTACGCCTGAATTGATCAAAAAGCAGCTTTATGTTCATGATATGTTTGCTGCTTATGCCGGCATTGCGGACGCTCATCACGAGCATCTGCTAAGCTTGGCTGTCGGTATGGGGCAGCTCACCGCTTTCCATGATTCACTCGTACAGAATATCCATCGGGTGGCGAATGAAATCAAAGATAGAAGGGCTGCTTTACTCTCTGGCGGATTCTACTATTTTTTGTCTAATAATGATAAATTTTGATAGATTATTAGATATAGTCATGGTATACTTTTTCTTGTAGGAAAAATTACCCAAATGACTAGGAGTGAATACAAATGTCCACAAATGAAAGCGTAAAAGCCAAAATTATTCAAAAAGCTTGGGAAGATGAAGCCTTTAAACAACAACTTTTAGCCGATCCCAAAGCTGCGCTTAAACAAGCATTTAACATTACACTCCCAAACGATATCAAAGTTAAGGCTGTTGAAGAAACATCAACAGAATTCGTTCTAGTAATCCCTACAAATCCAGCTAAGATATTGGTTACTTCCAATGGTGCACAAGGTATCTGGTAGTCATATAAAAAAGGTGTCCGCTTCGTAAGCGGAACACCTTTTTTCAATTCACAATCACATAGGGGAAACGCATGATGACCTCTGTCCCTGCATACTTTTGACTTTTGAACTCAATGTTGCCTTTCATAATCTCGATAAGCCTAAAGGTGACCATTAAGCCTAAGCCTGTCCCCTTCGTTTTTGTTGAATAATAGGGCTCTCCTAGCTTTGCCAGCTGTATCGGCTCGATCCCCTCACCATTATCCTTGATATGGATAAAGACTTCCTCATTTTTCTTATACGCCCAAATATTAATTTGACCATCCACTTGGAACGCTTCGATACTATTCTTAATAATATTGATCAAGATTTGCTTCAGCTTCGAAGAGTTCCCATAGATGTGCAAATCCGCTGGTACGCTGACGGTGATTCTTCCACCATTCAATGTCGCTAAAGGAACAATGATTCCTTCAATCTGGCTAATTTCCTTACTCACATTTAATTCCACGATCTCATCCAGTTGCGGCTTCGCAAAGGTCAGAAAATCAGTAATGATCACGGAAGCCCTATCTAATTCTTCGATCGCAATACTCATATATTCCCTGTTCTTGTCGTCTGTTCTAGCTGCCACAAGCTGCAGAAACCCACGCGTAACTTGGAGCGGATTTCTCACCTCGTGCGCGACAGATGCCGCTAATGAGCTAATCATTTCCATCTTCTCCGATAGCTGCAACTGATGATTGTAGAATTCTAGTTCTTTCGAATAGTTCGACATCTGCTCCTGATTAATCGCAAATCTCCTACCCAGAATGACGATAAGTGCAATAATGAAGCCAACTACGCCAAATTTCCAAAGGAAAAACTGATACTTTTGATTATTCGCATAGTAGAGAATGAGATCAAACATCCCCATGAGTGCGAAAATAGCAAAACCAGAAGAGAAAATGACAGCCTCTCTATTGCCTTTTATGACAAAAAAGATAGAAAGTCCTATAATCGTAATAAATTGGATAATCATGATGGCACCTAAGAGGGTAACCGTGAACAAATGATAGGCACCAATAAATTGATAATCATTGAGTTGATTGAATAAGATTAATACAACACAGAACGTTGAATACATAATTTGAAACTTACGAAACCATCGAACCCATTTGAAACGGCCATTGTCGAAAATTTTCTCAAAAAAGTACGTTAACGCTGGCAGTAAGACAGCCAGTGAAATATCAAAAATATCTAAAAATACGACCCCAAAGCGGGTAAAATTGGCATAAAGAAAAGGCGAATAGGTAAGAAAAATTGTACCTAAGGTTAGAATGATTAAGCTTAGAGAAATCCATGTAGCCCGCCCTATTTTTTTCAAGTAGAAGGAACAAATAAGCATGATGACGGCAATAAAAAGAAAAGCAAACCCAAGAATAATATTCTGTAAATCACGGAAAATAAACGTTCGCGTCAAAGTGGAGTAATGATCTATCACGATGTCAGATTGAATGCCTAGACGCTCCATGGAGGTCTGAAGCTTTAGATACACAATCCCTCCAGCGTCTTCTGCACTCAGTGGAAATAGGCTGCGTTGTTGATCCGTAGGAAAATCAAATTTAACCTCATTTAGGAGCCGGCCTCCAATATACACGGACAAATGTTGCGCATAGATACGATCAATATACATGCCATAGTCCTTGGGCAACTGTTTCGGAAGTTGGATGCGTACCCAGGCTGTAGAAACTTTATCTGGCTTATCTGGCATCTCCGCTCCACTCTCGATGGTCATCCATTGATTCTCACGTGGCGAAGCCATGATATCCTCGATCTTATCCGTGGGAATTCCCCATAATAACGACCAATTTGGAATCGCTTTCATGCCATCAGGCTGCTCCGCGAAAACATGATTAGCCATAAATAAAAGCCCAATAAGGAGAACTAACCATGTTTTCCATCGCAATTGATGCTTTAGAAGCAATTGTTGCATGTATTCACCTTCCCCCAAGACACCTGTAAGTTATTTACATTAAATGAATTCGACGGGGGTTTGTGCTTTCCTTCTAAACCATGTAAACATTCTAAAAACAAAATAAAACACTTGCCCACTTTACTAGCAAGGCAAGCGTCCCTTAATAATCTGTAAACCAAAAGGTTTGGGCTGGTAAGGCTTCGGTGAGAAGCTGCCCCCGACTAACCACATGACGGCACAAAGGTTGTCCCCGAACAAGATCTATCTCATTGTCTGCTCGCAACATTATGAAGCTAGCAGGTAGTCCTACCGCAATTCCGTATTCGGAAAGCTGCAACGTTTGGGCAGCTCGTATGGTAATCATACGGACTAGCTCTGCAATTTCTTCGCGCCCCGTCATATGGGCAAGATGTGCAGCCATATGTGCGGCTTGCAGCATATTCCCCGTACCTAGCGGGTAGAATGGCGTCCGAATATCATCATGAGCAATACTGACATTAATGCCTGCCAGCCACATCTCCTTAATGCGAGCAATTCCGCGCCCTTTGGGACTACTATCGAATCGCCCTTGCATGGCGCTATTAATCAGCGGACAGCATACGATATGAATGCCCGATCTAGCCACGATGCCCAGTACTTTCTGAAAATACGCTTCACTATAATAAGCTGTCGCATTCACATGTGCGGCAGTTACTCGACTGCCTAGGTCTGAGCGTATCGCTAAATGAGCAACATTTTCCAAGAATGTGGAGTGAGGATCATCCATTTCATCGCAGAATACGTGCACGAAGCATCCGTACTTCTCCGCTATCCGGAAGCAGATTTCTAAGGAAGCTTCTCCTTCCGATCGCGTAGCCTCTAGATGCGGGACAGCACTTATGCCGTCTGCACCAAGCTCCAAGGCCAGTTCAAGCCGTTGTTCGTTATCGGGACAGGCACGAATCCCATCCTGCGGAAAGGCGATGACCTGCAATGTCAGATAAGGCTTAACACGCTCACGCAGCGCTAACAGCGCCCTTAATGCAGTGAGATTTGGATCTGAAATATCCACCATCGAACGTACATGAAGGACTCCTGTTGAGATTTGCATCCGAAGCACCTTCTCAGCACGTGCCATGACGTCCTCATACGTGAGTGTCCCTTTCCGTTTCTGCCAAATGCCTATCCCTTCGAACAGTGTACCACTCTCATTCCAATCAGGTTCCCCTGCAGTTAACACCGTATCTAGATGAATGTGCGATTCCACGAAAGGTGGCAGCAGCAAGTGCCCCGTCCCATCAACCTCTCGCTCGCCATGGTCAGCAACCTCACCCATCGCGACAATTTTGCCGTTTAACACACCGATATCTATAGGACCTTGGAACTCGTGATTACCGAGTACACGCACTTGACGATAGACCATATCAAGCAAATTTATCACCTCTTACCTAGAACTACGCGATTAATTATCACGCTTCATTTCAGACTCGTGCCAAGAGCTTAAGAGCCATTTCGCGAAGGCATTCACCAGCAGGAAGAAAATAATCCCTAGTGCGGAAGCCGATAACCCACAAGCGAACAAGTAAGGCGTCTTCAATCTCGCTGCTGCATACGTGATAGCATAGCCTAATCCACCTTGCCCACCGCCAATTCCGGCAATATATTCCCCGACAATGGCACCGACAACAGACAAAGTACAAGAAATTTTCAAGCCAGCCACAATATAAGGAAGCGCTGCAGGAATACGTAGTTTCCACATCGTTTGAAAGCCATTCGCATTATACAAATAGAAGAGGTTGCTCATATTTTGATCCGTCGAATTAAGTCCAATCAAGGTATTGGATAGCATGGGGAAGAATCCGATTAAGAACGTAATGATTACGATCGCGTTCATGCCAGCATCGAACCAGATCACGATTAATGGTGCAATAGCAACAATGGGAATTGTTTGTAAGATGATCGCGTAAGGATACACGCTTTTCTCAATCCATTTCGAGCTTGCAAGTAAAATAGCACCCGCAATACCCAGGATAATACTTAGGATAAATCCAAGTACAGCTTCAAAAGTTGTCGTTCGCACGGATACCCAAAGCCCGCTCCTGTTCTCAATGGCCGCTTTCACGATATCCGAAGGTTTAGGAACAAGATATACAGGCGCATTCGTCAAGGAAGCGATTAGCTCCCATCCGCCAATAAAGACCACGAACGCCACTAAAGGCGGCAGCAGCTGTTTGAGCAGCATCAACAACCGGCGACTAAACGGCACGCCCTCCTCCATGCGACTCATCCAAGCTGCACGCTCACGCGCAGGAAATATTTCATCAGGTAATATTTGCAAATACTTCGAATCGACAGCCATTGCACAGATCCCCCTTCTTTATGATTTACAAATGATTTTGCCAGGATTGAGAAGTCCCTTCGGATCATTCTCCCGTTTCTTGCGTTCCATACTGCCTACTTCACCACGACCACCTTGGTCGAGTACCCAAGTATGTGGATCGAATATTTTGACACCAACGGACTCGAAAAACGCGATAATTTCATATAAGCGTTCTTCCGTAGTAAACCTTACAACAGGAAGTGCCGATGGCGTCACAGCCCCGCCACTGCGCACCCACTCGACATGCAAATAAACCTCATCGCCGAACTTCGCTTTAATTTGCTTAATTTGTTCTAAGTAGCTATCCACTTTAAATCCTGCTTGCAGATATGTCATCGATGCATCAGTCTTCATAGCCCACAAGGTTGTATGGTTCCATGTAAAGTCGGATACACCTATTGTTTTTCGGTAGTTTTTGGCCTCAATTACGTGACCGATATGTCCGCCAAATTGATTCGCAAGTACCTCTACTAACCGTAATGTTTCTTCTGCAAACTCCAACATAACAGCAGCCATTTCTGGCATAATTACTTTGTTAAAGGGTACAAAATAGGAAGGAATTGGCCATTCCATTGGTGCGATAAGACGTTTAGGAATCGCTTCTTCTCGAGCGAGAGCCTCACCAAACTGCATCGCCTGCTCAAAGGTAGGGAATTGCGCAATGGCTTGCGCCCACTCGGTTCGCGGCGAAAGTGGCATGGTGACCTCGGTCAAAATACCCGTCGTCCCATAATTGTGGATATAGTTGTACAACTCAGGCCCAGTAACAACGAGGCGCTGTGGTGCTGATTCCATTGTATAAATCACAGCCTCGAGGACGTTGCCATCCCATAGATTGCCATGTGTAATTGAACCGATTCCACCAGAACCACCGCTCACAAATCCGCCAACGGTCGCCTTCACATACGTACTAGGGTATATGCGAATTTCTTGCCCAACTTCACGCGCTTTCTTATCAATAACCCCTAAACGCACGCCACACTGTAAACGAGCGAATCCAGACCCAATTTCTAGAATTTGATCCATACGACTTAGATCAAGCACAATCCCTTTCTGTAAAGGAACCGCCTGACCGTAATTGCCAGTCCCAGCACCGCGTACTGTCACAGGAATCCCATGGTGATAGCCAAATGCCAAAGCCCTGGCCACTTCCTCTTCATTGCGGGGCAGCACGACGACATCAGCCGATGCAATCCCCTCCAGCCTACGATTAAGTACAGGGGAGTACCAGTAATAATCCTTGGAAAGCTTATCTCTTGTTTCTTGATCGATGGATACGATTTCTTTCCCTAGCTGCTCTTCGACTTCATGAATCCAGGTAACTTCCGCTTCTGTGGACATGCTGTCTTCACCCTCTCGTCTTAATGGTCCAAAGCGTCATTGACAATGCGCACTAAATCGCTAAATTGCGTTGTTGTTCGGTAGGTTTCATCTCTTGGAAAAGGAACTGGTATATCGATGCGCGCTGAAATTTTGCCAGGCCGAGGTGTCATAACAACGACACTTGTCGATAAGAACACGGACTCGAACACATTATGTGTCACGAACAACACCGTCATCGATTTATCTTGCTGCCAAATATTGAGCAGCTCCATTTGCAAGGTTTGACGCGTAATTTCGTCCAACGCACCGAACGGCTCATCCATCAGCAGCAGCTTCGGCCTCGAAATTAGCGCACGCGCGATGGATACGCGCATTTTCATACCACCAGAAAGCTGCCTAGGCAGCACTTTCATGTAATCCTTCAATCCAACAAGCTCAAGCACTCGCTCCGCTTCTTGTTGTTGGGTCTTTTTATCCACTCCGCGTAATTCCAGCGGAAGCTTCACATTCGCCTCAACCGTCGACCACGGTAAGAGTGTATGATCTTGAAACACAAAAGCGATATCACTTTGCTTGCGCGCTTCCTTCGGTGTTGTTCCAAAGACATCCAACGAGCCTTTGCTTGGTTTGGATAAGCCGGTAATGATTTTGAAAATCGTTGATTTCCCGCAACCCGATGGACCTACAAAGCATAAGAATTCACCTTCTTGAATGGTCAGGTTGACATCCTGCAGGGCAATCGTTCCGTTCGGGTAAGTCTTGGAAAGATTCGTCATGCTCACGAAAGTAGATCCTGGGGACTGAGGGCTAACTGTGTCCATTAGCAAAGAATTTTTCGACATGCGTATCATCTCCTATACGTTTTAGTGGCTTACCAACTCTACTTGCTGAGTTTGAGCGATTGCATATCGAAGGCTTGGAATACGAGCAACGCCTCAGCGATATATGTCCCGTACTTATACGTCATATCCCTGCCTTTGGCTATCGTTGCCACCGTTGCATCGCCTGAGACGCCAGTATGAGAGAGATCATCCATCACCCAAGCAAAAGCCCGATTCCGCAGCGCCAGATAACGGGACTCTGGATAATTCGGATACTCCGTTGGTGCTGCATCCATGTTCACCCAGTGCGGCATCGCCGCCATCACGATGGATGTTTCCATATCACCAGCATGAATGCCCGCCTGTTTCTCTAGCGGTGTCATCCATTCATCAGCACCGCCAAGTCCTCCTGGATCTAAGCGAAATACAGCTAAACCCGTTTCGATGCGAATCTCTCTGCCCATCATGTTCAACAGATCCGTATTTCCGCCATGCGAGTTAACGAGAACGAGCTTCTGAAATCCGCTTTTCCGCAGGCTTTTGGCTATATCCATCACAACAGCCATTAACGTTGTTGCCGATAAAGTGATGGTTCCCGCATGACCTAGATGTTCTGTGCTCTTCCCGTAGGGGATAGCTGGCAACAACCATATATTCGGATCGTTAGGAAGCTGCTCGAAGGCTTCTGTCAACAGCACTTCCGAGATTAACGTATCGGTAAACACGGGCATATGTGGACCGTGCTGCTCAACAGCTCCAACCGGCAGTACGATTAACGCATTTTCTTTAGGAATCTCAGCCACTTGAAGTTTACTAAGACTTGGGAAGAAGCACTGATCCCAGGCTTTCCCTTGATAGCGATTGAATGTCATGCTGAGTACCTCCTGTAGGTTGGATCATGTATTTGCGAAAAAAGAACCAAACTCTTCCTAGAGGGGTTCTTTCTACTTGCCAATTTGGAGTATTGCGCTTCCTAAGCCTTCTTGGTTTGAAACTGCTTGATAGCCGCCGCAATATCTGCTACTCGCTCACCTAATCGCGCTGCCATCAAGAGCTCCCTTGGATCTGGCGACAATGAACTATCCGGACCAGCTAAGGTAGATGCCCCATAAGGCGAGCAACCGATCGCATCCGCCGTTAAGTACTCTGGATTTTCCGAATAAGGCAATCCCACGAAGATCATACCGAAATGGAATAGGGGTACCATCGCGGTTAATATGGCTGCTTCATGCCCCGTATGGATGGATGCTGTACTATTAAATATACCGGTCGGCTTGCCCTCAAGGGCACCCTCGATGCAAAGCTCTCCAGCCATCTCAAGGAACAATTTAACTTGCGCTGGCATCGTGCCATAATACGTCGGGAACCCCCAAAGGATCCCATCAGCCCAGCGTAGATCATCATTTGACGCGATTGGAATTTCTTTTTGCAGCGCTACTGTAGCTTCATACTTCTGATAACGATCTGTTAGGCGAAATTGCTTAGCTAATGTAGTGGAATTAGATGTCTTCTCCTGCACAGCAGGGGGTCTGTCTTGATCAGGTCTGATCACACGGTTCGCATCTGCTGCCATCTCAGGTATACGCACAATCCTCACAAGATGCGCACCAGATTGGCTAGCACCATCTGCTACGGCTTGCGCCATCTGGTACACATGACCAAATGCGCTGTAATAAATGACCAACAGATTAGCCATCTTGACGGTTCACCCTTTCGCGAATTCGGGCTTTTGGAACGATACAGCTTCACTTGCCTTCTGCCAGAACTGAGCTAAAGCATGGTTGTTCCACGCAGCTTTTGTACCTGGGGATCTGACGAAGCGTCCTTGGCTGTACACCCATCTTCGTTCAGGAAGCATGGTAAAGATTTCTTCGACGGAATGACCATCAACGATAACGAAGTTGGCTGGATTACCTTCTGTAATCCCATAGGCTGTAAGTCCAAGAACATGGGCGGGAGCTTCCGTAATCATTCGCAGCAATGTGCGAAGATCTGCGGGTCTGCCCATATGCGCAGCATAGGAAGAGATCAGTGCTATTTGAAGTAAATCCCCGCGCCCGAAAGGGTGGAAAGGATCATGAATATTGTCCGATGCAACTGCGATTGGGATGCCTCTCTCATGAATTTGCTTCAAGCGAGTGACGCCTCTTCTCACAGGAAAAGAATCATGTCTGCCTTGTAAATACAGATTAACTGCAGGCAAGGATACTGCCTTTAATTTGGCCTCTGCCATCTTGTCGATGATGCCGCCTGCATCCGCATCGGTCATCGAGGCTAATGCACACAAGTGATCAACGGTCACTCTGCCCTCGTAGCCTGTTTCTTTCGTGCGTTCTGCGACATATTCAACCGTTCGCATCTGTGGATTATCCGTTTCATCACAGTGTAGATCAATCGGTACATCGTATTTCTCTGCCATTTTGAAAATAAAATCAATATCTTCCTTAGGGGTTAACGATAAATGCGGCGCGCCACCAATGCCATCCACACCCATACGTAAAGCTTCCTCAATGGCTTCATTATCCAGCGACATGAAATTGTAGGGACACATTGGGAAGAGCTGCAAAGTCATGTAGGGTGCTAAGGCTTCTCTAGCCTCCAATGCGGCTTCAATTGTGCGTAAAGCAATGTCACGTGAAAATCGAAGATTAAAATCCAGATGCGTGCGAATGTGCGTAGTCCCAAAAGACAGAGCCTGTAGCGCAGATCGCATCATTCTGGCTTTAATTTCTTCTTTTGAGAATGTAGGCGATGCCGCCGAATAATTGCGAACAGCCTCTTCTAGCGTACCGCTAATATTCTCAACCGTTGTTAACGAGAACGCTTTGTCGAGATGCATATGTGAATCCACGAAGCCTGGCAGCAACATTTTACCTTCAAGATCAAGTGTTGTGATGCTGGACGTTTCTCCATATTGATTAGGATTCCATGACTCCAGCGAGGTTGAAAGGGACGCAGCGGCATCTGCTTCTTGCAGTCGAATGTGTGTCCAATTCCCATCGCGAATCGAGAGACGATATAATTCCCCTTCATTTAATAATGGCAATCTGACGTTACATAGATCGATATTGTTGTTAGAAGCCAATGCCGCCACCTCCCGAAGTTTTGTTTATTTCTTAGGCAAAAATTGTGTCGTAAACACTTTATCAATGTTCTCAGCCGTCTTCAGAACGCCAACTTCCACCAATTGCTTCTGCACTTCTTCCCATCTCTCTTTGGTCATGATGCCTGTGCCCTTGGTCGCTGCATCGCCACCGAATACAAAGTCCATTTCTTTCGCTGCACTATACTTCATCATGTCGAGGCCCATATCTGGATTCTTCGTTTGGATGCTTGGGTTGATCTCATCGGAATGATCTTTGTAATAATCCCAACCCTTTACTGTTGCTTCAACGAAAGCTTTGACTTGATCGGGATGCTCGGCAATCATTTTCTCTGTCGTGAAGTACACGCCAGCATAAATTTTATAACCAGAATCGGCTACCAAGAGTGTGCCATAATCAACTTTTTGTTGATCCATCGTGAATGGCTCTGAGGTCACGTAGCCTTGCGTTAGCGCTGTTTTGTCACTCACGAAGTTCACTAATTGACCTGTATATTTCATTTCTTGTGCATTCGTTAATTTGTATTTGTTCTTAATAAATTGCCAGAAGCTCGCCGTGGATGCTACGTACACTTTGTGCGTGTTTAAGTCTCCGAAGTCTTTTACACCCGAATCCTTATGATAAAACAGGGCTTGTGGACTCTTCTGCATCGAGGTTGCAATAGCTACTACAGGAATCCCCTCTTGTCTGGCTACCAAAATATCATCACCGTTCGCCATCCCGAATTGGGCTTTACCAGAAGCTACAATCTGTGTCGAGGAAACGGAAGGACCACCAGGCATTAATGTCATATCAAAGCCTGCATCCTTGTAGTAGCCTTTGGACAATGCTGCGAAATTCCCGCCATGCTCAGGCTCAGCGAACCAGTTCAACACCACCGTTGCTGGAACAATCGGCTTGGCTGCTGGAGCTGCTGATGCTGCAGGAGAAGCCGCCGCCACCGTTGGTGCTGCTGCTGGCGCTGACGAGGAAACGGGCGTACTGGAACTTCCGCACGCGGCTAGCAAACTGGAAATCATCACTAAACTAAGGGATACAGCTCCTGGGCGTTTCGTTGCAAGTGCAAGTGTACGTTGAATTTGTTTCATGGTTAACTTCCCCTCCATATTGGTTTTTTCTATGTCTACGAATCTTGTTTAACCTTGAGTCAAATATACGTTTCACGGCTTGTTTGCGTCAACAAATAGACTAACGTTTTGTAATTTTTCACAATAAAAGTACGTCTTTTAATCACTTTTACAACTATATAATTATTGTAAATTGAATATTTCCATTAAAACCCGAACAATGTACCTTGGAGCTAAACTGTCCCAACCACCACACCTAATTCTCTTAGCCAACGACGATATGCTATGGAGAAGCGGTCCACCTTATGATTCAGCTCAACTTGCAGATCTAATGGCAGCAACTCCGGCTTCTGCGTCTCAATGACTCTAGCATCCTGTTCAAACACGATGTCTTGGAATTTAATGAAGTTCGCATCATCAACGTCGTACGCATAGTTACGTGAAACCATCATAAAGACAACACATTCTTCAGCGGCTACAGGCAGAACGGTGAGCATAATCCATAACGTTTGACCATTACTTGGATCCGCCTTCGATAGTCTAGCTGACAATGGCCGATACACTTCCTTCATATAGACATACGTAGTGCCCTCACTTTTATCCGAACCCGAATGCGCAACAGGCTGGAAGATCGGAATATTTTCGATATAGATGCGATCCTCTTCTTTGACAACCTGGAAATCAGGAAGCTCGGCATAATCTGGGTGACCTAGTAAATCTTGATGAACGAACATTAAGTGAGCGAAGTCTGTGAAATTTTCAATGACACGCGTCCCTGCTGCAGCAACCTTATAGGGTCCGCACGGAAGAGGGTGGTACTCAGGATTCGCAAACTCTTCAAAATGCGGGATTGGGGCTGCTGGTTCACCAATACATACCCAGATGAAGCCATATTTTTCTTCACAAGCATACGTCACGGCTTTCGCGCGAAGTGGAATCTTCTCGCCTTTGGGTTGTGCAGGAATACAGACACACTGTCCAGAGGAGTCGTACTGCCAGCCATGATACGGACAGACCAGCACATCATCTTTGACCCACCCCTTGGATAACATGGCTCCACGATGGACGCAGAGATCTTGCATGGCGTGAACGCCTCGGCTTGAGCGATAAAGGGCCACTCTTTCTCCTAAAATGATGACACCTACCGGTTGATCTTTCAGCTCAGATGCAAGGTACACCGCATGCCAATCATTTTCAAGAACGGGATCATGTAGACGTTGTAATGCCATAGAATTCATCCTCCTCTAATTGGACCTACATTTGATTAGCAAAAATAGGGTACTGCCCCGCTAACTTACTTCTAAGTACGTCAACTCTGGCTTGCGCTCTTTTTAAAACTTCCTGCTCATCAATCCATGTGCTCTTGCCATGTTCTACGACTACTTGCCCGCCTACCATCACCAAATCGACATCGTTGCCATTCGCATTATAGACTAGAGCTGAAGAAGCGCGATGCACGGGACTTATATGGGCTTTCATCATATCAACTGTTACTAGATCTGCTTTCTTCCCAGGTTCGAGACTGCCTAGATCTTGGCTTCGGCCTACTGCCTTTGCGCCATTTACGGTTGCCATTCGCAACACATCCATGGGGGGTAATAATGTGGCATCCAGCTCATTCACTTTGTGCAAGCACGCAGTAAACTTCAGCACTTCAAGATTGTCTTGGCAGTTGTTGCTGCCAGGGCCATCTGTTCCTAGGGCAACATTGATGCCCATCTGCAGCATCTCAGGTACACGTGCAACACCAGAGGCTAGATACATATTGGAAACAGGGCAATGAATGACGGATGCTTGTTTTTCTTTGATGAGCTCGAGCTCTCTGTCGTCCAGCCAAACACCATGAACAACCTGTGTCTGATCGCCGAGTAAGCCTACTTCATTTAGGAGTTCCAAATTCCTAAGACCGTATCGCTCCATTGTCGTCTCAATTTGCTCGCTCGTTTCTGCGACATGTACATGAGAAATGAGTTTGCGATCTCGACTGAACACCGCAGCTCGTTCGAGGTATTCCCGGGAACAACCATATAAGTTGAGTGGACCAAGTGCTATTCGGATGCGGCCATTTCCTGCGCCTTCCCATTGATCAAGTAATTGATCTGTGGCGTTGAAAACCTGCTCACCAGTCTCTCGCAATCGAACTTCTCCTGCTAGGTCAGAGCCTCCTCGTGCCAAATGTCCTCGAATCCCTGAATCTACCATCGCCCTTAGCACACTGGCATCATTCTCTGGATACGTGTGGATATAGTGATGATCCATCATATACGTCGCACCAGATTTCAAATTCTCAATGCAACCGATTAATGCAGCTAAATAGAAATCCTCTGGCTCCATCGCGAGACTCATCGGCCAAATAATCTCTTTTAGCCACTGTGCTAAGGGGGAGTGATCGGATACGCCTCGCATAAATGTTTGGAACAGATGTGTATGACCGTTTACGATACCGGGAATAACTACTTTTCCCTCTGCATTGTATCGGTAAGTGGCCTCAGTGAGCAGGTGATCTAAGCTGCCATCCGACTTCCATTCGCCAACTTCACAAATGACATCATGCTCCATGTACACATAGCCTGGTTTGAACATTTGGTTCGTGGCATCCATCGTCAGGACGGTTCCGTTGTAGATGAGTTTTTTGGACATGTGACAGCCTCTTTCATGTTATATTGTTTAACATTAAAAGTATTTTTGGATTTTCATGTTATATTAATTAACACGATTATATGTATACATTCTAGTATCGTCAACATCATGTGTAAATGCATACTACAAAAATGATTGCGTTTATTCGCGTTTTTTATAATAATTGATTAACATCTGTTATTTTTAAAGTGTTTTTTGTAGCAAATAATGAAGATAGCATGGAATAATGAACAATTGTATATATTTTCAGAAAATTTGAGGAGTGATATTCATGTTAGATTTGCACGATCTCGACCCCGTTGATCAAGAAATTATTAAGTTGCTGCATGAGAATAGTCGAATGTCCTATGCGAAAATAGGTGGAATTTTGAATCTATCGCGTGTCGCCATTCAAAAGCGCGTTGAAAACCTTATCGACAATGAAATTATCGAGAATTTTACGATACGTTTGAATGCAACAAAGCTAGGGAAGGTAGTAAGTGCTTTCTTCGAAGTGGAAGTGGAGCCGCGCTACGCGGAAGAAGTTGGAAACACACTCTCGGCTGATCCGAATGTGGTGTCGATCTACCAAATGACGGGAACTAGCTCCTTGCATATGCATGCCTTATTGAAGGATGACGCTGCGTTGGAGGAATTCCTCTATAAGAACATCTACAAGTTAAACGGCGTCGTGCGGGTGAACACACAAATGGTCATTAAACGATTCAAGCAGGGGACTGGTCTGGAGCTATGATTTGGTGGATTGGCAGCAACTGGGTGGGAGAGGTTGTCTGCCTTCAATTCGGCAGGCGAGGTGACAGCTTGATAGTAATGCTGCTGAATGTGAAAATTGTGGCAGGCTTGGGTGTTAAATAGCATCATTCGGCCCTTTTAGAGCTCTCCGTCGCCGCAAAATTCTCAAACCTTTCAACCCTCTCAAACTACTCACCCCATCAAACTCAATTAACTGGAAAAACTCCAGCTATTTCGTCAATTTAAGGTGAAATTTATAGATTAGATGGAAAAAGTACATTTAATTCTCTCGATTCTGTGGATTTCGACGATTTCGGCTGAAACAGCTGTACTTTTACAGTTATTTCAAATAAAACGAAGATTAACAAGATAATAGCTACATATTTTCCATCTATTCCTTTAGCTGACCGCTTAGGCTTGGGTTGAAGACGCGGATTTTGGTTTGAGCTTGGGGGCGGGGGCGGGCACTATTGGAGACGGCCTTGCGGTGGCACTTTACACAAGCTCTTCCTCTACATACAAAAAGCTGCTTCCAAGTAGATCTCTCCACTTGGAAACAGCTTCCCATGTTACAGCTTCAAGCGATACATCGCTTTGTTCTCCAACCCGCGAATCATCGGCGTCCATTGATCGGACTCCGGTGTAAGTAGCAACGTGTCCTCAACCATTTGCAGCTTCGCATCCATCGAGTCGATATAATGAAGCGCGACAGCTTCCGGAAGCTGTGGCAGAACAGGACTTCCCCACTCTGGTAAGTTATGGTGGGACAATACAATATGCTGCAATCCAATGACGATGTCCGATTGAAGATCAACCCCATGGTGCAAAGCAGCCTCTGTAATCCAATTGGAGGCCATAGAGATATGCCCCAATAGCTTACCTTGCACGCTATAGTCAGAGACAATGCCGAGCTGCGAGATCATTTCCTCTGGCTTCGCGATATCATGGAGAATGATGCCCGCTTTGATCAGGTCAGCATTAAGAAATGGACGCTGTTTGCAAATAAATTCACCGAGCTCGAGCATCCGCACGATATGATAAGCAAGTCCTGCGAAATACGCATGGTGATGCGTTTTGGCCGCTGGATAATGATCCAGTTTATCTTGTACCTTCGCGACACAGAACGAGACGATGGACTGAATCGTTGGGTTCGTTATACTCGCTAATACATGATTAATCGTATGAATGAGGTCGGTTGGACTGATCGGCGCAGAGCGGATAAAATCAGTGATTTGCACGCCATCTTCCGGCAGTGCTTTGCGAATCTTGCCAACCTTCACTTGCAAACGTTCGCGGTACAATTGAACAAGTCCCTGCACCTTCACTAACGTCATCGGAAAGAATGTCTCTTTGTCCGCAGCGCTGACGTCCCACATCTTGGCGGACACCTGTCCACTCGCATCGCAGAGTACAATATCCATGAAATCTTTGGCAGGTGTTGTATTCGTTTGTTTAATTTCCAATTCTTTAATTAAGTAAAAGCCCGTAAATTCATCTGGTGCCTGAAAATGTTTAATTAATGTCATGTATGTGCCTCCAATAATCAATAGGAACATTATACTACGAAATAGGCCCAATTGATTAGTGTCACGCTTAGAAATTTATACCGCATCCTTCTTGCCAGCACATGACTCCGAAATCACATGACATACTCCCTAAAAACTTCATTCAAATACACATACTTACTCTCTGGATATTTGAAACCGAGAAAGAAGCCAGAGAAATCAATGTCAACCGAGACTAACCTCCGACTTGTTACAGTGCTCCGTACCAAGCGATTCAACAATACCTTATTCTGCGTATTAATCGCCTTCACGATAAGCGCCGCGTAATAGGGGTTACAACTAATCTCCTTATACAGCGGAATAACGGCCTTCGCGATGGCACGATTTATCGTGGAGCTGAATGTGAATTGCACTTGCCCTGGGCGAATCGTGGTGCCATTGGTGATCTCTAGCAGCGGCTTCGGCAACGGAAAATCAACGAACCACCCTACACCATTAGATCCAAGGGCCGATAGTGGTTCTGCGCCGATGACCGAACGCAGCAGCTTATTCATCCGGGCAATATCTGTTTTCCGCACAGCTGTTGCCCACTGTATGGAAAAAGTAAGGCTGCTAGCAAGCTTACGATAAAATGGCAGCATGATTGTAGCAACCTTGCGTATGGCATACACCCGTTGTTGGATAGGTCTTGTTGCAGACATGCTAGCTTTCGATGTCAACTTCCATTTTCGATTAATTCTCATCCATGTTCACACTCCCAAACTCCATATAGAGTAGACTATTGCTAATGTCGGGAGATGGTGCGGGCTTGGTAAGCCAACGTTGCAAGTTGAAAACCCAAAAAATCTGCCTTCCTCCTAGGGAGAATCGACAGATTTTCGTTGTAGTGCCATTAAAGACGTCTTACTAGAACTTCGTCTCCTGCTGTATTCCACTCCCAGGAGTAGCCTAGCACTTCCGCGAGTTTCGCCCAACTTACAAGTACAAAATTGTTCAGTATCTGAACGTCTGCCGACTCAATCGTTCCTGATTTCCCCTTGAACGTGTAAAGGATTCGTTTGTTTTCTTCATCATAAGTAGCATCGCCAAGGCCTATCTTCTCGAATGTCTGACTTAACGGCACCCAGGGGATACCATTAATGACAATAGGCTTAATGCCATTGTATGTGATGGCCTGACCTTCCACGCTAACCCGAATGAATGGCAGATGATGGGCAATCCTATTGCCTTTCAGCAGCGTAATCCTTCCACTATTCAATTCCGCTTTCTCTCCCTCAGAGAGATGAGCGATTTTATTCTTGGCTGTTATGCGATCATCTAGCTTGATCTGATATTTGTGTTCCATCCGTTCATGAAGTCGCTTAATTTCCTCTGATGATGTCGACTTCAAACTTCTTCCATTCATTTGCCCCATGAGCACACCGATTGTTTCCCCAGCCATTGCTCCGTTCGGTTGAATCCTTGCACTTCCATAGGCCACCGCTGTTGCCCCAACCAGCTTCCCCGTAGTTACAACGTTATCGTAGTCATGCAGCAAGTAGCTTCGCAAAGGAATCCCATATTTATCTGGACGACCGATAGCTAATCCTTCCCGATTGGAGCGCGAACCTTGAATGTCCATAAAATAGCCGCCAATGCTTACGTTATCCCAGAACATGCGGCCACTCATTAAGTCTGAGGCTTGCAGGACATATTCGGTTGGGTAGTGATTAAACTCTCGGATGTACAGTTCGTTAGGTTCTCCACCTATTTCCAACTGCTCGAAGCCCACCATGTGATTACGAAGATGATCGCGTATGAAGGGCATTTCTGCTTTCGCCAACGCCATACCTCGTTGAATCGTTTCTTTCTGGCTCGGATCGATACCATATACCTGCAACGCGTTAATAATAATTTCTCCGTTACCTTGATTCAGGATGTTCAATCCTCGAAGGTTCAGATCCTGCTTGTTACGCAGTTCATACGCCGATACAACTGGCGGGAACCCATAGGCGATGTGTGAATTCACATAACTTTCAGGTCCGTATTTGTGTGCTCTCTCTACTTTATTCATTTTCCAATAATGCGTTTGAAACTTGTCCCAGTCGACCCCTTTGAATTTCATCATATACGTGCCGCTCATATATTCGCGTTCCTTACTCCCATATAGCGCTTCCAACCCTGGGAGAGGCTCCACATTAAGCTTGCGAATGAAGGCAGCATCATCCGAATTATCTACGAAATAGGAAGGCTTTACTATTCGCCTTTTTCCATTACCGTCAAGATAAGTTAGCGAATCTACTTTGTTCCCTGACATGCTCACGTCTTCAAGAACAACATTTTTCTCTAGTGGAATTCCTTCAATTATCCTATGAAAATAATGAGCAAAATCTGTTTTAGTACGAACGCTTCCTTTCGTGTACTGCTGAAATAACTCCTTCATACCGCCTTGCATGAGCTGGTCACCATCATCATCATAGGTACCATCGAGATAGAGCATTTCCCCCTGGATAAGCTGTCCACCCAATCTGCCCTTCGTTTCAAGGATTAATACGCCTAGGCCTTCCTGTTTAGCCCTTTGTGCGAGATACATCCCTTCAAGCTCGGTTCCCATCACAACGACATCAGGCCGAAAAGACGTTTGTGTATGCAGCGTGAAGCCGCCGTCACTATCTCGGTGCAATCCGAAATAGCCTAACACTCCGCCAACAGCCGCGACGATGATGAGAATGCTACAGATTACTGTCGATTTCATATTACTCATGAACCAATTTTTCAATATTCATCACCCTGCTGCATCGAATTAGTGCTTCCCTTATTGTATGCATAAAGTGGAAAAAAACCAACAAAAAAGTCAACAGATACGATTAAGCAATAGGAGTTATGTAAAAAAAGAGCTAACCGATTTCACGATGGAAATCAATTAACCCAGCCATAGCCGCCGGAAATGAGAAACAGACTTCTTTGAACCCCACTGGCACATCATGGCTATTTCGCAACACTTTTAGCAGCTGCCGCTTCGGCGAACTGAACTCGCAATTGTTCTTTGCGCTCTTCGCGCTCTTGTGGTTTCATACGGGGACATGTGTAACAATATTGCCCGCCTTCCGTTCGGTAAAACATGCAACAGGCCGTTTTCATCTTAATCGGTGTGTCTGGCTCACCGGGATTACCAGGGTAATCCAGATTCACAACTTTGACAAACAAAGGATTGCGGAGGCGGCCGAATACCTCACCCTTCAACTCTTTTGTAACGAAAAGATGGTCCTCTTCATAACGAGCCTGCCATTCTTCAGAGGTGCTCGCTGCTTTCCATTGTCCAAAAATAATGCGAAGTCGTCCCGGTACAATTTTCCAAAGGTGCATAATGTCCATATCTGCAGCTGCGGCAATCGCTTCCACAAGCGGCCGGATCGTCTCCGCATACCAACGGGATAAGTGCTCTTCACGCCATTCGTTTCGAAGTCCGCACAGCGGACCGCTCAGTTTTCTTATTTCTTGAAGCACAACACGGAATTCAATAAACCCCTTCTCACTTCGATACATTTGCAGCGACCAAAGCTCAGGAGACAGATCAACTAATTCATCATGTGTAACCATATACTGCATCGCTGCATTTAGGCTTCCGAGACGGCTGATTAAGTAGGCTCCAGCAGCTGCGGGTTCGAGTGCTTTCATCAGAGGTGAGTAAAGATACAATAGCTCCTCCATCCCTCTCTTCGTCAATAGAACTGTTCCTTCCATTGTGAAAATCGGGTCAGGGTGGGAATCCATTGTAACTCCGTAATTTTCTGCTATATATACCTGAACTGATATGCTCATGTTCCTCTCTCCTTGTCGTTGCTTAGTTCACCCCATTAGAATTCTCACTTGATTATACCACCATTGATAATGACAATCATTATTAATGGCAAGAAAAATTAATTTCATGACAACGAAAAAAAGCCTGCTCGTTCTCCGACTGAATGAGATCGATTAGACAGGCTTTCTCTATGTATTTCAACGTTGCTAATTCATACCAACGACTATCTCCCGCCAGTGAATTGACCCATCATCCCTTCTTTAGCTTCGTCTAAAGCGGTAAGTTCACTTGTCAAGTACACTTGAATTAACTGTATTGTTTGGGCGACTTTCCTTTCCCATCCAACAATTGAGGGTTACTTCCCTTCGAATTCATATCCGACACACTTTCTACATTAATCTGGAAGTGCCATTCAAGTCCATAATCGAATATATACAGGAATGTTTGACCAATCCTTAAATTTAACTCGCCAAGTTCCGCCTCATCCGCCCCTGGCTCTTCTCCGTCATCAGGTGAATAGAAGGCAAATCTAGACCAACTCTGACCATCCATAAAAAATGCATATAAATGATCATCTTCAAAATCAAATGCACTTTGAATCGCGATATGCAGTTGATGCAAGGTATGATGGGATGAAATCCGAATGGTACGCCAGCACTTAGTGTGCAAGGTGATTCTAAGATCATACGTCCCATCTAAGAATATCCCCGTTAGTCTAGGCAAGGAACTTACCAGCTCTCCGCTTGGAAATAATGGTTTAAGTGTTTCTATAAAAGACTCATCCGAATCTCCACGCCAATCTCCTGAGTCACGTCTTAATTGTAAATTCCAATCGCACAAATCTCTTGTTTCTATTAGAACAGGACCTAGTTGGTAAAGTAATTGAGACGGCGTAATCGTTTTAGCTATATAATAATATTTTGCATGAAATATAACTGAACGTTCCTCGTCTTTGGTCAACTCCCAGAATCCGAAATAGGTAAAATAATGCATAAAATAGTTCCATCTATAAAAGAATGATGCGAGATTCTCATTATCAGAGTTATCATTTACAGCTACTACAGTTCCTAATGGGTATTTCAGTATTTGTTCAATTACAATAGATACACCATAACCAGGGCTATAGCGTTCTCCATACTGCAGATCATCCCAATCTACATCGACCCAAAAGGTTTCTAGTAAGCAAGTATACTGTTCGGTCTCATTCATTTGAAGAAACAAGGCGAGGCGTTCTGTTCCCTCAAGTGTTGCTTTCCCACTCTTCGACTGAATTTTGTTATAAAATCCTGCTGCAATACAAATATGATAATACAAATGCAAGAGAGGATATGCGTCCTGATCGGATGTCTTCGTACGACCCACTTCAGGTACAGACATTCGAGCATTCAGTTCCATTAAGTTATTTCTTGAAAGCCATTGCTTAGACTTCGTTAGTCCAACCTCTTGGGATGTAAGATAATCCGTAAAAGTTAGGAAGTCTTTGATAAGTTGTTCAGGTACTTTTACAAACTTTGCAAGATGTTCCCTATCTATTTCGTGTCTCCTCATATAAACAACTCCATCTGCTTAACGTCCCCTAATCTTTCCAACGAAAACGGCGCATGATCACGGAAATATGCTTGATTAATTTCCTTTTCTTTGGTCATAACCTGTTTGCTGCCATTGGCCGCCTGTCTGAGCCTACAGCTAAAGACAACAGGGAAATAGTCCTTGAGGAATTTGCCTTCCGCATGCGCAGTCAGTGCGATGATCTGGAAGCCAAGCTGTTCCGCGATAAAAAATACGGGACTTAACACATGGTCACTCGATGCTTTACCGAAGGGATTATCTAAGATTACGGTGCGATGCCGCTTCATGTTCGCTTGAATATGTTGGCGTTTCTCAGCGACATAGTTGAGCAGTCCTAAGAATAACGTCATATTCTTGCTCCATTTTTCCCCGCCAGACCAATTGTTCGACTGCTCCCATGAGAATGAGGCTTTGGTAACGTTATTCTCATTGGTGACCTTACGACAGGAGACTTTCATGATTTTTTCTTGCAAAACAATCTGCAGAAGCTGCTTGGTATCCAGCCATTTTTCTAGTTCCTTGCGAACCGTTGATTTCACTTCTTGATCGTTTTCATCGCGGTAATGACCTTTTTGCAGTTCGGTTAAAACCCATTCCAGATGCTTACGCAGATGATCCTTCGCCTCCAGTTCATCCCATTCGGGAATGAGAAATGAGAAGATATGTTTCCACTGATCCTCGACTCTCACTCTCGTTTTATTCGGAATATCTCGAAGTTCAGAGGCGATCAGCTTCAAATGGCTGTGCACATGAATGATATACTGTTCGAGTTGCTGGTTGTGCGTGCGCATCGTCTCTTCCGCGACATGATTGACGCGTTCAATGCGGCTGTGCATTTTATGCTGAAATTGTGTTAGTTCGAGATAGTTGTCTTTGTTCTCAACCCCTTGCTCAGCCATCTCTCTCATCTTGACATCCTTAATTTGTTTCCGGCAAAAATCAATGAAATGAAGTCTCGCCTTTTTCACCGTCGACTCTTCCGCTTCCAGTTCTTTCATTAATCCGGTAAGTGAGGCTACAGATTTCTGTACCCATTTCAGTCTGTCATTCGGAAACTCCGCTTTATGCTCCGGTGTGATTAAGGCTGCCTGAATGAGTGGATTCTCAAACCCATGCAAAATTTTGTATTGATTTAAGTAATCGATCACGTCTCCGATTTTACTTAATTGCGCCTGGATTTGCGTATGCTGCTGTTGCAAGTCCGACTTCATCTGTTGTAGACGTGTATCCTCACTTTGGACGTGTACATCCACTGTGCTCAGCGACTCTGAGAATGCCAGCGGCCGTTCACCCTGATGGGTATCACTATATTGCTCAACAAGTAATTTAATTCTCGCTGTAATCTCATTACATTGTTTGTTAATCCGAACCAATTCTTCCTTATCGCGCATCAGTCGTGCCTCGTGTTCCTTGAGGTCGGACATGAGCTGAGACATCTGATCTTCACCCGTGACAGAGAAAGCGAGTTCCTCGTTCAAGTTCAGGTCCGCTTGTTCTAAGCGAAGCTTGTTCATCTCCCGCTCCAACGATGTTCTGCTAATCTGAGCATGCTTCAATTCCGTTTCCAGCTGCTGGCGTCCTTGGGAGATATGATTGAGCTTGAGATGCAAATCTTTTCGCTCTGTTTTCAGCCAATCTAAGCTATGATTTGCCTCTATGGGCTGTACATCACTTAATTCAAGGTACAGGTCTTGGCTTTGCAGACTCGCTTTCTCCGTCTTCAAAACGTTCATTCTGCCTCTCACCAATTCGCTCTGCAGCTTCGCCTGCTCCATCGAGCGTCGTCTGCCCTCCAGCTTATGCTGCTGATCGTCAGACTGCTGGGCAAGCTGATCGATTGCCCCGTTTAATGTGACAATTTCTTTGCCTAGCTCGGCATACTTCCGCCCTTTTTCGATCCACTGCCCAAGCTGGACCATCTCTTCTTTCTGCTCATCTACAACGGCATTATGCTGTTGAATCATCATCTCTGCCTGACGAATGGCTTTCTTGATGGTATCCTCTTGGCTCTCTAGCTCACGAACGGAGTCGCGAGCAAGTCCTACTTGCCGCTCCAATTCTTGCTTAGTTTCAAGCGGATATGCCAGAAGGAATCGACTAAAAGCAGCTTGAAGCTCAGAAGTACGCTGCAGATCACGTTCTTTTTCTTGGCGTGCTGTGCGAACTTCTTCTCCTTTCATGGAGATCATCTGCTTCCAGATGACGAATTCCGCGTCCTCCGCATTATCACGCCAATGTCGCGGTTCAACCCACGTGCTGTTCTCCGTTGCAGCCGGTGTTTCACTATTGACCAGACGTGCCGCTTCTTGGGAGGAGATCACTTGAATCGGGAACTGCATATCTTCCGCATACTGCCGAAGCTTGCTTGTGACTGCCCCGACTTCGCCTTCGGTCGTAATCAAGGTTACAGACCACAAGGGATGAGTCAACGAACGCTCCGTTAACTTTAAACGCTGCAAATAGTAAATACCTGTCTCCAATAAGGTGAACTGGTTTTTCCACTTCTCCACCAAACCCGCCACATAGTCATCGGCAAAAAATATAGACTGAACGCTATAATCATCGATATATCGGAACGCAAGACGCTCTTTCTGCAAGTAAGCTTCCTTGTCCATCAACAGTTTTGCCGTATCCTCACTAAGCCGTTCTTCAATCGAACTCTGCTTCTCATAAACAGACGTGAGTCTTCCCCATGCAGACCTGTACGAAGCAATTTGTTCCAGCATGGATTGCTGCTCTTTTTCAAATGAAGCAAACTTATGCTCTGCACTAGCACGATCTACAAAGGCGGTCTTGAGACTTTCACTCACATCCCCCAGTTGTCTTTCATTTTCCTCTTTAGCAAATGCTAAATCTTTGTTCTTCTGCACCAGCCCCACATTGCCCTCATCCAACTTCTGATAACGCTGAATCCAGTCAACCATACTGTCTTCCACGCTCTGGGCGGCAGGATTGGCCAAAACATTAGCTCTCAACTCATCTTTATCTCTTTCTCGTGCTTGCACAAGGGATCTATGTTCAATGAGCTGCTTGTTTAATAGCTCTAGTTCACTTGAGAGTTCATTCAGAATCGTTTCCTCTAGATTCAATCTATTCTGATGCGCAGTTACTTCCAGACTGAGTTTCTCTTCTTCAGCATGCCACTCCCGCTCCATCTTGCTATAAATACTGCGAATTTGCCCGCCATTCTGGGTCCACGCGTTGCGCAGTGCATCCTCTTCTTGCGTTTGACCGAATTGGTCAAGTTCGCGCTGCACATAGTTCATGCGCTCCTCGGCAGATGTCCATTGCTGCTTGTAATCGGCTAAACGCAACGAATAGTAGCTCTCCTTCGCACTTCGGACAAGTTGTTCTTTGAACTCCACGTCATCCTCGACCAATTTGAGCTTTGTTTCCAAGACAGATTGCTCCTGTACTTGCTTCGCAATATGCAGTGATTCCTTCTTCCGAGCGAGTCCTTGCAATTGCTCATCGCATGCTGCCATCATCTGATGCCACCGTGAGAGCTTAGCGGTTTCCTCATTCTTCTGCCCACCAACGAGCAGCCAATACGCCTTCGTTTCAGATTGTGCAGTTGCATATGCCATCTGCTTCGTATCCATCGTGGCATAATGAAGCACATACTGGTCTAATTCCACGAGGATTTTTTTGTTTTCTTCGATTTTTTCCTTTAATTCTTTATATTTTTTGAAGCTATCCCTATGCATTTCAAAATTATTCGCGAACTCGCCTTGTTCATAACCAGCCATGGCATCTTCAACTGTCGGGATTAACAAGCGATCAAGCAATTGGCCCGTCGTTTTGCATTCATCAAAAAAGCTCTCGACCCCGCCCTCCGAGCTATTGATCTTCGCAATTCGTTCCCACTCGGACGCGATAATATGGTAATTATTTTCCAATATTTTACGGTATTCTTTCATCGTTGAAGGCATCTTCGCATTCATTCTTTTCGCCGTCATGCCGTGGTAATAATCATGAATTTCGCCTTTATCCGCTGCACGAAGATGCCCGGCACTCCCCTTTACAAAAGGAATCCGATCAATGGCGTCGGGATCAAGCACCGGATAGTCATACACATATCGATACGAATCAATCCCAGTAGCTGTCAAAAACAAACTGATACAGGTCACGACATAGCGTCGTGGCCTTTCACTTAAAATCCACTCAATCGCGATGTGCGCAGGACCATTTTCGAGACTTAACGTATCTTTGATTTTACGTCCAGCTAGCTCCTCATGCGGAAGGATAGCTTGCATAGCTGACTGGATGAAAACCGTCTTGCCTCCCCCATTTTCGAGCAAAATCGCGCCGTTATGCCCATCGAAATGAAACAATTCATCGTTGTAACGCTTATTTCCGTCCTCGTAGACGACATTCGTAAACCGAATTCTAGAGATCGCTGGCATGTTCGCTCCCCTCCCCCTCGAACGTATTACTGTGATATAAAAACTCCAAAATACCGCGGTTATACTCCAACTCCATGAAATACCGCTGCACAACGACTTTGGCCTTTTCAGTTAATGTAATCTCTTGATTACCAATATCAATTACCAGTTCTTGCGCGATGAGAAATTTGCGGACAGAGTCCATAAAGCTGACCCGGCTTATTGTATTCCCGCTTTGCTTTGCGGCCGTTTCTTTGATATCGTCCATAGCGCTCCATTTTTCGATTAGGGCTGTCCAGTTATAGGAGAATTCCTTCTCCATCTCTTTTAATTCCGCTTCCGGATGTGTACGCAATAAGGCAATTCGCTCATTCACAAGCGCAGTCCACTCTTCAATCCCGATAAAACTTCTCGTCGGCTCCATGGTTTGGTAACTGTCATAGAAAGCACCTATCAACACAATAATGCTGACATACATGAGATATAGATCGGCATTTACCGCGTTCGCTCGCAGATAAGTGCGTTTAATTACTTCATTATTCATATGAAAAGGAGATAGCCTTGTCTCCGGAATCATATACAATTGTTCGCCAGCAATGATCGTTACGCAGTCCACTTCTCGGGCAAATTGATCCACAAGTCCGCGTACCACGTCGTCCGCCATGTAGGCTTGAAGCCACTCTTTCCCGACTTCGTTATCGCGAGCGAGCAACGTGTAAATTCGAAAAGCTTTCATTACTGTTCCATTATCAAGTCCGATTGTCATCCTGTTCTCCCCATGAAATCAACATATTCTGTATGCTAAACCTGTCATTCACCTGAATGATGTCCCCTTGTTCAATTACGACCAAACAGCGGCTTCCGAGTAGCGCATACATATCTTCCAGTAACGTCGCCTGCTCCTCATTATGCTGCTGATCCATATCCACCGACTGTAAGGGGCTTCTCTGATGTAGATAAATCCAAAAATCATAAAATGCTCGCTCGCTCAGCAATCTGGTATCTTCATTCATTTCTAACCATGCAATGAAAAGTTTCACTTCAACTTGTCCCTGCTCTTCCATCATCTGCAAAAGGAGCTCCATCAGATGCTTGTACAACTTTTTCTGCATCGTCTGGTACCGGTATTCGTCGCTGTCTCCGCCAATTTCCAGAAACGTATCATCCCGCTCCTGACCGGTGCTGTCTTCCAGCAAGTTTTGCTCGGACCACACTGTCAACAGTGACCACATCTTCGTCTCTTGAATTGGCAAGAACGGGGCAATGACACCTTTCATCGTCTCCAAAGGCAGCGGCGTACTGAAAATAAGCGAAGCAATATCCTGATCCCAATTAAAGGAATCCAGTCCCGTATAATACAAGGATTCTTGCGCTGCGCCTAAGGCATGTGATTTCAGCACCATACTCTGGTGAAAAAGAACAGAATGCTCGCCATGCACCTTTTCGAGTTCATTGGATATTCGTAAAATTAACTCATAAGGTCGTTGATCCACTTGTCTAACGGTCTGAGCATGAACACGATCCTTGGTCTCTTTCACGAATTGTCGTAATTCTTCAAACTCGTCATTTTCCATTTGTAATCGCACATAAATATCTTCTAGCAGACCTTTATATCGTCCGAATGTTTCCTCAGATACAATGTTTCTCTTTAACTCATGCTCAAGTTTGACCATCCGCTCCTGCAGAGCTTCCACATCGATCCGCATTTCATTAATTTGACGCAAGGCACCTTCGAACTCACCCTTCTCCAGCTGTTTGCGCAATACCAATTGATGAATAGACAATTGAAATTCAGTATAAAATTCTTTGGTCGCAAAAATAAGCTCCAACCCATCCTCGTCGAGCGTGTAGTACTGCGTATTCGTTTTTAAGTCGAAGGCATTCGCTTTCAGAATCGATATGTAAATATGTTCCTTCTGGCCAGATTCCCAGTTCATAAATGTAAAATCGCGCTTCTTCCCTGTCGTAGGACGAAACACTTGCGTGATCTGCCTCGCCAGATCCTCGAACCCAGCTTCATCTAAATCAATGAAGACCCCCGTTACTTTCAAAAGAAACTCGGCCAGGTCCTTAACGCCAGCCTTGTTATTTCGCATCAGCTTTTGCTCAAAGAAGTAAAGTAATGTTAAAAGTCCAAGTTCCATAAAATCAATTGGTTTGTTTTGTCGATCTGTTTGCCGTTTTCTCTGCAGCTCATAGAGCGGGTCAAAAAGTGCCAGCTTGGTCATGCGTTCCCGAAACCCGGAAATCACTTGACCAATGTCTAGGTAGTCCATCCTGTGTGCCTCCAAATCTTGCAAAGCTCGTGTGTGTTACTCGTGTTTGAGAAATTATCCACCTTACATCATAACCGATTGTAATCGTTCAAACCATTACTCATTGACAGCTTCCAGAAATAAGAAAAAAAATCCACCTAAACTCCAATGCTTGGCATCAGGAGATTAGGCAGACTTTTGTAGTTGCATGAATCAATCCTTGCACCACAGCAGTATTACACAATTACGAATATATTCTTCAATTCAAATTCGCATTCTGGAAAAGCAAATGAATATAACTTGTCTTCTCTTCCAAAAACCTCTCGCTTTTGAAACGACCCCTCTTCTAAACCATAAACTTCAACAGTTTGATGTGCGGGGTCAACAATCCAATATTCTGAAACTCCGAACTTTTCATATGTTTTAAACTTTTGGTTTCTATCTTTAATCGCAGTAGCTGGAGATAATATTTCAACAATGAGCTTGGGAGCCCCTTTCGCTCCTCTATCATCAATTTGAGATGGATTACATATAACGGATAGATCTGGCTGACAGACAGTATCGGGATTGTCGTATTCTTCTGTTTCACTTAATCTCACATCAAACGGAGAGATAAATACCTCACATATGGAATCCTTGAGCGATGAGTGAAGTTCAAGAAAGATGCTACTTAAGATTCGTTGATGTGTCGTAGAAGGAGCAGGCGTCATATTAAATGGTACTCCACTAATTAACTCCCATCTGCCTTCCCATTCTTGCAGATCTTGAAAATTATAGTGGTGATCCTGTTCAGGCATTTTCATGAAAGTCCCTCACTCTCTACTATATTCCTCTTATTTTATCACATATAGATGAAAAGTCGAAGTTGTAAATCCGGCAACAGACCTTCTCTTCCCATTATTACCGGATGCGAACTATTCAACCTGTAACCATCCCTATCCGTACTGCCAACCTGTCAAAATCATTTCAACAGCCAAACTCATACGCCATTAATTCCTTGCTATCAAAAAAATTTGCACCACATATCCCCCACACTCCTGAATATATTTAATAACAAGCTTTATTTCCCTATGTCTGATTAGCGCTGCCGCTTATCATAAACGCCAAGGAGGTGTCCCCATGACAGAGCCCTTATTTATCGTTTCCAAAGAGGATTGGTCACTCCACCGCAAAGGATACCAAGATCAAACCAGACATCAAGAGAAGGTCAAAGATGCGATTAAACAGAACCTTCCGGATCTCGTCACAGACGAAAGCATTGTCATGTCCAATGGAAAACAAGTCGTGAAGGTACCGATAAAAAGTTTGGACGAATACCGCTTCCGCTATAACTTCAACAAAGGCAAGCATGTCGGCCAAGGCGACGGTGATTCACAGGTAGGCGATGTTCTAGGAACAGACCCGCAGCCTGCGCAAGGGCCAGGCAAAGGCGAAGGCGCGGGCGATCAAGCCGGCGATGATTATTACGAGGCCGAGGTCAGCATGGAGGAACTGCAAGCCATGCTGTTCTCCGAGTTGGAACTTCCGAATCTACAGCAAAAAGATAAGCGGAACATGACGTCGACCGAAGTTATTTTCAACGACATTCGTAAAAAAGGAATCATGTCCAATATCGATAAGAAGCGGACGATTCTCGAAAATATGCGACGTAATTCACGAGGCAGCGCACCGGGTATTCATCATATTTCACCAGATGATTTGCGGTTCAAAACATGGGAAGAGATCGAAAAGCCGCACTCCAATGCGCTTATTATTGCCATGATGGATACCTCTGGTTCCATGGGCTCCTTTGAGAAGTACATAGCCCGCAGCTTCTTTTTTTGGATGACCCGCTTCTTGCGCACGAAGTATGAGAACGTTGAGATTGTGTTCATCGCGCATCATACCGAGGCGAAAGAAGTGACAGAGGAAGAGTTCTTCACCAAAGGGGAGAGCGGAGGCACGATCTGCTCCTCGGCTTACCAAACCGCCATTGATATTATTGATAAAAGGTACCCCCCTTCTCAGTTTAATATTTATCCCTTCCATTTCTCGGATGGCGATAATTTAACTTCCGATAACGAACGCTGTGTGAAGCTGATTACGCAGTTGATGGAGCGCTCGAACATGTTCGGTTACGGGGAAGTGAATCAATACAACCGCAGCTCAACGCTCATGTCGGCCTTCCGTCATATTAACAACCCTAAATTCCTGCATTATGTCATCCGTGAAAAAGGTGAAGTCTATAAAGCGTTAAAAACCTTCTTCACCAAACAGGAAGGAGTGCCTGCAAAGTGAGTAAATCCGAAATCCAGAAGTTGGAATATGCCATTGATGAAATTAACGAGATTGCCAAAGGCTTTGGGCTCGACTTCTTTCCGATGCGATACGAAATTTGTCCAGCAGAAATCATCTACACCTTCGGTGCTTATGGGATGCCAACGCGATATAGTCACTGGAGCTTTGGTAAAAATTTTCATCGCATGAAGACACAGTACGATTTTGGGCTTAGTAAAATTTACGAATTGGTCATCAACTCCGACCCTTGCTATGCCTTCCTTTTGGACGGGAATTCCTTAATTCAAAATAAACTGATCGTCGCTCACGTGTTGGCTCACTGCGACTTCTTCAAAAATAATGCCCGCTTCTCCAAAACGAATCGAAATATGGTGGAAAGCATGTCAGCGACAGCCGAACGCATCCGGCAATATGAAATTGAGCATGGCATCGATGAGGTCGAACAATTCATAGATGCTGTTCTCGCTATCCAAGAGCACATTGACCCTGTGCTAACGCTAACGTATGGTCAGTCTCGTAAACGCCAAGAGAATAATAAAGCGGCTACACCAGCGGTGCGAGGCGAAGCTACCTATGGTTATGAAGATTTATGGGACTTAGATAGTCGTAATAAGCCACATGTCTCCTTGGATAAAGAAGAGACGAAGCGTTTTCCACCGAAGCCGGAGAAGGATATTCTTCTTTTTATAGAGGAACATGCTCCTTACATGGAAGACTGGCAAAGGGATATCCTGACCATGCTGCGTGATGAAATGCTCTACTTCTGGCCGCAACTCGAGACCAAAATCATGAACGAAGGCTGGGCTTCCTACTGGCATCAACACATCCTGCGTGAAATGGATCTGACCGAGGAAGAAACGATTGAATACTCCAAACTGAACTCCTCTGTCGTCGTTCCTTCTCGCCACTCGCTGAATCCTTATTATTTAGGCGTCAAAATATTTGAGGACATCGAGAAGCGCTGGGATGCGCCGACAGATGAAGAAATTCGCAAATTCGGGCGAACGCCTGGTCAAGGCAGGAAGAAGATTTTCGAGGTGCGGGAATACGAGTCTGATACCTCTTTTATCCGCAACTATTTGAATAAACCGCTGGTGGAAGAATTAGACCTGTATGTGTTTGAGAAGAAAGGGCCTGAGTGGAAAATCACAGATAAAACGTGGGAAAATACACGCGATCAGCTGATTTATTCCAGAGTGAATGGCGGCTTCCCTTACATTGTCGTGGAGGATGGGGATTACCAGCGTAACGGCGAGTTGTATTTGAAGCATGCCTTCGAAGGTGTCGAGCTTGATTTGAAATATGTCGAACGGACGCTGCCATACATCTATAAACTGTGGGGCAAGACCATTCATATGCATACGGTAGTAGAGGATAAGCCGGTATTGTTTAGTTTTGATGGGAAGAAGCATCATCGTCGGTTTTTGTGATCGAAAGCCTAACCCGGGAGGGTTGGGCTTTTTTGCCCTAAGCATTGCTAACTCATATACCGATATAACAAATGTTGGATACTCACACTTATAAGGAGGGACTTCATGGACATTTCAGCTGCATCAGTCATTCTTGCTCACAATAATCTTTCCCAAGCTGTAGGGATCAGTGTTATGAAAATGGCCAAGGATCAGTTTACCGATCAAAGCCAGCAAATGATTCAAATGTTAGAACGTTCTGTACAGCCGAATTTAGGCGGAAATCTGGATATACGTGTTTAAAATAGGGTAATAAATAGGCTGCTAGATTAATCCTGCCTATATTCCTATCACAATAAGCCCAACCTCTCCCTTGCAGAGGTTGGGCTTTCTACTTCTAGAAGACTCATAGCTTGCAAACTAGCGCTACTCCCACTTAAATGTGAACGTCGCCACGATGAACGATACGACTAACCAGATGGCTAGCATAAGACCTTCCTGCCAAAGATCGCCGATACCTGCACCCACGTTCATAATTTGTCGGAGAGCTGTACTGAGCTGGGTAATCGGGATCGATTTCACGATCGGCTGCAAGAACTCTGGCATGCTGGATACGGCGAAAAACACGCCGCCTAAGAACATCAGCGGGAATGAGATCAGCCCGGAGATCGGACCGACGCTCTCTGGGGTTTTGGCCACGCCAGCGATGATAAAACCGATGGACATGAACGTCAATGTACCCATGACGATAAACAACAAGAGCAGCCACCACGAGCCGTTCACTTGTGTCCCAAAAATTAAAGCACCTACCAGCAACACGATTAGGGCTTGTGCTGTGTTCATGATAAGGCGTGCGGTAATCTGTGCGGCAATGAAGGTGGACGATGTCAGCGGTGTACTTTGCATCCGTCGCAACACACCACGCTCCCGCCAGGAAGCAATTTGCCCCGAGACGCCGTTCAAGTTGTTGGTCATAATCATCATCGCCAAAATGCCCGGCACCAAGAAATCGATATAACGGAGCTGCAATGCCTGCACGCCAACAGGTTCAATTTTTACGACCGGAATGTAGTTAGATATTTGCTTGGAAACCGTATCTGCCACCTGACTGATCGTTTGAAGACCAATCTGCGCACTCTGTTGGTTCGTCTGATCATAATAGACTTGCAAGAAGCTTGCCTTGGAGCTATCTGCTCCTTTTTTAGCTACAGCCTCACCGTAATTTTTCTGAATAATCACAACGAGCTTCTGATCACCGTGCTTCAGCTGCTCTAATGACTTATCCATGTCATCCGACGACTTCAGCTTCAGAATGCTATTCGTCTGAAGTGCCTCAACCATGATCCTAGATTCCGCACTCTGATCCTGGTCAATAACGACGCCATCAACGATGATTTCATTCCCTTTGCCCAGAAAGGAGCCAAGCATAATCATAAAGAATAACGGCATAAATAAGGTGAATATGAGCACTTGTCGGTTGCGTACAAAAAAACGAAGCTGACTTAACGTTAATTGGATATAAGCATTCATTCCTCTTTCAAACTCCTTCCGGTCATGGAAATAAACACATCTTCCAACGTAGCTGTACGCGTCTGCAAGTTTGTCAATTGCCAGCGACCGCCAGCGCTTTTTTCGATTAGATCTATCAATGATTCCTGCAGCTTATCTGTGTAGAGGACGAACACGTCCTTCCGAACATCAATTCCCTTAACTTCACGAACCGTGTGCAGCTCCTGAAGAACCGAAGCCTTATCGGTCTCCGCCAAGTCTTGAAGGCTGAACTCGATCGCGCTGTCCGACTGCAAGCTGCTCACTAAATTACGCGGTGTATCCAGCGCAACCACTTTCCCTTGATCCATTAAACAAATACGATCGCAAAGCACGTGCGCTTCTTCCATATAATGCGTGGAGAGCACAATCGTCTTACCTCGCTCCTTCAGCTTAAGAATAATCTCCCATAGCGTTCGTCTTGCTGTCGGGTCCAACCCGGTTGTCGGTTCGTCTAAGAAAATAACCTTAGGATCATTCAGAAGGGCAAGCCCAATGGCAAGTCTCTGCTTCTGCCCACCAGATAAATGCTTGACACGACCATTCTTTTTATCCGTCAACGTCATATCTTCTAACAGCGGCTTAATCGGAACCGAGCTCGGGTAGAAGCTGGCATACATGCGCATAATTTCCTCAACCGTCAACAACTCGAATAGGGAAGTGGATTGCAATTGAACACCTATGACTTCCTTCACCTTGTTCAAATCCTTCTGCGTATCAAAACCCGCTACAATCGCACGACCGCCGTCAGGCTTCCGCAGCCCTTCAATCATCTCCATCGTCGTCGTTTTTCCAGCACCATTAGGACCGAGCAAGCCAAATACCTCGCCTTGAAAAACTTGAAAATTAACCCCTCGCACAGCTTGGAAGGTTCCATAGTTTTTAATTAAACCATCCGCTTCAATAACAATCTGTGAAGACTCCATAACGCTAGCCCCCTCCGCTTCCAAATTTTGCTTAACTTAACCTATCATATACCAAATGCATGCGCAGTTGCACTTTCTCATTTATAGTTCAACGCTTGGACACCTACATGAAATATCTACTGACAGAACTAGTGGAATTCCGACACCGTCAATCGACGAACTTATTGAGAAAGGTGTGATAATCTTAATTTCTACTTAATAAGATAACCTATATCTGAATACGAACCAGAAGGAGATGTGTTGTAGTGAGAATGAACATTTTATTTAATAAGAAGCCGATTTCTGTTAATTTTGTCGGCACCGACCACAAGTTAATTCCTTCTTTGATCAACGCACTTCGCCATAACAAATTCACCACCATGAATTTAGTTAACTCGTTAGAGCGAGTAGATTTATTTAGCTCTGAAGCGATTTTATATGCTAAAGATGGAAATAAGGCTCGTATTCCAATTTTCTAATCTTTGGCATACATAGATGGTTTAAGGTCAACACCCCCGAATGGTAGATTCCTTCGGAGGTGTTTTTTTTCGTAGACTAATAGCCTAACTAGGCATATCCTCTCTCCATTTTTCATAGACTAATAGAAACAACACCATTACAGCTGGGATGGAGAACGCTATGTACCTTATCCGCCTTTTCAAAGCACATGCTGCTCAGCTACTAATCTATCTACTTATCGTCATTATCAGTTTCGTATGGACCTTAATCTGGGGGCTTCACTTTCAGAGCACTACCCAACCGCTTCCTCCAAAGACAACTGCCGCGTATAGCATCAAACCTGCAACGAATGGTGTGAGCCTTCACGTCATTCAAACCTCCCCAGAGAACATTGGGCTCAAAGCTATCCAAGCCAATGTGACCGAACGAGCTGACAATGGGATTAATGGCGGGTTCTTCTGGCAAGGGTACTTGCTCAGCATCGCTGTAACCAATGATCTCCCAGTGAAAGGCCAACCTGGCGATTATGGCTCAGGCTGGTACAATACGGATCGCAAACGAGGGACGTTGGTGTGGGATGAGAAGGCGCAAACTTTTACCGTCCAAGTCGTCGAAAATGCAAGTGAACTCAAGGTCATGGATCGCACCCGATATTGGGCGCAGGGAGGTGTCAGCATGGGGCTTACGAATCCATTGGGCTGGGCAGATCAGGCGATCTCGGAAGAAATGCCTGTCATCAACGAAAAGCGCATGCGATCCGGCATCGTGTATGATCGAATGAACAACGTGTATCTCGTCGTCGCGCCTACCCCTTGTACAGGCGAAGAGTTCCGAACAGCGGTGCAAGAACAAGTAGGCGAGAAGCAATTGGTGGACGGGCTTTTCCTTGACGGAGATGGTTCTTCACAACTGAAGGTTGCGAATTACTTATTGCCAGGTGATCACCGCGAGGTATATCAAATGATTGCTTTATTGCAGTAAGGGGAGGGGGGCGGCTGAATTTGAGACGTCGAAAAGTGCGCGCTCAGACTCCTAATCCCCCCACCAGATACGAAAAAAAAGAGGAAACCCCGCACAAACGGGCGTTTCCTCTTGCTAATTAATAACATACTAGAACGTTACATGATCCGGATCCGGACCAATACGCTTGTTGATATTCAACGCATCAATCAGAGCTATATCTTCTGCGCTCAGCTCAAAATCGAAAATGTCCGCATTCTCCCGAATCCGATGCTCTGTGACCGACTTCGGAATCGTCACAACACCGTGCTGAATGTCCCAGCGCAGCACGATTTGTGCGGCTGATTTGCCGTATTTAGCAGCAAGCTGCGCCAATTCAGGCTGATTCAGCTTCCCCTGCATAAGCGGGCTCCACGCTTCTAGTTGAATACCCCGATCACGTGTGAACGTGAGCAGCTCCTTTTGCGATAGCTCCGGATGATACTCCACTTGATTCACCGCAGGAACAACCCCCGTATCCTCTATCACATGTTCCAAATGAGAGATTTGGAAGTTGCTCACGCCAATCGCGCGAACATGCCCCTCCTTGTAGAGGTGGACGAGCGCTTTCCAAGTCTCACGGTACGTGGCGGACACGGCCCAGTGGACCAAGTAAAGATCAATCGTCTCCAAACCGAGTCGCTTGCGGCTTGCTTCAAATGCTTGCAGCGTAGACTCGTAGCCTTGATCTGCATTCCACACTTTCGTCGTGATGAAAATATCCTCACGCGGCACACCACTTTGGCGCAATCCCTGTCCAACGCCTTCTTCGTTGCGATAGACAGCAGCTGTATCAATGCTTCGATAGCCTAATTGTAGGGCAGTTTGAACCGCTCCAATGACCTCTTGACCTTCTTTGCTTTTATAAACACCGAGCCCCAGCCAAGGCATATGTACACCATTATTGAGCGTAACTCCAGCTGTGAATGCTTGATTCGATTGTGTTGACAATGCTAACAACCTCCATCGGAATAAGATTAGTATGAGCGCATCTTTACCGTGTAGCTCCCATTAATCATACCATCGAAGTCGGATATAGCACAATTTGTGCGAAAATGAGACGGACACCAGCAGTTCATTAACGATCTGCTTAGTTTTGATGAGCGTGGATTAGATCCATTTTCAACTGCCATAACGCAGTACTCAAATTGACACGATAACCTTCAGGATTTAGCATCCGTAGATATTGCGGCCAAACGGTCTGCATTTGCTCAGCATGATAATCGCGAATCCTTTCCAAGGTAGGAAGCTCATAGACTAGCTTGCCACCCTCGAAAATCGGTTTCAACAACGGAATCGCCTCATAATCCTCAATAAATTTGAACAGATACGGATGGATGGGGTCGAACAACTTGATTCGCTGTCCTTCCCGAATATCCACCTCATCTTGTAAAGCCAAATAATCAGCCTCTGCTTTGCCCGTCGCCTTATTCATAATCCGGTAGGCTTCCTTGAAGCCTGGATTCGTCACTTTCTCCGGGTTGCCCGATATCTTAATGACCGGCACCAGCGTGCCGTCCTTCTCACGGGCAACGAGCTTATACACCCCGCCCAGCGCGGGCTGGTCTGCCGCTGTAATCAGCTGGGTCCCGATGCCCCAGCTGTCGATCTTAGCCCCCTGGGCTTTCAGCCCGGCGATGATGTGCTCATCCAAGTCATTGGATGCCACAATCTTCACCTCCGGAAAGCCCGCCTCATCCAGCATGCGCCGCGCCTGCTGGGATAAGTACGCCAAATCGCCGCTGTCGAGGCGAATGGCGTTCAAGCGCTTGCCGCGGCTCGCGAGCAGCCGCGCCGTAGCAATAGCGTTCGGCACGCCGCTGCGCAGCGTGTCGTAGGTGTCCACGAGCAGCGTCACCTGCTCGGGCAGGGCCTCAGCATACGCACGGAAGGCTTCCGCCTCCGTGTCGTGGGCCTGCACCCATGCGTGCGCGTGGGTGCCTTTCGTCGGGATGCCGAACAGCATCCCGGCTCGCAAGTTGGATGTCGCGTGGAACCCCGCGATATAAGCGGCTCTTGCGCCCCAAATGGCGGCGTCAGCCTCTTGGGCGCGGCGTGTGCCGAACTCCATCAGCACATCGTGTGGAGCAACGCCTTTCATACGCGAGGCTTTTGTCGCAATGAGCGTCTGGAAATTTACGAAGTTGAGAATCGCCGTCTCCACGAGCTGTGCTTCAAAAATACGGCCAACCACACGTACAAGCGGCACATTCGGAAAAACAAGTGTTCCCTCGGGTACGGCTTGAATATCCCCATTGAAGGTAAAAGCACGAAGTTCATCCAGGAACTCTTCCTTATAGTTCTCCTCTTGCTCACGCAAATAAGCGATTTCTTCCTCACCGAAATGCAGGTTTTGCACGTAATGAATGACTCGTTCCAGCCCAGCGGAGACGGCATATCCTCCGTCAAATGGCAGCTTGCGGAAATACACCTCAAACACAGCCCTCTCTGTATGTGTCCCTTTTAACCAGTGGGCATACATCATATTAATCTGATATTTATCCGTGTGTAATGTTAAGTTAGTCACCGCATCCATGGCGTGCCATTTCATTGTATTCATCCTTTCCATCGCGCATTAGCTCATCTAATGCTTCTTCCCTTAATTTTTCCAATCCCGAACAACCTTAGCCCCTAGTGTACTAGTAAAATGACGCAATGCCCAGTCATGACCTACTGCATCAAAGCTAGCGACCGCATCCTCATGGATGATCAGGGAAAAACCTTTATTATACGCATCCACCGCTGTATGTAAGACACAAATATCTGTACACACGCCCACGAGATGAAGCTCCTGAATACCTCTAGCTCTAAGCTGCAGCTCCAAATCTGTCCCGCAAAAAGCACTGTATCTCGTTTTGTCCATCCAATAGATATCTGATCTATGCGCTTCATGCACTTCTTTTAACTCGCCAAAAAGCTCTCTACCCTCGGTATCACGTATATTGTGGGGTGGAAACAAGGCCGTTTCCGGGTGAAACGGATCTCCTTCCTCATGCAAATCTACAGCCATCACAACAAAATCCTGATGGGCAAGAAAGCGATTAGCAAGCTTGCAAATCCGCGCCTCAATGGCAACCGCAGGATCGCCGCAAGGCAGCTTTCCAATTACAAAATCCACCGTATAATCAATCACAATAAAAGCTTTCATATACCTCAACTCCTTATATTGTATATCTAATATTATTATAATGACTTTATCAATCAGCAAAAAGAGAAGCCTAACTTCATAATGACAGCTGAGGCGCTTGATCGCAAACGGAGTCATTCATTTCATTAATTCATTTTGATATTATCATTATGACATGTTTGATTCGAATTATCAATAGGTATTTTTGTCGTTATTGGGAGTCCGGATATAGGTTGGCGTAATTAATGAGAATCGTCATAAATCCAAGGGCAACGAATGAGAAAAACGCCATGAAAGATAAATGGAAGACATTAGGAAATACAATGAATACAGTGCCTGTGGCCACACAAACCCAGTTCTGCCACATATGTTTTCCTGTTTTTCCTAAAGCTAACATCGAACTTACAAATTGCAGACTTCCGAACAGAGCACAGGTGAAAAGCGCATTCGTTACATCTCCAAATCCAAACACCCAAGGAGTCATCAAAAACCAAAGACCCATGAGTGCTGATAAACTATTTTTGAGATACATACCGATCACACCTCCTACATGCGGGATGTTACAGTATATGCAAACGCTTTCAGTAACGTGTTAGTCGAAAAGCCTTCAGATCACCTGAATCGGCAACTGAAGGCATATTTTTACTGAATATTCCTGTTATTTATTCGGTTATTGTTCGATATGAATCCCTTTAGAATCAATTGTCACTTCGGCCTTTAGAATGTCAGACACGAATTTAGTAGGCACATAAAGCGTATCGTTGAGAATGACCGGAGCCGCTCCTAGCGCAACTGGTGCCATTTTGGCAAAGAAATAGCTATCTTTCCCCACACTCACACTCGTCCACTGCGCGCCTTTCGAGAGTTCAGCAGCATACGTTTCTTGATTCCATTTCACCGTGTAACCCAGACCTTCTGCTACTTTACGGAAAGGAACAAGGGAAACGCCATCTGCATTCTGTTCGACATCACCCGTTCCCAATTCCACTTTCACTTTGTCAGGCAGCGGAGTAGGATTCGGTTGGATGACCAAATTGTTAGGCAAGCTAAAGCGGAATTCTGGACTTCCTGCCACACCAGCTGCGATCGCGTATTTCGGGAACACCATAACTGCATCCCCTTTTTCTACAAAAAAGCCTTGATCTGCGCTAATGCCTTTAAATTGATCCTTAAAGAAATATTGCGGATTCTCGTCGATTTTGGCAATAACACCTGCATCGATCGTTGCCTTGTAATCCGTGCCGAGTAGATCCAGAAGCGTTACACGTTGCGCAGCTGCCGCATTCAACACATTATAGGTATCCACTCTCGGCATCCCTGTACCACCCGTTTGTCCGTACGTAGTAACGGTGAGGGAAACAACGCCTGAAGGATTTCTTGTGCCATCTGATTTTAATGTGTAGACAATTGTAAGCTCATACGGGCGGTATGTATATCCCTTTTCTTTGGCTGCTTCTGCATCCTCCGAAGCTGTCTTCTCCCAGTTCGCTAAATCTTTATTCGCATGTGAAAGGATGATGTCGTTCAGTTCATCTTGATATTTCGTATCAAGCATACCTGTCAGTTGAGGAACTTTAATATTCGTCGTTAAATCCGTGCTCTTGGACGTTAACACCACTTCTTTAATGACCACTGGTGCTGATGGTGTAGATGATGTTGTTGCTGATATGCCTGTAACCGTATCTGCCGAAGCAACACCAGAAACGGTCCATGCCGAAGCACTTACACCTACAAGCACCGCACAACCAACAACACCGATTTTCAACATGTTCCATGGATTTCTTTTCATTTCCTATTCACTCCTTCTGAGTTATCGTGTTTGTAACGTTTGTTCTAACCTTCACGATAACTAAGACGTACCAGCTTGCGAAAAAGTCCGACAGACGCAATTTGTTCACAATTAAGTGAGTCGGAACGTACCTACTACTTGATTCAGATCTGTGGCAATGCCAGAAAGATTTTTGGCAGAGGCTGTGATTTCTTCAGCAGAGGCGAGTTGCTCCTCCGTCACTGCTGCGACAGATTGCGCTGTACCTGAGGTTTGCTGTGCAACGAAACCTACTTGTGCTACTGTCGCTGCCACTTCTTCTGAACTTGCAGCCATCTGTTCAGCAGCTGCCGCTGTTTCTTGAATTTTGCTCGCTACTTCTTGCGATGCTTGTACGATTTGACCGAACGCTTGCTCAGCAATACCGACCTCATGAAGTCCTTCTTGCACTTCCGTTCTGCCCTTGTTCATTACGCCTACAGCCAGCGCTGAGTCCCGTTGAATCGAACTAATCAGATCAGAGATTTCGCGAACAGAATCATCGGTTTGTGAAGACAACTTGCGAACCTCCCCAGCAACCACCGCAAAACCTTTGCCACTTTCACCTGCACGCGCAGCTTCAATCGCGGCATTCAGCGCAAGTAAATTCGTTTGCGAAGCAATATTTCCGATTAAAGTGGTAATTTGGCCGATGCTTTGGGAATGTTTCTCGAGCTCTTGAATGACCTGATTCGCTGCATCAACCGAGGTGCTGACTGCTTGCATTTTATTCACAACACGACCCATAGCATGCGTACCTTGTTCAGCAATGTTCGTAGCCGTCATAGACAACTCGGATACATCGGAGGTCGTTTCTGCAATACGCGAGATCCCTGCTGCCATTTCCTCCATCGCTCTCCCACATTCAACAGAGCTTTGGGCTTGTGTATCTGCGCCATTGGCAAAATCCTGCACCGATACCGCAACATGCTGCGAAGCTGAGGTATTCTGCTCAGCGCTGGCGAATAGCTGCTGGGACGAGGCTGCAACGCTTGTTGAAGCTAGCTGCATTTGTTCAACAGAATGACGCAGATGATTCACCATTTGATTCACAGCCCCAACGAGCTGCCCAATTTCATCTTTATTGGTAACCCTAATCGGCTCAACCGTTAGATCACCATTCGCAATACGATTTAGTGCTAATGAGGCTTTGCGTACAGGAACCGAAATGATGCGAACGAGCACGTAGCAGGTTGCGATCATGAATAAGATGATGACAGACAGCACCGTGACTGACATCGTTACACTTTCTCTGTACACTTTCTGGCTATTCGCCTCAGCTAGTATTCCACCTTGTTGATTGTAGATGACCATATCTGACATTGTCTTTTGTGCCGCCGCAAAAGCAGTTGACATAGCTGTCAGGCTATCTTGCGCAGCTTTGCTCGTCGGATCACTCGCTAATTGCTTATTGGCTAGAAACGCTTTCTTGAAGCTGTCCCACTTCTCTGAAAGCTCATCTGCGAGGGTAATATCTTCTGTATTTGCAACAGTTTCCTTATATTTTCCTAACAAGTTGTCGATTTGTGTAATGGTTGCATTTAGATCAGCGTCCATTGGCGCATGCTTCGTCACATCAGGCTCCAGCTTTTTTTTATAATACACCGTTAGCAAATGTTCCGAGTTGTAATGAATCTCCTCGATCGTTTCAATGCCCTTCATCCAGTTCTGTACAAGCGTTCGATTGCTTTCTTTCAGGGCTCCCATTCTACTCATATCTGTCCAGCTTATTGCCCCTACCATGATTAAAATAATTGCAAATACCATGATTAATTTGGTGCGAACGTTCATTTGCATGACCTATTTCCCCCTATTAAATGTGTAATTCCTAAGGGCTTGTGTATACGTCTTTCCCCTGTTGGATATATCATAGATTAAATTCATTAAGTTTCTTCTGTTCTAAACATGTTTAAACTATGAGGTTTTTTAACAATTTGATTGCATCAGGAGGCTGTTCATGTCATCATCTTTGCGTTTCAAACTCGTTGCCTGGCTTGTTCTCATTACATCCATCTCCCTCGCCGTGGTAGGGTTTACCAACTATAAACTTTCAAGCAATAAGCTATTGCAGAAAATGAACGAGCAATCCCTTAGTTCAGTCTCGAATTCCGCTCGGAACTTGTATGATTTCTTGTCTATTCGATTGGCAGAGGTCGAGCTCATCAGTCGTGTAAGTATTATGAAACAAGGTACACAAGCCGAGCGCCTGAATTTCTTGAGACATGAACTACAATCAGATCGAAATCACTACCATGCTATGGCTATTGTCGATTTGGCAGGTAATATGGAATTTACATCCGGCACAAAGATTTCCATCGCCGATGAGCTTCGCTTTCAGCAAGCTCTGCATGGAAAAACCTATATTTCCGATCCGCATCTAAGCAAAATGAAGGGCATTTACGTTATCTCTATTACGGCGCCCATCTTTGATGATCAACAAAAGGTCGTCAGTCTTATTGATGTTTCATTAGAAGCAGCACCTTTATTTCATGAACATCTCCTTGCTCCGTTGAACAACGGAGATCTGTTAATCGTCAACCGGGAAGGACTCATTATTTATGATACCGATCCTAACGCTATTCTTAAGTTGAATATTTTGAACGATTTCCCGGAACTTAGACCCGCTTTTCAACAAGCTGTACGCGATAGAATTGGCTTTGTTGACGAATCCGTTATCACGGGTAATAAGATCAGATGGTTCTACGCTCGTATTCCCCATCTCGATTGGTTTCTTGCTTATTCCATGCCGATCAAGGATATCGAAGCCCCTACGAGCGCTCTACTGTGGTGGACGGTGGGATTAATCGCGATGGCCGCTGTGATCATTTACATGCTTATTTACTTCACAACGAATCAGCTGATTATCAAAAGAATTAAACAAATCCTCCAAGTCACGGAGGCCGTTGCGGCTGGGAACTTCCACACGAGGCCCATCGTGTTTACAAGTAAAGATGAATTAGGCGCACTCGCCCTTTCTGTCAACGGAATGATGGAAAATATCCGTGAACTCTTCGAGCCCTTTGAAGCTTTTATTCGTCATAATCAATATGCCATGATCGTGTTGGATCCGAATTTCATGATTAACCACCTCAATAGCAGAGCTACGCAGATGCTTGGGTATTCATTAGAAGAAGTACATAAAATTGCCTCACCCCTAATCTGGTTAGATCAACAACAGCTACGTGAACGTGCGATTCAATATTCGGCTGAACTCGGCGAGATGATTCCCGCGGACTGTACGACACTTGTGATTCGATCTTTACGACATCTGAAGGAGGATTTGGAGTGGACTTGGTATCACAAAGATGGAACCCGACTCTATGTACAGGCGAGTGTTAGCTGCATCACACATCCGAATGGCGAACTGAAAGGGTATGTGCTCATTGCGCGCGATATCAGTGATATTAAGGAAAGTAATGAGACCAAGGAACGGCTGTTCACGATTGTTGAGAGTGCACGGGATGCCATTCTGACTTTTGATCAAGACGGTTACATCTTCTATATCAATCCTGCCGGCATCCATTCCATGGGCTTAGAGGGGGCCAACTATACGCGCGCGCATTTCCATGAGTTTGTGGAAATTCTGAATGACATTAATTTTGAGGAAGGACTTCAAACTGCAATCCGCGAGGGATTCTGGGAATTCGAAGCTGAAGTTAGGACCAAGAAACATCACAATATCATCGTTTCGCTCGTCATTGTTCCTCACTTTCCCCTCAATAACGGTGAGCTGTATTTCTCGGCGATCACGAGAGATATTACAGATCAAGTCAACGCCAAGGAGGCGCTTATCCTAGCCAAACAAGAAGCGGATGATGCCAACTTGGCCAAAGGCGTGTTCCTTGCCCGGATGAGCCATGAAATACGTACGCCGCTTAATGGGATCGTGGGACTTTCTCACTTGCTGGAGAAAACCCCGATGACCGAATTGCAAACCGATTATATGCGCAAAATTTCGCGTTCCGCGCGCTCTCTTTCCCATATCATCAACGACATTCTAGATTTCTCTAAACTGGAAGTAGATAAACTTGTGATTGAACATCACCCTTTCCAGCTCGATGAGACCATTGATCGTGTGTGTGAAACGCTGAGTGTACTGCTAGGGCATAAACCTGTAGATTTCATTTGCGATATTCCTGATCAAGTTCCGGTTGGATTGATTGGGGATTCCCTACGGCTCTATCAAGTGCTTCTGAATCTCTCCAGCAATGCGATTAAATTCACCGAGCAGGGAACCGTCACACTTCGGGTGCGAATTGATCAGATTGTCGAGAATGAAGTGACGCTCCGCTTCGCAGTCACGGACACTGGCATCGGCATGGACGAGAAGCAGTTAGCTAATTTGTTTCAACCTTTTATCCAAGGTGACGAAGTCACGAGCCGTAAATATGGCGGGACTGGGCTTGGACTGGTCATTTCCAAAAATATTATTGAAAATATGGGGGGTTCGATCTCCGTCTCCAGCACACAAGGTGTGGGGAGTGAATTTCTTGTCCTTCTCACCTTTACCTTGTATTTACCAACACAGCATGTCTACTTGCCATTACCGCTTACTACGCTTGTCGTCGAAGATCATCCAGCGCTCAACCAGGTGCTTGTCCAGAACCTTCAATCCATGTGCATGGATGCAGCAGGTGTCTACTCGTGGAAAGAGGCTCTTCAACTCCTTGATCATATTGCGTTCGATATTTTGCTGTTGGATATGGAAGCAGATGATATGTATGGAGAAGAGGTGTGGTTAACTATGCTGAGCTCCTGCAAAAGACAAGGGATCTCGACGATTGTTTACACCTCCTTATCGGGAAGAGATGCGCTTGAGCAACTTCCAATTGACTCATCGCCCGATGCCATTCTGGTTAAGCCTATCTCGCGAAGTCTGTTGTACAGGACACTTGCTGCGCTTCATGCGGATAGGGAGTCTGTTCCCACTCTTATGAAGGAGAAGCCTCCTCAAGTGAGTGCGCCGGAGTTGACCAGCAAGCCGGTCTTCACGGACGAAGTTCCGCTGCGCATTCTAATTGTCGAGGATAACGAGATTAACCAAACCGTAGCACGCTCCTTACTGGAGAACATGATGCATTGTCACATCCAATTAGCTGGAAATGGATTCGAAGCTTTACATGATTTGGAGAAACATACCTATGATTTAATCCTGATGGATATCCATTTGCCTGAGCTAGATGGCATTGAAACAACCAAGCTTATACGAAATGAACCGAAGTGGGCTCACATTCCGATCATTGCCATTACAGCTGATTCAACGCTGGATAATCGGATGGCCTGCTTGGAGGCAGGCATGAGTGAGATGATCTCTAAGCCCATCATTCCAGAACGGCTGCAAGCTGCCATCGAGACCACACTCCAGCTGCATAAGGAGGAGAGGACCCTGCCACATCTTCATATCGCAGAGGCGCTCCAACGCATTGGAGGAAAAACCGAGATTTATCGTGAAATGCTCCGCAAATTCCAAACTCAGACCAACCCCATTATGGCGCAATTGCAAGTGGCTATCGAGACGCAAAATCTCGAACGAGCGCTTGATTTACTTCATGGTATTCGAGGTTCTTCCAGCAACCTATCGGCTTATCTTGTGTTTGCCGCGGCAAGCCATTTGGAGGATGTTGTGAAGGCACAAGCGGGGCTGCAAGCAGCAGATCGAGACGTAGCTGGCATGATGCAATTACTTCAAACGTTAACGTTAGAGCTGCAGGCTGTTTATCAAACGATCCAAAAATTGTTACTTGATTGAAAAAAACGTGAATTTATGTCACTATATGCGTATGCTCCCTTTAAGAGCGTGTCATTTTATACGTATAGGTGGTTAAATTGTTATGACTGAACATGGCGCTCCATATCGCATCTTGTTGTACTATAAATTCGTTGCTGTAGCTGATCATGAAGCATTGGCGCGAGAACATCTGGCTTATTGCAAAAAGCTCGGTGTAAAAGGACGCATTCTGATTGCTCCTGAAGGGATTAACGGTACTCTTTCCGGGACCGTAGAGCAAACGGAAGCCTACATGGCCATGATGAATCTCATGCCATTGTTTAAAGATATGGTTTACAAGATCGACGAGCACGAAGGACATGCCTTCAAAAAGCTATTTGTCCGTCCGAAGAAGGAACTGGTTACCTTCCGTCTTGAAGAAGACGTGAATCCGAATGAGCTGACAGGGACGCATTTGAAGCCGAAGGAATTTTATGAGAAGCTCCAAAATGAAGATGTCATCGTCCTTGATGGCCGTAATCATTATGAGTACGATATCGGACATTTCCGTGGTGCTATTCGCCCTGAAGTCGAGACGACCAAGGAATTCCCGGAGTGGATTCGCAACAATCTGCAGGAGTATAAAAACAAACCCATCCTCACTTACTGCACAGGCGGCATCCGTTGTGAGAAATTATCTGGTTTCTTGATTAACGAAGGCTTCACCGACGTGTATCAGCTCGATGGCGGGATCGTCACCTACGGCAAAGACGAAGAGGTCCAAGGTCGTTTATTCGACGGGAAATGCTATGTATTCGATGAGCGCATCTCCGTACCGATTAACCGAACTGACGAGGACATCGTTGTCGGCAAATGTTATCACTGCGGCACCGCAGAGGATCGCTATATTAACTGTGCGAACGACCTTTGCCACTTGAAACATGTTTGCTGCGAGGCTTGTGAAGAGGAGCATGACAGCTTCTGTTCCAAGGAATGCGAGGAGAAAACGTTGAGCTCGTTGGAGGCTTAGTAGCCTGAACACCACCAGTCGCGTTTAGCTGGCAAACCTACAGCTAATTTCGCAACAATCAGCTGAACAAGCCATATACATGGAAAAACTCCAGTTAAATTTCACCTTTTTCGCGATAAGCGGTCAAAGGGCTGAAATTAGCTGGAGTTTTTACAGTTATTCGCTTAAATCAGGCGAATCGACCCGAAATAGCTGTAAGTTTTACAGTTAACTATACAAGTGGCTGCGAATGCAATCGTGCCTGCCTCTAGCCAGTCTGATCCTCTATCCCATCCATAATTCGATCAATTAAGGGGTAGACAAGCTCCTCTTCCAATGTGAAATGCTTCAGCAGAATGAGACAGGCTGTCAGCAGCTCAGAGGCCATGACATGGACGAAGTCCATATCGATTGGGACGCTCATGGCATTGACACCGTTGACGTATGACTGTACGACTTTTTTGGCCAAATCATGATCCTGCTCCAACACATGCATGGACCGCGACACCGAGATAGCCATCGTCGGATGTAAATAAGTTTGCAGGCTCGGGAATAAGACTTGCTCTTCCCATTCCGAATGCTGCTCCAACTCCTCCACCAAGGATAGAATGCCATCCTGAAGTTCGATCAGACGACACATTCCAATTGAGCAATCATCAAGGGTGTACAAAGCTGCAGCTAACGTTCGAATATCGGAGAGCTGCTCACGCATTTGCACATGCTCCTCCTTCAAACGCTGGGCTAGCATTCTAAATTCACTAGGATTTACATTATTTGCCCGATTCGTTTGAATGCTCAAACGGTCACTCATTCGACATCCTCCTCCGAGTTTTCATATGAAAACTTTCTTCGTAAGTAGATAGCTGCATCTATTCATGCGCACAGCAAAAACCCCATACCGCATTATCATTGTATGCGGCATGGGGCTGTTATCATGCGAAAGAATGTCTAATATTCGTTCCTATCGAATTCGGCTTTCCGTCAAATGAAATTGATTCACAAGCAGCAGCATGGAATGTGTGATTGCGCCCACATCACCTGTGGTTTGACGCACATGATGCATGTCCTGCAGCAGCTCCTTCACCGTCTGCTCAACCTCTGCAGAGATGAGACGGTTCTCTTTGCTCACCGCTGCAATCTTCTCCATGAGTGCGACTACTTCCTCCACGACCTGGGTTTTCATCGTATCGTGCGCGTTTGCCGAGCTAAGAATTTCAGACGCCGCAGCCACAATCTGTGTCCCTTCAAGAACGACCTTCGTGCCTTCTTCCATGGAAATGAAAGCTTCATTCGCATGTCGTTCAATATGTTCGATCGTCTCATTGATCTCTGTGGTTGATTTCTTAGTCAAATCTGCCAGCTTGCGAATCTCACCAGCAACGACGGCAAAGCCTTTGCCATGCTCACCAACACGCGCGGCTTCAATGGAAGCATTTAAAGAAAGTAAATTCGTCTGTGCAGAAATTTCTTCAATGACTTTCAGCAGCTTCGGAATCTCTTGCGTTGTATGTAAAAAGGTTTGGATTGTTTGATTCGTTTCTTCCACCTTCGCCGAAATATCCGTCATCTTCTGACCAATCCGTTCGACTTCGTCTTGTGCGACGGCGATCTGCCCAGATGCCTTCATCTCAAGTTCGCGCAGGGTTCCGCTCATATTAAGCGTTACATCCTTTGCGACATCAATGTCCTTCAGCTGACCACGCAATGAGCGAATCATGTCATGAATCTTCGTACTCATGCGTCCTGTTGAATGCTCAGTAGAACCCGTCGAGTCGTTCATCCGTTCTTGGCTAACCTGAACCTCCGCTGCCGCTTGCTTTACTTGCAGCATAATTCCTTCCAAGGAATCGATCATATTATTGATCCATTTGGCCAAATCCCGTGTCTCATCTCCAGCAAATTCATCCACCTTCAGACGCTGTGTCAAATCCCCTTTTCCCTCTGCGTTAATTCGGATAAATTTATTGATTTGTGCAAGCTGCCTGGCAATTGGCTTACTCCCCTTGCGCCTAATCAAGCTTGCGCCAATCCCGCCGAAGAAAAAACTGATCCCTGCCATAATAGCAGCGCCGACAACATTGGATACATGCCCATTTAACAACCAGAAGCCGCCTGCGGATAGAAGTATGTAAAGTGCAATAAATCTCATTTGTAGACTGAACATTTTCCAATCAATCGAACGTATGCGATACACTTCTTCCAAATCTCCTTCGCACATCATCCCCCATACATCGGGACAATGAGGCAGCTGGAAGGTTACCCCTTTTCCAATAACTGAAATATGACGATAATCGGAATAACCGGGGTATTCAACGAATAAATTATTTCCCTTAGCAATGGTTCCCGCAACGCCTGGATGCAGTTGTCCTGTCGCAGGATCTGTAAAAACAAGTTCCAACTCCGTGTGCTCTTTGACACCAACGATACCAAAATCAGTGCGAACGCCATCTTTTAAATTATCCCCATGGGTAAAGGTCAAATCTTCGAATCGACTTCGCGAAAGGGCTGTTCCAGGAATAATCTGTTTATTTAACAGGGGCTTCGCCATGAATAAATAATTATCACCTGAGTCTGGATACACATGTCCTGATTCCCGTTGAATCAAATCTCCCAGCACATCGTTTGGCACACGGCCGCACACCGCTCCTTTCCATTCCCCATTTTCCATAATAGGTGCAATAAAAGCAATCGTCATCGCATCATGGAAGGGTGAGGTGCTCGGTCCGATTTGCAATGTAAGCGGGTCAGAGAACGGTCCGAATAGGCATTTCACACCTTTGCGTGATTCCTCCAGCCCTTTCCCTAATACACCGCCTCCCGCATAAGATCTTCCTATATGAGCTTGATGTGTGGAGTATACGACAGAAGCTTTCTCATTCAAAATGAATACCTCAGAGAAATCTGCACCACTCTTCATGGTCGCGGCCAGCATTCTTTCTACTACAGATGAATCCTTCGAAACCGGCCCCGTCAACCATTCCGTTCCTGATAACTGCAACTGTTCAAGCAAACGATCCAAATTGGACCAGTAAGCAAGGGCCCAACCACGTAAAATTTCCGTTCTTGTGTGAGCAATGCCTTCAAAAATATGCTCCACATCTTCCTTGATATGACGATTCAGGCGGTAAGACCACCACAAAGGCAGACCCTTCTTAAATCCCAGCCAATCAAACATATCCAACACCCCTTTATCACATGTACTGTGACTTTATTTAACATTCTCTTATCCGACAATTTTATAGTGATTTTCAATGTAAAGCAAGACAAATAACTGAATTTCCAGTAAATTTCCGAACATTCACAAAAAATTCATGAGGAATGTCAGTATTTTTACTTGTCAGTTATATTGACATAATTTTCTGAAAAATCTACAATAAAAGAAAAACCACCTCACACCAATTATTCAGTGTTATTTTATCTAACAAAGAGAACTTAGATCAGAAAGGAGGCCTGGTTTCTGCTTCGGGCCCTTAGCTTCTTGTAGCTTCCGAAAGCATAATGATGAAACCAGGGAGCTGCGATGTCCAAACCTGAGAATCTGGTCACTACCCCTTATGATCCTCGTCCTTTTTTTGATGAGATGTTTATGAACGCATACTCGGTTCGCCCTCATTATCAAAGTACATTCCTTCAATTCATGTCGATGAAGACAGGTCATTTAAACAAGCGCCAGACCGCTACGATGAAAAGAATGATGGAAGAAGGCATTACTTTCACTCTTTACAGTCCTGATCAGACGGAGGCACTTGAACGCACACTCCCTTTTGATCCAATCCCTAGGATTATTCCGCAGGACGAATGGATGAAGCTTGAGCGGGGACTTAAGCAGCGGGTTAAGGCACTTAATCTGTTTCTCAAAGATATTTATCATGATCAGGCTATTCTCAAGGATGGGATTATTCCTAGGAAAATGGTGCTTTCGAATTGTTATTTCCGACCTGAGATGATGCGCCTTTCGATTCCAAATGATGTCTACGTGACAGCCTCTGGTATTGACTTGATTCGAGATGAACATGGTGAATATTTCGTTCTTGAAGATAATCTTCGTTCTCCTTCTGGCTTCTCTTACTTATTTAAAAGCAGATCGATTATGACGCATTTATTCCCTGAACTCGTATTCAGTCATTCCATTCAAGATATCGAGCATAGCTTAAATGTGTTTTTAACCGCACTTCGCAAGTTGAGTCCTTCTGGTAAGTCAGATCCTGTTATCGGTTTGTTGACACCTGGCTGCTATAACTCCGCCTATTTCGAGCATACATTCCTTGCTCAGCAAATGGGATTAGAGCTCGTTGAAGGGCACGATCTCGTGGTTATCGACCATAAAGTGTATATTCGTGGCATCAAAGGGCTTCGCCAAATCGATGTTCTCTACCGCCGGATCGATGATGATTTCTTGGATCCTCTTGCTTTCGATCCGAACTCCATGCTTGGTGTTGCTGGCATAATGAACGCTTATCGCGCGGGTAATATCAACATCGTAAACGCCCCAGGTACAGGTGTAGCCGATGACAAAGCCATCTACGCCTACGTACCCGATATGATTCGTTACTATTTAAATGAAGAACCCGTTTTAAACAACATACCGACATATATTCTTTCCCGTCCTGATGAGCGAGAGCATGTTCTGGCGCATTTGCACGAAATGGTTGTCAAAGAAACCTCCCTGTCAGGCGGCTACGGCATGCTGATTGGACCTTCTGCTTCTGAGAGTGAAATCGCTGATTTCCGACTCAAAATTCTCGCTAACCCTGATCGCTATATCGCACAACCAACCATCCAATTATCCAGAGCTCCTGTCATGATGGATGGACAGATGGCTGCTAGGCACATTGATTTGCGTGCTTTTGTCATTGCAGGTGAAGACATTCAAGTCATTCCAGGTGGACTCACGCGTGTTGCGTTGAAAGAAGGCTCTCTCGTGGTAAATTCTTCGCAAGGCGGAGGATGTAAAGATACGTGGGTTGTTCGCTAAACACGACTTACAATTTGAATGGAGGCTAAGGGATATGGTAATGATGGGACGAACAGCGGAAGCTTTATTCTGGATCGGTAGGTATTCGGAAAGAACGGAGAATCACGCTAGGCTGATCGATGTGTATTATCATATCCGCGAGGACAGAGAGGCCAGCGGCAGTCAATCATGGAGCAGGCTGATTGATACCATCGGGGATCGCTCTGTTTTCATCGAGCAGTACGGCAGTTTCACCGAGCAGCATGTGCTTCAATACATTACACTTGATAAAAATAATGCCAACTCGCTACTCGCCTGCACAAACCACGCACGTGCTAATCTACGAAATATTCGGGAGAAAATGCCTTCCGAGTTGTGGGATATTTTGAATGGACTCTATTTGTGGCTAAAAGAAAAAGAAGTCCGCGATATTACGAATGATTCGCCTCATCTGTTCTACCGCTTTATTCGCGACACGCTATCCATGTTTCAAGGCGCGGCAACTTCGGTCATGCCTCGTCAGAATGAGTGGCATTTCGTCGAGGCTGGGCGCTATCTAGAACGGGCAGAGAATTTACTTCGCTTAATTCAGTCTCTCTGTTCCGAATATGCCAAGGATGACTTCTCGTCCTATCCACTGATGCTTGCAGTTTTGAAATCGGTCAGTGGATACGAATCGTATCGAAAAGAATATGCGGACACGGTAAATCTGACGAACATCATCAAATTTTTGCTGTTAAATGAGACCTTCCCGCGTTCTGTCTCCTTCTCTATCCATGCTTTGGAACGCTCGTTCAAGGGAATTCAATTAGATGATCCCGAGCTTAACAACGCCGTGCATAAATTAGCCAAACTGGCTGGGAAAGTGAAAGCGAATTTGGCCTGCATGGATGAGGAAGATTTGAAATCTGGCAAATTAGAAACGACATTACACACATTACTCGACTCCTGCAATGGGATGGGGGCTAAAATGTCGAAGGTCTTTTTTCCCTCTCGGGAGGAGGTTATCGCATGAAAAAGTTGGAGATCACACACATTACTCGCTATTCGTACACCGACTCCGCGCAGGACAGTGTCAATGAGGTTCGGCTCACGCCGTTAACGGACAATCGGCAATCCTGTTATCATCATACGATCACAACGGAGCCTGTGTCGGCCTTCTTTACTTATTCGGATTATTTTCATAATCGCGTACATGCTTTTACCGTTAACAAGCTCCATCGCGAGCTTACTATTAAGATGGTATCCACCGTCGTCACGCATGAAAATGATAACAAACTAGATTCCATCAGCTCTCCCTATGAGGAGAAAGCGGCTAGATACGGCGATGACTTCCAGAATGAGTATGCCGAATACTTATTGCCGACAAGCTACACCGGTCTAACCCCGGAGCTCAAGGTATACGCAGATGCCATCACGGATGATGGAGTGCCGTTATACGATCTACTCAAGACGATCTATACGACCATAAACCGCGATTTTACTTACGACGTGTCCGCCACCTCCGTCCAAACAACGGTAGGCGAAACGCTGCAGCTGCGGCGCGGTGTTTGTCAGGACTACTCTCATTTCATGATCACCATCTGCCGTGAAAAAGGTATCCCCGCCAGATACGTGAGCGGGTACCACTTCGTAGGCGATTTGCAGGGGGGCAGCGCCGACTTCACGCAAGCCTCCCACGCATGGGTGGAATGCCTGATCCCAGGCGCAGGCTGGTTCGGATATGATCCGACCAACAATTGCGAAGTCAATTGGCGCTATATCAAGCTTGGACATGGGCGAGACTACAACGACATCGTGCCAGTTAAAGGCGTCTATCGCGGATCGGGGGCGCAGGATCTGGAAGTGATTGTTGATGTGAAGTTGGTGGAGTGATGAGAAGCTAATGAGGCAGCCACTTGTTTTCACGGTGGCTGCCTCATTAGGTAGTTATGGATTGGAATGCCGAAGAGACACTTATTATCGACTCTCAGCTCTAGAAGTGCTGGCTTGTATTCAACTTATTGCTTCCACCTTTGCGCTTCTGGACCGCGCAGCTTGTAACCGTTTTTCTTTTGGTATACATCATTCGCTTCCTTCAATGCATCGTTACCGCCTTTACTCTTCCACTCTTCGATGACCTTCGGCCAATCCGAGATCGGCTCTTTGCCATACACCATTTTGACCATGTGACCAATGAGCACTGGAGCTGCCGTATCAGACAAAGAGGCAATATCCGGATTTTTCACCATTGCAGGGAGAGCTGTATCGAACTCAAGACCTCCGCGTCCTTCATTCGGCAAAATCGTTTCGAACGTTTTAAGTAATGATTGACCTTCTGGGGTTGCATTCAAAATTTGCTTACGGTAAGCATCATCCTTCACCATATGCAGGAATCCGCTCAAATAGCGTTGCTCGGAAACTTCCGCATCCGTTTTCGGATTAATCGGCAATGTCGTGTCGAACCATTTGTCCGCTTCTTCCGATACTTGCCATTCAAAGAACTTCAAAATGCCCGGAATTTTATCTTTGTTGATTTTGGAGTTAATAAAGTAGGCACGCGCACCAGAGGAGTATAGGTAACCACCACCCTTGCTGTCTGTTCCTACTGGGGAAGGAATAATTTTAATTTTCGCATCAGGCACAGTTGCCTTCAATTGTGTTTCCCATTGAATGAGCTCCTGAGCATTCATTTCCCACATGCCTGCTTTACCAGCCAAAATAAGATTTTTGAAATTTGTCGGATTGATCGTTGCAAATTCTTTGTTGATCAGCCCTTCGTCAAACATCGTTTTATACGTTGTCAAAGCCTTTTGCATGTTCTCAGTATCGAAAAATTTCGGCTGAACTTTGCCATCAACGACTTCATATTGGCTCGAATACGGATATACATCGTAAGATCCAAAGAAGATATCGGCGTATTTAAAATCTTGACGTCCCATAAACGGATGCTCGACGCCAATCTTCTTGAAGGCGCGCAGCATTTCGAGATATTCGTCAACCGTTTTCGGATCCTTCGTAATACCTGCCTTCTTCATTAAATCTTCTCGTACCCACGTCGCTCTGCGGGATGGCTGAGAAATAAATTCAGGAATCGCGTAAATTTTGCCGTTAAGCGTTACTTCATCCCAAGCCGCTTGCGGAATCACCTTCATCAAATTCGGCGCATGCTGCTTAATCAGATCATTCAGCTCCAGGAATATGCCCGCTTGTACGGAGCCTGCTAGCTCTTTCCCGCTTGTGCCAGCACCTGCTTGCACAACATCCGGGATGTCGCCTGTGGCAAACATTTGGACCATTTTCTTTTCAAATTCGGCATGAGGGACCAATTGAATATCAAGGTCGGTATTCGTCTTTTTCTCGAGTTCTTTCACCCATTTGTCATCGTTCAAGTTGGCCGCTTTTTCTACATAGTCAAAGTTCAGCGTACGCATCGAGATACTAAACTTCGTTGGACCTTGCTGCGCTTTCGGCGTCTCTGCTGCGGGCTTAGCCGATTCTGCAGGCTTCGTGTCAGTCGTATTCGAACAACCGATTACACCAATGCTTAATACAACCGCCATTGTACTGGCCATCCAATTTCGCTTTCTCATAGAAATCCCTCATCCCATAAGTTTATATTTGTAAGCGTTATCAAATTATGTTGATCTCATCTTAATCCATACAGATAATTCCAGACTATGGAATAACTTTAGCTGTTGGAGTGTTTTTTTTAGGTCTTAACCTCATTTCTACAATATTTCTGCGATTTCTCAGCGTGACACTATGAAGGATTTAATAAAAAAGGAGCAGCTGCCGCGAGGCGGGCCACTCCCTAATTATTATGTAGATACACTTTCTGACCAACACGAAATTGCCCTGGCTTGATAACAGATGCATATAAGCCAAAACATAAATCCATTTGCTCATTAACTGTTTTTAGCAGAGTGGCATCCCGTTCAAACGTATCAGGATTAAGCGTAATTATTAAACACCGCTCACAATTAGATTCAACCATTAATTCTGAATCTCCAAAAGATAATTTCTTTCCTATCCAAGAAGTTTCGTCAATTGTGTTCTCATTTAATGACACTATAATGTTAGCTCTAAACCTCCGTTTATCTAATTTCTTTCCCCATATCGATTCAAGTCTGCGTAACGAGGAATCCGTAATAAGAAGAATACTAGCAACGTCAACAGCCATAAGGTCGGGATCTTCAGGGTTCGGTGCTTTATAGTCCGCCATTGATAGTTTCCTACTGGAATATCTTTGAATTTCATTTAAAAGAACTTCATTCCAACTAAACACTTCTCCGTTTGGCGATGTAACGCTTACTTCGTTATCAACTAGTTTGGCTGAATAACCGATCATATTAGGTATATCTCTAGCAGTTATATAACGATTCCAACCTTCTTTTGTTTCATCATAGAATGCGCAAATCCGATCACCGTGCAACCCGTAAGTATCCACTATGCAAGCTTCCAAATTTTCTCCCGCAAAAGATTTAACAGGATAGCGAATTATTTCACTAATTTCCCCTACAAGCAATATTATTTCGCCTCCACGTGGTTAAACTTAGGTATTAACTATACTAAATGGAGAAGTCTTACTTATCAAGTAAATCGAACGATGGGCTACCTCGACATCGAACTTCAGCTCAGGTACATTCCCCGCAACTGTATGGAACATTTGATTGTTACCGTCCAATGTCCCGTTCGGTACAATACCTGTTGATGGTACGGAACCATTCGTTTCAAGATTAATAGATTATATGACAAGATTTCTTAATTTGGAAACATTTAACTAACAAAAAAAGGCACAGATCCCGAGATCCTTGCCTTTTTTCGATTTAAAAGAAATCCGTCAGATACGTGGTTCTCTCCGGAATGAAACGCTCCAATCTCGCGATCTCGGCTGCGTCGCCTTGCAAACGACCGATGCGTTGCAGCAGGGACGCACGCTTGTAGCCCATCAACAGTGCCGCTAGCGTCTGGATATCGCTCGAAATAACGGCCTGTCCCGCTTCCGCTTCATCTAGCTTGCGTACATCGTTCCCCTCCACATTCCCCGGTTGCACTCGGAAAGTTCCGTTATTCCATTCCGCATGTTGATCACGCAGCTGAAGATACAAGGGCTTGTCCCCTGCAGCTCCGTCTGCAACTGTCTGAAAAGGATACAACCGTAAAAACGCCTCCGCATCGACGATTCGTGCCATAAAATATGGCACAACCTCCTGCTTAATTCGCGGATCCGCCAGCATAGAAGGCAGCAAGTCGCCAACAGGCGCCTGACATACCACTTTCTCGATCATGGAATCGTGATTGGCGATAAGCCTCCAAAGCGCACGATGAGCATCATCTGTGAGGGGAACCATTTCATGAACCGTGAGTACGCGTTCTTTCACCTGATAAATGATATAGCCTTCCGGCTCGCCAGCAGGATTCAGATACAACGTGACGATTCCTTGCTTTCTATTAAACACTCGTCTCCACCAAACCTCAGTACGAAGAAGCATCCCGTTAAAACGCTGCGCATACGCCTCGTAAATCGGATTCAGCACCGCTGCGTCCGCTTCAATCCGTCGTAGTAGGCTTCCTTCAGCAACCTCAGGCTTGGGAAGTTGGTTGGCTGCAATCTCGTAACGCAAATAGTCGCTATAACCTTCCCAGCCGTATTTACGATAAAAGGGAAAGGAAAACGGCGCTAGGAAGGATAAGACTTGCCCAGCTTCCTTCATTACATTCAGCGAATGGGACAGCAGTTGGCCGACCATACCCTGACGGCGATATTCAGGCCAAGTCGCAACCGAGGCGATGCCGCCCATCTGAAACAATTGGCCATTAATCCAAGTATTCAAATTTATAACCATTAACTTGGCAGCTAATCGATTTTCGTCAAAAAATCCCCAAATCTCCTCAGTCTTCATAACCGCTAAGCGTGCTTCTCGCTCCTCTGGCGATAACGTTTGTTGAAAAGCGAACTCTGACAAGGCAAGACTGTCGTTAAAATCTTCCTGTTGTAACAAGCGAATGGGATCCATAGTGCCTCCTAATACTGTCATTTGTTTTTATTTTAACATGCCACCGCCATACAATCCCCATAATCATCAATTTTCTTAAAAAGTGATAACCCTGTTCCTCCCTAGAGGCATAAGGATGGCTATTTTTCGAAATACAGACAATAGTTCATTTTCCTGCGGGCGCCTACAATGGAAATAAGAAAGAAGGTGATGAAAACCGCAACGTTGCGATTACAAAAGCCAAAGATCAGCATGAATCCTTTGCAGAAGGGAGTCATTCATTCCGAAACAAGGCATCTATCTTTTAAACTGGAGGTATGTTATGAAAAAGAAAGTATTACTGCTTGTCCTCGTGTTCTTCATGACGATGGGAACGGTCGTTGCTTATGCTGCACCGAAAGTGAATACGTTTGAGCGGCCTGCAAGAGGAAGCGCTTACACATTAGCGCAATGGGGAGTTGATGGTTGGAGTGCCCCTTGGGATCTCGGGATGAGCACCCGAACTTGGATCGACGGCTATAACTTTAACCACTCCGGCGGCCAGTCTCTTCGCGTGTTCTATCCGCAAGGGCAGATCGACCCGCAAAACTCGGGGGCACAAGCGCCGTTTATCGTTACACCTGGTCAGGAATACTACTTGTCCTATTGGGTTCGCTTTAGCAGCGATTTCAGTTGGGGTTCGACTGAAAATGCCGGCAAGCTGGGACTTGGTCTCGCAGGCGGCGCTGCTTGCTCTGGCGGGCAGGAATGTACCGGCTACAATGGGTTTAGCTCGCGGATGATCTGGCGTTCCAGCGGGCAGGCTGCCATTTATTACTATCATATGGGCAATGCTGGCCAATACGGAGACTATGCGATTCTGAAAAATAACGGCGTCGATATTTATTACCCCAAAGGCACATGGGTGAACATCGTACAACGTCTGAAGGTCAACACCGTTACTGCAGGGAATGCGAATCCCGATGGGGAGATTCAAATTTGGTATAACGGTATCTCCGCAGCCAACATCACCGGCCTTCGCTTCGTACGCAACACGGATTTGGTTGACAAAGCATACTTCTCCTCCTTCTTCGGCGGCGCTACTTCTGCCTTCGCTCCGCAAAACGACTCTTACATCTGGTACGACGACCTGAAAGTTTCCACGAACAAAGCAGAAATCTGCGAGCTCGCTGTAGGCGGCTGCTATAACCGCACGTTCCAAGCGGAAAGCTATAACGCCATGAGCGGCGTCATCACTGAAACCACGCCGGATACAGGTGGCGGGCAAAATGTCGGCGGCATCGACAGCACCGATTGGATTGCTTTTACCAATGTGAATATCCCTACGGCGGGTACCTATTTAGTTGAATATCGCGTCGCATCGCCGAACAATGGTGGGAAGATTTCCTTGGATCTGAATGCTGGCGCGACCGTATTAGGTCAGATCGATGTGCCGAATACGGGCAGTTTTTCGACTTACCGTACCGTGTCGCATCAGGTTCAGATTCCGGCGGGCACGCACCAGTTTGGACTGTATGCTGCGACTGGTGGGTTTGATATTAATTGGTGGAAGATTACGAAGTTGTATTAGTTAGTGAGTGAGTGAAAAAAGGAAGGATCTTGATATAGTTCGATTTTTCCGAACTATATCAAGGATTCTGCTCGAGAGCGGGCAAGTAGTTCGGATTTAACGAACTATTTGCCCTTTTTTCTCGCGTTCGGGTGGATTTAGGCGATTTAGTTCGGCGTTTTATGACTAATCACGAATTGCTGGCGCTAACAGTGAAATTAGCTCGGCAATTTCAAACTACTGAACAACAAAACCCGAGAGACACACGCTGATATTCCAGCGTCCATCTTTCGGGTTTATTGTTATTTCTGCGGTTGCATCCGCAGCAAGCGATTAATCACCGTGATCGCCTCAGCACGGGAAACCGTGCCCATTGGTGCGAAGCGGTTCGCTGCGTAACCTTGCATCACCCCTGCTTTTGCCACGATGCCTACGGCATCGGAGGCCCACGCAGGGATGTCAGCAGCATCCGCGAAGGTCACTGCGGAACCGCCATCTCCTGCAGACGAAGCGCCAAGCGCGTTCGCCAGCACAACGGCTAGCTGCGCTCTCGTCAACTCAGCGCCAGGTCGGAAGCTGCCGTCCTCATAGCCTTGCACGAGCCTATCTTTGGCGGCCAAGGCAATCGCGCCCTTCGCCCATTCGCCGATGGCTGCAGCATCCGAGTAATTAGGCAGCTGCTCTGCTCCCGCCTTCGGATGCAGCCCGTTCATCAGCATAACGACGAATTCTGCGCGTGAAACAAACTGATTTGGCTTAAATGTACCATCTTCATAGCCATCCACAATGTCTACTTTCAGCGCTGCTCGAATATCCAGCTCTGCCCAGTGGCCAGCGATATCACTAAGCTTTGCTGTTTGCTCTTCTACAACTGACATTTGGTTCACAGCGAAAACCGCAAACTTCGTAAAATGGTCCACATCGACGGTGATCTGATCCCCATTTACCTTGCCGCCAGGGATCTCGACCCATACGTTTTTCGCTTCGTCAAAATAGAACACGACTGCCTTCTGGTCAGCTTTCACACTTGAAAGATCAAAAGTAAACGTCAGTGTGATTGCTTGCTGAAGCTCTCAGAGAAATTCTTCAAAATTTCAAATATTGGACTTGCTAATGCCTCACGCTGTGAGATCAACTTTTGCGTATCCAACACTTTGTCGATCGTAACCTTCAGTTCTTTAGCCGAAGCATCAGCCGGAATTGTAATCTTCACCTCATTGTTCAAACTAACCTCGCCCGTCTTACCTACTGGCAATGTCAACGTACCATCTTTCGAAATAACTGGCAGGTTACTAGAAGTTGGAGGAGGCGTATAACTATAACTACCACTATCTGCTTCGCGTGTTACGGTAACTTTATACGTTTTAGTACTGCCGTTCTGTGCAGTCACCACGATCGTAATTAGATTAGCACCTACTTGTAAGTTAGCGAACGAGCTCGCTTGACCGCTTGGCGTTAAAACGTCATTCACGGTCATCGTCGCATGACTGTCATACACACTCGCCGTTACCGATACACGCGATACCTGATAACCTACTAGCGAGCTATACGACGTCGTCCCCGCTGTAAAGGCAGGTGAAATGACGCCGGATGATAATATGATTCCCCTCAAGTCTGCATTGCTGCTCAAAACTGGCGCAGGTTCATCTCGATTCACCGTAAGTTGATAGGTATTTATGGCATTACCATCTTCCGCAGTGACGTTAACGGCGACAAGGTTAGATCCTACTTGCAAGTTGCTCACGTTATACGTGTACACATTGCCCGATACTGAGCTATACGTCGCCCCCGTAACGGTGAGTGTCTGTTTAAGATTCCCTTTGTTTACAGTCAGATTGAGACTGCTAACGCTTTTCAGAAGGTTCACGCTATAGGACGGTATCGCAGGATCGAACGTTATGGAACCTTGATCTACCGCCAAATTTGCAAGCATGGCATCGCTACTTAAAGGAACACCTAACGTGACCACTTGTGTAACCACAGCATCCTGATAATTCGACGCTTTAATCGTTATCGTATGACTGCCCTCGCTCAACACACCTGCATGTATCGTAATCTTTCCTGATTCAATTGTATAATTCGTCGGTGACAACGTTGTTGCCCCATCTTTCACAGTCGTTATGGCACTTCTCCATGCCCCATCCTCGGGGAATGTAATGTCAATTAGTCGCAATGTATCGTTCGACGTCACATCAGCTGCTAACACTGGTGGCGTTAGTCGTTCGACACTTACCATTACAAACCCATTATTCTTTGTAAATGGTACTTCACTGCCGTTCCACAACACGCTCGTAGTCGTTGGCGCATAAGTAACCGTTGTCACACTGCTAACTCCTGACAGCTCATTAACAGACAGCTGCAACTCGTTTGCATTCACACCAATTGTGATCTCTACATTTTCAGCTGTTTGTTGCTCACCGTCTACAAAATAATATTGCAGCTGCCCAACCGTTTCCTTCTCGCTATTGGCATAAAATAATTGCTTACGACCATCTTTCATGTCCACCACTAGGTGCGTGGCATCCGATCTGCGCACATTCTCAATGTTACTAGCTCCTTTGAATGGCTCAAGCACGCTAACAAACTGCGCATTATTGCCATACACCCGATTGACCACCGTAGGGGTATAAGCCGCAGTATCATTGCCTGGCCCAGGTGCTTCGCCAACGATCATGGTAGACGGCACGCTTGGTGAGCTCGTTAAGCTAAATAACTTCAAGCCATTTCCATTAACGGTATGCCATGTGCCTTCCCAATTGCCCGTTAGCTCCTTAGAGGTGCCATTGCGGAAGAAAGGCGTCGAATCCTTTGTACCCAGTGGACCTGCGAAAGTACCCATTGTCGTGCCAGGTGTGAACGAACCAATGCCATGCAGCAACCAATCATACTGACGGCTAACTGCCGATTCCAGTGTGAAGAGATCGATCAAGTAATCCTTCGTCACAGCCACTGTTCGCTCATAGCGATTCATGCCCGCATACGCTTTGCTTGATGTGTTCGTCATAATATTGAAGGGCTCAGATTGCATAAATAATTTTGTTGGTTCGTACACTTCCACATTGTTCACCAACGGAATGGCCTGTGTATCACCATTAACCATGACGGTGTTATGAGCAAATGTTGTTTTGTAATAAGAGGTGTACATGGAATTACTGTAAGGAGGAATCCCCAGATCGGGAGCCAGACGCTCACCTTTCCCGAATACCTCTAAATGCAGCTTATCCGGATGACCGTGATAACCGCCATGCACACCGTAATCAACGAGCGCGAAGTTTTGCTCATCTCCACTACCCGCTCGCAAAACAGAATGCCCGAGTCCTGTGAAATTCATGCTTTCAGACGGCAATGTGCCTCCAGTTGGAATGACAGTCTTCCCATAGAAAACGGCCTGTTCGCCAACAATCCCTGAGTTTGTATTGCCTGGCACAATAAATCCGCCTCTAGCCCGCTGCCTGTCATTATACAAAATACTTAACAACGTTCCGTAAGCTGCATCATTGTACTGCGCATACACGCTTTCGTAATCTATAGGCACGACTCTTCCTGGCGCCCCTAAATTCGTTGGATATTTACCAGAATCGTTGCTGTTAATGATGCCGAGATCTGGGAATGCGTATTGCAGCGTTACATCGAATGTTTTCTTAAAGTTCGGACTAGCAAACAGATCATATCCCATATTCTTCAAGGCCTGTGCGTGGAAAAATAATGCGGACTGTGCATAGAAATGATACCCAATTGCACCTTCATACCAGAAGCCATCAGACAATACGCTATTCGCCATTTGGAAATTGAATCCACTACGTCCTAGGACAGAGAAATCCATCAGAGTTTTATTTTCCAACAAAGCCCCGACAGCGCCAATTGCAGCGTTGTGCCATGTTTGCCAGTTGGATTTACCCACGTCATAACCTTGCAACGTCTTCGCTGATGGAGCGAACAAATTTTGCTCCATATTGTATTTCTCAGCAGCATTAAACAATCCGCTAGGTTCAACCAAATCGAAGGCTTGAACCAGCATAATCATTTGAACTGCCTCATCTAGCGATTGGTAATATAGTCTGCCGTTCTGCGCCTGCAAAGCGTAGCTTGGATACAGTTCCGCATAATGGAGCAGCATATCTTTGGCTTTCTGTGCGTACTTCGTTTCTCCACTTAACGCATACGTTAGTGCAAGATTGCGTACCGCTTCAATATTCACTGTATGCGCCGTAAACCGCCAGCCACCATCGATATCCGCGCCTGTGTACACTTGGTTGTTCGTCGGACACAAATGAGCATTAGGACTTTCATAATTAAATACAAGTGGCGTATCCCCGCAGACGAATTTCCCACTCTCGCCTGCTGGTTTGGATGGATAATATACAGTCTTAGTCAACCAGCTATCCGCCTTCACCTTTATCGCATCTAGGTAATCCTCAGCCCAACCAAAGGACTGAATCTTAGCTTTTGCCTCGTCCAGTTGAGTTTGCGATGTCATGATATAAGGATGTTGCTTCGTAGGTACACGAGATGCGCCTACTTTGATGTTTAACTCAATATTTATTTCCTTACCACCTGCCAAAGGCTTGACGGTGTATATCGCTTTCTTTGTCTCGCCCGCTTGTGCAGAGGCAGGTACTTTTACTTCGATATCTACATCCGTTTCAGCACCTTGCGCGACAATAGGCGTAGTTCCTGTTAGCGTTACGTTATAGCCCGCACCAAACGCCGCTTTCGGTGTAATTTGATAAGTTGTATCTACGTTACTGATATTCTTGAGTGAGAATGTATAGTGCAACGTGCTGTCTGGCAACGCAGCTTTATCAATTTGCTTAATAGAAGGTTCAACCGCGTTCTTAGCCAAGGCGAAGCCATCCCAATACAGCTTATCTGTCGGATCTGGTGCTGGATCTGAATCATACCATTTAGGGTGAATTATAATCTGGTTAAAATTAGCCAAGTTGGCTGATCCCGTAGAGTTCAGCATTTTGTTAAATGGAATTTCAACCTTCTTCCATCCTGTCCAATCCACATAGAACGTGGACATGAAATAATCGAAGCTAGGTGTAGATGCGATGTTAGCGTCTAAGATAAAATACACCTTTTTATTCGATGCCTTCTCTGAATACAACCAGAATTCGATCTGGTCATTCTGGCTCCATGGTGCTGTAAGACCCGCGATGTTAATGGCTGTTGCTGGGTTCGTCCATTGGCCCGACTTCAGTCCTTGCACAGCAATGGTCGAACTTGCTGTTGTATTCGTCCACCCAGTAAACGTCTCCATATTCCCGATTGGCGTACTCGAGCTGCCAGATAGATCAATATTGTACGCTTGGCTCGTCACTTCACTCGCTTTGCCATCAAATTCCGCTTTGGTCATAATCGTCTGTGATTGATCAACCAAGATCGGTGCCGTGTACAGCTTGTAAGATGCATCTACGCCTTCCACTTTATAATAGATCGCTGAACCTGCGGTTTCAGAGGTCAATGTAACGTTCTTTACTTCTGCATACGTTCCTGCAGGTGGATTTGCAACTACATTTTCAACAAAATCGCGATAGACGAATGTGTAATTATACGTTGTTTCTTCGCTATCTACATTCGAAATGGATGATTTAGTAATAAGTGTAACATCGGATGTAAGCGTGATAGGAGTCGTATAGAGTTGAAAAACACTATCAATGCCCACTCTTTTGTAATACGTTTTGGCCAGTAGTGCTGGAGTAGATTGGCTAGTTAAACTAACCATTACTTTGTTGACATATTCACCGGACGGTTTGTCAGCTAGGGCTGGCATAACGGTTGCCGTATTCGTTAACCGAAGATCATCTAAGTAGATTTGCAAACCTAAATCAAGTGTTGTTCCTGAAACCGCAGCTTGATCGAATCGTACATAATCCAAAGGTCCCCAATTATTTAATGAATCAATGCTTTTCTGAGTTTGGACAGTACTTAGCGGAACCTCAATTTCTTTCCATCCCGTCCAATCCAATGGGACTCTGTAGTAATAATAATTACTTGTATCCCCTTTCATGAAAAATCGAATCTGAATTGGCTTATCCGCTTGGTCCCCCGTTCTAGCTTTAACGGAATAGGCCCACACTTTAAGTGTGCTATAGCCCCTCAAATCAACAGTTGGTGCGGCTTTAGGATACATGAGAGCCGAGCCTGCAACATCTATAGTGCCATTGTTAAAAGCTAATAGCCACTTCTTCGAGCCTGTGCCTTCCTTAATATATTGCGAATCCGTATTCGCAATAACTGCCACTCCTGAGGTACCTACTGTATCGCCCGTTGCATTCGTCGCTGAATCCATATTGTTGAGTTGTTGCGAAATTGGAAAAGGAGCAACCGCAGCATCCACTACTGGTGGTGCTACGAATAAAGGAATCATGCTTACAAGGAGCAGTGCTGTCAGTATCGTTGATAACCTTTTCTTAAACGAATGAATAGCCATTTGTATCTTCCTCTCTATCGCGAGATAATACAAAGCCCCGCTCTAGCAGGCGGGGCTTTGATTGGTAAAGACTTATTTTTTCACTGCTGCTTTCGCGCGTTTGTCCGCATTTCTATAAATATTCACGATATCCTCGTAACCAAGCTTCTTCTGCTCTTCAACGAACTTATCCCACTCGCTGAAGTTACGTGAACCCATGATGAATTTGGAGAAATTCTCATCACGATTAGCGTTCAAGGAATCACCCTTCGTATCCAAGATTTGTTGCTCCTCCAGCGTGAAAGAAAGCGTACCATTTTTCTCGCCATCATACTTAGGTGCTTCTTTATAAGCCGCTTGCAACTCTGGTGAAGATACGGAAATATGTGCATTAAAATCAAACCAAGTATAAGCACCATCTGTGGACAAGCCGGTTTTCTTTCTCAAATCTGCAATGTCCGCATACTTCGTTGTGAACGCATTGCCATTAACTGTTTCTCCTTCTTTCCCCCAGGAAACGAGCTTCTTCCCTTCTTCTGAGTAGAAGAAATCCAGATACTTCATGACTTCTTTGATTTGTTTCGACTTGGAGGAAACCATGAAGCCTTCTTCTGTGACAGCTGTAAAGGCAGTCTTACGAGGTCCACCTGCCCAACCTGCTGGCGGCGCCATATAATTCATTGTGAACTGCGGATTGTCTTTACGTAATGCGCTGTTATAGAAGTCAATACGTCCCATGTAATCAAGTGTCACGAATGCACGATTTGTAGACACGATATCCTGCCACATTTTCGTATCAATCGTTAAGAAATCTTTCGGGATCAAGCTCTCTTTGTAGAACTTGTTCATATACGTCAAGAGTGTCTTGTATTCGTTCTGGATCGGTGCATACTTCCAATCTTTAGATGCGCTGTCAAAGAACACGGACGCTTTACGTTTCTCTACTTCTGCAGGTACATTGAAGCCCGCTCCGAAATCGTACATATAACGCAAGCCATTACGGAATGTCAACGGATAGCTGTCCGGATAGGCGGTTTTCAACTTTTTCAACGTCTCATACAATTCATCCCAGTTTGTTGGTGCGGCTAAGCCGAGCTTCTTGAATACATCTTCCCGATACATCCAGGTACGACGGTTAGATTCACCTAAACCTTGGTTAGGGAACACATACATTTTGCCATCAGATGAGAGGACGTTCTGTGCTTCTGTTGGGTACTTCTCCATCCAAGCCTTCAGGTTCGGCATGTCCTTTACATAATCAAGAATGTTGACCAGGGCACCTTGCTGACCAAATTTATCCGCTATCGCTTTCGTCTGTGTCCACATCAGATCCGGCATATCACCAGAAGCAACAGTCATTGCGAGCGCATCCTCCAGCAGGTTTCCTGGCGGCAATTGGATATCCAGCTTCACGCCCGTTTTCTCCGTCAGATAGCTCCATACTTTCCAATTCGCATCATACGGCCAACTTGGGTTGCTATAGTCTAGAAACTTAAAGGTTTGTGCTTTTGGTACAGATGACGATGAGGTTGCGGCTGTCGATGCTGCGGATGGCGTTGCTACACTGCTTTCTTTGGAACATGCACCCATAACGAAACTCATGCTCAAAATTGTTGCTAACATCACGACTGACTTTTTCTTCATACGTTGACCCACTCTCCCTAATTTCCTTGAATTTGCTTGCCATGTCTCGCTTGCCATACTTTTCTTACATCCCATTGTTCTTGTACCTCTATATTAACCTTTGATCGACCCAATTAGCGCTCCTTTAGCAAAATACTTCTGCAGGAACGGGTAGATCATCAGGATGGGAACCGTTGTAATGATAATGGTTGCATACTTTATGGATTCATCCACAATCATGCTGTCGCCGCCGATATTTCCAGCGCCGGTGCCTTGTCCTTGCAGCACCATGTTGCGGACGATGATTTGCAAAGGGAACAAGTCGGCATCTCGCAAATATAAAAGTGCAGAGAAGAAATTGTTCCAGATGGCAACGCCGTAGAATAGGCCAATCGTCGCCAGAATTGCTTTAGATAGTGGTAATACAAGTCGGAAAAAGATGCCGATGTCCGTAAGTCCATCCATTTTGCCAGATTCCTCAACCTCTTGCGGCATGCCTGCAAAGAATGTCCTCATCACAATGAGGTTCCAAGAACTTACCAACGTCGGCAGAATCATGGCCCAAATCGTATCAATAAGATGATAGCTCTTGACGACTAGGAACGTCGGAATCAAGCCACCGCTGAAGAATAGCGTAATGACAATCATGATCATGAAGCCACGATGAAACAACATATGTTTCTTCGAAAGGGCATAAGCAGCTGCTGCGCTAACGACCAAGGAAAGCGTCGTACCTAGTACGGTATACAAGATCGTATTGAGGTAAGCTCTTCCAATTTCTGGTTTTTCAAAAACGGAGACATACGTGTTCAAATTAAACTCTTTTGGCCATAGGAAGACTTGCCCCTTAAGGACAGGAACAACGCCACTGAACGAAACCGCTATCATATAAACGAAGGGATACAGCGCCGATACGACCACGCCTAGCAAACTCACAAATAAAACAACATCAAAGAGACCAAATTTTCTTTTCATACTCGTGCACTCCCTTCGTTACCATAAGCTTGTCTCGCTCGTTCTGCGGCTAATCCAATTGGCAGTCAGAATGAAGATGAGGTTAATGATAGAGCTGAATAAATCAATGGCTGTCGCATAGCTGTAGTTCAATGACTGTATACCCGTCCGATACACGTAGGTAGATAGTACGTCGGCAGTCGAATAGATGGAAGGATTCAACATCAATAGCACTTTCTCGAAACCGATATCTAGGACATGTCCGATGTTCAAAATAAACAGAATAATAATCGCCGGCATAATGCCCGGAATTGTAATATGAAGCAATTGGTGTCTGCGATTCGCACCATCCACTCTTGCTGCCTCATACAATTGAGGATCAATTGCACTTAGAGCTGCTAAATAAATGATCGTTTCCCAACCGACATGCTGCCAAATCTCTGATAATATGTAGATTGCTCGAAAATAACTTTCATTTTGCATAAAGTTCATGGCATCATATCCGAACCACTGGATCACTTTATTGACTAATCCACTCGTTGGCGAGAGAAATAAGAACATCATACTCACAACAACTACATTGGAAATAAAGTGAGGTAAATAACTAACCGATTGAACAAAACGTTTTAATGTCGCCTTGCGCACTTCATTTAATAAGAGAGCTAAAATAACAGGTGCAGGGAACCCGAAAATAATTTTGTACACCCCTAGGAGCACTGTGTTTTTCAGCAACTTCAGAAAATCAGGACTATGGAAAAACAACGAATAGTATTTTATACCGACCCATTCACTCGCCCACACCCCTTTGAAGGTGTTATAGTCCTTAAACGAAATCAAAATCCCAAACATCGGCACATACTTAAATAATACGTAGTAAATAAGAGCCGGCAAAAACAAAAGCATGAGATACTTGCTGTTATGCCATCTCTTTAGGAATGGATGCATCCCTTGACCTCCTGTCTGATTATCCTGTCTATGCATCCAACTTTAAAGGAACGGTGAATACCGGGCAATGAGTCATAATTTCGATTCCTCACTATTTTCTGCATTCCCCCAAAATGACGTATTATCTTAAGGAAGGTGAAGATACCTCCTTCCAGTTCCATTGGAAAATTCCACAATCTCATCCATGATCTGTCACCAATCTCCCTCTTACATACACCCTATAATGCCTGAATCATGAAAATGGATAACTTTTTAAAGGTCAGAGTATTGAACCCCTCCTACTCCTCCATGCTATACTCAATATTGTTAATCTCTCGTAAAGAAAGGAATGACACGATGAAGTGGATAGCACGATTTTCGACAAAAATTCAAAATCAAGTATCACTGTTCTACACCTTGTTCTGCAGCTTCATCGCGATTATTCTATTGCTCGTTTCCATTAATGCGTGGTCCTATTCCTTCTTTCGCGATCGGATTAAGGATGAGATTATCGTCAATAGCGGTCTGAATTTGAACACAACATTCGCTAATTATGAGAAACATATTAAGCTGATTCGCAGTATCATGGTTGGTTATCTGTTCAGCAATGAGACAGAATTACTTAAAAATGGGAACCCCTTATCCCACTACGATATTGTGATTAAAGCGCAAAATGACTTACAGTACTCGCTTAACAATTCCTTGCTCTATTTAGACAACATCATCTATTACTTCAAAGATAGTCGTTTCATCATTGAAAAAGATGGCACCCGGAATGCCGAGACCATGTTCAACAAGTTTTATGCCCAATCTGCTTACACCGTCGATTTCTGGAAGAAGGAAATTGAAAGCTCACAGAGTTTCAAAATTTATCCTTCTGCCATTTTTAACTCTCTCACCGCATTTGAACATAAGCCAATCGGCAGCCTTATGCCCATCATGATTAAGAATGCCTATGATACGAATTTTGCTTTTATCGTCTTTATGAAGAGCTCGAAGGTGTTTGAAGCGTTTCACCAATCGCAGCCTGAAAGCAGCCTAATGATCGTGGATGGCACTCACAACCTTGTTTTCTCTTCCGTGGAATCGGAATTGCCCGAAGAAATCAAAGGAATAACAGGTAGTGGTTACACGCGTATCAAGAATACCTATTATTTCTACCGTACCAGTGCAGAGACCGGCCTCACATACATCGAGATTGTTTCCGATAAAGGACTAACGCAACAAATTCACAGGCTTAACTTGAATATGCTTGCGCTTATCATCTTGTCTTTGTTCATTTCACTCGCTGTATCCTATCTGATTGCCAAGCGATTCCATAATCCGTTAGCGAACATGCTTCGTTCACTGGAATCTTATAATCCAATTGGTTTACAAGGGATTAAAAATAGTCGAATTAGAGAATTCAATGTGCTGCACAACACACTCAATAATCTATCCCGTTCCAATCAAGAATTCCATAACGACCTTCGCTCCAAAAACACCCTATTACAGCAATTCGCATACATGACACGCTTAAAAAAACTTGATGGAAAGGGCTCCCAGCTACACACCTTGATCGACTCGAACAAGCCTTACAAGCTCGTGCTGATTCAGATTGATTTTAATGATAAATTCCTCACAGAGATTACAAACGCGCATCAGCGCACATTTAACACCTATAAAGAGTTAATCGATGCCCATTTCTCGAGCCTATACACAGATTCGTTGACCTTCCAATTAGAAAAGGATCAGATCTTATCCATTATTTTTGTCGAAAATGAGCAGGAAGAAGCACGTTCTGACGATCTAGAACGACTTGTGCAAATGCTGGATATCGATGCGACATATGGCAACTTCACGATTGCACCAAGCCCTATTCACAAGCATTCGTCTGACTTCGTCGAGACCTACCAGAACGCGCTGGATCTGATCAAACAGCGACGGTTGGGCGAAGGTGTTCAGATCATCACAGAATGGCTGCCACAGCCTGCTTTACTGATTCCTACGCCATCGGAGGAGAATGAGCTAACCGTCAATCTGCACGCCGGTTCTGATGCAGTCACAATTCCATTAGCTGACAAGCTTCTCGATCAACTTGCCAAAGCTGGCGCACTCGCCCAGCAGTTCCAAGACTTTACCAAAGATATCGTCAACAAAGCATTGAAGAGCATGTATGCGCAAAATATTTCCATTCATACGTTCTCAGACAGAGGGTCTCCTTATGATCTATTGAAGGCTTGTCATACCTTAGAACAATACAAAGCGTTTTTACATTGGTTCCTTGCGCAATCTGCTGCAGCCATTAGAGAGAAAAAATCCGAAACCGACGTCATGACCAAATTCGTTATGGAATATGTGGAGTCGAATTTCGGAGATGACCTGTCACTGGAAGCTATATCTGCCAAGTTGGGGATCACAGGGCCGTATCTGTCCACTTACTTTAAAGAAAAAACAGGTACCAATTTCAGCGATTACATCTTTACCGTCCGAATGAATAAATCGATTGAGATGCTGCGGGATACCGATTTGAAGGTGCAGGAGATTGCATCGCTTGTTGGCTACTTTACGGCGGCCTCGTTCAATCGCGTTTTCAAACGGCATACAGGAATTACACCAAGCGAATTCCGTAGGCTGAATAATAAGAACTAAATGAGAAAGAGGGAGCATTTACGTCTTGATGACGTAGTTGCTCCCTCTTGGTTATGAACCTTATAGATCCTTGGCATATCTCGCATAACTCTTCCAAGTCTGATAGCCCAGCTTTCCGTAGAAATCTACGAAAGGTGTCGTATCAATCACCACGTTACGTACGCCACGTTGCAATAAATAATGAATCGCTGCTTGTACAATCGAGATCCCGTACTTATGCCCCCGGAAGCTCTCATCAATTCCCAGCGGACCCAAACCGCCTAACTCACCTTCAAAGAGGCCTGACCAATAGATGTTCTGCGCCAGTAATGGGGACTCGGCATCATTCATCCGGCAAAACCCAATGATTGCGTCGTCCCGCTCAAGCAGGACGAATTCTCTTCCTGTTCCACCGCGCTCCCAATAGTTGCGATGCTGGTAATCCCATTTGCCAGGGAAGCAGCGATGCATGAAAGCTGTTAAGGCTTCTCTGTCGCTAGGATTTGCGAGCCGGAATGTTGCCTCATGGACTGTGGGCAACGTGACGACTTGATCGTCTCCGTAATCGTTCATCAGGTCGTAAGAGATCTCCTTGAACGTGTAAGTTCTCTTCTCGAACCACTGTCTCGTTTCCTCAAGCTGAGCGGGAATTCCTGGAAACAGGCGACGGTGTAGGTCGTTACCGAGCATGACCCGTTTGGCTCCTGCGTTCAGGAGCGCCTCCTCAGCTTTGCGAAGAAGGGCTGTCCCGATTCCGCTCCGCCTGTACGAACCGTCGACCATGAGGGCATGAATCCATCCCAAGTCACGAGGAATACCGAAACCCTCCGTTGCTGCAGACGCGATTTTGGCAACAGCGAACCCAACCACTCGCCCTGACGATTGCTCCACAGCCACCCATGAACCCTCGCGCAGCCACAGCTGATCTTCTACGATATTTTGCTGCAGCAATCTAAGTCTCATTGGAAACAAATCGGACAGTTCCTTATTCCATAGCGCAAGGATTTCACTCAAGTGTGATGCTTCCAACTGGTTGTAACTAATGCTCATCGTGCTCCTCCTTTAAATACGTGTAATCCACTATGAAAAATATAGGGCATCCTGGCGATTACGCAAATAAGTAAATCTTTTGAATGTTGCTTGATGATAAGAATTCATTAACCTTAGAGACTATCTTGGTGCTTACCCCAATTATGATAGTCGGTTTTGTTGGCTAGTTGCACGCGCTGGGCCTCGATCTCACTCGAGATAGTCGGTTTCACCGACTATCTCCACGCCTTAGACCCCACTCGCTCCCGAGTTAGTCGCTTTTACCGACTATACCCACGCTCTTCTCCATACTCCTGCCTCCGCCACTACACAAAAAGCCCCTCCCCCGCCAACACGCGAGATCGGGGCTTGCCTATCATTTACTGCGCGTAGATATGCGGATTCTGGCGTTGGCACTCCTCTATGACCCATAGCTGCCTGCGCACCTGCTGAGGCGTAATTTCCAGTTCTTTGCCCTCGGTGAGGGTCTCATACAACATCAGATACAGCTTCTCTGTCATATGTTCGAAAGCTGACTTCCCGTCTGCAATCGCAACCTCCCAGCTATCTGTTTGCCATGGCAGCGTTTCACTGCAATACGCAGGTTTCCCTTCCGCTGAGAATAACGGTTCACGGATTAACTTCTGTTCAGGCGCTTCTTCCGGCTTAAAATATTTCCACTCCAGCTTGTTCCCTGTTCCGTGAAGGCCGCCATTCGTTCCTTGAATGTTGAACTGTTCATGTGGGAAGGCGCAACTGGATGAAATTTCCAGATCAATGGTAGGTCTTCCTTTTCCGCGCAGCATCAGCTTCACATAATCCTCCGCATCACCAAAGGTATTTGTTCTGTCCATGATACACATGACTTCTGGCTGCGCATCCGCCCCAAATAGCTGCAGCGCCTGATCCAACGGGTGAGGTCCCGTATTCATTAAGCTTCCGCCATTATTGCTTTGCAGCGTTTGCCAATCCCAGCGGCGTGCAAAGCCGTTCAGGCTGAAATCGATCTGCACGATGCGCCCTAGCACGCCTGATTCGATCACTTTACTCAGCTGGACGAAAGCCGGCTGGTAACGGGATTGCTGGAATACGGCCAAAACAGCTCCTGTTCGCTCGGACGCTGCAATCAACTGATCGACTTCCTCCGTTGTCTTCGCCAACGGCTTCTCGCACAAGACATCCAGTCCGCGATTAAGCAGCTCCAATGTGATCGGAAAATGCTGATGGCTCGGAGAAGCATTCACAATCAAATCCAGCTCCTCATTCGTCACCATTTCCTCCCAAGATGCGTACGCTGTGCAGCCATATTCTTGTTTCGCAAGCTCCTGACGCTCTGCTATGGAGTCTGCAACCGCTGTAATGCGGTAATGCTCAGGAAGCTGCACAAGCAAATTACCGTGGATGTCGCGCCCGCTGCGCCCTTGCCCAATAATACCAACCTTCACTATTTTCTTAGTCATCGTGATTCCCTCTTTCCTTTATCCATTTAGGGGGTATTTCCAAACGTTTTCTTATATTCAGTAGGCGTGATGCCGGTTCGTTTTTTGAATGTTCGGATGAAATGACTGAGATGATGAAACCCAACCTGAAAGCCAATTTGCGTAATGGTATGCATATTCCGTTGAATGAGCTCCATCGCTCTTTCAATGCGTACCTCATTGACATAATCGACGAAGTTCTGGCCTGTTTCTTTTTTGAAAATCGTGCTGAAATAAGCTGGAGCCATATTGGCTAGAAATGCCCCTTGCTCAAGGGGAATATCCTGACTGTAATTGTCATGAATGAATCGTTTTACTTCTTCGATCGGATGCTGGCTCGTGGACGTCGACTTTACACTTTGCTTACGCCGAGCCCTGCGATATTCGCGATCCATAAGGATGAGCAGCTTGACTAGACTCGTACAGATGGCATATTCATAACCCGCTTCACGATGCTCAAATTCATCCTGTATATCTTGCAGAAGCTGCTCCACTAGCAGTTGCTTTGGCTTGGCGATATGCAGCCACGGCTGTGGCATGGTCCCTAACTCTGGCATTTCGTCAACCGTATTGTGCAGAAAGGGCTGCAAGGTATCCGAGAAAGGCTTCAACTGCTCCCTCACCAAATAAGGGAGGAAATCAATCAGCACCACCTCGAACTCCCGTTCCTCAATCGCGCTCAAGCTGTGCTCCACCCCAGGCGATATGATGAACATATCCCCTCTGCTGACATTCAGCGATTTGCCGCGCAGCTGATGGTTGCACACCCCTTTGAGCACATAAGCAATCTGCGTATAGTCGTGGATATGCAAGGGCTGCTTCAGCGCTAGGCTGGAGTAGCGGAATATTTTAAAAGGAAATTCCTTTTTCAGTGTGGATTTGCTTTGAAAATAGGACATTCCCTTCTCCATGCTCATACGATTACCACCTATCCGATGCCATATTTCATTCAAGCATATGTCAATTAACGGAATAGAACAACCCTTCTGTGCAGACGCGCAAAATAGTATGTTTATAAGCTCTGCTGGCTTCGATCATAGACGATCTTGCCAGCTTTGTAGGTCTGCCTCAGTGGGATGCGGCCGTCAGCTTGCATGCTGTCCAGGAGGACGAAATCGGCCGGTGCCCCAATCGATAAGCCCTCTGCGACAGGCAAACCCATCAAACGAGCCGGGCGTGTCGATGCCATTTCCCACGCTGTTGGGAAATCGGCCAGCCCCCGTCGATTCAAATGGGCAATGCCCCACAGCAGCATCTGAGCGGAGCCCGCTAGGAGACGAGGATCAGCAGCAAGGTGAAGCTTGCCTTCTGAGGTAAGCACAACGTCGCCTCCGATGTGCGTTTTGTAGACGCCAGGTTCAAGACCACTGATCGCTACAGCATCACTAACTAGCAGCGCTTGCTCGCCCTTCACTTTCAGCACAACCTTCAGCACTTGGTCCGGTAAATGAAAGCCGTCGGCAATGACACAGCTCCACAGTTCATCCTGCGCCAACTGCTCCCACAGATAATTCGGATGGCGCGGAAGCATCAGATGCGCCCCATTCCCCAGATGCGTCGACATCCGAGCGCCTGCCGCGACGGCTTCCCCTATCTGCGAAGCGTCTGCTGCCGTGTGGCCGATGGACACGATCACGCCGCTATCGACGCAGCGCTTGATGAATGTGGCGCTGTCCGGCCATTCCGGCGACAGCGTCACAAGCTTGATGCGGCCGCCAGCCGCTTCCTGCCAGCGGCAGAAGAGGTCCCAATCCGGCGGCCTTACGGCATCACGCGGGTGTGCTCCGCGTGCCCCGTCGTCGAGCGAAATGAACGGGCCTTCCAAGTGAATGCCCGCAATGCCTTGCTCCGTCGCAGGGTCCGCTTCGCAGGCGCTAGCTATGCTGCCGAGCGCGCTTGCGATCGCCTCGGGGCTGCTCGTAATGACGGTGGGGTAACTAGCAGTTACCCCTTCCCGCCATAGCATGCGAACGATGCCACTGACCGTCTCCGCTTCAAGCGGCAATGTGTTGAAGTCGCTTCCCGCATAGCCATTGATCTGCAGATCAACCAAGCCAGGCGCGACAATCGGCAGATCTACCGATTCAGATGCAGCAAGCGGTTCCACATTCGCAATCCGTCCATCGCGGACGGTCATCGCGACAGGTGCTCCTGTAACATAATGGCGCGCATGAATAACGTTCGTACTATCGGCCATAGGAATCTAGGTCCAGATACATCGTGCAGTCCGGATGCCTGCGGAGAATCGTCGAAGGACACTCGGTTGAGATGGATCCGCTCAATGTGCGTTGAACTGCCTGATGTTTCGTAACACCAGGTACAGAGCAGAACAAATGTGCACCCGACATCAGCGCTGGGATGGTCAGGGTTAACGCATGCGTAGGCACCTCTGCAATACGGTCGAAACATCCATCATTCACCTGCTGCTGCAGGCAAATATCATCCAGCTCTACACGCTTGATCCACAACGGATCAGCAAAATCAGCAACAGGGGGGTCATTGAAGGCAATGTGACCGTTCTCACCAATACCGAGGCATACCACATCGATCGGAGCCTCTTCCAAAAGTGCGCTATACCGTCTGCACTCGTCCTCCGCTTCATTCGAGCTATTGATGAGGTGAACGGTGCCCGGATTAACTAGATGGAATAAACGATCGGTTAAAAACCTTCCAAATCTCTGCGGCGCTTCCTCACTGAGTCCGATGTACTCATCCATGTGGAACACGGTGATCCGCGACCAATCGATGGCTTCATCCTGTGCCAGCGTTTCGAGCATTTCATTCTGCGAAGGCGCTGCCGCGAAAATAATGCGAACTGCCGCTTTCTCTGCAAGCAGCGATTTGATCCTTGTGGCTGCATCTAATCCCGCAGCTTGCCCCAATGCTTTCCGGTTCTGATATACATTAACCTGCAACTCATCGATTTGTACTTGGCTGACTGGTTGTGGTTGCACCTGTGATTGTGGCTCCTGCATAGTTAAGTTCCTCCAGTACTATAAAGTTAACTGCCGACCTTCCGCCGCGCTCTTATAAATCTGTTCAACTAGCCGCACTGCTCGCAGCCCAGCTTCCCCCGTAACCAGCGGCTCTTCGCCGGCTTCGATAGAAGCCATGACATCCAACAACTGGCTTTGATGAAAATCCGATGCAATGCTGCGTGGATCCGTAATACCGCCATAGGCTCCTTCTTCTGTCCAAGTCGGTTCACTTCGACCTGGCACCGTCCAATGGACAATCGTCGAGCCCTCCAGCTTAATCGTCCCTTTCTCCCCGTACAAATGGATGGTTGCGGCGAAGCCTGGACGAATGCTGGTCGATGCCATGATCGTCCCAAATGCCCCATTTTTAAATTGCAAAATGGCCAGACCTAAATCCTCAGCTTCCATCTCGTGCGTCTGCGTCGCGACTTTGCCGAAAACCGTGTGAACTTCACCTGCGAACCATAACAGCAAATCTAAGCAGTGAATCCCTTGATTCATCAGGGCACCGCCATCTTCTGCGATCGTTCCGCGCCACTGCGCGCTGTCGTAATAAGACTGAGATCGATGGAAGGGCAGTGATACCTCGACTAGCAAGAGTTTACCGAGAGCCCCTTCGTCTAGTACCCGTTTGATCGCTTGATTCTGCGCCTCGAATCGACGCTGTGAGATGACAGAGAGTGTCACGTTCTTCGCTCGTGCCGCTTGGACTAGCCGCTCAGCGTCCGCCACATTCATGCTAATTGGCTTCTCAATAATCAAATGCTTGCCCGCATTCACGACCTCCAGCCCGATCGTCGCATGGCTGCCGCTTGGGGTTGTAACACACACAATATCAACATCGTTCCTGGCAAGAAGCTCACGATAATCCGTCGTCCAAGCGCATCCCTCACGCTCAGCGATGGCTTGCGCCTTCGCCCCCGTACGACTGGCTACCGCAACCAGGCTTGCCTCTTCAATTTGCCGGATAGCCTCGATATGAAAATCTGCCACCGAACCGCAACCTATGATGCCAAATTTCCAGTTAGCCAATGCTACACCTCCTCTAATAAAGCGCGAAGTGCATCTAGCGTCATGCGCGTGCCTGTCAGCTGACTGCCGCTATCTGGGACAAAATGCGTTTCTATTGTATATAAACCTGTGTACCCATCTGCTTCGAGCGCCTTAATCTGAGCGGTTATTGACACATTACCAGAGCCAAGAGGCACACATTTGGGCGTTCCATCATGACGAATATAAGCATCCTTTAGATGGACATGTGCTAAACTTTTTTTCATGAATTGGTAGCCTCTCGGGAATGCCTCCTTCGCCCCGTACGCTTCATTCCCTGGATCCCATAGCCCCCTAACCGCTGGGGAATCAATACCAGAAACAAGCGAAGCGACTTCCTCAGCAAAGCCTCCATTGCAAGATGGCTCATTCTCTAACAGCAACATCACGCCTTCTCTCTCGGCGATGTCTCCTGCTCTTTTTAGATGATGAATAACCTCATTTCGATGTTTTTGTGGATCAAGCTCCCGCCAAAACGAGAAAATCCGGATACGAGATGTCCCGAGCAGCTTCGCAATCTCAATAACCCTATGAAGTTTTTTAAAATGTTCCTCCACACTCTGTTCCTTCTGCCCAAACGTATCTCCTGATTCAACCAATCGCTGCGGATCTAGTGCGCATTTGAACAAAGGAGAGGCAATTGCTGACACGTATAATCCGTGATCTTCCACTAATTTGCGGATGTCGATGAGCTGAGCATTTCCCAGTTCCGCAACATTGACGCCATTCACAACTCTTACTTCGACATGTCGTAAGCCCTGTTCGGCAGCCCACTTTACCGCTTTTTCGAAATCAGCAGATACTTCATCCGTTAATACACCTAATCGGTTCCAAATCAATGAAAAACCTCCACCTTCGCTTATGGTTTCGTTTTATTATTCTTATTTTCTTAACTATAACAAGATTGTCTTGGGGAAAGTTGACGTTTCTATCGAACTAAGTTTACATTTTTTTCGGTTTGCATGAGGTTTGAAGAAATTGTCAACTTTATCGAAAACTCAATCAGTAAATAAAAGGGATTTGAGTGCATATGTGGAATAGATGTATATACAGAATATGAGTCTTTGTAACTAGATGAAGTAGTTCGTTGGTTCATAAAAAAAGGGAGGTTGTTGTATGAAGTCGACGGGAATTGTAAGAAAAGTGGACGAGCTGGGACGGATTGTTTTACCTATTGAGCTGCGTCGGACGCTGCACATTGAAATCGGTGACGCTATTGAAGTTTACGTGGATCCTGAGCGAATCACATTAAAAAAGTATATGCCTGCCTGCGTATTTTGTGGTAATTTCGAGGATATGACGTATTTCAAAGGGAAGCTCGTTTGCAGTAACTGTATTGATCAAATTACATAATTATATAGCGTGGCACTAGCCCCCTCAGTGAAAAACACTGAGGGGGTTTGATAGTTTGACCCCCACCATTCTGTCTGATGTTCAAAACACATTTACATGTATGCGATATAGTTATTTTCACCTATATTGTGTAATAAGAACGAATAGATGGATTTCATGCAGTTAATACCTTCTGAATCTAACAAACCATTCATTCTACCTAATTGACTTCCCTACTCCTACCCCAGCGTTCCCACCTAACGCATCCCTACTTACTCCCTCCACGCGCAAAAAGGTCTGTCCCAGAAGTAAGTTAGGTTAATGATCGAGGCAAATATATACGCTGGAAAAGTAAATAGGGATATGAAAAAGGAACTTAGCGGTTGGTACTTGTACCTGCTAAGTTCCTTTTAGTTTCCGCTTCTCGGAAGACCACGCAAGGTAAGGTGATGGCATCATCTTATCTTGCGTGTTTTGTCATTTTTACTGGAAATAAAGTGATGGTATAACGCTAAAGTGTTGAAATACGCAGGAAACTTCGATTTTGGAGCTTTTAGTATTATCGCATAACGTTATTGTTCAGCCCATCGTCCATTTGCACGGATTAGCATTTTCCCGTAACGTTGTTTAAAGTAGTTGCGTCATTTAAGGTCTTTTGTGATAGCGTTCCTGACGCCAATTGTTACTTCACTTCAACCTGCACCTGTTCAGGTCGATACACCGCCAACAACTCGCCCGCTGAGTTCGCGGCGAACATGACCGTTCGCTCAGCTTCCAGCTCGAACGCGTAGCTCCGGCCCGTTGCCGGATCGGTTACTTCGATCTGCGTGTCCACGCCAAACTCCGAGACAAAGATAAACAACGCGCCGCTATCAAAGCTCAGCTTCCGCCCATAAACCCCTGGCAACTGTCCGCCTTTGACCCAGTTCAGTTCCGCCTCAACACTAGCTGATTTAAGCGCATACGTGTACAGCTTCTCCAACACATCGCTCCGCTCACCTAACTCCACTGGGAGTGGACACCAGATCAGCTGCCCTTTGCCCAGCTCGTAACTGCGAACAACACCATGCTGTGAGTTCCAGCCGCCATCACCTGCAAGCGCGACTTCCTTGTTCAGCTGAGCGATCCGCGCTCCACCGAAAGAAACAGGAACCATCTCATCGTCCAACACCATCGCCTCTTCGCGCACAATGTTGCTGAGCACGGTTTCACCTACGATATCGGTCAACCGAGCGACCGGCGCCCAGTATTCATTCAAACCAAGCGGCCCGGTAAAGAGCAGTGTTCCGCCATTCTCACGCACATGCGATGTTAACTTATCCAAAGCAGCATCACTGAAGTTATGTGCGCTCGGCACGATAATCAGCTTCGGCTGATCCGACGCCAGAGCTTCCAAATGGTACTCGCTCAAGCCGCGGAACGGTACATTCATCCCATAAGCCAGTGTGCGAGTTAACTTCGCCGTTGCATCACCGGCTAATTTGCGCGTGGAGAAATCATTCGAATACGGGAATACAGCCACGACATCCTCTAGTTTGCGTCCTACAAAGAGATCGCGAATCTCTGCCATGAACGACCCGAAATCATAAGAAACATCAGCTTCCGGCTTCTCTGTCCCATCTGCCCGCAGCGCCCCAATATGCGACTCATTGATGTTGTTCATATAGAAATTGATATTCCAAATCCACTGAACAGCACCTGCTCCACCTGTGGAGAACGCATAAGCATATTTTCGCTCCAAAATATTACGCAGCTCATATTCCGAACGCTTCGCACGACCATCCGCCGTCTCCACGTACATAATGCCCGTCTCTTGAATCAAACTTGGCTTCGTTGGCGCCTTGGAGAAAATCCCGTCCCACACCAGTTGATCCATCAACCACCATGTATGCACCGTCGTATAATCCACAGCTTCTGCGTAAAAGAATGGGGATGGCCGCTGCGCGCCTAAGCCCTCATCTTGCCCGACTGTAGCCAGTTGGGCTGGGTTAATACTGCGAATCGTCGCGATGAGTTCCTTCGCCCAGCGATTGTGCATGTCCATGGTGAATAGGGTGTAGTCCAGCCATGGGGAACCTTTTTTCTCCACAGTCTCCGTCGTACTCATGTTCACCTCGGATGGATCCAACAATCGGACGCTAGCGAAGCTCGGCAGCTCCGTTGGAGACATATTCCACCGCTCTTGCAGCTTGCGAATATCCCCATGACGCTCCTCCAGCCAAGCCACATAAGCCTCGTGCTCGAAAGAATCATGTGCCGACTGCGGCCCAGCAAAAGGCTTGCTCGGATTAAACATCGACGGCTCATTAATCAGATCCCAATGCACGTTCGTCGTTTCCTTATGTCTGGACACCACGGAAGAAATAAACCGCTTCTGCGCCTCCACACTGCGGGGATCCAAATATGGATTCACGCCCTCCCACAGCTCTGGTGTAAACGAGAAGAAATTGAACGTGACTTCAATGCCGTGTCTTTTACAAGTCAAAATGAACGCATCGATGCTGCGCAGCACTTCCTCATAGGGATGTCCATCCACGAACATAATTTGACGCCATGCCGACCAGACGCCTGTACGCAACAGGTTAATGCCCGCTTTGACCATTTGCGTAATATCTCGGTCCCACACGGAAACGTTCGGCAAGAACAAAAACTTCCTCGCCACATCGCTCGTCATATACGTCATCCCAACAATCGGAAGCGGACGTCCATCCTTCCAGAAGTAGTCGCGATCACAAGACATCGGCGTCCCTTCGCGCAGCAAGTCTGCATCATACCCCCAGAAACCTTGGTTAAACGTGCGCGTCTCCCCCGTATTCGCTACGGCTTTACACACCGCTGTATAGTAACCGGCTTCGATATCAATGGGCATGTTTACCTTTTTAAAAGAGAGCTCTCGCGACGCATTCATCACGAATTTCGTCGTCCAGATCGGCTCCGACTGCCCCGCTTTCGTTACTTGAACGTGGAATGTCCATGATGCATTCTCTGACACGGCACCTGTACGATTCGCAAGTGTCTGCAATTGAACTGTCAAAGCTGCACGGTCGCCCGGATCATAACAGGCGTAATTAGGCTTGAACCAAATTTCCGTCACGCCTCGCTTCGTGTATGCAGCCAAATCGGCGATTATCGAGACTCCTCCATTGCTCCAGAACGTTTCATCCGTGACCACATTGGCAAAAATCCAACGGCCACCCGCGAATGCCCCCTTCGTATTCTCAAGAAGTACGATCGGTGCTGCAACTTCACGTCCATCCTTTGAAATCCCCTTCAGCAGCGGCGTGAAATGAGCATCCATCGGACCACTGGAACCAATTTGACCTGGATGATCATCGGTCCGTGTCACATGCAGTGCGAATCCAACGGTTGGCTGAATGGCAAATAGATCTTCTTTACCTGCCAGCAATGGTAACTCGGAATGTGCGGCATAACTGACGATGAGAGCGTCGTCCACGGACAGAATTTCATGAATTTGAAGCTCCTGGTGATACGTTGTTTGCTCTATTTCCAGCTCCCAGCCTTCTGCACCTAGATAGGCAGGTACTCGGAATGGCGCGCTTCCTAGATGTACAAAACCTTTGCCTTTACGCGCATGAGTAACGATTGCCTGCCACGCTGATTTCGGAAAATAACGTCCATGTAGATGAATGAAATTATCTGCCCCCTGCTGCAGCGCATCTGCCAGCCCCTCGGCTCCAACTACTCTTCCTATTTCTCCTAGCTGTGCAACCGCTTTATTGTCTGGCCGATTCCCTTCATACGGAAATCTGGGATCGTAAAAAATGATGGTAGTAAGCATGCTTTCATCCTCCAAGTCGGTGTGTGTTTCTTCAATGTCTTATTGTTTATTTTGTTATTTTTGTTAGGCTAACAATATTTATTCATGAGCATAATTTACTCACTTTCTTAGGTGCGGTCAATCTTTTTTTTGCGTAAACCTAGTAGATCGGCTGCATTGACAATTCCTACATAATCAGGAACAATAGATTTGTTAGGTTCCGAACGAACGAGGTACATAACGTATTTTCAATATAAAGGATGTCTCTCATGAGCAAAAAAGTATCCATGCAGCAAATCGCCGACCGACTCGGCATGTCTAAATATACGGTTTCCCAAGCGTTATCAGGTAAATCAGGCGTTAGTGAAGAGAACCGGCTTCGTATTCAAGAGACTGCGAAAGCGATGGGCTATACCCTCCAGCAAACTCAAACTGCACGCTCATCAACTCATCAAGCCGTCAAACTTACTGCCATTGAGGGTGCGCACACGACAACCGAATTCACTCCCTATATTTTGGTGTGGATTCAGTCTACCTATTTGCAGGACAACCCTTTCTGGGGAAAGGTTCTCACGGGTATCGCCACGGCCAGTAAAGAGCTAGGCTATGAGCATCTGATCGTCCCCATCGCACCTAATCACCAGCCCCAACTGCAGATCCCATCCTATATTGATCTTTCGCATTGTATTGGCCAGCTGTTAGCAGGAACTTTTCCAACGCAATCCGTCGTTTCATTAAAGCAGAGTGGGATTCCACTCGTCCTCATCGACCATAATGAGCCGCTAATCGAAGTAGATAGTGTGCTTAATAATAATTTGGATGCTGGCAAAATGGCATGTCAACGCTTGCTCTCCACTGCCGCGAAGCGTGTTATTTTCATTGGCGATGATCAATTCGCCGTAAGCTTCAAAGAGCGTTGGTGGGGCTGCCGCATGGCACTCGAGGATATGGCTGGACCTGCTGAGCACTACCATTTGAAGAAATGGCAAATAGCCTACTCCCACCCACACATGCTTCACCAGTTGGATCGCAAAGTAGCGGCCTTGACCCCGGAAACCATGCCAGATGGTTTTGTTTGCGCCAATGATCACCTTGCTCTAGCGCTGCTGCCTATTTTGAAACGGCATGGTCTCGAGGTACCGAGTCAGGTAAAGGTCATCGGACTAGACAACATTGAAGCAGCCGCCTACGCGACTCCAGCCCTAAGCACCATCGAGCTCGGCAAGGAAGCGCTAGGCATTCGAGCTGTTGAAACGCTGCTTTACCGCCTTCAGCACCCGGGCAGACAAGTGGAGAAAGTCGTGCTGTCCTCACGGTTTATTGCGCGGGATTCTGGCTAATTCAGAGATAAGCTTGACCATGACAAAAAAGCACACCGCATTCGGCGTGCTTTTTTGTATGCCTATTTTAACAGACACATTATAAATAACTTAACCCTATCGAAATCAACATGCCCGCTACCGCAATCCAAAATAAGTAAGAGCGCCCGATTCGTTTGAGACTTTTATCTTGTCGATCCATAACGGATTTCTTGCGATTGCTGCTCGTCTTCGTTTCTTCTTCAAGCTCATTGTTCACTTGCGATTTCCAATTAATGAATTGGAAGCCAACCCCGCTAACGACAACCGCTACCATCATCAAAATTAAAGAACCCATAAATACCTTGTCCGCAATGGACGCCATGCTGCACTCAACCTCACTATCTAACTGTAATTTCTTCATTATACTTCAAAAGGTGAACAGAATACAGGAAGTCCCAATCGACAACATGTCGATTGGGACTTCCTTACTTCATCTCGCTTATAGTGTGCGATCGCCGGGCTTCCAGTTAGCTGGGCATAGCCCGCCTGCTTGCAGCGCTTGTAGCACACGAAGTGTCTCGTCAACGGAACGTCCTACATTCATGTCCGTCACTACTTGGTAGCGCAGCACGCCATCCGGATCAATGATGAACAAGCCGCGATGCGCCGCACCTGTCTCATCATCTAGGACGCCATAGGCACGTGCTGTTTCTTTGGAGAAATCACTCACCAATGGGAACTTCACAGGGCCGATGCCGCTTTGATCGCGCGGTGTTTGTGTCCAAGCACGATGCGTGTAGACACTGTCTACAGACGCACCTACAATATCACAGTCTAGGTCAAGGAACTGTTCATAATTGTCACTGAATGCTGTGATTTCTGTCGGACACACAAAAGTGAAGTCGAATGGCCAGAAAAAGAATACGAGCCATCTGCCGCGGTAATCTTCTAGCGAGATTTTTTCCTCGAGCGTTTCCATATTTTTTGTAGAGAGCAGGGAAAAACTTGGAGCTGGCAGCCCTATTTTAGCAAAAGTAGCAGGTGATTGAACGGTTAGTTGTTGTGTCATGATGTGATTCTCCTTTGAGTGTTAGTATAGTTTAGCTAGCGATTTCGGCTAGTGCTTTTTTGAGTTTAGTGACATTGAGGCCAAGAATTTTGTGCTCACCGATGACAGTAACAGGTAGTGACATGAGGCCCATATCATGCAGCTCTTGTCCGAATTGGTCATTTAAATCAATGTTTCTTTCTTCAAAACCGACTTGTTGCTCCGTTAAATATTTCTTTAATTGCACACAATAAGGGCAGTTGGTACTGGAATATACGATTACATTAGACATAGTTGGTCATCTCCTAATAAGTAGAATTATTTATATTGCGGGATCAATTGAGCCCGTTTATTAATAAATTTATCGACTGCCATAGCGGCAATCGCACCATCCGCAGCGGCAACAACTGCTTGCTTAACCGGTGTGCGTCTTACTTCGCCAGCCCCGAACACACCTGCAACTGGAGACTGCATGGAGCTATCCAAAATCATAAAGCCTTCCTCATCAAGAGGAACTTGATCCTGTAAGAAATCTGTGCCTGGCTTACTGCCAGATAAGAAAACGAAGACGCCATCCACATCCAGCACTTCCTCGCCACCAGAGCTTGTACGAATTCGGAGACCTTGTACTTGCTTATCTCCCAGCACCTCAAGGGGCTTCGTTTTGTAAAGAATGTTCGTACCTTTCAGATCTGGAACGTGATGAACACCTTGCAATTCAGGTCGAGGAACAACGAAATGGATGGATTTAGTAAACTTGCTCAACGCTTGTGCTTCTTCCAATGCCTCTTCAGAATCACCGATTACAGCGACCGTCTTCCCTTCAAAAAAAGCACCATCACAAGTCGCACACGTGCTTACGCCGCGCCCCATCAGATTTTCCTCACCTGGCAGCATACGATTGCGTCCTTTAGAGCCAGTTGCAATGATGATCGACTTGCCCTCATACATCCCATCTGCAGTAAACACATACTTTGTCTCGCCTTCTACATCGACATCCGTAATGGTCGTCTGGATGAACTCAGCGCCGAAGCTCTTGGCTTGGTCGCGCATCGTATCTAGCAAATCTTTGCCTGATAATTCACCAATGACACCGGGGTAGTTCGCAATTTTGTGCGTAATGGCGAGTGCTCCTGTATTCGGTGCTTTATCAATAACTAACGTTTTTAAATTCCCTCTTGCTGTATAAATCGCCGCCGAAGCTCCTGCGGGACCGGCTCCAACAATAATGACATCATACATCGGTGATGCACTCCTTCCTTACGGCCTGTCTTTTTTCATTGATAATTGATATCAGATAATAATTATTATAAATAAAATAGAGACAAAGTCAACCTTATTTATAATAATTCTAATTAATAAATATTCTAACTAATAACGACACAAATGTTCCTACATAAACGACAAAAAAGTGCCTACATAAAAGTCTAACGATGCAGCGTGATGCTTATAGTTTAATGATGAGATATGCTAATAATAAAAGGGCACCTACAAGGATGTTTTCCAGTCCTTTAGGTGCCTTGTTGCTTTAATAACTATATGATTTGAGTTGTATACTTTTCTGTTGCCCACCTATAGTGACATTTGCCTATATGCGGAATACCTTAGTACCAAGAGCATTCCCAAAACGTTAACAAGGAGACTTTAAAATGGCATTCTACCATTCGTTTATCCGGGGCGACACCTGGCAGCAAGGTCACGATCCTCTTCCGAGAGGTCCTGTTAATCTATTCGCAAGGTTTATTGGCCCCAATCCTATAACAGCGGCGAATACCGTTCCGCGGTTTCCTTCCATCCATCCAACGGCTTTTCTTGGTCCGTTCACCAGTGTTATCGGCGATGTGCGTATCTCTGACCACGTGTTTGTTGCGCCAAGCGCATCGCTTCGCGCCGATGAAGGAACGCCATTCTTTATCGGCTCGAGCTCTAACGTTCAGGACGGCGTGATTTTGCACGGATTAGCCAATCAAAATATTCAGGTGGTCAACAAGCCGTATTCCATCTTCATTGGCAACAGAGTCTCTATTGCACATGGGGCCATTATTCACGGTCCTTGCCTGATTGAAGATGATGCATTCGTCGGCTTCAAGGCTATTGTCTTTAATGCGTATGTTGGCCGAGGCTCCTATATTTCGAATGATGCGCTTTTGACCAATGGAGTCCGGCTTGCCCCCAACATGTTTGTACCGCCAGGTGCGCATATTGACACCCAGGCTAAAGCCGATTCACTTAGCACAGTACCCAAGGATTCTGAAGAGTTAGCCCAACAGGTTATCCGTGTTTACAAGGAATTCCCTCCCTCCTATGACGCCATGTTTGGTACACACCGTTGTTCCTGCGGAATAACATACAACCACGCGAAGCTATTAAGATAAAAAATAATAGTACGAGAATCCTAATATCCATGATCGCTGCAAGCCGTTACATCATGATTAAATTCTAGAACGTTATAAAAGAACACAAAATGGCAGCTGATCCAGAGGATCAGTTGCCATTTTTGCTGAAGTAAAAGTGTGTGTTATTTCTTTTGAAGCGGCGGACCGGATATGATGACATGATATTTGGTTCTGGATAGTTCAATGATTTCTTCTGGGGTTTTGCCGAGGATCGTCGACTGCACACAACCTACGATCCCTATTTAAGTAACGTTTCCCGTTGAATGAATGATTTCAAGACTCGTTCTCACCATGGATGTTAACGACGATTTTGCCAAAGTCAGGTCCATTCAGTTGCTGAATGAATGCTGACTTAGCGTCCTCAAAGGCAAAGCGCTGGCTTATAATGGGATGAATATCCTTTCGTTCGATGAAAATATTCATTTCTTCAAACAACTGGCGCGAACCTACGCGTACGCCTTGGACGGTGATCGCTCCGAGAATGATAGGCATCGGATCTAATTTTCCTGCAGGCGGAACGATTCCTACCAAGTGGACTGTACCCTCGATTCTAGCAGCGAGAATCGACTGCTCCAACGTATTCGAACCTACCGTTTCCACCACATGGTCAACCCCGATATTCTCAGTCAAGTCGCGTACTGCTTTATGCCAATTCGGGTTTCTTCGATAGTTAATCACATGATCGGCCCCGGCTTCAACAGCTCTAGCGAGCTTTTCGTCGCTGGAGGAGGTGATGATTGTCTTTGCTCCGAGCGCTTTTGCAAACTGGAGTGCGAAGAGAGCAACCCCTCCGGTGCCGAGAATCAAAACCGTCTGCGAGGAGCGAATGCCCCGGACCGCATTCCAAGCCGTAACGGCCGCGCAAGGAAGCGTCGCACCTTCCTCGTAAGACAAGTTTTTCGGTAAGTGGACCAAACCCTCTTGGTTGAACACGCGATATTCCGTCAAATTACCGTCGAGTCCATGGCCAAGGGATGTGCTGGAATTAACCGCATGCGTAGGAATGGGACCGTAGAGCCAATCCTGAACGAGTGCGCCCGCAACGCGGTCGCCAGGTACGAAGCGATCCACGCGAGAACCTACGGCCACGACCTCCCCCGCTCCATCCGACAGCGGTATTGTTGGCCGGGGCAATTGAATCCCCTTGTCACCCGCAATGTAGAATGTGTCTTTGTAGTTGAGCGAAGCCGCGTGAAGCTTAACGAGGACTTCATAAGACGAAATTTCGGGTACTTCTTCAGTGTTCATTTGGAGTCCATCCAGGGTAGGAGCCGTCAATCGGTATGCACGCATGTCGCGTCTCTCTTGACTCATTGGTTTTGTAGTTGTCATTGTTCTCATATCCTCCTATTCTATTTGAGAGTAATCCGGAAACCTGAAACCTTATTCCTATTTGTTCAACTGTCTAGTTTTCTTGTATTGTTATCTACTCTGTCCCGTAAACCAGTTAAGTCAGCTTTGCAAAAACTTCCGCCGATACGGGTATAATGTCATTAAATCGTCCCTCACGAACTTTATTTACCCAAGCAGGATCGGCTAACAATGAGCGTCCCACTGCAATCAAATCGAATTCCTCCCGCTTGATTTGCTCGTTCAATGCATCGAGACGTTCTGAGGGGTTACCGTCGTTCTCGGAGCCAAGAACGTCCACCTCAAGACCCACTGAACCAACAGAAATAGTTGGTTTCCCGGTCACTCTCTTGACCCATCCCGCCAAATTCAATTGGGATCCCTCGAATTCCGGTACCCAGAATCGGCGAGTCGAGCAGTGAAAAATATCAACGCCTGCTTTCGCAAGCGGCGTCAGCCATTGTGCGAGCTGATCCGGAGTATCCGCAAGTTTCGCATCGTAGTTGTCCGCTTTCCACTGCGAAATACGAAGTACGATCGGAAAGTCAGGTCCAACCGCTTCCCGGCAAGCCTGGATAACTGCCTCGGCAAATGCTGTGCCTGCCGTCAAGTCACAGCCATATCGGTCCGTGCGGCGGTTCGTCTTCTCCCAGAAAAACTGATCAATCAGATAACCGTGAGCGCCATGAAGCTCTATCCCGTCGAACCCTAGCCGCTTCGCGTCGGCGGCTGCTTGCGCATAAGCATCGACAATGGAGGCAATTTCCGACTCGCTCAAAGCTTCCGACACTTGTTCACCTTGAAGGTTTAGTCCGGAAGGTCCCACCGGATTGGCATCAGAATCCGGAAAGTCACTCATTTTGCGGGCCATGCCCGCATGCCAAAGTTGAGGCATGATTTTGCCGCCTGCCGCATGCACCTCTTTTACAACCTGCGACCAACCGTTCAGTGCGTCTTCTCCGTAGAAATGCGGTATGTTATGGTCTGCAGCCGACGCGCGGTGATTGATGACTGTCCCTTCGGTAATAATCAGTCCGACCCCGCCCTCCACGCGACGGCGATAATAAGCGGCAACGTCTGTGCCAGGAACTCCATTAGGAGAAAAGTTTCTTGTCATTGGTGCCATGACAATACGATTGGGTAAGTTCAAGTTCCTCAGTGATAGGGGACGAAATAAATAGGGTTTGTCCATTGCATTTAACCTCCGATATGCTACATTTTGCTGAATACACAGAAACATGGGCTCGAAATTCGTTAGAATCGTTGTACCATCGATTAGAAATATTGATCTTCTTTATTACTCCGGAGTTCATCCAGGTTAGGGGCTGTCAATCTGTATGCACGTATGTCATGGTGTAAATGCAAGCATATCCTTAATTTTCAATGCCCCGCCTCGGGAAAGCCAAGTGTCGAAATTCATGAGGAACGGATACATCGCTTGCAAAGCCGGAATATCCGCTTGCCAGTCACTATAGCGCACGATACCGTTATTGCCATCAATCGCCCTGTTGCTTGGCTTCGCATGACCTTCCAGCTTAACACCGGTCCAATGATTGATCGCGGATAAAATCTGCCCAAGGGTTAGCTCATCGCCAGCCAACTCAATCGCATGCCCAATAAATCGCTCCGGATGTTGGAATACAAGCGCGGCCATCGCCCCGATATCTTCCAATGCAATAAGCTGTACCGCTTCGTCAGGAGGAATTTGAGCTAGTACCGAATAATTTCTTTTCGGTCCCCATGTGGCATCCGCAAAGTTCTCCATGAACATGGTCGGTCGCAAGAATGTGGCCGGGAGTCCGAGTTTTCGAATGTACTGCTCAACCTGCCACTTGATTTCCCAGTGCGGTATTCCAGTGTTACGATCGACGCTGCCCACCGACGCGAATACTACATGGTGAACGCCTGCTGCCAGCGCAGCGTCGGCGACATTGATGCCACGTTGGAGTTCGTTCTCCGCAAAGTCAGGTGGGAGTAAAGATGGCTGGATGCTATACACACCGTGAACATCTCTCATTGCCTCGTCAAGCGATTCGCGCTCATCCATATTTCCGACAATTAATTTGGCTCCGGCATTAGCCAACTGTTGCGCAGCGGGTGCATTCGGATTACGAACGAAGGCGCGCACCTGAAATCCTTTGCCGAGCAGATACCGTGCAGTTGCACCGCCTTGCTGCCCGGTCGCTCCGGTGACGAGAATGGTTTTAGAGTTTGTCATTGTTGTGATATCCTCCTCAATTTATTGCTAAAATGTACAAATTTAATCATTATTGTGATATCGTTTAACTCGGCTTACATTATTGCACATTGATGCGATATCGCACATATGTGTATAATATAGAATCAAATAATGCTATCTACAATAATCAAAAGAATGCGTTCTGTGCCCAATTGCACATGCCGCTTCATATTGTGCAATTAATATTAAGAAAGTTGGTATTAACTATGATGCGAGTGATGGATAGAAGAATTCTCAAGTCTCAAGAAGCAATTAAAACCGCTTTTATTGACCTGATGTCTGAAAAGAATTTTAATGAAATTACGATCCAAGATATTTCCGATAGAGCAAATGTCGGTCGAAGAACAATTTATCATCATTATTTGGATAAGTTCGATCTACTGGATAAACTTATTGAAGAACATATAAATGAATTAAGGAAAATCTGTGAATCATCATCAGATCTAGGTTTCATAGCATCAAATTTGATCATCTTCGAATACTTTGAACAATATTTTCTTTTCTTTTCTATCATGTTATCAAGCAGTGCATCACCTACTTTCCGTAACCGTCTCCTCGAGTTTATAATTGAACAATTAAAAAATGACGTAGATATAACCCAAGGTATAAATAAAGGGTTAAATAAAGATGTGATTCTAAAATTTTTCGGAACCGCTATCGTGGGATTAGTGGAATCGTATGTTACGAATGGAGTACCTGAATCACCTAAAGTGGTGGCAGAACAGGTGGGGATTCTATTAGAACGGAATCTATAGAAAAAGGAGATGCAGGCGTTAGACCAGTGTTATTAATAAAAATATGTAGGAACATTTGTGTCGTCAGATTATTAGCAATAATTTGTACTGCATTAAAATACTGTAGTGTATTAAACCTTTCCATTGTAGTAACTAACAAGCCAGTCCTAACCGATCTAGAAACTCCTATTCATGCTAAAATACGAAAAGACCGCCAGATATGGCGGTCTTTCTACGCTAATTACTTATGATACATTCTATCCATCATCACAGCAGCTTCTGCTCTCGTCGCAAATCCTGCAGGATTCAAAAAGCCTCCACTCCCCTGAATCAGTCCTTCTTTCACCATGGCTGCCAAATCACTAACCGCATAGGCAGCTACCGTTGACTGATCTGTGAATGCGTTCAAGTCAGCGCTAATAGCATCTGCACTAAGCTTTTTCACCACTCGTAGGGCTCTTGCCGCAATCACCATCATATCCTGTCTGGAAATCGTTTCATTCGGATTAAACTTATTCTCGCCGCTGCCTTGCACGATTGCTAGCTTCTTCAACGTGGCCACAGCGTCATAATAGTAAGCATCCTTACTTACGTCATTGAAGTTTAATTTGAAGTTCGAATCTCCACGGGCTGACAGACTTAATGCTTTTACCAATAGTAAGGAGAAGTCTGCTCTGGAGATATTAGCCGCTGGAGTGAACGTAACTTCGCTCGTTCCGTTAATAATCCCTTTGGACGCCATCACCTCGATGGCATCTTTAGCCCAGTCATACGCCAAGATATCGTCAAAGGTTTTGAACACATACGCTATAGCATACATGCTGAAGTGAGTCGTTGAAAAGCTAACCATCCCCGTTGCTGGATCGTATTTCCCATTAGGAACGGAAACTGCTTTACCAGCTCCGTCAATATACCACACGACCAGATGCTCAGGATTCTTGAGCTCCTCTGCCGTCGGCTTATACGGTAAGGATACTTTAACTGGAGCATCGGGGTTATTGTAGACAACTTGTTTGCCGTCTACGGTTACATGAAGTTCAATCACAGGCCGGTTACCGTTCTGTGCTTGCAGTGCTTCAGACAGCTTAGAAGGATCAACCATAGCGATTGTTAAACCTACTTCTTTTGCGCCGACTGCATCGCTTTGTTCGAGCATGTTGGAAGATACGACTACGTTGCCTATAGCCGTATTTAGCGCAAGATGCTGAGCTGCTGTATCTGCCGTAAGTGCTTGAGCCGGCAACACAATCGTATAGCTTATTGCGCCTTCTACGATTGGCACTTCAATTGGAAGTACTTTGGTGCCGGCGGTATCCGCCGTTAGCTGTCCGAATCCATCCGCAATGACCTTACTTTCCACAATGACCTTCGCATCGCCTGTCTGGATGTCAAGCTGAGGCTTCAGAGTAGCATCCGTAGAAGGTGTTCCAGTTGCGGGTGGTGGAGTAGTCGAATCGGAATCAGAAGAATCGTTCTCTTCGGTTATCGCTGGAGCTGTATACGCCACTGGTAAGCTCACATGTGAGGTATGCCCCAAATTATCATAGGCAGCAATGGTGAATTGATACGTTCTTCCCGCTTCCAGAGGAGCATCAATAATGAAAGTATCAAAGGTTCTGCCCACTTCTACCCCATCCCGGTACACGATGTAACCTACTTGACCGGTGTCAACTATTGCTGAGAGGACACTCACTTCTCTCTTCAAACTTGGCATAGCCATAGTAGCAACCGGTGTGCCTGTTGTTGCAGTCGTCACCATGTTGGATGCATCAGATACAGCAGTTCCTTTCACCGCTGCAACCTTATAATAGTAAGTCTTCCCACTTTGGAGTCCTGTGTCGGTATAGGTCAATGCCGAACCAGCGTATACCATCTGATAGCCTTCGTTAGCGCTAGTGGAACGGTACAGCTTGTAGCTCGAAGCTCCAGCAGAAGTACCCCACGTTAATTTGATACTTGAATTGGTGTTCTGACTCGCGGCTAATGCCGTTGGTGCAAAAGGCTTAAAGTACGCTTTGACATTGTCAAAGTCGAAGCTGCTCACATTGTCGACGGCCATTCTCACGCTGTAAACTGTGGATGTGACAGTAGATCTAAACGCTAATTGGCTCGCAGCCGCCGTAGCTGCATCATTTAAGAATAAATCGTATTTCTTCGTGTTTGTATTCATTACAACCTTTGTTTTATACCAGGTTCCATCGCTAACAACCGGAGAAACCGTTACCTTGGCGCTGGAATTGTAGGCAATAATTTGGCCTCCACTAAAATACACGTGAGCGGTTGCATTATTACTAGCATCTATTACAACAGGTATATTCTTCCAGTTAGTATCTTTCGGTAACACACTCGTTTCTACCGTAACGATTCCTTGATATCCTTGTGCATCTCCGAATCTTCTCTCCGCACTCGTCGCGAGCTTGTTACCGCCCGTAACTCTTACTGCATGTCCTGGCGCAGCAGCATAGGTCGCTTCGACAACCGATACCGGTCTGCCGGTGTCTTCTACAATTGTCCAGCCCGCCGGATCTGCTCCGAGCGCATCGTTATCGAAATTATCGTCAACGAGCGTCTGCACGACACCAAACGTGGAAGATACGATATTCGAATCTGGTGAAACGCCTTCATCGTTGACTGATATGACCTTGTAGTTATAGCTCGTCGTACCGTTCAGCCCTGAATCCACGTAGAACAGTGATGCCGTGCTGCCGATAAGCTCGAACAAATCGCTGCTCGCTGTGGATCTGTAGATCGAATAGCTGGCAGCATCCTTGCCGGCTTTCCAGTTTAGCTTGATGGTCGAGCCTGTAAAATCACTAGCGTACAGCTCCACCGGTGCTTTAGGGATGTCCGTCCCTGATGCATTCGTTGTTGCCGTTGTCAGCACGCTCGATTCTGCCGAGACTGCACCGTTGCTTAACGTTACGATTTTGTAGAAATAGTTCGTTTTCGGCGTTAGACCGCTGTCCGTAAAGGTGGTACCGGAAGCTACCTCCGCCACTTGTGTGAAGCCAGCAGTTGGATTCTGGGAACGGTACAAGCGGTAGCCTGTAGCGCCTGTAACGGAATTCCATGTCAGCTTAATTCCTGTTCCAGTTCGTTCTGCTACCGCTAAGTTCGCAGGAGCAGCTGTAACATAAGATATCTTGATGTCATCTAAGGTCATGGCGCTGGTCGTACCTGCTAATCCAAATATGACCGTATCCAGATTATTAACCGGACTTTCTCTGTAAGACCAATTGGAACCTAGCAGCTGATCATCTACATACATATCAAATTTTTTAGTTACTGTATTGATAACAGCTTTCAAACGATAGGCTCGATTAAATTCCATGGGATTCACCAAATCCACCTTGCTTGAGCCGCTGTATCCCCAAATTTTTCCGCTCTGCATGATGATGTTAACTGCTCTTTTACCCGCAACACTATCCCGAACATCAAGAACGGTTTTGTATTCCGCATTTGAGGCAGACACGGTTACTTCTGCCGTTACATAAGCTCCAGCAGGTACGCTAAATGTATGGCTAACAACAGGATCGCCTGTGCTTTCTTTTTTCATCACCACATTCGCACTTGTTGCCGAATCTTCCGTGACCGTAATCTCGCCGCCGACTGTTCCCGCTGGGACGGTCGCATTCCAGCCTCGTTGCCCGTTCAACTCGCCTCGAGTCATATCATCGAAGCTTTCATTAAGGGCATACGCCGGGATATTAAATAAAGTTGCAATCGGGGCCGAAACATCAGACATGCCCCCAGGATTTAATGCAGCGACTTTATAATAATAATTCGTCCCCTCTGCAATCCCTGAATCCGTGTAGGTCACTGCTGTGACGGATGGCCCCGTCAAAGACTCATATTCACCAGTCAACGTGGCAGACCGATAGAGTCGATATTCCGTAGCTCCTGGCACTTCATTCCATGCGAGTGTTATGCTATTTCCCGCAACATTCACGACTTTCAAGCCGGAAGGCGGAGCAGAAACTGTCCATCCGGATGTAACGGCTGAATAAGCGGACATGCCCTTGCTGTTCATCGCTGCTACTTTATAAAAATACTGGCTGCCGCTATTCAACTTCGTGTCCGTATAGCTTAGGGCCCCACTCGAAAGATCAGAAATTGAATAATAATCTCCGTCCTCTGAAGTGGAACGATACAGCCTGTAATCTGCGGAATCTGGAACGGCATCCCAGTTCACGTTCAAACTACTAACCGTATTCCCATCAACCGTTAGCCCTGTAGGTGCGGAAGGCACTGTATTGGCTCGATCAACGCCATTCCACGTCAGCTTGACACTATTGGCGGAATTTACTACTGCCGTCAAACCAGTAGGCGTATGAAGCGCTTGGTTGTTCCCCGGCAAACGGAATTTCACCTTGAAACTTTTTCCTAATGAGTTCTTGACATTAACGGACAATTTCGCTTTTCCGTCAACGTGATTTAAGGAAACGCCTGGATCCAAATAAACGATATCGCCAAAATCTGTATCCAATACAAGATCAATCGTGCCCGTATTAGCCTTCGTTGGATCAGAGACGGACACTTCGATATCCTCTTCCGTCTTCTTGATCATGACGGAAGCCTTCTTATTACTTGTAATCTGATCTACAGTCGTCAAGCCATCATTCCAAAAATTTATTGCCGTGATGCCTAGCTTCTTTTCTTTAACAGCTTGTACATTCGGCGTATTGGCCAGCACTTCAATATCAGGAAGATTAGCGTATTGCCCAACTTCTTCACTTGATTTACCAGGAAGTAGCACGTAATCATAGGTACCATTGGTAGGATTCGTACCGTGATCGAACCATAGATTCATATAATTGCGTGTATACTCAGTTGCGTAATCAGAGCCTTGATAATATTGGTTCACACTCGACCATGTGTCTGTTCTCGACTCTCGCAAGCCATGAATAGACGATGGCGTTGGGAAATAGTAGCCGATGTCCGAGCCTGGCACATTACCAGCCAGATGAATGCTATTCACTCCGTCCATGGTCTCGCTCCAGCCTAGTTCCGTTGGCTTCGTTGAGCCGTTCACCGTGAGTGCATTGTTCCCGCCGTCGTTCAGCTTGCGATTCTCAACAATCGTTTCCACGATCTTGTTATCTGTGGACGTAATGCCAGCGCCAAGACTTACAATCTCATCATCAAACATGAACCACGATTTCTTCGCTTTGAGATTGTATCCATTGGCCGTATATTGCATGCCTGTAGCCCCGTACAATCCATCTATCTCCGTGCCTCCAACCCAGTTATTGGGATTTTTGGCGTTGGGTGCAGCTGTGGTATTCTGATTGACCGTGGTACCTGGCAAGCGGTAGCTATTAATGGTAGGCCAGAAGGAATCCTTGTATTGCTCCAGGTCGGAATTATATAGATACGTCATCCCGTCTCCGGTATGCCATCCTTTAAGATTCTCTTCATTAACGATTTCAAAATTACCGACTTTATCGGAGGACATGCTGATTCCGAAGACGTATCCCGGTCTATGGTGTACAGCTTTGGACATATTGGGATATTGTTTATTTCCTATATATGCTGCTCTAGGTATAACTGAGGAATCGTTTACAATTTGTTTCGTCTGAATAATAATGATGATCGAGCTCAAATCTGCATATTTAGTAGGCGACGTAGACTCCAACATCCACTTTTTAACCATAGACTTAAAAGCTGCCCGATCCTCGACCGAAGGCGCGGAATAGGACATCCTGACCACCGCCGCACCAAGAGCTCCCATGGAAGTAGCCCCGTTATCATCGCTGGCTTTTCTTGCAATATTTCTTCCTCTGACCATGTCGAACATGGAATTGTTGTAAAAGAGAGGCTCGAAGGCATTATATATCCATTGATAAATATTGTTTACATCTGGATCTGTAATGTCCCAAGATGAGCCCGCTATAATATACATGACCTTGGTCAAATTATCGATAAGGTTAATTCCATATCCACCGTTATAAGCTATAAGTGCCGTATGCTGAAGAAATGAACCGTCATTATACATGCCTTCTCCGGAAGTAACATAATCGAATACCGAGCTTAACTGATCTCTACCCTCAATGATTTTCGCATTGTTCTTGACGATAATCCCGCTTGAGATTTTAATGTTGCAGGCCCACACACGATTGGCCCCTGTCAGTCCAGCACCCCACGTAAGAGCTTGATAGTCGATTACCGCATGCCAATTACTAATCTGCGTCGGTGTTAGACTGGAATAAATCATTGTCGTGATGTTGTTAATACTTAACGGAGAGCTGATTTGCCAATCAAACCAGTTGTCATAGCCTCGAAACACCACATTCTTGTTATATCGATTGGCATACATCCAGTCCATTGCACTGATGATATCAGCCAACATAGCTGCGTTATGCTCTAAGGCTGAGCCTCTTGTCGCGTAAGCTAGCGTCATCGCTTCCAGCCGCTGATAGCTGCCGGAAACATGCTCCGATTCCGTTGTGGTAGCCATATCACTCCAGAGGTAGGCTCTTCCCTCACTTTTATTCATCGTGTCCCAGTTATTCTGAGCAGTGCTAGTAATGTTCGTAATTTTGTCAGCTATGACCGCGTCTGCTGGATCATAGTCCGGTCCACCCGTCAACATGTCATACATTCTGGCCCGGAGTAAGTCATACTCATCCCCCGAAGCATCGGCTGCATGGGCAGGAGTCATTGGCAGCGCAGCTAAGTTAACTAACATGGCTACAACCAACAAAAGCGCTTTCAAATTTCGTAAGTTTATCGTCATATAACTTCTTAGCCCCTTTCCTAAGGTAAATTAATTGTCCTTCATTCCATGGGCAGCTTCAATCCTCCGAAGCTATGGAACAGACCACATGAACCCGTTCATCTTACTTGACAGCTCTTGCCGGTACAATATACATGATTCCAATTAGTTAACAGGCCTAAGCCAATGCGAAAATATCCAATAAATATGTATGATTCGATGGAATCAATATACAAAATTTTGTTAGATTAACACGTAACATCTTGATAGTAGGTGAATCGAAAGTTGGCATTTTGAAATGAAAAAAGAACCTTGATCTCTCAAGGTTCTAGCATCTCTGTTTTTAACACGATGTGACTACAGATCTTCTTCCCTAATTACAGGATACTGTGTGTAAGGGGGATATTGTTGATAGTATGGCGGGTATGGATACGGATATGGGTAATACGGTGGGTAATACGGTTGCGACGCCGCACCGTATAACAATGGCGCTACTACCCATGGCAGTACATTATTAAAGCCGCCGCCGTGCCCATACCAGCCAGGTCCGTGACCAGGCAATTTGCCTGGACCTCCAGGTCCTCCGGGAAAGTAACCGGGTCCGCCAGGTCCACCGGGGAAATGACCAGGTCCTCCTGGACCTCCCGGGAAGTGACCAGGTCCGCCGGGGCCGCCGGGGCCTCCTGGACCGTGACCGGGTCCACCGAATCCGCCAGGGCCATGTCCAGGGCCGCCGTGCCCTCCAATCGGTGGACGAAATTCTTGATCTTCACGCTTCGTCATATCGGAATCACTCACATTCTGTGTATAGTTTTTGATTTCTTCCTATACTGTATGTGTGCGATTGCCTACTCGGTGAACGAATGCCCAAAAATGGGCGCTTTCTATCTTGTGAAATGTACCCAAGGGGAATAAGAGGTTGTTGCAACGCCATCCGTATTTGTAATTACGTAGACTACTCTGACATCGTATTCAGTTCCAACAGGTAGCTGCTCAAGAGACGCTAGTCTAGCAGTCGTATTATCCGAGGTTACAAACACATAATCTGTGCCAGTTACTAAACTATTAGGTTGAGATTTTAACTCACCATTTTGCACATATTTCACAAATCCCCACTCTTTAGTTCTTGTGAACACATTATTGCTACTATCTTTTACCGCATAAACTTCTGACCCCACAGTTGTGTATTCGTAGTAAGAAGTAAATTGTACATTTGAATTAGTTAAGTCCAAGTTGCTGCTAACTTGAAATTGCATGGCTAAGAAATAGCCACCACTTGCAGCGAATATTGGTGTTGATGCATCCGTAGCAACGTGGTTAATTGTATTTACTGGTGGTGATGCAACTACAGGTGTGCCAACAAGGGTATTGTTTTCAACCTTAAATATACGGTTAGTACTGTCTGTAATTTTAATCACAGCTTTAGCAGGAGTTGTAAAATCAAAGACTGAGCTACTCCACCATTGGTTAACACCTGAAACTGTACGCTTTGTGAAAGCACTACTTAGTTCTCCATCAATTGCGCCACTATATTGAGCATCTTGATCTTTCAAATTTACTATTTGTGATCCTGTAGCAGTACGTGTAGCTAGAACATTATTGTTTGCATCAACAAGTGACACTTCGATCTTACGAATATTGTCATATGAAATCTTGGATACATCGAATTTGAAACCTACATTGAAAGCTTCTTGATCTGCCCAATAACCAAAATCTTGTGTTTGAATGTAGGATTGTGGATTTGCTACTTCACCTGACGATGAAGACAAGTTACTGTTTTCCACTTTGTAAATACGATTCGTGCTATCTGTAATGGTGATTACCGTTTTTGCTGGTGTTGCGAAATCATAAGCGGAGCTTGTCCACCATTCATTCGTATCTCCAGCTGCGCGTTTGATGAATGCTGCACTCAGTTGACCATCCAGACCACCGTATGTAATATCATCTGTCATTAATTTCGTAATTTGAGCACCGGTAGCCGTGCGAGTAGCTAGAACAGCGTTGCTCGCATCAACAAGCGCTACCTCAATTTTACGGATATTGCTGTAGGCTAGTTTGGACACATCCAACTTGAATCCTACGTTGTACCCTGCACTCTCTGGTGTCGCGTCAATGAAATAACCAAAATCTTGTGCTTGAACGTATTCTTGTGGATTTGCAATCTCACCTGAAGAAGAAGATAGATTACTGTTCTCCACTGTGTAGATACTGTCATTATTATCAGTGATCGTGATGATCGCTTTGGATGGTGTTGTGAAATCATAAGCAATACTGGTCCAATAATCATTAGTCCCTGCATCACGTTTAGTAAATGCAGCACTAAGTTCACCATTAAGATCATTACCATACAGCGCATCATCTTCCGCAAGCTTTGTGATCTGTGTTCCAGTAGCTGTACGCTTCCCAAGCACGGTTCCACCTGCATCCACTAAAGCTACCTCAATCTTCTTGATGTTCTCATAAGGAAGCTTTGTTAGATCTAATTTGAATCCAACGTTATAGGCTCCACTAGTAGGTGTTGCGTCTGCCCAGTATCCGAAATCTTGCACCTGGATGAAGTCTTGTGGGTTTGTGATCACGGGTGGTGTTACTGCCGCCGTAGTTACCGCTACAGCTGTGCTTGACACAGATACGTTACCCGCAAGATCTTTAGCTTTTACAGTGAAACTGTAGCTAGTATTAGCTGTCAGACCCGTTACCTCATAGCTCAAAGCGTTAACAGATCCTAGCTTTGTTGTACCTTGATACACGTCATACCCAGTCACACCTACGCTGTCAGTAGAAGCAGTCCAGGTCAATGTAATACCCGTCTGTGTTACGTTTGAAGCTATTACATTAGTAGGTGCGGTTGGTGCCGTTGTGTCAGCTGTAAATCCACCACCACCACCGCCTCCACCACCAACAGGGGCAGGAGTTGTAGTTGGAGCAGGAGTTACAGGTGGAGTGGAAGTAGGAGTAGGGGTTGTTACTTGTCCATCCGTTATTTCTTCCACTGTTTTAATTAAGTTCGCACCCATGACCGCGGCTTGTTCCCGTGTAGCTTCGCCCTGAGGATTGAAAGAACCATCAGGGTTACCACTGAGTAATCCATGTTGTTGTGCTAATGCAACGTATTTCAAAGCCCAGTCAGAAATGCTGTCAGCATCTGTGAATGTTGTTTTAGCATCCTCGTCCTTGATCACTCCCTGGGAAATTAATGCTTTCACCATCACAACTGCCGTTTGTTCACGCGTGATGTTAGCGTTTGGCCCAAATAGTCCTCCACCTAGCCCGTCAATAATACCTGCTTTTTTAGCGGCTTCGATATAAGGAATAGCCCAGTCGTCTACATCAGTAAATGTGGAAAGGGCATGTTGGTCAATCGGTAGTCCAAGTGCTTTAACTAAAATGGTAACAAATTGAGCTCTCGTCAAAGTACCCTGCGGGTCAAAGTGTTCGGCATCAATACCAGTTAGAATGCCTTCTTTTTGCAGTTGAATAATCGCATCCTTGGCGTATGAACCCGTAATATCCGTAAATGGATTCGTTGTATCTGCATAAGCAGATATAGTCCCCATTAAAATTGCAGCAGATAGTGATGAAACAAGAAGTGTTTTCTTCATGCCTTGTTGCCTCCATTGTATTTGTAATATTTATATTACAGAACAAGTAGGATGAATTCATTCCTTCAGGTCTGTAATGAGATGAGGAGATCGTAGCATATATATTACAAATTTTCTATGTAAAAAATTAGTAAAAAAGACCCACAAATTCATCTTTATCTAATCTTAATTACCTGTATTATTTTTGTAATAAATCCGAATTCTTCATTAAATTTAGGCACAAAGAACTAATATCGATCTCTCCATACATTTACTCCTATATTCCGCTTTTAATCGACACCACCCAACAAACATTCGTGCATATTCGACAAGATTACCCAGCATCCAATTCACACAATATTCTGTAATATTAAGCATACGAAATTCATTTAAAAAAGCCCCCCACCAAAAAGTTAGTAGAGGCTGGAATGGAAGTCATTTAAAATTTTTTTCAAAAAATTATTTTCTAAATTTCATCAAATCGCACAACCCTACGAAAAAAACAACAATTGTTGTAAGCACGATGAGTCTGAAATCCCAAGCATTCGGAAACTCATTCACTTTGGTATCTGTCACACGTAGAATGAGAATAAAAAACAATAAAACCAAATCGAAAAACATGCAATATGCCATTCTAGCTGAGAGTTTGTGAAGTGGGAGTTTGTCCATCATTTTACCGAAACCAAAAAGATCACTCCACTTCCCGGATTCAGACTTCGTCTTTTGGGGGGTATGGTCCTTTTCCTCTTGTTTATCAGCGATCGGCTTTGGCTCGGTTGACATTCTCCGTGCCAACTCCTTGCAATGACTCGACTGCATCCTGCCACATCAGAACAGCCCCTATGAAGCTTACACCTGCAATGAAAATCCCCCCCAAAGGTGTCAATAGCTTGGGCTCCCATGTTAAGATGATAGCTAGAAAGCTTAGCAAGATTAATAGATAAGCGCCTGTTATTTTCATTGAGTTCCTTGCCATGATCTTCTCCACCTCCTCTATTATGAAGCTAAAGTAGTATATGAGAGATTAATAGATTACGTGTTAGGCAACAATCGGCATCCTTCGCACAGTAAAAAAGACCTAAGGGGTCGTCACCCGCTCAGGTCTTTGGTTTCAAGCACGTTAGCCTATCTATTCAATAAGCTCCCTACATACCGCAATAATTCATTGGCACAAACCGGGCAGTAACCATGCTCATCGATCAACTGTTTCGAAACATCGTTAATTTTCTTCAGCTGCTTCTCATCCGGTGTTTTCGTTGAGGTTGTAATCTTCACGATGTCCTTCAGATCAGCGAACAGCTTCTTCTCAATCGCTTCACGCAGGCGTTCGTGGCTGCTGTAATCAAATTTTCTTCCTTTGCGTGAGTAAGAGGAGATCCGAATTAGTATCTCTTCGCGGAATGCTTTTTTCGCATTTTCCGAAATGCCAATTTGCTCTTCAATGGAACGCATGAGGCGCTCATCTGGATCCATTTCCTCGCCGGTTAACGGATCTTTAATTTTGCCCCAGTTGCAGTAAGCCTCAATATTATCCAAGTAGTTGTCGAAAATCGTTCTAGCTGACTCCTCGAAGGAGTAGACGAACGCTTTCTGCACTTCTTTCTTGGCAATATCGTCGTATTCCTTACGAGCAACGGAGATGAAATTGAGGAAGCGCTCCCGCTCATCCTTGGTTATGGATGGATGTTGATCCAAGCCGTCTTTCAAAGCACGCAGCACATCTAGCGCATTAATACATTGCAGATCCTGGCGGATCAAGGCACTAGAAATCCGGTTAATAACATAACGGGGATCAATGCCGCTCATGCCTTCTTCCTGGTACTCATTTTGCATTTCCTTTAGATCCGCTTCTTTGTAGCCTTCAACCACTTCACCGTCGTACATGCGCATTTTCTTGATCAGATCCATACCTTGCTTCTTCGTTTCCTTCAAACGAGTAAGAATCGAGAAGATGGCAGCTACGCGCAGCGCGTGCGGTGCAATGTGGATGTGGGACATATCACTCTGTCCGATAAGCTTGGTGTAAATCTTTTCTTCATCTGTTACGCGTAAATTATAGGGGATCGGCATGACAATCATACGAGACTGCAAGGCCTCATTTTTCTTATTCGCGATAAAAGACTTATACTCCGTTTCATTCGTATGCGCAATGATTAACTCATCGGCACTGATCAAGGCGAAGCGTCCCGCTTTGAAATTCCCCTCCTGGGTAAGTGAGAGCAAATTCCATAGGAATTTCTCATCACATTTCAGCATTTCCTGGAACTCCATGATCCCCCTGTTCGCCTTATTGAGCTCGCCATCGAATCGATACGCCCGCGGATCAGACTCAGAACCAAACTCTGTAATGGTTGAGAAATCAATGCTTCCCGTTAAATCTGCGATATCTTGCGATTTGGGATCGGACGGACTGAACGTACCAATCCCCACACGACCTTCTTCAGAGACAAATACACGCTCCACATGCACATCTTCAATACAACCGTTGTACTCCGTTTTCAGACGCATTTGGCAGGAAGGACACAGGCTGCCCTCGATTTTCACATTGAGCTCACGCTCAATCTCCAACCGCAACTCCATCGGAATCAAATGAAGCGGCTCTTCGTGCATCGGACACCCTTTAATCGCATAGACGGCCCCTAGATCGGTCTTGGCAAATTGCTCTAATCCGCGTTTCAGCATGGTCACAATTGTGGATTTCCCACCGCTTACAGGACCCATTAGCAACAAAATACGTTTACGAACATCCAAGCGACGGGCAGCGGAGTGGAAATATTCTTCCACTAGCTTCTCAACGGCACGATCTAGACCAAAAATCTCTTGGTTGAAAAACTTGTAAGATTTGTGGCCACTCTGATCGTTGATCCCCTGGGAAGCAATCATATCGTAGACCCTTGAATGCGCAGTTCTCGCGAGTCCAGGATTACTGCGAAGCAATTCTATGTACTCCGCGAACGTACCGGTCCAGCTCAATGAATCCTTCTCCGTACGATGCTCTGAAATTCTTTTGAATATGTCCATGGGTACCTCCTTTCACTGCTGCCTCTATGGATATTGGTCAGCTCGTGATGGTGAATTGTGTACTACAATCCTATGCACCCAAGAAGGAGAACTTGCCCGAAATTTTAAATTGTCACGTATTTCTCTCTAACGATTTTTGAAAATGGAAATGACTAGGAATCCCATTCGATGTTCCCTATTTTCTGAAAATTTCATACTTGCAGCCGGCTTCAACTTGAAATTCAATAACCGTTTGATCCCTGTTGGCTAGCACTTCTTTTCCGTCACAGAACACCAGTACGGCTTCACGTGTGCGAACTCTACATGAGCCAGATAAGGCTGCACGAATAACTGCTTGCGATAATTGACCATCGTTCCACGTAAGATCAATTACATAACCATTGCGTCCTCTCAGGCCGCTAACAGTCCCTTGTTGCCACGCAGTAGGCAGGGCAGGGAGCAAACTCAGCTCACCTGCATGCGTCTGCAGCAACATCTCAACAATACCCGCTGTCGCTCCGAAATTGCCGTCAATCTGGAAAGGAGGATGCGCATCAAACAAGTTGGGATACGTTGACTTGCTCAGCATATGACTCAAATGGGTATACGCCTGTTCACCATCTTCAAGTCTCGCATACATATTGACGATCCACGCGCTGCTCCAGCCCGTATGACCGCCTCCGTTATCCAATCTGCGCTGAAGGGTTGCTGCTGCTGCCTCGGCTAATTCCGGTGTGCGATGAGGGCTTATTTGCGTGCCAGGATGAAGGGCAAACAACTGTGAAATATGGCGATGCCCTGGATCCACCTCCTCATAATCCTCCAGCCATTCCATAATCTGACCATGTCTGCCAATCTGAGGCTTAGGCAGGCGTTCTAACAGCGATGTAAGCTGAGCTCGCAACTCGCCATCCACCTGTAGATGATCGCAGCTCTGAATACATGCAGTGAACAATTCATGGATGATTTGCGAATCCATAGAAGGTCCCATCGTCAATGCTCCTCTAGTTCCATCCGCCAGGACATAGAGGTTTTCCGGCGAAACAGAGGGACCTGTCACAAGCTGCCCATTCGGTGATTCCACCAAATAATTAACGAAGAATGCCGCGGCTTCCTTCAAAATCGGATAGGCTCTCCTCCGTAAAAAATCCTGATCTGCCGTAAACAGAAATTGTTCCCACAGATGCAAGCTCAGCCATGCCGCTCCCATTGGCCAAATGACACAGGTCGGAAACAAGCCCTCTGGTCGTGTTTCTCCCCAAATATTCGTGTTGTGATGTGCGACAAAGCCTGAACAACCATATAGCTCTCTGGCGGTTTGTCGACCACTAACTTGCATGTGCTCAATATGATCAAATAATGGCTCATGACACTCGGATAACCCACATACCTCCGCTGGCCAATAATTCATTTGCGTATTGATGTTAATCGTGTATTTAGACTCCCAAGGCGGTGTAAAGCTGTCATTCCATATGCCCTGAAGATTGGCTGGCAAGCATCCTGGGCGGGAGCTCGCGATCAGCAAATACCGGCCGTAGTGAAAGTAAAGCTCCGTCAATCCAATGTCCACATGGGAATGTGACTCATGCAACAGCTTTAATCGCTGATCAGTTGCTACATCATCTAACGGATCCTGTTCCGCCAGACGTAGACTGATCCGATTGTACAACGCTTGATAATCGTGAATATGCCGGCTCTCCAGTTCTTTCGTACGATACGCCTCTGCTGAAGCGATATGCTCTTGGCATGCAGCTAATGGATCGGGCTCTCGAAACGTACTGGCTGCGGCAAGCAGCAACGTCACGGAGCTAGCCCCTTCCACAGACAGGAAATCGCCAACGACCGAGACAGAACCATCCTCAGTCCTTGCCTTCAACACACAGGCATAGTCGACACCGTGCTTCCCGCAATCGCCGCTCATCCAGATGCTGTCTGCCGACAACCTGCCCGATTCTCCTTCGTAGGGCCTGCGGTTCAAATTCGCTGAGAAGGCAAGCTTCCCACGCTGATCGCACTCCAACCGCATGACGATCACTTGATCGGGATAGCTGGCATACATCGTACGATGATAGGTGACACCATCTACCCGATAGCTTGTCCGAGCTGTGGCATTCTTAATATCCAACTCGCGCCGATATCCTTCAACTTCCCCCTGGTGACCATGAAAATAAAACCTCAAATCTCCCAAAGGCTGATAGGGATTATAGTATTTAGGCGTGGAAAAAAGGGCCATGCGCGTTAATCGCGTGGCCTCTTCCACCTTCCCTGCAAAAAGCAGCTCCCGAATGTGTTCCAAATTACGGGACCCATCAGGATTCAGTCCATCCTTAGGTCCTCCGTACCAGATGGAATCTTCATTGAGCTGTATTCGTTCCTCCTGCACATGGCCGAAGACCATCCCACCTAACCGACCGTTCCCGATCGGAAGCGCCTCCACCCACTCTTTAGCAGGTTGTAGATACCACAGTTTCTCACGATTGTTCAAGAATATGCCCCCTATTTACCAATTGGCTTAGCACCCTGTTTAGGGGATGCTGGCATCACCATAATCATCTTCGTACCTTGCTCAGGCACACTTTCAATCCTCAGGCCATAGCTCTCCCCATAAACCATTTGAATACGGCGATGGACGTTCAGCACACCAATACCGCCCTTTTTACCCGCTTCATCTGTTTCGGCATCCGCTAGCCGGTTAGCACTCAATTTCTCTTGCAGTTGCGTTAACTTCGCCTCCGTCATGCCCGAACCATTATCCTCAACGCTGATCCAGAAAATGCCATCAACAACACCTCCGTCAATACGAACGAAGTGATAATCTTCCAACCCGTCTGGGAACGCATGCTGGAACACATTCTCCACTAACGGTTGGAGGGTTAAACGAACCATGACATGAAGCAAGTACTCCGGCTTTATAGCCACATCAATCTCGAATTCACGACCAATTCTGTGCTTAAGAACAACAATATAATACAAAACGTGCTTCAATTCGTTAGCAACGGTAATTTCCTCCAGATTGGTTTGAACCGAATAACGCAGCATATACGCCAACGCCTTCACGATTTCAGATATTTCTTCTGATTCTTGAATCGTGGCATAGCAAACAATCGTCTCAAGTGTGTTGTACATAAAATGAGGATTGATTTGCAGCTGCAAGGATTGAAACTCCGCTTGCTGGCGCTCCATACGAATCTCAGAGTTGCTGATTTCTACCTGAACCACACGATCCACAGCTTCAGACAACCGCTTAACCATGAGATTATAGCGCACCATAAGCTCAACAATCTCATCCTTGTGAGGGGGTAATGGAATCGTTGCCCAATTCCCTTTCTCCGTTTCTCTCATCCCGTTTTTTAACACTTGAATCGGCTTCGCAATCGACTTTCCGAATCGATAGGCTAATAAAATCGCCAGAATCAACGTAAATATACCGACGATTAGCGTTGTCGAACGAATGTTGGTTAAAGGTTTACGCAGCTCACTTAGCGGCATAGAGACGACAAGCTGCCAATCCGAATAATCGGACTTTCGGCTCACATACATGCGATCGTCACCCTCACTCGTATCAATGAAAGAGGAATGCCCTGCCTTTTCTAGTTTCTTTACAAACTCGTTCGGCACATCCAATCCGACTTTCTTCCCATCGGGGTGATAGACATACCGTCCCCTATTATCAATGATGAACAAGTAGCCGTATTTACCTAAATCTATCCCTTTCCATAGGGCAGACAGATCCGCTGATCGCATCTCAATCGCGAGTATGCCACTTAATTCAGGGGAGGTGAAGCCTCGAAAACGGCGAACAAGCGTGAGCATTTGATTCTCTTGGCCTTCAATAATGGTATGGTTCAAAATACTCAATTTGCCGTCAGCCGCTGTATTGGCAAGCAAATATTGTCGCTGCTTCCTTTTATCTTCTGCATTGAAGGATTGCTCACTCACACCGTTATAGTAATAGACCGCATTCAGTTTATCGCTGATCACATAGACGGAAGCCAACTTCGGATTACGGATAAATAACGGTTCGACACTCGTTTCGAGAATCGTTTTCCGATACATATAATAGTCGTATTCCTCCCGATCAACCTTCAAATCTATAAACTCCATAACCTGTCTGTTCGTCAAAAGTGACACAATCGAGCGCTCATAGTCCTTCAAATACAGATCCGTATGATGAACCGCATTTCCGACGATTTGATTCATCTGGTTCTCCACCATTTCCGCTAATTCACCGGATGAAGTCATGTAAGAGAAGATGCCGACACTGCTTAGAGACAAAATGATAACAATCAAAAAATAAACGAAAATCTTCTTCGTTAGCCCTCTAATTTTCATTTGATACCTAGGCCTGCACGATATTCAGAAGGGGATACGCCCACGATCTTTTTGAAGGTTTTGGTAAAATGCGGATAATCGTCGTACCCCACATCAGCGGCCACATCCACAATACGAACATACGGAATAGCCAACATTTCTTTCGCCTTCATCATTCTTTTGTTAATCCGGTATTGAACAAAGGTCTCTTGTGTTACTTTTTTAAAAAGCGAACTAAAATAAGTCGGTGTCAATCCGACCATGGCCGCAACTTGATCGAGCGAAATGTCTTCCGATAGTCGGCTGTCAATATAACTTTTGGCCTCTTCCATCGGATCTTTAAAGCTTCCGCTTCGCACGGCTTGCAAACCCTTGGCCATTTGGATTAAACCTTTATTAAACATGTCTAAGGCATCCCTCACACTATCCGCCTGCATATAAGCTTGCATAATTGACGGTGAATAGTTACGCGCTTGAAAGCGCTTGACTAACAAGGAATGACAATCATCCAGTAACTCTTTAAGTCCAGCCAATGAGAGATGCAGAGAGAGACAATAGTCACGCCAACGGTCGATGAGGGTTCCTAACTCTTCCATCTGCAAAGCCCATATTTGCTGTTCCATCTGATCAATCCACTCAATATAACGGGAAGGCGGCATGTAGCCCCGAGAAGGCTCTCTGATTAACTGATTGAGCATGTCATGTACATCCGTTGTCGTGACTGGTTTCAACATATAATGACGAACACCATAATTCACACTTTTTTGGGCATATTCAAAATCACTGTAACCGGATATCACAACTGTTTTGATTTGCGGGAATTCCTCATGAATAATTCGGCAGAGCTCTAATCCGTCCATTTTCGGCATCCGAACATCTACCAGCACAAGATCAGGCTCGCAGGCACGAATTTGTTCCAAAGCATCCACGCCATTCTCAGCTGTCTGAATGCGTGAGAAAGCAGGTTGGTACATTTCCGCCATCTTAACGATTCCTCTGCGTATAACCGGCTCATCATCTACAATCAATACATGCATGTCCTGGCCCCCTTCCCATGTTTCCCAATCCATATTCCATTATGATAACTCACCATGAATGGTTCTTCAAAGGAAGGAATTACAAACGCGTTTGAGCCAAGCGCCACGTGACCGTACTGTAAGCTTGCGGCATATTAGGCGGTCCAGTAAGCTGCCCCTTGTAAGAGCCATCCGTCTGTTTGGTGACTTTTGCTTGCCAGACGCCGCATACACCCGCCTCGTAGTCAAAGGTTTCCCCGTCATCGTCGTACACATAGCCTTCACCCGCTTCATCACCGAAATGAATGATCTCAAGCGGGACTTGTGTACCCTGTCGTGGGACATGGGACAGAGCAGGCATCATCGGGATTACAGATCCACTTTTAACAAATACTGGAATATGTTCCAAATCGCAATGAATCCGAATGATAGATCCACCCGTGTATCGTACACCACTCTCTAATCCATACCAGACTCCCGAAGGGAGCAAAACTTCTCTCTCATACTCTCCCTCGACAAGAGGTGCTACGAGCAAGGCATCGCCAACCATATATTGGTCATCCCATTCTCTCACCTTTCTCTTGCCGTAAGCGCCGTCTGTTGTGTTTAATGTTTGCTCTGCTGCTTCAGCTTGAAGGACCTCGGCTGCAACGATTTCGGATGGCGTCATCACGAATGGCATAGCACGGAAAGGAGGAATTCCCTTTTCACGGTAAGTCGCAAACGCCGTATATAAATAAGGCAGCAGTCTCATTCGCAGCTTGATATAGTGACGAACGGTGTCCTCCACCTCTGGGAAAGACCACGGTTTCGTTCCATCTCCCCATGCATTAAGCATCGCGAGTGGCGAGAAAATAACCGTTTGCATTCGTCTGACCCAATCTTCGGCATTCCTAGCTCTTCGCACTTCCGGCGTCCACAGCAGTCCGCTGAACGAGGCGCTGCATATCCCCCGAATGAATTGCTTATGATCATAAAGATCCGAATATAAGACATAAGGCATGGAGGATGCTCCCGTATTCGAAGCTCTAACAAGGCCGTAGGTTCGCCGATTTTGGCTGCGGAATAGATCTGTCGTCATCTTTTGAAACATTAACCCATACATTTGTCTCATCTGCTCGCCATCTAGTCCAGATGGAAACTGAGCATGTCCAGGAAACATCCACGAGTTGTTCGTCAAATCGCTGCCGTCACATTCATCCAGCTTATATCCAGATACCCCGATATGGACATGCTGCTCCTCATGCTGCTTGGTATACAGTTCCACAGCTTCAGGCAAAGAATAATCAGGAGCAAGCCCTCCCCATACGGAATGACTCCCTGATAGTGGCTTCAATTGTTCGTACAATTCACTCTTCGGTGTCACATAAGGATGTTCCCATAGGTTCACCCGAAAGCCTTTTTGATCCAGTGCTTTCACGAATTGTTCAGGTTCCGGGAATCGACTCTTCTCCCATTCATAACTAACCGGGTAGCTTTGGCTGTGCCAACCTGGCTCGAGTCCGATCACATCACAAGGCATATCGTGCTGACGGAACTGCTCGGCTTCTTCAAGCACTTGCCCGTCCGTATACAGCGTCGGAACACGATGCCAGAAGCCAAGTCCCCACTTCGGAGGCAATGTGCCTCCCCCGCAAAACAAATTATATCGAGCCACCACGTCTGAGAGGGTAGGTCCGCCAAATAAATAAACGTCTGCCCCCTCCCGAGGAATCTTGATCTCCACACGCGTGGCCACCATCGTCGCTTTCCATCCCTTATCGGTGTTGCGATCACGAATGTCCTCGTTCAGTGCTTCCGTTTGTCTCATGGTTGATCCGCAGTACATCGTAACGATGCGCGAAGTATCCACTAACACGCCATATCCCAGATCGCTGATATAAAAAGGTACCGGAGCATGCGTCTCCCCTGTATCCTGCTTGGGATCGCTGTTTACCCGCAAGTAACGGTTTCTTCCGCGTTGATTCATTCGTAATAACTGAAGGCCAGTCCCGTATAGCTTCTCCGTACGATTCAACGGGATAGATACCATACAATAATCACCAAGATCTTCAATCTCAATGCTATCTCTTGGAAAAGGAGGCTCCACCTGCGGCAGCTGCTGCATCTCTTCCGTTCTCGGTATGGTGCCCATCACAGAGAGAGGGGTTATATCCTGCGGATCTCCAATTGTAAACTTCCATACGCCTGGTGCCGTTTGTTGCCAATTCATTGTCTGCATGCTTATATCCCCATTCCTCTACAAAGTTGGAACCGTAATAGACATCGTGCTTCCTGACGCGTTAGCCAGCTTCGTGTAATGAACAAGTGCTTGGGTTTTCAAATAATCACTGCCGCTAGTTTCTGCTTCGCGCCCTTCACGAAGTGCGGCCAAAAATTCCGCCAATGTATCCGTTTCATCTACACCGGTTAGATCATGAACGACTTCAACTTTGCCATCTCGGATTAAGCGAATCTCCTTATCAACCACTTCCATAGCGCCTTCTGTTCCTTCGATTCGCCAATTGCCGCTCCACGGTGTCTCCGTCCCTCTTGCAGAAATGGATGCTTGATAGGCCGCTGTAATGCCCCCTTCCATTTCGAAAAAGGCATACGCATTAATCAATGCCCCCTCCTCTTGCCAGGCGCCGATTGGATTGTACAGCTTCGCTTGAACTGATTTCCCTTCTCTACCCGTGAAATAACGAATCATATCTAAGTGATGCACACCGATGTCATCCAGAATACTAACGGTATATCTCCGCGCTACATGATGATATCTGTAGAACTGAATATCCATAGACGAAATGCTGCCGATTGCACCTTCGTCCAAAAGCTGTTTCATTTTCCGAACATAAGGCATTCTGCGGTAATTTTCTGCGATCATAAATGGGATGTTTTCCCTAGATGCGCGAGCTACAATCTCGAGGGATTCCTCATAGTCAAAGGAAATCGGTTTCTCGCAGAGAACGGCCAACTTACGGTCAAATGCCGCATGGTTCACCACGGTGTGCATCATTGGCGAAGTCACATTGACCAGGAAATCCCCCTGTTCGTTCTGCAATGCTTCTTCTAATGACGTGTAAAAGGGAAAGGGATCACCCTGCATCTTCTCTTTCATGGACAAATCAACTTCAACAACAGCTGCTAATAGGCCCTGATCTCTTAACCGTTTATACCAACTGAACCCGGCTGAACCCAAACCAACCAATATCGCTTTCATATGTCAAATGCCCCCTTAAGAATCCATCGAATTTTATAGCCTTTATTATAGATAATTATCCACCTAAGCAAAACGTCTAAACTTACGCCAGCATGTGTTTTTTTACGATTTTCATATAAAAAAGCACCCCTCTGCAAAATACACTACGCGAGAGGGATGCTCCTATAGATACCTTTATTTCGTGTCAATCATAATTGCGCCTTGCTTTTTGTTCCAACGTTCTGTCGCTTCTTTAATAATTTCGGTGCCGCCTTTGGCTTTGTATTCTTCAATGACTTTCGGCCAATCGGAGATCGGTTCTTTGCCATAAATCATTTTGATCATGTGATCAACGATGATTTTCGGACCTACGTCTGGTTGAGGAGCTGCAAGATCTGGAAATTTAGCAAAGCTGCTCAAATCCGGATAAAATCCGATACCAGGTAAACCTTCTTTCGAAAGGACTTCGTCGAATGCTTTCAAAGTCGTTTTTCCATCATCGTTTAGCTGCAATCTTGGTTTATTGTAGGTAGAGTCATGTACCGCCCAAAGCGTTCCACTGCGGAACCCTTCTTCATCAATTTCTTCTTTGGTTACTGGGAATTTATAATTAATCGCACCGCTGCTGTCCTTGGTATACGTATCGCCTTCGATACCGAAGGTGAAGAATGTTTCTGCATCCTTGGAAGTCATCATCCAATCGAACATTTTGATAATGCCGGCAGCCGTATCAGGCTTCACGTTTTTATTAATATAGAACGTCCGTACGACGGGTGAATAAAGGAAGTAACCACCTTTGCCCTCCGGCCCCTTCGGAGAAGGAATGATATCCGCTTTAAAGTCTGGATTGAGTGCTCTCAGCTTGGTTTTTGATCCCGGCAATCCGGAAGCATTCTGCGACCAGATCCCTGCTTTCCCTGCGTCTAGGCTTTTGTTGTAATCCGTAGCCGAAATGGTTGCGAATTCCTTCGGAATCAAACCTTCCTCATACATCGTTTTATAGGCCGTCAGTGCTTTCTGTACATTTTCGGAATCGAAGAACTTCGGAACCACTTGACCGTCCACGAGTTCAAATTGATCCTTATATGGCAGTACATCGTAAGCTCCCAGAAGGACGTCAGCATACTTGAAGTTTTCCCTCATTTGATACGGACTCTCCACGCCTAACTTCTTGAACTCACGCAGAACATTCAGAAACTCCTCAACCGTTTTGGGAGCTTGCAGCCCCGTTTTCGCTAGCAAATCGGTACGAATGTAAGTGGCACGACGGGAAGGATTGCTCAAATATTCAGGGATGCCATAAATCTTGCCATTGTATGACACACTCTCCCAAGCTGCTTTAGGGACATTTTTCATTAAATTAGGACCATACTGTTTCAACAGATCGTCCAGCGGCATAAATACACCGTTCTCAACCGAACCCGACATCGACTTACTGCCTGGACCACCGATACTGCCGACAACATCGGGAATATCGTTACTTGCGAACATAACTCCGAATTTAGCATCCTCTACAACCCTGACGTCCAAATCCGTATTAGTTAATTCTTCAAGCTTCAGAACCCACTTATCCTTGTTTAAATCAGGTACTTTGGTGTGGTAGCCCGTACTTACTGTGGTTGGAAAAAGAAGCGAGAACTTAACCGGCGCTGGCTTCGTATTCGCCGATGGCTGAGGGGAAGCATCCCCAGCTACTTTTCCATCTGAAGAACATGCCGTCAATGCAGTTGCCGTCATCATGACTGCAAGACTAAGACTGATCATTTTTTTCATTGAAAACCCCTTCTTTCCTCATTCTACTGAAAGCGATTGCATCGATCTGTGATTATCATAACGATTACTCTCGGATTACTGAATGTATTAATTTAAGACTCTATGTGATTTTATACGATTGCTGGAAGCGCTGGATGCTAATTCTCCCAGTATGAGAGCAATAGATGGAATTCATACAGTTAATTTCTAACAAAATCCGCGAAATAGCCAGCCTTGCTCGAATTAACTGTACTCCCTCCATCTAATCGCAAATTCTCAAGTAATACTTTGACAGGCTTGCATCAGTTAATAAATTGTAAAGATTGCAGCATTCGCTTCAGCATGGTAGCCGCTTGTGCACGTGTTGCAGGTTCCGTCGGTGCGAAGACTTTGTCCGTCATACCTTGAATAAGACCAGCTGTCAGTGCCTGTGCGACTGCTGTCTTCGACCAGTCACCGATTATTGAACGGTCCGCGAAGCGATCTATGACGGAGTTGCCTGCTTGGATTTCCTTACCGCCAACTTTCATCGCACGCATCATCATCGCCACCATTTGTTCGCGAGTGATGTTTGCGATAGGTTTAAAGGTACCATCCTCATAGCCGTTGATCAACCCAGCTAGATACGCTGTGCTAACAGCTCCAGCAAACCAGTCGCCTGGCTGTACATCACGGAATGCATTCGATTTCTTCTCAGCTAATCCAAGCGAACGAACGAGCATAGCCGCAAACTCAGCACGCGTGACTTGCGCCTCTGGCGCGAACAGCTTATCCGTTATTCCGTTAACAATCCATTTATTTGCCAGCAGCTCAACATCGGCTTTGGCCCAATGCCCAGCTAAATCTGCAAAGGATTGATTGGATTGAATGACCGTGTATATGCTGTTGTGCGGTGAGCGAATCGTAGCTTCAGAGGATCCATTATTCGTCGTAATCAGAGCTGGTACGAAATGGATCCCATTATTCGCATCGATCCAAACCGCCGTTACCTTGCTTGGGTCACCTATCCATGTGCCAAGGCTGATGGTGCGGTTCACATAGACGCCGCCAAAATCACTTAATTCTTTCCCATTAATCGTAATTGTAAAATCAATAGGATTCGCAACTACTTGCTTTGCGTTCAGTCTATTGACTGCTGCATTGACATCGTCTCCGGCTTTGCCTAAAACCTTAGATATCACAATGCTTATTGTAGAGTCCTTAGCTATATCTTTAAACAATTGTACTGGCAGCTCATATACGGCACTATTCGCTTTAATTTGAATCACCGCATCAGCTTGTTTCTTGATTGCGTTCAGGATCGACTGGGCAGGCAGTACCACATTTACAATGGGTTCGCTGCCCTTCACTTCGATCACGACAACGGGAATCGCTAAGGCTTTCTCCAACTTATCCGCATCTAGGGTGACTTTGGTCACCGACTTTCCATCCGCCGTTGTTTCTTTGGTTACTTTAGCATCTTTATCCAAATCAATGATACCCGTTGTTCCTGAACTAGAACCAGTACTTGACCCAGTACCTGATCCTGATCCAGAATCTGACCCTGAATCTGTCGTACGCGCTGTCACTGTGATCGTCGCTTCTGCCTTCAAGGACGCCCCCTCAACGGTTCCCTGTACTTTGAAGGTACCTGCCGACGCGTACTGCGTAGCTTCGATGTTGTTCCAAACGACACCTAGCTGCCTAGTCGAATTATCGCTGTAAACCGCTGTTACTACCGTTGGCAGTACAGGTGCTGTTCCAGCTGTTGTTGTGATTGTGATTGGTGAGTAATTTACTATAACGGGTAATGGAATATCCACTGCCGTAACGGTGATAGTAGCTAAAGCCTTATACGTTACGCCAGTAACGCTCCCTTGCACGTTAAAGCTCCCTACAGCTGCATATTGGGAAGCGAGAATAGGATCCCAGACTACTGCCCGCTGTCCTGTTGAGTTGTCACTGTAAACCGCCGTGACTACTGTCGGTAACACAGGTGCTATGCCCACGTTAGTTGTGATGCTAAGCGGTGCAATTCCGATAATGTCAGTGGACATATGAAGAGAAGTTGGTGCCGAAATCATAAACTTACGTGAATACGGGTCTGTCCCTTTGGACCTTACGGTCACTTTGGAAAGATCAGTTATTCCACTCGGTAACATATAGCTTGTTAGACCCCCTGGTAGATTAGCAAGTACCGTTGTCTCATTGTACACCGTGTATCCTTCACTTAACACATTGGCGTCCCACTTCAACAGGTTACCCGATTCGCTTGCTTCAAGCGTCAGATGTTGCGGAGGAAGCGGCGCATTGAACACTTGTACTTGTGTCAGACGTGGAGGTCCAGTAAGATCTGTGCCTGCATTTCCACCAGAAGCGTTCTCTACCATTACCTTCATATATCTGGCATGGTAAGTCTTACCTAGGTTAATGGGGTACGAACTATCTGCGGAGTCCGCACCGCTATCCTTATTACCAGTCTCATACGTATACCCTAAGGCTGTCTGTTTCTCCACTTGTTGAAAGACCATGTTGTTAAAGTCAGCCGCCGATGAATGATCTCCAAAGTCAGGAGATACAGACACCGTTGCACCTTTTAACCTCGTGGATTTGGCAAACAATCTAATTTGGCTAAAATCCATAGCTTGACCAAGGTCGATGACAAAGCTGCCTTTGCGCTCCCCGTCTGTACCTAGCCAAGAATAATTACCGATTTGTTCCAAATTAGTCACGTTCGTTACTGTCCATTTGGTCGGGTCCTGCAAGACACCATTGGTCAATTTATCGGCATTTCCATATCCATTTGCCGCAGCAGATTGCAACTGAATCGGGTTAGCGCCAACTGTCGGCCCAACATTGTAAGCTTTCTTATTTAGCGCAAGGTTGACGGATGACACCCCAGAAGCCACTTTGCTTATGGTAATGTCGGATAGCCCGAGCTCAGCGTCATAGGCCGAGTTGGTCCCATTAGCAGAGCTGCGATAAATCCCCCACTTCGGTCGCAAATATTGGTCAAAAGCAGCCGGATACTCCGTCTCAAAGCCCCCAGCTCGTTCTGGTCTGCGCCATAAGTCTTTGACCCCGTCGCCTGTACCTTGATTCCCGAACACTTGATACACATCGGGACTGTCAAACGTGTATACCTTGCCCGTGACTTGATCTGTAATCTTAATGGTAAGCCAGCCGCTATCTGAAATATGAGCATTAAGCTCAACCTTAATCCAATGTCCATCGATTTCTCTTAATGGAATTGTCATCAGGTTCTTATCGCCGTCATAACGGTTATGATTGACAACCAGATTCCTGTTCGTCGTACCGGAAATGGACATCGCAAGAATATAGGCGCCATTTTCACCACCGTTGTTACCACCAGGTAATGTATCGGCCAATTGGCGATTGGTAGCCTTCAACTGGAAGATATGTCTGAAGTTTGACTGATTCCATTGCGTGCCATCTGGAATGTTCCACATCCACGAATAGGAAACCACATCGCCTTCGTACGCTACAAAATCGCGATTGGAATCTTCGCTCGGGCGAATTTCAATGCGTTGTCTGTCCGTAACAGCCGCACCATCCACAACATAACCTAAGGTTTTGTCGAAAACACCCTTGTGCCCATACTCCCCATCGCGGACCTTATCCAGGAATTCGTTATTCAGACCTCTGCCGTTGGCTGTAATTTTAAATACATTCTTTTGTAACGTGCTATCCCAAACGCTCTTAATGTGATCGTCGGCAGCCGTCGCTTGTGGTTGATTTCCATAAAATTCATGGTAGCCATCTCTTATTCTTTTCGTGATACCTTCTACAGGTTCGTCGGTACCCATGGCTCCGCCTAACACGTTATAGGGAGATACACCTTCAATTGCGTTCATCTTAATCGTCTTGTCATTTCCACCATATCCTCGAGCTATGACATCCACTGCAAATAACGAAGAAGCACCACTGTTGAAATGGAACCACCATTCATTCGTGCCCAGCGGTAATTTAGCCAGATAGGAAGGTGTAAAAGTAATCGTGTTGCCGGATAACATGTAATCCGTGTTTAGTAAAAGTGTATGATCCCCTTTGGTGATGCTCGTGAGCACTTTCCCCCCAAGGTTCATCGTGGTAGATATCGGTGCAACCTGATCCCATGTACTGTAGGTATCTTTTGCCGGTACTAAAGCAGTTGCATTCGTTACGACGTCTTTGCCGTATATCTTCAAGCCAGATAACCCCATCATGGAATTAGCCTCATTCGCACGCCGATCACGAGGGCCAACTAATACCGTGTTAACCATGACATAACGTGCAGTAAACGGGTATAAGAATGTCTTCGTATCATAGCCCCATTGTTGACCATTGTACGTCATATAAGACCACAAACCTTCCGTTTCCGTACCCCCGGCTAATGTCCAGCCGTTGGCTTTCCAATCATACTGTTGCGCCCCATCAGAAGCTGTAGGAGCACTCGCCCAAGAAGCAGGATTATTGGTGTAATACACCTCAAATCTGGTTGCATTACTTTGGATATTCGCTATAGTGTTGGGAATTTCAAGATACAGTTTATCAATGACTTTAGGCGCGCCTAGGTCAAGAGTTAAGGCTAGTGAGGATGGCGAATAGTCCCCCTTATAGACAGTTGAATTCGCATTTTGCCAATAGCCGCTGCCTCCCGAACGCAATGCATCTATCCCCGGATGATCGGTAGCTTCCGAGCTTACTTTGAAATTGACGCCAGCTTGCGGTGTAAAGCGTGATGAATCCAACAAGTTGACAGAGCTTGTAGGAATTACTGGAACTTCCGTTACCGAAGGTTCGCCATATACATTGAATACATTCGCTTTAATTCCGCCAGCACTATTATCGAGCGTGACATCGGATACAAGCAATATATACTGGGCTGCAACGGGTACAGCCAATGTATGACTAGCCTTTTCGTTATTTTCTAATGCTGTCGTTTTCCCTACATCAGGGATTGGCTGCCAGAGGGAACCATTTGCGGTCTCAAGCGGTTTACGCGTTGCATCTGAAGTAGCCGAAAGGGCATTGCCCTCTTTGAGCTCATCATAAGCTGCCGCATCATTCGCATAGTAAACCTGATAGTTTTTCAAAAACTTACTGTTACTCGTCCATTCAATTTGAATTTTACTTACATCTATTTTATGCTCCAGCTTGACAGCAGCCCAGTACTGGTAACCGTCCGTTTTCGTTAACGAGCTATTCGCCTGCCAAGCAGTTGTCGCATTATCATCAATAAAATTTCCTTTGCTGTTGCCGCTGCTAGACACGACTTTAATTGAAGCCCCTGGCGTAACCGCCCAGTTCTTATAACTGGAAAGATTCACTTCCACATAAGGCTGAATTTGAGCTGTGTTCGTTATTCCTGGGCTGTTGAATTCCCCATAAATCTTTTGAATTCCTGTTTGATCCGGATGGTAGCCATTGGAGCTCCATGTTACGTTCACAGACTCAGTTGCCCCCGTACTTAGCGTTACATCAAGCTGTGAAGGTAAAGTTAAACTACCGAATGCCGTACCCTCGGCAGCTGACACGGCTGCTGGCCTTGCCCACGCAACAGCATCTTTCAATTGTGCACGGGGATTCCAGCCATTAGGGAAGATATAGCTATTTTTATCCCTTTTGATTAAGTGTACATCTGACAGATACATCGTTGCTGATTGCCATTCATCTGCATAGGCTGTATCCCCCTCACCATTATACATCCCCCGGTATAGGCCCCATTTGGACCGGTTTTGTTGACCCGCTTCAACTGGCAGATCACCTCTTTCCAATCGGCCCGTAGACGGGTTGGTCACTTCAGGTCTTCTATACGTTTCCGCTGTCATCCCGCCTTCAAACAACACGTCACCTGACTCCAGATCGACAAGCTTCCCATATAGATAACCTTTATCCGCCGTTAAAATAGTCACTTCCATATCAAGCCAGCGATCCGCAATCTGATCGAATGGAATTGAGAATAAGGGCTTAATGCGATCCGCCGCACTGCCATCTGGATTGTTTCTAAATTCAAGCTGACCTTTGCCTTCGCTGGAAACCAAAGTCAGCGTAGTTACTGGCTGACCAGCTGCGTTGCCTGCAATTTCTTTTAATTGAAAGATGTGAAAAAACCGATGAGGATTAATAAAATCGCCAGCTTTGTTCTCACCAACATCTTGTTGGAACCTTAGTGTTTCCGAAGGGAGCATGAGTCTCCAGTGGTGCGTCATAATGTCGCCGCCTACACTATTGGCATTGATGTTAGCTGCACTGGTATTGCTCTTAATCTCCAAGCGCTGCCTGTCGCTGTCCACGGCTCCACGATCACCGTCATCCCGACTTACACCTGTTGGCGTAACAAAAGGTTTAAACTCATGAAACCGCAAAATATCCGAGTTAAGTTTGGATGTACCTGGCACATTCGCAATGCCATATTTGGTTAGTGCATTCACATCGTTTCGCCCAATCGTCTGCAAATACATATTGTCTCCTAACCAAGTTTCATTCACAGTCGAAGCCACAGGGTAGTCCCCTGAACGGTCATATACGGACTCTGCCCATGGCTTACCACTGTAGGAAGACGGGACGCCAGGACCCTCGATAGAACCCGTTCCACTGCCATTGCCTATTTTGGAAGCGCCCATCACATCCCAGGCGGATTCACCTGCTTGAATATTCAGTGGCGAGTAGGTATCAGTGGGCCCCATATTTCCGGCTAAAGGGGGCACTGCTGAATTTACCGTAACCGTGATCGTATATTTTTTGCTATTACTGCTATTCTGACTATCCGTTACGACCAAATAATAGGTTGTCGTTCCATTTGGTGAGAATTGATCCATTTTTGCATCACCTTTGTTCAGGCCGCTGGTTGCAAAAGGAATCATCGTCGTTTCGTCACTTCTATACAGGACTGCGTTTGCACCATTAGTTGTTACATTCAGCATTTGATAGATCGTACCGTAGGGCAAAGATACTTCAATTGTTGCATTGTGAAGATCAACGACTGCATGAACTGGCTTATTCACGTGTATGTCCAAAATGCCCAAGTTGTCTTCCGGCGCTGCATGAACCGTTGTTACTGGATTCATGTTGAATAACGTAAGAGCAAGAGCTAGTGATAGCAATACGCTTACCGCCTTTTTAAGTACTTGTTGCTTCAACATCTTACTGAACATTCTAAAGCCTCCTCTGAGTCAGTTACACCTACTTGAAACAAGGGGTTCTCGTTCACTGTGAAATCGCTTCCATAATAAACGTAAGAATCATCTCCTTCCTTCCCTTGCCTTACTAAGTGTAAATCACATTCTTATTTCCATAGATGGAAAAATTTACGATTGAGGTTGATTTATTTACGATATGAGCTGTCATCCATGAGGTGATAAAAAACCACCCCAACATATGCTGACGGGATGGCTGATTTCACAACTTTTCAACTTTATATGATTAAGATTTCACCGAACCCACCATCATACCTTGGATAAAGTGTCTTTGCAGGAACGGATATACACACAGGATTGGAATCGTAGCTACCACAATGACCGCCATCTTAATTCCTTCCGGTGAGAGGAGCTGCAAGAGCTCAGAGGATACGTCCGATTGCCCCATCTGATCCGTAAATACAATTTCCCTTAGCCGCACTTGCAATGGAATCCATTGACGATGATCGATATAGAAGACGGCCTCTGCATAACGGTTCCAGTGACCTACTGCATACATGATGCCCATTGTAGCCATCGCTGGTTTAGACAGCGGCAAGACAATATTCCAAAGTATGCGGAACTCTCCGCAGCCGTCCATACGTGCTGAATCCAGCAGTTCAGAAGGCAGGTTCAGGAAGAACGAACGCATCACGAACAAGTTAAACGCGCTTATCGCCATGGGAAGCATTAATGCCCATAGGGTATTCAGCATCCCTAATTGCTTGATCAATAAATAGTTGGGAATTAACGGTGCGCTGAAAATTAAAGTAAACAGTACCAACAGCAGAACCGATTTACGGTACAAATACTCAGGTCTCGACAATGGATAAGCAAGTGTTGTTGTCATAAACAAGTTAATGAACGTTCCAAATACCGTTATAATGAGACTATTCCGAAACCCCAGCCATATCGTCGGATCCTGCAAAATTAGTTTATAGCTGCCTAGTGTAAAACCTACAGGCCACAGGGATACCTCACCCGCATTTATCGCCGTGTTATTACTTAAAGATTGCGCAATAATGTGAATAAGCGGCAGCACCATGCTAAGTCCAAGCGCACCTAACAAGACTAGGTTGAATATATTAAAGATTTTATGGCCTCTTGTCATAATCATAGCGATTCACCTCCGGTCTCCTTCCGTATCAGTACAAGCCTTCTCCGGTCATTTTCTTACTAAACGTATTGCTGAGCATAATTAACATAAGACCCACAACCGACTTGAACAACCCAATAGCCGTCGTATAGCTGTATTGCCTATCAACAAGTCCTGCCCGATACACAAACGTATCAATAATCTCCCCATTCTCGTTATTGAGCGGGTTAAGAAATACGAAGACGCGTTCGAAACCGAAATCCAGAAAATTACCAATTTGCAGCAAAAATAAAATAACGATCGTTGGTAAAATACTAGGTATCGTGATGGAGAACACTTGACGTATGCGACTGGCTCCATCAATTTGTGCCGCTTCGTAGAGGTCAGGATTAATGCCCGCAATCGCTGCTAAATAGATGATCGTCCCCCAACCGCTATCCTTCCAAATCCCCGAACTAATGAGAATGGTCCGAATATAGCTGCTTTCCCCTAAGAAATAAATGGGCTCTACACCAAACAAGGAAAGCAAGTGATTGACGATCCCCGTAGATGGCGACAATACCCCAACCACAACGCCACCGACGATGACCCAGGATAGGAAATGTGGCATATAAACCACCGTCTGTACAATCCGTTTGTAAGCCATGATGCGTACTTCATTAATGAGAAGCGCCAATACGATGGGAACCGGAAATGCGAAACAGATATCATAAATGCCGATTATGATCGTATTCTTTAATATTTGCAGAAAGTCGGTGTAAGCAAACATCCGTTGAAAATGTTCTAAACCTACCCAAGTACTACCTTTTATTCCTTTGAAGATGTTGTAGTTTTGAAACGCGATGACCGAACCGAGTAAGGGGATATATTTAAATAGTAAGAAATAAATAATCCCTGGTAATGAGATCACATAAATCGGCCAATGTTTTCGCATAAATGCCCATTTTTGACCTTGCGTTGAAAACGTATACATGGCGTGATCGGATGGTTGTATTTTACTGGCCATGTTGTCCTCCCCTTCTTGCCTGCTGCATCAATTTGACTTCTTCATCTTACTGGGGTTATGTCAAAGTAGACATGGTGAAACTTATAGCGCTTTGTGTTTTTTTACGATTTGGAAACGCCATAACGCTTTGCTGCACTACTGTACAGCCAATTCTCTGCCACATAGATTGCCGTATCGTAATCGATCCAGCCTGACTCGATTTGTCCCCATAAAAAATCGCTCATGATTTTTTTAACAAGCCATATCTTGCCGTAGCTCCACTCTATGCACCTGGCATCGGAGACGATGAGTGAACTTTTGATGGCCGGAAGCGCCTCAAGACGGTACTGCATACTATCTCGATAGGTACTCGTCCGGAAGTTAAACCACCAATGTCCACCTACATGCACATTCGGAAAATTCCAAGCCGCTTGCACAATATCCAAATTGTTAAGCTCTGAAGCCACTACAAGCTCAAATGTGCATCTCGCATACGTATCAAACAAGGCAGACAGCTTAAGGATGCGAGCTGGATCATTGACCGGCGTGGCTGTTCCACACCAGGAACGTTCCACTCCGAGGAAGAGCTGTATGAGAAGTCCCCTTTGCTCAGCAGCGGCTCCTAATTCGTGCAGCAGCATCATTAATATCTCATCCTTGGTGCTGTCTGGCCCAATCTCAACCTTGCAGTTAGCGCTCGCTTCATAGCTCGGCAATGTGGTCATGATGCCCACGTAACCCGCTTCCTTATAGCTATCCAAGAGCTGCGCCAGCTGACCACTCGCTTGAACGAATGCTTCTGCAGGGTTAGGAGACATCTGAACTTCTTTGGTCCATCCGCCCAATTTGCCATCAATTCGCGGGATCAGAATGGCGTTATCCCGCATTCCTTGAAAATCTGCATGTTCGGGGATGTTCACGACAAATCGGCTAACATGCAATCGGTCTGCTACCTCTTGCGCCCACGTTGACCGCCCAGCACTTTGTTTTACGGCAGCGTCAGCCTCTCTAACCGAAGACGCGTCATCGATGACGATGCCATATAAATGCTTGAACATGTGCGTCATCGCGATATTCATCATCGTATTTTTTGACCCATGATAAGCTTCCAAGAAAGCCGTAATCCGCTCATCCTCAGGGAGCTCCATCGCATTCGCCGGGTAACCGGCAGCCTGCAGCTCACGAAACAACCAGAAATAATGAGCAATCTCCCAGAAGTCGCCAGCACAGAGCCGATCCCCCACGAGGTGGGTGTGCGTATCCACAACGGGCAGCTGCATAATCTGCGCCTCCAAGATTTCCTTCCCCTGCTTCATCTGCCTATTCATTCCTCTTCCTCCTTCAGCAAGCCTTATAGTCTGATGGTACATGGATTACTTGATCTGTTACATGGGATAACTTCCACTGGGTTGTGATTTTTTATGATCGTTGAAAAGAGGATAAGACACCGTCGGCTAGCTCGCGTCGGATGACGCCACCTGCTCCTATTAGAGCTGGCTGCAGCTCGCTTGCGCACAATTTTTGTGCGCTAGGGCCTCGGCTCAGCCGGCTGCAGCTCGCTTGCGCACAATTTTTGTGCGCTAGGGCCTCGGCTCAGCCGGCTGCAGCTCGCTGGCGCACAATTTTTGTGCGCTAGGGCCCCGGCTCAGCCGACAGCAGCTCTCTTGCGCACAATTATTGTGCGCTAGGGCGGTCTATTGGTCTCTTTTTACAAGTAATCCCTTTCCATAAAAAAGCACCAAATGGACATCCCCTGTCCACCTGGTGCTCTTAGCTTATTTACTTAGTATGCTGTCGATTAGATCCAACTCTTCCTGCGTGAAATCAGGCTGCTTCAAGGCCGCCACATTATCGTCTAACTGGCTGAGTTTGCTTGCGCCGATGAGGGCAGACGTCACATGTCCCTTGCGAAGAACCCAAACTAGGGCCATCTGAGCTAGACTCTGGCCGCGTTCCTGTGCAAGCACATCCAAAAGGCGGGACTTAGCAATCTTCTCCTCCGTAATATCTTCAGGTCTTAAGAACACACTGCCCCCTGCTGCACGGGAATCTGCTGGAATGTTTTTCAAATAACGATCCGTCAGAAGCCCTCTCGCAAGAGGACTATAAGCGATAGATCCCACACCTTCTCTTAGCAAAATGTCCTGCAATCCCTGCTCCAAGCGTCGTTCGAACATGGAATAATGCACTTGATGGATGATGAATGGTGTGCCCAAACCTTTCAAAATAGCTGCAGCTTGCTCCGTCTGCTCAGCACTATAATTAGACACGCCCACATACAGCGCTTTGCCCTGACGGACAGCCTGATCCAAAGCGCTCATCGTCTCTTCCAAAGGTGTCTCCGCATCGAAACGGTGCGAATAATAAATATCCACATAATCCAAGCCTAGTCGCTTCAAGCTTTGATCAAGACTAGCAAGCATGCTTTTGCGGGAACCACGCTCTCCATACGGGCCATCCCACATGCGATAGCCTGCTTTGGTAGCAATAATCAGCTCATCACGGTACGGCTGCAAATCCTTTTTCAAAATCTGACCAAACACTTCTTCCGCTGAGCCCGTCGGTGGACCATAATTATTCGCAAGATCAAAATGCGTAATCCCCAGATCAAAGGCATGACGCGCTAACGCTCTGCTATTCTCAAAGAGATCTACGCCGCCAAAATTGTGCCACAATCCTAAAGAGATTGGCGGCAGCTTAAGGCCGCTCTTTCCGCTTCGATTGTAGGGCATGCCTGCATATCTACTTTCATTTGCTGTATAGTTCATCGCTGTTCCCCCTCCATATGACTGCCGATGTCATTTCTTTTATCCCATGGTAATGGTTGCAAGACCTGACGCCGGAATCGCAACTTTATGCATACCTGCCGTCAACTCAACAGACGACTCCTCTGTAATCTCCCCACAGCAATTACGAATCGTCACCTGCACTACCCCCATCTCACCCGTAACCTCTATATAAAGTCCGTCCAGTCTTCTGCCATTTACGACGATCCATTGAGACACCGGTGCTGCTGCATCGATAGTCACAATCTGGTCCTGGTAGGTAACGATAATCCCGCGATCCTCATGAACTGCTCTAACTAATGGATATAACAATTCTGGATTCATAGGTTCGATAGAGCCGTCCAGCAATAACGTGCGATTCTCTTTCCAGAAGGCAAGCCAGTAGGTAAGCATTTTCAAATGATCAGAAGGCAGTTTATCCAAAAGGACGGATACCTGCGGCACCGAGAACAAACAATTAATCAACTGTAAAGCGGCGCTTTCCACAGGCTCTTCCGGATGCCACATGATCATATCGGCATGCGCAGCCGTGTTCCCACAGATCAGCCTGAGATCAAGCGTTCGCACACGATTCTGGATGCTGTCGTTCGGACAATCGGAAGCACGGAACATGTTACCGTATTTGCGCATCGCAGGGCCGATATACATTTGCCGAAACTCGATCATAATCGCAGGGTTCAATTCTCTCAAACGACCGATTGAATCCGTCAATAGTCGGTCAACCGCAGCAGGTATGGACTCATAATCCTTCCCTTCACCTGTCGAAGGTATTTGCAGCTCAGGCGAATAGAACGTATCAATGAAATCAAGTTTGAAACCGTCTAGACCCCATTCCTTGACCGCTTTCTCATAGGTATTGATGATATATTCTCGAACATCCGGATATCTTGGATCCAACACAGCCGCTCCGTGTCCCTCATTAAAACGCAAAATTTCATGATTGAACCGATTCCAAGCCAGACTGTATTTTCCTATAAAAGGTACTGAGTACCAAAGGATAAACTTCATGCCTAACGCATGAACTGCATCCACATGGCGTTTCATATCGGGGAATTTGCCCTCATAAGACTCCCAATCTCCACAATACGCATATCCTCTGCGGTTATCTGCCGTCTGCCAGCCATCATCCACGATGACAGCTTCCATCCCCAACTGCTTGGCGATACGGCACTGTTCTTCGATTTGCACATCTGTGACGTTCTGATGCATGCTATACCATGTTGAATACATCGGTTCTTTGGCAGCCTCTGGCACGTAGGCTGGTCGATACTCAGGCATCTCGCTCCACCAAGCTTGAACGCCATCAAGGCTTTCATAGTAAGGAACATCTCTTGTGTCTACGAGAAGCTTCGCTTCATACGTTTGAATAGGCGCCGTCGTCTCCGTAAACAATTGGACACAGCAATGAAAATCAGCCATTTCCTCACTGATGCCACCCGAATAGTGCACCGTGTTAAGGGCATCCGAATAAGCAAACGTCATCCGATTGCGACCCAGGCTATTGAACAAGGCGTAGACAGGTGCGGACGCAGCAGCATTGGAGCGCAACGTGCGCATCCAATCCGCCTTAAAGCTCTTATTCCGGTCCTGAGCCGGATGCCAGCTGCCTTGAATATCACAAGCAGGATGTGACCAACGCAGGGTGAAGACAGGAGGCGTTACAGCCTCATCCGCTTCCAATCGCAAGGTAATGAGATCGATGCCCTCCTGCAGCTTCTCCGTTAATAACGTGACGCTAAACCCATGATCCTCACTAGTTAAATTGAAAGTATGGGTATTCGTTTGTATGATTGTGTTCACACGACATCCTCCTGCTGTTGATTCTTATGCCAACTCGCACCCGCATGACACCACACAGTAACAATCGGATCGTCCTCGCTCGAAATGAGATGATGATCCTCTCCTGGCTCAACAATCACAATATCCCCGGTTGTTACTGGTATAAACTCACCATTCAATTCCATCGTTCCAGTTCCTTGCAAAATCATAAATGCTTCACAATCACCGTGAACATGGTAGTCTCTTCCTTCAGGACCATCATTCGTATGGCTGCGTTCGCCCCGTTTTGCAAATGACAGACCGCCTGACGATAAATAAGCACCTGGTAATACATCCTGTAAAATATGACCGTTCCTCTTATCCTGCAAATCGCTCAAACGCAGCTTTTTCATTTGGTTATTCCTCCATTATTAAGCGGTAAAGGTGACTTCGGAAATCGCCCTTCCAGATCGGTAAATGAAGACCTACGTGCATAAGTTCATCCCCTCCAAATATTTCCACACACTCATCCTGATTTCCCGCATCATAGAGTAAATAATTGCTCTCCGGTGCAAGGCCTTTCAATCGCATTTTCCTGAGAGGTGCGTTCGGCTCTGACAGCACTTGAAAAAAAGCAACCAAAGCTTCCTTCTTATCCTCAGAAACGAACATCCAAGCCGCAGTAGTTTGTTCAAAAGGGCTAAATAGTCGGTAAAATTCGCCAAACTGGATCAGATGCCGCAATTGTTTATAAAGTACAACTTGCCCCTTCACGGCTTCCTTGTCCGCTTCCCCGAAAGCTGTCAAATCAAGCTCGTAGCCGAAGTTACCTGACATCGCCACATGCCCACGCATATCAAGCGGCGTCGTCCGATGGACTTGATGATTAGGGACAGCGGAAACATGAGCGCCCATCGAGCTGATTGGATACACGAGACTCGTGCCATATTGAATTTTGAGCCGTTCAACAGCGTCCGTATTATCACTCGTCCATGTCTGCGGCATGTAGTAAAGCATCCCTGGATCGAACCTTCCTCCACCGCCAGAACAACTTTCAAATAATACGTTCGGAAATGCCGAGGTTATCCGTTCCATCACTTCGTAAAGCCCGAGTATATACCGATGGGACGTTTCCCGCTGTCGCTCTGGCGGGAGCTGAGCTGAACCGATTTCCGTCATATTGCGGTTCATATCCCACTTCACATACGTGATAGGACTGCTCGCAAGAATATCAGTGATGACCTTCACGATGTAGTCTCTAACATCTTGTCGCGAATAGTCTAGAACTAACTGCTGCCGTGCTTCTGTCCGCCGCCTACCCGGAACGTGCAGACACCAGTCAGGATGAGCCCGATATAGATCACTATCTGGCGATACCATCTCTGGTTCAAACCATAGGCCGAACTCCAGCCCTTGCTGATTCACACGGTTAACCAGATCAGGCATGCCTTGTGGGAGCTTATTTCGATCGACAAACCAATCGCCGAGTGAGCTTTTGTCATTGTCCCGCTTGCCAAACCAACCATCGTCTAGCACGAGCAGCTCTAAACCGAGCTCCTTACCCACTCGGGCAAGCTCTTCGATTTTATCCGCGTTAAAATTGAAATACGTTGCTTCCCAGTTGTTGATGAGAATCGGTCTATGACGATCACGGAAATGTCCACGGCATAGACGTGTGCGGTACAGCTTATGATACGTGCGCGACATTCCACCGAGGCCCTCTGCCGAATAAACGAGAACTGCCTCTGGCGTCTGGAAGGTTTGCCCTGGCTCCAGCAGCCATGAAAAATCAAACGAATTGATACCCATCACAACACGGGTCGTTCCATAAGGGTCCACCTCAGCCTGTGCAACAAAGCTCCCGCTATAAACAAGACTAAAACCATAGACTTCGCTATGATCTTCATCCGCTTGCTTGGAAAGCAGCGCCACAAATGGGTTAAGTGAATGGCTGCTAGACCCTCTACGACTCTCAATCACAGAACCGCCTGTTACCAGGGGACGTCTTTCGATATGACGCTCACGCGCCCAAGTGCCAGATAAATGAAGCATATCAAAATCACTAGAAGGCATATCGATACCGAAGCTCAATGCTCGAAGCAGCTTCATGGATCGGTTCCCCACATTCAAGAATTGAACAGACCTTGTGATCACATCCAAATCACGAAAAACAGTATACGTAAGTATCACCTTTAATCCGATCACTGAATCTGCCAATACAATATCGAGACTCTCCGCCTCATTTTCATCCTCCACATAAGTGGACGGCATGCCCGTTAATGGTGATTTTCCGGCATAAATCCGGTGGGACTCATAGACGAGCTCACTGACCGTCGTACCGTCTTCCATTTGAACCTGATAGGCCGGAACTCGAAAATCACTGGCTCCATATCCCGGAAACTCCTGCGGCAATGTGTCCAAAGACAGTGTCAAATCATCCGGATCCGTGGATGGAGAGAACGAGCAGCGACGTCGCCTAACGAGCAACCCTCCTGGATTGCTTCCACGTACTCGGCGCCCCCAATGAACATGAGCTATATATTTGGAATTGATCAGCTGCATGATATAGCTCGACGACTTCCCTTGAAGATGGAAGGTTTGCGAAATCGAATCGTAAACAATCCCCATTGTTGACGCGTCCCCTTTATATGAATTAAACCTTCAAATGCTTCCAAGCCCCGCGTTTAAACCTCAAATAAATAAGATTAGATCTCAGAAATTGATCACTTGCCACCGCACTCCATAATCCGATCATGCCCCAATGAAAGACATACACGAACAAGTAGCTGAGTACAACTCTGATTCCCCATACACCAATAAAAGTCGAATACAGCGGATAGCGCGTATCTCCTGCGCCTCGTAAGGCGCCTCCAAGTACAAATTGCGATATTTGTGAGACTTGAATAAAACCAACGATGCGAAGAGCCCAGGCCCCTTCACGAATAATCGTCTCATCATTTGTATACAGCCTAAGGATATGCGGTGCGAACACAATAAATAGCGCCCCCATAAAGCCGGCCACCATCATCCCATACTTTCGAACCTGCCAAACGTATCGTTCGGCAAGATCGGGTTTGCTTACACCTAAGGTTTGCCCAACTAACGTTGAAGCTGCTATCGCGAATGCAGCACCTGGCATAAACGAGATGCCAATAATGCTCGTTACAATTTGCGATGCCGCGATGGCAACCGTTCCTAATCCCGCACAAATTTTCACAAACGTCATAATCCCTAATCGCATGATCAATTGCTCTAGACTACTTGGTATGCCAATCCTCAACATTCGACTGATCATGACGCGATCCAAACGGCTAATCTCTGACCATCCGATTCGAACTGTAAACCTCCCGCTGAACATAACAACGATAAAGCAAATCATCGCTCCGAACTGAACCAGCAACGTAGCCATTGCCGCACCCGTAATGCCCATTTGCGGAAAATCGAGATGACCATAAATCAGCAAGAACCCCAGGGTCACATTCATGCAGCCTGCCAGCACATTGATTATCATCGGTGTCCGGGTATCGCCTGAACCTCGCAGAATAGCAGATATAGCAGATGAAATGGAGGAGAATCCGATTGAGAAAAACATCATTTTTGCATAAGTTAGTCCAGTCTTAACAACCTCATCACTAGCGCCCATTAGTTGAAGCAGACTCTCTGCAAAGGTGACACCTATCGAAACAATAAGGACAGATAAGACAGCACCTAGCATAAGCGACTGCCCAGCTGCTAAATTCGCGTCCCCCATCTTCCCCGCTCCAGTGGAACGAGCAACGATTACGGTTGTACCCGAATTCAGTGCTGCAAAAAGCACAGTCAATAAGGAATAAGGCTGGCTTGTTAAGCCAACTGCTGCAACGGCAACAGCCCCGAGATGTCCGACTAGCATCATCATCACCATTTGAGTTGCATTCATGAGCAACATTTCCGTCAATGATGGACCTGCCAATTTGAAAATCATCCGGCGTAGCGCTTTATCATCCTGCGGATTGATCGAGGCGGATTCACTGGATATCGCTGCATCTGCACTCATGACTGGCCTGCCATTAGATGTTCCATCCAGGCAAATACGCTTTTGTATTGTGCAGCATCTGGTCGAATAATACCTCTGCATCGTGAATATCAATCGTCACTAAGGGATCGTTGATAAACGCTTTAAATGCCAAGTTCTTGTCCTTTTGAAGAGCCGCCTTCAGAATTAACTCCTGATTCATCGTGTGCTGCAAAACCAGATTATTAACCTCCATCGGAAGCTCACCTGCGTAAACCGGGCGCAAGCTGTTCGCAGCGAACACCGCATTCGTTTCTACAACTGCTCCCATGGGAATACCCTTCATTTGTCCAACGTTAGGCACGTTAATATTGGTAACAAATTGCTCAAGTCCAATGAGACCTTTTAACTGTCTCACTTCTTCTTCGCCAGATGTCTTAAGCGGTAATTTCTCCTCACCACTTAGCAGCTTTCCGTAAAAAAGCTCGGTTGCAGCATGCTTGTCAACACGACTTTGGACCGTCGTTAACCCAAACTTCCATGATCGAACCGTCTCAGGATCTTTCAAATACCAAGGAGGCATAAATTCTGCCAAATGTCGGTCGCCCGCCGCAGCAATCACACCATATCGCCGAAATAAATCAAACTTCACGCGGTTAGCCGCCGTATAGGTGTTCGTCATCCAAGCATCTTTGTTATGTTCAAATCCAGATTCATAATAGGTATCAACAAACTTACGATACATTGGAAGTAAGTCCCTATTCTGATACGTCGCTTGATCGATCCATGTAAAATGGTTAATCCCCAACACGTTCACTTTCACTTGATCCCTGTGTACACCCTCTATGCCTTCCATATCCCGCAGCATGCGAATCAGAAGACCTTGTACCCCAAAAATCTCATGGCAGCAGCCAATCGCTTTAATTTTCGGAAACACTTCATAAAGCGTCCGCGTGCAGAGTGTCATTGGGTTCGTGTAATTAAACACCCAGGCGTCCGGCGAATATCGCTCGATCGCTTGTGCAATTTCCACATACATTGGAATGGTACGAAGAGCTCTGAGCAGCCCCCCTGGTCCCGTTGTATCACCAACAGCCTGGTAAATGCCGTATTTCTCCGGGGCATGAACGTCGGATTCCATTTCTTCAAAAGTACCAGGCAGTATCGAAATAAACACAAAATCACACCCGCTCAACGCTTCTTGGAGCGTCGGATACGCCTTGTATGTCCATTTGGATTTCGTCTCTGGATAATCAGCAACCGAGTTACCGAGTTTTTCATTGTTTTGGGCTTTCCTATAGTCAAGATCATACAACCGAATCGTGCCCGACAATTGACCATCCAGCGCCAAATCGGCAATCAGATTTTTAGCCCAATACATCGAACCCCCGCCAATATAAGCGATTTGTATATCGCTGACTTTCTCATTAGCAAATTTCATGTTGCGCCTCCTTCATCTCTTTCAACACCCACATTAGCTATCAGTATAGAAAACAATTCCACATTAGGGGATGGCAAAAATTAAGTCGGGTTGTGATTTTTTACACTTTACAAAAAAGAGAAACTAAAAAACGGAGGCCACTGAAAAACTTAAGGTTTTTGAGTAAATTCAAGCGAGAAAATAAAAATGCGGCACCTAATCCGATTATTCCGGAGAAGGTGCCGCAT
>NZ_JAVDSB010000009.1:0-276738 GCF_031455095.1 Paenibacillus qinlingensis
CCCCAGAGGGGATAAGCACGGAGGAGCCGAATGCGATGACCCGCACGTTCGGTTCTGTGAGAGGCCCATGCAACTATGCATGGGCCTACTCTATTAATGTAAACCAATAATTTTTTTGTTGCGGTTGGTTAAACTAAACCATTAGGATACAGAATAAGGGTGGATTGGGTGCTCAAAATGGATGAATTACTTGAGGAAATTGTATATGTTCATAAGGAATTGACGGACCACTGGCAACAATATTGGCTGCATTATGATTTGTTTACATTACAGTGGTGGCTGCTTCTAGCTCTTTTAATAATTCCATGGGTAGTATGGTGGAGACTAGCTGATAAAAAAAGACTTACAGATATTATTTTATTCGGCGTTGCGATGAGTTTTCTAATTTTTCTTTTAGACCACATAGGTTATGAATTAAATCTGTGGGTATACCCACATAAACTATTTCCAACTATACCAGAGTCTTCCTCCTTTGATTTGGGAATTCTGCCTGTATTGCATATGTTATTATTTCAATATTTTACAGGGTGGCGTTCATATGTAATTGCCAATATACTGATGGCGACGGTTTTCGCATTTCTTTGTGAACCGATTAGTGTTTGGATTGGACTGTACAAAATACTACATTGGAAATACATGTATTCATTTCCCCTTTATATTTTAAAAGCAGTAATGATGAAAGGAATGTTTGAAATAATAAAGAAAAGACAAAATTCTTGATGAAACTATCGTTTAATCGCAACACGTCCAGATATCAAGAGTTTGACTCAAGTTGAGTGGTTGGCATGTGTGTTTTGGCGAGTCCTAGTGCCAAGCTTCCCCACAAAGTCTGCTCTACAAACGCGGCTTGCTCATTTGTACATTGAACAATCAATATAACTTCACCTATTATATTTTTCGCAGTTCTTAGCTTTTTTCGTTTAATGATATTCTTTGTAAAATCATATATAAAACCGATAGCAAAACCGATAGCTGCTCCAATTAGTCCCCAAAAGACAGGGCCCCAGTAGAGTACAAATCCTCTGGATACCCCTATCGTCCCGCCCATCATGGCAAGTACAAGTGCAATATCGACTAACGAGGTTCCGTCTGCACCGTGTATGTTATCAACCAGTTTCATATCGATTGAACGATTATCAAGTGGAACAGCGTAGATATTGACGACCTCATTTTCCTTTAGTTTACTTATAGCAAGCTCTACATAATGTGAATGTTGAAACGTAGAGAAGAATTGTATGCACATTAGATTTTTTCTCCTTTATGTACAACGAAGTCTTGCGATTGAAATTCTCTTTTTAAAAAATCGGCTTGTTCACAATCAAAAAGCTTGGTTAGCTCTACGGCATTGGAGTAAGAATCGTACATACCAAAGAAATAAATCGACGGGAAGTATAGAAACCACTGAGCGCCCATAACTTCTCTTGATTTCGGAAAGTTTCCTAACAAAAAGTAATGAAGGCCTTCAATCATGTTGGAATGAATGACAATGAACATCGTCATTAGAAGGGTTAAAGCAGCTGCAAAGATCCGATGTATATACAGTTGTCCGAGACTTGGGATTGTCATCGACCATACCAAGGCAAGCCATGGCTTTTTCTTGTCCAAATAGTTCATCTCGAAAGGGCTCATTGAGAAGCTTGGGTAACTGGCATTTTCCCTTTTGGCGAGCAAGTGCAACTTATTGCCATCCACAGTAGTTCGGTAGCTATCCCAAATAGCGAATAAATAAACGGGAATATAAAGATATATATATTTTTCATTTAATACAGCCTTTGCTAGTGAAAAATTGCCGTTAAAGGAATGCATGATGGCTGTATTAAGCTGGGTTAATTGATTGATATAAAATTCCCAAAAAAACAAGGCAAAGCCAGTGATAAATTTGTGTACTAAGAAGTGACCGAATCCTGGAAATGCAACTGACCATAACGCAACGATAAGGGGATTTCGTTGATGAAGTTGGATTGTACCGAACGAAGTAACATTAGCTTGATAATAACGGTTTTTATAGTCGTTACGGAAGTTATTCATTTTTAGACCTCTATCCAAGAATCAGTTTGCCTATATATTTTGTAAAATTGTTACAATTTATTCGCGACTGCATTTGCGTCAATGTTCAAAAACACGTGCCAAACTGGCAACGTGTTTTTTTGTGCAATTCGTGCTCCGTTTCCGTCTGTTCACCCTAACACCCGATTTGTCCAACATTTCACGATTTTGTCCATCCCGTCGTTACTCCTTAGCTTGTAGAATAAAATTATACAGGTATAGAACAGGTATGGAGGTGATGCCTGAGGTTTGCTGTTCGAAGAATTTCAATACAAATCCCCCTTAGGAGGTAAGTTGAAATGAAAATGAAAAGAAAACTGCTTACGCTGCTTCTTACTGGATGTATGCTGCTAATGATGCTGCTTGCGGCTGTGCCGGCCCTTGCTGCGGATATGCTAGCGACTAACTTTAGCTTCGAATCCGGAATGACCGGATGGACGTACAGCACCACGGCAAGCAGCGGAGCCTTCTCTTCATCGACTGTGCAAGCGCATACTGGTACCAAAAGCGTCAAAATGACGGACACGAGCGCCACTGATAGCTATGGATTGGAGAGCAATCGGATTGCGGCGACGGCAGGCAAAACGTATATGGTTTATGCGTGGGCTTATATCGAGACTGGGAAGGCCTACTTATATATCCGTTTCTACGATGCCTCGGGCAATCTCCTTGGTACCCAGATCGCGGACAAAAACACACCTACACAAGAGTGGACCTACATGAAAGTGAAGCTGGCAGCTCCCGCCAACACGGCGACAGCGAGCGCCATGCTATACACAAGTACCTCGAACACTGGCACCGTATATTGGGATGACGTATATATCACCCAGGAGTTTACGAACTTAGGCACAACCTTAACAAATGCAACACCGCAAGGCGCGACAATCGGGATGGAGAGCAGCAATGAAGTGTTCTACGTTACGATGCAAGGCAGCAAAAGCACACCAGCTCGCATTGCGGCTGTGGACATCAATTCCGGCAGTGTGCTTCGCACGGTAAACCTGGGATCCGTTGGCGAAACGGAAGGAGCTTGGGGGGCCACGACTAGTTCGGATGGGTACATCTATGCCGCCACGTACCCGCAGGCCAAGGTATACAAATATACACCTGGAGCCACAACTGCGACGGACCTCGGGACTGCTTTGTCAGGACAGACGCATATCTACAACATTACGGCGGGGCTCGGCGGAAAAATTTATGGCGGCACCTATCCGAACGCTGGATTTTTCCGTTACTACAACGGAGCCTACTTACAGCTGGGCAACATGCCGTTTACGACAAGCGAAACTTACGTGCGCAGCATCGCTTACGATACCGTGAATAATGTGTCCTACGTTGGTCTGGGACCTGTTGCGGCAATCAAGCGGTTTGACCATACGACAGGCCAGACGGATAACATCTTGCCTTCGACATACGCAAGCGATGATTTTGTACTCGGCTTGAATCTGGAGGGCAGCAAGCTGTTCGCGCGGTTAGGTCCGAGCAACAAGCTGGTTGTCTTGAATGTAAGCAACGTGAACGGTGTGATCACGACAACGGTAGATGCCGAAATCAGCGGGGTTGCCTCGCAGAACCAATCTCCGGTATATAACGGCAAAGTTTATTTTACGATTAACGGAATTCTTCAAGCCTATGATATAGCAAGCAAAACGTACAGCTCGCTCAGCGCAGATGCAACTGTTCACCCGATACGTATGGGGCTTGTTCAGCTGGATGATCAAGCGAACTACCCAGGAACAACGTTAGTCGGCGTGGGTTTCAGAGAAACAGGGACTCGCATGTTCAAGTACAATATTCAAACCGGGACAATCACATATAGTGATTTAAACATTCCTAGGATTGCCACTTCCATTAATGCTGTAGGATCGGGACCCGATAACAAAATTTATACAAGCGGCTATTACTCAGGAGGGATGGGGATCTATTCTCCGCTGCGTACAGACCAGAACGTTTATCAAGGGAATATCGGTCAAATCGAATCTTTTGCCTCAATGGGCAGTACATTGTACATGGGCGGTTACCCGAAAGGCAGATTGTATGCGACAACGCCTTCCAACGGCTGGAGTCCTACATTGTTGTTCGATACATCTGCATATGATCAGGAGCGACCGAACGTGCTAGCTACCGGAGGCGGCAAAGTGTTCATGGGCACAACACCGGTAGCTGGCGCACTGGGTGGCGCATTAACGATCTACGATCCCGCAACCAGCAATGTAATTGTCAAACGTAATCTCGTTCAAGATCAGAGCGTCATCTCCATCGCTTACAAGGACGGCAAAGTGTATGCAGGTACGACTGTTTCCGGCGGACAAAGTGCGACACCTACAACAAGCGCAGCGAAGCTGGCAATCTACGATATCGCGACGGATACAACGACGGTGAAGACACTTCCGGTGTCCAAAAAAGCTTTGACTGCATTGACGGTTGGCCCTGACGGTAAAATATGGGGGCTTCTGGAGGGTTACTTGATTATTTATAACCCAACCACAGGCTTGTTCGATTATAGTGCTCTGAAATTCTCAGGTGTCGATTATAGTGGCAATGCCTATATTTGGCGTGACGGGACGCTGCTTGAGGGTAAATTCGGGGACGTTCTTGGGACGTTAGACGGACAACTGTTTACCATCGACGCTTCGACCAAAGCGGTATCCATCCTGGTTCCGAGTGGTGCGAGCGCTTTGGCTGAAGACGAATTAGGCAATGTTTATTATCGAGTAGGCACAAATTTATATAGATATGCTTACTAATTTATTGTTCACACGCGCATTCTGAAAGGAGTTCCATCCATGACCCGTCAACGCATTCAAGCCCGAGAAATCAACTACTACACCAACCTGCTTCCAGAGCAGCCAATTGTGATTGCAGCGCCAAGAGACACTGAAGGTGTTCGAGCCGCACTCGCCATCGAGGCCAAGCTGCGTCAGGTAAATGCTGACCTGCGTATTGTCGTGCTCGAAGATCCGATGCCAGCGATCCTGTATCAGGCGCAAGGACCTGTTTTTCTGATCGGCAACTTGGCGGATAGCCTATGCGTGAAGGAACTGTATTTTCGCTGGTTTTGCTTAACCGATCGGTGGTATCCGGGGCCATCTGGATTTGAAGTTCGCACTTTGTTGAACCCGCTCGGAAGCGGTCATAACATCATTCATCTCGGGTATTCTGATGAAGACGGGCTCCAGGGTGGGCTCCATATTCTGCTAGAGCAAATGAAATCATCGATTCCGCATCTGGCTGAAGTTAAGGCAATGCGTTTACCGATTCCAGATCATGAAGTGATCAAGTTCAAGGCGCCCAAGCCGCATCAGCACGATTGGCAAGTAAGCATCCGTCATGAGGATGTGATGAAGGGCGTCCTAGGGTATTTGATTGGCGATCAGTCTTGCTTGGACGAATACGCCAGGTTGTCAGAGATTGTAGTTCGTAACGGCGTCTTGATTGATGATAAAATCGTACAAATCCACCTTGGCATCCGCAGCCGTGTCGTGTTGTTCCGCTTGTTAGAGGTGTCTGGGTTAGTCCCAGAGCCCCTTCGTCAGAAGATGACCCAGTTCATCTATGATTGGGCGGAGAGCGCGGAAGGGTATCGATATGTAGAGAAACCGCTGTATCAGTCTCGCCATTTTCCAAGGCAAAACCATGGTACTATTCCCGCGCTCGCGCTGGTATTCGCCTCCGATTATTTCACGACTCACTATCCGGGGATGGAAGAACCGAAAGTATGGAAGGAGACCGCAGATCGCGTGTTCGCGCCTTATTCGGCCGGTGGCTGGAAGCCGGTGTGCGACGGCATGTGTCACGGCTGGTGGATGACGCAGCCAACGTTGATCGATTATGGCTTAATGGATCGAGATCACCGATTTTTTGAGAGCGGCGGGGCGCGCGCTGCAGCTGACTGTGCGGTGGCGATTGTCAATAACATCGGCTGGATGCCGAATGCGGGCGACTCCATCCTGCTGCAATCGTTCCCAGGACCAAGTTTGCGAGCTGCTGCCGCCTATTACGAGGACGCACGATACACATACATGCATGAGCTGGCACCCGTGCATCGTCGATTGTACCACGAGTGGGGAACGATTGGCGGGCTGCGGACGTTTGATATTGGGTTGACGCCAACCGTACCCGCAGTTGGGCTAGGTGTAACCGTCGTCCCTCTGGATCCTTTGATTTATGAGACGTGGGACAAGGAGCCGGATCTAGCGCTTTTACTGCTCGACACACCCCCATCGGCACCAATCGATCTTTGTTTTGACAAAATCTCCATCCGAGCAGGGTGGCAGAAGCAAGACGACTACATGCTGATTGACGGGCTTAGTACCAAGAGTTCATCCCACTCCTATGCCGATGCAATGGGTATCCATGATTATGCTAGGCTAGGTGTCAGCTGCATTGTGACGGAGGATTTGCTTCTGTTTCCGGAGCCGGAGAGCCATAGTCTTGTGACGGTCGTAAAAGATGGAGAAACCGGCCCTCTACCAAGCTTCGCTGAGTGCGAGGCGCAAGCAACAGAACCGGACGGGACTTATTATGTACGGCTCAAGCTGGCCCGATACGCGGGAACCGACTGGTACCGGGAAATCTGGATGCGCCCTGGGAAATATGCCGTTATTCAAGATACCGTCGTTGCTCTGGAAGACGGGGAGTACGCGGTAGAAGCACATTTCCGGACGCCTTCTCGCGCTCAGCTGAACGGCTCGCTTATGACTAGCAGCCGAAACACAGAAGCCGGCGATCCGGTGGAGTTCCGACTTCAGAGTGGATGCACATCCCCTTCCAGCTGTAGTCTTACGGAAGTGCCGGTGTCGTTGTTCTATCGGGTACACCCTGGTGAGCCGCAACCGTTGACGTTAGACGACGATCCGGTGGAGGCATATAAGCGCCGTTATTATACGCAAGAGGTGGAGCTAACCGCCTTCCGCGCTCGCAGTACCACCCGGCTTTGTCCGGGGGAGTCAGTCGTGTTCAGTCACTTGGCACAAATTGCGGCGGCTGGGGAGAGGCATGGCTTGATTAAGCTGGATGACCGAGCCAAGGCGGTTGTGATTTGTGGGGAAGAGAGCTGGGAGGCGGTCTCGCAAGTCAAGTCTCGCCAGCCATCTGCTGCTGTAGTCATAACAACGGCTTCTGCGACTGTAGAGGAACTCGTGACGAAGCCTTTCGTATCTCTTCCTTCATCGATTACAAGCTTCAAGATGGCTGCAGGAGGAGCGGGTGGCTTCGTGTGTGGCACTCATTCGGGTAGTGTCTATCGAATAGATCCATCTGGAAAGATTATTTGGGAAGCGAAGCTGGAAGGTTGTGTGCATGATGTGGATGTGACTGGAACGAATGAGGAGGAGACGGTTTTTGCCGGTCATGGAAAAGACCGACTCTCCGTGCTTAGTCGAGCAGGCACAGTCCATAAGGAATCACGCATCATCCGGAATCCAAGTCCATACCCATGGTGGGAACTGACAGGACCTGCCCCGATGCGCCTCGTGGCAGTGTCAGTCGCATCATCCACAGGCGACCAATTTATGGGTGCTGCTGTGGGGTGCGGTGATATGCAGCTGCGCTTCTTCGATCAAGACGGAACCGAGCGCTGGAGCTGGTGGTATAAGGAAGGGTTGCCCGGACGGATCCAAGTCGGCGATGTAGATGGAGACGGGGTGGAAGAGCTCATCGTAGGGGGCGACATCATCACGGATCAATCCACATGCCGCATTCTAACGATGGATGGCAAAGTGAAAGCGGAGTTCACTGTGGAAGGTTGGACTAGCCGGACGACCTCATTGAATTGGACGGTGGCTGGGACGCGCCGTATTCTAGCATGTGGGGCTAACCGCGGCAGGAACCTCTGGGTATACGAAACAACGGGACTGCATGAAGATTCGGCGCTCAAAGCCGATTTCCAACAATCTGAGCATCGTCTTTTGTTCATGAATCGATTAGGCGGTGCGGTGTCCGCATTGCAATTCTCGGCTGACGGGGAGCGGCTTGCGGCGACGACCAGCCAAGGCTTCTTGTGTCTGTATGATCTTCAAGGGAAGCTACTGCATACCAAGCTGTATGAGCACGGGATCGTATACTTGAGTTGGTTGAATGGGAAGTTTGTGCTCGTCGAGTCAAATGGCCATCTCCACATGGTAACACCGGAGGGTCGGACAGAGGCAAGTGTGCAGACTGGCGTTGCCAGTACGTCTTTCTGTCAGAACGGCATCGAGCTGTGGCAAGTATCCCAGAACACTATCTATTTGACAAATTTGAAGCTTTAATAAAATCTATCAAAAGCCAGCTCTCCTGCTCCATGTGAACAGGAGGCTGGCTTTATTTCGTTAGAATGGTTGTTCTTGAGAACGATATTCGGTTGGGGACATACCGGACCATCGCTTGAACTGCTTGCTGAAGTGCGCGCTGTCGCTGAAGCCCAGCTTCTGGGCGATCGTCTCGAGCGGTTGCTTCGTGTTCATGAGCTCTAGCTTCGCTCGCTTCAAAATAGCGGTTGACAAGTATCGCCGGGGCGACAGCCCATACACCTCGCGGAACAGTCTGGAGCAGTAGGACAAGCTGTACCCCATCTGCTCTGCTATGCTGCCGAGTCTCGTATCAAGCCGACTCTGGGAAGATTCTCCGCAGTTCGCTTCTGTCTCCAACACTTGCGCCATCCGTCGAGCGATATTGTAGCTAAGCAGATTCCCTTCATTTCCCGCCTTCTGCTCCTCCATCTGAACCTGCGCCAGCGCTGAGAACAAAGAGAATAGTACCGACAATATTTTCATACGCACGGCTAACGATACGGATGTCTGATTATCGGCCCCCCAAGCCAGTTCAATAAGCTGTACTAACGGGGTGTTGCAAGCTTGTTCGATAGGAGATCCAACGGGGTGATGCTTGTCGGGATGCAGGCAGAGCAGTTCCTTCAGGGCAAAATCGTCCACATCAAACGTAACCACGAAGTAAACCAGCTTTCCACTCTCACACGCCCCGCAATCATGGACATGCCAAGGCGGAATGAGCACAAGATCGCCGGCTTTCATCTGATACACCGTCTCTTCCACTCTCATCCATTGCTCGCCTTCTAGCACCACGTTCAATTCAAAAATCGGGTGATCGTGTTTGCGGCATTTCCATCCAGGTTCGACGGTCCGCCAATGGCCTTCCTTCAACACAAACGTAGATTGAATATCAGGCAGAAAAAAACGGTCGGTAATGCGATCAGCAGGCGGTTGCATAGAGTTCGGCAAGAGGCATTCTCCTTCAAGTGTCACTACCGTAAATCTATAAAAAAATGGTATAGAAGTCTACTTCTTTTTATGCAGAATAGGGCTAGGGAATGGAGTTTATTATTAGTATGGGATCTAACGCAAAATAATGTGTGGTTATGACTGATTATTTAATATAAGCCACATAAACACATTTGTAAGCGGTTAAAAATGAATTGACAATGTGGAATCTTTGAGTATTATATAGATATAGGCTTCAAGAAACCACATTGAAAGCGCTTCAAGATGTGGGATTGTTAATCCGCAATGTGGCATTGGTTGTCTAACCATTTTATTAGGGGGAATGTAACCGTATGAAGAGAGCAAATAAATCCATGTTGGTCGTACTTAGCACGGCGCTTACTACAGGCTTAGTGTTGACGGCTTGCAGCACGAGCAATACGGCAAGTCCTAGTGCTTCCGCTGGAACAGCAGCAAGTCCAACTGCAAGTGCAGCAGTAGAGAAACCGAAGGGCAAAGTAACACTGGATTTTTGGACGCACTGGGGTTCTACTACACGTCGTCCTATTATTGAGAAAATCATTAGTGACTTTAATGCTTCTCAGGATCGCATCACGGTAAAACATACGTTCTTACCTTATGGAGATGGTTGGACGAAAGAACTAGCAGCCATTGCAGCGGGTAATCCACCTGATGTTATCATCCACGATATTAGCCAAGTTGCTCAACGCGCAAGCAAAAAGCAAGTTATGAATCTGACGCCATATCTGGCGAAAGAGAACATTAAGGATCGATTCTTCCCGCACTTATTAGATGCAATGCAATACAAAAATGAAGTGTACGCGCTTCCATTTGTAACAGATACTCGCGTATTGTTCTATAACAAAGCACTCTTTAAAGAAGCAGGTCTTGATCCGGAGAAACCGCCAAAAACTTGGGCTGAAATGGAAGAGTACTCCAAGAAAATCGACAAAATTAACAATGGTAAAATTGAGCGTTTAGGCTTCCATCCACGTATTGCAGGTGGGCAAGATATGTTCTTGAATAATGCCGATGGCGGAAGACCTTGGCTTGACGACAAAGGGATTTATATCAATTCACCTAACCGAATTGCTGCCTTGGAATGGTATAACAGTTGGGATACCCGACTAGGCAAAAAAGAAGTCGACGCCTTCAAAGCTGGTTTCGGCAGTAAAACGAATGATCCCCTTATTGCGGGTAAGTTAGCGATGAAGATCGATGCGGGAACTTTCTGGACACAAATTCGTGACTTTGCACCGAAGAAAGAAGACTTTGGTGTCGCAGCAATGCCTGAATTCAAACCAGGCAGCGGCAACTGGAGTAACGGTGGAGGCTTCACCATTGAAATTCCATTTGGCGCTAAGCATCCAGATGAAAGCTGGGAGTTCTTGAAATACATGACAGATGTTGATGCACAGAAATATTGGGCACAATTCAACTTCGATAATGTATCTAATATTAAAGCGTCCAATGATCCAGAGTTGATTAAGGATCCGGTCTATAAGTTTACAGTTGATAACTTGAAATCAACAATTTTGGGAACGGTCCCAGTAACAGCACCCGATTTCCTCAACTTGGTAAATCCACAAATTGATGAAGCGATTTTAGGTAAACAAACACCGAAAGAAGCCTTGGATAAAGCGCAAAAAGCGGTCGAAGATTTAGTTAAATCAAATACAAAATAAGCTTTAGAGAGAAAGGGTGGAGGCGTAGTGTATGACTACTCCACCCTTTTCATATAAGGAGGGAAACAAGTGAATCCTCAATTGACGAAAGAACCACAACCGAAAAAAACAAGGAAGTGGTCCTTGGATAAAAAAGAAGCACTAGAAGGATACAGTTTCATTGCTCCGTGGTTTATAGGCTTTCTCATTTTCACCGCAGGGCCGCTATTGTTCTCTTTATACGCCAGCTTTACGAACTATGACATCACTTCGCGCATGGATTATATCGGGCTCGATAACTATAGACGCATGTTTACCGAAGATCCGTTGTTCTGGAAGTCACTCCGCAATACGCTTTATTATGTTGCACTTGCCGTTCCTTTAACGACGATGGGTTCTGTTATTCTTGCTGTTTTGTTAAATGTGAAAATTCCCGGTATGCGATGGTTTCGGACGATTTATTATCTGCCAACCGTTTTGTCCGGTGTTGCTGTTTATATGCTTTGGATGATGCTGCTTAATCCGGAATCAGGTCTCATTAATACCGTGCTTGGCTGGATTGGCATCGAGGGACCTGCTTGGTTATCAGATCCTGCTTGGACGAAAAATGCGATTGTTATGATGAAAATGTGGGCTGTCGGAGGTGGCATGCTGCTGTTTCTAGCAGCACTGCAAGGGGTATCCGATCATTTATACGAAGCCGCTGAGATTGATGGTGCTTCTAAAATTCGTAAGCTATGGCATATTACCGTCCCGATGATTACGCCTGTCATTTTCTTTGATGTTATAACTAGTTTAATTGGCGGTTTTCAAATTTTCCAAGAAGGCTACGTCATGGCTGATGACCCTGGTTCGCCGGGTTCTCCATCGAACTCGCTATTATTTTACAACCTGCATATGTTCCTGAAAGCTTTCAAAATATTCGATATGGGTTATGCGATGGCTATGGCTTGGTTCCTTTTTGTAATCGCCATATTTGTTACCGTAATTAATATGGTGCTGTCCAAATATTGGGTTCACTATGAAGGAGGAGATTCGCGATGACGGTTGCTGCAACAGGTACTAAGAAATCGTATCATCAAAGCCGTCGCAATAAGGAAAGAATCTCTAAATGGGTCGTAACCCTGATTCTAATTGCGGGCAGCTTATCCTTTCTTATGCCGTTTTGGTGGATGATTCAAACCTCGCTGAAATCACTACAGGAAGTTGTTTCGTATCCGCCAACCTGGTTCCCTGAGAAATTCGTTTGGTCCAACTATAAAGAAGCTTGGCAAGCTGGCAATTTTGCAAGATACTCGGCGAATACACTGTTAATCGCTACGGTTGCTGTGTGTGCGCATGTTATTTCAAATTCTTTCATCGCGTATGGATTCGCAAAAATTCGGTTTCCAGGGAAAGGTTTACTCTTCTCCATTATTCTTGGAACGATGATCATTCCTGGATTCGTAACACTGATCCCGCAATACATTTTGTTTTCCAAATTACATTGGGTAGGCACGTATTTGCCACTCGTTATTCCCGGTTTTTTTGGAAGTGCATTTCATATCTTTCTCATTCGCCAATTTTACTTGGGTATTCCAAATGACCTTGTGGAAGCAGCGAAAATCGATGGTGCAAACCACCTCTATATTTGGCGTTCAATCATGCTTCCTCTAGCCAAGCCTGCACTTGCGACCGTAGCCATCGGGACATTCACTGGGGCGTGGAATGATTTCCTTGGTCCGCTCCTATATGTGAACGATGAAGCGAAGTACACCTTACAGATTGGTTTACAAGCTTTCAAGGTCAGCTCGGGCACAAGTCAATGGCATTTATTGATGGCCGGTTCTGTCATGGTAATGATTCCAGTTATCGCAATCTTCTTTATTTTCCAACGTTACTTTATTGAAGGTATGAACATCAGCGCGGGTACAAAAGGTTAGGAGGAAATGTCTTGGATCGTAAATTTCGTGTTTTTGTGTACCATCACACCCATTGGGATCGGGAGTGGTGGGCGACGATGCAGGATTTCCGCATCCGTTTAGTGGAACTGATCGACGAACTGTTGGATACACTCGATAAAGATCCAGAGTTTCGCTGTTTCTTACTCGACGGTCAAACGATCGTACTGAAAGATTATTTGGAGATTCGGCCAGAAAATCAAGCGCGTTTGCTGCGATTTATCCATGAAAATCGTATTCAATGCGGTCCATGGTATATTTTGCCCGATGAGTTTCTTGTCAGCGCTGAGGCGCATGTACGCAATCTGATGTTGGGGAATCGGATGTCCGAAAAGCTTGGTTTTACGAACCTGGATGTCGGCTATATCCCGGATACCTTTGGTCATATCTCGCAAATGCCGCAGATTCTGCAAGGCTTTGGCATCGACAATGCGATGGTTTGGCGAGGGCTGGGTGGACCATCTCCCAATTTTAAACAAGAATTTCTTTGGGAAGCGCCAGATGGCACGCAAGTTTTTACGTATTGGTTCCCCGATGGCTATTATATGGTGGATTTTCTCCACTTCGATAATCCGAAAAAGACGTATGAAGAAACGTATGGCAGAGTCCGCAAATCAATTGAACGCTGGGCAACGCGGGCTACCACAGATTGCTTGCTAATGCCATACGGCGGTGATCATAGACATATCGATGCCCGATTGCCCCGATTAATAAAGCAGGTTCAAGAGGATTTGCAGGAAGTTGCGGAGCTGCACTGGGGAACAACGAAGGAGTTCATGGAGGCTGTCCGTGCACAAAATCCTACTCTGGAAGTAATCAAAGGGGAGCTCAGGAATTTCGGAGAAGAGCTGCCTCATGTATTACCTGGTGTGCTGTCTGCACGAATGTACCTGAAACAGGATAACTTCAAAGGACAGTTAGCCCTAGAGCGTTACGCAGAGCCATTATCAGCATTAGCTTGGCTACATGGGCGCAAGTATGAAGCGGCACTTCTGTGGACGGCTTGGGAGCTTCTTGTTCAGAATCACCCCCATGATAGTATTTGCGGTTGTAGTATTGATGAAGTCCATCGGGAGATGATCCCTCGCTTCGCACAATCCAAACAAATCGCTGACATTGTGACGGAGAAGAGCGTTCAGCACATCAACAATCTCATTGATACAAGTGAGCTGCCTGAGGATGCTGTCGCGCTTGTTATCCATAACTCTCTCTGTTGGACGAGGAGTGATACCGTTACAGTTTGGATCGATCGCAAGCTGACCGTTCACCCTAAAACGTATGTGCTTGTGGATTCTGATGAACGCGAGGTTCCCTTTCAAGTGAAAGATGTCAGCGGCATGAAGCCGATGACGGATAAACATTTTTATACGGAAGTCTGTTTCGCTGCGAAAGATCTTCCAGGTCTTGGTTACAAGACGTATGTGCTACGACCAAGAGAGACTGCTTGTGATCCTAAACAAGTCTATTTCAACACGCTGCTGCCAGCTGCCAAGATTAAGGGCAGTGAAGCCAAATCTGACTTGCACATTAGTAACAACACAATAGAGAACGGATTACTGCGTGTGGAGGTTCATACACAGAATGGTACACTGCGTATCACGGATAAACGAAGCGGTCGCATCTATGATGGCTTAGGTGCATTTGAAAGTGGTGGAGACGCAGGGGACACGTATAACTATGCGGCGCCATTAATCGATCACGTACGACATACGACCGAAGATTCGTTAAATGTACATGTTTCTGGAGCGGAAATCGGCTATGCGAAAGTCACTCTTCAGGTAGACATCCATTGGTCCTTGCCGACGAAACTTAGTGAGGATCGGTTAAGCAGAATGGCATCATACACGGATTACCACATAACGAATTATGTGACTTTAACAACGGGATCCGAACGAGTGGATGTACGAACGGTCTGGAACAATCGAGCGGAAGACCATCGGTTGAGGGTATTATTCCCTCTTGGTGAGATGTTTAAGGTCTCGCATGCAGAAGGTCATTTCGATGTGGTGGAAAGAGAAGCAGCTGTTCTGGACATGGGGAATGGATGGCCGGAAACGTACGTGCCGCAGAAGCCGCAGCAAGGCTTTGTCAGTGTTAAAGGCCGCAATAAAGGACTGACAGTCGCCAATAAAGGGCTGACGGAGTATGAAATGTTGAACGATGAGCAAGGCACACTGGCGATCACGCTCCTCAGGGCTGTAGGCTGGTTATCTCGTGAAGATACCCTGGTTAGACACGGTGGGGCTGGACCTGAAACACCTGTACCTGACGCACAAAGCTTGGGGATGAATGAAGCGGAATATGCCATATTTGTCCATCAGGAAGATTGGCTGGAAGCCAAAATCCCTACCAAGGTACATGAATATTTAACGGCAAGCTACGGCTCAGTCACCGATAAGCATGATGGCGTTTTAGGTCAAACTGGCGGTTGGCTGGAGCTCAAAGGCGATCATACACTTATGCTTAGCGCTTGTAAAAAATCCGAAAAAAACGATGCGCTTATTGTGCGCTTCTGGAATACGTCGAAGGCAGCCACCATGGCCAGCATGCATCTGAAGACCAAGCCTCATCAGGTTCGTTACCTAAAATTAAATGAACAGCCGATGGATCGGGAGAATCTCAACATCGATGCCGATGGTTCATTCACCCTGCATGCCAATGGTGCAGAAATTATCACACTTGAAATCTATTTCACAACGAAGGAGAAATTGACATGACAACAGGAATTAGACCAAAGAACGTCTTAACGCTCAAACAAGCCTTGGAGGTAGCCGAGAAATTTGGGTTCGCTATCGGCTCGTTTTCCCCTAGATATACACCGATGATAACGGCCGTGTTACGGGCAGCTGAGAAAATGAAATCACCGGCTATTGTACAAATCTCACATAAAGAATTGGTTCGCTACGGCATTACACCAAAGGAATTCGCCGATGAGTTTTATGACAAAGTGGTTGCAGAACAAATCACCGTGCCGTTGGTCTTGCATCTCGATCATACGAAAGAATTGGCGACGATTGCTGAAGCGATTGATGCTGGTTTCACTTCAGTCATGATTGATGCTTCAGAAAGAAATTTGGATGAAAACATCGCCACTTCGAAGGAAGTAGCAGATTATGCGCGCGCGAAAGGCGTATCCGTTGAAGCCGAGCTTGGCATGATTGGCACAACGGACTTTGTAGAAACGGATAAAGATGAGGAGTTATACACGGACCCACAGGAAGCACACCGCTTCGTTGATGAGACGGGGATTGATGCATTGGCTGTTTCCTGCGGAACTGCTCACGGCGTGTACATGGTTAGGCAGCCTAAGATCGATGTCGATCGACTACAAGCTATTCGTTCACTTACGCCTGTACATCTCGTCCTGCATGGTGGTTCCGGTGTGCCAGCTGACATGATGGCTGGCGCAATTCAACTTCCAGGCGGCGGTGTGAGTAAAGTTAATATTGCAACAGATCTTGAACTTGCTTTCTTAGGCGCATTGGGACGCGAAGAAAGACTAACGAATGCAGAATGTCAGGCTCTGGAGCCATCGCTCTTAGAACTAGGGAGATCCGCCGTAGAAAATACAGTCATGGATAAAATGACTCATTTCTTAGGGAGCAAAGCGCAAGCAGGTCACTTTGTCTAGCAGTCATGGCTTAAAGGAGAATCCCAATGCCCAAAGCAGTCAAACTTACCGATAATTTCTATGCTATTTCGGGCGATAAACTGACCCATCCATGGGATGCAAGTGCTTATTTACTTACAGGAAGCGAGCCTATCCTGATTGATTGCGGTGGTTCCGAAGGTTATCCTGCGCTGAAGCACAACCTAGCCGAGTTAGGATTACAGCCAGGAGATATTACAAAAGTAATAGCCACGCATGGTCATTGGGATCATGTGGGCGGATTTGCTCAGCTTGCCGAGGAAAGTCAGGCTGAACTGTGGATTCACGAAAATGATCGCGAGCAAGTGGAACAAGGCGATTATGATCGAACGGCTGCTTTTCTTTACGGCAAGCCTTTTCCAGCTGTACAAGTTCACAGGACGCTGAACGATGGAGAAATCTTGCAAGTGGGCAAGTTCACATTGGAAGTGATTCACACCCCAGGGCATTCGCCTGGGAGTGTGTCTCTTCTATTAAAAGATGGCATACACAACGTATTAATTGCTGGCGATACCTTATGGGGCGGCTACCATCCCAGGGTTGGATCTGATCTGACAGCATGGGAACATTCTTTGGATAAGTTGTTAACCTATGATTTTGACTTGATGACCTTCGGACATTTGCCTCCGACACTGGTCTATGACGCGAAGAAGAAAGTTGCTGAAGCACGAAGACAGCTAGGGACGTATTTTAATCCTTGGTTTAAACCGATGTGTGAAACCTTCCAGTATTAACTCGCTTGCTCCAACGAAAGTAATTATGTAGATAGAAGGTAGGGAGAACCTATGAAAAATAAGAAACTTTACATGATTGGAAATGCCCATTTGGATCCAGTTTGGCTATGGCAATGGCAGGAAGGCTTTCAAGAAACCAAAGCAACATTTCGCTCAGCGCTCGATCGCATGAAGGAATATGACGATTTTATTTTCACATCCAGCTCCGCTGCGAACTATGAGTGGGTGGAAAACAACGATCGTAAAATGTTTGAAGAAATTAAGGAACGCATCCGCGAAGGCAGATGGCAAATTGTCGGAGGCTGGTGGATTCAACCAGATTGCAACGTACCCGGCGGGGAGTCGTTTGTCCGTCAAGGCTTATATGGTCAGCGGTATTTCAAAGAGAAATTCGGCGTAACCGCGAAGGTAGGTTATAACGTTGATAGCTTCGGACACCACGGCATGCTGCCGCAAATTTTGCTCAAAAGCGGAATGCCATACTATATTTTTATGCGTCCCATGCCGAATGAAAAAGGCTTGCCAGGGCGGTTATTCCATTGGGAATCCGACGATGGCAGTCGTGTCATGGCGTATCGAATTCCATTTGAATACTGCACATGGGGCAAAGATTTGGAAAAGCACGTACGCCGCTGCATGGAAGAGTTGAAAGATCCGTTCGGCAACTTGATGGTCTTCTATGGGGTTGGTAATCATGGCGGTGGCCCGACCAAGGAGAACATCAACAGCATCAAGCGGATGAACGCACTACCAGAATTTCCGACGATGGAAATGGCGGCTCCGAATGAATTTTTTACCGATATGGAAGCCTTGGATTTACCTATACCGGTTGTACACGATGATCTTCAACATCATGCAAGTGGTTGTTATGCAGTTCATTCAGGTATTAAGCACTGGAATCGACAAGCAGAGAATACACTCCTAGCAGCGGAAAAGTGGTCATCACTATCAGAAATCGTTACGGGGCAGCCTTATCCAGCCGATTATCACCGCGCTTGGAAAAATGTCCTATTCAACCAATTCCATGACATCTTGGCTGGAACTAGTCTTGAGTCGGCGTATGAAGATGCACGCAACATGCACGGTGAAGCCATGACCATTGCAGAACGTGGATTGAATTATGCCATTCAATCCCTATCTTGGAATATTGGCATTGAACAAGAAGAGGGCATGAAGCCAATTGTGGCTTTTAATCCGCATTCTTGGGACAGCCGGGTGAACATAGAGCTTGAAGTTGGCGGTATCAAGGAAACGACCATCGTGGTGGATGATACGGGGAAACAGATACCTTTCCAATTGGTGCAATCACAGGCAACGGCTGGCGGTAGATTCCGTCTAAGTTTCATAGCGGAGCTGCCTTCGTTGGGTTACCGCGTGTATAAAGTGAAGACAACGTCGCTGGAACCCAAGTTAGTCGTTCAGCCGATTAAAGCGAATGACTATGCCTTGGAAAATGATAGACTCCGCTTGGAGTTTGATCCCAAAACAGGCTTTATTTCCAGTCTTTTTGATAAGAAAGTGCAGTACGAAGTGTTTCGCGGCCCCGCGGCTAGACCAGTTGTTATCGAAGATAAATCGGATACGTGGAGTCATAATGTATTTCATTTTAACAATAAAGTTGGCGATTTCATTGCAACAAGCGTCCAGCGTGTGGAACATGGGCCTATTAAATCCGTGATCCGTGTTACTAGTGAATATGGCAGCTCGAAAATTGTTCAGGATTTCACACTATTCAAAGAACTGGACTACATCGACGTCAAAGTGACAGTGGACTGGCGTGAGCAGTTCAAAATGTTGAAATTGGTATTCCCAATTAATTTGATATTTACCAAACAAACGTACGAAATTCCTTATGGTTTCAAGGAAAGAGAACACAATGGTGAAGAAGAGCCAGGTCAGAGCTGGGTAGATTATGGCGGTATCTTGAGGGATGGAGGCGAACATAGCGGGACATCGTACGGTGTGTCGTTGATGAATGATGCGAAATACAGCTACAGCATTATGAATAAAGAGTTGGCGATGACCGTTCTTCGCAGCCCGATTTATGCCCACCATGATCCAGTTGTCCCTGAGCCTCATGGTCACTATTCCTTTATTGACCAAGGGATTCAATCGTTTAGGTACAGATTGCTGCCGCATCAAGGAAGCTGGGAGCAGGCGGGTACCATTAAGCATGCACTTGAATTGAACCAACGTCCGACGACGATTATCGAGTCCTATCATGAAGGTGCCCTAGCGCAGAAAGCTTCCTATTTAAATGTAGATAAAGACAACATTATTGTTAGCGTAGTGAAAAAAGCGGAAGATGGCTGTGATCTAATTATTCGTGCTTATGAGACAACGAGAGAAACAACCGATGCAATCATTCAATTGCCGCATGCGAATCGAACGATCAAGGCGCGATTTGGTCCTTGTGAAATTATAACGTTCCGCGTTCCATTGGATCAGAGCCTACCGATCGTAGAGACAGATTTGATTGAATGGTAAGGCGGTGAAGGCAGCGATGGGAGTGGAGAGAATCAGCCTAAAAGGTTGACAACATCTCAAAGAAAAGCGATATTAGATTTGCAACATTGCTTTATCTCCATTGTAAACTCCCCAGTCAGAAATCCCTTTCTGATACGGAAACTAATAGGTGAAAAGGTATTCGAGGATTAGAGGGGGATTGGGCATGATAGCCATACATCGCAGAACCAAAATTAAAGAATTGCTCTTCCAAGAGCGCAGTGTCAAAGTCGCAGATTTGGTGAAGGAATTTAGTGTTTCCGAAGAAACGATCCGACGTGATTTGAATCAATTGGAGCAAGATGGCATTATTCAAAAAAATTATGGCGGCGCCATTCTTCTCGAAGAATTGCAGACGACTTCGCAACAGATTCCACCTGTTGAACAGCGCAAATTTCAATACTACGAGGAGAAGGATGCCATCGGTAAAATGGCTGCTTCTTTGGTGGTGGGCCAAGAGATTGTCATTCTAGATTCGGGGTCCACGACATGGTGTGTCGCTCGTCATTTACGTCATGTATCGAATCTCATGGTGGTCACGAACGGTTTGAATGTTGCGGAAGAGAGCAGCCAGAATGAAGAAGCTTCCGTGTTTGTAATCGGGGGCAAACTAATTAAGAAGTCGATGAGCCTTGTGGGGCCGCAAGCCGAACTTGAGCTGCAAAAATATAATGCTGATTTTTCTTTCTTAGGCGCCTCGGGGATTTCCAAACGCAAAGGATTTACAAGTTCTGATCTCTATGAAGCCGAAGTGAAGAGGGCTATGATCGCAGCAGGGCAGAAGATTGTTATCGTAGCAGATCATAGTAAATTCGAGCGGCAAGGATTGATCTCATTTTCGAGCTTTCAAGATGTTGATATCCTAGTAACCAGTGACTTAGTGGAACAGAGTTTACTTGACGAGATTAGTCAGTTAGGTGTTGAAGTGATGGTGTGTCCGGTTAAGCATCTCCTTCAACATGAAGACGAATGAGTCATTGAGGTATACAGAAAACCGTTTTTGAAATTGATCTTTTTCATAAAAATGACTAAACCGTATATAAACTTTTTTACATTCATTAATAGTCCGATATTTACAAACTAAATCGGGGATACCGTTCATAAAAGGGTGAGTAGTCCGATGCTACCGAACTAAATGAATACTTTTGACGGATAGGAGTCATTTGTGGTAATTTAGTTCGGCTCTTTCGGATTATTCGAGTTCACACACCGTATAAGGCAATGGAAATTTATTCGTTGACAATCTTAACTGAAAGCGATAACATATAGGTACAAGAACTAAAATAAATCATTTTGGGAACGATCCCAAAATTGGATGACAACGATGAACCGAAAGGTCATTTTTTTTGAATGAAATGTGGGAACGTTCCCAATAATGAAAACGACGATGACAAGTTACGAAACAAGATTGCGCACACTAGTTTGGGAACGTTCCCAATTGATGGGAATATATGATTCGTAAATGAATAAAGGAGGCAGAAGATGGGGCCAACAATACATGATGTCGCTCGAGTAGCGAATACATCCAAGAGCACGGTTTCACGCTATTTAAATGGTCAGAAAGTGAAGAAAGACACAGAAGAGGCGTTAGAGAGAGCCATCCAATCCCTTAATTATCATCGCAATGAAAATGCAAGAAGATTAGTAATGAGTCGGACGAATACGATTGGTATTGTTGTCGATAACATTTCTAACATATTTTACTCAGGTATTATTCGAGGGATTGAAGCTGTTGCGAATCGTAAAGGATACAATTGTATTTTTTATAGCGGTACATCGAATTCTAAGCACGAAGCTTCCTTTCTCCATCTGCTGTATGAAGGACATGTAGATGGGATTATCCTGCTAAGCTTTCAGAAAAGAGATCAGCAGGAACTGGCACGTATGATCGAGGTGCCCTACCCGCTAGCTTTAATTGGGGATCATGGGGAATTGGACGGATTATTCTCAGTGGATATTGATAACGCATCTGGGGTTGCTGATTTGGTGACCTATTTACATGGATTAGGACATCGCCGCGTTGCTTATATTTCGGGTCCTGCTCATATGGGTCCCATTAAATATCGGTTGAAGGGCTTGCAACAAACGATGAGCGCATTGGAAATGGAGTGCAGGCCAGAGTGGATCGTGAACTCGGACTGGACCAATCAAGGCGGCTATGAAGCTATGAATGAACTGCTACAACATGAAGGTTTCACAGCTGTTATTGCTTCCAGCGACGAAACGGCAATTGGAGCACTTCGTGCGATACAGGAATCAGGACGTCAAGTTCCTGAACAGATGTCCATCGTCGGGTTCGATGATATTACGTTGTCCAGCTGGGTGTCGCCCAAATTGACAACCGTTCGCCAGCCTCTGCAAGACGTAGGGATGAAGGCTGCTGAGGGGTTGTTTGCCCAGATCGAAGGAGAAGATGTTGAACGAACAGCTCATTTGTATAAACCGACACTGATGATTCGTCAATCTTGTACCACACTTTAGAAAAGGGTTGTGAGCGATGATTTCTAAAATCAACAAGTCGAATTACGGCTATCTATTTATTGCCCCATTTTTTATCGGATTTGGCATCTTCGGTTTGATCCCGATTTTATATACATTCTATTTAAGCTTTACCAAATGGGATGGATTTTCGGATCCGATTTATATCGGCTTCGCGAATTACACGCGGCTTTTGCATGATACGTACTTTTATCAAACGATAGGGAACACCATGATCATCTGGATCATGTCAATTGTTCCGCAGCTCATCATAGCGCTCGTACTTGCGATTGTATTGAATGAGAAGTGGATACGCGGTAAACATTTTTTCCGGGCTGTGTACTATTTTCCGCATATTATTACGCCGATTACGCTTGGTGTCATGTTCAGTTTAATGTTCGACTGGCAAACAGGTTCGGTGAATAAAGTACTCATGGATCTGGGCATTGTGAGTGAGCCGGTGAATTGGTTCAGCAGCCCTTGGTGGTCGCGCACGATTGTATCTGGTGTCATTTGCTGGCAGTATTTCGGGTTTAATTTAATCGTATTTATCGCTGGTTTACAGTCCATTTCGGATGAAGTGTATGAAGCGGCCAAAATTGATGGCGCTAACAAATGGCAAAGCACCTTGTATATTACTCTTCCCTTATTGCGTCCAGTGTTACTTTTTACGTTCATTACCTCCGTTATCGGCGGGTTGCAATTGTTTGATGCCCCATTGATGTTGGGGAGTGGTCCAGACAATACGACAAGAACAATGGTTATGTATTTATATGAAACTGCGTTCAAAAATTTCAATTATAGCTACGGAGCAACAGTTGCATATGGCATTTTCGTAGTTGTCATGATCTTAACGGCGATTACAGCGAAAGCATCTAAGTTAAACGAGTAGGAGGTAACATCCAGTGGTTAGAAGTGAAGAGAAACCGTTTGAACTCCATCTGTTACTATTGAAAATCATCATCTATGTGGGTTTAATTGCGATAGCCCTGACTTGTTTACTTCCTTTCTACAGCATGCTGATTACGTCCACGCATACGAATTCGGACATAGCTCGGAAGCTGTTGATCGTTCCTGGGAATCAATTCTTGGTCAATTATCATCGTTTGACTGAAACCGTTAACATATGGCGGGGATTTGGTAATACAGTTTTCATCACGGTGACGGCAACCCTAATTAATGTGTATTTTGCAGCTTTAGCTGGTTATGGCTTTTCCAAATACAATTTTCGCTATAAAAGCGTGCTGTTCATGATGGTGCTTGCAACGATGATGATTCCTGGACAACTCGGGATTATCGGGTTTTATAAATTAATGGATGTCTTCCATATGCTGAATACGTATTATCCACTGTTGCTGACATCCATGTACAATGCTTTTGGTATTTTCCTCGTCAAACAGTTTGCTGACACCTCGGTGCCATCTGAAATTATTGAGTCTGGAAGAATTGATGGGTATGGAGAAATGCAAATTTTCCATCGCATTATTTTACCTTTAATGAGTCCAGCACTGGCCACGTTAGCGATCTTTGCTTTCATTGGAAAATGGAATGACTTCTTAGTTCCGATGATTATTTTATTCGACGGTGATATGCAGACCCTTCCGGTGATGATCGCGAGTGTCAAATCGCAGTTCTCCTCCGACTTTGGTGCACAATACGTGGGGATTGTTATCTCAGTTATTCCAATTCTGGTCTTCTTCTCTTTTATGTCCAAACGGATTATTAACGGTGTTGCAGCCGGGGCTGTTAAAGGCTAGTAAACGGATATTGAGAGGAGTGATGCTCACCAAGAAATGTTGAGATTATCTGAACCTATTCGCTTCTATTCTAATAGGAAATAATCCTACTATGTTCAAGCCAGTAGAACGACTATATCAATCACATCAAAGGGGCGAATTCTCATGAAAGCACAAAAATGGGCATCTATTTTAATGACTGCAGTACTAACTACAGGGGTTTTGACAGCATGTGGTGCGAAATCGAATACGAATAATTCGGCAACTACAAGTCCAGCTGCAACAGCTGCGCCAGCAGTAGACCCAGCTAAGCTCGCTGGTACGCTTTCTCTTTGGACTTTCTTTGATGGAACAAAGGGCATTGCAACGGCATTTGAGAAGAAATATCCAAATGTGAAAGTGGATGTCAAAGTATTCCCAGGTGATCAATATCAAATCAAGCTGTTGTCTGCCTTGCAATCCGGCAAGGATGTACCTGACGTGCTTGATCTTGAAAGAAGCTATGTAGGTAAATTCATTGAATCGCCTTTCTTAATGGATTTAGCGCCAATTGGTGCCAATGAACTTGTAAAAAATTATATTCCTTATGTAGCTGAGCTTGGTAAATCATCGGATGGCAAAATTAAAGCGATCTCTGACCAATCTTCGCCAGGCGGCTTCTGGTACTTGAAAGAAAATGCGAAAAAGTTCCTTGGAACCGATGATTCAGCGAAAATCAGCGAAATGGTGAGCTCCTACGATAAAATGATTGAGCTTGGTAAAAAAGTGGCAAAAGATAGCGACGGCAAAGTTCATCTGATCGCGAATACAGGTGATTTGTTCGATATTGCCAGCTATAATACACAGCCTTTCTATGTGAATGGCAAATTAAACATCGATGCGAAATGGGAAAAAGTCTATAACACGCAGAAAGATATTCGCGCGAATAACGTAGATGCGAAACTGCCTTTCATGTCAGCAGGTTGGGGAAATGCCCTGAATGACGGCAGTGTTGTACTCGTGGCTATGCCAGCTTGGGCGTCGTTCATGATTGGCAACAAAGACAACAAAGCGGTCGGCAAATTTGGCGTTGCCAAAACACCAGAAGGTTTCTATAACGGTGGAACATTCCGCGCGATTTACAATAAGACAGCGAATAAAGACATTGCGAATGAATTTATCAAGTTCTCTGCAAGCGCAGAATGGCAAAATGCAGATTTGCTAGCAAGAGGAAACTTGCCAGCACTGCAAAGTGTTTATGATGCAAATGTAGATAAATACACGGGCACACTGACCGGCGATCAAAAAGTGCTTCAACCTTACTACGAGATGATGAAGGCGATGCCTGTTATTAAGTCTGATAAGTACAGCGACTCCATCCTGAGTACGTGGAGAAAAGTAGCTGGTCAAGGGATTACAGATAACAAAAGTTATGCGGATGTTGTAGCATCTTTCCAAAAAGAAGTGAAAGCAGCGTTCCCAGAGCTTCAATAATGACAAATATAGAGGGCGGCTGTTTCGAATGAAGCAGCCGCGCATGTAGAAGGAGAGAGACCCGGAAATGAGCATCCTTCATGATTATGTTAACAGAATCCGCATCATTGACGGTCATGAACATCTAGCAACACCGCAAATTCGTAAGAGAGAAAATCACGATCTATTCTCCCTTTTGCATTATTTGGACTCTGATTTTTATAGTGCAGGCATGAAGCAAGGTGTTCTGGGAAGACAGAGTTCCTTGGCTGCGGAGCAAAAAGCTTCGATGTTTATGGAGTATTGGCATAAAACGAAAAATACAACGTATGCTCGGATGTTCCGGACCGCGATGGAAGATTTATATGACGTAACGGATTGGAACGTGAAAAGCCTGCTAGAGGCGAATGAAAAGGTCTTGCAAGCCACGCACGACCCGAATTGGTATGAGCATGTCATGGCCGAAAGGTCCGGTATTGATCTTGCCTTTACACTCATCCAAACAACGAAATTGGACTACGATCGTTTTCGTCCCATTATGTTTATGGATTTCGCATTTAAGTTACGAACATTGAAGGATATTACCGCTGTAGAACGGATGTCTGGCGTGAACGTATATCATTTGCGCCAATATTTAGATGCAGTGGATGCCTTATTGCATAGATATGTCCAGGAAGGCATGGTTGCAACAAAGTTCGGTCATGCGTACTGGCGCTCCTTAGCTTCAGGAAAACCGACCTTTCACGAGGCAGAGCTCGCGTTTAATCGATTAATGGGCTGCACCTTGGAAGAGTCGCTCTCACAAGCGGAAACTGTGGCACTTCAGGACTATTTGATCCATTTTATTATCCAGCGTTCTACAGCCTATGGACTCCCGATTCAAATTCATACCGGACATCATGAAGTCAGTGTTTCAAACAACGGCAATACGATTACGAACTCCAATGTGGAGTTGCTCATTCCTTTGCTGCTGGCGTACAAGGATACGAAATTCGTTCTGCTCCACAGTGGCTATCCTTATTATTTACCCTACTTAAGTATCGTGAAAAATTTCCAAAACGTGTATGCCGATTTGACCTGGCTATACATCATTTCTCCGACGGCGGCTAAACAAATCCTTCATCAGTTCATTGAAATGGTACCGATGACCAAAATACAGGGCTTTGGCGGCGATTATAACTATATCGAAGGCACGTATGCTCACCAGAAGCTAGCAAGGAAAGTGGTTGGAGATGTTTTGACGGAAAAGGTAGCCGAAGGCGCACTCGATGAAACCGAAGCGATGACATTTGCCGATCGGATTTTCCGTTTAAATTTAATTGACATCTATCAGTTGAAAGACATGGAGGTACAGGGATGATGCAGTGGCGTTTATCGGATAGCGGGTTCAGAAAAGCAGTTGAGATTCGACATTCAGAATCGGGGCAGGAAGCCTGTCTGTCATTTGCCCAATTGCTAACGGTAAGCAACCCACAGGGGGATAAGGAAATCGTCCCTGTGGGATCAGCATCATCGACTTCGGAGGGGCTTGAAGTGTCGGGGCAATCCGCAAACTTTCAGGTGAGCTCAACATGGAAACAGCACCAAGATATTTGCGACTATTACGAAGTGTTTGTAGACATTCAATATAGAGGTAAGGAAGCATCTGCCCATAACCTGCAGTTTGGCTGTCAGTTAGAAGGTGCAGGTAAACCAGACTGGATGATTCCGGGAGCATTTTATAAAGAGAATCGATTCGAGAAGAACTTGCGTCCGTATCCGCGGTATGATTTCCAAGGCGGCAATCCGCAGCAAATGGTGTCCGACTATTGGTCTTTTCGTGCAGACCGTGCAGCACTTCCAGCTGTATTCGCGTGGAATGACGGCATGTGCGGTGCGCTTTGTACCGAAGAAATGTCCTCGCTCGGGATTAGCGGATTGGGCTTCCGCGGCAATGCGACAGGTACGGAAATTTGGCTTAACTTTCCTTACAAAGAGGAACCCGTCACGTTTATTGGCAACGCCGTGCCTGCACCAGCTGATTTGGTTATGCATACCTTCCAGCCAAATGAAAAAGTGCATCTTCATCTTTATGTGTATGCAGGTACACCAGATCCACACAACTATAATCCATTTGTTCGTCAAATGTATGCGATACATCGCCAAGAACACGGTCTTAATCCGTGGATGGGCTTAGAACAAGCTGCAGAATTAACGGCTCATGGCCTATACGAATGGCACTATGACAAAGAGAACGACATCTTAAGGGAAACCGCAGCGTTCGACCGAGAGTTTAATAACAATGTAAAAGGGATGGGCGATCGCCCTCACATGCATGTCAGCTGGGTAAGCGGTGTGCCTTATGCCTATGCTTTGCTAATGTACGGTAGGAAAAAAGTCAACTCCTCCTATACGGATGCAGGGATTGCAGTCTTGAATAAAATTGCAACAGGTCTTGCTCCGAACGGAACCTTCTGGGCTTCCTGGGAGCTTGGCCGAGGTTGGACGGCTGGCTGGAATCCGAAGAGGACTTGGCTTCAAGCAAGAACGGTCTCGGAAGCTACGTTATTTCTTGTTCGGGCGTTAGCTTTCGAACGAGAAGCGGGCATCGCGCATCCGGATTGGGAGCATGCCGTGCTGTCTAACCTACGATATGCGGTTAATCATCAACGTTCGGATGGAAACTTCGGCTCCTATTACGATTGTGAGACGGGTGAAGTGCAAGAGTGGGACGGCGCAGGCGGTATGCTCTGGATTGCAGCCTTACTTGAGGGAGCAAAGTATTTCACAGAAGATGCATTCTCAGCTGCAGCAGTTCGTGGAGGAAGTTATTACGAGCGGTTTATCCGTGACGAGTATATTTACGGTGCACCCGAAGATGTTCATTTAACACCAACGTCAGAAGATGCTTACAATGCGGTTGTTTCTTATGTGTTGTTGTATGAGTGGAACCATCAGCCACTCTGGTTAGAACTTGCCTCAAGCGCAGCAGACTGGATGATGACATTCCGCTGGACATATAATTTACAATTTCCGAAGCATTCCTTGCTGGCCCAATACAATTATTGTTCACGTGGAGCAGATCAGGCCTCAACTTCGAACCAACACTTACACAATTATGGGCTATTCGCAGTACCTGAGATGTTGCGTCTATGGACATATACAGGCGATCGCTACTATTTAGATCGTACCCGTGATCATATATCTTGCTTCTTGCAATTTATTGCCAGGGAAGATGGCGATTTCAATGCTTATAAAGGAATGGTTACCGAACGATTCTACAATACAAATTGTTTTCAGCCTAAGGGAATGATGTTGACACTATCTCATTCCTGGTGTATTGGACTTATTTTATATGCAGCACAAGCCTCCCAGTCTTATGAAAATGAATTGAATTTATTCGATCGCTAAGGAGGGGCTGCTTGATGTATACGGCGGGCATTGATATTGGCACAACATCCATTTGTGTCGTCGTAACCAATATCCAAGACGGATCCATTATCCGTATCGCATCTAGAGCAAATGACTCGGAAATACCTGCTACGGAATTTTGGGAACGTACCCAAAATGGGGATCGGATTGTAGAACTGGTAAATGCATTACTTGCAGAGTGCCAGGAAGACTGGACTAACGTTGATGCCATTGGTATTGCATGTCAAATGCACGGCGTGCTGTATGTTGACAAAGAGGGTCAAGCGGTTAGCCCGCTCTTTACATGGCAGGATGGCCGTGGAGATCTTCATTATGCTTCGGGTCAAACCTATGCAGCAACATTAAATGACAGGACCGGTTATCCGGTTAATACAGGGTTTGGCTTAGTCACACACTTTTATATGACACAGCAAGATGAAATTCCAATGGGTGCTGTAAAGCTGTGCACGATTGGTGATTATGTGGCTATGAAGCTTTGCGGGGAGGCTGCTCCGTTCATGGATCGGACGAACGCCGCAAGTATTGGACTCTATTCGCTGGAGACGGGAAGATTTGATAACGAAAAGCTGAGCGCAGCAGGGATGGATGCCAGCTTTTTACCAGAGCTTGCAACGGACAGACAGCTTATTGGGGAAACAGCTGACGGCAAGAAGGTCGTCTGTGCGATCGGCGATAATCAAGCCAGCTTTCTGGGGGCAGTGCCTACTTTCGAAAGTAATTTACTTGTTAATGTGGGAACTGGCTCGCAAGTGTCCGTATATTCTCCTAGTTTTATGCAATCTCCTATGCTGGAAACACGTCCATTCATAGACGGGGGCTATCTGCTTGTTGGGGCTTCACTTAGCGGTGGTAAATCGTATGAAGTGCTAGAACAATTTTTCCGTTCTGTGCTTGGCGCTTTTGCGGAGGCGGAAGAAAACCGACTCTACGAGGCGATGAATCGCTTGGCGGAAGAAGCGATGACGGAGGCTGTACCACCACTGCGAGTTGGAACCCAATTTTACGGAACTAGGGAGCATCCGGAAGCCACGGGCTTTATTCAAGGAATTCGAGCAGATAATTTCAATGCCAAACAGTTAACAGCAGGATTCCTTCATGGCATTTTAGATGAATTAGTTGGTTGTACACAGCAGTTTCCTACTCACATTGTTGACAAGTTAGCCAGGCTGGTTGCATCAGGCAATGGACTTCGTAAAAATGCTGCGATGCAACATATCGCTCAGTTGAAATGGCAGCTACCCTTAACCTTTGGGAAAGTGGAGGAAGAAGCAGCATTCGGCGCAGCCATTCACGCTGCAGTCGTAACCGGTTATTTTAGAAATTATGAAGAAGCCCTACAAAGGATGCAAAGGAGCGATAGTCATGAAGCATAAACTTGCCATTATTCATACAACCCCCGTCACGGTAGACAGTCTAAAAGCGTTAGCGAATGAGCTTCTGCCAGGCGTTGAAGTGATGAACTGGGTAGATGACTCGATTTTGCCACAGCTTGCCGCAAACGGTGGGCAAATTGATGAGATCGAAGATCGCTTTCGTCAATACGCACTCATTGCAGAGAAAGCAGGCGCATCTTGTATTTTAAGCGCATGCTCGTCGATTGGTGAGCTCGTTTCTCGTGTAGGTCCTCAGCTGAGCATTCCTATCATTCGGATTGATGATGCGATGGCAGAGTTCGCCGTGAGTTCTTCGGAAACCATCGGGGTGGCAGCAACGCTCGAAACAACACTCCAACCGACAAAACGATTGATTTCCGGTAAAGCGGCGCTAGCTGGCAAAGCGGTGCACATTGAAGCTGTTGTAGCTAAATCGGCTTATCAGAAACTGCTAGCTGGGGATAAAGAGGGACATGATGTGGAATTAGCTGAGGTTCTACGTGAGCTTGCATCTAAAACAGATCTGGTCGTTCTTGCACAAGCTTCCATGGCTAGAGTCATTTCGCAGTTTACGTCAGAAGAGCAAACACGTTTTCTTAGCAGTCCAAGGTTAGGCATGCTGCGTGTCAAACAAGTGATTGAGCAGCTTTAATAGATAGAGATAAAAATAGGAGTACAAAGGAGAGTTCACCATGACACAAACATCCACGAATTCATCAGTTATTACGTTGAAACAAGCACTAGAGGTAGCGGAAGCAAACCATTTTGCGATTGGTTCTTTTTCACCGCGCTATACACCTATGATTGCAGCTGTTTTGAAGGCAGGGCAACTAGCGAACTCACCGTTAATCGTTCAGATTTCACATAAAGAATTAGTTCGCTATGGCATTACAGCAGCTGAATTCGGAGAAGAGTTCTACCGTCAAGTGGAAGCAATGAAAATTACCGTTCCAGTTGTCCTTCACTTAGATCACACGAAGGAATTAGAAACGATTAAAGAGGCGATTGCAGCAGGATTTACGTCCGTTATGATCGATGCTTCTGAGAAGCCTTTTGATGAGAATGCCGCGATTAGTAAAGAAGTTGTGGACTATGCACGACCAAAAGGTGTATCCGTAGAAGCCGAGTTGGGGATGATCGGAACAACCGATTTTGTAGAGACAGATAAAGATGAAGAACTATACACAGACCCTGAGGAAGCGGCTGAGTTTGTGGCGATTACGGGTATTGATGCGTTAGCGGTTTCTTGCGGTACCGCACATGGTGTGTATGTCGTTAAGCAGCCCAAAATTGACTATGATCGACTGATGAAGATTCGTAAATTAACGCCTGTACATCTTGTCCTTCATGGGGGTTCCGGTGTGCCTTCGGAAATGATGCGCAATGCCTATCATCTGCCTGGCGGCGGCGTTAGCAAAGTGAATATTGCTACTGATTTGGAACTATCCCTGCTCAAAGCTCTCGGTCGTGAAGAACGCATGACGAACGAAGAGTGCAAGAACTTGTCACCTGAGATGCTGCAAGCTGGCCGTGATGCGGTAACGCAAACCGTAATGGAAAAAATGAATGAATTTTTGAGCAGCACAGGGAAAGCAGACGCTTTTAACAACTAATCTGGAGGTTCTCATGATGAATGAAAATAAGCTCTACATGATCGGTAACGCACATCTAGATCCAGTTTGGTTATGGCAATGGCAAGAAGGCTTCCAAGAAGCGAAAGCTACTTTCCGTTCTGCACTAGATCGTATGACAGAATCCGAAGATTTCATTTTTACTTCCAGCTCTGCTGCGATGTACGAATGGATTGAGAATAATGAACCTGCAATGTTCGCTGAAATCAAGAAACGTGTCCAAGAAGGGCGTTGGAACATTGTTGGCGGTTGGTGGATTCAACCGGACTGCAACATTCCAAATGGGGAATCTTTTGTCCGTCAGGGCTTGTATGGCCAACATTATTTCAAGGAGAAGTTCGGCGTAACGGCTAAAGTTGGCTATAACGTAGACAGCTTCGGGCATAACGGCATGCTTCCGCAAATTCTGAAGAAAAGCGGTATGGACTATTACGTGATGATGCGTCCGATGCCGAATGAAAAAGGATTGCCAAGTCGTCTGTTCATGTGGGAATCCGATGATGGCTCACAAGTCATGACCTTCCGCATTATGTATGAGTATTTATCATGGGGCAAAGATTTGGAAAACCATGTTCGCCGCTGTCTAGGCGAATTCAAAGAGCCGCTCAACGAACTTATGTTGTTCTACGGTGTTGGTAATCATGGTGGAGGCCCGACGAAGGAAAATATCGAGAGCATTCGCCGCATGAACGCGGACCCATCACTGCCTAAACTTGAATTTGCGACACCAGATGCGTATTTCAAGCAAATGGAAAGCAGAAATTTAAACTTGCCGGTGGTCCATGATGACTTACAGCACCATGCTAGCGGTTGTTATGCGGCTCACTCGGGCATTAAGCATTGGAATCGTAAAGCGGAGAATCGCCTTATGGCAGCTGAAAAGTACTCCGCGCTTGCTTCATGGATTACAGGGCAACCCTATCCGGCAGAGTTCAATCAAGCATGGAAAAATGTACTCTTCAATCAATTCCATGACATTCTCGCAGGAACAAGCCTTGAGCCTGCATATGAAGATGCGATGTACTTGTACGGCGAAGCCATGGCGATTGCCGATCGTTCACTGAATTACGCGGTTCAATCGTTATCGTGGAACATTAACATCGAACAGGATGTTACCATGAAGCCTATCGTTGTCTTTAACCCGCATGCATGGGAAAGCCGTGTGAATGTGGAGCTTGAAGTCGGCGGTATCAAACCAACGACTGTTTTATTAGATGACAAAGGGAACCCAGTACCGTTCCAAACGGTACAATCTCAAGCATCTGCTAATGGCCGTTTCCGTCTAAGCTTTATGGCCGATCTGCCATCCATGGGTTATCGCGTGTATAAATTAGTAGCGGAGTCAGCTTCACATAAACCAGTTGGAGAACCGATTGTTGCCAGTGATGTGATGATGGAAAACAAGCGTTTCCGCTTGGAGTTTGATAAAGAAACAGGCTTTATTAAAAGCTTGTTCGATAAAGTTGCCGATCATGAAGTGTTCAAAGGTGATGGCGCGAAGCCGATCGTACTCGATGATAAATCGGATACATGGAGCCATGATGTTCTGCATTTTAATCAACAAGCAGGTGCCTTTAAAGCTAAAAAGGTATTCCGCGTCGAGCATGGTCCTGTGAAATCGGTCATTCGTGTTGTCAGCGAATATGGCAGCTCCAAGCTTGTTCAAGATTTCGCTATGTACGCTGATCGCGATCAAATCGATGTTCAGGTGATGGTAGACTGGCGCGAATCGTTCAAAATGTTGAAGCTGGTATTCCCAGTGAATGTCATCTTCAGTAAGCAAACCTACGAAATTCCCTACGGGACGATAGAACGTGAGCATAATGGGGAAGAAGAGCCAGGGTTAACGTGGATTGATTATTCCGGCGTTACTCGCAAGGGCAATATCATGTACGGCCTTAGCTTGATGAACGATGCGAAATACAGCTATAGCATTCATAACCAGGAAATGGCGATGACGGTACTAAGAAGTCCGATTTACGCGCATCACGTACCTTTCGAACCAGATCCTAATGGGGAGTACTCCTTTATCGATCAAGGTATCCAACGTTTCTCCTACTCCTTGCTGCCGCATGAAGGAAGTTGGGAACAAGCAGGCACAGTCAAGCGTGCAGCGGAACTGAACTGCAAGCCGATTGCCGTGATCGAATCGTTCCATCAAGGAGAGCTAGCACAAACGGATTCTTATGTGAACGTCAATAAAGACAATATTATTGTGAGTGCGATTAAGAAAGCCGAAGATAATCAGGATCTCATTATTCGTGTATATGAGACGAACAAAACGGCAACTTCTGCAGAAATTATGTTGCCTAGATGGAATCGTGTTATTAAAGCGGATTTCAAACCATGCGAAATCAAAACTTTCCGCGTGCCGTACAATCCAGAATTACCGATAAAAGAAACCAATCTGTTGGAATGGGACGTGGAATAAATGGACGCATCGGTTTGGCAGCAGTTGCAGGAAGCTGGGCGATACATGCTAAATAACGGCTTAGCTTGGGGAAACGCCGGCAACATCAGTGCACGAACCAGAGATGGCCATTATCTAATTACCGCTAGCGGAACGGATTTAGGAGAGCTCGGCGAAGATGATTTCGTCGAGTGCTCGATCTCAGAGGGCAAGGCGACTTCGCCAGATAAGAAACCATCGAAGGAAGTCCCCATGCATCAGGCGATTTATGAATCCCGCCCAGACGTAGGCGCTGTCCTTCATGCTTCCCCCTTTTACAGCACGATGCTAGCCTGTTCGTCAGAAACGTTGCCGTCCGAGTGGTTTGTAGAAACGATGTATTACTTAGAGCGAATTGAGCGCGTTCCTTATTTTCATCCAGGTTCCCGCGAGCTCGGTGAAGCTGTGCGTGAGAAAGCGGGCAAAGCCAGCGTTCTCTTCCTCGAAAACCACGGCGTTCTTGTCTACGACAAGAACGTGAAGGAGGCAAGGATGGCTATGCATACCCTTGAAATGGCTTGCCACATGTATGTCGTGGCGAAGAGCTCAGGTATTTCCTTGCGCAAGCTGCCAGAAGATGTTGTTCAGAGCTTCTTGAATGAGTCTGGTTATCGGCCAAGAAGGAGGTTAACGGAATGATCGGTATTATCGCAGATGATATTACAGGCGCGAATGACATCGGGATTATGTACGCGAAGGCAGGGATTACAACGCATGTCTACCCGATGGAATCGTGGACGAATCAAACCGAACGAGTTGAGCCAGAGGTACTCGTCCTTGACACGCACTCCCGATTGGACACGCCAGAAGTCGCTTACAAGAAAGTGTTTCAGATGACGAAGAAGCTGAAGGATGCGGGCGTTACACGTTTTATGAATAAAACGTGCTCCGTGTTTCGAGGCAATATCGGCGCCGAATTCGATGCCATGCTAGATGCCCTAGAGGCATCTTTTGGCATCATTGTCCTTGGTTTTCCGAAAAACGGGCGCACAACACTAGACGGTATTCATTATGTACATGGTAAAAAACTGGAAGAATCAGAATTTCGAAGTGATCCTGTCCATCCTATGCTTCACTCCAATTTGGTTCAGATTCTACAATCACAAACGGTTCGTAAAGTTGGACTCATTCCCATAGATCAGATTGATCAAGGCTCATACGTACTGCAAGATGAAATCGCTAGAAAGAAGAACGAAGGCTTTCAGTATGTGATTTTAGACGTACGAGATCAGCAATCACTGCAAATTATCGCGCAAGCTGTTCAACATGAACCCATTCTTTGCGGCAGTTCTGCGCTAGCGGAGGAATTAGCCTTACTAGAAAAGTCAGCAGCTGCTGAATGGGGGGAACAAGGGACGAAACTCCCTGAGCTTGGAAGACAAGCTGTGCTTTGTGCGGCAGGCAGCTTAATGCCGCAAAGCGCGGCACAAATCGTCTATGCCAAAAAGCAAGGGCTGCATGCCCTGGAGCTCGAATCCATGCTGTTATTTGATCCATTGGAAAAGCAGGTGCATTGCGCCAAAATCGTTGAAGACGCTTCGCTGCTGCTCCAAGAAGGGCAAGATGTCCTCATTCATGCCTCGAACAGTCCGATGAAGGTCGCGGCTACAAAAGTGAAAGGAGCCGAGCTTGGCTTCGACAATACCGAAGTATCTGTGCTCGTTTCAAGTGCACTGTCCGACGTGGTTCGGTCTGTCGTCAATAAGACAGGGCAACAACGATTGCTCATCGCTGGCGGAGAAACGTCAGCAGCCGTTTGCGACAAGCTAAATATTGACGGACTAAGTATTTGGCAAGAAATTCAACCAGGATTGCCATCCTGTTTAACCCTCCAGATGCCGCAAAGGTTTTTGGTATTGAAATCAGGCAGCTTCGGCACGGAATCCTTTTTCATAGAAGCGATTGAACATTTGAAACAAACTTAAGATCAGCAGGGAGGAGATTAGCGCATGAGTGCAACGTTTGAGCAACTTTTCGTAAAATACCCTGATTTGGAACCATGTCGTGCTTCTATTCATGCCGCATTTGAGGCGATGAAGCTCTCGTTTGAAAAGGGAGGCAAAATGCTGCTGGCCGGCAACGGAGGAAGTGCAGCGGATTGTGAGCATGTGGTTGGTGAATTAATGAAAGGTTTTATGTCACCTCGCAAACTCCCTAAGAAGCAAAGAGATCTCATGTTGGTTCACGGCGAAGAGCAGGGTACCTATTTGGCGGATCATTTGCAAGGGGCGCTTCCAGCGATTTCGCTAGTGAGCCATACCGCATTTGCCACGGCATTCAATAATGATGTAGCTCCCGACATGGTATTTGCACAGCAAGTATATGGGTACGGTCAACAAGAGGATATCCTTGTTGTTTTTAGTACATCTGGGAACTCGGCTAATATCGTTCACGCTGTACAAGTCGCCAAATCCATGGGCGTAACGACGGTTGGACTAACGGGGGAAGGCGGCGGTCGACTGAAAGAACTTTGCGATGTTATCATTCGCGTGCCATACAGCTCAACACCAGACATTCAGGAACGCCATCTTCCGATATACCATGTGCTTTGTATGATGTTAGAGGAGGCATTCTTCGTATGAGTCTCCTGTTAGGCGGTATTGATATCGGTGGTACGAAATGTGCAGCGGTACTTGGGAGATCGGCTTCTGAGACGGTTAACATTATCGATAAAATAAGCTTTCCGACACCTGCAACGCCAGGAGAGGCGCTAGTCCAGCTTGGCGATGCGTTGGAACAATTGCTGAAGCGCAACCAAGCGGAACCTTTACAGGCCATCGGTATTAGCTGCGGCGGACCTTTGAGCAGTAAAGAGGGGCTCGTTCTTTCACCGCCCAATTTGCCCGGTTGGGATCGCGTTGATGTGTTGACGCCATTTCGAGATCGGTTCAGCGTTCCTGTTGGCTTGCAAAATGATGCTAACGCTTGTGCATTGGCGGAATGGAAATGGGGAGCCGGGCGAGGTTCGGAAAATATGGTTTTCTTGACCTTTGGAACAGGCATGGGTGCTGGTCTGATCTTAAATGGCCGCATTTATGGCGGGGCCAACGATATGGCTGGCGAAGTAGGACATATCCGTTTAGCGGAAGATGGACCTCTCGGATATGGGAAATATGGCTCGTTCGAAGGCTTTTGCAGTGGCGGCGGGATTGCTAGATTAGCTCAAAAGTTCGTGGAAGATGGTGTACGCGTAGGGGAGTCGACACTTTTGCAGGCCGATCAACAAGAGTTGACGGCGAAAGTTGTGTTTGCAGCTGCCCATGCTGGAGATGAACTAGCGAAAAGGGTAATTGAAATCGTGAGTAAGCAGCTTGGGCGCGGATTGGCGATTCTAGTGGATATCCTGAATCCAGATACGATTGTCATTGGCAGTATCTATGAGCGCCAAGAGGCGATGTTAGCCCCTCTGGTTATGGCTGAGCTGCAGCGAGAGGCTCTACCAATTGCCCTTGGCGTTTGCCGAATTGTTCCTTCTGGATTACAAGATAATGTCGGAGATGCCGCCAGTTTATCGGTTGCACTTCATGAATATGAGCAACAGCAGAAATAGAGAGGGAGGACCATATGCTACAAGGAATTGAGATAAGTTCAAACGGCTTACAGTCCGTTCTTGGCCGTATTCGAGTTACGGTGACAACTGACAATGGTTCAGCATTGCCGCTTCTAAGTAGTGAGAGTGAAGTAACAGCAGGCTCGGATGAGCGCGGCGCTTATACGGAAACAAATCAGATTTTCCGTGGCGAAAATGATACGGCGGTGGTTCAGCTGAGGTTTCGCGCTTATGATTCCGTAGTCCTGGCCTCGGTGCAGGGTGAGTTGATCAATGCCAATGATTTCGGTAGACAGCTTTGCTTCGCCGCACAGAATGGCATTATCATCCATGCACAGGACATGGAGGAAGTAGACGGTTTGATGGCCAACTATCAGCATAAAGACTGGTGGACTCGGCCGCATTTTAACCATGATTGGTCAACGTTACCTGAACGTACACAATCTTTACTATGGCGTAAGGGGAAAGATGCTTCCTATTACCATCTGCTGCCCGTTTGCGGCCCGGAATTCCGTACAGATGTATGCGGCGCTGAGTCAGGATTGCAAATCCGAGTGTCATCCCAACAAGGTGGAAGAACGAAATGTCAGGCACTATCTTTTGTCCTAGGCACAGGAGCAGATCCGTATCAGTTAATGGAGAATCAAGTTGACGCAGCGTTACATGCTCTGGAGTACCCGACACTGCCTCGCGCGCAGAAAGCCTATCCTGAAATTCTAGATTCCCTCGGCTGGTGCAGCTGGGATGCTTTCTATCATCAAGTGGATGAGAAAGGTTTGCTGATCAAAGCGGAAGAGCTGCAAGCAGCAGGACTGCCTGTGCAATGGGTGATGATTGATGATGGTTGGTCACAAACAATCGATAAGAAGCTATCCTCATTCCAAGCAGATGAAGAAAAGTTCCCGCAAGGGCTTGGAGCTACGGTCCGCAAGCTGAAAGAGCAGCATGGTATCCGTTGGGTTGGCGTTTGGCATACGATCGCAGGTTATTGGGGAGGTATTCATCCAGATTCTCCAATCGCGAAGCAATATAGCGACTATCTCTACAGCAATGCCAAAGGGAGCTTAATTCCTTATCCGGATGCGGGACGCGGCTTTGGTTTCTGGCATGCCTGGCATGCTTTCTTGGAGCGTCAAGGTATCGATTTTGTCAAAGTAGACAGTCAAAGTGCTGTCTTGAATTTCACGAAGCATGAATGGTCGATCGGTGAAGCGGCAGCTGCGGCTCATCAGGCACTGGAAGCATCGGCATCCCTACATTTTAACAACACAATCATTAACTGTATGGGGATGGCGGCTGAAAATATGTGGCACCGTCCGAAATCTTCGGTTTCTCGCAACAGCGATGACTTCGTTCCTCAAGATGAATTCGGTTTTGCCGAGCATGCGTTGCAAAATGCTTACAACTCCTATTATCACGGTGCGTTCTATTATGGTGACTGGGATATGTACTGGACGAAGAATCATGATGATATTCAAAATGCGGTACTTCGCTCGGTCAGCGGTGGGCCTGTTTATTTCAGCGATGCACCGGGCAACACCGATCCTACGAAAATTTGGCCGCTTATTTACCAAAACGGAAGTATTATTCGTTGTGAACAAACGCCTAGCCCAACGGCAGACTGCTTATTCCTAGATCCGACGAAGGACACCATACCTTTAAAACTATGGAACACTGCGCGAGATTCAGGCGTCGTAGCTGCGTTCCACATTGGTAAGCATAAAGACGAGATCAAGGGATCGGTAAGCCCTTCCGATGTACCGGGATTACAAGGTGAGCAGTTCGTGCTTTACGAACATTTCTCTGGCGAGATGAAGCTCATGCATGCGAATGAACACCATGACTTCGTGCTTCAGCCAACACAATGCGCGCTTTACTTATTTATTCCAGTTGCCGGTGCGGCAACACCGATTGGTTTGACCGATAAATATGTCGCTGCGGATGCAGTAAGCCATGTGAAGTCGGAAGGTTCTACCGTGTCGTTTCAATTGAAAGAGGGCGGGAAGTTCCGGTTCATGTCAGCAGGCAGAGAAGTTGTCGTGGATGTCAATGGCAAGAGGCTTCCTGTCGTAGTGGTAAGCAAACAATTGTATGAAGTTGAGATTCCTAATCTGGAAGACAAGCTTCAGATTGTAGTCTCCGTTACGGAATAAACAATCGTTGTGCACAAATGAGGTGAGATGACATGGAAATGATGACCCAGTGGGAAGCAGATACGCCTGTTCTGGCGGAGAAAGATGTTGTCATCGTTGGCGGATCTTTCGCTGGCATTGCCTGCGCAGTGGAATTGGCGAAAGCCGGACAACGGATCATGATCATCGAGCCACGTACGTATTTGGGGCGGGAACTCTCCGCCTCTCTTCGTCCGTGGCTTGATCTTTCTACCAGCTGGAATCGTCCTGAGCTTATTCAATTTGTCATAGATCAAGCTGGTGAACAAACGTATGCGGCTGACAAAACGTATTTGCCGCTGCATCCTGATCGGCTGAAGCGTGCCTTGGAAGATAAGCTGATCGCGCACGATATAACGCTCCTCTATGCTTCACTTCCAGTTGCCATCGTTACCAATCCTCACAGTAACGAACGGGAAGGACTCGTGATCGCGAATAAAACGGGCAGCCAAGTGATTCTTTGTAAGCGTTTAATCGATATGACGGAAACGAATGTGGTCGCACAGCTGACGGGTCATTCTGTTGAGTCATATGTCTGTGGGAAAACGGCAGCGTTTGCAAGAACGCTAGAGTTTACTGGCGTATCTTGGCCTGAGGAAGATGATCAAGCGGATGAACTCATTGTTCCGAATAGTCTAGGACTGCTGGATAACAAAGTGAACTTGGTACATGGGTATCGGGATGGGCAGCATGTTTACGTAGAATATTGGATGGTTATGGCGAGTGGTAACCAGCTAGAAATAGCCGGTGAACGCGAACTTGAAGCTCGTAGGCGGGGCATGGACTTGACTGCCTTTCTAGTACAGAATGTTCCTGCTTTCCGTAAAGCGAATTTGTGCTCGTCATCCTTTGAGCTTCACGGACCTGTGCCTCTTCATGGAGGAGCGGAGGTCGAGCAGAGTCAGTATCTAGATCCAACGCAAGCAACAGTTGCGGGTATGGGACTAGCTGCTAAGTTCCTAGATGAACCTGTCGTAGAGCAACAAGCTGTAAGGCCGTATGCAAGCAAACGTGTAGTAACCAATGTTCCTACCTTGTCAAAAGTCGAGGTCCTTGTGATTGGCGGAGGTTCCAGTGGTGCATGCGCATCCATCACAGCGGGAGGCGAAGGTGTAAGTACGATGCTCGTGGATATGAATCCTGGGCTGGGTGGAACAGGAACCTTTGGCGGGGTAGACAGCTATTGGTTTGGCCGCAGAGAAGGCTTCGCAGCTCGCATCCATAATGCTGTATTAACTGCCCAGCAAGGCATCGGCTATAAGGGTCATAAATGGAACATTGAAGCGAAGATGTTCGCGCTGCAGCAAGAAGCAAAGCACCATCATGTCGATTTACTGTTTAATGCTTTTACGTATGCAGCGTTGATGGAAAACAACACCGTATGCGGTGTGCTCGTCGCAACGCGTTGGGGCCCTGTTGCCATCTACGCGGATGTCGTAATTGATGCGACAGGCGATGGCGATGTGGCAGCTTTTGCAGGCGCAGAATTTGTGTACGGTTCTGCGAAAGATCATACCGTTATGTGGTACTCCCTTGCACAATTTAGTAAACCTGACAAGATTCAGAACAATTTTACAAGTATGGTCGATGTATCGGATATTGTGGACTACACACGCGCAATCATGGCTGGACGCCGAAGAGGTGACCCGCAATTGCATGACCATGGTATTTATGTTGCCACACGGGAAAGCCGGCATATTATAGGCGAAACTGTGATGCAGCTATCCGACCAGTTGCTGCAACGTAGTTGGCCGGATGTGATTAATGTTCATTTTAGCAATCATGATGTAAAAGGAGTCAGCGGGGCAGATTGGATAAATATTGGACTTATCCCACCTAATTTAGAAATTGAAATTCCCTATCGCTTGCTGCTGCCAAAGGGCATTGAAGGTGTATTAGTCGCGGGGAAAGCCATTTCTGCAACGCATGATGCGCTGCCTGCGATTCGGATGCAGTCTGATTTGGAAAATTTGGGAGGTGTAGCTGCGCTTGCTGCTGCATTAGCCGTACGAACTGGTGTTCCTCCAAGGAGAATTGGTATTAAGGAGCTGCAAGATCGCTTAATTCGTGAAGGAATTTTGTCAGAAGCAGTTAGAACCAGGCAACTTGCGCCTATCCAATATACAAATGAAGAACTCAAGCTTTTAGTAGATAACATAGAATCGGATCAGCCGCTCTATGAATATGCGAATATGCGTATGAATGAAATCTACAAGGAGTGCATTCCTTTCGTAGAAATATGCTCGCTAGGACAGCGAATTGTTCCTTATTTAATTGAGGCGATGGAGCATGCAACAGGGATGCGGGAGCTCCGACTGGCGCAAGCACTAGCCACTCTTGGAAGTAAAGCGGCTGTTCCGGTCCTAATCGCGCGGATTATGGAAGAGCTGCAGGGTACGGAACTTCCACGTCGGACGGCAGATATGATGTATGTCCAACTACCTCCAGATCACGGCGCGATGCCAGATGTGGTGTACTTGTTATACTCCCTTGCACAAACACAGGACTCACGTGCAATAGCCGTATGGGAGCGGGTTGTCGAGCTGATGCAGCCAAGTGAAGAAGACTTTAAAGATACTTGGCTAGGTCTCTATTACTACGTAGATGCGGTAAGTCAAGGAGCCGAAAGACTTGGAGATCGCGATGCGATTCCTCTATTAGAGCGATTGCATCAGATACCCTATTTACATGCCCAGATGAGCTCGAGTGTTCCGCAATCCGACTACTTTTTGGAGAGGAGAGCGATGCTGGAACTGGTCATTGGCAGGGCACTTGCCCGGTGTGGAAGCAGGCTTGGTTATGATGTGCTGATCCAATATGTCTGTGATGGCCGATCGCTTCTAGCGAAGCAAGCACTTCAACAATTAAAGGCGATTAGCGGGGAGTTCCTCACGAAGGATCCAGTAAGCTTACGTAGTTGGCTGGATAATGAGCAGCCTTATCGGCATACGTACCCACTTCAGACGCAGCTTGATATTGAAACGAACAGTGAATCCATTTTGCGAGGCTAAGCGGAGTAGAAGGGATGAACGTGATTAAAGGAGGCGGCAGCCGTGTTTCTAGCCCTAGACATCGGAACAACGAATATCAAAGCAGGCATTGCGGATGAAAAAGGGGCGCTGCTTGCTACAGCAATTCGAGTAAACCAGAAGAAGCAGCATTCAGAAGGTTACGTGTATTACGATCCTCAGGATTTGTGGCATACCATTGCATTGCTTATTCAAGAGGTTATTTCCACGGCAGGAGTCACGACGGTTTGCTCCGTTGGCATCACAAGTATGGCGGAAAGCGGGCTGTTAGTCGATCGCCAAGCAGGTACGGCTCGAACGAAGATTATACCGTGGTTCGAATCATGCTCACTTCCTCATGAGAAGCGAATCAAACAGGAGATCGACGCGTATGAACAGTTTTGCCAAAGCGGACTGCACCCATCATTCAAACAAGGGTTGTCCAAGCTGCTCTGGATTCAAGAAACACAGCCTGAAGCACTCCATGGCAGCGTGTGGCTGTCTGTTTCCTCCTATGTGGCCTACTTGCTGACGGGGAAATTTGCGGAAGAAGAAACGCTTGCTGCCCGAACATTCGTCTATCGGATGGATAAGCGGGAGTGGAACTTGCCTTTGATTCATCATTTCGGTTTAAAAGAAAGTCACTTCCCTACAGTCGTTGCTACGGGTGCGGCTATTGGCACGGTTCTCCCTGATGTGGGTCAAAGGTTCGGTTTAGGGCCTTCGACCATCGTTTGTCTCGCTGGGCATGATCATGTCTGCGCATCACTGACGATAGGTCAACCTGAGCAACGTAACGTGTACAACTCCATGGGCACAGCTGAAACATTAGTAGGAAGCTTTGGTGCTAGAGCGCTTGGACTAAACGATTACCATTCAGGGCTAGCATTTGGACGGCATCCTTTGGCGAATCAAATGTTTTGGATGGGAGGTCACTCTGCGTCAGGTGGTTCCGTTGAATGGTTAAGAGACCTCCTCGATACAGGAGATTTATCGTATTCGGATATTCTGGGCTTGCTCGATCAGGTTGAATCAGGCCCAACTGGTATTCTGTATTATCCTTATTTGTCCGGTTGCGGTGCACCAGCTCCGAATGCTATGGCACAAGCAGCTTGGATTGGTCTGACTTCCCGCCATCGTCGCGGTGACATGTTCAAGGCTATTCTGGAAGGAAATTCCTACCACATGGAGTGGTTGCGACTTCAAGCTGAACAAGTAGGCGGAGAACCCATTATCAAGTTGGTGGTTGTTGGTGGCGGGGCCAAAAACAAACATTGGCTGCAAATCAAAGCAGACGTATCGGGGATCGAGCTGCATCATCCCGATTTGCCGGAGGCAACGCTGCTCGGCGCAGCGCTAACGGCTGGGGTGGGTGCCGGTGTGTACGCTTCCTTTGAAGAAGCTATGCGTGCTGTTCCAACAGGCCGCTTGCACATCTATAAGCCTGATCGTGCTATATATGATCAGTACCAGTCCATTTTTCAAAAAGGCTTCGCTCACCTTCGCCCATTGCTATTAGAATACGACATGTGGGTAAGACAACCGTCTAGAAATGAACGCTAAACGATAACGCATACATCTCAATTCTAGGAGGAATACGATGCCACAGAAGAATCAAGTTCAACTGATTACGTACCCAGACTCCCTTGGCGGTGATTTACAATCCCTACATCAAGTGCTGAGCAACTATCTCTCAGATTTGTTTAAAGGCGGCATTCATATCTTGCCTCCGTTTCCTTCGTCAGGGGATAGAGGCTTTGCACCATTAACTTATTTGGAAATAGAGCCTACGTTTGGCACGTGGGAGGATATAAAGGCGATAGGGCGTCAATATGATGTGCTTGTCGACTTAATGGTTAACCATATTTCCAGGAAATCAACGTATTTTCAGGATTTTTTGAAAAACGGACGCCGTTCCGAATATGCAGATCTATTTATTACGTTAGATAAGGTCTGGGAGGATGGAAAGCCTGTTAAGGATGATGTCGATAAAATCTTCTTAAGAAGACCTAGACCCTATTCTACTTTTCACATTGAAGAAACGGGTACCGAGGAAACCGTTTGGACCACATTCGGCAAGGAAGATCCCTCCGAGCAGATTGACCTCGATATTCGATCGGACAAGGTTAAACAGCTATTAACCGCTTTCTTCACCAACTTCTCCGCAAATAATGTGAAGACGGTGAGACTCGATGCTGTCGGCTTTGTAATTAAGAAGCTGGGAACAAGCTGTTTCTTCGTAGAGCCAGAAATTTACGATTTTCTTGATTGGATTAAGGAAATGGCTGATTCCTTAGGAATCGAGCTGTTGCCTGAAGTGCATGCTCATTCTCAGATCCAAAATAAACTGGCTGAACGCGGATACTGGATCTATGATTTTATTTTGCCATATACGATTCTTGAGACGATGTTGAACAATTCTAGCCAGAAGCTTTGCGAGTATTTAAAAGTACGTCCGAGCAAGCAATTTACCATGTTGGACTGCCATGATGGCATTCCTGTTTTACCTGATTTGGCTGGTCTTGTCGATACGAAGGCTGCCAGAAATGTAGTCGATCTTTGTGTAGAAAGAGGCTCAACACTTAGTTTGATCGTGTCCGATGAGCATAAAGGCGAAGGTGGTTTTGATGTTCACCAAATTGGCGGAACCTACTATTCGGTACTGGGTTTCAATGATGATGCCTATATAGCTTCAAGGGCGATTCAATTCTTTGCTCCGGGTATTCCGCAAGTGTATTATGTTGGCTTATTGGCAGGGGAAAATGATAATGAGGCTGTCAAAGCGACGGGAGAAAATCGTGCCATGAACCGTCACAACTACACCATGCAAGAAATTGAAGCTTCTTTGAAAAAAGACGTTGTTCAACGCTTGTTAAAGCTTATTCGATTTCGAAATGACTATCCCGCATTCAATGGGGACTTTCAAGTTCTGGAATCCGCTAAGGATGAAGTTCATCTGTCCTGGTGTAAGGATAGCCACTCCTGTACGTTATTTATCGATTTGAAAACGAAGCGAACTGTCATCACGTATTTGGATAGTACGGGTGAAAGGATTCAATATAGCGTTTAGATAAGGCTATCTCTCAGGAGGAATCAAGCATGAATAGCAAACTTATTTTAAAAGGTAATGACTGGAAAATATTAGATTTTATCGACGAAGCATGGCGGACCAAACAGGTAGAAAGTGACGAACCGACAGATCCTCGGCCGTGGGTTAAGGCGACGGTTCCAGGGAGCATTCACCAGGACCTCTGGGACAATGGAATCGTGCCAGATCCTTATTTTGAACAAAACAGCCTTATGCTGGAGTGGATTCCACAGCGCTCATGGGTATATAGAAAGACGTTTTTTGTTGAAGGGGGGAAAGAGGGAAGCGAAGCACGGTTGCACCTGCACGGTATTGATTATAGAGCGCACATTTACCTAAATGGTACGTTGCTTGGCAGTCATGAGTCCATGTTTGTACCTGCCGAGTATGAGGTTGCTTCCCATCTCCGATACGGGGCAGATAACTTGTTGACCGTGGTCCTTGATCCGGCTCCTCCTTCTGAGTCCCAGATGGGGCGAACGTCCAAAGTCGGACATACGAAAACAAGAATGAATTATTGGTGGGATTTTACACCCCGTATGATTCATCTGGGTATTTGGCAGGAAGTGTACATTGCATTTTCCGGACCCGTAACGGTCGAAGATATTTACATCCGGCCGCAGCTAAACATGGATTATACCCGTGCGGAGGTTTCCGTAGACATCGAGCTTATATCCAGAAAGGCTATCTCTGCCGAAATCGATCTGACGATAGCTCATAACGGGAGCCAAGTCGCCATCTTAACCTGCTCTGCGCAGAAGTTAACTGAAGGAGTAACGAAGCTCGAGGTCATGATGCCCATCGACGATCCGGAGCTGTGGTGGCCGAATGGGGAAGGTGCGCAGCCGCTATACCAGCTGACAGTTAGTGTAAGGGAGTCAGGCGCTGAAGAGGTGATGTATCAGCGGGAGACCGAATTTGGCATCCGACAGGTGGAGTTTTCACCTAACGAAACCTCTCATCCGACGGCTTTGCCGTACACATTCACGTTGAATGGCCGAAAGGTATATGTCAAAGGGTATAATTGGGTGCCGATCGATGTCCTTTACGGGGTAGAGCGCTTGGAAAAGCTAGAGCATCTACTTACGCTTGCGAAGGAAGCGAATGTAAATCTCATTCGAGTCAATGGCGTGGGCCTCATTGAGACAGATGCTTTCTATAACCTATGTAACCGGCTCGGGCTCATGGTCTGGCAGGAGTTCAACCTGACCAGCTCCGCTTTTAACAGTAAGCCGAAAGAGGATGAATCGTTCATCAACCAAGTTATACAGGAAGCGGAGAGCATCATCCCCCTCAAGCGAAACCATCCGTCACTCGTGTTGTGGTGCGGGGGGAATGAACTGGAGTCGTTGGACAAGCTTCCATTAAACGAGGAAGAACCTGTGCTTGCCGCGCTCAAAGCGATAGTCAAACGACTCGATCCAGACCGCTTATGGCTGCCTTGTTCACCTTCAGGTCCGCTGCCGTTCAACGGTATTAACATGAGTCGGAACCGGCCGGATGACCTGCACGATGTCCATGGTCCTTGGCACCACGAGGGCTTGACTGCGCAATATACGCTTTTCAATGCCGGAGCTAATTTATTACACAGTGAATTCGGAGCTGACGGCCTCACGAACCTGAAGGCGCTGGAGGCGACCCTGAAGCCGGAAAACCGCTGGCCGGTTACGCTGCACAATCCCGTGTGGTATCACCTAGGCTCCTGGTGGGTGCAGGAAAAGCAATGGCGTGACATTTTCGGCGAACTCTCCGACCTTGAGACGGCCATTGAAGCAACCCAATACTTGCAGGCGGAGGGTGTGCGTTACGCGATTGAGAGGAATCGTGCTCGCAAATTCCGCAACAGCGGTGTTTTGCCGTGGATGTTCAACGAACCATATCCCATGGCAGCATGCACGTCGGCCATTGATTATTTCGGCCGACCGAAGCATTTGTATTACGCCTCGGCACAAGCGTATAACACTGTTTCCGTAACGGCCAAATTCGCAAAGCAAGCTTGGGCGAACGATTTGGATTTTAAAGCGGAATTGTGGGTGACCAACGGCGGTACCCAAGATTACACAGAGGCGGAGCTACATTGGTCGATGGAAGGAGATAATGGCAACGGCTTTGCAAGCGGTATGCGTAGGATAAATGTGGGAGCTAATGTAGCGGATAGCTTTGGAGATATCAGCTGTCAATTACCTAAGATTCATGGCAATCTGTTTTTTCTTACACTTCAGCTCAAGATGCCATCTGGTATTGTAATTGCCTCTAATCGTTATCTGTTCACGACGACGGAAAATCTTCAGCCGATGCTGGATCTTCCACGCACTGTGCTGGATATTCAATCGGATTGCAAGGGTCCAAATTGGAGCATTACGGTTACAAACCGAGGGGAGTGTGCCGCCTTGCTTGTCCGAATCGATGATGAACGATCTCTGGATGCCGAAGGATGGGGGTATATTAGCCACAGCGGATTCCATCTGCTCCCTGGGGAGAGCCGCACAGTTACAGTTGTCTGGAAAGGTACCGGGACTCACAGCGTGCTGTCCGTCCAGGCACTTAATGCGGATAAGCGGATAGTAGAATAGCTAGCGATGACGGGAATTAAATAAGATGAATGCAAATAGCGGCAGCCTAGGACGTGTTTTATCGTCTGAGGCTGCCGCTATTTGCTGTGTTAAACGCGATAATTCTTACGATAGCCAGAAGGACTTATCCCCATGTGCTGTGAAAAAACGCGACTGAAATAGAACGCATTCTGGAAACCACATTGCTCCGCAATGTTTTCCAGAGAATCTTGGGTTTCAACGAGTAAAAGCCGAGCACGGGTTAATCGCACTTTGGTTGAAAACCGGACGGGGGATAAGCCATAGGCAGCTTGGAAACGACGAGTAAGTTGAGAATTGCTTATGCCGAGTGTTGTGGCAAGCTCTTGTAAGGATAGTTCGTGCTCACATGTCCGTGTTTCAATATAGGCAGCTGCCCTATTCATTAAGGGGTCAATGGTGCCCGCACTATGATGCTGTGTTTTGTATTGTTCACGATGAGATTGGAAAATAAGATCCTTGATAAGGTGGCGTGCATCTGATGTGAACTGTTGGTGAAGATCTTCCGATTCTTGCCACTCTTGCAAGTATTGAAATGTGGAACGAAGCCGACTGATATCTTTCAAGCGTACGATTTGGGGGAGGGTCCAATCTCCTAAACAGGTGAATTCGCAGAAATGAAAGGAAAGCTTTTGCAGGACATGTCGTTTCAATATGTGGTTCGGCGGACAAAAGATCAATTCGCCAAATTGAGCTAGTTGTTGTTTGGTATCGTCCCCCCCATCAATGGTGAACGAAAAGCTGCCATCTTGGGCGGCTAACATGACCCAACCTTGATACGTATCTTCAGTAAGTGAAAACTGCTCTCTTTGATCAGCATAATAATAGCGTGTTAATTTGATGTCTTGAATCAATTAACGAGTTCTCCTTTCCATACAAAAAAGTATATGTATTAGTATAACTTCGTGCATGGAATAAGGGAAGTATTCGCTGTAATATAAAGATATAAACAAGCCGAAGATTGCTGGTTTGCGGCAAAAAAACAAATGAAAGGCTGTGAATTACATGAAAAAGAAATCCTTGAATATCTTGACTCATGAGCAATTGAATACGTATAACGAGCAGGGGTATTTGGTTTTGCGTAACGTATTTACTGAGTTGGAAGCGAAAGTAATTCAGACGGAATGCGATCAATTGCTAACTTTAGGTGAATATACGGATAAATTTAATATCCGAGCAGGTCATAAAAGTTACGTCGATGGATCAATTGCCATAGAGCGCCTAGATCCTGTGCACGATATTTCAGCGGTGTTCGCTGATTTAGTGAAAGACGAGCGACTATTAGCTCCACTTCGTGACATATATTTGGATGAGCCGTTACTTTTTAAAGATAAACTGATCTATAAGCTCCCGGGGTCCAATGGTTACTCGATGCATCAAGATGCGTCTTGGTGGCAAGGATTCCCTATCGAAGGACTTATCTCTGTGATGGTCGCTATTGATGGCGCGACAACTGCAAACGGCGGCTTGGAGTTGTTTCCTGGATACCACGGACATTTGCGTTCAACACCAGGCGAATTAAGGAACATGAATGCGGAAGAAATTGCAGAAATTTACCCTAAGAAGGGTGAAATTGTAGAAACAAACCCAGGTGATGTTATTATTTTCCACTCCTTCACACCTCACCAAAGCGGGGCTAACACCTCACAAGTAAGTCGTAAACAGTTGTATTTAACGTATTCCCCAAGTAAAAATGGTGATTTATATAAGGCACATTATCAGCATTACCAACGTTACAATTTGAAGGGCAAAGACACAGCTAGTTATCATTTCTTGTAAAAGAGTTGAAGAGATCCGCCTTCCATAGGTAGATCTCTTTTCTTCGTTAAGTCATTTTCTCTATTTGAAGGCTCATTTCTTTCATTACTTTTCTACGATATTGGCCTGGGGTAACGCCAGTAAACTTCTTAAATAACTTATGAAAATAAGGCAAGCTCTCATATCCGCAATTGTAAGCGATGGTATCGATACCTAAATCCGTCGTTAAAAGCTGCTCCTTGGCAGTTGAAATTCGCTTGGCGTTCACATAGTCGGTGATGTTCATCCCGGTTAATTGTTTAAACACCCTAGATAAATGAGGGGCTGAGACGGAAGTCTGCTTAGCCAAATACGAAAGTCCAACGATATGGTCAGTGTGGAACTGATCTAAGTGTTGAAGGATGTTAAGTAACCAGGAGGGTCCGACATCGGATTTGGCCAGTTGTTGATGGGATTCTTTTACTATCAAACGATTAATGCTGATTAGAAAGCTATTTAAAAGTAGTTGGACTGCGTATCTAAAACCAGCTTCATGTCGTTCCATTTCATCATGCATGTGTTGGAGCTTTTCTTCTAGATGAGGGCGCATGGCTACTGGGACAACAAGCTTGTAACTCCTGTATTTTCGTGCTCGCTCAAAAACTTGCCTATTCGTAAACGAATCACCTGTTGAATAATGTCCAATTAGTTGCGGATCAAAAAAGACAGCAGTGGCAGTCACAGGAGATTCAGAATCTGGCAATGCCTGATGAATGGTATTGCCAGGAATGATGAAAAGGTCTCCTTCATTCATTTCGTAGAGCATTTGGTTCAAGAAAAACGTGCCTTTCCCACTATAAACATAAACCAACTCATAGCGATCATGTAGATGTTCAGGAAGTTCTCGAATTGGTGTCTTTTGATCCTTAAAAACAATATCAAATGGTAGGAGATCGTCGTTTGTAAAGTTCTTTACAAGCGGTTTTTGCATGTTGCGAGCCTCCTCTGATCAACTTATTTCCTTCATTTGTTTTATTTATAGAATATCAAAATAGAGTATGTTTCTGCAAAGGTAAAGAATTAACAAATGCCATAATCTTGATACAATATTAGTAAACTTGAATTGTTCAGAAAATCTCATCAAAGGAGCTAGTCATCGATGGACGTCGTTTACCAATTTGAAGAAGTAGCGAGACTTCCCTTACCTGGGGATAATTGCGCCGTTGCGATTCGCCAATTGAACGCGGGTACCGCCATTCAGTATGAAAACCAAATTCTCACCTTAGATTACACGGTGATGGAAGGTCATCGATTTGCGGTGAAAGCGATTGCTCCTGGTGAAGATCTACTTTCGTGGCATTTGCCTTTCGGCGTGGCGCGTAAGCCGATTCAGCCCGGCCACTATGTGATCAACGAAACAGTGCGGGAAGCGCTGAGTGTGCGTCAATTGACATTCGCGGTGCCGGCGGAGCCTAATTTCGCGGATCAAATTGCTCCTTTTATCTTTGACGAGGAGAACTTTCTGCCGGCTCAGGCATTGCCAGCTTTTACGGATACGCGCACTTTCATGGGATATCGACGCCATAAAGATCGCGGGGTAGGTACCCGGAACTACATCGTACTGCTCGGAACCACCTCGCACACGGGGAGCTACGTGACTGAGCTTGCCACTCGTCTGCAAGGTATATGGAAGAATGACTCGAACATAGACGGAATTGTTCCCGTCGCCCACACGGAGGGCGGCACAGAGAAGCCGAATAATGTGGACTTGCTGCTGCGAACGCTCGCAGGTTTCATGGTCAACCCGAACGTTGGAGCGGTATTGGTTGTCGATTATGGCAATGAATCGGTTACGAACAAGATGGTGGAGGCTTACGCACGTGAGCATAGCTATCCAATCGATGAAGTTCTGCATAAGTTCGTATCGCTCTCAGGCAGCTTTGAAGAGGAACTGGTAAAAGGTGAAGCGTTAGTACGCGAATGGCTATCAACGGTCAATGCGATGCAGCGAACGCCTGAATCCGTCAGCCACCTGCGAATCGGCTTGCAGTGCGGCGGTTCGGACGCATTCTCTGGCGTATCCGCGAATCCACTGCTCGGTTGGGTTTCGGAACATTTGGTGCGTTACGGCGGTGCGGCTAGTCTAGCCGAAACGGATGAGTTGATTGGCGCAGAGCCTTACGTCCTCTCGAAAGTACGCAACGTAGAAACCGCGCGCAAATTTATTGAACTTGTGAACCGTTTTAAAGAGCGTACGTCCTGGCACGGCACCAGTGCGGAAGGTAATCCGTCAGGCGGCAATATGTATCGCGGCTTGTACAACATTTATCTCAAATCTATAGGCGCTGCTATGAAGAAAGACCCGATAACACGAATCGATTATGCAACGGAGTACGGGGAGCTCATGAAGGATGGCGGTTACTATTTCATGGATAGTCCTGGCAATGACCTGGAGAGTATAGCCGGACAGGTAGCCGCAGGCTGCAACATGATCTTCTTTACAACAGGTAATGGTTCAATTACCAACTTTCCGTATGTGCCTACGGTCAAGGTAGTCACGACAACTCGCCGCTTCCAATTGCTTGCGAACGATATGGATGTGAACGCGGGGCAGTATCTGGAAGGCAAATCGATGGATGAGTTGGGCCATGAGGTATTCGAGTTAGCGATCCACATTGCTTCTGGTCAGCGAAGTGTCGGCGAGAAGGCGGGCCATGCCCAAGTACAGATTTGGCGCAACTGGCAGCAGAACGATGCAAGCCAGCTAGAGACGCTGCTTCACGCTCCTGTACCAACGGGAGTACCGATAGCCATTGAAGATGATGCTACTACTATGGTTAATCCGCTCCAATTTTCTTTTACGCGGCATCGCGATCGGCAGTCTAGTGACCATATCGGCTTGATTGTGCCAACCAGTCTTTGTGCGGGACAGGTAGCCGGTATGATCACCAAGCGCCTGAATGAACAAGGAGCAGGGCAGCCTGAGCTCTCGCGCTTCGTAACATTGGCGCATACGGAAGGCTGCGGCACCTCGGGAGGGCCAGCCGAATCGCTGTTTTCACGCACAATGATTGGCTATATTACACATCCGATGGTAGAGCATTGTTTGCTGCTGGAGCATGGCTGCGAGAAAACGCATAACGACTACATGCGTCATCAGATGGATGTGATGGGCGTCGATGCGAGCCGTCTTGGTTATGCCAGCATCCAGCTTGACGGCGGAATTGCTAAGGTGAGCGAGAAGGTTGAAGCTTGGTTCGCCGATCGATTAATTGCGGCAGATCCTGTGGAGAAAGTGACGGTCGGTTTGGAAGGGCTGCGCATCGGAATCGTAAGTGTTGGGGCTATTAACCAAGATGCCAGCGAGCAGCTGGGACGACTAACCAAAATGATTGTCGGAGCTGGAGGCTTGGTCGTCGTTCCCGAGAATAGCGGATTGCTTGCCGAGGATTCGTTCAACCAGCAACTATTTAGTGCGACTCATGTGGGGCCGTCTATCGCATATGGGGAACATGTTCGTCACAATGGATTTCATATTATGGAGACTCCAACAAAGCATGGGGTAGAGACGATAACAGGACTAGCGGCTACAGGTGTGGAATTAATAATCGCGCTGGTCGGTGACCGTCCCATGCAGACACATCCTTTTGTCCCCATGCTGCAAGTGACGTCAGATCAAGTCGTACTGCAAAAACATAAGCAAGATATCGATTTGGTACTCGAGGGCACCCCGAGCTTTTGGGTGGACCATATCCTTGAGCGTAGCAAAGAAATATTGGAACATACGTATGTACCACGTCTCTATCAGCAAGGTAATATCGATTTTCAAATGACACGAGGATTATTTGGCGTGTCGTTATAAGGCAGACATGAATAGAAAGCGAGGTAAATTCCATGACGAACGCATTATTATCCCTACGGCCGCTTGGTCGTACTGGCCTACTCATATCACCCCTATGTATTGGAGCCGCTCCGCTCGGGGATATGCCGGAGACGTTTCAATATAGCACGTCAGAAGAACAGGCATTAGTTACGTTGCGCACCGCCTTCGAGAGCCCGATCAACTTCATAGATACGGCTGCGGCATACGGTGAGGGTGAAAGCGAACGGCGGATTGGCATGGCTATTCGAGCGAACGGAGGACTTCCGGCTGGTTACGTACTGGCTACCAAAGCCGACCGCGACTTCAAGACTGGCGATTTCAGCGGCGAACAGATCAAACGTTCCATCGAGGAAAGTCTCGAACGATTAGGGCTCCATCGTCTGCAATACGTTTACATCCACGATCCTGAACATACAACCTTCGCTAATGTGATGGGACCCGGCGGGCCTTTAGAAGTACTTCAACAGTTTCAAGCGCAAGGAATCATCGATCACATTGGCATATCCGGTGGACCGATCGATATGCTCATCGATTATGTGGAAACGGGAGCGTTCAGCGCTGTAGAAACCCACAACCGATATACGCTGCTCAATCGAGCTGCCGAACCATTGCTTGATGTTGCTAATCGCTTAGGCGTCGCTGTAATTAACGCAGCTCCTTATGGCAGCGGCATATTAGCGAAAGGTCCGGAAGCATACGCTCGGTATGCCTATAGCGATGCTTCGCCAATCGTAGTAGAACGAGCACGTAATTTCGCTAAAGTGTGCCAGGCATACGATGTACCACTAGCCGCAGCAGCGCTTCAATTCTCGCTTCGCGACCCGCGAATCGCCAGCACGGTCGTCGGCATGAGTAAACCGGAACGCGTAGCCCAGACATTGGAGCTCGCGAATTACCCGATTGCCCCTGAGCTATGGCCGGCACTTGATGAATTTGGCTATGATACGGAAGATCCCGAAGGGAATTGATTCCCGTAGGGGTTTATGAGTCATAAGTTGAACAATAATCTCGTCCCTAAGTGCGTGTCTTTGGGGCGGGATTTTTTTTATTGTGAACCAAATTTGTTATCCCTTAGGAACGTTTCGATAATTACTTGGGGAGGAACCGGTTATTTTCTTGAATAATCTTGAGAAATAATAGGGATCCGAAATACCCATGTTGGAGGCAATCTCTTTGATGGACAGAGGCGTTAAACTGAGCATTTGAGCGGCTTTTTGAATTTTCATCCTTAGAAAGTACTCAATTGGTGGAATACCTGTTCCTTCGTTGAATAATAAAATTAAATGCTGTCTAGACAAACCTGTGTGTTGGGCTAATTCAGGGAGATTAATGGCTTGTTCTAAATGGTCATTCATGTATCGGATGGCAACCTCTAGGTATTGCTCTCTCTTTTTCTCCTTGGCCGTACCTCCTACCCGCATACCAATACTGCTAATCAATTGTCGGATAGACTGCGAAACGTGTGTGTGGATGGGTAACGAGTAGGTCTTATCGGATAGCAGATAGTAACATTGATCAAAAACATCCTTGTATTCGGTCATTGCCCCGATGGGTAAATGTAGCGGACCTGTATCCATCCCGTACATTTTTATAAAAGCTGCTGTATGGTTACCTTGAAGATGAAACCAGTAAATACTCCATGGGGCATGGCTAGATGCACCATATCGATGAGGGGTGTGGGCAGGGATGACGGCTAGATGATTCCTAGTCAAGGTGAAGGCACCCTGTTGCCCTAATTCTATCCAGCCTTCTCCTTCCGAGCAAAAGATGAAGATATGGGAGTTACTGCCCTCAGGGCGCTCCCGATAATGATGACGGGCAGTAGGGAAGAAGCCGATATCACTTACAAATAAATCTCGCGTCAGCTCCGAGCGGGATAATTCCGTCTGCATATATTCAGGAAGAATGAATAACTTCTCTTCTTCAAATCCTTCAGGCTTTCTTGTCGTATCCATTTGTAAGGCCCCCTCCAATAATAAGAATATAATCCATTACATTAAGCATTTTGTCAATTGGCTGCCGCCATCATCCGAGGTAAAGTAGAGATAATCAGATAAAGGAGTGATAATGTTGAGTCAGAAGGTTCGCATATGGGAAGAAGAAAAGTCGATCCCGACGTATGGCATTGGGGAACCGGATCGAAACCCGATGTTCCTTGAGAAACGTGTTTATCAAGGAAGCTCTGGTAAGGTGTATCCGCATCCCGTTATTGATAAAATTGAAGATGAGAAGAAGCCTCAGTCGTATCGTATGGTGATCTTGGAAAACGAATATGTTCGCATCGAGATTATGCCTGAACTTGGCGGACGCATTTATCGTGCGCTGGACAAAACGAACGACTATGACTTCGTTTATTATAATCGCGTGATTAAACCCGCCTTGGTTGGCCTTGCAGGACCATGGATTTCCGGTGGCATCGAATTCAACTGGCCGCAGCATCACCGTCCGAATACGTACGGTCCGGTTGAATATAAACTCACCGAGCAAGAAGACGGAAGCGCTACCGTATGGGTGAGTGAGATCGATCGTATGTATGGCACGAAAGTGACGGCAGGTTTCACTTTGTATCCAGGCAAAGCCTATCTAGAAATTTCTGCGCAGTTATATAACCGGACATCGGAACCACAAACGTTCTTGTGGTGGGCGAACCCCGCGGTCGCGGTTAATGATCATACGCAATCTGTATTTCCGCCTGATGTTACGGCTGTCTTTGACCATGGTAAACGTGACGTCTCGAGGTTTCCTGTCGCAACCGGAACGTACTACAAAATGGATTATTCAGCCGGCGTAGATATCTCACGCTACAAGAACATTCCGGTTCCCACCTCGTATATGGCCTACAAATCCGATTATAATTTCGTCGGTGGTTATGATCATGGCGTTGGAGCAGGTTTGTTGCACGTAGCCAATCATCATGTTTCACCAGGGAAGAAGCAATGGACGTGGGGGAACGGCGAATTCGGGCAAGCATGGGATCGCAACCTAACAGATGAAGATGGTCCCTATATTGAGCTCATGACAGGCGTTTACACAGATAACCAACCAGATTTCACGTGGTTGCAACCTTATGAGGAAAAATCGTTCAAGCAATATTTCATGCCTTATAAACATATTGGCGTCGTAAAAAATGCTTCCATCGATGCTGCGGTCAACTTAGAAGTGGATGAGAAGACGCGTGAAGCCATCGTATATGCTTATGCAACGTCCGTGTTTGATGGTGCTATTGTGGAGTTGAAAGGCCGCTACCGAACGTATCTGAAGGAGATTGTGAAGCTTTCTCCAACCGACACGTTCAAATCAGTCCTTACACTGGATGCAAACGATCAAGCACATGACTTGAAACTGACTGTCAGGGATGCCAATGCTACGCTACTCATTTCTTATCAGCCTGAGAAGCCTTCCATTGAGCAAGTGCCGGATGCCGCTAAGCCACTGGCAGAGCCTACGGAGTTGAAGACGAATGAACAGTTGTATTTAGCTGGTCTGCATCTAGAACAATACCGCCACGCCACTTTCGAGCCAGAAGATTACTATTTAGAAGGTTTAAAACGTGACCCAAGCGATAGCCGTATTAATGTCGCCTATGGTACACTCTTGCTGCGCCGTGGGTTATTCTCCCAAGCAGAAGAGCACTTCCGTACCGCGATCAAGTCGCTTACTTGGCGCAATCCAAATCCATATGATAGTGAAGCGCTCTATCAATTAGGCGTAGCCCTCAAAGAGCAGGGACGCAAAGAAGAAGCATTCGCTGCCCTCTACAAAGCGACATGGTCGGCGAATTGGCAAGATGCTGGGTTCTTCACAATGGCACAAATTGCTTGTGAGAAGGGTTCTTATAGTGAAGCGTTGGAATTGGTTGAGCGTTCACAGGTACGCAATTCTCGCAATTACAAAGCACGTCACCTGAAAGCTGCACTTCTTAGGAAGTTGGGACAATGGCAGGAAGCAGTTGTCTTCTCACAGGAGACACTTGCGCTGGATATCGCTGATTTTGGAGCGGCTAACGAACGATACCTTACGCTTGCTAACCAAGGTGAGGAGGATCTTGCTAATGAAACATTAGTGGAGTTGACTCGCCTCATGCGCGGGGATGCACATAATTATTTGAACCTAGCATCGGATTATGCAAATTGCGGTTTGTTTGAGGAAGCGGTCCAATTGCTTGGACGCATTGTCCAAGGTCACGATTCCTCCAAAGTGAACCCGATGGTTCATTACACACTTAGCTATCTCTATGAGAAAACAGGGCATTTCGATCGGGCTAGCCATCACAGGCATGAGGGGAATACAGCAACTTCGGATTACTGTTTCCCGAATAACTTATACGATTTGCAAGTGCTGACAAGCGTTATTGCTGCGACCTCTGAGGATAATGATAAGGCGCATTATTACCTTGGCAATTGGTGTTACGACAAAAAAAGGCACGAAGATGCCATTCTGCACTGGGAAGCTTCAGTTTCGATCCGAGGAGATTTCGCGACGGTACATCGCAATTTATCTCTCGCTTATTTTAACAAAAGAGGAGATTCAGCATCGGCTCTTATCGCCTTGGAGACAGCTTTTGCTTGTAGGCAGGATGATGCACGCGTCTTCTATGAACTCGATCAACTGTATAAGAAGCTGGGTTACACCGCTGCGATTCGTTGCACGAAGCTAGAGGAACATCAAGATCTAGTGAACAAACGCGACGATCTTTACGTGGAGTATGTGACACTCCTGAATGCCCAAGGTCTTCACGACAAAGCTATTCAAGCTATTCAAGCACGCAACTTCCATCCATGGGAAGGTGGCGAGGGCAAAATAACCGGCCAGCATGTCGTTGCTCATGTCGAGCTTGCGAAAGCGGCATTAGCTGACAATCGTTTTGACGCGGCAGTATCCTACTTACATGAAGCGCTTATCTACCCGGAGAATTTAGGGGAAGGCAAGCTGTCAGGTGCGCAAGAAAATAATGTGTATTATTATCTTGGACTCGCGCATGAAGGTTTAAAGCAAACGACGCAAGCACAGGAGTGTTTTGAAATAGCTTCAAAGGGGCTAGAGGAGCCAGCTAGTGCCATGTATTACAACGATCAACCGCCGGATATGATCTTCTATCAAGGAATGGCTTGGCTAGCTCTGGGTAACGAAAAGGAAGCGAAGCGCCGTTTCAATAAGCTGATTGATTACGCTGAGAAACACGTGTTCAATGAAGTGAAATTCGATTACTTCGCCGTTTCCTTGCCAGACTTCTTGGTATTTGAGGATAATTTGAATGTGCGCAATGAAGTTCACTGTCTATACATGATGGGACTTGGGCACCTTGGATTGGGTAACCTAACAATGGCTGGTGAGCAGTTCGATAAAGCGCTGGATCTAGAAGCTAATCATGCTGGGGCACGTATTCATCGGGAGATGTGCCATTAATGGAAGAGACTCACACTAGCCTAACAACGGGAACGTATAAAGGATTCTTATCCATCACCATGGAAAATGAGCAAATCCGTATGGAGATCGTACCGGATCTCGGCGGAAAGCTGGTTTCACTTATTTATAAACCTAGTGGTAAGGAGTGGCTGCTTGATTCGGGTGAGAGATCTTTAAGGCAGCCTCACTATGGCTCCAGCTTTGGCGAGTGGGATATGAGTGGTTGGGATGAATGTTTCCCAACCATTAATGAATGTCCATGGGAATTAGATAAGCGTGTGATTCTGCCTGATCATGGCGAAATTTGGTCGCTTCCTTGGCGTTATAGCATCGAAGAGAACGAGGTTGTGTGTTCCGTAGAAAGTTCATTGCTCTCATATCAATTTATAAGAAGCATCACCATGCATGCGGGGAATACGGTTAGGATGAAATACCGTGTTGATAATAGGAACGATCAGCCGATGCCATTCCTGTGGGTGCCTCACCCGCAATTTGCCATGACGGAACAAACACGTATTCTGCTCCCCGAACCTATGGCGGAAATGCTTTGCGTGTACGCAGGTCATAAGCTAAAGGAGGGGGAAACGTATGCTTGGGAGGATGTCTCTCTCGTTTCCCCCGCGGTTACTGGAGACGGACGAAAGTTTTATTATGTGGGGCAAGTACCCATAAGTTGGTCTGGCTTGTACGGTCAGGAAAGTGAAAACTTCCTGATCGTATCGGTTCCCAAAGAGAAGGTTCCTTATCTAGGCATTTGGATCGATGAGGGCATGTTCAATGATCGCGTTACTTGTGCTTTGGAACCTAGTATTGGCTATTATGATTCCCTTGATAAAGCCGTAAGTAATGGGTCTGCACAAACCATTCCAGCCCAAGCCTCTTTTGAATGGTATTTAGATCTCACCATCGGTATTGGAGAGTGGAAATCGTAAGGGCTGGTACCAGTGGGAAGTAAAAAAGATGATCCCTGTACAATACACATACAGGAATCATCTTTTTTTATAATGAATTGCTCTTACAAACCAAATTCACCAGGCGTTAAGCCAAGTGATTGACAGATATCACGAACAACTGCCTTCTCTTTGTCATCGAAATCCCCATCTGCTGCACCGATTGCACTACAAACGCCAACGATTACTCGTCCAACTTCAGGTTTACTACGGAATTTCGCAATCGCTTTTAATGCTTCTTGTTTGCCGATCATGGAATCAAATTCAAGGTTTCCAACAAAATGGTTAAAGCGATTGATGACGTCGCTCATATCAAATACTTTTAGTTCTTCGCTGCGGCTCATGTAGCCAGCCATTTTTTGTTTTTCATTTGAATCGACGGAACCATCAGCTGCAGCTACAAGTGCACAACCGGCAACTACGGCATCCATAAAGTCCTTGTTCTTAAATTTCTTTACTTGATCAGTTAGACCTTGTTTAGAATTTTGTAACCATGATTTGAATCCAACACTCATGTATGATTCCTCCATTATTTTAGTTTTTATTAACTTGTTATTTTACATTTTAAATTTATTATTTACTTTTAGCAAATTTTGTAGAAATTCGTCTTCCGTTTACAGAGTAATACGATCATCCCTACCACTTTATCAACCGGATTAAGCGGATCATTTTTTCTTGTTGCTGGGTGCTGATCGGCCAAGTTCGGATATCACTCACAATAGAATCCATATTGGTATATCCCTTAGCCAGTCCATTTAATCGTGCAGCCAAGGTCGCGTTGGTCAGTTCTTCATCCGTTGAAAAGAGAGTTCTCAACTTATCGATCGCGTCTGGATACCGTTTCAAATAATATTTCTGATGCCGATCTTCAGCAAGATAAAAAGTCGTGTAAGGTGCAATCTCAGTGTCAATTTTGCTATTTCCTTGCTGCTCCCGGTTCGTGAGAACATGTTGAGCTGCGCTTTGTTGGTTGGAGTCACGATACAATACCATGGACGTATACTGTCGACCTTTATAATCATTGATATTCGTTGGGTTATGATTGCTCCAGAACACATTCAGGAGATTCTCTAGACTTAGGAGATCAGAGTTAAATACGATTTCAACGGTCTCTGTGTGGTCGCCCATTTCCCGGTAAGTTGGATGATCAGTCGTTCCTCCGGCGAAACCAACACGTGTTCGAACGACACCCGGCAGTTGTCCAAACAAAGCGTCTGGGCTCCAGAAGCAACCCATTCCAAGCGTAATCGTGTGATCGTTGCTGCTATTCATGTCAGACACCTCCAGTTAAGTTAATAATAGCATGAATGGTTCGGATTGCTTTTATTCAATGTAAAGATAGGATCACAACTTTTTTCCGCCGTGTTGCTAAAGTAGAGAGTGTGATACAATGTGGTGAAAAATGAATGATCGACTAAAGGGGAATCTGAATGGCCCTTAATCAATGGATGAAACAGCCGCTTGCGTTAATACCTAGTATGAAGTTGAAACAAAGGTTTCTAACCAGCTATCTGCTTGTATGCATTATCCCGCTTTTGATTGTGAGTACGATTATTTATTATCAATCAGCTCACAGCTTGGAAGAAGCCTCTCAAGAATTTGCTGCGCTATACACTTCACAGATCGATTCATCGATGAATGATTTTATTCAGGAATATGACAGGGTGACCAAAACGGTCCTGATTGACAACGACTTGCTCTCACGTTTGGGGGAAGAAAAGCTTCCAATGGCGGAATTGATTGTCAACAAAAATATGATCAACCGCATCCTGATGAGGATCGCTTTACTCAAACCAGAAATCAGCAACTTGATGCTCGTTACCAAAGGAAACATCGTGTATCATTTTTCCAATACATCCAGTGCAGTGAATGAAAGCATTCTGCTTCAGCAGGATTGGTATAAGATGAGTGTTGATCCGGAGGATACCCTGTTCATTACAGGGTTGCATGATCGCTCGTATTATGAGGATAAAGGAGAAGGCGCTGTTCTGACGGTTGGCCGCGTGCTGCTTAATGCGAACGGCTCCTATGCTGGTGTTTTGTTGATTGATCTAGACCCATCGCGACTGCTGAAACTGAACGAGAATTTTCTCGTTGCTCGTGATCGATACGATATGCGGGTGATCGTCAACAATAAAAAAGGAGAACTGGTGTATCACTCCGATCTAACCAGCGGAAAAACGAACTGGAAACAGCTTTCTGCAAGCAGGTCAACTTCCGCAAAGGAAAAAGAGGGGATGATCGTACTCACCGGCAACATGCACTCAAATAAGCTTGATGTGAGAACGGAAATTCCTCGAGAGAAATTATTATTGAAAATTGGAAATATGAAAGTCTCGACGATTCTGGTCACTGCTGTCAGCTTACTATTCATTATGGGGATCTCAATTGCCATGAGCTCCTATATTACGAAGCCGATTATGAATCTTCGCAGAAGCATGAAGCAAGCCGAAGCGGGCTTGTACCTTCCGATCGAGCTCAGGATTCCGAATGACGAAATCGGGAGCCTTGTCCATAGCTATAACAAGATGATCGTGAAGATCCGAACCCTAATTGAGGATGTGTATATAGCAGAAATTAAGCAAAGGCAGGCTAAGTTTCTTGCCCTTCAGCATCAGATTAATCCGCACATGCTCTACAACACACTTGAATCCATTCGAATGAAAGCGCTTGTAAAGGAACAGGATGAAATTGCTGGCATGATTAAAATTCTTGCTCGTATGTTCCGACTGTCATTAGGGAAGGAAGCCCATCTTCACTCTGTAAGAGACGAAGTGGATTATACTGTGAACTATCTTCAACTGCAAAATATTCGCTTCGATGACCGCTTTAAGCTGCATGTTCACATGAGCGAGGAGGTTTTGCAATGCCGCATTTTGCCGCTTGTCTTTCAGCCGATCGTCGAGAACAGCATTAACCATGCATTTCACGATTACAGCAAGGTCATGAATCTTCATCTGGAAGGGATCGTCACTGAAGATGACCATATAAGAATTCGCATTTCGGATGACGGGGCAGGCATGGATCCTTCGAAAGTCATGGAGCTAAACCAGCGGCTGGCCGAGGCGGAGACGGATAAATTAAAGCTAGACGATTTAATAGAAGCAACGGGGAAGAGTATTGGTCTGAAAAATATTGCAGAGCGCATCAAGTTGCAATACGGGGATGGTTATGATTTGACGGTTCATTCCACAGAAGGCGAAGGCACGGTTGTTGAATTTCGTATACCCACACGATCATAGAGCATAGGGGGAGTTTATGATGAGGTTAGTCCTTGTGGATGATGAGAAAGGAATTACGGACGGGCTTAAAACGCTTGTGAGGCGCTATCTGCCGCAATGTGAGGTTGTCGGAACTGCACATAATGGGAACGAGGGCTGGAAGCTCGTGCAGGAAATGCAACCAGACATCGTGATCACGGATATTCGCATGCCTCAGTCTGATGGCCTATCAATGATTCGCAGGCTGATAGAATCCGGCAGCCGGGCCAAATTCATTATTCTGAGCGGATATGCGGAATTCGAGTATGCGAAGAAAGGGATTGAGCTCGGCGTCAAATTTTACATCAACAAGCCGGTCGAAGAGGAAGAACTTGAAGATTGCGTGACCAAAGTGATTGCCGAGATCAACAGCGAGAAGGCACAATCGCGGCATTGGCACGACTTTGTGTTAAAGGATGTGCTGGTAACTGGCTATGACCCGCAGACGCACGAGGGCCATATATCCTATTTATTCCCTCTCCCAGTTACGCGGTATGACTGTGCTTGTATCTTGGTGGAATTCGGCTGTGAGCCGGGCATGGTTCAAGAAGATTATGTCCTGCGCCAAGCCAGGGATGTCTTCAAGCCGTACGATCAATTGCAAGTGATCCGCTATGAAGGATCCCAATTTGCGGTACTTGTCATGCATGAAGGCAAGATCAATGAGGAGTATCTGATCCAAGATGTAAGGAGACTGCAAGAAGAGTTCAGTCGTGTCTTGGGCATTTCTGTTTCGGCTGGCATCGGGCGGGCCTACCCCGCGCCGGCCGGATTAAGCACTTCGTTCGATGAAGCACAGCAGTCGCTGTGGTATAAGGTTATGAAAGGTAATCATGTCGTCATCGCTTTTCGAGAGACGGAACCGTCTTCCAGCGCCGTTGCCCTTCTCGCGGAGGAGGAGCTGGTTCTGCTAGAAACCTGCATGGAACAGATGGATAATGTAGGCAGCGCTGAAGTCATTCATCGTATTTTTCGTGCTATTGAGAAGCAGAGCAATCTGCATCTGGCCGATCTGCAGCACCAAATATTGCTTATTCTCGTTTCCAGTATGCGGCGAATATCCTTTACGCAGCTGCAAATGAATGATTTACTGGGCAAGTACCTACTGTCCGTCGAAGAATTGGCACGTTTTAAGACGCTGGAAGAATTAAAACTTTGGGTCATTCAAGCCATCGACCGCATTAGCGATCAGAATAAGATTCGGCAAGCACCGAAGAAAAAGGATGTCATTTCCGAGATTAAGGAGTACGTAGCGGCTCATTATGACAGCAATATCACGCTCGCGGATTTGTCAGCACGTTTTTATATCAATCCTTTTTATTTGAGTCAATTATTCAAAGAAAAAACCGGGGATACGTATTTGAGTTATCTCATGGGCGTTCGGATGAATAAAGCGAAAGAGCTTTTAATGGATACGGACTTGAAAGTATACGAAATTTGCCAAAGGGTCGGTTATGCGGATACGAGTCATTTCAGTAAATTGTTCGAGCGAATGGTAGGTTGTACACCTACAGAATATAGAAAAAAATGTAAAATATAAACGATGTAAAAGTACCCTTTTCCCAAGTGATGGAAAAATCGGGTGCTTTTTTTGTTGAAAACTTAAAAGTGACATAGTGGAAACTTAAAAATCCCCCTTTGTGCTTCCTCTGTAATCTAGGTATATTTTTAACATGAAAACGGATTCAGTAGATACAGAAATCAAAAAGGAAGTGGAGAAAGCAACATGAATCGAACAATGTCTGCATCTGGCAAGGAGGTCGTGGCAAGGCGAACGGGATTTCTTTCGGCTTTTCTGCTATGGCACAATATGCGAAAGTATTGGCCACTTTATCTCATGGCCGTCCCTGGCGTCGCATTTATTCTCATTTTTAAGTACATTCCATTAACCGGATCGCTCATCGCTTTCCAAGATTACTCGGTGTTCAAAGGATTTGCGGACAGTACATGGGTCGGTTTCAAACACTTTAAGACCTTGCTTCACTATCCGGATTTTACAAGGGTGTTTACGAATACGCTAATTTTAGGCTTCTTAAAAACGCTCTTCGTATTTCCCATTCCAATCATCTTATCCTTAATGATTAATGAGGTCAGGAAAGCAGCGCTGAAGAAAGGAATTCAAACCGCCTTATACATCCCCCACTTTCTATCATGGGTTATTGTTGCAGGTATTGCATTTGATCTGTTCGCTGTAAATGGATTGTTTAATATTGTGATGGGTTGGTTCGGTCATGATCCCATTCTGGCTATGCAAGAAAGCGCATACTTCCGTCCGATCTATGTACTTACCGGGCTCTGGAGGGATGCGGGGTGGGGGACAGTCGTATATATGGCGGCAATCAGCTCGATTGATCCCCAGTTGTACGAATCAGCAATGATGGACGGCGCCTCCAGATTCAAACAAATGAGACATGTGACATTTCCGCTACTGCTGCCGACGATTCTCGTGTTGTTTTTGCTAGAGATCGGCAATTTTATGGAGTTGGGCTTCGATCATGTGTATAACCTTCTGACACCCATGACTTACAGCGCAGGCGATATTCTAGATACGTATGTGTTCCGAACGGGGATTCAGCAGGCTCAGTACAGTTTCGCGACAGCAGTTGGCCTGTTCCAATCGGTTATCGGATTCATTTTGGTCTATACCTTTAATCGATTGTCGAGGAAAGTCTCGGATGGGGGGCTCTGGTAACTATGCCTATGTCCAAAGCAGAAAAAGGTTTTGAAATTGCCATCCTAGTGTGCCTATGTGTCTTCTCGATAATCGCTCTGATCCCGCTGCTTTCCGTTATCTCCATTTCCTTCAGCTCCAGCCGAGCTGTTGACTTGAATCTGGTAACGATTTGGCCGAAAGAATTTACCTTGGATTCCTGGTCATATTTGCTAGTCCGATGGGACCTGTGGCGTTCCTTCATTCTGACACTGGTAACCACGGTTGTCGGGACATCGCTTGCCCTGCTCGTAACGGCACTATTGGCCTTCCCATTATCCAAAAAGGAATTTTTGCCCGCAGGCATTCTGATGATTGCTGTGGTGATCACGATGGTGTTCAAGGCGCCAATTGTGCCTTATTTTCTAACGGTTCGCAGTATCGGTTTGTATAATAATCCGCTTGTGCTGGTTATTCCGCATATTCTAAATCCTTTTAATCTAATTATTATGCGAACGTTCTTCAAGCAATTTCCGAAGGAATTGGAAGAGGCGGCTTTCATGGAAGGCTGTGGTTATTTCCGGTTATTGTTCCATTTCGTGCTTCCGTTGTCTAAGGCGGTCCTTGCAACGCTAGCGCTGTTCTATGGCGTAGTCGTGTGGAACCAGTTCCAGCATCCGCTTTTCTTTATTCAAAATCCGGAATGGTTCCCTCTTCAGCTGAAGATTAGGCAATTTATTACCGATCCGAATGAAATGCCTTTTGTTGAATCGATTATGGACATTAATTACAACGAACGCACGCTGAAATCCGCAACGGTCGTTTTCGCCATCATTCCAGTTATTTTGGTCTATCCTTTTTTACAGAAGTATTTTGTCAAAGGTGCTATGATTGGTTCGGTAAAAGGGTAATTACTACTTCGTTTTAGGAGTCCGTAGGGCTATCAAATACAACTACAATCAAATGGGGGAATACAACATGTTATGGAAAAAGCTTAGTTTGCTTACAATAACTGCAGCATTATCAGTATCCGTATTCGCTGGCTGCGCCAAGAAGGAAGAAGCAGTCACGCAAGGCCAGTCTCAAAACCCGACTGGCAGCGCTGCTCCTGAGGAAATCGTAAATCTAGAAGTATGGTATTCTAATCTAGGCTTTAAACCGATTGAGAAGGGCAGCACGCTGTATGAATTTTATAAAAAAGAACTCGGCGTTGGCATTATCCATCCTTATGTGGAATGGAACGGCGGGACATCGTATCTAAATCAACTCAATTTAAAAATTGCAGCCAATGAAATGCCCGATATGTTTCTTCCGCAGCAAGGCATGGAAGCAAGCTTAGCCAAAAATGGCGCGATTGCTGATCTGACGGACCTCATTCCCAAATATGCGCCGAACCTGTGGAATGCAGTTCCGAAGGATGTGTGGGATATTGTAAAAGCAAATGACCCTACCGGACAAGGTCGCATTTATTATGTACCTGGGGTATTAGATTACGGTCGCATGGGCGGGTTGATTCGCAAAGACTGGTTGGATAAATTGGGGCTTGCGATGCCCAAAACGCAGGATGATTTTGTGAAGGTGTTGGAAGCATTCCGCGATAAGGATCCGAATGGCAACGGCAAGAAGGATGAGATACCGACAGGTGGGCGTGAGCAAGCGGCCTGGATGGATCACATTTTCGCCATGTACGGTGTTGCGATGAATGAAGGCAAGCCGGACTGGGACATCTACGAAGGGAAGATGACGTATTCCGCAGTGACACCGAACATGAAAGGTGCGTTGGAGTTTGCTGCCAAGCTGTATAAAGACGGTTTGCTGGATAAGGAAACTTTATTAAACAACAAAGCCCAATGGGACGGTAAAATCGACTCCGATAAAGTAGGTTTGTACTATCACTGGGTGGAGGATGCTGGCGGACACATTGAGAAAATTTCCAAAAACACAAACGTAAAAGGCGACTACGCTGTGCTCCCAGTTCCGGAAGTGCCGGGATTCAAAGGTTTCTACACGCAGAAGAAAATGGGAAGTCCGATCTGGGTCGTCAAGAACAACAAGGATCAGAAAAAGCTGATGGCTACCATGAAACTGTTAAATAATCTGTATGACAAAAGTAAGTGGGAAAATCTATTCTATGGCGCTGAGGGTATGCACCATACGGTTAAAGATGGTAAGAAAGTGTCGATCGCTCCGGATAAAAGCACACAAGAGAATAAGCTGTTCCAACCTTTTAACGATCTCGATACACTGGCATATAAAACAAATCTGTTGAAGTCGGCCACTTCAGCTGAGCGTGAATGGGCGTTAGGTCAGAATACAAGAAATATGGCGGAGAATCAGAAATACGTAAAAACGATTGCTGGAGACGGATTGCCTGCCAGTGTGTACGAAGGCTTTGCAGATATAAACAATCGTACTCTGTATGTCGAGTACGCGACTAAGATTATCTTAGGCCAATATCCCATCAGTAAATTTGATGAGTTCGTCGAGAAGTGGAATAAATCCGGCGGTGAGGAAGTAACTAAGCGGTCAAGGGAATGGTATGCAAAGGTGAAAAAATAAGGTGGATACAACATTCGGAAGGGGCAGTCCTGTACTATGGGCTGCCTCTCCATTGTAAAAAAGGGAGGAGTTTAGATGATAAGTAAGGTCAAGAAGTGTTTGACAGTCGGGTTAGCTTTGGCGCTCGTGAGTCAATTGTTTAGCGGACTCAGCGTGCCGTTCGCTCATGCATCCGAACAATCCTACACGGTCATGAATGTTCAAGATAATTTTGTCAGGAAGACCCCGCCTAGCCCCGTGAATCCCGATTACAGCAATTTGCCAAATGGCGGAGAAGCGAGCAAAGCAGGTTATTTGAATGTGAAGGAAACGAATACAACATCGCCTAGGGAGGCATATTTACAGTTCGATCTCACTAATTATCCGGAGCATATTACATCGGCAGAACTGTTCTTGTTTGGCAAGAATAGTGAAAGCGCAACCAATACGGTGACCGCCAAGGTCTATGGGGTAGATACGCCAACAGGTGACAGTTGGAGCGAGAGCGCCTTGACATGGAATTCGAAGCCAGGACCAGGAGGGAATCTAATTGGTTCTATGATATTTCCAAGCAGTACTGCGGCTGGGTGGCGCAGTTTGGATGTGACCTCCTTTATTCAGAGTCAACTTACTACGGATAAAAAGGCAACCTTTGCTCTGACAGGCTCGAATGCCTTGATTAAGATTGAATCGCGTACCACAACCATTGAGGATACGCCTGGACATAAAGCTAAGCCGTATTTGGTTATCCACGGCACCCCTTCTTTGAAAGCGGTATCAGTAGTCGCTGACCACACTTCGTTAGGTTTGGGACAATCAGCTAATCTGACGATATCAGGGACGATGGACACGAATACGCCTGCTGTTTTATCCAGTGCCACCGTCACGTATACGAGCGATAGTACTCATTTTGTCATTGACGACGCTACGATCGGCGTTGCAAGAGCAGTATCGAGTGGGAGCGCGACGATCACAGCCTCCGTTACGCTAGAAGGCGTAACAAGATCCGCAAGCGTATTGCTAACGGCAGATGGCATCGCACCTGCAGAAGTCTCCAATGTATCGGGCGGATTAAGGAATGGTGAGTATGCGTTGTCCTGGTCCGATCCTGGGGATGTTGATTATGCCGGCGTTAACATCTATGAGGGGACGACGCTTCTAGGGACGGTAGCGAAAGGCATCGGTACCTTTCAAGCGCCTCACCTCAACGCAGGGGAGTCTTATACGTTTACGATTAAGACAAGAGACTTGGCGGGCAATCTCTCATCGGGAATCCCGTTTACCTTCGTATACGAGCAGCCGAATGTCCTTAAAGAAGTGGTCCTATCGCCAAGCACAGATACGATAAAACCAGGACAGTCGGTTGTGTTTTCCATAAGTGCTACAAGGAAGAATGGGGAAACGGCTGATTTAACCCAAGCAGCGATTACATATGTCAGTAATAGTGAAAGTATTGCTTTGGGCAGCGGAGGCACGAATGTCGCGAATGCGGTTTATGCTGGTTCAGCGAGAGTCAAAGCGATCGTCACGTTGGACGGCGTAACGAGGGAATCGGCGTCTGTCTTGGTTCGAGTGTACCCAACTGCTCAGGATGCGTACGATACCTTGAGAATCAAGTATGCCAAGAAGATGAGCGGCTACGATCCGGACAATTCCTATGATGTGAATGATCCCGATATTCAACAGATTATTCAAACGCTGGATGCTGACACTAAGAACCTTTGGGAATCTATGAATAAAACGACCTACACGTGGTTGGATTTGACGTCGACGACCAAGTCGGTTGAATTAAGCACAATGTCCTCCAGATTAAGAACGATGGCTAAAGCATGGGCGACCTATGGCTCTGCTTATTACCAAGAAGAGGCACTGCTGTACGACATGCTGGAGAGCTGGAACCAGTTTTATCTGCTTCGCTATAACGAAAATAAAAGCCAATATGATAATTGGTTTGACTGGCTGGTTAATGTGCCGAACAATATCAATGATTCTATGATTTTGCTCTACGAAACGATTCCTTATAGTGCACATCCCGATTTGATCACGAAATTAAATAGAGCGATTGATAAGTTCAATCCTACGGTCACTCGTACCGGCGCTAATCGGGTTTTTGTCAGCAAGGTTATGATTCTAAGAGGGATTACTGGTAAGCAAAGCAGCCGCATTCAAGCAGGCTCCGATGGATTGACGGAGGTTTTCCCGAATGTCATGGCTGGGGATGGCTTTTATGAGGATGGTTCATTCATCCAACATGACTATTTCCCTTATGCAGGTGCATACGGAAAAGCACTTCTCCAGGATTTCACCGATACTCTATGGCTGGTTAGTGGTAGTGAGTGGGACAATGAGGACTCGCAGAAGGCGAATATTTTCGACTGGTACTTTGAAGCGTTCGAGCCCAATCTGTACAAAGGGCAAATGATTAACGCGATTGACGGCAGGGAAATATCCCGTGAGTACACGTTTGGCGGGTATGCTGTCCTGAATGCGCTATTGACGCAAGTTGAATTGGCTGGCAATCCGTATGTTGAGAAGCAAAAAAGTGCGATCAAATATCATATTGAGAACGCCAATGTTCGAGCATTTCTAAGTAACGCGAACATCTGGAATATGCAAAAAGCAAAGAGCATTCTTAATGACGAGACGGTCGAGGCTTATACGCCACCAGCAGGCAACTTCCTTTTCTACAATCAGGATAATGTCGTTCACCGAGGAGAAGACTGGTTGTATAGCATTTCGATGCACTCCGATCGCATGGCTAACTATGAAACAGTTAGCAATGAGAATTTGAAGGGCTGGTATGAGGCGGACGGCATGACACAGCTGTATCTAGATCCATTGGATTATTTAGCCCTGTTCTGGACAACGGCTGATTCAAGCCGATTGCCTGGCATTACTGTCGATCGGGATGTGAATCGCCCCGCATCCACATCCGCGAATCGGCCTTATGTGGATGTCAGCAAGTTCGCTGGTGACGGCGAGTTAATGGAGACCAGCTGGACTGGCGGTGTCTCGTTGGACCGTACGTACGGGACAGCCGGTATGGACTTCAAACAACATGATTATGGGGATATGGATGTATCAGCGAAGAAGTCATGGTTTATGTTTGATGATGAGATCGTTGCACTTGGCGCAGGAATCAATAGCACTTCCGATCGACCCATCGAGACGATTGTGGAGAATCGCCCGTTGAATGCCAATGGGGATAATGTCCTTACCGTTGATGGCAGCGTGGATCTTTCACCTATGGGCCAACAAGTTACAAAAGAAGGTACACATTGGATACATCTAGACGGCACAGGAGGCTATGTCTTTCCTAACGTCGCGAATGTAGAGATGCTGCGAGAAGAAAGGGAAGGTAAATCGAAAACGATTAACGAGAAGTTTTTCTTTCCGGGCGATGATGAATTCAATAGCACCAATCGAGCTGCGAATTGGGGATGGATCCGAGAGAATCAGACGCACAATGCGCTAACGGGCACGAAGTTGCAGATCAAATCACAGCAGGGGAGCTTAAGGGGGAACGCAAATTCTACGTTCAATCTGTTCCAGACTGCAGCGCCTAAGGAAGATTTTTTTGTAACCACTTCTCTGGATATTGCACCTACACAGCCAGGGCAGGAAGCGGGGCTTTTGATTCGAAAAGATGACGATAACTACGTGTCGCTGTCAAAGGGAATGACCTCGCAAGGCAGCCGAATTATCGCTGTCAATGAAGTTGACGGGGTCTCCCAAGTGGTTGATTTCCCTCTTAACCTGACAGGAGACGTCTTTTTGAAAATCGATAAGAGCAATGACCGCTATTCGGTATACGCCAGCAGCAGCGAAACAGCTTGGGGAACGCCACTGTATACGTTCACCAACGCTATGGCAGGTACAGATCGGCTTAATATGGGGCTGAAAATGGGACTCTTTGCACAAAGTGGTACAGAGACCAACACAGAAGTGACGGCCAGCTTTGATTTCTTCCATCTCTGGCATACGCGGAACTATATGACGCTCTGGATGCCGCATGGGATCGCACCGCAGGAGGCCGACTATAGCTACATCCAACTGCCTAAGAAGGATGCTGCTGCGGTTGCTGCTTACAGTGCAAATCCGGACGTAGTAGTACTGTCCAATACGCCGGAAATTCAAGCAGTAAAAGACAGCACACTGGACATCACGGGTATCAATTTCTGGAAGAGAGGCACGATGGATCATGTAAAGGCCAATCATTCTTCGTCCGTGATGCTGAAGGAAACCAATGAACAATTAGCGTTGGCTGTCTCCGATCCGACGCAGAAACAGGATAGAATCAGCTTTGAGATTAAGAAGCAGGGGACGGAAGTGATTAGTAAGGACAGTACAATCACTGTACTTCAGCTATCACCGACCATCAAGTTCGAAGTGGACACGACCGCCGACCCTGGAAAAACGCATGTAATCACCTTCGGTTATGATGATGCTGTTGCTGTGGAGCACTTTTCAGTTCCGTCGCTGGCTTCGACTTCTTTTGCAACAAGCTTAATCGTTGTAGGAGCGGGTACTACTGCCGCACCGGCATTGACGGCAACGTTAGACGATCAAGGGGCTGCGGTGCTTAGCCCGACGAGTGTGTTATTCTACAGCAGCAACGAACAAGTGGCGACCGTGGATAGCGCAGGGAGCGTTACGGGAATCAGTCCAGGAACTGCGGAGATTACCTCTGTGGTTACCGTAGGCGGTATTAGTAAGACTGCGACCTTACAGGTTTTGGTGCCATCCGCTAACCCGACCGTGATTACAAAGCTTACGAGCAAAGATACGTTCGTTCGATCCGGCATGTATCAGGAAGATGCCTATGGCAACGATACCAAACTGAATGTGAAAAATGCAGGCGGCGATGATTATCGTGAGGCTTACTTCTCATTTGATTTAAGTGGCATTGCTGGCGAGATTGCATCTGTCAAATTCCATGCCACTGGAAAAGTGGATGATTCCAGCGGTACCTTTGTCGATACGGTACTGAAACCAGTGCTGAGTGATTGGGAGGAAGGAACGGTTCATTATGCGAGTAAACCAGCGCTTGGAAAGGCCATTACCGAGGCAACTCGGTATACGAACGTAGAAGCCGATAAGAGCTTCGATATTACCAAATATACGAAGGAAAGGTTAAAAACCAGTACCACGCTTGATCTGGCGCTTGTTGAGGAGGTACTCGTAGGGCGAAAAATCTATGTATACGCCAGTGAGAATACGAATAAGCAGCCTTATCTTGAAGTGGTTGTGCATGCTTTTAATAACGCAATTCAAAATTCTGTAGTCAATCCTACCTTGGCAGTATTTGATAAAAATAGCAACAGCACCGAATTTAAAGATAGTAGTGTCTCGCTATCGTTGAATGGTAACCTACTTGAGGGGATAAGTAATGGAAGTGTAGCGCTTGCTAAAGGAACAGACTATACGGTGCTTGGTAATCAAATTACGTTGAAAAAAGCTTATCTCATGGCGCAAGCTGTAGGTTCTTTATCGCTGAACTTCCAATTCAGTGCAGGAACGAATGCAATGCTAGCTGTTGACATTATGGATACAACACCCCCGTCTAGTATTGACGGGGGAGATTCCGATGAGCAAAGCGAAGACAGGGAGGAAGAAAGTGTGGGTCCAACCAAGTCAGATACTCAGTCAGCTTCCTCTACACCTACACGTACCATGTTGCGTAATGGCAACAGTATATACGCGATCGCCGAGTCACATAAAACCTTCTCGGATCTTGTGGAGCACTGGGCAAGAACGGATATTGAGCTGCTAGCCTCCAAACAAATCGTGCATGGTGTCACCAAGATGAATTTTGCGCCAGAACGGAGCATGACTCGAGCTGAATTCGTGGCGCTATTGATACGGGGACTCGGTCTTCCGGAGGAGCTCAAAGCGACTCACTTCACAGATATTACTCGTGAGGATTGGTTCGCTGGGGCGATCGGTGCCGCTGTGAAGGCAGGTCTGATCGACGGTTATGTTGATGGTACGTTTCAGCCTGAAGGAACGATAACGCGTGAACAGATGGCCGTCCTGATCGTTAGAGCTATGAGGATTGTTCGGGGAACGGAACAAGCAGCTGTTACCCTAGCGCAGGCTCTATCTCGATTCAGCGATCGAAATGCCATTTCCGACTGGGCGGCCGCAGCAGTTGATGAGGCTGTAGCTACGAATATTTTGAGCGGAGTGTCGGATACAGAATTTGAACCTTTAGCAGAGGCCACCCGAGCTCAAGCAACTGTCATACTGAAGCGAATGCTGCAGCAGCTGAATTTTATCAACTAAAGCTACTTGGAGGGTAGGAAAAATGCTCATCCCCTTGCTCAACTGAGCAGGTGGATGAGCGTTTTTTTGACTCTACCAAGTGCGATCCTTATTTATTTCCATTTTCATCGCAAAGGCCTTTTCAAGGTTGATTTCCAATTTATTGGCGAGATCACAGATATTCCATACCACATCGTACATTTCTAAACCGAGGTTCTTTTTAATATCTTCTTTGTTTTCGTGGTCCGGATGATAGGAAAGATGCAGCAGTTCCTTGACCATCTCACCTACTTCGGTCACCAGATATAGTGCTCTTTGTTCCACAGTGGACGAATCGAAGCCCTTCTCGATACTGAATTGTTGAATATGCTTTTGCATGTCAGATATGTGCATAATGGTATTCCCCTTGTTTAAAATGAGTGAAATAAAGTTGTTAGAATAAGTATAGAGATAAACTAAGTATTTTACAAAATATAATTGTTTAATTATGGAACTATTGTAAAAAAGGGACGTCTAACTGTCATGGAGCGATTGTTAAATGCGAGACAGAAGGAGAGCAAATGATTAAGATGAATCAATTATCGCAAAAGTTAGTCGTACTATTTCTATTGGTAATCCTCATAGTTGGATGTACAAAACCGCAAATAATTAATAAGAATGACTATTTGGACATATACAAAGTTGCTTTCAAAACGATTTTTGATCAAGATGCCAATTTTTATAATAATTCCAAGATGACATATGTATTAGTGAAAACAGATAATTTAGAACTCAACACGGATGAAAAAATAGCGTTATTAAATTACGTAAAGGAAATTACTAAAGTTGATGTGGGGGAAGGGAAGTATTCGAATATAGAGACCAATTTAGCGAAAAATATATTTGGTGGGATGGCAATTGAATTGGAGAACATCGTTTTCAAAAAAGATGGAAAAGTAATCTTAACTAGCAGGAAGACGTTCCTAGGATCCATCCAACTAAGACAAACCATTGAGAAAAATGATGACGTCTGGATGACAAGTAACAAAGATAAAATAGTGAAATCTAAATGAGGGAGACAGCGCGATGTATATTCGGCGAAATGTATTTATTTTATTTTTTGTTACTCTAATGACAGTTTTACTCGGGTGCTCTAATCATTCGACTCCGTCAAATAGTACCGAACCTCCAGTACTAACAACTGAGATACGAAAAATAACGTTGTCTCAATTGAAGCAAATAACAAAGGACATGTCGTACAAAGAATTAATACACAAACTAGGCAACACCAAGGATATTGGTTCTGGCATATCAATCTTTAGATATAAATTTGCAAATGGTAAATTCCTTGATATTAACATGTTTGAACATGATCTTGATGCGATGATTAATGAGGATGTCTACCAGCATATTCAAAATGTGTTAAAGATTAAGTGATAAGCAGCGCTGGTAGTGGCGCGAGTGATCTCGGTTTAAATGAAATTCTGTTGTATCTACAACAGAAAAGCAGGGCACCTGGAGTGCACTGGGGTAGAGCAAATACTGTTGTAGATACAACAGAAAAGTAGAGTACCTGGAGTGTACTTGGGTAGAAGAAATTCTGTTGTAGATACAACAGAAAAGCAGGGCACCTGAAGTGCTCTGGGGTAGAAGAAATTCTGTTGTATCTACAACAGAAAAGTAAGGCACCTGAAGTGCACTGGGGTAGAAGGAATTCTGTTGTATATACATCAGAAAACTAGGGTACCTGAAGTGTACTTGGGTAGAAGAAATTCTGTTGTAGATACAACAGAAAAGCATTATATCGAAGGACTAGTCAGAGCATCAACAATAGAAACGCGGAAATGCAAAAAAAACAAACACCGTTCAACTTATGAATGAATAGGTTGCGCGGTGTTTTTTAGTAATTTTGCAATCTACAAAGTCTGTTAGATAACGGTATGTTTCTGAAAATAATCGCGTAGAGATCTCTCTGATTTCCTTCCTATAATAGACATGAATGAAAATTTCATTGTACAAGGAGAGATGTTATGAGGGATAGGATTGCGATATGGCTAGTTGTGTTCATGCTTTTATTAGTGGCGCTGCCAGCCAACGCGGGCATGGGCGTTCAAACTGCGTATGCGGAAGGTCAGAGCTACGAAGCTGAAGCAGCGGGTAATCTTTTAGCTGGAAACGCATCAATAGCCGATTGTACCGGATGCTCTGGTGGTAAGAAGGTAGGTGGACTCTATCAAGGAAGTTCGCTCCAATTCAACGGTATTACCGTGAACGAAGCTGGAAGCTACAAGATGTCGGTTTCTTATATATCCGGCGATCCTCGTTCGGTGAACATCCGTGTAAATGGAGGGAGCGTGGAAAATTACGATTTTCCGAAAACGGCGGATTGGAGCACGGTTGGCACTTTTGATATTACGCTGCAACTGAATGCCGGTACGAATGTGATCGTATTTGACGACGGCAATTGGTATGCACCGGATATTGACAAAGTGGTAATCAATCCTGCAGGTACGCAGAATCCTGGAGATGGTGGCGGAGGCGACCCACCACCAGTATTCGCTCAGCATTACGAGGCAGAGTCTGTGCTCAATGTGCTAACGGGCAAAGCTTCCATATCGAATTGCGGTTCGTGTTCAGGAGGCAAGAAAGTCGGTAATGTATATCAAGGAAGCGCGTTGCAATTCAATCAGATCCAAGTGAATGCTACCGGTATCTACACGGTGAAGCTTTCTTATATTTCCGGAGATCCTAGGTCTGTTCAAATCAGTGCAAATGGAGGCTCGTCCGAGCTATATGATCTGCCCAAAACGGCGGATTGGAATACGGTCGGCACGTATGACGTCGATCTTTCTTTACAGGCGGGCAGCAATACAATCCTTTTATCCGATGGCAATTCGTACTCCCCTGATATCGATAAGATTTCTGTTTCTCCCAAAAGCTTAACCTATGAAGCAGAAGCTTCTACGAACACACTCGGTGGCAAAGCAAGTATTGCCAATTGCAGCAGTTGCTCGGAAGGTAAGAAAGTCGGCAACTTATATCAAGGCAGCTCCTTGCAATTTAATGGGGTTGAAGTGGCTTCAGCAGGGAATTATCAAGTAACCGTATCTTATATATCTGGCGATCCTCGCGCTGTACAAGTCAGTGCAAATGGTGGATCTGCAGAGACGTATGATTTTCCCAAAACACCTGACTGGAACACGGTGAATACGTATGTGATTCCTTTGGCTTTAGTGGCTGGCAGCAATACAATTCAGTTCGCTGACGGCAACGGATACTCCCCTGATCTGGATAAAATTGTTGTTGGCCCGAAGCTGGTACAGAATCCTGGCGATGACGATAACGTCGACAGCTCTCTTGGCGTACCCGGCGAGTCGAAACAATACGGTGCCATCACCGTAACGCGTTATACGTATGGTGCTACTTTTTCGAACGGTGATACGACCATTACGTACCATACAGATAGCGGCATGGCAGATTATACATGGAAGGATGCCAAAATTGTAAAGGGCGTATACGGCAGTCTACAACTGGATGAACTCATCACCAATAAAAGTTATCCACAGCATACCTTATCCGACGCAGCGATCGTGCCTGTTCATGACGGTTTTGGTGCAGGTCTTCGTTTCACCGTCATTAACGAAGCGCCTGGTAAACCTACGCTTCATCAAATCTATACCTTGTATGAAGGGAAGAACTTCTTTCTGACTCAGTTAAAAGCGGTAAATACCGCATCCATGACGACAAATACCATAGCTCCTATCGTTGTGAACAATACGGGCGGTGTGGACATTGGCAGTTATGCGGATAACCGAGCCCTATTTGTCCCTTTTGATAATGATAATTGGATTCGGTATAAGGCTCAATCGATCAACACGTCGAACACTGGTTATGAAGTAACGGCAATTTACAATAACGCAAATCGGAATGGACTTGTGATCGGCTCCGCTACGCATGATACGTGGAAGACGGGTATTTCCTGGAACGGGTCTAACAATAAATTGAGTAACCTCACGGTGTATGGCGGAGCATCGTCCAACATTACACACGACACGGTGCCCCACGGAAGTATCACGGGTATGGAAGTAACATCACCAACGATGTTTGTCGGTTATTTTGCCGATTACCGTGACGGTCTCGAGGAATACGGGCGCGCGAACGCCGTGTTTGCTCCGCCATTAAGCTTCCAGGGCACTGTTGCCCAAGAAGTTCCGGTAGGCTGGAATAGCTGGGGAGCCTACGGCAGCGATCTCACTTATCAAGATGTTATCGATACGTCGAACTACTTCAAGGAGCACTTGCAGAATCAATCTTTTAACAACAAGGGGTCACTCTACATTAACTTAGACTCCTATTGGGACAATTTAACGGATACGCAGTTGCGTAATGCGGTGACAACCATTCATCAAAATGGTCAGCAAGCCGGTATATATTGGGGACCCTTTGTCTACTGGGGCACGAATATGAGTCAGGTGGTTGAGGGGACGAACAATCAATATACATACGGTGACATCGTATTGAGGGATAGTTCAGGCAATATTTTGCCTACGCTGGATGGCGCTTATGCACTTGATCCAACTCATCCGGGCACGAAGGCACGAATGGATTATTTTTTGGGTAAATTTAAGAGTTTAGGCTTCACGTATATTAAACTGGATTTCTTAACACACGGTTCTTTGGAAGGCAAGCATGCTGATCCGACGGTGACCACCGGTATTCAAGCGTATAATCAAGGGATGGCGTACGTGAATCATGTCATTAATGGCAGCATGTTCATTAGCGAGTCGATTGCGCCGTTATTCCCTAGTCAATATGCGCACAGCCGTCGAATATCTTGTGATGTGTATGGCAAAATCAGTGAAACCGAGTACGAGCTGAACTCGCTCACTTATGGTTGGTGGCAGAATGGCACGATTTACCCCTACACAGACCCAGATCATATGTCATTGTCGCGAGCAAGCTCCATGGACGAGGCGCGCAGCAGAGTTAATTCCGCCGTTATTTCGGGCACGGTGTTCTTGAATTCGGATGATGTTCATAATGAGACGGCTCAAGCCTACATGAATGAATTGTTGACGAACAAGGCAGTCAACCAAGTCGCTTTACTAGGAAAAGCATTCCAAGCAGTGGAAGGGAATACGGGTGCAAATGCAGCCGAGACTTTCGTGCTGAATCACAATGGCTCTTACTACGTGGCTGTCTTCAATTATAGCGGAGCTTCCGCTTCGACGAAGTCCATCGATTTGGCGCGTGCTGGCTTGAATGGTGTCAGTAACTATCTACGAACGGATCTTTGGACAGGAGCCGAGGATAAGGTGAGCGGTATGCTGAATGTAACCCTGAAGCCCGCTGAATCTAAACTATTTAAGCTTCAGCTAGATACCGTACCTCCTACGACAAACGTCATCTTGGACGGAATCAGTGGTTCCAATACCATTACCAATAAAGATATTAAGATGACTTTCAGCGCAGTAGATCAACCGGGAGGCTCTGGCATACTGCTGACTGAATACCAGCTCAATGGTGGAGATTGGGTAACGGTTAATGGACCTGTGACGCTTTCTACAGAAGGTGCTTACAGCATTCAATATCGTTCGAAGGATCGATACGGCAATGTCGAGGCAGCCAAGCAAGTGAGGGCAGGCATCGATCGCACAGCACCCGCTGTCCGAATCAATGGTCCATTAACCATTTGGCAGACAGACTCTTTGAACTTGTCGGTTCAGATAACGGATTCGCTAAGCGGCCTAGGTCATAGCACGATTCAACTGGATAAGAAAACCACGGGCAATCCCATTCAAGCTGCCCCTGCAACATTAGCCCTTGGCAACCATCTCATCGAGATCATGGGAACGGATCTGGCCGGCAATGTGACGGCGAATACGTATACGCTGCAAGTACAGATGGATACTAGTCATTTCTTGGATCTCATCAATATCGGTGTTGCGAATGGTTCAATTACCATTTCAGACAAGGGCAAGGAGTTGCTTGCCAAAGTGGATGCGATTATTCGCAGTCATAATAAAGAAGCGACCCTTCTGCAATTAAAAGCGCTGCGAATTTTTGTGGGAGTTGTAACCGTCGGTAAGAAGATCACCAAAGAATTCTCTGACATCCTTATTGCCGACATCGATTACTTCATCCAAAAGGCAAGTAAATAGCTATGAGAAAAAGGGGCTCTCATCAGAGCCCCTTTGTTTCATTAGTCACATTTTTCAATCATGTTTATGAATGAATACCGTGCAGCGGGATACGAATTTGCGCCTTCGTTCCGATTCCAAACTTACTGTACAGCATCACGCCGTATTCATCGCCAAAGGCTAATTTAATCCGCTGGTCAACATTCGTAATCCCATACCCCGAGATGTTATCTGTTTTATTGAGAGCACGTTCCAGTGTTTCGGCACGCATGCCCATCCCGTCATCGATTACTTCCAGATAAATATCGTAATCATCTCTGTATACTTTAATGATAATATTAAGGCCGACTTCGTCGTCCCACACGGCATGATTGATGGCATTTTCGACAAATGGCTGTAAGGCTAGTTTGACGGTCTGATAAACCAGTACAGAATCATCAATGTCATAATGGAGTCGCAGCAACCCTTCAAACCTATGCTGTTGGATGGCAATGTAATATTTGGTGAGCTTGATTTCTTCACTAATGGGCAATATCATTTTTCCTTTATTTAATGAAATTCGGTAAAACTTAGCGAGGTGTGAGACCATTTCGTTAATTCTATTATCCCCATGCTTAATAGCTAAAGATGAGATAGAAGCCAACGTGTTATATAAAAAGTGTGGGTTAATTTGCGCTTGCAGCATGTTCATTTCCGCTTCTTTTTTGGCAATTTCCTTCTTGTAGACCTCATTGATTAATTCTTTGAGGCGCCCTGTCATCTTGTGAAAGGCAAAGGATAGCTGCCCAATTTCGTCATGCCCCATAAACGTCATATTGACATTAAAATCTTCCCGTTCAACCCGCCGGATGACTTGAAGCAGGGATTCGATACGTTTCGTGAAGAACCGTGAAGTGATATAAATTAAAACTACGGAGATCGCAATACTGCTCAAAGCCATGAGAAGAACTCGTTTGGATGCCTTTTGAGCATTCGAAATGAAGCTCTTGTAGGGGATAACGGATATCGTTTTCCAGCCATTTTTAATCGTGTTGTACACGACGAGTGACTTCTCACCATTGTACATGCTGTCGAAGCTTCCTGACTGATTCTCACGGAAAGTACCGGAGATTAAGGTATTAATATTTTGATTCAGAAGTGTTTTATTGCGGTTGGATAAAATATTGCCATTCTCATTGACGATATAAATATCTTTTTGTTTATCTTCTTTCTCCATAAGCCGATAAATGTCCGCTTCAGCAATTTCGAACGTAAGGATCCCGTAAGGAAAGTTAAGGCTGTTGTTATTGAGCAAACGTGCAAGCGTAAATACAGGTTCAGTGGTATCCGTATTTGCGGACACGCTGTAAGTCACATTACCATGAGAATTGGCGATAGATGCGTACCAATTGGTTGCTTTGGCTGCAGCATCAATGCGTTTAATATATACGCTATCCGCAGGAAATGTGGTATTGCTTATGTAGATGGATGCCGCCCGAATATCGGGATTCGTTGCTAATACATTTTTCATGACATTATTGAAGTACATGTAGGAATCTAAGTATTCTGTTTCATCTTCGGAGTAATCTTTAATTAATAGCAGACGCAGCGTATTATCCAAATAAATGGAAGCTGATATTTGTGAATAAGAATCCAGCTTTGTTTCTAAGTTTGTGTTAATTTGATCAGTCGTTGCAATCATATTGGCATAGATTTGTGTTGTTAATTCCTGTTTGGTGGTGTCATAGGAATATTTGACGAAAAACAATAACGGTAAGATGGAAACGATGCAAAAGACGGCGAATAATTTACGGTTCAAATTGAGATTAAGAAACGTTTTAGCTACCAACCCGAGTGGCCAGGGCAATCGTCGCTGCTTCATAACTGTTTTTTCCTGTATTCGTTAGGGGTCGTTCCTTTGAACTTTTGAAACACAGAGCAAAAATAGGAGACGTTCTCGTATCCAACGGATGCGGCAATCTCATGGATTTTTTTGGATTTATCTTTGAGCATCTCTCCTGCATGATGTATGCGTATACGTGTCAAATATTCCAGTATCGTTTCTCCCGTTTTTTCCTTAAATAAAGTTCGCACGTAATTGGGTGACAGATACACTTGTTTCGCGAGATCCTCAATGGTCAACTGTCTGCTGAAGCTGTTGTCGATAAGATTAGTGATTTGATGAATAATATGAAGATTCTTATCTTTGTCCTTTTCTTTCATAAGGGAGAGGATGGCATGACAGACTCCCAAAATATGATTTTCAATTTCATTAATAGTTGAATAATTCGCGATGCCTCTCCAATCGTCGACATACATGGCATTCACAGAGTCGCCTCCGATAATATTGGTAAAATGCTGCTCGATGGCTGTAATAAGGCGCAGTGAGCTTGAGCAGACCAGATCACGATCGATCTTGGACGTGCGCATTTCATGAAAGAAATCATGAATCACGGTAGAGGCAGCAGCTTCTTGTAAGTGGGAAATGGCATGACAAAGTGAAGCAATAGCCTGCTCGGGGTTCACTTCTTTGTACACCGGCTCCACAGCTTGATCAGCCCTTGTACATGTCCCCAATCCGTAATAAAATTTGCTTTCATTCGCTCGTCTGGCGCCGACATACAGTTCGTATAGGCTATCTAAGCCCATCTGTACATCGGAAATACCGATTGAAATAATCAAGTTATTGCTGTCGTTGATATAGCGAATCAGTCGTTCCGCCGCAGGGTATAGCTCGAGTGGCGCTGTATCTTGCTTGTGGCAGAGAAGCAGGAAGGTTCCTTCTTTCATTTGACAGAGAAAGGAACGAGGGATCTCCGCTTGTGTGAAATTACGGATCTGTGTAACGAGCTCCAAGCCATAATGGCTAACAGGGTCAACAGTTAAGTAAATCATTTGAAAAAGTCCGCTCGAAGGGATTGAAGATGGCAGTAAGACTAGTTTCTCAATCCATTGCGATCTAATCAGAGGACTACTTTCCTGTACGAGTTCCCTCAGATAGGATTCTTTGAGTACTTCCGAAGTCTGAGAGGATATTCGGAATTCCTCGCACTTCTGTTTCACTCTCTCCATGAGGAGTTGAAGCTCGCCCATATCAAGTGGTTTTAACAAATAGCCGATCGCTTCAACGGAAAGCGCCGCTTTAATATAGTGAAATTCATCGTGACCACTTAGGAATATGATTTGGACGTTGCGATTGATCTGCTTGGCTCGCCTGCTGAATTCCAGTCCATCCATAATAGGCATCCGGACATCCGTTAATATGATATCAGGTCGAAGTTCTTCCATGCGCTGAAGCGCTTCTCTACCGTTCTTCGCTGTGCCAGCGACACGAATACCCATGTCACCCCAACGAACGTAATCGGCGAGCATTTCGAGCTCCATTTTTTCATCGTCTACCAGCAGTATGCTGTACATTGAGAGCGCTACCACCTTTCTGAACGTTAGTTATAACACCATGTATTGTAAAACGTATAGCTCAAATAAACAATGACCTAACCCAAGGATCGTTCATTTGGAATACGTTTCGGAGGATGTTTGTATAGAATTGTGAATGGCCCGTTCCTATAATGAGAATATACAAAATGATGATGGTTGTGATCGAGCGGCTTCAGCCGTCGCAGCCTGGAAAAGGCGGGTTAACCACATGGAAGCGCAACTCAGAAGGATGAAGAGCCAAAAATACTTATACATAATGATCCTGCCGGCATTCATCTCTACCCTATTCTTCTCGTATGGTCCGATGTTCGGCTTATACATGGCGTTTATCAATTACTCGCCCGGTGGAGGTTCATTTTTTCATCAGTTTTTTACAAGTAAGTTTGTCGGTTTCGAGTGGTTTCGGTACTTCTTTAGCAGCGGTGACTTCTATATCATTATGCGAAATACGATTGCCCAAAGCTTCTTATCCCTATTAATCGGATTTCCGGCCCCCATTCTACTGGCCTTAATGATCAATGAGGTGAAGACAGGTTTATTCAAAAAAGTGATGCAAACGGTATCTTACTTACCTCACTTTATATCGTGGGTCATAGCAGCCAACATCATCATAACACTGCTGTCTTCACAAGGGTTGATTAACAAAATATTGATGCTTCTGCACTTTACAGAGCAACCCGTGCAATTTTTCCAAAATGGTCATTATTTCTGGGGAATCATTGCCGTCTCGAATATGTGGAAGGACATGGGATTTAATGCAATCATGTATTTGGCCGCAATAGCCGCTATTAATCCCGAACTATATGAAGCAGCCAGAGTTGATGGGGCCAGTCGCATGCGCCAAATGTTCCACGTAACACTCCCATCTTTGCGCCCTACGATTGTCATTCTAGCTATATTGTCAATTGGCGGGATTTTGAACGCGGGTTTCGATCAGCAGTATTTATTGCAAAATAACACGATCTTGAAATATTCGGATGTTATCGATACCTATACGTACCGTTACGGATTACAGAATGGCATGTTTTCTTATGGAGCAGCTGTAGGGTTGTTTAAATCGGTCATTGCCTTTATCCTCGTTGTCAGCGTCAATTCGCTCTCTAAACGAATGAATCAGCAATCTTTGTTCTAACTAAGAAAAGATAGAAATGGGTGGGTTTACATGAGAACAAAATCGAGAGGCGATGTTTTCTTCGCTTGGTTCGTATATGGGTTCCTCTTACTGATGTTTATCGCAACGTTCTACCCCTTCTGGAACATTCTTGTACTCTCTCTAAATAGTGCGGAGGATACAATCCGGGGTGGTGTGTATTTCTGGCCGAGGGATTTCTCGCTAACAAGCTATGCGCAGATTTTGGGCGATCAGGAAATTATTAATGGGCTCAAAGTGACAATTGCACGCACATTGATCGGCACGCCTCTCGCGGTTCTAGTTATCTGCCTGCTTTCTTATCCGCTGAGCAAACGTGATCTAGTTGGTGGGAGACCCATCACATTGTTCTTCATATTCACGATGTACTTCGGCGGCGGCTTAATTCCTTACTATATGATCTTAAAAAGTCTGCACCTTATTGATACCTTCTGGGTATACATTGCACCAGGGCTTATGAATGTCTTCTATATGATATTGGTACGCACATTTATTCAACAACTTCCTGGGGAATTAGATGAATCAGCGAAAATAGACGGTGCGAACGATTTGCAAATCTTCATTATGATCATATTGCCTTTAACAACACCAGTGCTTGCAACAATAGGTTTGTTTACGGCAATCGGCCACTGGAATTCTTGGTTCGATTCCTATGTATTCACGTATAAGCCGGAATTGAAGACTTTACAGGCGGTGCTGGTCAAAATATTGAATCAGTATCAGACGTCTTCTATGGTGTCCGATGCGCAGCAAATGGCAGATTCGGCCAAACGTCTCGCCGTATCGTCGGATTCAATCCGCATGGCGGCAACGATCGTCGCAACACTCCCGATTGTTATCGTGTATCCCTTCCTGCAGAAGTATTTTGTCAAAGGGATGACGGTTGGTGCTGTTAAAGCCTAGACCTGTATCTTATATATGAAAGGCGGTGGTTGGGAACACATTCGTTTTAATCAGGGCGATATTCCAGGAAGTCATGCATGTAGATATGTTTCAAATACATTCAGTCAAGGGGGATTTTATTTCATGTTCAAAACGAAAAAAACATTCAACGTGCTGATATCAGCGGTTCTTATGGGTTCCGTCATCGCTGGTTGTACGACCAAAGATAATACGGCTTCAACAAGTGTTAAACCAGCAGCCACAACCGATAACAAAGCAAACGATACGACACCGATAAAAATGACTTTTTTCGATAAAAATACAGGCGATGCTTTTACCAATGAAGTTGCAAAGGAAATTACGAAACGGACGGGAGTTACGATTGAAATTCAGCAGCCAACGGGCAATCCATCCGAGAAGCTCAATCTGATGCTCGCCAGCAGCGATCTACCGGATCTAGTTCTCATGGACCGCGGAGATATCGTTAGTAAGTACATCGCCGCAGGGGCGATTATTCCACTGGATGATCTCATTGCAAAATATGGTCCTAACGTGCAGAAAATGTATGGGGATACTTTGAAGAAGACGCGGTTTACGGACGGTAAAAACTACTATCTTTCTAACTGGTACGGTCCAGAGAATGAGCCTGTATTCGGCATCAATATGCGGAAGGATTGGCTGAAACAGATTGCGCCAGACAAAGCGGAAGGCGGTAAGCCGTTTACGACCGATGAATTCGAGGCTCTACTGAAAGATTTTAAAACAAAGCTGGGTAAGGTGGATGGCAAAGACGTATTCCCGATGAGCTTCAACGGTGAAAACATGGGCGCTGTGCTCGGAACGTTTAAAGGCATGTGGGGAATGCGCGTATACTACGAAGATAATGGAACACTGAAATACGATGTGAAGGACCCGAAATATAAGGACATGCTGATGTATATTAACAAGTTGTACCGTGAAGGCTTAATCGATCCGGAATGGCCTGTTAATAAGAAGCAAACGTGGGAACAAAAAATTTCCAAAGGTCTCGTATTTGCATCACCTGGCGCTTATTGGGATTTCGGTACGCCTAACGGTGTGCTGAAGAAAGAAGGCGGCATTGAGAAGCAGGTTTACCCGTATAAAATTGTAGGACCAGGCGTTGACCCTGCCAAAACAACCTTAGGGCCAAAAAGCTCGCTTGGTTGGGATGCAATTGCCATTACAAAGACGAATAAAAACCCTGAAAGAACGATGAAACTCATTGACTTCCTAGCTAGCGAAGAAGGCCAATACCTTTTGATGTGGGGAATTGAGGGTGTGCACTGGGATAAGAAGGACGGCAAACATACACCGCGTCCGGAAGTGCTTCAAGGTTTCAAAGACGATTGGGATAACTACGCGAAGAAAACAGGTATCCGCAAATGGACTTGGTTCGTGAAGAACGGTAAAGGCTCCGATGGCACGCCGTATGATTTGCCGGGACGTTATTCACGTAACGAGATCGACCAGATGGCACTGAAGAACTTGTCCGATACGGTGTGGGAAACAGCGGCTTATGATAATCTTGGCCCTGCAGGCGGCACCCCAGATGCGCTCGTCAGTCAGAAAATTTCAGATATCATGAGTCAGACCATTACGAAAGTGATCATTTCCAAGACAGAAGCGGATGCAGCTGCTCTGTTCGATAAAATGCTTGCCGATATGAAAGCAGCTGGCGATGAGAAAGTGGAGAAAATCATAAACGAGAATTACAAGAAACGCATGGATCTTTGGAAATAAGAGACGAATTAGGAAGCCGAGGGATTGCTCTGGCTTCCTTCTTCATATACAAAAGCGTGAAGGAGCGGGGAAAGATGAGAGCTAGTACGGTATTGTTTCAAGAGTTGGAAGGGAACGTCGTTGGCGGAAATGGGGTATGCCGAATAATCGTCGATCTGTCCAGCGGATTAACCAATTATGAATGGAGCACAGGCAGCAGCATGAGCGGGGCTTACAGTGTTGTAAGGATCGATGGCACCGATGTGGCTTCTACGGAGTACTCGGAGCACAAACTGGCAGCTAGCGGCATTGAGGTGATTCATGATGAATTCGGCACAGGCTGTCGCTTCTCTGTACTTCATTCTGCTCAGTTCAAGCCGGTTATGAAGCAGACGTTCTGGCTTTATGAAAAAGCGCCATACTTTTTCGTTCAGGTCGAGCTGGAGGGCGAAGCTTTGGAGACGAATTATATGTCACCATTGACGGTGGAAGCTGTTTCGTTGGCGGCTGAGGAACTGCGCGCGTTGCTCGTACCTTTTGATAACGATAAGTGGGTACGTTATGAATCCATCGCCATGCCGAATCAGCTGGAAAGCTATGAGGTGACGGCTATATTTGACCCGACATCCAGAAATGGCGTAGTCGTTGGTTCGGTGACACATGATACGTGGAAAACCGGTCTGAAAGTAGTCGGTAAAGAGGGGGCTGCCATTCACCGTCTGGAGGTATTTGGTGGCGCAGCCGGGGAGTATACACGCGATACGATGCCACATGGAACGCTGATCGGTGGAACGCTTACTTCACCGCGTATCTTTGTGGGCATGTATGAGGATTATAGAACGGGACTAGAGGAATATGGAAATGCTAATGCGTTGATAGCCCCACCTCTACAATGGGAACTGGGTACTCCTTTTGGATGGAATAGCTGGTCGGCGGCTGGGGATAAACTTGATTATGAGTTATACACGCATACGTCGGACTTTTTAAAAAGCTTGTCGGATTGCGGGTTTCATCATCAGGGGACGCTCTATATCAACTTCGATTCCTTCTGGACGAACTTATCGCAAGAGCAGCTAGAAGCCGCCGTGCGTCACGTTCGTGATAATGGACAGAAGGCTGGCATCTATTGGACACCTTTTGCCTTCTGGGGGCATGATTATGATCGGTTGGTGGAAGGGACTGATGGTAAATATACGTACCGAGAGCTACTGATGCGCGATGAAAAGGGGCAAGTTCTCCCCGAGTTGGATGGCGGGCTTGCCATTGATCCTACCCACCCTGGCAATCTGTTAAGGACGGAGTTTTATCTAGAACGTTTTGTCAGGTGCGGGTTCGAGTACATTAAACTCGACTTCCTTGGACACGGTGCGTTGGAAGGTGTGCACTTCGATAAATCGGTGCGTACAGGAATTCAAGCGTATAACCTTGGCATGGCGTTGATTAAAGACAGACTTAACCCTAAAGCAATTGGTCGTCCATTCTTTATTAACTTGTCCATCGCGCCGATGTTTCCCCATCAATACGCGCATAGCAGGCGCATTTCCTGCGACGCTTTCGGGACATTGACAGATACGGAGTATATGTTGAATGCACTTACCTATGGCTGGTGGATGAATGGAAATTTATTTCCATTTAATGATCCTGATCATACGGTTCTATACAAAAGCTTTAACCAAGAACCTACGATGGTACAAGAAAGTAGGAGCCGTCTGAATGCGTCCCTCATTGCCGGGACAGTTCTTCTCATGGGGGATGATTTCCGTCATGAGGAGGCAAGAATAAGGGCGGAGGATTGTTTGACTCGTCCTGAGTTACTGGAAATTGCGAAAAAAGGGGAAAGCTTTATACCGCTTGAGGGGAATACGGATGCGGCTTCTGACACTGTTTTTTATAAAAGGGCAGGTGACAACTGTTTCATTGCCGTATTTAACTTTAATAAAGAAGAAACAGTTGAGGCCGTCATCCAACTTGACCGATTAGGCCTGCCTCGTGACATGACTTATTCGCTGCATGACTTATGGGAGGAAACTGATATACCGTCAACTGGTGATATCCGAGTTCGCTTGGAACCGGCGGAGTCGAAAATATTGAAGCTGATTTTTTAGTGTGGGGATTGCGAAGCGTAACTCGATTTGATCGAGTTACGCTATTTTTATTTAGAGTGCTCTAAATGGCGGGGGAGGGCTCGAAAAGGCAAAGTCGCCGCCCGTAACACGAAAAAATCGAGTTACAGCACTCGAAAAGCCTTAGCGTCCGCCCGTAACACGATAAAATCGAGTTACGGCACTCGAAAAGCCACTGCTGCCGCACGTAACACGAAAAAAGAGACTGTCGATTAATTATTTTGAGGGGTCCCAATTCCGTTAAATAGCTGAGAATCGATCTGCCAAGTCATTTCTAATCGATTAAATATTTTTTCGGTTTGAACTAACTCATTAAAATCGATTGTAGGGCAAACGCTTGGGAATTAATCGACAGTCTCAAAAATCGAGTTACAGCACTCGAAAGGCCACAGCGTCCGCCCGTAACACGAAAAAATCGAGTTACGGCACTCGAAAGGCCACTGTGACCGCACGTAACACGAAAAAATCGAGTTACAGCACTCGAAAGGCCACAGCGTCCGCCCGTAACACGAAAAAATCGAGTTACGGCACTCGAAAGGCCACTGTGATCGCACGTAACACGGAAAAATCGAGTTACAGCACTCGAAAGGCCACAGTGGCCGCCCGTAACACGGAAAAATCGAGTTACAGCACTGCAAAAGCTAGTTTGATTGATAAGCCTGCAACTTTCGCCGTCTCAGAGTGCAGTCGGTACTGTTGGAAATCTGAGGCTGCAAAAATCGACGTCTCGAAAAGGGAATCGCGCCAAGTCCGACTAGTTTGTTAACCGAGCCTGCCACTTTCGCCGTCTCAGAGTGCAGTCGGTGCTGATGTGAATCTGAGGCTGCTAAAATCGACGTCTCGGAAAGGAAATCGCGCCAAGTCAGACTAGTGTGTTAACAAAAGTTTAGAAATCGTTGCTTTGCTATCTATTCGGTCCTTCAAAAATTAACTAAAATATACTATGTGAAAGCGCTTTATTAAAGCTGATTTTTAAAGGGGGACACAGACAAATAGAGGCACAAGTTTAGTACATTTGATGAAATCAATTCCATGTAATTTACTAAGAGAGGATGTCCATGATGATGACACGCATGCAAAATATTAATTGGCTGCAAGAACAGAAAAAAGTAGTGTCGATTGTAGGAGCGATGTTTATTGCGATCATGTTGCTTATGTTTGCACAGCCAGTGAAAGCCGCATCAGCAGGAATTGTGAACAATGAGCTCAAGTATGCAACGAACGGTGAGGAGATCTGGGCACAAGGCGGCTGGACGATGAAGGAAGGAGACACGTACTATTGGTACGGCCTCGACGCATCGGAACCTATGTATTTGCCAAATGGTACACTCAATCCGAACTGGAAAAAGAAAGTTAGTGCCTACACGTCCACAGATCTTATGACTTGGACAGCGCATAGGGAAGTTGTCGACTTTGATTCCATTGCTGCGTATCGCACAGCGAACCCGGGTACGACTGTCCCTGCTTTTGATACGAGTAACTGGTTCGGTAGGCCGCTTGTTCAGTATAACAGTGAGATGGGTAAATATGTGATGTACCTGGAATGGGGCTGTTGCGGGTACCGCGCTTCCATTTCGATTTGGAGTAGTGATTCACCAGTGGGTCCGTTCGAATTCCAGCAAGTCATTCCTAATCCAGGCGGTTACTACGGAAATGGTGATCTGGGTTCGATTTTCACCGACGATGACGGCACTACGTACATTACGCAAACCGTGGATTGGAAACTACAATCAGACGGCATCACACCTAGCTATAACTCCGGCATTTATATCGGCAGAGTGGACACAACACTCATTAATAATAAATATGAGATCAATGTCACACCTGTGGTACTATTTAAGTCAACTGGCCCTAATAAAGAAGCGACTACATTGTTCAAAGTAGGATCCACGTATTACATGCTGGCTTCGGAGACCAACGGTTGGAAATCGAGCCCAACGTATTACTATACCGCATCAAGTGTAACCGGAACATGGAGTTCTGCCATAAAGGTTGGGACAACCGCTTGGAATGGAACAACTTACGCGGGAACGAGTCCTACGGGCGCAAATTCTTTTGATACGCAAATTGATCAAATTCTACCGATTCAAGGAACATCCGGAACGACATATATGTATATCGGAGATCGTTGGAGCAATATGAAAGAGAATGGTGCTATTGCAAGCACAGGACCTGGTCGTAACCAATGGTATCCATTGACCTTCGATAGTACAGGCAAGCCTATTATTAACGGTTATCAAAATTGGAACATCGATTTGGCAGCTGGCACATGGAGCCCTGCTACGCCTACTTCTTCTATGAATACGCAATTAACCTACGCAATTGTGAATGGTAATTCGGGTAAGTCGCTTGGCATTTCGAGCAATCTTACGAGTGCTGATGCGACGCTTCAACAGAGTTCTTATACCGGAGCAGTCAGCCAATCATGGAAGCTCGTTCATATTGGGGGCGGTTATTACAAAATTCGGAACACGAACAGCGGATTGTACATGGATGTTAGAAATGAGTCGGCAGCAGATGGCGGGCAGAGCATCCAATGGACAGCTAATGGCAACAATAGTCAGCAATGGCAGTTAGTTGACGCAGGAGGCGGCTACTATAATATCAAGAACCGCAACAGCGGTAAGATGTTATGTATAAGCGGGGGGTCAACGGATGACAGTGCTGCTGTGGTTCAGTGGTCTGGATCAGGCTCGGCCAACCAAAAGTGGCGCTTCGACGCAGTGGCTCCCATTGATTTGACCAAGACCTATGCGATTGTCAATCGCAATAGCGGTAAGTCACTAGGCACAGTAAACAACGCTGCAACGGCTGGTACGAATGTCGAACAGCGCACTTATGCAAGTGCGGCAAGTCAGTCCTGGCAGTTCGAATATACGAACGGTTATTATAAAATCAAAAATGTAAGCAGCGGCACTTACTTGGATATTAACAACGCTTCTACGGCTAGCGGAGCGAACAATATCATTAACACAGCCAGCAGCTCCACTAGCCAGCTATGGCAGCTAGTTGATGTAGGCAACGGCTTCTACAAACTTAAAAACGTAAAAAGCAGCTTAATGCTCGGCCTAGACGGCGGCAGCATGAACGACGGTGCACTAAATAAACAATGGACAGAGTCCACTTCTTTGAACCAAAATTGGAGCTTTACCGTTCTTAATCCTTAATGGGTATGTTGACCGGAGACACTTTACATGTCTTCGGTTTTTAATTATTTTCTAATAAAAAGTTGATTTTATACTCCTTTCCGTTGATTTTTTGTATATTCTAGACGGGCACGTATACCCTAAACTGAGAATGTAGGCGTTCTGTAGTTAAATCGTAGAAGGGTTGGCTAGGTATGACACGATTATTCTTCAGAAGCACATATATGCCTTTTACGTATAAAATGATGATTTCTTATCTCTTGCTTGTGCTGGTTACTGACATAGCGATCGGCTACGCCTCCTATACGATGCTGGTTAAGTCTCGTACGGAAGTCGCACAGACGGGTATTCGTGCAGCACTGGAGCAGACGCGCAATAATGCGGATTACCGAATGGCGGAAGTCCAGCGAATTTCGGACCAGCTGTTTGGCAACCTGCCCTTCCAACGCGCATTGACGAAACACGGCGATCGAGCAACGATGTACTTAACTGTCATCGACGAAGTGATTCCGCTGCTGCAAGCGCCGCTTGATCTGTTCGGCAGTCCAATTCGGCTGACACTCTACGCGGTCAACCCAGATATCGGTGAATCAGCAAGCTCTTCCGAGACGACGCCAATTACCAGAAGTGATTATTTTATGCAGCACTTTTCTGCTGTGCAGAGCAGTCCCTGGTTTCAAAAGCTGGAGGCCGAAGGCGTGGATAATCTCTGGTTTCAGGCTGACGAGGATCGAGAGCTTGGCAACGTATCGCTTTTTCGCAAACTCGTCTTATTTACTGACTATAGTACGGTCATTGGTTATATAAAAATTACGGTTAATCTCGATAGTTTACTAGGCAACATCGTCAAATATCCAGAGCAGGGACTTGGTTTGCGTTTCTATGACCAGCGAACAGAGTCTACTTTGTATGAGAGGCTTCCCAATAACATCGGTACGACGTATTTGAATCTGCGTGAAGAAATTGTAGGTACTTCGTTCGCCATTGAAGTTCGCGTGCCGCACGGTTATTTGAACAAAGATGCCAAACGGCTACAAGTGACGATTGGGCTGATCTGTGCTGCAAGCTTTATCGTGATGGGGATTATCGGGTTTGTCGTAGCGACGTTGTCTGGACGAAGAATGAAACGAATTGTCTCCTTCATTACATCCATGAAAGAAGGAAAACTGGATCGCCGGCTTTCTGTGAGCGGTAACGACGAGTTTGAACTTATCGCCCATTCATTCAATAACATGGCCAGTAGTATACAGCAGCTTATTCAAGATGTGTATAGTCAAGGGGTTCAAAAAAAACAAGCGGAGCTTGAGGCACTGCAAGCGCAAATCAATCCGCATTTTCTATACAATACCTTATCGGCTATCAGTAGTCTAAGCAATTTGGGCAAGACTCGCGAGGTAACGGAGATGGTTAAGCTGCTCTCCCGCTTCTATAGATTGACGCTGAACGAAGGACAGGTTCTTATTCCGCTCAAAAAAGAATTAGATCAAGTGGGAGCGTATCTTGACATTCAGAAGGTCAAATATGCGGATGCTTTTCAAGTTTATATTGAGATGGACCCCGTAGTTAAAGATGTACAGATTATCAAATTGTTGCTGCAACCCTTTGTTGAAAATGTGTTCAAGCATGCCTGGTTTGAGGAAACGATCGCGATTCGTATTACGGCGAAGCGGATAGGGGATAGCCTAGAGCTAAAGGTTATTGATAACGGTATCGGCATGCGCCCAGAAACGGTTCAGAAGGCACTTCGAGGTGGAGCACAATCGAACGCTTATGGACTTAAGAATGTGAATGAAAGAATTAAACTTCGATATGGCACTGATTACGGCGTGCAAATAGCTAGCGTTTACGGCGGCGGGACAACCGTCCAGATTCTGTTGCCATTTCATATGAATGAATTCCCAGAACTAGACGTGTCGAGTTATACTCGCAAACACACATGAATGAGTGGTGAGATATCATGAACATTAACATTTTGCTTGTCGATGACGAAGCGATTGATTTGGAATGGCTGCGAGTAAGGGTTGAGGCAACCGATTGCCAAGGACTGCGAGTTGCGGGAACGGCGAAGAGTGGTTTCGCCGCACTTACCTTAATGAAGCAGGAAAGAATTGATATCGTGCTATCGGATATCCGTATGCCGATTATGTCGGGTTTTGAATTCGCGCGAAAAGCAAGAGAAATAAATCCAGAAGTTCGGATTGCTTTTATAAGTGGACATGAAGATTTCGGTTATGCGAAGGAAGCCATACAACTAGAGGCATATGACTATTTGTTAAAGCCTGTCGATGACGATGAGCTGGCCAAGATGATTGCAGGTCTTTGTGCCAAGGTCGAGGAAGATCGTCGCCTCCACTCCTCTCTTTCTGAAGCATTGCCGTTTGTTCAGCGAGAATTGCTGCTGCGCTGGTTCCAGGAAGCATCTCCGGGTATTGCCGAAGAGCGGGTGGCCGAGTTTGTGTCGCCTTTTATCGAGAAGGGTACAGCGGTGGCATTGATTGAAGCAGATGACTTTGAAAGACATTCGAAAGATATGACCGTAGAAGATCGGCGTGCATTATGGACAAGGATCGAGCAGCATCTGATAGAGAGTGTTCAGACTAAAAGACTGGGGAGCCTGATGAATGGTTACGCGAATAGGTTCGTTCTTTTGGCAACAGGCGGCGCCGATATAGGAAATGAACTTGAAGAACTGATTCGTTCGTTCGGTAAGTCCTTCCCATTTACCCTAACCATTGGGCTTGGCGTTCGTGCATATAGCGAGGATGAGCTTCATCAATCCTATCGGCAAGCGGAGATGGCGCTTAGTATCAAGTGGGTGCTGGGGAAGAACAGAGTGATTCGCGATGTAACCTTCGAGCAACCTGTTAAGGTGGGAACAGTGAATACTGAACAAATCTTCGAAGAAGTACTGCAAGCCATACTCGATTATGACCTTGTGAAGATTGATGATGGATTAACGGCCATCTTCCGCCCTGATTTAGCGCTGCATCGCAAGAGCGAGGCCTATGATCTGATCAACCGAATGACGTCGAAACTACATGGCGATTTACAAAAATTAAATGAAAATTTGTATGAACTTCTGAATTGGGAATCCCATCAGCCGGATGTGCTATTCGAATTCGAGACGATGAATGATATTGTATCCTGGCTGCGCAGAAGATTTTTCGAGTTGTCTGAACTGCTCTATATGAAAAGACGGAAACAGGACCGTAAATTGATAGCAGAAATTAGGAGTTATGTAGAAGAACGGTTGGAGAACAAAGTTACGTTGAAAGAAGTTGCCGCGCGTTTCGACTTTACACCTAACTATCTGGGCCATTTGTTTAAAACGGAAACGGGGATGGGGTTCAGCGAATTTATGAATGACATCACTATGAAACGAGCTTGTGAGCTTCTGGATAATCCTCGGTTGAAGGTGTATGAAATCGCAGACAAAATTGGTTATCGAAACGTCATTTATTTTAATCGCTCTTTCAAGCAGGCTATAGGTATGTCGCCAAGGGAATATCGCAAAAAGAATAAAATATAAAGTTCGTAATGTGAGGACGATTGAACAAGAGAGGGATTCATGCAATCATGGTGATGTTTTCTGAAAATGGGGGGAGCTTAGGAGCTCCCGTATTTGCGACTTCCATTGTCATAGACGGCAATGGAACTGGAAAAATTTTCGAAGGAGAAGGTGTGGTATTCAAATGAGCAGCAGTGGAGCAATCCGCTACTGCTTTTTTTATTCCAGCTGCTACTTACATAGCCTTGCAAAATATAAAAGATGTTCGTTGATTTTGTATACGTTTTTGTTGTTCTGCTAAATGATATCCATTTCGCCTTCCCTTTATAATAAGAAACAGAGAGAGAGAGAGGAGTAGAGACATGATAAAAAGACAACAAAGATTTTGGCATGAGCTAGTGAAGAGTAGAACTCTGCTGCTCATGATAATGCCAACAACACTGTTATGTTTATTGTTTTCCTACATCCCGATGGCTGGGATCGTAATTGCTTTCAAGCAGTACAACTATACAGGCGGTATTTTTGGGAGTCCATGGGTAGGGTTTGATAATTTTAAATTTTTCTTTCAATCCGGTAACGCTTGGCTGGTAACGCGTAATACAGGGTTGTATAACATTGCCTTTATTATTCTCGGGAATATCCTGCAAATTGGAGCAGCGATTCTACTCTTTGAAGTCGGAGGCAAATGGTTCCGCAAAATTATCCAATCGGCCATGTTCCTGCCGTACTTCATCTCTTGGGTAGTCGTCGGCTCGATCGCATACAGTTTCTTTAGTTACGACATTGGCGCACTGAACAACTTGATGACATCGCTCGGCATGGAGAAGATCGATATCTACAATACGCCGGCTTACTGGCCTTACATTCTGCTATTCTTCCACACTTGGAAGTCCCTCGGCTACGGTATGGTGATGTACTTGGCAGCGATTACAAGCATCGATACCGAAATGTACGAAGCGGCCGAAATTGATGGAGCGAACGTGTTCCAGCGTATCTACCATGTGACCCTTCCCAATTTGATACCGACGACGACAATTCTCGTTCTGTTATCTGTTGGTCACATCTTCCGCGGCGACTTTGGAATGTTCTACAATCTGGTTGGCAACAACGGTATGTTGTTCTCATCAACAGATGTTATTGATACGTTTGTCTTCCGGTTGTTGATGACGACCAACGAAATCGGCATGTCAGCCGCAGCGGGTGTTTATCAATCGGTTCTCGGCTTCGTGACCATTCTAATGGTCAATTATGCAGTACGTAAATACGATAAGGATCGCGCTTTATTCTAAGCGGAGGAGGATAATTCATATGCAAGCAACAGCCGTTAAACGCGGCCTACAGAAGGATAGACTCCTTCTCTCCGCCATTGGGTACGTCATACTGATTTTCATGGCATTATTATGCATCATCCCATTCTGGATCGTTCTAGCATCTTCATTCACGGATGAAAATACGATTCGATTAAGCGGATATAGTCTTATTCCAAAGTTATTTTCGACCGAAGCGTATCGGATTATATTCGAATTTCCCGAAGCTATTCTTAGAGCATATGGCGTAACCATTACGGTTACGGTTGTCAGCACGGTGCTCGGCTTGTTCCTAACGGCAATGACCGCTTACGTGCTATGCCGCAAAGACTTCAAATGGCGCAACCATTTCGCTTTTTACTTCTTTTTTACCACATTGTTCAGTGGAGGGCTTGTCCCGTGGTACTTGTTAATTGTTAATTATTTGGATCTAAAAAATAACTTGATCGTCCTTATACTTCCGACGTTAGTAAATGTATTCAACATTCTAGTCATGAGGTCGTTCATGAGTGGAATTCCGGATGCCATTTCCGAGTCAGCCAAAATTGATGGTGCCGGTGATTTTCGTATCTTCCGTAGTCTTATTCTTCCGCTTTCCAAGCCCGCGTTGGCCACAATCGGTCTGTTTATCGCGCTGAGCCACTGGAATGATTGGTATATGGCCTTGCTCTTTATATCCGACGAGAAGCTAATGCCGCTGCAGTATTATTTGTATAAGATGCTCGGCAATCTGGAGGGCATGCGTGACGCTATGCTCGGATCTGGAGGCGGCATGACAGTGACGATTCCTGGTGAAAGCTTGAAAATGGCGATGACCGTCGTCGCGACAGGCCCAATCATTCTTGCTTATCCATTCATCCAAAAGTACTTCGTAAAAGGATTAACGATTGGTGCAGTAAAAGGGTAAACTCAGGGAAACCTGATTATCAATAGGAAAGACAACTAACAGAATGAAAAGGGGTAGCATCAGAATGAAGAGATTAAAATCCATGAGTCTTGTGTTGACAAGTCTTTTAACAGCGTCAATCATGCTTAGTGCCTGCGGTAACAATGAGAAACCGAACAATGCCCAAAGTACGGCCTCTACAAGTCCCAAAGACGCTGCCATCGATACGTCGAAAGCCGTTGACTTGAAGATGATCATGCTCGGACCGAAACCGGCCGATTATGACCTCGTATTCGGAGAAATTAACAAGATTTTAAAACAAAAAGTAAACGCTACACTCCAAACGGAGTTCTTAGATTGGTCCGATTATAAACAAAAGTATCCGCTTAAATTTGCAGCAAACGAAGACTTTGACCTTGTCTTCACTGCGAACTGGTCATCATACGCAGATCAAGCCAATAAAGGCGGCTTCCTTGAGTTGAAAGACGATATGCTAGCTAAATACGCGCCAATAACTTGGAAAACGATTGATAAAGTCAAGTGGGATCAAGCGAAAGTGAAAGGCAAGCTTTACATGATCCCGTACAACATTCCGAATGAATACAAGGAAAAGACCATTATTTATCGTGAAGACTTACGTGAGAAGTACAGCTTGCCGCCAATTACGGACGGGGCTTCGTTTGCGAAATACTCGGATACGATTGCCAAAAATGAAAAAGGCGTTACGCCATTTGGCGCTACACTAGGGACTGTCCACACGTTGGATACGTTGTTGTTACTACAAAAGAACAACTGGAAGCAAATTGACGGCACGCCGTTTGCTTTCAATGCAAATGATGCAACGGGCAAAGTGTTTAACATTTACGACACGCCTGAATTCAAAGAACTTCTAACTTACTACAAAACGCTTGCAGAGAACGGCTCTTGGATGAGAGATGTCCTAACTTACAAAGGCAGCCAAACAGAAGATTTCAAAGCGGGTAAAATTGCCTCATACTCACATACATTGTCTGCCGCTGCTTCTGCTGTAAATGCTGTGAAAAGCTTGCATCCAGATTGGAAAGTCGGTATTGCGGATATCGCGCCAGATAGCAAGAAATCAAACCCTATTTCAACACAAAATGGTATGTCTATTCATGCAACGTCGAAATTCCCTGAGCGTTCATTGATGGTGCTCGACTTGCTGCAAAATGATAAACAGCTTCACGATCTAGTCATGTATGGTATCGAAGGCACGCACTATTCGGCTGTCGGTAACGATCAATACATGAAATTGGACAAATTCGCTAGCTTTAACACGTTCACGAACTGGGGCTTCCAGTCCACATTGAACCGTACAGAGACGACTTACCCGCAAGCCGCGAAAGACATCGAGGCAAAATGGAAACCGCAAGTTATGCATTACAAACTTGAAACGTTCGTATTTGATACCTCGAAAGTTGTTAATGAAGTGTCAAATGTCAGCAACGTAATGACGCGTTACGGACTGCCGCTGGAATACGGTCTTGTGAAAGAGACTGACAAAGGATTGACAGAGCTGACATCACAGCTTAAGGCAGCAAATGCTGAAAAAATTCAAACGGAAATTCAAAATCAAATTAACACGTTCCTAGCTGAAAATAAATAAGACCCGTACCCGTAACCGTAACCCGGAAGAAAGCGCCTTGTTTGAAGGTGTCTAACTTCCGGGTTGCTCTTTGAGTACAGGACCAATAGAGGAAAGAAGGCATCAAGAATGAAGCAAAAATTTAAGCATACGCTTCCGGTCAACGGCTACCCAGAGTGGAACAATAATCCTGAAATTTTTGAATTGAATCGCATGAAAGCACACGCAACACTTATGCCTTTCGATTCCGTGGCAGAAGCGCTTACGAATGACCGCCAAGCTTCTCGGCATTATTTATCGCTGAACGGCACGTGGAAGTTTGCTTTCGCGGAGTCACCATCGGAGCGGATTACGAATTTCTATGAGGTTAGCTTTGATCATAGGGGATGGAATGACATTCATGTACCTGGACACTGGCAGCTTCAGGGGTACGATTATCCGCAATATACGAATTTTCGCTACCCGTGGGAGACTTCAGAACCGGAACTAGCTCCTCCGTTCGCACCTACGAAATATAATCCTGTTGGATCGTATACACGTACATTTACGGTGCCGGAGTATTGGCTGGAACAACCTGTTTTCATCAGTTTCCAAGGCGTAGAGTCCGCATTCTACGTGTGGGTCAATGGTGAACTTGTGGGCTACAGCGAGGATACATTTACACCGGCTGAATTCGATCTTACTCCTTACTTAAGGGCAGGTGAGAATAAGCTTGCGGTCGAAGTGTATCGTTGGTGCGATGCCAGCTGGCTGGAGGATCAGGACTTCTGGCGGTTGAGCGGTATTTTCCGCGATGTGTACCTGTATACGGTGCCTAAAGCGCATGTGTACGACTTCTTCGTAACAACGGAATTTGACGAGGCGTACCAAGATGCAGAGTTGAAAGTGAAAGCGACGCTGATGAATTATTGGGAGGTCGCTTTAGGTGCAATTACGCTGGAGGCACAGTTGTATGATGCGCAGCAGAGCGCTGTGTTGACAGCGCCGATGAGGGTAACTACATCGCTTGGCAGCAGTCATTCAGAAGCGCAAGTAGAGGTTTCAGCACATGTCGACAATCCGCTGAAATGGAGCGCAGAGGAGCCGCACCTCTACATGGTTGTGCTGAGTCTGAAAGATGAGAATGGGGAACTGCTGGAGACGATCTCCACACAGGTGGGCTTCCGTAAATTCGAAATCAAAGATGGACTCATGCTAATCAACGGACAACGCATCGTGTTTAAAGGCGTTAATCGTCATGAATTCTGTATAGATGATGGCCGCGTGATGAAGATGGCCGACATGTTGACAGATATTAAGCTCATGAAGGCTTACAACATCAATGCTGTGCGTACGGCCCATTATCCCAACAACCCGCTATGGTATGAGCTATGTAACGAATATGGCTTATACGTCATTGATGAAACCAATCTGGAGTCGCACGGCACTTGGCTCGGCTGTCAGAATGAAATGCTTCCGAATATTGTCCCTGGCAACAAACCAGAATGGACGGCGAATGTTATTGACCGTGCGAATGCTATGATGCAGCGGGATAAGAATCATCCTTCCATTGTGATCTGGTCGCTTGGTAATGAAGCGTTCGGTGGTGATAATTTCGTACACATGCATGATTTCCTGCGCGAGGCAGATCCGACAAGGATCGTTCACTATGAAGGAGTTGTCAATTGGAAGGAATCGGCTGCCGCGACAGATGTGGAAAGTTACATGTATATACGACCTGAAGGATTGATTGCGTATGCCAATCAGAGAGGACCGAAGAAGCCGTATATCTTATGCGAGTATAGTCATGCTATGGGTAATTCTCTCGGCGGCTTGCATCTATACACGGAATTATTTGATAAGTATCCTGTGCTGCAGGGCGGCTTTATTTGGGACTGGGTTGATCAGAGTCTCTGGCAAACAGACGCGGACGGTAAGGCCTATAAGGCGTACGGTGGAGACTTCGGTGAATCACCGCATTCCGGCAATTTCTGCGGCAACGGGCTTCTACTTGCTGACCGTTCCGTTTCCCCGAAATTAATTGAAGCCAAGAAATGCTATGAGAATATTGTGATTACCGAAGTGGATGCTGCGCAAGGTATCTATCAGGTGAAAAATAAAAACCTGTTCACAAATTTGGACGCCTATTTGCTTCAATGGACGATCGCTGTAGATGGCGTTGTATGTGCGGAAGGCCATCTATCTGTATCCGTCGCACCTCTTGAAAGCAAGGAGATTCAGCTCGCGCTGCCGAAGCACGACCCCAACGGAGAAGCCGTACTTACCATCTCCTTTGTAACGAAGAAAGCGGAGAAATGGGCGGAAGCGGGTCATGAAATTGCATTCGAGCAATTCGTGCTTCCGGTCGGGAAGCCAGTTGAAGCTGTGATTGAGGCTGCGAAGAGCTACAATCCGGTTTATATGGCCGTCAAATCTGGCACGCTAATGGTAAGTGGCAAGGGCTTCACTACGGAATTTGATACGGTAAACGGCAGCTTGGTTTCCTATATCGTTGGAGGTTGTGAGCTCCTCAAGGGAGCACTAGTACCGAACTTCTGGCGTGCCTACACGGATAACGATCGCGGTAATAAACAGCATGAACGTTGCGCAACATGGCGACATGCAGGCGAAGAACGCACGCTCCGCTCGTTCCGTTGGGAGTTGCTTGCTGATCGTGTTATCGTACATGCAGCCTATGTGTTGCCTACAGCATCAGAGTCGTTTTGCTCGATCACGTATACGGTGTTTGGTAATGGAACGATCCGAGTTGAGCAGCAGCTTGTGCCCGGCAATCGTCTGCCAGAAATACCTGAAATCGGCATGATGTTTCGTATGGACGGTTCATTCACGGACCTGTCGTGGTACGGCAAAGGGCCGCATGAATCCTATTGGGATCGTCAGTTGAGTGCAAAAATTGGACTGCATCGAGGCAAAGTTGCCGATCAGTTCGTGCCTTATCTAAGACCGCAGGAGTGTGGCAACAAGATGGATGTCCGCTGTGCCGCAATCTCAAATCCGAGCGGTGTTGTCCTGCACATTACAGGTGAACCTACCTTCGAGCTAAATATATTGCCCTATACGCCATGGGAGCTAGAGGCCAATGACCATGTCTATAAGCTGCCGGCAAGCGATAAAACGGTTGTACGAATCAATTATCGTCAAATGGGTGTTGGCGGGGATGATAGTTGGGGTTCAAAGCCGCATCAGCAATTTTTACTGCTTGCTGACAAGACTTATTCCTACAGCTTTACGCTGCAAGGAAAGGTAAACTAGTATAAAAGCATTCATACGACTTCTATTGAGCTTACGAGTGACTGGGTCACTTGTAAGCTTTTTTGTATGGCTCGCCGCCGGCAGCAGCTCTCTAGGAGCGCTGTAAGTCGAAAAATGAGACTGTCGATTAATTATTTTGAGGGGTCCCAATTCCGTTAAATAGCTGAGAATCGATCTGCCAAGTCATTTCTAATCGATTAAGTATTTTTTCGGTTTGAACTAACTCATTAAAATCGATTGTAGGGCAAACGCTTGGGAATTAATCGACAGTCTCAAAATTCGAGTTACAGCGGAGCCGCCGTCCGCCGCCGCCCGTTTATATGCATTCCTTCTATTATATTTGTCTCCTAATTAGAAAAAGGAAGTGTTATTTCAATCGTCGTGCCTTTGTCTACTTCACTTTCAACTTTGATGTGACCAGAGTGATTCTCAATAATCTTCTTACTTACCATAAAACCTAATCCGGTTCCTTTCTCTTTCGTCGTATAAAAGGGTTGCCCTAATTTGGAAAGCACATCATTGGGAATTCCGCAGCCTTGGTCAATGAGACGAATCTTCATTTCTTGATCATGATCGCTGTGGATTTCTATCGTTATTTTTCCCCCGTTTGGCATGGATTCGATGGCGTTTTTGATGAAATTAATAAATACTTGCTTCAGTTGATTTTCATCACAGTAAAGATGAGTAACACCTGGCTTGAATTCAGCAATAAATTCAACATTGTTGAGAATCGCTTGAGAATCTATCAATGTCATCACTTGACTCAATAACACACGTATATCTTTTCGCTCGTATTTAATCAATTGAGGCTTTGCCAATATCAAAAGCTCACTAAGAATCATTTCAATTCGTTCGATCTCGGACGTCATGATATCAAAATACTTTTTTTTTTCTCCAAATCCGGATTGCATGAGGTGAATAAATCCTTTGATGGAGGTAATGGGATTCCTAATCTCATGAGCAATTCCCGCAGCTAATTGGCCAGCAACAGATAATTTCTCGGAGTTTTGAAGGTGATCTTGCGCAATTTTCCACTCTGTAATATCTCTGAATGTAACAGACCAACCTATCTGTGATCCTTTACCATCAAGAATAGGTGAAGCGGTTAATACCACGTTCAATAAATCACCATTTTTGTGTAAACGCATCGTTTCGACACCTATGACAGACAGTCCCTTTTTCACGCGTTCACGACTATGCTTGAACTCTTCTGCACAGGCAGCAGGAATAAAAGGAAGCAGATGTAACTCAGTGCCAATGACCTCTTCCTTCGACCACCCGAAAGTATGTTCAAAAGCTTCATTTACTCTTAGTACAAAACCTTCGTTGTTAAAAATTAATATGGAATCCGCATTATTTTCAATAAACGACTCCAACTGCTGTGTTTTCGCTTTGAGATCCTCTTCTGCAAGTTTTTTAGCTGTAACATCACGGCAAATACCTGTGATCCCGATGATCGCTCCCCTTTGATCGCGAAGGGGAGATAAAGTTGCTTCCACATGGATGAGAGTACCATCTTTGCGCATGCGAGTGGTTTCCAAACCCACAACCGTTTCTCCCGCTCTGATTCCTTGATGAATGTTATTGATGGAATCTATAAGAAACTCAGGAATGATAGGTAACTTGCTGCCTTTAACCTCTTCAGAAGACCATCCAAAGAGCTTTTCGAAAGCAGGATTTACTTCTAATAGCGTATCCTCGGCATCGATCATCCAAATGGCATCTGCATTATTTTCGATAAACGACTCCAACTGCTCAGTTTTCGCTTTGAGATCCTCTTCGGCTAACTTACTTTCCGTAATGTCCTTGATTTGGCTAATAAAAAATAGGGGCTGCTTCCCTACGTCCCTCATACAATTGATAACTACTAATACCCATACCGTGAAACCATTTTTGTGTATAAAACGTTTCTCCAGTTCGCAATTCTCCATATTACCTTCTAAGATTTGATTCTTAATATGCAGAGATCTCGCTAAATCATCGGGATGCGTGATGTCCTGAAATGTCATATCAAGGAATTCAGATTCTGAGTATCCAAGCATTCGACATAAAGATGAATTGACCCGCAGCCACTTGCCTTCCTTAGATAGGAAGGACATGCCAATCGGAGAATATTCAAAGATTTGAGAGAACAGTTCGGGCTGTGAAAAAGTGAGATCTATTGCCATATATCCTCCAGCATTCACGTAAGTTTTATATTAAAACAATTGGACAATTGTAGTGGAATTCCTTCATCAGGTATGTGTGCTGTTTTTGCGATATTGGTGCGGAGAGGTTCCGATATGAGTTTTGAATAATTGGCAGAAATAAGACACATTGCTCAGCCCGACAGCCGAGGAGATGATGTGAACAGGCTCTGATGTGGTTCTGAGCAGCCAACAAGCTTCTCGTAATCGTTTGGCCGTTAAGTATTCCGTAATACTGCTGCCGGAGAATTTGCGGAAGAGATGCGAGACATGGGTGGTATTGAGATGTAAGGACTCTGCTAGTTCTTCCAATTTAAAAGGATTCTGGTAATGCTCATCAATCCATTTCATGATGTGTTCGACATGATGCATGGGGCGTTGGTTGGCAGACGTGGAATCCTGTTTATCTGGCCAATGTGCACGCAGACCCTGTAGGAAGCCGATTAAAAAGATTGCGAACTCTTCCATATGTTCTTCTTTGGGCGTGGAAAGTAAAGCATTGTCTAATTGTTTCAACTGAACATCCCAACTAGATGCTAATTCGGGCAAGTACAGGACTTGGCAAGTAAGGGTATCTTTCCATAAGGTTCGGAAAAAGCTCTGCATGTTAGGCAATGTACTCAGTAAGTTGTCTACGATAGAAGGTTCAAATAAAAATTTTGAACGCTCGTAGGTATTGTACGTACTCGAATGGAGATCCATTTTAATGCGATGCAGTTGATAAGGTTGGAAAAACAGTAATGTGTTTGGTTTGATCTCGTACATAAATGGATCGATGATGACGGAACCTTCGCCTTGATGCACATAGATAAATTCCATACCTTGGTGAGCGTGGTAAATGTCCCAGTAGGCAGTCGTTTGACTGTGAAACGTCATTTGGATCGGTTCATGATTCAGTTGAAAATCTTTGATGAGATTCAGTTGGATAACCTCCTCTAAATAAATCACAATACAACAACATTTTAACACAATGCAGGGCAAAGACAATGTGATAGTATGTGGCTACAATGAAGTCATTAACAAGATTTCATTAAGGAGCAAACTCAAATGATGATAACAAGGCATTTTGACAAGCAGCAAAGTATCCAAGCACGATGTGGTTCCAACACCCAGCTTATCTTAGAAAATATAGCCAACCACTATATGGGGACGCACCCAGCAAATTCGTTCACATGGCGTCTGTACAGTAGGCAAGGATGTAAACAAATGGCAGATGCCAGATACGATCTTAACTTGGGAGAGAAGTTTCCTGAGGCGAAAAACGGTCAGTTTGGCTACGCGTTTACCCAAATATGGAGTGATACGGAACGCATTGTAGAGTCAGCATTAAGCTGCTATGGACCGGCAAGCCTGTATGTTAATGGTCAACTGCTCTATAAGTCAGTGACGATTGATGAGCTAAACCCTGCGAATAAGCGTCATCTGAAAATACCGCTGAGTTCGGGTTGGACGACGATTTTCATTAAATTACGTAAAACGCCTGCTGGATTCGGTTGCATCCTTGGGACAATTCGGAGTAAATGGTCGACGCCTCCTGCTTTGGCACCATTTAACGAGCGTGAGGGTCAGGCCGGATGGATCTACTCGGTTCCCACGGATGAGGATGTGTACAAAAATCGTGCATTGCCCGCACTAGGGCAAAGTGAATTGGCGACAGGCATTGAATGGCGTCCAACACTGAAGTGGAACACGGAACAAAACAAGCAACCCGTTTTCACGAGAATGTTTGGGAATGGAGCCCAAGAGGGGCAGTATGCTTACGGTTGGACGCGTCTGCGTTGTTCATCTCCAGGAAAGCAACGCTATTCCTTTAGGGGAACCAACCAGAGTGCAGCGCTAACTGTGTGGATAGACGGAAAGGAAGTTTTTCATGCGCAGGCCTTGCAACCCATTCATTTTGACATCGATCTCACTTATGGGCAGCATGACCTCTTGGTGCAGTCACTAAGCGGCGGCAAGGATTGGGGTTTTAACGTAGATATTCACCAGAATGGCCAGTTATGTGAGGTTGAGCTTCCGCATCCCGTTCAAGGTACAGAAGAACGCTGGTTGTATGCAGGACCTTTTCAACGTGAAAAGGCATATACGCCTGCCGAACTGCAAACGATGTATACCGTTTGGGAACCGGAGAACGGTGGCCTTTACTGGCGGCTGGATCAACCGGATGCTTGGGTTCGTCCTTATTTGGAAAATGCGAATTATGCGCGTTGGAATTATCCACTTGGCGTGACGCTGTATGGCTTGCTGCAAGGAGGCAAGATGCTGGGGCGCGAAGACATCGTCCGCTATGTAACGAATCATATTTCGGAATGCACCAGACTATACGACTATGGACTATGGGATCGCAAGCAGTACGGTTTCCCGTGGGTTAATCATCAGTTAATTGAATTGGATATGTTAGATGATTGTGGTTCTTTTGGATCAGTTATGCTAGAGGCTTATACCGAACATAAGGAACGTACCTACTTGGAAGTAGCTGAAGTAATTGGTGACTTTATATGCAATCGTCAAGAACGTAGGGAAGACGGGGCATTTTATCGGGAGAGCCCTGGTTATTATATGGAAAAAACGCTCTGGGGCGATGATTTGTACATGAGCACACCGTTCATGAAGCGCTACTATTTACTTACGGGAAATGTGGCTGTTTTGGACGATGCAGCAGAGCAATTTATCGCTTATAAAAAGTATTTATACATGCCTGAACTGAAAGTGATGTCGCATGTGTACGATTTTAAATTCAATACAGCCACCTATGTGCCGTGGGGACGTGGGAACGGTTGGCCGCTATTTTCGCTGTCGGAGTTATTAGAAGTACTACCTTCCACGCATGCTCGCAGAGGAGAGTTAGTTGCGTTTTTTCAAGAGTTTAGTGAGGGATTGCTTTCGCTTCAAGGGAACAATGGTTTGTGGCATCAAGTATTGACCGATCCCGATTCCTATGAAGAGACGTCCTGCACGGCTATGTTTATTTACGCTTTCTGTCGAGGATTGCGTCTGGGTATCTTGCAGGATAACCGTTCGGCATTCGAAGCTAGCATTAGGCAGGCTTGGCATGGATTAATCAGCAGGGCGGTTGATCAGTACGGCAATGTGCATGGGGTGTGTACGGGATCTAAATATGCGTTTACGGCTGATTATTATAAGGATGAGCTGCCATGGAAGACCAACGATACACACGGTATCGGCATCGTCATGCTGGCGGGCATTGAAGTTGAACGATTGAACCATTATATGGCAAATGGAGAGTGAGGGGATCATGAGCGAAGAAGTCAGATACCACATGCTGCGCCCTGAGCAGATTGTTGCTAGGAGAACAGCATGTCCAGTCGTCTATATCCCTATTGGCACGCTAGAATGGCATGGCTTGCATAATCCAGTCGGTGCCGACTCCTTGCAAGCAGAGGGCATTGCCATTCGATGCGCACAAAAGGGCGGCGGCCTTGTTTTTCCGCCATTGTACTACGGTGAGAGCCGGGTTGAAGGTCTAATGGAAGCGAATGCGGCGGATAGACAACAAATTGCAGAGTTGATGGGGCTGAATCCAGACAACTTTCTGCCAGAACGCATGCCTTTTTCAGCTATGGAGCAAGTGATTAATTATGAGAAACTGCTCTTGCATATCCTTGCAGAGGCGGAATCACTCGGCTTTCGCGTGGGCGTGCTAGTTGCTGGACATTATCCGCTAATCGATCATGCCAGAGCGGCTGCGATGTTGTTCAACAAGCGGTTGTATAGCCGCAGCAGCAGTGGGATGCAAGCGTGGGCGTTTGTTGATTATATGTTGGTGGAGAACCGGTACGATTGTGCCGGGGATCACGCTGCGGGGTGGGAGACTTCGCATATGATGGCGCTTCATCCCGAGACGGTTAGACTCGATTTGCTTCCTCCGAAAGGGGAGCCAATTGTTGGCGTTGGTGGTGTGATGGATCCGAGGGATTCAAGCGCGGCTTTCGGTAACGAGACAATCGACCTGGCTGTTGATATTGCGGTCAAGGAGACGCTGCATCGATTGGAGCACAGACAGATGTATTTCCGGCATGGGCATTCGTTTCGAGAAGGACTCTGGAAAGAGAAATAGGAAGGGGTGATAGCGTTGAGAGATGAAAAAGATTTTGAAGGTTTACAGCAAAGTATGACAACGGAGCATAGCTTTTTGAAAAATCGGTTCTTACGGCCTGTGGATACAAGCAATGAACTCAAGCATTTGCTCTGGCAGGAGTTGGCGCTATCTAAGTTAATTGGCGGATGGATTCCAGCAATTCCAGTCTATGAGCACAAGATCGAACTTGGCCGCTTATGCTATGTGCACAATCGGAACGTGAAGTGCTTATACGAACGTATCGAGGAACTGCCTGGCGGGATGCACGATAAGGATTGGATGCCTGATATCACCAGGGAGGCATTCGAAAGAATGTTCGGAGCGCCAGATGAGCACGCGTTTTTAATCAGTTACTTATATATTCATAGGCAACTATATGCCCAGTATGATGCTTTAGTAGCCAAGCTGGATCCGGTTTTAAATGCGCCTACATTAGATCAGATCAAGATCATCTTCATAGAACGGGAAGCGACGCAACGCTGGCTGCATGAGCAATTGCAGTTTGTCCATTGTAGTAGTGAAGAAGGATCGCGGAAGCTGGTGGAATGGGAGCGCTATATTAAGACGGTCTGGGCAGCTTTTCGGGCAAATGCATTCGCAGTCGATGCGAGTGCTGTGGTGTGGCCGGCTAATCTGGTAAAGAATCCAGCAGGTCCACTGCCGGAGAAGGCAAAGTTGGAGAGCAAGTATCCGCGATACACGAATCCGAAACCACAACAATCGTATACCGATACAAGTATGTCCGTACTGCATGACAGTGTGAAGCAAATGATCTACATCTATGCGACGGAGATTTTTGCCGGAGAGACGTTGTCCTGCATTTACTATTACGTGGATCGCATGCCATTGCCTTTTTACTTTGATTTGGCTCGTCATATGTGGGATGAATTCAGGCACAGTCAGATGGGGATGCGACGTTTGCTGCAAATGGGTCACTCCGTTGACCAGTTCCAGTGGTTGGGCGGTCCTGGCAAGCAGGATGTCAAAGAACACTTTACCGAGTTGTATGCCAACTTAACCATGCTAGGTGAAGCTTGCGGCTTCAAGAAGAAGCGCAAGTCGGCGGAAGCGTTTTGGAAATTTGGCGATGTCTTGTCTGCGATTACGTGTGAATTTGATTTGATTGACGAACGTCGACATATTGATTTTTCGGTGAGATGGGGACCCGAGTTGTTCAAGAAAGCCGATATGATTATCACCTATCAGGAAATGGCGGAAAAGACGAGAATCCGGCGATTAACGGAACTTGATTCTGTGCCTGCTGAAGAAATCGCCAAACTGGCGAAAAATTTCCCGATCTTCTGCAGCTTCCATACATCAGAACTGGCTTATCATAATTATTGAAATTGATTGAAAATTCATATTTGTAAAAATACTTCATTGACATGAATATGAAGGCGATCTATAGTTGAGTAGAGATTGAAAACGTTTCCGATATGTGAAAAAAGAAGAGGACATGAAGATGCGAGGGGGGATATAGAGGGATTCTCTACAATTTTTAGTTAGCAAATTAACAAGGAGGATTGGATTAACATGGCAATCAAAATGAAACCTAATCTGAGATTTCTACTACTTGTTGCAGTCATCATGTCACTTGTTCTTCCTACTTCAGCCTTTGCGGCATATTCGCATCAGCCTGTAGAGATTGTAAATCCAGCATCACCGATCCAGATCACCGTAAACGGCAAAAACGTAAAATCAGACATAACTCCTAAGTTTACGGACGGTAAAATCTGGGTATCGGCTGAAGCGATCGCACACTATTTATATGCGGTATTCTATGAGTCAATCGATGGCAAAGCCTTCACTTTAAAAAATGATTATTACGAAATGACAGCGACATATGGAAGCAGCGAAGTTGCTTTAAAGGACGGCTCCACAGTTACGACTGACATGCCTTTTAAAGAAGGAATTCGCAGCTTCATTCCCTTAGATACACTCATGTATGCGTTTGAAGCCACATACACATGGGATGCCGCAAGCAATACGGCCAAAGTACTTTATGATGAAAACCGACATCTTACCGCTGAAGCGGCTATACCAGTAGCTGTACCGGGTGTTGACATCACAGCTGTAGGCAAGTCCAGAGACGGTTACTACAGTATTCCGAGCGACGATCCGAACGCCGAAGTCACGGTGTGGCGGAAGTCAGCGGACCCGGCCAACTATGTCATCGCTCAACCAAGAAATACCGGCAACGCTTGGTTGATCGCGCCTAAGCCTGGTTATAATGCGGCGACAGGAGCGTTTGAGGGAGGCCTCAGCTATTTGTCCGGCGGGGGCAGCAATGACATGATCAGAGTGAGAATTCATTTCTCCGACGGCAGACCAGATAAGGAATTCAAAACGACGGTTGCCACAAGCGCAGCGCAAAGTGGTTACAGCATCCCCAATACAGGGAACGATTTGCTTTTAAGAACGACGTTCAACAATGTCAGTGTATATCTGAATTATACAGGTTATACGACTCCTGGAGATACGATCGCGTATAAGCTTCCGACGTCGCCTGTCACCACGATACAGGTCGTCACTGACCCTGCCAATGAGGTGCAATTCAGGAAAGTGGGTACTGCAACATGGGAAGACGGACTCTCACTGGCATGGGACTCGGTTAACAAGCAGTTCAGAGGCTCTATCGTTGGCCTTGAAGCTGACACGGATTATGAAGTGAAGGTGAAGGTTCTTAAAGACGCTTCTACCTACACCGGGCAAATCAGAACATGGAAAGAGAACGTGCCGATTGCGAGAGATATCCCGATCGCTTCCATATATGAACCCGGAAAACCGTTGTCGGTTCAAGGATTGAGAGGGTCAGAAAACGGATATATCCGAATTATTGGCGACGGAAGTACGGTCATTGAAGTGACGGACGAGTTCTGGGAAGCCGTAGTGATCGCCCAGTCCGAATATGTGATTTTGGAAAACTTAATCATTCGTGGCGGTAAGCGAAGCGCGATATCCGTACTTAGTTCAAGTCACCATATTCGCATTGTGAATAGCGATATTTCCCATTTTGGAAGAGAAGCGACACAATACTTAGCGAAGCAAACCGTGGTTGCTAATGCAGATCCGAATTTGGCTGTGGATTTGCGTACAGGTCAAAGTTACACGGCCAACGCTACGCCAGTTAACAATGACTCCGGTATTTTTATTAGCGATGCCAGCAATCTTGTCATTGAAAAGAACTATATTCATGATGCAAGGACCAAAACCAATGCATGGAACGGCGGCGGCGGTAGAGCTTGGTATCCGGAATGGGACGATAAACATCCGCAAGGTGTAAGTGCCATGTATGCAAGGGGCGGGCAAGGGGTGGTCATTCGTTACAATGATATTGTCGGAAGCGATGATCACCGTTTTAACGATGCCATTGAAACGTGGGGCAATGGTGAAGTGGACGGCGGCGTTGGTAAGGATTCCGACGTGTATGGCAATTATTTTGCCTATACCCAAGATGATAGTGTCGAATTAGAAGGCTCAGATATGAACGTAAGGTTTTACAACAACAAAATAGAAGGGGTCGCGAATGGCGTAGGTCTGGATACGAACTATGTAGGTCCTATCTATTTGTATAGAAATGTCCTAACAAACTTGGGTGATGAATGGGGCTTGATTCAAGGCGCACTGAAGCACGGAGCAGCTACGAAAGAAGCGAACATGGGGCTCGGCGCTAACTATCTGTTCAACAATACGATCCTGAGTTCAGCTAGTCATATTACCCGCAAAGACAGTCAAATTTACAGACCGTACTATCGCAATAATATTATTGAATCCATGGATAGTCCTTTGGCGAATGGCCAAGTCATCATAACGATTAAGCACATTTACAATTATCCAGGCGCTAGTTATGATTACGATTTGTTTAATGGATCTGGGGTTACAACAAATGCTTTCAGTACAACGGGTGGACCTCCGCCAATTGTTGAGCCAAACGGGATTACCGGTGATAAAATCGGAACACCTGTAACAGCGATCAATCCGGATTCCAGTAAAAAGGCGACTTTCACTAACCGAGCGGAAGGTGACTTGAGCCAAACAAGCGGCAGCCTTGGTTTTGATAAGGGTACAACGATTCCTAACTTTGTAACTTCGGCTGATTACGCTGGTGCAGCACCTGATATCGGAGCCATCGAAAGCGGCAAAGATGTGATCGTTCCGACGAGACCGACCGCTTTAAGATCAGATGACAGTAAGTATCAACTGAACGTGACAGGGAACACCACGCAGCAAGTTGTTATTAAGACAGCTGGAATTCCGACTGGAACGAAGTATGATTTGCGCAAAAACAGTGATTACGATTGGTTTACAGTGACCAATGCCGAAGGGAATACCCAAGGTACGATTACGCAAGGTGTCGATTTGGTTCTTACCGTAACAGGTTATCCGAAGCAAATCGGCAAAAACTTCTTGGGTGAGCAATTCGGAACGACCATTACCAAAGGTCTTGCTGATCTTGGAAATACAAAAGCGAACGTATTAACAGGCCAGCCGGCAAAAGGGAAGGGAGCTTTCCTTGTTAAGTTAGATGGTGGTCTTTCGCTACCGATTTCGGTTTATGTCACAGAAGGTAATTATGATACCCATTTTAACCTTACCTATAAGTACAATGACGGTGTTACATCGGATGCAATGGTGACCGTTCATGCAAATGGAGCGTCGCTCGGTGAAATCGTTACACCGCAGGCGCCGACAAGAGCCAATTATAACTTTGTTGGTTGGTTCGACGAAACGTATGCGAACAAGTTTGATTTCAGCAAAGCTGTCGAAGCGGATACGGTTCTTTATGCCAAATGGCAGCCAGTCATCCAAAGCTTCACCGTCGCGTTTAATTCGAATGGCGGAACGGCTGTTGCGGCAATTGCTGACTTAGCTAGCGGAGCAACCATTGCTAAACCGGCAGATCCGACTAGATCGGGTTATGCTTTTGAAGGTTGGTATACAAATGGTGCGTTGCAGAACGCGTTTAACTTTGCGACAGATGTGATTACACAGAGCATCACTCTCTACGCCAAATGGACGGCGCTGGACACAGCGATACCTCAAACATGGGATCAAGCGGGTGTCGATGCGGTTCTGAATAATCCGGCATTTGCTGGTATGCTCGACTTGTCGAGCTTTGCGACTTCACCAACGGGCAACGTGACCATTCACGTTCCGGTGAACAAGTCTCTTACAATCAAAGGTAATTCGAATGTGGAATTTGTTGGCATCGCTGTAGTTGGCGAAGGCAACAACGCGTTGACGATCAACAATTTGAAAATGAAATCAGCGGACGCGCAAGCGAAATCAGCTCTGTACTTCGCCTCAAGCAGCAATACGCTCACGCTTGAGGGTACAAATGTTGTGACGACGGTACACTCAGCACTCATCGTCGGCAATGGAGCAGGAATCGGCGTGCCAGTTGGCAGCGCCTTGACGATCCAGGCAGCGGATGCAAGTTCAACGCTGGCTGCTACAGGCGCCATTGAGGGTGCCGGCATTGGCGGTGGTAAGGGCAGCGCAGCCGGTGCCATCACCATCGCAGGCGGCAAAATTACGGCGACGGCCGGCGGGCACGCCGCAGGCATTGGCGGCGGCAGAGCCGGCGCGGGCGGTGACATCACGATTACCGGCGGAACGATTTCGCTGGCCAAGGGCGGCAGCAGCTCCGCAGGCATCGGCGGTGGGAATGGCGGCGGGGGCGGCAACATTACCATCAGCGGTGGCACCGTGACGGCCACGGGTGCGAACGGCGCAGCCGGCATCGGTGACGGCGTCCTCGGCACGGGCGGCAGCATCACGATCACCGGTGGGACGGTAACGGCAAACGGTGGTTCATCCGGCGCTGGCATCGGCGGCGCGAGCGGCAACATCGCCATCGGCGGTGGCACTGTGACGGCTACAGGCGGCGGTTCTGCAGGTGCCGGCATTGGCGGCAGCACGGGCAACGCGGGCGGCAACATCACCATTACCGGCGGAACGATTCATGCTGTAGGTGGCGGCAATTCCGCCAATGCAGCTGCGGGTATCGGTGGCGGTAAGAATGGTGCAGGCGGCAATATCATCATCAGTGGCGGAACGATTACCGCTACAGGTGGCGGTGTGACCACTGCTATCGGTGCAGGGATCGGCGGCGGAGAAAACGGGGCAAGCGGCAATATCCTGATCTACGGCGAAAATACGCAAGTGACGGCGATTGCGAAAGCAGCCTCTGCTGCCAACGTCGGTGCAGGCTCTGGTGGCTCAGCTTTGGCGGGGAATGTCTTTGTGGCGTTGCCAAAAGGCAAGCTGAGAAATGGAAGTACCGACCTAGGTAATACAGTTGCCTTCTCCTCAGCGACGGGGGCGCCAGGTGCGTTAACGGCGGATTTACCTTTTCCGCTGAACACTGCGCCATTCCCGGCATCCGTCGGTGTGGTATCCAACTTAAGTTCAACGCCGACGAACCTATCCGTTATCACAAATCTGGCGGATCAAGAAGTTGTGTTGAGCTATCCAAACGCCACATCAATCACGAAGACAGGTGCTGAACTCGTGGCAGCTGGTGCGGCTGTCGCTTTTGAGAAGCCTATCTCAACTAGTCTTGTCGTCAACTTTTCAGGCGTTGAGAATGCCATGGTTGAGTATTACAAGACATCATGGATAAACGCGGGTACTTATAGTAACAGCGCTGTTATTCTTTTTGAAAATGGCAGCCTGCCGACAGGCAAGTATACGGTTCGCGTTCGCAAAGGCGGCATGTCGTATACGTTCCCGGGTGTGACCTTGTACGAAAATCAGGCGAACGTCTTCAATGTGCCTGTTGATAAGATCACGGTTAACGGCATTCATGGAGAAAGTAAACTCTCGATTGTGCAGTCAGATTGGGTGTACCAGACGTTGGCGTATCATAACGGAGACACGGCGACTTTCAATGTTTTTGCGAATCAGGGTGTTTATGAGTTACAGCTTATTAATAGCGGTTTCCATAAAATCATCCTAGGCGGTGTTTCGGCAGGCAGCACGGTTGATATTAGCAGCTACTTCTACACGGTTACCGTTCCTCAAGGGGTATCAACCGTTAGATTGCAGTCCAACAACTGGATCATTAATCCTGCGCAAGCAGGTAGTGTAATTCCTTTGCTGAAAACGAATCAGCTGGCGAAAATGAGTTATGTGTACAACGGTCAGACAACCAATGTGGAGTTTCTACTCGATGGGACAGATCCGTTTGCAGCTATTTTAACTCAATAGGAAGTCTCAGCTCTCCATTGCAAGAAGTCAGATCTTTATGCTGTGAACATGTGGCTTCTGACTTTGTTGTCAGGAGTCCTTTTTTCTTGAAAGTGGCGTTAGTCCGATATTTCCGAACTAAATCGGGGATTTCCTGCAGAAAAGCAGGAGTAGTCCGATTCTGCCGAACTAAATGCCCATTTTGCACAGGTGGGAGTCGGCAGAGGCGATTTAGTTCGGCTAATTCGGATTAATTGAGGATTGTTGGTGCGTACGGTGAAAATAGTTCGGTAATTTCGGACTAATGGATGGGCGCTGATAGCGTTAAGTTGGTTGTGAGTTGGATTGTATCCATGATTTTTGTTAAAATTCACAAATGTGAAAACATTTCATTGACGTGAATAACTAGACGGGATATAATGAATTCACAGAGGAAAGCGATTCCAACTAAGTGTTCTACATAACAAGTACACATAAATGGGAGGGTTTATTTTGAAAAAGACGAGTCTAGTTGTATTAAGCAGTATGTTGGTAGTAACGCTTACAGCTTGTGGTAATGGTCAAACAGAATCAACGGCAACGACTAGCGGTGCACCTGCAGCGGCTACAGCAGCTGCACCACCGAAAGAAGTGACACTGAAGTTAGGTTTGCCAGGAAGTTACGACGTTACCAAGAAAGAGATTATCGAAGGTTTTCAAAAGAAATTCCCGTATATTAAGTTGGAGATTCAAGATGCGCCTTGGGCTGAGTTTGCTACGAAAATTACAGCGCAAATTGCCGGCAACAATGCACCGGACATCTGGTTCCAGGAAAATGCAATTGTCCTTGGATACGGGAAGCGTGGGGTTGCTGAGGATCTTGCGCCTTATGTAAAGCGCGATCTAAAAGAAAATGACTATGTTAGCATGTTGAATGCAGGTAAGGGAACGGACGGCAAGATGTGGGGGATTCCACACGGTATTAATCCGGTCGCACTAGCGTATAACAAGAAAATTTTTAAAGAAGCAGGGATTCCAGAGCCAACGGAAAACTGGACTTATCAGGATATGTTAGACACAGCTAAAAAGCTGACCAAAGACACCAATGGCGACGGTAAAACAGATATTTACGGTATGTCCGTCGAAAACAATATGACACAAGGTTTCTTCCTATGGTCGAAGATTTATGGAGGCGGCTGGTTAGATGAGACCAAAACGAAGTCCATGCTTTTGGACCCGAAAACCGTACAAGGGATAACGGCATGGCAGGGTGCGATGAAGAGCGGTATTGCACCAACGTTCGATGTGTTGGAAAAGAACGGGAAAATTGCTCAGATGTTCGGTGAGAACAAAATCGGTATGATGATTATGCAATACAGTGGTCAGCTTACCTACAAGAAAGATTATCCGAATCTAGACTACGATACAGTCATGGTGCCTAAAGGTATGGACGGCAAACGAGTGGTTCCGTTAGTAGCAAATTCCTGGGTCATTTTCTCGAAAGCGAAGAAGGAACAGAAGGATGCAGCGTGGGAATTCCTGAAATACTTCTTAGGTGATGATGCGCAAGGATATTTGGCTGCAAGCGGCGCTTCACTTCCACTTAAGATTTCGGCTAACTCCAAGTTGGATATGAATACGGCTCCGAAAAACAAAAAAGCATTTACCGAGGGTGTTGCCCAAGCGGGTATGACCACGGATGAAACTCCGTTCTGGAATGAAATGAAAACAACTGTTCAGCCGGTCTTCATCGAAATGTTCAAAGGGACCAAAACCGTTGAAGTTGGTTTGAAGGAAGCGAATGATAAATTGAATACGGTTATCAATAACAATAAGTAGCCAGATCGCAATGTTTAGGGGGAGGTTAACGCCTCCTCCTAAATTTATGAAGGAGTGTTGCGTCATACAAAGGTACAACCATTGGGGATATATACTAACGTTGCCATTTGTCATCGGTTTTCTCATTTTCCAAGCGTATCCTTTTATTTTCTCCCTATATTTAACCTTTACGAAGTGGGACATGTTTAATGCTCCGCAGTGGGTAGGTCTCCAAAACTGGAAATCGATTTTTCATGAGAAGCAAATGTACTACTCGTTCCGCAATATTTTCTTTTTCGCTGTGATCTTTGTGCCTTTGAAAACGGGGATTGCTTTCGTTGCGGCGTATGTATTAAACCAGTCGATTCGCTTTAAGGGATTCTTTCGGGTCATTTTCTTTTTACCTGTCATTACGCCTTGGATTGCAGCGGGTATGGTCTGGTCATGGATCCTGAATTCTAATTTCGGTGTTGTCAATTTGCTGCTCGGTTACGTGAACCTAGGGCCGTACAAATATCTGGATAATCCGAATTGGTGGGTTGTCATTGGGAGTGTAGCCATAGCGAACGTATGGAAAGGTATGGGGAGCTCGATGATCCTGCTGTTGGCAGGTATGCAAAATATTTCAAAAGACTTGTATGAAGCAGCTGACTTAGATGGCGCCTCGAAATGGCAAGTATTTAGAAGCATTATCGTTCCGCTCGTATCGCCGATGGCTTACATGGTACTGATCCTTTCAACGATTTCCGCATTTCATGCCTTTGATTCATTCCTTACATTGGTCGGTGCACCAGGCGGAGTGAGGGACCAATTGTTGACTGTGAACATTATGATTTACCGAGATGCGTTTATTCTATTTAAAATGGGGCCAGCTTCGGCAATGGCATGGTTGTTGTTCATTGTCATCTTGATCATTACAATTTTCCAACGGAAGATGGAGAAGAGGTGGGTGCACTATGATTAAAGAATCCAAATTAAGCGCAAGTCTGCTTTATTCGTTTCTAATCATAGGCGGACTCTGCATGTTCATTCCTTTCTATTGGATGGTTGTGACCTCGATCAAAACCGGAGCGAAAGTGCTGCAGTTGCCGCCTCAGTGGTTTCCTGATCCGGTTACTTGGCAGCATTATACGGCAGCATGGAATAGCCAAAATGTGCATTTTGCCAGGTACACGATGAATAGCACATTTGTAACAGTTCTCGATGTGGCCGGAACAATGATTTCTTGTGCCGTCATCGCATTTGGACTTGCGATGTTTGAATTTAAGTTGAAGAAATGGATCTACTTGGCCATGGTGTCGACGTTGATTTTGCCAGGTCAAGTGACGATGGTTCCGCAGTACTTCATTTGGAAAAACCTGAACGCCCTTGATACGTTCTACCCGTTAATTGTTCCAGCCTTCCTGGGAGGGGCCTTCGGAATTTTCCTCATGCATCAATTTTATAAAACATTGCCTAGAGAGCTTTTTGAAGCAGCACTAATTGATGGCTACACCCCATGGGGAGTGCTCTGGCGCATTTATATCCCGTTGTCCAAACCGGCGCTTTCGGCGCTCGCTGTGTTCACCTTTATTGGGGCATGGAGTAATACGATGGGACCGCTATTGTATTTAACGGACAACAAAATGTTTACATTGCCACTGGGTCTCTTGTTCCTTAAGGCGGTTAATGATCAACCGAATGAGATTCCGATCGTGATGGCTGCTGCGTTCATTATCACCATCCCAGTTATCGTCTTGTTCCTATTTGCCCAGAAGCAATTTATTCAGGGGATAGCATCGTCCGGTTTGAAGGGATAAGCTGGAAGGGGCTAGAAGAGTCCCTTATTGGGGAAAGCAGGAGGTAATAGTATGAGTTTACCGCTTCAAGATAAGGTCATTGTCGTGACTGGCGCCCTTGGCAAGATTGGATTCGCCGCTGTACGGATGTTTCTAGCCAGAGGAGCTAAGGTCATCGCTAATGATTGGGTAACTGCGGAGGAGTCCCCACGTATGATGGAACTTCAAGCGCAGTATGGCCCAGATCGCCTGCTTTTCGTGCAGGCTGATGCCAGTAATGAGGATCAGGTCACCGGAATGTTCCGCCAAATCCGTGAGCAGTTTGGTCGCTTGGAGGGGTCCTTCCATAATAGCTATACACAGAATCGAAAGCCGGTTGCGGAGTACACCTTGGAGGACTGGAATGGAGTTATCCAAGGCACGCTCACTTCGACTTTCCTCATATCCAAGCATGCGATCCTGTTAATGCAGGAGTCCGGAGGCGGATCCATCGTCAATACCTCTTCCGTTCTTGGCGTACAACCGAGAGCAGGAGAAGGGGCGTACGGCTCGTCGAAGGCCGGGATCAATTTCTTGACACAGGTGATCGCTGCCGAGAACGCCGTTCACGGTATACGAGCTAACGTGATTATACCGGGAGATGTGAAAGAGCCAAAGCCCGTGTCACCCGCAAAAGCAGAAGAGCTGCGAAAGAGTACCTGGCTTGGGCGCAGCGGAACTCCGGACGAAATTTGCGAGCTTGCATCGTTCCTGCTGTCCGATGCTGCTTCGTATATAACGGGATCGCTGTATACGATTGATGGAGGGATTCGGATATGAAGAAGCGAGTCGCAGCGATCATTACGCAGTACAAACTTAACTCGCACGCAGATGTGATTGTAAGCAGACTGCTAGGTGAGCTAGGCTATGAACCGCAAGTCGAAGTAGTGGCGATGTACGTGGAGCAATTCACGGATAGAGATTTAAGTCGTGATCTAGCCGCTAAGCATGGTGTGGCGATCTGTACAACCATTGAAGAAGCCGTGGCTTGGGGCGCACCTGAGCAAACAATAGATGGTATTGTCATCATCGGTGAACATGGGGATTACCCATGGAATGAGAAACAACAGCACTTGTATCCAAGGCTGCGATTTATGAGAGAAACGTTAGCTGCCATGGATCGGCATGGCATTCGTGTACCTATCTTCCTTGATAAGCATTTCTCTTACGATAATGAGGATGCGCGTTGGATTTATGAAGAAGTGAGAACAAGGGGCATTCCATGTATGGCGGGATCCTCCATACCCTATACAGATTATGTACCGCACTTCGATCGCTCCTTTCTACAGGGAGGCCGTACGTTCTTTGTCGTCAGTCATGGGGGGCACGAATCCTACGGATTTCATGGCATGGAAGTACTGCAGGTACTGGCAGAGCATCGACATGGTGCGGAGACGGGTGTTGCCTCCGTTCATAGCTTAGCTGGCGATGCGATGTGGCAAGCCATGGACCGGGCTGAATGGCCGGAGGCTCTGATGATGCAAGCGCTCGCACTCGAACCAGAGCTATCTGGCAGGCATCCACGCAACGAATGTCCAGATCCTGCGCTGTTTGTTGTCACCTACAAAGATGGCACGAAGGGATATGTGGCACAGCTGCATAAATTTGCTACAAGATGGAGCTTTGCTGTTCAAGATCAGACAGACGCTAGTATTGCTGCGTACTGCAATACAGGGCGAGAGCGGCCCTACAGCCATTTCACTAAATTGACTCAACTAATCGAAGAGATGGTCCTCTATGGTACGCCCCCATGCCCAATTGAAAGAAACCTGCTGACAACGTACCTTATCAATACGGCAATGGAATCCTTATATGTGGGCAGCCCGTTGTCCTTAGAGGCATGGAGCGTTGCCTATGATCCAAAGAAATGAATGTAAATAATGGAGGTCTATATATGCGATCTGAAGTAATGAGTTCAAGCAGCAGCAAACCGATCTCGGCAGCTATTCAAACGGATTCATTAGTATTCGTATCGGGGCAAGGTGGTCTTGATCCGCTGACAGGTGCCGTTGTTGGCAGTGATTTGGAATCACAAACCGTTCAGACGATGGCGAATATTGGTCAGATTCTCGCCGCTGCTGGACTTACTTTTGACGATGTGGTGAAATGTAATATTTATTTAAGCGATAGAAAGCTGTATGAGGAATTTAATACCATTTACAGACGTTTCTTCACAAGCCCGTTTCCTAGCCGCACTGCTGTTTATTGTGACTTGAATTACGATCTTCTCGTTGAAATTGATGTTATTGCTCAGAAACGAAACTAAGGGAGCGAAGGCGCATATGGAAGCGTACGTGTACACTTGCCACTATCAGAGTGGCCCCGAAGTGTGCTGGGAGAAAATAGAGAGCATACCGCTTGTGGATACCGTTACCGGAGAACAAGCGCGTTTACACACAACCGTGAAAATCTGCCGCACCGATAGCTATCTCCATGTGCGCTTCGAATGTGCCGATGATCATGTCGTCGCTACCTACGAGAATCGGGATGATCCCATTTATAAGCAAGATGTCGTAGAAATCTTCATCGATGAAAGCGGGGCGGGCAGGTTCTATAAAGAATTTGAGCTGAGTCCCCGCAATGTTGTATTCGATGCCCTCATTGATAAAGAAGAAGGGCAGAAACAGAAGGTCGATGCTAGCTGGAACCTGGACGGATTGCTGACACAGGTAATGTGGCCAGAGGAGGGGAAGGCCTTGTATGACATGGCACTTCCTATCGCTTCCTTCAACCCCCCGCCTGCTCCGGGCATGAAATGGAGAATTAATCTTTACCGGATTGACGAAGATTCCACAGGACAGCGCCATTATTGGGCTTGGTCGCCAACGGGAGAACGAAGGAATTTCCATGTGCCTGCGAAATTTGGCACGCTCGTTTTTAATTGAAATTATTTCCTTTTATGACAATAGACATAAGCAGTTGGTTACACTACAATGAATATAACGCTTTCATATAGATGAAACGATTTCAAAGGGGGATTCATGACTTGGAAAAAAATCAAGCGCATAAAGTCAAATCAGCAGACCGAGTGTTGGACATATTCGAGTTATTTACGGGAGGGACCGATTCCTATAATTTATCGGAAATTGCTAAGAAATTAGAGATGCCTCCAAGCAGCACCTATCTCATTTTACAAAACATGTTGAACCGCGGGTATCTAGAAGTCGACAAGTCAGGCAAGCAATTCCGGATTGGCTATAAATTGTTTACCATTCGTAATCGCTATATCCAGAATACAAGTTTGACTGGCGAGTTCTATCAGATTGCCGATAAGATCACGGAGGATTTGAATGAAACGGTTAGTTTATCCGTGAGAAGCGGCAACCAGCTGCTGTATCTAGGAGAGAAAATAAGCAGCCAGGCATTGCGCTTTACGCCTAATCAGAGTGATGTATTTCCCTTACATGCAACAGCATCTGGCAAAATTTTGCTCGCTGACTACTCGGAAGTGGAATTGCACACGCTTTATCCAGAAGATAAGCTGGAACAAGTGACAAGTAAAACGATTTCCTCTTTAAAAGAGCTGAAGCTGGAATTAGAAAAAGTAAGGACGTTAGGTGTTGGTTACAACTTGGGTGAAACGGTTCTAGGCGTACATTGCGTTGCAGGGGCTGTCCTTGACGCTGCTAACCAAACGGTAGCTTCCATAAGTATATCTGTTCCTGAAGTGCGCATTACGGATGAGATCTGGGATAAAGTTCATGTATGGATCAAGCGGGCTTGTGAAGAACTTGGTCGCAAAGTATATCGGTAAATTCGGATGGAAGGGAAGCTTCGCTGAATGAGTGATTCGAATTTTATTAGTAGGTCTTTTACAGAACCCTTTGGTTTCACGAAGAGCATTGAAGGACCTGCCTGCGATCGGGAAGGCAATTTGTATGCGGTGAATTTTGCCCGTAGACATACGATTGGTAAGGTAACACCCGCAGGTGAGTGCACCATCTTTCTTGAATTGGCAGAAGGAAGCACGGGCTGCGGGATGCGTACGAACCAGCATGGCGATTTATTCATTGCCGATCATACCGGCCATAACATTCTCAAGGTCGATATCGCGACTCGCCTAATCTCGGTCTATGTGCATGAACCGACGATGAATCAGCCCAATGATTTAGCGATTACTTCCAGTGGCGTTATTTTTGCAAGCGATCCGAATTGGAAGGATTCCACAGGGCAAATCTGGCGTATGGATCCAAGTGGAAATGGCAGGGCAGTCTTACTGGAAGCCAATATGGGAACTACCAACGGGATCGAAGTCAGTCCAGATGAGAAGACGTTGTATGTCAACGAAACTAGACAACGCCGAATTTGGGCTTACGACCTTTCAGCGGATTTCCAAATCAGCCATAAACGACTCTTTATTGAATTTCCTGATTTCGGTTTGGATGGGATGCGGTGTGACATCGCCGGAAACCTCTATGTAACCCGCCATGGCAAAGGCACGATTGCCAAAATTTCACCAAGCGGTGAGATCCTTGTCGAAGTTCCATTGTTAGGCAAAGACTGTACCAACTTGACGTTCGGGGGGCCCGATGGACGCAATTGTTACGTGACAGTAGCGGATACTGGCAATATTCAACTATTCCAAGCGGACCTTCCCGGTAGGTGCTGGCAGTTACTTCAAGAGACTTGAGCTAACTGCCCCGAATTCATCATGCTCGAGACGGAGGGGAAATGTATGAAGCTAGCGATTGTAGGCATTTTTCATGAAACGAACACGTTTGCTCCAGGGAAGACCGAATTGGAAGATTTCGCACAAGAATGGATTGGAGGCAATGAGCTTTTTCATCAAAGATATGAGCATACACGAACATCGATGGGTGGCGTTATCGATGGAGCGCGAGTGGAGCTCGCAGCAATAACATGCGGCTTGTATACCGCGGCACCTCCAAGCGGAATGGTCAGTCGTAGAACAGTGGAGGCACTATTTGATTCCGTGGTTTCCTCCATTGATTTATCAGCTGATGGCATTGTTGCCATTCTGCATGGTGCCATGGTAGCAGAAGGCTTCCCAGACATTGAGGGTGAGCTCGTCCGGCGTATTCGAGAGAAGGCGGGTCCTTCCAAACCCATTGCAGTCACCTTAGATCTGCATGCCAATATTAGTAAGCACATGGTGGAACAGGTCGACATCATAGTTGGCTATGACACGTATCCGCATATCGATGCCTATGAGAGAGGCGTAGAGGCGGTTCAGTTGTTAGCACAGACAATCCGCGGAGTGATCAAGCCTGTGAGTGCCTTCGTTCAACCGCGACTTCTCCTAGTACCGCAAGTGATGTTAACGGATGTAGCTGGTCCGATGCAGGAATTAATGGATTGCGCATTTGCGATAGAAAGTGACCCGAAGGTAGTCAATGTTACTGTAGCAGGAGGCTTTCCCTATAGCGATGTGCCTGATGCTGGTGTTTCATTTGTGGTGACGACGAATAACGATCAACCGCTTGCCGATCACTATGCGCAAGAACTTAGCCGAATGGCATGGGAACTCCGAGATAGGTTAAAAAGCAATGGATACCCCGCCGCCGAAGCTGTTGCTATGGCGTTTGCCGAGGAGCAAGGACCTGTCATCCTCGTAGAAGGTGCGGATAATGTTGGCGGAGGCGCCCCAGCGGATGCAACCCATGTTCTGAAGCATCTCATTAACGCACCCAAAAAATGTCTCATAGTGATTCGTGATATGGAAGCTGCCCATTTTGCCCACCGTCTCGGTGTTGGTGCTGTTTGTGATGCAGAAATTGGCGGTAAGAGCGGCAATCTGAACGGAGAACCGATTCCAATAACAGGTGTCATTCGAGAGCTATTTGATGGTAAATACACCCATATCGGTCCTTATATGACAGGACAATGGGCAGATATGGGGAAAACAGCTGTCATCGAAGCGGGAAATCTCACCGTAATTGTAACGGAAAAGCGCACTGCACCTTGGGATCTTGGACATGTCACATCAGTAGGCTTACATGCTGAAGACTTCCATACGATCGTCGTGAAGTCCGCCATTGCGTGGAAGACAGCTTTTGGTACCCTATGCAAAAGAATTATACAGGTCGATACGCCAGGCTGTTGTGGAGAAAACCTCTACCACTTTCAATATGAGCAATTAACTCGTCCCATTTATCCGCTTGATCCTATTTCGTACATGGAGGAATCCCAATGAGAACTTATGAACAATCCATTGCTAAGCATCAAGCAGCCAAACAGCATCTTGCAGGCGGGGTAGCCAGTTCCTTGCGTGCGTCAATGAAACCAACTCCCTTGTATGCAAAGTCAGCGAAAGCTGCGTGCATCACGGATGTGGATGGCAATACCTACATCGACTACTTGCTTGCTTACGGCCCGTTGATTCTGGGTCATGCGCACGACGGTTTAAATGAAAGCATACATCAAGCTTTGCTGAATGGAGCTACATACGGACTTCAGCATGATGGCGAAATTAAATTGGCTGATCTGTTAACCGAGGTTCTTCCTTGCGCAGAGAAAGTATCGCTAAGCGGCTCCGGCACAGAAGCGGTTATGCTGGCGCTTCGATTGTCACGCGCGTACACAAACAAAACAAAGGTTGTACGCTTCCATGGACATTACCATGGCTGGTCAGATTCGATCTTCACATCGTTTCCCAGCTCGGACATGAGTCAAAAAGCTTCCGACGACAGGGCAGCAGCTATTCCCCCTGGTACATTTGGACAAAGCGAAAATAGCCTGGATGATATCATTTTACTTCCTTGGAATGACCCTGAAGCATTAGAATCTACGCTGCGCACCAGAGGACATGAAATCGCCGCTGTCATAACGGAGCCAGTCATGTGTAATTCCGGTTGCATTCAACCGAAAGCAGGCTATCTAGCTCTGATGCGCAAGCTGACGCAAGAGCTCAACATCGTCATGATTATGGATGAGGTGATTACGGGGTTCCGGCTTAGCTTGGGAGGAGCCCATGGCAGATTCGACATTCGCCCTGATCTGGTCGTGATTGGCAAGGCAATGGGCGGAGGCATCGCAATCAGTGCTGTGGCCGGTAATGCTGAGATTATGAAGCTTGTGGATGAAGGAAAAGTAAGCCATCTGGGGACGTTAAATGGAAATTGTGTCTCTACCGCTGCAGCAATTGCAACGATAAGCCACCTCGCCCAAGATAACGGTGCGGCTTACAAGCACATGGAAACACTCTTTACAGAACTTGCTGACGGTATACGTGCATTACTGAGCAAACACAGTATTCCTGGTGTAGTGAACCAAATAGGACCTGTGATGCACATGATGTTTATTGATGCGATAGAGGTTAACGATTTCGAGACGTTTAATAAGCGCGACGCTGCGCAATATACCCGCTTTGCAGAGTTAATGCTCGAAGAAGGTGTCTTACTTCGTCCGAATGGGTTATGGTACATTTCTACCGCACACCAATCGGCTGAAATCGAAGCAACTTTGCGTGCAATGGATCGCGTGTTCGTTCAATTAACCCTTCAAACATCGGAAAAACAAGAAGTCACAGGTTAGAACTAAGATGGAGGTTCTTGATATGGATACTTTCTTATTTCACCATTTGACAAGGGAAGAAATTACAGCATGCGCAAGGGCTGGTTATGCCGCAGTTGTGCCATTAGCGGCAACGGAGCAGCACGGCAAACACCTTAGTGTCTATACAGATAGCCTGATTGGTGAGCATATAAGCACAGAGGCTGTTCGTAAAGCGACAGCAGAAGGCAAAGCGAAGCTGCTCCTGACGCCGCAATTGTCAATCGGCTGCTCAAGCCATCATCTGGCCTTTGGCGGTACCCTTTCATTTTCCTCGGAAACGTACTTACGGATGCTCAAGGAAATCGGAGAAAGCTTGATCAAAGACGGTTTCCGCAAAATTATTTTTATTAATGCGCATGGCGGTAATGCCAATATGATGAACCAAGCAGCACAGGACTTAGCTGTCCAGCATCCGGTGTGGGTCGCTTCCGCTTCCTACTGGAACGCAGCAGGGGACGCAATGACGTCTGCTCGCGAAGAAAATCGAGGGATGGTGGCTGGGCATGCCGGCCGATTTGAGACTTCGCTGATGCTTGCGCTTGACGAGCGTCTCGTTCGTAAGGATCTCATTCCGGAGGAGCATACCGAGCTGGATTGGATATTTGGCAGCCGGGCAGGCACGTTTATCGGCTGTCATGGTAAATTAACCGGCGCGGATGGCTATACGGACAGCAGCGAAGCCGCTTCTGCGGAGCAAGGACAGGCGTATTTGGCCGCCATCGTAGATGGTGTGGCTCAGTGGTTTGTAGAATGCTATGCGACTATGGAAAAGGAGTGTACATGATGACAGCCTATACAGTAGTGGTGACGGATTACGGGTTTCCGGATTTAAAGCAAGAAGAGGAAGTTTTGCTGCCAATGGGCGTGAAGCTCCTTTCCGGTCAATGCAAAACGCAGGAAGAAGTGCTGCAATTAGCTAGACATGCAGATGCAATTATATCCGAAAGAGCGCCAATTACTAAGGCAGTCATCGACAGCTTGGAGCGCTGCAAAATCATCGTCAGATATGGCGTTGGCGTAGATAACGTGGATATTGAAGCGGCCAAAGCGAGAAATATTCCTGTCGTCAACGTTCCGGACTATGGAACGGGCGAAGTCGCCGATCATGCGATGTCCTTGCTCCTTGCGAGTGTCCGCAAAATTCCGCAAGTGGTTGCCCAAGTACGCCGAGGCGTATGGCAAATAACGCCATGCCGCCCGCTTATGGGACTTAACGGGAAAACGTTAGGGATCGCCGGGTTTGGCAATATCGGCAAAGACGTGGCCAAGCGAGCGCAAAGCTTCGGCATCAACACCATCGGTTACGATCCTTTTGTGCAGCAGACGGTTTTTGAACAACAATACACGCAGAAGGTAGATTGGCATCAATTGCTGGAACAAAGCGATATGATCTCCGTTCATCTTCCATTAACAGCGGATACGAAACATATTTTCAACCGCGATGCTTTTGAGCGAATGAAATCAACGGCTTACCTCATCAATACGTCCAGAGGAGCGGTCATTCACACCGAGAGTCTCATTGAAGCGCTAACGAGCAACCAAATTGCCGGTGCAGCACTAGATGTGCTGGAGCAACAGCCTGTTGCGCTGGACAGTCCTCTGCTCCAAATAGAGCAGTGCTTGATTACAAGCCATTGCGCTTGGTATTCGGAAAGTTCATTAAACCGACTGCAGCGTCATGCGGCTTTGGAAGTGCAGCGCATTTTGAACGGAGAGCGTCCGAAGCATATCGTGAATGGTGTGGAGGTATACTCAGCATGAAGACGCTGGTATATCACGGGCCGAGGCAATTAAGTCTTGAGGATAAAGAAGATCCGCATGCGGGTCCTGGAGAGGCCGTCATCAAGGTCGAAGCCGCTGGGATTTGCGGCAGCGAGTTGGAAGGCTATCTGGGCCACAGCAGCGTTCGTATTCCACCGTTAATTATGGGGCATGAGTTTTGTGGGACGATTGTTGGCATCGATTATCAATCAGGTGCACTTGCAGGTTTTTCCATAGGTGACAAGGTCGTAGCCAATCCCCTAATCTCTTGCGGCTCTTGCGACCGCTGCATCATCGGCAAGCGCAATCTGTGCCGTCACCGGGAATTGATCGGTATTCATCGACCAGGCGCTTTTGCGGGGTATGTGACCGTACCTGTCAGCAGCCTGTACAAGGTGCCCCAAGAAATGGATGCCGCTGTCGCCTCATTGGCGGAGCCGCTAGCCGTATGCATTCATGCGATCAAGCTAGGACTTCCGTATTTGGATGATCTGATCATTTATGGAGCTGGGACGATCGGCTTGCTGACGTTGCAGGCAGCATTAAACATGGGCGCCAATCAAGTGTTGGTCGTGGATCGGCAGGAAGTGCGGCTGCATCATGTCAAGCTTCTGGGTGCTGAGGTGGCGACGCCTGAGCAAGTCGAAGTCAAAGCAGCGGAGCTCTTCGCGCAGCGGGGGATCGATACGATCATCGATTGCGTCGGTGCAACCGCCGTGAGACAGCAAGCGCTGGAGCTGATTAGTCCTGGCGGGAACATCGTGCTGGTGGGCTTAGGCAGCGATGAATCACCTATGAAATTGAACCATCTTGTCCGTCAAGAGGTGAATATACGCGGTTCTTATTCTTATTCGGATGCGGATTTTAAACATGCCGTACAAATGCTGGTCAGCGGGAAAATCAGAGCGGATGGTTGGCTGGCGAAACGCAACTTGTCAGATGGACCCGACAGTTTCCGAGCTTTAGTGGAAGGTAAAACCGAATTCAGTAAAATTACTTTACATCCTTAAGTAGGGAGGGCGACACCATGCGATTTGAGCAAAAGGTTTTCATTGTTACCGGCGGCGGTACAGGTATTGGTCGAGCTACTTCCATACGCTTGGCGCAAGAGGGAGCCAACGTTGTGATCGCCAACCGTTCGGAAGCGAACGCGATGGAGACGCTAGAGCAGATGAAAGACTCGGCGGGAAAAGCCATTTTTGTCAAAACCGATGTGGGACAGTCTACCGATATACAGAGGGTGATCCAGACTGCGGTTGAAACCTTTGGCCGGCTGGATGGCATTGTCCATAGTGCTGCAGTTGAATCGTTGCTTGGAGTTGTCGATTTGTCCGAAGAGGAGTGGCATGCGACGCTCAATGTGAACTTAACATCCGCTTTCTTACTAGGGAAATACGGTATTCCACATATGATAAACAGTGGTGGAGGCGTCATTATTAACGTCGCTTCGGTTCACGCGCAAGCAACCATTAACAACTACGCAGCCTATGCGGCTTCCAAGGGCGGGCTCATGGCGTTGACCCGAAGCATGGCGATCGATTACGCCAAACAAGGGATTCGCGTCAACGCAGTTCTACCCGGTGCGACCGATACGGGCATGTTGAATCGATACGCCGAATTAGGCGGATTGCATGGCGCTGATCTCAATGAGGAATGGAAAGGCGCCCAGCCGCTTGGCCGCATCGGCAAGCCAGAGGAAATTGCCAACGTAATTTGTTTCATCGCAAGCGACGAGGCGCGATTCATGATTGGCACGGGTGTAGTCATTGACGGAGGGATGTTGGCTGAGCTATGAAACAATACATCGCGATTTTACCGATGCTGGACGAGGAAAAGAATAAACTCCATCGACCAGCTCATTTGGTTTATTTGGCGGAGCTGGAAAGGAAGGGCTCTATCTATCTCAAAGCCCGTTTTGTAGACGGCGTAGGTGGTATGGTGATTTACAACGCACAATCCTTGGAAGAAGCTGAACAGCTAGCTTACCAAGATCCGCTCGTTATTCATGGTGCGCGCTCCTGTGAGTTCCATGAACTGCTCATCGTATGATGGAACAAATCCGTTTGGAGAATGAGCATTTGCAAATCGACATCCTCCCTGCACTCGGCACTAAAATCTGCTCGCTCATCAATAAAAAGACGGGTAAACAATGGATGGATCGACCTGAGGGAAGGGGAGAGTTTCGTGAGCCTTGCTATGGCAGCTTGTGGGAGGAATGGGATCGATGCGGATGGGATGAATTATTTCCCAGCATAGATAGCTGTTCCTTCCCAGTTGCCCCCTGGCAGCATGTGCAAATTCCCGATCACGGAGAAGTATGGGCATTGCCGTGGGTGTGCAACAAAGTCTCCGACCTAGAGATGCATGCTGTTGTTCAAGGACGCAGCCTGCCTTACCGATTGGAGAAAAAGATGGTTTTGAAAGGTAGTCAGGTACTTTTCTCTTATCGTTTAACGAATTTGAGCGAGCATGACATGCCTTATTTATGGGCTCCACATCCGATTATCGCTGCTACGGAATCTATGCGCATCTGTTTGCCTACATCTATAAGCCAAATCATAACGACCGTTTCGTTAGATCAGCGTTTGGGACAATGGGGAACGGTGAAGGCATGGCCAGCTTTTATCGGCGAGGACGGGGCTAAAGTAGACATAGATAAGATGCCCGCACGTCATTCTGGTGTGGCCGATAAATTTTATGTAATGTCACCTCTTCAAGAGGGCTGGTGCTCCGTAGTTGAGGAAGCGACAGGAGAGCGATTTACACTCATTTTTGATGTGAAAACAGTTCCTTATTTGGCCTTCTGGGTGAACGGCGGCGGATGGGATGATCATTATCACCTTGCGTTGGAGCCAGCGACAGGGTATTTGGATAATGTGAGCATCGCTCATGGTTTGAACAGCTGTTCGGTCGTGCCGGGCGGCGGCGTCAATGAGTGGGCGTTAACTTTGGAAATCAGCTAGATCCATAGGAGAGTGGACGCATTGATAGGTAAAGTATATCCATCGGAAAAGAAGTCGTACATCGATGAAAAAACGGGAAAACAAGTGTGGCAGCTGACCGACGGCGCCTCCAACAATGTTCATCTCTATTTTACGGATAATTCATTTACGCTCGGGGATGAGGAAATTTACTTTCTCTCCGATCGCGGGAGTGAGCGAGGGCTGTACAATTTTTTCAAGATGGATCTGGCAACAGGACTTATGACGCAAATGACAGATGAGCCTCAGGGCGTCGGTTATACCGGCTTCAGCACGAAGACACCGGACAGCGAGTTGTTAGTGTATATTACCGGCAATAAGATCAAGAAGGTTAATACCCGCACGGGAGAGATCAGGGTTGTCTACGAAGAAACCGAAGGCATGACGTTATGGTCTCCTTTTATTAGTCCGGATAAAAAGCTAGTGGGCTTTTGCCGCAACGAAGATGTCTCCATTACCTATGGCAACAACTATGCCGGCTTCAAGGAGACGATGTATGCGATCAAGCGGGGCTTCGTCACGATTGCCCATCTGGATGGTTCCAAGGTCTATAATGCCTTTGAAGATACCCATTGGCTGGGGCATTTCCAGTTCTCACCACATGACAGTAATCTCGCTATGTTCTGTCACGAGGGCCCGTGGAACCAGGTTCATCAACGCATCTGGCTTTTGGACATTTCAACAGGTCAAGTAACTCCCTGCTTTAGACAGGAGGAAGACGACTGCGTGGGGCATGAGTTTTGGACGCGAGACGGCTTGATCTTCTTCGATAATCGCAGAAAAGGGCATGACGGCACCATTACCTCGAAGCGAACGCAAGCTACAATCGTGACGGAGGAAAGCGGGCAAACGCCTTACATCGGCTTGGCTGATGAGAAAGGCAAAGTCCTTAACACGATTCCGATGCCGCATTACTGCAACCATTATCATGCTAATAACGATAACAGCTTATTGGTCGGGGATGAAGTTGATGATATCGTTCTCATTACATTGAAGGATGGTCAGACGGAGTTGAAAACACTATGTACGCACCACACCTCATGGGGCTCCCAGATGTCGCATTGTCATCCGACGTTCAGCTGGAAGGCTGACCGTATATTGTTCGCCTCCGACCGAAGCGGAACGATACAGCTCTACGTAACGGAGGTAAATGGATAATGAAGAAAAAGAATCTATTGTTCATTACAACGGATCAACAACGGCAGGATTCAATGCCGTGTTATGGGCTAGATTTTATGAAAACACCGAATCTGGATTGGATTGCTGGAAATGGCATGGTGTTTAACAACTGTTACGTGACAGCGCCTGTATGCGGCCCTAGTCGTTCGGCCATGATGTGCGGGCAGTATCCTTCTGTCGTCGGGACATTATCCAACGATACGAATCTACCTGAGGGGACGCCGGTATGGCCTGAAATTGTCGGCAGGGAAGGTTATCAAACGGCAGCAATTGGTAAAATGCATTTTACGCCATGGGATCAACTCGGCGGTTTTCAAGAGCGAATTATCTGTGAGGATAAACGACATTTTTATTTGCCAGATGATCACTATACCTTTCTGAAACACAACGGATTGGACCGTTCGAGTCCAGTTGAGTTTCCGGAATATCAGGAATCACTCGGAGCGCCTTATTTTATTCATGAAAAGAAGTTTCATCCAGACGTATTTGTCGCAGATAGCGCAGCACAATGGCTGGGAACGAATGGCGATGAGCCTTTCGCCGTTTGGGTAAGTTTTCCGAGCCCGCATGATCCGTACGATCCACCTGCAGAAATGAAGGATATGTATGAACATTGCGAGATTCCTGAGCCGATTCAAGGGTCTGTAGAAGCCAACTATATGCTGGAAGAACAACTGGCGTTCGTGAGGGATACGGAGAATAATTCTGTTTTTCAAATTGATCCGACGAAGGCAACCCCTGAGCAAATCAGGAGATGGCGGAAGCATTACTATGCGACCATTTCTCTAATTGATGAAGGCATTGGCAAAATGCTTGATGTATTAAGGGAAAAAAGCGTGCTGGAAGATACGTATATCGTGTTTACAAGCGACCACGGCGATGCATTGGGTGATCACGGTTTATCCTATAAATATTACTTTTACGAATCGATGGTTAAAGTTCCACTTCTTGTGTATGGACCAGGAGTGGCGAAAGGCAGCACATGCGATTCCCTCGTTAGTACGGTTAATCTGATGCCGATGTTCTTAGATATGTGTGAGGCTCCTAAACCGAAAACGGTTCAAGGGAAAAGCTTGATGGCGTTAATCGAGAACCCTGAGAAGCCCATTAATAACTACGTTTTTAGTGAATTCCTAGGACGTTCCATGGTGTATGACGGTCGCTATAAATATGTGCATTATATTTCGGGTGGCGAAGAACTGTTCGATGTTCAGGAAGACCCACAAGAGATTACGAATAGATCGAAGGATGAGACTTTGTTTGGCATAAAGAGCGATCTGAAAAGCAAATTGATTGAGCATATGTTGGAATGCCAGAGCTTACTTAAACAAAGAACGACCGTAGAAACTCATCCAGAACGGAAACGAATCGATGACGAGTATAAGCAAATGAGAATGAGTATCCCGTCTTAGAGAGGAGAACATGATGAACATTTCCTTACATTTTGAAAAGTTGTCCAAGTTTCCGCGCCATGAAGAACCCAGCACGATTGCTGTTCCTTTTGCGGAAGGAATGGTGTCCGATAGCTCCAAAGTTTCCGTTCTAGACGGGAACGAGGCGATTCCAACTCAGACGAGAGTAACGGCAACGTGGCCAGATGGCTCGGTGAAGTGGCTGCTGCTGCACTTTCTTGCGGATCTTCCGTCTAATCTTGGCAAATCATTCATGATTTCAACGGATCGTGAAACGGTACTGCCAGCGCAGCCCATCGGCGTTCAGCAACGCAACGGATCGGTAGTCATTACGACAGGGGCGCTGGAAGCCGAGTTATCAGCACCAGGCGAGACTGGCTTATTCAGAACGTTGAAGCTTGAGGGTGGCGTGCAGACACATAACGTCGTGGGGCCGACGCTTCGAGATGCTTCGAATCAAGAGCATGTATGCCAAATTTCCGCTGAAGGTTGGCGCGTACTTGAATCAGGTCCTATTCGGTGTTCCGTTGAAGCGAAAGGGAAACATCTCAGTACTGCTGACGAGAATCGCTGGTTCGATTTCGTAGTCCGGGTCTATGCATTTGCCGGAAAACCGTGGTTGATGATCGATTATCAGATTATCAACAAGGAATTAGCCCAAGAGCAGGTGATTCATGCTGCCGAACTGCGTGTTCAATCTGCGCAGGACGTTCTGCAATCCGAACAGCTTCGACTCGGCATCTCCCGCTTTGGAACGGATAAAAGGTTGTCGAAAAGCGGAGTAAAGGGAGATCATTTATCGTATGCGTTTACGGCCGAATCCTTGAAAAAGGAATTTATCGAAGACATCCCAGAAACATTCTGCGGGACATTCTGGGCTGATCTGAGTGAACAGCATCGTGGTGGAATTAGCGTTACGTTGTTCCAGGCACCACAAAACTTGCCTAAATCGTTGGAGGTTACATCCGAAGAAATCAACGTGGGCATCATTCCTGCGGGGCATCCTATCACCATGATGCAGGGAATGGCCAAAACGCATCGCTTCTTCCTGCATGTGCATGGAGCAGACGAACAACTTGAGCAGGTTAACGTGCGCAGTCTGCAAATGCAGATGCCGGATCATCCCGTGCTGGAACGCGGAGCCTATGAACGAGCGGGTATCATTGAATCCATCCCAGGTGATCAATTCATCGACTGGGTTGAGCGCGGATTTTACCGAATGGCGGACGGCAGGGCGAAAACTTTCGGCATGCTGCATTGGGGCGATGCGCCTGATAAGAACTATACGTTCCAAGGCAGGGGCAATGGCGATTGGGTGTGGGTGAACAACGAGTATGATCTCCCGCATGCGATGATGCATTTGTTCGCAAGAACCGGAAAGCGAAGATTCTACGATTACATGCTAAGAGGCGCTGAGCACTGGATGGATGTGGATATTTGCCATTTTAGTGAGGATCCGTTACGTCAAAATGGTCAAATCATGCATTCAGGCAAGCATGTAACAGGACTCGTGAAAATATGTCATGAGTGGGTCGAAGGCCTACTTGACTATTATCACATGACTGGCGAACAATCCGCGCTTACGGCGGCCATTGGTATTGGTGACAACATCAGAAGGATATTAAATACGCCTCGCTATCAAGGTGAGGGAGGCATTGCCGCTAGAGAAAGCGGTTGGGCGCTTCGCAGTCTGACAGCTTTATATAATGAGACCTATGAGGAGAAATGGCTGGAAGCCGCAGAGCGCATTGTTGATCATTTTACAGCGTGGAAAAATAAATTTGGCACCTTCCTGTCCCCTGCAACGGATCATACGGTGTATCGCTCAGGCTTCATGATTTGCGTGGCGGTTAACAGTTTGATGCGTTACTATCGTATCCGCCCGCAGGAACAAATTAAGCAAATGATTGTGGATGTGATGGACGATTATTTGGAGCATTGTTATGTGAAAGAAACGGGCTTATTTTATTATAAAGAGTTGCCTAGTACACAGAAACTGCACAGTAATCCAATTTGTCTAGAGGCGTTGTCCTATGCCTATGAATTTACTGGCGAAGTGAAGTTTTTGGAAGCGGGGAGGGCTACGTTCCGCGAAGGCATTGACATCCGTGGGGGCGAGGGAGAAGGCAGAGAGATCTCTGGTGATGCTGGTGATGCCCTCATTTTCTGGGGAGATAGTCCAAAAAAGTTTGCGCAATACTACTATCCGATCTTCTATTACTATCAAACGATTTTAAAGGTTGGCATCCAAGTTTAAAAAACAGGCAGAGGAGACAAATAGGATGAAATTAGTGCAATTTTACACCAAACAGGATCCTAATAAGTTGCAAGTCGGTATTGTAAAAGAAGAGAGTACCGTTCAAGTGTTAAGCGCAGTCTGCACGGCGCGTGATGTGATTCGTGGGCTTGCCGAGTCTGGTAAGCGTGCCGCAGATTATCTAGCAGCATGTGCCGAAGGCGGCGCTCTTTATCCACTGGAGGATGTAAAATTAGCTTCCCCTTTAACGGATCCAGAGAAAATTATTTGTATCGGACTTAACTATCACGACCATGTCATCGAGTCCAATATGCAAGTACCCAAAGTTCCCGTACTTTTTCCAAAGTACAACAACTGTTTGATCGGACATGAGGATTTCGTAACGATTCCTAGAGAAGTCTCGCAATGTGATTACGAAGTCGAACTGGCTGTCGTCATTGGCAGAACAACCAAAAGAGTCACAAAAGAAGACGCGATGGATTACGTATTCGGTTATACGGTGTTGAATGATGTCAGTGCTCGTGATATTCAACTGAACGAACCACAATGGACGCGTGGGAAAGCCATCGATGGATTCGCACCGACAGGACCGTGGATTGTTACGTCGGATGAGATTGCGACCCCGGGAAGTTTGAACATCTCACTGACGTTGAACGGGCAAGTGATGCAGAATTCGAACACGAAAGAATTAATTTTTGATATTCCGCATCTGGTTTCGTTTCTTTCCAATACCATTACACTGCAACCCGGAGATATCATCTCCACGGGTACACCCCCTGGTGTCGGAATGGGGAGGAAGCCTCAGGTGTGGTTGAAGCCTGGTGATGTTGTTGAAGCGACGATTGAGGGGATTGGTACACTGCGAAATACGTTTGTAGCTGAACGCTAAACATCAGAGCGGCCTTGGTCCTGAATGTCATTGGACTGAGGCTGTTTCATTTGGTATAAACAATAATGAAAAGAAACCTAGGAATGACAATTTGCCAAAAAACGGTTGACAATATAAGTGTTCGGAGCTAAAATTCTAGACAAAGTGATAACCGAGTAATCTTATTGGATTATAATAATTGAAGCCGACGCAGTCGACCGTACTAACGGAGACGTATCGCATGAATGTAATTGTTCATGCCGTACGTCTCTTTTTGTTTTGCCATTGGGAGGAGGGTGTCATATGCATACAACTAGCGGAGGAGCCTGCTGCTCCATCAAACGGACGGAACAGCAGACCCTCGAGGCGCAAAACACGACTAATTTTATACATCTGGAATCATTCGTACCAAGTGCCCAGAAGAAACCGTTTCAAGATGAAGGGTTGATTTACTTGCCTGGCGGCGAATTTTTAATGGGCACCGATGTCGCCGAAGGCTTCCCGAATGATGGGGAAGGGCCGATTCGAACGATCGAGCTTTCACCGTTCTATCTAGATGCTTGCACGGTTACGAATGAGCAGTTCGCGAAGTTCATTCGACAAACCGGCTATGTGACGGAAGCGGAGAGGTTCGGTTGGTCGTTCGTCTTTCATTTGTTCGTCCCGGATAAGGTGCGGGACGTGGACGCAAGGCCAGTGCCGAACGTGCCATGGTGGCTCGCCGTGAACGGAGCCTGCTGGTTTCGGCCGGAAGGCAGCGGCTCTTCGATCGAGGAACGGCTGGATCATCCCGTCGTTCATGTTTCATGGCATGATGCAACGCAGTATGCCAAATGGGCCGGCAAACGGCTTCCGACGGAAGCCGAGTGGGAGTTTGCAGCTCGTGGAGGCCTAATCCAGAAGCGCTACCCTTGGGGCGATCTGCTGAAGCCTGGTAACGAGCATCTATGCAATGTGTGGCAGGGGAAATTTCCTGACAAAAACCATGCCTCGGATGGCTATGCCGGTACTGCACCTGCCCGCTCGTTTCCACCGAATGGGTACGGCTTGTACAACATGGTTGGCAACGTGTGGGAATGGTGCTCTGATTGGTTTATGGCAGCGCCGGACAAGAACAAGAGAAATCCGCGGGGGGCATCTTCCGGCGTAAGCCGATCCATGCGTGGCGGTTCGTATTTATGCCATAAGTCTTACTGCAATCGCTACAGGGTTGCTGCACGCAGCTCGAATACGCCGGACAGTTCAACCGGGAATATAGGATTTCGCTGTGCGGCAGATGCTTAACAGGATGAGGTCAAACGAAAGGAGGTGGTAACACCATGCACATCGTTACTGGCAATAAAACGGAGGGAAGAGCGAAGCCAACATGGTTTCACTACCGTTTGCGCAAAGAGATGTGGTGCTGGGCTTTTATCGCGCCGCAATTGCTGCTGTTCCTGCTATTTACGGTGTACCCGATCGCAATGAGCTATGTATATGCCTTTTTCCATTGGAATGGCTACGGCCCTCTTCGAGATTTCGCGGGATTTGATAATTTCAAGGAGACGCTGCTTGATCCAATCTTCTGGAACGCTTTTCGCAACAGTATTGTGTTTATGGTTTGTTTGGTAGCTATTCAAGTACCGCTTGCGCTGCTTATGGCGCTTTTGTTGAATGCAAGTTGGCTCAAAGGGAAGGTATTTTACCGCACGGTGTACTTCTTACCGGTTGTTACGACCACGGCTGTTGTTGGTTTAGTGATGCGGTTCGCATTCGGTGCATACAAAGGTCTGGTGAACGAGATACTGCTGCGTCTCGGATGGATTGAACGGCCTGTGGATTGGCTCGGTTCGATTGATACGGCACTCGCGATTGTCATCGTAGTCGGCATTTGGAAAACCTTCGGGATGAAGCTTGTATATTGGCTAGCGGGTATTCAATCTCTGCCCAAAGAATTGTTCGAAGCAGCCCGCATCGACGGAGCTTCCGCTTGGCAATTGTTCCGATTTTTGACGATACCCTTGCTGCTGCCGGTTGGGAGTGTAATTGTGCTGATGTCAGCTGTTAATGCGCTTCATGTATTTGATCTGGTTAAGACGATGACCAACGGTGGCCCCGCCTTCAAAACGGACATGGTGGATGTATACATCTACCGGTATGCATTCTCAGGCAGCGGGGAAGCCCGGGTAGGCTTCGCTTCCGCAGCGGGCGTTTTATATGGGATTGTGGTCATGCTTATCTCCATTATTTTGGGGTTGTTTGTCAAATGGACTGGCGGACGTAAATCGTCCGGGCGGTTATAGGAGGGACTCACCTTGAAAAGGAAGCTTCTACGCGTGCCGTTATTAGCTTTGCACACTTTGTTGATCGGGATCGGCATCGTCTGGATATATCCGTTCATTTGGATGATTGCCGCTTCGTTTAAGACAAATAACGAATATATCACCTCAGGCATCACGCTATTGCCGCAAAAGTTTCAATTTGCCAATTACAAACGGGCATGGGAGACGGCGCATTTCTCCGTGTATTTCTGGAACACACTGATTGTTACCGTGTCGGTGGTGTTGATCGTGCTTGCTGTGTGCTCCCTAACGGGATACGCAATTGGGCGTTATCGTTTTCGTGGACGGCTATTTTTTGTAACAGCGGTTACTGCGACGATGTTCATGCCCAAGGGATATACGATTATCCCGGTTTATTCGCTTATTAACTCGCTGGGACTTAACAATTCCCTATGGGGCGTTATTTTGGCTGAGGCAGGCAGTGGACATATCTTGTTCATTTTACTATTCGTTGCCTATTTCCGCGGTCTTCCGAAGGAAATGGAGGAATCGGCGGAGATCGATGGGAGTGGTTTTTTAAGGACATTTGCAAGTATTATGCTGCCCATGGCAAAGCCGATCATTGCAACGACCGCGATCATGCAGTTTATGTGGACGTGGAACGCGTTTCTCATGCCGCTTATTTTCACATTGAGCAAGCCCAATTTACGGACGCTCGGCGTGGGGATGTTTCAGTTCGTTGGCGAAAATACGATGGACTGGACGGGTATGGCAGCAGCAGCCAGCATATCTTTGCTCCCTATTCTTGCCGTATTTATATTACTGCAACGTTATTTTATTGAAGGGGTTTCAGGTGCAATTAAGGGATAAGAGAAACACAAGAACACATTTTTTTATTTTATGAGGAGGATGGCTATGAGTAAGAAATGGATGAATGGATTCGGCGCTTTGGCGCTAGGGAGTGTTGTGGTGCTCTCAGGCTGCACGAGTAATAATGCTGAGAAACCGGAGCAAACAAAAGAAGTCGGGCAGGAATCGATTGTCACCGTATGGGGAGGGAGCGATTTCTTGAAGGGGGACGAAAGTCCAGGCCAGCGTATGGTGAAGGAGTTTAATGAAAAAAACAAAGGCCGCATTCGGGTCGAGGCCCGTTACATGCCTTGGGCTGAATACAATTCAGCTGTTCAGGCAGCGGCTACATCCAATGAGCTTCCAGATATTTTCCAAACGCCGCAAAATACAGATATACGTTCCATCGTGGCTAATGGGTGGGCGCTGCCGTATGACGGTCTTCTTTCGGAGGAGTGGAAGAAGCAATTTATCGCGGGGTCCTTTGCCGAAGGTGTGAACGTTATTGATGGCAAAACGTACGCTTGGCCACTCACGGGGCCGCAGTTGAGTTCGATCCTGTACTATAACAAGGATGTGCTGCAAAAAGCTGGGCTTGACCCGGAGAAGCCGCCAACAACTTGGGATGAGCTGCGCAGTATGTCAAACACGATTACAGCCAAGGGCAAAGGCGATGTATTCGGCATCGTATTCGGCGGAGGCGAGACCGGCGATGCTTCAGGTATCGGCAAATTCGTAAGTGCGCTAAGCGCAGGCAGTGATCCGCAGGCGGCTGAGGGATTTAATTATAAGACCGGGAAATATGAATATAGCTCCAAAGCAACGCTGGATGCTTTTGATTTCTTGCTAAAGCTCAAAGCGGACGGTAGTATTTTACCCTCCTCTTTTACATTGAAAAGCACGGAAGCCAGCGTGCTATTCGGTCAAGGCAAGGCAGCTTTTCTAATCGATGGTCGCGCCCGGATGTGGATTGCGAAGCGAGATACGCCAGATGTTAAGCTGGGCCTCGCAGCCGTGCCGACGCTTACCGGAAGTAAGCCGACATATTACTATGTGCAAGCTGCCCCATCCGGCTATCTCATTTCGGCCAAATCCAAAAATGCGAAAGCTGCAGCGGAGTTTATCGAAAAAGCCTTTTCCTCACAGCTATTTTATGAAAAGTACCTGAACAGCGGCGTCGCTCTGACGCCAATTAATAGTATCAATGAGAATAAGGCGCTGTATCCATATCCTGAATTCGATTCGTTCTTGAAGCTGCATAAAGAAGAGTTGAAGCTTCGCCCAGATTATGCGATTCAAAACCCGCAAACCGCCAAGGTCATCGTGGGACTGGGAACCCTTTCGCAGCCGAAAATCAAGCCATCATTCAGCGATATTTTACAAGCGGTACTGACAGGGGCTGAAAAAGATGCGGCGCCTTTGCTCAAAGCTTATGATGAGAAATTAAACAAAGGCCTGGACGAGGCTGTGAATAAAGTAAAGTCATCTGGTGTACAGGTGAGCAGAGATGATTTCACCTTCCCTAATTGGCAGGCGGACAAAGACTACACATCAGAGGATTATAAGCAATTAGTGAAAAAGTGAAATAGAAGGAGATGAATGGATATGGCAAACACACACAAAGCTTCACAACCGAATGTGATCGTATTCTTTACGGATCAACAGCGTTGGGATACGACTGGCGTACACGGTAACCCGCTTGGACTTACGCCTAATTTCGACCGAATGGCGGCACGGGGCACTCATTTATATAATTCGTTTACTTGTCAGCCTGTTTGCGGTCCAGCACGATCGGTGTTTCAGACGGGTTTGTATCCGACGACGACGGGCTGTCATCGTAATTCAATTCCGCTGCCGGAAGGGACACAGACGTTGGCGCATTATTTCCGAGACGCTGGATACAAAACCGGATATATCGGAAAGTGGCATCTAGCCAGCGAGAATCCCGTTACGGAGAAGGGACGTGGCGGTTACGAGTATTGGCTTGCGGCGAATGCATTGGAAATGACTTCGGACTCCTACGATGCCGTTGTATTTAATAATGACAATGAGCGAGTGAAGCTGCCCGGTTATAGAGTCGATGCGTTGACAGATGCAGCAATTCGCTACATCGATCAGGAGAAAGAGAATCCTTTCTTCCTATTCCTTTCCTTCTTGGAGCCGCATCATCAAAATCATCGGGATGACTATCCATCGCCGGACATTTATCAAGAAGCATACACCGGCAGATGGACTCCCCCTGATTTGGCTGCGCTTGGCGGTACAAGCGCGCAGCATTTAGGCGGTTATTATGGCATGGTGAAACGGATAGACGAAGCGCTTGGCCGGTTGTTTGACGCTGTCAAAAGCTTAGGACTCGCTGATAATACGATTATCTTGTTCACGTCCGACCACGCCTGCCATTTCAAAACACGCAACAGCGAGTACAAACGCTCGTGCCATGAAAGCTCTATCCGTGTACCGTCAGCGGTCATCGGACCCGGGTTCGATAGTGGAGGTCAAATCCTCGAGCTAGTCAGTTTGATTGATCTGCCGCCTACGCTGCTGGATGCGGCCGGCATTGAGGTACCTGATGCGATGCAAGGACAATCATTTCTCCCACTCGTACGTAGAGAAACAGCCAGTTGGCCCGATGATGTTTATGTGCAAATTAGCGAGGCGCAGATTGGCAGAGCAATTCGCACTTCGCGATGGAAATATTCCGTATCGGCTAGAGAACCGATTGGCGATGTAGCGACTGCGGATGCCTACGTTGAAGAATTTTTATACGATCTTCAGGCCGATCCCTATGAACTAACGAACTTAATAGGATTCGCATCACATGCAGATGTCACTGCTATTTTGAGAGAGCGACTGCTTCGGAGAATGGAAGCGGCAGGTGAGCCAAAAGCCGAGATCATCGTAGCAGAAAGCAAAAAGAGCGGGCAGCGACGTGTATCCGACCATGAATCACGTGTGTAAAGAGAGGGGAATGTGTATGAGTAATTCCATCATTATCATATCAGATGAGCATAACCCGTTGTACTCGTCCGTATATGGACATCCATTTCTGCGTACGCCGAATATGGAGCGGTTGGCAAGCAGAGGTACGGTGTATGAAAATGCCTATTGCCCTTCTCCACTTTGCAGTCCAAGCCGCAGCGCCTTCTTCACGGGCAAGAGAGTACATGAGCTCCAAAACTACAGCAATTGTAATCTGACATTGCCAACGGATGCTGATTCCTACGGCAAAGTACTAAGTGAACAGGGCATTCATACGGTCTACTTCGGTAAATCGGATGTATTTGACGATATAGAGCGGTTAGGATTTTCAGAGCTGCATCATACGAAGGAACGGAAACTGCCAGGAGATGTTAATTTCCATCGCAGGCCTCTCGCTATCCGTGAGGGAGCAGCCCAAAGGGCAAACGGTTACGGTGTGAAAGAGGACGCTTTCGACTCTGATTTAAAGATTATGGATGCAGCATTGGCGTGGTTGACGAATGTTGCCCCTACCCTTACAAAGCCATGGAATCTGACGATTAATTTAATTAATCCTCATTTTCCGCAATGGAATACGCAAGCTTATTGGGACTTGTATCCGGAAGCGGCCGATCTGCCCCGATACGGTGTTAATGAGGCGAGTGCCAATCATCCATATGCCAAAGATTTGCGCGAGCATTTTGAAGCAGACTTGTTTACGGAGGAGCAAATTCGTGGACTTCGACGCGGTTATGCGGGCAACGTTGCGTTTATTGACGATCAGCTAGGAAGACTGCTGGATACGGTAGATGATCAGGGGCTAGCAGAAACCACCCAGTTGATTTACACCTCGGATCATGGCGAAATGCTAGGTAAATTCGGCTTGTGGTGGAAATGTTCCTTGTATGAAGACTCCGTACGTATTCCGTGTATTGGAGCAGGCCCGGGGTTCGCACAGGGTGTTCGGGTAACGACTCCTGTCGATTTGCATGACGTGCAAGCATCGTTATTTTACGCTGCTGGTGCAACAAGACCGGCTGTATGGGCGGGAAACCCGCTGCAACAAATTGCTCCAGATGACACCGAACGTGTTGTGTTTTCGGAGTATCACGGTCATGGCACTCGTTCAGGCGCGTATATGATACGCAAAGGCATCTGGAAGCTTATTTCTTATATGGAAGCTCCACATCAACTGTTTCGCATCGATACAGATCCCGATGAGCTTGATGATCTATATGAGCAGTATCCAGAGAAAGCTGCAGAGCTTGATGCGGAGCTGCGGCGAATATGCTCGCCGGAAGCAGAGAATGAGAAAGCGCATCAGTTTCAAGATAAGCAGATGGAGCTGCTTGAGCACTTCATAGTACGATAATAGTTCCTTGCGAAGGAGCGAAGCGGATGAAAGAATATGGCCATGAATTTGCCGAATATCTGTTCCACACGCCTTCCGAATTCGAGAAGAACGGAGGTTTATGGATCATTCGAGCTGGGCAGAACAGGGCAAAGCCCAACTATCTGGTTGGTCCTAAAGTCATTGAATGCTATTCTGTGCATGCCGTAATTAGTGGAAGTGTTACGCTCATACATGGTAACAGAACGGTTCAACTGCGTAAAGGCGATCTGTTCTGTCTGTATCCTGGGCTTCGATACAGCTATCAGTTGGCTGAAGCCGAGGACGAGCAGCAGTTGAAGATGTATTGGCTGGCTTTCCAAGGCAATCAAGCCGGCCCCTTTCTGGATCGAATTGGCTTCAGTAAAGAGGAGCCCTATGTTAACCATCGGTGGATGCCGGAGCATGCGCAGACGATGAACCGAATTCATAGCATGCTTCGGGATCGTACCGAGTATGATGAAGTGATGCTGCAGCTGAAACTATATCAGCTGCTTGAGTCACTCATTGCCAAGACGGATGAGCAGGCGAAGAGTCAGGTGAATATCGATTGGCTGGAGCGATGTAAACAATACATGGATACGCATTACATGGAAGGCATCGGCGTAACTAATGTTGCCACAATTGCTGGTGTACATCGCTCCCATCTATATCAGGAGTGTATCCGCGTTCTAAGCTATAGTCCGATGCAATATTTAATTAAATTGCGTATGGAGAAAAGCATAGAACTGTTGATAGATGGTGAGTTGAATGTTACGGATATCGCACTATCGATCGGTTACCCCGATGTGTACTCGTTCTCGCGGGCGTTCAGCAGATACTATGGAATGTCTCCGACACAATACCAATCAGGTGCGCGGACAGGGATCCATAAATAACATAGAAATGCAGATTGATGCGAACGGCGTATTGTTTATCCATTTTATCGGGAGAAAATGAGGTATAAAAAACACCAGTGTACACACATTTTTATGTGTGACTGGTGTTTTTTTTATATGTAGAAATGGAGTGGGATGGCATTCTGAGCAAATGAATATAGACGGATATTTCCTCTGCTCCTTAGAATAAAGCCGTAAGCATCGCTCCTGAAGACGAGGCGCGGCGAACTTGATTTATAGAGAGAAGGAGTGAAGGATATAATGGCTGCTATCGATTATTCAGCACATGAACGGGCTGAAGTACGAACCAAAAGAAGAAAAATGAATCGCGTGACAGGGAAGATGCTCAAGGATCGGTGGCTCTATCTGATGCTGTTGCCGGGCATTGTTTACTTCTTACTATTTAAATACGGTCCCATGTGGGGAATTGCGATTGGGTTTCAGGATTACTCTCCTTTTCAGGGGATGTCCGGTAGTAAGTGGGTAGGCTTAAAGCATTTTATTCGTTTATTCAGTGAGCCTACGTTTTTTAAACTACTGAAGAACACATTGGTTTTGTCCCTCGTTAATCTAATTATTGTCTTTCCAATGCCGATTATTGTAGCGCTTATGCTCAATGAATTGAGGAAAGAAAAGTTCAAGAAAGCGATACAAACGCTGATCTATATCCCTCATTTCATGTCTTGGGTAATTATTATTGGCATGTTCTATGTCCTATTTGAGTCGCATGATGGCTTATTTCAAAAGTGGATCGTTTCACTTGGTTTCGAACCTTTCACGTTTATGATGGACCCCGATAAATTTATCCCGATGTATATTTTGCAAAATATATGGCGTGATACAGGATGGGGAACAATCATCTTCCTTGCAGCTCTGGCAGGTGTAGATACGCATCTTTATGAAGCGGCACGTATGGATGGCGCAGGTCGGTTGCGTCAAATGTGGCATATCACGTTACCGTCGATACGAAGCACCATTTTGATTATGTTTATTCTGCAGCTTGGTAATATTCTTGAGCTCGGATTTGAGCATGTCTACTTGCTTCTTAACTCACTTAATAGGGAAGTTGCTGAAATATTTGATACGTATGTCTACACAGCCGGCATCCTGAACGGGATGTACAGTTATTCGACGGCCATAGGTGTGTTTAAATCAGCGGTTGGCCTCATTCTAGTCGTACTTGCCAATCGGTTATCTAAAAAATTCGGTGAAGAAGGCATTTTCTAAGGAAGGGTGACACACATGATTCACGAGCGAAGTTGGGGTTCCCGTTTGTTTGACGTTATCAATTATACAATTCTAATCCTGTTTGCACTGAGTACACTGCTCCCTTTCGTCCATATTGTTAGTTCATCATTCGCTAGCCCGACGGAGAAGCTTACGAAAGATTTCGTATTGTTTCCAACGCAATTCACGCTGGATGCGTACCGCTTTATATTTTCAACAGACCGTATTCTGAACAGCCTTTTGGTCACCATTCTGATAACAGTGGGCGGAACCATCGTTAATCTGATTATGACTTGCTTGATGGCTTATCCGCTTTCCAGAAGAGATTTGATCGGACGTAGGCCGATTATGATGATGGTTATTTTCACACTCCTATTTAGCGGGGGCATGATCCCTACGTTTCTAATCGTGAAAGCCTTGGGACTGTTGGATTCTCTGTGGGCGCTCATTATTCCGAGTGCAATTAGTACCTTTAACCTCATTATTCTCAAAAACTTCTTCCAGCAGATGCCGGATGGAATTGAAGAATCGGCAAAAATCGACGGTGCCAATGATCTCAGTATCCTAGTGCGCATCATCCTTCCGCTCTCACTACCGGCGCTGGCGACATTCGGACTGTTCTACGCGGTTGGCCATTGGAATACGTTCATGTCCGCCATTCTGTATATCCGAGATACCGATAAATGGCCGATTCAAGTGCTGCTTCGCTCCTTTGTTCTGTTATCTGAAGGTCGACTAGACGATGCTGCGAACATAGACGGAGATATCCAATTGCCGCCTGAAACGGTGAAAATGGCTGTCATTACGGTCGCAACACTCCCAATCCTATGTGTGTATCCTTTTTTACAAAAGCATTTTGCGAAAGGTGTTATGATGGGTTCTATCAAAGGATAAATAATAGAACCCATTAACCATAGCATTCTCAACTATTATAAAATGGAGGTCTTGATTACATGGATATGCGTAAAAATGTAGGGGTAAAAGCAGTGGTGGCGGTTAGCATGGTTGGTTTACTAATGACGGCATGTTCCGCTGAGAAGCAAACATCCGAGCAACCAGCATCTGCACAGCAAACGGAAAAAGTGAAGGACGCAATGCCAACGACAATTGAAATTATGAGTACGATGCAAGGTGTAGCACCGAAAGAAACTAGTGATGTGCAAAAAGAACTGGAGAAACTTACGAATACGAAACTGAACATCACTTGGGTACCGGAAACGGCGTATAAAGAGAAGTTGAACGCTACGATGGCTTCTGGAACGCTTCCACAGGTCATGTTCACAAATGAAACGAAATCCGCTAATATCATCAATGCAGCTCGCTCAGGAGCATTCTGGGAAGTGGGTCCTTATTTGAAGGACTATCCGAATTTAAGCAAACAAATGGACCCGGAGGTACTGAAAGGAATTGCAATTGACGGTAAATATTACATGCTTCCTCGTCATAGGGATGCTGCCCGCCATGTCATTACGATCCGCAAGGATTGGCTGGATAAATTGGGCCTAGCGATGCCGAAGACGTTGGATGATTTGTATAAAGTAGCGAAAGCATTTACAGAAAATGATCCGGACGGGAACGGTAAGAAAGATACGGTCGGACTGGTGGAAGACGGGTTAAATGCGATGGTTCGCAGCATTGCCGTTTATCATGGCGCCCCAATGAATTATGGTGTGCAAAACGGGCAACTGGTTCCCAACTTCCTGACACCAGAGTATTTGGAAGGTCTTAAATATTACAAGAAGCTGTTTGCGGAGAAGTTGATGAATTCTGACTTTCCTATCATCAATACGCAGCAACGCCGGGATATGATGGCACAAGGGAAAGCGGGGATCATGATCGCCGTTGAATCCGATGCTCCGTCAATTCAGAAAGAAGCGGTAAAGGTGAATCCGAAAGCTGAGTTCGATTTAATTCAAGGTGTGACGGGACCAAAAGGGCTGATCGTATCAGCTACTTCAGGGTACAATGGCGCCATGGTATTCTCTAAGAGCAGCATTAAAACGGAAGCCGATTTAAAGAAAATTCTAACTTTCTATGATAAAATGTCGACCCCCGAGATGCTAACATTGACTGGAAAAGGTATGAAAGATATCGATTATAAGATCGTAGACGGATTCGTTGAGCCTGTGAATCCCCGCGCTGAAGACCGCAAGTCGGATGCCAACTATATCAATTTTGGCGTCGCAAATCCTAGTAATGAGTTACCGATTAAATCAACTGACCCGCTAGTCATCAAAGGGAAAAAAATGGTGGCTGACAATGCGAAGATTGCTATTTACGATGTAACGACACCACTGGATTCCAAAACCAAGACTGAGAAAGGTCCAGAATTAGATAAAATTAGCCGTGACGCGCAAATTAAATTCATCATGGGCGAAATCGACGAGGCTGGCTACAAAAAAGCGCTTGAACAGTGGAGCAAAGCAGGCGGCGATCAAATCATTAAGGAATTCACAGAGGACTACAAGAAACAAGGCGGTAAATAATCGGCATTAAAAGATGGGAGATCTCTTCCGTCTTTTTCCGCTTACTAACGGGGAATCGACTAGCTATCATTAATTATATGCTAAAATTAGAACTGAAAGATCAAGCATCCAGCAGCGGAGGTATATTCATGAAAACTCGAGGTCTAACATATTTAAATAAATTAGTGCTATACGGGTTTCTACTTGGTGTCGTACCGCTGCTGGCATTGGGATTTTTTTCTTATTTTCGTACTTCTGGTACAATCCAAAATTATGTGGAGGAAGGCAATTTACAGATATTAAAGCTAAGCCAGTCGCGCATCGAGCAGAACCTGAAGACGGTAGAAGCTTCCGCCACAACGATGCTTCATTCTCCATTTGTGGAGAGTGTTCTCTCCTTGCCGCTGGAGGGTAAATATTATAATGAATTTGAGCAGCTGACAGGAACGATTCGTCAATTGCAGGTGTTTGAGCTGGGTGTTAGTGATATTGAATTCTTCAACATGCACGGCAAATGGCAGATCGGAAATAAGGGGATTTATCCTTTCAACCAAGACAACAGCCATCCAACTATAGAAATTCCGCAAAAGACAATATGGGAATCGAATAAAAATGGGATTCGCATGATTAGCAAAAAGCCAGCTTATGATCCAGACCCCGACGTGATCATCACGGCAGATATCCCCTTTTCACATCTGCGTAAGCTGCTGTTAGATACAAGTCCGCTGGGAAGCGTTTTTATGTTGGATAGTGGGATGAAACTGCTTGGTTATCAAGATGAGAGTTTTACGCGAGCCTTTCTCGGTGAAACGGAGTTAGCTGATCAACTGAAACGGATGGATGCCGACGGGGGCAAAGTTAATGTCCACTATGGCAAGCAGGAGTATTCAGTTACCTTTATTCGTTCCAGTCTCACGGGATGGATGTATGTATCAGCGGTTTCAATCGATATGATCACGCAAGAATCGAAAGCGATCGGTGAGTTTACCATATGGATTTGCTTAATCATCGTTCTCCTTGTTCTAATTTTCTCTGTCATGGGCTCAAATCGATTCTACAGTCCAATACGCAAGCTTTATGCCACAGTTATCGGTCAGGATATGCATCAACCTTCCCATAATCTCAAACGCGAAGATGAGTTGCAGCAGATCGGCACACGGTTTCTTACTTTATTGGATCGACAACAGGAAATGTCCGGCCAAATCCAGGGGCAGGTTGTACAGTTAAATCAATTTTTTGTACAAAAGCTCTTCTTTGGCGAGGTTGGACCAAGGGAAATAAACGAGAAGTTGTCGGCTTTACAATTCCCGCAGAGTTGGCAACGCATGTATGTGATGGCGATCGAAATCGATACACTTGAAGGAAGCCGATATGAGGAGAAGGATCTGGATCTGCTTTTGTTTGCCGTAAACAATATTGCGGGGGAGTTAGCTCCACGACATACCTTGCTTAATCCAATTGTTCTGCACGAATCTCAGCTGACAATTCTGGGTACTGACCGTATGGATCCGACTTCGGATGAGGACGTATATCAACTGGCAGAGGAGATTCAACGAGCGGTTCGCACTTATTTAAATATATCGGTTAGCGTCGGACTTAGTTATGCATTTGAGAAATGGACGAAGGTACCCAAAGCTTATAAAGAAGCCATTGATGCCCTCAGATACCGCGTTAAGCTTGGTCACGAGTCGATTATTTCCATACGTGATATTTTTGCGGATTCCCCTGTGGAGACTTCGTATCCTGTTAAGATTTCGGATGAACTCAAGCAGGCTGTTAACTCCTCCGACTTGGAGCAAGCGACTCTTCTTTTGCACCAAATGGTCCGAGAACTGGTCGTACAACCCTTTCACTTCCACGATTACCAGTTTTCCCTTATCCGGTTTTTATCTGAACTGGGCAGTCTACTTCAGGATCAGGGAATCTCGATTCGCACATTAATGAAAGATGATGAATCAATCGTGGAAAGCCTGTTTAAGCTGAGAACGACGGAAGAGGTAGAGTCCTGGTTTAAGGAGGTTGTTGTAGGGCCGGTATTGATACTGCTGGAGGAAAAACGGAGTCATCAATTTCGCAAAATTTCGGAAGCTGTCATCCAGATGATCCACGAAGAATACGATACGGACTTGACCTTGGAATCATGTGCTGATCGGATCGAATACCATCCCCATTATGTCAGCAAAGTGTTTCGACAGGAAGCAGGCGTTAATTTCGGTGATTATTTATTACAATACCGGCTGACGATAGCCAAGCAGATGCTCATGGAAACGAATATGAAGATCTCCGACATTTCCGAGAAGTTGAAATATACAAGTTCAACGAATTTTATCCGTTCTTTCCGCAAGGTAGAGGGGGAGACACCGGGGCAGTATCGCGAACGGATGCAAGATTTTCCTGCTGTGGGTGGGAAGTAAAATAAGCTAGTGACGAAGCGTCCTTCTAACTGGGAAATACTCAGTAGAAGGGCGTTTTTTGCGCTATCTGAACAAATGAATATAGACTGTTATCCAGCATGGAACCTATATTTAGGCGAAAGGAGGAGAAAGTATGAAACGGTATTTCGAAGTGGAAGCAGGCATGGCCTATAAGCTGGCTGATCAGAATACGGACACGATTCTGGAGACGATTGCAGGTGCCTATATAGCGAATAATCCCCCGCACCCGTTTGTATTTCGGTGCTATAGCAGGCTTTCGATCCCTCAGCTGCAGGATGGCAGATTTGATTTTAATATGCAGGAGAAACTTTCAGATGCAACCTTAGGCCAATATGCCTTTGCGCTAGGCATGCTTTGGAGTGACAATGTCAGGTCTGTCGAAACGGCCGTCAATTGTTATGGTCCGACTAAGTTGCTGCTGAATGGCAAGCAGATATATAAATCGGGTGTACCGGAAGAAGTAAACGTGGAGACACGCAAGATTGTTGAAGTTCATTTGCAAAAAGGTTGGAATACGTTCCTACTCATTTTCCGCAAGGTAGCTTCCGGCTTTGGCTGCGTATTTGGCTCAAACCGCAGCCATTCGAATCCGCTTGATTTTATGAATCCTTTCCTTGAACGATATGATTGTGGCGGTTGGGTGTACTCGGAGCCACAAAACGAGGAAAGGTTTGGGGAAAATAACTTTCCCGAAGTGAGAGGAAAGGAGTCGGACTCCTCCATCCGGTGGTTGCCTTCACTGGCGTGGGCTGCGGAGCAGGCATCGCTGATGAACTGCGCTCGAATATTCGGTATTCAGCCCAATAAGGTGGCTTATGCTTGGTCCAAAGGTGAATCCGTTCTCCCCGGTCGGAACCCATTCGTGTTGAAAGGATGGTCAACCGGCCGGTTGCGCATCTGGGTCAACGGCGAACTAGTTGGTTTGAGCGAAAAAGAAGGGCCATTTGAGGTTGAGGCCAATCTCGCTTACGGGACGCACAATTGGTTAGTTGAGTCGGTTTGTGGGGAGAGAGACTGGGGGTTTTCACTGGATGTGTCAGCTGGAGAGGAGACGTATTCATTCTGTCAGCCTCATTCGGTGAAAGGTACAGATGAATGCTGGTTTTACATAGGGCCGATAGAGCGCTCCGAAGACATTGTTCCTGAACAGTTGCAAACAATGTACAGTCTGTTCGAAGCGGATAGTGCCGATGAGAAAGCGGGCAACCAGACCTATTGGCGAATAGACCGGCCAGACGTTTGGATTAGACCTTATCAGCACAATGCCCGTTACGCAAGATGGAATTATCCTATCGGCGTGACCTTATACGGCCTTCTCCAAACGGGCAGAAAGCTCGAGAGATACGATATCATTCGATACGTAATTCAACATCTGAAAGCGTGTACGACCATGTACAGTTACTCGCAGTGGGACCGTGAGCAGTATGGGTATCCAGCGATTAACACGAAGCTGGTGGATATGAAGATGCTGGACGATTGCGGTTCGATTGGCAGTGCCATGCTGGAGGCAAACAAAGAGGCACGGGATGAAGATTTTGTGAGGCTGGCGCATATCATTGCCGATTATATGGCTAACACGCAAGAGCGGCAGGAGGATGGTGCGTTCTATCGGGAATCCATAGGTTACTACATGGAGAATACGTTATGGGCGGACGACTTATACATGAGTACCCCATTCCTGACCCGATACTACAAGCTGACAGGAGAACGCAAATGGCTGGATGAAGCGGCAAGACAGTTTCTCCTTTTTAAGAAATACTTGTATCTCTCTGACAAAAAGCTGATGTCTCATGTCTATGATTTCAAATTTCATATGGCTAATGGGATACCTTGGGGACGGGGAAACGGTTGGGTATTCTTTTCTTTGTCGGAGTTGCTGGAGATGATGCCTGAGGACCATTCGGACAGGGGCGCGTTGCTTTCCTTCTTCCGAGATTTCTCCGAAGGGTTACTTGCCCGCCAAGGGAAAAACGGCTTGTGGCATCAAGTATTGACAGATGAAGGATCGTTCGAGGAAACGTCCTGCACATCGATGTTTATTTATGCTTTTGCCAGAGGGGTACGTTTCGGCTGGCTGGATAAGCCCCGATTGTATGCGGATGCCGTACGCAAAGGGTGGAGCGCATTAATCAGCCATGCCTTTGAAGGCAATGGATCAGTACATGGTGTATGCTGCGGATCCAAATATTCCTATTCCCCTGATTATTACAAGTATGATCTTAAGGCGGTTACAAACGATCCGCATGGCATTGGTATCGTCCTGCTTGCCGGAATCGAAGCCGACAATATGAATCAGATGTTAGCAACTGTATAGATTGCAAAATACATGATGAGGAGTGGAAGAATATGAAAGGCGATGTTTATTACTCAACGATCACCAGAAAGCAAGACGAGTTGACGGGTGTCGAGGTGATACAGCTCACTGACAGTTCCGGCGATACGTATCATCCCTATTTTACGAAAACATTGATCGATTCTGAAAATAACTACATCCTTCTGGCTTCTAACCGCACGGGTTCGATGCAATTGTACACCTTACGATTCAAGGATGGACAAATGGTGCAGATTACCGATCAGGAGGGGGTTAGTCCTTTCTGTTCTGTCCTCGATGCTTGGAACCATATCGTTTATTATTTTGCAGATCGTACGCTCATGCGGGTTCGTCTTGATAATCTGGAAACGGAAGAGCTCATGCAAATTCCAATCGGCTTTAAGCCCAGCGATCTATCTATTGATAATTCAGGGAAATTCCTTGCTTTTTCGTATGTGGAACATATGGAGCTCTGTACGGAAACAGGGGGGACGTATTCAACGCACAGGGAAAAGCATTTCCGCAGACCAACGAGCGTGGTCATCCGTTATGATATCGAAAAAAGATCTCCTTATGTTGTATGGGGAGAAGGGCAATATATTTCCCATGTAAATATAAGTCCGGTAGACCCGAATATCATTGTGTTTTGCCATGAAGGTCCATGGCTTCAGGTTCAGCGGATGTGGACGGCGCGTATCGACCATGACAAAGTGTATCCACTTGTGGATCAGAAGGTCAATTTGGAACGGATCGGACATGAATTTTTTACCGCCAGCGGCAGGATTGGTGCTCAATATTCATCTAGGGAGCGGATTGGGGACGAATTTTTGCGGCATGGCGATATTTTCATCAACGTGGATGGCTCGAACGAGAGAAGATATTATTACCCTTACACACGCCCCTCCCATGTACAGCTGAACTATGGGGAAACGATGGGTGTCGGCGATCGTGCTCATATTCGCGAAGTGATGGAGGATAAGGGGAACTATATGTCCTTGTTGAAGTACGAGGGTGATTCCATAGAAGTCGGTCTTCTTTGTGCACATGGCACTTCCTGGCGGAGCCAGATGTCGCATCCGCATCCTCTTTTTACCAGAGATGACCAGCATATTGTGTTCTCTTCCGATAGGGGAGGCAGATCGAATGTCTACATGGCCAGGGCAGATTGGGACAAAGCGATAAAGAGTGACAAGCGAATTGAAAGATAAAGCTTACGAGTGGAGGAGACCACACCATGCTTGCTATTAAAAACGAGCTAGTGAAAGCGGAACGGCTAACACAGGAAGATGCGCATTACTTTTTTGGTTATTACGATACACCTGCGTGGAGTTTAAGCGACAGGTATCATCTTTGTCATAAAGTTGATTTCATGGATCGACTTCCATATGCTGCTGACAGCGCTACTGTGGGGTACATCGATATGCTTGACCATGCTTTTCATCCCGTGGCGGAAACGACTGCGTGGAATTTCCAGCAAGGGAGCATGTTGCAGTGGCACCCTGCTTTTCCGGAAGAGGAGATTATCTACAATTCTTGGAATGGCGAAACTTACAGAGGCACGGTGCAAAATATTCATACAGGAGCCTCCAGGCAATTGGAGCTTCCTGTGGCCAATGTCGATCCCACAGGTACGTATGCGGTAAGTATTAATTTTGATCGGATGTTCGATTTTCGGCCTGGTTATGGGTATGCGGGGAGAGAGGATCTGTTTAAAGAAGTTCCTCATTCTACGGATGACGGGATTTTTCTGATCGACTTAGCAACAGGTGAATCCCGACTAGTAGTGTCACTTCAACAAATATGGGATTTCACGAAATCCCGCTTTGGGGATCAGGACAAGAAGCTTCTGATTAACCATATCACTTTCAATACGGATGGTTCCCGTCTCGTTTTCCTTGTCCGTTATTTTCCTGAGCCCGGCGAGATGTGGGGAACAGCTATCATGACGGTCAACCGTGATGGTTCGGATTTATTCCTCTTGTCCGATTATTCCTATGCGTCCCATTATCATTGGCGTGATCGGGTTAACATTGTTTTTCATTCACGTGGAGCGGAAAGCAGCGATGCCGGAGATCAATTATATGTATTGAAAGATCTGACACATGAGGCCGAAATGATTGATAGCACATTCTTCTTGAGGGACGGTCACTGCAGTTACTCCCCAGATCGGCAGTTCATGCTCTATGACAGCTATCCGGATACGGACGGATATCGGCATTTGTATCTGTATTTTTTGGAAAATAAATGCGGTGTGACGCTCGGCTCCTACTACTCGTTGCCAGATATCGAAGGGGACATTCGCTGTGATTTACACCCGCGCTGGAATCGGGCAGGGACTCATATCTCGTTCGATTCTACCCACGAAGGCAGACGGCATGTGTACGCGATGGACCTGCGAAAAGTCATGGAGCAGATGTCTTTGGTAAGGGAATGTGAAAGATGAATGATAACGAGATGCATATAAATACACAGCCAATGCTCATTGATGCCGATGTGCACAATGGTCTTAGACATCCTCAGGATTTGCTTCCTTATTTAGATAAGCCGTGGCATAAGCAATGGATCGGCGGTGGGACTGGCATAGGTCAACCTTATTACTCACCAGTAGGCGTGTTAAGAAGAGATGCAATTCCCGATGGTGGCGGCAGCTCTGGCAGTGACCCGATCTTCATGGTGAAGGATCACATTGAACGCTATGGCTTTGATTATGTCATTTTAACAGGGCAAAATATTCTGGAAATGTCGCTCAATCCAGATATTGATTATGGTAATGCGGTCATATCCGCCTATAACGACTATTTAATTGATCATTGGTTATCTAAAGATGATCGCTATAAAGGCGCTATGGTGATTAACCATTCCGATCCCTTGTACGCCGCAAAGGAGATTATGCGAATCGGGGGACATCCGGATATTATTCAAGTCATCATGTGCAGCGGCAGTATTCGGTTATATGGGAATCGTTTCTTTCATCCTATTTATGAGGCGGCAGAGAAGTTGGGATTGCCGATCGCCATCCATCCTGGGACGGAAGGACGCGGTATAGCAGGAGCGCCGACACCTTCCGGTTATCCATCACGCTATATGGAATGGCATAATATTCTCCCCACCAATTATATGGCGCATGTGAATAGCTTGGTGTGTGAGGGGGTTTTTGAGAAATATCCAGGCGTAAAAGTGGTCGCCATTGAAGGCGGTATTGCTTGGCTGCCACATCTGATGTGGCGAATGGACAAGAACTACAAAGCGCTGCGGGATACGACGCCCTGGCTTACAAAGCTGCCTTCGGAATACATTCGGGAACATGTCTATTTAACAACACAGCCGATTGAGGAACCAGACGTGCCGGAGCATCTCGTACAAATCATTCAGATGTGTAAGATGGAGGATCGAATTATCTACTCAAGTGACTATCCACATTGGGATTTCGATCATCCAAAGATGGTACTCTCTGCTTTTCCAAAGGATATGCGAAGGAAAATCCAAGGCGGAAATGCGGCAGCCTTATACGGTCTGCATAAGAAGAGTAATTGAAATGAGGGGATTGGCATACATCATGGAAAAGGTTTTGGTAGCTGCAAAAGATGAAATTTTGGAAGGTACCTGTAAAATAGTTACCGTCAAAAATGCCGAATACGGCATTTACAAGGTGAAGGGTGAATATTACGCATGGCGCAATGCTTGCCCGCACTTTGGTGCTCCCGTCTGCAAGGGAGTCATTACCGGGACACGTCTGCCTTCTCTTGTCTACGAGTACAAGCTTGGGCGTGAAAATGAGATTGTCAGGTGCCCTTGGCATGGTTGGGAATTTGATCTGATGACAGGCGAGCACCTGGTAGATCCTCAGACCAAGCTTCGTAAAGGGAAGTTGGACTTCACAAGTGCGGAGCAGGAAAGCTTAGAGAAGGCAGAGTTGGAATTTCAGACAGATGGCATTTATATGTGGGTGGGAGCGTGATCCAAGATGAGACAGATTTATTATTTGCCGGCCCATGTTGTCAGCGAGTCGAAGGCTCTATTACCTGATGATAAACAGATTGCTAGAGGGTGGCATGCTGTGCACCTGGGAGAAGGTCAGGAACAACTTTCATTGCTATGGCAGTTTCAGGGGGATCAGCTAAAACAGGCAGCAGTTCAAGGCAGTCGTTTGCGGATCACCGTCGCATTAGACTATCGGGATGCACAGCAGGTTGATGTGTTCTTACGTCAATCCAATGCGTGGATCGGAGCCATAGATATTCGGTATGCTTATGTATTTCAGCCCTTTGAGCTCTTGCTAACGGAGGAACAGACAGCAGCCGTGCTGAATGAGGGGGTGCGATTAGAACTCAAAAATGGCAAGGAGCCGCTTTGGGTATTTGATGCTCATGATGATGAGGCGTCACGAGTGCTGTTCGCTCCCCACCTGCTAATGGGAGAACCAGATTCACGCGTCAATGAAGCTATGCATACCATGCTTTCACTTTCCTCGCTACAACCATTTGGGTGGATGGAAGGATGCGTTTTGGATGGGCTGCACAGTTTACAGCCGATTCTGGGAGAAAATCGAGTGAATCCCATACTGGATTTGCATTTTAGTCAGTTTTTTAACGAGCGAGGAGATTTGCTCTACGAAGACTTACATGGTAAACAGGCCGATGGTACGTTTACAACGATTGAAGCAACCCTGCCGCTGGCTGTAATTGTGAAATACCGCATGGATCATCCAGTGATTCTCAAAGCACTTGAATTTTTTGAGGCTACAGGTCGCAGGAACGGCGGCGCTGTCATTGACGAGGACATGGTCTCGGCAGAAGGTTCGTATACCGTTGCCTATCCGCTTGCTGTTATGGCGAGGCAGTTCAAACGTCAGGATATGGCAGAGCAAGCCATTGCACAGATTCTGCTCCGACGTGATTGCCTGGCACGCGAGCAGCATGTTTACCTGCGTTTTCATCCAAGATCGCAAGAGCACACATTTTGTAACTGGGCAAGGGCGTTCGCTTGGTATTGTCTAGGGTTGGTCAAAACCTGCGTGGAGCTGAAAGATTCTCCTTACGCAAATTTATCAGGGATAGCTGAGCTAGAAGCTGAAATTATACGCGTTGCTCAGGTAGCCGTAAATTGGAGACAGCCTAATGGGTTGTGGTCTTGTTTCGTGGATGATCCTACAACAGAAATTGATACCTCGGGCTCAGCAGGGATTTCTGCCGCATTAGCCTTGGGAGCTAGTCGCCAGTTGTTACCAAGCACCTACATGTCGCTTGCTCAACGCAATTTAGTGGAGCTATCCTCCTACCTGTCACCAGATGGCATTTTGACGGGCGTTGCTCAGCACAATGCAGGGGGTATGGAACTGCAGCGAAGTGGATATCGGGTACACTCGCAAATGGGGTTAGGCTTATGGGCGCAGCTTTATGCGTATACCAAGTGAGCAGAAGTCTTTGAACGTCATGGAAAGCGCCTGCTGAACAAATGAATGTTGACTGTCATTTGCTTACGAACACATACTGAGCACGTGGAATAGTCCTTTAGCAGCGATGTTACTAGGTGGACCACCCGCGAGAGGGAAGGAGGGATGAGTAGGAAGGTAAAAAGATGACAAGGTTTGATGGATCATTCTTAGTTATTTGAAAGCGATTGCAATGTAAGCTTGCATCCAGAATCCACGGACTGAAGTTTGAAAATGGCTTGTAAGGAAGCGAATCAAAGGAGGAAAGTGTTAATGAGTCATTCGTTCAAAAATCATGTGTGTAGAGTAGTAGTGTTTTGCTTGATGCTGGCATTTATCCCGCTAGGTATGGCTGATCCGGCCTCAGCATATGGGAACGGAACGCTGCTCAACGGTGGATTTGAGAGTGCTACAGGGTCAGGTGTAACGATTTTCGATGGGTGGAAGATTGACTCTACGGGGGCTAAAGCTACGAATGGCAACCCAGCAGGCTCCACCTATGCTCGCACGGGGAATAATGCTCTGAAGATTTCGGCGGGTTCAGGCTCGCAGAAAACACCTGCGCAGCAATATGTTTCGGTCATTCCCGGACAGACCTACGATGCATCCTATTATATTAACGTAGCTACTTGTACCGCTGCTTGTGTCAGTGGTGGATCCGCTACAGGCATGACGATCCGGTTCTACGATAGCAAAGTAAACCCGGATAACTTTAGTAACACAGGTGCAACACAAGTCGGAAATGATGTGAATGTCGGTGGTATAACAGGCACAATCACGTCTGGATACACCCAAATTCAGAAAAGCTTTACGGTTCCTGCTAACGCGAAGTATATGCGCGTTTATGTTTACTCAATAAGCTCAACTAGTGCTAGTATGGTTGCTTATGTCGATGATATCAGCATCGTTCAAACTGCAGGTTCGACGCCTGTAGCCGTTACCGGTATAAGTATGAACAAGGCTTCAACGGCGATAGAGCAGGGAGGAACAGAAACGCTGATCGCAACGGTTAGTCCTGCTGGAGCGCCTCAAGCTGTTAAGTGGATCAGCAGCAATACCAACGTAGCAACTGTAGATGTCAATTCAGGGTTGGTAACGGCTGTGAATACAGGGACGGCTACGATCACGGCGACTTCGACGACGGTAACCCCGCCAAGTGCCACTAATGTGGTTTTCACGGGATCAACACAAGTTACTGTAACAGCCGGGATGCCTAATCCGGTGTATGGATTAACGCTGACGCCATCTTTTAGCTCGATCAGTGTCTATATCGCTGGAGGACGGGATGATTTAATCCGCCATCTGTACTATAAAAAATCTGCGGATACGGTATGGAAGGAAGCGTTGGAGCCGATTACGATTCCGGATAAAGGGATTTTCTCAGGCAGTATTGTAAGGCTTGATGAAGATACCTCTTATGATGTGAAATCGGACATCTATTATGGAAGTACGTTGATCAAATCGGAAACAGGTACGGTTCGCACATGGACGTCAACCCCGACGATTGCACAGACGATTTCTTTATCCAGTTTATACACTAGCGGTGGTTTAACCATCAATGGGATAACGGGAACCAATAACGGTTGGGTTAAGATAGTCAATGACACGGGGCTTACAATTGATGCTGGATTTGCTGCTGATCATGCTGTAACCGTTACCAATTCGGCTTATACGATATTGGATGGCTTTATTATCAAAGGCGGCAAGAAAAATGGTATCTATTTGAACAGTACTAATCATGATGTCAGGATTACCAATGCGGATATTTCCGGTTGGGGACGGGTAGCTGTGGATACCGTACATACACCGCAGCAGCTCGCTTTTATTAACAAGAGTGATGTAGGCTACGGAACGCCGATTGATGATCAAGGAAATATGCTGGAAGGCGATGCCGGTTTCCGGATTGAAGATGCTAAGAACATTGTCGTGGAAAGAAGCTATGTACATGAGCCGAGAGGTTACGCGAATCCTTGGACGGGTGTCACCTCCGATGGTCAAGCGTTCAGTAATTCCCATCCCCAGGGACCTGAGGCCATGTATCTTCGAAGTGCAGGCGGCATCGTAGTTCGGTATAACGACTTTAGTGGTACTGATGAGTACCACCGTTTTAATGACGTTATCAGCGGCTATTATAATAGCCAGGAAAGCGGCGGGTTCTATAAGGATGCTGATATTTATGGCAACTTCTTCGGTTACTCCAATGATGATAGTGTTGAGTTGGATGGTGGACAGTCGAACATCAGGGTGTTTGATAACCGAGTTGAAATGAGCTATGCCGGGCTGAGTTTCGCGCCGAACATGGTAGGTCCGAGCTATGCCTTTCATAATGTCCTTTACAATATGAATGATTTTAGACGTGTGGGAACAGGATCAGTTATCAAATTAGGCGGGAATAGCAGCACGGTATATGATGGTGAGACATGGTTTTTCAATAATACGATTTATGCCGTTCCAAAAGCGATTGTGGGCAGTAGTACGCCAAAGAACTGGCATGGCGGAACAAGAAATAACCTGATCGTCGTCATGAGAAATCTCACCAGCGGATCATCTAATTTTTATAATATCGAAGATAATAGTCCATCTATCAATCCAGGAACGAATTTTGATTACGATGCACTGGGGCGCACGACGGCTGCAGATGGAGCAGGTCAAATCGTAGCCAACCCTGGTGCAGAGGCACACGGGCTGTTCAAGATTGGTAAGATGACCAATCCTGGTGCTGGTGTATTCACACCAACTGCTTCCGGTGTCGATGCGTCCAGAGAAGTGAATGTCATTGATAAAGGAACGGTTGTGAAAAACTTCGCGGAAACTTACTCTGGCAGTGCTCCGGATATCGGTGCGTTTGAGTCGGGGGGAAGCAGCTTGTTCCCTAAACGGCCTATTCCATTCCAATCGGACAAATATTTGGTTGCTATCCCTACTACGGATAACACGGCTACCTTTACAATCTCTACAGGTGCTTTAACCGGATCAGGCAACTATACGATTCGTCGCAATGCGGAAGAGGACTGGTACACGGTTACACCTGCTTCGGGAACTTTTACAAGCAATAGTAATGTAACCTTTACGATTCAAGTCGACAGAACGAAGGCGTCATTTAATAGAGCTGCGGAATATTCTACTTTGTTTATAAGGCTGGCGAATGGATTCTCAGTGCCAATTACAATCAAAGCAGATAATTCAGTTACTTCAGTTCCTGTTGGGCAGACTGTGCAGATCAATTCAACCAAAGCGTTCCCGAACACAGCCAATCTGAGTGCAGACTGGAAATCGAGCAGTGCGGCTGCTCCAATAACTTCTACAACCATCAGCGATGTAACCTCTGTAGCGATTACGGGAGCTTACGCTGGTAGTGCAACGATTACGGCAAACAGCTCGGTGAATGGCGTAAACCAAGCAGAGTATAGAGTGAGGGTGCCGGCGATGCTTGGCGTTCTGCAGGTGAATGGACAGTCTGTTGCAGGATTCGATCCGAATACGTATAGCTACAGTGTCGCCCTGCCCACCGGCTCAGCCGTACCGACGGTGACAGCGACATCGCTGGATGCTAGCTCGGCCGTGCCTTCTACAGTGGCATACACGTTACCGACGAGTATACCGGGCACGGCTGTTGTGACTGTGACATCTTCCGATGGAACGACGAGCAGTGCGTACACGGTTCAGTTTACAGTATCGTCTTCAACATCCGTTGTGGGGCACTGGAACCTTGATGAGACATCGGGAACCGTTGCATCGGATTCTTCGAGCAATCATATAAATGGAACCCTGCTTAACGGCCCCGTATGGACAGCGGGCAAGATTGGAAACAGTGTGGATTTTGATGGTGTGAATGATCAAATCGATCTGGGAACTCCGGCTGCACTGCAATTCACTGGTGCCATGTCTGCTGCCGCCTGGATCTATGTCGACAGCTTCTCAGGCGATGGGCGAATCATCTCGAAGGAGTACGGCGCAAATTCCAGGTCATGGAGCCTCCAGGTGAAATCCGGAGGCAAAGGCCTCTTCCAGATCGCAACGGGTTCAAATTCTTCCATAACCGTGGAGACAGCAAGTACGCTGCCAGTTGGCCAATGGGTCCATTTGGCGGGCGTTTTTGAGCCGGGCGTCGCCTTAAAGCTCTACGTCAACGGCACATTAAGCAACTCTAACCTGAGTTCAATTCCGTCGACACAATACAATAACACCAGCCATGTGTTTATAGGAAGACGGCCGGATTTCTCGAATGCTTTTAACGGCAAGATCGACGAAGTATATGTTTTTAGCAACGCATTGACGGGTACGGATATCGCAACGCTTGCAGGTAACTAAGAGACATATAAAATTGATTGAAAAGAACGAGTCACTAGATAGAATTAGTGGCCCGTTCTTTTTTTGTACTAGTTGAAAATAGAAGTAGTGAGTAAGGCGAATCATTACTTGTCATGAAACTAGTGTAATTGGTAGAATTAAACATATAATTTTTCCAATAAAAGGATTCAAAGGAGCCGGAATGAAATCTCCGATTTATCAAAAGAAAGAAGCTCAGAACCATTTGGCCAAGCAAGAAAACATGTTGCGAAGAAATGGGACATCTAGTGGAGATGCTTCCCACATTCATCATTTGCAGCGAACGATTGGGAACAAGGCTGTTACTCAAATGATGAGATCAGATGTGATACAACGTCAACCATCAGAGACATTGCTCCCCGGCGATGTTGGTCAGTGGTTTATCGTGACACTGCCCTTTGGCAGCCCGAATACAAAGACAGGTACGTACTTGGGGACAGATGCTCGCGGGCATTGGTTCCGAGGACATAATATAAATAATCGAGAGTACCATTTCTGTATTATTAGGGGAAATGTGGAACGGACGATGGATCCAGGCTGGGGGGGACATGCGGGATACGGCGAAGAAGAAATGGATCTAGAAAATGAAGTAGACAAGCGTCCTACGAGACCCAATCTGCAAACAGAGGATGCCATGAAAAGTTATGCAGGTCATGTCAAAGGCGTTCAAAGTGAGTGGAGAGCGATGAATGCCGAAACAAGGGCAGCCAAATTAGTAGAAGGCTTATTGCCCATGTTTGCGAGCAGTGGAGTTCCAGTGCCAACATTACGTGTAATTCCAAAGGGAACTGCTCAGAACGGTAACTTCGATTCGACAACTTGGTCAGCTGGTATTTCTGAGGATACCTTGGAGAAGGAGCCGGAAAAGGCGGCTTCCACGATGTACCATGAAGCGAGGCACGGTGAGCAATATTTTCTGATCGCCCGATACATACACGCGCAAAAGTTACCTGAACCGCCATATAAACAAATACCTGATCATGTTATGAGTGCGGCGGCTGATGCCAACGCTAGATCGCAGCTGACGGAGGAAGAGAATGTAGCTGCACAACGTTTTCATACGAGTATATTCGGTAGTGGCGCGACAGAAAGAAATAATATTTTGAAGCGTACTCAGATTTATACACAACAAGCCTATTTCTCAGCAGCCAAAATGTATTTAGATGCTAATCAGCATGTAGAAACATTGCGAGTGGAATTTCGGAATTTGAAAGAAATCTTCGACAAGAGTCAAAATGAGGACGACAGGCAAGTTGCCAAACTTAAACAAGCGGACTTATTGCTTAAAAAAGCAGAACTGCCAGCTCTCAAAATAGCTGCTGAAGAAAAAAAGCTGCAATTCGAACGTACATTGGCAGAGTATAAAAACCTGCCCGAGGAAGCAGATGCTTTTGCTGTACAGGCGCAAGTGGATCAATGGCTTGCTAAATGACGATGCATTAACCTGCTGCAACCATTTTAGACTAGCCTGCGTTAGAGATACCGAATACATCTTAGAGAGGCTGGTTGAATAACAATGTTGAAAAAAACAATCGCATCCACTGCTATGGCAGCCGTGTTATTGACTCCTGTCGTACTTGGTACTTCTGTACAAGCCATGGACAATGAACATACATCGGGTTACACCGTTATCAAAAAATTCCCGCTTAACGCGGGTTCAAACCCATCATCTCCTTATTTAGAGGGGGAGAACATGATGGTACCGGTTCGCGAAATTGCTCAAGGTTTAGGTTGGGATGTTAGTTGGGACGGAAATCAGCAACAAGTGAAGCTAGTCAAAGGAAACAGTGTCATTCGGCTCACGATGAACAGAACTCACGGAACGATTGGCGACTTTGAGCCATTCTTGTTGACGACGCCTGTCGTGTTGAAGAACGAACTGTCCTTCGCTCCACTAAGGGTACTAACAGCTAGAATGGGAGCATTTACCTTGTGGGATGCAGCGACGAGCACAGCGTCTATCGCGATTCCAAATGATACACAGCAAACTCACCTCAACTTCGATTTCAAAAAAGATGACGGTGGCTGGCAAACAGGCGTCGCTGATCTTCCTGTCTCCTATCAAGACGAGGATTTCCGCATTAACACGAAAGTAGATAAAGTTAAACTGAGCGATGGCACTGAAATCAACGGCATGCTGCTAAGCGGGATGAACCGCAGTGATGACTTGTTTATGTATATGTCCAAAAAGTTAGACAGTACAGCAGGTTTGAAACCGAATACGGAATACGAAGTGAAGTTGCGATTCGACATAGCTACCAATGAAGCTGAGAGCTCTTTTGGTATCGGGGGAGGTTCTGCTTCTGCGGTCTATGTGAAAGCTGGCGTTGTTGACAGAGAGCCTTCTGTCATCAAGGACAGTGCTATGGAGGATACGCCTTACTATCGTCTAAATCTCGATAAAGGCAATCAATCGACTGAAGGCAAAGAGGTAGCCGTTCTTGGCAATATCGCGAAGCCGGACGCTGAGCAAAGTGGCTTCCAGTTGAAGAGCTTCGAACGCACTTTCCAAGTGAAAAGTAACGCGGCTGGCGAAGTATACGTCATTATCGGCACAGACTCCGGTTACGAAGGATTGCAGACGCTCTATTTCACGAATATCGACTTGACGCTCGATCCTAAGAACTAACGACTTTTTCTAGTTGAAAAATAGCTCGTTCCACCGCATCAACAGCTGGGGAGAACGAGCTAATAACTTACACGAAGTCACCCTTACTGAATCATATCGGATGATTCCGGTGTTGGAGAGCCGCCAATTTTGGCGGCTTTTTGACGTGCACGGAAACGACGGACTTTCATCAAGTTGCCGCATACTTTATCATCGCAGAACCGTTTGGAACGGTTTCGGGTTTCGTCGTAGTAGATAGCCAGGCAATCTGAATTTTCACAAATGCGTAAGCGAGAGGGTTCGCAATCTGTAAGTATGCGACCGAAGGAAGTGGCCACTGCCGCGCCGATACGGGACCAGCCAGCTTGCAAAGGAATGGATTCCAGGCGAAAATCAGAATCCGATTCCGCGATACGCAAATACATCGGCCCGCCGGATAGTGCCCGATTGAGACCTTCTAGATTAGCGGGGTCCGCGGATTCAGATACGGTCAGTTTTTCGACGATACGACGGATGTGTCCCCTCAACTGTCTCAGTTCATCGAATTCCTTCGCTGACGGAGTGCCAGGATAGGGAAGGTTGTGGATAGCCAGCCACTGTTCCAACCATCCGGGCTTGTCCAGTCGGTCTTCAGAATGGCCACTGCCTCTCCAATCGTGATAGTCGCTTTTCATAAAATCGTCCCATAACATCGCGCCGCAACTCCCTTGTCTTATGTGGAATGTTTTAATTGTAACACTCAAAGCATTCCTAAGCTAGTGTCTTAACGGCTTGAGCGGTGTGTGAAAGTGATGCTTGGTAACGACTTAGCAGCTATTATACCAATAGTTATGTTCAGTTTGCTTCTATAGTATGTAAAAGTTTAAACAAGTAACTTTCTAAATATTTTTAGGAGGTTACTTGTTTTTGTTATTAGTTCGTGATATAGTACAACTCGTAACCAACAAATATTATTTAGAAGGTTACTTAATTGCGGAGGGATCGTTGGATCCGAGTGAGATCATTGCTTCTTTTTTCTCAGATAAGTTCCTAAGTATGCTATTCATGTCCGTTGTGATGACGGCTTTCCTAGCGATTTCCACGCAAAAAACAACATCCAAGACCAAACAAAAAGGAGATTACAAACATGACACAAACAAGTACTGACAACACCGCAATTCGTCCATTTCACATCCATATCTCGGAGGAAGAAATTATTGAACTGCGCAGACGTATTACCGCGACTAGATGGCCTGAGAAGGAAACTGTAGACAACCAAGACCAAGGCACACCGCTTGCCACTATTCAAGAACTTGCACGTTATTGGGCGAATGAATACGACTGGCGCAAGATTGAAGCTAAAATTAACGCGATGCCACATTTCATTACCGAGATTGATGGTCTGGACATTCACTTCATCCACGTTCGCTCCAAGCATGAGAATGCGATGCCGATTGTTATTGCGCACGGATGGCCGGGTTCGATTTTCGAGCAAATGAAGCTTGTTGAACCACTGACTAATCCTACGGCATTTGGTGGACGTGCAGAGGATGCTTTCCATGTGGTCATTCCTTCGATGCCTGGTTACGGATTCTCTGGCAAACCGATCACAACCGGTTGGGATCCTAAACGTATCGCGAGTGCTTATGGAGAGCTGATGACTCGTCTTGGCTATACAAAGTATGTGGCGCATGGCGGCGACTGGGGTGCAATTGTGGTTGACTTCATGGGTGTTCAGGAGCCAAAAGGATTGATCGGCCTTCACACGAACATGGCTGGCGTCATTCCTGCAGAAGTTGATGCGGCAATCTGGTCAGGGAACCCGCTGCCATCTGGACTCTCGGAAGAAGAGCTGAAAGCATGCCAGCAAGTTCTTGAAAATAAATTCGCCTACGCCGCGATGATGGGAACTCGCCCTCAAACGCTGACTGGACTGGTGGATTCGCCTGTCGGTTTGGCTGCCTTTATGCTTGACCATGATTGGAAAAGCCTTGCCTTAATCGCGAGATCTTTCGCGGGAGTCAAAGAAGGATTAACACGCGATGATGTTCTTGACAACATTTCACTCTTCTGGTTTACGAATTCTGGCGTTTCTGCTTCTCGTATCTACTGGGAGAATGGTAAAGCCGGTATTTCCTTCTTCGGCATCAAAGGCGTCAAACTTCCGGTTGCGGTAAGTGTCTATCCAGATGAGCTTTATGAAGCACCGAAGAGTTGGGCAGAGAAAGCTTACCCGAATCTGATCCACTACAACAAACTTCCTAAAGGCGGACATTTCGCAGCTTGGGAGCAGCCAGAATTCGTGACTTCAGAGCTTCGTACGGCATTCAAAACACTGCGCTAAACGAATGATGGTTGGAAAGCAAGAAAGGTGAAGATCATGGATCCAGCAGAAAAAGAGCTTATGGAATCACGTTTAATTCAATTAATCAAAAAGTACCCAGGCATTACACCAGAAATGGAAGCCATGTTTTATATCGCTTATACCCGAGGCTTTAGTGATGCATGGTGGAGTCACGAACATAACAATCAACAGGCAATTCATTAGGTGAAACTAATTTAATCGAAGACTCATAGCCCCTGGCTGTGGGTCTTTTTGTGCTTGGTATTAATAGGACATCGAGATCTGGTAAGACTATACCAACAGGGAGGAAATTCCCTTTACATGGCGTCGCCTGAGAAGGGAGTTATCGATGATCCCGAAAGTTACGGATAAGGTCTGGAAGAATTCTGCTTCGTTGAGGTGGCTGTTCGGGCTCAAGCTCGTTTATGATTTTGTGCTGACGGGCATGTTTTATTTTGAAAACGCGATGGCTATCTTTTGGAGATTAAGTTTTGTTGTACTTTCTTTGTTGATCTTTCTTTTCGTTAATCTCTTTTATGCCAGAATGAAAAAGCATTGGCTCTTGTTCCTCTTAATCATCGATTTTTTGCTAACCGCTTCTTACGGTTATGTGTATATCGGGGGTGAAATCCCCAATCACTTATTTAATGGCATTACCGCATTAGCGATTTGTATGTTTGTAAAGAATCCCCGAAAACTAATCCTCACTGGTGTATGCTTATTAGTCATTTATTTGATTACGATGGGCAGCATTGATTGGTATATGTATGGACGGTGGGATAAAACAAGCTATTTTATTTCCTCTTCGTTTATTGTGTTCGCCTGCATAGTCAGCTTTTTGATTCATTTTCATCAAAAGGCAAGCCAGGAAACCATGCAATTGTATACACAATTGATGCAATCTCACGAGCAACTGCGAGCTTATGCGCACCAGACAGAAGAGTGGGCAGCCGCGAGAGAAAGAGTGCGAATTGCACGTGATATTCATGATACGGTTTGTCATAAGCTGACGGCTTTGTTGGTCCAGATGCAAGCGGCTCGCAAGCTGAGCAGCTTGGATCCTCTACGGAGCGAACAAACCTACTTGGTATGTGAAGAGTTAGTCAGGTCTGCGATACAAGAGGTGCGTCTTTCTGTAAGGGCAATCCGAGATGAATCCATTACATCAACTTCATTGGAAGAAAGCCTTACACGTATAGCAGAAGAGTTCACTAAATTTGCTAAGGTTCACACTGTTCTTGAAGTGACGGGTACGCCTGTGACCCTCCCCAAAGATCTTCAATTAACGGCGTATCGCATTGTACAAGAATCGCTTACGAATGCTCAGAAGCATGGTCATGCGACCCATGCGGTCATTGGGTTGGCTTTTGCCGAAACAGAATTTTCACTAAGTATACGGAATGATGGCGAATTGCCTGCCACACTTCATCTGGGATTTGGTTTGCTGAATATGAGGGAAAGGGTGAAGGAGTGGAGGGGAGACGTACAGTTTGAGATGGATCAGCAAAAAGGCTTTAGTGTTGAAGTGAAGCTGCCCTATGCGCAAACAGAAACGGAGGGACACCATTGAAAATCCTCATTGTCGACGATCAGCGGCTGATGCGAGACGGTCTTGCTACAATCATTGGTCTGGAACCAGGGATGGAGGTGGTTGGAACTGCCGAGGACGGCAGAGATGCTTTTGCCAAAGTTGTCGAGTTGCAACCGGATGTCGTATTAATGGATATTCGAATGCCGGGGATGGATGGCGTCGAGGGCACGGAGTTAATTCTTAAGCACTACCCAAAGACAAAGGTGTTGATTTTAACCACTTTTGATGACGCGGAACTCATTTTGAACGTATTGGAAAAAGGGGTTCATGGCTATTTGCTGAAGGATATGGCCTCGGAAGCGATCATCCGTGCGATTCAAACGGTGTACAATGGAGGGACGGTACTTCAACACGACATCACATCGATGCTGCTCAAAGAATTAATTGCCGTGTCGGATAGAATTCCGAATCAGACCCACGCATTAAGTAACGCGGAGCCAGAGAAACTGCGAGAATTGACGGATCGAGAGAAAGATGTGCTCGCCTTATTGGGTCGCGGGCTTAATAATAAAGAAATTGCTGGCATGCTGTATTTGACAGAGGGTACCGTGAAGAATCACGTCTCTAGCTTAATAGCGAAGCTGGGACTGCGTGACAGGACGCAAGTAGCTCTATTTGCAGTACGTCATCTATTAGGTTGAATGGGCATGACTTTTGGCATAGAAGCATGAAATTATTCATGTTTGGCTATCCAAGGTTTTGCCTTTTTTCGTAGGCAGATCATGACTTTTCACAGCTTTGCTTACGTTCCATTCATGTTATACTTTGTGGGCATAAGGGTAAAGGAAGTGAATGGATGAAAAAAGGCTGGTTTGAACTGGACAAATGCAAGCATGAAGATTGTTATTGTTGCGATTGTTCGGATTGCTTGAAAATATGGGAAATCCATATATATGCTTACGAAGCCGATGACGATTCAACACCTGATGTTACCTTGATTTTGAGTAAGTCAACAGAAACCGGCAATGGGTATTTTTTAATGGAATATTCAATTACTTATGTAGGGCGAGCGATGATGTTTGACGAGACCAATGCGATGGTCAAGAAGATAGATGAGGTCAGCAGCACAAATGATGATATGAGCTTGACTGATCATTTGGTTATCTGCCGCGAATTCTTTGATTGTGGGAAAATGAATAAGATTTGCCCCTCGGAAAGAACCTAACGGAAGGTTATTCCAAAAAACTTTCCGAATGGAGCGCTATTCCTTATGAGCATCAGGTACTGGCATCGCTTTGTCATGATTTTGGCTATATCGCTGGTAATGCCGGCCTTCGACACCCACGCAAATGAGATAGAGAATCAGCTTGTAGACAAAAACGCTATCCGTCCTTTTCATGTCCAAGTTCCAGATGCGGAGCTTGCTGAATTACGACGTCGCATAAATGCGACCAAATGGCCTGAGCAAGAAAGAGTGGCGGATGCATCGCAAGGCGTGCAGCTAGCCATGATGAAAGATCTAGCACACTATTGGGCGAACGATTACGATTGGCGCAAAGTAGAGGCGAAGCTCAACGCGTTGCCTCAATTCGTCACTGAGATCGATGGGCAGGACATTCATTTCATCCACGTCCGTTCGCCCCACAAGAACGCGCTGCCGATCATCATTACGCATGGTTGGCCTGGATCGTTGCTTGAGCACGTTAAGCTAATCGATCGACTGACCAATCCAACCGCGTACGGCGGGAAGGCCAAAGACGCGTTTGATGTCGTCATCCCGTCGCTGCCTGGCTACGGCTTCTCCGGGAAGCCGACGAGCCCTGGCTGGGGCCCCGAGCGCATTGCACGTGCCTGGGATGAGCTGATGAAACGACTCGGCTATACCCAATATGTTGCACAAGGCGGGGATTGGGGGGCGATCATCGTCGATCAGATGGGTTTGCAGACACCGAAGGGGCTGCTCGCCATCCACACCAACATGCCGGGTACAGTTCCCGTGGAGATTGACAAAGCGCTAGCAGGTGGTCCGGCTCCTAAGGGACTGTCGGCTGATGAACAACGTGCCTATGATCAGTTGGTTCGTAATACCATGCAAAGCGAGTATGGCAAGTTTATGTCATCACGCCCTCAAACCTTGTATGGTATTGCAGATTCACCGATAGGACTTGCCGCTTGGCTTCTCGATCACAATGATGCTGAGGGCCAACCTGCTGGAGCGTTCGTCTCAGGACTGAAGCGCAAATCGAGCAAGACTGGCGAACTAACACGTGATGAGATCTTGGACAATATCACATTCTATTGGCTGACGAACACGGGTGTCTCTGCGGCTAAACTATATGCAGAATATAAAGGTGGTTATTTCAACACCAAGGGTGTCACTATTCCGGTGGCCGTGAGTGCTTTTCCGAACGAAATTTATCAGGCTCCGCGGAGTTGGACAGAGAAGGCCTATCCCAACCTCATCTATTACAATAGACCTGACAAAGGCGGTCATTTCGCTGCCTGGGAGCAGCCAGATATCTTCGCAAATGAACTCCGAGCCGCATTCAAGTCGCTACGCTAATTCCTATCTGTTGGAACCATCAGGTTAAAAATGCAGCCCTTTTGACAGTTGGGCTGCATTTTTACTAATCGTTCTCGTAACCTCTAAAATTTTATATAGATAGTTACTTGTAGTACGCTATTGTTTATGATATATTCGTAACTAATAAAATTTATATAAATAGTTACAATTGAAAAATACATGAAAAAGGAGTTTTCCGTTATGCGAAAAAAATTAGTCATTATTTTTCTACTCCTTATTTTAACTGCGAGCTCTTTTTATGAAATTAATTGTTTTTTGAATTACTGAGTTGTGGGGAAGAGCGAACTACTACCATTGAAGGAGGAACAATAACATGAGGGCAGCATTCGCATTTCGCTTATTGGATAAACACATGAATCAATTCATACACGTATGTAATGAATGTCCACCAGAGAAACGCGGCGCCATTCCGGAAGGATATAAAAACAATATTCATTGGCAGCTAGGTCATGTTCTATACATTACACATAGGGAAGTGCTCGGTCTTTCCAAGCAGCCGCTGATCCTTCCCGAAAGCTATAAAACCTTGTTCGCTTACGGTACGAAACCTGCGGATTGGACAGAAGAACCACCGGAGTGGAACGTCTTGATCACACAATTGAAAGAACTTCGCACTTATATCCATGATACGTTACAAGATAGACTAGATGAGCCCGTGAGCGAGAATTTTCTGCATGCCGAGACGATCGGTGAGCTCATCTACGCGAGTACGATGCATATCTTCTATCACCAAGGCATCATTTACGGCATGAACAAATCTCTGAAGGCGGTTGTGATCGAGGCTTCCGATACCGCTATTTTTGCTGGTGGCTGCTTCTGGCATATGGAAAAGTCTTTCCGAGAGCTTGAAGGCGTGACAGATGTGTCTACCGGCTATACCGGTGGAAAAGATGACAATCCGACGTATAAAAAAGTCGTTTCCCAAACGTCCGACCATCTTGAAGCGGTTGAGATTCAATTTGATCCCAATGTGATTACGTATGAGGAGTTACTCCTAAATTTTTGGAAGAACGTTGACCCAACAAACGCAGGCGATCGTTCCGCCGTTTTTTACAGGAGTCCTGCACAAAAAGAGATCGTTGAAGCATCTAAAAAGGAACTCGCTGCAGCTAGACAGTATAGTAAGCCAGTTCTAACGAAGATTGCCGCTGCATCAACGTTTTACAAAGCGGAGGACGAGCATCAGAACTATTACAAAAGAGTTCGCGGAGCGGTAAAGAAAACGATGAACAAGTACTACTCCGATCCTCGGTATCTTGAACAAAATATGTGGGACTGGGAGTGATGAGCCGTGAATACGAACTCAAAACAAAGTTATCATGGGGATTTTAATAAAGAAGAAAAGTTAAAAACGCTGACGAAACAACAATATAATGTCACCCAGCATGGTGTGGACGAGAGACCGTATGCAAATGAATACTGGGATAATGAAGCTGAGGGTATTTACGTAGATATCGTTTCAGGTGAGCCGCTGTTTAGTTCAAAAGACAAGTTCGACGCTCGTACAGGCTGGCCGAGTTTTACAAAGCCATTGGATTCCACGAACGTTGTGCTGAAAAAGAAAGGATTCTTTTCTGGATGTGAAGTCAGAAGTCGCAATGCGGATTCCTTCTTAGGCGATGTGTTTAATGACGGACCTGATGAGACAGGATTGCGATTCTGCGTGAACTCTGCCGCTATGAAATTTATTCCGAAAGATGAACTTGAAGAAAGTGGCTATGGTGCCTATCTCTCTCTATTTAGCGAGAAATAAAATCAAACCTTTATTCGTTATCGTGGGGTCAACTGAAGGGATTTCGAATAAGGACAACAAGTTCGACAAAAAATGACAGTGATAATGTTTGGATTGCTAATTATGCCTAGGATGATATACTTAGTATATTAAAGGCATACGGTCAGGTGATCCAGATGGAAGCGCATTTATATGAACAGCTTTATTGGCATATTGTGCATGAGATTAAAGAGGGCAAATTGAAGGTCGGAGATCGCGTATCTTCGGAGAAAGAACTTGCTGAGCAGTTTGGTGTCAGCCGCATCACGTCCAAGAAAGCGTTGGAGAAGCTGGCAGAAGAGGGGCTCGTTAAACGCATCCAGGGAAAAGGGTCATTTGTGGCGCAGCCAGTTGCGGTTGGGCAAGAGCCTATGCGACATTCCGAGGAAAGAGCGATACTAACTAATGTCAAAACAAGACCATTGATCGGGTTTATTATTTCTAATTTTTCCGATGAATTCGGCCTGCAGCTGCTACGAGCGATGGAAAGGCAAAGCGCAGCGCACAACTATGATCTCATCATCAAGCGGACTTGGGGAAGCAGAGCAGAAGAAGAACGCGCTATCCAATTGTTTGTCAGTCTAGGTATTAAGGGCTTAATTGTAACGCCTATTCATGGCGAGCATTATAATGCGGATCTGCTGCGTCTCGTCTTGGACAAATTTCCTGTTGTATTGGTGGATCGATATTTGAGGGGAATTCCGGTTTGCTCGGTGTACACGGACAACAAGAAAGCCGCTAAAGACTTAACACTTCATCTGATCGGGAGAGGCCACAAAGAAATTGCGTTTCTGTCTCCTCCTGTAGAAAATACATCAACTTTGGAAGACAGGCTGTTGGGGTATACCTTAGCCTTTACGCAAGAGGGATTAAAGCTGCATCTACCTTATTGTTTGACAAGTTTAAAGGGAATCCTGCCTATTAATCACAATGGAACTGCCAACGATAGTGACAAATTGGCGCTTCAAGGTTTCTTGGAACAATATCCTGAGGTCAAAGCATTCGTCGCTTCAGAATTCTTGGTGGCTACTCTGTTGACTCAGGTCATTGATGAAATGGGTAAATCTTTGGACGACTATGATATCGTATGCTTCGACTCATTGAACGACCATCTAGGCAAGCCGATCTTTACACACATTCAACAAGATGAGAAACGGATGGGTGAAGGCGCAGTTGACTTGCTCGTCTCCCAGTTAATCGGTGAGGCCGTTCCTGAACAACGAATAATTGAGCATCGGATGATCGTGAGAGCGTAGCTTTAACGGTCACTGAATAGCAAGTAAAAACATGGATGATTCCATGTTTTTTTTTGTCTTTTTTGTTGTTCAGCTAAGGCAGAAGCCTACCCGGGAAGGTCTGAAAAAGGGATGAAAGTGCACCTGCATGTCGTGATATTGGAGTTGACATGATATATACGCAAATATTAATATACTTAGTATGTACTAATGCTATTTTATGGAAAAGAGGTGAGACAACTGGTTATCTAGCCAGATATAAGTAAGCAGTTTCCTTAGTAAAAAGTTACACAAACGTTGTATTCAACGCCAACATCCTTTTTACATGAAGAAGCTTAACAAGTATGTAAGCGCATACAAAACCTAATTGAAGGGGGAATTATGCATGAGAAAATCCACGAAGTTCATATTTCCAACCATGGTATCGGTCCTCGCTATTTCCGTTCTGGCAACTGCTTGTTCATCGTCGACTTCATCCACAGAAGGGACTAGTTCCGTTACGCCATCAACCACAGCAGGATCGAATAATACAAGCGGACAGGGAAATGCAACAGTCACACTGTGGCACGGTCTGACCTCCATTGATTTGGAGAATATGAATAAAGTCGTGAAAGCATTTGAAGAGAAGAATCCTTCTATCAAAATCAAGTTGGTTTATACAGAATCCAACGAAGGTGCTGATCAGAAGCTGCTTACAGCCGTTGCAGGCGGCAACCCGCCGGATATTGCCTTTTTCGATCGTTTTAAGGTAGGTTCTTGGGCAGCGCAAGGTTCTTTGACTGATTTGACTACAATGGCTACAGGCGCTGGTATTACGAAGAACTCCTATTATCCATTTGCCTGGGATGAGTCTAGTTATCAAAACAAGCTATATGCGATCCCCTTAGGTACGGATTCCCGCTTACTCTTTTACAATAAAGATCAATTCAAAGAAGTCGGACTAGATCCGAATAACCCGCCTAAAACAATTGCCGAACTCGAAGCAGCCGCTGAAAAATTAACGATTAAGGATGGCAAACGATTCAAGCGTATCGGTTTTATTCCATGGTACTCGCAAGGTTGGCTATATAGCTGGGGATGGTCGTTCGGAGGAGACTTTATGGACCCGGCAACGGGGAAAGTTACTGCCAATGATCCCAAGGTAGTAGATGCGCTGCAGTGGATGACGAACTTTGCGAAAAAATACAATGTTGAAGACATAACAGGTTTCACAAGTGCAGCAGGGACAGATGAGATGGATCCATTCATCACGGGTCAAATTAGTATGAAGATTAGTGGGAACTGGACAGTTGCGGGTATCAAAAAGTTTAAACCAGATCTGAATTATGGCGTTACACCAATACCGACGCCAACAGGAACTAACTTTACAACATGGTCTGGCGGTATGTCTTTAATTATCCCTAAGGGAGCTAAGAACATCGAACCTGCTTGGAAGTTCCTTGAATACTTAGGTAAGGAAGAAGGGCAGTACTTGCTGAATGCGCAGTCGGGGATGTCCGTCATCGATGCCGTAAACGCGAAGTTTGGCTACAAAGATGATCCGATTATGAAAGAATTCGTTAATATTCTTCCGAAATCACACAACCGTCCTGTTGTTCCGGAAGGCCAGCTGCTTTGGAATGAATTAGCTTCTGCAACTGAAAAGTCCACGCGTGGCAGCGGCAGTCCCAAAGAGAATTTAGATAAAGTGACCGAGACCGTTAACAAAGCCTTAGAGAAATATAAGAAATAACATGCTCAATAGGCAGGGGGAGTCTGTCTCTCCTTGCCTATTGAACGATTCGGGAGGTGGATGTCCATGGCAAATTCAACTAATTCAGTGCTCGTACTAGACCGTCGAACAACAAGAAAACGGAAATCTTTCCACAAGACAAACTTGATTGGATGGCTCTTTGCATCACCGTGGGCGCTCGGACTACTCGGCTTTTATGCAATCCCGATGTTCGCCTCCTTTTACTTCAGCCTCACCACATATAGCATTCTGCAGCCTGGTGAGTTTATCGGTTTGACGAACTATAAGGATCTTTTCAATGATCCGCTGTTTTGGAAATCCATCTACAATACGATCTATTTTGCCGTATTCTTCGTACCCTTAAGTATATTTTTCGGTGTAGCGCTCGCCATGATGTTAAATATGAGAATCAAGGGAATGGCCATTTACCGAACGATCTTCTTCTTACCGACGCTTGTGCCGCAAGTGGCCTTGGCGGTGCTGTGGATGTGGCTGCTGCATCCAAACTTTGGCTTAGTGAATGGGATGTTAGCCAGTATTGGGATCGATGGACCCCCTTGGCTAGGTGGTGAATCGTGGTCTAAACCATCCTTGATCTTAATGTCGCTTTGGGGAATTGGTCATGCTGTCGTCATCTACCTTGCCGGATTAGCAGATATCCCCGATGAATATTACGAAGCAGCGGAAATTGATGGCGCGAGTTGGTTTCAGAAAACGAAAGCCGTAACGCTGCCGTTGCTAACACCAGTTATTTTCTACAATTTGGTTATGGGTACGATCGGTGCCTTTCAACAGTTCACACTTCCCTACACCATGACCAAAGGGCAAGGAACACCTGCCAATTCCATGACATTTTACGTCATGTATCTATACGAGAATGGATTCAAATATTTCAAAATGGGCTACGCTTCCGCCATGGCCTGGATCTTGTTTGTGATCGTTATTGCATTAACGGGATTGATTTTTGTAACCTCAAAACGTTGGGTTCATTATCAAGGGAAATAAAGGGAGGACATAATGGAATGAATCCACTAGCTAGTAAGAGAGTAAGTCGATCTGTCGCTCATTTGTGCTTGATTATTGCTTCCTTCTTTTTCATTATTCCTTTTATTTGGCTGGTATCGACTTCATTGAAGCCGCTCACACAAATCTTCACCTTTCCGCCAGAGTGGATTCCGCACCCCTTCCAATGGAGCAACTATGCGCGTGCCGTTGACTATATCCCCTTCTGGACGTATTTGAAAAATACGGCGATTATTACGATTGTCAGCACATTAGGAGTCATCATCTCCTGTCCACTGGTGGCCTACAGTTTTGCCAAGCTAGAGTGGCGTGGTCGCGATGTATTGTTCTTCGTCACACTTGCAGTTATGATGATTCCCGGACAAGTCACCATGATTCCACTTTTCCTTTTGTTCAGTAAATTAGGTTGGGTGGGTACTTATCTCCCGCTCATTGTTCCGCAATTTTTTGGAGTCCCTTTTTACATCTTCTTATTGAGACAGTTTTTCCTTGGACTGCCGGATGCCCTTCGGGAAGCTGCACGTATTGATGGCTCCAGTGAGTTCCGTATTTATCTGCAAATTATGTTTCCATTAGCGAAGTCGGCGGTCTTAGCAGTGGCTCTGTTTCAATTTATGGGGAGCTGGACGGATTTCATCGGTCCGTTGCTTTATTTAACGAATGAACCATCTTACACGGTATCACTCGGATTGCAGCAATTTCAAAGTCAAAAAGGTTCAGAATGGGGGCTGTTAATGGCCGTATCCACCTTAATGACACTGCCGGTTATTGTGCTTTTCTTTCTTCTTCAGAAAACGTTTATTAGTGGAATTACCTTTAGCGGTATAAAAGGATAACCAATTCATGCCAAATTGTATTGGTAAAAGAAAAAGGTACAGCTATCCTCACTGAATGGGAGGAACTGTACCTTTTATCTATGTATGTAGGATGTTCACCTCTTGGCGAGCCCAATCCCTGTGCTGACAGCCGTCAGTTCCATCTTGGCATTGTAGGCGAACAAAGACCAAGGTTCAGAGGCCGATTCGGCATTTACTTGAATGTCGATTTCCCAGGGAGCTTCATAACTCACACCAAGCAATTGCTTACCTTGGTATAGGGCGATGGCAAATGGGGGTTCACCTCGATCATTAACAAGCTTGGGATACACGAGCACGGTTTGTTTCCCAGTCGGGAGCGAAGGTGAGTTGACTGGCGAATACCGATACGAAATGGGATTCACTCCTTGTTCGATTTTACTCAAAAACCAATCGGAAGCGATCAGCCTTTGATAATACCCGTCCATGTAAGGATTCTCTCCGATATCGTAGACATAACTTCCGTTTGTTCGAATAGCTTGAGCACGGCTGTAGTTAAAGTAAGTGATTGCTTTTATCTGTGGAAACAATCGCGGTAAGAGTCCATACATGTAACCCAACTGGCCTTCTGCCCAGCTCCAATACGATTGATTCGTTGGCAAATAGGTGTGTGCAACAGCTCCTTCTGAAATCATAATAGGCTTATGGCTGTAGCGTTCGTAGAGCGGGGCAAAGGTATCAATAACGGTGCCCTTTAACTGTTCTTTCTCAGCTGAGATGGGGGTGCTATATAAGGAAAAACCAACCCAGTCCACGTAGGCGTCCCCAGGATAGTAGTCATCCACCGTATCCGGTGGCCAGAAGTTAGGCGACCATACCATGGCTACATTCGGCGCTTCTTCGGCCATAATGTTGTGAACAAGGCGGAATTTCTCTATATATTTCTGGGGTTCTCCGTGCCAGGGCACCCAAGCTCCATTCATTTCCGAAGCGTAACGAAGGAAGATTGGGATTCCGGACACTTTCGCCTCTCGCGCAAATCGGCGGACATATTCATCATCTTGTACGTCGTCTAAGCCGTAGCGTGGTTCCCAACCAATCTGGAGGGCTCCGCCAAGCTCTTTGACTCTTTCGGCAGTCCGTGCGGGGAAGTAGGTATTCGTGTCCGTTTGCACTTTCCGCCATCCGACATAAGCCAAGTAAAGTGCGTGCTTACGTCCGTATACGTCTTCGATCTTCGTGACATCATAGCCTACTCGGCGATCTGCCCCAAGCATACCGATATAAACTCCTGATGCTGGTTCATGTTTGGCTAACAAAGAAGTAGAAGTCGGAGCTGTTTTGGAAGAATCCCCTGGCGTTGCGTCGCGAAGATAAATCTCCATATGCGTTGAAGGTGTTTGTATAGTAGGCCAAATAGGAGGTAACGAAGGAGGTCCAGCTGAGTAAGCGGTGATTCGTTCTCTGTAGACAGATGCAGCTTCTGGATGCCCTGTTAGGTTAGATTTCTTTTCTTGGTCGGTCCAATAGGTAATCAGATCGGGTTGCTTGGGGCGAGAAGGAGAATCAGTCGTTGCGGGAGGATTATTCACATCAGCCATTGCAGGTTGATTAGGCTCAATCAGATCCACTTTACGATCTATAACGAATAGGAGAATGGCGATAGAGCTCGCCAAGCCTAGTAAAGCTGCAAAAATCCAGACAACCTTTGTATGCATGAAGTGGCTTCCTCTCACAGGGGATTATGACTAATTGTATGCCCATATCTAGGAGACGGTCAATGAAAGAAAGATCGCATCTAATTTGGTAAGAATAGGTACTGTTCTATGCCATTCCAAGATAAAATAAGATGGTATATATGGATTTACCTGAGGAGGGATTGCGTGGATTGGTCACGTAAGGAATTAAAAAGCAGAGCCAAACTAGTACTTCGAACATCCTATTGGAAGGCATTCTTGGTCAGCTTACTGCTTGCCATCATTGGCGGGGGGATCCCAAGTTGCAACTGGAATTCAAATAGTGGTTCCTCCGTTAACCTATCCGGCATGCGGGCAGATTTTGGGGATATTTCGGATGGTGTAGGTGCACTTATTCTGATCATCATTATTCTAGTTGCGATCGTAGTAGGATTGACCGTAGCTGCCTTCAATATCTTTGTGATAGCCCCGTTTAAAGTGAACACGCAGCAATATTTCAAACAAGCCTCTCAAGGCGATGTGAATATGAACTATCTGCTTTACGCATTTGGTAAAGGAAAGTATATAGGAACGGTTGCTGCGATGTTTTGGAGTGCTTTGCTTAACTTTTTGTGGTATTTATTGCTCATCATCCCTGGTATCGTGAAGAGTTATGCGTACAGTTTGGTTCCGTATATTTTGGGAGATAACCCTACGATTGGCCGGAAAAGAGCCGTACAGCTCAGCAATCAGATGACGCGCGGATTTAAATGGCGGATGTTTGTGCTGGATCTTTCCTTTATTGGGTGGTTTCTTCTGGGTGTTTTAGCACTTGGCGTAGGTGTGTTGTTTGTATTACCTTATTATAATACGACGAAAGCTGAGTTATATTTGGCACTGCGTCAGCAAGCATTGAACGATGGACTTAGCACCCCCGAAGAATTAAATCTAATCATATCGTAAGGAGCTGATCGTTTTTGTCTGTCCAAGTAGAGGTAAGTAAGGTAATGGGTACCACGACGACGTCCAAGCATTCGATCACGATGATCATGGGGATGTGGCTCATTATTGGCCTGTTTATTGATGGCTTCGCCCATAACCATGGAGCAGTAGAAACCTTTTTTACACCGTGGCACGCGATTCTTTACTCCGGTTACTTGGCTTGTGCAGGTTGGATTTTCTTCATGATTCGCTCGAACAAAATCAGTAACCCATCCACGACTTGGATCTCAGCGATCCCCGTTGGCTACAAGCTTGGCGTAGCAGGGGTTATCCTCTTCTTTGCAGGTGGGCTTGGCGATATGTATTGGCACACGGTCTTCGGCATTGAGAAAAATATTGAAGCGCTTCTAAGCCCAACCCATCTCCTATTGTTATCGGGGGCGCTCCTCATATTGACAAGTCCCTACCGTGCGATCAGCGCTGCTGAAAAGGGGGCTGCGCCAACGTTTCGCCAATTGTTACCGGCGCTAACATCAATTGGGCTCACGTTTACGGTGTTCGCTTTCTTCCTTATGTACGCATGGTCCTTCCGCCAAAACTTATGGATGGCGAGAGACTACGATGCGGTAGCAAAAGCTGTAGTTGATTTTATGCTGACAACTATGATTCTTGTCATTCCAGTCATGTTTGTCCTGCGCAGATGGAAGCTCCCCTTCGGTACGGTTACGTTATTCTTCCTGTTTGAGTCCATCTTCCTTGCGGTTCTGGATGGATTCAGGGATTATGGTTCCATCATCATTCTGCTCATTAGCGGCGTGATCGGTGATGTCTTATTTCGTGAAATCAAAGAGAGAGAGGTAACAGATTGGCGGTATAAGGCTGTCTTCTTTGTGCTTCCTGTCTTGATTTGGGGACTGTATTTCGCTAGCTTGAAATTATTTCATACCTTACACTGGTCGCCTGAGCTGTGGGGAGGGACGATATTCCTGTGTGCCTTGTCGTCGCTTGGTTTAAGTATTCTTGCAGCGCCAGTTGCAACTAGTCAAAGCAGATGAGAGGGAAACTGCTGCCCCTTATCTGCCTAGTTGTCTTCCTTTCAGCTTGCGGTTCATCTTCAACAACGACGATTGATATGTCGGATATGTCAGGCATGACCGGCATGACGATGTCTTCATCATCGGTTACACATCAACATACGAGTGACGCACTTGCCCGCTTCTCCTTGGATTCACCCCATTATTTACCGAATGAGTTATCCAACCTAACCATTCTGGTTCAAAATAAATGGAATCGGCCGATCGAGAAGTTTGATCTGATGCATGAGAAGCTGATGCACCTCATCGTGGTCAGTCGGGATTTGTCCTACTTCGACCACTTGCATCCCAACTATGCGGGCGCTGGCCGATTCGATGTCCAAACGTCATTCCCCGCGGGAGGATACTATCAGCTTATTGCTGATTTTACACCGACGGGCTTAGGGGAGACTGTTCAATCTCATTGGGTGACGATTAACGGAAAAGCCCCGAAGGCTATTAAGCTTCAGCCCGACAAAAGCTTAACCAAACAAGTAGGTGACAAGGAAGTCACGCTAGCCTTCGATCATCTCATGGCAGGTATGACTCTTGACATGGTATTTACATTCAAGCAAGGTACCGAGAAAACGCCTGTTACCAATTTGCAGCCTTATCTCGGCAGCGTAGGTCATATTGTTGCGATTAGTGAGGATGGGAATGAGTATGTCCATGTTCATCCGGCGGATCCATCAGCGACTTCAGGGCCAAGCGCGGCGTTTAAGATTCTGTTTCCCAAAAAAGGCATATACAAAATTTGGGGCCAGTTTCAGCAAAATAACGAAGTGTTCATCGTTCCGTATGTGATCAATGTGAATTTGTAATATAAAAGAAATATGATAGTAATCTGTCCTACATGTTAATCGCTTATAATAAAAGACGACCCCCTTTTAAAATATAAACCTTTAGACCCGCGGCCCGTTGCTGTGGGTCTCTTTTTGTTCACTTATGGTACAATAGGCGATATAACCAGATTAGGAGTGAGAAGAATGACTGCACCCATGAATGAGCAGGAGCTGTTACAATTGATTATCAGCAAGACGAAGGCCGACCCGAAGCAAGTTGAGCTTGTACTTAAACATGAGAAAGCGTATATCACCAAAGCCGAGCAAGGCTCCAAAGGCCCTGTAGACATTGATAGTGATGATTTGATCGATCATATTCTGAGCCGGCCTGATGTGAAGCTGAGTGAGCTTGCGGTGGATACTATCTTGGAAGCTGAGATGGAATACTTGATGAAGAATGGCATGGCCGGTTATATTGACTAGTTTATGTTCTAAGGACCCTCACATGGAGAATATCTGTGTGGGGGTCTTTTACATATAACTACGAAAACGCGGCGCTGAGACGTCATTAATTGCAGTCTCGGAGCCGCATCAGCACCAAGTTCACTCTGAGACGTCGAAAGTAGCAGTCTCAGTGAATTAAGTCTAAACGACGAGTCATAAGGTCTTCATTAGTGTAACCTATAAGTTAATTGAATAACATGTATTGACTTTATATTCGTGCGATTGCATAATGAAATCAGGAATTATTACGTTATTTAATTAACTTATAAATTATCTAATTGGAGGTTTTCCATCACAATGAGCAATCAACCAAGAGCTGAATATCCTAGACCACAATTTGTACGAGATAGTTGGATCAATTTGAACGGTGAGTGGGAATTCGAATTCGATGATGAATCTATAGGATCCAAACAGAAATGGCACCAAGGCGAGAAGGCATTTTCACAGAAGATCCAAGTGCCCTTTGCTTTTCAAAGTCAATTAAGCGGCATTGGCAATAATGAATTCCACGATGTCGTCTGGTACCGCCGCGAGCTGGAGATTCCTAAGGAATTTGCGAATAAGCGAATTCTACTTCATTTTGGAGCCGTCGATTACCTAGCATCGGTCTGGGTGAATGGCATCCTGGTAGCAACGCACGAAGGAGGTCACACGCCTTTCCACGCGGACATTACAGATGCTCTTCTTGACGGGAGCAATAAGCTCGTTGTAAAAGCTGTAGACTTCAGTAAAGATGTGACACTGCCAAGAGGGAAGCAATATTGGAAAGCGGATTCCGCAAGCATTTTCTATACAAGAACTACAGGTATTTGGCAAACGGTGTGGATGGAAGCGGTCTCTGCAGATGCTCACTTAGCGAAGGTGAAGATGACGCCGGATATCGATGCGAAGCAGATTGAAATTAGCTATGACATCGAAGGTATCGACGCACATGCCACGTCTACGTATCAATTGAAGGTTGATATTTCGTTTAAAGGCGAGATCGTATCGAAAGATGTTTATGGCATTCGAAGCGGAACTGGCGCACGGAAAGTGCGGTTGAATGACTTCAATGATCATGGACTTGGCGGTTGGTGGACACCGGAGAAGCCGAACCTATACGATGTTAATTTTACATTGCTAATCGATAATGAGGTTGTGGATGTTGTCAGCAGCTACTTCGGTATGCGCAAGGTTTCCATTGAAGATGGCAAGTTGTGCTTGAATAATCGTCCTTATTTCTTGAAAATGGTGCTGGATCAAGGCTACTTCCCCGATGGGAATTTGACGCCGCCGAGCGATGATGCGATCAAACAAGATGTCGAGCTTACTAAAGCAATGGGCTTCAATGGGGCTCGTAAGCATCAGAAGTTGGAGGATCCAAGATTCTTGTACTGGTGCGATGTACTGGGGCTCGTTGTGTGGAGTGAAGCCGCGAATGCATACGAGTACACGGATAAGTATGTAGGGCAATTTACGAAAGAATGGATTGCCTCAATGGAGCGGGATTATAATCATCCGTCAATTATTGCTTGGGTACCGCTTAATGAAAGCTGGGGTGTCCCGAACATTCAAATTGATAAACTGCAGCAGCAGCACGCTTTGACGATGTATCATTTGAGCAAATCGCTGGATCCAATGCGTCCTGTCATTTCGAATGATGGATGGGAGCTTGTCACAACTGACATATTCGCGATTCATGATTATGAGTGGCGGGAAGAAGTGTTGAGCGAGCGATACAGTTCCAAGGAAAAAGCGGTTCATGCAATGCCTGCCAATCGACGTCTTTTTGTGGAAGGGTTCCCTTATCAAGGTCAGCCGATCCTGGTTACCGAATTTGGCGGAATTGCGTACAAGAAGAGTGAATGGGAAGGCTGGGGCTACTCCGGGGCAGATAATGACGAGGATTATGAGCAAAAGCTGCGCGCAGTCATTCGTCCACTCCTGAACTCCGGCGTTGTACAAGGTTATTGCTATACGCAATTGACGGATGTCGAGCAGGAAATTAATGGATTGCTCACTTATGATCGCAAGCCGAAAATCCCTGTTGAAATCATCAAAGCGATTAATGATCGTAACTAATTTAGAAGCCGAGGCTATGGCAGCCTCGGCTTCTTTTTTGGTGATGATGAGAGATTCAACTTGCTACTCCTCGGCATGATCAATACGTATCACGATAACGTTGGAAAGTACGGTACCTTTATGAATGGGGTCATTCACTTGGTATTCGAATGTTGAAGGGACTTGAAGCGTGAGACGTCTCACATTGGTATGGTGGACGATAGAGGCATCATAGGTGATTTCAATGCTCGAACGCGGCGGTAAATTGCCAAGTAGCAGTGGCTGTTTGACATTAACGTCTTGGATGACAACACCATCGATCCGTAGAGATCCCGGAATAAATGTATTTAACGGAGAAATCCAGTCGGTCAGACTCACCTGATTTGCAGCTAAATTGCCAGTGTTGGCAATAAGAATGTGGTAATGGATCGTCGTACCAGGCTCTGCCTGACGTGGATTAGCTGACAGAAGAATATCCATGATAGGCAGTAAGAGTTCAACCGTAACGAGATTGGATAACATCATATTCGAGACGATACGACCATCTGGCAGTTGATAAGTAAATAAAACATGAGCTTGGCTAGTAAGTAACTTCTGATTCAAGGAAATGGCGAACGAGTTGACCGTGACTTGGAATTTCACAAGAAATGACGTATTCGGCTGCAACGTACCAAGCAGTATGATGCTAGGGAGAACAGTCTGACTATAGGGAACGCCATCTACGGTTAAACTTCCTACGACATAGAAGCTGCCTTCGGGAATGAAATCGGAAAGTCGGACCTCGGTGGTAATATTGCCATGATTGGCAATTGTAATGGAATAAGTCAATGTATCACCAAGGGTAGCTTTAGGTTCAAGCACAGATTCAACCACGGTTAGAGCAGGATCATAAACGTGGATCGATATCGAATTCGAAACGATTTTTCCTTTGCAATCCTCGAAGGTATACGTTAGAACGGCAGAGTTTACGATGCAATGCGATGCGGGCACATGCACAATGGTGACTTGAAACTGAAGACAAACTTCCGAATGCGCAGGGATATCTCCAAGCTTGATACCCATATTAGGATTTGCGGCAGGGTAGCTAACCCCATCGATCTTAACACTTCCTGGTACAAAGGCAACACCTGCAGGCAATTCATCCTTGAAGAAGGGGTGATGGATCGGACAGTCTTCGTCATTCTTGATCGTAAAGTAAAAGGTGACCGTGTCCCCAACATACGTAGATGTTGTACTTGCTTGTTTGGTGAATTTTAGTTTGGTTTCTTTAAACGGAATGATAATCGTGTTGGACTTAGAGCTGCCCGAAACATCTCTGCCGCCAGGTGTATGGAAGTAATAGACGGTAGTTGCTTGATTCTTTAGTTGTCGATTGTCAGGTATTTCTAAGACGATAACTTGAAAGGTAACTTCAATGGTTTGGCATACCTGCATAGTACCTAGGGGTATACCATGGTCAGGTCTTGCCATAGGCAACGGAATATTATCAACAATTACGCTGTTTGGAATAAAGGCGGTGCCTTCAGGCATGTTGTCAAAAAGGGTAACTTGTGCATCCAAGTTACCCTTATTGGCGATCGACAAGGTGTAGGTGATGATCTGGCCGAGAACGGCCAGATGTGTGTTTGCTTTTTTGAGTACAGTAATAATCGGACCAACCACAGGCGTATCTACGATATTCGAGTAAGAATGGCTGGTGGAGGTGCCTGAACTGAATCTTACGACAGATTGATTGATCAGGTGATTCGAGGAGTGGGAGTCGGCCGTCATACGACCGTCACCTCGAATGTAACCGTGACTGAACCACCGGCAGGAATAGAACCGATTGGTACACCTGTGCTCGGATTAAGAGCAGGTTTGGAAACTCCGCCTACGATGACACTTCCCACGATGAAGCTGGTTCCAGTTGGGATCGGATCGGTCAGCACGACGTTATTAACGGTTTCAATTCCATTATTCGAGACCACGATGGTGTATAGAATGGTATCGCCAACAATCGCATCAATGGCATCCGTGCTTTTTACAACTTTAACGTTAGGCGCTGAAACTGGGATGACCAAAATATTGGATTGAACAGAACCGTTTAATAGACGGCCATCTGGCGGTGAGAACGTATAGTTCGCCGTAGCTTGGTTGGAAAGCAACTGCGGAGATGGCAGTGCGTCTACGGTTACTTCTAGTGTGATTAAGACATCGACAGAATCACCCGGAGCAATCGCTCCAGCATTAATACCAGTTGATGGATTCACGCCTGGCTGAGAAACGCCATCGATAATTACGCTGTTCGGAACAAAAGCTGTACCTGCTGGGATGGAGTCAAAGACCGTTGCATCCGCAGATAGATTTCCGGAATTCGTCAGTGTTAAGGAGTAAATAATCGTATCCCCAACTGTTGCATTCGTTGTATTCGCACCCTTGAGCACAGAAAGTATCGGCTGATATACAGGGACAATGACCGTGTTGGAGAAGGCAGACGCTGAGAAAGCACCCGTTGTAAAGGTGACTGACGATTGATTGCTAAGCTGCTGGGATGTAGGCAATGCCGTAACCGTGACATTGAAAGCGACGGTAACCTGGCTTCCTGCGGGAATCGAACCGAGTGAAATACCATTCGTCGGATTCGCATTCGGTGCCGTTACCCCATTAATTTTGACGCTGCCAGTTACGAAGCTTGTGGAGGCTGGAAGCGGATCAAAGAATTGGACGTTATTCACGGTAGTAATCCCACTATTCGTGATAATAACTTCATAAGGAACAATATCGCCAACAACGGCATCCGTTGCTGTAGATGATTTAGATAACTGCACATTAGGTGCCGAGACAGGGATACTCACTGTATTAGAATTGATGGAGCCAGTGATAATACGCCCGTCAGGCGGACTGAATGTATAGTTAGCTGTTGCTGTATTAACTAATGTTTGCGGAGTTGGTAAGGATACAATTAAAACACCGAAGGTAACGATGTCAGTTGCACCAGGCTGTGAAGTGAATGGTATGCCCGCTGTAGGGTCAGCTCCAGGCTGTGTAATTCCGTTAAGTACAACGCTGTTTTGTTGGAATGTCGTACCGCTTGGAATGTTGTCAATGAGAGATACGGAAGCTGGGTAATTCCCCGAGTTTTTGACATTAATCGTGTAAATAATCAAATCGCCAATCGTTGCATTGGTTGAATTAGAGCTTTTGACGGCGGATAGAATTGGTTGATAGACCGGCGTCGTAATGGTGTTGGAGAAGGTGACCGCTGAGAAGGCGCCGGAAGTAAAGCTAACAGAACCGTAGTTATTTAATTGAGCAGGGTCTGGCAAGGATGTGACTCTAACATCGAAGGTAATCGTAACGGTCGCACCTACTGCAATGGTACCAAGTGCAATACCTGATACTGGATTCGGTGGAACAGGAGGCGTTGGAGCGCCAGTAATGATGACACTGCCCGGAATGAAGGCTTCTCCGGAAGGCAACGGGTCAGAGAATACGACATTATTAATAGGAGCAATACCATTGTTCATAATGACGAATTTATAAGGAATAATATCGTTCACGACAGCGTCAGTAACGGTTGTACTTTTGGCAATGCTAACGTCAGGTGATGATACCGAGATGGTAACCGTGTTGGAACTCACGCTGCGATTGAATGTACGACCATCAGGAAGTGTAAAGGAATAGGCAGCTGTAGCTGTGTTCGTTAAGATCTGCGGGTTAGGCAACGAATCGATAATGACGGAAAAGGTAACCGGCACCGTCGTATTAGGATCAAGTGTGCCAATGGAAAAGCCTGTCGCCGGATCGGCCCCTGGCCAAGGTACGTTGTTTACAAAGACGCTGTTTGGTAGGAATGTCGTATTGGATGGAATGGTGTCCGAAATGTTAACGGCAGTGGGATAATTCCCTGTGTTGGAGACGTTCAGCGTGTAGACAATGGTATCGCCAACAGTGGCATTCGTGCTGTTCGCGCTTTTGAGCACATTAACGACAGGTTGATAAATAGGTGTAATAACCGTATTGGAATTAGTTGTGCTAGACAGTGCGCCAGAAGTGAAGCTGACGGATGCAAAATTATGAAATTCCGCTGGGCTAGGCACCGAAGTAACGAGTACTTGGAAAGAAACAGTAACCGATGCGCCGACGGCAATTGTACCTATGCTAACACCTGTGGCAGGATTTGGAGGAACGACAGGTGTTGGAGCACCTGTGATGACGACAGAGCCAGGAACGAAGGTTCCGCCGGTCGGAATTTGATCTGAAAAGGAAACATTCGTAATGGCTGTAATCCCGTTATTCGTGATGACGGTACTATACGTAATCGTATCCCCAACCGTGAGTGCTGTAGATGATGTGGTTTTATTAACCGCCACATTAGGCGAAGAAACAGGGAACGAAACGGTATTGGATGTCGCTGTGCGTGTTATGGTACGCCCATCTGGCGGGAAGAAGGTATATGTAGCCGTTCCGGTATTGCTGATGACTTGTGGGCTAGGTAAGGTGTTGATGAGTACCGAGAAGGATACCGTTTTGGAGCTGCCTGCTGCAATCGTGCCGGCGTTAATACCTGTGATCGGATCAGCCCCTGGCTGAGGCGTACCATCAACGATAGCACTATTTAGAACGAAAGAAGTTCCTGCTGGAATGGTATCGGTCACAATCACATTCGCTTCTAGATTGCCTGTATTTGTTACCAGAATACTATAGAGTACGGTATCACCAACAGTGGCATTCGATGTATTGGCCGTTTTCAGCAACGTCAGATCCGCTTGTGTGACAGGTGTGACGACATTATTGGAAGAGGAGGAGCCTGAGAACGTACCAGATGTAAAGCTGACATTAGATTGGTTAATGATTTGTGGCGTTGGCATTGTGATTTTCACCTCAAATGTCACGGTTACCGGCGTATTGGGAGCCAGTGTTCCGATTGGAATACCGGTGGACGGATTCGTGTTTGGCGATGGTACGCCATTTACGAGGACGCTTCCGGGAATGAATGAAGTGCTGACATCGGCAATGCTGGTCATAATCACATTGTTGACGTTCGCAACACCTTGGTTGGTGATCACAACTGTGTAGATAACTGTGTCACCCTGAACCGCTGAACTTACATTGACAGTTTCCGTCACCACGACATTAGGGGCAGATACGGGAATCGTTACCGTATTGGAACTGCCAGATCCAGAGAGTGAACGGCCATCTGTGAGCGTAAATGTGTAGCTAGTTGTACCTTGGTCAACTAATTGCTGCGGGTTCGGCAGCGATTCTACTGCCACTGAAAATACGACAGACTTAACTCCACCCACAGGAATGGTACCAATGGGGATGCCGCTTATGGGATCAACGCCAGGTAATGGTGCATTATCGACAATAACGCTGTTCACAAGAAACGAACTGCCTGCAGGAATATTATCAAAAAGCGTCGCATTGGCCGCTATACTTCCCGTGTTGCGCACTTCAATCGTGTACGCAACGATGTCACCAATAACCGCTAAGGATTGACTAGCGCTTTTGGTAAGGGAAATGATGGGCTGTTCGATGAAGGTAATGACGCTGTTCGAAAAAGTTGACCCAGAAAAAGCGCCAGATGTGAAGCTGATACTTGCGTTGTTCGGGACTTGTGGCGGATTAGGAAGTGATGTTACGGTTGCCCGAAATACAACGTGAGTTGTGACGCTTGGATTTATAGAACCTAGTGTGTATCCCGTTGTAGGATTGGCGGTAGGCTTCGGAACGCCATCGACGATCACACTGCCAGGCAGGAAGGTAACCCCGCTTGCAAGCGCATCATTAATAACCACATTCATAACCTGAACAACACTATTGTTAAGAATATCTAGTGAGTAAATAAGAACATCACCAAAGGCAGCATAGGTCAGGTTGACGGATTTCGTCACTAAAACATTCGGTGCCGAGGCTGGGATGTCAGTTGTGTTGGACGTTGCACTTCCCGGCAATACACGCCCATCAGGCGGTTGATACGTGTAATTGACGGTGCCGGAGTTCGTCAGTCGTGGTGGTGATGGTAAGCTTTGCAAAACAACTTGGAAGGTAATCGTCGTCGTGCCCCCTGGTGCAAGAGAACCTGCCGCAATGCCAGTAGCAGGATTGGAACCAGGGCTGGAAACGCCATTTATCGTAACACTGCCTGCCACAAACGAAGATGATGGGGATATCGCATCTACGATCGTTGGTTGAACAGCGATATTACCTTGATTGCTAACGATAAGTGTATAGGTCAGGGTATCGCCAACTGTGGCGTTCGTGCTGTTGACACTTTTGGCAATCGAAACGATGGGTTGGAAAACCGGTGTTGTAATGGTATTGCTTAACGATGTCCCATTAAAGGTACCAGATGAATACGAGACGCCAGCCTGATTCGCTAATTGTCCTGAAGGCGGTAGGGAGACGACATTGACCTGAAAGCTAACGGTGACAGAACTGCCTGCGGCAATGGAGCCAACACCAATACCTCCGTCAGGAACGGCGCTTGGTTTGGAAACTCCGCCAACAAGTACACTTCCTGGTACGAATACAGTGCCAGCGGGTATCGTATCGGTTAGAACAACATTTGTAACGCTCTCTACACCTGAATTTGTAATAACTGTGTTGTATGTAAAGGTGTCTCCAACGACGGCGTCGATAACGGGTGTGCTTTTGACAGCTCCCACGCTCGGTAATCGAACAGGAATCGTGAGCGTGTTGGATTCTGCCGCACCTGAAATGGTTCGGCCATCTGGTGGTTGAAAAGTATATGTACTATTTGCTTTATTAATAATTTGCGATGGCGAAGGCAGTACGAGAATCAGAATGTCGAAGGTAACGGTTGATGTGCCGCCAGCGGCGACAGTCCCGATGTTGACACCTGTCACGGGATTCGCACCAGGGACAGTGACACCATTGACCTTAAAGCTATTAGGTACATAAGAAGTACCTTGAGGAATGTTATCGGTGATGGTAACATTCGCCCCGATATTCCCGGTATTGGCGACTTGCAGTGTATACGTGACTGTACTTCCCACCGAACCATTGGCTGTGTTAGCCGACTTTACGATGCCAATCTTCGGTGCGTAAATGGGCGTTGTCACCGTGTTCGAAGGAATGACACCCGTAATGACATTACCTCCAGCGACACTCTGGAACGTAAAAGCGGCATTCGCCATATTCCCAATTTGGGACGGAGTTGGGATACTTGTGATCGTCGCTTTGTACGTAACGATGATGGAGGAACCGAAAGCAAGTGAGCCAAGAGGTGCACCGGAAGTAATATCATAGGTGGGTCTAGCAACACCAGCTACCGTGACACTGCCAGGAACGAATGTTGAGCCGGTTGGGAGCGCATCAGATAACACGATGCTGGCAGCGCTGGCTGTTCCCGTATTGCTGGTTGTGACTGTGTAGGTAATCGTATCCCCTACCACAGTGCCAGCGACATTGGCGCTTTTGGTGACATTAATTTTGGGAGCGTTGATATCAACCTGAATCCCATTGGCATTCACGACATAGGCATCGCCTGATGTTGTTAATTGCAGTACGGCTGAGGATTGATTGTTAATAAGGCGTGCAGATACATCAATGTTGGTGATATCCCAACCTTGTCGTCCGGCGCTAATATTCGTCCCTGGCGCTCCATTGATCTGATTGGATGAGCCAAAAGTTCCTGTGGTGTTCAGGTTCCCTGCGTCATTATTGATCTGAGAAGCGAAGAAGTTATTCGCAAAGTTGTTGGGTCCAGATAATGCAACTAATGAACCGGTTGTAGGACCGAATAACGCTTGATCCCCTGTTCGGTTGGCATCTCCTTCCTGGCCGCTAAATAATGCTCTGCCGCCTAGAGCACCCGTTACTGGTGTAGCAAATCCGGTGATCGTAGTATTGACGGGCGGAGATGTTGATTGGACAAGGACAGCGCCAACACGCAGTGACATATTCCTGAAAGGCAAACTGGTGTTCTGGTAAATGACAGCGAGCGTCCAGCCAGCATGGTTGGCGGTGGAATCACCAGGAATAACGATGGTTCCAACCACATTTCCAGTTGTATACGTTCCTGCCATTCCTTGTTGAATGAGCGTCGTGACGTTAGCGGATCTGACATATCCCAGTGCTCCGCCACCTAAGTCGAATTCATTTTTGGTTGCGTTGTCTGGCGTAATGCTGCTGGTCCCTGCAGGCGTGGTAAAGGTGACGGCATTGTTAATAAAAGCTGTTAAGTTAACAGTGCCATTCACATAAGAACCACCCCAGATTAATTCAGCGTATAATACGGTGCTCCCAGCAGGAATGTTAAGGATGGCTGATGAGTTGTTAAGGGTATAGAGACTAGTGGTTCCGTTAGGATAAGTTCCGTATTTGAGCGCTGTATTAGTCGTGGTAAAAGCACCAATACTATCTTGGGTTCCCGGTACACCTTCTGTATTTGAGCGGCTTAGGCCAAGTGTATTTCCGGTGAACGTAATCGCGCCAGTTGCGTTGAGTGTGGCCCTGACGACGAGAGCTATGATCGTCACCCCCTAGTATTTGTACCGTTCATTCTCACAATCGAGTAAACGGTGTGGTGATGGAAAGTAAAATAGGCCGATGGTCTTAAGATATGAGCCGAAAACGAAAAAATGATTAACAGCACATGAAAAATCTTACTTGTGTGTGCCTGTTTTCTTTTTAACGGGCTGAGTTGACTTTTTTGGGGATTTTATCGATTCATTGCTAGAAGTTGGATTGACGGGCGATGCTTTCTTGGATTGGGGGATGGCATCCAAATTTTCGAAGCTTTCCTCGATTTCTGGTGCGCGTTGACGGCGAAGTGAGGGAGTCCAGATGGGTTCGGCATACTTTTGATTGCAAATTCGGTGCCAATCGTCGGTCCGTAATTCCTGTTTGACGACCACGAAATGATACATAATTTCGCTAATTAGATTGGGTTGTACGTATTGTAACATGTCTAATTCATCCTGCTCATACAACGTTGTCGAGTATGGCGGTTCATAGAATAGCTCCATCCGAATAAGTCGGAAATCGAAAGGAGAATGGTGTTCACGGTACTCGGGTACAGGTGGACAAATAGGGCTGCCTGCAGGTTGAAGGAAGGAGTTTGTTAAATAACGAGGGGTATATTCATCAAATTTTTGCTTCAAATACGGATTCGACGTATGGCGAAAATGATGCGCATAGGGCGCAAGAATACAGACAATGGCTTTGTGCCTGCAGATCCGGTAGAGCTCAGACATGACAGTGAATAAATCAGTGACAAAGGGAAGGCTTCGACTAGCCATGACAAACTCCACCGCGTTGTCAGGCAAAGGAATTCCTGCGTTGATATCACATACTAAATCAACACCGGGTAACGCCTCGCGATCGATGCCAAAGAAATTCGAGTGCTTGTGGTGACCGCAGCCAAGATCGATATGCATGGAGGTTCCTCCTTACTCTGTAAAAATGAACTGTCCTATAATGTATGTCCATCGCACTTGGCAGTCTCTGCTTGTGCCTAACGGTGCGAAATATTCATCTTGTCCAACGAAAAAAACGTCGCCTCCCCAGAATCGGAGAAGACGACGTTTCGTAAGTATCGTTCGTGATTACCCTTTAACAGCGCCAATCATGACGCCTTTCACGAAATACTTTTGAACGAACGGATAGAGAATTAGAATCGGTACAGAGGCAACCATGATGGTGGCATACTTGATCGTTTCCCCGATCTGATGTTGATCGGCTTGATTGGCGCCGGTGGACATCATCTCGGTGTTATTTGCGATCAAAATTTCCCGGAGCGTTAGCTGCAGTGGATACAGATCGCGGTCTTTGATGAAGATGGAGGCATAGAACCAGCCGTTCCACTTTTCAACTGCATAATACAAAATCATAACGGCGATAACGGGCATGGAAAGAGGGATGATGATACGGAACAGGATCGTGAAATGATTGGCACCATCCATCTTGGCGGACTCTTCGAGGCTCTCGGGAACCGCCATAAAAGCTGTGCGCATGATGATTAGGTTAAAGGTGTTGACTGCGAAAGGTAAAATGGTTGCCCATAAAGAATCGATTAAGCCAACACCTTTCACAACGAGATAAATCGGAATGAGTCCACCGCTGAAAAACATGGTAAGCACGACGATGAACATAAAGATTTTGTTCCACATTACATTTTTCCGAGAAAGAACGTAGGCCCCTAAAGCGGTGACAATTAAATTGGTTGCAACCCCGAACACAAGAATAAACAGGGTATTGCGGTAGCCTTTGAGAATAGCAGGGTTTTTAAAAACGCTTTTGTACGCTTCCAAACTAAAACCAAGCGGCCTGTACAGGAAACCTTTATGTGTGATGAGTTGTGCACCGTCGCTGATGGAAGAGAAGGTCACGTAGATCATTGGATATAAGGTTACTACAACTAGTAGAAGCAATAAAATATGGTTAATGCTGACGAATATGCGATCCGAAAAGCTGATTTTCATGCTGGCTCCTCCTTACTACCATAAGCTGTTTTCACTAACTCGTTTACTTATTTTGTTGGCTGTAATGAGCAGGACTAAATTGATTACAGAGTTGAACAGGCCAACGGAGGCAGAGAAGCTCCACCCAAATTCCTGTAAACCTTTCCGATAGACGAAGGATGAGATGACATCAGCTGTATCGTAAGTACTAGGGTTGTAGAGCAAAATGATTTTCTCAAATCCGACATTTAGCAAATTGCCCATACGAAGAATAAACATGATGGAAATCGTAGGGAGAATGCCTGGCAAGGTAATATGCCATATCGATTTCAATCGCGTGGCCCCATCCATTTTGGCAGCTTCGTACTGTTCTTGATCGATGCTCATAAGCGCGGCTAGATAAATAATCGATTCCCAGCCAATTTTTTGCCAAATTTCAGATAAAATATATATGGTTCGAAACAGCTCAGGCTTCTGGAGCATCGCTGTATCATTCGCGCCAAAGTAAGTCAGCAGTGTGTTCACTAAACCGCCATTGTTCGTGAAATCTTTGATCATCCCGGCAATGACAACAAGTGAGATAAAGTAAGGCATATAAGTAACCGTTTGCACAAAGCGTTGGAATTTCTTATTGGTCAGCTCGTTAATTAAAATAGCTAAAATAATAGGAGCAGGGAATTCAAAACATAACGAATAGAGAGAAATGATGACCGTATTTTTTAGGATACGCCAGAAGTAATAGCTCGTAAAGAAATCATGAAAGTTCTGAAACCCAATCCATGGACTGCCGAAAACACCTTTGATCGGCGTGTACTCTTTGAAAGCAATTAAGGCTCCATACATCGGCGCATAATGGAAAGTAAAGTAGTAAGCCAGAACGGGAACCATCATGAGGTACAAATATTTATTTAATAGAAAATCGCGTTTAAAGCGAATGGAAAAGCTAGCCTCCGCTGGTTTACGCATAATATCTCTCCCTTCGCCGCAGGAATTAAAGATTTGGAGGGAGGAGCTAGTGCTCCTCGCCCCCCGTGGGACTTCTTATCTTTTGTTGAAACGATCAAGAGAAGCTTTTTTGATTTCAATCGCACGGCTCAATTTCACATTGTTGAATTTCTCAACATATTTGTCGAAGCTGTCTACAGGCTCTGTACCTAAAATAATTTTGAGCGTCATCTCATCCACGAGCGTGTCGAGGTCAGTCATAATTTTAGCAAGCTCTGTACTTTCTTCTGGTGTAGCTGTGATCGGTGGCAATTTGTGCTTATCTACATCGGTTTTGGACCAAGTGGTTACCGCATCACGTTGCGTTTGCAAAGCCAAGTATTGTTCAATGTAACGTTTATCTTGGACAAATGGACCGTTGTAGTTACCGCGGATATAGAGGGACAACGCTTGTGCAGGAGCGAGTTTATCCGGGTTGTTCATTACGAGATCCGTGTACTTCGGATAGTTGTTTTCCATTTTGTAGGAAGTACCTTCTGTTCCGAAGTTGAAGAACATTCCGCCTGCTTGGGAATAGCCATAGTCAAGCATTTTTGCTGCTGTTTCAATATTTTTGGAAGTAGCTGTGATCGCTACAGATCCACCAGGCGCATTTGCAGGGTCTTTTTGACCGTAGAAGGGAACGTCGCCTTTTTTGAGTACAGGGTATGGAGCGCCGATCAGTACGCCCTTAGGATCTTTCGCTGTAATGAGCGGCTGCCATTTACCGATCCCACCGCCGGCATTCTGTACCGTTACACCTGTTGCACCTGAAGCCATGTTGGCATCCAAAGCTTTACCATCAGCCGTTGCAAAGTTCTTATCAATTAATCCTTCTGCATACCATTTGTGCAGCGTAGCGAGATAATCTTTGAAGCCTTTCTCAGCTGGACCAAATTTAATCGCGCCATTGTCAAGGTAGAAATCACGTACGACTCCGAAAGCACCAGCAAAGGCGCCGCCACCAGATTCTTGGAAAGGTCTAGGAGCACTGACGACGGAGAAGGCCGCTGTAGCGCCTTTTTTCTCTTTGAACGCTTTCAGTGTTGTATACCATTCATCAATGGTTTGCGGGACAGGCAGGCCGAGATCATCCAACCAATCTTTCCGTACGATCGGCCCTTGGAAGACGCGCAAATAATCGTCGCCGCGGATGAAAGGGAACACATAGTAACTTCCGTTATCTGTTTTGACTTGTTTATCTACATCAGGATGCTCTTTGAGATATTTCTTCAAATTTGGGGCATATTTATCAATGACATCGTTTAATTTCAAGATATATCCGTCTTTAATTGCTTTTTCAGGACCGCCTGGGAAATCCCCTTGCCAGTTATATTCAATCATGTCTGGCAGATCGCCAGTTGCTAATAAAACGTTCAATGTTTGTTTCCCTTGGTTCGTTGGTGGCGCTGTGAATTTTAGTGGAACACCCGTGACCTTTTGCCAATTTTGGAAAAATGGCGTGTCGGCGTGAGTCGCTTTAACCCCCGTTAAGTTACCAGGCAGCTCTCCCCAATACGTTAACGTTTTGTCTGATTTAAGCGGATACGTTACAGCGCCACCTGCTGCCGCACTGGGTGCTGTCGTCGTCGTTCCCGAAGAGGCGGCTGGACTTGTACTGCCACTTGGTGTGGAAGAATTGGAGGAGCAAGCAACTACTAAGCTTCCCATTAAAGATGTGGCAACTAACATGGTGAACATTTTTTTTCTGTTTGTTTGCATAAAATGACCTCCTGAAATTTTATTCGCCATAAGATCTGGCTTCGAAAAAGGGTGTTGCTTTTTCGCCAAAATGTAAGCTGGCTTGTGAGACGATCGAAACATTTTGCCTCAAATATTAGCTTTGGAAGTCTAGCGGCAAGGTTGCTTGTGCTATGAACTAACTATATGATAGCGCTTACAAATTGAATATCTTGAATACCTCCAATGGCTTCTCGAAAAATCGTGTTATGGTCTACAAAATATCCAATTCCTTCGATAAAAAATACAATTTAAGTGTTTACAACCCATTTATTAGGATGGAAATAGCTATTTGAATGCAAAAGGGGCAGCCCGCAGCCACCCCATCATGCCTTATTTCTCCAGCATTTCTTTATATTTACCTGGTGTAATGCCCTCTACTTTTTTAAATACGCGTATAAAAGCATTAATATCATTAAACCCTACGCCATATGCCGCATCTCCAACGGTTTGCTCGTTCCCTTTTAACAGTTGTTTGGACTTCTCAATCCTCACTTTATTGATTCGATCGAGCAATCCTTCGCCAACATAGTCTTTGAATAGCTTGGATAAATAGGTCGCTTTCCGGTCAAAATGATTGCCAATCATCGTCACATTCAAATTGACATCGGTATAGTTATGTTCAATGTACGTATTGACTTGCTCGACGAGCTGCTGCAGTGCTTTTTGTTTGGTCAACGAGTTCGCATGCAATCGTTTAGCGGAAGTAAAAGCACAGATTTGGGCGAACATGTCACCAAGCAGCAGTTCCATCTCTTGCACCGTTTTGCTGTTCAGCAGACGATCTAACTGCTTTGGATTACGGATGAAGAAGCTTTCCTGGATACCGCCAGTATCATTGATACTTTTCATAATCGTTGTGACGATACCTAGCATGAGACATTTCGTGAGGGAAACGGAGATGCCAGCACCTTCAAAGTTTTTCTGAATAATCTCGCTAAGCAGTTGTCTAGCTTCCATAAGCTCCCCGAATTTCAAAGCATTCAGCAATTGCTGTTCAACCTGCATCGGGTAGTAATAACCAGAAGAATTATCGTAATGTGTATACGTGTGGAGATCGTTATAAGCAAGAATTTCGTTATCGCCCATAACGAGCTTGTAGGTCATCGCGTCGAGTGCTTCCAAGAAAGCTTGCGGTGCAGACCCGATATGCATATAACTGCTGCTGATAGCGATCGTCAGATGGATATCATAGGTGGTTGAAAGGAACGTTTGTGCCTCATCCGCGATACGAATCAGCTCTTCTTTGGAGCTCTCGTTGTCAGCCATCGTCATATTCACTAAACAGGCTAGCGTATCATCGATTTCGGCTGCATAGCCGCGGTGCCGCTGAGCCACTAATTCTTCGACGACATTACTTACAATAAATTGGAGCAGCTTCCGCTTATCGGCTTCTGATGTGTGCGTGATTCGCTCGAAAAAGGCCTCACTCTTATCGATGACAAACAGCATGACAGCAAACTCTTTGCGATCCAGCTTCATATCAAACGTGGTTAGCGCTTCAGCGATGGGAATTTTCCCATCGAGTTTACCCCTAAGCAGCTTTTCTACAAAATGAGATCGCAGGATATGTCGATGCTGTTCCATTTTGCTTTTGAAATCGGCCATTTCGATTAACGTGCTGTCTACCGCTTGTTGAATGAAATGAAATTCATTATAGGTTTTACCAGACTCAAGCACCTGTTTCTTAGAAAAAGCATGAACCAAGCGACGAACAGGATTGTAATTTCGACGTAAGAAAAAGATTGTGAGTATCCCTCCACCTAGTAAACTGATCATCATGCTTAAATAGGTCAGGTTACGAACGTGCGAGGCCTTCTGCCAATAGATTTGGCTCGGTACGATGGAAATATATTTTAATTTGGAACGCGGTGATTGAATATTAAAGACTTCGTATTCTGCACCATCGCTGCTTTTGAAATAAAAATTAGAAGTCTTATCTAAATCCTTATACGGAAAATCAGCAGGCATCGTGCTCGATGAACTTGAAGCGAGTACTTGATTTTGATCATTAAGAATGAGTACATGGCCTTGATTAAATAGTTCCGTATTTTGAATGGCCCCTAGAATACGCGTCTGATCAACCATAATGACGTTGGTGGCGAGCGGTTGATCGTGTTCCACGGGATAAGTACTGACATAAGCAACTGTTTTCCTAAGCACATTATCATCGCCGATGCGGTACATAGGAATAAATCCCTTGAAATTATTGCGTGTCATAATCGATTGCCAGGAGGAGAAAGGGAAATCATCACTCATGTGCAAGGTTTGGTACGCAAATGGAACGGAGCGAGCGGTGGTAGGTAGTATGACAGTCTGGTCTTTGTTTAAATAGATATAAAAAGAGTCAATTAACGGATAGGAGGTTTTGTATAAAGAAAGGCTCTTGGCAATTTGATAAACATCATAAGGAAGATCCTTGGGGAACGTTTCATATTTGTTGGAGTAGAGGAGCTCTTGTATGTTCACATTCCATGTAATTTCGAAATTAAGCTGCTCCATGGCTTTGAACTGGTTGTCCATCACTTCTCGTACTTGTTTTAATAAGGAATCATTCGCTTGTTGAATTTCTTCCTTTAGTGTACGGCTGGATTCTACGTACAATAATAAGCCTACGGCTACTGGCAGTAGAAGGATGACGGCATATGAGATTAACCACGTTAAGACGATGCTCTGTCCATTAAAAATGATTTTATTTCGCATAGGCAGGGCCTCCTAGTATGAGAATTCCATTGAAGAAGGAAGATTCAAGTATGAATGCGCTCTCATTCTATTGTATTTCCTTCCCATCGCCTAAGTCAACGATGGAAAAGTGCAAGTTATGTTGAATTATTCAAGGGTCTTAAATCGTTGTTTCCCAAAGAAGAAATAAAATAAATAGGAAATGACAGAATAGACGACCGCTGTAATACAAAAGGCGTAGGCATAACCGAAATAACTGCCATATCGGAAGACGAGGCCTGTACTAATTGGAGAAGCAATAAACCACCCGAGATTAAAAACAGCTTCCCCTGAACTCGATGCTAATCCGCGAAGTGAGCGATGTACATAACTCATTTTGATTGAATTATAGAAAGGATTCGCCGCATTCATCAGTGCTTGACGGAATAAATAACCACCAGAAGATAAGTAGAAATTTGCCGAGAACGCAGTAAGTAGTAGAAAAGGGATGGAACTTAGCTGCAAATAAACAACTGATTTGACTTCCCCATAACGCTTAGCAATCATCGGTCCAATGAGGAAAGCGACGCCTGTAGCAGCTTGTCCCAATGCCACGACAATCCCAATGGCGGATTTGGACGCTTCAAAGCGATCCTCAAAGTATACGTTCAAATAGGGAACGATCATCCCGCCACCTAGCGAAGAAAGTAAGCCAAGTAAGCAAAAAATGCTAATGACCTGGATCGATGTCTTGTGTTCGCGCCACGTTTGCTTCCAGTTTAACGATTCACGCGCTGGTGTTGCTTCTTCTTGATCGCTTTTCCCAAACATGGACATTGGCAAGACGCCAAGTGCGGCAATGGCGACACCAATTAAAAGGGTATAACGAAGGCTGTGAACCTCATCTACACCAATCATAAATTGAAAGAAATCACACAGCACGCCTCCGAGCGAGATGCCAATGACATTGGCTAGCATAACCAGCGCCATATTGAGACTGAATAAATGCACCCGTTGCTGCGGGGAGGAGTTATTAGCCAAAAATGGTAGAATGGTAGCTGAAACGACTGCTAGCGCCATACCGCCTAAGAAGGCTGAAATCATCATCCCTTCTTCCAATTCAATGAGGGAACGTGCGGTGAGGGCGGCAATTGTAAAAAGAAGTCCGAAGGATATGATACGCTTCGGTCCGAAGCGATCGTTCATAATACCCGCTGGGATCAAAATGATAGCCGCGGCGAGCGCGGTCATGCCTACCAGGCTGCCGACCATGGTTTGCTCGTAACCTAGACTACGAACATATAAGTTGTATACGAGGCCGAACATGCTGATCCCTAAGTTCCAAACAAAATTAAACCAGAAGAACAGCTTAATATTCCGGCTATAGCCTTGCAGTTGCTGCTTCCATTCGCGTAGTAAAGTGGTCATGCGATATTCCTGCCTTTGTATTTTGTGTCTAAATTGCAATCGCTTTGTCTATTCTACCATTGGTAAATAGTTTTGAACACGGGAAAGACTTGATATTCGATCCAATCTGTATAATAATAAGTAGTCTAATCTACGAAGCAGGGAGCACATAATTGAAATGTCTACATCAACGAGTATTGTAACGGAAGAAGAACAGAAGCCAGAAGTTGAACAGATTGAGATTTGGAAATGTAAAGCCACAGAATGTAAAGCTTGGGTTCGCAAAGAATTCGTGACGGAAGCTTTACCGACATGCCCGCTTTGTAAAACACAAATGGTGCGTAGCTACAAACACGTGCCTGTAACATCTAAAAAAGGAAACAAAAAGTTTCTTGTAGGAAAGAAACGCTTCTAAACGAAATTATTGAAGTTATTTCTTCTAAAATAAGAGGTTATGATCAAGAGCATCTTCAGCGAAGCGTGAAGAGTGATGCTCTTGGTCTTTTTTTTTGTAAAGAAAAGGAATAGACAAGCATAGCATGAAATATGAGGGGGAGATGCTGTGCTTGGACCTACGATTAATGTGAGTGATGACACCGAAGTCTTGTTAAAAGAGTTGCAAGAAAGAAAAGTGAAATGGGACAGAATGAAAAAAATGCAGCCCATCCTATCCATCCTAACGGGTGGTATCCTTCTGTTTGTCATCTATTTGTTGTATCGACAAGTCATTGTCCGTTCAGGCGGGAATGCCTTGCTCATCTTGGAGTTGATCATAGCGAATAAATTATTATGCGGCTTGTTGCTCGCTTGTATTTCTTTATTTCTCTACACCTCGAATCGTGCGCGCGAAACAGAGAAGGCGAAGGGGAAGTATGAAGATTTACGTATAGAAGTGATAGAGCGCCTGGATGCCTCTTGGCTCAAAGATGTGAAGTCGGAATCTCGCGATCAAATTTCAAGCTTTCTTTCGAAAGAGTTTGATATTAATATCGTATATAAGACTTGAATCTGGTAAGCGAAGTGAGGTTGAGATAACGAGAATGAAGTATGAGTGTGGTTTTGTGGAAAATGTTCGTCAATGGGATTGGCCCTCGTCCCCGGTAGGTTATCTGCGAGATGTGGTGACCGCGGAAGCTCCGCGGCTAGAAACACGGTTTCGTGCCTGCTGGACGAAGGAAGCGCTGCATATCCGTTATGAATGTCAAGATGATCATATCGTTGCAACGATGACGAGCCGTGACGATTCACTTTACGAGGAAGACGTCGTAGAAGTATTTATTGATCCATTTGGCGGCGGCACGACATATTATGAATTCGAGATCAGCCCGCGAGGCGTCTTATTCGATGCACTCATTCATAACTCATTACAAGGAAAAATAGACGTGGATAGATCATGGACTGCTAACGGATTTCAGGCCAAGGTCACGCCAGGGACGGAGGAAGGCTGGCTCATTTATGAAGCCGAGATACCATTTGCCGACTTGGAAGATGTCGGCGTGCCGGAACCGGGAACGGTTTGGCATTGGAATGTGTTTCGGATCGATGATGATCGTGAAGGCGTCCGTCACTATTCGGCTTGGTCACCTACAGGGAAGGTCAATTTCCATATTTCGCAGCAATTCAAGGAGCTCGTGTTTGTGAAGGAGTAACTACACATATAAGAATTTATATGTTGAAGGGGTAAGCGAAGCTTACCCCTTATTTGGTTTCCATTAAGCATCTCGATATGAGTAGAAAACTGCAAAAATACATCTTTTTTAAGGGAAATAGACCCTTTACCGAAGAATTGCTGCGAAAATACATCCTTTTTTACCGATATTCCATAAAAAGGGGGTATGAGGTGGAAAAAGATGTATTTTCACATCTTTCCTAATAGACCGCGGCTTCTCTAGTGGAAAAAGATGCATTTTCGCATCTTTTTTTAGATTCTGGCTTTCCCAGGACGGAGCAGCCGGTTTTTTCTCGTTATTGAGTTTCCTGCAACACATCATAAAGATGCTGCCAAGCCCAATCCAACTCATCCTTCGTAATGATCAGGGGTGGCGCCAAACGGATGATATGCTCATGTGTTTCCTTGCATAGCAGCCCTTTCTCCTTCAATGCTTCGCAGAATGGGCGTGCCGCAACGGTTAGATCAATGCCGATAAACAAACCGCGGCCGCGAATCTCGGCGATCTGCGGCGATTTGATTTCCTGAAGCCGCTTCAGGAAATAAGCCCCAAGTTCATCCGAACGCTCTGCGAGCTTTTCGGATTCGAGCACCTCAAGAGCGGCGATCCCCACGGCGCAGCCGAGTGGGTTCCCGCCGAACGTCGAGCCATGCGAGCTTGGCTCGAACAGCCCTAGAACCTCCCGATCTCCGGCCACAGCCGAGATCGGGAACACACCGCCGCCTAGGGCTTTGCCCAAGACATACAGGTTCGGCGTGACGCCTTCCCAGTCGCTGGCAAAGCGGCGGCCGGTGCGGCCGAATCCTGTCTGGATTTCGTCCGCAACAAACAATACCCGATTCGCCGTGCACAGCTCATAACATTCGCGCAAGTAGCCCTCTGGTGGAATGACAATCCCAGCTTCGCCTTGAATGGGCTCCACCATAAACCCCGCTGTATGCGGTCCAATTGCATCACGCAGCGCCTCAACATCGCCGTATGGAATGATCCGGAAGCCAGGCGTGAAGGGACCGAAACCTCGTTGATATTCCGGTGAAGAGGAAAATGACGTGATGGTCACAGTTCGACCATGGAAGTTGCCTGCGCATACAATGATCTCAGCTTGATCAGCGGGTATTCCCTTGACATCATAGCCCCAGCGCCGAATGGCTTTAATGGCAGTTTCAACCGCTTCTGCCCCTGTATTCATAGGTAAAATCATGGGTTTACTTGTATATTGGGCTAATTTCTCATAGAACATGCCGAGCGTTTCGCTATGAAAGGCTCTTGAGGTTAGGGTCACCTTTCCTGCTTGTTCCAATAATGCGTTTACGATATGCGGATGGCGATGCCCCTGATTCAAGGCAGAATAAGCGCTCAACATGTCCATATAGCGGCTTCCTTCCGGATCTTCAACCCAGACGCCTTCGGCCTTAGAAATAACTAGCGGGAGTGGATGGTAATTACGTGCACCATATTTCTCTGTTTGTTCAATGATAGAGGAGCTTTGAGTAGCCATGTGAATTCCTCCCTTTCATGAGTTCCTAGCTTCTACAGGTGTACTACATTGTATTCTAGTATTAGCGTAGGATGACATCCTAAGTATATAATTGGTAATGAGGTGAGGCGATTCAAATTAGCCTGACCGTGCATATCCCTGACTTTTAAGCAAAAAATAACCACGATAGTGGGCTAGATGCCACGATGGGTTCCATGAAAGCTTAGGGAATGAAATATGATGTGGTAAAGGATGGTTCCGATGACTTTTCGCATTGAGAAAGACTTTTTAGGTGAAAAGCAAGTCCCTTCTCATGCCTACTACGGCATTCAAACGATGAGAGCAATTGAGAATTTCCCGATTACAGGTGTTACGATTCATACGGAACTCATTACGGCGTTAGCCGAAGTGAAGCGTGCAGCCGCGCTTGCGAACATGGATACTCATATGCTGCCTAAGAAGATAGGTGAAGCCTTAGTACAAGCGGCTGAGGAAGTAAGCAAGGGCAGTCTCGTTGAGGAGTTTATCGTCGATTCCATTCAAGGCGGAGCAGGTACTTCCATTAATATGAATATGAACGAAGTGCTGGCTAATCGTGCTTTAGAGGTGTTGGGTGAGCAAAAGGGGAGTTATTTTCACTGTAACCCAAACAATCATGTGAACATGTCGCAATCGACGAATGATGTCATTCCAACCGCGATCAAAATAGCTGCATACCGTCTTTCTGAGCAATTAATCGAGGCATTAAGCTCTTTGCAGAGCGCGTTTGCTAGGAAAGAAATTGAGTTTGATGATGTGATCAAAATGGGCCGAACCCACCTACAGGACGCCGTTCCTATTCGGATGGGACAAGAATTTGGCGCCTACGCAAGAGTGCTGATGCGTGATATCAATCGAATTAAGCAGGCGATGCGGGGATTGTTGATCGTCAATATGGGGGCTACCGCCGTTGGTACAGGGCTTAATGCGAAGCCTGAATACGTAGAACGAGTCATGTTTCATCTAAAAGGTGCTGTCGGAATTCCAGTTGAAATCTCGGAGCATCTAGTAGACGGAACTCAGAATATGGATGCTTACACGGAGTTGTCTGCTTCCCTGAAAGTTTGTGCAGTGAACCTATCGAAAATTTGTAACGATATTCGCATGATGGCTTCTGGACCTCGTGCAGGACTAGGGGAATTGAAGCTGCCGCCTAGACAGCCAGGCTCTTCGATCATGCCGGGCAAAGTAAATCCGGTGATGCCGGAAGTCGTGAACCAAGTGGCGTTCCAAGTCATTGGGAATGACCATACGATCTGTCTAGCTTGTGAAGCAGGGCAATTCGAGCTCAATGTCATGGGGCCAGTCTTAGCTTTCAATCTGTTGCAGTCTCTTAAAATATTGCGGAACGCAGCCAGCGTGTTTGAGCGCTTCGCTATTGAAGGTTTAGAAGCTGACCGCGAGCGATGCAAGAATTATGTGGAGCAAAGCTTCGGCATTGTTACAGCGCTCAACCCGCATCTAGGCTACGAGGTCGCCGCGCAGCTTGTGAAAGAAGCGGTTCGTACGGGCTATACCTTGAAGGAGCTGATCCTAGAGAAAGGTCTTCTCACACCAGAGGAGATTGAAGAAATTCTCAATCCGATTCAAATGACTACGCCTGGTATAGCCGGTGATAGACTGCTTCGGCCAGCAGATTAATATCAGAGCGTGACGAACAATACCCCCATCTCTATTACCTAGAGTGGGGGTATTTGCGCATCCAGCCTATAGGATTTGCTCGCCGAACAAAGAGCTGATGAGGCTTACGGCCAGTTGTGACGTCTTGTTGCTGTCATCCAGCAACGGATTGACCTCCACAAACTCGGCAGAAGTTACGATGCCTGCCTCATGCAGCATCTCGACGGCGAGATGCGCTTCGCGGAAATGAAGCCCGCCTTTGACGGCAGTGCCCGTCCCTGGCGCTTCAATGGGGTCAACGGAGTCCACGTCGTAGCTGAGATGAACGCCATCTGTTTTGTTTTGTAGATAGTCAATGGCTTCTTGCATAACATGGGCCATGCCTTTGCGGTCAATATCGTACATGGTAAAACATTTGATTCCCAGCGAGCGTATAAGTTTCTTTTCACCTTCATCAAGTGAGCGCGCCCCAATGAGCACGATATGTTCCGGTTTCACCTTGGGATTCTTCCCCTTAATGTCGGTTAACAAAGGATGCCCGATTCCCATGCTGACCGCAAGTGACATGCCGTGTATATTCCCTGAAGGACTTGTATCCGGCGTATTTAAATCCGAATGGGCATCTATCCAGATCACGCCTAAGTTGGCATAATGGCTGGATAACCCTCCAATTGTACCAATGGCAATGCTATGATCTCCACCGATAATGAGTGGGAAAGCCCCCTGACCGACAACCCGAGAAACCTGATCAGCAAGCTGGGTATTGATTTCTATAACTTCAGCGAAATATTTGAGGTTGTGAGAATCTATTTGAGCATCTAAAGGAGCCGCTGTGTCGTTCGGGAGACGAAGATCAGCAGCATGATCAATGGTATAGCCTAATTGCTGTAACTCATGAAATAGTCCTGCTTCCATAATAGCCTTAGGTCCATGGCTTGCTCCGCGGCGACCTGCTCCCAGATCAAAGTTAACACTGATTGCAGCGATGTTCGGTTTGATACTCATCGGATCAACTCCTTTTTGATTGGCGGATTAGACACTATTTCCTGAGTTTGCGTTCCTTTGACTCTCATTCCCAAACGGATAGCAAGTATCCTATATTACTATATGAGGCTAGACTTTCTTTGTTCATTTGTGGCATCCTTTTTATCACTTTTCGCAAATATTGATAAGTTCATACAACAAAGTTAAAATAATAGATGTAAATCTAAATCTCCGAAAGAAGGTTATTATGTTTATCAATTTATTTTTAATCGTAGTATTGATTGTGCTTACCGCTTTTTTTGTCGCGACAGAATTTGCAGTTATTCGAATTCGACCAAGTCGTGTCGATCAAATGGTTCTTGAAGGCAAGAAAAATGCAGGGGCTGTTCAAACGGTTACGTCCAATTTGGATGGATATTTGTCAGCGTGTCAGCTCGGTATTACGATTACAGCATTAGGTCTTGGTTGGTTGGGAGAGCCCACAGTCGAGAAACTGCTAGGTCCCTTGTTCGAAGGACTTGGCCTAGGTGAAACACTCTCACATATCCTATCTTTCGGTATTGCCTTTTTATCCATTACATATATTCATGTTGTGCTAGGTGAACTAGCTCCCAAAACGTTAGCTATTCAGAAAGCGGAAGCTATTTCTATATTTACAGCTCCGTTAATTATCTTTTTCTATAAAATTATGTACCCATTCATCTGGATTTTAAATGGTTCAGCGACTCAGCTGGTCAAAATATTTGGCGTCAAGCCCGCAAGCGAACACGAAGAAGCCCATTCCGAAGAGGAAATTCGAATTATTTTATCAGATAGCCTGATGAGTGGGAAAATTAATAAAACAGAATATAGTTATGTGAATCGAATCTTCTCTTTTGATGAATTGTTAGCACGGGAAATCATGGTCCCAAGGACGGATATGATCTGTCTATACGCAGATAAATCACTTGAAGAGAACATGGAGATTATCACCAAAGAGCAATACACGCGTTTTCCAGTTGCCAAAGAGAGCAAAGATCATATCATCGGGTTCGTAAATACGAAGCAAGTCTTCTTAAGTTATTTTTCCAATCCGGATTTTAATTTCAAAGGATTACTTCAACCGATCATGACGGTTCCGGAAGGAATGCCCGTGAAAGCCCTGCTGAAGAAGATGCAGCGTGAACAAGTACATATTGCGTTGCTCCTCGATGAATACGGCGGGACGTCTGGATTGATTACGATTGAAGATATCTTAGAGGAAATTGTTGGCGAGATTCGGGATGAATTTGATAAAGATGAGCGGAAAGAGATTGATAAGTTAGCCGAAGGGCACTATCTCGTTGATGGCAACGCCTTGATTATCGAGTTAAATGCTAGGTTGGGTATGGACATTCAAGACGAGAACGTGGATTCAATTGGTGGATGGCTGTACAGCACAAATTCAGAGTTACAAATCGGTGAAGAATGGCAGTATCAAGATTTGACTTTCATTGTGCGGGAGCGAGACACGAATCGCATTCGTAAAGTTGAGATTATAAAGAATAGCCTAGTCTAATTCAAAAGGCCCAGATCGTAGTTGGTTAACTACAATCTGAGCCTTTTTTGTATTAGAATGCCCAGCTTCCCTTGCGGAAGATGGGTTCGATGGTTCCGTCTGCGTGTTCGCCGTCAATATCCATATCGGCGGAGCCGATCATGAAGTCAACATGAATGAGGCTGTCATTCAATCCAGCTTGCAGCTGCTCTTCTTTGGTCATCTTCGTGCCGCCTTCGATACACGTAGGGAAGGCTCTGCCAAGGGCCAAATGGTTTGACGCATTTTCATCATAGAGCGTATTGAAAAAGATTAAATTAGTGTTTGAAATGGGGGACACATGAGGAACTAGCGCGATTTCGCCGAGAAAGTGCGCGCCTTCATCCATTTCGATCATCGCTTGCAGCGATTCAAAACCTTGCTCCGCGGTGTAGTGTGTGACGCGGCCTTGCTCGAAGGTGATCGAGAAGTTATCGATCAAACTTCCTTGATAGCTCAGCGGCTTAGAGCTGCGAACGGTTCCGTTCGTGCCTAAACGATTAGGAGAAATGAACACTTCCTCTGTCGGGATGTTCGGGTTGAACTCGAAATCGCCGGTTTCGTTCGTCGCAGATCCCCCTCGCCAAATGTGCTGTGGTGGAAGTTCAACCGTCAGCTCTGTGCCTGGGGCACGGTAATGAATTTTATGGAACTGCTTCTCATTCAATTGTTCCCGTTTGCTTCGAAGTGTCGCATTGTGATCTCGCCACGTTTGAACGGGATCTGCTTGATCCACGCGAGTAGCTTCAAAGATCGCATCCCATAAAGCACTCACAGCTGCTTGATCTTCTAGATCAGGGAATACTTTCTGTGCCCAGGCTAGAGAAGGGGCTGCGATGATGGACCATGTCATCTTATAAGAGGACATGTATTCACGCCATTTGACTAGCTTAGGACCTGCGGCTTTGGCATTCGCAGCAATGCGAGAGGGTTCGACATCCTTAAGCAGCTCAGGATTATCGGCATCGATCCATAAGTAAGCGCCATTGTTCTCCGCCAATTCGGTTAGGGCTTGCGCGCGCCATGTTGGATACTCGTTGAAGGAGTCCTCCGGTGCATGGGTATAGCGAATTTGAGTGCAGATTTCATCCTGCCATTCAATATGTACATGCTTAGCACCGGCTTCATAAGCTTTTCGGGAAATGAGTCGTACGAACTCAGGGTGCTGAATCGGTGCGTTAATCCAAAGCGATTGACCGGATTGAATGTTGAGAGCAACGCTAACTGTTAGCTCCGCATATTTCTCGAGATTTTGTTCGAAATTCATTCGAGTCATCCTCCTTTTTCTCTGTCTTGCTTGAAGTTTATCGCTCTACTCGTCGACTGTCAAATAAATTTTACCGTTTGGGTGAGGACATATTCGAGGTTGTTATTGAATGGAATTTTTACAATTGTTTACACTAGGTGCAGGAGGTGAATTGCGTTCATGCGCTATGAATGGCTATTGGGCCTGCTGCTGCTTGCCCAGCCCAAAGAAATGACATTTCAACTATCGGAGAATTCAGACGGTGGACGGATGGCCCAGATCCAGAGAGAGCCTTATACCCTGCATCTTCTCGATGTGCCTATGGTTAATACGCAAAAATTAGACCGTCTTGCGGAGCAGATTGATAAATCGATTTATCGCAAGCCCATTAATGCCACCATTAATGATGGTGGGGGCATTGTGAAAGAAGTCGCGGGCGTAAGACTGAATCGTCGTGCTTTTCTCAATCAGTTTTATGAGCAATTCTATGCAGAAGGGCCGATGAAGGTGGAGCTGCCGCTTCAAACGATGTATCCCAAAGTAGATAGTGAATTGCTTGCCAGCATTCGCGTCCGTCCAATCGGCTATTATGTTACCTATTTTAATTCACGGAATACGCATCGTGTAACGAATCTCAAACTAGCCTCGCAAGCCATTAACAATTACGTCGTGCAGCCGAATGAGACGTTCTCTTTTAATCGTGTAGTCGGTGTTCGAACACCTAACAGGGGCTATATGCCGGCCAAGGTGATTGTTAGAGGGGAATTCTCAGAGGGGATTGGCGGAGGCATCTGTCAAATCTCGTCCACCCTGTTTAATGCCGTAGACCGTGCTGGCCTTACCATTATTGAAAGGTATTCACACAGCCGATCTGTACCTTATGTGCCACATGGAAGAGATGCGACAGTCAATTGGGGCGGGCCTGATTTTAGTTTTCGAAATGATTATAATCAGCCTATCCTCATCCGAGCGCATACGCTGCCTGGTCAGGTTCAAATCAGTATTACCTCTTCTGAGCTAATAAATTTTAAGGCACGCCATGTGCCAGGTGCAACGGAAGCGATCCCAGAGGAAATTGAAACGAATTCGAATGTAGGCACACTGCTCCCATAACGCGTGGGGGCTTTTTAGTTGAGGTCAATATATGCATATTTTATGAAATAAAAGCACGAAATCACAAGATTTCTAAGCCATTCTTTTGCTAATATAGAGGGCAGATCATTCAGCTTGAGAAGGGTGGAAATCGCTTTATGAAAACGTTTTTAGATGAGAATTTCTTACTTACGAATGAAACCGCAGTACATCTTTTTCATGAATATGCCAAAGAATTACCGATTATCGATTATCACTGCCATTTAAGTCCTAAGGAAATTTATGAAAATAAACAGTTCAATAACATTACAGAAGCTTGGTTATATGGCGACCACTACAAATGGCGGATGATGCGTGCCAACGGCATCGAAGAGTCCAAAATTACTGGTGAAGCCAGTGATTATGATCGCTTTGTCGCTTGGGCTTCCACGTTGCCTATGGCGATAGGTAATCCATTGTACCACTGGTCCCATATGGAGCTTCAAACCTATTTCGGTGTGTACGATCTGATTAATGAACAGAATGCACCAGTGATTTGGGAAAAAGTGAATGCGAAGCTGGCTGAAGGTGGATCGCGCGCTAGGGACTTGATCACAAACTCCAAAGTAACGGTCATTTGTACAACAGATGATCCTGTGGATTCCTTGGAATACCACATCAAAATCAAAGATATCGAAGGCTTCGATACGCAAGTATTGCCTTCCTACCGCCCGGATAAGGCGTTAGAAATCAATCGCGCTACATTCCTTCCGTGGATTGCGCAATTGGCAGCAGCGACAGGAACAACGATTCGTACTTATGATGATTTGCTAGCAGGCTTGGAAAGCCGCGCGGTGTTCTTTGATTCCGTTGGCTGTAAAGTTTCTGACCACGCACTAGACTACGTGCCTTTCGCAGTTGCGACGAAAGAAGAAGTTGACGCGATCTTCGCTGCTGGACTTGCTGGTCAGCCTGTTAGCTTAGAAGATGAGAAGAAATATAAAGCCTACACGCTATTATTCCTAGGAGGCATCTACAAGAAGCTGGATTGGGCGATGCAATACCATATTAATGCTTCTAGAAACAACAATGGACAGGCATTTGCTAAGCTAGGTCCCGATACGGGCTTTGATTCCATCGGTGACAGCCCAGTAGCAAGCGCATTGACTGGCTTGTTGTCATCCCTGGCTGTAGCGGATTCGCTGCCTAGAACAATTCTGTACTCCTTGAATGCGCGGGATAATGAAATTCTCGCTTCCTTGATGGGCAGTTTCCAAGGTGGCGGCATCGCAGGAAAAATCCAATTGGGCGCAGCATGGTGGTTCAATGATACGCGTGACGGCATGATTTCCCAAATGAAGTCGCTAGGCAACTTCGGTCTGCTTGGTCGCTTCGTAGGTATGTTGACAGACTCGCGCAGCTTTTTGTCCTACACGCGCCATGATTATTTCCGCCGCATTCTATGTAATATGTTCGGTGAATGGGTCGAAGCTGGCGAGTTCCCGAATGACGAGCAATTGTTGAAGCAATTGGTTCAAGGTATTTCTTACAACAATGCCAAACAATATTTCGGATTCTAAATGAAAAACCTTCGTGTGAGCGTGAGCTCGCACGGAGGTTTTTTTGTGCATATCCCATGAAGCATCTCCATCTCGAAATTGAGCGAGAACTGCAAAAATACATCTTTTTAAGGAGATTAGACCGGTTTTCGAGGAATTGCTGTGAAAATACATCCTTTTTTACCTATACTCCATAAAAAGGAGAAATGCGGTGGAAAAAGATGCATATTCGCATCTTTCCTAATAGACCGCGACTTCTATAGCGGAAAAGGATGCAGATTCGCATCTTTTTTTCGATTCTAACTTTCAGAGGACGGAGCAGCCGTGTTTCTCATTGCATTTGTCACCGCTGCGGTGGTGTAGGAGGGGACTGGTAAGCAAACGATGCCTTAGCAGGTTGTTATACGAACCGCGGCCCCCGCATCGTCAGCAGTAATTCGCACGCCGAATGCATGTGTAGCAACGGTGCCATTCTCCACCACTGGTGTCGAGGAGACGCCTCTAAGCACGATGCTCCATGCATGGTCGCTCAAGGCGGCATCACCAGATGCCTCAACTAGAAGGACATTTCCCCTGCGCGCAACTGTAAGTATAGACTCAGCCTTCGTCGTCGGATGATACACACGAGAAGTTGCAAGTTGTCCGTCTTCCAACTCAAAAAGGTGGAACTCTCTGTGAGCTGTATAATCGTAGTCGGGTTTCTCCTCCACTGTTCCAACTGCCAATAGCGTGTTAGCTCTTACCCATAAAGGGATGCTCAGATAATCATGATGCTCCTTGAACCAACGATTTCCTTCGACACGCTTGCCGGTTAAGAAATGAGTCCATGTGCCGGCTGGCAGATAGTAGCTGACAATACCAGATTCATCGAAGATCGGCGCAACGAGAAGTGAGTCGCCAATCATATATTGTCGATCCAGATAATCGCAGGTTGGATCATTGGCGAATTCTAGTACCATGGCACGCATCAATGGCAAGCCAAGCTTGGAGGCATCTACAGCCGTTTGGAAAATATAAGGCATCAATGTACTCTTAAGCTTTGTAAAGAATCGCAATACATCCACAGCTTCGTCATCGTACATCCACGGAACTCGGTACGAGCGGCTGCCATGCAGACGGCTGTGGCTGGATAGCAGTCCAAATGCGGCCCAACGTTTGTATAAGTCTGCACTTGAAGTGCTTTCAAAGCCTCCGATATCATGGCTCCAGAATCCGAAGCCAGAGAGCCCTAGAGACAATCCGCCTCGCAAACTTTCTGCCATTGATTCGTAGGTGGCTGTACAGTCTCCTCCCCAATGTACGGGGAACTGCTGGCCGCCAGCGGTTGCGGATCGAGCGAACAAAGCAGCTTCTCCCTTGCCAAGCTTTTCTTCCAGCACATGGAAGACGACTTCGTTATAGAGCTGCGTGTAGTAGTTATGCATTTTAATAGGATCGGATCCATCGTGATAAACGACATCGGTCGGAATGCGTTCGCCAAAGTCAGTTTTGAAGGAGTCAACCCCCATATCTACCAGCCTCCGCAGCTTCTCGGCATACCATTCGCACGCGGCAGGATTCGTAAAATCCACGATACCCATCCCTGGCTGCCACATATCCCATTGCCATACATCACCGTTAGGTCGCTTCAGGAGATAGCCGGCTTCCATGCCCTCACTAAACATAGGAGAACGCTGTGCGATATACGGATTAATCCATACGCAAATTTTCAAACCCTTGTTTTTGAGGCGCTGCAGCATCTTCTCAGGTTCGGGAAAAATACGTGTATCCCACTCAAAATCACACCAATGGAATTCGCGCATCCAGAAGCAATCAAAGTGGAAGACATGCAGTGGCAATTCCCGCTCAGCCATCCCATCAATGAAGCTAGTAACCGTTGACTCGTCGTAATTCGTCGTGAAGGAAGTAGTTAACCAGAGTCCGAATGTCCAGGCAGGTGGCAAGGCTGGCTTTCCCGTTAACGTCGTGTAATTACCAAGGACTTCTTTCAAATTGGCCCCACCAATGAGGAAATAGTCCAAGGACTCCCCTTCCACACTGAATTGCACCTTCGAAACTTTCTCAGAAGCAACCTCAAAGGAAACGTTCTCAGGATGATTAACGAAAACACCATAACCTTTATTCGTTATATAAAATGGAATATTTTTATAGGACTGCTCAGAGTTGGTCCCGCCATCACGGTTCCAAATATCAACGCTCTGTCCGTTTTTGACAAATGAAGTAAATCGCTCGCCAAGCCCGTAAACATACTCACCAACACCAAGATCAAGCTGATCGCGGACATAGGTGGTGGCGTTTTCTGAGATCACGTAGCCGATGTTCTTGAAGCCGCTGGAAGTGAGTTTGCGCCCCTCATAATCGAATTGTAGATGCCAAGGCTGGTCTCTACGAATGCTTACGCGCAAGCTGCCGCTAGTCAAGCTGGCTTCCTGCTTATTGGCTTCGATGTGGACGGCGAGCTCAGGATCGGTATTAATTGCGAAATGGGGTCCTACTTGTTTTTTACCTTTATGATGAAAAATCTGAACGCGAATGACATCCTTAATCGGAGAGGACAATTTAACTTCAATTAATGGGGTATCTAACTCGCCTGAACGATTGGTAATTGGCTTCGGTGGTCCAAATAGGGTAAGAGAATGATCGGTTGTGTAGGTATCATGTACTTCAACAGGACTAATAATCTGGTACTCCTTGCGAGTCATCCATTGACCATCACTAAATTTCACTAGTGCCATCTCCTTGTAACCGAAATATATAACGATATTGATACAATGAAATCTTCCTTAGCAAAATCATACTGGGAGTATGATATATTTGTCTTGCATAATGTTGATATCGTGATATAACAATTTTGATCAAAGGAGTCATACGGCAATGAATCTAGAATCCTTGCATGAGGATCGAAATCATGGCGATCTCATGTTTCCGCTGAGTGTGTACCGTGTGGAAAAAGTAAATGATGTTTTCTTCAACTATCATTGGCATGAAGAAATTGAATTCATCTATATGACACAAGGAAGTGCATCCTTTCATATCGGCTCCATCAACCTAGAGCTGCTCCAGGGGGAAGGGGTGCTCATTCCAAGCGGGCAGCTGCATGCCTGTTATCCTTCAAATGAAGAACCTGCTTATTTTCATGCGATTGTCTTCGATCCTCAGCTTCTCTGCAGCAGCGCTTATGATGTGATCCAAAGGAAATACATGCAACCTTGGCTTGAACAACGATTGATTCTGCCGGGCATTTTCCGTTCAAAAGTGAACTGGGAACAAGACGTCCTTACACTGCTCACGGACATTATCAAGCAATATGAAGAGACGCCGTATGGGTATGAGCTGAAAATAAAAGCGGATTTGCTTGCTATATTTGCCTTATTGCTGCCACATAGTGAACAGTCCTCGGATTTGCCGCGCAGCTCCATGCAAGCTAGCAAAATTGAGCGTATCAAGCCGGTGCTCCAGCATATGCATGAGCATTACCGAGAACGTCTTCTCATTCCAGAGCTTGCTTCTATCATTTCAATGAGTGAAGGTCATTTCTGCCGGTTTTTCAAAGCCATCGTCAAAAAGACACCTATCGGATATCTCAACTTGTATCGAGTCGAGAAGGCGATGAAGTGTCTAGAAAATCCGAAGATCCTCATTATTGATGTCGCAAGTGAGGTCGGTTTTGAAAGTCCAAGTTATTTTATCAAAACGTTCAAAGCCCTGAAAAAGATGACACCGACGGCGTACCGTCAATTGATTACAGCCCGAGATGCATCATTTTCCGACATTCCAGAGGAGTTTGCGAAGTAACTTGCTTGAATACGCGTCCGAAGTGGGCAACACTATCGAACCCGGACTGTTCGGCAATGTGAATAACCTTTAACTTCGTTTCCCTTAGCAGCCGCTGCGCTTCTCGTATGCGAATATTGTTCAAGTATTCAACGAAGGAGAATCCCGTTGTTTCCTTGAAGGAACGGCAGAAATAACTGGGACTAATATGGAATTTTTTTGAAATCGTCGCTAGACTAAGTCGCTCTTGAAAATGCTCATTAATATGGGAGACAATCTCGAATATTTTAGGATTATGAGCCTGTGGATGCTCTTCCGTTGGACCTTGCTGATCAATGAGCCGCGCGCAGAAGACGAGCAACTGTGTGAGCAGTGCTTTACTATTCAGTTCCCAACCTTTCTGTGCTTGCTGCTGCTCGCGCATTAGGCTAAATAGCAGGTTCTCAACAAGTGTTCGATTGGCGCCTGACAGCGAAAAGATAATATGTTTTTGCCGAAAGGGAGCGAGTGCCGTCTCCTGATAATCAGGATCCTTGGCAGGCACCCAATTGTCGTTAAAGCTCAATAAGATACGTTCATGCGGAAGCGAGTTGGCGTCGATCGTTTTGTGTAATTTATTTTTATCGATAAATACGAGATCACCCTCTTGCATCAAATAAGAGCGATCCTGAATGAAATAGTAACGCTTACCGCTAAGTAAATAATAAATTTCATAATGATCATGAAAATGATTCAATGGCATCGAGTAGGATTGCTCTCTGCGCAGTCTTTCAATCTCGTAAAAAATCAACGTGGACACCTCTCTGAATCGGAATCTGCTTTCTATTTTACCACATCCCTTTGAATAGCAATATATGCAAGGAAATGAAGTGATTAAGTAATATTTGATTAGAAACACAACAAATATTGTATTAATCTTGCAGTATGACATGTAAGGGTACTTAAATGAGAGGGGCATGATTACGGATGACTAAAACACGTTATGCGATTGTAGGTACTGGAGGAAGAGCTGAATTCTTCTATGGCTCCATGGTAAAGGATTTTCGAGATACATCAGAGCTTGTAGCTATTTGTGATATTAACCAAACACGGATGAATTTCACGAACGGTTTACTAGCTAATAAATATGAATATCATGCTGTTCCTACGTACAAGGCGGACCAATTCGAAGGAATGATTCGTCAAGAAAAACCAGATACGATCATCGTTACAACGGTAGACCGTACACATCATACGTACATTATCAGAGCGATGGAGCTTGGTTGTGACGTTATTTCAGAAAAGCCAATGACCGTTGACGAAGAGAAATGCCAAGAAATTCTGGATGCGATTAAACGGACAGGCAAACAGCTTCGTGTAACATTTAACTACCGGTACGCTCCGCACAATACGAAAATTCGTGAGCTCATTATGGACGGAACAATTGGCGATGTGCACTCTGTGCATTTTGAATGGTTGTTAAATACCCAACATGGTGCAGATTACTTCCGCAGATGGCATCGCGATAAGCGCAATGGCGGCGGCTTGCTTGTGCATAAGTCAACGCATCACTTTGATCTAGTGAACTTCTGGTTAGGGACACAGCCGGAGACGGTTTTCGCCATGGGCGATTTGATGTTCTACGGGAAAGCGAATGCTGAGAAGCGTGGAGAAACGAAGTTTTACCAACGTGCGACGGGGAACGCCTATGCGAAAGAAGATCCTTTTGCCCTGCATTTAGACAGCAATCCGAATCTGAAGGGCTTGTATTTGGATGCTGAGCATGAAGATGGTTATCAACGTGATCAAAGCGTGTTTGGCGACGGGATCTCCATTGAAGATACGATGGGTGTGATGGTGCGTTATAAAAATAAAGCAATCCTCACGTATTCCTTGAACGCGTATTTGCCTTGGGAAGGTTTCAGTGTGAATATCAATGGCAGCAAAGGCCGTATTGAAATGAAAGTTGTTGAGAAGTCCTACGTGAACGCTGGTGGAGAAAAAGCAGATGAGGGTGCGTTGGAAGGTAAAACCATTACCGTATTCCCAATGTTCGCAGCACCTTATCAAGTAGAGATTGAAGAAGGAGTCGGCGGTCACGGTGGCGGAGATCCTGTATTGTTGAAAGATATCTTCGATAAGCCATCGGATGACCGATTCAAACGTGCGGCTTCACATGTAGATGGGGCAATGTCCATTCTAACCGGGATTGCTGGCAATATCTCACTTCGAACCGGGCAACCAGTTGCTGTAGATAAGCTCGTTAAATTTTAAGATTTGACGGAGGAATGAACGATGTGGAATCCAGATGCTAGCATGGAGAATCTCTATCGTTCCTTCGCATTGAAGCGTGAGCAGCAGCGTGCTGAATGGGCAGAACTGACGAAGGACCAAATGAAAAAGCGTTTGGCGAGTTCATTATCAGTACCAATGGAAGGGCAGGACGAGCTTCGTCCTGTTCTTCTTGAACGTGTGGTGCTTGAGGATCACGTTCGTGAACGGGTCGAATTTGGTACGTTATGGGGTTTCCGGGTACCTTGTTATGTGTTGCTGCCGAAGGGAGCGGTGGGGAGATTGCCCGCCGTACTCGCCTTGCATGGGCATGGCTTTGGCAGCAGACAGATCGTTGGTTTGCGAGCTGATGGCACTGCGCATACAGGTGCAGCGGATGTTCATGGTAATTATGCGTTGGAAATGGTGAGACGTGGCTTCATCGTCGTCGTTCCGGAAATTATTGGGTTCGGTGACCGGCGATTGGAAGGTGATCAACGTGACGGGCAAGTCGGCAATTCGTCTTGTCAGACGCTTGCCTCCCATCTTATCCTTTATGGCTTTTCGTTGGCTGGACTGCGTGTGCAAGAAGCAATTCGGGCGCTTGATTATATGGTGTCGCGTGAAGACGTAGATGCAAGTCGAATCGGCTGCTTCGGGTTCTCGGGGGGCGGGCTGCTTGCTGCCTATACGGCCGCTTTGGATGAACGCATTCGAGCTACGGTTCTATGTGCGTTCACCAATACATTTAAAGGTAGCATTATGGCGGTGCGACATTGTATTGATAACTATCTACCTGGTGCGCTTGACTACGCAGAGCTTCCTGAATTGATTGGCTTGCTTGCTCCGCGTCCCTTGTTCATTGCTTCGGGTAAACAGGATCCTATATTTCCTATAGAAACTGTGGAAACGGCCGTCTCGTATTTGGAACAAGTGTATGCGGAAGTTAATGCTAGTGAACATTTGGGTGTTCATCTCTATGAGGGTGTTCATCAAGTTAATGGGAGTCAGGCGTATCCGTGGTTAGTTGAGGTTTTAAAACGTTGAATGAACAGGCTGTCCCATCAGTGGGACAGCCTGTTGTGCGTTGATAATATATACGAACGCTATTATTGGCCAATCCATACAGGCACTCGGTTGCGGCCCCAGTCACATACCTCCCATAAATCAGCCACCGGCTGCCGTGTGTAAGGCAGCGTGTGCATATAGCCTGGGGGACCGAATTCTGGCGTAAATGTAAATTGCTCGACTCCCGCTGCCTGCCTCGCTTCGTGGATTCGCTTCCACCAGCCTTCGTGCACATGTACTTCTTGGGCGAATTCGGGCGCACGGGGGTCTGACACCTGTGGACCGTGGATATAACCTACACGACCATGGATATGCAGTGCTCGCTCAATGGCGAGTGATAAATCAGCCTCACTTGCCTGCAGGAACGACTCCGTGACGCATACCCAATGGCTGAAATCCGCACATATTTTCAACTCCGGATACGACTTCAGTAGCTTTGCAGTCGTCCATGGTGTGTACATGCAGCGGCTGCGATGTGTCTCGTGGGCGACGGCTATACCGACATCCACTTCGTTCTGTAACGCGCTTTCAAACAAGCGTAACTGTTCATCGAGTTCCATGCGATCCCGTCCTGTATGACAGTTAACGAATAAGGGGCCGTATTCGGCTGCTTGTCGCAATCGCTCGCCAAAAGAAGTGGCATGCTCTGCAGCATGATCCCCGCCGGTAGTTGCCATCTGGGCAATATAGCTCAAACCGTATTCATCGAGTAGGGATCGGAATGCCCCTGGCGTCATTGTATCCGGAACAGGTGCCTCGACGGCATTATATCCACCCTCGCCGATTCGGCGTATCTTTTCTTCTGTGGTGCCTTCCATACCCCAAAATGCTTTTGCTATGATCGTCTTCAAGCCTATGCCTCCTTATTGAACTACACGGGTACTTAATAACGGTCGTATTTCAAATCCATTGTGGCAAACCCGCAAAATTCAGGAAAGCTTTTCAGGACACCGTTGATTTCTGATTGGGAGTATCCCATTTTTTCCAAATGCAACTGCTTGGCCTTCTCGGCAACGGACTGCGCAGTAACGAAGTCGTCGATATGTTCGAACAGCTTCGCTCCCCAACGCTTGCCGAACTGAACATGCATCCGCTCGTCAGCGATATCATACTCCGATTGCAGCGAAGACAAATTGTCACCGTGATCTTTAAAGGATTCCACGGACTTGCGTTTTTTGATAAACGAGCATGGCTCCATCACCATCGTTAAGCTTGAATAAAACTCAGGAAATGTTCGCTCCAAATTGTCTGGCGTCAGTGCGGTTGAAGGATGCCAAGAGAAATCTTCGGTACGGTAGCCCAGCTGCTTTAACCTGCGCACGCCCATTTGGCTGTGACGCGCTTCGTCCCACGTATGGCGAGCGATATCGTGATAGAAGTCCATCGGCATTTTTTGCACGCCATAATACAAGTACGTGAGACTTTCGGTCGCCGACATTTCGCTGGCATTAATAAATATCATATGTTTTACGCTATCATAGGTTGGCGAGTTTGGGTCAAACATGGCGCTTTTATATTTGGTCAGATCGACGTGCGGATATTTGGGATCGACAGCCGGATTTGCCGGCACAGGACCCGCAGGGGGATGTTGCAGCCGCTCCGCCCAATCCGTCGCTGGACTCCCTCCCTTTGTGAACATTTCGTCCCACATTCGATCAACATACTGCCGCCAACTGTCAAAGCGCATACGGCTCACTGAGTCGTCTACGTAAGCGAAGCGGACATGCGGATCTGCCCAATCGATGAGTCGCTTTCGATCCAACTCGATGACCCGCAACGCGTCTAGCGTCGGCTCCTCTAGAATAGGATCAAGCGCATCAGCGAGCCAAGTATAACGGTTGTAAAGCTTACTCACAAAGCTCCGGTAAGCTAATGCGAATTCGGCAAAAGCAGGTGCCAGCGACACGGCCAAAAACACTTCTGCGACTCGCTCCGGCGTCCAAGAACGGTCGCTCAGCGCAGCGCCTGGCAGCTCATCAATCCGCTGTCGAAGCTTTTTCATGTGTTCTGTGTGTAGATAGCCCATGCGGACCAGTTCGCCTTTCCACTCCCAATTAGGGGCAGCTGTTACCCACCCCATCGCCAAACGGGATAACTCGAACTCAATCCAATAGCAATCCTTCAGCATAAGCGCGGTATCTACTGGACGAATAAACGCCCCTGTCCGATTTTCTGTGTTATCCAGAAAGCCCACGTCATTAACGTCGACCATAATTATTTTGTTCGCATCCATTGTCATCATGCACCTCTGTTAATGTGATTACATCAACAGTAACAGACAAATCATGAACACGCTTGCACACCACTATCTGTTAGTTGGATTATCCTCTACAATTCTTAGAAGGGCATAGATTCTATGGTCAAGTCCGCATACTTCTTCGATAAAAGCTCGGCGACACGCCCGTCATTTCCTTAAAGCATCGGCTAAAATAGGCCATCTCGCCAAATCCAAGGGTCAATGAAATATGCGTGATGGGCTCTTCGCTCTCACTCAATAGAAGCTTTGCACGATTGATCCGCTCCAACATTTGGTATTGATGAGGTGTCTGCCCTGTGTGTTGCTTGAAAAGCTTGTGTAAATAAGACTTGGACAAATGAAAAGTCTCTGCTAGTTCATCCATTAATAACGGCTCATTATGACGGGCTGTTATGTAATCCGCGACCTCCGTCATCAATTGACGATAAGAAGGTGGGAGTGTCAATCGTTTGGCGAGATCCAAGCTGGCTTGCCTGCCAAGTATTGCAAACAACTCCAACAATCTTGCCTTCACGATCAATTGAAAGTGAGGACGACGTAGATCAAGCTCCTTCTCGATCGTACGCAGGAGGTATTGGACCGCCTCCATTTCTTCCTTGGACTCCATGTGAAGCTGAACCGCGACAATCTGCTCCGTTGGAAACCAATTGTCCACTAATCCGGATACAACAGACTCTTGTACCGACAGTTCCCGGAGATAGGACTCATCGACAGATAGTACGATCCGTGAGTACTCCACTGTCTGGGTTGAGCGGATATAGTGATAAGCATCTGGACGGATGATGGTCAGTTTGCCAGGAACAAACTCAAGTTGTTGTCCATCCACTACGCATATTCCGACGGACGAACAAGGGAAGTGAAATTCGTAGCCGTCATGAGCATGGATAAATGCCATCATTGCCGCATCACGCTTGGTTTTGCAATAAACGGGATAATCGCTAAGCGAACGGTTAAATTCTTGATCTATGACATGGGGCAATTGATTGTCCATAGGCACACGCCTTTCCAGTGCCCAAACAAATGCACTTTCTTTTAATGTACAAAAAATAAGTGAGACTGTCACCCATGCTGTTATAAATAGAAAAACTACTGAACAGGGTTCAGTAGTTTTCTTGTCACTTTTTTACCTTTTGACGGACGATGCTCTCAATAATTAATTTGTGTCCAACGACGACTCCGAGACGAATGACACCTGTTGTTCTTCCAGAAATGATGTGGCGATGTCCATCTGCAACGTTTGTTGAAATTTGAAAACGATGAAAATGGTTTGGTCCTACACCGATGTTGAGGCCTGTGCGTCCAGAATAGGAATGACGGTGCCCGTCAGCAGTTGTCGTAATCCCTTGGAAGGTATGGCGGTGTCTACCGTCTTCTGGAATTACGATATCACTCAAATTGCCGAAAGAATGCCGATGATTTTGTACACGAGACGTTAAGCCCTCCATGCGATGTCTAAATTGTACAGGACCACCAGATCCTTGTGTGATTTTTGCCATTATTCTATCATCCTTTCAACAAGAGATGATATTAAAATATGCAAATTATTGTGGACTTGCCCCGGTCGAATGGCTTATACATGTGGAAATCAGTATATACCTACATTATTTGTGTTCCGTACCATTAAGTCGTGGTGAGTCATATTTTCGAATTTCTTCACGCCAAGAGAGGAAGCCGCTTTCCATGGCTCTGATCAGCATTTCTGCTGTACCTAGATTAGTAGCGAGTGGGATTTGTTGAACATCACAAAGGCGAAGGAGTGCAGTAATATCGGGTTCGTGTCCTAACGCTGAGATGGGATCGCGAAAAAAGATAAGCAAATCAATATCATCCATCGCAATCATAGCCCCGATTTGCTGGTCTCCACCGAATGGACCTGAGCGCAAACGAATGACATCGAGCTTGGCGCTCTCACTAATTCTTCTGCCTGTAGTGCCCGTTGCATAAAGCTTGTGTTTTTGAAAAATATGCTTATAAGCAATGACAAAGTCCACGAGTAAGTTTTTGTAAACATCATGAGCAACAAGTGCAATATTCATTTTTTCTCGCTCCTTATGTTATATTACATAACATTTAATTAGGTGTTGAATACAGATTAACTTAATTTTCCGTGAAATTCAATCATTATTTTGAAAAATTCAGTCAATTATTCATAATTTTATTGTGAAAAGTGATTATTATGTCATATTAACTAACATTAATTTTATTCAGAGGACGGAATCTTTCTTAATAGTTCTTTCTATGCTAACCTTTTAGGATAATCAACAAGGGGTGAGTTCCTTGAAACGAGTACTTATTACGGGATATAAAGCAAATGAGCTGGGCATATTTTCGCTAAAGCATCCTGGCATTGCCATAATCAAAAAAGCAATTCAAAAACGACTCATTGCTTTGTTGGATGATGGGCTTGAGTGGGTCGTCGTCTCTGGCCAATGGGGCGTAGAGCTCTGGGCAGCAGAAGCTGTGCTTGAATTGAGAGAGAGCACGCATCCCGAGCTTAAGCTAGCTGTCATTACACCATTTCTAGAGCAGGAGGAGAAGTGGAGCGATGATAAAAAAGGCTGCTATGCGAATGTCATGCAGCGTGCAAATTACGTGAACAGTGTAACGAAGACCAAATATGAGGGACCTTGGCAATTCAAAGAACGAGACAAGTTTCTATTACGCAATTCAGATGGTATTTTGCTTGTCTATGATGAAGAGACAGAAGGTTCACCGAAATTTATGAAGCTGCAAGTAGCTCAAATCGCAGCCAACCATACATATCCGATTATGACGATCAACGCTTTTGATTTGCAAAATGTAGCCGAGGATGAACAGGGGGATTATCCTGGCGACATGCAGGATGACCTGCCAGGTGACTCGGGCAGTACCGGAAGCGGGGGAGATAAGTGGCATTATGATGATGACATCTAGGCTGACTGACTTCCGAAAAGAAGGACCTCCAAGCATACCTTCGTGCATAATAGGTACTTCACAAACGTCGAATCAACGTCCCATACACCATAGGAACTCAACTAAGATCAAGCACTAGCTGAGACGGATATTTGGTGCTGATGTTTTGAGAAAATAAAGTATTAGACTGACCTAAGAATTGAAACAGCAGCAGCCATGGACGAGAAAATAAAGTCCTAGACTGCTGCTGTTTTATTTGAACTAACGTTATCCGTCAGCTTACTCAAATGTTTTTCTACGTTTCCTCTATTTAACCATGTTTCCCTCTATTTAACCATGTATTCCTAATTGTTGCGTATCGGCGATAACCGACGAGTAGTGCATATGTCTTGCAAAAAAACGAAAACAAACACAACAATATCGTAAATTTTTTCAAGCCCAAAAAATTATCTATCGTATATAATGAAATTTGAAAACGCATTCATTGGAACTGAAGGAATGTTCTTTCAAAAGAATCAATCACAGTAGGGTTGGAATTATGAAAATAATTCAAGAAGATCTTATTTATTATTATGGAGAAGGGGGAGTAGCATGCAAAAAAGGAATATTTTTAATATGCCGATTAGTTTTCTGATTACATTAACACTTGTTTTTCAGGCTTTCGGCGGTATGGTTTTACCCGGTACAACTGCCCGGGCAGCTGGTACGGATATCTACTCGACTTCGGCGAACCAAACGCTCGACCCGAGCGATCCTTTGGATGTGGTACTCACAAAGCCGTACAGAGGCTCGACGGTAACTAAATCGGGAACCACGGGCACCATTACTATTGAACTGCCTTACGGCACGTTCTATCAGATGCTGCACCCAGTTGTCGATGCAGGCTCGAATGTTAAGGTTTATGAGAGCAGCGGCGCTGAAATCGTCAGTCTCACCGGCATAAACAATGGTGATTACGAGCTGGGGCTAAAAGATTCGCAAGGGAATAGAGTGGTGCCGGGCTGGACCGGTGGAACATATTTCCTAGACGTTACAAATGGTGAAAACACAAGGAGATACACAATCGCCGTAACCATACAGGCAATATCAGATTTTAAAATAACCCGAAGTTTACAAGGCGGGGGAACCGAGGCTGTAAATAAGCCGGGTGAGTTGGTCGCACCGATGAACATCCGCGCGAACGAGCACGGCATGGACACTTGGGGCTCCACTTATATCGGCTATGGGGACACCGGCTTGAACTCCATTGAAGGGCCGATGAGGCCGTCCTCATACAGCGGGAAGAACTGGTACGAATCGTTCTGGGGGCCGGATATCTACGTACATACGGCGAACGACATCAATAAATTCAAGCCCGCCGGCATTTCGAACGGTCTGCCCAAGGATGGCAGAGAGATTCCGCTCCAGTGGTACGGCGATAACATGTACGTGCAGACGATTGCCAAGGACAATTCCGACGGCAGGATTGACGCCTATGGGGTGGACGTAAAATACGACGGCACGATGACCGCGAACGGCAAAATCTCTGGGTTTGACAAACTCCAGTCGGATATCATCCGTATCCACAAGTTTGACGCGCCCGTCAACGCGCCCGGGCGTGAGGACGGCGACCGCGGCGCAGCCAGCAGCACGACCCAGCGGCTGGAGATGAAAACCAACTACAAACCGGAAAACGTCGTCGCTAACGACGGTCCAGGAACGTTATCAACCCATTTCTGGCGGTTGCTGGTTCCCTCGGAAACCGTAAAGCGGCAGAAATCGGTCGGTAGCAACAGCATAGGAACCTGGTCTCCCAACAACTATGGTTTTATCTATCAGATTAAGGAGGCCAAGGGCAACGCGAACGGATCCCCGACTGTAGATATTGGGCTTAGAGCAAACGGCACCTTGACATTTGGACATACTCGCAACAATTCGACGCCGAGCGGCATGCAATCCGCTGGGGGGGGAGACACTGGCACACTCCTTACTCTTGCCAGTGACAAATTCGTTGACCGCTGGATCGATATCGAGTTGACAACCGAAACGGCGGATTTCGGGCATCTCTACGTAAGGGTAACAGATACGGATACAGGCGCGCTGCTCGGGGAGGGAACGCTTAATGAAGCCGATCTGTTAAGGCGCAACATAGAGCTACAGCTACCTACACCCCTACCAGCCCCTGCCCCCGGGCCTATATACAGGGAAGGGAACTACAATACCCTGAAGGATGATCAGGGTCGCAACGTCAATTTCGGGCGTTCCAAGTGGGGCATTTACGGCGCATTCCCTGCCACTGGCGTTGGCCGCGAAGAGTGGCAGCCATCGACGATTTATATGGCGGACATGACAATCATCAAGCGAGACCGTGATACATATGTGTTCCCGAACGGTTATAAGCCGACCGACAGGGACAGCAACCTGCGCATCATGGGCTGGGAGCATCAAAACCAGATGAAAGTGCCTTTGGGCACCAAGCTTACAGACCTGACGCTGAAAGCCAAACTGGACGTCACCTTATCCAACGGCTTTACAGTTAAAGTACCTGTCAAGTGGGATACATCCGGCTACAGACCGACCGTCCCGGGCACCTACAAGATTTTAGGCGAGTTGCAGCCCCCGGACGGTATCACAATACCCGCCGCCCCTGACAATTATTACCCCAATTATTACAAGCCGTACTTTGAAATCAACAACTCCACGGTGCATGACTGGGGCAAATCTGTTATGGGTGCGGATATCAAAATTGTTTCTCATAACGATGAGTCCCGGAAGGAGAACGTCCTTGAGGAAGACCGCACCGCCATGACCACTTCGGAAGGGTACGCGTTCTTCCAAAGCGGCTCGTCGTTTGAATTGAACGCAGGCAGGACCCCTTGGCGCTATTGGGTTGCCTTGGATTTGGGCCGGCAGATTGATATTTCACGCATAGAAATAGAATTTGGAACGATGGGCTCTCCTGGGCGCTCAAGGAACAGCTCCGCCTGGTGGACGAACGACACGGCGGCCTATGAGTCGCTTATAGAATCCTACAACAATTTCTATAACCCGCTAGACCCGGTGCTCGCGGCCGGGCAACCGGAGCCGGATCGCCAGTATTATCAGGCTAACAACTGGCCAACGAAGAATCCTTTAGGCGTGGAGAATTTGATGGGGTACAGCGGTCCATGGAATTACTTTAAAGGCAGCGGGCGCCAGCCTTCTAGCGTCAATAGCCAAGGTACATCCGCCACATCAAACTGGAATCCATTAACCCAAGCGGCGTTAAAAGGCGGGACTCTCGGAACCAACTACACGCTTGGGCGCAGGGCAACCGACGTCCTCGCCAACAACAGCGGGCAGCCGATTACCGCGCGGTATGTGATGGTCGTAAACGAGCTTAACTTCTTCTCGCCGGTCACCGGGGCGCCTGGGTCAATAGCCGGTTCTTCACCGGGCCCGATGCAGTTTGTGGACTTCGCCGTCATTGGCGAGCTGCATGACGATCTCACAGATTTGATGGGGCTGGAGACGCTGACGGTCGGTGGCGCGCCGGTTACAGGGTTCAATCCCGGCACCAAGAACTACACGGTGGATGTGGCGGCGAATTATCCAATCCCGCCAGTAGCGGCGACGCTCAGCCCGGCTTCGATAGCTGCTGGCGCAGTGATCGACATTATTCAAGCTACCGACGTCGAAGATACCGCAGTCGTGCGGATAAGTCGCACAGGCGGGAAAGACGTGTTTTATCTTGTTAAGCTTAATAAAACGACACAGCCTGATGCGACACCGGCTCCGACGGGCTTATCCGCACAAGCGGGCGATGCGCAGGTCAGCTTGTCGTGGGATACGGTGACCGGAGCAACCTACACATACAACGTGAAGCGCAGCTTGTTGCCAACCGGGCCATTCAGCACCATCGCGTCCAGCGTGACACAGGCGACCTACACCGATAAGTCAGTTGCGAACGGAACAACCTACTACTATGTAGTTACCGCTCTGAACCAAGGACAGGAGAGCGCGAACTCGGCCATAGAGAGTGCGAAACCGGAAGCTCCGATCGTCGTACCGCCGGCCCCGGTGGGCTTAACCGCGCAAGCGGGTAACGCGCAGGTCGGCTTGTCGTGGAACACGGTGACCGGAGCGACCTACACGTACAACGTGAAGCGCAGCTTGACAGAAAGCGGTCCGTTCACGATTGTAGCAACGAACGTGACCGGTTCCAGCTTCACGGATAATAGTGTGGCGAATGGCACTACTTACTATTATGTTGTATCTGCGGTAAACGCAGGCGTTGAAAGCGCGAATTCTTCTGTAGTTGTCGCAGTGATTCCTTCTTACACAAGCAGCACGGGCTCTTCGGGAGGCACGCCGAACGACTCGGGCAAAAACGAACAGAAGGTAACAACTATCAGTCCGGCAGAATGGCAAAAAGCGATGGATGCGTCGAAATCGGATACCAATACTCCGAAGATCAAAGTAGAAGCTTCGGGCACGGAAAACTCTGCGCAAGTTCAGTTGACCGCCTCTTTACTTGCCGACGCGCAGTCTAAATTGCCGACAGCGATTCTCTCGGTGCATTTTGATACTGTCACTTACGACTTGCCGATCAAAGCGCTGAACTTGGACGCAATCGCTAACTCGCTCGGAGCTGCGGTTAAAGACATTAAGATCAATGTGCAGATTGAGAAAGTTACTGGTACGACCGCAACGGCCATTGAGAATAAAGTAAAGCAAGCGGGCTTGACCCCGCTTACCGGAGCCCTGGCATTTAACATTACTGCGGAAGCGGGCAATAAGACGATAAGTGTCAATGAGTTCGGGACGATCTATGTGTCAAGAAGCATCGTCATCGGTAAGTCCGTCGATGACAGCAAAGCAACTGCTGTCATGTATAATCCGGTAACCGGAGAAATGGGCTTCGTACCGGCCGTCTTCTCCGGAAGCGGAACGAATACGCAGGTTACGATTCAACGTCCTGGCAATAGTATCTACATGGTGGTGGATTCCAATAAAACATTCACCGACCTTGACGGACACTGGGCAAAAGTTGATGTGGAACTGCTAGCCTCGAAATTGTTGATTCAAGGCATCACGGATACCGACTTCGCACCGAACAATCAGATTACCCGTGCCGAATTTGCCGCATTATTGGTCCGCGCAATGGGGCTATCTGAGGATAGCGAATCCAAATTCTCGGATGTCAAATCGACCGACTGGTTCGCCGGCTCAGTAAATGCGGCAGCCAAAGCCGGATTGATCAACGGTTTTGAAGGAGGCGTCTTTAAACCGGCTTCCTACATCACCCGCGAGCAAATGGCTGTGATGATTTCCCGGTCACTGAGCCTCGCAGGCAAACATCCTGAAGGGGATGTCAAAGGACTTCTTACCTTTGCGGATAGCCAAATGATCGGAACATGGGCTAAAGATGCTGTATCACAATCCGTTAACGCCAAAATCATCAATGGGATGACAGACCAGACCTTTGCGCCAAACGAAAATTCAAGCCGTGCGCAAGCGGCGGTCATGTTGAAGCGTTTGCTGCAATACACAGGATTTATAAATTAATCGATGTATACCTTCGAGAACAGGGGTGGGCTTCCCCTGTTCTTTTTTTTCCGTTTCAATGAAAATAACATACAATAAATGTCACTTAACTTGAAATTTGTTGATATATATCGAAGTATGAAGCATTGACGGAGATGTTTATTTTCGAAACATCACAGCTTATTGATAAGCTAGAAATTTCCATTCTGATCATCTAGAAGGTGTATTGAGCTATAGTTCACCGTTACCTTAGTCGATTTTCAAATAAAGTACTTAAGATATCCCCAAAGAATTAAAATCGGGATAGCTGCAAGAAAACATGCTATAGAGATACTGTCCCGTTGCTTTTTATCATTGTTGGATTCAGTACTATCATTAGCTCGTTGGCGGTCACCTGATATCAGTGAGCCACTTGTAAGAATTGTAGTGATAATTAGGATTAAACCAATGCCGCCCGATATTCGTTGACTAATACCATTGTTTAGAAATAATGACAAAATAAAAATGATTAAGGCAATAATGAGTCCACTTATAAGAGATAGTTTAGCTAATCTCAAGTTTAAACGCCTCCTGTAAGCCTTTATTTTTATTTTACCACATATTGGAACTATTCTGCCCATTGTCAGGTAACTCATCAAGTGCAAAAAACGAATTTTGCTGAGATTCTGCGTTTTGTTTAATGAATTCGCCTTCGAATTCATTACATGTGAAAAGGAATTGTACCATTGAAACTTGGTCTCCATTAGAAAAGGTTTTATCATACTTTGAACCCGAATAGACTCCAAATAACTCAAGTTTCCCTAAAATCAAACCGGTTTCCTCAAAGACCTCTCTCCTAGCAGTATCTTGAACTGTTTCTCCTAGCTCCATAAACCCTCCTGGGAGTCCCCAGTTCTCGTTATCCGAACCCAGAAACCACCATAATAACTTTCTCATGTCCAACCATAGATCTCACATGTTTAATGTAATCCATTATTACCCTCCATTTAATTTCAGAGTACGGGTTTAAATGCATCTACAATTAATGAAACAAAACCCAAATGTCCATTTCGATTCCGATGATCGAATCTCTTAGATCGATAAATAAAGCCCTTTGATTCATTCCAGTACTTATAATAAAACTCCCCATTCTCATCACAATATTCGAGCAACTGAACCTGAAAACCAGCGGATTCAAACATATACTTAAGTGTTTTATAAGTATGAACAATTTTGTGAGAAACTGCAGGATGATCTTTTGGTCCCGGGCCTCCTATTTGAACTATATTTTGATAATCCTCATTAGGAAAGAAAGCATCAGGAACAGCACAACGAATATACCCTCCTGGTTTTAAATATTCATTACAAATTTTCGCTGCTTGAATTCCTTCATCAAATGTAAGGTGCTCCCACACATGTTCAGCTAGAATTGCTTCAATGGAGTTAGGTGAGAATTTTCGATCCCAAGTATCCTTTATTAATAAATTTAGTTCATTTTCTTGCGTGTGCATCCATCCCGGATTATTGTTGGTTCCTCCTGATCCTACAACTACTCTTATTTCTTGAAGCATTTCATTCACTTCCTTTTTTTTCTAAATTATAAGTGGAATGGAGCTACCATCAAATGGAATTTTGTTATTTTTAGATGGAGTTTTATAACCATATTCCGCAAGCTATTTCAATAAAAAAGGAACAGCTGCCGGCCGAGGCAAACTGCTCCTGTATTTTAACTAAGGTGTCCTGATCGAAGAAATATGAAAGGTTAGTCCATTTCATTGATGGAGTTGACGAGTTAATTGTTCGGAGACCCCTGTTCGTACTTCATTCTTTCGGTTGGTGTTTCCGTGCCTGTAACGGCTATCATTTTAGTATTTGGCGAGGACTTACAGAAGCTGGTCATTACATACATTTTCAATTCAAATAGAGTCAACTTTGAAAGTGAAATATTTATCAAAAGGTAGGAGCAGGTGGTTCGTCTATTTTCATACGGATTAAACTATAAGGCTTCTCCCGCAGGTCATTACCATAATGAAACCTTGACTGTCGATGTAATTGGTTCACGATGAAGTATAGGTATTGATCTGGACCAATAGAAAAAGTATCCGGCCATAAAATTCTCGGATCATGTGCGACTGTTTCCATTATTCCATTCGGCAATATCTTTCGAATACTATTATTTTCATAGTCTCCAGCGTAAACGTTTCCTTTTGCATCGGTGATCATTCCATCTGATGCACCTTTTTCTCCCCAATACTTCACGTGATATTGTAAATTCATATCCGGTATCGTACGATTTCTTAGGATTTCCGTTGAAATCGAGTATAGATGACGGCTGGAGAGAGGACAAAAATACAACATCTTGCCGTCCGGGGAAATCGATATACCATCGGATGCCAATCTAAAGGGTGAAGTAAATCCGTCTTTGTTTCGATTCATCAGGATTCTCCCTTCAACTTTCGGTAAGAAAAAGAGATCGGGCGAAGTTGAATTTGCTCCGTTTAACCGTCTCCAGGCATAGCCCGTTTCTAAATCAACGACAATAATGGCTCCTGGTCCTCGGGAAGACGAATCCGTTATATAAGCATAACCAGCTTTACCAACACGAAAATCAAATCGGACATCATTCAGATAAGTGGTTGGCAGGACAACATCATCCGTAAATGTATACACACTTCTTATGGCATTTAAATTTAAATCTACAGCGACTAACTTCGCCCCCCCTTTGATGGGTTCAGAGAAATTAGGAGCCCCCGTATCCAGTACCCAAAGCGTCCCCTTTCCATCAGCAACGACACTTTGGACACTAATGAAGGACGTTGTGATATTCGATGGGCTTACCACATTAGCTTCTAAACTAGGATATGGCTGTAATGTATTGTGAACGATTTCAGCCACCGTAAATTCAACGTCGTCTCCCCATTTCGGAAAGCAAATGAAAATTCGCCCGGTTTCAGAAACAGTTACGCCAGTAGGCATGGCTCCGTAAAATAAAAAAACTGCCTCAAACTTACCAAAATACGTTTCACTCGGTAACATCATATGTAAAAAATCCTCCTCAACAGGTTCAAATTGCTATAACCTATTTATATGACTGAATGTGAGTGTCTATAACGATAACGAGTTTACGGTGTTGTAACGGCCAGAAATAGAAGAAGCCTTCAATTCCACTTAAATAATGGTTTTGAAGGCTCCATTTTGTTGAGCTTTTTAAGTGTGAGGGCAAAAAAACAAAAATGACTTTTGGGACAGCCCCTTCGCTTATCATGATTCGCTGTGCTGATCCGGCAGACTTAATGCATTTGCCGAAGTTTGCGCTTGATCTAAAAATTCCTCTGCTTGGGTCAATTTCTGGCGGGCCGTCTCCAAAGCTTGTGAATTTGTTGCCGCATTAGATTCACTTATCGAACTTATCGCCTGATTTAAAGCCATTTTCGCCTCAGAAACCGCGTTAGATGCATGCTGCTCAAGCGTATTGCCGCTCGAGTGAAGTGCACCTTCTGCCGGTTTTCTTGCATTTTCGGTTGCTAGATCAATTTTGTTTTCATTGGGCAAGGTAAGTCCTCCTTCCTAGAGCAAAATCATATTAACTTAAACAGAAATAAGTATGTGGTTGAGATGTTGTTTATATTCTTACGACTGCATGGGAATATTCGGACCCCACATTTCCGGCAATTAATTTTAGAATAAGATCCGATGCGTAGGTAAATCTAACTTTGATGAAAAAAGGAGGGGATAATTTCTCAATGAATACACCAACGCTAGCGCCGCACGAATCGATGGAACTGCATGAAGCTTTAAACTTTAAAACGCTCTGCCTCGCTAAGTCAAAACTAATGCAAGGCTTGGTCTTTGACCAAGAGCTAAAAGCGTTAATGCAGAAAGACGTAATTCAATCCACACAACAGATCGCCGAGCTGCAAGCAATCTACGCAAGAGCTCCTTTCCAAGCGCCTGTTCCGAACAGCCCTACACCTATTACACATTAAAGGGGAACAAAAATGAATACCGATTATCAAGACCCGATCAATTCATTAAATATGCCGGAAATGGCAGATATGACTTTTGCAATGGACTTCCTTCTTCGTGCCAAAGAGGGTGTGCGAAATTTGTCCATCGCCCTGACGGAAACAGCTTCTCCGGACGTAAGAGCGCTGCTACGCAATCATCTTAAGCAAGGGATTGCAATGCACCAAGAAATCACGGAGCTCATGATTCGCAAAAAATGGTTTCATCCTTACGAGCTGAACGAACAGTACCAACTCGACCAGCTTTCGGCGAAAAATACGGTGATGATCGGGCAGATGAATTTGTTCCCGGGTGATACGTCGCGTAAAGGGATGTTTGATCGGACCCCAGATGAACATATTGGAGGAAATAAAGCATGAAGGCGGTAACTTATCAAGGGATTAAAAATGTCGTGGTCAAAGAGGTGCCGGATCCGAAGATCGAGAAACCGGACGATATGATCGTAAGGGTTACCAGTTCCGCCATTTGCGGCTCGGACCTTCACCTGATTCACGGGATGATCCCTAACCTTCAAGAGAACTATGTCATTGGACATGAACCGATGGGGATCGTAGAAGAAGTAGGCCCTGGAGTGACCAAGGTAAAGAAAGGCGACCGTGTGATCATCCCTTTCAACATCGCATGCGGAGAATGCTTTTATTGTAAGAATCAGTTGGAAAGCCAATGCGACAACTCAAACGAACATGGGGATATGGGCGCATATTTCGGCTACTCCGGAACGACCGGTGGTTATCCTGGGGGGCAAGCCGAGTACTTACGAGTTCCGTTTGCTAATTTCACCCACTTCAAGATTCCTGAAAACTGCGAGCAACCAGATGAAAAGCTAAGCTTAATCGCCGATACCATGACGACGGCGTTCTGGAGCGTAGATAATGCCGGCGTCAAGAATGGAGATACGGTCATCGTGCTCGGCTGCGGTCCGATCGGACTTCTGGCCCAGAAGTTCTGCTGGCTGAAGGGAGCAAAGCGGGTCATCGCCGTTGACTATGTCGATTACCGCTTACAGCATGCGAAGCGAACAAACAATGTTGAAATTGTAAACTTTGAACAAGATAAGAATATCGGCAACAATCTCAAGGAAATGACCAAAGGCGGCGCCGATGTCGTGATTGATGCAGTAGGAATGGACGGCAAGATGAGCGATCTCGAATTTCTAGCCAGCGGTTTGAAACTGCAAGGCGGCACCATGAGCGCATTTGTCATTGCCTCTCAGGCTGTTCGCAAAGGCGGGACCATCCAAGTCACTGGGGTATACGGCGGACGCTATAACGGATTCCCGTTCGGCGACATCATGCAGCGTAACGTGAATATCCGTTCCGGACAAGCTCCGGTCATTCATTATATGCCGTATATGTACGAGTTGGTTGCGTCGGGTAAAGTGGACCCTGGAGACATTGTTACGCACGTCATTCCGCTCAGCGAGGCTAAGCGGGGCTATGAAGTGTTCGATACGAAGACGGACGATTGCATCAAAGTCGTCTTAAAACCTTGAATATGGTTGATTAAATGGGAGGACAATCCAAATGAATTCCAATTACGCCTTGCATGAGATGCTGGAGGTTCATGAAATGGCAGCGTTCAAGACCGTTTGCATGACCAAATCCAAAACCATGCAAGCTCTGGTAACCGACCCGCAGCTCATACAAATTTTGCAGCAAGACGTGCAATTATCACAGCAGCAGCTTCAGGAGCTCGGTGGAGTGCTGTCTAAAGTGACCCTATAGGAGATAAAACATGAACAATATAATAGAACACATGACAGGGCTTCATACGCTAACCGATGAAGTTATCGCAATGGATTTTCTGATAAACGCCAAGAGCGGAGTCAGAAACTACGCCATGGCCGTAACCGAATGTGCCACCCCCGAAATCAAGCAAATTATGATGAAACAGCTCGACGAAGCTATAGACTCCCATGAAAAGATAACAAACTACATGATTCAACGGGGCCTATACCATCCTTACCATATTCCTGAGCAAACTCAGCTCGATCTGAAAAATATTCAGACCGCTATGAACATCCCGTCCTGACAACGTATATCGCTCCGACTAAACGCGCAAAACCACCATGGTTCAGGCGCGTTTTTTGATTTTAGCCGAAGACTTTAGAGAATCAAATGTTAACCGTGTCATAACAAGCGTTCCTTCATTTGTTTTGCTTCGATTGTCATCGCCACGCACTCTGAGGATCTTTGCTCTAACGTCTACCCTTCTCTATAGGCATTCTTATGTTGCCAATCTTTGCAGATATCGACGTCTGATCTGTGATTTTTAAAATTACTCAAGCCCCGCGGCATTCTGTAGAATTAATTGAACTATCCTGCCCGTCCGCAGTCTAATACTTTTTTTTCAGTCTAAAACTCTATTTTCTCCAGACAGCTGAGCCTGTAATTATCAACGTCTCAGCGCGAACTTGGTTCTGATGTTCAACTAGAGCATTCTAGTGTAAAGAAAACCCACACATTCACAGATTAGCACAGCAAAGATTATCATTTTCGCTCTATTTCATTGAAATTTTCTCCTCCTAATCAAGTTGATTCCTTCATTTTCATAACACATCAACAGAAATATCTGTGTTTTTATCTTTCAAAAACAAACGTAAAAATAATTATTCAAAAATAAACAAAGATGTGTTACGATGAAACCATCAAAAACAAACACATACACATGGGATGTAAAACTTAGGAGGGTACTTAAATGGTTGCGAATTTATGGGAAGCTTCAAAGGCGAATGCAGTATCGAAAGGCGTAGAGGAAATTGTCTATCGTTCTAATCTATTAGGTACAGATCGTGCTGTTTGTAACTGGGGCGGCGGCAATACTTCTTACAAAACAATCGAGAAAGATTTCCGTGGTCGCGATGTTGAAGTCATGTGGGTAAAAGGTTCCGGTTCGGACCTTGGAACAATGAAAGCAAAGAATTTCACAGGTCTTCGTATGGAAGATATTCGTCCATTGATCGAGCGTGACGAAATGTCGGACGAAGAAATGGTTGCTTACCTTGCGAATTGTATGATCGATAGCAAGCACCCGCGTGCGTCCATTGAGACGCTTTTGCATGCTTTCTTACCATTCAAAAACGTTGACCACACGCATCCAGATGCGATTATCTCGCTCTGCTGCGCACACAATGGACGTGAGCTAGCGAAAGAGATTTACGGCGACCGTTTCGTGTGGGTACCTTATGTACGTCCTGGGTTTACACTTTCCAAAATGATCGCAGACGGCGTTCGCAACAATCCAAAGGCAGAGCTTGTCCTTATGGAGAAACATGGTCTAGTTACTTGGGGCGAAACGTCCGAAGAAAGCTACGCGAAAACAATTGACGTTATTAATGAAGCAGCTAGCTTCATCGAAGCTCGCGTGAATGAAGCGAACCTATATGGCGGTTCCAAATACGAATCCCTTAGCGTGGAAGCTCGCAACGAATTACTGGCTCAAGTTCTTCCAGTCGTTCGCGGTGCGGTAAGCAACGAGAAGCGAATGATCCTCACCATTGATAGTGCAGACGATGTACTTCAATTCGTAAATAGCCGTGATGCAGCGACGCTATCCCAAGTAGGTGCAGCTTGCCCGGATCATCTGGTTCATACGAAAATGAAGCCACTCTATATCGATTGGAATCCGACAAATGGCGACGCAGAAAGCTTGACAGAAGCTTTGAAAGCCGGAATTGAAGCTTACAAAGAAGAGTACAAAGCCTATTTTGACCGTAACAAAAATGAAGGTGACGTTATCAATGAAGCAGCTCCGCGTGTTATTCTTATTCCAGGAATCGGGATGATTAACACAGGCAAAAGCTGGGCAATGGCACAAATCAGCGGCGCGCTTTACCACCGTGCAATTTCCGTTATGAGAGGCGCTACGGCACTTGGAACGTTCGTATCCCTAAGTGAAAATGAGTCATTCAATGTCGAGTACTGGCCTCTTGAACTTTATAAATTAACACTCGCTCCAGCAGAAGCTGAATTCTCTCGTCAAGTGGCTTTCATCACAGGTGGTGCAGGCGGAATCGGAAGCGTAACGGCTCGTCAATTCCTGAAAGATGGCGCACACGTAGTGCTTGCTGACTTAAACCTTGAAGGCGCTCAGAAACTTGCAGCAGAACTGAACGAACAATATGGCGAAAACAGAGCGATTGCTGTTCGCATGGACGTTACAAAAGAAGAAGAAGTAGAAGCAGCGTTCCGCGAATCGATCCTTAGCTATGGCGGTATTGATATCATCGTGAACAATGCGGGTCTTGCGACTTCCAGTCCTTTTGACGAAACATCGCTTAAAGAGTGGAACTTGAACATGAACGTGCTTAGCACGGGGTATTTCCTAGTTGCTAGAGAAGCATTTAAAATTATGAAAACACAAAAAGTCGGCGGCAGCATGGTATTCGTTGGCTCCAAAAACTCCGTATTTGCTGGTAAAAATGCTTCCGCATATTCAACAGCTAAAGCAGCTGAGATTCACTTGGCTCGTTGTATCGCGGCAGAAGGCGGCGAATTCGGAATTCGCGTGAACTCGGTATTGCCAGATGCGATCCTTCAAGGATCAGCGATTTGGAACTCCAACTGGCGCAATGAGCGTGCAGCTGCTTACGGAATCGAACCGGATCAACTAGAAGAGCACTACCGCAAAAGAACGACGCTGCTTGTAAACATTTTCCCAAAAGATGTGGCAGAAGCTATCGTGTACTTCGCATCATCCAAAGCAGCTAAAACAACAGGTTGCATGATTACTGTTGATGGTGGCGTACCTGCTGCCTTCACACGCTAATTCAACTAATAGGAGGCAACAAACCGATGAGCGACAAAGCCTACGCATTATTCGAAGAGCAACAAGCCCTGAGAGGCATTGATATAGCAGCAGTCAAAGCGAAGCTGAAAGCGATAAAAGTTGAGACGCCATCATGGGGCTACGGGGATTCAGGAACACGCTTCAAAGTTTATCAACAAACAGGCGTACCGCGTAATCCCTTTGAGAAATTCGAAGATGCTGCGCAAGTGCACAAACTGACGGGTATTTGCCCGTCGGTTGCGATCCACATCCCATGGGATAAAGTGGACGACTACGCGAAGCTGAAGCAGCATGCATCTGATCTAGGCGTTTCCATTGGTGCGGTGAACCCGAACCTTTTCCAAGAAGATGATTACATCTTCGGAAGTGTGACGAACTCGAATGCAGCAATTCGCCGCAAAGCGACGGACCACTTGCTAGAATGCGTTGATATCGCCAAAACAGTAGGTTCCGACGTGTTGAGCTTGTGGTTTGCTGACGGTTCCAACTACCCAGGACAAGTGGACATTCGCGCTCGTAAAACCTGGATGTATGAGTCACTGAAAGAAATGTACAACGCGATGTCACCTAGCATGCGTATGTTAATTGAATACAAGTTCTATGAGCCTGCGTTTTATCACACGGATCTTGCTGACTGGGGTATGGCGTTCAACCTAGCGAACAAATTGGGTCCACAAGCTGAAGTACTTGTAGATACAGGACATCACCCGCAAGGGACGAATATCGAGCACATTGTAACTTATTTGTTGGATGAAAATAAATTAGGCGGTTTCCACTTCAACTCCCGTAAATATGGGGATGACGATCTTATCGTGGGATCTGTAAATCCGTATGAATTATTCTTGATTTTCTACCAAATCATTGATGCTGCTAACGACAAGAACCCGCAAATTCGTCAAGCTGCTGATAATATTGCGTACATGATCGACCAAAGTCATAACATTGAGCGTAAAATCCCTGCGATGCTGCGTTCCGTACTTAACGTACAAACGCAATATGCGAAAGCGCTTCTGATCAACCTTGAAGAAGTTCGTGCTGCACAGGAGAACCAAGATGTTCTTGGAGCTGAGGATGCGGTTCGTAAAGCATTCGAATTCGATGTAACGCCTTTACTTCAAGCTGTTCGTGAAGAAATCGGCGTGCCGGTTGACCCAATGAAAGCTTACTTAGCAAGCGGCTATGACGAAAAAATCAATGCGCGTGGCAAAGGCGGTGCAAGCTGGTGAGTACACCATCGACAGTTCTAGCCTTTGATTTGGGAGCAAGCAGCGGCAGAGCGATCGTCGGACGCCTTGATTCTGAAACGGGCCGGATCACGATCGAGGAAATTCACCGCTTCTCCAATGATCCAGTGCAGGTGGGCAACCATCTGCATTGGGACATTTTGCGGTTGCTTCATGAGCTGAAGCAGGGCATTTTACAAACGAAGCATTTAGGCTACTCTCAGATCGAAAGCTTAGCGATTGATTCGTGGGCGGTTGATTTTGGACTGCTTGCTGCTAACGGCGAGCTATTGGGGAATCCTTACCACTATCGGGATCACCAAACGGATGGCATCATGGAAAAGGTGATAAGCGAAGTTGGTCGCGAAAAACTGTATGCGCTAACAGGGCTGCAGTTTTTGCAATTCAACTCGATATTCCAGCTGTATGCACTCCAAAAAAACAATCCGGATTTGTTAAGCCGAGCGGATACTTTCCTGATGATTCCAGACCTGTTGCGTTACTTCCTGACAGGTGAGAAACATAGTGAATTCACCAATGCAACGACGACTCAGCTCTTGAATGCGACCAGCTTGACGTGGGAAACATCCCTCCTTAGTCAGTTTGGCCTTCCAGAACAGATTTTCTTGCCTCCAGTCGCTTCAGGGACACGAGTTGGATCACTGAGCACAGCGGTTTGTGAGGAACTGGATGTTCCTTCCATTCCTGTCATCGCCGTTGGCGAGCATGATACAGCGTCAGCCGTTGTTGCCGTTCCAGCGCTTGATGAGGACTTCGCTTTCTTAAGCTGCGGGACGTGGTCATTGCTGGGGACTGAAACGGCGAAGCCTGTACTCACGGAACAAGCTTTAGCGTGGAACTTCACGAATGAAGGCGGCGTGTACGGAACAAATCGCTTATTGAAGAACATCATGGGGCTATGGCTCATTCAAGAATGTAAGCGGACGTGGGAAAAAGAAGGCAAAACAGCCAGCTTCGCAGAGCTTGTGAAGCAAGCGGAGGCCGTACAACCTTTCCAATTCTTCATCGATCCGGATGATGATATGTTCCTTAACCCTGCTCATATGCCCAAGCAAATTCAGCAGTATTGTCGTGACACCGGGCAGACTGTGCCACAGACCGATGGTGAAATCGTGCGCTGCATCCTGGAAAGCTTAGCGCTGAAGTATCGCTTTATCTTAGAGCGAACAGAGCAGCTTTCAGGCAAGACATATCGCGGCCTTCATATCGTTGGCGGCGGCATTCAGAATGAGCTGCTTTGTCAGTTCACGGCGAGTGCGATACAGCGTGAAGTGTGGGCGGGGCCGGTAGAGGGTAGTGCCTTAGGAAACCTTGTAGTACAATGGATAGCACTAGGGTATATCGCGAATTTACGCGAAGCCAGGAAGCTGATTCGAAATTCGTTCCCAGTCAAGACGTATCATCCAGAGGATGGCGCGAGTTGGCAGGCGGCGTATACAGCGTTTTGTGATGTGGCCTCCCGATCGACGGTGAAATGAGGGGTAACGATGCTGGTAGCAGAAAGATGGCAGAGAATCGTTCAATTGGTTAATGAAAGAGGAAGCATTCGTGTAACTGAGCTGAGTGAACTGTGCCAAGTAACGGAAGAAACCATTCGACGTGACTTGGATCGCTTAGAAGCCGAAGGCAAGCTCATGCGCAGCCATGGCGGTGCGGTGAGTGTGAAGGAGGCGCAGACCGAAGTTCCTTTCATGGAGCGGGAGACGGCTCACGCGGATTTTAAGAATAGCATTGCAAAGGAAGCTATCTCACATATTCAAGAAGGAGACCGCATCATTCTGGATGCGAGTACGACGGCTTGGTATATGGCGAAAATGATTCCGGACATGGCGATTACCATCATCACCAATTCGATGAAGGTTGCACTTGAAGTAAGCGGCAAAGAGAAAATTCAAGTCATCTCCACCGGCGGCTTGCTTTCTCCAAAGTCATTATCCTACGTAGGACCATTATCGGAGCGATCCTTGGATATGTACCATGCGCACAAGCTGTTCCTTTCCTGCAAAGGGGTCCATGTGCAGCGCGGTATTAGCGAATCGAATGAGCTCCAAGCGTTGATTAAGCGCAAAATGATTAGCATCGCAGATGAAACCTATCTGCTAGCTGACCATAGTAAATTCGGTACGCAAGCTTTAACACAAGTGGCGGGTTGGTCAGAGATTCAGCATGTCCTTACAGATCGACTCACGAGCAAGGAAGCGCTAGATCGGATTCGAGACAAAGGCGTGCAAGTCCGCCAATTGGATTAGCAACGTATGCGCGAGCAGCCGACCCATGTATCGTGGGGCGGCTGTTGGTATGTCTGACACATGAAACTGTCATGCACTTAGTTGCATTTCTTCTCCTTCCTGACTAGTATATCTTTAATGACTAGTAAATAGTGGAAGAGGGGGAAAAGGGGATGCGAATAGGCGTAATAGCAGATACACATTTATCTTACCGTGCCACGAAGCTGCCCAATGCTCTGATTGCAGGCTTAGAGGGAGTAGATCTCATCATTCATGCAGGTGATTGGGTCAGTGAGCATGTCATCGATCTTGTCGAGCAGATTGCACCTTGTGAATCGGTAGCTGGTAACAATGATGGTGATGATATTGTGGAGAGGTTCGGGAAGAAGAAACTACTAACCTTCGGTAATTTCCGCATTGGACTTATTCATGGAGACGGTTTCCGGAAAACGACAGAAGAAAGAGCGCGTGAGGCGTTCGAGGCTGATCGGCCGGAGATGATTATTTTCGGACACTCGCACATCCCATTTCTACAAAATGTGCAAGGGACAATCATGTTCAACCCAGGTTCGCCTACCGATAAAAGAAGGCAGCCCCGCTATTCGTATGGCATTCTTCAATTAGGTGAGCAGTGGAAGGCGGAGCATTTCTTCTTTGATTCCAAAGAGTAGTCGACGGTGACACTAGCGTTTCCCAGCAATAAACAAAAGCCCGAGAGGCTCATATGAGCTTATCGGGCTTTCACTGTTTCTAACGGACGTACCACTCACCAGACACCCAATCCGTCGATTTCCACTTCAGCACATCAGGATTAGCCAGGTGCATAATTTCCTTCAGGAAATCGAGTTGCTCCAGATCACTCATCGGCTCGAAGTTTTTCGCTATCGCTAGGTTCTGCTCGAGTTGTTCCATAGACTCCATACCTACGATGGCTGTAGAAATCGGCAATGACAATGTGTAGCGTAAAGCTTTCTCATACCAAGGTGCCAGTCTTCCCAGCGCCATGACTTTCATGCCGATGACCGCAATTCCCTTCTCATTGGCTTTTGGAAGAAACTCATGAGCGAAGCTATAGACAAGGTGATCAGCGGCTGAGAGCGCGACAAGTGCGCTATCGAACGGATAGCGGTCAATCGCTTCCAACTGAACTTGTGGATTCGTATGACCACTGATCGAGATATGCTTGATCATGCCTTGTTCCTTCGCTTGGATCAAGGCTTCAAGTGCGCCTCCCTTGGCAAAGCATTGCTCCAGCTCTTCCATTTTCATAATGTTATGTAGACGCCACTCCTCGACGTGATCCGTCTGCAGACGTTTCAAGCTGTCTTCAAGAAGTCGCAAAGAACCGTCCCGTGTTCGGTCATTGGTCTTGGTTGCAATCCATACCTCGTCCCTGCGCTTATGCAGGGCTAGTGCTTTACCTAACCGTTCTTCGGATTGCCCTTTCGAATAGCTAGGTGCTGTGTCGTAGTAAGTAATTCCTTCATCGATTGCACGATTCACGATTTGAATCGCTTGTTCCTCTGTACAGTTATGTTCATCTACAATGCGTTGGGCGCCAAAGCTTAATAAGGGGACATGGGCTCCCGTCGAACCAAAAGGTCTTTTCTCCAATCCAATCATTCCTCCTACACTGGGATGCTGAAGTTGTACGAATCTATCGTTCCCAAAATGAATACCAAGACATACCAATTTTACTACACTTGTGTAGATTTACATAAGAGAGCGAAACAAGCAGGAATCCAAGGGATCCTCATCTAACTTAAATAAGACAGAATGTTCGTCAAGATTCGACCCAAATAGATCGAATTTATGAACGAGTGGGTCTTTAGACCTATCATTTTACGAAAAAGGATTGTGGTAATTCGCAATAAAACTTATTATGAAGGTATACCGTCATTTTTTGTCGAAATTTTGGTAATTCAGGTTGAAATACATAGATGGAATGACATAAAATCAAATACTTAAAGAGGTGCATGAAGATGGAGAAATCATCAATTATTGGTATTGTGTTGGCTGCAATATCTATTGGCTTGGGTATGGTATTAAAAGGTGCAAGTCTTGCTGCTTTATTGAATCCTGCGGCTGCTTTAATCATTTTCGGAGGAACAGCTTCTGCGCTGTTCATAGCCTTCTCACTGGATGAGATCAAGAAAATCCCGGCATTATTAAAGATCATTTTTACAGAACAGAAGTTAATGCCAAAAAAGGAACTGATCGAGACGTTCATTAACTGGGTGAGCATTACGCGTCGGGAGGGATTACTTTCTCTGGAGAAACAGGCCGAGGAGCTCTCTGATCCTTTTATGAAAAGTGGTATGCGACTGATTATCGATGGGAATGACCCTGACTTTGTGCGTGATGTACTTCTAGAAGATATTGCTGAGATGGAAGTGAGACATAAAAAATTTGCGAGCATTTTTACACAAGCAGGTACTTATGCGCCTACATTAGGGGTACTTGGTGCCGTTGTTGGACTTATTGCTGCTCTTGGTAACTTAAGTGAAATTGAGAAATTAGGACACTTGATCTCGGCGGCGTTCGTTGCTACCATGTTTGGTATTTTCTTAGGTTATGTTGTGTTCCACCCCTTTGCAAACAAACTGAAGCAGAAGTCCAAGAAAGAGGTGGAAATCAAACTTATGGTGGTTGAGGGCTTGCTTTCTATTCAATCTGGCGTTTCCGCGAATTCAGTGAAGCAAAAAATGATGATTTTCGTTCCGAATAAAGACCGCGAGGACTATGAAGAAGGCACGAAGGAGGGGTCATCTGGACAGTGAGTAAAAAAAAGAAGCACGATGATCATGAGGAACATATCGATGAAACCTGGCTCATTCCCTATGCGGACTTATTAACTTTATTACTTGCCCTTTTTATTATCCTATTTGCTTCAACACAAGTGGATCAGAAGAAATATGACGCGATCATGCGTTCATTAAACAGTGCCTTTAACGGGGGGGAAGCGCCCTTCGCGATGTCAAACTTAATTCCTATTGATAATCCTGCAAATTCTCCGAAAAATGATAATAAGAGCCAGAATCCACCTGCAAATGAAGAGAGTAAAACCGAAAGTCAACTAGCTGCTAAACTCCAGAAAGAAGAGAAGGATCTCAAAGAATTAAAAGAAAGTATGGATGCTTTCATTAAAGAAAACAAGATGAGTGAGCAGCTAACGACGAAGCTGGATAATGAGAAGCTCACGATTACGATTAGTGATAAGGCTTTGTTCGATTCCGGTTCTGCGACGATTAAGCAAGAGTCTCAAAAGCTGGCGACGTCCATGTCGAATCTGTTGGGAGAATACCCTGGCTATCAGGTAGAGGTGGCTGGACACACGGATAATATTCCTATTCACCGGGCAGATTTTGAAACGAATTGGGATTTAAGTGCCAAGCGTGCTGTGAACTTTATGAAAATATTACTCGTTAACACGAAGATTCAGCCTGCGTCTTATTCCTCAGTAGGTTATGGCGAGTACCGTCCGATTGCTGACAACGCGACAACCGATGGCCGGGCTAAGAACCGTCGAGTGGAAGTAAGCATTCTGCGTAACATCAAAGCAACCGATGAGATAGCGAAATAAAGCGATCCTGCGTACATATTGAGTAAACAAAAAGCCGAAATCCCATAGGGACTTCGGCTTTTTGGTATCAAGTTATTTGATGCCGCTCAGTTCTTTCTTGGTTTGTAGCGAATCAGTAAGCTGTTCAAATACAGGCTCTCTATGTAGTTCTTCTTCGATCGCAACAATTTGTTCCACGATTTGTTCCACGATACGTCCGTCATCGCTAGGGATAACAATGGACTCATCCATAGCAGTGACTTCCACAATTTGAAATTTACTAATTTCTGCAAAAAGCTGCTGAGCCAACTCCAGTATATCATCCGATTCTTCGGCGATACGACGAATCGAAGCGTCCTGTTGAATGCTGGTAGAGTTTACTTCTTCTACGCCTGCTGCTGTCTCCTGCGCAATAGCGGCAACGAACTGGACGGAATCGACCAGGTGATCGTTTTTGGATTGGGCTTGTTCGATTTTCTGATGGATCTGCACGATCTGCTCACGGATGACTAGCGTCGATTGCTCAATTCTGCTGAAGGAGCCGAAGGTTTCCTCCACATGGCTGCTTTGCGTTAACGCAGATTCCCGCGCATCGACAAGCGAAAGCTGCAGCTCTTGGATCTGCCCCTGCAGCGTCCCAATGATGCCACTGATCGTCTTCGACGATCCGTTCGTTTGCAGGGACAGCTCGCGCACTTCGTCCGCGATCACGGAGAAGCCGCGGCCATGCGCGCCGGCCCTAGCCGCTTCGATCGCGGCATTCAACGCTAGGACATTCGTCTGCGTTGAAATATCCATAATCGAGCGCACGATGGCGCCGATCTGTTTCGAGCTGGCGCTTAGCGTCTGCATCGCCGCATCCACCTTCTGCAGCAGGAGCTGCGACTGTGCAGTCGATGCTTTCAGCGCCTGCACGGATGCGGTGCCCTGCTGCGCATCTACCGCAGCTTCGTCGCTGCTGCGTTTCATTTCATGCGTATACGCGCTGATATCGCGTATCTCATCTTCCAGCTCGGCAATAAGCAGCGAGCTTCTCTCGGTTTTCATGGCTTGTTCATCCGCGCCAGTAGAAATCTCATGAATCGCTTTGAGAATATCCGTATTTGCGGAAGCTGTCATCTGGGAGAAGCGATGAAATTCATGCGAATGGGCAGATAACGAAGAAGCGATGCCTTTTGTTGCTCCTAACATGAGCCTAACCTGTTTAATCATCTGATCAAAGCTATTACTTAATTGTCCTAACTCATCTTTAGCTGAGGAATTAATGGTGTGAGTTAAATCACCGGATGCAATGCGAGCGACTGCTTTTTGCAAAGCCGAGATCGGACGTGTGAACGACGTGATAATGAGAAATGCAATCAGCATAGTCAGGAAAAAGACAACGCCCGAAGCTGCTAACATAATCGTGCGGCTATCATTAAGTGCCTTGGACGAGCTGGCAATTGCTTGCGCTGCGCCGTCCGCATAAGTGATATAAAACTTATCGACTAACCCGAAGATATTATCTTTCAGCTCTTGCGATTCATTGTATAGATACAACAGGTTAATATCGAGATCAGTTGGTTTCATAGTGGTATCCTGAACCATTTTGGCTGCAGTATCAAAATTGTTTATGTAATCTACGGAGGCTTGAATTAACTGACTTCGCCACTTCTGCTGATCAGCGGTGCTGGCGGTGTCGCCAATTTTTTGAATAGCATCATTGTAAGGCTTGCGTTTACTATTGTACTTCTCAATAAATTCCGGTTTCTTCGATATTTCAAGTCCAGAAGCAATGATGTTCATCTCTTGAACCAAATTCTTAAGCTCCAATGCCATGACTTTAAGATCAACTTTATCATTCTGCTCGATCATATGCTGCTTAATTTGCGTCACCTGATGAAGATTGAATAGGGCAATAGCTAAGAAAATGAGTAATACGCCGCTGAAGCTTGTGATCAATTTTGCCCGCATGGAGAAGTTGGCTAACATCAATCGAACCATATGTATACCTCCTATAAATAGACAAGCTTAGACAATATACGTCTAATTACTTATTAATATAGGGGGCTTCTATTAACTAAAGCGTCGAAATATGTAAACCATTTGTAAATTAAAAGTTTTACATTACGTTTACGTTTCACGGGTTTGTAATTTACATTCGCTTGTTACCATATGGAAGTAAGGTCGTTCAACACACAGGAAGATGGGGATCGAGCTTAACCAAATCCAGCACATACATTCAAAGGAGGACATGTTAACTATGTTTAACTTCATGTCGAAAAAAGGAATTACATTTACACTATCCGCGGTATTAATGATGGGGACTTTGGTTGGTTGCGGCGCAAAAACAGAGACAAACAATGCAGCGGCAACAACAGCACCAACAACAGCAGCAACTGCTTCAGCAAAACCGAGCGAAACACCAAAAACAGATTTGAGCGGTACAGTAACAGCTTCTGGTTCCAGCGCACTTCTTCCATTGGTTAAACAAGCAGCAACAGAGTTCATGGAAAAGAATCCTAAAGTAACTATTAACGTTACGGCTGGTGGTTCAGGTACAGGAATTAAAAACGTAGCTGACGGAACTTCCGACATCGGTAACTCCGACGTTGAGCCTGCTGCAGAATATAAAGATAAAGGTCTTGTTGATCACCAAGTAGCAATCGCGCCTTTCGCACTAATCGTTAACAAAGACGTTAAAGTAGATAGCCTAACTAAAGCACAAGCTGCTGATATTTACATGGGTAAAATTACGAACTGGAAAGAAGTTGGCGGCAATGACGCGAAAATCGTTCTTGTTCACCGTCCAGATAGCTCAGGTTCCCGTACACTAGTTAAACAAATTATTTTGGATAACAAAGATTTCACAAAAGACGGTATTACACAAGAGAACAGTGGAGCTATGAAAACAGCGGTTGTTGGTCAATCCGGTTCCATTGGTTACGTGGATACACCTTACATCGATGACACTGTAAAAGCGTTGAAACTTGATGGCGTAGCTTTCACAGAAGATAACATCAAAAACGGCACTTACAAATTGTTCGGTGTTGAGCACATGTACACAAAAGGTGAAGCAAAAGGTGCTGCTAAAGCATTTATCGACTACATCTCCAGCAAAGAGTTCCAAGCTAAACAAGTTCGTGAGTTAAAGTTCTTACCAGCTGATTTGTTGAAAAAATAAGGATTAGACGAAGAGCGACTGCATAATGATGCAGCGCTCTTTTTTTGTTCGGGGAGTTGGGCTCTGCGCTGTAGGCGTTGTTAGTTCGGCAAGATGTGGTGGGGACGGGAGATACTCGAATTTATCGAGTAACAGCACGCAGAAGAGCTGCTAGAGCCCCGAGATACACGAAAAATTCGAGTGACAGCTCGCAGAAGAGCTGCTTGAGCACCGAGATACACGAAAAATTCGAGTAACAGCTCACCCAAGCGCTGCAAGAGCACCGAGATACACGAAAAATTCGAGTAACAGCTCTCCCAAGAGCTGCTAGAGCACTGAGATACACGAAAAATTCGAGTAACAGCTCACCTAAGCGCTGCTAGAACCCCGAGATACACGAAAAATTCGAGTAACAGCTCACCCAAGAGCTGCTAGAGCCCCGAGATACACGAAAAATTCGAGTAACAGCACGCCAAGTGCTGCTAGAGCCCCGGAATACACGAAAAATTCGATTAACAGCTCACCCAAGCCTGCTAGATCCCCTCCAGCACCCAATAGTCCGAAATTACCGAATTAATCGCACCGTACGCATCATCAATCCCTGTTTAGTCATACTCTGCCCAACTAAATCGCCCGAAACATCCTCCATCATCAGAAAATGGCTAAATAGTTCGGCGGAACCTGACTAATGGTCCTATTTTAGCGGGAATCCTCGGTTTAATTAGGCTAAATCGGACTAAAGCAAACTCAAAACTTTTACATTCCCTTAACAATTCATTTACGATCCAATGACATTCATATTCTATGATAATAGTAAGTCCTGTGTATTGTAGAGAAAGGGGAATCACGAAGTGAATTCCATAGTAGATCAACTAACCAGCGCCAAAGCGGATGGAAAGAATCGTCCAGTCATCACCAAATGGACCCAAAGACAGCATAGACAAGATAAGATAATGAGATGGTTGTTTGTAGGTAGTGCTGCTTTAGTGTCTGCCATCATTTTCTCTATTATTATTTTCGTAGGGATGCAAGGCATCAAGACCTTCCAAGGTGTAAGTCCGATAGAATTTTTCTTCTCAACAGATTGGACACCTGGCTCAAATAAATTTGGAGCATTTCCATTCCTGTACAGCACATTGTTAATGACATTAGTAGCGGTGGTCATATCCGTTCCTCTGGCCTTATCTGGCGCTTTGTTCATGGCCAAAATCGCTCCGAAATGGATGCGTGAGATCATGCGACCAGCAACCGATTTGTTCGTGGGCATTCCGTCAGTTGTTTACGGTTTGATCGGGATGACGGTCATTGTACCTGCCTTAGGTAAAATAACAGGAGGCATCGGCTACGGTATTTTACCCGCGGCAATCATCCTAGCAATTATGATCCTGCCTACTATTCTGTCCATTTCGGAAGATGCCATTCGAGCACTTCCCGGTCGTTTGGAAGAAGCTTCCCTAGCATTAGGAGCAACGCGGTGGCAAACGATGTGGCGTGTACTCTTGCCAGCTGCGAGACCTGGTATTCTTACCGCAATCATCCTAGGGATGGGACGCGCGATTGGTGAAACCATGGCGGTATTCATGGTCATCGGTAACTCTCCTCAGATGCCCAAATCGCTTCTCGACTCAACAACCGTGTTAACAACAGCAATCGTCAAAGATATGGGGAATACCAATTACGGTTCAACATGGAACAATGCGCTTTATCTGATGGCTCTGCTGCTCCTTGTCATCTCCTTATCCCTCATTCTCATCATTCGAATTGTAGCTAAGAGGAGTGAACTCAAATGACAAGTAAAACAACAGACCGCATCGCAACCGTCTATTTCTGGACATCAGGCATCGTCATTATCGGTATTCTGGCATGGTTCCTGATTCGCATATTAGGCGATGGCATCCCGCACTTATCCTGGCATTTTATCTTCGGAAAGCCAGAAGAAATTAAAGCGGGCGGGGGAGTAGGACCACAGTTGTTCAACTCGTTTTATGTGTTGTTCCTTTCACTCGTAATCTCGATTCCGATCGGTTTATTTTCAGGCATATATCTAGCCATCTACGCACAAAAGAATTGGTTCACGGACCTTGTCCGAATCTCTGTTGAGGCCCTTTCTTCTGTTCCTTCTATCGTGTTTGGACTTTTCGGTTTTCTGTTATTCGCAAATTTACTAGGGCTTAAATTTTCAATATTGGGCGGCGCGGCCACGGTCGCACTTCTGAATTTACCCGTTATGGTACGGGTTACGGAGGAAGCGATTCGAACAGTGCCGGATTCCTACTGGGAAGCAAGCTTGGCCCTCGGCTCAACCAAATGGCAGGCGATACGCAAGGTGCTCATCCCAGCCGCTCTACCTAGCTTGATAACGGGTATTACACTTATCGCAGGGCGTGCACTTGGTGAGTCAGCAATCCTAATCTATACAGCAGGTTTATCCGTTTCTAGATTCTTTCCAGATTTCAATCCTCTCAAAATGGGAGAAACGCTCTCCGTTCATCTTTGGTACATTGGTGCGGAATCACTCGTTCCTGATGCCAAGCAAATCGCTAGTGGCAGTGCGGCACTCCTACTAATCGTTGTGCTCATCTTCAATCTGCTGGTTTCAATACCAAGTCGAATCTTACAAAAAAGACTTTCCGGGGGGAAATAACACATGGCTATCGCGACGAAGTATAAGATTAGAGCAGAGAAACTAAATTTATTTTATGGTGAAAATCAAGCTCTTCATAATATCGATCTGAATATCGAAACGGGATCTATTTCCGCACTGATCGGCCCTTCGGGCTGTGGGAAATCAACGTTCCTGCGCACCTTGAACCGAATGAATGACCTTATTGATAGCGTGCGAATCACAGGCAACGTAGCTGTGGACGGCCATAATATTTATGGCGCCGAATCCGATGTCGTTTCACTGCGCAAGCGTGTAGGCATGGTATTTCAACGTCCCAACCCGTTCCCAATGAGCATTTACGATAACATCGCGTATGGTCCGCGGATTCATGGCACGAAGAAAAAAGCAGTTCTGGATGAAATTGTAGAACGCAGCCTCGTACAAGCCGCACTTTGGGACGAAGTTAAGGATCGATTGAACAAATCCGCGATGGGATTATCCGGTGGACAACAGCAGCGTCTATGTATTGCACGTCTACTGGCGGTAGAACCTGATGTGCTGCTCATGGATGAGCCGACGTCAGCCTTGGATCCAATTTCAACATTGAAGGTAGAAGAGCTTACACAAACCTTAAAAGAGAAGTATACGATCATCATCGTGACACACAACATGCAGCAAGCAGCGAGAATCTCTGATATGACCTCCTTCTTCCTTAACGGTTATTTAGTTGAGACAGACCAAACCGATAAGATCTTCACGAATCCGAATGACCAACGTACTGAAGATTACATTACAGGGCGATTCGGATAAATCACATAGAGGGAGCGATAGACATGGATGCAAGACCGGGATTTCATCAATCATTAGCACTACTGCAAAAAGAACTTCAGCAAATGGGAGAAAGTGTAGAGGAATTAATCTTTAAATCAGTGGAATCCCTGGCCAACCTAGATGAGAAAGCTGCTACACAAGTCATTCAGAAGGATGATCTCATCGATGATTATTTAACAACCATCGATGAGCTGTGTTTGCGATTAATAGCTTTACAGCAACCCATGGCGAGTGATCTTCGCATCATTGGGACGGCCCTGAAAATTGCAACGGATTTGGAACGAATTGCGGACCACGCTGTTGATATTGCCAAGATTACGATTCGGTTTGCGGGCGAAGAGCTAGTGAAGCCGCTTGAAGTCATTCCGCAAATGGCCGAAATTGCCATCGAAATGTTGCATGAGAGCCTTCTCTCCTATACGGAACGCGATGTACATAGAGCGGCATCGCTGGCTGAGAAGGATGATCGTGTTGATAAGCTATACAGCACGGTCATGCAGGAGCTAATGGGCATGATGGGAACGGATTATCATCGGAATCGTCAATTAACCCATCTGTTATTTGTTGCCCACTTTTTAGAGCGTGTGGCAGACCACACGACGAATATCGGCGAAGGCGTCATATATATGGTTACTGGAAAACGTAAGGATCTGAACGTATAAGCAAGCAAACAAAAGGACCGTCCCCACTAAGTAGTTTCATCTACTGGGAGGCGGTCCTTTTGTTATTTGGATTGAAGCGGGAAGCGAATTAAGAAGGTTGTGCCTTTCACGCTGGAGCTCACTTCAATCGTTGCACGATGTCTTGCTGCAATGCTGTAGCATATGGCTAAGCCAAGACCGGTTCCTTCATCTTTGGTGGTGAAGAAGGGGCGACCTAGCTTCTCTAAATGTTCGGTTTTGATTCCACTGCCCTGATCAGCAATTAAGAGAACGACATGTTCAGTCTCCTGATACGTTTCGATATTTAATGTTCCGCCGATCGTCATAGCTTCGAGCCCATTCATACACATGTTCAAAATAAGCTGTCGCATCTCTTTGTCGTCAAGTTGTATCTCCGGACAATAACCGAATAGCCCATTCACATGTTTACCAGACATAACCGCTTCTGCCTGAATCAGAGGCAGCAAACTTTCAATGATCCGATTGATATTCTCAGGACGCTGATAGGATTGCTTATTTTTAGCAAGGGAAAGGTATTCTGTGATGATTTCATTGGCGCGATCTAATTCTTCTAACATGATGGGAATGTATTCTTTTTGCATATGCCGATCGTTCTCTTGAAAGAGTTGAAGGAAGCCTCGGATAGTCGTCATCGGATTCCGTATCTCATGAGCGATACCAGCGGCCATTTCCCCGACGAGATTTAACTGAGCTAAGCGTGCCATTTCAGTTTCAAAACGGAGACTTTCGGTAATATCAACGGCAACATGGAGCAAACAATTTTCGTCTTCGATATCGATAATCTCTGTGGATAACAAGGCTGTACGAGTATCACCCGACTTTGTGACATAACGGACTTTCTCATTTCGGACGATGTCGCCATAGTTCGCTGCATTGTCGAGCTCATCACGCATGAGATTCAAGGAGGTGCCAATAACCTCGTCGCCGTAGCCTGTGTGCTGCTTCCAGCTCTCATTTACTTCCAGATAGGTAAGATCAGGCAGGCGTCGGATGGCCATTAAAGAAGGGGAGAGGATGAACATTTTTTTGAAATGTTCTTGGGAGTTCATAAGCTTTTCATGGGCATCCACCAGTTCGGAGGTACGTTCTTCAACCCAATTCTCGAGCAGTAAGTTTTGTTCGATTAATTTCTCTTCGGCTTCCGCCAGCTTGCGATTCGTTTCTTCTAAATCCAACGTGCGTTTATGTAAAAGTTCGCTCTGAGCTTTTAGCTTTTGATGGTTCAGATGCATATTGACGAAGCCATCTACCTTCATGCGCAGCATTTTGGGATGAACAGGTTTAAATAAATAATCTATCGATCCCACATGGTAGCCTCTCAAGACATGCTCAATCGAGGTACTCAGGGCAGTTAAGAATATGATCGGGATATCTTGACAAGCTTTCCGTTGCTTAATTAATTCTACCGTTTCAAAGCCGCTAAGACCTGGCATCTGCACATCCATCAAAATAACCGCAATATGATCGGCAGGTTCTTTCAACAAATAGCGAAGTGCTTCCTCCCCTGATTGTAAAGATATAACGTCATAGGAAGAAGAGGCTAGAATACTATTCAACGCCAGCAGGTTTTCATAGCGATCATCTACCGCCAAGATTTTCACTTGTTGTTCCATCGCTTGTCCTTTCTGCACGAGATCTGCGATACGCACCTAAATCTATACCACACTTTTTCGAGGAAAAAGTGAAATTCCCTCTTTTTTCAACAAAGTCTTTACATACATTTTACATAAGGTTAATCAAGCCTATCATTTGGTTTGGTAGAATGGTTATACAGGATGAACTAGATGAGGGATGATGGACATGGATGCTCAGGCAGATGTTGCAGTACAGTTCCAAAAGCTGATGGATGATCAACGTATATCTTCCGTTTATCAGCCGATTGTTTCGCTAAGGGATGGTCAAGTGATGGGATATGAGGCCTTAACGCGTGGCCCCGTCGATTCTCCGTTCCATTCCCCATTAGGGTTGTTTCAATATGCGGAACAACAAGGCGAACTGTATCGGTTGGAACAGCTGGCACGCGAGAAGGCTATACAAGGCTCCATTTTGGAGCATAAAGAGCAGCTGCTATTTATCAATATTTCATCACATGTATTAGAAGACCCAGGATTCATACCAGGAAAAACGTTAGATATCTTAGAGAAATACGGTCTTAGTCCAAGTAATGTGGTATTTGAAATTACAGAGAGAAGCTCCATCGAAGACTTTTCGCTTGCCAAAAAAATTCTTGCTCATTACCGGACACAAGGCTATCGAATCGCGATTGATGACGCGGGAGCAGGGTATTCTTCCCTTCAAGCGATTGCTGAGCTGCAGCCGGATTTTATAAAAATTGATCGTTCATTAATTGAAGATATACATAAGAATAAAGTGAAAGCGTATATTCTCGAAACCTTTGTTACTTTTGCCCAGAAAATGAACATCGCGTTGATCGCTGAGGGGATTGAACAAATAGAGGAACTGGCGAAGTTAACACAAATGGGTGTGCATTACGCACAAGGATACCTGCTCGGCAAACCAGCCATCTCACCAGCTCGGCTGCAAGATACGCATAGAATGATCATATGGCAGTATCGCAATGTACAAGGAAGCAATATGACGTGGCATATCGGTGGGTTGAAAACGCCTGTTGGCGTGTTCCATACGCAGACAATGATTTCCGAGATTGCAGATTACTTTAAGAAGAGTCAAGAAGCCGTCGGGGTTGTCATCGTGGATGACGAAAGACCAGTGGGATTAATGATGAGGGATCGCTTGTTTCAGCATTTGGCCGGGCAATATGCCTACTCCTTGTACTGGAATCGAACCATTGATAGTGTGATGGATGCGACGCCGTTGATCGTTGACGAGCAGGTGGCTGTTGAGCAAGTTTCCCTTCTAGCCACATCCCGTGCTATTCACCATTTATACGATTTAGTCATTATTACGAGTAATGGGAAAATGGCTGGCGCTGCGTCGATACGAACGATTCTGGAAAGTATTACGAATGTCAGGATGGAATCCGCTCGTGTAGCTAATCCGCTGACCGGTCTTCCGGGGAATTTGCAAATAAATCGGGAATTGAGCAAACGAATTAATGAGAAAGAGCCTTTCCATGTCATCTATGCGGATTTGGATTATTTCAAGTGGTTCAATGATCGATTTGGTTTTCAAAAAGGGGACCAGCTCATTCAGTACACAGCGGATGTGATGCAGCAATCGGTCGCTTTTTATGGAACACCGTACGATTTTGTGGGGCATGTTGGAGGAGATGATTTCATCGCGATCTCTACGACCGTATCACCTAAGCTGCTCTGTCAGGAAATCATTAATCGTTTTGAATCGGGTGTAAGTCATTTTTACGAGGGAGAAGAATGGGAGCATGTGGTGGATCGGAGTGGTGTACAAGTGAAGAGCGAGGGGGTCACGTTGTCGCTGTCTTTAGTTATGTGTAATAGTGAATCCCCCATTGCGCTTGAGCACATTTCGCAAACAGCCGCTCAGTTAAAGAAGCAAGCGAAGGCGCATCAAGGCAGTATCTATTATTTTCAAGCCTTGGGTAGTACATAGGCAAGCAACGCTATTACATAGTTGATCAGAAGGTATAGATCAATTGTTTGAATGAACGAACGATGATGACTTTCTGTTTCCCGATTCGCCTCTCCGAGATTTTCTTAATATTGGCCGGGTGAATCCACACCGCGTCCATTCCCGTTGAAGCCGCGCCGACCACATCGTTACGCCATGAATTTCCAACCATGACACTTTGACCAGCAGCCGTGCTCATCGATTTGAGGGCTCCCTCAAAAATCGCGGGATGCGGCTTTCGCGGACCATCATTCTCGGTCGTGAATAAACGATCTTGATCAAACCAGGAGGTTAGCTTCATCTTCTCCAGGTTGCGTTGCAATCGATTCCTATTGCCGTTGCTAATGATAGCCAACTTATAGTTACGAGACAGCGCTTCTAGTGTATCTTCGACCCCCGGGAATAGCGCGACGAAATGATCTTCTTTTTCTTCAATTTGATGAAAAAAGGTACGTGTAAACGCGGTGCTTACTTGCATTGGTAAAGGATGGAGCGCCTTAATTAAACAAATATGCCGCAGCTCGTCGGGCGAGATGGGGCTTCGGATAGGCGATTTGCGATGGCGGCTCCACTCGGCTTTATAGCTATTCAGAGCCTCTTGTGAGGTCAGTTTCGTATCCTCCGTGTCCCACCTTGCTGTGAAATCCTGCATGACTTCAAGAAAAGCGGAATCGAAGCATTGCCTGCGATCTAGAATCGTATTATTCATATCAAAGAAAATAACCTTTTTACGTGTAGGTGAGAAAAAAGGACTCATACGGAGAACCTCCTTCTGAAGACCGGACCATCTTAACGTATAAATCGTTGCAAGCAATCGTTAATTTGGGTTCCTTACATGTTTATGTAGGGAACCGTTTTTTTATTTTAATTTCGTATGCTATGATGAAGGAAGTATGTCTAAAATTGGGGTGGAACTTATGGATAAGCTAATTATTATTGATGGCAACTCAATTGCGTTTCGTGCCTTCTATGCATTGCCGCTGCTCAGTAATTCGAGTGGTTTACATACCAATGCGGTGTATGGCTTCACGACCATGCTGCTAAAATTGATTGAAGAGGAAAAGCCAACCCATTTTCTTGTTGCTTTTGACGCAGGAAAAATTACGTTTCGACATAAAGAATATACCGAGTATAAAGGCGGGCGGGCCAAAACACCGACAGAGCTCTCGGAACAATTTCCATTAATTAAAGAATTGTTGAAGGCTTTCAAGATTCCGCAATTCGAGCTGTCCGGCTATGAAGCGGATGATATTATCGGTACGTTGACGAAGGCCGCGGATGCGAAAGGGGAGAAAGTCCTTCTCGTATCTGGGGATAAGGATATGCTGCAACTGGCTTCTGAGCAAGTTACGGTTGCAATTACCCGTAAGGGGATTAGTGAAATGGATCGCTTCGATCCTGAGGCCATTAAAGAGAAATACGGGCTTACGCCCCACCAAATCATTGATTTGAAGGGTCTGATGGGCGATACGTCCGATAATATTCCGGGTATTCCCGGTGTAGGTGAGAAGACGGCGCTCAAAATGCTGCATGACTTTGGCACGGTCGAAGAAGTGTTGGCGAACACGGCAAGCCTGAAAGGCAAGATGAAAGAGAAAGTAGAAGAGCATGCCAAGAGTGCCATCATGAGTAAGGAATTAGCCACGATTTATCGTGAGGTTCCGATGGAAACCGCTTGGGATTCGTTCCGCTATGATGGCTTCGATGGACAAGCGTTATCTAGCATGTTCCGCAAACTAGAGTTCAAGTCGCTGCTGGAGAAGATGGATTTTGGTACTGCCAGCGTAGAAGCCGAGGATCTCGTCGTCGAGAGTCTGGAAGCCGTCGCGGTAACGGAAGCCAATATCGAGACACTGATTGCTCAGTTGGACGACCATGCAGCTATCCATGTGGAAGCGGTGGGGGAGAATCCACACCAAGCTGTCATGGTTGGGGTTGTGTGGTTTATGGATGACGGAAGCGGGAATACCTCCTACTTCGTACCGTTTGCTCTGTTGCAAAGTGACGCGGGCAAGCCGCTGCGCGATTGGCTCAGCGATGCGTCGAAGAAGAAGCAACTCTTCGACTTGCACCGTGCGCAGCTGGCGCTGGCTTGGCAGGGTATCCACCTTGCAGGGGTGGATTTCGACGTGCTGCTGGCCGCCTATCTCCTCGATCCGACAGAGTCGAATCTCAGTATGAGCGGCCTGTCTGTGAAATATGGTCTGCCTAACGTGAAGGCAGACGAAGATGTATTCGGCAAAGGCGCGAAGTTTCGCTTGCCGGAAATGGCTGCGCTTAGCGACCACTTGGGCCGCAAAGCGATGGCGATGGCGCGCATGGTACCCGTGTTGCGCGATGAATTAGAGAAGAGTGGTATGCACCACCTCTTCTACGAGCTTGAACTGCCCCTCTCCGGCGTTCTTGCGGAGATGGAGATGCGCGGCATCGCGGTGGATGCCGAAGGGCTTAAATCGCTCGGCGTGGAGCTTGGTAAACAGCTGGACACGATCATGTCCAGCATTTACAAGCTTGCCGGCGTTGAGTTCAACATCAACTCACCGAAGCAGCTCGGTGAGATTCTGTTCGAGAAGCTGGGTCTGCCAGCTTCGAAGAAGACCAAGACCGGCTACTCGACGGATGCCGAGGTGCTCGAGCGCCTTGCGCCCTACAACGAAGTCGTAGGGCAGATTCTCCACTACCGCTCGCTTGCGAAGCTGCAGTCGACGTACGTCGAGGGGCTGCTCAAAGAGGTGCGGCCAGAGACCGGTAAGGTGCATACCTATTACCGGCAGACCATTGCCGCGACAGGGCGACTAAGCAGCCAATTCCCGAACCTCCAGAACATTCCGATTCGTCTGGAGGAGGGCCGGAAGATCCGCAAGGTCTTCGTTCCATCCGAGCCAGGATGGTACATTCTCGCTGCGGATTACTCCCAGATCGAGCTGCGCGTGCTAGCGCACATCTCGCAGGATGAGAAGCTGAAGGAAGCGTTCCTTCAGAATATGGACATTCACACGAAGACGGCGATGGACGTCTTCGGTGTAGAAGAAAGCGCCGTCGACAGCAATATGCGTCGACAAGCGAAAGCCGTTAACTTCGGTATCGTTTACGGCATTAGCGACTACGGCTTGTCTCAGAATTTAGACATTACCCGCCGGGAAGCTGCGCAATTCATTGAACAGTATTTCGCCGTATTCCAAGGGGTTCGCCGATATATGGATGACATCGTCAAGGATGCTCGCAGGGATGGGTATGTAACGACATTGCTGCAGCGCCGCCGAATGTTGCCCGAAATTACGCATTCCAACTTTAATATCCGTTCTTTCGCTGAACGTACCGCTATGAATACGCCTATTCAAGGAACTGCCGCTGATATCATCAAGCTAGCCATGGTTCAAATGGCAGATCGATTGGTAAAAGAAGGACTGAAAAGCCGTATGCTGCTTCAAGTACACGATGAGCTTGTCTTTGAAGTGCCGGCAGACGAGCTCGAAATGATGAAGTCGTTGGTGCCTGAAGTCATGGCAGCAGCACTGAAACTGGACGTTCCTTTACGTGCTGACGTTGATTACGGTCTCACTTGGTATGATGCGAAGTAACACGGAGCAAGCAGGATGTGCTGCGTACGGATTTAACAACTAGAAGGAGGTGAACACCTTGCCAGAGCTACCCGAGGTCGAAACCGTCAAACGAACTTTAAATGAGTTAATCACAGGCAAAACGATCGCTAATGTTGTGGTGAGGCTGCCTCGTATTATCCAAAAGCCGGACGATATTCAGCAGTTTGAAACCTTGTTGCAAGGTCAAACGGTTGAAACGATTGAGCGAAGAGGAAAGTTTCTACGCTTCGTGCTCACGGACTACGTGATGGTCTCCCATTTGCGCATGGAAGGCCGCTATGGTTTGTATGCCGGCGATGATCCGCTAGAGTTGCATACGCATGTGCTGTTTCGTTTTACAGATGAAAGTGAGCTGCGGTACAAAGATGTGCGCCAATTCGGCACGATGCATTTGTTCCCTAAGGGCGAAGAGCTTGCACAACCTCCGCTCGTTAAACTCGGTCTTGAGCCGCTCGATGAGGCGTTCACGTTCGAAGCGTTTCGCGGTGCCATCGCCCATCGAGCTACGAAGATCAAGCCGCTGCTGCTCAATCAAGCATATATTGTAGGCATCGGGAATATTTATGTAGACGAGTCCCTCTTCTTAGCGGGCATTCATCCCGAGAGGGAAGCTTCCTCGCTGAGTAAGAAAGAGCTAGTGTTGTTGCATGCGTCGATCATTCGCACCCTCCAAGATTCGGTAGATGTCGGAGGATCATCCATTAAATCCTATGTGAATGGACAAGGAGAAATCGGCCTTTTCCAGCACCAATTGAACATTTATGGACGACAATCACAAGCCTGCAAAACGTGTGGGAATGAAATTGTAAAAACAGTAGTAGGCGGCAGAGGAACACACATTTGTCTCACGTGTCAGCCACTCAAGCCCAAGCGGTCCCGAAAGAAGTCGGAGAAATAGGAACGAGAAGCGTACCCTCCCCATATGATATGGAGTACTTAGCCTAGGTAATAGCCCATGAGGCCGGTTAGTTAGGTAAAACACTTAGGAGGGTTTGTATGCTCCCTGTCATTTCTCTGCTCATTTTGGCTTTTGCAGTTTCATTGGACGGTTTCGGCGTTGGTGTCATGTATGGGTTACGCAAAATCCGAATACCGCTGGTCTCAATTGGAATTATATCGCTATGGTCTGGTATTATTATATTTACATCGATGCAGATCGGCGTTTTGATGTCGTCCTTTATGTCCCCAGGGGTTGCCAAACGCATTGGGGCTTTCATCCTTATCGTTATTGGTGTGTGGGCTCTTATTCAGATGAGACAAGGGCAAAAAAACCAAACGCAACAAGAGCAGTCCGCTACTACGCCTGATCAAGCAGTTGTCAGCAGCATGCCATACAGCGATATTCGCAACTCTGGTTATGTGGAGCCGGTGACCTTTGATACGTTACAGCGCACCAAAGAAATTCTGAGTATTGAGCTAAAGCGCTTCGGCCTTGTGATTCAAATATTACGAACACCATCCATAGCGGATGTTGATAAGTCAGGGAATATCTCAGCTTCTGAGGCTACATTACTCGGCTTAGCGCTCTCATTGGATGCTTTCGGAGCGGGCATTGGTGCTGCTCTAATCGGGTTCGTGCCGTTATTAACGGCTTCTGTTATTTCGATTTCAAGCGGATCCTTGCTTGCAGTTGGCTTGCGGATTGGTTTCCGATATGCCGAGATGAATTGGATGAAAAAGCTGTCGATCCTTCCTGGATGTGTACTTATTATCATGGGACTTTTGAAAATGCTATAGTTCACTATCAATGAACTTTTAGGAGAGAAGCGATATGAATATCGGCTTAACAGGAGGTATTGCCTGTGGAAAAAGCACGGTTAGCCGTATGCTCGTTAGCCGTGGTGCCCTTTTAATCGATGCCGATCAGATTGCTCGTGATGTTGTCGAGCCTGGCAGTCCTGTTCTAGAACAGGTTGCTGCTGCTTTTGGACAAGCTGTGATTGGGCGCGATGGATCCTTGCAGCGTAAGATGCTCGGTGAAATCATTTTTGGATCCCCTGAAGCTCGGCAACAGCTTGAGGGCTTGCTTCATCCCCCTATTCGTGCAAGGATGCGCGAGCAGATGACAACGTATGAACGGGACTATCCCACCAAGCTGGTTGTGGTCGATGTTCCTTTACTCATAGAATCGAATTTGGTCTCCATGTTTGAGGAGATCATGGTTGTTTATATTCCGCGTCACTTGCAGTTGGAACGACTGATGCAGCGAGATGGCTTGTCAGCAGAGATTGCTCAGCTTCGTCTTGATGCACAGATGTCAATTGAAGAGAAGCGTAAGCTTGCAGATATTGTGATTGATAATAGTGGGACTTGGGAAGAAACCAACATGAGGGTAGAGCGGTTCTGGGCAGGGAAGGGATTAGCATGACGTTCTTTCGAAAAAAGCGAATGTTTGCAATTCTGCTAATTGCTTTTGTTATGATCCTCTTCATGAATAGCGCAATTATAGGCAGAAAGCTATACCCCATCTACTTTGAGCAGGAGATTAAGCAAAGCGCGGCGAAACACAATATAGACCCTTTTCTAATAGCAGCCATTATTCGAGTTGAAACGAATTATAAATATCATTTAGAATCAAGTAAAGGGGCATTAGGGCTTATGCAGCTTATGCCTGATACCGCTGAATGGATTGTTGAATCGACGAATTTAGGGCCTCATACGCAAGAAGATTTGCTTCGTGTAGATATGAATATTTTTCTAGGATCTTGGTATCTGAATTGGCTGATCAAGCATTATAATGGGAACTTAATCTACGCTATCGCGGCGTATAATGCAGGACAAGGTAATGTGAATAAGTGGAAGAATAATCAAGTGTGGGACGGAACCGAGTCGAATATCAGTGATATTCCTTTTGGTGAAACACGTCATTATGTGCAGCGTGTGCTGTATTATTATGAGAAGTATACGAAACTGTACACAGAGCAATGGAACGGCAACGGAGCTGCATAGCGGACTTGGCAAAAACAAAGAAGCATTGGACTAGCTCCCAGGGGAGCGAAGAGTCCAATACTTCCTGTTTGGCAGAGTCAAAAGCGTGCGCAATTCAAGATTACTTGAATTGACCTGCTAGAGATTGTTCTGCGATTTGTACCAGGCGACGAGTGATGCTACCACCAATAGAGCCAGTGTCACGAGAAGTCATGTTGCCATAGTAGCCATCTTGTGGGATAGCGATACCTAGCTCCTGAGCTACCTCATACTTCAACTGATCCAAGGCTGCGTTAGCTTGTGGAACGACTAAAGTATTGCTGCTTCTGTTTGAACTCATGTCTGTTCACCTCCTTGTCGGTTGGTAAATCTATTGTGTGCAGAACTCCAAACTTCAAGACATGTAACATCTGGTAAAGATATTTCCAAGAGAGAAAGGAGAGGAAAGCGAATGAAATGCCCGTTCTGTGACCATTCTGGTACGAAAGTGCTTGATTCGAGGTCTGCCAATGAGAACAAATCCATACGTCGTCGCCGTGAATGCGAGAAATGCGCTAGGAGATTCACGACTTTCGAAATGGTTGAAGAAACACCTTTAATTGTGATTAAAAAAGATGGAAGTCGGGAAGAATTTAGTCGTGAGAAAATTTTACGTGGCTTAATTCGTGCTTGTGAAAAAAGACCGGTTTCCATGGAGCGGCTAGAGATGCTCGTCTCTGAAGTCGAAATGCAGCTTCGCACGACAGCTCATGCTGAAGTCGATAGCCTTGGCATTGGTGAAATTGTGATGGAGCAATTGTACCCCGTCGATGAAGTGGCCTACATTCGCTTCGCCTCTGTCTATAGGCAATTCAAGGACATCAATATGTTCTTGAAGGAGTTAACGCAAATATTGGGAAAGCATGATGTTGGTCTACTTAGGGACAAATAAGTAGCACCTGCTGCACAAATTACACAAAGTCGCATCACCTCGTGAAATGTCATGAGGGGGTGCGGCTTTTCTATGTTCACCATTTGATAAGGATGGGGTTGTCTAGTGCGTATTAACCGTTGTAGTCACAACTAAATTGTTCGTTGTTGAGGTGGAGGTAGAAGTTGAAGTGGAGGTAGATATGGAGGAGGCAGTGAACGATAAGGTTTCTAAATTGACCGATACCCCAATGGTGAGCCCAGTATTAATGACTAAACTAGCTGTTGTTAAAGTCGTTAAGTAGCTTAACTGAAGAACACCATTTACAAAAACATTGTAATATCCATTACTTCCAGGAACCGTCAGACTGTTGCTAGGCAAGTTAGCTCCTGTATCGTCCCTGAAGCTAGATGAAGGAATGGTAGTTACGCCTCCAAGAATATTTCCTATTACCACATTAGCCGTAAATCGTTTGACAAGCGGGGTAAGCGTCGTAGTTGTAGTCGTTGATGTTGATGTTGAAGTTGATGTTGTAATTGTTCCTGAGACTACACTAGTCGCTGTTAAGTGGAGTGTAATCAAGTGTTCGCTCATGGTTGTCCTCCTTTCAGCATGGGTAGATGCAACTCTAGTACTTGCTATATCATATGTTCAAAAATACTAGTTTGATTGGGAAATTCAGAGGGTGACACGAATTGATTTGTTTTTTTTCGAAATGTGACAAAAAATAAAAAAAAGACAGCGCATGGTGCGCTGTCTTTGACTGCTTCATAGGGGGAAAGTCAATAACGATGCACCCTCATGAGCTTTTGAAAAAAAATAATTCTATTGACATCAACCGACTGTATTTTTGTTAGCGATAAGGCATAATTCGGTTATTGAATGCGTTTGTCCAGTTCACTTCGAAGAAAGTGAATGAACCGAATAGCTTCATCCGACGTTAATAAATTGCTGCCAAACGAGAATGAGAACATGTCCAAAATATCATGATCAGGAAGATGCAAGCTGTCAATTAATTGCATGACGTCTAGACTCATATTACCGTCAATCACCGTTTTATTCATGGTACAGATTCCTCCTTTGTCGTACTGTCATCATCGGATGGAGGCGGTAGCTGGCTGACATTTTGGACAATCACAATTGCCAATTTAGTCCCTCTAGCTTTGCGTCACCACTTTTCAGTGGTTTTGCCTTTATCATACCGATAACGTCTTTATATCAAAACTATATCACAGGTTAGGTTTATCGTGCTATTAATTACATTAATATTAATTCGAAGGATGGTTGAAGCATATGTCCGTCAATAGCCCAAAATCCAGCAAAAAAATTCAAGAATTGGATATTGTTGAGGTAGCGAAGGCGCTAGGCATTGATCAAGCTCGTTTACTTGCATATGTGTACAATCGACAAGAAGCTAGTCACGATCATATCCGTGTCGTGCCCGTTTCTTCTTCGGAACCATCTTAGCTAAAAGAAAGCACCGCAACAAAAGAGTTGCAGTGCTTGGATGAATGCTTACACCATGATTTTGCAAATATCATTCGTAAATTCAACTGGATCTTGCAAAGGCAAACCTTCGATAAGAAGGGCTTGATTATACAAGAGCGCCGTGTAAAGGTTTAGTTTCTCTTTATCTTTATCAAAAGCATCCTTCAAGGAAGCGAACACGTCATGGTTGACGTTGATCTCTAATACTTTCTCTGCCTTAACATTTGGGTTATTCGGCATCGCGTTCAAGATCTTTTCCATTTCGATGGTAACATCGCCGTCTGTGGATAAGCATACTGGATGCTTTCTCAAACGTTTGGAAGCTTTTACACTCGATACTTTACCAGCCAATAAGCCATTCATGTAGTCGAATAGATCTTGATTTTCTTTTTTATCAGACTCAGAATCGTTAGCGTTATCCTCTACATCAATACCAAGATCCCCGCTTGAAACCGATCTGAATTCCTTCTCTTTGTAAGTCATAATCATTTTGATTGCGAACTCATCAATATCATCAGTGAAGTATAGAATCTCGTAACCTTTATCAGTGACAAGCTCCGTTTGCGGAAGCTTATCAATTCTTTCCATCGATTCACCCGAAGCATAGTAAATGTACTTCTGGTCTTCTGGCATTCTGGATACATACTCGTCCAATGTGACAAGTTGTTTCTCCTTGGAGGAGGAGAACATCAATAGATCCTGCAGTAGCTCTTTATGCGTACCGTAGTCGCTGTAAACGCCGAATTTAAGCTGTCTGCCGAAAGATTTGTAGAATTGCTCGTATTTCTCTCTCTCGTCCTTTAGAAGGCTTTGCAGCTGCCCTTTGATTTTGCTAGAGATATTTTTCGCAATTAATTTGAGCTGTCGATCGTGCTGCAGCATCTCGCGGGAGATGTTGAGCGATAGGCTCTCGGAATCCACCATGCCTTTGACGAAGGAGAAATAGTCAGGCAGCAGGTCTGCACATTTATTCATAATGAGAACACCGTTTGCGTAAAGCTCCAAACCTTTCTCATATTCTTTGGAATAGTAGTCATAAGGCATGTTTTCAGGGATGAAAAGGATGGCTTGGTAGACTACCGCGCCATCTGCACTCACATGAATATGCTTCAGCGGTTTGTCGAAGCCGTAATGTTTCTCGTGATAGAACTTCTCGTAGTCCTCAGGAGTAAGCTCGCTTTTGTTCTTTCTCCAGATCGGCACCATGCTGTTCACGTGCTGCTCTTCTTGGAAGTCTTCGTATTCGGTCTCGCTGCCTTCTTGGAGACGTCTGCTTGTGATGTCCATTTTGATCGGGTAACGGATGAAATCGGAGTACTTCTTGATAATCGCTTTCAGGCGATATTCGTCCAAGTATTCGTCGTAGTTGTCATCTTCGGTATTTGCTTTAATCGAAAGGACAATCTCCGTCCCAACGGAATCTTTGTTGGCAGGGGCAATCGTGTAGCCATCTGCACCGTCGGATTCCCATTTGTAAGCTGTGTCGCTGCCAAGGGCTTTACTTGTTACCGCGATGTGGTCAGCAACCATGAATGCGGAGTAGAAGCCTACCCCGAATTGACCGATGATGTTGTGGCCATCTTTGGCTTCATTCTCTTTTTTGAAAGCAAGAGATCCACTTTTCGCGATAATCCCCAAGTTGTTTTCAAGATCTTCTTTCGTCATCCCGATCCCTGTATCGCGAATCGTTAAGATGCGATTGTCTTTATCGGCCGTAATTTTGATGAAGTAGCTATCTTTGTCAAAAACGAGCGAGTCGTCTGTAAGTGCTTTGTAGTAAATTTTGTCAATCGCATCGCTGGAGTTGGAGATAAGCTCTCTTAGAAAGATTTCACGTTGTGTGTAAATCGAATTAATCATCATTTCCAATAGACGCTTGGATTCGGCTTGAAACTGTTTCTTTTCCACGGATAGATCTCCTTTCGATATGTAACAGGGTTTATAAAATTAGCACTCGCACGCTGTGAGTGCTATACACTAACTTTATAACATCCCTGAAATTTAATGTCAATTGGAAAGGCCAGAAAATCGTGCTAGTGACCATGGATACTTCTGAAATTATCGCAGCTTCTGAAACATCTACAACAGCTGGAGCACCAGCAGCTACCCCGACTCTTTAAAGTAGCTTCAGTCTCGGTAAGATCTCCAACTCGTTACATCACCCGCTAGCGCACGGATCTTTTCGAAAAACCTGCGAAAATACATCTTTTAATAGGTTTTGAGTGGAAAAGAGGAAATTGCTGCGGAGTTTTCGCAGTAATTTGACTTTACGAGGGAGAAGTAAAGAAAATGCCTAGGAGCATTCGCATCATTTTACCTTGCAGCTTGTACTGTTGTTTCACAATCCCGCCGCGAGCACCAATGTTAGAAGACGACGACTATTTTTAATTCCTACAACTTTTCAAAGCTTCAACTCGCGCAACTCCAAACATCACTAAATCAGCACCTCGGCACGTTCACTAGCTACACTCACGCAACTCCTTCGACCCCTGTAACCCCATACATCACTCAAGCAGCTACCTCGGCACGTTCAACTAGCTACACTCTTGCAACGCCTTCGACCCTGTAACTCCACACATCACTCAAGTAGCTACCTCGGCACGTTCAACTAGCTACACTCGCGCCAACTCCTTCGACCCCTGTAACTCCACACATCACTCAAGCAGCTACCTCGGCACGTTCAAGTAGCTACACTCGCGCAACGCCTTCGACCCTGTAACTCCACACATCACTCAAGCAGCAACCCCAGCACTTTTAACTAGCTACACTCGCGCAACTCCTTCGACCCCTGTAACTCCACACATCACTCAAGCAGCTACCCCGACTCTTTAAAGTAGCTTCAGTCTCGTTAACATCTCCAACTCGTTACATCACCCGCTAGCACACAGATTTTTTCGAAAAACCTGCGAAAATACATCTTTTAATAGGTTTTTGATTGAAAAAGCGGAAATTGCTGCGAATATGCAGTTTTTTTGGTTCAAATTCATCGAGATTAAGAGATATTACGAGAAATTGATGTATTTTCGCAGTAATTTGACTTTACGAGGGAAAAGTAAAGAAAATGCCTGCACATTCGCATCATTTTACCCTGCGGCGGCTTGAAATCCTCCTCTCATCTAATGCCTAATTTCTCACAGCCGATGCAGATTGTCCTGCATTAGCTCGTAACGCACAACATGTCTGCCTCCAGCACCAGCGAGCGGTGTAAGCCAACCCTGCGTGCAGAGCGACTGCAGGCATTGCACAGCTGTGCGATGGTTGATGTTTAAATGAGCTTCAACATCTTTCGGGCGCAGAGGCTGCGCGAGTGTATAGGCAAGCCTCACAATTTCCCTCTCCATCACCGTGCCCAGACTGACAGGTGAGGGGATCGCCTGATAACGACTAATGAACATGCGAAGCAGTGTGATACATACTTCGGGACGCGAGACAACATCATCATACGAAAATGATATCACCTGATATCCCATCGCAGCTAGAAAGGTTTCCCGGTTCAGCTCATTGCAATATTTTTGCCTGTCCATATCTCGCACATGAGGGCCGTATCCCTTAATCTCGATGATCAATTTCACAAATTTCGTCAGCCAAGCAAAATCGCAGAAATACGAGCGTCCCCGCCAATCCAACACTTCGAATTCGGGGTGCAGCTCGTCGAAATGGCCGCGGAGCTCCCACCAGACCGCCTGACAGAATCTTCTTTCCGCCTCCTGATGCCCGCGCTCCAAACGACCCCTGCGTTCTCCGGTTCTCTGTTCCAGATGGCTTTCAATCCATCTAGCATGCTCATGCTCGTAACTCATAGGTAAGTTCCCTCCTTTACAACGAAAAAACGCCCCTGTGCCATTAAGAAAATGGACAGGGACGTTCTTCGTCTTCTACCAATAAGTATAATGGAATTCCCACGATTTCACGAGGGAACATTTTCGACATTTCTCTTCCTTTTATGATAGAATGTGACATATTGGAGGGATTTCACATGGATATTAGACGAATATTAGGTCTTCCTGATGTATTGGATGTTAAGAAAGTCGTATGCGTCCAACCTCACCCTGATGATAACGAAGTTGGGGCAGCAGGAACGCTATACGAACTTGCACAGCGCGGTTGTGAAATCGTTTACATTACTGTGACCGATGGTAGAGGGAGTGGTTCAACTGGCGAAGTGGAGCCTGAAGCGATTGCCGCGGTTCGACGCGCAGAGCGGTTGGCTGCCGGTGATATTTTAGGCGTGTCCAAGCAAATTGCGCTTGAATTTCCGGACATGGGGAACTACACCGAAGAGGAATTGCTGGCAAAGCTCATTCCAATTATCCGCGAAGAAAAGCCGGACTTATTGATGACGGTAGATCCATGGATGCCCTATGAAGCACATCCGGACCATATCAAAACAGGTAAAGCGGTTGCATCGGCGATGCTCTTTTCGTCCAATGAGATTCTATTCCCTGGATCTAAGCCGCATGACGTGCCGCAAATCGCATTCTATGCGACCTCGCATCCCAATACGTTTATTGACGTTACGGCACATTGGGAAACGAAGATCGCTTCAATTTTGGCCCATAAGAGTCAATTTGACAACATTAATTGGCCCTTGGTTAAGGGGTATTTTGACTATCAAGGACTACAACTGTTTGGAAAGTTGAAACAAAACCCAGAAGCGAAGGGCTATGCAGAAGCATTTAAAGTACTGACATCGCACCAGCTGCATTTCTTCCCATCAGCACTATATAGTTAAGCAGGTTCAAATTATGGAGGAGGCAAGTCCAATGGTATCTCTATCTAAAAAACTCGCTTACAGCTCGAATCAAATTGGACTTAGCGTCTTGTGGCAAGCGTTCAGCGCCATTGCTGTTTTCTATTATGTTACGGTGTTGAATGTATCGGGTACATCGATTTCGATCGGGATGATCATCTACGGTTTCCTGAATGCCCTATTTAACTTGGTTGCGGGATATGTAAGCGACCGGACCAAAACGCGCTTCGGCAGGCGAATTCCGTACATTTTGTTTGGAAGTTTGCCGTTTGGCGTGCTTTTCTTCTTTCTTTTCAACCCGCCTGCGGGCAGCACGACGATGCTGTTGATTTATTTTTTCACACTAACGTTCTTCTTTGATTTGATCTATTCATTCATTGGGCTTAATACCGGTGCTTTATTTCCGGAAATGTATCAGACGAAGAAGGACCGCTATCAGGTGTCGGCTTTCCAACAAATGTTCAGCATCATCGGTATGATTATCGGTATCGCGCTTGCGAAATCGTTAGGGCTCTCCTTAGGTTGGGGGCTGATGGCGGGGATTTTTTCAATTATCGCGGTCGTTTCCTTGTATGTGTCCCTGTATGGCTCGTTCGAGAATCCAGCAGCAAGTAAGTCAGAACCCCTTCATTTCAAGGAAGCAACCGTTCAGACGTTCAAAAATAAGCTGTTCAATTCCTACGTCGTAGCGAATTTATTGATCCAATTGACGACAACGATGTTCGTTTCGCTAACAGCTTTTTACACGAAATATGTCGTGGTATTAAACGGGACGCAGAACTCCCTATTCCTTGGTGCCGTGTTTATCGTGGCGATTCCGATGTCGTTCATTTGGGCGAAAAGCGGTGTGCGCTTATCGACGGTTCGAGTCGCTATGATATCGTCGGTGTTGTACGCGATCATTTCACTTGGTTTCCTTTTTGCCGATTCATCGATCATGGTTATTATCATAGGAGCCCTACTAGGTATTCCGGTTTCTGGCTTTATGTTGTCCTTGCATGTACTGCTTTCTGAAGTTGTTGATTTTGATGCTCAGCAAACGGGTCGTCGTCGTGAGGGGATGTATTATGGCGTGAATGGCTTTATTATTCGTATCGGGATGTCTATTCAATATGGGATTATGGGGATTTTCTTCGCGACAAGCGGGTATGATGCCGATAAAGAAGTCCAGGTTACTAGCGCCATTTATGGATTCCGCTTCCTTATCGGGGGCTTACCAATCTTGATTTTGCTCATCGCATACATATGTCTAAAAAAATACCAATCCTCCGAGAGGAAGCTTAGAGGCGTGAACAGTTAGTAGGGAACCAGAAAGTTCCTGGTACGTCAGTTGGACCCTGCTTCGTTTGAATCGTCAGCAAGACGAAAAAGCAGTGATCACACCTTGTGTGTCACTGCTTTTTTAGTGCGCCCAGCATGGGCGCTATCTCTAGGGTTCAAGTCCCGAATGGTGAAGGCAGTAGTAACCATAGCTTAAGGCAAGGGTGTCCATCGTGAGA
>NZ_JAVDSB010000010.1:0-252298 GCF_031455095.1 Paenibacillus qinlingensis
ATTGGCTTTCAATTCGTCGTAGACGAAGGAGAAGTCGACTAGCTCATTGATCTGGCGCAGCATGTTGTCTTTAGGCACAATGAGGTCGTAAAGCGCTGTATATGGACTTAATGCAAAAGAGAGTTGAGGCTGAAACATGGTCTTCACCCTTCCGACGTAATACTTAAAGTATACAGGAAAAAAGGCACAGCGCCCTCATAAAATGAGAGTCTGTGCCTTTTTTCTTAGTATACTTTTTCAGTGGCCTCCCCCTAGAGCGGTCCCTCTTTTTCCTTGTTTGTGAAACATTCATTCCCTATTCAAAATACCGTTGTAAAACCTCAACAAACCGTTTAGGCTCATCTACGGCATACCTGCGAATGCCCATATCTAATAATTCGAATACATCGCGATCAGCAAAATGGAATGGCAATACTTCCAATTCAAGCCCACGTTCCTCCAATTGCGCCAAAGTATCAGCGACATAGGACTGAGGTACGCGATATCTCCATTCTCCTTCCGTAGCGGCTTCTTCATCAACTAAATGAAGCTGTATGATATCTAACGTAGACGAATCCCCCTCAAGCACCTCGGTGCAGGTACGCATCAGCGTTTCAGGTACGCGACCTGATATCCACAGCATCGTTCGCACTTCTGGCACTAGCCGCTTCATTGCAGAACAATTCCCATGGTCATTATGAGCAAAAATAAGTTGCCGCGCTACGCCATACTTGCCGATTAGTTCTGCGAGCGACTCTAGATCAACACTCTTATAATCCAAATATAACTCTCGCTCGGCATGTTCAGCTAATACTTTGAATATGTGTTCCAAGTCGGGAATACGCTCTCCCTGAAACTGCTCCCCAAATTTAATGCCCGCATCCCATGCACACAATTGTTCATAGGTCAGCGTCGAAACGAGCTTATCTTTATCGGCCGCCGGAGCATTTGTCGTTCTTTCCGGCGTAGCATCATGGAGTCCTACAATTGTCCCGTCCACCGTTTGGCGAATGTCCAACTCCGGTATACCGCCAAGCTCCCAGGCATAGTTTACAGCCGCCAGCGTATTCTCAGGCATTTCTGAATTGGAATTTTGATGCGCCTGCCACTTCACACTCTTCCACCAAATCTCTTCACGTAACACCATTTCTCTACGCCTCCAACTCTAGCAAGATGGCTCCCATCTGAAATCCAGCAATACCTTCGTCCAACTGCGGTGCTCTTCTGCAAAAGCCATCGCTTCCGCAAAATCCTCATTCGACTTAATTTCGATAATGGCGCTAGGCAAAAGCTTGCTTAACGTCGCCTGACATGTCGGATCTTTCATGGCATGAAGAACAGGGATAAAGTCTTCAATGGAACTGCGGGAACTTCCCTTCAATGTAAGGCCTTTTTCTAGCACATCCCTCGTATTTATAGGTACTCGTTCCTCTGTAACTCCCATTAAAATAAGATGCCCGCCAGGATTCAACACATCAATCGCCTGATTAATTGCACCCTCGGAAAATTTACCTCCTGTGCATTCTAAAGCAATATCATAGGAAGTTCCCGATGAAAAGTCATATTCCTGCACAAGCTTTCGGTTAGGACAATCGAACTTTTCCAGTTTTTCAGGAACTGCACCAAACACCGTTATGCGATCTAGATCTACCTTATACACATGTTGAAGCATCGCCGCTGCTAAATACCCCACAGGACCATCGCCAAAAATAACAATATTCGCGTTCGTTAATCGATCAGCTACGTGGCTTAGCGCTTGATACGATACCGAACACAGCTCGGTCAACACCGCGATCTCATCCGGCACTTCTGCCGGAATCGGTATGGCACTTGCGGCCGGTACGACTAGCCTGCTTTGCGCGATACCGTCCATACCGCTCCCCAGGAAGCGACCATGCGTACAGTAATTATTTCCCTTATTGCCTCTGCAGGTTTCGCAGCATTGATCTTGATTCAGCCCTTTGATCAAGTAGCCTTGTAGATTCGGCACAATGACAACGCGCTGACCTGGCTGCACATGAGGATTTTTGCTCTGAATGATGGTGCCAATTCCTTCATGAATAAGTGCCATAGGCAACTTGCGCGCCAGCGCCTCGGCACGTCGTTGACCCGTGAAATAACGCAAATCCGCATGGCATACGCTCCCAATTTTCGGTTCAACAACAACCTCCCAGTCATGCACTTCGTGTTCTATAACAATATCCTGTACATCTCTAGGCTTCACAAGACGATAAGCGCGCGAAACAACGTTGGTATTCAAAGCTTGATGGGCATGGTTCATTGTGGATTCCTCTCCTGTCACATCTAGTTAACTTCATTAAACGCCAAGACATCCAAAGGTCTTCATCTAGGAAAAACAGAAGCTAATCGACTTTCATTCCTTTTTTTGAAAATGGGAAGACCATGCGGTTCAATCGCTTGCACATGAGGAATCCCGCAAATCATGTTTAACAAACTGCTTATGTGCTGCTCATCCTGCTGAGCTGATAACGAAATGCCAATTGCGATCAGCCCTGAGGCTTCCCCATCTTCATCGGACGCTCTATCCATTTGTATCTGTCGGATCGGGATGTTTAATTCAACCAAGCGCGCGATGACTTCGTTTATACAACCGGGATGATCAACCACTCTAACTGTCAATTCTTCATGTTTGCGCTTGCGATTCCAATATTTCTCCCAGTAATTCAATACAAATAAACAAAATAAAACAAGAATGACCGTGACAAGCGATACGTAATAAAAACCAGCGCCTACAGCTAATCCAATCGCGGCGACAACCCAGATCGACGCAGCTGTCGTCAAGCCGGATACCCTCGAGCCTGTCCGCATAATGGCTCCTGCACCTAGGAAGCCGATACCGCTGATGACTTGTGCAGCCAATCTAGCCGGATCACCGCGCAGTGTGGGTTCATTGATAAAAAACTCGCTAAATCCATACATCGACAGCAGCATGATTGTTGTAGAACCAAGACAAACCAAAATATGCGTACGCAGCCCTGCCGCATGGTTGCTCCATTCTCGCTCCAATCCGATACATCCGCCCAAAAACAGCGATAATACCAGACGCACTGTGAGATCAAAATGTGAAATGTACCATATTTGATCAGCCAACTCCTCACCTCCTTACTCTTCATTTGGAGCACTCGTATTTGTTCACTTACACTCATTTGTATTAATGTTTTGCTCATTTATGTTTAATTCGATGATATGTCAATCTAGATTCAGCGTCAAGGTGTCAATTTTCAAGAAAAACACAAAAAAACTATTCATCGTCACGATGAATAGCCCAACCATACAAACTTCTTGATCTTGCCTTGTTCAGACGAATTTCCCCTGTTCGGAACGATCGGGTCGAGGATACTCCTTCTCTCCTCCCATTAGTCCGAAATTGCCTAACTATTTTCACTGTCGGCGACCATAATCCTTCATTAGTCCGACTTTGCCGAACTAAATCGCCCAAAACGATTCCCTCCGGCGAAAAAAGTCCATTTAGTTGGGTAAAATCCAACTATTCATGTTTTTTCGCACGAAATCTCCGATTCAGTTCGGAAATATCGGACTATCGCCACTCCCGACATCTTGTCTATTGAGCCACTCACGAGTAAAGTCGCGCACAAAAGCCGAAGAGTTCAACTCTTCGGCTACTTGTTGTTGTATACGTCTTCGATTTTCTAATGTACAACCTCAACCTCATCTTTACCTAATTGGCTTGCAAAAAGCGCAATATCCTCCTTTGTCAAAGGAGTTACTAGAGCAAGTTCCTTCTCCTGCGCTATCGCCAACTGCTCTCGAGCCTCCTGTGTGCGACCGAGTTTATGGAGCGTTTGTGCATAAAAATAATAGGACTCCGCGTGCTTAGGCGTTTTCGCCATCACTTTCGTATACATCTCTTCCGCTTCTTCTAGACGCCCCAGCATATAGTAGTTCTGCGCTAAGTTATCCATAATGGTCAGATCACTGTCATTATACGCATAGGCCTCGAGATTATAGGTAAGCGCTTCTTCTACGTTGCCAAGCAAAATCTGAAAATAACCATAATTCCCATAAACCAGTGTATTTTTAACCTCTTGTGATAGCTCCTGCAAAATCTGGAGAGCCTCGTCCCTTTTATTCTGAAGCCAGTATACCGTAGCGATATTGAGCCTCGCTTGAATACGGATATCCGTTGCTTTCGTCATTTGTAGGACCTCTTCGAACATTTGTTGAGCCTTGGTGAGATCACCTGTCTTCATTAACAAGTAACCGTATCCAATCTGATGTTTCGGTAGAAATGCTTTAGAAAGATAGGCTTTTTCCATCCAAATCAATGCTTGTTCACGATCACCCTTCATATAAGCCAAATTACCTCGCTGTGCATAAAAAGCAGATCGATTCACATAAACAAAATAACCGAGGATGACTACGATCGCAGCTACCCCCACTAGCCAATTAACCCGAAACGCCATAACAATCACGATTAGCACTGCGATTAGTTTAAGAACACTTTTTAGGATAGGCGGCATGTCTACTATTCTCCTTTATAAAACGCTAGTAAGTTGTAAACATTGTATCAAAAAAGTAGACACTTCTCCTACTCCAAAAAAAAAAGACCGACATTCCACCTGCTAATCAGATGGCTTCGGTCTCTTGTAAATCCTATGGCAGTGCTAGTTTCCCCATAATTGTCGGTCTCACCGCTCCTGTTGCCGCAGGGATATTGTTCGGCTCACCTTGGATGAAAGAATTGCCTAGCAACGCAAATAACATCGCTTCCTTCGCATCTGCAGATATGCCGAGCTCGTCTGAGGTAAGAATGGTTTGGTTAGGGAGTAGCTCACCTAACATGTTAAGCAGTGTGCGATTATGTGCCCCGCCTCCGCTGATAATAACTTCCGCAATGTCACTCTGTGGAAAAATAAAATCCTGATATCCGCGAGCGATACTATGTGCGGTAAAAGCAGTCGCGGTCGCTACGATATCTTCGTGCGGAAGCCCTCGCTCCAATGCGGATGCGAGCCATGCAGCCGCATACCCTTTTCCGAAAAGTTCGCGTCCTGTCGTTTTTGGCGGCGGTTCTTGGAAGTACGGATGTGCAAGCATACTCTCTAGCAGCTCCATATCTACCTTGCCTTCTGCCGCCCAGTCGCCATTGGCATCGTACGACTTTCGTCCCTCGGACAACTCGTATACGACTTGATCCATAATCATGTTACCTGGCCCTGTATCAAAAGCGCTAATCCCACTGGCACCAGCAGGAATGGCTGTGCAATTCCCAATTCCGCCGATATTCTGAAGGATGCGCCCTTTATTTGCGTCTTTGAAAAGAAGATAATCACCGTAAGGAACAAGTGGCGCACCTTGTCCGCCAACCGCCATATCCGCTGTCCTGAAATCACCGACAACAGGTCTGCCTGTTTGTTTGGCAATGACGGAAAGATCTCCGATTTGCAGCGTTGATTTGGGTAGAAAAAGGTCAGTCTCATCCGCAGTCGGAATATGCCAGATCGTCTGACCATGTGAAGAGATAAGGTCAATATCCGCCATGCTCATGTTAGCTGCAGCTGCCGTATGGATGACAGCATCTGCGAAGCGTTGGCCGATGGCAAAGTTCATACCGCACACTTGCGCAACATCGGAATGCTCGATTGTGCATAGCAGCTTAAGCTTTTCTCTCATCTCGTCTTCGAAAGGAAGACTTTCAAAGTGAAGCAGCTTGATGTTCGTATCCGCGCCTCGCCCCTCTATGTGGACAATGGCCACATCAATCCCATCCAGAGATGTACCCGACATGAGCCCTGCAATGGTAAGTGATGTTTGATTCAGAAGTGTACGAAGCAAAACAATTCATCTCCTTTGGTTATGGGTTACTCGATTTGAGAAAGTATGAGATTGTGCAGCCTTGGCCGAATCCGCAAGATATGTTCTGTTCGTCCAAAATGAACCCGATTGGTGAGCAAAATGATTTGCAAATCCTGCTTAGGATCGAACAATAGACTGGTCCCTGTAAACCCTGTATGCCCGAAGGAATACTCGGATACGTAGTCTCCGCCGAACCAGAAGCTGCTCTGATGATTCAACATCCAGCCGAGCCCTCGGTGCTCTTGGTTATAAGGGGTAAAGTTGTGCGTCATCAGCTCGATCGCTGCTCTCGACACGATACGTCGCCCCTTAAAGATGCCTTGCTGCCGTATCATTTTCGCATAATTGGTTAGGTCGTGGACTGTTGAGAATAACCCCGCGTGACCACTTACACCACCCATTAGTTCCGCCTTTTCATCATGAACAATACCTGATTTGTAGGCTTGACGTTGTTCGGAATACTCGGTAATCGCATAACGCGTATCATCGAAGATCGGACAAAAACCTGTTTCCAACATCTCGAGCGGTTCATAAAGTTCCCGTTTGAGATAGGTATCGAACGCTTCACCTGTCACGGATTCAACGATGAGATAGAGCAATATCATTCCAATATCACTATACATGACCTTAGTCCCTGGGGGATGAACAGGCCGTTCGTTTAAGATGATGTCCACCAGCTCATCCCTCGACAGATGCATCATCCCTCGAATACCCGGAATATCTGCCCTAAGCCCTGAGGAATGTGTAAGCAGATGCATGATCCGGATCGGTTCTTCCTGAAGGTGCTGAAATTCAGGCAAGAAGACTCCTATCGGATCCCCTAAGGATAGCTTCCCTTGATCCATCAACTGAAGTACCGCCGGCATCGTTGCAACTACTTTGGTCAGTGAAGCTAAGTCAAACACCGTGTCACTTCTCATTGGCGCTGTTTCGGGATAAACAACGCGACTGCCGTAGGCTTCCTTGAGCACTTCGTTACCTTTATGAATAATAGAGAGAACTGCACCGGGGATATGCCCGGCAGCAATTTCTTGTTCGATGAAAAAGCTTATTTTGCCGATATCTACATTAGACACGATACTGAGCTCCCTCCATTTGAAATTCTTCAATCTCAAACCAAACTTAATTGAGCGCCTTCCCATCTCCATCCAGCTGGATAGTCAGCCCCAAGTGTAACAGGCAACCGGCCTTGCGGTGTCAATATACCGAGCAGAGCTCGTGCCGTACTTTGCAGCGCTAACGGGCGGCTTTCGTAAGCTGCGACGAACGTCGCTACGTCAGGGAACTCCAGCAGATCATACGGCACGCGCAGTGCGACGACGACCAGCGGCTTGCCGAGCGCTTGCAGTTCGCGCACCAGCTCGACCTGTGAAGGATGGAATCGGGCGTTGTACGTCCCGATGACGATCTGCTCCGCAGCTGCCGCTTCTGCAAGCACACTTGCGCGGCGCTCGTTCACTTCCGCAAGCGGAAGCACGCGGTCGATCACGTCCAAGCCGTGCCCAGCCAGCGCAGCTCCCAAGCTTGCGACGCCTGCATACGCTTCGTCGACACCCGACGAAACGGCTGCGGCCACGGTGATCGCCAGCGTCCGCACACGCGGCAGCGGAAGCAGCTGCTGCTCGTCCTTGACGAGCGTAATGCTCGCTTCGCTGAGTCGCTGTGCGACTTCGCAATGCGGCGCGGTTCCGACCTCTTGCGCAGCCGTTGCACGAGGCTGCTCCGCGATGACTCCGCGGCCCGCTTTCAGCGCAAGCAGGCGGTGGACGGAAGCGTCGATCTGAGCTTCAGCGATACGCCCTTCGCGCACCGCTTGCTCGATCGCCGCAATCGCGCCGACCTGAAGATCACGTCTGTGGCTGATCAAGACGAGATCCGCCCCTGCTTCTACCGCCATCACAGCGGCGGCAACCGTACCATAATGCACAGAAATCGCGTGCATCTCCATGCAATCGGTCATGATGACGCCGTCATAACCAAGTTCTTCTCTAAGCAGACCGGTTAGCACCGTCTTAGATAGTGTAACAGGCAGCTTGTTTTGTTCTAAAGCTGGGAAATAAATATGCGAGGACATTATCGCATCGACACCGTTTTGTATAGCTTCTTTGAACGGTACAAGCTCTACAGTCCGAATTCGCTCCTCACCGTGTGTAATGGTCGGCAAATCGAGATGTGAGTCTACATTGGTGTCCCCATGACCCGGAAAATGCTTAGCGGTTGCTACAACGTTCGCTTCTTGAAAGCCACGTACAGCCTGACTCCCGTACTGAGCAACTAGCTGTGGCGACTCACCGAACGACCGCACGCCAATGACCGGATTATCTGGATTGTTGTTGACATCCAAGTCCGGTGCAAAGTTTAGATTGATTCCGAGCGAGCGCAGCTCTTTACCCGAAATAAGGGCTGCCTCATAAGCACCCTGCGGACCTGCATCCCCGGCAGCCAATGCCATAGACCCTGGCATAAGGGCAACCCCTTCGGTAATACGGGCCACCATGCCGCCCTCTTGATCGATGGAAATCCATAGCGGCAGCGTACCGTTACGTTCCGCAATTACCTGTAGTCTGCCAGATAACTCAGCAACCTGCTTGGTATTCTCAACATTGCGGGCAAAATAAATAACTCCGCCGATGCGTTGTTCTGCAATTAGTGCTTCCAGCGATTCAGACGCTTCTGTGCCCTCGAATCCGCAAAGAAGCATTTGTCCGATTTTCTCTTGTAGCGACATCTTCTGAATTTCTCTCATAGTTGACTCCTTCTCTCGTCGCATTTATTTCTAGATACGGTTTAGTGCCATCAGCGCAGCGCCGCTAGCTGCATCACTCTTAGGCGTGATACATGTCATAGCCGGATAATGTGCTTTGAGCAAATCCATAAACGCTGACTGTACAAAGCTGTTCTTCAATAACACGCTCCCAGCCATGGCCAGACTGCCTTCGTGCATCGATAATTTCTCAACTAAAGGAACAACTAGTTCGAACAACGAATGGGCGCTTTTCTCGACTATTTTCCATGCCGCTCCGTCCCCAAGCTCGCAAGCTTCAGTTAGGATAGGTGCAAGAGCAGCGATATCCTGTTTATTCGTCTGTTTATCGTAAACAAATCGGATGATTTCCTGAATGGATGTCATACCTAATTGCTCATACACCTTATTCGCAATCACAGTCTCTGGCAAGCGACCATCATGCGCCCTTACTACCGCGGACAATAGATCTCTTCCGATACTGTAGCCACTACCTTCATCATCGATGAGATAGCCGAAACCCCCCGTGCGATGCGTTTCACCTAACTCGTTTTGACCATAACAAATCGAACCCGTACCCGCAATCAAAATCATGCCAATTTCGCTTTGATGTGCGCCGCTAAGTGCCGTCTGTTGGTCACCGGTTATGAATAGACCACCTTCGTAGCCACATGCACGTACACTGGCTTCCAGACGAGTTATGACGGTCGGATTGCTGACGCCAGCTGCGCCAATACATACCTGAGCACAATGCGAAAGTCCACCACATACATCCGCAATTGTACGAAAGATCTCCTCCAGACTGGCCGCAACACTCGCTTCGTCCTGTCCATTATAATTAATGGCCCCCGATGTAAAGGTATGTACGACATGACCCTTCTCATCAACGATTTTTACTGCGGTTTTCGTACCACCGCCATCAAGACCCACTGCAAATTTCTTCATCTCAATCGTCACCTCGATGTCTTCTAGTATCTAATACAGATGATATGGCTGCTTTCTCCGAGCAAATTCACGGCTCTCCTCACGGAATTGTTCCAACATCGCTGGAATATCAATCTGCGCCTCGCGATAGTGACTACCTCCGCCAAGCAAATCAATAAATGGTCTTGAGCCCTCTTTAAAAGGCGGCAAAAATGAAAATTGCTCATAATTGTTCTTGATCGTATACATTAACGTAACGCCTATATCAATTGGACGTACTGCGCGATTGTCTAGGACATGAATTTGCACGCCTGCACATTGTTCCCCCTGAAACTTGGAAAATGACGGCTTAAAATAAACAGGACGGAACACGACACCTGGCAATTTCTTCGCATTCATTTCATCGGCTAACTTGTATGCATCAATGAACGGAGCACCTATGATCTCAAACGGGGCCGTCGTTCCTCTGCCTTCCGATAAATTCGTCCCTTCCATAATACAAGTGCCGGGATACAGCACCACGGTCTCAAATCGAGGAATACCGATGGATGGCATAATCCATGGACGTCCTGTGTCTGAGAATAGCATGTTTCTCTCCCAGCCTTCACAACGAACAACATGCAGCTGACAGTTTAACTTCCTTTCATCGTTCGCCATCAAAGCTACTTCACCTGGCGTCAGTCCATACCGAACGCTGAGCGGGTAGTTGCCAACAAAGGATTCGAAGCCGCTTTTGAGCACATTGCCTTCTACCGTTACGCCGTCCAGCGGATTGATGCGGTCTAAAATGACAAATTCTTTACCAGCTTGCGCACAATCTTCCAAAGCATAAAGCATCGTATAAATGAACGTATAATAGCGAGTCCCTACATCTTGAATATCGTAGACGATAATGTCGACCTCATCCAGCATTTCTTGTGTCAAACGTTTGGAATCTTTCCGGTACAAACTATAGACAGGAACACCTGTCATCGGGTCTACATACGTATCAACCAGCGCACCTGCGGCTAGATCACCACGAACACCATGTTCCGGCGAAAACAGGGCCACTAAGTTGAACTTCTCATGAAAAATTTGGATAGTCGATACAAAATCGTTATTTAATCCGGTCGGTGCTGTAATTAGTCCTACCCGTTTACCCGCGAACAAATGAGCATACTTCTCTATAACATCGATACCATTTAAAATCATCGCTTCCTCCGCCTCCCGATTGTAAAATGACTGCAACAAGCTCCTCGTCTCGTTACAGTCATTTGTAGGTGTTTGGTGTTCTTAGAGATTTTATAATTCTGATTGACGAAGACGCATCGTCTCTTCTGGAATCATAAAGGTTTCTGCGTATTGTTTTCTAGCTTCGATACCGCGAACGCGGGCCAAATGCTTATAATATTCTAAATACGGGAAGGACTTACTGCCCGTCACGAACCAATGTGTGGACACAGCTTTCACCCATAGATCATACGCTTCTTGAGAGAAGTCGACATATACATAAGGGCGGTAATCGACGGCATCTTCCCAGTTCTCCGCATAATATAATTTGCTCGCAAAATGATTAGGCAGCTCTCGCTCGAATGAAGCTAGGCCTGCATAGAATCGCGCATCATTGACAATGCGATGCGTTGTCATGTGGTCTTTGTGCATACTGTTTTTGAAATGGGTAATAATGATATTCGGTTTCACCTGACGAATCACATCACATACCCTATAGCGCATGTCATCATTATCCTGCAACTCGCCATCAGGAATATCGAATACAATGGCTTCTCCGCCAAGCATTTTGGCAAATTCATTAGCCTCATTAACCTTCTGCTCGCGGTACTCCGACATGATTCTGCCTGCAGGTACACCTCGCTCACCAGCCGTCAACGCCAACGTTACTACACGATCGCCTTTCAGTGCGTGACTAGCTAATACGCCGCCTGCTGTGAGCTCCATATCCCCCACATGCCCGCCAATTCCCAGTATTGTGATCTTCTCGCTCATAGCTCAAACTCCCTTCTCATAACAGCAAATTGTTTAACGGTTTGAAATCCAGCACGCTCGTAAATACGAATCGCGGGATTCGAGATGCCTGTAAAGAGTGACATGTAGTCAGTTCCAATAGACTGAAACGCTTCACACAGCTTGAAAAAAAGAAGGCTCCCCAAACCATGGCCCTCATGGTCAGGAAGCACACCGATGCCGGCAAAATAACCTCGTCCGTTCGATTGACGAATAACTGGGCCTGCGAAACCAATGGTTTTACCTTGATACGCTGCAATGACGACTGGCACGCCAGTACGTACAGATGCACCGATCTCCTTGGTCCACAACGGATTCCCAAAGCCCTCCAGCATGTCTTCTACGCCAGCGTGCTTACCCGGGTCAAACCTTGCGATGGTGTACCCTTGGGCGCTCGCTTTCGCTTCTTTCACGCTGATTTCATCCGGTATCGAGAACCCTGACAAATGAAGATACATCGCACATTGCTTGGCACGTTCCACGTACCCACGCTTCAGTAAAAACGTATACAACTTACTATCCAATGGAACACCCGGGGCATTATTATGCTCATGCTGATCTGTTCCCGGGATATACCATGGTAATAGCATCGGATTAAAAAAGAGGATGTCGGCTTGCTTTTTACCTAACTGTTTAAAGCGATCTTCCAAAGCAGTTAATAGCATGAAATAACGGTCGTCCGTTTCATAGCCGCTGGCTAACACGATACATGTAAGGTAGCCGGCAACTTCGCCCAGGGGGAGCTCATCCCCCGTACATCCACAGGCAAAGCCGATGACCTTATCATCCGCTAATAGAAGGAATGTATTTTCCTTATCAAAGTACCGATTGCTCAGAAAAATATCATCCAAGCTTTGTTCCGTAAGTTCCTTATAGCCATCCTTCACCGCGGCATCATTCCATAACGCGATAACGGCTTGCCGATAGGAATCATCCCAAGTTATCAGCATGCTGCAGCTGCCTCCTTTTGACCCGAATCTAGCCCTTCACCGCACCTACCGTAACACCTTCCAAGAAGTATCTTTGTAGGCTAAAGAATAGAACAAACATAGGTAGTGCAGAGATGGTTGCCCCTGCCATCATTGGCGCAATCATGGTTGTATTCGCAAATCGGAAGCTCTTGAGGCCGACTTGGATGGTTTGCATCTCCATGGAATTGGTCACAAGCAACGGCCAGAAGAACGTATTCCAGCTTTCCATAAACGTCAGAATCGCCATAACGGCCATAACGGTTTTGGACAAAGGCAAAATAATTTTTCCGTAAATTTGAAACTGGTTGCAGCCTTCAATCTTGGCGCACTCCAGAATTTCGTTCGGAATACTGCCCATAAATTGTTTAGCAAGAAAAATATTAAACACGGTAACTAAACTCGGTAAAATCAAGGCGCTGTACGTATTTTGCAATTCAAACACGTTGACCATCAAAATGTATAATGGGACAAGCGTCACTTGCGTTGGAATCATCATGGAACCAAGCAGCAAAGCAAATAGAAAGCCTCTGCCTTTAAATTGAATTTTGGAGAAAGCGTAACCCGCCATACTCGCAAAAAGAACGTTCGAAATCATGACGGTGACTGCAACAATAAGCGAATTGAGCAGCCAACGAACGGAATGCTCGTTAAAATTAAAAAAGTATTTATACGAATCAAGCGTAAACTTTTTAGGAATGATTGAATACTCAATCTCTCCGACCGCTACTGGATCACTGAGCGATGAAATGAACATGAAGTAAATCGGAAATATCGTTGCCAAAGCAAATAGGATAAGGGCGATAAAAATGATCGCATTTCGAATCTTTTTCACTTTGGGCTTGCCTGCGTGAGTGCTATATAATGCCATTTATTATCCTCCCTCTCCTAATACTCGACGTCTTTACCTGCGTATTTAAACTGAATAAATGCAATAACACCAATAACGACTGCCAGTAGCAGTGATTGTGCTGCTGCTTTACCAAAATCGAATATCGTAAACGCATTATCAAAAATGAGCAAACCAACCATCGTCGTTGCATGGTTCGGTCCTCCGCCCGTCATCAGGAAGGCATTCTGGAAGACTTGGAATGAACCGATGACGCCAGTCACTAATAGGAACAGTGTAGCTGGACGCAGACAAGGGACAACGATGTGTCTCAGTTTTAGGAAGAAACCTGCTCCATCGAGCTCTGCCGCTTCGTAATACGTTTCGTCAATACCTAGCAAGCCAGCTAAGTAAATGATAATGCTTGTGCCGTGGCTGGATAGCCAAGACATAAGAACCAAGGAGAACATGGCTGTTGCGCTTTGGCCAAGCCAGTTCTGATTGTCAAAACCAAAAAGGGCGATGAGTTGATTCATAATCCCGCCATCCATCGGATCGAAAATCCAGAGCCAAACGACAGCCAAGGCTACGCCGGAAGCGACCATCGGCAAATAATAGATACCCTTGAAGAAAGATTGCGTTTTCTTCTTCAACGGCAAAATCAAAATAGCAAGTACGAAGGAAAGAAACAAGTTAACAGGCACCGTCAACACGGTATATACAACCGTATTCTTCATCGCTTTCCAAAACAATGGATCCGTCAATGAATTCACGTAATTGTCGAAGCCAATGTAGGTCGAGCCGAGCGGCTTGTATTTCTGCATACTAATAATGAAAGCACTAACGACTGGGTACGCATGAAACAAGGCAAACACTATTAATGAGACAGCAACGAAGGCATAGCCCCACATGGCATCTCCACCTTGAAACTTCTTTCTTTTGATCGGTTTTGCGATATTATTCATACTTGTCACCCCCCTTTCAGAAACTCCGCTTAAAATAGTTCGGATAGCCGCGCAGCTGTTGCTGCACGCCTATCCGAAGATATCGCTATACGATTAGTCTTTCGCAATTCCGTTTTCGCCAAATTCCTTGATTGCTGCAGCTTTTACAGCATCGTACATCGCTTGAGGTGTAACTTCACCTGCAAGTAGACCTTGGAATTTAGGAACGATTACTTCTGTTTCTAACTTAATTGCTTTTGCAGCCAAATCTGTCGGGATATCCGTACGGTTTGGCGTTGCATTTTTAAGCATGTTATCTACAGCTGCAACGTTGTCAGGGTTTCTGTCAATTTTCATGCTCTCAGCTGCTTTTTTACCGCTTTTCGTAATATGCGCAGCGAATAGATCGTTATTCGTTGCTGCTGCAACATTGCCACTTGCCAAGAAGTAAGCCGCTTTTACAATGTTTGCTTTGTGCTCAGCCGTCGGCTCTTTTTTGCCGCGGAATGTCATGTAGCCGTCAACAACTGTGTTCGCAGATGCTTTTGCACCTTGGAACGTTGGAGCTGGCAATACGATGTAGTCAACAGGAATACTGTCTTTTACAGCACTTGCGTCATTCGCTTTAATCTTCGCATTGTTGGCTTTTGCAGAGTTCTCGAATACAGCAAGTCCTTTACCTGTAATCATCGTTTGACCTGTCAAGAACATGCTCCAGCGTTTACCTGCGTCTACGGAGCTAAGCTCTTTCGGCATGGAGCCGTCATCGATCAGTTGACGAAGATCTTTTAGCAAGCCCAGGTAGTTTTTGCTTGTGTACGCATATTTCATATCCGATGTGAATGCGTAAGGCATACCTGCGTTTTTCGCCATAATGCCCAAGTAGTCAACTGCTGCAACACCTTTTACTGCGAAAGTGAAGCCATAACGTGTTTTACCGTTTTCAGTCACTACGCCTTTTTTGATTGCTTCACGGAATTGGTCGTAAGTCCAGCCGCTAGTCTGTACTTTTTTCCAATCGATGCCCGCTTTCTCCAAGAACTCTTTGTTACCGCCTAGCGCATGAACTTCCATATAAGCCGGGAAGCCGTAAAGACCTTTACCGCTCTTCATGTAATCCAATGCTGTTTGATCGTAATCGCCTTTCATGTCAGCTGTAGCGACATCGGAAATGTCCATCGCCAAGCCTTGCTCGATATATTTAGGAATTGTGCCGGATCCACCGAAAGCGATATCTGGAGGGCTTCCAGCATTCACTTGCGTATCTAGCTTCTGTTTCATATCTTCCCAGCTAGCTGGTTCGATTTTCAACGTTAGGTTCGGATATAAGGCTGTGAAATCCTTAGATAATTGTTCAAATGTCTTTTGGTAGTTCGGAGAAACCGGTGGAAGTAGTGCAGTAATCGTGTCTTTCGCAGTGCTAGCCGTAGCCGCAGGAGCATTCGTACCTGCTGGCGTAGTTGTTTCTTTTGTACCAGAAGTACCACCACAAGCAGTTAGAGCCATTGTTAAAGCTACGACAGAAGCTAAAATGGGCATTTTTCTTTTCATGAAAAACAAACCTCCTAGGATAGGGATCCTTGAGTAAGCTCAAGTCTCTCCTCACTTGTTTTAAATGCTTAAACAACTTTTACAAAGGTACGTATGGCTCTCTTCAAACTACCCTCACACTGTTCCAATCCTTCTTCCGCTTCCTTCACATCCATGCCGGTTTTAATCATCATAATGGCAAGTTTACAGTTCATGGATGCTTTCTCGAGGTGGGCAATCGCTGTGGATTCATCCACCCCAGTCGCTATTCGAATAATCCGAATGGAGCGATCGTACAACTTGATGTTACTAGCCTTCATGTCAACCATGAGATTATTATACGTCTTTCCAAGCTTCACCATTGTTCCAGTTGTCAGCATGTTAAGAACCAGCTTCTGTGCTGTACCCGCCTTCAGACGAGTAGATCCCATAATGACTTCCGGCCCAACCACTGGCGCGATGCATACATCCGTAACAGCTACCAATTTGGAATTCTTGTTATTTACGACACCAATGGTTGCGGCACCAATTTCTTGTGCTTTCTTCAAGCAAGCTATAACGAATTGTGCACTTCCGCTGGCCGTAATCCCAATTACCGCATCTTTGGCTGTCACTCCGCATCGTTCAATGAGGGCGACCCCCTCCTCAGCGTTGTCTTCAAAACCTTCCACTGCCGTTCGCAATGCCATGTCGCCACCGGCGATATGACCTTGCACCATCAGTGGATCAATGCCAAAGGTGGGAGGACATTCAGATGCATCAAGCACACCGAGTCTGCCAGAAGAACCAGCTCCTACGTAGAACATCCTGCCACCGTTTTTGAGAACTTGATGCAGTATATCAACCGCTTTCATGATCTGCGGTATTTCGGCTCCGACTGCTGTTGGAACCAACGCATCCTGTTCATTCATCATCCGAAGCATTTGCTCTGTTGAACATTCGTCAATTGTCTGTGTCTTATCATTAATCTCTTCCGTAGTTAAACCCGATAGATACTCATCCATAGCTGTCCTCCTGCCTGCTGTACTCTTTACATAATCTTTACTGGTCTAATACTAACGAAAAATTTCAATTCGGTCAATAGTTTTTGAAATTTTATTTTATTATAAAATAAATAACTGATTTTTTATTTCTAAAATTTCAACAAAAAAACGACTCCTGAAGGACGTCGTTAGTTTGTTCGAATGGCCTATTTTCTATGCTTACTGCTGGCAATAATGTCGTGTGTTTTGGCCAAATACTTCTTCACATGCTTATATTCGCTGCTCGCTACCCCAGCAAATAAGATATCAATCACCGTAAGCATCGCGATGCGCGAACCCATGGCTCCGCTACGAATCGTCACTTCTGGTGTCGAGATGCTCAGTACGATATTGGCGTTATCTGCCAAGGCGCTTTTATTGTATTTGGTAATAGCGATGATTGTCGCACCATTCTTCTTAGCAATTTCCAAGGTATCGAGGATTTCCATTGTGCTTCCCGAATTCGAAATAAAGATAGCAACGTCGCTTTTTCCAAGCAGAGTGGCTGCTGTAAGTTGGCTATGTCCATCCGTGTAGGTATGGCACATCTTATTAATGCGGGAGAATTTCTGCTCCGCGTCCATTCCTACCAACCCCGAAGCGCCAATCCCGAAGAATACGATCCGGTTGCAATCCACTAATACTTTGACCGCGCGGGCAATTTCATTGCGATCAATGACACTAAGGGTATCAACAATCGATTTGCTATTATTGTGCGAAATGTTCGAGATAATCGTCGATAGATCATCGCCAGGTTGAATATCCGTGTATTGATCCTTCTGCTCCTCATCCATCGAGCCTAAAGAAGCAGAAATACTCACGATGAAGTTACGATAGCCTTTATAACCCATCGTTTTGCAAAAACGTAGAACAGACGCATCGCTCGTTTTCGTCGCCTGTGCGAGACTCTTAATCGAGAGATGTGGAATCTCGTCCACATTATCCAAAATATAATCCGCTACTAGCTTCTCCACCGGTGTGAGGCTATCTTTCATATCGCGAATTTTGATTAAAATATTATCGTTTATTGACATATATGTTCCCTACTCACCATAATTTATCCGACTGAAATCACCTTCATCATACGTATTATTAGGCAAAAATACAAGATCCTCTTACAATATATTTGTAAAATTTAGTGATATACGTAAAATTTAATTTCATTAAAAGTTAATTATATTGAAATTATTTTACAGATTGTTATTGAAGCAATTCTTGGCGCGCTGCTTTACTAGAAGCTAGATTTGACGGCTTGGAAATCAGGGCAGAATGAGGCAAACATTTACATAAGTTACTAAGTCATCTGAGGGAATTTTTTAAATGAGCTAACTGGGTTTTATGTAGTTAATTTTACCGAAATCGTCGAATATTGGGGAATAGCTGGATTTTGTACATTTAATTTGGCACGGTTTCACCAGATAGGCAGGAAGTGAGCGAAATAACTGGAGGTTCTACAGTTAATCTGAAATTCTAGGGGAATTCGCCTGAATTACCTGTAGGTTTTCCATTTAATTGTGTCGGAGCTTGCTGCCCCCTCAGCACAAAAAAAACGCTCAAGACATAAGTCTCAAGCGGTTTATTAGCTATACGAGCTTCCCATATTCTATTCTGTTACAGCGGCTCTCGCTACGCGGACGGATGCGAAGGCATACACGATGAGTGCGCTCCAGATAAAAGCAAAGCTGATCAGCAGCACGGGGGAAAAGCTCTCTTTAAAGACAAATACGCTGAGTAAAAGCGTAATAGACGGGCCGATATACTGAATGAAGCCTAGCATGGATAGCGGCAGTTGTGCCGCAGCTTTGGCAAACCACAGTAAAGGCAATGCGGTGGCCGCGCCTGCAAGGAACAGCATGATCAACGTGATCGGCGGAAGTGTCCAGGCAGCATCTTGATGCGTAGCAAATAGGTAGATGACGTAGATGATGGCGATCGGAAAGACGAACGCGGTTTCACCCGCGAGCCCGGTTGCCGCATCGTAGGTGACTCTTTTTTTGACCAAGCTGTATAAGCCAAATGTCCCCGCTAATGTGAGCGACACCCACGGAAATCTGCCATAATCTATGGTGGCAATCAGGACACCAATCCCCGCTAAAGCTACGGCAAGCCATTGTCTGCCAGTGGGCTTTTCCCGCAAGAACAGCACCGCTAGCATAATGTTAAAAAGTGGCGTGATGTAATACCCGAGACTCGTCTCGATGACATGCCCATTATTTACTGCCCAGATAAAGATTAACCAATTGGTACTGATCAGAAGGCTGCTTGCCCCCACGAGTAATAAGGTCGTGCGATTCGTGATAAGGCTGCGAAATTGCTGCCATTTGCCTTTACCAACGATAATCAGAATCGCCATAAAGACGAATGACCAAATCACACGATGCGATAATATTTCTCCCGCCTTCAACGTCCCAAAAAGCTTCCAATACACAGGCAGCAAGCCCCACGCGATATAAGCAATAATGGCATATCCTAGCCCTTTTTTCATCGTAAAAACCTCATTTCACAAACAAGTAACACAATTCTATGAAGCATAAAATTTGTCCGACGGTTAAATAACATTGCTCCATTGTAGCATAGGCTTTGCGCGATGTGTGTGAACATTGCAAAAAGCCCCCTATACAGGAGGCTGCTGCAATACGCGGCTGAGAGTAATTATTAGTTGGAGAGAATCCAAGTAGATAGATCTTTTAAAACAGCCTGATCAACATGGCTTGGTGTCTTATATTCCTCTACTGTACCCGTGGTGGATGTCATAAACAAATGGTTTAATCCGATATACAGCTTAAATGATGCATTTGATTTTCCATCAAGTATAGTCTGATATGCTTTATAATCTTTATTCGCATATACTTGAAAATCTTTTTCTCCCTGCATAATGAGTACAGGCTTAGTCATATTTTCAAGATACTCACTAGCCGGATGGGCGTCCATCTCTTTATAATAATATCCGGTTGCACCAGCTAAAGAAACTTTCTTTGCATCATCATTTGACATCGTTTTTAGATTTGCAAAGACAGCCATTAGTGTATCAACCTGACCTTGAGCAATCGTCTTATGTTCAGCTGGAAGAGTATTTATAATCGCCATATTTTGGTCATAAATGATTTCAGCAAAGCTTCTCGGAGAGCCTGCCATAATAATAATTCCGGCAGAGTCTCCGCCTTCACTATCAATCCTTGGGGCAAGCATACCGCCCTCGCTATGTCCAAGGATAAACACCTTAGTTTTATCTATTCTCGTATCTTCTTTTAGAAAGTTTACCGCTGCGATCGAATCCTGAATATACTCTTGATCAACTGTAAAATTCGCAATATCAGACACGACTTTTGATTGATAGGTAAGTGTACGCTTATCAAAGCGTAAAACAGCAATTCCCTTTGAGGTTAGATAATCTGCTATGTCCTTAAAAGGCTTATTGCTATAAATAGTTTCATCACGGTCATTAGGCCCTGAACCAGCGACAAGAACCACGGCAGAAACCGGTCCTGTTGCTCCATCTGGTATTGTCAACGTGCCATGAATTGCCCATTCCGTATCTTTGTTGATGGTAACACTTTCTTCTTTAATAGTCATGGATACCTCCCTTTTATCAATAGAATCACCTTTATTACCATTAATTGGGGATGAACAAACAGATATAATTAAAATCATCAAGGCTATCAACATTTTTTCCATATAACCCCTCCTTAAATCATTTAGAAATTTGTCTAAATATATAATTAAATCATATCTTTCCTTTTTCAAACTGTCAACCCGCTTACCAAAAGTAAAACGCAAAAGCAGCCTGCCCTCTAACGAGGACGGACTGCTTTTTTCTACAGACCTTACCCTTTCACAGAACCCGCCGCAATACCCTCTACGATCCGGTTACTCAGCAAGATGAAGGCGATCATAATAGGCAAAATACTAATCATTAAGGTCGCACCAATCGCGCCCCAATCAGTCGTATATTGGCCCACGAAATTCTGAACGCCAACGGTTAAGGTCTTATACTTTTCCGAGGAAATAAACGTATTCACAAAAATAAACTCATTCCAGTTGTAAATCATGTTTATGATGACTGCGGTAGACAGCACCGATGCCGTCATCGGCAGTGTGATGCTGAAGAAGATGCGATTCACCGAACAGCCATCCATCACGGCAGCTTCTTCGACTTCACGCGGCAGCGTGTAATAAAAACCGAGCATAATCATGATCGTTATCGGCAGGTTAAAGGCAATGTAAGACAAAATGATCGACAACGGATGGTTGGTTAGGTTCATTTTCATAAACATACTGAATAAGGGAATGAGCGTCGAGTGCACGGGAATCATCATACCCACCATAAACAGACCCAGTACAAAGGATTGCAGCTTCCATCTCATCCGGGTTAAAGCGAATGTCACCAAGCTAGCGAGCAGCACCGTGACCCCAACCGACACTAACGTCATCCAGACGCTGTTAAAAAAGTAATTATTGATATGGCCCTGCGTCCAGACCTTTTCATAGTTCTCCCAACGCAGTCTCTCGGGAAATGCCATCGGTGCAAGATTGAAGATTTCTTCATTATTTTTCAAAGAGAATAGCATGAGCCATAAAAGAGGGAAAATCTGAATGACAGCGACAATCGATAACACGATATACAATACGCCATATCCGATTTGCCCAGGCAGCTTGCTTCGCTGGGTTAGCGTCTGTGCCTGACGACGGGTGGTTTCGAGTTGCATTGGAATCGGAATCTCCTTTCGTTACGAGTATTGGGTCTCATCTTTGGAAGCCGTCGCTTTACGGATTAACCAAGTAGCCACGAGGCAAATCAAGAGCAGGAAGAAGCCAATGGCGCTCGCATAGCCGAAATCATAGCCTTTGAACGCTTTACGGTACATGTAGGATGCCATTACTTCACTGGATCCGTTAGGCCCGCCGCCTGTCATCACGTAGATCAGGTCGAAATATTTCAGTGATCCGACGACGGCCAGAACGACCGTTACTTTCATCACTTCTGCGATTAACGGAACGCGAATGGATAGGGCGATGCGCCACGGACTAGCACCATCGATACGTGCGGCTTCGATCAGCGAGGTCGGTACATTTTTCAATGCAGCGTAATAGATCAAAATGTAAAATCCGGCGTACTGCCACAAAATCGGCATAAAAATGGCGTATAAAACAATGGATGGATTGGACAACCACTCCGGTGTATGCGTGACCCCCAAAGACGTCAGGATAGCATTCAATACCCCGTTCGTTGGGTGGAATATTTTCAACCATAGTTGCGCGATAGCGACAGAAGAAAGCAGCATAGGGATTAAATAGATTTTGCGAAATAGATTAGCCCCACGAATGTTCGCAGATAACACTAATGCCACGAGTAGATAACCAAGCAGGGAGATTGTTGAGAAGATCGCCAGCAAAAAAGAGTGCTTCGCGCTTCCCCAAAATAATTTATCCTTAAGCAGTTCGGCATAATTATGCAAACCGATGTAACTCATTTTGCCTACGCCATCCCATTTCATAAGTCCGTAGTAGCCCGTCATGATGATCGGCATATAGATCAAGGCTAGCAGCAGAAATAACGAGGGAATCACGTAGATCGCAATCATGGATTTGTTAGACATGACTTTATCCATAGCAGGCACTTCCCTTTCAGCGATTATGACAAAGGACATACCACTTGGAGGGATATGTCCTTTCCCAAATCGTTCGTTTTCGTTAGGCTACTTCGGTTCTTTCGCCAAGGCATCCTCATGATTCTTCGCAAAAACTTCCGGTGACACCGCTTTACCAAACAGGGCTTGAATCATATTCAAGTGAACTTCTGCGGAAGCTGGCTTCATTTGAACATCGGCGAACAGCGTAATATTGCTCGCTTTATTCAACTCATTTAAGAGGTCAATGTACATTTGCGGCAGCTTCACTTTGGATGTGTCTACTTTCGTTGCTGGGATTACACCGGCTTCGGAGATTGCATGCTCGCCCCACTTCTGAACGAAGAAGCTCACGAATTTCTTGGACTCTTCTTTCACTTTGGAATTGTTCGCTACGAACAAGCCTACGCCTGGTCCGCCAACCCAGCTATCCATGTTGCCTTTTCCACCGTCAACCGTTGGGAATTTAAAGAAACCAATCTGATCCTTGAACGCTTGCGGAACATCTTTATTCGTTGTGTAGTTCGGTAATTCCCATGTGCCCATCATGTACATTGCTGCTTTGCTGTTCATGAACTCTGCTTTACCTTCGTCGTTGCCAAGTCCGTTAAAGCCTTTGTTGAAGGCATTCATGTCGACAAGCTGGGAAACCTCTGATGCCGCGCGTACTAGACCTGGATCATTGAAGGATCCCGAGCGATCGATCGCTTTTTTCAAAGTTTCAGGTCCACCGATACGGTCAGCCAGGTACATGTACCAGAGTGAACCAGTCCAACGGTCTTTGTTGCCGAGTGCGATTGGGGCTACACCGTTTGAACTCAGTGTTTTGACAATGTTTTTGAACTCATCATACGTCTTAGGTGGCGTAAGATTGTGCTTCGCAAAAATCGCTTTATTGTAATATACAGGCACGATGTTCAACTCAACCGGAAGACCGTAGGTTTTGCCGCCGAATGCGTAGGCATCTGTTGTGCCTTTCACGAATTTATCTTTCAAATCGCCTTGCAGCAAGTCATCCAGCGGGGCGAACATGTCGCCTTTTACATAAGGATCCATGTAGCCTGCTGCCCACGTAAAGCCCACATCAGGAAGGGCATTCGAAGTAGAAAGCACTTTCATTTTATTCTTGTATTGTTCATTCTCGAGCACTTCCTGCTCAATCGTCACATTCGGATTCGCCGTTTGATACTCTTTGATGATATCGTTTACAATTTTGTTTTGCGTTGCGGAATTTCCTGTTGGCCACAGGTGCATCATTTTAATCGTTACTTTTTTAGCAGGTTGCGCTGTTGCTGCTTCGGTTGCTTTCGCAGTTTCTTTAGGAGCTGTCGTTGGACTCGCATTATCTGTGGAACTAGAGCAGCCCGTCAGTGCCATAGATAGGCCGAGCATCGTAGTTAGCGACCATGTAAGCGTTTTTCTTACCATGTTTGTTTCCCCCTAATCATTTATGTGCTACGTGTTTTATTGTAGCGCTTACATTGCTGCCGCAGGGAGTAACAGCTATCGGGTAATGTTCCACTATTTCGAGGTATCTATCCGATCATCCCCATCCATAATCTGTTTCCGATACTGATTGGGGCTCGTCCCCTCGTACTCTTTGAACAGCTTGATGAAATATTTCGACGTCTGGTAGCCCACTTGCTCCGAGATATCCGCAATCGTTAATCGGGTCTGCAGCAGCAGCTCCTTAGCCTTCTGGATACGGCTTCTCGTAACGTATTCACTGAAGGTGAAACCTGTCTGCTCCTTGAAAAGAGCGCTAAAATAGCTCGGATTCAGATGAATATGGCTAGCCACCTCGCTCATACCGAGCGGATCTTGAAGATGTAACTCCACATATTGGATGGCCTCTTGTACAGGAGCACTATAATTTTTGTCGGTGGTCTTCGCCTGCATCAAGCGCGTGTCCACCATTTTCTCCATCGTTTCAACGCGCCCGCGTTCTACTTCAATGCGCAGTGCCTGCTCGACAGCGTCGATCAACTTGCTTTTCTGAATCGGCTTAAGTAAATAGTTGACGACGCCAAGTTCAATCGCCGTTTGTGCGTATTGAAAATCCGGATGTCCTGAAATAATGATGACCACAGGTTTATGAGCGAAACCACGTGTTCCTTCCACGACTTGGAGGCCGTTCATTTCAGGCATACGGATATCTGTAATCAATAGATGCACCGGACGCGATTGTAAAAGCTCAAGTGCCTCCGTCCCATTGCTGCAGCTGAGTATCGTGTAACGCCCAATGGACCAGGCTTCTAATGTTTTGCGTATACCTTCTCGCGTTAATGGCTCATCGTCAACGATGAGAATGGTTTTCCCCGATTGGTTCATCGTGTTCCTCCTTAAAGATGGGTATGTCGAAGCTCACGCTGGTACCCAGTCCAGGACTACTTGTGATCGTTAAGCCACGATACGTGTCAGGAAGGGATGGGTAGTAAAGCTGAAGGCGCCGCTGCACGTTGGAAATGGCCATGCCTTTTCCTTTGGGGGATGGAACAGATGAGGATGATGAGCCTACACGCATGGCTGCGCCACCGCGTTCGATCGACTCCTGCACCGCTTGAAGCGTCTGTTCATTCATCCCCGGACCATCATCACATACCGTGATGCGGAGCCCTGTCGTTTCTATAGGTGACGGTTCCACCCGGATCGTGATTAAGCCCGTTCCTATTTTCCCCTCCAACCCATGCAAAATCGCATTCTCCACCAACGGCTGGATCAGCAACTTCGGAATGTGGACAGGGCCATACACATCTTCGCTGTCAATATTCCATACAAGACGTGAACCGAATCTCACACTCATAATGCTCAAATAACGCTTGATATGCTCCAATTCCTCATCCAACGTGACCCATACATCCTTATTAGGGTTACCGATCACATAACGAAATAAATCGGACATGGCAACCACTAGATCAGCAAGTTCCTCTTCATCTTTCTCTTGGAGGGACCAGTACAGGGCTTCCAACGTGTTATATAAAAAATGCGGATCAATCTGCGCTTGAAGAGCTTGCAGCTCTGTGCGGCTTTGAATCATTTCTTTCTCATACACCAGTTTAATAAGCCGATTGATATTGTCTACCATCTGATTGTAGGTCACATTCAAATCATTCAATTCCGTGGTGTAAGACGGTGTCAAATTCGGGGTCAATACCCCTTGCCTTGTATTTCGCATCGCTCGCATCAGCCGAAGAATCGGCCTGGTAATCATCGAGGAAAGCAGAAACGATAGAATAATGAAAAGGACTAATCCGATAGCTCCAGATACGATAATCGCCCAGCGCAACACAGAGATCCCATCGGTAATATCACTTACCGGATACAGAATCATCATCGTCCAGCCCGTCTGCTCTGAGAGCTGTTTCACCAGAATGTACCGTCTCTGCTCTAGCGTAACCTGCTGGGCATCGGTATGCATGAGTGAGCTTATGCCCCCAAGTGCTTCGCCCTCGGAAACAATCGGCCTAGCCGAGCTGTCGGCTAGCAGCATCAATTCGCGATGTCCCGTATCGGGGAGCTGGTTTTGGAAATCGAAATAGCTGCGATTCATTCGCACCATCAAATACCCGCCATTCGAGAACCATCGATCAACTAAATTGATCCGACGAATGGCGAGCACGGTTTCTGGATATTTCGGATCACTCCCGATCCAGATCAACTTGCCCTTTTCTTTATCCGCCTGTTCGATCCAATGGGGCTCGATGAGATCTGTCAGCTTTTGCTCATCTAACGGAAACATCCGCGCAAACCCCGTCGTATACAGCTCTACGTTGCTAACACCGCTGTAGGCTTGAATGTGATTGGCGATTTTCAAAAGCGACTGACGTTCGCTGAAGTCGGGTGCCTTCCCTTGAACCGAGGATAAAAACAATTGCTGCAAATACACATCATTGACAGCCTGTAACGTCAGCGTATCGATTTGTGTAATGATCGCTTCCAGCCTGCCGTTGGCTTGACTGGCGATTTGCTTCATCTGCGTCTCCGCCTTCGTATTAAGGAGGGTTGACACCGAGTTATACGTAATAGCGCCTGCGCAGATCAGAACGATAATCATCACAGCTATGAATCCCGCAAGCATCTGATTGCGCAATGTATTCCAGTTAGCCACCTTCTGCCACAAGCGGAATTCCCCTTTTCGGATATAGTAAGTGCTTTCAATATGCCAAATGATACTACATGCAAGTTAGTTTGGCTATTAAACTATTAGTGGTGAGAGAGGAACATTTTGGAGATGCGTTAGAGGTTGCTGGCGGAGTTACGGTTGATGGGGCGCCAAAATTTAATTAGTCCGATTTTGCCTAACTAAATTGAGGATTACTTGTAAAATGTGCCCAATAGTTCGATTTCGCCGAACTATTCCCCCATTTTTCTGGTTTGAATGGTTTTTCAGTCGATTTAGTTCGGCTATGTCGGACTAATTAGGATTTCATGGTGCCGCCAATGAAATTAAGTCGGCATTTTCGGACTAATTGCGGTAGTGGGAGTTATCCGCAACGTGCAAGAGCATGTAAGGAAGGCTGTGGTCCCTAGGCGGGAGCACAGCGGGGCTGGGCTGCGGACTTTGAGCGCTGTAAGTCGATTTTCTCGACTTACGGGAGCTCGACAGGCGCTTTGGCGCGCTGTAAGTCGATTTTTTCGACTTACGGGAGCGCAGCAGCCGCTTTGGCCAGCTGTAAGTCGAATTTTGAGACTGTCGATTAATTCCCAAGCGTTTACCCTACAATCGATTTTAATGAGTTAGTTCAAACCGAAAAAATACTTAATCGATTAGAAATGACTTGGCAGAACGATTCTCAGCTATTTAACGGAATTGGGACCCCTCAAAATAATTAATCGACAGTCTCATTTTTCGACTTACGGGAGCGCAGCAGCCGCTTTGGCCAGCTGTAAGTCGATTTTCTCGACTTACGGTAGCCCCGCAGGCGCTGTGCCGCGCAGCTGCGGCCCCAACCCAAAAAGCCTCCCCACCTTCACATCAAATGTGAATACGTGAGTAGGCTGATCGCGCAGCTAGCGCTTCTTGCTGTGGTAAAAGAAATTAGGCAGCTTCACTTCGTTGGTGTAGTGCTGGTGAAAAATGTGCGTCGTCGCCGGGGACATTGGCGGAATCAGCCATGTCCAATCACCCGTAACGTCGCGGCCGCTTTTCTCTTCGTTGTCCTCGAAGCGTTTGAACTGCTTCGCCGCCGTGTGGTGATCGACGATGGAGACACCGTGCTGCGCGAACGAATGCAGCACCGCTACATTCAGCTCGACCAGCGCTTTGTCCCGCCACAGCGTCGACTCGCGTCGCGTGTCGAGCCCCATGACCGATGCTACGCGCGGCAGCATGTTGTACCTGGCCTCGTCAGCAAAGTTCCGCGCGCCGATCTCGGTTCCCATGTACCACCCGTTAAAAGGTGCCGCGGGATACATCACGCCGCCCATTTCGAGGTACATGTTCGCGACCATCGGCACCACGTACCATTGCAGATTCAGATCAGCGAAAGTCGGCAGCTCCGGGTGGGTGATCGCCACCTCCACAATCAACGCCTTTGGGATCTCGAACAACCGCGGTGCTCGCTCTCCCACTTGAAGCATGAGTGGCAGCACATCATAATGCGTGCCAGCACTCTGCCAACCGAGTGCTTGGCATGCCTTGGTGAATTCCACTGAAACAGGATCACCAACGATGCCATCATCCGTCTCATAGCCCGCATAGCGTATCAGCTGCTCATTCTTGATCTGGACAACTGGCTTCCCTTCGCGGGTAGGCGGGAATATCGTAATGACGGGGCGGATCTTACCGCCATTCGTCGCTTCCTCAATATGCCTGAACAGCGCATCCGCCGCTGCTTCTTCCGTCTCGATATGACGAGCGTCGTATACACGAAGCGACTCCCAAAACAAACGCCCAATGCAGCGGTTGCTATTGCGCCAAGCCATTTTCGCGCCATGCGTCAACTCTTCCATCGTATGCTCATACGTCCCGTTATACTGAATGGCTTGCGCAATCTCGGCAATACGCCTAGCGATTTCCGCCTCACTTTTGCCCATTTCCGTATAGCATTCGTGTATAAAGGGGATCGCTTTCTCTAGCTGCTGGTCCTGAACTTTCATCGGTATAACTCCAATCACTTCACACTAAATTGGTCAGGAATATAGCTGATATGGGAAGTTGCGATGATCGTTAACTCGCCTTTATCCTCCGCAAATTGAACACCATCTTCACTCACATAGAACCATAATTTCCGTGTAGGCTCATTCTCAATCTCTTGAAATACGAATACATTAAGCTCCTCTTTCCATTTCAAAAGCTCCGCAATCCGCTCCGGCTGATCAATCTGAACACGGAACAACCACTGCTCGCCTTGCTGCTCCCATGTATAGGGCACAGGCTGCTTACCTGTATCAATAAAAGCACGACCACCAACCGCATGCTTGACTAGAAAAGTTTCCTTCATCGCTGCAACCTCCTCTATCTCTCCATTATCGCCTTATGGCAGATCAATAAGCATGAAATGTGTATCTTCGAGCGCACGAATGGTTAACGTTGACTCTCCCTGGATACGCGCACTGTCCTTTGCTTCGAGTACCGATTCATTAGCCGAACATTTCCCACTCACCAGCATGAAGAAAATACGACGCCCCTCGCCCTGCTCGAACACTAGCTCTTTCCCTGCATCCAGTTTGCTCAAATAGATGCTCATATCCTGATAGATTTTCGCGATGTGAGGTCCGCCTTCGGGTGTTACAACCGGTAACAGATGATTAACCATCGCCTCTGGCTCATACGTCACATTTTCAAAAGAGGGCTCCATCCCACGTTTCGCAGGCATAAACCATAGCTGAAACAGACTCATCGGTTCCGTTTCCGATGCATTATACTCGGCATGAATGACGCCGCTGCCTGCGGACATTCGCTGTACACCATTAGAAGCCGTAATGGCTACATGGCCAAGGCTGTCTTCATGCTTAATTGCTCCGCTGAGTACGATACTGACGATCTCCATATCGCTATGGGGATGCGGGCCAAAGCCCCGTCCTGCTGCGATATCATCGTCATTGCACACTCGCATGACACCAAAACTTACATTTTCTTCATCAAAATAGTCGCCGAAAGAGAAGCTTTTGTGGCTCTTGAGCCACCCCAAATCAGTTGAATTACGTGTATTGGCCGGGAAAACTTGAATCACAGTAATCGCCTCCTTCTAAAGTACTTCTAGCTTAACATACTGGGGGGAGGGACTCCATGTCAGATCGGTGGCGGAACGAAGCCAGTTTTGTGACAATGGCAACGTAGGTTGCATACGTCAGTTTTACTCCTCCAGCATCCACTGCTCATACAGACCATCCAACTGCGCCTGTACGGCTTCCCGCTTCTCCCAGAGCTCAGCGAGCTTCGCCGGTGCCAATGCTTCGCTTTCCTGCTGCAGCTGCTCATCCAGCGTGACCAACTCGGCTTCTACGCCAGCGATCCGCTTCTCCATAGCGACCTTCCCAGCAGCGGCTGGTTTCCCCCGCTTAGCCCCGGAAACTTCGGGCTGACTCACTTTTTCTTTTGCTTTCTCCTTCACTTTATCTGCGCCCCGACGCTCTTCAGCCCGCAATTCTTCCCGCGCGCGAAGCTCGCCGCACTTCTCTTTATAAGCATCAAAGTCACCCAAATACACGGTGATCTTCCCCTGATCTAACTCCCATATTTTACGCGCTAGCCGATTCATAAAATACCGATCATGCGTCACCGCCAGCACCGTGCCTGGGAATTCCTCCAACGCATCCTCCAGCGCTTCGCGCGATGCGATGTCCATGTGATTCGTCGGTTCATCCAGAATGAGCAGGTTCGGTCTGCGCAGCACAAGCAGAGCCAAGCGCAATCGCGTCCATTCGCCGCCGGATAAGGAACTTACCGCTTTGAACACGTCTGCGCCATAAAACAAATAAGCTGCCAGCCGCCCCCGCGCTTCCCCTTCTTCCAGCTTCGCTTCCTCGCAGAAATACGCCAGCACGGATTTTTTATCATCCGCTGGGTATGCTTGCTGTGCCAGATAGCCGATGTCGACACGAGCACCCAGCTCCAGTTCCCCGCCATCGGGCAGCACTTCACCAAGCAGCATTTTCAGCAGCGTTGTTTTTCCTGAGCCGTTATGCCCGACGAGCATCACCTTCTCGCCATATTCAAGTGCGCCGCTCGCCAGCCCTAGCACCGTCTTCTCGCCAAATCGCTTCGTGACATTCTCAAAGCGCAGCACCCGCCTGCCGGAACGGTCCTCCGGCTTCAAATCAAAATCAGCCGCCTTCGGATCCAACACAGGCCGCTTGAGCTTTTCCATCCGATCCAGCGCCTTCTGCATGGAGAACGCCCGGCGGAAAAACTTCTCATTCCCGCCAATACGCCCCCATTCGATCAACTGCTTGATCGTCTCTTTCATCTTTTTAATAGCCTTCTGCTGCTCTTGGTATTCCGCGAACTGCTGAAGCAGTCGTACTTCCTTCTCCTTCACATAACCTGAGTAGGAGCTGTGATACGTTGTCGACTCGCCATCTTCCAGTTCAACGATTTTCGTAACAACGAGGTCCAGAAAGTAGCGATCATGAGAGACAATGATACAAGCCCCATCATAATGTTTGAGGTATTCCTCTAGCCACTCCACGCCCGACAAATCCAAATGATTCGTCGGTTCATCCAGCAGCAACAGGTCTGGTTTACCAATTAACTGAGAGGCCAAAGTAATCTTCGTCTTCTCTCCCCCAGACAACGAGGCGAAGCTTCGCTCATAAAACCCTTTTGCAATCCGCAGCCCATTCGCTACCTGATCGATGCGTGCATCAAGCTCGTAACCGCCTTCGCGTTCAAATCGTTCCTGCAGATGGGCATATCGCGCAAGCAGCTGCTCCATCCTTTTCTCATCGTTCATCACCACTGGACTCGACATTTCACGCTCAAGCTCACGCATCGTTGCGCGGCAAGCCAGCAGCTCCTGAAAGCTCGAAGCAAGCACATCATACACCGTGTAGCTTTCCCAAACTGTTGGAATTTGCGCCAAATAGCCGATCCCCGTATCTTTTCGCACCGTCAACTGCCCTTCATCAGGCTTTTCTAACTTAGAAATAAGGCGCAGCAGCGTTGATTTCCCACTGCCATTACGACCCACAAGTCCGACACGTTCCCCTTGATGGATTTCAAATGTAACATCCTCGAGTACTAACTGGGCACCGTGGTATTTTTTTATATTTTGACCATTAACAATTAACATAATAAAGGATCCTCCTTGGTTTGAAGACAGACCCTGACCTGCACGCAGCTAACACAAAAAGGCCGCAGGAAAATTCCTACGACCTTTCGGATCATTTCCGTAGAGGGTTAAGGTAGGTGTCTTTTCGTGAGTTGGTAAACCGTATGCGCATAAGTGGACAGACCTCTCGCGTCTTTGACTTCTGCATGAACGATGCCAGCCATCGCAATGGGTAACTGGCTCACACGGTTGTTTACGAACTCTCGATTCATCCTACCTTCACCTCCTTCATATACACTCTGCTAAAATCATATCATAACCATCGGTCAATTCGCAATGGATCCTTCCGAATCTGGGCTGGCACATAAGGGGTACAAGGTGTACTGCTCCCACTACATCAAGCTCCAAATCTGCTTACCCACCAACAGTACACATACTGCGATAAAAAGCGGCCGCACATACGCCGATCCTTTACGGATCGCCATGCGTGAGCCCAGAAGTGCGCCGCACACCATGGCCAATCCCATCGGGATGCCGATCCAATAATTAATGGAGCCCAGCGCCATGAACGTAATTAAACTTGCGATGTTGCTGCCGAAATTAAGAATTTTGGCGTTGCCTGCTGCTTTGACGAAATCGAATCCGACCATCAGAAACGCGAAAATGAGAAAGGAACCTGTCCCTGGCCCAAAGAACCCGTCATAGAAGCCCAGCAGGAACGCGGCGCAGCCCATCAAGAAAGCCGTCCTCGCTGAGTACTGACTGAAGGTCGAGATGTCTCCCCAATTTTTGCGGAATATCGTATAAATCGTAATCAGAATCAGCATCACCACGACCAGTGGTTTTAGAAAATCGGAAGGAATTTGCCGCAGCACGAATACGCCGCACACCGCTCCAGCCAAGGATAGCACGAACAATCCCCGTACCGCTTTGAGATCAACATTCCCTGTCCGCATAAATGAAATCGTGCTTGTCAGCGACGACATCGTCCCCGCTAATTTATTCGTACCTAGCGCCAGCGCTGGTGGCATCCCTGTTGCCAGTAGGACTGGCACCGAAATAAGCCCGCCTCCCCCAACAACCGAATCTACATAGGCTGCCAAGAACCCGCCGACGATAACGAAAATCATCATTTCCCAACTCAAATGCAACATGATGTGAATGAACTCCTCTTGTGTTTGAATAAGTATGGTTTGTCCAACACCTATTCTCGCATGATGAACCCATTCAGGCAAGAATTTACCTGTGGTAAAAAATAAAAATTAAACCGAACGCTTCCGTAATTCATCTATAATCCGATCGACAATTAACACTGTAGGCCATTCACCTTGCAGGACAACATCCGAATTGGTCTTTACCGTCTTTTCCATTTCGAGATAAGCAGCTCTTCCCCTGATCAAATAGTTATGTAAGTCACTTTGTAATTCACTCATCCCATGTTCCTGCTCGTTCCGTAGAATGCGTCTAGCCATGGCAATATCCAAAGGGGTATCTATATAAAATGTCACATCAATCAAGTCTTTCACAGCATCGTTCAAGTAAGCAAACGGATAATCAAGGACAATATAGTCTAGTGATTCGTCTTTTAGTAGAAGTTGAATATCTGTAATGAGAGGAGAAAGCACCCAAGCATTGTAGTCAGCCCCTGCCTCAACCCACTCGCAAATATCTGGGCAATTCTCAAACTCATAATCATCAAAATAGAGAGCTTGAGCATGATCTAATTGATGGATCAAGTGTTTGATGGTCGTTGTCTTACCTCCACCCGAAACGCCAGAAAAGGATAGTACACGAGGCTTCTTATTCAAGTAAATCACACTCCCTCAGGAAAAATTATCCTTTAGCATATCATATTACTCTTTAATCTTAACAATAAAAATAACCCCACAGCTCATCCCTGTGGGGTATTTCTATTCCAATATTTATCTCAATGTTTTCAACGCGCCGCTCCAAGCATTCACTTGGTCTAGCATTGCATTTACGTTAGCTTTGTGAAGATCAGCTGGTTTGAAAACGGAGTAGTTTTCGAAATCTGTAAATAAGGAGAAAGTCGGGTGTACGCGAACGTCAGCTACCAATAACTCGCCAAGAATACCGCGTAAATGTTCAGCAGCACGAGCACCGCCAGTTGAACCATAGCTCACGATACCAGCAGCTTTGTTATTCCAAGCCTCACGTGCGGAATCCAGTGCATTTTTCAAAGCTCCTGTAATGCTGTGGTTGTATTCTTGCACGATAAATACGAATCCGTCTAAGCTATCAAGCTTCGCATTCCATGTTGCAAGACCTGGTTCTTCCCCAGTACCTTCACCCAAGAAAGGAAGTTTATACTCGGCAATATCTACGATTTCGTAAGCAGCATCTCCGCGTTCGTCAGCAACTTGCTTAATGTATTCCCCTACTTGTGGGCTAACACGTCCTTGACGGGTGCTACCTAGAATAATACCTATTTTTAATTGTTCGTTCGACATCTTTGTTACCTCCTAAAATAAAGTGAATTACTTACTTAACGTAACTTCATCAGTATAACGATTTTTAGGGTTTACTGGAAGTAGGCACTTTAAAGATACCCGGTATACTTTAGGATACCTACTTCGTGTATTCGAATGAACTTTCTACTTGCCGGCTAATTTATAATCCCATGTCCGATAATCTCCACTTTCATAACAACTTTGAAATTGGATTTCGCGTAGTCTGTCTCCCAGTCCATCCTTTTCCACTGATTCGGATAAAAAGCCATCACATCCCGAGCGATGCCGAGTGCATCCGAATTTGCCTGCTGAAGCAACTTGCATATCTCATTGCCTTCTTCCGTTATTACCTCAGAGAATCGCTTGCTTAACTGTTCGATCTTTTGCTTGTCTCCAAGGTCACCCTTCGCATATTCAATAACTCTGCCTTTCATGCTCAAGTTGAGTTGAATCTGCACATGCCCTTCCGCGTCAATCCACACCTCTTTTTTTCGCTCTAAATTAGATATATTAAGAGCTAAATAATCTAAGGGGTTATTTTTTCCATTAGAAGATCTCTCCTTGATATTCCTTGTAATCACGCAAATGTCACCTTTTTTGCCATTCATTAATAAATACAACATGGACTGCTCGGGCGTTAACGAAAAGCCTGTAAATCTGCGGGCATGCATAAGAGCCAGACCATCGACCACAGCTTTATCGGACTCCTTCCTCAGAATGGGAATGGCGGGATCTCGCCCGGCATCATGCAGCATAGGGTAGAGTGAATGCAGCGTCATGGATGGAACCATCGTTTCATAGCTGGCACTCTTAAGAATCTTTCGTAAATATTCACCTGCCGTTGCAGACCCAATACGATCGAGGCGAATTAAATCTCCAGCTTTCCCGCGAACAATAGATACTTTAGAAAGCATAGGCACATTGGAACTCCGAAAGGATGCATCCAGAATTTCGGCTAAATCTTTTTTGGCCAGCTTCTCACCGATCAGTGTGACTTGATTTTTGGAGGTACCTATCGGGCCAGCAATTTGTAACCCAATTTTTTTTAACAATGCATCTTGCAGCGTGGGTCCCGTTGCCGTTAGCACCTCGTGGACAGGCGCCGTTCGTTCCTTCCCCCCAGGCGATTGCACAGTCACGGTAGCGATGATCTCTTGTTGATCGTTGGTATCAATCGCGGCCGCATAGATGAGTTGCAGGTTTTTGAGTTCATTTCGATAGTTGCATCCCGAGAGTAATAGGAGGCTAAGGCATCCGATCATAAGCTTTTTCATAGCGGAAGCTGCCCCCGTTTCCCTCTCAACCAGGCAAACAGCAAGAGCACAATCGGAAGGCTGAGGACGATAAAACTATCAAATTGGGTAATATGCTCAAAAAATTGGACGCGACTCTCCGATCGCCAGAATATCCCGGTTAAACAGACCAGTGGGACAAGATAATATATGGCTTTCTTGTGCTCATTGCGATGAAATAATAACCCTAATCCTTTCCCTGCACTGTAGAGGTAACTGATCTGTGTTGACGTTACTTTTACCAGCCAGATCGAAAGAAAAATCAGATCCAACCGTTCTAGAAACGGCAGGGAAATCCCATTCAAATAGTACGGCACGGGCTGCGGAATGAAATCAAGAGAATCCGGACTAAAATTAAGATAACAGATGAAAACGATGAGCAAAAAGAAGGCGGTAGCCAATCCATTTGCCCACAGAATGGGAGGGATTATACTTTTTCCTTGGGTTTGAATATCGGAATTCAGCACTAAAACCACTTCAAAACCCAAAAAGGAAAGCACAGAACTTTTTACGCCCAATAATATGGCTTGGAATCCTTCTTGTCCCACAGGCAATAGATAGCGGAAATCCATCGTGCTAAAGTTCGTCAACATGATGGCGACCATGATAATAATTAATAAGGTTATTAACGCATGGTAACGGGCAATTACCCGAATATTCTCCTTGGCCATGTATAAACAAACGATACAATTCGCAACGATGATGAGTCCAGGGTTGGTGTGAGGTAATATCCATAGTTCTACGAACATCATTTCCATCAATAAGATCAGACTGCTCGTAATGGTAAAATGTAAAATATAAACCACGTTGACCAGATTCCCGAGCCATTTGCCCACAATGAGAGGTGCGAATTGATACAGATGTTGTCGTGGAAATCTTTGGCAGAGCATGGCGTAACCCACTAGAAGAAGCTGCACAGCAGCTCCAGCCACAAGAACTGAAATCCAGCCATCTGCCCCGGCAGCTTTATGTAAATCATAAGGGAAGGAAAGCACTGCGATTCCGATCTGCGTTTGCAAAATGAAGGCAAATAATTGAACCCGTGTCATGATGCCCTCCTATCAGACGCTTTCCCACCGAAGATTCGTTTGGGCAGTTGAACGAGCGTGGTCAGAATTCGTCTTGGATTGAATGGCGTAAACGGAAAGAAATAGGGCACGCCAAACGTCTCGAGTTTACTTAGGTGCATGAACAAGAGACTGAAGCTAAAAGCTATACCTGCAAAACCAAGCAGTGAGGACGCAATCATAATTGGAAATGAGATGAGCCGTAAGGCAAGGCGCATTTCATGTGAAGGCACGCTAAATGAAGCTACGGCTGTCAGTGAAATGACGACAATCATCGTAGTTGACACCAAATTGGCATTCACAACTTCACTTCCAATCACGAGACCTCCTACGATAGAAAGCGTAGAGGCAATGGATTTGGGCAAGCGAATCGCGGCTTCCCTAAGCAGCTCAAGTACAGTAATCATGAACATCGCTTCCATGAGTGGATTAAAGGGGATATTTTCCAATGAAGCCTTCAATGAGAACACCAAATCTATGGGCAATATATCAAAATGATTGGAGACAATGGATATATAGACAGAAGGAAGTGCGATGCCAATCATGACGCTGATAAACCGAAGAAACCGAAAAAAAGTGCCATTCCACCATCTGACATTAAAGTCGTCTGCCGCTTGAAAGAACATAAAGAATGTGACTGGCAGAATCGTCGCGAATGCACTTCCATCCACGAGTAGTGCAATACGTCCCTCCATTAAATGTGAAACCGTCGTGTCGGGTCTTTCGGTGAAAAGCAATTGTGGAAATGGCGATAAATGACTGCTCTCCAAACGATCTGTGATTTGACCCGGGGATTTGATATAGGTAGCTTGATTGGTGAGTAAATTAGCGATAATATCGTCAACAACGTTCATATCCGCGATATCACACATGTACAGCAGCATGACATCCGTCGGGCTTTCAGAACCAAGAGTAAAATGTCGTTCAACCAAGTTGGCATTCTTCAACCGTTGGTGGATTAATTGCGCATTCATAGAAATATCATCTACGAACCCGATATGCGAGCCGCGGATCGTTTGTTCATTTTGCGTATCTCCCACACTTTGTATGGCTCTTGTACTCGCATCGACCAATATGATATCCATTCTCTGCTCCAGCAGAATGACGCATTTACCCTGAAGCATCCCTGCGGCTGCTGACTGCAGATCAGTAACAAGCTCAATATCTAGAATAGGAAGTATATCTTCAAGACGTCCTTCACTCGATTGCAGCAAAGGTTTGAGAATGTCCGATTGCAGTTTATCTGTATCTGTAATTGTAGTTAGATAAAGAAGGCTACCCTTGCGGCCATGCAAGGAAAACCCTCTGGATCGCACATCATCAGAAGAATGAAAGCACTGGAAAAGATGACGAATATTCGTCTCAAGCTCTTCCGAGATTTGAGATGACTCCTGCTGGATTTCCATACGCTTTCCCTCCCGTTCTGCTATATTTCCGTTAGTATTTACCTGTTGCCCCAGATTATCCTTGTACCCCCATCAAAGACAAAAACGCCTCCTCCTTCTGTGCTAGCGCAAAAAGCACCTCCAGCCGCTATTGCAGCCGAAGGTGCCTCCTTTTCTACTTTTAAATTAACCCAAATCAGGCGTATCCGTTAGTTCAATAATGGCATTCTCGGTGTGATGCAGTTCAAATACGATGATCTCATTGCGCCCTGCTTGTAGTAACGGGGCTGGCAGATACAACGTGTTTTGAGGGCCTTTTTCCCAGAAGCGGCCGAGGTTGAAGCCATTGATCCATACGACGCCTTTGGACCAACCGGTTAACTTGACGAACGTATCTCCTGTGTCATCTACAAGAAATTCCCCGCGATAGAGCGTAGGACGATCTGCACCAACCTCCGCCTCCTCACGCCCAAACGGAATTACCACTAAATTGTCTAGTGGGAGTGGATGTATCGTCCAGTCAAAAAGGAACTGATTATTCATTCGCACGCCTTCCGTAATGCCTTTGCAATCTCGTAGACGCGGACCATAGTTAACACGACCCATGTTCTCAACGACGATCTCCAGCTTCGCTCCCCCAGCAGGAATGTCCATCTGGAGTGGACGTGGATCCCAACGTTCTACCGTACCTTGATATACGCCATCTAAGAATACTTGCGCACGATCGTGCACCTCTTGCAGGTGCAATTTCTCACCCACACGTGGTCCGGACACTCGCGTCGAATAGACGATGAAACCATAATCTTGTCCTAGATGCTCCATTGATACGGGATAGGTCCGCTCAATTGGTTTTGACACATACGCCAAAGAGTCCAGCAAATCAGCCTTTTCCGTCAAAGCAACTTTACCGTAGCTTTTCTTCTTACTAGGTGCAGGCAGTGCTGGAAGTTCATCTTCACTTTTGCCCAAATAGTTAGCAATCACCTTACGTACAGCGCTATATTTCTCCGTCACATCACCACATTCGGACAAGGGTGAATCGTAATCGTAGCTAGTAATTGTCGCTTCATACTTCTCTTGGTAGTTCGCACCGTTGTAGAATCCGAAGTTCGTTCCACCGTGGAACATATAGAAATTGACCGAAGCACCCGCTCGCAGCATCCGATCGAATACATCTGCGACATCTCCAGCTTCACGCGTGTGATGAGGCTTCAGCCAGTGATCAAACCACCCGTTCCAATACTCCATGCAAAAAAGCGGCTCATTCTCACGATACTGACGGAATTTCTCGAAAGCTGCTTCCGGCTGTGAGCCGAAATTAACCGTAGCCAGTGTGCCCGGCACCGTACCTCCTTGCAGCATGCCATCCTCAGGACCGTCTGATGTAAACAGCAGCACGTCCACGCCACGACTGATTAAGCCGTCTCTTAAATAGGTTAAATACGCGGTATCATTTCCGTAGCTGCCGTATTCATTTTCAATTTGAACAGCTAGAATCGGCCCGCCATTCGTGCTGAGCAGCGGCTTCAAACGAGGAATCAACTCATCGTAATATCGATCCACTTTTTGCAAATACATCGCATCCATACAACGTAATTTCATAGAGGGATATTGAAGCAGCCACGCTGGCAATCCACCAAATTCCCATTCCGCACAAATATATGGACTAGGCCGCACAATCACATGTAGACCTAGGTTTCCTGCTAGTTGAACGAATGCCTCTACGTCCGCGAGGCCGCTGAAGTTGAATTCGCCTTCCTTCGGTTCATGCAAATTCCAAGGTAAATACGTCTCAACCGTATTAAAACCGCAGGCTTTCAACTTTAACAAGCGATCTTCCCAATAAGCCGGCACCACACGGAAGTAATGAATGGCTCCTGAAATCATTTGAAATGGCTCGCCATCTAGTAAAAATTGTTTATTTCCAAGAGCTAAAATAGCCACATGTATCCCTCCAGCACCCACATAAAAGTCGTGTTATTCCCTTTTCATCATCGCTGAAAAGCGACTCTCCCTCAATCTCCAAATGGAGCATATTCTATACCAAATGTGCCAACAGATGTTACAATAGACAGAACAAATTGAGCGGAAAGAGGCGACGTTACGATGGAGGATTTGTACCGGGATACTTACCGTTTTCCAAACATGATCCAGACGCTGCAAGTGACAGGCTGCCACTTCGGACTACAGCCTCCAGGTTGGGAATATCCACGGCATCATCATCATTTATTTGAGCTGCTGTATTGCTCGGAGGGAGAAGTTATACACGAAATCAATCGTGAAACGATTACCATGCGGGAAGGAGACTGGCTGCTGATCAAATCCAGTGTTAGGCATCGCTCATCTAACAAGGCAGCTACAAATTATGGTTATTTTAATGTGCATTTTGACCTCGATGATGCCGATATTCGCAGTCTGCTTGCTGCGGCAGCTTACCGCCACATGTCTAAGCAACACGCGGAGCGCAGCAAGCTGCGCTTCTATGTGAGCGAGCTGGAGGCCGTTATGCAGCGCAATCACGCCAAGGGCTCCGCTCCTGAACAAGGACAGCCAAACTCGCTGCGATTTGAAGACAAGCTGCTGCTGCAATCGTACACGCTGCTCATCATCCATGATGTGCTCCATCTTCTGAAGCAACAAACCACACCCAAACAGCACCCTTCTGATCAGAGCAAAGATGCGTCCCTATTTAGTACGGATGTGGCGCATGCCATTGAAGAAAAGCTGTCGCTCGGCATTAGCGAGGAAGCGAGCGTTGCGGGGATTGCCAAGGAGATGAACCTTAGCCGCAGCCAATGCTCTAAGCTTTTTTCCAACGTGTATGGCTTATCTCCGCGCCAGTACGTCAGCCAGCAAAAACTCAAGCTGGCCAAGGAACTGCTCGTCACGACGCATCTGCCGATGACGGCCATTGCCGATAAGCTTGGCTTCCAGTCCGCCAGCCACTTCTCGCGGCAATTTCGCCGCTGGACTGGCCAGTCGCCCAGCGAGTTCCGGCCGAAACACCATACGGTGCAATAGGATGTTGCGCGGGGCTCGGGGACCAGCTGTAGTAAAAAAACATGGGTCGGTAAACGACCACTGCTGCATTCGATTAGTCCGAAATCGCCAGTCTAATCCTAGTAACTCTGTCCATTAAAGGTAATTAGTACGAAATTACCCAACTAAATCAACCCAAACAGCACACCAATGAGAAAAACCGTCCAATAGTTCGGTAAAATCGAACTATTGGACGGTTTTTACATGTAATGTTCAATTTAGTTCGGAGAAATCGGACTAAAGCACGATAAGTTCGACTTACTCAGCGCTTTCGCCGCGCGGGCTCCCTACTCACCTATCCGCACCTCAATACCAAGCCCCTCCATCGTATCCACCCACTCCTTCGGGCAGCCGGCGTCCGTGATCACCATGGATATTTCCTCCAGCTTCGCGACTCTGGCAAACGTAGACAGGCCGAATTTGCTATGATCTGCAACTAGGATACACTCTTCCGCTCTTTGCATCATTTTGCGCGAAATCACCGCTTCAGCCAAATGGAAATCAGTTAATCCATCTGTAAACGAAATGCCTCCCGCTGAAATAAAAGCTTTGTTTACTTTAAATTGATCGAGCATCTGATCAGCCAATGTGCCTGTCACAGCCCGACATTCTTGATTAACTTCCCCGCCAGCAAAAATAATCCGGCCCCTAAACGACTCCATCGCCAAATTGAGAATCGGAATTGAGTTTGTAATTATTGTTACATTCGTCTTATCGCTCAAAAAGGGCACAATCTCAATTGTCGTTGTTCCATTATCCAACATGATGGTTTCCCCATCTTGAACCAGGGACGCCGCTAATTTCCCAATCGCTGCTTTCTCGGGTTTCATCATTTGCACGCGGTTCAGAAAGGGAGGCTCGACCATCTCCATGCGCATTTTGACGGCGCCGCCATACACCTTGCGCAGTTTGCCTTCCTTTTCCAAGCGATCCAGATCCCGACGAACTGTTTCCGTCGAAACCGTGAGCAACTCAGACAGGTGATGCACCTGTACTTTTCCTTCCATTTCCAAATGATGAAGAATCGTCACCCTGCGATCTTCATAGGTTAATGACATAATAACCTCCTAATATGACCGATTTCTAATATATCTTGTTGTTTTATGTTGTTTTCACTAGTTTAGGGGTTTGCGCTAGGTGTGTCAATCTAGGCAATCTAATCCCTCACCTCAACAAAAATTGCTCGTTGACAGTTCTGCCCAACCCGTTTACAATTGGCAACAAACAACAACATAACTAATGAAATCAACATGATTCCACAAACATTAATCAGATCGGAGGCTATATTCATGTTCAAGCAGCAACCGCTGACTTTTCGTGAGGATCACACATTTACGATCACGCAGTTTACAGATTTACACTGGATCGATGGCCGAAAGGAAGATCAACTGACCCTTCGTCTGATGGAGGAAGTACTCGATGCCGAGCAGCCTAATCTAGTTGTCTTTACCGGAGACATCATCTACACTGGACCTGTTTCCACGGGTGAACCCCCCTGTGAAGATCCACTTCAAGCTTTTCGCGACGCTGTGCAAGCTGTAGAAGCTCGCCAAATCCCATGGGCACTGGTATTTGGTAATCACGACACCGAAACCCTCATCACAAGACAGGAACTTATGAACAGCGTCCTTTCTTATCCTCACACGGTGACACAATCTGGCCCTGTAGATATTAGTGGCGTTGGCAACTACTGTCTCTCCATCCAGGGCCGTGACGGACAGTCTGCAGCGAACTTATACTTTTTTGATTCAGGCAGTCATTCGACCGTACCACGTATTCGAGGCTATGACTGGATTCGCAGCGATCAGATCCATTGGTACACGGAGCAATCCCGTAACGCGCAGCGCGAGCTGCCCGCTCTTGCTTTTTTCCATATCCCGCTTCCCGAATATCAGCAAGTATGGGAGCGTGTAACCTGCTACGGAAACAAGCACGAGAATGTTTGTTGTGCTCCTGTAAATTCTGGCCTTTTTGCAGCCATGGTTGAAATGGGTAACGTCGTTGGAACTTTCTGTGGCCATGATCATGTCAATGATTACTGGGGAGAGCTGCACGGGATTCGCCTCTGTTATGGCAGAGCGACAGGCTACAATACCTATGGGAAAGAAGGCTTCCATCGCGGCGCAAGAATGATTCGCCTCCGTGAAGGCGAGCGAGCATTTGAAACTTGGCTGCGACTCGCTGACGGCACCGTCATTCGTGATCAACCCGAACACTCACCAACGCTGTAACCCCATTTACGTTTGGAGCTGATCACTTGTTAACTGCATCAATTTTACTCGTAATTGCTTCAGGACTTGCCCATGCCATCTGGAGCTTGTTTACCAAAAGCAGCCTGAACAAAGGCGTTTTTCTATGGTCCATTATCATGGTCACCACCGTTATCCTGCTTCCTTACTTAATCAAAGAATTATGGTTCACACCGTTAACTCTATCTGCATACGGACTACTTTTACTATCTGCCGCCTTACAAGCGGTTTATGCGCTCTTATTATCACGTACCTACAATATGGGGGATCTTTCGCAGATCTATCCGATTATGAGAGGAACCAACACGTTATTTATCCCAATTTTCGGTGTCCTATTTCTACGTGAATCCTTATCGCCACTTGGATGGATGGGACTGCTGTGCATGGTCATTGGCTTCCTATTGCTCAGCGGTATCTTCACAAGTTCACGATCTTCTGGACAGAAGTCTGTCCAATCGCTTACTCCCTTTCTCATGGCACTTAGTGTAGGGTTGTGCACGACTTGCTACGTACTTGTCGATAAGCTGAATCTCGCACATATCTCGCCTATTGCCTTACTGGAAGTGACGAATATTGGTTTCGTCGCAGGTCTTACACCGCTTGTTATTGCTTCCAAACAACTGCGCAGAGAGTGGCAGATCAACTTCAAAACGATTGCTCTTGGCGCCATTCTCAATCCAGTGTCATATTTATTATTTCTTTTCGCCATGAAGTACGCGCCTGTTGCCCATATTTCCCCACTGCGAGAAATTGGAACTGTTTTCGCCACCCTTCTTGGCATCTTTATTCTCAAAGAGAAACAAGGTACCTTACGTATTCTTTGCTCTATTCTTATTTTAATAGGGATTCTAGTTATCAGTTTTTGGGGGTAAAAAAGGGAGGAATAACCATGAGCATTTGTAATCGTGTCATTATTATTGGTTGGGATGGCGCCGGCAACTTTGTCCGTGATGCGCATACCCCGAATTTGGACCGTCTATTTCAGGCTGGAGCCTCTACGCTCGAAGCGCAAACCGCATCGCCAACGATCAGTGCCGAGTGTTGGGGAACCTTACTGCACGGAGTTAATCCTGTGAAACATGGACTTACGAATACCAAAGCAGAAGTAGAAACCTTCCCTGACGACTCACCTTATCCATCTATTTTCCGCGTAGCTAGAGAAGCGTTCCCACTTGCGAAGCTAGCCGCCTACAGCGCCTGGAAGCCCATTAACGACGGGATTATCGAACCTTCGATGGACGTGCACAAAATCTCTATGCCAGATGATGAACTCGTCCTAGCTATAGCCGCTTACATACAGGAGAACCCGGATTTCAAGCTGCTCTATGTGCAACTCGATCTCCCCGACGCTGCTGGTCATAAGTATGGGTACAATATGCCAGAACAGCATCGTGTTATTGAAGAGTCGGACCGTCAGACTGGAGTTATTCTAGGGGCACTTGAACAAGCTGATCTATTAAAAGATAGCCTCATCATCGCCGTCACTGATCACGGTGGTGGTGGCGAGCATGCCTTCAATCATGGCAGTGACCATCCATGGGATAAAACCATTTTCTGGAGCTGCATGGGGCCTGGCATCACACCTGGTACGAAGCTCGACAATGTCACCATTGCCGACACCGCAACCGTCGTCGCGCATGCGCTCGGACTGAATGTGCCTGCTTCCTGGGAAGGTACCTTACCTCATGGATTGTTCCACGACAATTCCTAACCAAAAGAGGCTGTCTCAAAGTCGATCTAGACTTTTTGAAAACAGCCCTCTTTTTTCGTTCATGACCTTCATGAACCTGCTTCCTTTTGCTTCCCGCAATCTAACTGGATATTCTCCATCTATTTGAATAGGATTTCTAGGTTTCGAAAGGTTAACTGTATTTCCTGTAGTTAATTCCCTTCAATTTGCTCATATCTTCAAACTTCATGCATATTAGCTGTAGTTTTTCCATTTAATCCCGCAAACAGTTCAGATTTGGATAAATTAGCTGTAGTTTATACATCTAAATACATAGTGGCAGCTAGGAAGAATACCCCAGTGTTAAAAGGTTCTGCTGCGCGTCTTCCACGAAAAATAGGAGCTTAGCGAGACAAACCGCTTAGCTCCTCAGTTTTTATGGAAAGTGATCTTTTTGTTCCCGACGTGTTCCAAAGATTACTTATGGGACAGCCTCTTTTCTGATAATTCGATTCACCCTCCCGTGTCATACACACCGAAGTGATTTAATGTGGGATTCACACGCGATTCTGTGATCGCAAGACGGATATACCTCGCAGTAATCCTCGGCACTCGGCATATTTTCTTATACCCGACCACCGTGCCTTCATATAACGGCTTCCATTCTTCTCCTTCTTTATAAGCCAGCTGAAAACGTTCGATCCGTTGTCCTGATTGAATATATTCCTTCAACACAATACGATCCCATGTCATGACCTTGCCAAGGTCCAACTCTAATTCGGCACGCTCCGTCCCCTCTGGTGGGCACCAATACGTGTCAGAACGTCCATCCGTGACATAATGCGCATCCACATCACTGTCCATGGTCTGAGAGGCCTTCACATACGCCCCCGCAGCCTGATCTGTTCCATATGTTCCACGAAGCCAGTATCCCAACTCACGCAGATGCCTAACATCCGTCTCATGAATAAGTCCACGCTTATCAGGCGGCAGATTGAGCAGCAGCGCACTGTTGCCCCCTACCGTGCTTTCATATAAATTAACCAGTTCCTCTACGGTTTTGACCTTATCATCTTCCGTCGGATCGTAGAACCATTGTGGTCGGATGGATACGTCGACTTCAGAAGGGTACCAGATGACGCTATCGACCTGCGCCAGAATAGTACGACTACCCAAATCATCCACCTCCGTATTGATCCGTTGAGCAAATGCTGGGTCATCCGCCTGTTGGGAATCTGCGTGGATCTTCTCCGTATCCTGCAAATACGCAGGTACAACGCTCCATTCCGATTCGCGGGTATGTCCGGCTTCATTGCCGCACCACCGAACATCGGGGCCACAAATGTTGATGACGGCATTGGGCTGCAGCTCACGAATGATTGAGTAGACTGCTTCCCAGTCATATACCTGCCTCTTCCCATTGCTGCCTTCGCCGCAAGCCCCATCAAACCACACGCAAAAAATCTCACCATACTGCGTAAGAAGCTCTCTCAATTGATTTTGAAAATAGGCATTATACACGGGTGAATCCCCGTAACTAGGCTCATGTCGGTCCCATGGCGATACATAGACACCAAATTTCATACCCTGTGCACGGCAAGCTTCAGCCAGATCCCGCACAACATCGCCTTGTCCATCCTGCCAGGAACTATTTCTCACCGAATGATCCGTATACGCACTTGGCCAGAGGCAAAATCCATCATGATGCTTACTAGTGAGGATAATCCCTGTCATACCTGCTGATTGGCAGACCTCTACCCACTGTGCGGCATCGAATTCTGTTGGATTGAACAGCTGTGGATCCTCATCACCTAATCCCCATTGTCTTCCCGTAAACGTATTCATTCCGAAATGTATAAATGCATAAAACTCCATTTGCTGCCACGCCAACTGACGAGGAGATGGAACTACCTTCACTGCTTCTTCCATAGAAACTGCCATCTTATTCATGCTCCTCATCCGTTATAATTCTCAAGAGCTACTTCCTATATCGAAAGGCATTCGAGTGAGTTCCGTATGTAACGTTTCACCCAAATAGATCATATCGTAACTGCCAACTGGAAGATCTAGATCTTTAAAAACCAACCTTCCATCTGGCTGGCCGAACGTTTTGGTCTGCATGGAGACAATAGGACTTATGCGTTCTGTCTCACTCGGTTGAGCTCCTCTTAGATAAATGCCGAAGGCATCTTCTCTTAGCGAGCCTATATACATAACCTCAATGTCTTCATGGGGCTGAAAGACAGATTTGTTCATAGACACGGAAGGATTACGGAGCGCACCATCCGGGTCTACCGTCAGATCGACAACTGGAATGATCGTTGGCAGATTCACCGTGTATTCGGCATCTGCAACCCATGATCTCGAGGCAAAATCTCTTCCTTTTACAAGAACCCTATCCTCGTACACTTCCACAAAAAAACCTTGTGAACCCTCTTTCAACACGTCGTCATCCGTCCATAAATAAGCGACAGAAGCCGCATTAAACAGGGTCGCATACTTCCTGTTGTACATGGTCTCCTTGGCGCCTAGCTCCCAGTGCGTGTGGCCGGTAAAGACAATCGAATTTGGGTGTTTGGCTAAAATCATCTTTAATTCCGCGTCCTGCCTGATCCCATTCCAACCAAACTCACTTTGGGACCCAGCGACAGTGTTCAGCAGAGGCTCATGTACAAAAATAAACGCTGGTTTCTCCGTCACTTCATCTTCGGATAACTTGTGATCCAACCAATTGAGCTGGGTCTCTGATAGATAAGCACAGTCTTTCAAGCCAATCTCGGTGCCTAGGAATATAAAATGATAGCCTTCCAACCACACATCATAGTAGGCCTTGTGAATCCCCGTATGTTCTGCAAATAACAACATCTGCTCATCAAGATCTTTCCAACGCACATCATGATTGCCAAAAGTAAAATAGATTGGCGGCAGCCCCTCCAAGTTAGCTTTCCAAATCTGTTCCATGATTTCGAATTCTGCTCGCTCCCCATTGTCTGTGATATCACCAACATGCATGATCCCGTGACAATCTGGGGAAGTTGCCACAATATCCTTGAGAGCCCGATCCCAATTCTGGGCTGCAGTCCCCTCTAAAGTGTCTTTAATATGGGTATCCGTCAAGACTACGAACGTGAGACTTGGTTTCTTTACCATTTTGTTCTCCCCTTATTTCGATGTAGAAGGAATAGAAAAGTCTATGTTTGCGCATTGAACCACATACCTTCTAGTTTAAAAGAAACCCGACCACGCCATCAACAGGCACGATCGGGTCCTTCATCTCATCAGACTTATTTGGATTTCTCTTTGTAGAAGTCGTTCGTTTCTTTCATATGCTGTTGGAAGCTTGCATCATCTTTAAATTGTTTCACCAGTTTATCCCAATCCTCAAGCGAATTTTTGCCAACAATCACATTAACCATCATATCGTTCACCTTTTTATCCCAGTCTGCTCCTTTTTCCTTAAATGGTGCGGACTTCATTAATCCGTAAGTTGGATCTGGAATGGAGGTGATGGTATCAATGACTTTTGCATTGGCTTGGTAAATTTCGTTTGGCATGCCTGCTGTTTTGGCTCTTGTATACTTATCAAAGTACCCCGTTACCCATTGGCCTGTCGTATCGCCGGAATATCCTTTTTTCTTACCTTCTTCGGTTTGTTCTACGCTTCCGTCAGCTTTGACTGTGAAGTCAACATCTTTGATGCCGTAAGTAGCCAAATTATAGCCCTCAACCGTAGCCGTGTAATCGTAAACTTCTAAGATTTTCTTTAATTTCGCCTCATCAACGGATTTCTTATTGATCAGGAATTGTCCATAATACCCACTAGCTTGCTCATAATATAATTTGCCGTCTGGTGCTTTTGGTATTTCAACAGCAATGAGGTTGGCTTGCGGATTCACTTTCTGCAACTCCACATTATATTTATAAGCATCATTCACGTTCGAGAACGCTACGCCTGCTTTACTCTGAACAAGCATATCTTTAATCTGCGCTGCCTTAAGCACTGGGAAGTCGGGAAGAATCCCGCCTGCTTTATAGGATTTATTCCAGAAAGCTAGCGCATCTTTGGTTTGTGGTGTATACCAATACGGGATCAGGCTGCCGTTCTCCTCTTTCCACTTTGTGCCTGTACCAAACATAGATAGGATCGTGCTCGAAGGTCCATTTGCTCCTGGAAGAGCAGCACCATAGGTATCTGCTTTCCCGTTGCCATCTGGATCTTTCGATGCAAAAGCTTCGAGAACTTTGGACAACTCATCCATTGTTTTCGGCTGTTGTAAGCCGAGCTTATCTAACCAATCTTTGCGGATCAGCATGGACTCGTGGCCATCGAGCGGTCTTACCCGTGGAAGGGAGTACAATTTCCCTTTTAAAGAGGCATTTTTATATACGTTATCTGGATACTTAGCTAGGTTAGGGTAATTTTTAATGTAAGGACTTAGATCCCAGAAAGCACCTTGATCAACGGCATTGAGGAAAGCAGGCGTATAGTTAAAATCTTCAAGGAATAGCACATCGGGTAAATCTCGTGAAGCAAGCAGCGCATTTAGTTTCTCTGTAATTTGGGCTGCTGGAATCCAATTAAGCTTCAGATTAACATTGAGTTTTTCATTAAGCTGTTTCACAGCTTCTAACTCACCTGTAGGTGCTGCAGCGAAAGCGAGCGTTGTAATGGAAATATCGGTTGGTTTTGCAGATGGTTTTGCTGATGCCCCTGTTGTACTCGCTGCCGAACTTGCAGGTGCAGCTTCATTCGCTTTACCACAAGCTGCTAAAGAAGCGACTAGCCCCGTTGCTGTTAAGAGTACTGCCAATTTTTTGACCATTGGTTTCATGTAAAGACCTCCCGTTTATATGCTTATTATACAATCAGAATTATTGACCTGCATGTCCAGTACTTCCCAGCATCCCCCCTCTCAGGTACGTTGCTCTCACCCCTTCACGGAACCAACCATCATACCCTTAACAAAATACTTCTGTAAGAATGGATACACCATGACAATGGGTAAGGAGGAGATCACGACTGCAGCCATCTTAATCACTTGTGGAGGCACAGTTCGTTCACTTTCCAGCATTGCGGCCACCGAAGGATCTGCCATTTGCGATGCGGAAATGAGCAGCATTTGAAGGAGTACCTGCAACGGACGCAAGCTATCACTATTGATGTAAAGGACGCCGCTAAAGTACGTGTTCCAATACGCTACAGCGTAGAATAATCCGAAAGCGGCGAGCGCCGAGACGGAAATCGGCAGCATAATGCGGAAGAACACACCGATATCTGAGCAACCATCCATTTTAGCTGCTTCCTCTAGTTCATCAGGAATTTCCTGGTAGAAGTTTTTCATCAAGAAGACATACCAAGCACTGGTCAGCGCTGGCAAAATAAGTGCCCAGATCGAATCCATTAAACCAAGGCTATCCACGAGCAAATAGTTCGGAATCATGCCTGGATTGAATAGCATGGTCATTAGGATGGCAACAAGGAAAAACTTCTTTCCTTTTAACCGTTTGCGAGAGAGCACATAGGCTAAAGCACTTGTCACAATTAGGCTTAGTAAGGTCCCAAACACCGCTAGTATGCCGCTTATCCCCATCGCATGAACGAATGCATTTGTAGAGAAAATGTATTCATACGCAGATAAGCTCCATTTGTCAGGAATCAGAACCAAGGACTTCGTCAAGTACTCCGTTGGATCGGTAAATGAAATGATCACAACGTAAATGAAAGGCAGTAAGGTAACAAGTCCAATTATTGTGAGTATCGTGTAGTTAAGGACATTAAATATCTTAGAACCTAGCTGATTATCCATGTTAGTAAAGTCCCTCCTCGCCGAACTTCTTGGCTACACGATTGGCTGAAACAACCAGTATGAGTCCTACAACTGATTTGAATAATCCAGCAACCGTTGCATAGCTGAACCGGCCTTGTTGAATACCGACACGATAAGCATACGTATCAAATACGTCAGCTACATGTGATACAGGTCCGCTCGCCATCAGGAAAATTTGTTCAAAACCTACATCCATCACTTGGCCTAACCGTAGGATTAGCAACACAATGATTGTGCTTTTGATACCAGGAATGGTGACATTGCGCATCTGCTGCCATCTTGTCGCACCATCAATTTGCGCGGCTTCATACAACTCAGAATTAATCCCAGCCAGTGCAGCAAGGAAGATAATCGTTCCCCAGCCCGCTTCTTTCCAAATACTTTGAGCCGTAAGCAGGGCCCAGAAATAATTAGGCTCCGTTAGGAATTCAATCTTGTGTCCGCCGAATTCGACGATTAATTGGTTAATGACTCCACTGCTTTGACCGAGAATCAAGAAGCAAATACCGACGATGATAACCCAAGATAAGAAGTGAGGCAAATAGATCACCGTTTGTACGATTTTCTTAAAAGGTAAACTCTTCACCTCATTCAGCAATAAGGACACCACAATGGGAATCGGGAAGAAAAATACGATATTCAGAAGTGAGATCGCCATCGTATTTCGAAACAACATCATAAAATCGGGATTCGTGAAAAACTCATGAAAGTATTTCAATCCCACCCACTCGCTATCCCAGAAACCTAAATATGGAGAGTAATTTTGAAAAGCAAGCAATAATCCCCATAACGGCACATACTTGAAAATGAGGAAAAATAGTAATCCTGGCGCTGCCAATAGATAGAGATATTTGTCACGCTTCAGCGCGACTTGCCACTCGTGTACCCATGATTTCTTAGATATCTTTCTTTCTTCGAGTCCACTCGGCATCACTTTCTGAAACTGTTCCACTTGACTATGTGACAATGTCATCACCTCTCATTCGTACGATTGCATCTCGTTGTTTTGCTTGAAACGATCGTACCTGATCGTCAGTCAAAGGGACAATGACCAATTCTTATCCACGGTTTGTGGAAAGACAAAAAAGGAGAAACCCCGTAACGACGGGGTTTCTCCTCACTTTATCCTCTTTTTTCGCCTTCATATGAAATGTTAAAAACAAGATATGGGCATTTTAATTCCCTTAATTTTCCTCGTCTGATCCTCGGAATTGACCTGGCGTCACGCCCATATGCTTTTTAAATACCCGAATGAAGTTTTTCATCTGGTACCCTACCCGTTCAGCAACATCGGATACGGATAAATCCGTTGTACGAAGTAACTCAATGGACTTTTCAATCCTTACCTTGGTCAAATATTCAATAAAGGAGACATCTTTTTTCTTTTTGAACAACTTGCTTAAATATTGCGGACTTAGTCCACAAATCTGTGCACATTGATCCAATGACAGATCGAAGTGATAGTTCTCCTCCATGTACCGAACCACTTTGGCAATTAACTGCTCATGCTCCTGATGCTGCTTGCCATGCACATAGGCAACAAGGGGCTCAACCAATTGTTCTTTAAACCAGGCATTCAATTCATAAGTCGTACTGATATTGCGAATATGGAGATAGGGATCCTCATTTGATTCCCCAAATAATTGTGCGGTATCCAATCCTAGCATGTAAGCTGTTCGAATCGCAGCGGTTAGCAGTCGATAATATGACATTTGAATGAGCTCAGGCTTCTGAATCGCAGCCCCCATCGCTTTCGCAAACTCGTCCATCATCCTGACGGCTTCATCACGATCGCCTAGTTGCAACGAGTTCTCAAAATGCGTCTCGATCTCCAATGGGTATCGATAATGCATGTCTGAATGACTTTTACTCTTCGTATGCGAAATGACCTGATTGCCGCCTACGATCATTCGTGAGCGGACTGCCAGCAGTGCCTCTTCGTAAAGTTCAGGCAACTCCCCGATATGCTCGCTTTTCCCACTGAGCCCAATCGTAACCTGGAGATGCAAGTAGTCAGATACAAGCAAACGCAGCCTCTCAGCAAACTGTTTGATGTCCGACTCTTCATCTTCAGCTAGCAGCGGATCGCGATACAGCCAAACAGCAACCTGATCATTCAGCAGATTGATGCCTATTCCTTCCATGGCATGGGATTGTAAAAGTTCACTCGCGATATTTTTTACGGCAAAAACAATTAACTCACGGTCATTTTCTTGAAAACGCACCTTACCTTCCGATTGTAAATCAAAGGCAATCACGATAACGATGCTTTCCTTTTGTGCAGGCACGTTATACCTTCTCAGCATGGCCGCTAACTGATCTTCGGAGTAATAGAGAAAGCGTCCCTGCAAAAGCTGTAGAGCAAAGATTTCACGAATTAGCGGCAATTGGTCACTGAGCTGCTGCTGCATGTCATTCGCTGTATTGCTGAGTTCTGCCCATCGTTTATGGACAAAGCCTACTTCATCGGTTTCCATTTCATCCATTTGTCCGTCTTTCACATAGGCGACAAGATTCTGAATAGGGCGATATACACGACGTGTGCCCCACAGCGTTATAAGTGCACCGAACACCAAGCATATGAGAACGATGACCAGTGTGATTAACTTAATCCCATTCGACTTGGCATTTAATTGATCGATGGGAACCATGTTGATATATTGCCATTGATTCAAAGATGACGTAATCGGGGTCACCATATATTCAGTATCATGGAAGACGAATTGGAACCGCTGTTCGGAACCTTTTTGAGCTACTCGATCGAGTAGACCTTGTGGAACCTCAGTCCCACCCATGGAGGTAACGAGCACGCCCTTTTCGTCCAAGATAAACATTTGTTCACCTGTATAGCTTATAAACCGTTTCATAATATTCTGGAACAGCTCTTCATTAATTCGAATAAACATGAGTCCGATGGGCTGTTTACCCAGCAGTGGCAACTTGGCAATTAACGTAATGCCATTGTCGTTGTAGCCTGGTATTAAAGGGTATGGTCCGCTGACCCACCTAAGCTGATCATTGGAGGCAAGCTCTTTCAGGAGCGACTCACGTTCCACGTTGCCCTCAATGCGTCTCCCCCCATAGATCGGAGAGATCAAATAACCTTCATCCGGTATGTACACAGCTACGTCGCTAGCTTCTTTATTCCCATTCATGAGCGCAGATAACTCACGTGAAATGCCAGAGTAGAAACCTGCGTAATTCGTGCTCTTTAATTCCACCAAGTTAGAGCTAAAAAAAGTACCCAGCAACATTTGAATCGCATTGTTTTGCAAGCGATCTAGCGTGGCATCGATGGTAGAAGATACGTTGTTTAAGATTCGAACATTCGATTGGTTCACTTCACTCTGTACAGCGGATGCTGAATATAAATAACTCCCAATCCCAACAACGAGAACAGGAATAATCGCAGCGAACAAGGAAAGAGTGACCATATTGCGAAAGATCGTTTTGCGTCGAAAAAAACGCTTCCAAAAATTCGTTATTATTTTGCGCAGAACAATCACCTCGCTAACTGAATACTGAGCATTTTAATCGGTTAGCCCTATAAAATCAAGTATCTCGAGAAATAAGGATGACCCGACTTCATCACATAGACGAAGTCGGGCTGTATTTGTTTCCAATAATCTTAGCTAACTTATGATTCGAAATAAACGGCTATACCGTCCTTTATCTGCCTTACTTTCTCTACCTATCCCCATGAGTCCGAAATGACCGAACTAATTTCTCTGTCGGCATCCTAGATTGTCCAATAGTCCGAATTAGCTGAACTAATTCCCCTCAAATGACCGCTACATCCGAAAAATGGTCATTTAGTTCGGTAAAATCGGACTACTCACACTTTTACGCACGAAATCGCCGATTTAGTTCAGAAATATCGGACTACACTCACTACCAGCCCCTTATAAAGTCTTATGACTTTAAAAAGGATATAGCCTTTAACAACTTTTCGGCGAATCCTGTGTCAATCTTTTTACCTGATTGTGCACGAATATGATTTTCTAACGCGTTGAATGCTTGTTGAACTTGTGTCTGATTTGCACGCTTCTGAAGAACATCAATCATGACTAGCAAGCTGTTATAGATGCCTTGGTTCGTAATCCAACCTTGCCCATAGGCATACCTGACTAATTCATCCAAGTGTCCTATATCCATCATTACTTTTAGCGTGTACACGGATCTGGTTTCGTTCCCCGCTATATCCCTTGCCGTAACGACTATGGGATGATCGCCAATTGAAAGACTTAATGGACTGAACGTATAGGGGAGGCTTACTGTTTGGCCATTCAGCTCTAGTGACGTTTCTGCGACTCCGCTCTCAGCATCCCTTATGTCGAAATTCAAGCTGCCGCCCGCTGTCCAATAGACAGCCATCGAAACGGTTGGTGTGATAACGGGAGCTGTCGTGTCCTTCTTGAACGTTACGACATGCGTTTTGCCTACGGATTCTGCTACATTGATCTGGAGCTTTAAGGTCGGCAACGTTTGTACAACCGTAACTGTCTCGTCACTACGCACGAGGGATAGTGCAGCCTTGTTCAGCTCCAGCGTAATCGTGCTTTGCTTTTGTGTTGGATCGGATACAGCAACGGTTAACTCCGTTTGGGATTCCTTCACCATGACGGAAGCAGGATTGTGCACGGAGATAAAATCCACCGTTCCTGGCTGCCAGAAATTCGCCGCGGTAATGCCGAGCTTCTTCTCTTTAACCGCATGTACATCCGCCGTATTGCTCAGAATCTCTACATCAGGCGCATGGCTGTATTGTGCGGTAGCCTGAGTGTCTTTATGCGGCAGCATCACATACGCATACGCAGCATTCGAAGGCGTTGCCCCATGTTCAAAGGCCAGGCTCATGTAATTCCGAGTCATTGGCGTGGCCGTTTGGCCGCTGTTAATGTCGCTCCATTTGCCTGTTCTGGCTTCACGCAGTCCATACACGTTGGCCGCTTCTGGGAAATAATAGCCAATATCCGTTCCCGGCATATTTCCCGCCAAATGAGCCCAGTTAACGTTCTCCATCGTTTCCGACCAACCAAGCTGAGTTGGTTTGGCTGCTCCGTTCACGGTTAGCACATTATCACCTGCATCACGCAACTTGCGGTTATCAATGATCGTTTCAACAGGCTGTGGTCCCGCATTATTACTTGAAATACCTGCACCCAATGCAACGATTTCATCATCGAACATAAACCACGACTTTTTGCCTTGCAAGTCGCTTCCAGTCACTTTCGCCAAGGAAAAGTCCATGCCTGATGCACCGTAAAGTCCCTCAATCGTCGTGCCTCCTACCCATTCTTTCGCATTCATGTAAGAAGTCCAGTCACCTGGCGTCACGCCTTTGCCAGAACCATTCGTTGTCGTACCTGGTAAACGAAACGAATCTACTGTTGGCCAAAAATCATTGCGATACTGGCCTAGATCTTGATCGTAAAGGTACGTCATACCAATCCCTGTATACCACCCTTTTAAGTTCTCGGTATTCCCCTTTTCAAATGCTGAGATCCGATTGGAGAACATGCTGATTCCGAAACCATATCCCTCGCGCAAATGAACAACACGGTCCATTCCTGCGAAAATTTGGTTTTTGATCAATTCGCCTCTAGGCTGAATCGAAGCATCGTTCAAGAGATTTTTCACAATACTCAAATCATAAACAGATAATCCATCGAAATAATTGGAATATGTCGTATCCGACGCAATCCACGCCTTCGCCATACGCTTAATGGATAACGCTACATCCGCCGGCGCCCCTTCAGCTAAGCGAAGCAACGTTGTGATCGTACCTCTAGCACTGCCTGAAGCTTGCCTCGACATGCCTCTGCCATTGACCATATCCATATAGAGACCTTTATAAATTACCGGCTCAAATGTATCTGACACCCAATTGTAGACGTTATTGACGTTGGGATCTGTTACCGGCCAAGGGGAACCGTTCAACAAGTACGTCATATCGGCGGCTCTGCTTAACCAAACAGCTCCATATCCAGCCGTATACGCAATATTGGTATGTTGAACAAGGGAACCATCTCGATAAACGCCATCTCCATGCTCGGTGTAAGCAAATTCCGGACCGATCGCATCGCGGCCTTGTATAAGCCTTGCACTATTATTTCCGATCACACCCCGAACGGTAGCCACCAGTGCTTTATCCAGCAGATTTGCTCCCGTCATTTTGACACCTTTGACACCAAGAACGGAACCTGCCTTTGGATCTGGACAAAATTTATCAATCGGTTTGATAAACTTGATGATTTGCGCCTGTGTCAATTGCCCGTACATGAGCACGATGAGATCATTTAAGGCTTGCGGGACACCGATCTCCCAGTCAAACCAGTTTCCATATGGACTCTTGTTTTCGTTATATCGATTCGTATACATCCAATCCATCGCGCTCACGATATCATCGCGCAACGCTGTGTTGTGATACAAGGGCGTCCCTGGCATGGAGTAGGCTAATGCCATTGTTTTTAAGCGAGCATACGCTGTGCTAATCTGGCTTGAATCTGTTGTGCTCGTCATATCGCTCCAGACATGTGTGCGATTACTAGCTTTGTTCACGCGATCCCACAAGCCGGTTTGATCTGCATTCGATACACTATCTGCCAGTTTAGTGAGGTTAGCAGCCATATCTGGATCCGCAGGATTGAACAGGGCACCGCCCGTTAGTTTATCGTTCCATTTCTGTCGAAGCGCACTATACGATGCTGCCATTTCCGCTGAATCAACGTTTATTGTACATTGCGCCGAAATCGTTCCATCTGGTGTTGAAACGGTAATCGTTGCCGTCCCAACCCCTACAGCCGTCACTTTTCCATTGCTGTCTACTAGGACTGCATCCGGATTGCTGGTAGTCCAAATGACCGTTCTGTCCACTGCGTTCGTCGGAGTGAGCGCCGCTGTGAGCGTAGCCGTTGTATCTTTTGTCATGGAGAGCGCGCTTGGATCCAACGCAATTCCTGTTACGCCGTTATATTCCTCCAGACTCACTTCATCGAACCATACTTTCCCCATACCCGTCTCCAGAAATGGTTCGATAACCAATTTGGTTGCATTCGTTGGAATCGTCATAAAAACCTGTTGCATCTTCCAATCGTTCGTACCTACCAATTTCGGGGTTGAGGGACCATCTCCAACTTTGCTTGCATTATAAAATTGTGTTCGGAAGTATGCACCTGTACCTGTTACATTCTCCGTTTTCAACCACATTTTCAATCGATAGGATCTCCCCGCGGCCACTGATGTTACCGTCTGATTAATCGAAACTCTGCTTGTTGCAAAGGCATCTACCAATACGGACTTACTTCCCTCATGGGCTGTCGTGTTATCCAGGGTGACATTGACGGTTTTATTGGGCGCCTTCCCGCTTCCCGTAGGTATCCATAGCCCCCAACCCACAGGAGCACTCGCACTGCTCCAATTAGCATCCGTGGTCGTTGCCGCCTGTTCGAAGCTTCCGTTCGTCATCAGATTCACCGCAGCAGCTTCCGCCTTTTTGGTTGCGCTTTCATAAAATGGAGCAGATGAGGCAACTAGACTCCAAAGCAAATTAACAGCTAGCAGCATACTCACTTTCTTTTTGACCTTCTTCATCAATTCATCCTCCCGTGATCACATTCTTCTTGCACATATCCGATCGTACCTGACCGCTTCTGCAGTGACAATGACCAATTATTGCTTCGGAAATAGGAGAAGACAAATACAAGAGAACCCCGTTGTTACAGGCTTCTCTATCGATGCAATGCACTTTTTTTAACCTATCTCAATCCTTCATATCCTTTTAAGTGCCTGCTAGACTGCACGGGCGACACGTTAGCAAGCCTGCTTTGAAATCGTTATTGACTATAACGGCTAACCCGTATAATATAAATGTCAGTGACTACTGACATTTTGTTCGGAAGAGGGATAACGCTATGGACAACAGCAAGATGGGAAGCGGCGATAAACTGCTATTAGCAGCACTCCATTTGATCGCGGAAAAAGGCTATAACGGAGTAACGACGCTGGAAATTGCCACCGCGGCTGGCCTCAGCGAGAAGACCCTATTTCGCCATTTCGGCACGAAACAGAAGCTTCTTGAAGCGGCTTTCGACCGTTATCATTATGCGGAAGAGATGAAGAAACTGTTCGCCGAGAAGCTCGTCTGGGATTTAGAGAAGGATCTTCTTCTCGTGAGCACGACCTATCATGAGATCATGAATCGGAATCGGAAAATGATTCAAATCTCCCTCAAAGAGGATGAGGGGCAATTGCCCGGCTTTCGTGCTCGCACTCAGAAGCATCCGCAGCAGCTACTTGAGATATTAACCAACTATTTCATTGAGATGTCCCACAAAGGGAAAATCGTGACATCGAATCCTGAGCTGCAGGCATTTTCATTTATCATGATGCACTTCGGGGCGTTCATGAACGATCTCGATCAACATAAAAGCTATCCTGGCATCGGCTTAACACCTTTCGTACAAGAGAGCATCCAACTATTTGCTAGGGCTTTACGGCCTTAGTTTTTTTCTCACCACAATGTCAGTAAGTACTGACAGTCTTTTTTTGAAAGGAAGTGTCCTTTTATGGCAACCAAAATACCACTGCAAACCGCTGACAAATTAATGCGCGTTCTCATGTTCACCATGACCTTCTCCATGATGAGCGGCGTCATGTTCAACATTGCCCTGCCCAAGATCAGTAAGGAATTTGCGCTGACGATAGCCCAAGTGAGCTGGTTATCCTCTGCTTATATCATGATATACGCCATTGGCGCCGTCACATATGGAAAGCTCGCTGATCGTTACAGGTTAAAAGATATCGTTACTTTCGGACTCCTCTTATTCGCACTAGGCTCTGTCATCGGACTGACGTCGCAAACCTTTGGCATAGCGCTCGTCGGACGCTGCCTACAAGCTGCCGGTGCCGCGGTCATCCCTGCGATCTCCATGATTATCCCGTTACGCTACTTCGCTCCTGAACGACGAGGTGCCGCATTTGGTATGACGGCTGTCGGCTTAGCTTTTGGGAACGCGCTTGGGCCCGTCATTGCAGCCCTCATTATAAGCACACTTCACTGGCGTTGGTTATTCGCTGTTCCGCTCGTTGTACTGGCTGCACTTCCCTTTTACCGCACTTATTTAGGCAATGAGCAGCCTGGAAGATCCAGCAAGTTCGACTGGGGTGGCGGCGGATTGTTTGGCATCACCATTGCTTTACTACTGCTCAGCGTAACTAACGGCTTGTGGCTTTTGATCGGAGCGCTGCTCGTCCTAAGTTTATTCATGGTGCGAATTCGCACTGCGGGTGAGCCCTTTATTGCACCTAAACTATTCCAAAATCGAAAATATACACGGGGACTTACACTCTCTTTCCTTATCAGCAGCAGCTGTTGCTCACTCTATGTGCTTAGTCCCTTGTTGTTAACGGATGTTCAACAGCTTCCTTCCTTATGGATTGGCTTTGCCTTGGTTCCCGCTGCTGCTGCGTCTGCCATATTTGGCCGCAAAGGTGGCAAGCTTGCCGATGCCAAAGGTAACTCCTATGTCGCCTACATGGCTTCCGGCTTATTGCTCGCCTGTTTCCTTCTACTTGCAACGTTTGCGGGCAGCTCCCCCCTGTTCATTGCCGTTTTCCTTGTTCTTGGCAATGTAGGTCAGTCCTTCATCGTCATTGCGGTGAATAATTCTGTTTCGCGAACCCTGCCGGCAGATCAGATCGGTGTGGGTATGGGCATGCTCTCGATGGCCAATTTCATTGGGCAAGGCATCGCCATCAGTTTGTATAGCAAGGCCGTCGATCTGGGATCGGCTTCGATGAGTAACTGGAATCCCCTTTACAGTCATGGATCCGGTGTTATTTTTAGCAATATCTATGTCGTGCTTGCGGGTTCGCAGCTCTTGATTCTAGGAATTTATTATGTGTCGTTTGGCAGGCAAAAGCTACATCGCAAGGGAGTAGTGAAAGAGGCTACAACTGCTTCTTAGTGTAGACAAACCATTGGCTTACTCCTTCCCAACACCAAAAACACAAAAGACCGTCCCGAACAATTGCTTGTTCAGGACGGTCTTTTCACTCTACTCCGCTTCGCTACCCGCTGATGCTGCTTCGCGCATTGCGGACAGTGCCTCGTCGATGGAGTCGCCGTTACCGCCGCCAACCGCGCTCGTCATCTCCGCACTATACGCCCACCAGCGCACGCGCACATTGCCTTGCTCGCCGGATTGCTGCACTTTCACGCCGATACGGAATGTCCCCTTCTGCGGGTACGCGATCGTTCCGATCTTCACCTCAGGTGCATCTGGCTCAAACTCACTGCCTTTGAACACGTCGGAAGCACCGCCATATACGCGATCTCCGCTAGCAAGAATATCAGAGAAGGAGTCGCCGCTTCGCTCTTCTAAGCTCGTGATGATCAACACATTCCCCTCGCCAAGCCCGTGTACAATCTCTCCAGAATAGAAACTCTTCATCGCTCTTCCGAATGGAGATACAGCAATCTTCGTGAATGGTTCAATCGGGATATCCACATATCCACTTACAATGCCTGCAATTCCACTGCCACCACCAGCTGGAATCCCCAAATCGAAAGACAACTCACTAATCAAAGGGTTATAGTTGACGTTCAGCTCTGGTGTTTGGCCTGGTGCCAACGTTTTTACCTTCGACTTCGTTACGAATTGTCCTGCTGTTTCTTCGCGATACTGAGCTGCTTGCCCGAGTCGATACATCACGGACGTATTGTAGACATATTCACCGAACGGTACTTGCTCAACACTTTCAATGACATATGTAGGTCCAACTTGGATCAAGCATATTTTGGCCAAATAAATACATGGCTCCGATGGCGCCTCTAAGGACGCTTCCAAGGATTGCTTCACGAAATCCGACATTAACCGCTCTTTCACCGCTTCGGTTACGATGCTAATCTCACCAATGGATTGTGCTTGCAGCTCCAATTGTCGATCGTCAAGTTTCAAAGCCGCTGTACCAGCTTTCACACCGACTGTCGCTTTGACAGAAGCCGTGCTATCAGCGCGAAGCAGCACCTTCATTTCGTACTCACTCTCTTGCGCATCCTGCGGCTCTTGGAACACGATATTCGTTCCATTGATCGCCTCGACGCGGTTAGCATCCAGATCATACTTGAAGGACAATCTTCCTGCTTTCAACGTTTTCTCGAAGCGCAGTGTCATCTCGAACAACTGCCCTGGATTCACATACCGCGGAGTCGTTTGCAGGACACGTACTTGTTTATCCTGGTACAGGACAATCGTCTGATCTGACAACGTAGCCAGCGGCAATGAAGCCGGGTCCGGCGCATCCTCGCGAATAAATAGACGGTAGCTTTCTAACACACGATTATAATCATTAATTTCGTCCGAACGGACGGAAGAGTTCGCTACAGCGTGAACGGGTTCTTTTTCTTTTTCATCATAGGCAATGCACAAGTATACGTTCTTCGCGTACTGGTTGTTACTGAATCCATCCATCATGGACAGTTTCATTGTCATCGGAGATGGTACGACAATTTCACGTCCTAGGGCATCAATAGCAGCACCCATTTCGACCGAAACGGACTTCTCATCCACCGCTACAACTTGCAATCCTGTTAGAACGCCGGAACCATGCAGCAACCGATTCATCATGCGGCGCTTATCATTAAAATACTTCTGCTCAGACTCGAAATCTCTGACCGTCAGCAGCTTCCCATAGAAATACCGATTGCGTTCAAACGGGTAATAACGTGATTTTTTCATAGGGATACCCTCACCTTCTCTACCATTTATTATTCGATTTCGGAATCCAGTCCCAAGCGCGTATGTATATCCATCCGTTTATCACGATCCACATCGATCAACACCGTGTTATAAGGCATCGATGAGCGATGATCGAGGGTCAATAAGGTTGGCTCAGATAAGTACGTATTAATACCGAGGTACGTATGCATATCCGCATACATCCAAGGTTGCAACACAATTAGTTTGCCTTCCGTATAGGCTGGCTTCTGATCGTCGATAATTTGCTCAATCACTAAGCGCTGTTCATCCGTACGCACGCTTTCTGGCTTAAGGAGGACACAGAATGTATACGGATTATCACCATATAACTGGGTGAAAAGCTGTCGCAGCTCTGACGTCTCTTGCATTTGCTTGAACTGAAAGTACTCCAGTATGAATGGCTCTGCACCTGTGTAAATCTGAAGCATATTCATCAAGCCTTCACGCGTGCCCCGCAGCTTGTATAATTCAGGTGCTCGCTTAATGAGCTCTCTAAGCTTCTTCTCACCCCAAGCCTCGTGCTCCGTAATGGCTAGCCAACCGCCTAACCACTCCAAATACGGCCCCGACACAGCATCCGGATCAAAATGACCTGAAATCTGATCAATCGTATTCTCCATATCGTCAAAAAACGTAGAAAACATCGCTAGAAACCGCTCCAAGAATGGGCTATGCTCCTCATCCTGCTGGTACATCGGCGGTAAATAGGCAATCAACGAAGTCCGCGGGTAGTACACTCGCAGTTTGCGAATAAAAGGTGATTTCTGCTCGCTGCCGACCAGCTCAATCTTGAACCAGAGATAACGCCCCTTCGCATGCATCAGCAATGCATCCTTTGGATTCAAAATCGGTTCAGACCATAGGTCACGGCTCGCTCTTAGCTTTTCTTTGACCGAGATCGTCGGATCTGTGAAATAGTCAGTGAGATTGACATAATCCCCATCAACCATCCCTTCACTTTCATCCGAGGCAAAATACGAGAACCGAACCTGTGTCTCCTCTGGAATATCTGCTTCGAGCCGGATTTTGTGCCACGTCGTCTCCGTCTCCGTCGTATCCAAATCAGCAGAGAAGTACACCGCCTCTGGCAATTGGGTATCCTCCAGCAGCATCGTGCGCGCCCTAAGGTCTAACAAGCTGATCTGCCCACTTAACCGATCAAACACATACAGGCGATTGCGTCCATCCTGTACCAATTTATCTGTTCGTCCTCGAAAGCCCGTTACTTTATCCAAGGGGTCGCCATTGCCGCGATATTTTAAAATAAACCGCTCTGTCACACCTTCTTGTTGCGCGTAACCGCTATCCCCTATATAGAGATTATGATTCGTATCAATGGAAATTCCGGCAAATCGGCCCTCATGCTCCAACTTGAAATGAAACGGCTCTCGCCCATCTTCATGGAAAACCGTCACAGATCGTTGCTGATTATCCAGCAGAGCTATGGTTCCATCTGTGGCCGCCGTATAGTAACGCCCCTGCAGCTCCGCAATCGGAACCGCCTCCGTCATACGGTGTGCCTCATGTTCATACACATGCAGCATCTCTCCAGCTGAATTCCACTGTATAATGCCAATCCGCCCGTCTTTCGGGACTTCGGGACTTCCATTCATACCAACCGTAATGTCCAAAGGTACCGCTATATACAGCATATTCGTAGCTTGTAACTTCGTATTCAAGGAGAGCGGATATAAACTCAAACCTTCCCAGGACTGTATCGCCCACATGGTCTGACCGTTTGAGATGGAGTAGAGGGCAAGTCTTCTCTCTACCCCTTCGCTGGCATCCGCAATCACAAGAAGATCCGACATCGATGCCAGCATCGCTTGTGAGCTAAATAATTCATGGCCCTGACGAAATAGTAACTCTCTGTGTCGGCTTTCGTCGTCATAAATCCACACATTCGCTGTCTCGTCCAACAAGATTAGCTTTCGCCCAGGTCCCACCGTCATCTCATGAATCGGAGGAATACCTTCAAGCTCATCCGTACGAACGATGCGATGAATGCTGTACTTCTCCGTCTGCTGAATCGACAATCCCTGCTCCAACATATGAATATTAGCCTCAAAGCCCTCTTCCCAATCCATCCGCTTGTTTAGCGAAAAAAACGTTTGTCCATCCTGCATCGTTCGTCACCTCTTTTCTGTACTTCAACATCTACAACCACTGCTTCCCTCACATCACCAACCGACAGCCTCACCGGTACCTACAAATCCGTCTGACTAATCGTTTCGATTTCGTGAACGCCTGAATACACCAGCGCATACGGCGGGATATGAATGTCCCCAGCGCCATCCTTATGGAAGCCTGTTCCTTCAGCGTCCAGCCAAATGTCCTGCACATACACGACACCTTTAATTCGGGAAATGACGCCGTAAATATCTCCCTTATACACCGTACGCCCAAAACGCCAACCTTCCGCGCCTTGCCCATGATCCATGGGTTGAAGCAGATTTCGGAGCTCGATCGCGATCCGCCGCTGCTCGTTCTTATACTTCGGCTCCATCACCACAACTGCGTGTACGGTGATCTTGATATACTCCGCTGGAATGACATGCAGCTCCGTTGTCAAAAGGCGATGCCGATCCAGATGCTGCTTGATCGTCTGCAAGAAACCTTTGCCAGCCTTAGGCTTATCGCTCTCGCTGTAAGGCACAACCACCACGGTCATCTGCGCCGGCGCCGATACCCGAGGGAAATCCCGCATCCCCGGCTTATACAGCGGGATCGCCTTCACCCGCGCGACGCGAAGCCCCGGCGCCGCCTTCGCGATCGCCTCGTAGTCCTCGGCGGTCACCGCGCGCGTCGGCGCAGCCAGCTCGCGCTGCACGCGCAGCTTCGCTTGCGCGAGCGTCTCCGCCTCCAGGCCGCCTCGCGCCGGGAACGGATTCGTCACGCTCACGCCTGGCTCAGCCGCGAAGCCCAAGCCCGTCACGAGGCCGTCCTTCACGTTGCCTCGTACGCCCCCGCCTGCCTGCAAGGCCAGGAACCGAATGTTCGGTTCCCCGGACTTGCGCGGCACCAACCCCGCTTCGTTATTCCCGAAGCGGATCGTGCCTGCAGCGGCGTCGTAGACGTAGTGCCGGTCTGTGGACTTCGAGTTATCGAAGTCATCCACGGCCGTCCAGTCGTCCCAGACGACGCTATCTTCGCCGCGCGGACGATAACCAACCTGCAGCAGCATGCTGCTAGGTACATACACGCGTCCGCGACTGATCTCGAAGGTCTGCCCAGGCAGACCTTTGCTGCCTCCCACAAAGCGGCTGTAATCAAACTCAGCCGAGTAAGCAATCAGCCGCACCCGCTTCGCGCCCTGCGGCGGGATGCTGCCATGTACCCCGTCGCCGAAACGAAGACGGGTTGTCCGACGGGCCGAATCCTGCTGCAACTCGCAGCATAGCTCGTCAGGCCCGCAGGTACTTAAATCAGCGACAGTGTGCCAGTCGCGCCAACGCCCACGCTCGTCCAACACCTGGACGGTATGCAGTCCGTTATAGGCAAGATAAGAGCTCAGCTCGTAGCTTTGACCTGATTCGCCTGAGCTATTGAAACCAGTCACCTCGCTAAAGGTTTCCTGCTCCACAGCTCTTACCGTGTTCAGCGTAATCTTTTCAATCTTGGGAGCCAGCTCGTAGCCGTCCTCCTCCAGTGTACAGCAGATCCAATAGCGACTGCGGTCATCTGCCGGATACAAGGACATCGGCTTCATTTCGGAAGTGACGAGAAACTTGAGCTCACCACTTTGTGATAAATGAACGGTATTATCCACCGTTGGCTCAATCGGCAGCCAGCTCTCCGACTGTCCATCCGTGTCAGCACCGGCAAATGACCAAGTCACCTTGGCGGATGAGATCATCGGCGCTGTTTTCTCAGCATGATGGCTCACCCTCACAGGGTAACGATCAAATAAATTAAAATAGATCGAAATCTCCGTGTCCATTGGCAGTGCCCGATCGAATCCGAGATACAGATGCGCTCCCTTGCGCGCCTCAGCACCAAAGGCGTAGTAGGCAATTTTGGCCTGATTGTTAGAGGTATAATCGGCGGCTGCCGTTTCTGTACGCACCAGCACTTTCTCCAAAACAGCAGGAACAAACTGTATCGTTCCCTGTGTCTCGAAGCGTAGATCCATCGCGGTCAGCGGTGTCCCTTTAGGGAGCACAAGCTGCTGCGTAGCGCCTGTAAAGGTCACATCGCAAACGGCGGATACCGCATCGCGCGGACGAATCCCCAACAACTTCAGAAACTTGCGTTCACTGCGTTCTGTCACCCGATTTAAATAATACTGCTGCATCTCGGTCATCCAAGACATTAACTCTAGCAGTGTAATCCCTGGGTCATGCTCATTCTCATCTGTCCATTCTGGAAATAGCTTCGGAATCGACTTCCGCGCCTCCATCACCATCTGTTCGAACATCCGGTCATCTAAATTAGGTATAGGCAGCACTTGTGCTCACCTCCTTCGTTTATAGTACGTTCACAACAACCTTGTGCTTTCCACTCACAATCATGCCATGCGGCAGTGTCGGCAGACGATTGACATCCAACTCCACACGTTCGCCGTCTTCGATTTTGTAAACGGTCATGTACAGCTTCTCGACATGGCTGATTGCCCGAATCGATTTTAACAAGGCATAAAAGACAGAAGGATGAATTTGTTGACCGATCGCCCAGCCCTTGTTATCAAAATTGCCCGTTAACGGATCAAGGAATCGATTTAATTTCTCCAAAGCTTGAATTTCTGTCTGAACGACGGCGTCCATCCCCTCCACAGCAACAATCGCTGAGACGGAGATTTCCATATACACAGGCTCGATAACCTGCAAGCGCTCAGGAAAAGCAACCAAGCTTGAGGCACGTCCAAGAATGTATCGCTCGACTTGCTTTTTCAACTCTGGGAACGTCGAACTGCCTTGTTGTCCTTCTTTGGGCAAAATGACAAGCGTCATCGCTCCAATTTCTTTGTGCATGTACGCATTCCGATTCGGAATACACGTCACCTTCGCGATATTCGGATAGGCTTCTCTAGCCAGCCACTCGTAGTCTTTGGACGAAACCGCTCGATTACGATGCTTCAAAAGCTCCGGCCCCCGCGCTAGCGCGGACTCCAACTTCTCCGCCTGACACCCGCCCGATGCGGGCTCCGGGTTATAAACCTCCCCAACAAACGCAATCGAATCCTGCATCTGATTGATCTGTCGAGCGGCAACATTGCCAATTTTACCCATTGTCACTTGATACGTGACCTTCAATTGCTCCAATCCGCCCTTCGGCGGGTGCATTCCATGAACACCATCACCAACTCGGATACGACCGAAAGTATGATCAATGAGATAATGCCGATCTCGGTTACCCGATAGCGTTAAATCACGAACAGCCGTCCAACGAACCCACACCTGTAGAATGTTGCCTTCCGAATCGCGACGGATATCCATCAGTGGTGCTCCGGATACCTCGTACTCCGAGATCTCCTCTTCGGTTACAAAATCAGTTTCATCCACCCATACTTCCTCAGATACAATTCCTAGTCTGCTGAGTTGGTATTCCGTTTCGTCCAGCCCTTTGACATCAGGAACTTCACCAGTAATTGTCTCCTGCTGGAGGACATGTACCGTGTTCATATAGACGCCCTGAATGGTCGGAATCTGGACACGATCCGTCACATCATCGTAAATATCATCACGATTCGTTGCACGAATCCAGTAGCCATCCTGCCCGAACAGCGATACGCCTGCAAAATCGGATGGACCTACGAATTGTACGGTTCCACTCTGCGTCAGGCCATTCGTTTCATCAATAACCTTGAGTGCCACCCACTCTGGCGGAGTTCCCGGCAGCAATCCTGCTCGTAAGTATTCCCACTCCAGCATAGGAACGTCATGCTCCGAGAAGCGCTGCTGTTTGATGGATACGAATAGGGAGATCGGACCTCTCACCGGTGGTGTATCGAATGAAAAGCATAAAGCTGGATGGCTGCCTTCCAATGGCTGAAAAGGTTCAAAACCGCCTTGCAATTGACGACTATGCTTCGTCCGCTCTTCATAAACGGTATTATTAAAAGCTAAGCAGCGTTCCGCTTGATATAAACGATCCTCATATGCATACGTTAAAGCTACTTCATCTATCCAAGGTGACAAATACAACGCCTGCGCGATATACGCATTTTCGATATGCAAAATCCGTGCTCTAATCCAGCGATTCTCATTCCCGTTCACATACGTAGGCTGCAGGTCAGATGGGCATTTGAAATGGATCTCCTTATGAACCTTTTGCTCCACTGGGTAGTAGAAAAGCTTCTCGGCATCCTTCCCCACATCGAGCCTCACCCAAGTCGTACCATTCCAATATTCCCAAGCCACTTGAAGAACCGTTACATGCACGACAGGTGCTTTATCGAACTTGCTCTTCTTCATGACCATTTTCCAATCGATAGGATCCGTCTGTTCCGCCCCAAAACGATTCTCTCGCGCCTGCAATCCGAAGCTCAGCTTAATATCGCCATCGGTTTTCGTAAATACTTCCTGACTTCCAATATAAAAGGAGCCATACAGGGCGAATTGATCTCCGAATGGGTAAAAACCGGACGGGTCAGCATCAATGTCATTGTAGAACATTTGATCAGGCGGGATGCCGCCAGTCTCGAGTGTATCCACATAGTCTGTTTTGAAGGAGATGTGATCCATGGAAAGTCTGCTATCAGCCAGCGTTTTGCGATCGGTTACGTGTGGCTTTAATCGACATTGAATCCAACGCCCCGTGATGCCATTCACTTCTTTCGGAGCAAGTTCTTCACGCATACTTTTGAGCAAAATAACTCGATTATCCTTCGCCTCTACCTTGTCGAACAGTTTCCAACCATCCGCTGTAGCGTATAACCATTCGGTAAGATTAGGATCTGCGAGTTGACTAGACATCCCAAATTCTTCAAAACGTTTCGTCGAGTTACGGAATTCGATCTCAATCTGCGCCGGATGAGTGACGGTGAAAAGCGAGCTGTGCTCCAAATACAAGGCATGTTCCTGTAAATTATCGCCATCTTGCAGACGGAATAACTTCTTCGGCATCGATAAGCCTTGACGGCTGGCGGTTAAGAACTCATCCGCGACCCGAACGATAATGTCCTGCTTACGGCTCGTTACGTAGATGCTTGTAAGTACCGCTGGCGTTAACAGCGCACTTCGTGCCGTTTCATAAAGAACCGTATCCGCTAGAACAGCCGCTGCAATCTGTGTCCCTGCGGAAATATACACCGACTCTTTCGTTCCTTCATTCAGCGCGAACGTTAGATACCCGCTTGCTGGTCTAGCTGGTAACAACGTGACATCGAACATATTCAGAAATGATATCAAATTCTTCGTAGGCACGCGATTCAATCGCTTAATATTGTCATGAAACATATCGGCAAACATCAGGAATAGCGCTGAACCTGGATCCGGGTTCTCAGGCGTAAATCGCCACTCTGGCGTATAATACGGGGCCATTTCCTTCATTTGAGCGATCAGATCAGGTATGTCTCTGGGATCAATTTTGGGAGGCTGCACAGCTCCACCTCCTCTCTACACGTCTCGTCATCGCTTCCGCATCCTCTTTCTATTTCGAACCTTCCCATAAATAAAACGGATAAACTTGGTTAAACAAGTTGTTCGTTGTACGTACCTGATAGGCAATATGAATCATTACTTTAGCGGGATCATCTATTTCGGGTACAGCTTTCACTTCAACCTCATGAACCCGTGGCTCCCAGTTTCGGATGGCTTCTTCAATATTACTTTGCAGCAAATGCAGCGTTGTATCATCGGTTAAGCCAAATATAAATTCTTGAACTCCGCATCCAAAAGAGGGACGCATCACGCGCTCTCCTTGTGTCGTTCCCAAGATAACGCGAATCGCTTCTGCGATGTCTTCCTCATACTCGGACATTCGGATCCTTCCTGTTGCAGGATCAACCTGAATCGGGAATTTCCAGCCCCGTCCCAAAAATGCTTCCGACATCTCGCCACGCCCTCTCGTTAATTGATCATAACGTTAGTTAATTTTCACCATACTACCTTTGATATTAATGATGCCATCTGACTTCAGATCCAGCGTCGCCCCTGCCTTCAAAGCCATGGTAGCAGAAGCTTCTATATTAATTTGCGTAGATTTAATTTTGATTTCCTTCGTGCTTTCAATGCCGACTTCACCTTTGGCGTTCAATGTGATCTTAGATGTTTGGCTGACGACAGATATTTCATTCGCAGACCCGCCCTTGATCAGAATCTTATTGTTGCCACTGGAATCAGCAATTGAAATGCTTTGATCCTTATCTTTAAGTTCAATAATTTGACCTTTTTTAGTCTTCAAGGTGATGCTCTCGTCACCACTTTTATCATTAAAAGAGAGCTCATGACCAGAACGTGTCTTAATCATGCGCAAATCATTTTTCTCAGCAGGTGGAGGTGGCATATTCTTCGGATTCCACAGCATACCGATGACGAAAGGCATCCGTAGCTCGCCTAAATGGAAGGCAACTAACACTTCATCCCCTACTTCAGGGATAAAAAGACTGCCCATTTCCTTACCGCCCATCATTGTTGCGATGCGTACCCAATCGGTCTCCGTCTCCGTTTCTTGCATCGGAAGCTTGAGTTTTACTCGTCCCATTTTATCGGGATCCGCGTTATTCGTTACAACAGCCACCATGACGCCGCCAATCTTCTGGCTGGAAAAATCGGAGATGCCGCCAATTGTAATATCGGGAGTTTTGAACATTAGACTGCATTCCCTCCCAGTAAAAACCGAGTCGTGTAACCTTCGTCATCCAAAATGTGGGTTGCCCCTGTCACATAATAAGGCTGATCAAACGTCTTGCCTATACCGCTCAGCTTAATATAGCGCCCCGCGCGAATCTCTGGAATGCCAATGCATTCCCCGCTGCCGCTTACGAGCTTCATGGCTCGGCGATTCAGTATCGCATCCGCATAGCTTTTAGCTTCTTCAACGGAGCTTACATTTGTATACATATGCTCGACGAAATCGCCCTTTGAAGCTAAGATGTCCTTGCCCGTCTTGCTATTGGAACCAAGCTTCGTCACGCTGGCTGATTTGCCTTCGATGACCTTTAACTCTTTATTATCCCAAGCTCGAACGGTTACGCCCGTAATTTGCTCGGCCAAATTGTGATCGATCATTAAACTGCGGATTGTCTTTCCCATCTCCAGTGTCATCACAGCTGTCATTGCCGTTAATGGCTTACGGAAATATAAATTCTTCCCCACTATGAAAAAATCATAGTTAACTAAATTCGCTAAGTTTTGAATAAAATGATAATCATTGATCTGACTCTGCGAAAGTGCTGGAAATTCGGTTGTTGTTGCATCTATATGTGTCTTGAAGCCATATGTCTTGGCAATTTCTTCAACAACATCACTATATTTCTTCTTATTCCAAGAACGAGACTTCGTCCCCTTCATCATCAAATAAGAAATATCCATCCCGCGTACCACGAGACCAGGAGCACCGCCTTCTGGAAAATCCACAACCACGGAAGTAATTTGGCCTGAAAAGACGGCGGTGAATTTATCAACATATCCCAAACCAATATCAATGGCTTTACCTAGTGAGAAGATAGAAAGCCATTGAAATTCATTTTTCGTAATATCATAAGCATTGGCTATTCGAAAAGAAAAGGAGTCTGCTGTTCCATCAATCGATGTCTCCACCCGCAGGTTGTCCAGTGCGATATCATCCGATATCTTAGTGCCATCTACTTTAATATCATAGTAAGGGGCATAAAAGTCGCCGTACTTCTTGGCCAAATCGTCAAATGTAAATGAGCTTGTTTCTAGATCTAAGGCCATAGGCTTAATCCAACCTCGGAACTGAAATGCGGCGTCCCGTGGTCACTTTCATTGGATTATCGATACCATTTGCCTTCGCAATTTCGCGCCAAAGCGTAGGATCTTCGTACTCATTGGCAGCAATCGTCCACAGTTGATCGCCTTGGTTGAGCATCTTTAATTTCGTTCTATCTGCAGAATGGCGTGGGATTTGCTTCAACTGATCTTTCTTACTGAGCGTTGATTTAAAAGTCACTTTCAGCTTGGCACGCACGGGAACTCCCGTATCGAGAAACATAGTGAACTGTTGGTTGACTTTCTCGACGACTCCCTTGAAATCCAGTGAACCCCACACAAATCGACAAAGTGGCGGTGCATGAATCTCCTTTTCAACATCCAGAAGACCTGAAATCTTCGTCGTCAACTGACGAACATCCGTCCCTTTCTCATAGGTGTCAAAATAAAGATCCATCGTGAGTATCGATGTTCCTCCACTCACGAATTGTGCAATCGGCATGGACAGACCCGGCACTGTTTTCCAAGAATAGCTGTTGCCGGTGTCGAGCGTATACTCGCCCGGATTGAACATCACTTGCACATTTTCGGTTTTGCTGCCTTTATGAACAATAATCATCGCTTTCTTGAGCGCCATAGGTATCCGTCCTCTCTGCCATTATGTATATAATTAACGTTATTAACGATTCATATGATTACACATTATACACCACGCCGTTGCCGCTCGAACTTCATCTTTTTTTCAATTTCGCGGTAGACTTTCTCCGCAATCTTGGCGATGTCCAGCTGTGGAAGCTGCTTAACCAGCTCTTGCAGCTGCTCTTCGCTTAGCTCCGGTGGTGTCTGTTCAACCGGTGCTGCTGGCATTGATTCTTGATCCGCGACCGCTTTGGTTCGCAGCCAATCCATCTCCAGCGGTGTATCTGCAAGCTGACTAGTTATAGCTTGTTTATGCTCCAGCATGCTGATTGGCGAAGCCAGCTGCTCTTGCCCTGCAGCCGGCACGGACAGCCCCGTTGGCTGTATGCGCGACTGCATAGGCACGCTCCTCACAGGCGGGCTTGCCTGGCTCGCGCCGATTGGCGGCTGCGGCGTTCGCGCCTGCATGAGCATGCTCATTGCGGGCATGCCTTGGCTGCTGCTGTTCGTGAGGCTGGCGGCGCGCTGCACGCCAGCTGTTGGTGCTGCGGCTCTGCCGGAGGCAGCCGCTTGAATGAGACTGCCCATCCCGCGGGAGGGCAGTCGTTGTGCCGCTGCGGCGGGCGAAGCCGCAGCCATGCCCGCAGGAGCAGCGCGTAGCGCTCCTGCGCTGCTCGCCAGCACCGGCATGACACGTTGTGTCATGCTTGCGCTCTGGCGAGCCCTTGGCGCGCGTGCAACGCGCGTGCCTGTCACGACCTCTGCGGCAGGCGAAGCCGCCGCAGGTTCAAGGGCTTGTGCGCGCTCTTCCACTTGCGCGCTGATCATAGCCCTAATGGTTTGCTCCGCCGATTCCACTTGAAAGCGGTCCGCTTCCAAGTGGCTCTCCGAACCACGTTCCTCTCGCTTAGGCTCGCGCTCACGATCTTCGACGATGACTCGTCTCTGAACGTGTTCGGCTTGCGCCTTTGACCAAGTTACCGTACCGTTTCGTGAGGTTTCTGACACCTCAGATCTTGGGTTAGAACCTTGCCTACTATCACCTTGGGTTGCTCTATTCATTAACTGCCTAATTCTCGTCTCGCTAACTCGTTGAATAAGATTATTCGCGCTTTGCATGGTAGCTTTCTGACTTGGCAACTGACCTTGTGCTTGGATAACAGTTCGTCCTGCTTGAGCAGAGCTTGTCGTGCTTACTCCTGCAGATTCATTCACAGAGCCCGAAATGGCCTTCCTGGCTATCAAGTTACCAGACGATTGCTCTACGGAACTTCTTCGAAGGATATCACCTGATTGTTTGCGTTGGTCAAGAGTGTCAGCTGTTACTAGATTAGCTCTTCTTGCTTGAATACCACCGTTCTCGATGCCTAGGGAACGTTGAACGAGCGAGCCTTGTTCTATTCTCCGCATTCTCCTCAGCTGCAGAGAATGGCCTATACGATTATCTTCCGATTGCCTGCTACGATTCCCAAAATCAGAAGTCCGTTGTACACGCTGCCCACGTACAAGCTCTCTAGATGGTGGATTAAACTGCGCGTTCCTATCTCCATCTACACGATCAGCTTGTAAAGAATTAGCTAAATCTGAACGATGTTGTTCTGCTTCTACGTTTTCTTTATTTCCCTGGATCTGATTTGATAAAGAATTCTGTTGTATAGGATCGTTGGTTAGGGATTCCTGTGCCTGTCCTGATTGTAGATTTCTACTTTGGCTATCCTGCTCTTTATCCGTGGATCGTATCTCCTGCGCGCTTAATTCAGACACACTGGAAGTCTGTAAGGTTGGAGCATGTTGCTGCTGATCCACAGCACTTATTCGTCTAGTTACCGTGCCATCTTCTACTCGGCCTGCTCGAAGTGTTAACAGACTTCTCTCCCATGTTGGGGATGATCGGGTTACCGAGGTACTCTTCTCACCACTTAATACAGATGATGATTGCGTACCTATCGGTGACTTTTGTGAAGTAAACTGTCCTAAATCAATTTTACGCTGAATTGTAGCTTGCTGCTCTCTCACACGATTAACGCGAGACTGACTTCCAGCCCTTCTAACCATGTCCAGAGGTGAAAGTCTCGTTGATTTGCCATTCGTACGTGCACTAGTTGTCTCATGCAAGCTTGATTCGTTCACTGATTCGTTGACAAGCGATTGCGTCTGGCTTGAAGCAACAACACGACCACTTAACCTATTGGCACTCGACATCTCCGTTGAAACGTTCTTTATACCATCTTCGACTGAACTAGTTGGTCCGAGCAACCTGCGCTGAAGCTGACCTGTTCCTTCTCTAACCTTAGACTTATTACTCGAAGTCACATAAGTGATGCTGTTGCGTGCTGCCTTCGATGCAATTTCAGCAGCTAAAGTTTGTTGAACCGTCGTTCCTTGCGCTACTGATGGGAAATTAGTTTCAGTGGAGCCTGGCTGTGCCTGACCTGTTAATTGGCTAGTACCTGCTTCAGATTGGCGATGCGCAGAACGCAGCAAACGCACAACCTCTCGGCTAGTGTTAGTTTTACTTTCCCCCTGCTTAACTGACATTGGAACTAAGATTCCAATGGAGCGAATGCTTGCATCTGCAACTCTAGCTGCAATCTCTTTAGCTAATTCCCCAGCAGGTCGATTGTTCTTCCCAACTTGGGATTGATTAGGGAACTGCTGATTGTCTGGCTTAATGGTTTGCAGCCTGTCGTTATCAGCTTGCCTTCTAAACGTAACTTCTGAATGAAGGGTATCATCTGCTTGTGCCATAGGTCTCATCTGAACAACACTCGGAGCTGCTTCTTCCAATTGCTTTTGTTCTTGTTGGAGATGGGAGCCTCGGCTCACTTGATTTTCTTTTTGACGATTCTGACGATGCAGTGGCTGACTACCAAGCAACTGCTCATTTCTCTTGGCTGATTGACTTAGAATCTTCGGAGCCATTAGTGATTCTCTAAAGCTTTGTTGAATAAGCTTACCTGCTGATTTAGTTCGTATATCTGTGCCTTTACTAACACTATTTGTACTTCTAATGAAGAAATCATCAGAAGAGGGTTGTCTTTGTATGGTAATGAGTTGCTGCAACCAGCTCTCGTTGCTTTGTATTTTCTGTGATGCGCGCCTCTTCTCCATCCGAACAGGCTCTGTGTACACCTGACTTGGGTAGGCCGTCGCACTCTTAACTCGTTTGGAAGCTGCTGTGTCCTCTTCTGGCTCTTGATACGTTCCAGGTACAGGTACTGCATCTTCTGTTTGTAATCTTATATCCGGAAGACTAGCGATGGATTCATTAGTGACATTAAACGAAGTACTCGCCGCTTCTTGCGTCGTCGGAATGCCCCCGCTATTTTTACGTGGTCTTCCTCTCTTTTGCTTAACCGGTTGTTCCACGGGTTGCAACCTCACGAATTCTGTGAAGCCAACATCCTCATTCATTTCTTGCTGATCTAATTGCGCTTGATAAACCTCATTGCCTTGTGGCGATCCCACACTGTCCTTACTTGGTGTTTCTTGCTGTTCACTCTGTTCGTACAAACTACTTTTGGGTTGTAATTGCTGTCTTTCTTGTTCTATCTGATTTTCTTGCTGTATCCGCTGTTCTTGCTGTATCTGCTGTTCTTGCTGCATCTGATTTTCTTGCTGTATCTGTGTTACTCGTTGTTCCAGTTGTTCTTGCTGTTGCGCTAGACCTTGTCTGGCAGCCAATAATTCAATCTGCTCATTTAACTGTGAGGTTTGATGCTGCTCTTGTAACTGGTGCAGTCTCTGAACAACTTCCATTGTGCCAGAGCCCTGCTCTTGCCGTTCACTGGAAAATGCCTGTTGCTGCAAAGCTTCTTCTTGCCCAGTTATTTTGCGCCATACTCTTGTCGTACTGGAATCAAATTCTCTCATCCCGCTGCGACTAGGACTAGCCGTTCTGGTTGAGGCATGCATAGATCTAGGTAAACGCGAAGTTAAGCTCGCAGCATTAATTGCCAAGGGTTGTCCACTTGAGGAAAGAAAACCTTTTGCTAATGCTAATGAAGATCTATTACTACTTTTACGTGTAGCATCCTCAGTCTCAGCTTGTTCAAGATAAGCTTGCTTACTTGCTTGTGCTTCCTGCTCCTCGACGTGTTTAAGCAATAAACTGCGAATAAAACGCACGGCACTCGGAGATGATTTCCCCGAAAATGGACCCTCGCCAAGCTTCAACGACTTTCTTGTTTCAATTGGCGATATTTCCTCTGTAAAGCCTGTTTCTAGCACTTCAGCCTTACGCCTAATTGGCGAACCTGACGATGATGTTCCTCTATGCTGAATTGGCGTTTGTGTTACCTCTTGTAAAATAGCCTTAGCCATTCCCAAAAGCGATGCACTTGCCGGCAGACTTGCCTGCTCAGATCCGAGAGCACCATTGAATTTATCTTCGCTATGCCCCAAAATCAGTTTCCCCGATTGGAATTGTTCCAACCAATTGGACGTATTTCGTATCGCATCAACGTGATTAGCAACATTGGAATGATTGGACTTCTCTGCCTTCTTCTCATCACCTTTGATTGCCCGGGCTGAGATCTGAGCTCCGTCACTCGATGCCTGTTTATATAATAATTGCAATGTTTTTCGCTGAATATTCGTTGTAGGACCTGTATGTTGAACGCCATTCACCATCGGGCTCGGTTGATTCGTCTTGCTGCTTGTAGAATGAGCTAGCATACCTATCGAAGCAACGAGCTGCCTCATTGAACGCTGAATAATCGGTGAATTTCGTTTATTAACGACGTTAATTCCTGCTTGGACAGACTTCACATCGCCATCTTTAGCGACATGAACGTTCTCTTCCCTAGTCAGGAGTTGACTTTCTAATGCCTTGGATTTGTTGCTTTTGCGTCCTCTCTTTTTCTTGATTGGCAGTTCAGCAACTGCTGGTGCCAGTTCAGAGGACAATCGTTTCATTTCTTGTTGTTTCTCTTCTACAAGCACTTGCTTCGGCAGACGATAACCGCTTTGTGCGACTAACTTCTGTATATGTTCAATCGTTTGTTGTTTTGTTATTAAAGGTGCTGACTCTGGGTGTTTCAAGCTTTGCAGCTGTACTTGCAATTGTAAGATCCATGCGCGATCACTTGGGTTCTGAATGGTTGCTAATTCTTTATCCGTTAATAATCCCTTGCCCTTAAAAATCAGAGCAAACATGCCTAAATAGTTATTTCGATCCCATCCATACTTCCCCATAATGCCAGAAGCAAATTGCTTCGCCTGACGAGAAGTGTGACCGACCGTTGTTGTGCGATAGCCTTTAGCAAAGCGCAATTTACCTTTACTCTTCTTACCAAGGGGTTTATGCGATTGTCGAGATTTCATGAACAATCCCCCTAAATGTTTTCATAAACTTATTTCTTAAAAATCGTCTTCAATCCCGCATGCACGAGCTCAAGCGACTCAATCGCGACATTCGCACTTCCCGCATTCAGATCTGGGCCGTTCCATTTCACAGGGAATGCACTCGTAAATTCCCAACGACACATTTCTTTACCTTCAACATTGTACAAAAGAATGGAACCATTCTTACGGCTGATTTTGCCTTGAGCAGCGTTATTGTACCAATCCCATAGCTCGCTGGCATTGCTAATGCCCCTTTTGAGCACGATATTCGGGTACTTCGTATGTTGGACCATGTAGTGTGGATGGGTGTTCAAGCCACCTTCCCAATACGGCTTTACTTCGATCTCTGACTTCATGCCCGTCACTTCGGAGAATCCTCCAACGATCAGTCCATCAAGCTCAACGAGAAAACGAAAGTTACCGCCTACATTATGCAATTTGGATGACTTCGCCATTATTTGTTACTCACCTCTTACCGAAACACATCAAACGGATTATCTGGCTGTTTTTTACCTTCTTCGTTCAAATTGCGATTGATGCGGGAAATCTCCTCGCACCACGTACGGCGTTCACGGTGTTCCATCGACATAATTTCATCATGTGACCAATGAAAATAGTAAGCGATGAAGCCTACTTCTTCATATATTTTGTCTATGGGATAGCCCGTTACGCCATCTCGTCCAAAAAAGACACGTCCACATCAAACTCATGCTCACATTTTGGACAGCTTGTATGAACTCTTGGCGCGTCCATTTCGTTAATTTGACGATAAAAGTTTTGCAAGAATGCTAAATCTGCTGTAAAGAACTTTTCAACGACACGTGTATCAATCGCACGCAAGTCCCCTAAATTGGTAATGACACGTGTAAGCAAAATGATCGTTAAGTAGCCTGGGTTTTGCTGAACACGTTGGTCACGCATCGGTAAAATTTCATCCGCAGCTGTCGCTAAGCGCATAACACCTTTTTTGTGAAGCGTACCGTTATCATCAACATATCCTCTAGGAAGTTCAAATTCATATTCTGTTTTGAAAGCCATGTTGTTGTTACCCCCTTCGTGGTGATGAGGCTAAGCCTCTTAACAAAAAGAAGAGTTAGGAACCGGAGACATACGCTCCGGCACCTACTCTAACCTTGTATTACTTCGTACGTGTCATACCTTCATGAGCAAGCTCTAAGCTCTCGATAGCTACTTCGTTCCCAGTCCCTTTGAAGCTTGGTGCTGAGTACTTGGATGGCCATGCTTCGATTACTTGCCAAGTAGCTACATCTCCGCCCTCTTCGTTGATCGCGATAATCGTGACCGTTTTGCGGGAGATTTTGCCTTGAATGGATTCTGACATCCAGTTGTACATATCCATGGAGTCTGTAACTCCCCATTTCAATGAGATGTTCCCGTATTTTGCAAGTCCCGGAAGCTTCCGAGGCGTGATAGTTTCGTTTCCTTCGCGGTATTCAATTACCGATAGGGAAGCATCAAATCCAGAGATTTCGCTGAATCCAGCTTGTTGAATACCTTCTACTTCAATTCTAAATCTAAAATTGCGGTATGGATCCCTACGTTCGCCAGCCATAGTATACCCCTTTCCTAATATGCGTGATATCTAACGTTAGACTATTCTTCTCTTGTTTTCTGAGTAATGCGGAAGATGACGAACTCGGCAGGTTTCACCGGTGCAACCCCGATTACGCAGATGAGTCGACCATTATCGATGTCGTCCTGCGTCATGGTGCTGCGGCCAATATTAATGTAGAACGCTTCTGAAGGACTTCCGCCCATTAGAGCACCATCTCTCCATACCCGCGTTAAGAACGCATCAATCGTCCGCTGTACACGTGCCCAAAGCTGTTCGTCATTCGGTTCGAAGACAACCCAGTTCGTGCCGTTCTTGATGGACTCTTCGATAAAGATGAACAAACGTCTAACGTTCACATATTTCCATAAACCGTTCGACGATGTTGTACGAGCACCCCAAACGCGAATACCTTGTCCAGCAAAATGACGGATCAAGTTAACGCCTTGTGGGTTAAGAATATCTTGCTCGCCTTTGTTATATTGGCAATCTAGGCCAACGGCACCGCGAACGACTTCATTCGCAGGCGCTTTTTGTACGCCACGAGATTGGTCGGAACGGGAGTAAATACCAATGACAGAGCCAGATGGCGGTATGTAAATATTGCGTTTGTCTAATGGATCAAAAACTTGTAACCATGGGTTGTACATAGCCGCATAAGAACTGTCGAAGATGTTGCGGTGTGTCATAACATCCGCTACCTTCGTTTTCTCACGTGGAATATCGAGAACCGCGAAGCGGCTGCCCAAGTTTTCACAGTGCGCTACTAGGGATAATTGAACCGTAGGCTCAGTTACACCTGGAATCGCAATGATGGACACAACATCGTTATCGATGAAGGATTGAATCCCTGTACGCTTGCCTGGACCACGATCAACACCCATGTAAATATCTGGTGTTACATTCGCGATGGAACCGTTGCTACCGCCGGACAAAGCGATTTGGAATTTGCCTGCGGACTCGTTCTCGCCGGAAAGCACCTCGAAAGGAGCGATTGCGCCAAGATCTTGACCTTCTGTCAAATCCTTCACTGTAATAATGTTCGAGCGGGAAACAATTTTTTCAATGTGATTTGCTGCCGTAATGTTCAGGGATACCCGCTCATACGTCTCAGCCTCGTCACCGTAGAATACGTGAAGTGTAAATTCACTTGTCGTCAATACTTTTGCAGGCAGTAATCCGCTATCAACAACATCACCTTCAAGTGCCACAGACAACTCGATAATGTTATCTTGGGAAGCGACTACTTTGCTGTATTGTTTCGCGCCTGCTGCTTCGAAAGCAACTACGTCGCCAACGTTAAAGCCAGCGTTGTTTTTCACGCGATATTGTGTTTCACTTAGCACTTCATAGATTTGCGTCTTTGCTTTGCTAGCTGGCACAACAACGATACGTACTTGGTTCCCCCATGTTCCAGGGTTCTTGGAAGCAATTTCAATAATTGCTGATTCTTTATTCGTAGCCGCTTTGTTCGTTGCAACTTTCGCGTCAGTTGGCGCTACACGCATAACGAAACAGCGATTACCTCCGTTTAAGTAGAAATGCTCTACCGCGTAGGAAAGGAAACGATATTCGCCGAATTCATTCTCGGACAAGTAGCTACCGAATAAACGGTGGAAATCAGCTACGCTCGTAACCAGTTGAGGGACACCTTCAATTTCCCCTCTTTGCGCAAGCCCTATAAACCCGGCCGTACTTGTGCTTGCACCCTCAAGCGGTTGTGCTCCGCTGTCAAACTCTTCCACATAGACTCCAGGTGATAAATAGTCAGCCATTGTTCCCCAGTTCAGTCAGATGGCACTGCTTACTCAATAAATATGGCCAAAGGACATGAAACCAGTTCTCTCCTTTCTGCTTGTCATTTTGTATAGAAGATGGACGTGTCCATTCTACTAATTAGGGTTACGCGAGACGTATCGTGCCAAGATTAGTTGTTGTTCCTTCAGCTACTGCGAGATCTTGGATACTGTGACTGTGCTTGCCACCTGCCCCATAAGTAATGACCAAGTCCGTCTGAAACGTCGGAATTCGATTACCTCGAAAAGCAATGGCAACCTCGCCACGCTCTGTACTTCGGGTCTCTTGCACAGGTAACAGCATAGCGCCACGGGAATACGATTGGGTCAGAGGATTCAATAATCGAAATCTTTTTTGATGCTCGAGTACTTCAGAAATCCGAATGACCTCTTCCGAGGCTTGAGAACCTCTTCCACGCAGCAGATACACATCACCAGCCACAATGCCGCCTGTAAATGAGCCTAAGGTCATTTCCATCGCGCCTTTGTCAGCTTGATCAACCATTAATCGCGCGCGCGCGCAGTCCTCCGTTAGCACGGTCGACTGTAAGTGAGCATCACAGATCGGAGCCCCTGCTGCATTCTGCAACATGACTCGAATAAGTCCTGCCCCTTGGGAAAATGGGTATGAAGGTAACGGTTTCAATTGAACGACTTCAATAAAATTGTGTGTGCCAACCGTGATGTTCGTTTGTTCTTGAAAATAATACTCGCTCTGTACCGATAATCGGTATTCGCCGGGGGATAAATCGTTGAATATATAGGAACCATTCGATTTGCGAATTGCTTTCGAACGGGAGCCTTCTAGGTGTACAGTGGTCTTGTTGCCAAGAGGAGCCCCAGAGGAGAGTGCGTCTATCACACACACAACAAGGGATACACGGGATCTCAATTGTGATATTCGAATCTGATCCACAGGTGGATCCTCCTAACCTTGAATACGAAAATCGGTTTCCGAAACCCTTTTAGTTGTTTTGATACGAGTTGAATCAATATGTACTGGCCCCACCGTATAGGCGACTGAGAGTCTGTATGGGGTATCTGAGAAATTCCACATATTCATGAGACTTTCACCTTTAAAAGGATCCATGACGATACGAACTTCTTCATCTTGCTCAGCTAACGTACCGACTGTCATTGAACCTCTAAGGATGGAATGATCGTAGAATACCTGCATGGCTCTGCCAAGAATCCGATGTTCATCCAGTGCTCGCGATGAGAGTTCGGCCGGCGACTGCACGGTAACTAGATAACATAAATCGACAACCATAGGAGGAAACTGAATTTCATTCGTTCCTCTAGCAATCATATGGGTTTGGCGATTATTGCCACTCTCACGAACATTATAAAGATAGAGAGAGAGATAGAAGTCCCCTTTATCTACTGGTGATGCTAGACCAATCATTTCTGGTTGCGGAATGGGATCTGGGGTCATGTTTTCTCTAAGTAGCTTAACTAATGATGCACTTACATCAGCGATCACAGAATAATTGCCTATGAGTGTCACTTCCTGCCTCTAAATACCTACTAAACTTGTAAAAAAGATGATCTTTATGTCGCATTGTGTATCTTTTTCTATTATAGATGTAAACCCTCAGGTTGACTATAGGAATTATATTATTTATTTATGCATTTTCCTCGAATTTTGGCGATTTTTGACCAAAAAATGGCGTATACAGCATACAAAAATGAAAACTCACACATCGTGTGAGTCCTCCTTTTTACTTACATATTCTAGTATATCTAGTAATCTTCCCACTCTTGTCGTGCAAGGATTTTACCTGATTTTTGAAGCTCATGTCGGATCGACTTGATAATATGCCCCATCCGAATAGATTCACCTGATTCCGCCGCCAAGAAAGCGGAAGAGAGAACGACATTCTTGATGTTCCCCCCTGCTATCTCGTAACGCTGGGCTAGATATTTGAAATCAACATCATCGTTAAGAGGCGCTGCTGGCGGAAACATGGACTGCCAAATTTTCTCCCGGTATTCAGGGTCCGGAAACGGAAACTTGATAACATAATTGATCCGCCTCAAAAAAGCTTCATCAATGTTATTTAATAGATTGGTAGCCAGAACCGTGATGCCCTGATATTCCTCCATTTTTTGGAGTAAATACGCGGTCTCAATGTTCGCATACTTATCATGGGAATCTTTTACCTCGGAGCGTTTCCCGAATAGCGCATCCGTCTCATCGAAAAACAGCACCGCATTACTCAACTGCGCCTCTTCGAAAATTTCGTGCAGGTTCTTCTCGGTTTCACCGATGTACTTACTGATCACCTGGGAGAGGTCTACCTTGTACAGCTCCAGCTGTAAGTCCCCGGCTACAACCTGCGCCGACATCGTTTTCCCTGTACCTGGCGGCCCGGCGAAGAGCATGCTGAGCCCCTTGCCGTAGGCTAACTTCTTCTCGAAGCCCCAATCGTTGTACACGACGCCGCGATACTTTACTTGATTACACGCGTTGCGGAGCTGATCCTTCTGCTCTGGGGGGAGGATGACATCCCCAAACCCATAGCGAGGCTCAATACGCGTTGCCTTACGCTCCAGCTTATGCTGCACTTGCTGGTAGCAAGCCTTATACAGCGCATCGCTGCGCAGTGCGCCGGCATTGCCCGTCCCGGCAGCTGTCGTCTGCCAGGACGAGTACCCGCGCGCCAGCGTGAGCGCGCGGCGAATTTGCCCTGGGGTGAAGCGGAATTTGCCGCTCATCACCCGGTAATCTACATCGCCAGCGACGCCGAGCTCCTGCGCGAATGCCTGCCACAGGCGTTCGCGCCCGCCTTCGTCTGGCACGGCAAGCTCATGCTCAAGGAGCAGCCGCTCCTTGGGCTTCCAGCTTAGCCGGTTGAACTTACCGGCTAAGAGAAAGACCATGCCGCCATAGCCGTCGAGCAGCTCATGGAACCGACCGAGCCGCTGCTGGGCAGCCAAGTCCGGCTCATCGGGGTAAAGCACCTCCAGCTGTGTAAAGCACAGCACAGCTTGGTGCAGAATCGCTTCGCGCACGATGATGCTGATCTGCTCTTCAAAGCTCACCGCATGCAGAAGGACATCTGCCAGATTCACAAGCAGCAGCGGCTTATTGAAGGAGCGGCTGAGATGCTTCACCTGCAGCTTTTTACCAGATCCTGCATTTCCCCATAAGTGGAAAGCAAGGCGCTTGCGCTCCGTCACGGGCACCTCGTACATGTCTGCAATAAAACCACGCAGTCGTTGCTGAAAATCTTCTTGAACCAGCAAGGGAGAGAGTTCATCGTCCGGATACACAATCTCAACCGCCGGCTTCAGCTTCGGATCTAACTCCCCTGAATCCAACAGAAAGGTCACAATCCGTTTATCCAGCTGCAAGGGTTTGGACAATAAGGTCTGACCACCCGCGACAAGTGTGTCTGGATGCAGCACATAGCGGGCTAATCTGCCATCCGGTGCCATAAATGTCGTACGCGCAGCCCGCATGTCCTCCGGACTTTGGCAAGCAATTTGCAGCGCCAAGCTAATATTAGGCGTTTTGTTAGTTAGATCGTCTAACAGAAAGCCGAAAATGCGCTCATATTTCCGATCCAGTTCCACAGCAAGCCCCAGCATAACGAAACGCTCTTCTATAGAAGAAAAGCCGAAAACCGTAGACAAATAAGCCAAAGGCAGAAAAACACCTGACTTACGGCTATGGGCCAGGCGATCGGCGATTGCACTGTCCAGCAACTCTATTTGTCCAAGCAGTTCATGCTCTTCCTCATCGATTTCTTCTTCCGTATTGAATCCGCCAATAAGACGAATAAATTCGTCTTCCGATACAAACATTCCGCGGAATGAATCCGTTTGCGGATCAGGCGTCAGCTTTTGACGGCGCTTATAGAGAAGCTCTAGCTTTTTATCTAGCAGCAGAAGCTCGTCCTTATAATGTTCCCATGCATGCACATACCCTAGAGCTGTCATAAGCCTCCCCAATGACTCTGTATATTTTTATAAACAAATCGGTTAACATCATTAATTGCTTGCCTAAAGAGGGGGTTATTCTTTACAATATCAGGATAAGGCACAAATCATTTCGACACCTTCTGCCCTGAAAGGAAAGTGGCCTCCTTTTGATGGAACAATTTCCAGCACATGATCCAACTTGGAATCGAAAGCTCATTCGAATGCTGTGGTGGATCCTCATCATTTATGAAATAGCTGCTACGATTGCTTTAGGCTTTGAAATTAGTGAGCAACCGACGAATGGGTTCGATAGCTTCATTCGCTTCCAACTTGTTCCTACATCATTGCAGCTACTTGTTATGGGCTTAGGCTATTTGGCCATGCACTATTTAAAGTACTATAGCGATTTTATCATGATCACATGGACCATGACCATGATTAGTATATTCATCCTTTGTATACCTGAAATGACACACAGTTACGAGCTGCTCAGCATGCCTATTTTGTTAGCATCGATCTATTTTCAGAAAAGATATGTTATTTTCGCCTACAGTCTCGGTATTGCTTGTCTTCTCTTACTGCTATTCATCCAGCTGGTTAGAGGACAATCAGCAAACCCCTACGAGATCATTGTATCCCTCACGATTATTACCGCAACATCCATGCTTTGTTTTGCGATTATGAGCCGCGGGCTTGACCTGCTCGCCAGGCTTCAGAATTCAGTCGTACGCGAGCAAGATCTACTGATTCGCAACGTCATGATTGACCGTCTTTCCAAAGTTGATGCGCTTACGGAGCTCTTCAATCATCGCTCTTTTCAAGAGCATACGGATCACCTTATTTCCCATATGCCCCACGATACACCTCTCGTGCTCGCCCTGATGGATATTGATAATTTTAAGCTCATTAATGATAATTATGGTCATTGGGTTGGTGATGTTGTTCTCAAAACCATCGGCAGCCTCCTCAAAGACGTGCTTGGCCCGGATGATATGTCTTTTCGGTACGGCGGTGAGGAGTTTGCTGTTCTATTCGTTGGGAAGTCGGATCAGGATGTGCTGCCCATTTGCGATACAATTATGGAAACCATTCGTGGTACCGTCATTCCAGAAATGCCTGATTACAAATTGACCATGAGCATCGGACTCGCAACGTATAATCGAAACACGATGAAAAAAGCTTGGTTTCAGCTTGTTGACGAATGCCTATACACCGCCAAACGCAACGGCAAGAATCGTATTCACGTCCATGCAGCAGATATTCAAGTACCGATAGCTGAATAACCCTTACACCCAGGAGCAAAATGCTTCTGGGTTTTTCATTTGGAGTTGCCGTGGAAAAAAGTGTTAAGCCTCATACATGAATTGGTTGCATTAGGAAAATAATATACCAAAATCTAATGAGGTGATAACCATGTGTCATTCCATAGCCATACTGGCTGATGTGCACGAAGTCATGAAGCAATTCCGCGTCGATCGGCTCTTATCTTACAGTTCCAATCGGTATGAGGTGCGACCTACTGAATCTGTGTCTGCGGTGATGATTAATCGCAAAGGAGAGCGTCTGTTAGATGAATTCCGTTGGGGACTGATGCCTTTCTGGGCCAAAGATGCTGTCTGCGGTGAACGCAACTCCATTTTCTCCAACATCGTATTCGAGCGTATTGTCAAAAAGCAACGTTGCGTCATCCCTTGCAGCAGTTTCTACGTGGGGCGGACAGAAGGGAAGGAGACCGAGTGGATTCGTTTCAAAATGCGGAGCGGAACGTTCGGTATCGCAGGGCTCTACGATATTTGGCAAGCACCTTCCGGTGGAGAGGAGCTGCGTACGTGCATGATGCTAATGACGGAATCCAACTCCGTTGTATCTCCGTATCACGCTAGCATGCCAGCTATTCTCGATGAGGAACATATGGAGAAGTGGCTGCAGCCTGATCAGAAGGACAGCCGTCAGTTACGATCTTTTCTTCAACCCATCGATGAGATGCGGATGGTCGCTAATATTCTTACATCCCCTGCAGAGAAGATGGAAGTGGGTTCGGATGTCAGTATTTTTGTATGAGATCAGTGCCTTCCTTTAAGATGGAACATTAGTCGACATGCAAAATAAAAAAACTGTCCTCATGTAGACAATCGGATCTACGTGTGGACAGTTCTTTTTATTTTTTCTTCGGTACGGGCGGCAAGGCGCCACCCTCTCCGATGATTCGCACACCATCCGCACATACGCCATAGGGTTCCCAGCGGCAGGTTGCACATAAGTTGCTGATGTCCGCAGGCCGCACTTCTAGAGCAACTTGACCACATATGGTCGCCCACGTCCGCTCCATACCGACAGCTAACCCAAGCTTGGCAACGATTTCGGCGTCACGTTGATACACGGTCCGGTTCTCACAATGCGCAACTTCATCTTTGGGAAATTCGGCGCATAAATCATCCGGCCCCAGCACAACGCGAATCATTGTCTCAGGCTCAGTCCGCAATTGCTCGTACACCGTCGTCATATTCTCACAAAATGCAGGGGAGTACCCCATCCCTCTATAGCCCAGTAGACATAGCAAATGGTGGCCACGCAGCTGGATGATAGGTTCGATCATACCGTATTTACCCTGGGTACACGGTACAATCCGTATCCAGGCATCGTAATAACGGGATCCGTATCCTCTACGAGCCCATCTCCTTTGGAATGCATGGCAACATCGATGAGCCACTTGGTAAAATCGGCTACAGGCATGGAAGCCATTTCTTCCAGGCTATAAAAACCTGCTGCATCTACCTCTACGCCATCTGGCTGAGGGGTTCCACTGATGTAGTCCATTTCAAAAGCAATGTACACATTATGTATGCTTCTTGGCAAATCACGCAGAGCAACTAGACGTGAAACGGAAGCTTCAACACCGCACTCTTCCATCACTTCACGGGTGATTGTATCCTGAATGAGTTCATGCTGCTCAATATAGCCGCCAGGATTTGTCCATCTTCCTTTACCTGGCTCTTGTGCTCTACGAACAAGTAAAATCTTCTCATCTTTCATCACTAGTGCGCCAACCCCAACGCTGTAGTTCCCCCAATGAACGAAACTGCATGCTGTGCAGGCTCTTCGCTCGGTTCCATCCACATCACGCGTCTCCATGGCAGCTCCGCAGCTGCTGCAAAATTTCGCTTCCATCTGTTCCCAGCTCCCTTTGGAAATCTTTCCTTTATATGCAAGCTTACTGCGAATGATAGACAATAGGCAACTTCCATTTAGAGGATCTTACTGGTCATTTGGCGGAGAATAAGAGTGGCTTTCATCGCTTGCGCTGCATTATCGTTGATTTTCAAGTTTTCGTATGTGCTGAAGTCGATGGAACGTGTTGGGGAGAGTGGGTTAGTTTGATGGGGACTAGTGTGGGGGCGAGGGGCAGCTTGTGGTGCGGAGGGGAGCGGTGTGTAGTGCGAGGCGGCTGAGTAGTTACTCGTATTCAGAAAAACCTGCGAAAATGCAGGCTTTTTTTAGAGTTTCTATAACAATCGGCAAATTGCTGCGAATATGCAGTTATTCAAGGATTTTTCATCTATCTAGGTTAAAAAGAGGAAAAAAAGATGTATATTTGCAGGAATCCCCATCTGCAGGGGGAAATCGGCAAAAAAACCTGCATATTCGCAGGTTTTCTGCTTTTATCCCCACGTCTAGCCCCAAACCAAAGAACACCCCAACATGGAGGTGCCCCATTTTTTCCATTTTTTGCGGCTACCTACACCAAAAACATCGCCACAATCGTTGTCACAGCCAATCCGATGAGCACAGGCTTCAGATTCCGTCGCGCGAGCTCGAACGGACTCACACCGCAGATCGCCGCGGCTGGAATAAGCGCCCACGGGATCAATGTCCCGCCGCCGACCCAGATGGCGGCTACTTGCCCTAGCGCAGTCAGAACTGCTGCGCCTGAACCAATGGCGGTCGCGAACAGCTGCGCGATGGAGCCCGCCAAGGAAATGCCCGAGAAGCCGGAGCCATCGAGGCCTGTAATGGCGCCGACGACGGTTAGTGTCACGGCACCAATGGCTCCATTCAAAGGCACAACGCCTGCGAGTGCCACGCCTAGATCGTTCACAAGACCGTGTGAACCTTCAGGCAGGATTTTACCGAATAGCTCCGTAATTGCGGAGTCACCTAAATAGAAGAAAGCCGCAATCGGGATGACGGGTCCGAAGACTCTGAAGCCGAATACAAAGCCTTCAATTAAATACGATGTGATTTTCTCCACACCCGCATTGCGATGAGCGATTAAGGTGACTGCAATTAAGATAAATACCGCTGTACCACCCACGAGAGCGGTTGCATCACCGCCTTGCAAATTCAAGACAAACATGGCAATAACATCTAGCGCGAACAGCACAGGAATTAGGATCGCCAGCGTTCGTTTTAAACGCTCACCAATCAACACTTTGGTCTCTTCCCCTACAGGAACGAGGCCTCCGCTTTCCTCTAATCGGGAGTCGACGAGCCCGCTGCGCCATTTGCCATTTCGCATATCACGCCGCATCAGCCAAAAAGCTGTTATTGTCGTCACAAGCCCCATCACAATGACAAGAGGAACACTCGCTTCCATGACGGCAGATACCGGTAATCCTGCTGCATCCGCTGTCAATTTAGGCGCGCCTTGGATAATGTAATCACCAGATAGCGCAATCCCATGACCGAAGAGGTTCATCGCCATCGCGGCACCAAGTGCCGGCAAGCCAACGCGAACAGCGACGGGCAACAGGACAGCGCCAATCAGCGCAACCCCAGGGGAAGGCCAAAAAAACCAAGACGTCACCATCATAATGATCCCAATACCCCAGAATGCGAGTGCAGGTGTTCTCAAAAATTTGGTAAGCGGCGCCACCATCGTTTCATTAATCCCCGTGCGAATTAAGACGCGGCTCATGGCCACGATAATGGAGATAATCATAATCGTCCCCATTAACTCTTTGGTCGCATAAATAAAGCTGTTAAATACGCCTGATACGGAGCCGCTCAACGTTTCCGTCGCTAGCAACCCTAATGTAAAAATACCCACCACACAAATCATCGTCGTATCTCTGCGTTTTACAAGAAGCGTAAGAATAAAACCAATAAACACTAAATAGACCCAATGAATCGGTAAAAGTTGAATATCCATCCTGCACCACACGCCTTCTCTGCCCTAGCAGCAATTGGTGCTACATTCTATGCTAGGCTAGGCATAGGCGTTCGTCTAAATTCGGGCATTTCGTCACCTTGTGGTACAATAAAAAGAACTATTTTAATGTGATAAGGGGAACATACATACATGGCAAGGAATCAACGTTTACATACGGATGCAGATTTTCAGGAGGTCATTGACCGACAGGGTGTTGTTCGCATTTTTAAAGATGATCATATCGTCGATTCCAATGCAGTTGTTCTACGTTTCAGTGATACGACCGTCGTGGTGCAAACGCGCGTCAGCGATTTGACCTATTATGACCGAGCAGCTTGTGAGTTTTTTGAAATGAAAAAAAGATAGGGTTCTGTTCATGAACAAAAAGAAGCCGCTGCAATGCGGCTCCCAATCATTGGTTTACTTTTTATGATACAACTTCATTCGCCACATCAAATCATCTTCAGACATATACGACGTGCCTGCATGGATTCTATAAATTTCGTTATTTCCTTTGGTATTAATCCCCTCTTTGGTCGTGAAGAAAAGCTCAATTCCCAATTCCTTTCCTACCCCAATAACCGTGTCATTATAGGAACCAAAAGGAAATGCAAGCAGACGATACTGTGGTCCTAACTCCTCCACAATACGATTTTCAGCTTTTAACAAATCCTGCTTAATTCGTTTGCGATACTCATCGTCCGTTTCCATTCTTTTTTCGTTTTCCAAATAGATAGGATTGGTTAGCATTGGCATCAGTGTATTGTCAGAACCCGCCTTGACCTTATCATGATGATCGTAGGTATGAGAGTAAAAACTCATCCCGTTCTGTTTCATTTCTCTCATTTGATCCCATGTCAAACGGGGTGCCTTAGGATGATCAATCGAATCAACAACGATAAATTTAGTAGCGTGGAAACCAAAGTTAAGTAATTCAGGATACGCGTGGGTATAAAATGATTCATAACCGTCATCAAATGTAATGACAACCGCATTTTGAGGTACCGCAGCGTCACCCTTCATGAAATGAAGAAAATGTTCCATCGAAATCACATTGTAATCTTCTTTTTTCAACCTCTGCAGGTGACTTTTAAATCTTTTCGGGGAAATGGTAATCCCGTTTTCTTTTTCATCAATGTGATGATAGGCCAGTACAATGACTTTGTTCGTGTAGTGAACCTTTTGCTTACTATAATCCCCTTGATTAAAGGCTAGTGCATTTCCTTGACGCTGTAGGGGTTGTTGTTGCGTTTCGAGTTCTAACTGCTGAACGACAGGTTTCACTTCTTGCTTTACTTCTGGTTTCACTTCTTGTTTCACTTCTTGTTTTACTTCTTGTTCTGCAACTAGTTCCGTTAACTGTTCATAGGATGGCACAAGATGTTCTTCACTACTTACTTGTTCTGGACTGATGGTCTGCTCCAAGGACTTCAACGATGCGTTCGGCAATACAACATAGAGACAAAATAAAACGCTAGAAACTAATAAAACAGTAAACGCCAAGTTCGTTGGATTTGCCAATTTTAGTCCATTCATGCTGACAACAACCCCGTAAATGAGATAATGATAAATTACGAAGATAGTATCATGAAAACGCTTTCTTGTAAACTATTTATTACGGCTGCTTTGTCCTCCTAATCGTTAAGTTCCATAGAAGCAAGTTGCACGAAATGGAAGCCCGCTTGTTGCAGCACCGGAATCGCTTTGATGACACCCTCCGCTGTATCCTTCTCGGGATGATTCATGTGTGCGAGAACGATGGACCCGCTCGTGGCCTTTGAAATCGCGTTGTACACTTGCTCCGTGTTATACGTCGCTCCCGCATCACCAAGCACAGAGTATCCCGCTATCGCGAATCCTAAATCATGCGCAACAGCTACCGCAATCTCATCGTAAAATGCTGTGCCTGAACGGAAAAATAGGGGCCTTTTCCCCGTCAGCTTCTCGATTTGATCCGCATTATCATTCATTTCATGAATGACTTCTTTGACGCTCTTCGTACCCGCAATACCGTATGCTGGCTTGCCTGTGACAGATAAAGGGCGGTGCTCGGTGCCATGATTTTCAATCTCAAACAAGGGATTCGCGGCTAAAGATTGAAAAGTAGACGGATTCGCAGCCATCCATCTAGCATTGATAAATAACGTAGCTGGAATCTGCTCCTGAATTAAATACTGGATCAGCTTCTCATCGTAGCCACTGCCATCCTTCCCACCGCAGGCATCAAAGGTAAGGGCAATCACTTTGTTCTTCGTTTGTAAGCGTGTTTGGACACCAGGGACACGCTCTCCCCACTTCGTTGGGCTCGCAGAGGCATAACGAGCAAGCAAGGTTTGTTCCACCGTTGCGAAAGCTAGGACAGGTGACGCAGTTGGGCTACTCACTGGTGTTGTGTTTGCCGTTGGTTCGGCTGTTGGCAATAGTGCCGGTACCGGTGTCGAAGCAACCGCCGTTTCCACTTCCACAGCATGCTGCTCCACCTGACAACCTGCAAGCGCTAACATGGCACTCATGAAAAAAAGGAGGCACATCGTGCGCCCCCTCATTTATGTTTCCGCCAGTCTAATCTACTTTTCTCCAGCTGATAGGCAAAATCGTTCTCAAGACGCTTCTCTTCCGCCTTGCGTGCCGCCTCTACCTTGGCTCTCTCTGCGTCCTTCTTCGCTTGCTCCTCCGCTTTCATCGCGTCAGCCTGGGCTTTGAGTCCTTCTAGTATTTCTGGACGCAGCAAATCTTTCAACGTTGCAGGTTTATCTTGCACGCTAGCCGCAGCTGGCGTCATTTTTGCTTTCTTTTTCACCATAATAAGGTCACCTCGTCTACAAGTTCTCCCTATTATTGTACACCTCTATTGATGTAAATGATACGGTACTGTCGCAACAACGATATCCTTATCGGCTTGAAGCTTCGAACGAATCCGCGCCGCAGACTGATTATGGAGCAGACGATGCCACCATTTCTTCGGCATGAATTGCGGAAGAATAACCATGATAGACTGCTTCTCAGACACATGCGTGTCGATGCGATCAATGAATTCGGCCAGCGGCTTCAGGATCGTTCTATATCGCGATTTGAACACAACGAGTCGAACGCCTGGATCCCAGATCTGCCACTTCTCCTGCATCGATTCTTCATCCTCATCCGAGAAGGACACATAGAACGCAATAACGTTAGGCGAAAGCGATCTGGCATAGTTCAGGGTTTGCTCTACAGCTTTATGAATCCCAGCTACGGGTACGATAATGACAGGTTCTTTGGTACACACACGGTCTTGTGTGATATCGATACGCAGTTGTTTAGCCACGTCGTCGTAATGATGGCTGATTTTCGTAATAACCCATAGGAGTAGCGGTGTAATAACAATGACAATCCAAGCGCCCTCGCTAAATTTTGTGACAGAGAAAATGATAAGAACCGCAAGGGAGACGATCCCCCCTAGGCCGTTAATGATCAGCTTCCCGATCCAGCCGGATACGCGTTCTTTGAGCCATTTTCGAACCAAGCCCGTCTGAGCAAGTGTAAAAGATAAAAATACGCCAATCGCATAAAGCGGAATAAGTGCATCGGTTTTACCTTTAAAACCAATCAGAAGCAGACTCGCCAATACGCCCAGCGTAATGATGCCATAATGATAGGAAAGACGATCCCCACGGAAAGAGAACATGCGCGGGAAGTTTTTGTCCTGAGCCATGATCGATGCCAAGATCGGGAAGCCATTAAAGCTCGTATTCGCTGCAAGCACTAGAATGAGCATCGTTGCGATTTGAGTCGCATAATACATCGTGCCACGGCCAAAAGCTTGCTCCGTCACCATCGATAGAACTGATGTATGACCATTCGGGTCAGGCGCAATCCCATACCCTAAAGCAATCAGCGTGACACCACCGAAGACGATAGCCAACAAAAAGCCTAAGGAGAGCAGCGTTCGTTGGGCATTTTTCACGGAAGGTGTTCTGAAATGGGGCACGGCATCCGAAATCGCTTCGATCCCTGTGACTGCTGAGCAACCAGAAGAGAACGCCTTAAGAATAACGAATAAGGTCAATGAGCTCGTTGCTGCACTGGGTGTGAATTCGATAGCGTGTGTATTCAGTGAACCCGTGAGCAAATCGAAAATGCCTTTTCCAACTAACAACAGGATACATAGGATGAAAAAATAAGTAGGTATGGCGAATACCGTGCCTGACTCAGAAGTACCTCGCAAATTCAGCCACACCATGATCCAAACCAGCAGGATGGTGAGCGGAACAATGTAAGGAACAGCTGATGGGAAGGCAGACGTAATCGCCTGGACGCCAGCCGAGATCGACACGGCAACCGTTAGGGTATAGTCAATCAGCAAGGAGACTCCTGTAAGTCGACCCCATACCATCCCTAAATTCTCTTTCGTAACCATATAAGCGCCGCCACCCATAGGGTAGGCTTCAATCACCTGTCTATAGCTCAACACTAGCAAAAGTATCAAAGCGATGATGGAGACCGCAATCGGCAAGGAGAAGGCAAATGCAGCTACACCAACTGTTGCAAGCTCTAAAAGAATTTGCTCTGTCCCGTATGATACGGAAGATAAGGCATCGGAAGACAGGATGGGAAGTCCTTTCCAGACAGGCATTTTCTCCGACTCAATCTCACTCGACTTTAGCGGCTTACCAAACACAATTTTTTTCAATGATTCACTTGTCATTTCGCGATTGTTCCTCCAATAAAACGAATATCACGCACCACACTTGAAAAATGGACGCAAAAAAACACAAGGAATGACCTTGTGTTTTAAACACATGTTCTCCTTTCTCACGATCGCTTACGAGGTTAGCTGCCGGGTTCGGGCCGCGAGAAATCCGCCCTAAAAGGTACTTGGTATTCGTACCCCTACTCACCCCATGATACTTGTGGTTCCCCCGCTTTTCTTAACAGAAAATTAAGCGAAATATTCAACTGTTCTAGTACGTGTTGAATACTACTCTCTTCTACTCACATAGTAAAGGATGGAAAAAACGTAAAAAGCCCCCTCCCACCTCTTGTATCACGCAATAATTCGCTTACAATTACATGATTCTTTGATTTTCTTCCATTATCGTACGTAATCGGGGTATTTGATGAAAAGAAGTGGCTTGTATCCTTCAGAGGTTGTTCCATTCATTCCATCGTCCCTTCAAAAGGAGGAATTTCGGGGAAGGACACCTCTTAGGTGCCCGGAATGAGTCGTGAATAACTGGAAAAACTATGATAAGGTGTCCCCTTATATTCCTCACTCATCTTTTTGTATAGTAATACGATTATTTGGATAAATATACAACATTACAATGGTCATATACTTAAATTCATTGACACACCCTAACCCTCATGCTAAACTGTCACAAATAAAATTATAGTTCAGATCGGATGGTGTACCATGTCAGACAACGCAAACTCTTCAGCACAAGGAACAACACATGCGCAACCTGAGATGCCAGGTCGTTTACGAGAAACGCCGGTATCGTGGTTGCTCTGTTTTACCATTGTACTGGTGATCATGAATACGATGATGTTCAACCTGGCACTTCCCAAAATCTCAGTGCAATTCGAGCTCAGCCCCTCGACAGCATCGTGGATTGTCACGGGATATTCCATCATTTTCGCCATTGCATCGATTACCTACAGCCGCTTGTCCGACTTCGTGCCGATTCGCAAACTCTATGTCATTGCTCTGCTTTCACTAGGCGGCGCTTCCGTCTTAGGACTGTTCACGAACAGCTTCGGATTGTTGCTGCTTACCAGGCTGATTCAAGCATCTGGCGCAGGCGCGATCCCATCGCTTGGCATCGTTCTCGTCACCCGTTACATCCCATTGTCTCGCAGAGGCAGAGCGATGTCGCTCATCTTATCCGCGGCCTCACTCGGCTTAGGGCTCGGCCCCGTCGCAGGCGGTTCTATCGTTCAGTATTTGGGCTGGCACTTCCTGTTCGTGATTACCGGGATTACGCTTCTGCTTATCCCTATATTTTTAATCTTGCTCCCAAAAGAAAAAGCAGAAAGCGGCTCGTTCGATTTCATCGGTGCGCTGCTCCTTGGCGTTGGAACGACTGGCCTACTGCTCTTCCTAACGTCCAAGAGCATCGTTGCCCTCTTAGTAGGTATACTCGCGATTGCCCTATTCACTCTGCGCATTCGTATGGCGTCGCAGCCATTCGTTCTGCCCGCGCTATTCAGCGACAGACCTTATATGGCGCTTAGCGCGATCGGCGTTTTTTCCTACATGATTAGCTTCGGCTTCCTGTTCCTTGCGCCACAGATGCTCGCTCGTGTATTCGGTTTAGCTCCGCTTACCTCAGGACTATTGCTTTTCCCAGGAGCACTCCTAGCCATGCTGGTGTCGAATCGTGTTGGACGTATCATTGACCGTTATGGGAACTCAGCTCTACTTCGTTACGTGCCATGGTTGATGCTACTCTCTACCGTGCTATTGGCCCTGACAGCCAGCTACTCTTACTACTGGATTGCTGCACTCTACATCTTGGTCAGCATCAGCTTCACGACACTCTCCAGCGCAGTATCCAATGAGCTCTCCCGGCAATTGCCGAAGGAACGCATCGGCTCCGGCATGGGCTTGTTCCAATTGCTGCAGTTTTTCAGCGGCGCATTCGCCGTGGCGCTCTCGGGGAGCGCGCTCGTGTGGCAGAAATCACTGCCGCTTGAACGTGCTTTCGATAACCTGATCTGGGGGATGGCGGTCATTGCGTTCCTAACCATTGGCAGCTCTATCTTATACAACAATTATGCAAAAAAGAGGCTTACCGATCTCGCCGCAACGGAGTCCGTTGGAAGAGCGGCGATACCTAAGACGGCAATCAAATAAGTGCTTCCAGATCGCTCAGATTAAGATGATGGCATCATCTTAATCTGGGCTAGGACATATTCTCACTTGGAATAAAGTGATGGCATAACGTTAAAGTGGTGAAATACGAAGAAAACTTCGACTTTGGGGCTAATAACGCTATCACGTAACGTTATTGTGTACTTCGTAGCCTAATTGGTCTGAATAGCGTTACTCTATAACGTTATCCGAAGTCGTTGCTCCCCCTTTCCACAAGAAAAGGCTGTCCCTCCGTCATCAAGTTATGACTTCGGGGACAGCCTCTCTTATTATGTCTATAACTCCATGCCATCCCATGCCACCGTAATCGGGCATGGGAATTGCTGCTCTTGAAACCAGCCGACCAAATCGGCATGTGTAGAATTAAAATGATTAATATGAGTCAGATAAATACGCGTATTGACGTGAATCGTCCCTTGTTCTAACAGCTTATGGAATAGCTCCATGCAGCTAAAAGCGTCCAAATGGCCATTTGGATGGAGGCCGCGTCCAGTAGTTAATCCAAAGGTGCATTCACTAATCAATACATTCAGTGAAGCATTCTCCAGCTCCTTGAACGCGTCCGGCAAGTACCAGCCTGTATCTACGCCGTAGTATAGCTTCTGGCCATCTGGTTGCTGAATGAGATAGTTTGCACAATTTTCTCCCATATTGCCCTTGTGATTCCCGCGCAGTGGCGTTACTTCCATACCAGCGATAGTCACTGATTCGTTAAACTCCAGCTTATGAAAAGCTACAACGCCGCGCGCCTCCAAATCGGCAGTCATGCCTTTCATGATCGGTCGGCTTTGACGATAGAATTCGACGATGTCATACGCTTGATCTGTAAAGTAAAAATGCAGCGGCTCCTTCAAGCGTTCAATCGACATGTTTCTAACATTCATCATCATATAGTTGAAATGGTCTTCGTGCGTATGGCTCACTAAGACATGCTTAAGCTTAGTAAAATCCCCATATTCAATGGCTTGTTGAAAAGAATCCGCGCCTAAATCAATACACATCTCCTCATTGATTCGGAACATCGAGCGGCGGCGAATCTCTGCACCGCCTACTTCCCGTGCGTTGTTACACACGGAACAGGAGCAGAATGGATTCGGTATGCCTTCGGCTGCACTTGTGCCATAAAATTTCATGCGTAGTCCCTCCTTCTATATGCAGATTACTTCTGATTCCAGCGGTCATAAGCGGCTTGATAGATCGCTAAATATTTATCAAGCTGCATTTTATTCAGCGTGCTTACATACTTATCCCACTCGCTAAGCGGTTTAGCGCCCGTTATAAATTTAACAATATTCTCATCTGCATAAGCTTCGATATCCGTTGCGTATGAGCTTAATTCGATATTCTCTTTCTCCGTAAACGTAGGAATCATCAGTTTCTCATCGGGTACTAAATTAGGTCGAATGACATCTTTATTCGCAATCATCTCTGGAAGAACAGCCGCACTTTGGTCGACCTTTTGCGTTACACGCTGTGGAATGCCTCCGCCTTGGAAAATCGTATAGTCCGATAGCGCCTCATCGACTGTGAGTCCGTTCGGATTTTTGGCAAACTCATCCTTCAGCTTATAAAACCCATCACTGCCGATCGTATATGTCACACCTTCGATACCAAGTCGAGCCAGCGCTGTCCCTTCTTCGCTCAGGAAATAATCTCCCCAGCGCAGCGTCGCGGCGGGATTCGGGTTTTTGTTCGTAATCACGAATGAGCCTAAATCCCGAACTTTCGGGGAAATGCCCGTCCAATACACTTTGCCGTCAATCCCTTTTAAGACAGGGTTCTGGACGTAATTATTCCGATTTTTGCCCAGCCACAAATTGTTATTGCCCTTCGCCACAAAGCCGACTCGCTCATCATCAACCTTCGCGATCTCCTGCTTCATATCCTGCGATAAAATTTCTTTATCAATTAAACCTTCCATCCAGAGCTTATTAAAGAAAGTAATCATGTCTTTGAAGGTGTTGTCTGTTGCGATATATCGCACTTTGCCCCCGTTATCGATATCCATAAAAGGCGCGATGATGCCAGAATTCGCTCCGAATCCCCAACTGCCATAAAACGATTTAATAAATTGATCACCGTAGTTCTTGTTGCCCTCTTTGTACCCCGAAATCGGAACCTCATCCGCTTTGCCATTCCCATTAGGGTCCTGTTCCTTGAAAGCTTTCAACACTTTATAAAACTCATCCGTTGTTGTCGGCATTTGAAGTCCAAGCTTGTCCAGCCACTTCTTATTGATCCAAGAGGAAGAAATACGTCCATCTGCTTCACTAATATTCGGCAGAGAATAAATATGGCCGTCAGCCGAGGTAATTGATTTGCGAATCCCGTCATTCTCTTTCATAAGTGCTGCCAGATTCGGCGCATAGCCAGCCTCAATCAAAGGATCCAACGGGATAATCTGACCCGCTGCGGCATACGAAGTAATCAATTGCGGTGACAAATTCGCCCGCATGACGAAGTCCGGCAGATCATTGGAAGCAAACATCAGATTTCTACGCTCATCAAAGGCGTTCTGCGGGACTGTATCCCATTTAATAACCACATTCGATTTGGCCTCGTAACTTTTCAACCCTTTATGCTCGTTCCAATCTTTGACCAGCTCATATTTGGAGACAAGCCCTTTCAATTGAACAGGCTCGCTAGCAATGGGCATACCTGTTTTCGTAATATTCGCACTTGTTTTATTCGCACCCGTTGCAACAGGCTCAGTCCCCTTATCCTTATCGCTGCAAGCGCTTAGCACTGGAATTGACGTGATCAGCATAGCAGCTATCAGCACAACTAATTTTCTTTTCATATCGTCAGTCATCTCCTCAATTATTAATTATTAATCACATTAACCTTTAAGCGCACCAATCATCATCCCTTTGACGAAATACTTCTGAAGGAAGGGATACAGCATCAGAATGGGTCCGCTGGATACGATAATAACGGCATATTTAACACCTTCCGCAACGAGAAATTTGCTTGTATCCATCTCAATGGAATCCATCATCACGTTATCCGACTGATTCATGACTAGAATTTCCCGTAGGAAGAGCTGCAGCGGATACAGCGAACGTTCCTTCAAATAGATCATCGCCTCGAAATAGGAGTTCCAATGATACACGGCATAAAATAACACAAGAACTGCCATGATCGGCGCACTCAGAGGCAGCACAATGGAGAAAAACGACCTGATATTGCCGCTGCCATCCATATAGGCGGATTCATAGAGTTGCTCATCAATGTTGGTTTCCAAGAACGTACGAGCGACAATCATATTGTATACACTGATCGCCGTTGGCAATATTAATGCCCACATGGAATTATAAAGTCCCAGATTCTTAACGAGTAGATACATCGGTATCATACCGCTGCTGAAAAACATCGTAATGGTGAAGAATATCATAAGCCCGCGGCGCCATCGGAAATTTCGGCGTGACAACGGATAAGCCCCCATCATGGTCAATGAAATATTGACGAACGTTCCTATGGCCGTGTAGAGCAATGTATTTCGATAACCAATCCATATTTCCGTATTCGTAAATACGCGTCGGTAGGCTTCCACGTTAAAGCCGCTCGGGATCAGCCCGATTTTGCCGGCAATCACCAGCTTGGGATCACTGAATGAGGCACTAACGACATAGATCAGTGGGTAAAGCACAATTAATACAAGAATTCCGATAAGTACATAAGTAATAGCCAGAAAGATCCGATCTCCATTAGACTCTCTAATTTTGTGGGAAACGGCCTCCATGTTCACCTCTCCTTTTAGAACAGACTGCTGCTGCTATATCGTTTGGCAATCTTGTTGGCTGCAAGCAGCAAAATGATGTTGATGACATTGTTAAAGAGACCCACAGCGGTAGAGAATCCATAATCCATATTGATTAGACCCGTCTTATAAGCGTAAGTGGAAATGACCTCTGAGGTTTCCATATTCAAGCTATTTTGCATAAGAAGAATACGCTCGTAGCTGAGAGTCATCATTTTCCCCATCATTAAAATAAACTGAATAACAATAACCGGCATAATACACGGCAGATTCACATGAATCATTCGCTTCCACCGACTAGCCCCATCGATTTGCGCAGACTCATGCAGTTGAGGATCTACAGCAGCTAACGCCGCGATAAAAATAATCGAATTCCATCCGCTATTCCGCCAGATGTCAGAACCAATATATACGCCTGGGAAATAATCCGGACTGGTCAGAAAAGGAATCGCATCGATTCCGATCATCCCCAGCAGATGATTCAAGTACCCATTTTCCCCACCGAGAAACAAATTAATAATACCGACAAAGACGACCGTCGAAATAAAGTACGGAGCATACGTGATCGTCTGCAGCGTCTTCTTCAATCTCTCTTTTCTCATCTCATTGAACATGAGGGCGAGCATGATCGGAATGGGAAAACTAATCAGTGTTTTAAATAGATTAATAACCAGCGTGTTCTTAACAATGCGATAAAATTGAAATGAATTGAAAAGCCTTTCAAAGTTATCCAAACCAATCCAAGGACTACCCATGATGCCGTGAATCGGGTTGAAACGCTTGAAGGCAAGTTGTACACCATACATAGGTCCGTAACAGAAAATTAGAAAGTAAAGGACAACAGGGATGACAAAGATTAGATAATCCCAATTGTTTTGCAGCCCGAACCTTTTATGGTTAGACCTTGGTAAGGGTGCCTGTGCAGCTTTGGTCTTCGCAGTCATATCGCTGCCTCCTTCGTCGAACGATAGAAAAGTGGATATCCAGAATTGATTCGGCGCCTGAATCGTTTTCCTATGGCTCCGAGTATACGTAAGTTTGGAACCTCCGACAACGCTTGATAATCGGCTTTTCACAGCAAAAAATGGTTTCAGCCCCTAAATGGCACCCTGCATTTTTCTCAATATCTAGTCAATTTTCAGCTTTTTGCCCGCCTTGAATTGATAACATAGCGCAAAATTTATATACTCTTAAGAAATCAAGGCCTATTCGACCAGGGGATGTGTTCAGTTTGCGGAAAGCGATTCAGTCCAAGCTCTATCGAAAATTTCTTCTAAGGCACCTTCTAATTCTGGCCGTAACTGGTCTATTATTCTTGGTGACCAATATCATTTCGCTATCCAATACCTATAATCGGCTAATGGATAATACTCAGCGCTCTATGGCCAATACGACCAGCCTGCTGGATACGCGTATTTTGGACCTGCAGAAATTGACTTTAACTTTGTCACGAGATACGAAATTGCTTCCTTATCAATTACAGGAATCGTTACAATATCCGTATTTAATTGCCGATGAACTTGAAAAGTTAAAAGCTCTGTCTGCCGATCTCGATTCCATTGGTCTGTTCTATCGAAACACAGCCTATAGCTCGCTTAAAAACACGATTTTCACCGATACGGGCATCTATTCACCTGAAAGCTACAGTAGACTTCTCAGCGATAGCCGAATCCCGCCAGAAATGCTGCAGAGCAAGCTCGAACAGCTAAAATCACCCATACTTCTGTCTTCACTGGCTAATGAAGATCATCCTGACGGCAAAGAACAAGTGCTGCTGCTCTTAGTCCCGCTTGACAGCACTCCTTTTTCGAGTGGCATTATGATCTACAAACTGAACTATCCGGCGTTGATTAGTAATTTTCAACAGACCATTGACAGCGGCAGCTCCCTGATTGCTTTTGACCAATCCAACATGCCATTTCTCTATTTAAAAGGATCTTCCAGTCTCACGTGGAGTGAACTTTCAACAGCGGCGCAAAATGCGAAAGCACGAATTCCTGGCTATCTCCTGTTGCAGGAATCGTCGTCGAGACAGAACATACATGTCGTAAACGCCATTCAACGCAGTGCGTATTTTCATGAGTATGATGTAGCGCTCACGATTTCACTAACCATTTTTGTGATATCTCTCGCTCTCGGCATCGTGCTTGCCTTCCGGTCCGCCCGCAAAAGCTATCAACCGATACAGGAGCTTTCCAATCGTTTTCCAACCTTGCCATCGGACAAGCAGGTGACAGACAATAACGATGAATTAGACCAGCTTACTCGCTACATTGAGCAGATGAGAGATGAGAGCATCCATTTGTCCCATATGATGCATAATCAGGAGGTTTTGACGAGGAACCAGCTGCTGCTAGCGGTATTAATGGGGAAGTTGAACGTAGACAATACGACGCAAGATAACCGAAGTGCGTTTCATAAACTATTTGGTACACGGCATACAAGCAACGTGCTTGTCATTATTTTTGACGATTACAATGCAAAGGTAAGTAAAGAGCCGCTTAGTGAACAGTGGTTAATGAAATATACCATTTGTAATGTGTTGGAGAATTTATCTGGCGTCCATAGCGTGAATTATGCACTTGATCTAGCCATCGATAATGGGATTGTCGGCATTGTTTCGTGGAATAACGAATTCGCGGAAGAGTGGGAGACTCGCAGTCGCGCCTTTTCCGAGCAGATCATTGCGTTCATGCAAAGGCATTTTTCTCTTTCGTTGTCCTGTATGGTAGGTGAACCTCAACCAACAAATGACTTGCATCAATCGTTCAGTTCAGCCACATCTCTTGCGGAGTATCGTATTTTTGCCGGTAAGCAGTCCATCATCACCCCTTCTGAAGGGTCTCAGCAGAAAATGGAGCATACGACGATCGATAAGCAGCAAATTTCCGATTCTGCCGAAGCGCTTCATGCGGCGGTCTGCTCCAAGAGCTCCGAGCATCTGCAACTGCTGATTCATGAGATGGAAGAAAGTTTTACTCGTTTGGAGGACGCGCCAACATTCCGCTTAACGTTTCAACAAATCATTTTCACCCTAAATCAACTCGTCAATAATATTCCGCTCTCTCATCGCGAAGCAATCAAATATAAACTGGACTCACTAGCGGAGTTCCAATCCAAAACCGTTGCCGAAGCTTGTGCCAATCTGCTTGATGCGGCACGCAGCATTCAAGACAGCTTAGGCGAAGATGCCAATAATAATCGCTTATATGCGTCTATGTTAGAGTACGTATCCCAGCATTATATGGACTATAATCTAAGCCTCTCCACCGTTGCTGAGGAGTTGTCCCTTACACCATCGTATGTCACACGTTATTTTAAAAATAAAAATGGCCTTCCCTTAATGCAATACGTCTCAAAAATTCGCATTGAGAAAGCCAAAGAGTTACTCGAAACCACCCATCTCTCCATTAAGGAAATTGTGGAGCAGGTTGGTTTTGTGGATGAAAATAATTTCTCACGAGCGTTTCGCAAACGTGAAGGCGTATCTCCGAGCCAGTATCGATCCAATAGCTATAGTTAGTGGTACAAAGACTGAAAATCCCCTCCAAGTATCTACTTGAAGGGGATTTTACGTTATAAGCACATTAATTGGGCACATGATAATTGCGGGTTGTGGACTTTTGCTTCCAGATCATTTTCTTCCAAATGAGTGGAAGGCCGCCGATGAGGTATAAATACCGGGCATCGATCATTTTTTTGATCAAAGAAGCCCGACGTCCTTTCACTTTCTTGACTCTTAGTAACCCCACTGCCTCACCGCGTCCCAAGGATGCAACCGTCCCCCTGTAATCATACACAAATGGCTTCAACTCTTTGCCTCGAACCGTTTGCATGAGATTCCTTGCTGCATTATAGCCCTGTTGAACAGCAATCTGCGCATTAGCAGGGTAAGGTGTGCCCTCTGGGCTCGTAACGATCGAGCAATCACCGGTGATGAAGACCTCCGGGAATTGATAGGAGCGCAAGCAACTATCTACCTTAACGCGGCCCCGTTGCACATCAAATCCAGCTTGCTGCAGCAAGGAATTGCCACGGATCCCTCCAGACCAGACGACAGTGCCTGCGCGGATGAACTCGCCATTGCCCAGAATAACCCCTTCCGATGTGCATTCCTTGATCGCGGTTGATAACTTATACTGCACCCCTTTGCGGCGCATCACTTCCATGCCATAGGCAATCAGATCCTCAGGCAGTCCGGGGGGCAGTGCCGACGGGGAAGCTTCCACATTATAAATTCGAACATCTGCCGGATCAACGTCATACGTTTTGCACAGAACAGGAATGCGATCCGCCAACTCCCCGACGAACTCCGTACCTGTGAAACCCGCGCCGCCAACAACGAAGGTCAGATAATCCTTACGCTTCGGAACCACCTTGGACTTGGCGAACATATATTCAATGTGTTGCCGAATAAAGCGGACACTGTTAATGCTTTTGATCGACATCGCATATTCATGCATACCTGGGATACCGAAGGTCTCCGTCTCACTCCCCAGCCCTACCACAAGATAGTCATAATCGAGCGTCGAGTCCTCCAAGACCACCTTTTTCTCACTAGGTACGATCTCTTTAACCGTCGACTTCATGAACCGAATCTTCCGCTCATCAATCAAATCCGAAATGCTCACGCGCGCATTATCATGATGATCCGTGCCGGCAGCCGGCATATGCAGATGCGTCGTAATAAAGTGATAGTCATGCTTATTGACCAGTGTCACGTCCATTTCAGTTTTTCTCATTTTCTTCTGCAGCCTTATCGCTGTGACTAGTCCGCCATAGCCTGCGCCTAGGATCACAATTCTCGGTTTACTCATGGCCTCCACACTCCTCCGGTTGTGAAATTAATCACATATATACTTGTGAAAATAATCACAATTTTCCACAAGATGAGCCGGTAACCGGCCCTCTTTCTAATATATGCGCATGCGCGCCGAAAATAACTAGGTAGGGCAGGAAACAGGCTATGGATTTATAGGAGCCAGTATTGGCCCCCTGTCGTGGAGAAAAAACTGCAAATCTACATCTTTTTCTAACAATTGGGCCGGTTAAAGACTAATTCCTGCAAAAGTGCAGGTATTTCTAACAAATCATCGGTTTTGAGGAATCATATCGTGAAATTCCTGCATTTTCGCAGAAATTCATTGCTTTACGGTAGTTTCTGAGTAAAAAAACTGTATTCTCGCAGGAATTTGCTCATTCACAGCGGTTCGAACAATCTCGTAAGATCACCTACAACATCAACCGTCACTCTACGTTTTTATCTTGCAGCCAGCGCAGCCGAAAGCAGTTCATCCCGGCCACACCGAGCTCCTCCAGCAAGCCAAAGTTCGCCCACGCGCCAACGACAGCCCCGATGCCGGGGATGAGCTGCAGCATTTTGCGAAAATCAATCGTATCCCGATACTCCTGCTGCAACTGCTGCCAATTGACTTGCTTCATGTAGTCCGCGGCTGGCGGGAATGTCTGCGAGATTATAGGCCAGCTTTTAATCGTCTTGAGCAACTCAGGCTTCTTCTTGGAGCTGGAGAATGCAAGTTGAAATACATAGAGGATGAACAATCTTTCCCTATAGTCCTTGGTCGAGTAGCCGTACACATGGGCCAATTCGAAAAGGAATTTCAGCTTAATCCCGATCAGAATCGGGAAATCCGCTAACCCGAGCAAAATACCGCCAGCTCCCGTTCCTGCTCCTTCGGCGGCGGCGATTTTTTTGTACAGTGACAACAGCTCCTCCGCTTTCCCATCTCGTTCCGCCAAGGATAGATCGCGCAGCGGCTCGGAAGCCGGTATATAGGTAATCCCGAATAGCGTCGTTTGCACAATCCCCTTCACCGTTGCTGTAATCGTGTTGTGAACTTTCTCAGGAATAACTTGATTAATCCGATTTTGAACGGATTTGGAGGCCCGCTCGATCAGGTTCGGCTCCTTGAGCAGCCGTATTTCCCACCGTTTCAACTTTCGCTGCATTTGCTCTTCGTAGATCGTGTACGGCTGTTCCATGGCTTCACCACCAATGATTAGAATACGTATATCTTCATTTCCTTTTCGGTGATTTCGTCTGCGCCTTTTCACTATTCCTTGCAACTCGATATTGCACGATCCTGCTGATTAACGCTAGGGGCAGCGGTCGATCATGCGGAAATTGGACAGCTCCTTTGGACCTCGGATACTGCGCCAACTCCGCCTCAAATTCATCAATACCATTCGGCGTGGGATAAAAGCCTATATGATTTTTGAATGCCGCAAAATGTACCAAATTGCCATGCAGATCAAAGGTAGGCATTTGGTAGCTAATCTTCTCCGTTGCCTCTGGAGCAGACTCCTTAATGACCGCTCTGATCGTTTGAAGCTTCTCCTGCAACTCAGGTGAAAAGGTTGCTATGTAAGCGTCGATAGATTCGAAGGTTGTTTTGGTTTCTTTCATGCACGGCATCTCCTTTATGAGGATAGTTAGTTGTATTATACACGCTAGGCGGGGGAGAATTCGAGTTCTATCCAACCCCTCATTTTTCCCGAATTATGACAAATCGTGTCGTTTACAACCCAAAAAAAGTGCTGTAATCTTATTTTATTGAAAGGTGGCGATTATTCCTGCAATTCCTACGAACACTACTGTACCTTTGGATTCCCTATAAGCGACTAACGAGTATTTTTTTATTTTGTCTTTTAATCGAAGTCGGATATTCGGTAGCAGCTCCTATCAGCCTAAAATATTTGGTGGATGAGGCTTTTACACCCAAAAATCTCCACAATTTTGCCATCATCCTTATCGTGCTGCTTTGCAGCGGATTTCTCAACATTTGTGCAAGTATTGGCGGTGAATATGCGTTAGGAAATCTTGGCGGCCAAATCGTCAAGAAACTTCGGATCCAACTGTTCACTCACTTGCAGAAGCAATCACTTCCCTTTCATCAAAAATACCGTGTTGGCGATCTTGTCACCCGATTCTCGACAGATATGAGCTCCGTGGAACGAGTGGTTCGCATCGCATTCCCCTTTTTTCTGAGGGAGGCTTTAAGTGTCCTGCTCGGACTTATTCTATTATTCTCTATTGAATGGAAGCTCACACTGGCCATGCTTGCTGGTTCCACGCTCATGTTTATTGGGCCAAGACTGCTTCAAGGGCGTGCGGAGACCGCTAATGTGAACTATAAAGAATCGCAAGAGCGATTCACCAATACAATTGATGAGATGGTTAAGGGACATAAAACGATAAAAAGTTTGCATCTGCAAGCCAGGTTCGAGGAACGCGCCCGTAAACAAGTGCATGAACTCTTTACCTTCGGGCTGAAATTGCAGCTTGCTGGTTCTATGATGGAGCGGCTACCTCTTATATCTCTTCTGGTTCTGAATGGGATTATGATCGGCTTCGGCGGATATTTGATCTTCCACGACATGATGAGCATCGGCGGTTTCATGGCTTTTTTCACCTTATTTTTAAGCGTAGGACAGTCGGGTTCGAATTTAGCGTCTCTCATCCCGAGCCTTATCGATTCAAGTACCAGCTTTCAGCGGATACGGGAAATTCTTGATCACCAGCCAAGCGTTCTAGAGGATGCTCACCCACTAGAGCTCCCTTCTTCTCTTCCTTCCATCCGGATGGATGAGGTGACTTTCGGTTATAGCGAAGAGGCGAATCAATTACATAACGTAAGTTTACAAATTGCTCCTGGGAGCTATGTGGCATTCATTGGACCCAGTGGTTCCGGGAAAAGCACGGCACTGCAGCTGCTGTCCCGCTTTTATGATCCAAAGATGGGGGCTATCTCTATCGATGACTACGACATGCGTGCCATAAGTGAGGCTTCTTTACGCAAGCAGTCAACACTCATTACTCAGGATACCTTCTTATTTAATACAACAATTCGAGACAACCTGCTGCTAGATAGTGGTGCATCGGAGAATGAAATGATAGAGGCTGCCAAGCAAGCGAACATTCATGATACCATTGTAAGCTGGCCTGGCGGATACGATACACAGGTGCATCATGAAGGAGGATCGCTTTCTGGTGGCGAACGCCAGCGCTTATCGATTGCGAGAGCACTTCTAAGGAAACCGAAGCTGCTGCTGCTTGATGAGGTAACGTCGGCATTGGATCCAGCTACTGAGGCCGACATTAATCAACTCATTGATCGTATGAGATCCGAGAAAACGATTGTTGCCGTAACACATCGGTTGTCCTCCGTTATGAACGCCGACTGCATTCATGTATTCCAAGACGGACGAATCGTGGATTCTGGTACTCACCAAGAGCTTCTACATAAGAACAGTCTATACCGCAGCCTCTGGGATAAACAGTACGGATTCAACCTGTCTCTGGATGGTCTCTACGCGACAGTAGATATGGACAGGCTTGCCAAGCTTCCCTTTCTCGAAGGCATTGCACTCCCGCTGCTTAAGAACATTGCTACCTTGTTTACAACTGAAACCTGTAAAGAAGGCGAAAGTATTGTAAGCGAGGGCGATGAGGGCAACAAATTTTATATTATTGTCCGAGGTAAATTTGAAATTATAAAACGTATGCCTGATGGTGGGGAACGGCGGGTTGCCGTCCTGCAAGATGGGGATCATTTCGGCGAAATTGCTCTGCTTCACAATGTCCCTCGAAATGCGACCGTTAGGGCAACGGGAGCATCGGTGCTGTTGTCTGTCAGACAAGATGCTTTTCACCGCTTAATGGCCGATTACCCTCAAATTAGGCAATCTTTGGAGCATACGCTTCAGAAGAGAATTGGATGACGACAGGAAGCCAGAGAAGGTCTGGACATCAGGCGTTTAGGAAGGAGGAACACAATGATGTTAAGTTATCACAAGTGTGTAAGTGATGACGATTTCGCTAAGGCCAGTATATTTCTGTTAGCCCGGAAGCGCGACCTGCACCCCGCTTATTCTACTTTGGAAATGGTCACCCTCATATATTCCTACGTGACTCAGGGCCACCTAATCTGTGCTAAGGATGCTGAAAACCAAGTGGTGGGAATCGCGGCCTACTACTACGGAACACCAGAACAGGAATTTCACGATACGGATATTGCCCTGGTGGATGTGGCCATTGCTGATAAAGCTTATCGAGGGTCTCGCTTGTTTATTCAAGGGCTGTTGTATATGGTCAACGAGATTATTGCGGGAGGTCCAGAGGTCCAGGAACTCAGGCTTGCAGCACTAGCCGAGAACGATTATATATGCCGACTGTATGCCAAATTTACTAGCATAAGCTCTGTTCGTGAGGGTACACATGGGAAAGAAGTCGTTTTTTGTGAGAAAATTAACATTTTAAGGGATACCCTAAAGAAATTCACTAGGATATAATGGAAGAAGAAGTACAAAAAACGACAATAAGGAGGCTATCCGTATGTTTCCAGTTCCCCCTACGATCGACAAAGGTTCCAAAAAAGGAAGCGGCTTCGGTAAGATCGTTAAGGTTAACGATTCCCTTCGCGTACAGCCACAATAATGTCTTTTCAATTTCGAACAAGCGAATTTGAAATGGATCATGAAGCCTATATGGACTTCCTGCTGCGTCATCACGACGAACTGAATTTGCCTTACACGTTCGGCATGAAACTCAGTTTCATCAGTAGCCCGCTCTTACTAGGTAAAGCCATGCTCATCATCAGCGAAGAGTCCTACGACATCGTCGGCGCGGCCGGTTTCGGTTACGGCACAGGCCCCGCAGACTATGAGGACCAACATATATGTCAGATCGAAGTTGCTTTTATTGAGAAAGAGCTGCGAAAGTCACCTTTATTCGTACAAGGATTCCGTGCACTGATACATGCCATCAAAAAAGGCAATCCCGACGTCCGGCAGGTTCAGTTCTGGACTTCAGCGGCCGAGGATGATGGGCTGGATCGGCTTTTTGCCAAGTTCCTAGCTTTGCCCGGATCCACCAAATCCATTGTGAACCACTTAGCCCTCTTTACGATACCGTTCCACGAACTCGAAGCTTATTGTAATCGTTTGAGGTAATGGTGTGAATTGCTGAATAGGATGAAAAGGAGTTAGCCTCTGAAATTTGAAATTTGGGCTAGCTCCTTTTATTGTCTAGACGTACGGGGATAAAAGAAACGGCTCCCTAATTGGTTTTCTGTAGCTTGTTAATGAACGCTTTCAGACTCTCTTCCCCGTTAACAAACAACCTTTTCAGCAAGTAGGGGGACTGCTGATTCGTCGTGAAACCTTGGTCAATTGTAAACGCGTAACGAAAACCGTGCTCTTTCAAAAGCTTCAGTGTTGATTGGTTATATTCCCCATAAGGATAGCAAAAAACATCTGCTTGTGTGCCTAACTTCTCCTCAATTAACCTTCTAGCTTCTTTAATCTCATACGCTTGTTGTTCAGCAGAAAGCCTAGGTAAATGAGGATGTGTCATGCCATGCGGTTGGATGTCCCAGCCAGCTTCTTGCAGCTGCTTGACCTGTTCCCAATTCAAATAACTGGGATCCTCGACCATGCCTGGTGACATGAAAAGTGTAGCTGGAAAATGGTATTTGGCCAGAATCGGCATCGCCTCCTCCACATTATCTATGTAGCCGTCATCAAAAGTGAGCAGTACAGGCTTATTCGGGGCTGTAATGCCGCTTTTATTTTCAAAAAGATCAGTAAACATAGAGAGAGAAATAGGCGTATACCCATGGTCATGCAGATATTTCATCTGCGCCTCCAGCTTGGCGGGAGAAATAACGACCACATTCCCAGGATCAATAGTGACGCTGTGATAGTTGAGGACGGGGATACTGACTTTGGATGAGGAAGGCATATATGTATTTGTTGTCACAGATGGTTTCTGGGGTGGCGTGTCTATGGTTAGGGTTGATGCAGGCGTAGGAGTTGTGTCCGCGGTCACGGTTGCGATAGGCGTTGGAGGTGTCTCGGATGGCATTGTTGATGGTGTATCAACATTAACCGAGGATGGCTGCTCAAGCTTGTCCTCCGTAAAGTCTGGAACCTCGACCTGATTTGCTTGTGGGGATGCTGCCAGTTCCTCCGCTTGTACTTCTAGGAGGACCGGAGCTGACGAAGGATTAAGACCGCTAAGTAGAAACAATGATAGAAGCGTAAGCAGCGCCGCTAGACACGAGTAAAATAGGAATCTCTTTCTTTGGATGTTCATAGCTCACCAACCATTTCTAGAGTAATTGTCTATTACTCTATGTGTAAGCCATGGTTGAGAGAAATATACCTAGATTTCGATAATGTGTGGGGAGTATTACATATTAAATACAACCTACTAGCATCTGCCTTATCCGTTAGCAGCCTGCTTGCTGGCTACCTACTAGACTACCGATGCTACTAGGTTGTTGATCTACTACGTAAATAGCAAAACTCCCCAAACCAGTAAAGCAACTACTACTAAGATGGTATCCCCTCGCTGCCACTTCAAGGTATTTTTCCTTAGCAGCAACGTTTTGCCATCCATTTGTTTCATCTCCATCGCGACCGTCATTTGCTCCGCTTTGTGGAACATTGCTAGCAAAAGCGGCACAACCAATGCAGGGATGTCGCGCACGCGAACACTGCCTGGATGGACAGATGCTTTGCCTCGTGCTCGTACAATGGCCGAGAATTGCTGCCACTCCCGCATAATGAGCGGTATGAAGCGAAAAACAAACGAAACCGCTAAAGAGAACGATGCCACGGGCAACTTCACCTTATGCAAGTACTTCAAAGCCCAGTTCAATCCCTGCACGAGTTGACCATATGGCGTCGATGTCGCAAGCCAATAGCCTGCCATCAACACGACAAATAAACGTGTCAGAATGAAAGCCGTGCTCCAGCCTTTGTCAACGGCGTAGCCGAACGGCGAGAATTGAATCCCCGCCAGTGCAATGGAAAAGATCAAGAAAATCGCATAAGACGCCGCGATTTTGCGGATCCCGCGTAACGCCGTGCGCGGGAGGCCGAGAAAGGCGCAGCCGAGGAGCCCTGCGGCCACCGCGAGGCTGCCCCACCCCTGCTGCCCCATCGTGCCGATGGCGAGCAGCAGGTAGAGCAGCCACTTCGCGCGCGGGTCCAGCCGCAGCCACCCGGCCAGCGGCGCGGGCGGCTGCAGCGGCCGCTCCGCTAGCGGCGGCACGCTTGCTGCGCGCGTGGCCGCTGCCTGCTCCGGAGCGCTGCCGCCGTCGCGCAGCGCGGCCAAGATCGCCGACGCGGCAAGCGCCGGCGTGAGCAGATCCGGCGCGATGGCGATGCCGACGCGCGCCAGCTCTTGTGAGGCCTCCGCGCAGCTCGGGAGGCCAACGCCTGCGCGCGCCAGCACCTCGGGCGCGCGGCAGAGCTCTTGCGGCGAGCCGTCGAAGACGAGCTCGCCATGGTCTAGAACGAGGACACGGTCCGCTAGCGGAAAGAACGTGTCCAGGTCGTGCGTGGCGATGACGAGTCCGCCACGATCGCAGCGCTCGCGCAGCATGCGCAGCAGCTCGCGGACGGCGGCCGCCTCGAGGCCGGCAGTTGGCTCATCCATGAGGAGCCAATCCGGAGCCGTGGCGAAGGTCGTCGCCAGCGCGAGCCGGCGCTGCTCACCGCCGCTGAGTGCGAAGGGCGAGCGATCCATGGCGAATACGCCATGGGGATCGAGCGCTTGCGTGGCATCATGGATGCGGCGTTCACGCTCTTCCGCTGACAGCCTGTATGGCCTAAGCGAGTAAGCGAATTCTTGTCGTATACTTCGTGCGAACAGCTGCTGCTCTGGGAATTGGAACGTTAACCCGAATCGAAGCAGCAGGTTCGAATCTACCTTGTTATTTTTCAGCCATAGGGGCTGCTCATCCAGTGTAACCGTTCCAGCTTGCGGCTGCAGTAGTCCCGACATGACTTGCAGCAGTGTAGATTTCCCGGATCCTGCATGCCCGATAAGCAGCGTCACGGTACCCTTTTCCAGCGTAAAACTTATATCTTGAATCAGCGTCACTTCTGGCGAATCTGGTGCAGTGACTCGGACTCCTTGTACGTCTATCGACATGAGATCGCCTCCGCCAGTTCTTCCATACACAACGGTAGTGGATCTAGAATGAGCCCCTGTTCTAGCAAATGCATCGCCGTTTGGATCGCAAAAGGCGGATCAAATCCAAGCTCCACACAAGGCGAAACTTTCTTCCCAGCCCCTTCAGCTTCTCCATAAAAGAACTTACGCGGCTCACCATCAAATGTAATTCTCCCATCGCCAAATCCGATTACCCTCGTCGCATCCGTTGCCTCTTCCAGCCGATGTGAAATCCAGACAATCGTCGTTCCCCGTTGATGTGCAAGGCGCACAGCTGCGCGGACTGCTAGCCGTGAAGCTGGGTCCAGCATCGCTGTTGGTTCATCCAAAAGCAAAATCTCTGGATTGGCCGCGAGAGCTGCAGCGAGATTGACTAGCTGTTTCTGCCCACCAGATAAGGTAGCCATTGTTCGCTCAGGCGATAACGTTAAGCCTACGGCAGCTAACACATTGGCATACCAGTCCATACGTTCTTCAGCTGATAACTGCAGTGACTGTGGTAGAAAATCCAGTTCCTCCGCTATCGTTTCTCCTATGAACTGTGCTTCTGGCAGTTGAAGTACGCCTCGCGTCATTGAAGTCCCCTCATCCGGACTGCGCAGAATGAGCCCCTCGGACAAAGGGTTCAACCCTAGCAGTACACTAGCAAGTGTACTCTTCCCGCTTCCATTTGGGCCTACAACAGCTATCCACTCACCTCTATGAATATCTAACGAGACGCCCGACCACACACGCCGTCCTTCTCCCGACTCCATTCGATAAATGATAGAAGCATTCTTTAATGACATTAAATTCTCACTTATAGGCATGTGTAAAAAAGTTCCTTTCACTTTTCAAACAGTTGTGCTATTATCTGTATTGTCAACTTGGTATTAATTGTTTGGTTGACAATAGATTAACAATACCAGAAACAGGAGTGATCGACAATATGAAACTTACGCTACGCGGTGTTATTTTCAGTGCCCTATTTGCAGCGATTCTCGTCTTATTCAGCTTTTTCAGTATCTCCGTTCCTAACTCACAAGTGCCCATTACCCTTCAAACATTAGCTGTTATGCTCGCTGGAGGTTTACTCGGTGCGCGTTACGGATTCCTTAGCATGGCGCTTGTCGTTGTACTTACTGCCATTGGATTCCCACTCCTACATGGAAGCGGCGGTATAGGCTTAGTTCTCGGACCAACTGGCGGATTTATTATGATTTGGCCGTTTTCCGCTATGCTCATTGGTCTCATTTTACCTCGTATTCGTTTAAAAGGCATCATGGGCTATGTCGCGGCTTTCCTTGTTCTTGAAATTTTCGGCTCTCTGTTTCTATATCTGGCCGGCGTCCCTTGGTTAATGTATAAAGTTCCTTCTTACACGTTTGCCAAAGCAATGACGCTCGGCTGCTATCCGTTTCTTCCTGGGGATGCCATTAAGGCTGCCGTTGCTGCGCTTATCATTGCGCCAGTTCGTCAAGTCTTTCCTCCGCAACGTCTTACGGGCTCATCTTCACACAGTATCGTTCAAAATGAGAATAAACAGGATGCACTCGCCAACTAGTTGACATTGTGTCCTACATTAAAGAAGAGCTGTCCTCCTAGTAGCTTCGACTACTGGTGGAGGGCTCTTTTTTATATGTATTGGGCCAGATTCCTGCAAAAGTGCAGGCTTTTTCTCATCATAGTCCTGTTGAAACTGAATGCCTGCGAATATGTAGTTTTTTTGCCAACAAACAGGCTAATAAGGCTAAATTGCTGATAATTCCTGCATTTTTGCAGGTATTTCACTATAAACGTCTGAACATGCGTAAAAAGATGTAGATTCGCATTTATTTTAGATTGAACTAGTCAGAGGGCCATACTGGATTTTGCCTTCCCCACCCTCATCCATTTTTACGAAATTGTAATGTCTCCCCCCTCATTTTTATGCGATTGTTATGCGCGAAGGAGTAAGCTTAGTCCTGTAGACAACAGCGCAACAAACAAATCTAATCCACTTGAGGAGTGTTTCTCGATGAAAAATAATAAAAAAGTTCTAGCCGCTCTTACGATTTCAGCAACTGTCGGATTATCCGCTATCCTTCCTTATCATGCTCTAGCAGCCAATCCTTTCACAGATTCCACAAGTGTTACACAGATCCAGACTGCGATTGAGCAATTAGCTCAGCAGCAAGTACTTTCTGGTTATGAGAACAACACATTCAAACCTAATCAAGCCGTCACACGTAGTGAAATTGCCAAAATGGTAGCCCTCTCTTTCCACGTAAACACTGCTGTGGATGCAACGACCGTTAGTCCTTTTCAAGATGTGACTTCAAAAGATTGGTTCTATAACTACGCGGTTTCCCTACAATCATTAGGTGCTATGAATAGTGTCTCCGGCCAACAATTCGCTGGGGCACAAACCATCACTGCCGAGCAGTTGAGCAGCATCATCGCAACAGTGCTTAAAGTAGACGCTGCAACGATTCGCCAATTGCCAAGCTACGCTTCACTCAGCAGCCAAGTAACACGCGGCCAAGCTGCCTTGCTCTTGGTTGAAGCTCAACAAGTGGCTCCCGTTCGTGTGACGAAGCTGGAAGTGTTGAATGCCATTTCCCTACAGGTGACCTTCTCAGCACCGATCCCTACTGCGGAGTTAGAGTTGGATCCTGCGTCCAAAAACTTTGTTTTTGACAATGGCCTTGCCATCAACAACGTGCCGCGCCTCAAAACAGGCTCTGTGTCCACGTATATTGTTCCGGTTCCAACACAAAAAGCAGGCACAACCTACTCACTGAGGTATAAAGGTCAACCTGCCGTTACTTTCACAGCTAGCACAGTGCAAATCCGTTTGGATTCCACAGCTCAGGTTGCCAATGATCTATTTGAAGTTGAATCCCATCTAAAGGATGGCGTAGCGGATTATGGTTATGTTATCGCGGCTTACAGCAAGGGTCGTCCAGGTGCATTTATTGTTGACGATAAAAATAGCTACAACGGCATGACCTACCAAATCCTTTCTTCCATGCGGAATCGCCAAGTTCAAATCACCCCTGAGGATGGTGCAACGATGACAGCGAATTACTTGCCATTTACGCAAGCAACTGATGGTCGCCAAGCGCCGAAGTTCATTTTGCCAAACGGTGAGACCTTCCACCCTGGTGTGACATATACGGTTTCCGCTGACTGGGCGACTTTGAAGAACCCTACATTTACGGCAAAAGAAATCGCTCCGCTTCAGCTTCAATCCGCAGCAGCCGTAGATGCGAAGACGATTGCAGTTACACTAACACAAGATCCGAAGGATGAAATTTTCGTTTCACGCCGTGTAACCCTTACTCCTGCTGATGGCACAGTTCTGACGGCTGAATACAGCTTGACGACACGCAAAGGCGCCGTTGGTACATTCACGCTTCTCAATAACGCTCAGTTAGTTCCAGATAATACGTACACCGTTGCGCCAGTGGGTGCATGGGCTACGGCAACAGGCGTCACTTTAAACTTGAAAAAGTAAGCAGCGATTATAAAATCAAATAACAAAAAGATAAGGAAGACGACCTGGGATCAGGTTCTCTTCCTTACCTTTGTTTGCTAAACTTATCCACAGGTACTGTTTCCCTAACTTATTTCACTCTAAATCCAGAGGTGACCATCGATATGATATTCACAAATAAAACGCTATTCGCACGCTTAACACCGCTCACGCTATTTCTTGTCTTGGTTGGCTGTAGCAGCCCTCAGCCGAGTGCAGTGGGCAGCATCACTCCGACAAAAACATCAATGCCATCTCCAACTGCTGCTGCTGCCGCTGCCGCACAAACACCTGCGCCAAGTTCCTTGCCTGTGACACCAAACCCTTCGCCTTCGGCGACTACCGCTACAACCCTCATGGTGACACACTCGAAAAGTGACTACATGTCGTTCCTCGATCCCGCTTCTGGCAAGATGGAGAAGCTTGTCGTAGGTAAAGCCCCTTTTGCTATCGCAGAGGGGCGCAATCATCGCGCATATGTGTCGACAGCTGAAGGTGTAGCCGTTATCGATACGAAGCTTCGTACACGGCTTGCCCTTGTCCCTTATCAGGCTAATGTGGGAAAACCAAACTTTGGCGAATATCGCTCTGGCGGCATGGGCATTGCCGTATCGCCAGATGGTAAATTCGCTTATATCGGTGTCTATCTCAGTGGCGGCAAGAGTCAGCTTGAGATTTTGGATACCGAAAAGCTCACGATGACAGGCCGAGTGCCTGTTGGCGTTCGACCTTTTGATGTCGTAACCAGCCTCGACGGCCGCGAAGTATACAGTATCGACCATGACGGCTATACGGTGACGGCTGTCGATCCTTTTGCCCTCAAAGGCCGCACGCTAGAGGCTGCTCCTTTCGGTAAAGGCGGCTTCGAGAAGCCGCACTACGCCGCTGTCCGCTCAGATGGCCGCCTACTTCTCCCTTACCAAGGCCGCGGCCTAGTGGTGCTTGATCCGAAGAGCGGCAATTACACAACCGAACCCCTGACGGGGAACACACACCAAGAGGGTGTTACGCTTACCCCGGACGGCACACAGTTGCTGATCGTTGGCATCGGATCGGCTGGCAGCGCAACGGGTAAGCCTAATTTGACTGTGCTTGATGTGAACACCTATGCAGAAAAGATCCTTCCGTTAAGCCGCATGCATCAAATGGTCGCCAGCAGCGCTGATGGACGCTATGCCTACCTCACAGGGGGCGTCACTTATGCCGATACGGGCTGGAATGGGATGACAGTGGTAGACCTGTCAGCAGGCACGACGCGTGAGTTCGAGTTGCCTGATTACCCGCTGGATGTGCAGCTATTGACGAAATAACTAGTTTCAACTAGACGACGAGGTTGCAAAGTTTCTGACTTGGAGTCAACCTGTTATTTGAATTAACTGGAAAATATACAGTTATTTAGGCCAGGTTCACTAGAATAATTGATTTAACTGGAAAATATGTAGTTAAATCCACCTTTTTAGTAACAAATAGCTAAATCAGAGGAAATTAACTACATTTTTTCCATTTAATTTCCGGTTTTCCGTAAAATATTAATATTTAACTGTATAAAATCCATCTATTTGCCTGGAAGACAGTAATTTTCACGAATTATCGTCCGTATCACTAGAAAATCAATCCCCCTTCGCCATATAACCAACACCAGGGTAGGTCACAATCTGGTCCTGCCCTTCGGTGTGGCTCTTCAGCTTCTGCCGAATCCGCGCGATGGTAACGCGCAAATACTCGACCTCATCGCGGTACTCGCTTCCCCAAATTTCGCTCAACAACTGCTCATGTGTCATCACTTTTCCTACATGCTGCAACAACAGAACAAACAGATTGTACTCCGTCTCCGTAAACTTCACTTCGGTGTCTCCTGCCCAAATGCGTCGCTGAGCCAAATTGACATTCACAGGTCCAACGGTCAATTCGCTTACTGTAGAGGTGGCAGGCATGCGCCCATCCAAACGACGAAGCACCGCATTGACTCTGGCAAACAGCTCGTCCAACGAGAAGGGCTTGGTCAAATAATCATCCGCACCGAGATTCAAGCCCTGCACCTTATCCGCACCATTGCTCCTTGCGGTTAGCATAATGACCGGCACACTTGAATAGGTGCGCAGTCTGCTTAAAACCTCGAAGCCATCCATCCCTGGCATCATTAGATCGAGTAAAATCAGGTCCGGATCAGCTGCTTCTGCCTTTTCCAACGCTTCGCTCCCGCTCTGACAGGCGACTGTCTCGAATCCTAACGATTTCAGATTCGCCGAAATGAAACGGATGATTTTGGGCTCATCGTCAACGATCATGATTTTCTTTGCGCTCATGCTAGCTCATCTCCCCCATTAAATCGCGGTATCATCAATGTGAAACGACTCCCTTCACCCAGCTGGCTTTCAACCCCAATGGTTCCACCATGGGCATCCATAATCCCTTTGCAAATGGCCAGACCCAGACCTGTTCCCCCCGTTTGGCGGCTTGATGAGACATCTACGCGATAGAAGCGATCAAACAATTTGCTTTGATGCTCCTCTGCAATACCGATGCCATTATCTTGCACGTGAACGTAGACATACTGATCATCCGCATGGGAGGTTACGCTTATGATCGGTTGCCGCTCATTGTAACGAACCGCGTTGATAAACAAGTTCAAGAAAACTTGCTCCATACGGAGCTTATCTGCAAATACCAACGGTGTTTCTGCGGGCAACCCCACTTCGAATCGAGGCCTCGCTGCGCTGATTTCTTCAGGCATTCTGTTTCTAGCACTTTCGATCACAGCAGTTAATTTCAACGATTGTGGATGAATGCCCATCGCGCCCGATTCGATTTTGGAAATATCCAGCCACTCATCAATAAGATCTTGGATACGGCCTATGTCTTCATGGATACCCTCTAGAAGTTCCAGCTTAAAGTCCTCATCCCAGTGCGCGTCCCTGCGCAGCAATGTTTCCACACCACCGCGGATACTCGTAATCGGGGTCTTGAATTCATGCGATGCGAGTGAAATGAGATCGTTCTTCAGCGCGTCAATTTCATGCTCTTTCGTTCTGTCCCGCCATACATAACCACGGCCAAAAACCCGCCCCTCCCGCGCAACTTGAAATGCAGATACCATCATAAATCGAGGCTTGCCTTGCACGGTATTCACGGTTAAAGCGCTCTGAATCCTAGGCTCCGCCGTCAGTTTGCTCAGCTGAACTTTTTCCTGGTCGTCCGTCAAAAGCTCGGCGATCCGCTCGAATAAATCAGCCTCAGGCATATGGGCTAATTCGCCCATCGGAATTGCGAAGCTTTCTGCCATCTGATGATTGGCATACAGCACGTTATGCTGCACATCAATCAAGACGATCGCATCGGACATGCTTTCTAGGACAGCATTCAATGTCGCATGCTCGTCCTGTAATCGCTGTGTTCGCTCCTCTACGCGATGCTCAAGCTCGCTATTCAGCTGCAGCAAGGCGCGTTGGTTCTCCTTAATCTGTGCCGCCATGCGGAAGAAATGCTCCGCTAACTGATGCAGCTCCGATGGGGCTCCCCGCGGCACGACCTTCGTATCAGGCTGGGCGAACGATCCTCCAGCTAGTCGCTGTGTATAGCCGACTAAAGCATGGATCGTCCCGTTTAGCCTCTGGGCCAACAGACTGCCTAGCAGCACGGTTAAGATGAGTGTGAAAACTAGCAAAAGCAACGTGATCCGTAATGATTCGGTGAAAGCTGCGTTGACAGCTGCTGTTGATCGGCTTACCCAAACGATGAGATTCAAGTCTGGTATCAGCTTATAGGTAATGAGTTCTTTATGTGATGAAGTGCTTAGCGTGTAGGTGCCTTCTCCTTGTTTTAACGTTTTGGCATCTGCCACAACTGGCTCTTTCGATAAATCCGCCATGGACGCCGTTAACGCAGCATTCGGGTGATAAATAGGCTTGCCTGCATGATCCAGCACAACAGGATACGTCTCTGTCCCGTAATCGTATTTCGTTACAAGCGTCTTAATAGGAGCTAGCTCCAACACAGCCAGAACAAAACCATCCACTTGTTTATTCCCTTTGTAAATCGGTACGGAAATAGCTAAAGCTGGTTGATTCAAGCTCTCTGGACCTGTAAATAACGAAGAAATAATAGCTTTCTGTCCGGCCCTCACCCGACTGGTGTAGTCCCGATCATTAACATCTACACCAATTAAGTCCATGGACATTTGATGTGTCGCTTTGATGCTCCCCTTATCATCCACCACATAAATGCCTGTAAATCCCTCCAAGTTCTCTTGCAGCGATTGCAGCTTCAGCGTCAGGCTTTCTCGGGTCCTGAATGCAGCATCCGAGGCCGAAATCGTAGCAGCCAAAGTTTCAACCGCATTGCGATGATAAGACATGTACGCTTCGACCGCATCTCCGAGGCGATATGTCGTCTGACGCTGATTTTGATTCGTTTCCTGTGTAATATGTTTAATTTGAGAAACCTGGAAACCGCCTAGAATCAGGATCGGAATCAAAGCCATAAGGGCAAAAGTTATCGTTAAATGTGATCTCATCGAAAAATGCTTCACTTCAAATACCCCGCTCTCCAACCCAAGCTTATGCTTGGCTTTCCCACTTATTTTACCACTGTCAAAATTGTAATGAAAATGAAATCTAACTTTCATGTTGTTTTAATGTAACTTGCCTATAATAAAGACCAACCCCCCTTTAAAATATAAACTTAGACTCACAGCCCGTTGCTGTGGGTCATTTTTTTTGGCATACTGGTTTAAGACTATAATCATAAAGGGCGGCTTTGTATGACACCTATGACACCTGAACATGAATGGATGACGACCAAATTTCGCGAGATCAAGAATGTCATTTCCTCCTACTTAACGCAGGTGCTGCCTCAATTTCAAATATCACCGATCATGATGTACGTCCTAGAGTACCTGCGTAAGCACCCCGATTGCATCGCCGTCGATATTGCCAACGAATTTGGATTAACCCGAGGAGCGATTACACAGTTGTTGGATAAAATGGAGGAACAGGGCCTGCTCGCCCGCAAACCCCATCCGACAAGTCGCCGCAGTCACCTCCTGCAGATGACGGATAAAGGCAACGAGCTCATAGTTAACATACTCGCTGCGTATAATACCAAAATCGAACAACTCTTTACTTCCTATACAGAGGAAGAGCTCGCGACATTGCAACAGCTGCTAGCTAAAATGCCTGTCTAAAATCCCGACAATCGTTGGGGTTTTTCATTTTCCAGTTGACGAATTCGATAAGCAGTTGTATTGTTTAGTTTCTAAACAGTTAAATAAATAAACACGTAAGGAGTTCATCATATGCATAAAATTATGGCTATTACGGGGGCATCTTCAGGTATTGGACTTGCTACCGCCCTGAAGTTTGCCGAGCTTGGCTGGACGGTCTATGCAGGTACGCGCAATGTCACTCGGGACCAAGATCAGTATGCTGACGTCGCGAATCTTCATTTTATGGAAATGGAAGTAACGGATCCGGCTTCGATGGAAAAAGCCTTCGGCGTCATTGAGCAGAAGCATGGGCATCTGGATGTGCTCCTCTGTAATGCAGGCTTCGGTTTCCTGCGGGCGCTGGGTCAAGCTAGCTTCGAAGAGATTCAATCCGTATTTGATACGAATGTATACGGGGTCATGCATACGATTCGAGCTGGACTTCCCTTGCTTCGCAAATCGGATTCTGCTCATCTTATCGCGACAACGAGTATTGGCGGCTTGGTCGGTCAACCTTTCAATGAAATTTACTGCGCAGCGAAATTTGCTGTTGAAGGCTTGCTTGAAAGCTTAGCTACCTACTATAAGCCTGCTTTCGGTATCGACGTCACGCTGCTTGAGCCTGGTGCGATTGCGACGAATTTTAACGCTACGGTCATGGACCACGTTCAAAAAACCGGCGGCATCCTAGAAGACGACTACAAGCCGATTTTGACCCAATACATGGCCGCATTCGCCAGCCGCAATTCCATACCGCAAACCTCTGAGTCTGTCGCTGATGTTGTCGTCAAGCTCGTGACGGAGATGGAACCTAAACCGCTGCGTCTTCGCACCTCGGAGAAAGCTGAAGCTTTCGTTCAGTACAAAGTGAGCCAAGACCCTACGGGCCTTGAGGGGATGCTGAATACACGGAAGCTGCATTTGAATATGTAAAGGTTGCGTGAAAGCACCACCTCGAGGTCTTCTCTGGGGTGGTTTTTTGCGTAAACACATAATTTCCCACAATCTTACGATAGGATGTCCATAATCTTTCGGTACAGTAAGGGTGTAAGGGAAATCAACCATCCCTGCATGCTACATAAATCGAAAGGAGTTTTCACATTATGAAAACAACATGGAAAAAACGCGCCGTTCAAACGAGCCTTCTAGCTATTATGACTACCATCGCATTCGGTGCAGTAAGTGCATCTGCGGCGGATACAACAAGTGAAGTACATCCCACTGCCAAAGCCATTCAAATGGTAAAGTCTGTTGGAGCAGTGCCAGCCCTTCAATTCCGCTCTTCGAGTGTAGGCTTGCTTAACCAACCTGCTCATGAGCGCAACTATTTGAAAATGCTGGCTACAACGTACGCACCAGATACCCTTGCTGACTGGAAGAAAGCACTCGATGATCGGAAACAAGCAGAGGCGGATCTGCCTAAGCCTTCCTTCGCTCAAACACTAACGATCAGTAAAGATGCTTTGACGGATGGTACGTTACAAGCAATCCCTGCTGAAGGTGCTACTTTTGTTACTTCCTTCACAGACGGAAAAGCGATTGAAGCTTTGCCTCCATTAGCGACTCTCACAGCTACCGAGATCAAAGATCTGCCAGAGGGAGTAACTCATCCTACAAAAGGCTTCCTTACAAGCATAACGAAGTCGTCCGACGGAACAACTCCAGAGCAGATTACCCGTCTTCTTCCAGTTGAGGCTGGAGTCACGAGTGATATAATGATAGCTAAGCCAGTAGAGTCTGAGAGCATGAAGCTTCAACAAAAATTAACGGATGCGGTAGAAGCAGATGATGCAGAAGCTATCCGTGCGATCTTGCCAGATTTATTGAAAGACTTTGTTAAGGGAACAGAAGACTTGCGTGAAATGACCAAAAATATCAAAGCAAATCAACCTACTGAAACTGAAAACAAATAAATGATAAGCAAGGTGGATCCGGTCGCATATGGTGCGATTCGGCTCCACTTTTCCTCATGTTATAGAAGGCATGGAAGGCGTGATACATGATGTATAGGATCTATTTAGTAGAAGATGAAGAACATTTACGAGGCGTATTAGCGGCCTATTTGGAGAAAGAGGGGTGGCAGGTGCGTTCGTTCCCCGATGGAACCTCAGCTAGAGAAGCCATCTCGGAGCGGCCGGACTTGTGGGTCCTCGATATTATGCTGCCTGGCGTAGATGGATTCCAGCTCATGCGTGAAATTAAAGCTGATCAACCGACGCAGCCGGTCATTTTTATTTCCGCGCGCGATGCCGATATCGATCGCATTATTGGTCTTGAGCTTGGGAGCGATGACTATTTGGCCAAGCCATTCTTGCCTCGTGAGCTTGTGATTCGTTCACGCAAGCTACTCGAACGTGTCTATGCAGGTCATAGCCACCAAGGAAACGGGATTCTGACTGCTTCTTCCGAGCGACGTGTGAAGCCAGCTACAACATTCGCCACCTACACCATCGACGAACCCGGCCGATTAGTAACCGATCTGGCTGGCAACACGCTCGATCTGACTTCGAAAGAATTTGAACTGCTGCTCTATTTCGTCCAAAATCAAGGACAAGTCCTCGAACGCGAACAAGTTTTACGCTCGGTATGGGGCATCGACTACTTTGGCACCGATCGTGTTGTCGATGATTTAGTGCGTAGAATCCGCCGCAAGTTACCTGAACTTCGCTTAGAAACCGTATACGGATACGGGTATAGGATGGTGAAAGCATGAGTCTTCGACTAGGACAGTGGCCGCTTGCTCTGAAATTATGGAGTGCCTTCGCTGCATTAACCCTGCTGATTTTCACATTGCTCGCAATATTATTGCCTTGGACACTAAAAGGCTTTTTCACCGAGCAGCTTTATAGTATCCTGCTGGATACACAAAGCGGTCTCCAAGTGGAAGCAACCCTAGCAGAGCCACGCCCTGCTTTTGCAATTCCTATTGCACCTATTGCTCAAAAGCCTATAGATCTTACAAAGTCACAGGAACAACCAACACTCGGTAACCGTGTCATTGTTGTGCCTAGTGGCGAAGCCAGCGGCACGGTCAATATGGGGGCACAGCCGGGCATAAGCACTTCTGTCGGCACATTGACGGCAGTCTCTACGTTATCTGCTCAGATCACGGCTCCTCTGGAAAGTACATTGACTGGCCCTTCCATCCGTCATTTCACCATTAGCGGCACACAAGCAGCTGAGGCCATCGCAGCTACAACGGCTACTACGACAACACTCCATTCAGCAGAGCCATTCATGGCTGCTATGGAGAAAGATGCCTTAGCCCAACTGCTCCCCGTGGAGAAGTACTCACGCAATATTGACAACAAAAGCATCTTCTATGTGATTCGAAAAGAAGTCACCCAAGGAACGCCTAACTTTATCGTTTCCTACGCTTGGGGCAACTATCGCAACGATCTGATTATGTCGATGTTCGGCAGATTGATGCTGCTGATGGTAGGCCTAATCGTAGCCAGCTGGCTGCCCTGCTTATTGTTGGCCCGCTATTTCACACGCCCGCTCGTTCAGATGGAGCAACATGTGGGCCGAATGGCCAAGCGCGATTGGCACGAGCCGATCGATACAGGCCGCCGCAAAGATGAGATTGGCCGCCTTGGCAAAGCCATCGAAGGGATGCGCCAGCGGCTTGTGAAGCAAGATCATGCGCAGCAATTCTTCTTGCAGCACACCTCACATGAACTAAAAACACCGGTTATGGTGATCCGCAGTTATGCGCAGTCCATCCAAGACGGTGTTTTTCCGAAAGGTACGCTGAGCGCGAGTATTGGCGTCATTATGAAAGAAGGCGAACGCCTAGAGAAGCGCATTCGCGATCTGTTACTGTTGAACAAGTTGAATTATTTCACGGCCAAGGAGAAGCCCTTCCATCCGTTCGATATCAAAGCTGTCATCGAAGATGTCGTTGAACGTCTCCGCTATCGGCGTCCCGAGATGGACTGGGAGCTGCAGCTCGCTCCGCACACATTGATCGGTGATCAAGAGCAGTGGAAAATCGCGTTAGAAAACATGCTCGACAATCAACTCCGTTACGCCGAGACTTGCATTCGTATCTGCGTTAAGCCCGCTCCTCATTTTGAAATGAGGATGAGCAATGATGGACCGCTGCTGGATCAAGACATCGCAGATAACCTGTTCGAACCTTTCCGCACTGGCGGTAAAGGGCAATTCGGTCTCGGTCTGGCTATCGTGAAACAAATCATGGATCATCACGCGATGAGCGTTCGTGCTGCGAATGAAAACAATGCTGTCACGTTTACCATTTTACCTGCTGACAATACGGTTAGAGGCACCGAGACATAGCACAAAGTAGCAAAAATAAATAGCCGCGTAAATGCTCGTCGTAATTAGAATCGGGATGAGAAGATTTCCACCAATCAATTGAATCGTCGCTAGTGCCTTGAGAACCATGATGCTGTGCACAACACCTATCAGTAAAGGCAGCATGAACACGAATAGTGTCTGCTTGGCGATAGTCGTCCGGATTTCCTTGCGGCTAACACCGATTTTGCGCAAAATTGCATAGCGTTCTTTATCTTCATTGGCGTCCGTGAGCTGTTTGAAGTAAATCATACACCCTGTCGCGGCTAGAAAAACAAGTCCAAGGAAGCCTAACGTGAAGATATCCATCCCTGCGGATTCCATGTTTTGACGATACTGGAAATAGTACGAGGACATCCCGTTCTGGTCGCTTTTCAGCTTCATCAGGGTATCGCTGGTTACTTTCGTCGAGGATTGATCTTTCACCACATACCCTTTGTACACGACCTCATCCGAACCTGGCGCCAGCTGTGCATACAGGCTATCGCTCACAATGAAGCAAGCATCCGGGAAGCTCCACGGGAGTACTCTGCCTACGATGCGCTGTTTCACCGTCAGGGTCTGACTACCCGCCTGAGAATTGAACGAAATCGTATTTCCGACCACCTCATTATCGGTAAACGTGGCGTATCTCGGCTGAATGACGGCGATATCGTTGTCTTTCAGTTCAATCAGGCCTTGTCGGTTCAACACATCGGAAGTCTTATTGTATGTGGAGGCCGAAATCAACTTAATCGGAACAGCTTTCGCATCATAGCTCGATGGATGATAGTAGAAATTTGTTACGTCCGCCTTCACTCGGATGATGGGAACATCCAGCTTGACTGTAATTGGGTGCTCTTTATCCTGCTCCAAAATAGTGCTGACTTGCGTATCAAAGTTAGTTCCTTGCGAAATGTGCATGTAGCTGAAAGGCGCTTCATCTGCAGCGTCATTCGTAATTGTAAAAAACGCGCTTGAACCTACCGTAACCGCACAGAGTGTCAACGCACTGAGCAGTGCAATCATGGTGAACATCCGTGTATTCCCGCGAATGCGATAAATCAATTGGGCCGTAGAGATCATGTTCATGCCCTTATAGTAGCGAGATTTCGTCTTCTGGGCGATTTTCAAGATGTAAATAAGCGCATACCGAAACAGCAGGTAAGTACCCGCGATCAAGCTGCCGAAAATAAGGAGGAAATTCCGCCCCATCTGCGCAGAGGTCGTCATGGGTTGGAATACGGTCCAATAACCGAGAATTATGAGTCCGATGGCAAGAATGGCCGAGAAAATGGAAGGCTTCGGTACCTGCTCCCCTTCCTGCTCCGCTTTGAACAATTCCACGAGCTGAAAGCGATAGATTAAGCGATAGCTATGGATTGAAGTCACCACGATGATAATTGCAAACACGATAAGCGTGTTCACGATCGCCTCGGACGAAATGCTGAAGCTGACTTCAACCGTTGAATCCAATAGCTTGAGGAACATCATCGCGAACAGTTTGGACAGCAATGTACCAAGTACAATCCCCACGCCAACTGCGCCAATCCCCATCATCATATTTTCATAAAATAGCATCGTACCAATTTTACGCTTCCTAACACCAAGTAAGGCGTATAGGCCTACTTCTTTCTTTCGCTTTTTGGTGAAAAAAGAGTTGGAATACCAGATAAATACCGCTACAAACAAGATGAGAATAATGGAGGCTTGGGTAAAGACGGACTTCATGCCCTCCCATTTTTGCATATTCGCTGCAATCTCCTCGCTATACCGCAAGGATACAAACGTATAATAGATCACCACACTGAAAATCATTGAGATAAAATAAATCAAATAGTTCTTCAGATTACCGAGGACATTCCTTCTGGCCAGGCTAAATAAGGTCACTAGCCCCACCCCCTAGTACCGAGAGCACATCCATGACTTTATTGAAAAATTCCTTACGTGAAGACGTCCCTCTATTTAACTCTGTAAATAATTTACCATCTTTAATAAAAACAACACGTGTACAATAACTTGCTGCAAAAGCATCATGTGTCACGATGAGAATCGTTGACTGATCCTGCACGTTCAAGTTCTGCAAGCTTTCTAATAGTTCTGTCGCCGACTTGGAATCTAGTGCCCCTGTTGGCTCATCCGCAAGCACAAGGCTAGGGTTCGAGACGATGGCTCTGCATGCAGCTGTACGCTGCTTTTGCCCGCCGGAAATTTGGTACGGATACTTATCTAGCAGCGGATCGATTCCGAACTTCTTACTAATCACCTCTACGCGGCGTTCTAATTCAGCTACATTCATCTTCGCTAGAGCGAGGGGAAGCAAGATATTTTCTTTTACAGTCAAGGTATCCAGCAAATTGTAATCCTGAAAAATGAATCCCAACTTCTCGCGGCGAAACGTCGCCAGCTCAGCCTCACTCATCTTCATCAGACTTACTCCGTCCACCATAATTTCCCCCGAGGTAGGTTGATCGATCGTAGCTAGCATATTCAGCAGGGTCGTTTTGCCTGATCCGGATGGCCCCATAATACCTACAAATTCCCCTTGCGTAATCGTTAAATCAATATCCTGCAACGCGGTAAATACATTTCCTTTGGACCCATACACCTTCTTCAGTTGCTTTGCTTGGGCAATCGTTTTCATATCGGTTACTCCTCCAATACGCATGGTTTGAATCTTATAGCTCTATCTTACAGCCTTCTCATTGCCTCAACCATCGAAGTAACTTACAAGTCCTCGTGCAACCTTACAATTTTGTCATGATTGTGCTACCATTTCTGGTATCGCACTATTTGTCAGTACTTAGGAGGTTCCCTCTGTGAAAATCATGATTGTGGAAGATGATAAAACGATACGGGATACGGTAGCTGAAGCATTAGGCCGCTGGGGTTTTGAGACAGTGATCACGGATCAATTCGACACCGTACTCACGCTTTACGTCAACGAGAATCCACATCTCGTGTTGATGGACATCAATTTACCTGCGTTCGATGGTTTCTACTGGTGTCGCCAAATCAGAGAACTATCAAATGTCCCGATTATTTTCCTCTCTTCGCGCAACACACCTATGGATATGGTCATGTCGATGAATATGGGGGGCGATGACTTTATCCAGAAACCTTTCTTCACAGATGTCCTAGTGGCCAAAATCAATGCCCTCCTGCGGAGAACCTACTCGTATATGGAGACTTCAGCTAATGTAATGACGCATAATGGCATCGTTCTGAATTTGAAGGATGGCGATATTGCTTGTGGAGATCAGAAGACGGAGCTGACTCGAAATGAGTTCAAGATTCTCACCATTCTCATGCAGCATCAAGGCGCAATCGTTAGTCGTGAGCAGATGATGCGAGGGCTCTGGGAAGATGAAAGCTTTGTCGACGACAATACGTTAACCGTTAATATTACCCGCCTTCGCAAAAAGCTTGCAGAACTTGGACGTGATGATTTCATCGCAACCAAGAAAGGACAAGGGTACATCATTCCATGAACTTTCTTACTTATCTGAAGGATAAACGATACTTCATGGGCATGTATGCGTTGACGATGTTATTCGTTTCACTCATTATGCTTGTCAGTGTAAAAGGTCAAGCTGCCCTTAATAATATCACCTACACGAATGCAGGTTGTTTTTTATTTGCAGCCTTGTATATAACTATCGGTTACTTCTACCGAAAGTCTTTCTACAAAGAGCTTCAGGAGTTTCTGAGCAAAAGCGATCAACAAGATTGGGTCGCCGCGGCGATGCCTGAACCCCAAACCAACGAACAAGAGATCTATCTCCAGCTGCTGATTCAGCTTTCAAAGGATCAGAGAAACGAGACCAAACTCCTACACACGGAGATCCGAAATCATCAGGACTTCATCCTCTCATGGATTCATGAAGTGAAACTGCCCATCGCCGCAAGCCGCCTTATTATGGAGAACCGTGCAGGCAAAACAGCTGAATATCTCGTAGATAAGCTCGAAGATGAGCTGAGCAAGATCGATAGCTATGTTGAGCAAGCACTCTACTACTCACGTATTGACTCCTTTTCACGGGATTATTTCATCTCTGAATTGTCGCTTAACACACTTGTTAAAGAGAGTGTCAAGAAAGTCGCGAAGCTGTTTATTACCAAACGTATTCGTCCGGATATTGAAGAGCTTACTCACTACGTGAACAGTGACAGCAAGTGGCTTAGCTATATCTTAAATCAGATTGTGGCGAATGCCGTGACTTACACGGACAATGGCGGCATCATTCGCTTCCGTTCGGAGGAAACTGATTCCGAGAAGCGACTAATCATACAAGATACAGGGATAGGCATTGATGCTGCTGACCTGAGTCGGGTTTTTGATAAAGGTTTCACAGGGAAAAATGGCCGAACACACAGCCGCTCTACGGGGATGGGGCTTTACTTAGCGAAGCAAATGGCGATCAAGCTGGGTCATGATCTATCCATTCGTAGTACTGAAGGGGAAGGGACTGCGGTTACCATTCACTTTATGAAGATACAATCTTATAATGATTTGCGTTGATATCTCAAATAGACAAGCCTCCAAACCTGGATGTCAGGTTGGAGGCTTGTTTTACTACCCGTATTACATAGAAGGTGAAGTCTCAACCTTAGCTGCAGGTTGCTCGTGCTTTTTCAACAGAGATAAGAAAATAACCACAACGGCTACGACACTTATCGTGACTAATGTCCACATTGGACTGCTCAAATTCAAGTTTTGACGGAAGTAGAACAAATCACGAAGTCCTTCCGCAGAGAAGCGAAGCGGCAGCCATGAGTACAACCAATCATGACTAAATGATGGCAATAGCTCAGCCGGTAGAGAAAGCACCGGGGCGCCGAAGAAGAACACGAGTACGAATAACGGCACTCCTTTTAAACCAAGCCAGCTGACGACAGCTGTTTGCAACAAGAAGAAGGCAAAACCGACAAAGGTAAGGAATAAACCAATCTCCCAATAATTTGGAATGGATAAGCCCAGCCATTTCCCCGCAACAAGTAGAATACTGGCAGCAGAAGCCGCGGTGATTACGACACCACTAAGCAATTGGGAAGCTTGAATGCCAAAGCGATGCGAGCGTGAGCCTGTTTGTGTTGCTTTTCCAGCTGCCATGAACAGGAGTAAAGTTGTTACCATGGCTCCAAACCAAGCCAGTTGAGTCAATACAACAGGTGCATTACCATTCGCACTACTTGTGCCCACAGCATTCACATTCTTACTCGTAATAACGATTGGTGATGCGAGTGCTTTGGTTTGGTCAACCGTAAGCGTGCCGCCTCTTTGGCTGACTTGCGTTAACAGTTGCTCCCTCACTTGACCGTTAACGCCATTAAGAATCTGGCTCAGAACACCGTTCGCCATCGTAGCCGCTGTGTTATTCATCCCCTGATTCACATAAACAGTTAGGGATGACGCCTGCGGTTGTGGAGATAATAAGCTAGCTAGTTTCTTACTGAAATCAGCTGGAATGACAATCGCCGCATAGGCTTGCTCGCGGTCCATCGCATCGATGGCCTCTTGCTCACTGGCCAACGTTGTCCATTTAAGTGGAGACACGGTGTCAGCTTGAGCTGGAGCAGCGGTTATTTTCTCCTGAATCAGTTTACCAAAATTCATTTCTTGGCCTGTCGGAAGCTTCTCACCCGCATCCATTTGAACGAGAACGACAGGTAAGTTCTTAGGCACCGGGTTAACGGTTGAGCCGAGTTGAGCAATACCCAACAGAAGAATGACGAAGAACACGGCAATAATGGCGATATACGGGTGTTTTTGCTTAAAAAAATGATTCATTGTAATGCCTCCTTAGATTGGTATTTGGTAAAACTAATGCAATTCCTTATTTCATTCAACGTTGTGTGAACGAAATTACTAAAAAAGAAATCACTTTCTCCAAAGTGATACGGTGAAAGCGACCATTCTTTTTAAATAACTATCGATATCTGTCTCCAACACATTCACGGCTGTGAATTGCCCTAGAACAGCCATCATACCTACGGAAATCACTTGCTTAGCCGCAGCTCTGAAGTCCATTTCCCGAATTTCGCCGGCTTCCGCTCGTTTCGCTAGCGCATCCGTTAATGCCAAATGGCGCTGCATAATCAGCTGAGACATAAAATTCTTATCCTCGGAAACAATATTATCCGAATCGCGCAGCATAATCTTCATAAAATCCGGATCTCCGATCATAGTTTCCACCAATCTAGAGATGAACAGATACAGCGCTTCTTCTAACGGCTGACCGGGATGAATCCCTTTAATCAACTGATCCATGAGCTCCATACGCGTGTGTTGAGCCTCGCGGAAAATCGTGTCCAGTATCTCCTGTTTCCCCCCAGGAAAATAGTGATACAACAAGCCATCGGTAATCCCGATATGCTTATTCATAGCGCGAATCGACGTCCCGTGATACCCATGCTGGGCAAATAATTGCTTAGCGCCAAGTAGAATTTGCTCTCTGCGTTCAGCCGCTTGATGATCTCGGCTTGTTTTCGGAATTCTTTTCATAAGCTACAAATCTCGCTTTCGTCATTTCGTTCAACGACCGTGTAATGAATTATAGACCACTATTTTTGTAAAAGCAAGTGACAACCATTATTAATAAGTAGTACTACTACTACCACGAAAGCAGCAAAACGGTACTAAACACCGTGGAACATATCGTTGTGAAACATTTCAGGATCCCTTTTTTAAAAAGAGGGAGTAGTAGGCAATCCTCAACATCCCCAAACAAACTATGGGCATTTCTTCACCATACCTTCAATTGCGTACAGTTTCTAATGTCTAACTTTTCAGCTATTCTTATAATTGGCTGATCCCTTCATGTATTCCTGAACAGTAGCTAACTTCAATTCCTCCGTATATTGATTAAATGTTTGTCCATCTTTAGCCATAGAAAAATCCCCTTCAAGTTGTGCTCAGTTCTCCTTAAGATACCATAAGGTTTTTTCTGAGTGTCTACCAAAGGGGATATTACCAGCGCACCGGTTTTTCACCATTTACCAATACATGCACCAATCGTGCCGTAATCGAACTAATGCTTCAAAGTAGTAATAATCGCCCCATAGATTACACTCATCCACACCCATATTCTGCGGAACGCTATAAACGGCGTGAAGAAGTACTCCAGTGCAGGAAGGCTCTTGAGCGGCTGTGTAGCTGTCAGTTAATGATCGGACGATTGCAATCGCCGCTCCTTCGTAAGCTCGCTTATCGGGATCGCTAAGCGGGAGATGACGAGACATTTCTAAGATTCCGGTTGCGGCAATAGCCGCTGCTGAGCTATCACGGGGGACGCCGGCCCCGTTCAGACTAAGATCCCAATAAGGCACACGATCGACAGGGAGCCGGTTCAAGAAGTAGTTGGCCAGCTTTTTGCTTAAGTGAAGATATTGTTCGTCATGTTGGTAGCTGTAGGTTAACGGCAGCCCTGCAATGCCCCAAGCCTGACCTCGCGCCCAGCAGGACTCATCGGAGTACCCACCTGATGTACGCCCGAAGCGAGGCTGGCCTGTGGCTACATCAAAGTAGAACGTGTGATAGGTTGAAGCGTCTTCTCTTACGATATGTCGAGCTGTTTGCTCGACATGCTTGACAGCGGCCTCCGCATAACGAGGGTCTCCGGTTACTTCACTAGCCCAGTACAATAAGGGTAAATTGTTCGTACAATCAATAATGATCCGGCCCTGCTGCTTCGGGTCCTGCAAATTGCCCCATGCTTGAATAATACCTGCCTGTTCCCAATACCGGTCCATGAGTCTATCGGCTGCCTCCAGCGCCCCCTGCTTCGCTGCATCGCTGCCAGTAAGACGATAAGCGGCGACACATGAAAGCGTATATAGAAAGCCAAGATCGTGGGTCTCAATGTCGCTTCGTTGCTGTATACGCTCGATAAAGCTGTTGACATGGATTTCCGCACATGCTCGATATTTCGCATCTCCGGTCACTTCATAGGCGAGCCATAGCATGCCCGTCCAGAAGCTGGTCGTCCAACCGACATTAGGACCCGGCATATACACCAAATTCTCGGTGGTTGGGCCAGGAAATACTTCTGTAAATGCCTCAAGCTTCCTGTCAATTTGCTTGATGACATAAGCGATCGCCTGATCGATATAGCCCGTATCAATTTCGGACTGTGTGTACCTCGCCCGCTCTTTTATACCTTCATCATAAACCTGTTTCATCTGTGCTCCTTCCGGTACCTCGATGGAGGTTACCTCCCTAAACTTCATGCGCTATGAACGTTTCAAACCGCTTGGCAGTATGCCCCAATGCTTTAAAAATAATTTGGAAAAGAAACCCGTATTTGTATACCCTACTTGCCTTGCCGCTTCCTGGACCTGAGCGCCCTCATTAAGTAATTGTTTTGCCTTGGTCATCCTTCGTTCCAGTACATAGCTTGAAAATAGTTGCCCAGTCTCGTATTTAAATAATCGACTTAAATAAGAATGGTTAATAAACAGACGTTCCGCCACATTGTATAAACTAATATCATTATCCAGTTCGTTATCAATCATGTTCAGTACATCTTGAATGAGTTTATTGCCACTCAGATTGTTTGATTGACGACCGAATTTGGTGATGTTCCGTACAAGACGCTTAAAGAAATGATCGATCTGCTCTCGGCTTTGCAGCATTTGCACATTTTGAATTGTATTGTAATCGGTACCGGCAATCTCTTGGACTGACCAACCGCGACGCTTGATAATGCCTAGCAGCAAATGCACGAGCAACAGCACCTCTGTCTTCACCTCTTCGACGGTGCCCGATCGGTTAACCGCCGAGTGGGTCAAGCGAAGCACCGTTTCAACGGCCGTCGGTTCATCCCCTTTTTCAATACTGATTTCAAGCAAACGTTCATCGGAGGATACCGCTTCGCGAACGTGGATTTCATCCACGTTTTCTACGCTGACTAGACTGTTATTCTCGTGGAACGGATAGACGACCCCACCACCGTATAGGATTCGCTGACTAAGCGCTGCACAAGCCTGCCGATAGAGATCAGCCCCGCCAAACCGGCATCGCCCTGTGCCGCTGATACCGACACTAAGCGATGCTTTCAAGCAGTCACGAACGGTAGACTGAACCCGAGCTGCGTAGAAGCCGGCACGAAGTTGAAGATCTCCGTCAGATTCCTCCTCGTTTCCTGCCAGCAGCATAACCGTAGCGCCCCTATCATCCTGAAACACATAGGTATTGTCTCCATCAAACAATTCAAATGATATACTATGTAATGCAAAGTTAAGCAAATCCGTATCGTCGGCTCTATAACGATCCGTGCCTGCTTCCGGTGCATCCATCTCCATCACTAGAATAGTATAAGGATCTCCCTGCTCAGGAAGTAAAAGTTGAACTTCCTGACTATGCCGCTCAATCTCCCAATCCTTGTATGCACCGGCCATCCAACTGCTCAGAAACAAATCACGAAGTCGAGGCAAGTGGCTGCGCCATTTGGTCTCTAGCATCGACAAGCTGTGACGGCTTTCCCTTTCCTTGGAAAGCTTTCCAGCAGCCTCTAAGACCGCCTGCAAAACCTCTTCATTTTCCGCCGGCTTCAGCAAATAACGTTGCACGCCCGCTTCCATGGCACTTCGAGCGTATTCAAAGTGCTCATGGCCGCTTAGAACAATCAGCTTAATCTCGCTCCATTCAGAAGCAATCTGCCTAGCCAACGCCAAGCCGTCCATTTCCGGCATCTGAATGTCCAGCAGCACAATATCCGGCAGCTTACGCTTCATCAATTCAAGCGCCTGCACCCCGTTCTCTGCCTGACCGACAACCTGGATCCCGTGTTCCTCCCAAGGTATGGTTACAGCAATTCGCGTTCTAATCGCAATTTCATCTTCAACGAGAATTAAATTCATCATGCTGAATCTCCCCTATGCCTCTCGCGGAAAAATGAGCGTTACCTCGGTTCCCGACGTGTTGCTTTTGATATCCATATCGGCACCTTCACCGTAGTAAAGCAGCATGCGAGATTTCACATTGCTTAATCCAAAAATTTCGTCGGGCGTGTCCTGCTCTTTGGCCAACAAAAACATTTGGCCGACTGTTATTTGCGCTAGCTTATCCCTAATAAAAGTCAAGCGTTCGTCAGAAATACCCTGGCCATTATCGTTAATGCGGATAATCAGCTTACCTTCTTGCACGTTAGCCTCAATCCGCAACAGCTTGCTGCCTACCCTTTTCTCTAAACCGTGCAAAATCGCATTTTCGACCAACGGCTGCAGCAGCAGCCGCAAAATGGAACGTTTCGCCGCTTCTTCCGATACAAACGTTTCTACCGCTAATTGATCTCGAAAACGCAGTTTCTGCAAATTCAAATAATATTGTAAGTTGGACACCGATTCCCCAACCGTAATAATTTCTCTTCCCTTCCCCAAGCTAATCCTAAAAAACTTAGATAAGTTGACAACCATAGAGCCGATATCCTTCTCACCGCTCAACATGGCCGCCGAATAAATGGAATCGAGTGTGTTATATAGGAAATGCGGATTAATCTGAGCTTGTAAGCGCTTAAGTTCTGTCCTTGCTAATCGGAGTTGCAGCTCGTATCCTTCCTGAATCAACTGCTGCTGTTCCTCTGCCATTTGATTAAATGAATCCATCACAAAGCCAAACTCATCTTCTCGATGATGTGTAATCCGTGTTACGAGCTGTCCCTTTCGCATTTTCTGCATCGCATTGACAAGATGGCGCAATGGCTTGGAAATATAGATAAAGACGACCCACGCACTCCAAAAGGCAATACATAGACTGATAATAATAATGACAACCGTCCATCTCTGCAGCTGCTGTGTTTCATGAAATATTTCAGCAGCTGGCTGAACAAGCACAAGCGACAAACCTGACTTATCCGATACAGATTGTATAATCAACTGATCTCCCCACCGAAATGAACCGCTCTCCCTCGGCTCGATAATTTCCTTCGCAAGTTCCGATTCACCTGACATTTCAGCTCCTGTGGAAGCAACGAGTCTCTTATCTGCCGTGTATAAGTACACCGTCGCCTTTGAAGTCGGCAATAAATCACGGATTAAATTCGCAAAATAGCTTTTACGCAGGACAAGAAGAACCACATTGTGCGTTGCCGGCTGATGCTGGTCATAATTGTTCATGAGCCGCATCAGGACGATATTTTGGGTATTCAAAACAGGATCCGGTTGTCCGCTTGATTGTAAACGATTAGATGATGGGATAAAGATGGCGTCCGCAAATCCGCTTGCAGCAGCTTGTTTCACCCATTCCTCCTGGTTAGGCTGATCGATTCGCTGATAGCCAAGCGTCGTCAACAAGGTATGCGAATAGGAATGTAGAATGGCTGCATGAGCAAACATTGTATTTAACGTTACAATTTGAGATAGCTTACTCGTAATTAGGCGAAAATCAAACAAGGTCTCGCCCTCAAGCTCACTCCCAGCCTTTGATAGCATCATATTCAAGTCACTGTCATTGGCAAGCTGTAACGAAAGCTCCTCTGCACCTTGAAAACTCAGATCAATATAATTCATTACCGCTGTCAGTCCGTGTTGGGTTCGCTCCATCAGCCTATTCTGCAGAATATCCTTAGACTTTAGATTTGCATACAGTGCAGTTCCAACTAGCGGAATGAGGGTAAGGACGAAAATGATCGTCAACCGGACTTGCGTCGATTTCTTCGGCCAACGCAGCCATCTCCGTTCCATAGCTTTCATCCTCTCCATGATTGCGCAGAGACAGAAGGAACGAGCGTAAGGCGCAAATGCACCCGAAGTTCGTTCCATATCATTCATGCCATTACTTTTTCTGCTTATACCATTCGTTTACCTCATTATAGCTGACCTCCCCGCCCGAAGCTTTAAATTTTTGTCTTGTTGCTTCAAGCGTAGAGATGGTATCTCCACCTGCGATAAGTTTTACTGCGTAATCCGTTGTTAGCTGATTAAGCTGTAAATTGTTTTTGGAATACGCAGCTAAGTAAGGGGAAATCCCTAATGGATCAATTACACGGGAGCCTGACGGTTGCTTTAGATTTAGAATCTCCCACGCCTCAAATAATCTTGGATCTTTTCTAACGCGTGCTTGCCAGTAAGCTAGGTAATTCTTCTCATCAATTCCTGAAAGATAGTTATTAGCCGCATTGCGCTCATCTACGAAAATCGGCAGAATCGGACTGTACGCGCCGTCCTTAAACGAATAATGCTTGCCTTCTTCCCCAATCGCCATATTCTTGAACGTATCCGAATCCAACTTGGCGTTCAGCCACTTGACTGCATCTTCCGGATTTTTGGAAGATTTCGGTACGAATGTAATTGCCGAGAATCCGGCATTGCCCGGGAAGCCCATCTCACCATCCGGTCCTTTCAAGACGGAGAGGAATTGTGCTTTACCGCTTGGAATATTTTTTGTTAAAGCATCAATGAGTGTCGGTACATCGGAATATGCCGCTTGAATAATACCGACTTGTCCGCTTGAAAATTTCTGTTTCACGTTATCTGCTTTGTTCAGTACAAACTCATTATCAAGCAGCTTCTGCTTATATAAATTATTCATGAATGCAATATATTTCTCGAATGCAGGGTCAAGCAAACGCGGAGTCAGCTTACCACCGTCTTCGTTCCAGGCGTTCGCCATACCGAAAGCGCCTACGATATTATCCACAAAAGGTAAATCCCCACGGATAGACATAGGAAGCAATTTGGCGCCAATCCCACCTGGATCTTTCTCTTTAAAAGCTTTCAACACGGCAGTAAGCTCATCTAGTGTCGTCGGCATCTTCATATTCAGCTTCTCAAGCCAATCCGTACGAATTAAGATACCTCCTCCCGTATTCGGGTTGGCTTTTGTCGGGATCGCGTAAATTTTCCCGTCCACTTTAGCGGCATCCAACGTTTCTTGAGAAATCATCTTTTTAATATTCGGTCCATATTTCTCAATGAGAGGTGTCAAATCGACCAACGCACCTCGCTTGGCATAGTCAGCCCATTGCGCTTTGGAATCGCTCGTCCCACTGATCGTCACCGCATCGTAAGGTTCATTCGTAGACATTAGCAAATTCAGCTTATCTTCGGGTTTATCCTGAGGCAGCATGTCGTACTGTACTTTATAACCTGTCTTTTCTTCGAGCATCTTGGCCACTGGATACGTATTATAATCATCCTTCTGCCAAATCTGAAGTGCTTTAAGCGTAGGCTTTGGCCCAGCTGCTGCCTTAGTCGCTTGCCCCCCGGTTGCCGGAGCATTCGCAGCGCCACCTCCACAAGCTGTAGTAAGTAGGCTTAGAGAAATTAGTGAAGCCGTAATTGCCGTAATTTTGAAGCTATTCCTCATTGTAACTACCTCTCTCTATTTGTAATTTAGAATATTGGTCATCCTTTTACGGAGCCAATTAAGACACCTTTGATAAAATATTTCTGAAGGAACGGATAGACGAGTAGGATTGGAACCGTAGAGGCAATGACAGTCGCAGATCGAATCCCCTCAGGAGTAACATTCATGACATCGTCCAACTTTCGATCTTCCCGCAAATTCGACGCATCCATAACAATATCTCGCAGATATAGCTGCAGCGGCTTTAGCTTCGGATCGCTCACATACAACATGGCATTAAAGAAATCATTCCAGTACTGTACGGCGTAAAATAAGGCTATCGTTGCTAATACAGGCCCGCTGAGGGGAAGAATAATACGGAACAGGATGGTTCCGTACCGAGCGCCGTCCATCTTGGCCGACTCCTCTAGGCTTTCCGGCAAGCTTTCGTAGTAACTTTTTATAACCAATAGGTTAAACACGCTCAGCATGGAAGGCAGGATTAACGACCAGACATTGTTGATCAACCCCAACTGACGGATTAACAGGTAATTCGGAATAATACCGCCGTTAAATAACATGGTAAAGACGAATAGGACAAGCAGGATTTTCCCGCCTTTTAGCTGCTTTTTGGAAAGCGGATATGCTGTAAGCGCAGTAATAACTAATGACATTAAGGTCCCGACAACGGTAATAAAAACAGACACTTGAAAGGAACGCAAGAACGTTGCCGATGTAATGACAAAGGTCATCGTTTCCAGTTGAAAGCCTACTGGGAGCAGCCCGACTTGACCGGACACAACCGCCCATTCCTCACTGACGGCTTTATTAAAGATATTAATAAACGGGACGAGCGTAATAATGGAGAAGGAGATGAGAAGGAAGTATATACAGCCATCCATGATCCTATCTGCCTTGCTGAGCCTCTTCATTGTTTTCTCCTCCTACCATATACTGCGTCCGGCATACTTCCGGCTCAATGCATTTCCAAGAATTATAATCACGAAACCAACAACGGAATTAAATAAACCTACTGCAGTACTAAAGCTGTAATCCATTTGTCCGAGACCGATTCGATAGACAAAAGTGCCTATCACATCACCGGTTTCGTAGACGAGCGGATTATACATCGTTAAAATTTGCTCTGTACCGGCGTCCAACAAGTGTCCGATTCTCAATATAAACATCAGAATGATCACCGGAACAATACCAGGAAGCGTAATAAGCAGCATTTGCTTTATTCTACCCGCTCCATCGATAGACGCTGCCTCATACTGCTCTTGCTCAATTCCAGCAATCGCCGCAATGAATACGATTGCGTTCCAGCCCGTTTCTTTCCAACCGGCAGTAAAGACAAGAATACTTCGAAAGTAAGCGTTATCAATCAAGAAACTGATTGGAGTTCCGCCAAGAAGTTCGATGATTTGATTGACTAAGCCGTTTGATGTAGAGAGCAGGTTGACGAACAATCCGGCAATGATGACCCACGATAAAAAATGTGGCAAGTAGACAATCGTCTGCACAACGCGCTTAAATATCATTCTTCTTATTTCATTGAGCAGCAGTGCTACCACAATGGGGATGGGAAACAAAATGACGATTTTATAAAGACTGATTAACAGCGTATTGCGAAATACTTGGTAAAACTCATCCGAATGAAACAGTTTGCGGAATTGCTCAAGGCCAATCCATTCACTACCAGTAATACCGCCAAAAATATTGAAGTCCTGGAAAGCAATTAATATTCCGTACATTGGCGTATATTTAAATAATAGAAGAAACGCTACTCCGGGAATAAGCATTGCGTACAATTCCCAGTGCGAATAAAAATATCTTGCTTTGTGCATATCGGTTAGGAATCCCCCTCAGTCAGCATCTGATGCCTTACTTCTTCCTCTGTCATTGACCATACAGTCTGCCTAAAAGGCAACGGATTGCTGCTGATTGTTGGACGGATTCCGCTTGCTGTTGTTAGCTGACGCGCGACTAACGACTGACATGCAACGTAAGAATAAAGTTGATTCTCCATTTTCACTGAAACGCTGTCCCAGGGATCTGAAAATAAGTACATACCTTCGTAATGCTCAGGAACATGCGAATCATCGACAAAAAGATTGGTGATCTCTATATGCCGTGGCATATAACACACATATCCAAAATCATGATTGCCTCTATTTCTCATCAGAAATAGCTCCGGTAGGACGATGTCTCCATTGGAAGGAATCCACTTGCAGTTTCGAATATGGACGTCACCGTCCCATGTACTTCCGTAATCCTGACGAAATTCAATCAGAGCATTGGCGTAGCTCGTGACATTTTCCAGCGTAAGATGTCCTCGACCAATGGCTTTAACTCCCTGCCATCCGATTGTGCTATTCTTAATTGAATATTCGCCGGATACCCCCATATGTGCATCCAGTCTGGAGAATGTGCAGCCATCAACGTGAATGTTTTTGCAAAAATTCGTAGCGACTACACCCCAGCGTGTTCGTTCATGAATGTGATTCATGGTGCAATTAATGAGCGTTAGATCCACAACATGATTCGCATGCAAATCGTAAGAGCCCATTTTAACGGGCGCACCTGCCGCACCGACTGTTGTATAAATTTTGTGTCCACTTAAAAAGCAGTTCTGTATAGTTATATAAGCACAACGCATGGCACTTAGAAAACCTCGATACGGAGATCCATGCCCTATTTCGCCTGACAAGTAATGCGTAACACCGTCAACAACAGTGTTAGAACGCGTAATGTCAATGCCACGAGCATAGTAGTCATATTTTGACTCCCCACGATTAGCCAGTGTGGTAAAGATCCCTCCGCGAAGATAAAGAACTGTACGATCAATCAGCGATGCTTCAACTGCTGTGATCTGCTCATAGTTCCAATCAATAGGTGTGAGAATCGCTCCATCCTTTTGCACTATAAAACAATCCGTCTGATCTGTCCCCGCGTTCTGATTCAAACCATGGCGAATAAATCGTTTCACCTTGCTATTGGTCACCATGACATAGCAATCTTCTTCGAGTGAGATGTCCAGCTGCTTCTGATCCCGTACTAAGGATAGAATCTCCAACTCATAAGGGCGCTGTGCGGATTGCACAAGAAAGCAAGGGAGTTTATGATTCTCAACCTTCGTATCATCGATCGTAAAACAGGTTGTACTCCAGTTTACTTCTGTTTCAATGACTGCCGTCAGTGCCCGATTCCCAATATAATAGATGGCATTGGGCTTCGTTCGCACCGGCAGCCGATGCTGATTGGCATACGCATGTGCGGCACAGATGGCTTCCATATCATCGTACAGACCATCACCAACGGCGCCAAAATCTTCGTAATTGACTGTATCTTTCCTTACGTTCATCACTACCTTCCTCTCTGCTGAAAATATTACCTATATTCATCATAGAGGATTTTAGCTATCTGATGTAGAGCACGTTCTTGACATGATCTGTTCGATTCTTTACCTCATCTTCATGGGAGAATCAACTTCAACTCATCAATCTGACCGTTAAACCAGGATTCGGTTCCCGCACGTCCGCGTCCGATATACAGATCCTCGTTGTTCGTAAAGGTTGACTCTGTGTTAGACACGACGCCTCTGTTGGTTCCATCAAGCTGAAAATCAATAGCACTTCCGTTATGTGTAATCACTAGATGATACCACGTATTGTTACTCCAACTAATCGCATTGCTCTCCCTCCATGTCCCATTCCAGTACAGTCCGATCTTCCCTGCATTCGATATACGGACGGAGTAGGGCAGCGTAGCTCCCTGCTTTTCAATAATCTTCTGCGTTGTCGTCCCCGCTCCAGTTGAGAAGCGAATCCACGTGTCCAGTTTAAACTTATTCGTAAAATCCAACTCTGCTGCATCCGGTACGGATACGTAGCTGCTCGTGCCATTTAAAGAGAGCGCGCCACCTGCAAATCCACCGCTCGTAAATGAGGCATTATAGAGGGTTCCCGTATGCCCGTTGCCAGTACTGTCGGCAGCCGTCGAGCCGCTATTTTCATCGAACTTCCAGTACGCCCGATTCGCCAGCTTGATTCGCGCTTCAAAACCCTTCCCGTTCGCACCGGTTACATTCACACGCAATTTGATGCTTGGACTCAGCTGATCGACCACAATACCGCTGTCTTTCTCAAGTACAAGACTGCCGTTGCGATACAATTCCACTTCGATTTCACCGTTCAGCACTTGGGTAGGATCAGATATGGCGATAACAGCCTCGGTAGGTGTTTCCTTTACCATGACCGACGACTTCTTATTGCTCGTTAAATAGGGTTCGCCGTTTACAGCCACCGTCTCCACGGCATGCTCCCAGAAGTTCGCGCCGACAATGCCAATATTCTTTTCTCGTACAGCCTGTACGTTTGCATTATTAGATAACACCTGGATATCCGGATTGGATGCATAAGCACTAACCTGTGAACTCGTATAGCCAGGGAGAAGGACATATTGATAGCTTGCGTTCGAAGGGACTGTGCCGTGATCCAGCCACATGGTCAAATAGTTTTCCGTAATCGGCGTCGTCGAGCCTGTCTGACTTATGTCGCTGTAAGCCCCAGTTCTGGCTTCCCTCATGGTTCTTAACGTAGGCGAAGTCGGAAAATAGTACCCGATATCCGCACCGCTGCCTGTTCCAGCCAGATGCATCCAGCTCGTATTAGTATGTACTTGATAGCCTTGTGTTAATGAAGTAGATTGATTACTGCCATTAATCATAAATGCGTTGTTTCCACTGTCATTTAGCTTGCGATTTTCGACTATCGTCTCCACAACCGGACTATCGGAGGAGGAAATTCCTGCCCCTAGCGCCACAATTTCATTATCCAGCATGAACCAGGATTTCTTCGCTTCCAGCGTCTTATCCTGCGTTTTAATGCTCATCCCGCTGACACCATAGGTATCTCCCACTGCTACGCCGCCGACCCAACCTTTGGTGTTATACTGCTTGGCCGCTTGCGTTGTGTTCCTTTCTACCGTAGTACCGGGAAGCCTATATGCATCAACAGTCGGCCAATAATCAGCATACTGGCTCCAATCGCCGTTATAGAGATAAGTCATCCCTTCCGCAGTATGCCATCCGTGTAAATTTTCGTTATTCGTCTTCTCATAATTCATGACACGACTTGAATACATGCTTAATCCGAAGCCAAATCCCGGCCGAAGATGAACAGCCTTATCCATCCCCGGATACTGTTTATTTAAATACAGGTCACCTCGTGGACTTGCATTTTGCAGGATTTCTCGTGCCAACTTAATCATTTCAATGGAAGAAGCCAAATAATAATCGGATGACGTGTTCGTATCCATAACCGACTTGACGATACTTCGAATCTCATTGCGCTCTACAGTCGGGGCAAATTGCGAGATGCGAATAAGGGCACTAATAGTATTTCTGCCCGAGGCATTGACAGCGCGTGAAATCTCCCTGCCACGAACCATATCCATCATTTTTCCGTTATATAGCAGCGGTTCAAATGCAGAGAATACCCACTCATACATACGGCTTAGATTGGGGTCGATGACAGCCCAAGTACTGCCATTCAGCAGCTGAACAAGATCACCAATGCTCATCATGAGTGCAACACCATAGCCACCGTTATATGGCTGAGCCGTGTGTTGAATGAAGGATCCGTCTATATAAAACCCGTCCCCATCCGTTACATAAAGAAATAATGGGGACAACGCATTTCGGGCACCTACGAGCTTGGCACTGTCCTTAACAAGGATGCCTCGAAGGGCAACAATACGTGCCTTCCAAGCTAAATTCGCGCCTGTTGCCACCGCCGGCGTAGTCGCATTGTGCAGCTGCCCCGCCACAGGTGAGTAGTACTCGACTACGTTCATCCAGTTTGTAATTTGCACAGATGTAAGCTCATCATAAATCAGCGTTACGATATTCAAGAGGTGATTAGGTGCACCGATCTCCCAATCCCACCAGTTTCCGTACCCGCCCGACGTATTGTATCTATTGGTATACATCCAATCGAGCGCTGTTTTAATGGCGCTAAGTAATTGCGCATTACCTTCCAGCGTAGAGCCTTCCGTTCGGTAGGCAAGAGCCATTTGATAAATCAATCCGTACCCTTGAACAATAGCGGCGGAATTTGTAGCGCTGTTCCAAGGATCGCTACTGCCCATCGAGGGACTCATTGTGTTCCAAGCGCTTTGCGCACTCGTCGTAATCCGCTGAATCGCCGCATTGATAGCGCTGTCATTTTGATCGTAAGTACTCCCCCCTGTAAGCATGAATGTCCATTTACTTCGTAAATCATCATACGCATCACTTGCGTTCGCCTCTTCTCCCTTCCAACCTAATCCTGAGATCAGCAATGCGACAACCAAAATCATTCGCAACCATCGTTCCATTACAGCACACTCCTTCTCGACTGTTTGATCGCCTTGAAGCTGTCAGCTGACCAGTCAACTGGGCAACTCCAACTTCACTTAGCATAGGTAAGATAGATTGGAACTTCAACACGCGGATTTTGACATTTTCTAATCGCCTGTTGACTCTTTAGGATTCTTACCACCGGCAAAAACATCTAAAACTAATCTAGAACTAAATCTAGAACTAAATTTCCCTGTCCAACACATCATTATTTCCATTTAACAATACTCTACTGTAAAAATAATTGAGCACATTCATTTGATCATGTTGCTCTTATTTATCCCAATCATCCAGGTTGCTTATTATTATGTAGGGACTTCACTATACTGAAGTAGGCTGAATGCCTTCAAATGTTGTTGATCTATCCATAATTATCGGATCTTGGCGTATTCGGCCACTCCGTCCGACGAAGTTACTTCGGTGATGAAAAGGAAGCCAGGGATGTCCTTTAAGAGATTTTTTTGTATAATATAGGAAGCTGATCAATCAGAGGGGAGTCTTGCCTACCATGAAAACGATTGCAATATCCGAGAGATATTTCCTTGGAGCGATTTCTTTGGAAGAAAATCTCGAGGGGATTAAGCCTTGGCGCCTTCCTTTCGATCGATATGAATTATTCCCTCCCAATGGAATCGGAGGCAAAGCCGAGAATCCTGCAGGTGTAAGACTCGCTTTCGAAACCGATACGGAAAATCTAACTGTCAGTGTGGTTACATCTGAGGATGACAACCGTAAATTTGATTGTGTCCTGAACGGAGAGTTGTGGAAATCCGTTACCCTCGGGGCCGGTGAGTCGGAGGTTGTCATTGAAGGAATGCCGACGGGAAACAAGGAATTGGAGATTTATCTCACGCAAAGCCACCCGGTGACAGTGAAGTCGGTTCTTATCGACAATGAAGCTTCCATCGGTGTCCTGTCTCGACGGCGGTTCAAGTGGATCACTTACGGCAGCTCTATCACGCAATGCTCGGCTGCGGAAAGTCCGGCTCTGACGTGGCCTGCGATTGTGGCTCGGACACGGGGGTGGGACTTGACGTGTCTCGGGTTTGGCGGCCAATGCCATCTCGAGCCTATGGTTGCGAGGATGATCCGGGATCGGGAGGCCGATTTCATATCATTGTGTCTCGGTATTAACGTATATGGTCAGAGCAGCTTGGGATTACGTACGTTTCAGTCTGCGGTAATCGGCTTCATCTCCATCGTAAGAGAGAAACATCCTGGTATTCCGATTGCCGTCATTTCACCAATCTTTTCTCCCTCCCGCGAAACGACGGACAATATCGTCGGTTTGAGCTTGACCAAGATGAGGGAGGAAATTCGCTTAGCTATAGAACAACTACGCGCATATGGCGATTCCAAATTGACTTATGTTGACGGACTTGATCTATTCGACCAGTCTCTTGTCGAGTATCTGCCGGACCAGCTTCATCCTGACGCGGAAGGGTATAAACTGATGGCAGCAAACGTGCTTAAGAAGTTTAGCTCAATTGAGTCAAATTAAATATCGTCTCTCCCGCTATAAGTCCCAAATACATATGATTGTAACCAACAAGTGCGTACAACAGCAATAATGCTGTTGTACGCACTTGTTTTTGCACGCTCATCTCTGACTGTAAAAGCAGGCGGGGTACTATATCGTTGGATTGCCGTATTTTACTTCGGCTTGGATAGCTGACGGTACTGTTGAGGCGTCATCCCTTCGATACTTTTGAATTTACGGATAAAATTCGTCTCGTCCGTGTAGCCGCACTGCTCAATAATCCCTTTATAGGTCAGATCAGTGGACTTTAGCAGCTGCTTGGCTTTCTCCATACGGATATTATCGATATATTTCATGAGCGGATAGCCGGTCTGGTCTTTAAAATACCTAGTTAAATAGGAGGCGGACACCCCGAAGGTTCCTGCAATCATCTCCAAGCTTAGCGTATTATTATAGCAGTTGGCCTGCACGTAGCTGATGATCTTTTCCCTAAGTCCAAAATTTTTGCTTTCCTTCTGGTTTTCGATATGGATGCACACATTTTTACAAAACAGTGTCATACGCTCTCTCAGACCTTCGATAGTCTCGAACTTGTACCGGTACAGCTCCACCATCTGCGTGGCGACGGTTGATCCAGTGGAGATGTTCATGGCGTCCAACGTTTTGACAATGGTGCTGATGATGCCAAAGCAAATACTTTGAACCGCCTCCGGAGAGATCGGCTGCTCAATAATCGCATTCATAATTTCGCTGATGATCGGTTCGATGTCTTCGCCTCTGCCCTGCTTAATGGCGAACATCAGATTAGACTCCAGATGAAGTGGATAATTGTACTTATTGTTCTCCACTAGCGCATTAATTTTGTGGTAGAAAATCACTTGGTTGGTCCCTTTGACAAACCGGTATTCGGCCGCTCTGCTCGCTTCCAGGAAAGATTTATACACCATAAGCAACTCGTTGTACACGCCCCCGACTCCAACCGTTAGTGTTACTTCGAACGTGTCCTTGAAATGCTCCTTCGTCTTAGCAGCCAGCTGGTTCACGGTTGATTCCAAATCGCGGTTATAATCAATGCCTAAGATCAAGGCAACGCCATTGTTCTCCAACAGGTTGATGCCGAAGCCAACGCCGTATTCTGTCGACATTTCTTCAAGGATGTCCACAACACCGAACTTCAGCATCTCTTGTAGCGATTTGGCCGTACCCGACATAAATTCGTTGAAATCGTCAATTAGAAACTGAAGCACCGTGAATCGGTATTGCTCCAGCTTAATATCAGCGAAAGCTAAGTATTGGTTTAACTGCTCCAGAGTATCGTATTTTCCCTTAAGAAGATTGAGAAGTAAATGCTCCTTCAGCATGTAATTTTTATCCTTCAAGTTATTAAGCAAGTGCGTATTCTCCGCTGCTACCTGATCAAATGCCTTGGACACGTAAGCCAGCTCGTCGCCAAATTCAGGAAAACTTTTACTCGGCATTTGCAGCTGAAGGCTACTGACAAGCCGCTTAATTGGCTTGTAGTTGATGAATGCGAGCAAATAACCCACGGCCACGCCGAACAGCAAGACAAACAGTACCATAACTGCGAATACATACAAGCTTTTGTTGGCCGGCTGCATAAACAACGTTGTGGGCACGGCAGACACATAGGACAAGCGATTAACCTGCGACGGAACGGTAATGATGGAGTACTTCCCTTGGCTTGTTTTTAGGGTGCTGATCTGCTGCTTGCTCGGATTGTCTCCCATTTGCTTTATAATGCCAGCCTGCTCCTGGTCCGTCACTCCGCTTGAAGCCGCAATAATCGGCACATAATTCTCGTCCAGCACCGATACTAGGCCTCGACGGCCTTTCATCGCATTCTCGAAAATGTTATTGATGGATTTCTCATCAATGATAAACATAACAAACCCATATGGGGTTTGGGAATTGGACGGTATCGGATAAAGATGCAGCAGCGCTTTAGATTTTTGGGAAGAGCGCAGAGTTACGTTCTGCACAGGCTTCATCTGAGGTACTTTTAAAGAAGTAATTGTGGACAAGAAATCGGCTTTTGATAACGACTCGAAACGATACTCTTCTGAGAAGAAGTCATCAATATTGTAAATGCCGCTCGCCGCAAATATCCGGTCGCTATGCTTATCCTTATAGTATAGGGCCAAATCACGAATCAGCATGGACGACGAGTAGCGCTGCAGCTCGTTGACTACCTGTAGGGCCTCATATCCCGTTGTTTGCAGCAAAGATGATGCCAAGTGCGAATTGGATGTAATTTGGACGGAAACGCGCTCCATTTCCTGGAATCTGGCATCGATCACATCGCGGATTTGCAGCATGGAGGATATGTTAGAGGCTTCAATCTGCTTCTGTAACGACGCAAAAATGCTGACATAAACAATCGCAGATACGATGAATAGCAGCATGACTGTTAATATGACGTAAGAAATGAAGTACTTAGTAAACCTTACGGGGAGCTTGGAGCCAACCATCATATTCTTCCATACCTTCAAAATGAGCTCCCCCTCCGAAGTGTAATCCTGTTAACTGCCAGTATTCAGTATAGCAGAATGGCGGCTTGTGGGAAGATTTATCTTGTCCAATGTAAAAAAAAGCAGGGTCAGAAATTATTAGTAACCCACCTCCCCGCGCCGGTTGTAAATTATATACTAGTGCGAAAAAGCTGCCGATTGTTGAATTTACCACTCCCGGCTAGTATAAAGTTGCGAGGCAGCTAAAATAACCCCAAAGTGTTGCCATGACCTTAATACCTGCTCAGGTACTTTGCGGGGACCTCGGAACTTAAAGGAGGGTTATCACCTATTAAACCTAATATTTTGCTCATCATGACGGATCAGCAGCGCTTTGACTGTACGGGATTTAGCGGCAACACTAGCATTGAAACACCGAATCTAGACTTCCTCGCTTCAGAAGGAACGGTATTTTGCAATGCGTATACCCCCTCCCCATCCTGCATTCCGGCAAGGGCCTGCTTACTGACGGGGATGGATCCCTGGAATACCGGCATATTGGGCATGGGCCGTGGACAGGGTGAGATGGGTATCGGATTCGAGCATACTTTGCCTGGAGAGCTGGTCAAAGCTGGCTACCATACGCAGGGCGTTGGGAAGATGCATTTTTACCCGCAGCGCTCCTTGAACGGCTTTCATAATACGGTGCTGGATGAATCGGGAAGGGTCCACGACCTAGACTTCCTTTCAGATTACAGGGAGTGGTTCGGTAAAAATAAAACCGGCGACTACGCCTTCACCGATCACGGCATCGGCTGGAATTCGTGGATGGCCCGGCCGTATCATGCACCGGAATTTCTACATCCGACTAATTGGACTGTTAACGAGGGCATTCGATTTATCGACCAGCGTGACCCGAACAAGCCTTTCTTCCTGAAGCTTTCGTTTGCTAGGCCTCACTCTCCCTATGACGCTCCACCATGCTATTTCGATATGTACTTGAGAAAAAAGCTGCCGAAGGCAGTTGTAGGCAATTGGGCGGTCATGCACGATGTACCGAGCGATGCGGCCAGCCCGGATGCATGGAGAGGCGTGCGAAGCGACGAGGAAATTAATCGGGCACGGGTCGGCTATTACGGATCGATTACCCATATCGATCATCAAATCGGACGATTCCTATACCATTTGCGCAGTAAGAAGCAGTTCGACAATACTCTTATCATTTTCACATCGGATCACGGTGATATGCTCGGCGACCATAACCTCTGGCGGAAAACATACGCTTACGAAGGCTCCGCCCATATCCCGCTGCTGGTCGTGCTCCCTAAATCGATGAAAGCGCCGGTTCAAAAGAAGGTGCACAATCCGGTCACAATCCAAGATATTATGCCGACTATTCTTGAAGCTGCAGGTGTGGACATCCCAGAAACGGTTGATGGTTGCAGCATGTTAGGCCTGATGAGCGGAGAAAGGGCACATTGGCGTGAATACGTTCATGGTGAGCACAGTACGTGCTATTCCGAGGAGCAAGAGATGCAGTTCGTCACCGACGGTGTCTACAAATTCATATGGTTCCCGCGTCTTGGGACCGAGCAGTTCTTCAATCTGTCTGAGGATCCGATGGAGCTTAACGACTTATCCCACGATGCCGCATACGCGGATACGGTTCGAACTTGGAGACGGCGCCTCATCAAGACGCTGGAGCCCCGGGAGCTGGGGTTGACCAACGGGGATCAGTTGGTCAGCCAAGCTGGTAAGCCTTTTATGGTGTCTCCCAATTATAAGACGAGAAAAGATAAAGTCGGCGGGTGGTTGCCATGATAAGCAGCAGACAGCAAGCCGAAAATCCGGGCAGCGGCGTAAAGCCGGCAGCCCGGCCTGTGACCAAGTCGAAAGCTTCGAGAGCTTTTAAGAAAAATTGGGATTTGTACCTCATGCTCCTGCCCGTGGCGCTGTTCTTCCTTCTTTTCCACTACTGGCCAATGTATGGGGTGCAAATAGCGTTCAAACTCTACCTGCCAACAAAAGGAATTTGGGGCAGCTCGTGGCTTGGATTTGACCATTTCATGCGTTTCTTTAACTCGTTCTATTTCTGGCGGCTCATTAAGAATACGCTCGGCATCAGCTTCTACCAGCTGATTATTGGGTTTCCGATTCCAATCCTGCTGGCGCTGGCCATTAACGAGGTTAAGAACGCCGCATTCAAGAAAACGGTGCAGACCGTCACGTATGCTCCACATTTCTTGTCTATCGTCGTGCTAACCGGTACCGTTATCTCTTTCTTGTCACCTCAGAACGGGATTATTAACTCCGTTATCAAATTGTTCGGAAGAGAGCCGATCTACTTCATGCTGGAACCTGCATGGTTTAAATCCATCTACGTATGGTCGGGAATATGGCAGAACGCCGGCTGGGGGACAATTATTTATTTGGCGGCTCTAGCGGGTATCGACAACAGCTTATACGAGGCGGCAATGATTGACGGAGCAAGCAAGCTCAAGAGGATCATGTACATCACGATTCCGTCTCTAATGCCTACCGCCATCATCATTCTTATATTGGACTGCGGAACGATTATGAACATCGGCTTCGAGAAAATATTCTTGATGCAAAACAACCTGAACCTGCCGACATCCGACGTCATTCCGACCTATGTATACCGAAGCGGTATCCTTGGCGCGGAGTACAGCTTCTCCACAGCTATTGGATTGTTCAACTCGGTGATTAATCTAACACTGCTGCTGTTCGTAAACAAGCTGTCGCGCAAAGTGTCGGAAACCAGTCTCTGGTAACGGAAGGAGGAATACCCCCTTGATCTATAAACAAACCAAATCGGATACGCTTCTGGATTTTGCCATTTATATCGCTTTATCCTTTGTACTGCTCATTACGCTGTATCCACTCATTTTCATTTTAAGTGCTTCAATCAGCAATCCAGTCGACGTGCTTCAAGGAAAAGTTTGGCTTTGGCCAAAGGGACTTAACTTTGAAGCGTATACGAGGGTTTTTCAAAACAAAGATATCATTGTCGGCTTCCGGAACACTATTATTTTTACGGTTCTGGGAACGGCCTTCAACCTGCTGATGACGACTCTCGGTGCCTACCCACTGTCGAGGAAGGATCTTTTTGGGCGCAACAAAATATTATTGTTCTTCACCTTAACGATGTTTTTCAGCGGAGGATTAATTCCAACGTATCTTGTCATCAAGCAACTTGGTTTGTTCAACAGCCCGCTCGTGATGATTATCCCCGGAGCCGTTACCGTGTGGAACTTAATTATCATGAAGACGTACTTCCAGACTTCCATCCCGTACGAGCTACAGGAGGCCGCTTTTATTGATGGGTGCTCCAATACAAAAGTGTTAACCAAAGTTATCCTGCCTCTTTCATTGCCAATCGTCGCCGTCATGGTACTCTTCTATGGCGTCGGGCACTGGAATGCATTCTTTAATGCCCTGATTTATTTGAACGACCGCAGCATGTTCCCGCTTCAGCTTATTCTCCGTGAAATCCTCATCCAGAACCAGATGCAAGACATGCTCAATTCCGGCGTGGAGATATCCGAAAAACAGCTTATGATGGTAGAAAGCATCAAATACTCTGTCATCGTCGTTTCCAGTATTCCCGTGCTGCTGCTCTACCCGCTACTTCAAAGATATTTTGTAAAAGGGGTCATGATCGGTGCTATTAAGGGATAATCGTATTCGCAAGTCACAATCAGGTTTAACACGATATGATAATAGTACAAACAGGAGGGGTTATCGCATGGGAAAATTATTAAAATCTGTATGTATTCCATTGGCAGCCGCAACATTGTTGACGGGCGTAACGGCAGGGTGCGGTTCAGATCAGAACGCAGGAGAAGCAAGCAAGGCAAGCCCGCCACCATCCAATTTTAAAACGTCAGGAATGCCGATTGTATCGGAGCCGGTATCGCTCAAAATTTTTACCGCTAGACCTCCGGCATTGGTTGAATTCAATAAAATGCTGATGTGGCAGGAATATGAGAAAATGACTGGCATTAAGGTAAACTGGGTGGAAGCTCCGACTGCGAGTCTGGATGAAAAGCGAAATCTATTACTAGCCAGTGGAGATTTGCCCGATGTCTTTTTTAAATCCAACCTGCCCGTGTCCGACATTATCAACTATGGCTCGCAGGGCACGTTCATTAAGTTAAACGACCTGATCGATAAGTATGCACCCAACATTAAGAAAACGTTTGAGAAGATGCCGGATGTCAAAAAAGGCTTAACCATGCCAGACGGCGGTATCTATACACTTCCTTACATAGACGATAACCCGGGTACAAGAGTCGCCGCCAAAATTTATTTGAATCAGAAGTGGCTAACGGCACTTAATATGAAAATGCCGACGACAACGGACGAATTTTACCAGGTGCTAAAGGCATTCAAGGAGAAAGACCCTAATGGAAATGGCAAGGCAGATGAAGTTCCATATACGACACCATATGGGACGAAAGGCTTGTCTGTCATGTTTGCCGGCTCCTTTGGCTTGCTCAACCGTGGAAACGGCAATGCAGACCTCGATTTCGACGAGAAAGCTAACAAAGTCAGATTTATCCCTGCACAGCCGGAATATAAAGAACTGCTTATGTTCCTGAACAAGCTGTATAAGGAAGAACTAATCGATAAAGAGTTATTCACTGTCAAAGCACCACAAATTATTGCCAAAGTCGACCAAGGTATTGTTGGTGGAGGCAATGGTCCTTCGGAAACAATTTTTGGCACAAAAAACTTGGCCGACTTTGCCGGTCTCAAAACCGTGTTGAAAGGTCCTGCCGGTCAACAAGTACTCAGCGTCGCTGGGTCGTCCATTCGCAATATAGGATCGTTTGCCATCACCAAAGCCAATAAGAACCTGGAAGCAACGATCCGTTGGGTTGATCATTTCTACAGTGAAGAAGGCATCCGCTTGTTCTTCATGGGCCTTGAGGGCAAAACCTACAATGTTGAAAACGGCAATTACGAGTATATCAACGAAATTAAGAAGAACCCGAACGGCTTGACCCCTCAAGATGCAAGCAGCCAGTACATGGCTTGGAACGGCGGCGATAATCCGACCATTATCACGGAGAAATATTTCAAGTTCATCACGCCAATGTCAATGGAAGTGGCGCAGGCTGTCGACAAATTTAAGCCGAAGGAAGTATGGCCTCCTTTTGTGTACACTGCCGAGGAAAATGCCAAGGTTCAGGGTGTCCGCAACGACATTAATACGTACGTCGCCGAGATGAGAGACCAGTTCATATCCGGCAAGATTCCTTTTACCCAATGGGATGAGTACCTAGCGAAGTTGAAGCAAATCGGTCTCGATAAATTAATGGAAGTCAACCAAGCCTCTTACGAACGCTACAAAAAATAACTCATTCCCCCCCTTCTCACTCCACTATACCGTGTTCTTCCTTCCATCCTGGCCTTGCCGGGACGGAAGGGTCACACACTACACGGCATACTATTCCTAAGGCAGGTGCACACTCCCATCACAGACTAACTATACAATCAAAAATTGTTTCAGGAGGTTAAGTTATGAGACGGCTAGCTTTAAAAATGACAATAATGTCGATTTTATTATGTATGAGTTTAGGATTATTCGGCAGTGCGCGAACCAGCGCTTCGGTTACCGGGGACTTAAAGATACATTATATTGATGTGGACTGCTCGGCAGATGCGATATTCGTTGAGCTGCCGAACGGCAAGAAGATGCTCATAGATGGTGGACATACAGATGATGTCGTTCGGGTTAAGTCGTATTTAACAAGCATTGGCTTTTCGACCGGCTCAACGATTGACTACGTATTCGGCACCCACAGCCATGCCGATCATATAGGCGGTATGGAGGATATCATTAACTCTTATAATGTGGGGGTGTATTACCAACCGAAGGAACTCGTTGAAGCATCGACGACTACCGAGGTCAAGAACGCGCTGGCGGCCAAAGGAAAGTCGATTACCCATCCTGTATTAAATTCGAATATATTTAATGTGGATAACGAATTGATTCTGACAGTACTTGGACCAGCTAGAACGAACCCTGTCAGCAGTAATCCAGGCAGCTATTATAAAGATATTAACGACTTCTCTCTTGTAATGAAGCTTACGTATAAAAATAAATCAATCCTTTTTACCGGTGATCAAAGCTTGACGTCCGAAACCGAGATGACGAATGCTTACAGCGCTTCAGTGTTGAAATCGGATGTACTAAAGGTCGGCCACCATGGCTCCAATACATCGACCTCTGCGGCATTAGTAAGTGAAGTCGATCCCGAGTTCGCCGTATTTCCTTCCGATGTGGCACGTAATGACGGGAGTGCTAGAGCCCCTTCCAAAGCTGCATTAGACCTGCTGTACGGGAACGATACAAAAGTATTCCGGGTCGGGGAGCAGGGCACGATTGTAATGACGACCAACGGAACGACGCTGTCTTTCAATAAGTCCGATGTGCCGCTAAACAGCACGTACAGCTATGGCAGTCAGCTTGATGAGAACAAAGCTTTGGGCACAGAAGATTCAGTATTCCCTTCAACGGACTATACACGGATATTTAACGCCACGTTCGAAAGCGCCAATCCGTTATCAGCCTGGACGATCGAAGAAGGCATGTTTGAAGGTACAAAGCTAATCGACGGGTCCAAGGAAGGCGGCAGCGTGACGCTGTATACAAACAGTTCGACCTCCCATTATGCCAAGATAGACCGGAACGGAACCGAATATGTCGATGCATCAGGTGACAGCGCCAAAATTCAAATGAAGCTGAGTCACGATAAACCGTTTATAGGCAATGTACGAGTGGTAGCCAGTCTGAATATATCAGCTATGGCGGACAATCCCAACGCTCTTGCAGGTGAGATGGTCATTATGCAGAAGGACGGAACACGGCTCGTATATGCTTCCTTCGATTCCACTCACATGTATTTACGCAATCTTGGCAATTCGGATTATGAAGGCACTAAGGTCGTCGATTTCACCCCAGGCACCTGGTTCACGGTTAAGTTCGACGTCAACACGCGAAAAGGCACGTTTCGGACGTACTACAATAACACCTTGATTGACTTCGGAAACAGCGCCGAAAGTTTCGTCAATTACGACCTGAATGTGCTGGACGTCATGGATGACGCCAACTTCTATGGCATTGCTTTCTCTGCCACGGACGGCAAAATTCATATGTACGTAGACGATGTGCGGGTCTATCTGGAAAACTACCTATTTGAAGACGATTTCGATGATCAAAATTTCGCCGGCTGGACCAACAGTGGAGCTGACTTCGCCACGTTGTATACGTTCCTAGGCAGCGCTGCAGCCGCCAGGCTTACGGACAGCGACTCCATCACGAAGTCGCAAAGCACGGCCAACAAGACGAACACCATCGCAGTTGATTATGCCTGGAGAGCGAGCCCTAACATGGCGGCGGACGATCTGATTATCGCCGAATGGTATGACGGGTCGGCTTGGCACCAAATCTCGACGATCGATATGACGGTAGACGAATACAAGTTCGAAACGCACTACCTGCCTGCTGGAGCGAGCAACAACGCGAACTTTAAGCTAAGATTTAGAGCTAACGGAATTGGGACGTATGCCGGCTTTATCGATAATGTCGATATTCGGGACGTTGCGGATTAGTTTTTATCCGATGTGTGTAAGAGATTTAAAGCCAATTCGGGTGCATCGCTGCCTTGAATAATAAGACCAAAAAACAACAATCGGTTTCGGACTGCAACGATATCCCATATCGCCTGCTGTTCGAAACCGATTGCTGTTTATAGCTGTATGTATCACTGTGACATTCTACTGGTTTCTTTCCCCATCATATGAGGTGTATCCATGCTTAAAGCTTCCTTAATCCACGGCAATGTCATTTTATAATTATGAATTTCTCTGAACGTCAACTTCCATTGGGTCGGAACGAAATTCGGCCAATTGCGCTCCGCATACAGATCGGCCGGAATTTGCAGCGCCTTCATGATGTAGTTCATCCGGCGAATATGGAATGAATTGGACACCAGCACACAGGTGGTTATACCATGCTGCTGCATCATCAGCTTGCAGTTGACGAGATTATGCACCGTGTTGCGGGAGCGCGACTCCAAGATCATGCGATCTTCTGGCACCCCTTGGGAAAGCAGGTAATCGCACATAATTTCCGCTTCCGTCGTCGACGATTTAACCGCGCCACCGGACAGTATGATGTACCGGAACTTGTATGTCCTGAACAGCATAAGCGTCGTATCTAGTCTTTCCTTCAGCAGCGGGTGAATCTGATTGTCGTCGCACCTGTACCCAAGCACAATCAGCGCATCCGCATCGCGGCCTCTCAGCCTAGCGGTATGCATCCATACGAAATAAGCAAGCGGAGCGATTACCATAAGACCTATTACAGTAATCATCGCCGCAATGAGCCATTGAAGCACTGTGGTCAACCTCCTTAAGCAACATTTTTATTGGGATAACAAGAGGTGCCTCCTGCTTAACAACACCAGTTCACAAGCGGAGGCTTGGAGCTGCTGTATTCCCCCATAACCTAAACGAGTACGACGGAAACACCTTTCGCTTGGAGCGCGGCTACATCATCTTCAGGGGAGGATGCTCCTGTAATAATGTAGTCAAATTGCTCCACCGGACAAACGAAAGCCGAATACGTCTTGCCGAATTTCGTATGGTCCGTGACCAGGACGGATTTGGCGGAGCTTTGCATCATTAATCTTTTCAGCTGTGCGGTGAACAGATAGGGCGTTGTTATTCCATTCTTCGTATGGATACCGAGCGTGCTCAAGAAACACATATTAGCGCGAAAATGTGCGATAACCTTCTCGGCAAGCGGAGCAATCGTGCTCTCAGCAGCCTCGATTTCCCTCATATGCCCCCCGCAAACGATAACCGATATTTCCGGATTGGCGCTAAGAATGTACGCCGCTTGTATACTCGTCGTGATGACGGACACGTGGGAAAGCTCCGCTATTTTACGGGCGATTTCCAGATTCGTCGTGCCTCCGTCAATAAACACCGTATCCCCCGGTTCGATTAAGGCAACAGCCGCCTGCGCGATTCGCCGCTTTTCCTCGATCAGTATATCAGATTCTTGTTCGGTAGGAACGCCGTGGGAATCGGATACGGAGGTTGCGGCGCTAACAGGCTCGATGCGGACCGCTCCTCCGCTCACCCGCATAATCATGCCAGTTTCCTGCAAATGGGCTAGATCCCTCCGCACAGTTGCTGGAGACACTCCCAGTTCTGTACAGAAATGCTCGATCGTCACCTGATCGCTATTTTGATTAATTAAATCCAATATTTGCGCAAAACGCTTATCTCTCTTATCCATCTCGTCTAATTTCCGTCCTCTTTATTAAACTTATGATATATTCTCCTGAATAGTATACCGTGAATGATTGATAATTGGAACAAAAATGATTATTGATCATTTTATTTTTGTGTTTCATCATTTATTAATGTAATTAATCAGTATATTTATTGTCTAATGATTATTTTTTGATCATTTTATACAAATTGATTGAAACAACAAAGTATTTTGCTATAATTAGTCATAATAACGATCAAAAAATAATGGAGTGATGGAGTATGGTTGGCTACAAACTGATCGCATTGGACTTGGATGGAACTACGTTGAATGAAGAGGGGGTACTATCGGATGAGAACATCCATTGGATTCAAAAAGCCGATGAGGCCGGTGTCATCGTCATAATCGCCACAGGTCGGGGCAGACAAACAGCGCAGCCCCATCTGGATCGACTGAAGCTGCAGCACCCGTTCATTGTGATGAATGGGAGCGAAGTTTGGCGGCAGCCCGGCGAGCTGCTCGACCGGCAGTTCGTACCGCGAACCTGTATGAATCAGTGCATAGATTTAGCCAGGCAGTATGGTGTCATGTATTTTGGCTATGAGCTGTCACGCGGACTGTGCTGTAATTTCGAACCTTCCAGTGAAGAAGACAACGAGATGTGGATGAAGTTTTTATTCCACAGCGACGAGCTCGCGAAGCTGGATGAAATTCGCGGTATCATGACTGACTGGTCAGAGGTGGAGGTCAGCAGCTCCTCGGTAAAAAATATTGAAATCACCCCGAAAGGAATCAGCAAAGCATTGCGCCTTAAAGAAGTATGCGCTCTGCTGCAAATAAGCATGGATGAAGTCATCGCGGTCGGCGACGGCCCGAACGATATTTATATGCTCCAAGCCGCGGGGCTAGGGATCGCTGTCGGCAATGCAATGGAAGAGGTCAAGTTGGCTGCCGATATTACCCTTCCTTACACGAATGGAGATCATGCCGTAGCGAAGGTGATCCAACAGTACGTATTCCAGAAGTAGAACTCGACCGAGTGGCAAAATTGGCGTAAACCAATGCTCGCCTCAAGGTTCCATTTAGTTTCAAAATTTAGCTGTACGACTCACTGGGCATAATCTTAAACTATCCTGGCCACTTAATAAAAAGAGCGCTCCCGCGCCTTCGCTTGGGCTTCATTCTCCTCCGCGGGTAGTACCTAATTGTTCACATTCAGGGGACTTTCTTGTCGCTCTTATGTTATTGAGGTCTTATTCATCTGAATAACATATTTTATTTTACACAAACTTAAAGACGTTTAGGAGGTAAAAAAAATGTCTAATCAAAACAACAAACGAAATTCCAAAAATGTCTCAGAGAACATTAAGGATACTGCAGGGGCTGTATTTCATTCTGTTCATGAAGGGTTAGAAGCAACTGAAAATGCTGCAATGAATGCTGTTGATGCAACAGCTAATGCAATTAACAATTTAACAAATAATAATAAGCATTAATAGGGGTACCGCCAGCAACTTTGGCACACGTCAGGAACAGAAAAGATCACTTTCCATAAAAACTGAGGAGCTAGGCGGTCTTTCTCGCTTAGCTCCTACTTCTCGTGGGAGACGCGCAGCAGAACCTTTTAACACTAAGGTATTCTTCCTTGCTGCCACTACATGTTTAGATGTATAAACTACAGCTAATTTATCCGATTCTGACCTATTTTCAGGATTACATGGAGAAACTACAGCTAATTTGCATGAAGTTTGAAGATATGAGCAAATGGCAGGGAATTAACTACAAAAATACAGTTAACCTTTCGAATTCTAGAAATTCTATTCAAATAGATGGAGAATATCCAGTTAAATTATTGGATTCGAGAAATTGAAAACTCATCACATTAATCATAGTCCAGTTCCATCAGCAATCACACGATAACCTAACCAACTTCTCTTCACCCAAATAAATGATTTGGTTATTTCGTTAACATTGCATTCTGAAGATAGACCTCATATAATTGTCTACCGTAATCGATGAATTCCCGGCTCGGCTGTCGTCTATATAAATGAAGGCATAAATGAACACATACCAATTTAACGAAGAGGTGTTTTGAAAATGGCATTAACGTCCGCATTCACGAGCTTCAACCTGCCTGTAAAAAACGTAGAACAATCGAAAGCGTTCTTCACCGGACTTGGATTTCAGCTCAACCCGCATTTCCCCGATAATGAGAATTCGGCAGCCATCGTAATCGGCGACAACCTGCAGGTCATGCTGATCAATCAAGCATTCTTTACTACGCTCACGGAGAAGGAACTCGTCGATACGAGCAAGTATGCGCAGATGACGATTGCATTGGCCTTCGAGAGCCGGGAAAAGGTCGATGAAATCGTGAATAAAGCGGTCTCCTTTGGCGGGAAATTGCACGCTGAACCTGAAGATCATGGGTCCATGTATCATTGGGGCTTCGTGGACTTGGACGGCCATCTGTGGGCCATTAACTACATGAACATGGATGCGGCACAAGGTTAAGGCTAACGGAGTGCACGCTCGTACTAGGTTTCAAAAAGAAAGACGCCGGGTATCTTCCCCAGCGTCTTCTTCGCGATGATTAGTTTTGTTCGGTATAGGTTTTGAAATTGTTCATAATCCCTTGCCAGCCTGCTTGCTGGAACTCAACGGGATTGCTGCTTTCCGCGTCGAACGTTTCAATAACTTTCGTCTCATTCCCTTGATCGACGAAAGTAATATCCACTCTTCTTCCGTCTTCCATGGTGTAGCCGATCGCCTCATGGTGATTCACGACGTCGTAGACGCCGCCAAAATCAAAGCCCATGCTGCCATCCTTCGCTTCCATCCGTGTCAGAAACTTGCCGTCGACTCGCAGATCGTTTTCAGCTCTAGGCGCATGCCAGTCCTCGGACGCTTGATTCCACTTCGTGATGTGACCCGGCTCGGTCCAATAGCGCCATACCTTCTCGACAGGGGCCCCAATGACGGCTTGCACGGTTACTTTCGTTGGTTGATTCGTTTCCATTTTAAACATACACCTCTTTCTTGATATTGTAGTTTAGTTATTCTCAATAATATAGACGTAAGCTAATGACGAAATTCATCGGTCAATTCGCTCAGGCAGCCCAAATCGCGAAAATAATGGCGTATGAATGAAGTTTTGAACGTGCAGGATTTGATTTTCTTTGGTTTCAATGACGTGGATGCCCCAGGGGACCAGGCCAGATCCCTCTTTGTCCGGCATATACTGGGCCAACGCCGGATACCCGCCATTCACCGTAGTGGGCACAAATCGCGAACCTTCGCAATGCCAGCGAGTAAGCGAATAGAAGGCTGACAAGTCTTCCTTGCCGCGGATCCACATCTCGAATGGTGGCATCGACATGCAACCTTCCTCGTGGAACAACGCGACGAGCGCAGCAACATCAAATTGCTCGAAGGCCTCCACATACCGGGACAGCAGCTGCTGGTCCGGTTGAACGTTCATGCTGCTGAGCTCGTCCGAGCGAAGCTGCGCCCGGTCCATCGTCTCTCGGGCTCTTTGCAAGGCGCTGTTCGCCGCTGCCGGCGACATCGCCAATGTCTCTGCAATCTGCTTGGAGGACAATTCAAATACATCCTTCAAAATGAGTACCGCGCGCTGCCGCGGAGGCAAGATCTGCAAGAGAGCGATGAAGCACAGTTGAAGGGTTTCTCTGCGGACGAGCCGCTCCTCCGGATTGCCTCCAAAGTCGGGAGACGGCCAGATCCAAGCAGAGTCCGGCAGCGTGTCGCGCGGCTCAACGATGGCGACGGCCGAATCGAACAGGTCAACAGGAAGCGCGCGGCGTTTGGACTGTCTCAACTTGTCCAAGCAAAGGTTGGAGGCAATCCGATAGACCCAAGTTTTGAACGAGGAATCCTGTCTGAACGTGCTCCAGCTCTGCCATACCCGAATACTCGTCTCCTGAACAGCATCGTCCGCATCGTCCATGGAACCTAGCATTCGGTAACAGAACGAAGTTAAGCCCGGCTTCAAGCTTGCAAATAATGGTTCGTCAAATACGGTCTCGTTCATCGTGGCCTCCCTTAACGATCTCCCCGAAGGGTTGTACCTTCATTATATGCAATGAAGCGGACAGCCTCAATCCTAATAGATAGGCCGGATTCAGTAAAAGAAAAAACATGCCTCCAAAGTTGGGAAGCATGCTCTTTCAGCTATATTAAGCTTGAACCTTTGCTTTAATAACTTCCAAAGGCTTGTGGTTACCGTATTTCGGATACTCGCGCGTAGATGGCGCTGCCCACTGAACCGCATTGGAGATCACGCGGCGAATTTGCTCATTGTAGTACGTACGGTACGTTTCATGCCCTGGACGGAAATAGAAAATCTTCCCGTTTCCACGGTGGAACGTGCATCCGCTGCGGAAAACTTCGCCGCCTTCGAACCAAGAAACCATGATAAGCTCATCCGGTTGTGGGATATCAAAATGCTCACCATACATTTCCTCAGCTTCAAGATCAATGTACTCGCCAATACCTTCCACGATAGGATGGCCTGGAGCAACGACCCAAAGGCGTTCTTTCTCGTCCGCTTCGCGCCATTTCAGATCACAAGAAGTGCCCATTAACGTTTTGAACACTTTGGAGAAGTGACCGGAGTGCAGCACGATAAGACCCATGCCTGCCCATACTCGCTTTTGAACACGAGCTACGATTTCGTCTTGAACTTCACCGTGTGCTTTGTGCCCCCACCAGATCAGGACGTCCGTATTATTTAAAACTTCTTCCGACAAACCATGCTCAGGATCATCTAGTGTTGCATAGGTAACTTGGACGGAACCGCTCAAGCCCTCACCAATGGCTGTGTGGATACCTTGCGGGTAGGCTGCGCGAACTTTTTCATTTTCTTTTTCATGACGGAATTCGTTCCAGACCGTTACATTTAATGGTTTGCTCATTATTTTATGCCTCCAAGATAACGTATTCATTCTTACTTCTGAGTATAGGTTTTCCCTGGGCTCAAGGAAAGGCAGAATTGTGCCAAGTTCTTATTCAATAGTGTCATCTGCTATCCGGCAATGTTATACTTAATGGGACTAAATCTTAGTATCATTTACAATTCGTTTATTCAAAAATGTCCAGCCTTAGTGAGGTATTCCATGCCTATGAACCCTGCTCTTAGTCCAACGAACCTGAACCTAACCGAAGAAATCAGAAACGAAAAGGTTGTGTACCAGAACCCGCTTCTTTTCTTAAAAATATGGGAAATTAAACATGACGTCCCTCATTTCGGCACTCCTGACCCTTGGTCTTGGCATTGGCATAAGCAAGTCGAATTTCTAGTGGTAACCCAGGGGCAGCTCGCCATCCAAACCAAGGATGCCTATACGATCCTGGAGGCAGGAGATGTGATGTTGCTCGGCTCCTCACAGCCGCATCGCACGCATAAATACGCCGAAGAGCCCTTGCATCAGATCGTCTTTCAAATTGATCTTACGCAGCATTTTGACCTGAGCTCGCTCGCTTACTTGCATTTATTTTCAGAGCTGACGCACTCGCTTGAACCGTTTAATGCTCTTTTACGTTCAAATGATACGGTACGAACAGGCGCTTACCAGCTCATCCGGCAAATTTATGAGGAATCACAATCTCGCCAAATCGGCTACGAACTAGCCATTGTTGCTGCTATTAAGCACCTCCTGCTGCTACTGCTTCGTAATGATACACGTGATCTTGCTGGGCTAACCGAGGACTCTGGCATCTCACGCCTGCGGCCCGCTCTGGATTATATCGACGAGCATTTGACCGAACGAATTACGGTTGAAGATGTGTGCCGTATTTTGAATCTGAGCTATCATTACTTTATTAAGTATTTTAAAAAAGTGATGGGACTATCCTTTATTGATTATGTGAATTATAAACGGATCAAAAAAGCCGAGCGCCTCCTGCTCACAGGGGATCTCAGCATTATGGAAATTAGTTATGAAGCCGGTATTCAGAACATGGCTCAGTTCTACAAGCTGTTCAAGCGTTACAATCAGTGCTCACCAAAGGAATTCAAACAGCGATTGCGTGATCAGACGGAGATTCAGGATGAGCAGCTCATGACGCAAGAAGTCGAGTAAACAGATACGCCTCAGTCTCAGGGGAGGAATCCCGCCTGACTGATGAAAACACGCTCCTGCGGAAAATGCCGCAGGAGCCTTTCGTGCACGCGCTTATACGCATCCCGACTGTACCAGTCGGTCAGCCCCAGCGCGTCATAGATCGCACGCACGCCGATGCGCCCCGTGCGCCCTCCCCCACTGCCATCGCCCATGAAGTAATCGTCGATGCACACCCGATCCACGATGCCCGCCAGCCGCTCGGCGAAGCCGTCCGAGCTAGGGAGCGCTGGCGCTATCGTGGCCTGCACCGAGATCCCGCGCGCGGCGAGCTCGCGGAGTGCCTCTAGCCGCGCCGCAATCGGTGGCGCGGACGGGGTGAACGCGCGGCGGATATCCTCGCGGTCCGTCTCCACCGTCATGCTGACTCGGACGCGGTCGCCGAGCAGCTGAAGCAGGTCCGCATCCCGCGTCACAAGCGGGCTGCGGGTTTGCACGAACAAGAAGTCCGGCTGCGCCACGGATATCACTTCGAGGAGCGCGCGGGTGAGCCGCTCCTTGTATTCGATCGGCTGATACGGGTCCGTCGCCGAGGAGAAGAAGATCGTGACGGGCCCTTTGCTCTTGGCCCTCGCCAGCTCTTTGGCGAGGAGCGCGGGCGCGTTCTCTTTTACGTCAACCCAGCTGCCCCAAGATTCGCTGCGGAACAATGCCACTGGCATCTGCCGAACGTAGCAATAGGAGCAGGCGAAGGCACAGCCCGTGTACGGATTCAACGTATGCGAGTACCCTTCCAGGAAGCCGCTCGCTTTGGTTAGAAGGGACTTGGATTGCTTCCTCTGCACATGAGTCATGGCTTCACCTCCGTTTTATTTCCAGAACCATTTCTCATACACCATATAACCGAAATACGAAAGGAGACCTAAGGAAATATTGACCCATCCTGCAAGTAAAGCTCCTTTTTTCTCTTTTGGCCAGTTATCCTTCGCATACATTTTCACATCAAAAACTAAGAGGAGCAACCCAGAGATCAGCAGCAGCAAAACGGTGTAATTGTTAAAGGTAATCATTGGCCGAATCCTTCCCTACTCGGTTTTCGTCCCAATCCGTCTAATCTTAACACGCATCGAGACTTCCACGGACATCTCTTTATATTTTTGTTCCCATGCTTCTTTGGTTTTAATTTCCTTGTTCCAATAGGCTGGTTGGGTCGCGCGTACGTATTCCCCGAAGCCGAAAATATCACTGCCCTCTTTCTGCGTCTGTTGGATAAATTTTTCAAATCCGACTTCAGCGTCCTTTTGAATTTTCTCCTCTAACATCTTCAAACTTTCCCTTGTGATGAACGCTTTTTCATTGGATTTCTCCGTTAAATCCCCTTCGACTTGGCATTTTATGATGGTATGTACGTTCCCATTTCGAATAGTTGTCGTTATTCTCGACTTCCGGTGCATGGTTTTAAACATAGCCGTCGTTTTCTCCCCTGGGATTTCCTGAAGAACACTATACCCCCCTGGATTAATTTCTTTCATCGCCATATAATGGCCGATTTGCAAAGCGGTTGAAGTACCAACCATTTTATCGTTTTTAAAATAGGCCATACCCGCAAGTTCAATATTCGATTCCTTCTTCAAATCCAAATAGGGAAGAATCCCTTCCTGCCCTTTGGCAGAACTGGCACTGAAAAAGACGCCTAAGAAAATATTAGGCAGCTTGCCCATTTCTCTGGCATGTTCCAAGGTAGCGAGCAAATATAACGTAGGAACACGCTCCAATTGGGGCGTAGCCTTCATGATATCAGCCGCACTTCCTTTAGATACGACCATCCAAACGGTTCTTCTCACTTGAGGTTGACGCCGGAAAAAGTCATTCTCATTCTCGATGCCGTTTTTCGCTACGGCTTCCGAAAGCACAATGACCCGCAAATGGCCGAAAAACAACCGGTCTGCGAGCTGCTGTTGAAGATTCATTAAGGCATCCTCAAGGGTATAGCCAACGCTGCTCAGCACCCAGACCGGTTTCCCTCCTGCAGTGCTTTCAGATCCACCTCCACCTGTGCCTAACGGAATACGGCCGGGAATAGCAATCTGGACAGTGATGCGAATGAGTCCCTTATTGGTCTCTGTATCCTGTTTGAGTATATGCGTAGCATTGCTGTTCTCTTTCTCATCACCGGGCTTCGCTTTATCAATCCCAATAGCCAGGATGACGGCTCGATCTTCAATTTCTAGGCGATCCCAGCAGCCCGTAAGCAAAGGGGCAACCAACACGACAACAAGAATCTGTTTAATCAGATTTTGCCACAAGGTGATCACCCCGGCTTTTTTTCTTACGAATCATAGCCACCACCAATAAGACAAAGGGATACGCAACTGTGAATACGAGTCCCATTTGGCCAACAAGTTGAATGATCTCATACATCTGCATCAGATTTTGCGAGAACATGGCGAGAACATAGATGAATGGAACAAGAAAGAAGGCGAACATTTTATGATCTCGAAGATGCAACAGCTGGCTTGAAAAGTAAATAGCTAAATAATAGCTAGACAACAATGTCGTAAACACGGCAGTGACCCATACCGCAAGAAATGCACCATCTAAACGCTCCAGAACGTTAGCAGGCAGTGAAGTCGTCTTGGCTAGTTCCAGCGTTGGCCAAACTAATTTTTTAATTTCCTCTGCTCCGAATACCCCGACTGTCGCAATTACGATAAGAATATATAACGCCCCGGATGTTATCATGCCAACATACCCGGCAACCATGGCTTTCTCTGGCCTGCGCATCGCAGGGATGACGATTGTCATGACAAAAGAGCCTTGAAATAAGGACGCCATCGTCAGAATCCCCTTTGACATCCCGCTCGGTTCATTTCCCCATATGGGCAGAAGGTTGATTAGTTGAGCATTTTTTAGGGAAAGCACGACAATCAATAGCCCCGGAAATACGATAATCGGGAAATAAAATTGGTGGAAATAGGTAAAGGTTGTTATATCTGCACGAGAGGATACAGCCGCTAGCAGCAACATAACGATCACCGTCACCTCTAGCGGCGTTTTGGTTAAGACGGAAGTAACAACAACCTCCCCGAATTCACGTGAGGCCAATCCCGTAATCAAGCAAAAAAAAACGATAATCAGAACGCTGCATCCGCGCGCGGCCCATTTACCTATCAAATCTTCACTATACTCAATAATAGATTGCTTTGGAAAACGCATACCGAGCTTGGTTAAAAGCCAAAGTCCGAATAAACCAATCAAAAAACCTAGCATTGTTACAAGCGGCGCCCCGGAATCAGCAGCTCTGACAGCAAATAGTGAGAGGGCTAATACACCCACCCCAATAATCGTGCTAATCAATATGATCGCTGCTTGAATGACTGTGATCTGGCGGGGATGCTCCATCGATTACGTTCCTCCTTGTATGTCTGACTTCTTAGCGTTTAATGTATTGTTCGGCGCTTCTTCACTCATTTCTTGCGTTATTTTCCCAACACGGGTGTCATTCGGTGTATATAAAAGTGCCGGCCTCTTGGGCATGCTCCACAGTGGCAGCCGGGCTAGAATATCTTTCATCCCCTGAAAATTACCTGGGACTAGCGGGCTCAAGTAAGGAACTCCAAACGATCTCAAAGACAACATGTGGTTGGCAATTAATATCAACCCGATCATTACCCCGTATAAACCGAATATGCCTGATAAAATCACTAGTGGAAAGCGCAGTAATCTCAGGGCCAAGGCTGCATTGTAAGCCGGTGTGGCAAAGGAGCCGATCGTCGTTAAAGCGATAATTACAACCGTGATTGGGGAAATAAATCCTGCCGCAACCGCTGCCTGCCCAACCACAAGCACACCTACAATGGAGAGCGCTCCTCCAACCTGCTGCGGCAGCCGAAGTGTGGCTTCCCTTAATACTTCCATGGATATCTCCATAATCAATACTTCAATGACAGAAGGGAACGGCACTCCCGCCCTTCCCCCCGCTACCGCTACAGCAAACTCCGTCGGAATCAGCTCTGGATTGAACGAAATTAAAGCCACATATAACGATGGGAAAATCAGTGAGAATATCAAGGCTACCAAGCGTGACAGCCGTATGAAACTGACGAGGAGATATCGTTCTGAGTAGTCTTCTACCGTTTGATAAAATTGACTAAATACGGTAGGCAAAATGAGGGCAAACGGCGATCCATCCACAAGCAAGATGACTCTCCCCTCCAAGAGATTGGCGACCGCTTTATCTGGCCGTTCCGTATTTTGAATTTGCGGAAACGGGGATACATGATTATCTTCAATAAATTGTTCCAAATACCCCGCATCCAAGATGCCATCCGTATCAATCAACGATAACCGCCTGAACACCTCTTCAACAAGTGCAGGATTGACAATGCCATCGATGAAGCAAATCGCCACTTTGGATTTGGTGATACGCCCGATTCGCATCGTTTTTATTCGTAAATCCGGCGTTGGGAGGCGGTATCGAAGCAGAGCCAGATTCGTACCCAATATTTCAATAAACCCTTCCCTCGCGCCACGGATCACCTGTTCAGTCTCTGGTTGAGTAATCGATCGCTTGTCCACATGACGTGTACTGAAGATAAACGCATCCGTCACGCCATCAACTAAAAGGATGGTTTTCCCTTCTACGATGGCTTGGATAATTTCATTCAGTCCCGTTTCCGTTCTGCCTTCACACGCATAAAGCGTATCGTTCAGAAGAAACTCTGTCATGGAGCGGTTTACTGCTTTCGCATAATCTTGTGCGGTCGTTAACATCAGAGGCCTTAAAATGTGATCGTTCAAATACTGTTTATCAATCAGATCAGGAAAAAACATCGTGACAGCTGGTAGATCATCAAATATGCAAAACCGGCGTATGATGAAATCATCATTATCACCGAGTAACTTCTGAACGAAGGTAATCGTCTCTTCGAGTTGCGTGCCGACACTTGCCTCTTTATTCGCTTCCATAACCTGATGAGCAGGCGAATTCTTCAACGGTATCATCCGAGGCTGTTGACTTTGGGACTTGTGTTTAGTCCGTAGCTTCTTCCAACTCCAAATGGTCACGCAATTCGCCTCCGTAAAAACACTCATGATGATGCTAGTTTCTTATCCCATTCATTTCCTTCTCCGTATTTTTATCCATATTTAGGATTTTATGCATGGGAGCAGAAATGGGCATGAATTTCCCTGCCCGCTCCAGTAGCAACAGCTTCTCCTTATTCTCAAGCCCGCCACGGTAACCCGTCAGCGCACCATTCTTCCCTACCACGCGATGGCATGGTACAACAATAAGCACAGGATTTGCGCCGATGGCGGTGCCGACCGCTCTCACAGCACTAGATTTGTCTAACGTCTGGGCTACCTGTGAATAACTTACCGTTTCACCATGCCCAATCTCATGCAGCGCTCTCCACACCGACTGTTGAAATGCCGTCCCTCGTAAATCTAATGGCAGTTCAAAATTTGTCCGAACTCCACTCAAATACTCATCCAACTGCTGCATATATGGCTTTAACCTATCCTCTTGCTGAATCCATCCACTCGGGTGTCCAATCTTTCTGGCCCATTGGGTGAATGCTTGCCACGCTTCAACGTCAACGCCATCTCTCGCGTCACCTTTCTGAAACTGCAAGTATCCCAACCCGCTATCGGTTACCGCCATTACAAAATTAATATCTTGCAACCTTATCGGCCCCCAGTATATCGTTTGGTTTACCGCACTTTCCATCACTTCTCTCACCATGTTGCATCCAACCTCCCAACTCGGTTATCGTTAATGAACGGGCTGTTGCCGGAACTCCGTCGGCGTAAGCCCCGTTTTCTTCTGAAACAACGTCGCAAAATGGGCAGCATTGGCTATCCCCACCTGCGCCCCAATCACTTGCACAGCCAAATCAGTGGTGATTAGAAGCTTTTTAGCAGCCTCCAATCGGATCTGTTGAATAAACATAAGCGGTGTCACACCTGCTATACGTTTGAACGTCCTTTGCAGATGATACGTACTCGCATAAAATTGCTCCGAAAGTGTCGCTAACGACAGCGGTTCAGCGAAGTGCTCTTCGATATGCGCCTTTATTTCCGCAACCCATGCCTCGTCGGGGAGTCTGATGCCGTCAGGCCGACACCTTTTACAAGGACGGTAACTTGCTGCCATTGCCGCTTGTCGACCATGAAAAATACGCACATGCTCCCGCTTCGGAAGCCTTGATTTGCAGGAAGGCCGGCAGAAAATACCTGTCGTCGCCACCGCATAATAAAACGTCCCGTCATACGCCGCATCATTCGCAACGATGGCTTGCCAAAACCGCTCCTGCATACCGGATTCCCCTCTCCTTGCGTTCCTTTGATAAGCTCAGTATACCCAAACAGGCCAATGGTTGTAAGGGATCCGAGATGAGAAAGCAAGATTACAAAAGCCACTCTCGGCGATAATGCATGTAACAACTTCCTACCGATAAGGAGAATAACGATGCCACACCTGCAAGCCTTTGACCCCTCTCGTCTAAAATGGTACGAACACACAAGCACGCTCACGCTTGCTCTTCCTGAACTTTTTCGATATGAGCCTAATATCGGCTATTTAAGCCGCTCCACCAATGAGTGCCTATTCGTTGTGGATAACTCCAGCATTTATAAGTTGCTGCCGATTGGGGATAACCTCGCGTTGATCGCTGTCCACAGTGAGGATGACAAGGTGCTTAACGTCCGAATTGTCAACTATAGTGGTACTATGACCTCTGCGGTCCGTGAAGAAATCGCTCGGTATGTGTGGGAGTGGTGGGATTTGGGGACGGATTTGACGCCATTGTATGAGATGGAGGATGCAATCCTCCGGCAAGTGACAGAGGAATTCCGAGGGCTTCGCCTGATGGGGATTCCCGATTTGTTTGAGGCGATGAGCTGGGGGATTACGGGGCAGCAGATTAATTTGACTTTTGCCTATACGCTCAAGCGGCGTCTAGTCGAAACCTTCGGCACCTCCCTAGATTGGGAGGGTCGAACGTATTGGGCGTTCCCGACGCCGGAGCGGATCGCTGCGCTGTCGACGGAGGATCTCACCGCTTTACAGTTCACGGGTAAAAAAGCGGAGTACCTCATTGGCGTTGCCAATCTCATGGCGGAAGGCACGTTGTCCAAGGCTGGGCTGCTTGCGATGGGCGATTTTCTAGCCATGGAAAAAGAGCTGCTGCGCATTCGCGGCATCGGCCCCTGGACGGCCAACTATGTGGGGATGCGCTGTCTGCGCAACCCCGCCGCGTTCCCTTTGGCCGATGTCGGCCTGCATAACGCGCTGAGGCATGTGCTTGGGCTTGCGGCCAAGCCCTCGCTTGAAGAGATCCGCCAGCTCGCGGAGCGCTGGCGGGGGTGGGAAGCCTACGCCACGTTTTACTTGTGGCGTGTGTTGTACTAGCCGCGGCTGGGTGACGCGGCGGTTGAGTGCGGCTGCGCTTGTGGCGGCGGCCTGACTAGCTCCGCCAACAGGCGCGCCGTCAAATGCGACGCTCAGCCCAACCACCCGTCACCATCGCCACTAGAAACACTGCCCAGCCTTCATCACGCCGCCTCCCCCCGCCATCCTTTGCAAATACCTGGATTTTATGCAGTTAAATCTAGCAAATCTCAGCTTCAAAGCGATTTAACTGGATTTCATGCAGCTAATTCCCCCTCACGTCACCCTTTTAAGCAAAATCGCTGAATTTACCTACATATTTTCCAGTTATTTGCTCATTTCAACGAAATCCTTCAAAAATAGCTGTACTTTTTCCATCTAATGTCGGGCTTACGTGTAAAGTTGGGAGTCGGAGAGCCGGAATTGGGAAATGCACTACGGAAGAGTGACGTCAGCGTTCACCAGTCACTCTTCCTTATCCGCAATCACATGCACCACGTGTACCTCAGAAGAACAATCAAAGCATAACAAAGTTTTATCCGGTTGCACGACACCATCTAGAAAACCCATTCTACAATAAATAGGCTTCTCACATGTGCGACAATGCCCGATGAGCTCCTCCATTCAACTACTCCTCCTTCACTAATCGTTCTTAGAAAAATTTTCCTTACCCACTCGACACAAAAAAGGTTGCCCACGCTCGATATACTCGAATGTAGCAACCTTGTACTGTTCCAAATACTACGTAGCCGCAGGCGCCTCTGTCGGTGACGGCGGTGATGGCGGGGCAGGTCTATGCTCGCCGCCATGGCCTGGCTTCCCTTTGAACGAACCGAAATCGCCGCGAGGCTGAGGCACTGGACGTTCGCCGCCTTTGCGTTCGACGAAGTTTTTCAGTTCATCTGTCATGCTATCTTTGAGCTTGGCAATCAACTGATCTTGCGTGATGCCTTTGGCAGCCGCGATCTCGGCAAGGGATTTTCCTTCTTTACGCTCAGTCGCAAGTTCTTCTTCGGTTATACCGAGAATCGCAGCGATTTCCTTCGGAGCAACCCCAACACCACCAGCCATTGGCATGTTACCGCCACGAGGCATAGGCTTTTTATCAAAATTCATGGCGTGAGATTTGGCTTCAACGATTTTTTTCAACCGATCAGCAAGACCTGCTTTGAGCTTATCCGCTTGCTCTTGCTTGATTTTCCCCGAGCTCAGCGCTGTATCGATTTTCGTCGTTTCCGCCTCAGTCAGCTTAGCAATCAACGCATCTTCACTGAGGTTCGCTTTCTCTTGGGCGATTTGAACGAGCGTTTTGCCCGCTCCAATTTCCGTTTTGAGGACGCCTTTATCTATGCCCAGTATGGAAGCAAAGTCGATAACGCCGCCAAAACCGCCCTTCCCAAAATCAAACCCACCCCTCGGTGGCGCCGGATGTTTATCAAATCTATGTTTATCCTGAAACTTCTTAGGTACTGATGACGTCGTCGAAGCTGTGTCGTTAGCAAATGCTTGATTATACTGAAGTACGAAGCCGCCACTGATCAATAATCCAGCTGCGAGCGTGCCGATAAGCAACGTTTTATGGATGCGCTTCATGCGTAGTACCCACCTTTTTCAAAAATTGGTCAATTCTTCTTCAGTATAAATGATAATTGTGAAAAATCTTTGAATTTTCTAAAAAAGGTGAGCGCTGATCACGTTTTTTCTCGCGTCATCCAAACGAAGCAAAGCACGCCACCCAGCTCCATGAGTGCGATGATAATACCCAGCGGCACAGCCGTTTGGCTGCCGCCAAGTCCGACAAGCGGTGCCACTAATCCTCCGATGACGAAGGTCATAAGTCCTAGCAAGGCTGCGGCGCTGCCGGCTGTTTGGCCTTGATTTTGCAGGGCCAAGGAAGAAGTCGATACGGAAACGGGACCGATACAAGCGACTATGAGGAAAAACGCCGGCAAAATCAAGACGAGCCCGGCCCCGATAAGTGTCGCAATGAGCAGCAGCAGACCCCCGAGCACAGCTATAGCTAAGCCACCAGCTAGCAGACGGTGATTGCTAACTTTGCCTGCGAGTCGCCCCGTAATTTGACCAGCCAGAATAACGCCAGCCCCATTGACCGCGAAAATAACACTAAACATTTGTGGGGACACATCAAATATATCCTGCAAAACAAACGGCGACCCCGAAATATAAGCGAACATACCAGCAAAAACAAGCCCCTGCGTTAACGCGTAGCCCATGAACAATCGATCTGTGAGCAGGCCACGGAAAATACGAAGCGTATTCGTAAGACCGCCTTTGGAGCGGCGTTCAGGCGGGTGTGTTTCTTTTAGCCCAAAGACAACAACGATAAGCATCACGACACCGATCAAGCTGAGCACAAGGAATACCCCGCGCCATGATGTGAATTGCAGCAACTGGCCGCCGATAATCGGAGCTAGAATTGGAGCCGAACCGTTAACGAGCATCAACAATGCAAAAAACTTCGTCAACGCAACGCCCTCATACATATCACGAACGATTGCCCGAGAGATAACGATCCCCGCAGCTCCTGCCATCCCCTGTATAAAGCGTAGGATCAGAAACGCCCAAATAGAAGGAGCTACCATACATAGCGCAGAGGAAATGCCATAAATCAAGAGGCCAACCAACAAAGGCATGCGTCTTCCGCGCACATCACTCACCGATCCAGCTATGAGCTGGCCTAAGGAGAGACCGAGCATGCAGGCGGTTAAGCTCATTTGAGCGAGCGAAGTTGTCGTATGGAGGTCACCAGCAATGACAGGCAGCGCTGGCAGATACATATCGAGAGAAAGCGGCCCGAAGGAGGCGAGTAAACCGAGCACCAATACCATCCATAAGCGGCTGCCACCAGTTGTTTCTTTGGCTTGCGAGGCTATAGACATCATGAATCACATACTTTCTTCATTATCCATTTAACCTACCATTGGGATATGGTTTTGTCTAGTTAGTTCATCATGTAGGGACTACTTGCCGCAACGCGTGCCACCATCCAAAATAAAAAACAACCCATCTGGTCTCCAACCAGAAGGGCTGTTCTTCATGTTCTACATTCCGTAACTCGCTTACTTCGTAACCGTAACACTAACTACGTCGCTTGATGTCACGCCTGCTGCGTTGAACAGCTCGACGCGATACTGATAAACGCCGATGGCGCGACCCGCGATGGCTGTGACTGCGCTTTGTGCACTTGGTGAGGCGGCTTGCAAACTTTTCTCATCAATGAGTACATCATTTTCGTACAGGCGGTACCCTGTTGCGTTCGTGCCCCACCACATGTTCATGGTGACTTGATAGTTGCCATCCCCATCCCAGTTATTGTTCGATAAGACAGGCTTACCTGGCGTTGCGTCTGTGATTGTGACTACAAGAGGCTGGCTGGTTGTCGTCCCGAATACATTGATAAGTTCACTGGTGTATGTGTACGTGCCATTTGGTTTGCCAGTCACATCAACTTTGGCGATTTGAGCTGCTGGGGAAGCATCTGAAAGTGTTTTCGTGCTGATGAGTGAACCATTTTCGTATAGGTTAAAAATAGTGCCATTATTCCCCCACCACATGTTCATCGTGATCGAGTAACTGCCATCTTTTAAACCGGAATATCCGGCATTAGAGGTTAAAACAGGCTGACCAGGAGCGCCGATGGATAATGGCTTCTTAACCACGTTAAATGTCTGTGCACCACTTGTCGTGTTCCCTGCGGCATCCGCTACAAGATACGCCACCGTGTGGGCACCTAGAGCTAAACTTCCTGCAGCAATCGTTTGACCACTTGTAATGGCATGACCATCCAAAGTAAGAGAGAGATCAACAACACCCGAAATTGCATCACGGGCAATCAAATCGAATGTCACCGCATTCGCTTCGGTCACATCCTTGACGGCATGCCCAGATTCCGTAAGGGTCGCTGTTGGCGCTGTTTTATCCAGCTTCACTTGCAAGGACTGCGCAGCTTCCCCATTGCCCGCAGCGTCCGTAGAGGAATAGCTCACGGTTGTTGTGCCCTCAGTAGCAATCGCGATTGGTGCTGTGTAGGCCACCGAAGTTCCACCATTGATGGCATATTGCGTGACCACCGCTCCCGCTTGATCATCTACAGCCGTTAACGTTGCCGTTACGTCTTGCTTGAACCAACCCGCTGCATTCGGTGTGCTGGATAGGGTTGCAGTTGTTACTGGTGCCACTGTGTCAGCCACCACGCTGAAATCACTCAAGCCCCGTGGCTTCAATTGGAATACACCTTTGAAAATAGCGCCAACACCTTGAATCGTCACCTTTTGTCCAGCTGTGTACGGGAAGGTGCTTAAAGATAACCCAGTTCGTGTATCGACACGAATGTGGTTGCTTACGCCGTCTTTGATAGCGTCGAATTCAAAAGAACCCGTCGGTGTTGCCGTGATGATATTGCTTATCGTCACATCACTCAATGTGAGCAGTTGCCCTTGATTATCAGCTGTCACAGCGGATACAGGGGTTGCTGTTGGAAGTGCAGCGACGCCTGTTTTGGCAATCTCTACAGGATCAGCAAGCTCAAACTCTGTGTTGAATAGCGCTGTTGAGGCTGTTACTTTTGCCGTATCCCCTTGGTGGAAACCACTCAAGCTCTGGAATACGTACACGCCGCCTGTTGCATCTTGCAGGTAGAAGGCTTGCCCGCCAAAAGCACCTGGCTCCGTCGTAACAACGCCCTCTACCGTCACCAACGTACCTGCTGCTTTGGCACGTGCTTCCGAGATGGCGATCTTCGCAGGAATCGGATTTTCCTCTTCTGGGAGCGATTCAGCAGGTACGTTTCCAAGTGTGACGGCTTCCGTTTTCAGATTCGTGCCATTCTGACGCAATCTGAGATTCGCTGGTGCGGTCGTGCCTGGAACAACACGAACATTCAGATCCTTCGTCGCGTGTCCGTTGATGTCTGAGGTTACGCTAAACGTTGCACTGTATCCATTCGCTGTCGGCCATGTGCCATCTGCGTTCTGTACTTTGGCGATTTGTGAACCGCCAGTAACTAAGTAAATACCAAGACTGAAGCCCGTTACGGTTGTCGAAGGCGGCAAGTTATCCACAACGACTCTGATCGGGAAGTCCGCTGCATTTGGCAATACGGCTTGTTTTACAAAGCTGTACGTGGCACTCGCCGTTGCCGCTGGGCCACCGTAGGAGCCCGGCTTAAATGTGCTGCGGTCATACCATTTGTAGCCGGCATTTGGTGCCGCCCATGGTTCTGGCTGTGGTTCTGTCGATGCCGCTGGAGCTTCAAAAGGCAGCAAAGCCGTTGGCTGATCCAGCTGCAAGCCGCTTACTTCAGTGAGGCTCGTGTAGCTTTCTTTGGTCGAAAGCCAGTTCACCATATTCACCAGCAGTATGCCGTCATCCACTTCTTTAAACCCATCATATGTCGTCTTCTTCGCGCCTGTATCCTCGCGTACATATTTCGGCGTTGCATCCTCAACCGGTGAGGAATCCCCGATGAATGCCGCTTTGCCTGCGCCCGCTTTTGAAATGGCCACATACGGGCCTTCCGCAACACCGCCACCGTTGTAGACGCCTTGATCCACCGCGTTCGCCCAAGCTTCATTCGTCTGCGGCAAGTACACAATACCCTTCGCCTTCGTCGGGTCAATAATGGCTAGCGTAGATCCTGCATGCATCGCGACACTGGAGACACCTGTCGTTATCCCAAAAGCTTGCGCAGGCGCTACGATGTTATTCGCATTAATGTCGCCGAGGGCGTTATAGCGAAAACGCAGACCGAACTGCGTAGCCAGCCAGTCCGAGCTGGCTACATCTTGCATCGCAGAAGATGCTGTCTCTTCTGCGTTCATCCCCGCTGCTGGGTTCGTCCAAGCACCTCGGCGGTAGCCGTTGAATACCTCGGAGCCGTCCCAGCGGTTCTTGTTGCGATCAGCATTGTAGTGATCGCCGATGAAGAAAATACTGCCGCCACCAGCCACATATTGGGCTAAGGCGTTTTGCTCACTCGTTTTGTACGGAACATTGGACTCCGCTACCACGAACACATCATAACCGCTCAAATCGGCCAATGTGATTGGCGTTGTTTTGCGCAGTTCTTTTACATAATAACCATTATTCGCTAACGCATTGCCGAAATCCGAAAAAGCCCCATCAATGACCCAATCCGCTGCTCCAGCTGTCTGCTCGTGTGTATTGTCAAAAAGAACTTTCTTCCCAGCATTCCCGTTAACGACTTTAGCTTCAATAAAGGGTGCCGGATCTGTCGGCCCCTCCGCCATCACCGTCTGCCAGCTGCTCGCAGCTAACACTTGGAACGGTATCGCTACTGTCAACGCCAGCGTTGTCTTCCATAATCTCGTCTTCCATCCCTTGAGCTTACTCATTGCAATTCCTCCTTAGCTTATTGGCTGAGTCAAAATCTTTTCTACATAAGCGCTTGCTTATCGGACAGACAAGCTATTAAGAACGCTCTTATTCTACCATAGGATAATTGCGAAATTTGCTATTTTATTGTAAACACATGGAAATTTGTGCAGGATACCAAATAACTAGAGGGATTTCCAAAAGAGTTTAGATACTGCCTGTTCCCAGCCATAAAGCAGTGTCCTTCTGCTCACCCTTTACTCTCATCTCCCCCACCTGATGTTAGATGGAAATTATACAGTTAAATTCATTAGATTCCTCCATAAATTGGATTTAGATGGCAAAGATACAGGTAATTTAACCCGTTTCAGTAAAAAAGGTGAGAATGGCCAAAATTAGCTGCATTTTTTACAGTTAGTTCATTAAACACCTCGAATATCACAAATTTAGATGTAGGTTTTCCAGTTATTCGGTGGGAAGAGGAACGGTTCTCCGAGATTGGCCCTACCACATATCAGTTATTTATAGGTACCTGCTAATTCTTCACTCTCCGCTCCGCAATATTGTTCAGGAATATCACTTTCGTTCAGTTGTAAACGCTTACAATAAACCGTACGATACAGTGGAGACACGAGTTCAGAGCATCCTGAGTGACGGTCATCCCATTCATAGAAGGAGGAAGTTAACGAATGACAATCTACATAAGACGAATGCTCACTGCACTGTTGTATGCACTCTTGGCTGCTGTGTTTTTGGCACTTATCCCGCATCAAGCAAGCGCTGCAAGTGTTACGATCGCAAATGGCACAGCTTGGACAGATACAGCAGGGAATCCCATTCACGCAAGAAGCGGCAATATTTTAAAAGTAGGATCAACGTACTACTGGTACGGCGAGCATGCGGTGAGCGGAACGTTCGATAGTGTAAATGTATATACCTCAACAGATCTCAAAAACTGGACCTTCAGCAACGCCATCCTCACGAAAAACTCTGCGACCGAGCTTAACTCTAGCAAAATTGAACGGCCAAAAGTTATCTATAATGCCTCTACTGGCATGTACGTCTTATGGGCCCATTATGAAAATGGCACCGACTATAGCCTAGGCCGAGTCGCCGTCGCCACGAGCTCCACACCAAACGGAAACTTTACCTACCAAGGCAGCTTCCGCCCTCTTAACTATGAATCCCGTGATATGACGGTCTTCGCTGATACGAACGGTTCCGCTTACCTCGTGACGGCTTCCCGTAAAACCGGCGGCGCCAACGACACGATGGCTATCTTCCAACTCAACGCCAGCTACACGAATGTCTCTTCCTTCGTTGGCTGGATCTTCGAGAATGGCTATCGCGAAGCGCCTGCCGTCGTGAAGAAGAACAACACCTACTACCTGTTCACCTCCCAAGCGTCCGGCTGGTACCCAAATCAAGGAGCTTATGCGACGACGACTTCTATGACAGGCACTTGGTCCGCACTTTCGCCGTTTGGAGATCCTGCGGCTTACGCCACACAAATCGAGAACATTATGACGGTCTCCGGCAGCTCGACGACCAGCTACATTTACATGGCTGACCGTTGGAATCCGCTAAACCTGAGTGACCATAAATACATTTGGCTGCCACTGACATTGAATGATACGAGCGCCTCGGCTACATTGAACTGGTATAGCTCTTGGAACATTGACGCCGTAACCGGCACCGTCACACTGCCAACGCACGTGAATCACGCCACAGGCAAAACCGCAACGGCAAGCTCAACCGCAGCCAGCTCTTCCGCGGCTAATGCGCTAGATGGCAATGCCCAGAGCTCTTGGGCCGCTTCAAGCTCCACATGGCCAGCTTGGTGGCAGGTTGATTTCGGAGCACCGAAGACAATTACAGAGGTCGATATCTCTTGGTTTTTGTACAAAGGTTCTGAAGCCTATCACAAGTACAAAATCGAGATCAGCAACGACGGCGTCAACTACGCTGCGATTGATCGCACGACGAATACCGCCTATGGGTTTACAACGGATCAAGTACACTTCACGGCGCGCTATGTACGGATTAACCTCGTGAATGCTGTGCTGTTTAACAATCCGAGCAACTGGTATACGCCTACCCTGTACGAGGTTCGTCTCTTCGGGCCTTCAACGACGGATGCCACTGGCTATAGTAAATTTGCGTCTCACAATTTTCCAACCTACTTTATACGTCATAGTAACTACACACTTCGCATAGATCCTAACGTGTCACCTGCTCTGGATTCTCAGTTCCGTGTGGTTCCAGGTTTAGCTAATACGTCTAGCGTTTCACTGGAGTCCATTAATTTCCCAGGCTATTTCATCCGGAAAAACGCCAGTAATCAGATCGTCCTTGCTCAATATGACGGCACGACAGCTACTAATCAAGACGCTACCTTCAACCTTGTGGCCGGTTGGGCTGACAGCAGCAAAGTCTCGTTCCAATCCTACAGCGCGCCTACCTACTACATCCGTCATTACAACTATGTCCTGCGCGTGGAGGTCATTAACGCTTCAAGCACGGCGACAGTGAAGAGTGATGCCACTTTTGCGCGTACGAACTACTGAGTGGGCTTGCGCAATAGAAAAAGCACAAGTGACTGCCTCCTAAGAGGCCGTTTCTTGTGCTTTATAATACTTAGTATAAACGTTTTAGTGCATCAACTGTGAATGGCAGCAATTCATCGAATCGTCCGTCGCGAACCTTCTCAACCCAATTAGGATCAACCAACAAAGCGCGTCCGATCGCCACGAGATCGAACTCGTTCTGTTCTAAACGGACAAGCAACTCGTTGATGTCCGCTGTGCCTGCGCTTTTTCCTCGGAAGGAACCCATGAATTCATCATCTAAACCGACTGACCCCACAGTGATCGTAGGCTTACCCGTTAACTGCTTCACCCAGCCTGCGAAATTAAGTTCAGATCCTTCAAACTCCGGTTCCCAGAACCTGCGAGTCGAGCAGTGGAAGATATCTACGCCAGCTTCTACAAGTGGTGCAAGCAATTGACCCAACAGTTCGGGTGTATCAGCGAGTTTCGCTGTATATTCAGCCGATTTCCACTGTGACAATCGAATTATGATTGGGAAATCCGGCCCTACAGCACGGCGGCATGCTTCAATAACTTCAACAGCAAATCGCGTACGAGCTAACATACTGCCACCGTACTTATCGGTGCGTTGATTCGTTCTTTCCCATAGGAACTGGTCGATCAAATAACCATGGGCACCGTGGAGCTCGATACCGTCAAAGCCAATTCGTTTCGCATCTGCAGCTGCTTGCGCGAAAGCTTCTACGACTTGATCGATATCCGCTTGTGTCATCGGCTCATTCACTTGTTCACCTGTCAACGTGAGGCCAGATGGTCCAATCGATAGCGCTTCTGGATGCGGAAGTGATCCATTCTTACGTGTCATCCCTACGTGCCAGAGCTGAGGCACAATGCGTCCTCCTGCTTCGTGAACTGCGTCGACAACGCGTTTCCAGCCTGCGAGGGCTGCTTCTCCATGAATGTTAGGGATATTGGGATTATCCGTTGCCGCTGGATGATTGATTAGTGTGCCTTCGGTAATAATAAGACCAACGCCATTCTCCGCGCGGCGGCGGTAATAGTCCACCACATCCTGCCCGGGGACAGCTTCTGGCGAGAAAGCTCGCGTCATAGGTGCCATCACGACTCGATTAGCTAAGCTAAGATTTCCTAGTGTAAAAGGCTTGAACAATGCCTCGACAGAGTTCGTCTCTTGATTTGTTCTAGAATTTGTCATGGTTGTTCCTCCACTCCATATTTGTCTATTTCGTATAACTGCTGACTTCCGTTACGAATTCAAGTAGTCCATCCATAAGATAAGTTCGATTGTTATCGAACATTAGAAATATAGCATGAGATATGATAAAATGCAATCACTACGCTTTTAACGAGGAGGAAGCATCCTGAAAGTACTATTTCACCCAGACAAAGAGGATATGCATCTCTCATCCGTCCTCTATGCGTTAAGCGATCCTGTCCGATTATCCATCGTTTCAGAACTCAACAAACTAGGGGAACGTACCTGCGGTGGTATTGATGTGAGTGTCGTGAAATCCACCAAGTCTCATCATGTGCGAACCATGCGTGAAGCAGGTGTTGTTCATGTCCGGGTGCAAGGGACTCAGCGCTTATTGTCACTACGGAAGCATGATTTGGAAGAAAGATTTCCTGGCCTGCTCCATGCCATTCTGCAGGCTTACGAGGGGACAGAGGGGCAGAAGGTGTCGGAGTGAGTGTTCCTGCCTGAAACTAAAGAAGGCGCACAGGTATTTCCTGGCGTCTTCTCTTCATTTTAGCTTAAAGTTTTTATTGAAGGTGCAACAGATAATAGGTAGAAAATTGTGGTGTCTTACCATAATTACCCTAATACAATGTAACGTTTAATGGTTATATTTGTACTTGATTGAATAATGGATACATTCTGCACTACGGCGAAAAAGAAACCTTGAAAGGCGTGAAGCCGACCAAGGTTGAATGTTATACAAGTGTTACAGTACAGATTTTCGTTCAATATTAAAAATATCTATTTCATTACTTTCAAACAAATCTTCAAGCTTGTCTGTTCCGTTCTCTTTAGCGAATCGATATTCCTTTTCCGAAATGGGAATGGCAAGCAACCAAGTAACTTTTTTCTCAGGGAAGTCAATGTTTTTCAGGTGCTCTTCCCATAAGAAAGGTGGCACAAATAAAACATGTTCCACTTCCACATTTGGGTAATACATTTTCACAACACCTCTGAAAACCGTACCCGGAGAACAAGATTGCTTTGAGTTGATAATGTTAAACAAACTAGTTGCCAGCACATTTGGAAACAGTTCATACTCCGTTGCACAAACTCCGACGATCTCCAACCTCAATGGTACTTCATCAACAAAGTAATCAATTGAATAATCGGAAAAGCCAATAGTTGAGTAGGAGGTTATTCCATCATAAGGTGTGTTAGCAGATGACAGCAAATCAATGCTACTAACTTTTCCATCATCCCAATACTTTGAAACACTGGGTTTACCACCAAATGCTTGTAAGGCTGATTTTGCTATCACTTTGTTTTCATTTGAAATGCCCATCCGATACCTCCAATTTTGTTGTACTGTTTAACCTTAGTCCCCCGTCAACAACATTAGTTTTAGACAACACTAAAAACTTTTCGGAACAATTAGTATCACTAACTTTATCAATAGCAAAAAAAGAACCTTGAGAGGCATAAAGCCGCTCAAGGTTAAACCTATAAAAACAAAGAATTTTAGTAAATTGCTTTAAAAGGAGGGTGACCAGTTTCTTGATTCTGTAGCTCACTAGGCTTCCGAAATCTTAAGCTAGTCTGTAGCTCAAAAATTAGTAAATCTTCTCTTGACTCCTTTAGTAATACTTTTATCCAAATAGGACATAGCGGAATCCTGCAAGTTAGCATGTTTACAACTGTATCCAAATCTAACTCCCTTCCGTTTAAATTTTTTTCATTTAACATACCCCGATGTAAATATTCATCAGTGGAGTTAAGAGATTTACCACTTTCTTTTATAGGCACCAAGATAAATTTATATTTTAAATCTAGTTTTACACTTTGAGAAGCTAATATTTCGTTTAAAGTTATCAATAAATGCTCTTTGAAAGTAGCTTTATCCAAATACTTTATCATCTTGTTCACTCCGTCAACTTTTTTGATACTACTTTAGTGGAGTCGATAATGAAGCCATCAGTATCTATTTTATAGCTATACAACTCAAGCCATGAACCTTTAACATTTACCCCAGCATCTCGAAGCAGTTGGGGATAATTCATTGCTTCTTCTGGTGTGGGACGATAATGCCCTGATTCATTAGTTATTCTTCTCACCTCACCTTGTCCATTTATTTTCAGCTGTCCTGCCGCAAGAACTTCATCTCTATTTCCCAATGTATGATGTTTATTTCCAATAACCAGGCTTCCGTGTTTATCAACAACAAAATCAACTTCTGTTCTGCCATCAATCCCTTTAATCTTCCCGTTCTCTAGAGTATAGGAAAGAATTTTTCCGTCGGTAGGTAATGCCTCATCAGGAAACTTGTTCTTAATTGTTGGAACACCATTCCCAGAACTACCCTGAGCTGCATTACTTCCAAATTTATTAAATTTACCTCTGCTAAATAAAGTAGAGAGACTAAGAGCATAGAACTCACCTGCATTGTCAAAACCCATTTCCTGACCAGCAGTTTTCAATACAACATCCTTATTGATCTGAACATTGTAATAATCTGCATAATGGTTAAGTAATTCACCTACAGCCCAAGCTTGATCATCTGCATTCTTTAATTCTGAGTATGCGCTCGTTCCTGACGAAACGCCAAATAGGAAATTAAAATCGTTGCCATCCTCATCATTCGGAAGGATCGACCAGCCACTCTCCCCATATTCCACAAACGGAGGTAACATCAAATCAGGGTTTGAAAACGTACTCTTCCACTCTCGCTGAATCTCATCATAAATACTGCTATGCGGCACTAGACGGGCAATAAGAAGGTCCATAGATAAAAGTTTGAGTTTACTCTGAATGAAAGTGGCTTTATCTTGAGCTTGTGACGGCACTAATCCAGCCTGAAGTTCAGATTCTTTGGCATACACTCTATTACGATGATCTTCAAGGTATTTAATCCATGAAGCATCCGTATATCCAACTTCCAGAGTGAGTGATACTATCCGTGCTTGTTCAGGCTTAAGCGAACTAGAATTAGAGCCAGAATCCGTAAATTCTTTGTATCCCTTCGACATTCTATCCATCTGAACCTTGATTTTTCCAGAATCCATGCTTTCTACTACGTCTCTGCCTATACCTTGAGCTACCACAATCATAGCACTGCTCTTTACAAAATTCTCTTGATCTTGCTGAGTAATCTGCTCACCACGATCAATTTTATCCTCAATGTCCCTTTTAACTACTTCATGCTTATACGATTCCCAATCCCCAGCTGCCTCGTTCCCGTTATCCTGAACAAGCTGTGCTACTTGCTGGTTGCCACTCTCCAATCTAGCCAATTCTTGCCGTAATGAATCCGCTGCATTATGTGCATTTTCTTGCGCTTGTGTCCATTGATCGCGACCACTGCCTGCTCCCGCTTCTTCCCTTGCCCATATTTCCTTCTGTTCATCAATTGCCTTGATGATATCATTTACGGTTTGGGCAGCATGGCCAGTTGGATCAACATACATAATCGGATTGTTATGAACATAGGTGTATAAGTTCAGGCTTAATGGGTTGCTGTCTTCACCCCAATAACTGTCCTGAGAAATGAAACGCCCAATATAAGGATCGTAGTATCTTGCACGAAGATAGTATAGACCTACCTCCGCATCAAAAAACTCCCCTGCATACCGAATCGAGTTCGCATACATCTCAACCGTCAACGTAGCATTGCCAAAGATATCGTAGTCATACTGGTTCTGGGCTTCGCCACTCTCGGATACAGTCTGTACCAAATCACCATGACCATTGAACAAGTAGTAAGACAGCTTATCCGTTCCGTCCATACGAGCAATGTAGTTAATACCGCGCACATATCTCACCGCAACATCATCAGCCGCATCTGTCTCCAGAATAACATACTGACGATCATACAAATAATTGGTCACTTTCGCCGCATACTCATCCTTCGAGCTGCGCACAGTTTTGCGAATGCGGAGATCATCGCCATCATACAAGTACTCAACGGTTACGCGCTCTCCAGCCTTAACCTGCTCCACCTGCTTCAAACGGTTGAATCCGTCAAATGTATTGCTGACTTTCTCGATCAGGCTGCTAATATCGCCTTCGATCTCATCCCCGTACGGATTCCCGCCCGTGGTCTGACGCATGTCCCTTTTGTGCGGACGCAGGTAACTGACCTTTTGACGAAGCTCGTTGCCGTTGTCGTCGTACAAGAAGTTGGTCGTTTTTTCCAACACTTCTTTACCCGCGGCGTCTAGCATTTTCTCGACCAGTTGCTGCAGTTCGTTCGAACCCGAGTACATGTACTCGCTCTTCTTGACGAGGTACTTCACTTCCACGCTACTTGCGGAATCGGTAAAGCCGCTAGGTTGTTCAGATGTATACGTTTCGTTCAGCGTTTGGCGATTACCGTTCTTGTCGTATTCATAAGCGGTTGTTTTTCCCGGCGCTTCTACTTTCTCTACGCGACCAGCAGCATCGTACGTATAGTTCGTTGTGCCGAAGCTATCCGTTTTTGAAACTTGTCTGCCCGTTTCGTCATACGTATACGTGTACTCAGAAATGATGCTGCCGCCAGACTTCTTATTCGTCAGAGCGAGCAGTCGATTATTCTTGTCAAACGTATAGTCTTCTTTAACGCCGCCCTCGTACGCGATGGAGGTACGGTTTCCATTTTCGTCGTAGCTGTACTTCGTTGTCTTCCCTTGGAAGCTCACGGTTTCCATACGGCTAGATTTGTCGTACGTGTAGCTAGTCTTAAATCCTGTTTTATCCGTCACGCTCTCGATGTTACCAACCACATCATACGTGTAAGAAATCTGTGTCTTCCCATCCTTGGCAATTTGCTTCAGACGGTTATTGCTGTCATACGTATAGCTGCTTGTTCCGCTCTCGTCAGTCATCGACGCGCGGTTGCCTGCTTCGTCGTACGTGTACTGGATGCGATCGCCTGTTTCGGTGACAGCTCTCTCTACCAGCAGATTACGGCTATCATACAAGTAGCGTGTGTGGTTGCCATTTCTATCCGCGATCTCTGCTACGCTCAACGCCAAGTTATAACGGTAGGCCATCGATTTGTTAACTGCGTTAACAACTTCTCGTAATAAACCAAATGCGCCATAGCGATAGCGAGTTACTTTCCCTTTGCCATCCGTCATGTCCAGCTTATTACCTACCATGTCGTAACTGTACGTGACAGTAACACCTAGCTGATCTGTTACTTGGACGAGTCTTCCTGCATTGTCGTAGGCATAGGTTTTGCTATTGCCCAGTGCATCCGTTTCTTTCACTCTCTCGCCAACTGGATTGTACTGGTAAGCCACGGTAAACTTCTCCGGCTTTTTCAACGCCGCGATTTCCGGATCAACCGTCCTCACCACGCGATTAGCTAAATCGTAAGTATACAACCAGCCGTAGCGTGCTTCGTCCGTACCAGCTGATCTGTAACCTTTGGCGTCCATCGTTTTGACGGCATTCCCATTTTCATCATAGAGGTTTTTGCTAATCACTGCGTTGTACGGATCTGTCACTGTAACAAGTCGGTTCAGCTTATCATATCCGTACGTCATGCTGTTGCTCTTAGCATTCGTCTCAGCAATCTTGTTTCCTGCCAAGTCATACCCATACGTAAATGACTGCCCCTCGGAATCCGTTACCTTCTCAACCCGATTCAGCTTATCGTAGGTGTATTGGGTCTCAAACCCTCGCTCGTTACGCTCCGCTATACGGTTGCCAACCTCATCGTAGGTATACTGCTTGTTTACGTCGGTTCCGTTCACTTGATGGATAACTTGATTCACTCTGTTCAGCGTGTCGTATGTATAACGAGTCGTATACCTATCTCGGTTTTCCGTATCATCCAGTCCGTATGCATACGCACGTGGATCGACCTCTTTAACCCGATTGCCCAACACATCATACCCGTATCCGGTGATGCTATAGACTTTGCCGAAATGCTCAGCATCCTTCAAATACCGAATGTTCGGCCAACTCGCCGAATCAAGCAAATCCACTTCGTCCACAAGTCGAATCCGCTTAATCAGCCTGTTCTGGCTGTCGTACTCAAACTTCTCCGTGTCATATGTAGATGCTTCACGCATCTTCTCCGTCAAAATAACATTGCCATTCTTGTCGTAATGGCTCTTCGTATAGGCACCGCTGTTGTTGGATACGACTTGGAGCAAATTGTTATCGTAATACGTGTAGGTCGTCTCGCGTAAAAACTCAGCATCCTTAGATCCTGCAACGCTCTTCTTGATGACATTTCCGACTGTGTCATACGCGTATTGCTCTACGGCATAAACGACATTGCCACTCTCGTCCAACTCAAGCGGTGTCTGCTTCTCCGTTAATTGCTTGTTGCCATCGTACTTAAAAAGGGAGACACTGCCCCGCTTATCCTTCAGTGATACGAGATTGCCGGTCAGATCGTATTTACCTTCCACGGTATTACCGTACGGATCCTTAACAATCTTTTCTTTACCAAAAGCGTTATACGTATAAGCAGTCGTATTCCCGAGTTGATTCGTCTCGCTTGTCTTCCGGCTCAACTTGTCGTACGCATACGTGACGGTTCCACCATCTGCAAATGTGACTTTGCTCAATGTCTTGTCGGCATTGTACACATAACGAGTAGTATAATCACGTGCATCCGTCATGGTAATTACGTTGCCAAGCACGTCATATTCAAAAACAGAACTGTTATTCAACGCATCTGTCTTACGATTCATTTGGCCTAATCCGTCATACGTAAACACAGTCCCCGACGATGTTCCCATATCACCGTTATATCGCAGTCCGTCTACAACTTTCTGCACCTGACCGCGCATATTGTACTGGATATATTCGATGTCTTTTCCATCAGGTGAAATTGTTGATGTACGGCGGTTCATCGCATCAAATACGTAGGAGCTGCCCACCATCGTATCTACGGATGAAGCGTTATCCATAGCCGCCTCATAATCGTTCGGCAACACCTGCTTCGTCAAATTGCCGACGGCATCGTAGATATATCTCGTCATAGCAAATGAACCGTCAGCCGCAGCCGTTTTCTTCCGAATAAGACGATCCAGCTCGTCATAGCCGTAGAATGTGGAAACGCCCTTCGCATTCTCTTCTTCGACTAAGTTACCTTTGAAGTCATAACGGTACTGAGTCGCTGCTTGCAGAGCATTTGTCTTCTTCGTTGGCTTGCCGTCATAATCGTACGTATACTGAATACGATTCCCCTGAGCGTCCGTCTGACTTTGTAGTTTGCCATTCTTATAGTAGCTATAGCTTGTAGTGGATAGAATGCGATCCACAAATTCGTTATCATACTTCGCTTGCTTCAACGTATCCAAGCTGAGATCCGCTGTCTTCACCAACAGCGATTCCGTCGACAGCTGCGATCTAACATCGTACGAGTATCGGATGACGTCGTAGATGTCGTTCGCTACTTTTTGTTTCTTCGTTACCAGGTTACCAACAGCGTCGTATTCATGAATTGTTTCCTTGCCATTCGGCCCAGAAACCTTCAGAAGTCTTCCCGCTTTGTCATACACATACTCCGTTTTATCTCCAGCAGATTGCTTTGCACCCGAACCCTGCAACAAGAAAGTTTCGCTGCTGAGAAGGCGATTCGCTTCGTCGTAGGCCAGCTCCGTCAGCTTAAAAACAGATGCTGTACCCTCCGTCCGAATAAATTCTTTCTTCGAAACTGGATTACCCGAAGTGTTATAGGCCAAGACCTGCGTATTTCCCGCTTGATCATAACGCTCGGTCAGTTCGCCTTTGGTCGAATAAACAAACCGCTCATTTGTTCCATCCGGGTATTCCATACGGTACGGTTTATCAAAAACCGTGTTGAACGCCTCCGTTACCCGTCCTAGCCGATCAGTCTTTACGACCAGAGACTTCCCTGTCAAGTCATAGTCGTATGCTTCTTTGTTGCCATCCGCGAACGTTTTCTCTTTCGGCAGTCCGTTCAAATAGTACGCATACGTTGTTGTATTCCCCAGTGCATCTGTCTCAGAAAGAACATTCCCCAGACCATCATACGTGTACGTCGCAGAGACATGCTCAGTCCCGTTCTTTTCATTCAAAGAGAGCATCTCAGCCGAAACGACACTTGTCTTTCTGTTACTCGCATCGTACTCATATACATTACCATACGACTTGTTTGGCTGGGCCGAATTATACCCTTCCCCATCCGACTCTTTCACAACATTTCCGCGTCCGTCGTACTCTTTATAGGCAATGACATCTTTCACTTTGCCATCAAAAACAACAGCCTTCACCAAACGATTTAAGGCATCGTACTCGTACTCCGTTCCTGGTGCCTCTTCCTCGGACACAGATAAATATCTAGGATCGATCTCCTTGATCCGATTGCCATTCGCGTCATACACATACCTTGCCGTGTTGCCGAGAGGATCAATCTTTTTAACCATTTTACCGAGACCGTCATAGACAAAACTCATTGTCGTATCGACACCTTGGATCACCAATGTCTCAGAAGTGCGGTTACCCGTCTTGTTATATTGATACTTGGTCTGCTTTCCATCAGGCTTATCGCCATACGGTTCCTGCTTTTCTTTCACCTGATTACGGTAGTCGTAGGTATAGGAAGTTGTATCATAGCCGCTGCCGTTCAACACTTGCTCTTTGACGACATTACCAGCATAGTCTCGCTCCGTCAGTTTCTGATAATTCCCGTATTCTTGATACGCTCCGTGTGGATCAGATTCGCGATAGCTTCCCTTCTCCTCTTTCACACGTCCAGCAAAATCATAGCCATACGCGTACACGCGGTATTTCATTTCAGCTTCATCTGCATAATGGATGGATGATGTCTTGTTGCCATTTTTGTTATAAAAGTTTCTGATATGTCCCGTTCTCGTCTCTTCCATCTTGCTTAGCTCATCTATTAGTTGATTCAAAGCATCATAGATGTAGCTAACATCGGAATCTACAGCATCTGTTCCAGCAGTTACATGACCCAGCTTCACATTGGTGACATTGTTCGCCGCATCGTATCCGTAAGACGTATACGTGTAATCGGACGAGCCTTGTTTTAACACCTTTTTGACCGAAACCCTACCTAACTCATCATAGGCAAGATCAGCGACTTTTCCGCCTGGTTCCTTTTGCGTTACAGCTTGATTCCGTGCGTTATAGCTATAGCTGGTTTCATTACCAAGCGCATCCTGCCTCGACATCAGTCTTCCAAGATTGTCATAATTAAAACGAGTTGAGTTACCCCGCGCGTCCGTCTCGCTCACTTTATTCCCCACATAATCGTACATGTAAGTGGTCGCATAGAACTGGACGTTATCTGGAGTTACCTCCAACTTGGTGAGCCTGTCCAAGCTATCGTAGTAATATTTTTTCACATAGCCTTCTTCATCCGTAATCGTTACAACTAGTGGAGTCGAACTGTCATAACCAACCTGATAGCCGATCTTCACGTCGCCCTTGTTAACTGTATCTTTTTCATAAAAAGACTTCTGCTTTAACCTAAACTTACTGTCATATTCGTAACGAATACTTTGTCCATTCGCGTCAGTTTCCTTCGTCTTGTTACCCTTTGCGTCGTAAACGAAGGTCTGCAATACAGCCCAATTCCCATTATCAAACACGGTTGCCTGAAGCAAATTGCCCATGATGTCATACTCATACTGAAAAGGTACCAGCTCTGGGTCTGTGTAGCGAATCTTCATGTTGGCAAATGGATTTTCCTCGTAGCTGTATGTCTTAAAACTGTTGTCCGGTCGAATTGTCCTAACCACTCTGTTCATCGCATCGTATTCGTAGCTAGTTCTCTTGCCCCGCGCGTCAACCTCTACCGTTCTGTTCCCCGAGTTCAAGTCATAGGCATATTTTTTCGCACTCTCTTGCCCGTCAAGCATCCCGTATTCCTTGCTCAAATATGCGCCTTTAACGTCCGCGCCATTGGCGTCAGTGCCATATTCATATTGGGTAACAAACGTTTGCCCGCCTGATCCCGCGGATTTCTTCGTTAAATTGCCGTAGCCATCGTACTCATAGTCCGTCACAATCCAGTTATTCGTGTCCGTAGTATTGATCTTCGTCTCTTGCTTGACATTCCCTAGCCCATCTACTGTGTATAAGTTCTGAGCGGTCGTGTCCTTATCTTTTTTCCACGTTTTCGAAGCGAGCACATGGAATTTGTCATAGGCATAAGAGTAGACAACCGTGTGTTCCGTGTTAATGGGATACCCTTGCTCGTCCCTTTCCGCCTCGGGTCCTGTATAGTTGGTCAAATTCCCGTATTCATCGTAGCGGTAGTTTTCGATTTTTTTGACAGGGTCGCCGTTAGCTTGTCCGTCTACGACTTGGTAGCTCTGGGTCTCCTGCTTTTTGACCAATTTCATCTCATCTCGTTCGCTAAGGAGGATTTCTTTATGATCCTTCCCCAGCTTGTCCGTCACGAGCAATTGGTTAACGCCGTCATACGTATATTTAATGATATTACCCAATAGATCCGTTATTTCCGTAAAATACCGATATGTCCCCTTCAAATAGGTATCATCGTATTCTTTGTAACCCACTGTACCAAAGCCGTCCGCCTCATTGGTATAGGCATAGGTAACCTTGTCCTTCACATCAACAATGAATCTATCTTCGAACTTGCTCTGATCTGGGTTATAGCCTGTTTTGACAAGCTCTTTCTGCTCAAAAATTTTACGATACTGCATACTGCCCTTATTTAGTTGTTTGGTGTACGAATTATATAAGTATTGCTTGATATGATTGGTCTTGGTGTAATCAATCTGTGTCAAATTCTCATATCGGTTATATGCGGCATACTGGGTGCCATTCATGTAAGTAAATCCTAGGTCCGGCTGCTCGTACCAAAAATGATACTTCGGACGGTCGTCCACATCGAATACCCGCTGCAAGCGTGTCCGCATGACGTGCTTCGTCGAATTGACTAATACTGCCGATTTGTCGTAAACGATCTGCTTGTCGCCGGGTACATGGACAATAACTTGGAATTTGCCCTGTAAATCCCCAGAATCCGTGTTATTCGGGTTTTGTGACGCTTTATAGCTCTCTTCCGCAGCGTAAGTCTGATTGGTAATCGGCCCGACTGTAAACGTTGCGTCCTCTTTATATTCAATCGTCGTTACTCTGCCGATCGTATCTGTAATCTTGGACATTAGCTTCTTTGTAATCGTCTGTTCATCGAGTGCATACGACAACGTTGTATACTCGAACACAATCGTATTCCCATAACGATCCTTAATACCTAGAATTCTTCCATCCTCTGCAAAATACGTCTTTTCCCCGTCTTTCCCAGTCATGACGTACTTGGACGAGCCGTCCGTTTGTCCGTTGCTAAACTCGGTTGTTTCTTTCACTACGACATCTTTAATCGTCTGTCCTTCTGGTAAGTACGTCTGCACACCATCCACTATGGAGGCTTTGAGTCGATATACATCGCCGCTATCCGTATGCAGGAACTTATGACTGGTACCGTCATCGTTCGTTCTTATTTCCATATTTGGAAAAGAGAACCTCATCCCGATCCCTAAATTATAGCGATCCTCATAAAAGGATGACGTCTTGGCACTGGATTCGACATAATCCACCCACGCGCCATTGACATACTTCACTTTCATCTCCTGAACGCTAGCTGATCCGCTTTTATAGATGCGTTTAAACTCCAAATCAAGCCCGTTTCTTCCTGGCAGTACATAGTCTGTCTGGGCTATCGTCAGCTCACCACTTTGCGGGCTGATTTGCTCTTCTGTCGTGTTATTTCTTAGATAAACGGGCGATAACATCGTATTATATTGCTGCTTCGGACCAACCAAATTGTTCATCTGTTCTTCCAAAGTTTCAGCATATATCATATGAAAAGGAATGATAAAAAATAAAAAAGTCAGAACAAGCGTTTTACCCCAATACTTCACCTTAACACCTCCACAATTCCAGTCTCAGCTAGTTGTATTTCAGCATATAGCTCTCTGCCCTAATGGCAGCTTCTGTTTTACCTGCTTTCATCTTCTCCACCACAGTCTCCGGATTTTGGCCAATTTGCTGGGCTAGCACGAATGCTTCAGCTATCTTGTCCTCCGTAAATGACCCTGGCTTAACGAATTTGCTTAGCTGCTGGGCCGTAATTTGTACTCTCGGCAGTGTAGCGGTACCGTGCAAAAGATCCAGTTCTGCAGTAATATCCATCCAATTGCGCTTTGATTCTAGTTTTGAAGTTATAATGTCTTTTACATCTATACCTGAGGCAAATGAAACCCGATCTGCCATCATGACATCATCGGAAGTAAATCCTGGCTTCTTCATTAAGTCTTCCAAATAATCCGGGTCGAATGCTCGTGGAACAAACGCCTTATGGCCGCTGTTATAGCCTGCGAATAAGGCTTCCCATGCCTTCCCCGCTTCCTTTTGCTTAACTAAAAGCTCTAATTCTGGCAGTTTTCCGAATTTTTGATATAAAAATTCAAAAGCAATTAACACATTTGACAAGCTATGCCCTGCCATTACTAATCGTTCAATTTCCTGTTGCACTTTGGCGTGCACATTCAGGTCTGCAAGCAACTGCTTATATTTCATTACATTGCTATCAAAATGGCTGGAATCTGTCGCTTGCAGCTTGTTCAAGACGTCTTGCGGAATTACTTTCTGATCGATCGAGGTAGCTCCGGTTTCAGTCGTAGGTACCTTTGGCGCCTCTTCATCCATAGCGACCGTTTGTGCATGAACATAAGATACGAGTGTGTAGCCCGTTTGGACGGCTATACTCAAAGCCAATACAATAAGCAGCGCTTTGGACACTGTGTTCATCTTTATTCTTTTCATATGGGTTCTCCTTAAAGTTTTTCACTAGAAAAACTGACATCGTAAGCATAAGCTTATGGCTTGTTTGGATTCAGTACGTTAACTTCCTTCATGATATCTGCAGCTGGATTTCCTGGCTTTACGTCTTTAACTGTAGGAAGAGGTACGTCAGGCAGCAGTGATTTCTCTTTCGTATCTTTGGTTGTGGCGCTGCCTGCCTTTCCCTGTGTGGTGAACTCATCCTTTGCTGTTTGATTATTTTGCTGGATTTTTTCCAACAAGGCAGATTCAATAACTGACATTGTGATCACCTTGTCACGCGTAAGTCCGATACTCTTCTCTTCTTTCGCTTTGAGATACTTATCTTTGTCTTGAATGTAATCTTCCAAGTTAATGCCAATTTGCAAAGCGAAAAGGTACTCATCCAGCACAGCTTCTAGACTGCCGAAATCCTTTTTTAGCATCAGCATAAAATAAAGCACGGAATTCACATCAAATTGCTCCGTAATTTTGGGAAATTCGGATAATTTATCATCTTTCTTTGTATCTAATTTGATTTCTAGTACAGGAACTTGCGGTGTAATCTTCGTATCGTTGACTAGCTCTTTCAACTGGAATTGCACTCTTTCTGCAAGCATTTTCGCTTCCATAATTTCCTCATTGGTGAATCCCTGCGCAATCAGTTTCGCCACGGCATCTTCACCCAATTCCATCCCTGCGAGCAAATTGCTCCTGTTACCTTTTTGAGTATCCGTATTGGGTGCCTGTTTCAACTTGTCTAACACTTCATTCCAGGATAAGCCCGACTGTTTTAGCTTTAATATCTCCTCGATCTTCACACCGGTCATATTGGAAATATCCGCAGCAGTTTTGTTGTCATCACTTTGACTTGATTCGGCATTCGTTGTAGTCAGGGCCTTATCTCCCACTACGAACAAGAACATCTGTGCAATTAATGAAACCCCTATGATTACAGCAATGAATTTCCTATTTTTATAGAAAAATTGTTTCACATCATCAACTCCGCTATCCTATTCTTCTTACTCAACTACTACATTCATCTGCGCTTGCCCATCAACCTTAGACTTAAAGACAATCGTCGCAATTTCACCAGACCATGAGGTTCCAGGTACTACATTTTGATTAATCCTGAATGTTATTTCCCCAGCCGTATACGTCACATCCAGATTCGAACCTGGGATTTTTCCTGCTGTTGGAAGATCAGCGTTAGGCGTGAATCCAAACAAATCTATAGCTTCCAGCTGACTAGGATCATAAGTAACAACATACGTCATCTCACTGAAATCCTGTACATTGGAAGCTAGCAAGGATAGATCGAAGGTTTTTTCTTTCTCGCCGTTCACGGTGTATGTCGGACTGGTGGTGCTTTTCACAATCGCCGCGCTCCATGCCGTTACGCCAGTTACGTTCTTAGCTCTAACTCGATACGTATGAGCGGTACCAGAGCTTAGCTCATCATGAAGGTACGAGGCTGCCTCGCCTGCGTCCATCGTCTTGCCGTCAATCTCAATATCATATCCGGTCGCTGTGCTATTCTTTTGCCAACGCAGCTCAATGCTGTTATTGGTTGCAAATGCTTCTATATCGGTTGGAGCATCCGGAGGATTCGGCAACGTGGATAGGGAAAGCATCGCTACCCATTCCCCAGGGTGATCTTCATTTTGGAGACGAATTTTGTACGTGTGGAACTCGTTCGCTTTCAAACCGGTATGATGGTAAATGGTGTCGTCTCCGTTATTCATGAGTACACCATCTACCTCAATATCATATCGAGCTTCGGGAGCTACTGTATCCCAAGAAATCGTGATGTAGCGATTCGTTACTATTGCAGCGATATTCGTTAGTGAGAGCGTTGTGTCACTCCCGCTTGGGAATGTGGTTAGTGTAACTGGCGCACTCCACTCGCTGTCACCGCTAATGTTTTTCGCACGAACTCGATATGTGTGTCGGCTATCCGGCTCCAAGTCGCTGTGAACAAACTGGTTGTTCGTAACGTTAATTTTCGTTATGCCATCAATCTCTACTTCATAACTTGAAGCATGAGGAACTTTGTACCATGTAGTCGTAATGGATTTTTCCTCCGCCGTTGTCATGATGTTCGTCGGAATATTCGGTATCTCTGGATGTGTCGTAACGTCGAGTGGCTCGCTCCACGCGCTCATGCCTCCAATATTTTTGGCACGCACTCGATAGGTGTGACCACTCAAAGCATCCAAGCCATCATGGAGGTAAGTCGTTTTGTTGCCATTTTCAGTACGGAGTCCATCAACCTCGATTTCGTAAGCGTCTGCTCCATCGGCGGTACTCCAGTTAACCATTACTTGATGAATAGAGAGATCCGCTGTCAGATTATCCGGTGTATTTGGTGGATTCGGCAGCGTCTTCATCAAGACCGGCTCGCTCCATTGGCTAATACCCCCAGGGTTCTTAGCTCGAACTTGGTACGTATGTTCGGTGAGAGGCTGTAGATTCCGGTGTACATAGGTTGTTTGAGCACCGTTGTCAATTTCCGTTCCACCATCCACTTTAATATCATAGCCTTCTGCCCGGGCAACACTGTCCCAGGATATGGTCATTTGTGTCTGCAGAGGAACCGCTTGGATGCCCGTAGGCACGGCTGGTGGATCTGGCAATGTAAACTTGCTGATCAAGGGACTCCACTTGCCTGTTCCTCCTGCATTATTGGCACGTACTCTATAGTTGTGTTGTGTATTAGGTGCTAGTCCATTGTGTGAAAAAGTTGTAGATGTGCCGTTATTCATAGGCACGCCGCCGTCTACCTCAACATCGTAGCTGGCAATCCCCGGTGTGGCTGGCCAAGAGAGTTTAATTAAGCGTTGAGCCAATTCAGTTGTAATGGGCGCAGGCGGGCTTGCTAATGTAGTTCCACCTGCAAGGGGACCATAGTTCGTTTCCACACCTAATTCATTTTTGGCTTTTGCTTGAAAGCTATAAGATGTGTTAGGTGCTAAGCCTGTTACTTTGATCGTTTTGTTTGTAAGTGGGATCCACGCAGGTGCAGTTGTTACTGTACCCGCAGCGTTCACATACTGCCCACCAATTTGGACTTGATACTGCGTGCTGGAAGGATTGCTGTCACTAAAGGAAATATCCAGACCTGATTCGGTAGCTTGGCTTAGTGACAATGTAGGAGCTTGTGCTTTGGTCCGTATCAATTGCTCTTGGCTCGCGATATGTCCAACGTTATCCCGAGCTTCGAACTTAACGTTATAATTGGTGTTCGGTGTTAAGTTTGATTGTGTATATTGAAGTAAACTCGTCCAAGCGCTGGTGTTCGATCCTATTGAATATCGGTAAGATTCCGAACTTAAGCCTGATATTGAATCCGATGCGGAACCCGAAATCTGCACTAATGTATCTGTAGATGTTGCGGCAACTACTCCTAATACAGGAGAAGTTTTGTCAACCATTACTTGCGCTATTGATTCGACCTTCGCTGAACCATCATCTACCGTAAATCGTATCGTATGTGTTCCTTCAATTATTGATTCTATATTTAACGCATTGAAACTCACAGTTTGAGCAGTTTGCGTATTGGATATTACTTTTGTATCACGTGGTGACGTCTCCGAATCCAAGAAATAAGAAGCAATCAATGTGTCTCCATCGGGATCGCTTATTTTTATGCTAGGTATAAAAGCAGTATTAAACTCGCTTAAAATTTGCCCTGATATAGGCGAAACGACTTCTATATTAGGAACTGGATGTGTAAAGTTTATTAGTGTCAGGCGTGAACATGTGTCGCAATAAGGATCTGGATACGCTCCAAGAGGATAAAATCCAGCTGGAATAGGTTTAGATACGCCAGATGCTCCCCACCCTCCGCTACTAAAATATCCACCTCCGGAATCCAAATATGACCACCTAATTTCTCCAGTATTTTTGTTTATGATCACCATTCTTGATAACGTTGGAGCATATGGATCTAAGTAAGCTCCAGCAGGAATAAATCCTGTAGGAATTGGTTTAGAAACATTTAGATCTCCACCAAACCCACCGCTATAGAAACCATACCCCGATTCCAAGTAGGCAATTTTTATCTTACCTGTGGTAGGATTAATAATAATAATCCGAGAGCAAGTATCGCAGTAAGGATCGTTATAAACCCCTGCCGGTATATATCCCTCCGGTAATGGCTTATTAGCTACATTCGAGCTCCACCCACTACCGCTGTATGAACCATCAGGATTATTTAAGTATGAAAATCGTATATCTCCTGTCCTAGGATTAATGATCCAGGCTCTAGATACCCCCGAGGCATATAAATCCTTACTAGCGCCAGCTGGCACAAACCCATCTGGAATTGGCTTGGAAGCCCCCGTACTTCCCCAACCTCCACCACTAAAATATCCTCCACCTTGGTCAAAATAGGACATATATATTAAACCCGTTCCTAAAGCTTTTACTTGAGTTGGCATCGGAAATATGACACTAGTCACCATGATAAAAAAGCATAAAACCCATATGAGTCTTTTCATTTGCATTCTCCTCTAAGAGCACCGCTACTCCACCGTATAAGTAATCTTCGAATCCTCATTGCTTTTCGCAAGCAATTTAATACCATTAACAACCGTTTTATCAACATTCAAAATGGTGTACACAATTCTTCCGCTCGCAAACTCGCTCACGATCATATTCGTTCCATGAATTGGACCTACTCCAAGCTCAACCTCTGGAGTAATCGCACTGGAATCCAATACTTCCAACTCTTCTGGATTATACGTAACCGTAATCTTGCGTTCAGTAACGCCATCCTTCTTAGGTGCCACAATAACAAAGTTGAAAATGTTGTCCTTACCCACGTTCACAATCATCTCAGGTGTAGTCCTCTTTTCTAGTTTCTCTGACCATTCGCTGCGACCATACTGATTCTGCGATCTAACTCTATAAACGTGCATCTTATTTGGCTCTAATGCATCCTGCGTATAAGTCGTGTTCGTCAGTCCACTAATAACTTTTCCGTCAACTTCAAGATCATAGCTATCTTCCCCCGATGCGGAGCTCCAAGTAACTGTAATTGAACTGGTTGTTGCCTTAGCAGAAATAAATCTCGGAACATCGGACGCCGTGCTTTGGGTCACTAGACTACTCCAGTTGCTCCAATCGCTGTATATACTAGGGTTCTTTGCTCTTACCCTATATGTATGTAGGGAATTTGAAGACAGATTTGAATGTGTGAAGGAAGTCTTCACTCCGTTATCTACGAGACTTCCATCTACCTCTATCTCATAACCGTCTGCGCCAACAACACTTCCCCAGTTGACTATAATCTGCGAACTTGTTGCTACCATACGTATTATTACAGGCGTACCGAGCATCGTTGCCTTTGTGAATGTATCGCTCCACTCGCCACTCACATCGGCATTTTTGGCTCGAATTCGGTACACATGCCAAGAGTAAGGCGTCAGTCCATCATGGAGGTAGCTTGTCTCTTTTCCGACATTGACGACTTCACCATCGACTATCAATTCATAGTCATCGGCACCGATGACCTCATCCCATGTGATAGTAATTGAACGAACTGTTGAATCGAGGGTTATGTTTTGCGGTTCTCCGAGCGTAGTGACTACGGTAATCGCATCCGTCCATGGGCCATTTCCACCCCCATTCCTAGCCCTTACCCGATAGGTATGTTCACTATAAGGAGACAATCCAGAATGGACATAAGTCAGGCTCATGCCGTTATTTACGATTTGACCATCGACTTCCACATCGTAACCGACCGCACCAACAGCCATATCCCAAGTTACCGTGATTTCATTACCTGCAGCCAGAGCGCGTAAATTCGTTGGTAATCCCGATAAAGTTGAACGCTTTAACAGCCCGCTCCATTGACCAATGGCTGCCCCATTATTTGCTCTTACTCGATACGTATGCTCTGAATTAACAGCTAATCCGTTGTGCACATATGTCGTACTTAAATCATGAGCAACAATTACTCCGTCGATTTCGATGTCATAATTGGAAGCTCCTACTACCTCGTCCCATTCAATTGAGATTTGTGTATCTGCGACAGTTGCACGTAAATGTTCTGGAATAGATGGCAACGTGACAGCTGTCGCAAGTGCGCTCCAATTGCTCGTGCCTACTCCATTTTTTGATTTAAGACGATACGTATGTGTAGAGTTCGGCTGCAAGTTAATATGGATGTATCTCGTACCAGTGATGCCAGACACAACGACTCCATCCACTTCCAAATCATAGCTTTCTGCGCCTGACACAGCATCCCATGAAACAGTAATTGTGCTATCCGTCGCAAGTGTAGCAAGTGAGCCTGTTGCTCCTGGCAACGTAGCCTTTGCGATGATGGGACTCCATTTGCCGGCTCCGCTTGAATTTTTAGCACGTACTTTATAGGCACGCTGTGTATTCGAATTCAAAGATGAATCTACAAACGTTGTTGAGTTGCCATTATCGATAATCGTATTATTCGTTTCGATGTCATAACCCGTTGCTCCGATAACGGCTGGCCACACAAGAGTAATTGCCGTGCTTGTCGAAGTTGTTTCAATTGGACCAGGCACATCAGGAAGCGTCCATTTGATCAGTAGTTCCGTCCACTCACCTGTAATGTCTCCGTTATTTGCCCTAACTCGAAATGTATGTGAAGTTCCTGCTTCAAGATTTGGATAAACATATTGAGCAATTGCACCGATGGATTGAATCGTGCCATCTGTTTCTACCTCATATCCACTCGCATTAAAAATTGGCGGCCATTGAAAAGTAATATCCGTTTCTGTTGGAATTGCCGTTACTACGGGTGTACCGTACGGGTACAATTGCGCTTGTGGAACAAACTCCGGATTCTGACTTTGACTTTCCCATCGCAATGTTGCTTTGGCATTACCATCATTGTTGGAATAATCTAACCTAATGTCGTATCTTCTTCCCGCCTCAGCAACGAACGAACCCGTCTGCTTGTCATTATGAGCTTGTAATCCATCAATGATGAGATCACCATCTACCCATAACTTCACAGAACCTTTCCAATGAACTTCAAATGTGTACTCCTCCGTATACAAAGGCTTAATTTGCCCTGTCCATCTAACAGAAAAGTCTTGATCCGTAAAGCCGAGAATCGGCAAGTTCGGTTTAGATTCCAACTTCACGTTTTCATCCACTCTTGTCACTTTATCCCCTGTAAAATTGCTTCCACTAAAATATTCTGCCTGCAACCCATTAAGTTTGTATTTCAATAACGTTTGACCTTGCCCGCCGCTCCCGGTCTCAATGATCGGCTTTTGATTGGCAGTCAGATTGCCACCCATGGCAAATACGCCACCTGTTTTAATACTAAGATGATTGTTTACACTCATGTTATCTCGGATGAACAAATCACCGATTTGGACATGTATATTAGCCGTTTGATTATTCGAAATCAGTTCACCAACAAGCATCTCTTGCGCGATATTCATATCGACTTTCGTATTGATGTTTAAATTATTCTCAATGAGCATATGATCTGCTTTCACTTGCAACGTCCCGTTATTATAAATTAAGCTTCCTGCCATAAATTGATTAGCTGCTTCAACACTTGAATCTTGATTCAGGTGAAGATTGCTTTTGACCCACAAATTCCCCATATTCAAAAGCGATGCGTTAGATGGTTGACTAACTTTGAGATTGAGCTTCGAATTGGCATTCAAGCCGTTTTTTAGAATAAGACTGCCAATGACAGTAACACTCAATGGTTGATTCGTATTCATGCCATCCAAAATTAGTACAACTGGTTTATCCAGTGTGCCAATGGTCATGGATGTGTCCAGATTCAGTTGTCCAGCTTTGATTACAACCGGATTATTGAAACTAGCGTTCACCTTAGCTTGTATAGCCGGAACATCACAGTTATTACACGCTATAGCCAAATGTTCATATTGATTAATGACACTATCGATTGTTTGCAGTTCAGTTGCCATGTATCGGCTTATTTCTTGTTGGAGCCCAGGTATACGAATGTATTCCGGTGTATTATGCACGTTCTGTGATTCCCCGGACATTAGCACTCTATTACCCGAAATCTTCCTCGCCTCAGGAGGCAAAGCAATCTGCGGATTGTTAGGTACAGGACTGAACATAGCAACTCTTGTAATTTGTATGGCATTTAGTGCAGTAAAATCCCCCGACGATCCGAATGTCAGTGTCAGCTTACCGTCGTTGACAGTAACATTCTTATCAAAAGCGCTATGCGCTCCTGGCTGAATGTACACATTTTCGCTTACCGACACCCCTTCAATGTAAAACGTATTCGTGCTTGAATAGACGGCATCCCCTACCGTTACGGAGACGTCATAGGAACCATTCTCTAAAGCAATCTCCCAAATATCCTGATTCGAAGCTTGAATAAATGAGTCAACAACTTCGCCTTGGTAGGTTTGTCGAACAACCGTATTATTCGTTTGATCCTGGTTCCAGCCATACGCCAATCCATTACGTGAACCATAGACATTCCCATAGTCCGCGATAAATCCGCTTGGAGTTGTTGCAGTATCATTTTGGAAGTTGATGCTAATGGCTTCCTGTCCGGTATCAGCAGACGCTTCAAGCGTCATAACTTGTAGCGCTGATAAAATAAATTGAATAAGTAACATCATACAAACTGCTTTTGAAACTTTGCCAATGTGCTTGTACATAAACTTCTCCTCCACTTAAAAAAATGCACAGCAAAAAAACAACTGACGTAGGTAACCCGGCTGCCGTTTCTAAGGCGAATGTCTTGCGACAAAATACCTCATAAAAGTAGGCCCGTGGCTTTGCGCCCCTGTCTTTCGAACAGGTTTGCCATTTCATTTCCACTTGGTCCAATAGATTAATAGTACTTTTATATCAGCTCACCATTTACTAAACAGGTACATTTCCCCTTTTTCGAGCTTTTATTTCATAATACTGGAAATGAAGTTGTCTGAACACCCCTTGAAATGGTGAATTTTGTCACATTTTGAATTCACTGAAGCTTTTATATTAGGACTTTGGATACAAATGGAGCGTGGTAACCCTAATGCGTGATTACGATGTTGGGGTATATGAATAGAGAATAAGCGAGAAATACCCTAGCCCCTACCAAAAAAAAACACAAAAGCCTGCATTTTAGCAGGCTTTTGTGCTTTCACACGGCTTCATCAAGAACTCCCCTTCGTCTGCCCCCTGTACGCATTCGGCACGAAGCCGGTGTGTGCCTTGAAGAGCTTACCGAAGTAATTTTTATTCTCGTAGCCGAGCATATCCGAGATTTGTTCCACGCTTTTATCCGTGATCTCAAGCAGCTCTTTCGCTTTCTCCATCTTCATCCGCGTCACATATTCGATGAAATTCTCGCCCGTCTCTCGCTTGAATAAGCGGCTCAAGTAACTCGGGTGCAAATGAAGATGCGCGGCAGCGTCCTCGAGTGATATTTTCGTATCGAGATGGCTATACACGAAGCGCTGACACTCCAGGATTTCACGATTATGCGACTCCCGATACACTTGTCCCGCCCACTCGATGGCCTGCTGCAAATAATCCTTCAGCCATAGCTCCATTTCACGGATTGAAGACAGTTCGTGGACATCATGGTGCAACAGCTCCGAAGAAAATGTCGATTGATAGTGCTGTAGGGATTTTAGACGCATCCGCACATCGAGAATCATTTTGAGCAGCCAATCCTTCACTTCTAAGGGACGGAAGCGATTATATTGGATAAAATCGACCCACTTCGAGACAAACGAGTCGATTCCTTCGATACGCTCATCGAACACCACAGTGCGGAATTCATCCAACGCTTGCGCATATTGGGCGAGCAACTCCCCGCCATCCCCGAATCCTTCCCGCAAATTGCCTAGCTTGCTGATCGAGGACTCTGGCATGTAAAATCGGCCAGCCTTGCCCTCGACCATGCGGATTAATTGATCCTTTAATGCTCGAACATCCCTCACTGGATTCCCGGTGATGAACGAGAAGGAGATTTTGGCGTACTTTTGCAAACAGGTTTGCAGCTGTCGAAGTGTTTGCTCCATTTTCTGACTATTGTTCACATGCAGTTCCGAGAAATGTGGAAATAGCAGCACGATTTCACCTGTATCGTAGGTGAATAAAGTCACTTCCTTTTGATCCACGAGAATCTCTTCGACAATATTCTGAATCGTATACTCGAACAAGTCCTTCGATTGAAACCGGCTATTCGCTTCTTTCACCCGGTTGGCATAGCCGAATACAGGCAGAACCGCATGCTTCGTAAGCCTTATCCCAAAATCCTCCGCTTTGGCTCCCCACTCGTCCGCATCGAATAACGGCTCATTCACCGTGCTTCGGATAAACTGGCGTTTCGATGCGCCGCGTTGCTGCGACACTTCTTTCTCTAGCTTGCGGCTCTTCGATTGCAGACGGTCCTCGGCGTCTAACTGCTCTTTGAGCCTGATCAATACCTCCGTGATATTACTGACGTTCATCGTTTCCTTCAATATATATTCACTCACCGAAAGCTTAACGGCCGCCTGTGCGTAGTGGAATTCATCGTGACAGGAGAGAATCACAGCCTTCACGTGGGGATCCTCCTCACGGAGGGACTTAATCAGCTCAAGCCCATTGATCCCGGGCATCCCAATATCACTAATCAATACATCTGTCTTCGCTTGCTGACCTGCCTTCAAAGCCTCCAAGGGATTCTCATAAACGCCAGTCAATTGATAACCGAGCTCTTCCCAATTTATCGTCGTTTTGAGAAATTCAAGCACGGGGATATCATCATCTACAATCATGACGGTGTACAAGGTTACACCTCCTTCTCTGGTTGCTGTGGAAAGCGAAGAATAATTTGAGTGCCGCGTCCTAGATTACTTTCAATTTCATAATCGAATCGAAGTCCATAAATCATCCGCAGTCGTTCAAACACGTTGTGTATACCAATTCCTGATAGCGAAGGACTGCTTGCTTCTACCACTACAGACGTTGTTGGTGTGGCTTCTAAATGATTGCGAAGCGTAAGCAAACGCTCTGGGGTCATACCAACTCCAGAATCCTGAATCTCCACCTGCAGTCTGCCATCCTCTGCAATCCGAGAAACAATCGTAATCTCACCTGCTTTACTTTTGAGGCCGTGAATATACGCATTCTCAATAAGTGGCTGCAGCAAGAAACGCGGAATTTGAATAAGCAGCGTGTCCGAAGCCGCGGATACTCGCAAGACAACCCGATCGCCGTGTCGCGAGTTCAACAAACGAACGTAGTGCTCGTTGATCCCAATCTCCTCATGGAGCGTTATATATTCGTTATTGCGATTAATGGTCATACGCAAAAGAGCAGACAATGAGCTGATCAGTTCCGCATTCTCTTCGTCGCCTTTCATCATAATTTTCAACCGGATGGAATTCAATACGTTAAAAAGAAAATGCGGATTAATCTGTGCCTGAAGCATCGCCAGCTCAGCCTTGCGCTTGAGTTCTTGCTCTCGCTTATTCTCAAAAAGCGTCAGCTCGATCCGATCAATCATTCGGTCAAATACATACCCTAACCGACCAACTTCGTCACCGCCACTAATGTTAGATCGTTCACTCAACTGACCCGATTCGATACGGACAACCGTTTGTACAAGCTTAGCGATGGGCTTCGTCAGAGTTCTTACAACATAAAGGAGCACGATGGCAAACAAGATTAAAAAGAAGAGCTGAATAAGGAAGTCTGTCTTGCGGAATGACTCAATTTGTTGAGCAGCAGACTTGTACGGTGCCATGCTGACGAGCTTCCAATTGGACGAAATTTGATTACTCTGCATAATGTACTCTTCACCTGCTACCTTGACAAAAGAGGAACCCTCCTCAGAAGGAAGCTGATCGAAATTAGCAAATTGCGTGCCAATGCGACTCGTATCCTGATCAACCAAAATCCGGCCATTCTCATCAATGATGACCATCGTTTCATTTTCCTTATATTGTGCAAATAAGTTCTGAAGAACACTCAACTCAAGTCCGACTATGACATAGCCGTAGGTTGTACCATTCAATCCAAGCGGCTTCGCTGCAGCTAATACATACGGTTGCGTTGACTCACTATTGTAATTGAACTCAGTCCCAATCCAATGTACATTATAACCTTTTATCTGATTAACTTCCTTCATCCAATCTTTACTCAAAAATGATTTCGGGTCGAAATTAATGGTTGTATAGGAGGCCACATATTGCCCATTGGGAAGTAATAATGTCACATTCATATTCCCCAATGGATTCATGACGGTTGAAATTCTTTTATTTATGGTTAGCTTGGCTTGAAAAATGTCCCCTATTGTCGACGTCTCATCCACATGACCAAGGCTGAGAATTGGCTTCTGCAGTTCTTCATCAAATTGAATAAAATTCATCATGTACACCATGTTCTTCAACTGTCCCGTTACAATCTGACTCGTGATACGCATCGATTGCCTTGCGCTGTCTGCCACTTGTGAACGAACCGCATCCCGTGTAAAAAAATTCGACACATTCATCGACACGATGGACGGTAACACCAGACAAACCAGAATCGTTAGTACTAATTTATTACGAAGTGATAATGTGCGAAACCATTGCAGCACTAGCGTTTCCCGCCTTCTCCAATAAAATGGGAAAAAAGAGGGGCCGGTGGCCTCCTCTTGCTTCCTATACACATTATACCAGTAAAGCTAGTCTAACCGTTACCGATTACTTTGCATTACTTTTTCTGATGTCTTCAATTTTCGCTTTCGCTGTGGAAATTGTTTTCTCCAGATCTTGCTTGCCAGTTAAGAACAACTCAACTTGCGTTAGGTATTCTTTCTCTTGTTGCAAGGCATACGTTGGAGGAACTACCAATTTCGTCGCTTTATTTACTTTCAAAGTAGAAAGCAAAGAAGTTTTATCAATTTTAGCTACTTGATCTGGTTTACCGCTTTTTAGAATGGCATCTACGTTAGCATTAATGTCGGCTTTCTTCCAACCGGAGAAGAACAGACCTTGTGTTTGAATACCTTCTGTTGTGTACCATTTCACGAAGTCATAAGCTGCTTGTTTGTTTTTGGAGTTCGCAGCAACACCCATGAAGTCAGCACCAACTTCAGTTAGACCGTTTGCATCTTTCGCATCATATTTCGGATACGGAGCAAATACCGTGTTGAACTTCGCATTTTGTGCAAGCTCACCAACCATCCAGTTACCTGTTGCTAGCATAGCTGTTTTACCTGCGTAGAACACGTCACGGTAAGCCATTTTTTGCGAAACAACTTCAAAGTAAGGAACAGATGATTTATCCACGTTTTCCATTTGATTACGCAGGTTCAAGGAGAAACGAACTTGTGGGTTATCAATGTTCTCTGTACCATCTGATTTCACTAAGTACGGGTTATCCATATTGTTGTTCAAACCAAGTAAAGCATAGTCTTTCCAGTTATGGAAGTAAGAACCATATTGTTTTGCTGCGCCTTCACCCGAAGTCATTTTCTTCGCGTATTCAGCGTAGTCATTCCAAGTCCATTCTGTTGGAACTGGAAGTTTAGCTGCGTCCAATTTATCTTTGTTCAATAGAACGAACCATTCAATCATTTTACCAGGAAGCGCATAGTATTTCCCGTTAACAACTGGATCAAGTTTATATTCATCTTTGACGACAATGTTATCTTTTTTCAAATATGCATCAAGCGGCTCAAGAATTCCTGCGCCTACACGTTGTGCAAAGTCAGAAGCACTGGAGTACATAACTACGTCCATTTGCTCGCCGGAAGCAGCTAGTAGGTCAAGCTTTTTCATACCTTCTTGGGAATCGCCCTTTTCGGACATGCTCTCGTAAACGACTTTTACGTTAGGGTGAGTCTTGTTGTAAGCTTCAACTGTTGCGTTCCAGTTCCCTTGCGCTTCTGTGTACCATGCTTGTACTTTGATCGTAACAGGTGCTTTCGTTGTGGATGTTGCTGCACCACCAGAAGTTTCTGCTGGCTTATCTTCTGATTTACTACCGCAACCTGCAAGCGCAGCACTAATTGCTAGAACACCACTTAAAACGAGTAAACTCTTTTTCATATGAACCCCTCCAAGAAGATATTTGTATGTTTGCGAAAACTGAAAACCTTTACATGACGAATCGTAACAAACTTGGTTGGAGCACACGAGGCACTATTTTAACCTCATGTGCTCTTATTTTGACATTTTGCATGTAAACTTGGATTAACCTTTAACGCCACCCATGGAAATACCTTCGATAACTTGCTTTTGACCAATTATGAAAATAATCAACAAAGGCAAGATCGCAGAAACGGATGCAGCCATGATCAGGGAGTAGAACTCGCCATTTAAATCGGCAAAAGAGCGAATACCCAGCGGAAGCGTGAATAACGACTTATCTCTTAAGAAAATCAATGGATTCTGGTAATCGTTCCAGGTCCATATAAAGCGCAGAATGGCATAGGTCGCAATCGCAGGGCGTACAAGCGGTGTACAGATCGTCCAGAAAATGCGGGCATGACCAGCGCCATCTATCCTTGCTGATTCCATGTACTCATCATGAATACCTAGATAGAACTGACGAAGCATGAACGTACCCAGAACACTGAAAGAGCCTAGAAGGATAAGTCCAATATGTGTATCGTACAAGTGCATCGAACGCAGCAAAAGAAATTGTGGTACGAGAATCGCCTGACTCGGCACCATATAGATAGCAAGAACGAGAACGAAGATAATATTTGAGCCGCGGAACTTAATTTTTGAAAAAGCGTAAGCTGCCATCGATGAAAACAGAACGGATAAGGCCGTTGTGATCACAGTAACTTTAATCGAATTCCAATAATACAGCGGAAATTTCGTCGTCCATACCGTTTTATAATTTTCAATCATGTTAAAATGCTTCGGAATCCACTGTATCGGGAAAATGAATACGTCGGCTTCGGGCTTCATAGATGCTGAGATCATCCATAGGAATGGCATCATGAACACGATACCGAAGAGTGCCATGACGATCGTAATGATAATCTTTCTGAGACTTTTTTGGTTATCCATGTGTTAACCTCCATTCTAGTTTAATAGTTGACCCATTTGCGTTGGCCGAACCATTGAATTAACGTGATTAATAGTACGAGTATTAGAAGCACAATCGCCATCGCAGATGCATACCCGGATTGCAGATTAATGAAGGCTGTTTCGTATAAACGGAACACAACCACACTCGTTGAGTTCGCCGGTCCACCATTGGTCAATACGGAAATTACGTCGAATACTTTGAACGTTCCAATAATACCGGACACAAGCAAGAAGAACGTTGTTGGTGACAGTAAAGGCACGGTAATGCTATAAAATTGCTTCCATTTGGATGCACCGTCAATATCAGCTGCTTCGTACAGATCTTTCGGAATGGATTGAAGTCCCGCCATGAAAATAATCATGTTGTACCCAATGTTGATCCACACCATGAGTCCCATCACACAGTACAAAGCGTAATCAGGGTCCGCCAACCATTTGGGTGGATTCGCAAATCCCCAATCCATTAAGGTTTGATTAATCGGGCCATATGTGGGATGGAAGAGAACTTGAAATATGATTGCTACCGCAACTACACTCGAAATATAAGGAATGAAGTAAATCACTTTGAAAAAACCTTTGAAATACACTTGCTTATCAATAAGCACCGCTAAAACCAGTGAAACAATGAGTGTTAACGGAACAACGATCATCAGAATCATATTATTTTTGAGTGAAAGTAGAAAGACACTATCATGAATGAGCTTGGTAAAGTTGTCCAATCCAAGGAATTTCACTTTCGAAAACCCGGCAACAAAGTTCCAATCGGTAAAGCTTAAGAAGAAGGAAGCGATGATTGGAAATAATGTGAATATGAATAAGCCGATCACCATGGGACTAACGAAAAGATATCCGGCCAAATCCTCGCGAATTTGCTGCTTAGACCGCTTTGGCTTCACTTTAGTTGTTGGCAAACTACTTGTTTGAGATTGTATATGGTTAGCCATGAACTTCACCCCATGTCGTGTTTTCTATAGTCTACCTTGCGAGCGATTCATGGATAAGTCACAGAATTGACCCTTTCGAGTAATATTTTAACCTGCCGCGTCGATTTTATGAAGAAAAGGCAGGAGTTACACCTAGTTTCGACACAGAATCCCCCTAATTTGTCAGCGTGCGACGGCGGAAATCGACGGATCGGACAGGTAAATGAGCCTAGTACGGGGAGTCGCCTTGCGAGACGGCAGTAATTGACGGCTCAGCGGCGTATCCGCGCTCGTTTACGTCTGAGACGTCAAAAATCGACGGCTCAGCGACGCCTCAGCAAAAAACCAGAGAGCCTCCATGGCCATCTGGTTTCAATCCCCACTACTTATTCGCTTCATGTACCTTCAACAGCTTGCCCTTGATGGTGGTGCTTTTCATGATTTTGAGCACCATCGGCCCTTTACCGTTCAAAATGTCGACATACGACACATTATCCTGAATCGTGATGATGCCGATATCATCTGCGGTGACACCTTCAATTTTAGCGAGAGTGCCGACAAAGTCGACGGCGCGAATCTTCTTCTTTTTGCCCCCGTTAAAATAGAGCTTCATGATGCCCTTGTTCAATTGGTCACTGCGATCCCGCTTGATGACAGGCGTAGCCTGCATCTTCTGGTCAAAAGCAGCTTGCTTCGCTGCCACTTCCTCCGAGTCAGGAGCATCCTGCCGCGGAATCTCGAAGCCCAAATAGCCCTCGATTTCGGCTAGAAACTTATCTTCGTGCGGTGTAACGAACGAAATCGCTTTGCCTGTCTTCCCAGCGCGCCCTGTTCGACCGATCCGGTGGACGTAACTCTCTTTCTCCATCGGGAGATCGTAGTTGATCACATGGGTGATGTCCTCCACATCGATCCCACGCGCCGCAACATCCGTAGCGACCAGGAATCGGAACTCACCGCGCTTGAACGCATTCATCACGAGGAAGCGATCATCCTGCACCATGCCGCCGTGAATTTTATCACATGGGAAATCCAACTGATCAAGCTGCGTGAATAGCTTGTCCACATTTTCTTGTGTCCGGCAGAAAATAATGCAGTTCTCTGGATTTTCCATCACGAGCACGTTCTGAAGCAATGTCCACTTGTCGTTCTCCCGGACGGTGATCAGGGAATGCTCGATCTGAACCTTCGCAGCTTCCGGTGTTTCGATCTCGATATCGATCGGCTTCCGTAAGTACTGATGACACAATTGCTCGACATCCTTCGGCAATGTGGCTGAGAACAACATGGTCATCCGATCCGTTGGCAGCTCATCAATGATGGCTCCCACCTGCTCAATGAAGCCCATCCGCAGCATTTCATCTGCTTCATCGATAACTAAATACTTCAGACGCTCTACGTCCAGCGTTCCTTTTTGGATATGATCCAGCACGCGTCCTGGGGTACCCACGACTACGTGGCACTTCTGGTGAAGCTCCAGCTTCTGCTTCGCAAATGGCTGTTTCCCATATAACGCTACCGCCTTAATCCGCTTAAAACGCCCAATGTTCGTCATATCCTGCTTCACTTGGTCGGCAAGCTCACGCGTTGGCGTCAGGATGAGCGCCTGCGGCCTGTTCTCTTCCCACTCCACAAGCTCGCAGATCGGTATGCCGAATGCCGCCGTTTTCCCGCTCCCCGTACGAGACTTGACGGTCAGGTCCCTCTCTTGCAACGCAATAGGAATAACCTTATGTTGCACATCCGTCGGCTGCGTGTAACCTAATGTGGTTAACGCGCGCGTAATCTCTTCGCTTAATGCATAATCGCTAAAACTTCTTGTCGTTGTCGTCACTTATTTGACTCTCCTTCATATTGCTGTGGCTCTATTCTACTACATCTGACAGCGGAAATGAAAAAGGATGAGTGAAGCAACCTACATTGGGAAATAGTAACAAAAACAAATTAGGTGGCCTTATTCATGAAGAACTCCATATTTTCCTTTATGCAACGCTTGCTGAAGCAAAAGCACCTACCTGTAGCTGTAGCGAATACCGAAATCAATGAGGTTCAAGCAATGCCTGAGGGCTTAGAAGAAATCCTGCTAACTATCGTCGAAGAACTCGGACATAGTACAGACCTCGTGATTCGAAGAATGATGCTTCCCTCTGTGCCTCCTTGCAAAGGAGCCATTGTCTACGTGGATGGACTTGCAAATGTCAAAGAGGTTTTGGATTCCCTTCTTATCGATTATCGTTCAGGAGAATGGGCACTACCTTTATTAAACGAGATCGAACCCTTATCCCTTATTAAAGAGTACCTATTAAAATCAGGTGAAGTCACAGGAACTTCTGACTTTACAACGCTGTACCATATGATTTTATCTGGCGATACGGTCATATTCGTTGATGGCTTTAATGAAGGAATCTGCGCAAGTACACGAGAGTGGAAAGACCGCGGGGTCACTGAGCCCTCCTCTCAGACGGTTGTAAGAGGACCCCGCGAAGGATTCTCCGAGACTTTGCGTACGAATACTGCTTTGATTCGAAGAAAAATTAAAGACTCACATCTATGGATGGAAACCAAGCAGATTGGTCGCGTAACCCAGACCGATGTTGCGCTCATGTATATCAAAGGTCTCGTGACCGACAACATGCTTGAGGAAGTACGCACCCGCTTGGCGCGGATAGATATTGACGGCATTCTAGAGAGCGGCTATATCGAAGAACTGATCCAAGACGAAGCTTACTCGCCATTCCCGACCGTTTTTAATACCGAACGACCGGACGTCGTTGCGGCAGCATTACTTGAAGGACGCATCGCTATCCTTGTAGACGGAACACCGTTTGTCCTCCTGGTACCTGCGGTATTTACACATTTTTTGCAAGCAGCAGAGGATTCTTACCAACGGGCCGACATTAGCTCATTAATCCGTATTCTCCGCTACGTAGCCTTATTAATTGCCTTGCTGGCTCCAGCAGCCTACATCGCAGTAACGACCTTTCACCAAGAGATGATACCGACAACATTGCTCATCAATATTGCCGCGCATCGAGAAGGAATTCCTTTTCCGGCATTTGTAGAAGCTTTTCTCATGGAAGTAACTTTTGAGATCCTCAGGGAAGCCGGGATCCGAATGCCGCGTGCCATCGGGCAAGCGGTGTCCATTGTAGGAGCGCTTGTCATCGGACAAGCAGCTGTTGAAGCTGGATTAGTCGGGCCAGCGATGGTCATAATTGTCGCGATTACCGCGATATCTACCTTCATTATCCCTTCCTTTAACATGGGAATTTCTATTCGGATGATCCGTTTCTTACTGATGATACTCGCAGCTGCTTTAGGCCTATTCGGGATACTCGTCGGTGTCATTGGCTTGATCCTTCATCTATGCAGCTTGCGTTCTTTTGGAGTTCCGTATCTAGCTCCATTTGCTCCGTATAACATCGAGGATCAGAAGGATAATGTCATTCGTCTCCCTCAGTGGGCGCTATTGAAGCGTCCTAGCTTTGTTAGTCCAAACAATAGACAGAAACAAACTTACAATCCCCCACAGAAACCAAAATCCTAATCGTATTCATCCTAAATTAGGGGAAAGGGATATTTGAATGCTGAAACGAGCCCTGCTATTCATTCTCATCATGGTGATCACTTCAGGTTGTTGGAACCGAAAAGAACTTGATCAAATATCCATAGCGACGGCTATTGGCATTGATAAAAAAGGAGACTCCTACAACGTATCCGTCCAATTACTCAACTCCGATGAAATCGCGTCAACGAAAGGAGTCGGCCAACGAATGCCCGTTGTAACCCTTCAGCTTAGCAGCGGACATACGTTATTTGAGTCGTTTCGCAAGCTGACAACGAGCTCACCGCGTAAAATCCTTTCATCCCATTTGCGCATTCTCATCCTTGGGGAAGGGCTGGCCAAAGAAGGGATAGCCAAGGTGCTGGATCTCTTATCAAGAGATCATGAACTACGCTCAGACTTCAATATCTTATTAGCTAGAAATGCTACGGCGAATGATATCTTACAAGTACTGACCCCGCTCGAGAAAATTCCAGCTAACAAACTCTATTCTTCCCTTATCGCTTCCGAGAAGAATTGGGGAGTTACCACCGATGTTGACTTACATCAACTTATTTATGATCTAGTGGATCCAGGTAAAGACCCTGTCCTCTCTAGTGTTCATATCAAAGGAGACTCGCAATTAGGAAAGTCTCGCAATAACTTGAACTCTGTTCTTCCGCCAGCAACATTGGAGTTTGAAAGCCTGGGTGTCATACATCAAGATCAGTTTGCCGGATGGCTGACAGACAGAGAAAGTAAAGGCTACAATTATGCGCTGGGCAACCTTCAGAGTACAATCGTTCCCCTCTCATGCCAATCTGGTGGCCGAATGTCCATCGAATTGATAAGTACAAAAGCCAATATCAAAGCAAAGTTCATGAATGAACACCCGGAGGCCTTCGTCAATCTGCAAGTAGAAGCGAATATCGGAGAAGTGGCCTGTGAATTAAACCTGAAATCCACGTATACACTGCAAAACATCGAAGAGCAATTAAATGAAGAAATTAAACAGACGATCCTAGACTCCGTTGCCAAAGCGAAATCCTATCAATCCGATATTTTCGGATTTGGCGCTGCCCTCCATCGTGCCAATTACAGGCTATGGAATCCCATGAAAGATAACTGGGAGAAGGCCTTTGTGGATCTACCTGTACAAGTAACTGTGAATAGCAGAATTCGGCGTACAGGTTCCGTTGTTGAATCTTTTATCGATCAAATGGAGTGATGAATCATGATATGGTGTCTGATCATTTTGCTTATATCGCTGTGGGCTTTGAAGATCGAAGTCCCTCGTTTAAGACAAAAGCAGGGGCATAAAGAGCTCTGGATCTTCCTTGCATCCATCAGTACCTCTGCCCTATTCAGCATGGCAGTAAGCTTGCATTTGCGCATTCTCAATCCTTTAGATGTGATCACCTACCTCTTTAAACCCATGGGTAAAATGATCACAACGTTATTAACGTAGTTGTAAGCCAAAGGAGTCAGCGATGTTTAATAATGAGAAAATAAGTCTACGGCAATTTAAAATATTGGTTCTGCTTTTTAGCTTAGGAAGTACGATCTTAATTGTGCCGTCTGTCCTTTCAGCTTTCGCCCATCAGGACGCATGGATATCAGCCATTCTAGGTATTGCGATGGGCTGTGGCATGATATGCCTATACGTAGCCCTAGCTAATCGGTATCCGAATCATACAATCATGGAATATAGTAAGTTCATTCTTGGTAGATGGCTGGGCACATGTGTAGGGCTCATCTTCTATATCTATTTTGTCATTACCGCCTCACTCGTTCTTCGCAACGTGGGCGACTTTATTACGACCATTATTATGCCGGAGACACCCATCCAAGTTATTCACTTTGTTTTCTTACTCATCATTATGGCAGGAGCAGGGCTTGGCTTAGAGGTATTTGCACGCGCTGCGGAAATATTCCTTCCATGGATACTGTTGTTTATCGGTGTGCTTATCGGCTTTCTAATTCCACAGATTGAATTGAATCGCTTGCCCCCTCTATTTGAAGCCAGTTCCAAAGCAATCATTCATGGAAGTTTGTCCGTTCTTTCAATTCCCTATTTAGAAATGATCGTCTTTCTTATCATCTTTCCTGCCATTCACTCGAAATTAAACAAAAGCAAAGGGTTCATCCAAGCAGGACTTATGGGTGGACTTATTATACTTATCATAACCATACTATGCATCGCCGTGCTTGGTTGGGATTTCACCTCACGCCATACGTTTCCCAGCTACACACTAGCTAAGAAAATACATGTCGGTGGATTCATCCAACGAGTTGAAGTATTGGTAGCTATTATTTGGTTCTTAACCATTTTTTTCAAACTAATCGTTTGCTTCTACGGTTCACTGGTAGGACTATCACAACTGCTCAAACTAGGCACTTATCACATTTTCATTGTGCCAAGTGCACTTATGATGTTTGCCCTCGCCTACCTCATTTACCCTAACATCGTGTATTTCCGAGATTTTGCTACCAACATCTGGCCTCCCTTTGCCCTAACCGTCGGGCTGTTCCTGCCTGCAGGTTTGTTAATTGTTTCTTTTTTCAGACCGGGGAGTAGGTTAAACAACTAATACTGCGTCAAAACGCGAAGTCCTCTTGCAAAATGACAAAATTGTCACTTTAGTTGATGGTAGTTCGATGGATAGCATGCATCTGAAGCCGTATAGTTAAGTCATGAAGGGAAGGCGAAACGATGACGACTATTATTCAAACTAAGAACTTATCAAAATCTTACGGAAAAAATCAAATTTTAAAAAATATCGATCTGACCGTCGAACAAGGGGAATTCACCGCGATAATGGGGCCATCTGGCTCTGGAAAAACAACATTAATGAATATGCTCTCCACGATCGACGCCTTTACGGGTGGGGAAGTTTGGATCGAAGGAAAATCGCTGTTAGATTTGAAAAAGAAAGATCTCCGACAATTCCGCCAAAAACGAATGGGCTTCCTTTTTCAAGATTACAACTTACTAGATACGCTCACGGTGAAAGAAAATATACTGCTGCCGCTATCGTTGCAAAAAACACCTGTCGCAGAAATGGAGCAGCGATTAGCCAAAATCATTGAAGCGCTAAATATCGCATCTATCTTACCTCAGTATCCGTCTGAGATTTCTGGCGGCCAAAAGCAGCGTACGGCTGCCGCTCGGGCGATCATTACCAATCCAGCGATTGTATTTGCCGATGAGCCAACAGGGGCGCTTGATTCCAGATCCGCTACCCAGCTGCTGGAACAGATTCAATCGCTCAATCACACCCTTGCAACAACCGTTCTGATGATTACTCACGATCCCTATGCGGCTAGCTACTGTCGGCGTGTCATTTTTCTCCGTGATGGCAAAATCGTCAATGAAATGTTCAAAGGTGAACAATCGGAAAAAGAGTTCTTCGACCGAATCCTGACGATCCAAAGTGCCATAGGGGGCGACAGACGATGAGTTTGCTTGATTTATCATGGAGGAATATGAAGCGGAACATCCGTTTATATACCATCTATTTCATTTCCATGCTTGTCGGGGTTATCATTTACTTTACCTTTGCTGGATTAATGTTTAACGAGGACGTCGTTACAGCTATTCAAAATAAAGAAAACTACAAAACCATTATTTTTGTTGCGTCCATGATCGTCTTTCTGTTTATCGTGTTCTTTATCTTGTACGCCAACTCTTTCTTTATGAAGCAGCGCAAAAAAGAATTCGGTATGTACATCCTTTATGGGATGAAAGAAAGACAAGTTGCCTCAATGGTCTTTTACGAAACGTTATTTCTAAGCGCTATTTCTGTTACTAGCGGTATATTCATCGGTGGATTACTTTCGAAATTTTTCGGTAAAATATTAATGAACTTAATGCATTATAAGGATGACATTTCTTTTGCCTTTCCACTTGAAGCTGTCGTCTCAACGATTCTGTTATTCGCTTTATTAATCGGCATTATTACATTTCAGAGTTATTGGAACGTTCGCCGAATGCAGATCGTTGAATTGTTTCACGCGAAAGAAAAAATGGACAAACCACTCCAATTCTCCATGCCTTTGGCGATACTGTCCGTCCTACTCATTGCATCGTCCTACTACACCATAACCATGGGTGGAACTTCAAACCTATGGAAAGATTATTTTAAAGAAAGTTTACTAGCTACAACGGTGGCCTTAATTGTGGGAACGTATTTATTTTTCCGCCAGTTTTCCGGTTGGATATTACAAAGAATGAGTCGAAGTAAGAACTATTTACTTGGCAACAAAATGTTATGGATTTCCTCCCTTCGTTTTTCCATTCGAGGGAATACCGTAAACTTTACATTTAACTCACTGATTAGTGCTGTTATCATCTTTGGCGTTGGATTTATTGCTGTAGATTACGCCGTAAAGGCCGATGTTGTACGAAAAGAATACCCGAACGATATGATCTTTTCCTCACAAGATAACAGAACTCAACAACAAATTGAACAAATCCTGAACGACTCACATCCCATTTTGGCTCATGAAACAATCACTGGCATTCAAACTGAAAAAATCGCAAATCGAAAACCATTCCTTGATCATCCCGACTACTACACAGAGGAATTTACCATTTTTCCTGAGGCGCAACTCAATGCGATTGTTGATTTACGAGGCGTCGGTGAAAAAGTAGATGTAAAAGGCGATGAAGCTATTGTTTTAACAAGAGGAATCGATCAACCGAAAACTTATTTAAGTACGCTGCCTACAATGACCGTCTTCGGTGATCATACATTCCAAGTCGTCGAGCGAATACGATTTCCGTTGTTAAGCATCCCTACAGATGCTAGTGGAGGTTCCGAACATCAACCTTCTGTACTCGTTATTTCTGACGAAGCATTTGAGCAACTGAAAGGAACTCGTCCGATAACTTCCTATGAAGTATATAAAATCGAAGATCCGAAAACGTCCAATAACGTATCACGACAAATATACGATATCGTTAAGCGTACAGAAGGATCCTATTATTCAGCCTTCATTGATATGTACTCCATTGATATTGAGTCGTCTTCTTTAATATTGTTCTCTGTTGCTTTTTTTGCAGCTATTGCGTTATTTGCTTTAGCAAGCGTTATTTACTTTAAACAGCTGCGTGAAGCGACGGAAGAGCGAGAACATTACGCGATTTTACGAAAAATGGGTGTCCACGACAACGTGATGAAACAGATTATTTGGAAACAATTGCTGTTCGTCTTTTTACCGCCTCTTTTGCTTGGATTGCTGCATAGTTGGTTTCTTTTGTACTATACGGTCATCCTCATCATTAAAGATTTACCTGCCTTAACGACGATTATCTTCTCTGTCATGGGATTATATGTGTTAACGTATATGATCTTTTACGTATCTTCAACATCTATTTACTTCAAAATTATCAACGAAAAAAACACACGATGAGACTTACTCATTGTGTGTTTTTTTGTCGCCTGACATAAGGATCGTCGTCTTTCGGAAAATGAACGATAAACTGCGTATACACAGCGGCCTCCGACGTGCAGTCAATATAATGACCAAGTTTATTCGATAATTGCTGAGCCAAATATAACCCCATGCCAGTCGACTTGGGATGCAATCGTCCGGTCTCTCCCGTAAACCCGCGATTAAAAATTCGCGGGAGATCTTTTTGACGAATGCCAATCCCGCTATCCCGAATCAGCAACTGCTTCTCTTGCGGTGTTTCGAGTATGGAAATCGTAATTTCCCCGCCATGCTCTGTATATTTCAAACTGTTCGTCAGAAGCTGATTGATAATAAACTGCAGCCATTTCGGATCACTTTGAACGACAAGCGTTTCAGCTTGTAGGCTAATGCGAATCTTTTTGGAGAAAAAAGTTTTCGAATGTGACTTCACGATCTCTTTCGAAATCTGGATAACGTCACAATGCTGAATCGCATAATCCTGATTAAAACTATCCAGCTTCGCGTAATAGAGTGCTTGATCAACGTAATTTTCAATCTTACCGATCTCTTCTCTTAAACTATTAGCGTCCATATCGGTTTGTTGCAATAAACGAAGTACCGCAATCGGTGTTTTGATTTCATGAAACCAAGAAACGATAAAATCATAATGCTCATGCTGCATGTTCTGAACTTGATTCATTTCGTGGATATGCTGCTTTTTGAGCTCCTCGATAAGCCCTTGAGCAAATTCGCCTTCCAGGGACAAGCTCTCATAATCGCCACTTTTCATCTTTCGGATCACACGTACATGCTGTTGGTAGCGAAACAATAAAAATCCCAGCAACACAATAGCGGATAAGGCAAAGGCATAGAAGAAGGTTCCCCATCTCCAGTCATCACCATACGTATAAAATACCGCGGCCGGGATTAGGAACCCCGCCAGATAGATAGACATATATGACTTTTCGTAGGCGAGATAGCGAAGGAAGGTCATTCGATCAAATACCCCAATCCTTTCCGGGTGACAATGAAGTCCTCCAGCCCAAGCCCCGTAATTCTCCTTCGCATCCGATTCACGTTCACGGTCAACGTATTATCATCAACGAACTGATCCTCATTCCATAGTGCCTGCATAAGGTCCTCACGTGAAACAATTTTGCCAATATTCCGCATGATCAACTGTAAAAGGATGAATTCATTCCTGCTTAACTCCGTGACTTGTCCTTTATATTCTATCGTGGAATTCGTTACATGTAATTTCAAGCCCTTATGAACGAATGTGGGGCTCTCCTCTTCCTGATACGTATATTTCCGGCGAATGAGTGCACTGACTTTGGCAACTAGGATGTCCAGTTCAAATGGCTTCTGAATAAAATCATCCCCGCCCATATTTATCGCCATGATGATATCCATATTCTGATTTCTAGATGATAGAAAAATAATCGGCACCTTCGAGATCGCGCGTATGTGCTGGCACCAATAGTACCCATCAAACACAGGAAGATTAATATCTAATAGGATGAGATGCGGATCGGTTTGCTGAAACTCCTTTAGAACCTGATCAAATTGAGTCACTTCTACTACATCGTACTGCCACTTTTTCAACGTATCCGAAACAATCCGCCTAATCTTCTCATCGTCCTCAATCATCATAATTCGATACATAGGATCCCTCAACACCCCTGTCGTTAACTTTAGAGCTTTTTACGCATAACATACCAACTGTCTATCCGCTCTGGATAAAATTTGTGCTCAATGACTTCGTAATGCAAATGTTTGTATAGCATAATATTTTCTGGGATAGATAGTCGTACCTCAACCCGTGTCTCCATAATCCCCTGATTGCGTGCTTTGTTTTCCACGAAAGTTAATAGTCTTTTACAGACGCCCTTTCCCCGAAAATCAGGAAGCACCGACACCCTGCCAATATACATATAATCGTCAATCGGCTTATATCTTGCTGAGCCTACCACTTTATCCCCTTCACATGCGAGTGCTGCTCCACCGCCGATGTGAAACGTATGAATGGTATGGTCCACCGTTTCTTTAAGTGCACCTGATGGTGGATTAAGTTTGCCGTTGTATTCTTTGAATGATTCTATCATGACCTGATAAATAAGTTCGGATTCATCGATGGTTGCTTCTCTGATAGGTAGAGTCATCGTTGATTAGCTCCTTCTAAGTGGAAATTGATATACGAGTCCTTAATCGATCGTGGGTGCTTCCTGATAATGACGGATGTCTGCATGAAGTATAATCTGGGGAACATTTTCCGTAAAAATAATTTTACATAAACAAGCAGGATGAATATAAGGTGGTTGCCAGATATCCTTCATCAACCTTTGCTCATAATATGCCATGATCAGCTTCACTACCACCGTATGCGTCACAATGGCAATTGTCTTCCCTGCATGAGCTTCATGAATGCGTTGCAGCATCGTCATCGCCCGTTCAGCTACCTCCGCGAAAGTTTCACTGTGAGGGACACCGAACCGATCAGGCTGATTCCAAAAATGGTCAAATTGTTCCGGGTACTCTTCCTTCACTTCCGATTGCAGCTTACCTTCCCAGTCTCCGAGGTTAATCTCTTTCAAAGCATCACTTTGGACGATCGCAATGTTTCGTTGACCACGAACGATTTCTGCTGTTTGGAGCGCTCTATCACTTGAGCTTGAGTACATCACATCAATCTCTTCATGTTGAAGAGCCTCACTTAACCATTGAGCCTGCTTTATGCCCAATTCCGTTAGCGGGGAATCCTGATGACCTTGTAAACGGTGCTCGACGTTCCATGTTGTTTGGCCATGTCTAATTATATAAATGGTGGTTGTATCCGTCATAACGGGACTCCTTAATGCTTCATATTTCTTACATAGTCAGGCATTCTTCGCATACAGCGCTCGGCATCGTGCTCAAAATTATACTGCTCATACAACTCATGCGCATCTTTCGTCCCCAATAAGCCCATAAGATCTTTATATTCATCAGAGGTGACTAAGCTTTCAACAAGCTTCTTGCCGATGCCCATGCCCCTGTAGTCTTCATCGATAAATACGTCGCATAAATAAAACATGGTCGCATGATCCGTTATCACTCTAGCGTAACCTACTTGTTTGCGTCCCTCATACACGCCATAACATTCGGAATTCTCGATGGAGCGCAACGTTCTTTCTTCCGGACGCTTATTCGCCCAATAGCTTCGTGCAAGGAAACCTTTGATCACATCTACATCTAGCCGTTCTTTGTTATCACTAATAACAAATTGGTTCCAAGTAATCTCCATCGTTTCTACTCCTCTACTTCTATTTGTGGTAACTACCATAATATCTCAGATTTTCACACGCGTCATCTCAGAAAAGTCCTGCATACTTGTGCACGAAATGTCGGATAGCCAGGAATGATTCCTGCTATTCTATAGATATAGGAGGTCAGAACGATGGATTTGCTTAAAAATATGAACAATGCGCTCAAATATGTTGAAGACAACCTGACGGACACGATCGACACCAAAGAAGTAGCTCGACTTGCCTTATGCTCGGAATATCATTTCAAGCGCATGTTTTCCTTTCTCGCAGGCATTCCACTTTCGGAATACATTCGCCGCAGGCGGCTAAGCCTTGCCGCTTTTGAACTGAGAGACAGCAATATCAAAGTCATTGATGTAGCCATCAAATACGGATATAACTCGCCGGACTCGTTCACAAGGTCATTTCAAAATTTGCATGGCGTTACACCGTCCGAGGCTAGGAGTAATGGGCAATCATTGAAAGCCTATCCGCCTATGACCTTCCAAATTACCATTCAAGGGGGAAATGAAATGAATTATCGTATTGAGGAAAAAGAAGCCTTTTCAATCGTTGGTCTTTACAAAAGAGTCCCGATTATCTTTAACGGCGTTAATCCTGAGATTGCCGCGATGTGGCAAAGCTTGAACATAGACTTAATTAACACCCTTAAACAACTCTCCAATGTCGAGCCTATTGGATTTGTAAGTGCCTCCACCAACTTCTCCGAAGGCCGCATGGAGGAAAAGGGAGAGCTTGACCACTATATTGGCGTTGCTACAACGAATCCGTGTCCAGATAATCTCAGCCAACTCGACGTATCTGCCTCGACGTGGGCAGTTTTCGAAGCCATCGGCCCTTTCCCCGAAACGCTGCAAAATGTATGGGGACGCATCTATTCCGAGTGGTTCCCGTCCTCTGGCTATGAACAAGTCGCTGGACCGGAGATGCTATGGAACGCGGATAAGGATACGACTTCACCTACGTTCCGGAGTGAAATCTGGATACCCGTGAAGAGGAATCAGAGTAGCTAAGCTGCCATACACTTGCTGCCTCGGCGCTTCTCTTGCGCACATTTTCTGTGCGCTAGTGTGCGGCTGGCTACCTCAGCACCTCCCTTGCGCACATTTTTTGTGCGCTAGCGGGCGACTGGCTGCCTCAGCACCTCCCTTGCGCACTTTTTTTGTGCGCTAGCGGGCGGCGGGCTGCCTCAGCACTTCTCTTGCGCACATTTTTTGTGCGCTAGCGGGCGACTGGCTGCCTCAGCACCTCCCTTGCGCACATTTTTTGTGCGCTAGCGGGCGGCTGGCTACCTCAGGCCTGCTCTTTGAATCATAAACTTTCTATTATGTTAAAAAAGCTCCCTATTCCTGCAAAAGTGCAGGAATTAGGGAGCTTTTTGACTTAAGCACGAGCTTTCTTGCCACTTAATCCGCGAAACGCGTGTAACCCTTCCATATGTTTGGCTAAGGATCCTTTGTATTACGGCTATTATTCCTTTTCCACTAGGGATCCTTTGTATGATGGCAATGCTTCCTTTGCATTAGGGCTTCCTTGTATCAATGATGATGCGCCATATGCGCAAAGTACTTATCTATTCTGCGATCATCCTTGATCGTAGGACACGTGTAGCAATAATTATCTTCGCCTGGCATGCGGAAATGCAGACAGCATTTTGAGCGGATCATGATCTTGTCCTCATCAACTCCTGGTATATCTACGCAGCGGAACGCATCCGTTAACGGGTTCGCCACAGCCGCGAACACATGGATGGGATTGGCTTCGTGGATTAAATAGCGGAAATTATCCGCAATGTACGCCTTCTCCGAAGCTGTTTCAGCTTCTGTGCGCCATTCGTCTCGATAATAAATCAAATTATAAGATATCGTTGCCCACAACGTTTGGACATCGATCCCGCTCCAGTCCACGAGTTGCTTCAAAAAGGGCTGCGCATGGTCCGTAAACAGGTGGCGAGCATAGCTCTCTCTTTCCACAGCGTACGAGCCACTCCCTGCCCAATTCTCCAGCGAGTACGGAAACAATAGACGGTAGTACAGATGTTTATTTTTGAGTGAAATCGCAACATTACTAGGAGACACATTTAAACAACGTCCATAGCGTACCCAAGCGTCCCATGCACCGGTAATGAAATGACTGTACCGCTTAACGAACAAAGAACTCGCTATTTTATGATTAGGGGCACCAATTTGCTCAGCGAACTGTTCTAGCAGCTCCGCGATCCCCTTTTCGTCGTCCAGCCTATATTCCCTAATAAGCTCTAAGCTCTCTGAGGAATCGAGTAGTAAATGGTAATGTTTAAGCGAAGTTACGATGTCGCTAATCATGTTCAGCCATCCTCCAAAGTTATGCAATACCGACTTAGTCTAACACGGAATGCAATCGATTCAGCTGTTGATGCAGCCAGCCGATCTCTTCTTTGAGCACGCGCATAGGATCTGCGCCGAACCACTCCACAGACGCGAACTTACCGCTCTGACTAATTCGATCTATAATCGAGCGATAATTTACCGCCCCCTTTTCCAATGATACCATACCTTTCCGGCTGCCGTTCGCTGCATACACTTGATGAGGTTGAAACACGCTGCAATATGCCAGTGAAGTCACATTTTTCAGATGAAAATAGGCTACCCAAGGCGCTAACAACTCGTAACTTTCTAATGGATCATCACCGGCTTCCCACATATGAAGAAAATCCAAGTTCAACCTAACGGCTTCATGGTTAACCTCCATCATTAACCTATGAGCAGCCCCCTTATGATCGGCCAACGTGCCTGGGTGTGTTTCCACAAGCAATTCGATGCCCTGATTCATACACAGGTCTCCAAGAATTCGTAATTGACGGACCGTCTCTTCGAACTCCACCGTGTCCACCTCTCTGCTCCCACGCATGCCTGCAAAAGTACGAATTTTACTTGTTCCAAGCCAATCCGCGATAACTAGCAACTCCTTGCACTTGGTGATCGTATCTGCAAAATTAACTTGAGTGCCCACATCCAGATAATCGCTAATCATCGAAACAGTCAATCCAGCTCCCTCAAGGATTGCTTTCTCCGACCCATCCCGCTCCTTATACAAGTGACCGGCATGAGCTCCCCATACTTCTAGCCCATCGAAGCCTTCCCTTTGAGCGAACTGGACCAGTTCCTCGAATGAAATCAACGTGTGTCGAAAGGTAATGGTGCAGAACGAGCATCGTAATCTAGACATTTCTGACATTAAATAGTCCCCCCTTTCACATTTGCGTATTGAGCCGCAGACCATAAGGTCAACTCACGTTCCAATTCAGACTTAATGCCTCGTTCAATGGCTTCTGCCTTATCCAATGTCCCTAGAATGGAGGTAAGCTGCTTCGTACTTCCTGTCAGCGACATCTTAACAGCCAGAAATTGCAGGGTATTAAAGGCTTGAACCAAATCACGGATTTGCTGCGCCCAATACTCATAATGATCCCTAGGCAATTGCAGTTCATCATGAAAAAACATCAGGGCATAGTCATACCCGTATTTGCGTATCACAATGACGTAGAGATGCTTGAGCGCATCCCCTAGAGAGGCAATCTTGGCCGTATCCTCCGTTAATCTTGTGACTAATGATCGAAGTCCAGTAACCAGATCATTGCGATCAAGATGAAATTGATCATAGAAATAAGCCATAACGTTCTCCGGCGTCGGTGCTTCAATAGTCTGGGCATCCATATAAAACCCGTCAGGGTACGCATTTTGAACAAAGGCTTGGAGCAGTTGCTCGCGGCTTACCAGGCCTTCCCATTTCATGTCCGCATCCAGCATAAACCATTCATCTTCACGTTCCGTGGCCGAAACAATCACATAATGAGGGAATGGGTTCAAGTTAAACTTATTTTCCCGTTCCGGCATCAGGGACATGTCAATCTGAACAACGACGTGTCGATGAGGAGGTGCTTGCTCCACAAGCTCGACTAGTTTGGCCGCATTCGTTGCCGGATCTTGATGAGGGTCATGCCATTGCACGGCCTGAATATCAAACAAACGTTCGCACCACTCCATTAACCGAGTAGGCCTAAATGAGTCTGAATAATAGGATAAGCCCGATTCCTGCCATCCAAACTGCTCTTCCCACACGTTAAAATAAAAAGGGCGATAATCGACATTGCTATGCCTTTTAACCACTTCACACATGCAGCTGAGCACACAATGGACCTTGATGCGTTGATCTTTCCATCCAAACATGACCGTACCTCCTTCCATCACTTCCCTAGTTCCTCGGCTATGCCGACTGGCGTCAATCTATCCATGAAATCAAGCAGCGTTCCTACCGTGTCAAACACTCTCGGATCCACTTCTTCCTCCGGAATGGAAAGTCCAAATTCAACCTCAATCCAGACCAGCAGCTGCATCATCATGACAGAATCGATGCGAAGATCCTCGTCCAATCGGTGTGATTCTTCTAGAATAGGCAGCTGCGCCAGAAGCAACTTGGTTGCCATAATGGCCTGCAACTTATCAATTCGTTGTCCCCTTGTCATTGACTTAACTCTGCCTCCTCTAGCAATTTACGACTAATTTTTCCTGTTGCATTTCGTGGCAGCTTCGCCACACAGGCTACTTTAGATGGCACTTTATAAGGAGGCAATTTCTGAATACACCACGCTCGGATCGTCTCCGGCTCCATCTCAGGATCTGCTACGACCATGCAGCAAGCAATCTCTCCCATCACAGGGTGACTTCCCCGGTAGACGACACACTCCTTAATACCATCCAATTGGGAGATTACATTCTCCACTTCAAGGGGATATACTTTTAAACCCGATACGTTGATGACATCATCCGCTCTGGATAAAAGATGTAAAGCACCTTGATCTTGATAAGCAAGATCGCCCGTACGAATCACCTGATTCTGAACAGCAATGACTAACTCTTTTGGCACATCGGGTGATGAACCTGCTTCCACAAGTTGAATGTGCCCTAGCAGCTTGCCAATGTCGGCACTGTTCCGGAGAGATCGATTCATACTAATACATCCCGCTTCGGAGCAGCCGTACTGCTGAAGTAAACCACCAGCTGCCATCGGGGCCAGCTTATCAATTAATCCTTGCGGCATCGGCGCGCCAGAGCTCATGAATTGGTAAAAACGAATATCCGACGGGAACGAAGTCAGAACATGCAGCGTCATAGGGACGCCATAAACGATATGTTTCGGTGTATCCCGCAGCAGAGCGAGCGTCAGCTTAGGATTGGTATAAGCGGCAACATGAGGTACGACTTGACGCGCCATAGCGGCAAGCACACCACTGATAAGGCCGTAAGAATGACTCACGGGGGAAATCACGATTGGCGTAATCGAACTATCCAAACCAATTGCTGCATTATAGGCAGTAATTTCTGCCTCAATAGACGGCCAGCTTCTGCTGATTAACTTCGGTTTGCCTGTCGTGCCCGAACTAAACATACAGATGGAAGGCTCCTGTGAGGAGGTGATATCAGATTCACTTCCAGCTATCGGCAAGTACCCGCTATCCACGGATTGGTACACAAGTCCGATGCAACCGGCTTCTTGGCTAAGCGTCTTTGCCGTTTCGAGCGGTGTCTCTCCGTGCAGCAGCAGTGCAGATGCCCCTAGCTCCTTCAGATAGAGCACAAGTGGAACCAGCTCAGCAGCATTTGAAATGCATACAGCAAGCCGTTTCCCGGATTTCCATGCTTCCCTTGTGTGCTGCAAAAGACCCCATGCTCTCCAGCGCGCTTCTAGATCATCCCGGCCAAAATACGTTTGATTATAAGCAAACAAGTTCTTATTCAAAGACGTATCTCCTCTCTGTTTGTACAGTACGAACTTGGAAGGAAGGCAGACAATGGATTCGGCACTTCATGCGACAACCCTTTGGTTTGTAAGGCTAGCCGCTTATGCGTCAATTGCTCGACACGCGTTGTCGGAGCAAATAAATCCAACGTGTCAAAGCGCTCTTTCCAACGTGCATCTCGTTCGATATGGCGATGAATGCAGGCAGCCGTCATTTGCCAGAATTGCCCCTCTTCAAAGCCGTAACGATCGTGCAGCATCATTGCTAGCTCCGCAAGATTCACAAAAAATAACGCACCTAATGTTAAATAACGCAATGGTGCTATGTCCTCTACTTCGAAGTTCGCCCTTTCCTCCTTATGCGCGTACCGTTCATGAACTTGTGTTAAGTCTGGACATAAGTCTGGTCTGCTCAGGAAAGAGCGATTATACAGGACATCCTCATGGAAATCCTTTAATGCCAATCGTTCAGGCAAGCCGTCTCGATGCACCATCACCATATTTTGCGCGTGTGATTCTGTCGCCACGCCATGAACAGCAGCCAGATGGAGAACAGGCAGCACACAACGCTCAAGCAGTCGGTTCAACCAAGCCTCGATTCCATAAGTTTGCAACCAAGGCTCAATGAAGGGAGTCCCGTCCCGTTCCAACGTACAAAGCGCATAGAAAGGGGCGGTTTCCTCTCCGTCTCGTAAATAACCGTGCAAGCTTTCTCGCCAAATACAGCCGATAGCTGCGTACAATGGGGATGGCGTACTCCCTTGCGGATCATACGATAGAGCGGCAATTTCCCGCAGTAAGATCAGCTTAGCTTCCTCTTTTAAATAAGGATCTCCGTCGACCAAAGTTTGCAGCCACGCCGATATGACTGGTGCCGTGACCGTATAGTGCGGGAGCAATTGCCGGGAACTTGAGGTATTCAATAAATTCATCGAAAGTTTCACATAGGTTTTCTGTGGCGCTGTTCGGTTGGATAAAGTACGAATAGACTGCTGAGCACGATATTCATCCTTCGAAGGCGACAGAAGCATTAGGCGCTTCTTGTTAAGCTCCTCTGCATAAGCAGGTGCGATAATCCGGCGCCACTGCCAAGGATGTACGGGCACGAACGCATACGCCTCTGGCTCCCAACCTTCACTTCGCAGCATTTTACCAAAAGACTCCACTTCTTCATGTCCCAATTCTTCACGCAGCAGGCCGTCAAATGTAAGATCAGGCATTACAGCGATTCGGCTCTCCGCTTTGCTTACTGCCAGCCATAAAGGCTTCACATCTTGGGCAAATTCAGGGCCATATACGAGATGATCCCCATAGTCAAAACCGATCCGAGACTTATAGCTGGGGTGATAACGATGTCCATCCATCACAGCCGATTCAAGCTCTTCGCCGTTCATTTGATGCAAATTGGTATCTCCCAGCATACGAACATACTGCGCCATCGTATCTTTGAGTAGCGTATGCTCCAGCTCCTCTGTGAACGAGCCTAGCTTGTTCTGATCTGTCCACGGCACATTCAGCACTTCCTGAATAAATAAGCGAAGCGAGAACGCCTCTGCTTCGCCATCGCTCCCAATGCGAATAAGCGGAGCGTCCTCCTGCAAACGAATCCGACCAAATGTTAGTCTTCGTTGTCCTAGGCACCAGTAGGTCACCCCACGACCTTCGGCATCCTGACCTTGCAGAACGAATCGCGTAACATTACCCGCAGGTTGCGAAAACGGCACGACGATTCCTTCATAAATGACCGATTCAACCAATTGTCGAAAAATTCTTCTACGCACTTGTACGCAGCTCTCCGATTTCAGTGCTTCAAGCGCTATGAGGTCTTGCTGCCATGTACTCCCCATGTGGTTGCCTCCTTCGGTGTGCTATAGATATTGGACCATTTAAACAGCAAGCCATTCACAAGACACAGCAAGGCAGCTGCCAATAGCGGCGCATTCAATCCAACTTGGATCGATAAAAATGATGAAATCAGCGGAGACAATAACTCGCCTGCGGTCTGGAAAGATACCATGACACTGAAAGCTATTGCCGCAGATGCTCCTTGTTGCCGCCCAAACAAAATGACATCAAGTACAGCCATCGTGATGGCTAGAAACATACCGTACAGGATACGTCCTGCGATTAATCCGCCTATACTCTCCGTCATCCCTTGCGAGATTAAGCCGATCGCCATGGCTCCCACGCCAACCATATACGCAACAGGCAGTCTCCCCGGTTTGGCTAAACTACGAAGAAACGGCAGTAGGATAAGCGCACAGACATGAGGGAGAAGAAACAACAGTCCCGCTAGTTCGATGGATAAGCCAAAGTCCTTTTCCACATAGGGGGTAAAGAATGGTCTGACCACTTGATTCGCGATCGTTAAGGTAAGAAACAACAGTCCCAGCATTACAATCGTTCGATCATGGAGCAAGTTGCGCAACAACCCTTTTGAACCTCCAGACTCCCGTCGATCATCCTTCTTAGCAGCACTATTCCATCCCCAAAGAACGACAACACAAACGCACAATTGAATCACATCCGCAGCTGCTGCCCCATAAAACAACGTTAACGGATGTTCCATCTGAAGCATATGAGCACCCGCCAAGGCAGCGATCAGAACCGCTGTATGATGAACCGCATGAAATTTTGCCGCAGATCCCGCTTGAGCTCCGTTGTCGCTAAGTTCCATAATGATTGGATAAATCAACATATAGCTGCTTTTAAAAATAAGCAAACAAATCGTCAGAATAAGGAATTCTGTCGCACTATCCGCTTGCGCCAGCAGCGCTGTCGATAAGGCCGTTCCTGCCTGACCGATGAGCAGCAGCCGCTTAGCTTCCCATTTCCGGGTCAGCCACCCCCATAATGGAGAACAGAGAACGACTGTTAGTCGGCAGACAAACAAATATAAACCCGTGTAACTGTAGTCCTCAATACCGAAAACCTGATGAAAAAATTGCGGATAATAAGGTGACAGCAGCACTTCTGTAAACAGTCCCAGAAACATGCAGCCAAGAAGTGCAGCCTGCATGCCTGTTCGTGATCTACGACTGGGCGCTTGGGGATTCAGTATTTTCATCGGTTAACCCCGAATTGTTGAAACACATTTCGACTCCTGATGGGATAAACCTCGCGCTGAGCCAACTGCTTAATAATTACGCTGTTCCGATGAGCGCCTAGCCCAAGATCAGGTGCACCTATACCATGCGTATGTAGTTCCCCATTTTGAATAAAAATCTGGTTCTCCCCGCTGGTTCGCAGTTTTAGTGAATAATTCTCAGCGATGTCCAAGCGTCCTTTTGCATCTCGACACAGATACGGCTCTAACGGACTTAAGCAGGCCGGTTCGGCATGCTCATAACCCGTCGCCAGGATGACAATCTCGCTGGTATGCTCGAAAGCAGCATCCTGCTGCAAGTGTCGGCAATGCAATTGATAGCTGTCGTTCCCTCGGTCTGAAGTCGGAAACATCCCCTCCACTTCGGTTAGGGACAACAGTCGGACACCTGGTCCTTCCTGTCCACCGACTCCTGCCTCGTACAGCGTATCGTAGATATCGGCGATGGTGTACGCGCTAATCCCTTTATACAGCAAGCCTTGCCCTGCCCTGATGCTATCCTTGCGTTCGGGATCAAGGTCATAGAAATATTTCGAATATTCTGGAGAAAAATGCTCAAGACCGAGCTTGGAATACTCCATCGGGAAGAAGCCTGATGAACGTGTAAACCAATCCAAGCGATACCCATTGTCACTCTGCGCTCTTAGCAAATCCAGTACAACTTCGGCTGCACTCTGTCCAGAACCCACGACCGTGATCGAGCGCGCTTTCAGGCATCGTTCCCGATTCGTTAAATAATCGGCGGAGTGAAAAACATTCGGTCCGATTACGTGCTGGAACCGTTTCGGAATATGTGGTCTGCTCCCAACACCTAGTACTAAGTTACGGGCAACATAGGTCTTTGTTTGCTCGGTCTGAAGCTCTTTCGCCTCCACAACAAAGTGGGAACTGGCTTCACCTTCTTCCAAACGGATTCCGCTCACTTCGTAGCCGAAACGGCAAGAGGCTAATCGTTCCGCCGCCCATTTGCAATAATGGTTATATTCCTTACGAGGAATTTGGAACTTCTCTAGAAAGTAAAAGTGATACAATCTGCCATGCTCATGCAAATAATTGAGAAAGCTGAGCGGATGCGTCGGATCGGCCATCGTCACCAAGTCCGCGAAAAAAGGAACTTGCAGGGTCGTCCCCTCAATTAACATGCCTGGATGCCAATCGAACTGTGGCTTCCGTTCCAAGAATTGGGCCTTCAGCTCGGGTACGCGCGTAAGTAGCGCAGCAAGACCGAGATTGAATGGACCGACTCCCACGCCCAGCACATCCCATTCCTCTGAATGATTCGGAACAACTCCCCTAGCCAATAGGTATCTCCCTCGTTTCTCTATCTATCACTTCAAAGGTTTCTCGCTCACATAGCATCAACGCTGCCTTTTTATCCGGAAGCTGCACTTCCTGCTGGAAGCGGAAGCCACATTTTTCAAAAATATGATGCATCTTCGCATTCCGAATATCTGGCTCAGCCACGACTCGCTTGGTACCTGGATGCATAAACTGCACACGTACGAGAGCTTTCAACAGCGGAAATGCATAACCCTGCCCGAGATAGCTTGGCGGACCAATCAGCAGATGTACACCTTGATCATCCGTAGCTGCCTCATAATAGGGTTCAATCACATCAGATTTCACCCAATAGGATTCAAAATAGCTCATCGGCTCTCCATCCAGCTCACCAATGCATAGCGTCTGATGCGGATCGGCTAGGAAACGCTCCAAGTGGCTCTGATAGGCAGCCAAAGATATGTTCAGTTGCCAGAAAGGAACGACATGCGGCTCCTGCTGCCAACGATGCAGCATCAACAAATCCCGCTCCAGATCGACCGGACGGAACGAAATCGTCCTGCCAATCGAGGGATCTTCGTAGGCTGCACGAGAAGGATTTTCAAAAATTTGCTTCAAATTGCGATTCCTATGACCCGACACTTTCGCTACACCTCCAGAACCAGCGGATTGTCCACGAGCACATAGACGGACTGGTTTTCGAGAGAACCGACTAACTCATCCATATCGTAAAGTCGCGTGAGCAGATTTGCCTTACATGGGATCTTAGCTTCCGTTAACAAGCTTTGCAGGAAAATCGAAGGCTCTCTGTTCAACGGAAGGAACTCCGCAAGCACAGATCGCAACTCACGCAACAGCTCCCGTTCATGGGCAAGTCCCGCTGTACCAAAACCGTTAATCAGACCGAACAGATGGTTAAAAATAACATAATAGCGGAAACGTTCATCAGCAATGGCATCATCGCAGAATGTATGACTCTTATCTCCGATGCCTGGCAATTCCTTATTCAGATGCTCCTTCATGGAATTACAGAAATAATAGCCCTGATTGTCGCGATAATAATAACGTTGTGGGTATCCATTGTTCAGCTGGACAACACTGTTCTGCTGATGAGCTTCCAGCGCAATACCGTGTGTGACATACAGCCAGATCATTGGCTTTAGAGACATACTCAAATAAAGACGAAACCAGTCCAGACTTACCGCTTCCGTTGAGCGGGCTTCCTGCTTAGCCAATCGGCGAATGATCGTGCTTAGACGCGATTCAGAGCCAGGCAACGGATCTTGCACGAGTGAAGCCACAAGAGACACTTGCTGAGCCTGCTTCCCCTGAAACGGATTTTCGCGCAAAACAACTTCGAATCCAGACTCTTCCTGCCCTTCTAAAGCAATTGACACATAGGCAGGATCCTTCACAATAGCGAACGCTGGATATTGTTTGGATACCTCGCCGACTTTGGTTTGCAGCATGCGAGATACTTCAACGCCACGTTCCAGTTCTTTAAATAGATTGACTCGTACCGAATTGGTAATCCGCACAGGAACGGACCCTTTTGGCATAAATGGCGACTCTGGATGATACATCGTGCGGAACGATGAGGTTGCCGAGTAATAACGCCCTATTGGACCTATATCTTGAAGCAAGCCCGCTTCGAGCAGCTGCTGAACGGCTGGCTTCGCAAGTACTTCTTCCGCCTGCAAAGGATGCAGTGGAATCAACGTATATTCATCACTGTCTGTGAACGGTACCTGAACATCTGCGTGACGGAGATCCGCTTTAATCCATTCCGTTGCAGTTGTATGTGCAAGTGCAGAATCCTCACGTACAATGCTGCGATGTGCACGGAAATAATGCAGTTGGAACTGCCCTTTCAACTCCGGGGAAAACACGGATTGCATGCTGGCTGGAACCCCGTTCCGACATTTCGGTGTAGGATGGAGCAAATGTCCGAACAATAAGGATTGCTCGGCTGTAATAAAGTCGCCATCAAAGCCATATAACTGGCCCCGATCGCCGTCACGGGCAGCGACAAACTGCTCAATGCTGGCACAGCTTTCTTCGATTTGCTGTAACAAATCCTCTATACGTTCCGGCGAATCCACTTTGACGAAATGACCTAATTCATGAACGAGCCGCCGGGCTACTACCAGCTCATCTTCCCTATCTCCTTCATGCCCCTCGCTTCCATTCCACTGCAGGGGGAATTGAAACAGATGTCTTCCTGTCAGCGATTTATGCTTGACGGAAACGAGGATACTGCCTCCTTGACTGACCAAGGGCACTTCCAGCACCCATGTACCTTCAACTTCACGCCAATCCCCCAGTCCAGTTTCCCTGAGAAAGCTGTTTAGCAAGCTTTGCAGCGTAGCTCTAGCTGCCGTCTGATACGAGTTTACCCCCTTTTCGTCAAAAGTTTGTACGTTTTCCAGTAATCCATCCTGGATCATGATTAAACTCCCCTCAGAGCATGCTGCTCGATCACATATTGTTGTTCTAGTTCCAAACCTATTCGCACGATGTGAGCCAAAATATCAGCCGTATCCTGCGGTGTCGTTAACGGATTGAGCAGCGTGAACTTTAGACACGCCTTTTCTTTCACTTTTGTTCGTGCAATAACGGCAATCCCACTCGCAAGGAGACGATCTCGAATACGGTGATTGATCTCATCCACCTGTGAGGAATCGATCTCTCCGGAAGGTAGATAGCGGAAAACGACGGCATTTAACGTCGGTTGCGCCAATAGTTCGAGTGCTTTTGCTTGCCGTATTTGTTCCGCTGTGTGCAAGGCGAGCTCCAGCGTGTAATCAATCATGGCCGCGAACTTTTCACGACCTAGGTGCTGCAGTGACATGTACAGCTTCAAAGCATCAAACCTACGCGTTGTCTGAATGGACTTGCCGACAAGATTAGGCACCCCTGCCTGATCGTCTTCTTGAGGATTTAAATAGTCGGCGTTCAGTTGTAAATAGCGATAGTTCACCGCATCCCGCACTAAGAACGCTCCACAGCTAATTGGCTGATAAAACAATTTATGGAAATCAACCGTAATCGAATCCGCGAAGGCAATTCCCTCTAGCAGGTTTGCGTGTTTATCGCTTAGAGCAAGTGCACCACCATAGGCTGCATCAATGTGAAGCCAAATGCCGTGTTTACGAGCAAGTACCGCTAACTCAGGCAACGGATCGATACTGCCGAAGTCTGTTGTGCCGGCTGTCCCCACCAAGGCAAAGGGGAGTAATCCGTCTTGATGCAATCGATCGATTGTATGTTCGAGCACATGGGCGTGCATCCGCCCTAACGAATCAACAGGAATCGTGATAACTGCCTGTTGTCCCAAACCTAACAGAGCCGCCGATTGCTTGACTGTAAAATGAGCCGCTTCCGAGCACAGAATGCGCAGACGGTCCCCCTGTGGAGGTAAGCCCCACTGTTGCACGTTCCAGTTCCATTTTGAATAGGCATAATGATCCCTAGCCAGCCCCAGACCCATGAAGTTAGACTGCGTTCCCCCACTGGTGAATACCCCATCGCTGATCCCCTTGTCATAGCCGAACAGCTCACATAGCCAGCCAATCATTTCTTTCTCTAGCATGGTTGCCGACATGCTCTGATCCCAAGAATCCATGGATTGGTTCAGCGTTGCCAGCATGGTCTCCGCCATAAGTGAAGCTTGAAGCGGCGGGCAATGAAGGTGCGCCACACACGCAGGATGATTCACAACTGCCGCATGTTTCACCACCGTCGTGCCGATAAATTGAAGCAGTTCCTCCATGCTCACGCCCTGCTCGGGACAAACCTGTCGATCGCGAAATGCCGCTGCCAAATCCTGCGGCGCAGCCCCGCTGTAAGGCTTCTCTGCTGCTGCAAAATCACGAACGAGCACCTCGACTGTTGCTTGCATATGCTTACGAAAAAGCGCTTGACTCTCCACCGTGGTGTTTAAGAAGTCGGATGCGAAATCCCTATTCAACCGAGCACCCCCTGAAGGCTTAACGACTGACGATCCGCTGCCATGACAGCCTCATGGAAAATCTCAGCAATTCGATCAATCTCTTGCTCCGTTACATTGAGCGGCGGCAAGAAACGAACAACGCTGCCATGACGTCCGCCAAGTTCAAGAATCAGGCCACGTTTCAGACACTGCTGTTGAATTTCACGGGCGAGCCCTTGATTAGCCGGATAGCTACCAATTCGGTCAGCTTCCCGTTCGGTGTCCACAATCTCAGCACCGATCATTAAGCCTCTGCCTCTGACTTGACCGATACATGTCACAGCCGTCTTGGTTTGCTCTAGGTGCTTGCAGAGCCGTTCACCAACGGCTGCCGCATGTTCAACTAGCCGCTCTTCCCGAATAATTCGCAGCGTTGCCGTACCAGCAGCCATCGCCAACTGATTGCCACGGAATGTACCTGCATGTGCTCCTGGCTCCCATTTGTCCAGTTCTTCGCGATACACGATGACCGACAGCGGCAGACCCCCACCTATAGCTTTGGAGATTACGATCACATCAGGAATAATGCCCGCATGTTCGAACGCAAACATCCGGCCTGTTCTGCCGATTCCTGTCTGCACTTCGTCAATAATTAAAGGGATTTCCCGTTCTTTGGTCATTCTACGAATTTCTCTGGCCCATGCATGAGGTGCTGGAATAACACCGCCCTCCCCTTGCACTAACTCCATAATCATCCCTGCTGGTGACAGCACTCCGCTTTCCGGATCGTCTAGCAAATGTTCGATATAGCGGCTGCCAATTTGATGGCCTTGCTCTCCACCAATACCAAATGGACAACGATAATCATACGGATATGGCAAAAATTGCGTACCTGGCAACAATCCGCCCACTTGCCGTTTCGGGCCCAAGTTCCCCGTCAAGCTAAGCGCACCGCTGGTCATTCCATGATATCCCCCATGGAAAGACATCATTCCGCTTCTTCCCGTTGCCGTCTTTACCAGCTTCATCGCTGCTTCTACGGCATCTGCTCCTGTCGGTCCGCAAAATTGAATACGGGCATTTTTCGCAAATTCAGCTGGCAATATATCAAAGAGCTCATCTACAAAATTCTCTTTAACCGGCGTAGTCAAATCCAGAGTGTGTAACGGAAGACCTGTCGTTAAGACCTCTTTCATCGCCTCGATCACGACCGGGTGATTGTGGCCTAGGGCAAGTGTTCCTGCTCCTGCAAGGCAATCGTAATAAGTGCGGCCATCTGCATCTTTTACCTGAATACCTCTGGCCTCTGTAATAGCAATAGGGATCTTTCGAGGATACGTTCGTGCATTAGATTCCCTCCTCTTCTGACTTTCAAGATATTTCGCATTGCCCTTCATAAATTAATCGTTCCTCCTTTAGGAAAATGATCATGAAATGACTCTTGCTCCATTCTGGCGAAGAGGCTTGGTAATAATTTACACAACTCACCGCCATTGTAAATGATAATCATTATCAATGCAACCCTATATTTTTCTCTTTTTTATTGACCTTTGATCGAACATGAAGAGAAACCATACGAGGATTGACCTTCCTCTGACGATATGCCGATCCCCCTCCGCATAAGACAGATAGGCAAAACTTTCCCCTTACAAAACTGTCGCTCCTCCAATTTCCTCTCCCTAAAGGGTCGCTAAAAAAATTGGTAGTTGACAATTATATTCCCTTGATTTAACATTTATTAGTGATAATGATTCCCATTATCATTTTATACCTATTCTGAAGCATATTGATTCCAACAAAATTTCAAGCAAAAAAGCCCGATATCTCTTCACGCCTAAGCGCTAGATATCGAGCTTTTTAGAAAATTCCATGCTGGACTTATTTTAGGTCCTTCGCAAAAAGCGAACAGCACTGCTAACCAGTGCAGGAAGCACCGAGACATGCCCTTCCCCTTCAAACACATAATAGTCCACATGAAGCTTCTCTCTTGGTAAAAGCGCTAAGCGCTCATACAGCTCTCTTGCATTCTCACTCATGTTACTTGGGTGCTCCCGCTCCAGTTCTGTGGTCGTCATGAGCAGCTTGTGGTTTAGCTGTGTGGCGCTGAGATTAGCTAAGTATTGATCTTCTTGTTCCTTCAGTATGACCTTGTTCCAGTGAATCGAAGGGCTGCCAGCTATATAGGTCTGATACGTTTGCGGCTGTGTGAACAGCAACCAGAGCAGCATGGAGATGATGTACTTCCAGTTCGCGTTATAAATGCTGCCGGATACCCAGACGGCTGCCATCTCGAAATCTTTGGCATTCATTTTGAGCGTAATGAACACCGTCACTGCGGATAAGCCCGATGCAATCGCAATCCCCGTGAGTAAAAGGCGCTGCGAATCTAGCCGTCCATTCTTTTGAGACTTCGTACGATCCATAGCGGCGCGTGAATCTAATTTGGCATTCCTGACGTATATGCGTCATTACCCAGTATATCAATTCTAAAAAAACAGGCTGACCTCGAAATCGCTCTACCGCACTCTCACTTCGATTTCAAAGACAGAGCTGATTTAGTGTGCTGATCTACACGTTCTCATCTGCTCGCAACCGAGAAATCAGCACAAGAAAAAGCCGCCATCTTACGATGTGCGGCTTGTCCATGTTTAGATAACAGCTGATGTTGAGAAAGCTTGAATGGCTTGCTTTAATTGTGCATTGGCTACGGGGTTCTCCGTGAGCCCTTTGTCGGATCGAATTGACTGAAGCACATGAAGCAACAAGCCTTCCGGCATATCCACATCTTCCGTATTGGCGGTTAGCGCAACAATCAGATCCAAATCCGGTATAACAAATATGCGTCTGCCACCTGAACCCGATGCATAGAAAACATCCATTTCTTTGCGGCTTCCTCTTACGATTCCTTTGGCAAGCGTTTTGGACCACCAATAGTAGCCATACGTGCCTCGGGTACCGTTACTATAATTCAAGTGAATCCGCTTCGCCAATGAAGTACGAATCCAGGCTTGGGGAATAATTGATTTCCCTTCCCATTGCCCTTCTTTGAGATAAAGCAAGCCTATCTTAGCCATATCTTCAAGTGTTAAAGCAAGCGCCCAAGCACCGATTGTCATTCCGTTGTGGTCATGGTTCCAGCTCACATTTGTAATGCCTAGCGGTTCGAATAACCGTGACTTGGCATAGTCCAACATGGTCATCCCCGTAACCTTTTCAAGCACAGCCGAGAGTAAGTGCGCATCCCCGTTGGAATAGTTAAACACTTCACCTGGTTCATGTTTGACAGGACGGTCTAGGATATACTGGATCCAATCCGGTTCATGCATCATTTCGTTCGATGAGTGCTCCTGATAATTATCCCAAGCGAGACCTGAAGTCATACTAAGCAGATGCTTTAATCGAATCTTAGACTTTAAGGGATCTTTCTCTAACTCTGGGAAAAATACAGCTAGACGCTGCTCTGGACTTTTCAGCTTACCTTCTGCTAAAGCAATACCGACTAGTGCCGATGTGACACTCTTCGTTACTGATTTCATATCTTGCGGAATTTCCGCTTGAATTCCTTCTTTATAAGCATCCGCAACCAACACACCATGACGAATAATGGCTACACTATGCACACCTTGTTTATCAAAAACCTCGAAAGTCTTAGCTAGCGTTGCCGAGAATATACCTTGTGCTTCGGGCGTTGAAGTTGGCCAGCCTTGTGTTGGCCATAGATCTGCAGGATGGGATACTGTTCCATATCCACTTTGAGGTGGACTAGTTACATTCGTTAACATGTAATCGATCCTTCCGATTTAAATTAACCCCTATATCTCCTAAATATACGAGAAAAATGTGATGTAATTATAGCCGAAAGCTTAAAGGAACCTTTAATTCAGCTGAAAGTTTCCTGAAAATCGAACTTGTAAACGCTCTTATGTTACAATCTTATGACATATGCTTTGAAAGCCATTCTACGGAGGTTACCTATGCGTAAATTAATCTTTTTTATCGGCCCTGCAGGTGCGGGCAAAACAACACTAGCAAAAGCTTGGGTGCGCCGACATGGCGGAGCTTTCTTGGATATGGACACCTTGCTGCGCCCTGCCGCGGAAGCGATCATGACGCTTGCCGGGCAAGACCCAAGCGACCGGGATTCACCATTTTACAAGGCGCACTGCCGAGATTTGGGCTATCGCATCACCATGGACGCGGCTCTGGAGCAGTTATCCGTTGCGCAAGATGCCGTCGTGATCGGTCCCTTTACAAGAGAGCAAGGGGAGCCGCTGTGGTTGGAAGGAGAGTTGGCTCGTATCGGAGCAACGGTACATGATGTCACCGTTAGGGTGATATATGTGTATTTGCCGAGCGAGGAGGCTTACAAGGAGCGTATTCGTGTAAGTGGATCAGCTTTGGATGTTTGGAAGCTGGACAATTGGCCACAATTCCGACCCGCGCTGCAGCGCAGAGAGGTATCGTGGCACATAGCACCGTCGTCGCTCATCTACTGGGATAATTCGCAGCCGGTTTCGGAGGCAAGGGAGGCGGAGTTGGCTTTGTTTATTCTTGCTTGATCGGAGGATAGTTCGGAGAGTTTCACTTCAGTAACTCGAATTTTGAGACTGTCCATTAATGAATCGAGGCTTAATAAACATGCAACTTAGTGAATTTTTATAAAAATTGTTAGTTTCAGAGGAGATTGTCTCTCCTTACAAAGGTACGGTCACATGCGATTTCAAATAAAGGTGTGGCATAACGTTATTTGCTACATATACATGTTCTGTTAAAATATAGCATTGCGAAATAACGCTATTTCGACCAAATGGAGTGAAATTTATCCATTTAGAGTAAAATAACGCTATTTTATAATGTTATTCTCCCGTATTCTCTACTAAACTAATAAATAAGCTGTTTTCATAACGCTATTTTGCAAATGAGATTCATCTCTATGTCATGGAAGCGATAAGTTATCTCGAGTTGCAGAAGTTCCCGGTTGTTTCTCTAAATTTCAAATGTTTATAGGACATTCAGAATAAACAGTTAATCGACAGTCTCATTTTCGACTTACAGCAAGCAAAAAAGCGTCCACTCTCAAGAGTGAACGACCCCACAACCTCATCTATTCTCACGTATCGTGCGGAACGTGCCAGCTGGCAAACCAAGCCCATTCAACAAGTTGGCCTCTGTGTAATTGGTCCAAGCATATCTCGCCCTCGTTGGCTTCGCGACTGCTGGATGCCACAGCACAACCGTGCTGCCTTCGATGCTCGCCTCTGCAGCCATGAAAGGCCCCTCCGCTTCAGCAAGCTGGAAGCCGATGAGCCGTTCACTCCCCTCAGCGAGCGCCAATCCGCCCTCGGTATGATCAAAATGGAGCACGACCCGCCCCTCCTCGATCTGCAGCTCGCGGTATACAGGCCCTGAGCTTGTTAGCTCGCGCGCGTAGACAAGCTCCAAGGCTGTTAAAGCGAGCCTGTACCCCACCGCACGTTTATCCCGCGGATGGATGTCATCGCGCTCGCCGCAATCCAAGGCAATCGCCATCCCCGTATGCGGGATACGCTCATTCACCATTGTTTGGGATTCGCGAAGTAACGCCCACTCGTCCCCATCGGGATTCCCTTCATAGCTAAATGAAGGAAGCTGCACGAAATGGAAGGGAAGATTGTCCTTGTGCCAGAGCGACCGCCAATAGTCGATAAGTCCTGTCAGCAGCTTGTCATACACATTCGCTCGTTTAACATCGCTCTCCCCCTGGTAGAACAGGAAGCCCTTTAAGCCGTAAGGTGCGATTTTGAGCAGCATCGTCTCATATACACCACAAGGCCTCATAGGCGTATGTGGATTTGTAGGAGGCGGCCATGGATAGCCCCCTAACTCTTCTTTTGTTGCCCCTGCTGCTTTGCGCTTCTCATAATCAGCAACCGCTTGATCATAAGCTTGCCCAATACGCTCATAGGCGACCCAGTCAAAATCCTTGATCTGTTCGGCAAACGTATCTAGATACACCTGCAGCTCTGGGTACTGTTGAATCGTTGCTTCATTTACCCAACAAGAAGCCGAGGTACCGCCCCAATTGCAGCCAATGATGCCAATCGGTATCCCCTCAGAAGCCTGAATATGCTGGGCAAAATGATAAGCTACTGCCGAAAAGTCCGGCACATGCTCAGGCAGCGCCTTTTTCCAAGAAGCGTTCATCGGTGTTTCTATCGCAGGGTCAGCCCATTCCACTCGGGGGACATCGAAGTAACGTATAAGCGGAAAATGAGCTTCCGCGATGTCCGCCTGCGCGTGATCTGTCTCCCTTACCGGCCACTCCATGTTAGATTGACCTCCAGCTAGCCAAACGTCCCCAAAGTAGACATCTTGGATTTCCACTAGTAGCTGCCCCTCCGAGCTAACGGTTAAGATATGAGGACCTCCCGCTTCGGATGCGGGCAATATCACCTGCCACTTGCCGTTGGTAATGAGGCTATGTACCTGCTGTCCTTGGCACACCAAGGTAACGCTCATCCCCTCAGGGCCTGTCCCCCATATCGGATTCTCTTGATTTCGCTGCAAAATCATTCCTTCAGAGAAGATCTCATGCAGCTGAAAGCGTTTGCTCATTTTCACACCTCGTTACCTGTATTTGGTTAAAAGATAGCTTCTTTCTCCTTACCATGATACATGATTTGGCTGATGATGAACGTCCTTTTTTTGCACAAATCATTGGACATTAAATTAAATAATAATAACTTATTAATTAATCGTACTATGTTCTCTAGTTCCTATGTCCTCCTGCTCCTAAGTACTTAGACATGTTATAATCACATATTTTTGTTAGAGAATAGTAGGAGCTCCCTAGAAAGGAAGTTGAAATCATGGTTCATTATCAAAAAATGAAGATCGATGGTTGGGATTTATTTTTTCGCCAAGCCGGGAGTCGGAACAACCCAACCATCATTCTTCTTCATGGTTTTCCAAGCTCATCCCATATGTTCAGGGATTTAATTCCTCTACTAACAGACAGATTTCATGTCATTGCTCCTGATTACCTAGGATTCGGAAATAGCAGTATGCCATCTGTAGAAGAGTACTCGTACACCTTCGAGAATCTATCTTTTTTGATTGAAAAGCTTATAGATAATCTCTGTATTTCACGTTTTATCTTGTACTGCCAAGACTATGGGGGGCCAATCGGATTCAGGCTCGCTGTACGCAATCCGCACCGCATTCTTGGATTTGTTATTCAGAATGCCGTAGCCAGTGAAAATGGATTAGGGAAGCCTTTCGATACCTTCAAAGCACTTTGGGCAGATCGAAATCCTGCAACTGAAGCGGCATTTACCATGCTTACAACTTTTGAATTTACGAAAATGCAGTATTTAAAAGGCGCGTGTCAGCCCTGTCTGATTAGTCCCGATGGTTATTTAATGGACCAATTATTTTTGGATCGCCCGGGCAATAGCCAAATTCAGTTGGCATTGGGCTACGATTATCGAACCAACGTGGAGCAATATCCAGTTTGGCAGCAATACTTGCGAACTTACCAACCGCCTACTCTGATAACATGGGGCAAAAATGATTTTAATTTTACGTTAGAAGGGGCTCTTACCTTTGGAGAATTATTAAAATGTGCGGAAATTCATTTTTTATGTGGAGGGCATTTTCTTCTGGAAGAGCAAAGTCAGCAAGTTGCCGCGCTTATCAAGCTCTATTTTGGCCATATATATACTTGGGGTTCCATTACTTGAATATACAAAAAGAAACTTAACGCGGTCCTTGTATTTGCTCAGAAAATCGAAAGATATAGCAAAAACCTAATAAACAAGTTGTTTAAATAACCTACAGGTTATACAATAAAGAAAATATGCAAGTAAAGTTGAGGTTCCCCTTATGCAAATTGAGGTTACATCCAAAAACATGCCCTTCCTGGAGTGCTTCTCCTCGGAGACTCGTGTGAAAATGATTGAATTACTAGGCGAAGCGCCATTAAATATTAAACAGCTTTCCCAGCGACTAGAGATTTCGTCGGCCATTGTGACCAAGCATATCCAGAAGCTGGAGCAAGCTGGCATCGTGCGTTCGGAGAACGTGACTGGTGTGCGCGGTACACAGAAGATTTGTTACCTGCAGCTTGATCAAGCCACACTTCAATTTAGATCGAAGAAGCCCTATGAGCTTCCGACCACGACGGTTGCGATTCCCATCGGTCAATACTCGGCCTTTGATGTGAAACCGACATGTGGCTTGGCTTCCCCAACCCAATTGATCGGGGTACTGGATGATCCGCGGTATTTTGCCGATCCGCAGCATGTACAAGCAGGTATTCTCTGGTTCGGCAGCGGTTATGTGGAGTACCGTATCCCGAATTTTTTCCACAGCAATCAGAAGCTTCGTACACTGGAAATTTCATTCGAAATTTGCTCGGAAGCTCCAGGCTATAATGAGAATTGGCCTTCGGATATTTCTTTTTCGATCAACGATAAACCACTTGGACAGTGGACCTGCCCTGGTGATTTTGGCAAACATAGAGGTGTACTCACCCCAGATTGGTGGGGAAATGGCAATACACAGTATGGTTTGCTAAAAATTATTACGGTGAATCCGCAGGGCTCGTTTCTAGATGGCACACAAATATCGTCCACCACGATTCACGACCTGAATATTACGTTTTCGCAGGATATTCATTTCCGCCTTGCCTCCTTGGAAACAGCAGCGAATTGTGGCGGTGTTACCCTCTTCGGCAAACAATTCGGCAACTACGCACAAGATATCATCGTCACGATGCAAGAGGATAAGTAGCAGGCTAACTGGCAGAAAAAAAGACCCCTTATTCCCGTCAATAAAGCGGGAGGAATAGGGGTCTTGGCTTTTTCTATACATTCGCATACGAGAATTGCAAACCATCTTGAATCGGAAGGTAATGATGCTCCGTTTCCAAAATCGCATCTAAGGTACGCAGTACATCTGGTTGTTGGTGACGTCGTTGTACATTTTTTTTCAACTTGAGCAAAACGGACTGATTCGCGATGACGTCGAGCAATTGTTTTTTCATCTCAGCGGCGTTCTTTACTTCGACAGCAGCACCGATCCCCACGAGGTACGCGGCGTTTGCCTGCTCCTGCCCAGGAATCGGCTTGTACAGCATCATGGGCAGCTCCAATGCGAGCGCTTCGGATACGGTGAGCCCACCGGGCTTCGTCACGATTAGGTCAGACAGCGCCATAAGCTCGTGCACATGGTCGACGAACCCTGTCACCATAACATGATGATGCGTGTTCGAGCCGCCAAGTTCCTCCTCCAAATGCTGCTTCAGCTTCTCGTTGCGTCCACAGACGAAAACAAATTGCACAGGCACTGCGAGTTCATCTGATTGCAGCACCGATTTGAACGATTTTCCGATCAGGCCGTGCCCCCCGCCCATCACAAGCACCGTTGGCATGTTGCGCTGCAAACCGTATTTATCGCGAAGTTCGGAGCGATTGTACGATTGTGTGAATGGCATCCGAATCGGAATGCCGGTCACGACGATGCGCTGCTCAGGGATCGCATACTTCAGAAGCGCCTGCTTCACATGCTCCGCCCCGACCAGATACTTATCCGTCCCCGGATGAATCCAGTAGCTGTGATCGGTATAGTCCGTGATGACCGTCACGGTCGGCACGATCGTAAGGCCGTTGCATTTTAGATAAGACATAGCAGCCGCAGCCCCTGGGAACGTACACACGACTTCCGTGGGTGCTTCCTCTTCTAACAAATCCAGCATCCGGTCGGTGCTGAAAGATTTCATTTTTTTGAACAAATGGGATAACGCGGTGTCATGCCTAGTCTTCTTGTATAGGAAACCATATACGGAGGGCAAGCTTTTGACCCATTGCATATAGCAGTACTTACCGAACCCATGCAAATACGGATGCGTCCACGCCAAATAATCAACGACTTTCACTTCCATATCCGGTCTATACATACGTACAGCTTCAAGTATCGCCTGCGCTGCTTTGTTGTGCCCATCCCCAAGACTGCCCGTTAGTATCAGAAGCTTCCCTTTTCTTCTCATTGCTTTAGTCCCCTTTCGAGCTCATCTTGTCGCGCACCAGCAGCTATCGATCCTATCGACCACGCTCTCTTACTTTTACTAACTACATAGACGACGCACTCAGCCACAAGCACTGCACCCACGATATCCATGATCACATGTTGTTTAACGAACAGAGTCGATGCAATAATTAACACTGCCGTACCCGCCGTTATGATTTTGTAGCGTATTGCTATAGGTACTGAACGGAGATAGGCTCTCATCATCAGATAGGCCGTTAGTACGTGTGTGCTGGGAAAACAATTAAACGGTTCATCGGAGCTGTACACCCATTGCACTGTCCGAAGCAACCAGTCACTACCTGCAAGGTCCGGCCGCGGCACTGTTGTCTGATATATAGCATAGACGCCATAACATAAAAGCAAACCTATGATAAATTCTACGAGTGTTTGAAAATAATTGGAGCGATCTCGATACGCTAAATATAAGAAGCCTACGGCAAGAAAGCCATACCAACCTAAATACGGAACCACAAAGCCTTTGATAAAAGGGATCTGCCGATCCAGATCAGTCATTAAACTGTACGCTGTTCCTGTGTCTTGATTTAAATGTATATAATTGAGCCCTACTAATGGGATCAAAAGAAGTCCGCTGCAAGCTAGCAAATAGGACACCCACGCTTTTGTTCTCATGCCAAATCCTCGCTCTCCTCTACGTTACCTTTATCATAAAGGAGTAAGGCTTTTTAAAAAACACCCCAAGGTACTGTCTTTCGTTAGCCAAAGGTCGTGATAAAACCTAGACTAAAGACGGAGTTGTCCACGTCCTTAGAAGCATATAAGAGAAGCTAGCTAATGTTCTATTTCATATTACAGTAGTATTACGAAAACATTACAACATAATACAGCATACCAAATCACACGCGGAAAAGCACATCCTTCGGCATCAAATAGCATCATCTCGCTCCACCAGCTCTCTCCTACCGATCGCGCAATGATAAGTATTCGTAGGCGACCTCGTGGATAAGGGGAACTTGGTTCTCCAGTTGTGGATAAGTTTAGTTGTGGATATGTGTATAAGGAGGAAAGAATCTTATGCACAGCCTGATTTGTGGACATGTTGATATTGTGGGTAAGTTTGGGGATAAGTGCTACGAGGGGTTTTTGAGAGTGAAAATCGGGGCCAAAAGAGGGAGAGAGCTAAGTTACGTCCTCGGTGCCGTGTTCAGAGGTAATGAAGAATGGTTAGGGGGTTAGGGTTAGGCTGCGTGGAGCCCGAGGGGTTGCTGGGCTGGTGCAGCATAGAAAAAAGTCAGCGTAAGTGGGGGTAGTAACATACGTGAGATAAGGTTAAAAGGCAGGAGGTGCTTGCATTTCTGGGGGTATTGAAGGAGATGGATTTGAGGGTGAGAAAAAGAGGGAGGATTGAAGTCTCAAGCGCGGCATCTCAGCTGGCACTTACCTGCTTGAGCACATATATTGTGCGCAAGCGCGGCATCTCAGCTGGCTGTTACCTGCTTGCGCACATATATTGTGCGCAAGCCCCTCCCGCGGCCGCGAACACGCTTTATTTTAAAAACTGATCCGTCGAACCTGCCGCTACAAAATCACGCAGCTTCAGCAGCTGCTTCTTCCCCATGTTGCCCGTTATCGTATGGGTAGTAGGTTGCTCGGCCTTAGGATCGTCGACGATTCTTTTCACATAATCACCTGTGAGCAGGTTATAGTCCGCTTCGTCACCGGTCTTCTCTGTCATCGTCCCCGTAAAATAAGATCCGAGGGTAGCGCCGATCAAGTACCAGTCCCCATTTTGAAATCTGAACCGATAATTCCCATACCATCTGAAGTTACTTCCCCCATAGAAACTGACGACAATGGAGCCTCTATCGATAAAAATACTGTCGAGCGGATCGCCCCATATCCCGCCTTCATCGGCTTTTAGAATCGCCTTTTCTGCAATAATGGAGCGTGTATACGTACTGTCCCTATTGCCAAAACCAATCAGAAGCGCCCTCTCAGGTGCTTCCTCTTTCATGGCCTCTATCTTTTCGATGACCATGGCGACGTCCTGGATGCCGTCTTTGTTCAAGTCACCTTCCACTCTCTCCGCACTATTGTGCCGAACCAACAGCTGCCACCCTGTGGGAATAAGTAAGTTGGCATCCTTAACCTCGTTAACCTTTGGCTCTGCACTCTCCATTTGCACGATAATCGGAGCTGTAGTCTCACCTGCCATCGTACGCGGTTCAACGGTTGTAGGCTCTGCCGCTTGGCACGCGGACAAACCGACCATGAAAGTTAATACCATGAAATAAACCATGAACTTCAAACCCTTATGCTCCTTTCAACACCTCAGCAGTTAATCGCATTATTTTCGATAGTGGCGCAATCCTTTTACTAACCCGATGATAACCAACAGGAGCCCCACTATGGCTGTACCGATCGGGTAAGCTAACGGGAAAAGAAGGGATGGCCAAACAAATAAAATGTTACTACGGTATCCCAAACTGAAAGGCGAAGCACTCGTGATATTAATCATATTCACCCTCTGCGGCACCTCGCTCAGCTCATCATAGGTAAAGCGGTCCTCTTGAACCTGACCTTGGCTATCGATACTTAGTATGCGCCATGACAGGTTTTTATCCGGAGTAAATGCCGTCCCAGAGGTTCGTTGAATGATGACCAACTTCTCTCTCCCTTTCTCTTTGACCGTTAAAACGCCAAAGTACCCATGGTACCGATTATCATCTAAAAAAAATGGCCGAACTAGGACCGGCCCCTCCACAGACCAATCCTTGTGATTAATTGACATGTGTAGATTCACTTGTTCACGCGTGGATGAATTGAACTCCCCCGCTTGGAATTGGTCTGCAATTTCTATGATCTGACCTGCCCATTTATAAGTTCTCGTGTAAGTGAGTCGATCCCCATTGGGTTGTTGATTCATGCTCACGTACTCTGCCATGGTCTGAATAGCTTGCCTTTCTTTGCCGTCTGATAATTCATTTTCCACAGAAATATGATCAACGGGAATCGGGGTACCTCTGCCGAGAATCTCAACCTTACCTAACTCCATGAAATTCACATAGATATGATCAAATTTGAATTGATGGTTTACACGACTCCCAATATACGTCTCGTTCCCAGCTGCAAACAAAGGTTTGGCAGAAAGTATGACAAGTATCACACCTAGCATAAGCGGCATTAACCTCATCCATTTCATGCTTTTCACCCTCCCGGCTTTAACAACATAGTCATTGCCCTTTCTTCTATGTTACACCTGTTCCAGATGCATTCACCCTCCCGTTTACGTCAATAATTTGAAATATTTCCCACATATTTCAAGGAATCACACCTATGCCTAATCGAGTAGGAGGGGACGGCTAGTCCCCGACCTCTCACACCACCGTACGTACCGTTCGGTATACGGCGGTTCATGAAATATTCCGTAATGAGTT
>NZ_JAVDSB010000011.1:0-213472 GCF_031455095.1 Paenibacillus qinlingensis
GGCACGCCGCCAGCGTTCGTCCTGAGCCAGGATCAAACTCTCCATAATAGAAAGATGACTTGCTCATTTGAAGCTAGCGAGATTTTGCAATCTCAATTGTAGTCACTTACGTGACTGAATTTGCTGATAAACTTCATTCGTTTGTTCAGTTTTCAAGGAGCTTTAATGCGTTACCGTTTAAAGCGTTAATGTGTCGCTCTTGCGGTGACAAGAACATATATTATCAGGTTTCAAAATGAAATGCAAGCATCTTTTTAAATACATTATCTTACAGTCGCACAAAGCCTGTAGTTACTGCATTTCGGCGCCATATCCCCTGCTTGCCAACTAAATGAACGCCACCAATCCATTCTTCAATCCCGTTCAGACAAACGTGATCTTGCTTATCAGTAAGAATAAGTTTACCCAATTCTGTTATCTTTACTCTGACATTTTCAAATTGCGCGGGCCATGATTCATTGTATTTCGGTAACTTGTCACCACCAAGCACTTGAACCAGTGGATATTCACAATGCCAGAGCCCGTCCAAGATGCCAAAGAATTGCAAATCACCTAAGCCGTAATGACTCAGCTGCTCAGTTAAGCTTTGGAATAAAGACAGGATCAATACCTCATCGTCCCTGATCAGCTCAAGCGTCAGCTGCTGAATGGCTGACAAGCCATTTTGCATAGAAGGAAAGCGAGCTAGATGGACCTCTAGGGCCTTTTTAAGAAAAGGCAGTGCGGATAAGTCTTCTTCTAATAAAGAGGCCATAGGCAAAGGCTCAGAAGCCGAGTAGGCTCTCCACACCTTGCAGGCAATGGCATGTTGCTTCTCACTCACAGGTAACTCCGTACCATGAAGATGTAGGATTTGATCGACGGATAGCTGCCCCAAGCCATAGAAAGGGTCTACGCCAGGGAAACGATCGATGCATATCAAGGATAATCGGAAGGACGGTTGAGAGAAGTCAGCAATTCTGGAAAGCAAATAACACAGCATCAACTGATCATATAAATCGTGCTCAAACCATAGGACAACTTCGTCCACATCCGTGAGAGTACCCAGCTTCGCTTCTTGCTGTATGGTCTGAGACTTGAAAGTGTCCTCCGGAACGCCATAACGGTTACTCATGTAAGATGCTCTCATAGATAAAAGGGCACTATCTGACATCTGCATGCCGATAGGTCCCTCATAGAGCGACTCGCGCCACACCAAAATCTCACCATCGATACCAGATGCTCGCAACTTATCGCCAAATGCGTCTCCGTTAACGATATGCATGATCTTTTTGGGCATGGCGCTGCCACCTCTCTTCTATATAGATTAAACTTCACCTAGCAATTGCAAAAGCTCCTGCTCATCTTCAATAATACGGATGCCTAGCTCCTGCGCCTTGGTCAGCTTGCTGCCTGCGCTTTCGCCAGCGATGACGATGTCGGTTTTTTTGGAGACACTGCCGGTGATTTTGGCACCCATGGCTTCCAACTTCTTCGCACATTCGTCCCGCCCCATCGAGGAAAGCGTTCCTGTGAGGACGATCGTTTTGCCGAAGAAGGGATTATCTTCGCTGGCCACAATGACCGGAGCTTCCTCTGCAACGGGGTTTACGCCTGCGGCTAACATCCGCTCAATGCTAGACACCATCACGGGATCACGGAAGAACGAGTGAATGCTCTCCGCTACGATACCGCCCACGTCCGGAAGCGTAATAAGCTCCTCTGGCGTTGCTTCCATGATGCGTGAAAGGCTGCGATAGTGGTCGGCCAGCACTTTCGTGGTGGTTTTGCCCGAGTTCGGGATGCCAAGTGCATACAGGAAAGACGCGAGGTCGCGGGACTTGCTCTTATCGAGAGCGCCGAGCAAGTTGCGCGCCTTCTTCTCGCCAAAGCGATCGAGCTTGACGAGATCGTCGAATTGCAGGGAGTACAGATCCGCAGGATCGCGGACATCCAGCTCTTGATGCAGCTGTGAAGCGGTCATCTCGCTGAAAAATTCAATGTCCATCGCATCGCGCGAAGCAAAATGCGCCATCCGTCCCACGAGCTGCGGACTGCAGCCGAGACGGTTGTTACAGAAGAGATGCGCCCCACGCATCTCGAGCTCACTGCCGCAAGACGGGCAATGCGTCGGTGCGACGATTTCCTCGCCGTCATTCTCCTCGGTTACTTTACCGAGAATCTCTGGAATGACGTCATTCGAACGGCGAATGTAGACGAGGCTGCCGAGGGCGTGTTTGAGGTTTTTGCGCTCAATGTCGCCAACGTTGTTGAGCGTACAGTTCTGCACGGTCACGCCTGCGAGGTCAACGGCTTCTACGCGGGCTAGTGGTGTGATTTTACCCGTGCGGCCGACTTCCCAAGATACACTCTGCAGCGTCGTCGTCGCTTCTTCGGCTTCGAACTTGTATGCAATCGCCCAGCGCGGGAATTTATCCGTATAGCCGAATACTTCTCTTGTACGCATATCCGTCAGCTTCACGACACTTCCATCAATCAGGAAGTCGAAGCTAGCGCGTTCTTCTGCAATGCGTTCAAGCTCGCTGCTTACCTCTTCGATGGTGGAGAAGTACCGCGTGCGGTTGCTAATTTTGAACAGGTTATCACGTAGGAACTGAACCATGTCCGCATGACTTTCAAAATGAAGGTCACTGGTGTAACCCACATTATAGAAGAAGGCGTTTAGTTTGCGTTCTGCGGTTAGTTTCGGGTTCTGATTACGCAAGGCTCCTGCTGCTGCATTTCGAGCATTCTTTAGCGGCTCTGCGGCCGTCTGGTTGTACGCTTCAAGGACAGACAGGAACATGACGCCCTCGCCTTGCACTTCAATCGTCCCTTGATCATAAGGAATCTCTAGCGGAATCGATTTGATCGTTTTGACTTGAGCTAAAATGCCCTCGCCAACTTGGCCATTGCCTCGCGTCGAAGCTTGGACTAGCTGCCCTTGCTCATACGTGAGGTTCAGGGTAAGCCCATCAAACTTCAGCTCGACCACATAAGTAGGGTCTGGCAGCGGCGTTTCAGGGTTTTTGCTATTGTAATCGGCGATTAGCTTAAGTACACGTGTGTGCCAAGCTGCCAAATCGTCAGCGTTTTGCGCTTTGTCTAGGCTCCATAAACGAGCTAAATGGCGGTGCGGTTCAAAGCCTTTGAGCAGATCTCCACCTACCCGATGGGTAGGTGAAGCTGGCAGAGTAACCCCTGTCTCTTGCTCTAGCTGTGACAATTTATCATAAAGCGCGTCCCACTCCGCGTCCGAAATCGTAGGTTGATCCAGCGTATAGTAGTTATGGTTATGCTTGTTAATTTCTTGGATGAGGGTTTTCATTGCCGCGAGTTTATCGGTCATGGCGGGCTCTTCCTCTCTCAAATGGGAATTAGTTTTAGGGAGCGGCTCCTACACTTTCGTGATCGGAGCGAATTTCGCGAGCAGGCGCTTCAAGCCAACCGGCGCTGGGAAAGCAATCTGCAGCTCGGTGTCATCACCCGAGCCCTTCACGGACACGACGGTGCCGACGCCCCACTTGCCATGCGACACGCGGTCGCTGGCTTTGTAGTCCGTCGTGCCGCCTGCAGCAGGCTGCGGAGCCCGGAACGCAGCCGGTCTTGGCGCGGCAGCGGGGCTTGGCGCAGCCGCGCCAGCAGCAGTGCCAGCGCTAGCGGCAATGCCCGTGCTTGGCCGTCCCCCGAAGGAGGACGGTGTGCCCCAGGCAGACGAGCCAGTGGTGCTGCCACCGCGGCTCGATGCAGCAGCGCTGCCGCTGCTGCCCCAAGAGGAGCCGCCGACGGAACGGCCGCCTCGGGAGAAGCCGCCGCTGGAGCCGCCTGCCGAGACGGTTTCCAGGAGTTCCTTCGGAATCTCCTGGAGGAATCTCGACGGCGCATTCGCGGCGGTTCGGCCGAAGAGCGTGCGCATGCGTGCGCACGTGAGGAACAGCTCTTGCTCGGCGCGCGTGATGCCGACATAGGCCAAACGGCGCTCCTCTTCGAGCTCTTCGTTATCGGCGAACGCACGGCTGTGCGGGAAGACGCCTTCTTCCATCCCGATGATGAACACAACTGGGAACTCGAGCCCTTTGGCGCTGTGCATCGTCATGAGGACGACCGCGTCCTGTTCTTCTTCGGGCTTGTCTTTGTCCAACGTATCGATATCCGCGATCAACGCTAGGTCTGTAAGGAAGGAAATGAGGGATTTGTCCTCATTACGCTTTTCGAAGTCCATCGTCACAGACAGGAACTCTTCAATATTTTCGAGACGAGCCTTGGATTCAATGGTGTTCTCGCGTTGCATCTCTAAACGGTACTGAGACATTTCAAGGATTTTCTCGGTCAGCTCGGTTACGGACAAGTAGTCCACCATGCGGTTGAGGTTATCTACCATTTCACGGAAATCCGCAAGGGCATGTTTCGCTTTCGTATTGATCTCTAGAGAATCAACTTCCTCCAACATGGCAAATAGAGAAATCCCTCTACGTCCAGCCATATCCGCCACTTTATCCAAGGTCGTACCGCCAACGCCTCTTTTCGGCACGTTCACGATTCGGTTCAAGGAGATATCATCGTTCGGGTTGGAGATCAGTCTCAAGTAAGCCAAAATATCCTTAATCTCTTTACGATCATAGAACTTAACCCCGCCAACGATGGTGTAGGCGATATCCGATTTAATCAAAATTTCCTCGATTACCCGGGACTGGGCGTTCGTACGGTAGAGGATCGCGTGATCGCCGAATCTTTTGCCATTCGACTTATTCTTATTGATTTCATTCGTAACGAAGTAACCTTCTTCATACTCGGTATCCGCTTGGTACAGTTTAATCCCGACGCCGCCTTCTTTATCTGTCCAAAGGTTCTTGGGCTTACGACCTGTGTTGTTTGCAATGACTTTATTGGCCGCCTGCAAAATATTCGAAGTCGAACGGTAATTCTGCTCCAAGAGAATCGACGTTGCATCTGGGTAATCCTGCTCGAAATTGAGGATGTTGCTAATATCCGCTCCGCGCCAGCGATAAATGGACTGGTCACTGTCCCCAACGACGCAAATGCGTTTATGCTTGGACGCAATCATCTGACACAGCATATATTGCGCTCTGTTCGTATCCTGATACTCATCGACATGAATATATTGAAATTTATTTTGATAAAATTCCAGCACCTCTGGTACTTCTTTAAATAAATGAATCGTCGCCATAATCAAATCGTCGAAATCTAAGGAGTTGTTGGCTCTTAGCTTTTTCTGATACAGGGTATAAATTTTGGAGGTAAGCCCGTCGAAGTAATCACCGATTTTGTCTTCAAATTGTTTAGGAGAGATAAGTTCGTTTTTAGCTGTGGAGATAGCTGCTTGGAATGTTTTGGGCTCGTATTTCTTCGTATCAATGTTGAGCTCTTTGCAGCAAGTTTTGATGACAGATAGTTGGTCACCAGAATCTAAAATCGTAAAGTTCGAGGAAAAGCCGATCCGATTGATGTCTTTACGCAGCATGCGCACACACATGGAGTGAAACGTGGATACCCAAATATCGCTGCCACTACCGCCAACCAACTTACCGACACGATCTTGCATCTCACGTGCTGCTTTGTTCGTAAAGGTTAGAGCCAAAATGTTCCACGGTGCCGCTTTGCGCGTACCAATGAGGTAAGCAATCCGATGCGTGAGCACGCGCGTCTTGCCGCTTCCCGCTCCAGCCATAATTAATAGAGGGCCATCCACGGCTTCAACAGCTTTGCGCTGCTGGGGGTTTAACTTTTTGACTGCTTCTAAAATATTGACAGTTTCATTCACGTTAAGGTTACCTTCCATTTCTATCAAAGTTCACATTCACGGTCTGAAGCGCCTGCTCCAAGTCACTATATATAATATTGCCTACCACAATGGTGTCTGCTGCTTCGGCTGCTTGTTGCGCTTTCTCTAGGGAGTCTATTCCCCCGCCGTATACTAATCGAGCATTCTCCAGCACCTGACGCGTCTTACGCACGAGTTCCATATCTCCAAAGGTACCACTGTATTCCAGATACACAATCGACATGTTAAAAAGCTTGTCCGCCATACGTGCATAAGCTGCTACGTCCTTGGCATCCAAGTCAGTTCGCGCTGAGGTCAGCTGAGCTGCCGTCGCATCTTTGTTCAATATAATGTAGCCTTCTGCTACAATTTCATCCCAATTCAGTAATGCCCCATATTCCTTCAGCGCCTCATGATGCTGTCCAACGATCCATTTCGGATCATCGGCATTCAGTACGACTGGTATTAAAAATAAATCAAACCCCGGCACGATAGCCTCTTGATTCGAAATCTCTAAGGCACAAGGCACCTCATATTGACGGATTCGTGATAACAAATCCACCGTATTATCGAATGTGACTCCTGAAGATCCTCCAACAAGAATTGCATCAGTACCCGATAAACAGAGCTGATCCAGAGCTTCATCCGAAATCTCCCGGTCGGGGTCGAGCTTAAATACATGCTTCCACTTGCGTATATCGACGATCAATTGTTTCCCTCCGATTAGGCGGCAGTTGTGCCATACTATCAACAGTCTATGCTACCCATTCTGGTGTGTCAAATGACAAAAGACGGGCTAATCGCCCGTCTTTTAGAGGAATATGCAACTGTACGTATCCGATCTTCACAGTAGCTTCATTTGCGCGATAATACGCACAAACGTTCGTTATTTGACAACGATATTAAGAATCTTCTCAATATTGAGGTCTTTGTGGTCATTTTGCTGCAACTCGAGTTTAATTTCATGTGTACCTGTTGTTAAATTCGTGAGGGTTAACGGACCTGTTTTACCAATCATTGCTTTTTGCTTCCCATCCACATACAGGTGGAGATGTCCTACGCCCAGTACGTTCGCTTTATCCATGTCATCTTCAGATAATTTGAAATTGGACGTTTGATACGTGATCGTAACATTCTTCCCATCGACCTTATAGTTGGCATCAATGGCAGGCTTCGCATTCGTTGTTGTCGTTGTCGTTTTCGCACCTGTTCCTGTTCCTGTTTCAGTCTTCACTTGAACCGTTGTCGAAGTGCCTGCATCCTTCGCCCCTGTTGCTACGGACGGGATGACCTCATCTTTGGAACCGCACGCTGTTGTTAATGCTCCCAGTACCACTAAAGTAGCCGCACCATATACCCATGTTTTTTTCATCAGCTTTTGCACCCTTCTCCCTAAGTTTGGACATCCTATGTTCCTTATATATGTGTGCCAAGCCGTACTCATGCCTGATTTAGAAAAATAGTGGGACAAATTCTAAATTAAATGACTTTGTAGTCTTACAATAAAAAAGACACCCTGCCCAAGAGAGGACAGCGTGTCTTCGTAACCTTTGAATCATGATTAACCTTTTTTTAGAAGTTATATTTATTACCTTCTTGCGACCTATTCAGATAGGAGTTACCTTCCGTAGTCGAAGATGGCATACCTTGTTGTGTACGTGAAACGATACGCGCCTGCGTTGGTCTACCTGTACCCGCCGTCATGCCTGGATTCTCATTCATAGGGTTGGAAGAAGCCGCATACCCCTGAGAACCACGACCATAGCTGGATGAATCATGACTCTGATCTTGGTAGCTTCGTGTGTGGGTTTGGTTATAAGATGAGGACTGATGCTGTGTCTGACTCGGTGTATATCCTTGACTTTGACCTCGACCTTGTTGATTGCTATAAGCCGCATTCGGGTACTGGTTCGCATAATTAACAGGCTGGAATGCTGGTCTTGCTGTTGGCGTTGGTGCTTGATGCACGGCCTCAGCTTGATTCTGGTGATTAGCTTGTCCTTGTTGCTGACTGTACGGTTGTCTTTGTTGGTATTGTTGTTCCGCTTGGCTCATTGATGCAGCTGAGCTTACATGTTGCTGAACGATGGATTGAACTTGTAGCGCCGTCTGACTCTGCTTCTGAATTTCTTGCTCAATCATCTGCTGCTCAGCCTGCTGAATTTGATAACCGCCAAGGCTCTGAATTTCTTGAAAAACAAGGGCTTGATCATCCAATGTTTTTTGCAATAAGGTTTCAAAAGTCTGTCGAATGCCAGGATTAGCAGCTTCTAAGGCAGCCGTTGTATATTCACGCGCACTGCGCTTCAATTCGGACAAAACAAAATTGGCAAAGTCTAGATCTTCTAAATCGACTTGCTGCCCTTGGTGCTGTTGATGCGAATTTGACTGATACATGTGTCTTGCACCTCCTTGTAGATTCGAATTAGTGGGTCATTCCGGACTGTTGTTGCAGAGCATTGATTAGGATGCTCATATTTTGCAATCGTTCTTGTGACAGATGAGACAAAGTTTGCTTCAATGACTGACTCTGGCTGTTCACCGCGCCTTGTACACAAAGCTTTGCTAACAATTCTTCATTCTTGAACGTATCGGATAGATACGAAAGTTCTTTACCAGAAATAGCTTGGTTCTCTTGTGTGTTGTACATGTGCATGTGACCTCCTTTCCTCCTTATTATTTTTCCCAAAAAATGCCGTTTTATGTCGGATTACCAAAAAAAATGCTTCCTCACAGTAAAATCCCTGTTGGAAGCAGTTTTTTAATTAGGAAGCAGGCTTTGCAGGTTTACCCGCATAAGCATCTGCTAACCCTTGAATATCCTCGGCTGTCAGCGAGTAGACCCACTGCCCACCCTGCTTAGCTAGCCAGATTTGTTCTCCGCTCAATTTACCTTCGTAGACGTCGGTAACGTCTTTCCCATCTACCGTTAATGCTATCTCCAATTTAAGCTCTCCACCTGTAGTCGGCTTTTGAGCTGCCGCTTGCGGAAGTTCGCTGCTATGCAAGAAAATGAGCTGATCCAACAGCGGACTCGCATCCGCGCCTTTCAACTCTTTATCTCCGAGCTTCCAGTTCGCATCCGCAGCGACTTTATCTTTATCTGTTTTGGAAAGGGACCAAGACTGGCCCTTCCAGGTCATCTTAACGCTCTGTACCTTATCGTTTTCTATTTTTATTGGACTTGTATCGGCAAAATCAACCGGCGTTTTGTTCAGTGATGTTAACGATTGATCACTGACTTGATAGACTGCAGGAGAACCTTCTACTTGTACGTAGGAGAACCCTTCAATCGGGAGTGCCGTCCCGACGAGCAAGCCCTGTTTGGAGCCATCCTTCAAGGTGATTTCATACGTCCCTAGCGGCTTATCTAAGCCATATTCGGTTAGATTGGTTGCTTGATCCTCCACAAGCTTGGTGGACGACACCAACCCTAGCGCATCTAGCCAAGAGTCAACGAGATTCGAATTGGTCGGCGCAGCCGCTGGCTTTTGCATATCCCAACCATTGGTCGTACGGCTTAACTCAATCTGCCCCTCTTCTGTTTTCACCGAGACAGCCTTCACATCTTCTTGCTTCAGAGTCAAAAGGGACTTGGGTTCATCTTTCTTCTCTTGGAAGAAGTCTTTGCTCGAGGCGTACCAGAAACCACCGATGCAAATGACGACTAACAGAATGGTTGGAATAAACCGCTTCATCCTCTTCTCCTCCTCCACCAAATCAGGCCGCCAATAACGAGGAATAACAGTGGTAAGAACACGATGGTAATGAGGAAAATCGTATTCGCTTGGCTAGGCGTAATCATTGCCTGCTGGAACGCATCCCCTTGACGTGGACGGATCGTAATTTGATCTTTCTGTTCTTGCAGCCAGCCAATACTGTTCAAAGCAAAGTCCTTATTACCCTGATTTTGAATATCTTCATCCAACACGAATGTAGAACCACCTAAAATAACAGCTTTCGGCTTGTTATCTTTGTCTGAGATGGCGTAGCCCAAGTTCAAAGGTCCTTTGACATCCGTTGCATCTTGTTTCGTTTTGTTCTGTGCCAGCAGGTTAATGTCTGTTTCACCGTAAGCTTTATCTGTTGTTGTTAACAACAAGGATTTCGTATAATCCGGCGCGCTTTCGTCTGCATTCAAGCTGACAGCTAGCGACAGCATTGTAATTAAATTATTGCTCGATAATTTGTTGGTAATATCATGTGAACCGTACTCTGGAATAATCGTTAACGGGTCATACAAGGACGTCTGCTTCGTTTCAATCGCAATCGCATGCTGATCTTGAATACCATAGGTTTTCATGATGGCATCGATGTTTTTCCATTTCGTCGTCATATCCTTGTTGAAGCCCAGCGCGATATAAATTTTACCTTTACCCTTCAAATAGGTCTGAATGAGCTCTGCTTCTTTGTCGTTCAGATCGTTGGTCGGCCCAAGCAGCATGAGCATTTGCGCATCATCCGGGATTTTGCCTTCCACGTACAGGTTAAGATCCTTCACGTCGTAGTTAGCAGCAGCTAAGCTGTTTTTGAAAATACTCATTGCCGATGCCGGATACTCTTGATGACCTGATAGGAGGTAAACCGTATGTTTCTCTGCAGATGTCAGACTTTGAATCGCTTGTGTAAACTTCTCTTCACCTGAGAAAGTGTAGGAACCATCTTGTTGTCCTGCAAAAAGTTCATAGAAATTGATGTTTTGTTTTTTGGTGCCCATTTCGAATATAATCGTTCCGCCTTGGTCCACCCCATACTGCTTCGCCATCGAAGGCTGCTTCAGCATATCGTACTCATCGTACGTAATTTTACTGCTTTGCTTTTTGTACTCAGCCACCATATCCGTGACTTGACGGGTCACAAAATCGTTGCCATCCCCACTGTTTGTGAAGGCGATAACGTGAATATCTTGATTGAGATTTTTGAGTGCAGCGGTTGTTTGCTCTGAGAGCGTGAAATTTTTATTTTTCGTCAAATCGACCTGAAAGCCCTTAAGCGAGTGTAGGAAGATTGTCAGAATAATGAAAATGCCGATAACCGCGATTGATAGAACAGTCGCATTAGTTCCCCGTATCCACTTATTCATTCCGCTCACCTCCAACGCTTTCTTTCAAGGACTTGTATACAAAGAACCAGGAACACAGCTGTTAATGTGATGTAAAAGAGGATATCGCCGCCGTGGAAGACGCCTTTTTGCAGATTGCTCAAGTGACCGGTTAATGAGAATTGACCTACGTAATCCTTCAATTTACCCGTCATACTGGAGCTAACCCAATCAAGCAGCCACAGCAACAATAAAATAACAAACCCTGTAATCCCTGCAACCATCTGATTATTCGACAAACTGGATGCAAACAAGCCAATGGCCATCATTGCGCAGCCTAAAAGGAACATACTGAGGTACGACAACCACGTGACAGGCATATCCAATGTACCGAAGGAGGACATAATGAGCGGATACACAAGGGAGATCGCCACTAGGCCTACTTGCACAATTAGAGCGGATAGATATTTACCTAACACGATTTCGCTAATACCCGCAGGTGATGTCAGGAGCAGCTCATCTGTACCTTGACGGAACTCATCTGCAACAAGGCGCATCGTGAGCAATGGAATGATGAACAAATAGATGAACGTGGTATTGCCCACAATGGAGCGCGCATCCACAATCGGTGGCTGTCCAGCCACGAAGTTCACGTAAAAGAAGAAACTCGACAACAGCACATAAAAGGCAAACGCCACATACGCAACTGGCGAAAAGAAATACATTTGCAGCTCTTTGGAGCAAATAGCCCAAATTCTACGCATCGGTGTCACCCTCCTCTTGGGATGTGCTGGTCGTGTCGGCAGGCTCGTCCGTCGTCAACTTGAGGAAGATATCCTCTAAGCTGAGGCTTTCCCGCTTCATCGCTAGGATCGGCAAGCCTGCGCCTGCAAGGCGGAAGAATACCGCTTCGCGGATGTCTTCCGCACGATCTGCGGAGGTGACGAGGAGCTTCACGGACTCGGATGCTGCGTCTGTTGGGGCTGGAGCTGGAGCTTCGTCAAGCGAAGGTGCTGCCGATTCGGCTGGCGCTTCAGCTACGCCAACAGGTGCGTCGACCTCTTTGACTTCGCCGACGGACGGCAGGCTGCGCAGCTCGGTCAAGATCCGCTCGCGAGGACCCTTGACCTCGAGCGACACCTCGAACGTCTCGCCCATCGTGCGGCCAAGATTCTCTGGACGCTCGTCGAGTACGACGCGGCCTTGGTTAATGATAAGAACGCGGTTACAAATCGCGTTAATTTCAGGCAAAATGTGTGTGCTCAGCAGGACAGTGTGGTTCTCGCCCAGCTCATGGATGAGCTGGCGGATCTCGATGATCTGCTTCGGATCGAGGCCCGACGTGGGCTCGTCCAGAATGAGCAGATCCGGTTGGTGCAGGATCGCTTGCGCGAGTCCGAGGCGCTGCTTGTAGCCCTTGGAGAGGGAGCGAATGATTTGCTTCTCGCGACCTTGCAGTCCGAGCTTGTCGATGGCTTCGCCGACACGCATTTTTTGCTCTCGCGCAGGCACATCGCGCAGGTTCGCGATGAAGCGCAGGTAGGACTGTACCGTCATCTCAGGGTACAGGGGCGGTGTTTCAGGCAAGTAGCCGATCTTGCGGCGCGCCTTCTTCGGGTTGTCGGCCATGGAGTGACCATCCACCCATATTTGACCATGCGTCGGATTCAGGTAACCTGTAATCATGCGCATCGTCGTTGTTTTGCCAGCACCATTCGGCCCTAAGAAGCCGACGATTTCACCGCGCTGCATCGAGAAGTCGATGTTATGCACGCCGCGATCATTTCCGTACAGCTTGCTGACTTGTTTGACCTCTAGCATCCAAGATCCCCCATTTCTATGCGTTCGTATTATTCATCATCACTATACGGGCGGAACAATAAACCAACCTTAAACAAATCTGAAAAATAGATTAAAAAAATGTGTCCAAATTGTGAACAAAGTTTTACCTATGTGATATACCCTGTTCATTCTCATTATCTCCACTATCCCCTTCACTCAGGCTACCAATCCAACTAAAACATTCAACAACATTCTCTTCTGAGCCAAAGGGATAGTGAGAATAGGCGGAGTGAACACAAAAAACCGTCAGCACACCTGTGCCGACGGTCCACCCTGGATTAATTCAGTTTCAACCTCCGTTAAGTAAGTCTTCGTTACCCTTTTACAGCGCCTGCAGTCAGTCCTTCAAAGAAGTAATTCCGCATGAAAGCGAAAAACAAGATGGGAGGCACGACAGCAATCGTCAGCATCGCGAAGATGCCGCCTAAGTCCGCCGCATGAGAGCTTGTGAACGAATACACGGCGAGCGGCAGCGTTCTTTTGACCTCAGAGGTGATGAATAAAAGCGGCATGAGAAAATCATTCCAAATGCCAATGGCCGAGATGACGATGAACGTGATGGACACCGGCTTCATAAGTGGAAATACTACGGTGCTGAATCTGCGATAATACCCGCAGCCGTCGATTGTCGCCGCCTCATCCAGCTCGCGCGGAATTGTCTTTACGAAGCCGCTGTATAGCAGAATGCCCATGGGTATGGCCTGCGCTGCGTAAATAAGAATTAACCCGAACGCCGAGTTGATTAATCCCAAGCTCTTGATAATGGTATAGAGTGACACCAAGCTAGAGCCCACCGGAATCATCATTGCACTCAGAAAGAACAGATAGAGGAATCGGAACACCCGCTCCCCCCTCCGTCCGATTGCATAGCCAGCGAGCGAGGACACGACGACAGCTACAGCCATAGAGGCTGTGGTGATGAACATCGAATTCCAAATGCCATGAAGGACGAGCTTATTTTTAAACACGTTCCCATAATTGGTCCAATATAACTGTTCAGGAATAAGCACAACCCGATTGATTTCAACCGTCGTTTTTAAGCTCGATACAAACACGTAGAGAACTGGCACGCTAATCACGATGACAACGATAGCTAGCAGCGTGATGCCCAACCATTTCATGACATGATCCATCCGAATCGCCATCAGTATTCAACCTCCCGTCTACCCGTCACTCTAAGCTGAAAGAGCGTTACGATGGCAATAAACAGAAAGAACACGATTCCGATCGCGCTAGCGACCCCAAACCTTTGATATTGGAACGCATTTTCATAGATGGACATGACCACGGATTTCGACGAATTAGCGGGACCTCCATTTGTCATTACGAATGGCAACTCGAATACTTTCAAACCACCCGTAATTCCAATGAATAGATTCATCGTGATAAAAGGCATCAGGAGCGGCAACGTGATTGAACGAAATTTGCGAAACAGCACAGCACCGTCGAGCATGGCTGCTTCATGAATATCTTTCGGTATACTGTTCATACCCGACAGGAAAATGACCATCCCCATACCCGTGTACTGCCAGAGATTTACGATAATGAGTGTATTTTTGACGATAAGCGGATCCCCCAGCCAATCTCTCACCGATGAGCCGAGACCCCATGCCTCCAAGAAGTGATTCAGCAAACCTGTGTATTGAAGCAAGGAACTCCACGTAAGTCCCACAATAATCGGACTAATCACAGCCGGTATATAAATGAGGGTAACAGCAAGCTTGTTCCCTTTAAATTTCTGATGACAAATAACCGCTATGGTCAATTGAATGATCGAGCCGAATAGAATACTCAAGCATGAAAAGTAAAGCGTATTATAGAAAACTTTGCGATTCTCTGCTTCCATGAACACCTTTTTGAAATTGTCCAAGCCGACCCAATTGAACGTTTGGCTGTAGCCATTCCAATCTGTCAATGCGTAGATGAATGTCTGGATGAGTGGATAATAGACGAATACGAGAAATAGCACGAGGGCCGGGACGACAGACAAGACTGCATACAACAATTCCTTGCGCTTAAAAAAGGATGGTTTCATCGTTCAGCACTCCCAGATTATCCTATGATAATAACGAAGGGCAGCATGGAATCGCGCATTCTGCCCCTCGCCATTTTTTCTATTTAATCGCTTGATCCTTCAGCTTCGCAAATTCCGCATCCACTCGCTTCAATTCTGAATCAACCGATTGCCCAGCTAAAATGTTCTGATAGCTAGCCCATGTGATGCTGTCCCATGCTGGCGGGAAGGTGACTGAACCTGCTGTGAAATGGTATTCAACCTTAGACGCGTCATTCGCTAGATCCATCAGCGGCTTTAATACGGCATCGACTTTGACATTCACACCTGGCAGCAATGTTGTAAGACCTTGACTTTCCAGATATTTGGTCACATTCTCTTTCTCTAAGAAGAAGTTGTATAGCTTCTTCGCTGCGTCTGCATGCTTCGTCTTCGCATTGATACCAATGGAGCGATCAGCGGCGCCAAGCAAGTGCAGCTTGCCGTTCACCGGCGCATAATTATAAACGAATGCACCTAACTCGAAATCGTTCTTATTCGCATTCTTAATCGGATCAAGTCCCGTCAACCATGGTCCTTGCGGAATCATTGCCGCTTTACCGTCCACGAAATACTGCACACTCTGGTCATAGGTCAGCGTTAAACTTGGCTTCGCGACAATGCCATCACTCACCCATTTGCCGAACTCTGTAAAGGTGTTCTTATAGAGATCAGAAGGCTTCACTTCACCTTTGTATAAGGCATCATTATAGTTTGGATATTTCCCGAAATTCTCCGCGTTGCGGTAGGGATCAAACATGATGCGGAACGGCCATCCGTCTTTGCCGCCAAACACGACGGGTTCTTTGCCGTCTGCCTTGATTTTAGCTGAAATGGCGTAGAACTCTGTCGGTGTGGTTGGCGGTTTAATGCCGAGCTTGTCAAAATACTTCTTATTATAGTAAATCGGCCATAACTCACCACCACCGTTGACTAGGGATCCATACATTTTGCCATCCACGGTATAGTAACTCGACAATTCCTTGGATTGCTTTTGCAGTGCAGTACCCGGCTCATTGGATACGTCCATTAACCAGCCTTCTTTGACATAAGACGCGTATTGCGCGGATTTCATGAATAAATATACGTCAGGACCATCGCCAGCGAGGAATTTCGTTTTCAGCAATTGATCATACTTTTGCCCGTCGAGTACGGTATCTTCCACTTTGATGTTGGGGTATTTCTTCATAAATTCAGCTAAGATCGGCTTATCTTCGCCTTTCGACATCCACGAAACGTATTTCAGTGTAACGGGTGCTGAATCACTTCCGCTCGTCGTCCCCGACGTGCTTGTCGAACTACTGCTGCATGCCGTCAAGCCTACTGCCAATGCGGATGCCAATAGCACGTAGATCGGCTTTCTCATCGTCATTTTCATTTGTAATCCCCCCGGAATAAAGTGTTGGAACTGTTGCTAGCCTCATCATACTATCGAGGTATTGTTCCAGATAGGCGTAAAATTCTCTGAAAAGGTGGAATCGCTTACGAACTTATTGAAACGCACTTCTCCTCCGTTGTTCATTCTCTCAATTCCTAGTAAGATGAGAAAATAATAACCTTAGGCAGGCAGGTGAATGCGCGCAATGAACTCTCCCTTAGCTCTCCTAACCGCTATCCGCAAACCATTTCGCAAGGAAATTCGATATAAGCTGCTCTCTATTCTCATCGTCTTGACGCTGCTTCCTGTTTCATTCTTTGGGCTCGTCTCTTACCGAATTTCAGCGGGCATAGTGGAAAGCGACTTCGTTCGTTACAAATCGCGCATCATCGATCAGATTGCGAATAATCTGGACGAGAACATCAGCTACTTAACCCGTCAATCTATGTATGTTTATCCTAATCTGCAGGACGTCCTGCAGGTGTTGACCACAGAAACCAACCAGATTAATCCGAATTACATGGAGTACTATAACCGTGTCTATGATTTTCTAAATACCCTGCTCCAAAGCAACGATCGCTTTGATTCCATTACATTGTTCTCCATGAACGGTGAGGCCAAATTTTTTGCGAATAAAAGAGGTATCGGCTCGCTCAATCTGTATACCGTACAGAACGATGAGTGGTTTACCCAAACGCTTGATCAGCACGGCGTCCCTCTCTTCCAGGAGCCTCATGTGAACGAGTTTCTAGCTGTTGGTCAAAACGAACGGCCCTTGGTCATTTCCGTTTCTCGTTCAATTCTCGATATTACCTCACCTGGCAATCAACCAAAGGGCGTTCTCGTGATCGATCAGAACATGGAGCGTATTCAACAGTTATTTACCAATACGGAAACGGATGCTGAAGAAACTGTTCTGGTTCTCGGCAAAAACAGACAATTGATCTACGCCAACCGCACCGTCAGTGACGGACTCATCACTCACTTAAATCAAAGTCTAAACGCAGGACCATCGACCTCAAGTTCAATAACCGCAAATGTCGAAGGAACCGAATCCATCGTTACCTATCGCATCTCGCCGCAAAACCAGTGGAAAGTTGTGTCCATCTTACCTGTAAGCGCTTTAAAAAAGAAAAGTGCTTACTTGAAGCAAAGCACACTCTTCCTGTCCTTAGTCCTCATGCTGCTGGCGCTGCTCATGTCCTTCTTATTTTCGCAATGGATTACGAAACCCTTAAAAAAACTGATGCGCTCCTTCCGCTCCTTCCGCTCCTTCCAGCACGGTGATTTCTCTACGCGCATTCAACTTCATAGAGAAGACGAGTTGGGTATGATTGGCGAGACCTTCAACACGATGGTTGCTGAGCTCAAGGATTTAATTGAAACGAAGTACGAGCTCACGATCTTGCGTAATGAGTCGGAACTAAAGGCGCTGCAAAACCAGATTAATCCGCACTTTCTATACAATACCCTGTCCTCTATTAAAGCTGTTAGCGACAAAAAAGACTCGGTCAATGCCTCGATCATGGTCCAGCATCTAGCCGATATGTTCCGGTACAACTTGAGTAAAGGCGACTTTATTGTACCTTTTTACAAAGAACTCGAATATATCCAAAGTTATTTATTTCTGCAAGAACGCCGCTTCTCTGACCGATTTACGGTCCATTATGATATCGATGAACGATTGCTCGAAGTACCGATTCTTCGTCTAACTCTGCAGCCTTTTATTGAAAATGCGATTTATCATGGGCTGGAGCTTAAAAGAGATCAAGGTGAAATTCGTATTTCAGGACAAATTTTCGAAGAGCAATGCTTCATTTACATCTACGATAACGGATTAGGCATGGAAGAAGCTCAATTGGATGCGATTAATTGGAATCTAGAGAAGAACTCGCTTCAGCCTGCTGAAACACCGGGTGGAAGCGAACGTATTGGCATGACGAACGTGCATACGAGGATCCAGTATTTTTTCGGCCCTGCCTACGGCATTAAGCTGTCTAGCAAGCTTGGTTCACATACGATGGTCAAAATCAACCTACCTTATAGACAAAAGGATTGAATCTCATGAATATTTTGGTCATTGATGACGAGGCATTGGTACGAGAATCCGTTGTGATGCAGCTTCGCAACTTTCATGTTGGGATGGTTGCAGAAGCAAAAGACGGCATCGAGGGACTAGATATGTTGCGACAAGGCGACTTTCAATTGGTGATCGCTGATATCCGAATGCCAGGTATGGACGGATTAACACTCATGTCCACTGCGAAGCAGCAGGAGTTAACGCCAGCATTTGTGTTTATAAGCGGTTACGATCTCTTCTCCTATGCGAAGCAAGCCGTACAACTCGGTGCCATTGACTATCTGCTGAAGCCAATCAAAGAAGGGGAGCTGCTCGACGCTGTAAATAGCGTTCGGCAATCGTTGCGGTCCCGCGAGCAGCAGCAAGAGTCTCTATCTAAAATGGAAGTGATTGCCCATCACGGTATTCAGTCGATGCGCAAGCAATTTTTCAGATCTCTGACTCGAGATGATTCCTTCGGAGAGCCGTATTTGCAACGCAAATTTCAGGAGTTGGAGATTCATTTTGCCCATCGGCTGTTCTGTGTAGTGTGCCTTAGTGTAGATCATTACGCTAAACTTTCGCACGAGCTTAACTTAAGAGATCGCGAGCTGATCAAATTTTCCGTGGAAAATATTACTTCGGAAGCGTTGCACGCGCAACAAATCGTGCACTATCCTTTCGATACTGAAGATGGTATTGGTTTCGTGTTGAATTATAGCGGAAATCTCCCGGAGGAAGGTCAGACGGAGCTGAAGCGAGTCGGCGAGGAGCTTTGCAAATGTATCGAACGGTACACGAAGCAGACGGTTACGGTAGGTATCGGTACTAGCATTCGTGAGTTAAGCCAACTTAAGATTTCTTATGAAGCGTCTCAGAAAGCAATTCTTCAGCGACTTATTCGAGGCGGCAACCACGTATTCATAGCGGGGATAGGGCATTTGAAGAGCGAACAGACAGTCGGTTCTATCCCTCTAAGATGCGACAAAGATCTATTGGTAGCTTTTGAGCGGAAACAGCCTGAGCTAGCCCTCGCATCCATCCAAGATTTGTTGAAACCTTATCATAACACGCCATCTTTCGCTGTCGACGCTGCTCATTTTACACGTCTCAACTTTCAACTGATTCTTGTCATTTTTAAGCATTTGAGGCAGGTGGGTCTTCAACCTGAGGAGGTGCTTGGCGAGGAGTTTTTGCTTTCTCAAGAGGTGAATGCGTGCGACAGCGTGGATCATGTTGTAGAGTGGTTTAGCGACAAGCTTAACCTAATCTTTGAAGCGTTCGCGGCTGCGGCTGCGACAGAACCATCGTCTAAGAACGGCAGTAGCAACCATGTGCTGATGGAGAAGGCGAAGCTGTATATTCGCCAGCATTATGGGGGTGACATCACGTTGGATAGCGTTGCGCAGCATGTCAATTTAAGCCCGTCTTATTTTAGTAAGCTATTTAAAGACGAAACTAGCGAAAACTTCCATACCTATGTGCTAGAACATCGGATGAATGTAGCCCGCGCCCTGTTGAAGGAAGGCGTTTATAAAGCGAATCAGGTGGCTGGTATGGTCGGGTTTCAGGACGAGAAGTATTTCTATAAGGTGTTTAAAAAGATGACTGGCTTTACCCCGAGTGAGTATCGTCAGTTGTGACATGTTGTGAAGTAGCTCAAGGCCATCCCTTCTGGGACGGCCTTTTTACTTTATCCTTTAAATATGTCGCGAATAGCCTCCAAATACCCGTATCCATGATCGGTATCTGGCTCCAAATAGCTGCCCTCCGTCCACTCGTTCCACGAGTTGATGGTCAGAATCCGAGGCTTCGTATGCTGTTCGATAAATGTTTTGGCAAAGGACAGCGCCTCTTTGAACGCTTCAGGTGTATTATTCGTCAGAATTGGCGTGTGCGGATATCCGAGGAGATCATACACATTTGATTGAATTGTACGCGGACTGGCATCCCAACCCATAGAGACATTCGGGAAGTAGGGCAGCTCATAATCCGATGTGAATTTCTCGAAATTTTGAATCGAAATGTCCCGGTACTCTGCGTAATCGCTTCCAGGGAAGTTCGGAATTTCATCGTGATGAATCCAGACGTAGGAGGTGATGCTGTCAAATCCGAGTTGACCTAGAAAACCATTCACATCAACAATTTTGTCCTCACCAGGCAGATTCGCAATGCCCCACACGACTGCATTAAGATGAAGCTCTCCTAGGCCGCTATGCCTCACTCGACCGCGAAAATCATCCAGAATCCGACGTACCTCAGATAGATTCCCACCCAGTCCTTTCACCAAATTCATCAGTTCGTAAATTGAAAAGTATAAGCCACCATTAACGCGCCAATACGAGGGATGATGAAAATAATGTTCGATCATGTAGTCGGTCGCTTCAATAAATTGCCGCTCCGTGACCGTCCCTTCGGCAAGAATGGGATACGGCTTGTGACGAGTTGCCGGCATAATCTCTAACCAATCATGGTTGGCCCACATTAACGAAAATTTGAGCTTGTCGTTATTGTCCGCTTTGAGAAAACCACGTTCTAGTGCACCATGGAGGTACGGTCCATCGTCATACCAATACCAATCGAAAATAAAGCTATCAATGCCATGGTCGGCTGCCGCATCAATTTTGCGTGCCATTACCGTGGGATCTGCTTCGTCCTCATAGCCCCAAAGCGGTACCTTAGGCTGCTGATGTCCTGGGAAACGCGGTGTGGCTGCCTTCATCAAAGCCCACTCGTTCCACCCTTTTCCATGCCTGCGCTCGTTAACCTCGTCGATATGATAATTGGGAAAATAATATACCGCCACTTCGGTTTTCGCTGATTGCTCTACAGTCATCGTGAACCTGCCCCCCTCCTATTTCCTCCATTCTAGCTGGAAAAAAGGACGAAAGCTTTGGTCAATCCAACGATCGCATTTGTAAAATACAACACTCTAAGAACTCATTCCTGATACGCTCGACGCAAAGAGGCGGCATAGTTTTTGGGAGACATCCCTTCTAGCTTTTTAAAAAGTTTACTGAAATAGTGGATGTCTTCGTAACCGACCATGGCGGAAATTTTGCTGATGGAGTGGGTGCCCGCTTGCAACAATTCTTTGGCCTTCTCTATCCGTAAATGCGTGAGAAATTCCAGCGGGGTCCGCCCCGTTGCTTCTTTAAATAACTTGCGAAAATAGTTCGGCGACAAGCTCCCTGCCTGTGACAACGCATGGAGCTCCAGCGGATCCGCATAGTGATTCTGCATATGGCGAATGGTTTCCGTGATCTCGGTTCGGCGTGCAGATTGACTGCTAACCCCGTGATCGGTAGCCAAGTCATTGGCCATATTGCTTAGTATCAGCAAGAGCTGTGAACGCAGCAGGATCGGATAGCCTACTGGCTTCGAAGTAAACGTGTGAACCAAACGTTGAAAGATTTGGGTATAGGTTAAGAGGTCCGATACGCGCATACGATGCGGAAACCAAACATCATCGAGTTCGAGCAAAGGGCGCTCCGCGAGTTCTTCCTCCACAGGAATGTATTCCATATTGAAGTAATCCAGATTCACATAGACATCAATCGGAGAGAAATCCAACTGCTCCCCCATATACATCAGATCAAAATGAACAGCAAAATAACGAAACGATTTCCCCTTAGGCACAAAGTAAGAATGCCTTAAATGCGGCCTGATGAAGAGCAAATCTCCCGCTTCTAATGGATAAGTCTGATCTTCTAGTTGAAATACACACGTGCCCGAAGTAATTAATATCATCTCATGATCGTAAATGATCCTAGGCGGTACACGGTAGTCGTCCTCTCCTGCATCTTCATGTGCAAAGCGAACGTATGGCGCTAGGTTTAGAAAATCAATCTTTTTAACAACTCCATTAGGCTCCATAAAGATGTCCCTCGACCTCTCATTCAAAAATTGCTAATATCGTTGGATTGTAGTTGTTCAGTAGATCTATTATATCATTCTGCTTGGAGCTGTTAGTAAGAAAAACTCGGCATCCCTTGAAAAAGGAGTACCGAGTTCTTCACTTATCTGATCAATTCAGGCTGCCATATTTTAAAATTCCCGCTCAGGGCAAGCACGCTAAACGCGTACAAACAATTATCGTAATATCTTCTTACACCTGTACGAACTGGTGTTTGCCAAAATAGCTCGACACACGCTCTAGCATGAGCACCATCTGGCGCCGCAAGCGAGGCCATAGCATTGGTAGCTATGATGCCCACGGGATGAAGTGCCTTCTCATCGAAAGGTGTGCCGTCGATCTGGTACCGACGATAATCCTCTGGTGATTTATCCGCGAAGAAAGACTGAATGCGATTTACCGTATCGGAATGCCACTGCGAACCGCCGCACCACGCCGCGTCCAACCCGATATTAGCCGCTACACGATAGGAGTCGCTGAAGAAGTGACCGTAGCCGCGATCATCATTCGGTGTGCCGTCGTAATGCGCATACTCTGGCGCCAAGCCGGTCTCAGGATGGCAGGCGATCTGTAAATAAGCTCGACTAGCTTCCGCAGCCTCCGCCCAGAACGGCCGATCTTCTTCATAGGCCCATAAAGCAAACAGCTCATAAAAATGCGGCAGATGATAAGACGGATCCGAATATTCGCAGTTTGGAACAAACTTGATCAGCTTATTCTCTAGATTCCACATCGGCTTGCCAACGCCGTCTTCTCCTTTGTGAATACATGTCCGAAGCAACTCGCGTGCCTGCTCACTGTAGTTATAAGGTGCTGCACCATCGCCCCAGCGGTGTGAAGCAAAGAATAAGGATAAGGCAAAATATTCTTCTCCATCCGGCGCTGGACCGTTTGACCGCTTGGAGCCATCTGTGTTGCACGACCATGCGAAATAGCCCGCATTGTCACCCTCAGTCATCAACATGTTCGTATGTGTCCACTTCCAAATCCGATCAAAGACGATCTTCTGATTCAGTTGTACAGCGATCATCATGCCGTATGACATACCTTCGGTACGCACATCTAGGTTACCTGTATCCAACAAATAAGCGCCTGCATCGCCAGCCTCATAATAGATTCTGGTATCCTCATCACCGTGGAACAATTGGTTCCACATGTCCTGCAATTTATCCTGAATATCCGCTTCCACATACCCATACTCCGCAAATAAATTGCGGCAACTGCCTGTCGTCGATGCGTCAATGCTTTGCTTTTGCATATAAAATGCCTCCTAATTAGAAAACCCCCAAGACACGCAAGATGCCGGGGGTTAATCGCTAGTCTAGTCCGTCTAACCTTTTACACCGCCAACGGTCATCCCCTTAACAAAATACTTCTGCAAGAACGGATACACCATAATAATCGGGAGACTCACTACAATCGTCATGGTAGAACGAATCGATGTGGGTGTTACTGTAGCTGCCCCAGAGTTCGCACTGCTAGCAAAAATGTCAGCTGCCGTTTGCGACGTTTGTGTATTCGTGTTCTGCAATATTTTCATCAACTCGTACTGCAGCGTACTTAAATTCTCATTCGAAGAATTGTACAAGAAGACGTCGAACCACGAGTTCCATTGACCTACCGCGCTAAATAAGGCAACTGTCGCCAATACAGGAACAACAAGCGGAAGAACAATTCGCATGAACATCGAGAAATCATTCGCGCCATCAATACGAGCTGCTTCCATAATCCCGTCAGGAAGCCCTTCGATAAACGAACGGATGATAATTAAGTTGAATACCCCGATCATGCCTGGAATGATATATACCCAGAAGCTTCCTAACATGCCAAGGTCCCGAACGAGCAGGTAGCCTGGAATGAGCCCCCCGCTGAAATACATCGTGAAAATAAAGGAAACCGTTACGAATTTGCGAAGCACGTATTCTTGACGTGACATCGTGTAGGCTACCATGGCCGAACAGAACACCGTAACCACAGTACCTATCACCGTTCTTAATACTGAAATGAAGAAAGCATGTACGATTGCGGCTTCGCTAAACACGTATTTAAAATTATCGAACGTCCACATGCGAGGAAACAGATAAATCCCTCCGCGGACCGCGTCATTCGCATCGTTCAACGCTACGGCTAGCGTATTAACAAAGGGATACAGCGTAACTACAACAAGTACAAACATAAATATGATATTGCAAATATCGAACAAGCGATCACCTATGTGCGTATTCCGCCGGCTCGAACTTGCCTGTTGTGAAGCTTCCATAGCTGATACCTCCTTGTGAAGTGGTCCAAATAAACGATTAGAACAATCTGGCTTCACCGGCACGTTTAGCAATTTGATTCGCACTGATCAAGAAGATAAAACTAACGACGGTCTTGAAAATGCCTGCTGCTGTTGCCAATGAGAAATTGCCTAAGTTGATGCCGTAATTGAGTACGAAAATATCAAGATTTTCTGCATAATCTATGTTCATCCCATTTTTGAGTAAATATTGTGGTTCGAAACCAGACTCAAGAATGTGACCTAAATTCATAATTAGCAATATGATAATAACCGGTTTAATGCCTGGAAGAGTGATATGCACAATGCGCTGAAATCTGTTGGCGCCATCCATTTCTGCCGACTCATACAGAGCCGGATCAATCGTCGTCATCGCAGCTAGATAAATAATGGTGTTCCAACCGACATTTTTCCACACCTCGGATGCACCAAGAATTCCCCAGAAATATTCACCCTTACCGAGCCATAGAACGGGTTCGCTAATCACATGTAATTTTAATAAGACTTCATTAATGATCCCGCCATCTGTAGATAAGGCGCCGGATACGATACTAGCAGCAACAACCCAAGAAATAAAATGGGGCAAATAACTGATTGTCTGTACAAAACGTTTGAAAATAACTTTGCGCAGTTCATTAAGAAGAATAGCTAGAGTAACCGCTGTAACAAAGCCTAATACGAGATTAATCGTGCTCATCGCTAACGTATTTCGCATGACACGAAGGAAGCCCTCATCTTGAAAGAGGAATTTAAATTGATCGAATCCAACCCACGTTTGCTCAGAGAATTTTTTGGCCGGACGATATTTTTGAAAGGCCATAGACCAACCCCAAAGCGGTACATATTTGAAAATAAACAACCAAATAAGAAAAGGCAGCGACATGGCCATCAATACTTTTTGCTTACCTAGCTTACGAAAAAATAAGACTAACCCTGTTGATTTCTCGGATAGCACTGGTCTGTCCGTTAGGGATTCTTTTGTAAGGCTCTCCATAGAAAATCACTCACTCCTTCATGCTTTTTATCTAAGTAGAAGGGACGCATGACACTATCCATACGCTCCAGTGCCCTGCATCCCCTTATTCGTTACGCATCTTCCTTATTTTGCCCAGTTGCCTGCAACGCGATCTTTCACAATCTTCGTTACAAATGCTTCATAGCCTTTGATATCAAGCTTGCTTGCTTGTGCCACATAGTCGCTCCAAGCCTTCTCGAACTTATCTGTGCCGCTTGCAAGAATCATTTCTGGATAAGCTTTCTTCTGAAGATCGCCCATTTTTTGTTCAAAAATTTGTTCAGGTGTGCCTTGTCCTTTGTTGATACTCCATGCAGGGTACCACGGACGAGCATCTGGCTTACTAAACATGTCTGTAAAGACTTTTGCGTTGTACGCTTTCAGAAGTGCACGATCACCATCTGTATAGTTCTTCTCAGCTACAGAAGGCTGCTTGTTCGGATCGAAAGCATTGTCGCCTTTTACGATAGAGAAGTTACCATAACGAGGCCAGTTGTACGCAAACATTTTCAAACCGAAATCTTCATAGAACTTAGGATCTTTAATCTTCGCGATCTCTTCATCCGTACGGAAGAACTTGCCTTTGTCATCCACTTCATACGTTTGACCTTTGATACCCCATTGTTGCAGGATTTGATTGTCTTCAGTCAGCATCGTGTCAAAGAATTTGATAATGCGAACAGGGTCTTTCGCGCTTTTGGAAATGGAGATACCACGGTTGTTTACGAAGGAAGGCGGATCCAAGTATTGGTCCTTAACCCCTTTGTCAAACACGATTGGAAGTGCCACGTAACGCTTGTCATCTACGCCAGCTTTGGCCAAGTTATTGCGCGCATCGCCCACTTGCCAGTCATATGCGAAGTAACCAAGTACACGGCCGGAAGTCAATTTCGCCAAATACTGATCTTTGTTCATCGTGAAGGACTCTTTATCGAACAAACCTGCTGTATTGACTTCATTGAGTTTTTTTACCCAACGTTTCGTCGTTGCTTCATCAATGGCATTGCTTTTCGCTTCATTTGTTTTCAGATCGATCAGTAGACCACCGTCATTCGGGTAGCCTGCTAAATGGAAAGCAGGGTTCGTAATCGTAAAGAAGTTCGTATCATACGTCATGACGGAGAACCCGATGGTATCCTTGCCATCCACTTGTGGATGCTTGTCTTTATATGTCTTAATCGCATTGAAGTATTCGTCAAGTGTCGTAAGCTTCGGATAGCCAAGCTCCTTCAACACGCCGCGTTGAATCCAGAATGCGCCTTGGTCTACGTTCGGGTTAGCAGCAAAGCCTTGATTCGCACTGAAGGGAAGGTGATAAATCTTGCCATCCTTTTGCTTCATTTTGTCAAAATAAGGACCATATACGCGCTTAATGTTCGGACCGTATTTTTCAATTAACTCATCGAGTGGAATGAATGCGCCAGCATCCATGAACTTATCAATTTCTCCTTCAGGCTGCACCACATCTGGGAACTCATTACCAGCAATCATGACACCAGACTTGGTCTTAGATTCGCCAACGAGATTCTCCACTTTAAAGTTAACGCCTGTTTGTTTTTCTAACTCTTTACCAATTGGGGTTTCATTCGTGTTCATATTCTTTCCTGCGTTAAACAAGAAATAGCTAAACGTAGCTGGTTTCATCTCTTCCTTAGCAGCGGTAGTGCCACTAGGACTACTAGGTGTTTTGGAAGTGGCTGGATCTGCTGAGTTTGAGCTGCTGCAAGCACTTAGCGAAAGCGCTAACAATGTGCCCATCGTGACTAATTTCAACTTCTTCATTCTTGTGAAACTCCCCTCTCAACACTATCTTGTAAGCACTTTCATTATATAAAACCGCTCTCAGCTTGATTACCCTGTAAAGTTTAGTATCTTCTTAGTAAAGCTTAGGTGATCGATCACTCTCATTCACTTGGACTGGGGTAGTAATCTTCACAATGGTGCCGACGCCATCCTCACTACTAATCTGAACATCAATGGCATTGCCATAATATAATTTCAGTCGCATAAAAGCATTCTTCATCCCGACGTGTTCACTCACATCTTCGCCGTTACCCATATAAGCGTTCAATAAATCGACCTTCTCCTTCGGCATCCCAATGCCGGTATCCGCAATCGTAAAACTCACCTGATCCCCACTTCTAGTCGCCTTCAATTCGATGGTGCCGTGGCCTTGCAAGGGCTCGATTCCGTGAAGACTAGCGTTCTCAATGAAGGGCAGCAAGGTCATTTTGGGGATTTTACAGCTATAGACGGACTCATCCACCTCGAAATGATAGCTTAGCTTATCTCCAAATCGGTATTTCTGAATTTCTAGGAAACATAAAATCAAATCCAGCTCATCACGGAACGTGACCCATTCCCCACCCCATTCCAGTGAACGGCGGAACATTTTGGCCATATTCTTAATAATTTTTGCCGTTTCGTTTTCTTGCTTGATCAAGCTGCGCATACGAATCGTTTCCAACGCATTAAACAGAAAATGAGGATTAATCTGGCTCTGCAAAGCGTGCAGCTGCGATTGCCTTTGTTTCAGCTCCAGATCCTTCTTCTGAATATCCGCGATGTACACATCATCAATGAGGCTCTTGATTTGCACGGTCATTCGGTTGAATTCTCGCACCAATTGGCCGATTTCATCCTTCGTTTCCGGCTCATCAATGAGATCGAAATGCTGGTTTTTCACTTTTTTCATATGAACAAGAATACGAACTAGTCGTGTATGCAAGGAGGATGAGATCCAGACAATCACAAGTGTCGGCAGCAGGATGTTAAGTAGTGCCAAATAGACGACGAATTGCTTGGATTTACGCACGGCATCTAGGACATGTCCATCTGAAACGAGAACGATACGCCAATTCTTTAAATAGTTGGTACTATAAGTTCGCTCCAATTGAATGGCATCCTTAGGGATCGCCACGCTGCGGAAGTTAGTTTTGCCCCGAATCCAATCCAGCTTCGCGTCCGTCGTATACTGAATATCCCCTTCAGCATTCAGCAGATATAGATTGCCCTGCAGCGCTTGATTGCTAAACATGACCTCGATGGCGTCCGGACTCATCTCAATTTTGAGTATTTTACTATAGGTGTTCGCGTTCACGAAATTGTTCATTTGTCGGATGATGCTAAGCCCGCTGTACGAGCTCTCATTGTCAGCGCTTCGCATAACGAGGGGATAAGGTTGTCCTTCAGCATGCACCTTCTGTAAGCTACGATACCATTCTGAATCGCGAATAATATCCGTTAGCGGGTGTAAGCCGCCGGAGTCGATAATCGTTGGATTGTTGGTATACATCTGAATGCCTTTTATTTCGCTATATACCAAATTGTACTTATTAATGTTGGCCGCAAGCTGCGAGTTATACATGCGCACATAATCAATGGTTTCCGCGTAGGTTTGCTCCAGGGCATCATTTAAGAGACCGTCTGTATAAAAGAAGGATGAAATTCCAACTGCATTATCGATCTTGGCACGAAATTCATCCTTCAATTTATCTAAATTCAGCGAGATATCTTCCGTTTTCTGCCGCTGAACATTGTGAGTCGTTACTTGATAGAAGATTACATTGGTCAATAATATCGGAATAAACACACTTAGAAAGTAAAGCATCAACAATTTGTTGCGTAAACGAACGTTATTTAGCTGGAATCGTCGTATTTTCATGGGAATGGCCGCCTTGTTTGGTCAGTAGTTTTTTGCGATATTCGGATGGAGGCATATCTTCCATTTTCTCAAATTGCGCAACAAAATAGTCCGCGTTGTTAAAGCCTACCTTTTCGGCAATTTCATAAATCCGCAAATCCGTTTGACGTAACAGCTTCTTGGCTTCGCCAATGCGGATCGACAGCAGAAACTCGTTAAAATACTGACCGTATGTTTTCTTGAACAATTGCCCGACATACACCGGATTCATATAGAACTCAGCAGCAATGCTTTTGAGATTTATATTCTCTTGGTAATGATGCTCAATATAGCTCTTAATCTTGTGGATGCTGCCCTTGGTCTGCTCTCCCCGCAGTTGTTCCATCATGCGAGAGCTCTCGATCATAAAGGAAATAAATAAGTCCTGCAGTTGGCCAAAAGATAGCGGTTGTGCATCCCAGCTTAGCATGGGCTTCAGATTAACGAGCAAATCCGTTGGTCCTTGCATCCCCTGCAGGGTTCCCAAGATGCGGTGCACATAGCGATCGATAATCGTGCGAATCGCATCTTTGGCTAGTGATTTCGTTTCAATTTCAGTAAAGAGCATCGCGATCGTCGTCTTAATCTTCTCGGTTTCTTGCTCTTCAACGGCTTCCTGAATACGGTGGAATAAGCCGACATCCGGCTCTGCATAACTTAGCTTCGTCTCTGAGGCTGTTTCATAGAAAAGAACATCCTTCATCCCCTTCACATACTTGTACTGCAGCAGCTCGTTTGCTGTCTGAATCGATGCGCTGAGCTGCTTCATATCTTTCACACTCGCGCCAAAATATAGCGTAACACCCGCTTGCAGCCGCTTGGCCAACAGATTCTGCAGCGCAGCGCCAAATTGCTCATAGCTGCCACCATACAGCTTCAACGCATCAGAGCAAATGAGAAAAGCGCACTGCTGATTGCGCAGCTGAACAACAAAGTCGCTAGGTACATCGACTAATGTTTGCAAGGCCTGGGCGACAACGCTGACATTGTCCTTGATGAGGTAATCCGTCGCCTCTCCTTCTTCGGAGAGGCCTCGGTTCAATTCAACTATGCCATACCGCAGCACGCTTCCTTTAGACAGATGAACCCGTTCGTCAAGCTCCATCACAGCTTTGGCCGCTTGCTCGCCTCTACTTAGTTGTTCGAACAAGCCTCTTAAAGTGAGTCGGCCACTTATCGCCTTCTGTAGACGCTCTTCCTTAATTTGCAGCGCTAACTTCCGTAACGTCTCTTCCAAATCCTCTTCCTCAATCGGCTTTAAAATATAGTCACTCACCCCAAAACGAATGGCAGATTGCGCATAGGAGAAGTCATTGTAACCGCTTAAAATAATAAACTTACAGGGACTAAGGTTATGCAGTTTCACTTCTTCTATTAACTTCAAACCATCCATAACTGGCATACGAATGTCTGTGATGACAACATCAATGTCAGACTGCCTGGAAGTAAGGATTCGCAGTGCATCTTTTCCATTATCCGCTTCATGGCTGACACAGTAACCCAGGGTCTCCCAGTCAATTAGGCCGAGTAAACCTTTCCTGACATATTGCTCATCATCGACTAACATCACTTGCAGCGTCATGGCTTTCACTCCCTTGGTAACTAAAATGGAAAAGCGAGTCCAGTAGTTAGCCGGACTCGCAGTTATCTATACGAGCAATCTAGATGTTGTTTATTGTATCCCACTCTGTCATCATCTGACAACTATGGAGTCTAATGTCTTCTCCCTACTTCATAATCCGATGGAATGCCATTTTCGGTGCCTGCTGGCAATCGAACAGGAAGGGCCAATTCTTCCTCCCTTTCACCGGGAAATGATCCAGCCATGTGTAATCATCTGCCGCTCCCCAGAAGGTAACTGCTGTAATACAGCTCTGGTACTCTTTGAACAGCTCAAAAATCTGCTCATATCGCTGCGCCTGCAGCTCTAACATTTCAGGGGTTGGTTCTGTGAGATCCGTTCGTCTGTCTGTGAATTCGAATACCGACAGATCTAACTCTGTAATTTGAAGCTGCACGCCAAGAGAAGCGTAGAGCTCAATCGCGGCGCGAATTTCCTCAATGGAAGGACCATGAAGGTTCCAATGTCCCTGCATCCCGATACCATGAATCGGTACACCTTGATCTTGTAAGGATGATACGAGCGCAGCAATTTTATCACGCTTCACTGGGTTGGTTTCATTGTAATCATTGTAGAATAAGAGCGCATTAGGATCTGCTTGATGGGCAAAATGGAAAGCTTTCGCGATGTAATCTTCACCAATGATGTCCAGCCACTTGGATTTACGCAGCGTGATATCTGTTGTATCCTCAATCGCTTCATTCACAACATCCCATGCGTATATGTGGCCGCGGTAACGCTTCACCACTGTTTCAATATGCTGTTGCATCTGAGTCAATAGTTCTTCTCTCGTTGCTTGTGCTCCTGTAGGTCCCTCGAATACCCAGTCTGGTGTCTGATTATGCCACACTAGCGTATGACCTCTTATCTTTTCCCCCTGAATGGTTGCAAAATCAACGATCGCATCTGCCGCCTCAAACGTATAGCGGTCTGGATCGGGATGAATCTCAGCAAACTTCATTTCATTCTTTGCGGTTACACTATTATAATGCCGTCTGATGAGGTCGGCCTGCGTTGTAATGGTTTTGGCATTCACAGCTGCACCAATATCGAAGTACTGCTCAAACTTTTGATATAGGGAAGCTATTTGTATTTGGCTATCTTTCGTCATGTAAATGACCTCCTCATAAAATAAAGCGCTTTCGCGAGTTATTATATCGTCTGCCTCGAACGTTTCATACCCTACGAAGTTTAGGTTATACCCAATAGATTAAAGGAGTTTTCTAGGTAGGTAGCACCTAGCGCCACTACACCTACCAACACGACAAAAAACCGCCCCCCGACACTAATCGTCGTGAGGCGGCTAAGCGCACTAGGCGCAACTATTTATTTGACCAAAGTACCCTTTGTTACACCCAACTGGTTGGTCGCCTTCAGTGAACGCCATACTTGCGTCCCGCTGATTTGGCCATCGATTGCTTTGCGGTACAAATCAAGAATTTCCGTTACTTTCTCTGGCGTCTCTTCCAAGAACTCTACACGGAACGAACGGATGCCCAGATCCATGAAGTGGTTCAAATACTCGGCACCAGATTGATCTATCGCGTTGTACACCGTATTCCGGCAGCCTTCATCCACGCGCACAGGATGCGACATTCCTACGCGATCCTGCAAGGACACACGCTTCTCCTCGCACGGACGACCACAGTTCGTAAAGTCCGTCCCTTCACTCAGGAACGTACAATACACACAGTGTTCGGTGTGGAACATCGGCATGTGCTGATGAATAACGACTTCCAGCTTGGAGGTCTCCGCGCGGCGAAGCAAGTCAACCATCTGCTGAATGTTCAAGTCATAGGAAGGCGTAACCTTTGAAAGCCCGGCAGCCAAGAACAGATCAGCAGCTTTATGATTGGCAATATTCAGTGAGAAGTCACCGATCAGCTGCGGTTGCGGTGCATCCGGATTCTCAAACCGGTGCTTCAAGAAATAATAGGCTGCGCCTGTATTTCGAATAAGAACCGCATCTGGTTTCAGCTTGAGTATATTGTTAAAATAGCCTGTTTCCCCTGGCATATGAATCCGTGGTGTCACGAGCGCGATCTTGCGCCCAGCAGCATGTACGGCTTCAACCGCAGCAGGAAACTGCTTAATAAATTCAAAATCAGCGTAGATTAAGCCAACGTCCGTCGTTGCAAGAACTGCCTTCACTTGCTCCAAGTTACGGCACAAAGCAGTCAACTCGACCGCGTTACGATCCGCGAGGGATAAAGCAGGTGCATTCACAGCGGTAACAGCCGCGTGATGCTCAGTCACAGCAGCAGGCACGTCGTCATACACGCCGACTTCGCGCTTGATGTACGCGCGCGGCTTCTGCCGCTCGTCTTCCATGAGCTCGACAGCCATGCGGCGCATGCTGTTCAATTCACGCATCGGCACGATCAGCGCGCCGTCCAGCTGGACATCCAGCTCGGCAAGCTCATAGATCGTGCCGCCAAGGCGACCGAACTGCTCGGTGAAGAGCTGTTCGTCCATAGGTCTTTTTTCCGCTTGAACCAGCGGAAGTTCGGATTGTACGAAGACGGTGTGGCCACCGCGAACATCCGTCCACCAGCTCTTCAGCGTCTCGCCAAGGACGCCTGTCACTTTCACGCTTACCGGGAATGTACGGTAAGGCTTATCCGTTTCAAACGTCTGGCGCAGACGTTTGTCCAAAGCTGGATCGTTCGTCTTCCAGATACGATCGCCTACATGCAAACGGCCAAGCTCTACATCATTGCGTCCCATGACGATTTCAATGATACCACCCTCGGCTTCGCCTTCGAGTTTCTCACCCTTGCGGCGCAAATCGTAGATGCGCCCGCCTTCTTCCTTCTTCGTCGGGTCCCCCGCGTCGAAGACAAGCCCGTCGCCGCGCTTCAGCGGCGCCTCCAGCTCACAGATCACCGCATCGCGCAGAATCTGCTTGATACGGCCCACGAAAACCCCACGGCTCTTCGGAAACGTGCCGTCAACCAACTGCTTATTGTTGGTCCCTTGCAGGAACCCAACCGTAAATCCGCGTGAGAAGCTTTGCTGAAGCTCACGCACTTCTTCTTTAGACGGACGCGCGTCCTGCCCATCGAAATAACGATCAATCGCGCGACGATATTTGCTCACGACATTGGCTACATACTCAGGGGTCTTCAAACGCCCTTCAATTTTAAAAGAACGAACGCCCGCTTCGATCAGCTCCGGCACAATTTCAATCGCCGCCAAGTCTTTCGGCGACAGCAAATACGTGACATCCCCCATCGGTTTTTGCTCACCATCCACCATCAAATCATACGGCAAACGGCAAGCCTGCGCGCACTCACCACGGTTAGCGGAACGGCCTCCCCACATTTCGGAGGTCAGACACTGTCCCGAATAGGACACACAAAGAGCACCATGCACGAAGACTTCCATCGGAAGCTTCGCTTGATCGCCGATTTGTTTGATTTGTTTCAGGTTATTCTCACGACCCAGAACAACACGCTCGATATCGAACGGTTTTGTAAATTCAACAGCCTCTGGCGATGTAATCGTCATCTGCGTTGAACCGTGAATCGGGAAATCAGGGGAGATTTCACGAATCATTTTGACCAAACCTAAATCCTGCACGATCACGGCATCCACGCCTGCATCAACACACGCATCAATCAACTGCTTCGCATCATTCAACTCTTCCTCGAAGACGAGAATGTTAAACGTCAGGAAGCCTTGAACACCATATAGATGAAGGAACGACATAATATCCGGCAGCTCTGCCATCGTAAAGTTATGCGCTCTCGCTCTCGCATTAAATTTCTCCACACCAAAAAATACGGCATCCGCCCCATTGGCAACAGCCGCTCGCAAACAATCCCAATCCCCAGCAGGGGCCAATAATTCTACATCTTCTCTGCGTATCGTACGCATGGCAGCAAATCCTTTCAATATCAATCCTCAGGTAATCCTCAAAGTCTTCTCTTTAGTGTAACAGAAACGATAGGTAGGAATCTAGGGCAGGAGATAACTGCACACAAAGCCAATATCCGACAATGCTGCCATACAGCAATGCCTTTAGAAGTTAACAAACGTACCCATGAATGCTATAATGGCAAGGATAGTGACCTTTATTGACAATTCTCCTATGCTTCGCAAAGGATGAATTGCAATCTTTCTAGCAATCGAGGGATCCTTTTGAATTTGTCGAAAATTCGTGTGCTCCAATACCTGATAGGGCTAAGCCTCGGCTTATTGCTCATCGTGCTCTTGCTATTATTTTTACCAAAACATGTGGAAACTAAGCTTCTTTACGCAACAGGCGGGGATTCTTACGATACCTCAGCTTATAGTAATTTCCAACAAACCTTGCAAGCTGGTGTTCACATTGATAGAAAAAGCATCATTTCTCTCTCGGCTCGCCAACTGCGCTCCTATGACGCTTTGTATCTGGATCCTGCGCTAGCGCAAGATGCCACCTGGTCCAAGCAGAGGGATAAGCTTATGAGCTATGTGAAAAAGGGCGGACATCTTTTGTTGGAAAATGAGTTCAGCGACCGCTTTCCGCTAGATTTTCTTGGTGCTGAACAACTTGTTGATTTGAAAAAAGTACCAATCGGCAACTTAGTTTTAAGCCCTCAGACCGTAGATTCGCTGACGCTTGGCTATCCACAGGTGTCTGTTAATTTACAGGGCATTCAACAATCGTTTCAATTGTTTACACAAAGCTATCTTAAGCATAATGGCATGGCCGATATGCCTGGATTTCATCTTGGATACGGCTTCAGTCCCTCTACAGGGCAATCCGTTGTCAACATGTATAAAGCATTCGAGTCGAAGCAGCCTGTCTCCCTTGTCTTGCACAATCGTGTAGGCAAAGGTGCCGTGCTCATTAGCAGTAATTTATTGCCTAATCGCTACTTCCCTACGGGCTTCGATATGGCGAGCGGAGCCGATCCGAAGTTAGGCTTTGCTCAGTTCGCTGAGAAATACTTTACGACCAGCAAAGCAACACCAGGAACGACTTACTTCAATAAGAGGGCGCTGCCGATTGAGCCGTATTTTAACTTCGCTTTCGCGGCTGCGAATATGCAGTACCGCAGTGAGCTGCTCGCCTATGTTTCGAAGGAAACGCTCGGATACAGCGTGAAGAAGAGCCTTGGTCCTTATGGACGGCCTGCGATGGCGTTTCAGAACCATTTTGAGGCGATGCCGGCGATTGAGCAAAAAGACGGCATCGCTTGGGCGGAGAAGCTGAAAGAGTATAACGAGGTTCCCTCGTTTACACTCGTGCGCAACGCCTTCTTCTGGGGTGAATGGCGCGAGAGCGTGACGGTGCAGCTCAACACAGGAACGAACGCGAAGCCGTCGTTCGTGGGTGAGTTGCCCGGCTCCGGCTACGCGAGCGGACTGCACGTGATGGCTGCCGGCATTCCATTAAGGCAAGCCACGTACGGGCCGTATCGTGAACTTGCAGGCACGATTGAGCTTCCTTACCGCGCGTACCCAGCCGCCGCGGATCTGAACGGCGACGGCCGCACCGACCTCGTCGTCGGCAGCGCGGATGGATTCGTGTATGTCTACACGAATCTTGGCAAGGATGAGGCGGCTTACGTCAGCGAGCCGCCTCCGAAGGGCATGGCGCTGCCCGACACGTTCAGCGCGCCGGCTAAGCTGATGCTGGAGAATGGCAAGCCGCTCCAGCTCAGCCCTTACAGTGCCGTTCACGCCGCTGACATGAACGGAGATGGCCGCACCGACCTCATCGTCGCAGACGAGTCCGGCGCGGTACTGCAGCTGCCGCAGCTCGCTAGCGGCAAGTTCGGTCAGCCCGCGGCTGTGCGCGCGGGCGGCACTGCGCTGCAGCTGCCCGGAGGGCCTGCAGCACCATTCGTCGCCGACGTGAACGGCGACGGCAAGCTCGACCTCGTCCTAGGCGCAGCCGATGGACGAGTGTGGCTGTACAAGGGCCGCAGCGCAGCGGCCTTGGATCTTGAACCTAAGGGCAGCGTGATCATTACGCTGCCTAACCAGGCCACGCACGCTGCGCCAGCGGTGCGTGATATGAACGGCGACGGCCGACCGGATCTCGTGGTCGGCAGCAGCGACGGTGACCTGCAAGTGTTCATCCAAGAAACCGCTGGTTCTTGGACAGATGTAGGTCCCCTCGAGGGAACAACCTTGAACCAAGTCGGTAACCACGCGTTGGTTGCTGGGCATTATTCCGTTCCTTTATGGTTGGATCTCAATCACGATGGCAACGACGACCTCATCGTAGGTGGTATCGAATTCGGCTCTCCCGTGTCAATCGATAACCCGCAATTCCCGTATAAAGCGGAGTTAAACGAGTTCATTGACTATGCGCAGAAGAATCATTTACAACTAAATCCGCACATTTTTGTACATAATTTTAAAAGTGCTGATGACGAAAAAATAGAGGTTAACCTGCATCAACAAGCTTTCAAAAAGCTTGGCATTCCTTGGCTCCATCCCGGTACGAATCAGCATACCTGGCGAATTAATAATCAAGATCATGATCAGACGCTTCTTACCGAGAAAGAGCATGGTATGTGGTACAACTTCGGTTTCTTACCTGCCGAATCACCTGTGCTCGCTCGACCAGAATCGATTTGGTCGCTTCCTTTCCTTTTGCAAGATGGGCAAGGAAAGACCGATGCAACGATGCTCATCCATGCTCCGACGCCGGTCTTACGACCAGCGGGTGACAATGCCAACACCGATGTATTCGAGTCGATGGTCAAACTGGATATGCCCATTGATTATTTTGAACATATTGAATACCATTTCCCTGATCTTATCAAGGTTGCCAATTTAACCGAATTTGCTGAGTACTTTGACAAGCTTCGTACCAAGCATGATTATAACTTTATGTCGGAAACACAGATGGCCCAATCCTTCTTGACCGCTATGCAAAGCGATGTGAAGATTAGCCAAACCTGGGGCTCCTACCTGTGGGATCGATTAAAGGATCGTCTCAGCGCAGGCAATCCCCACTTCCATGCCACATTCTCACCTGTAACGTCAGGTGTTTCTGAATTAGCTGAAGAGTATGCGAATACGTTAGGCGTCATCATTGAAAAAGGAGACAAGCTCGCGCTATATTCCCTACAAAGTGATTCTGATGTCTACACGACAATTGAGAACAAGTTGTATCTTGGATTAGCGAAGAAAACTGACATTCGCGTGGGCCCGTCAACGCAACAGTTCCATGTTGTCCGTTCAAACGTCCCTTTTACCCTTTCTAGTGAAGGCAGCACCTATCAGTTGAAGCTTGACTCCGCAGGTTTACAGCAAGTGAAATTTTTTAGTACGAGTGAACTCAAGTTCAATCCTTCTGATGATGTTAAACTTACTTTTGATGCACCAACGAACACATACACGCTGACCCGATACGGAGATGTGACGACACTTACTTTTACCGGTCCTGTCGCGCCTGCACAGTAACTCTACATTACTTTATATATTTAAATCAGGAGGCTATCCCCATGTCTAATTTATTGGAAGAGCTAGAGCAGCATATTCGCGAGCGTTACGAAATTGCCGAGGATGATGACGATTTCGATGTTGATGTTCATTTGTTCGATTATGGGTTCATTGATTCCGTTGGGGCGACTGCACTTATCGCTCATATCGAGAAGACATACAATCTGCAAGTAACGAATCAGGATTTGATGCTTTACCCAATGAACACGGTGAGTGAGATTGCCGAATTTATTTCCAAGAAGACTGCGAGGTAAGGGATTCATGAGTACAGTTAAAATTCCACTTACTGGCCTTGCTGAAAGCCAGCATGGTCAAGTCAAATACGCATCTGCTTTCGCCGATGAGCATATTCAAGAAATTCTTTTAATCGATGGAGAAATCATCATCACCCATAACTCTCCTAACGGCGACGAAGGAATTACTTCACGTGTTGAGCGACTGATTGAACGTTTCTCCCACGGTGATTTCGGATTTAAAGAAAATATTTTATTCGAAAATAAAGTCGACACGCCTTATGAAGGCGATATTATCGCTGAACTGGCTGAGCGTAAAGCGATTAAAGTGCTAGAACCCGGCCTTTTCATCTTCCGTGAACCTTTTTCTAGTCTAATGCGTTTCCTTGACTACTCGTTCGTCAGTAAAATTGCGAGACGTTTCGAAGGTGTTCAAGAAGAACAATACCCTGCGGTTATCAATAGTCATACGTTGAACAAAACGAATCATTTCACTTCATTCCCTGAGCATATTCATTTCGTAACGCATCTGCGTGAGGATCTCGATGTCATCGAGGCATTCTCCCAAACGATCCGTGAAGCTGGTGGTTGGGATCAAGAGAAGCCTTTGGCGCTGGATAACAACATGGTGAAGCCTAACTTCATGATGAACCCTTCTACGTGTTACCACTGCTATGAAGGACTTGAGAACGAAACTTTAGAAGGCGACGGCATTGTTGTGACTGCGATTGCGAAATGTCATCGTTTCGAGTCCAAGAACCATTCCGATTTCGGTCGCCTGCTCGATTTCTCGATGCGTGAAATTATTTTCGTCGGTAAGCCTGAGTTCGTGAAAGAGAATCGTTTGAAATCCATTGAGTATTTAAAAGAGTTGGCTGTTGAATGGCAAGTAGACAGCTTATTGGAAATCGCGAACGATCCCTTCTTCACCAATGATTTTCAGGTAAAAGCGTCGTTCCAACGTAATCAGGAGATGAAGTACGAACTTCGCCTGAACATTCCGCATGTGAAGAAGTCCATTGCATGTTCCTCCGTTAATTTCCATAGCAATACGTTCGGCAACGCTTTTAATATCAAAATGGGCAAACGTAACGCTGTCACAGGCTGCGTAGGTTTCGGTATCGAGCGCTGGGCGTTCGCATTCTTGGCGCAATATGGCCTCGTTGAGGCGCAATGGCCTACCACGTTCCGTGAGCAGTACAACGCTTGGCAAGAGAAGGCTTTGTAAGTTCAATTACCCCAGGGCGCTCGTCTCCTATGAACGAGTCCTTGGATTTTCATTTTAACCACTACGAAGATAATGAGTGATTCTATTGAAAGCAACCGCTGCTTTTCTCAAAAAAAATAGCTTTGCACTCGGCCTTTTGCTCGCCATCGTCGTCTCCGACCTACTCATTTCTTGGTGGAACCCGATGGCGTCTTCACGCCGTTTTTACAAAAACGACTTCACCAAAACACTCTACCACCATAGCTGGTCCCAATCGGGTCCGGTTTTCTTCGGTAATTCGGCCGTTACGGGTGCTTATATCGAAGAGAAGTCTGAGCATTCTTTGGTGGAGATGGGGCTTTCCTACGGGAAGCTGACTGATTTAAAGGGCATCCTGAAAGACAACCTGTACCAAGTACAGAATGAGCTCGTCATCGGGATCGACGTGCATACGATGCTCGACCCGCTTGAAACGGATCCGACTTACCAGTGGTTCAAACCTTGGTACCAGCCCTACGTGTACACGTACCGCGATTACTTCCGTGATTCGGGTGTAGAGTTCGCTCGCAATTTGAGCAAAGGCAGTCTAGCTTACGAGCCTCGCTGGATTGATAAGGAATTGTACCCTGGCCGCAAGGACGACGTAGCGTTAAAGCTTAAATGGGACGACTACGACAAACGGTTCGGCGCCATGACCTTGAAGGATTTTCAAGATAATCTGGATGCCCTGCAGTGGGTAATCCAGTATGCAGACGAGCATAAGCTCGCGCTGCGTGTGATTTGGATGCCGTGGAACAAAGGCTATGCCGATCCTCCCTACGTCGCTTCACTGAAGGATGCGGTTAATGCCCAGCTGAAGTCTGCGAACATTCCCACGTTGGATTTGATGCACACCTACGATCCGCGTTATTTCCATGACCTCGTTCACTTGAACCGAGAAGATGGTGCGCCGCTATTTACGAAGGAGGTTGACACATGGTTAAATTCCTTAGGAAAACCGTCGAAATCCTCATCTACCTCGTGATGCTTTACTTGGTTTTCATTTATTTTACCGGCAAGGGATTGTTCATCTACGAGAAGTTCTAAGATCTAGCAAGCGAGGAGTTCTTTAGCTATGTTTTATATGCACATGAACGCGATGGTCGCGATGAGTGGCATGATTGCCGTTCTGATGCTCACCCGCAAGTGGGCGGATAATAAGCGCATTTTGATGATCATATTCAGCTTGTGCTTTCTCCTGTTGTTTAGTAAGAAGCTCATGGTTTTCTATGCGGCTTTTACGATTATTAATTATTTCGGGTTTGTGTATCTGTGCCGAACGACGATTTGGCGGAAAGCGACATTTATTTTTGGAATCGCCGCGAATATCATAGGTGTCTTTCTGGGTGTTCGTTTTTTTGTTATGGGTGTTTTCAGCTCACCCTTGTTCGACGCCATCATTTATTTAGGACTCATTTACAACGTTCTCAAAGTGATTGATTCGTACTATTTCGCTTATTTCTTTGGAAAAGATGGCGAAGTGCCGGCCATTGATTATGCGAACTATCTCTTGTTCATTCCTACCTTTACATCCGGGCCTATTCTCAAATTCCGAGATTTCATGGCCGATAGCAAAAAGCCCTACACCGTTGATGCTAGGCTTTTCGAAGATAGTGTGAAGCGGATTATTCTTGGTTTATTTAAAAAGATTGTCGTCGTCACCTGGATGACCGGGGTGTTCGATCAAGTCTTGAAGCAAGAGCTTCATACTTGGCAATCGTTGTTCTTACTGATCTGGTTTTATGCACTCATTTACTTCGACTTCTCGGGATACTCCGATATGGCAATTGGGTTTGGCCGCTTAATGGGCTATACGATGCCTGAGAACTTCAAGAAGCCTCTCTTCTCGCCTTCCATGACGCAGTTTTGGCGCAATTGGCATGCCACGCTGGGTGATTTTTTCCGGGATCATATCTTTATGTTCTTCTCGCGTAAAACGCCCTCTACAGGGCTCACAGCCAGCTTATCCATCTTAATCATGGTGCTAATGGGTCTATGGCATGGCTTTACGTGGTTGTACTTTCTCTACGGTCTGTACCATGGCGTCATTATAGCCATTGAGAATATCTTCAAACTCACGACTGTGAATAAGAAAAAGGTATCTAAAGCATACTTCTACTTCCGCTGCTTCGTTACGCAGACACTGGTTACGTTCTCGGTCATTATTTACAGTTCCAACTACGATACCGTGCTTCGTATCTATAAAGGCTTGCTTCATTTTACTGGATGATAGTGGTATAATTTGAACTGATTGTTTTATCAATTATGGAGGTGTAATCGAATGAAGTTAGGCGTTTTTATGGTTCTTTTCGGTGGAAAACCTTTCGAGGAAGCGTTAGATTATATTGCTGCGAAAGGCTTGGACGCTGTTGAGATTGGTACCGGCGGCTACCCAGGCACTGCGCATTGCAACCCAGCAGAATTACTTGCTGATGCAGGCAAACTTAAAGCATTTAAACATGCGGTAGAGTCCCGCGGTTTGACAATTAGTGCACTGAGTGCACATGGTAACCCTCTTCACCCGCAAAAACACATCGCAAAAGAGTTTCACGATGCTATTATACAAACGATTGAACTGGCTGAGCGCCTTGAAGTTCCTGTAGTCAATACGTTCTCAGGCTGCCCTGGCGACCACGAGGATGCCAAATATCCGAACTGGCCGGTAGCACCTTGGCCGAACGATTTCCAAGAGATTCTGGACTGGCAGTGGACGAATAAAGTCATTCCTTACTGGAAAGAAACTGGTAAATTTGCTGCTGATCGCAATATCAAAATCGGACTTGAGCTGCACGGTGGTTTCTCCGTACATACGCCAGCTACGCTTCTTCGCCTTCGCGAAGCTGCAGGTGAAGCGATCGGCGCCAACTTGGATCCAAGTCACATGTGGTGGCAAGGGATCGATCCTGTTCAAGCGGTGCAAATCCTTGGACGCGCTAACGCAATTCACCACTTCCATGCGAAAGATACATCGCATGATTACAACAACACGAACCGTTTCGGTGTGACGGATATGCAGTCCTACACAAACATGCTTGACCGTTCATGGCAGTTCCGTTCCGTTGGTTTCGGTCATGATATGAAGGTATGGGCTGACATCATCTCCGCATTGCGTCTAGTTGGTTATGATTATGTTGTTAGTATCGAGCATGAAGATGGCTTAATGTCTGTAGACGAAGGTTTCTCCAAAGCCGTTCAAAACCTACAACAAGTACTCATCAAGGAACCTCTTGGTGAAATGTGGTGGGTGTAATCTGAAGCAAAAAAAGCCCACAGGCTGCAGATCTTACGATCTAACGTCCTGTGGGCTTTTCTTTGGTTACCTGTATGTACTACCAGCCTTTGATCATGATAACATCCATGAAAAGGAATACGAGTAGAGCAACGGTTCCAAAACCAAGTGCAAATAGATTTCTCTTAGGGCTGATCAATTGTCGAATAACTGCAATTGCAATAATGACTGTGAAGATCAACACATAGATATCAAAGCTTGTATACGTGCTCGTTGATGCTTCAGCTGCTTCTGCGAATAACATGGTGAAACCTCCTTATAGTGCTCGGTGCAAGGCACACGTCCTGCTATTTTAATACTATGTTAGCTTGATTGGACACGAGATGCAAGTAGTTGCATCGATGTGTAACAAGTTTGTCACCTTTTGTTTGGGATTTGGCCGATTTGATGAAGATCTTCAGGCAGATTTCTTTTATATCCCTTGTACGTATAAATTGTCCATCTGTACAACTATTTATTACTCTGAACAACAAAGCCCGTACGGAAATTCCGTACGGGCTTTGTTCACTTAGAACTTAGAGCTATTCTTATACGGCTAAGGCATCACGGTGATCATCATCCGCGGGAATTTTAGTGATTTCGGTGTCGGCTAGCTCTTTTTCCTGCCATGCTAGAAAACGGAAAGGATCAATTCCTAAAGCAGATACAATTTCCTGAAGCTCTAACGTCGGTTTCATCATTACTAGCCCCCACAACGTGATTTATATTAGAACTCGCTATATCTCTCAATCATCATGTTCGTAGTTAGGTAGAAGGAGATGTTCACTGTTTCTTACTATTATTATAGGCTTACATCCTTATTTATGGATAGAGGGTTAAATTGTCGAAGCCTGTATCATTCAATTAAGTCTTAGCAAACTTTAGGCAAAATTACACTTGTAAAAATAAAAAAGCTTGGAATTGGTTAAAAAACACCATATTCCAAGCTTACTATTCCTTATTAGCTAACGGAGCCCTCGAGCACTTCCATTCGCTTCGCATAATCTTCCGAACGCACACGATCCCGCTCCAGGATCGGCTTCAGATATTGGCCGGTATACGACCCGGCCACCTTCACGACATCCTCAGGCGTTCCCGCCGCCACGATCAAGCCCCCGCGGTTACCACCTTCGGGTCCTAGATCGATAAGGTGGTCCGCCGTCTTGATGACATCGAGGTTATGCTCGATAACGAGAACCGTTTCACCGCTCTCTACGAGGCGGTGAAGAACTTTCAGGAGACGATCGATATCATGGATGTGGAGCCCCGTCGTGGGCTCATCCAGAATATAGATCGTCTTGCCTGTACTGCGGCGGTACAACTCCGCCGCGAGCTTCACACGCTGGGCTTCGCCGCCTGACAGCGTGGTTGCTGGTTGGCCGAGGGTCATGTAGCCTAGGCCAACATCGAGAAGTGTATTCAGCTTACGATGAATGCGCGGCAAGTTCTTGAAGAACTCGCAGCCGTCCTCAATCGTCATCTCCAACACTTCCGAAATGCTCTTGCCTTTGTACTTCACTTCCATCGTCTCACGATTGTAGCGTTTGCCTTTGCAAATCTCACACGGTACGTAAACATCAGGTAGGAAATGCATCTCAATCTTGATGATGCCATCTCCGCGACAAGCCTCACAACGACCACCCTTCACGTTAAAGCTGAAGCGGCCTTTCTTATAGCCCCGCACCTTAGCTTCGTTCGTATTCGCGTACACATCACGAATATCATCGAATACTCCCGTGTATGTCGCTGGATTGGAACGCGGTGTCCGGCCAATCGGGGACTGATCAATGTCGATGACTTTATCGATATGCTCTAATCCGACAATTTCTTTATGCTCTCCAGGACGAACTTTGGCACCGTTCAAATCACGGGATAACGTTTTGAACAAAATTTCATTGATCAACGTACTCTTGCCTGAACCGGATACACCAGTTACACAAGTGAATACCCCTAAAGGTACTTTGGCGGATACGTTGCGTAAATTGTTCTCTTTGGCACCTTTTACTTCAATCCACTTGCCATTCGGTTTGCGTCGAACCGCAGGAATCGGAATGAACCGCTTGCCGCTCAAATACTGACCCGTTAAGGAATTGTCATCCTTCATCAGCTCTTCTGGCGTTCCTTGAGCAATAACCTGTCCACCGTGGATTCCGGCACCAGGACCGATATCAATGATATAATCGGCCGCCATCATCGTGTCTTCATCATGCTCAACGACGATGAGTGTGTTCCCTAGATCGCGCATATGCTCCAGCGTCTGAATCAAACGTGTGTTATCCCGTTGATGCAATCCAATACTCGGCTCATCGAGGATGTACAAGACACCCATCAGACTTGAACCAATCTGTGTCGCCAAACGAATCCGCTGCGCCTCTCCACCAGACAAAGTGCCAGCCGCACGGTGCATCGTCAAATAATCGAGTCCGACATTCACCAGAAAGCCTAGACGTGCTCTAATCTCTTTCAGGATCAAATTCGAAATCGTCAACTCACGCTCATTCAGTTGCAGACCTTTAAACCACTCTTCCGCTTCCCCGATGGAAAGAGAAGTTGCGTGGGAAATGTTCTTACCGTTAATCGTTACAGCAAGTGTTTCCGGCTTCAAACGGTGACCTTTACACTTCGGACAAGGCTTAGTGCTCATGTAGGTCTGGATATGTTCGCGAATCCCCTCTGAGAAAGTATCCTTGAATCTACGCTCCAAATTGCGAATGATCCCTTCAAATGGCACTAGCGCTTCCTTGGATGCGCCCATATCATTCTCGTAACGGAAACGGATTTTCTCGCCACCCGTTCCATACAGAATCACCTTCATTTGGTCGTTACTAATCTCAGATACGGGTACATTGCGCGGGATCTTGTAGTGTTCACAAACTGCCGCAAGAAACTGCGGATAGTAATTGGAAGTACTTCCTGCCCAGGCTTCAAATGCACCTTCTTCAATCGTGAGCTTGTTATTAGGCACGAGTAAGTCTGGATCCACGATCATCTGACTGCCTAATCCATCACAATCAGGGCAAGCACCGAAGGGGCTGTTAAATGAAAACATTCTTGGTGCAAGCTCTTCGACGCTGAATCCACACTCCGGACATGCCAAGTTCTGACTGAACAAGAGTTCTTCTTTCTCCATAACATCGACGATGACACGACCATTCGCCAACTTCAGCGCAGTTTCTAAAGAATCTGCCAAACGTGTCTGTACATCATCTTTGACCACGATACGGTCAACGACCACATCAATGGTGTGCTTTTTATTTTTGTCGAGCTCAATTTTCTCGGAAAGTTCTACCGTTTCCCCGTTTACACGAACCCTCACAAACCCTTGCTTCTGAACATCCACGAATAGCTTCGTATGCTCACCTTTGCGCCCAGAAATAAGTGGTGCTAGAATTTGAATCTTCGTGCGCTCCGGGTACTCCATAATGCGGTCTACCATTTGTTCCACGGTTTGCGAAGTAATCTCGATACCATGGGTAGGACAGTGTGGCCGCCCAATGCGAGCAAACAACAATCTTAAATAATCGTAAATCTCCGTTACGGTTCCTACCGTGGAACGTGGGTTACGGCTAGTGGTTTTCTGGTCGATAGATATTGCAGGTGATAACCCATCGATGGAATCGACATCTGGTTTATCCATATTCCCGAGAAATTGACGCGCATAGGCAGAAAGGGACTCAACGTATCTACGTTGCCCTTCTGCATAAATCGTATCAAAGGCCAGCGATGATTTCCCCGATCCACTTAAGCCCGTAAGTACAACGAACTTATCTCGTGGAATGGTGACATCAATATTTTTAAGATTGTGAGCTCTTGCTCCTTTAATAACGATCTGATCTCTAGACACAGAAACCCTTCCTCTCCTATGTGAAGCTGTTACCTCTACTAGGCATCGGCTTTCATTTCCATAATCGCATCACGCAGCTGTGCCGCACGTTCAAATTGCAGGTTCTTCGCCGCTTCTTTCATCTCGACTTCTAAGCGCTCAATAAGGGATGCACGATCTTTCTTCGACATCTTAGCACCCTTCACATCAGCCAAGTAATCTGACTTCTGCTCAGCAACCTTGGTTGCTTCAATTACGTCGCGAATTTTCTTAGCAATTGTCTGCGGTGTGATGCCCAATCTCTCATTGTTAGCTTCCTGCAGGGCGCGGCGGCGATTCGTCTCCGAGATCGCTTTCTCCATGGAATCCGTGATTTTATCCCCGTACATGATGACTCGACCATCGGAGTTCCGTGCCGCACGTCCAATCGTTTGAATCAACGAACGCTCAGAACGCAAGAAGCCTTCCTTATCCGCATCTAGAATAGCGACCAGTGAAACCTCTGGTAAATCGAGACCCTCTCTGAGAAGGTTGATCCCAATCAATACATGGAAAGTCCCCAAGCGCAAGTCCCGAAGAATCTGCATCCGCTCAAAAGTCTTAATATCCGAGTGCAAATAACGCACTTTAATGCCGATTTCCTTAAAGTAATCCGTCAAATCCTCCGACATCTTCTTCGTTAACGTGGTCACAAGAACGCGCTCGTCTTTGCGTACCCGGTCCTGAATTTCTGCGATGAGATCATCGATTTGACCTTTGGTTGGTCGAACCTCAATAATCGGATCCAACAGCCCTGTTGGCCGGATAATTTGTTGAATCATTGTCGGAGTGTGCTCCAATTCATAGGGCCCTGGCGTTGCTGATATATATAAAATCTGACTGACTTTCTCTTCAAATTCCTCGAAGCGCAGCGGACGGTTATCCAAAGCGGAAGGCAGCCTGAAGCCATGCTCTACCAATACATCTTTCCGTGCTTTATCTCCGTTAAACATCGCGCGAATTTGCGGCAACGTCACATGAGACTCATCCACCATGAACAGCATGTCGTCTGGGAAATAATCTATTAACGTATAGGGTGTTGCACCTCGTTCACGGAATGTCAGCGGTCCTGAGTAATTCTCAATCCCTGAGCAGAAGCCCATCTCTTCCATCATTTCCATGTCGTAGCGCGTACGCTGTTCCAAGCGCTGTGCTTCCAAAAGCTTCCCTTGGTCTCTCAGCTCAGCAAGACGCTCTTCCAACTCGCGGCCAATGTTCACGAGCGCGCGTTTCATCGTATCCTCGTGCGTCACGAAGTGAGACGCTGGGAAAATAGCGATATGATCGCGCTGCCCGATAATTTCACCAGTAAGAACATTAATCTCCGTAATTCGCTCAATTTCATCGCCAAATAACTCTACACGTACCGCATGTTCACTGTGTGAGGCCGGGAATATCTCCACAACATCTCCACGCACACGGAACGTACCGCGAACAAAGTTCAGATCATTGCGTTGATATTGAATATCTACAAGCCGGTGCAAAATTTCAGTACGCGACTTCTCCATCCCAACACGTAAAGACAGCAATAAATTGCCATATTCCATTGGTGACCCTAAGCCATAAATACACGATACGCTGGCAACAACGATAACGTCGCGACGTTCGAATAAGGAGCTTGTCGCCGAGTGACGAAGCTTATCAATCTCTTCATTGATGCTGGAATCTTTCTCGATGTAAGTGTCGGAGGAGGCAATGTAGGCTTCGGGCTGGTAGTAGTCATAGTAACTGACGAAGTAGGATACGGCATTATGAGGAAAAAACTCTTTAAATTCGCTGCACAACTGTGCGGCTAAGGTTTTATTGTGAGCAATAATCAACGTTGGTCGGTTAAGTTTCGCTATAACTTGTGCAGCTGTGAACGTTTTCCCTGTTCCCGTTGCACCGAGCAGCGTCTGATGCTTGTTGCCTGCTTGAATGCTCTGGACGATCTCCTCAATAGCTTGAGGTTGGTCTCCTTGCGGCAAAAAATCTGATACAAGCTCAAATTTCTTAGAGCTCATGACGAGTTCACTCATCCATTATCACCCTCATTGTCGAAATAAATCGAACTTTTATCCTATAAACTTTACCAATCGACATTCCGATATAGAAGTCTATGGAACTTTCTCGTACATATATGAAGGATTGCAATAACTATCCAACATAAGAATGTTTGTTCTCGTTTTTTCATTATACTATTTTTACATCATGGATGCAAACAGCTTTATCTGTTCTAGCCTTTCACAAGGCGGCTTTCGCGTGTTTTGGAACCTATTCTTTTTATGCTAATTAGGAGTGGTACAGTCATGGATTTGACAACAGTATTAGGTTTACTATTAGGTCTTGTAGGTTTAATCGGCGGGTATATGTGGGATGGCGGTCATATTAACTCATTGATCATCCCCAGCGCGATGTTAATCGTTTTCGGCGGAACCTTTGGTGCAGTTGCCGTCAGCTTCCCTGGCTCTATTTTAGCCAAAATCCCCAAAGCACTCGGTATTGCCTTTAAGCAAGTCAAAAGAGATCCTGCAGCAACCATTAATGAACTTGTCGATATGGCTACGGTCGCACGTAGAGAAGGTGTACTCGCACTAGAGCAACGTGCGCAGGAGCACGAGAACCCGTTCCTCAAGGACGGATTGCTCATGGTCGTAGACGGAACAGACCCCGAACTGACTAGACAAATTCTTGAGCTCGAAATGGACGCCATAGAACATCAAGTTAATAATATGTCCAAAGTATTCGAAGCTGGCGGCGGCTATGCGCCTACAATGGGGATTATCGGTACGGTTATGGGACTCATCCACGTGCTCGGTAATCTAGAAGAACCTTCATCCCTTGGCCCTGCCATTGCCGTTGCATTTACAGCTACTCTCTATGGTGTTATGAGCGCCAACTTAGTTTACTTGCCAATTGCTAACAAAATTAAAGTCCGCGGCAAAGAAATGGTTAATGAGATGGAATTGATGCTTGAGGGTATTCTTGCCCTGCAAGCTGGCGAAAACCCGCAATTGATTAAGAAAAAACTGAACTCCTTCCTCCATGATAAATCCAAAAAAGCCGTAGAGGAGGATGACCAGAATGGCGAGGCGCAGTAAGAGGCACGAAGAGCATGTTAATCATGAAAGATGGCTCATTACTTATGCTGACTTAATTACGCTGTTGCTCGTCTTTTTCATTATTATGTATGCGATGAGTAAAGTGGATGTTCAAAAGTATGCCGTTTTGGCGCAAGCCTTAAACCTCCAATTTCAAAAAGCTGACTCCGTTTTAGATAAAAACCATGGCATCAGTGGTCAAATGACCCCTAAACAAGGTGATGCAGACAGCAAAGATAAGGATTTTACAAATCGGAATCAGGATGACGAGAAAGAAGAGCACGACAAGACGAAGACAGAGGACAGTGAGAAAGAAAAGCGCGAGAAAGAGCTACAGGATCTTCTGAAGCAAATTCAGGCATATATTAAGGATCAAAATTTAGAAGCGCAAGTATCTGCGAGCGATACGGAACGCGGAGTTGCCATTACACTCAATGACTTGTTCTTATTCGATTTGGGAAAAGCCGATCTAAAAACACCCTCTTTCCCGATTCTGCAAAAGTTAGCTTCGTTATTCCCTACCTTAAAGAGCAAGGTCAGCATCGAAGGTCATACGGATGATTTACCTCTTGCTCCAGGTTCTCCTTATCGTGATAATTGGGGGTTATCGTTTGCCCGCTCCCTCTCTGTGCTTCGCTATTTTAGCGACACGGCAAATCTAGACGACAACAAATTTATTGCAACTGCCTATGCAGATACAATGCCCCAAGTGGCCAACTCTTCGGATGCGAATCGCAGCAAAAATCGCCGCGTAGAAATCATCGTGTTACGGAATGATATCGCTCCAACTACGCCAACACATTAAGACCTCGTTACGTAGAGACAATGAAGCCCTATTTTCACTGCAAAGTGGAGATAGGGCTTTATAGTTTGTTTTCTTCCAGCTCGGCTCCACTTCTGGCAAAAAAAAGCCGCCTCACCGTAGATGACTCTACTCGGAGGACAGCTCTTCTTACATGGACTTCGTCGATTTATTCGGCAATAAGCCCGTTAACTTATACCGCAAATAGCTGAACAGATGCATGGGACGCTGCTCCAAGAAGTACAGCACATCCTGATCCGGCGCCAGAAGAATACCCAGCTGGTGATGATCACCTGCGAATATACCGCGTTTCAGAAAGCGAACTTCCCCTTGATCGTTCAACACTTCCAATCGGCAGAAGGCAGAGTTAAGCCCCATAGCCGCATGCAAATCTGTCTTCGTCTTTATTTTGTATCCATTGACCTTGTGAATGATCTCACCGACCCTAATCCCTAATTCCCGAGCAGGACTGTTCGGCACAACCGATAGCACCATAAGTCCTCGCTCGGAGTGGATGTAAAAAGGCGTCTGCTTCGTTTCTAACCACTGATTATAGAGCAACAACCCTTCATGTAGAGCAATACTAAGAATTGCACCTAGCAGCACTAACGGCGTCCAATAGTGCGTAGCAACTGCTGCCCCTAGCAGGATGAGCCCATACAGGTACAGCAGGTTAGCGCTAGAGCGCGCTTGTCGCTGCGGCAGCTTGGAGATGGTCAACTCCGTGAAGCCGATCATCGCAGGGAATGCGAGCATCGTCCAACCTGCGCTCAGATTAGAGGCAAACAACGTTTGCCAAGGGAAGCTCAGCTCGCTCCCGCCTGCCATTGGCACGAGGAGAAAAAGAGGAACTGGCCAGAAGCCTTGCAGCTGCTGCCCGCCAATCATTTGCCCACGCTTCCCTTCAAGGAACAGCGGTGTCGCCATACGCGCACCTTGGAAACCAACCAGTACTCCTTCCAAGAGATGCAGCACACCTACTATGACCAGCAGGGACGGGATGTCCGCACTAGCTATCGTATCGAGAAGCGTATACGATTCGCGTAGGTGCTCAGTATTAGGAAACCAAAAGAAGATCACTTGAGCAATCCCTAGTATCCCTACTGCATAAGCTAAACACAAGAAGCGAATCCGGAATATCAGCAGCACAACCGTGATGATCCAAAGTAGGAAGACTACATCCAATTGCAGGTTCACACCTACGAAAAGAAGCAGTATCGAGGCTCCAAGGCCGCCTAACCAGCCCCAAAGCACCACGCGCCATGTTTCGCTTAATAACGAGTGAAGACGTGTGTGAAATAGTTTTCGCTCTAATTGAATTTGTTTTCTGTAATGCAGAACAATGAAAAAAATACCTATATAGTAGAAAGGATTCGTAAACAACTGCCCCATAGCCAGCAGCATTCTGTCCAATAATTGAAACCACACATCCATACGAATCTAGGCTCCTTGATAAAGAAATAGGAAGGCCGCCTAAGCAACCTTCCTACACTATTTCGACTGATAATGCTTATTTCCTGCCGCTCCGAACAATTTCCATTAACTAACGGTGCTTATTTCCCAAGCTGCTTCTGAATTTGAAAGACAGCCGCTTTCAATTGCGAGTCATTCTTCGGATCGCGAATTTGCTCTAAAATCGCTTTTTCGATTTTGCCCGCTGTGTCCGCATCAACTTCACCCGTTACCGGCAAGCCATTCGTCCGTTGGAACGCTTTGACTGCAAGAACTGTTTTTTCGCTAAAATAACCATCTGTCCGCTCCGGGTTGAAACCAATACCTGCAAGCATCAATTGCAAATTCTTCACATCATCGCTGTTGTTGTCTTGTTTCAGCACATCTTTCTTCGTCAGCGGTGCTGCTTTGAAATATACTGGTTGTTCAATCGGGATATCCGGTGTAATCCCTTTTTTGTGAATCCAGTTACCATTTGGTGTTAACCATTTGTAGACGGTCATTTTAATGTTGCTGCCATCGCCCATCTCCTTCTCGAACGTGACTTGAACCGTTCCTTTACCGTAGGACGTTTCACCAACAATTTTACTGCCTACCGCTTCCTGGAACGCACCTGCTAAGATCTCCGATGCACTGGCGCTTCCTTTATTGATTAACACCGTAACCGGATAATTCTTCCCTTTACCAGTGGAAGGTGTAGGCTCACGCTTGCCGTCCCTGTTCTCCACTTGGAGGATAGATGCTCCGCTCTTCACGAAGGGATTTACGATATCAACAACGACGTTCAATAGACCGCCTGGATCGTTACGAACATCGATGACAAGACCCTTCATCCCTTTAGTCTCTAGATTCTTCAATTCTTCTGCAAAACGAACCGCTGTGTTCGAGGAGAACTGACGAATCTCTATTTTACCAATCTGATCCTGCATCATTTCGCCGTAGACCGTTTCAACATCAATGTTGTCGCGGACCACAATGACCTGAACGGGATCTCCTGTTCCTTGGCGGAGCAAATCCAGCTTAGCTTGCGTACCCTTCGGTCCGCGGATTTTCATGACCGCTTGATTCAAGGTAAGCCCGTCCAATTTATCCCCGTTAACAGAAAGGACGACGTCTTTGGATTGAATGCCTGCCTTTTCTGCAGGTGAGCCCTTGATTGGTGATACGATGACGAATTTGCCATCCTCAAGCGATACCTCTGCCCCGATGCCTTGGAAAGATGACGTTATGCTCTCATCGAACTGTTTCGCTTCCTTCTGATCCATATAAACGGAAAAAGGATCCTCCAATGATTCCAACATCCCATTAATCGCACCGTTAACCAGTTGATCATGATCAGGTTGTTTCAAATACTTACTTTCAATAAGCTGAAATGTTGTTGCGATTTTGCTTAAATCCTTGCTCGAGAGACCGGACGAAGCCGATATGGAGGTTGCTGCACTTCCTGTTGGTTTCTCCTCCCGCCCCCAAGTGAAGGATGGATCTACAATGGTTAACGTAACAATACTGCTTGCGAACATTGCTAACAGAACAAATACAATGACCGTACGACCTTTAAACTGCAAACCGGTTCACCACCTTTTTTCCTAAAACCCTTTTTTGGACTGGCCTGTTACTAGTATATGACAAGCCCTTCCACTTTTATGAAAAAACCTCTTAACGTAGGTACGGTTTAGGATCGACAGGCACTTCATTTTTCCTAACTTCAAAATGCAAATGATTGCCCGTAGACTGTCCTGTGGAGCCCACGCCAGCAATTTTCTGGCCGCGCTTCACGACGTCGCCTACTTTTACATAAATCCCATCGTTCATAATATGACCGTATAACGTCCACAGGCCATTCCCGTGATCCACGATAACACAATTTCCATAACCGTTCATCCATGACGCATAAATAACAGATCCATTCTCCGCTGCAAGGATTGGCGTGCCTTTTGCTGTACCCAAATCGATGCCTTTATGATTCTCTGCCCGCCCTGTAACGGGATTAATCCGCGCGATGAAATCAGAGGTCATTGGTGCCTGTACAGTCAAGGGATAGCCCAGCTTGCCGCCCGCATAAGTAAACGGTGATTTCGCATTCTGCGCTGCCCGCTTCTTCGCTTGTAAATCCGCCTCTTGCTTCGCTAGCTGCGTAATCATTTTATCGCTTTCTTCCGAAATTTCCTCGAGTTCTCTCTCTTGCTTGGATAGGGAAGCAATCTTCACTTCCTTCGCCTTCTCCTTCGCTTGCAGATCATCTCTCAGCGCGTCAGCCTCCGCATAAAGCCCTTTCACATTCTCAAGTTGCTTCTCGGTGTCTGCCTTCTTAAGCATGACGGTTTCTTTATCTTTCATATTGGACTCTAGTATTTCTTTATCTTGATTAACAATAGATTTCAAAGCTTCGACCCGATTTAAAAAATCAGAAAAACTCGTTGCACTCAACACCACGTCCATATAGGAAACGAAGCCGTTCATATACATCAAGCGAACACGGGATTTCAGCATATTGTCGCGGCTTTCCACACGCGCCTCGGCTTCATCCAATTGTTTAGCACTTGCTTCCAAAGCATCTGAAACTTGATCGATTTGTTCGTTCAATTGTGTCAACTTCTTGCTAGCTTCGTTAACTTGGGAAACCAGGGCATTCATATCTTTCGTTGTCTGAGCCTTCTCTGATTGCACTTTGGTAATTTGACTTTCGGCGTTGTTAGCCTTCTGCTGCGCTTCCGCCTTCTGTTTCTTAAGCTGCGACAACTGTTGGTCAATCTTATCCGTTGCCGAAGCGGCATAGCTCGCGGCATGCGGTATAGCAAGCGATATCGCCATACCTAATGTTAAAACGACAGGTAGAATCTTCTTCTTCAAGCACGTAACCTCCCCATTTTCAAGCGTTTAATGCCCCATGTATGGTTTGAATCTCTTACGTTCTGAGTCTAGGAATCTATGAATCTTTGAAAATGAAAAAACCGAAAGAAAAGATGAAAAAGGAGGCAGAGAAACGCTCCACCCCAGTTTCATTCAAGGTTTCCACTATACGCGAAGGAATTTGCGGACGGAGATGAGGGAACCCCAAACTCCTATCACGATGCCTAGTCCTAGTAGAAGTACAGTCATCGTTGGTGCAATATTTTCAAATGGTGTTAATTTAATCATCAATAAGTTCAAATTCAATGAGCTCAAATTCAGCAATTTCCAATAACCTGCGAGAATAATAGCAGTTGGAATAGCCGAACCAATGAATCCAAGCAAGGCACCCTCAATGAAAAATGGCCAACGAATAAAAGAATTCGTCGCACCCACGAGTTTCATAATTGAAATCTCGCGTTTTCTGGCCAAAATCGTAATTTTGATCGTGTTCGCAATTAGGAACACCGCTGTAAAGGACAGCAATACAACGATACCAATACCAATCCAACGGGCAATCTTCGTCACTTTAAACAATGCCTCAACGGTTCCTTTACCGTAATTCACCTTGTAAATAGGCTTAGGATCTTTGCCAACGTTAAGTGCTGATATCTGGTCAGCTACACTCGCCACATTCCGTGGATCATCCACTTCAATCGTGAACGCATCGTTCAGCGGATTGTTATCCCCCTCGAAACCATCTAAGAGTGCCTTCCCGCTATCTCCTAGCTTTTCGCGCAAATAGACAAGCCCTTCTTCCTTCGAAACGAATTTAATCGTTTTCACTTCCGAAATCGCTTGGATTTGCGTTTGAAGCGCAGTGATTTGATCCTGAGGCGTGTTAACCTCCAGGTATACGTTAATCTCAACCTGTTGCTCAATTTGTGTAGCTACATCGTTCACATTTAAAGTGATCAGTACGAAAATACCAAGAATAAATAAGGAAATCGCAATGGAGCTGATCGACGCGAACGTCATCCAACCATTTCGCACGACATTTTTCGTACCTTCTCGGAGATGTCGAGAAACAGTACTAATCTTCATAGCCATATTCCCCCCGTAGTTGATCGCGAGCAATAAGGCCATTCTCAATTGCTATTACGCGCTTACGCATCGTATTTACGATTTCTTTGTTATGCGTAGCCATGACGATGGTCGTACCTCGGAAATTAATTTCCTCCATCAATTTCATAATCCCCCATGATGTTTCAGGGTCCAAATTTCCTGTCGGTTCATCGGCGATAATGACGGAAGGACTGTTTATTATTGCCCGGGCAATGGCGACACGCTGTTGTTCGCCGCCGGATAACTGCGATGGGAGTGAGTTGGCTTTGTCCTTCAGCTTAACGAGCTCAAGAACTTCCATGGTGCGTTTCTTGATTTGCTTCTTAGGTGCCTCGATTACTTCCATGGCGAAAGCTATATTTTCAAATATCGATAATTTCGGAAGTAAGCGATAATCTTGGAAAATGACGCCGATATTTCGACGAACATAGGGAATTTTGCGTTGTTTAAGTTTTTCTAAGTTAAAACCATTCACGAAAATTTGACCTTTCGTTGGTCTTTCTTCTCTATACATCAACTTCATGAAAGTAGATTTACCTGCGCCTGAAGGTCCAACGACATAGACAAACTCATTGCGGTCCACTTTTACATTAATGCCTCTTAATGCATGCGTCCCGTTGGCGTATGTTTTCCATACGTCCTGCATTTCGATCACAATATCACATCCTAATTATATAGATAGCCTATATCCATTCGACACAAAAGCTGAAAATCCTTCTAAATCCTCTCGGAAATTCATGGGGAATACCGTCAGTATACCATGTATTGTACAACTTTTAGCCGAAATAGGATTCTGTACTAAATTGGCAGCGAGATCGATACATATATAGAGACAGGCCGTATCACATTCGTATGTAAAGGAGTGGCTCTTCATGACACGCTCATTACGCTCATTACGCTCATTACGATCATTACGATCATTCAGAAACCCCATCCTCTATTTCTCGGTCGCTCTTGGATTATTCATAACGTGCAGCACTGCACTCTATCTATATGGTTCTCAAACTACCTTCCCTGCGAATGTCACGATTGCCGGTTGGCGCGTAGGTGGAATGCCATATGAAACCTTTCAGTCTGAATCCGAGCAGCGTCTGAAGCGATTGTCCGCTTTCCCGGTCCTCCTGCATTCATCCTATCCTGAGATTCCCGCCAAAGAGCTTTCTCTTGGCCAACTAGGTATCCGCTATGACAAGAGCCTCCTCACCCAATCCCTACAGCAATTATTTGGCGGATCTCTTTTGGAGCGGATCAAAGCGCGCTGGACCCTGCGAAACGCGAATATTCCATTGGCCGTCTCGGTAGACTCCACTCAACTTACGGCCACTGTTAAGGGAACGTGGAAAGATCTATATGCGAAGCAGCCTGTTGCCGCCAAGCGACTCCTTCAATCTCGTGATCAAGTCGGCTACGAACCCGAGCGAAATGTACTGCGAGTTGATACCGCGCATCTGCAGGAGCAACTGCAAATCATCGCCCCTAGTCTTGGTACACTCACGCATACTGCACCGCTTGGCCTCACTTTACCTGTGTACGAGTTGAGTCCGACGGTCACAATGGCAACCTTGAAGCAGCAAGGCATCGATGGCAAAATAGCTGAATTCACGACCTCGTTCCCTTCATCCGGTGAAGGACGGGTCCACAATATACGCGTTACTGCCACTTCCATTCAGGATTACTTAATGGCACCAGGAGATACGTTTGATTACAGTAAAATCATTCAACAGACCGAAACGAAATTCGGCTACAAGGAAGCGCCTGTTATTCTCAATGGCAGTCTTGTGCCTGGCATCGGCGGCGGCATTTGCCAAGTATCGACTACGCTTTATAATGCTGTTTTGCGCAGCGGCCTTGAAATCATAGAACGACGGAATCACTCTCTCCCCGTCAGCTATGTTCCACTTGGGCAGGATGCAACATTCGCAAGTGGTTATATCAATTTTAAATTCCGTAATAATACGAACAGCTATGTTTGGATTCGTACGATAACGACGGATTCGGCTGTGACTGTGAAGCTTTTTGGCCACCAAACGCCAGCTGTGACCTACGACATCGATTCCAAAATCGTGGAAACGATCCAACCCCCGATCAAATATGTGAACAATCCAAGCTTGAGCCCTGGCTTAGAACGTCCCATCAGCACAGGAAAAGTCGGATACAAGGTAGAGACTTATCGAACGAAACGAGAAAATGGAACTGTTGTGAGTAGAGAGTTAATCTCCAAGGATCAGTATTCACCTGTGCCTACCGTCATCGCAGCCAACCGTAAAGATCTTCAAACAGAGGACCCTGCGCCGAAGCAACCCATGGTGGAAGATGGCGTAAGTACGCTTGCTGTACAATGATAACGAATAAATGTGATGAAATCATGAAGGTCATGTGACTGTAGTTACTACGTCATCATGACTTTTTTCTTTTATGATAAGACTATCGAAAGAGGATTGAAGGAGGCATAACGATGAGCAAAATAGATTATTTCAAAGAATTGAACTATCGACTGCGCGGACTTCCTGAGAAAGAGCGCCAAAATATACTTAAAGTGTACGAAGAATTATTCCAAAAGGCCGTTGAAAATGGCAAGCACGAAGATGAGGTTTCACAGTCTCTTGGCTACCCGCGGGTTCCAAACTGGGATGCTCAAAAAGAGACCTCTCCTGTAAAAGAAGAAACCCATAAGCGACCAATGCCTGCCTTCGAGACTGAAGAGTTAAGAACAGAGGAAGCACCTGAACTCGGCGAAGAAAATCATCAAGATAGAGAGATACCGTATATCAAACAACCCGAGCCTGTCATCGAACCTAAACGTCCTGTACAAGCTCCTGAAGCATGGGAGCCGCCTGCCTCTGCCTACACACAGACACAGACGCCACAGTCGAATTATCCGCCTATGTACAGCAGCAACCCTTACCCGCCCCCTTATGCAGCAACTAGGCCAGAAACAGGGTTTAAAGCGATTATCATTTCCATTATGCTCGGCTTCTTTAATCTCGTGTTCGTAGTAGGTCCTTGGCTTGGGGTTTGCTGTGCGTTGATCGCTTTCTTTGTATCCGGCTTCGCCTTACTGGTCGCCCCGGTTATCGGTGTACTTACTAGCTTAGCAGGAACATCGGGAAGTGACTTCCAATTCATCTCATTTTCACTTCTTGCCTGCTTCGGCTTAGGGATTATTATTACGACGCTCAGTTCTTGGCTGCTTAAGCAGTTCTTCAAAATTAGCTGGAAGTACATTCAATTCAACGCCAAATTGATTAAGGGGGTTTAAGCCATGCAAACGAAAGTGAAATTTTTCTTAGTGACTGGCTTTATCTGCCTTGCGATAGGCCTGATTGGAGCAGCTGTGTCATTTCAGTCTTTAGATTTAGAGTCAGGCGTTGCCAACATAGATATCGAGAAGAAAATAGCCGCAGCAAATATCGATACCCTCATTATTGAAAATGATATAACAGGCGTAACCTTCGTCCCTAGCAACTCCGATGAAATTAGTGTTCATCTTGTCGGTGCTGCGCGATCGGAAACCGCACAGAATTGTACCGTCGAGGCCACGACAGAAGGCACAAACACATGGCGGGTGGATGTGTGTACGAATAAAAAAGCACATATTAACTTCGGCTTCGACATTAACGAATTAAAGAGTCTATTCGGCGGTCAACGCCTTCGTCTACGTACAGAGGTCAGTCTACCCGATAAGTTGTACAAAGCCATCACCGTTAGCACAGATACAGGCAGCATCAACTTCAAGGAAGTGAAAGCAGAGAAGTTAACGGCTAGTGCAGATACCGGGAGCATAACGGTTGACCGCTACGAAGGAAAAACATTGAGTCTTCAAACCGACACAGGCAGTATCCATCTCAATGATGGGCAGGGCAATATGAAACTCAGAACGGATACTGGCAGTATCACCGCGTCCCTTCGCGAGCTTGGAGATACTGTTTCCATGCAGTCAGACACGGGTTCTGTGCGCCTACAGTTAAATCCTGTACCTACGGATGCTTCCTTCGATCTGACTACGGATACTGGCAGTGCCAATCTAGATGTGCCTGGTGTGAGCGAACAACGATCAAGTCGCAACAATGTGAAAGGCTCAATCGGAAACGGCAGTAAAAAAGTAACGGTTCGTGCTGACACAGGCTATGTTGAGGTTAAAGGCAGATAAAAAAAGAGCTCTTCTCGCGCATCCATCATGCGATGTCGGGAAGAGCTTTTTTCTGTGGAAAAGACTATTTGCTTTTCTCTAAAAAGTCATGCAACCACGCTTGCGACGCTGCCAGCACTTGCTCCGCGCGGCCAATCGCCTCGCTCACTTGATTGCTCGCTGTTCCGCCAAACACGTTACGCGCATTGACTACTTGTTCTGGTTGAAGTACGGCATAAATATCGGACTCGAATAGCTCGGAGAACGTTTTGAACTCCTCGATGCTCATATCGAGCAAGTATTTTTTGTTCTGGATGCAATACAGGACAGTTTTACCGATGACTTCATGCGCTTGGCGGAAAGGAAGACCTTTATTCACCAGGTAATCCGCGATGTCCGTCGCGTTGGAGAAGTCTTGGTTCACGGCTTGGCGCATGCGTTCCGTATTCACTTTCATCGTGGACACCATCGGTGCAAATAATTGCAGCGCCCCTTGCAAGGTACGAACCGTATCAAACATGCCTTCTTTGTCTTCTTGCATGTCCTTGTTGTACGCCAGCGGCAGCGACTTCAGTACGGTCATCAGACCGAACAAGTTGCCATAGACGCGGCCTGTCTTACCACGGACGAGCTCTGCTACGTCCGGGTTCTTCTTCTGCGGCATGATCGAGCTGCCGGTGCAGAATGCATCATCAAGTTCGATGAACGCGAACTCGGTCGAAGACCAGAGCACCATTTCCTCGCTGAAGCGAGAAAGGTGCATCATGATCATGGACGCGTTAGAGAGGAACTCCAGGATGAAATCGCGGTCGCTGACCGCATCCAAGGAGTTCTCGTACACGCGTCCGAACCCGAGCTGCTCCGCCACGAAATGGCGGTCGATCGGGAAGGTCGTGCCCGCGAGCGCGCCAGCGCCGAGCGGCAGCATGTCTACGCGCTTGTAGCTGTCTTGCAAGCGCTCAAGGTCACGCTGGAACATGCTGACGTAAGCCATCAGATGGTGCGCGAACAAGATCGGCTGCGCACGCTGCAGATGCGTGTAACCAGGGATAATCGTATCGAGATTAGCCTTTGCTTTCTCAAGCAGGGCTTCTTGCAGCTTGATGAGCAAGCCCACGAACTCCACCACGCGCTTGCGCAGGTAGAGATGCATGTCCGTTGCCACTTGATCGTTGCGGCTGCGGCCCGTGTGCAGCTTGCCGCCGACAGGACCGATCAGGTCGATCAAGGTCTTCTCGATATTCATGTGAATATCTTCATTTTGAATCGTGTATTCTAACTCGCCGCGGCGAATCATGCCCTGCACTTGCAGCAAACCGTCTTTGATTTTCTCCACGTCTTCCGCAGGGAGAATTCCGCATTTACCTAGCATCGTCACATGCGCCAAGCTGCCTTCGATATCTTCTTCAGCCAGCTCCTTGTCGAATGTAATGGAAGCTGTATATTCTTCAACCAATTGGTCCGTTTGTTTCGTAAAACGTCCACCCCAAAGCTTTGACACCGTGTATGACCCCTCTCAACTTAGCAAGATTTCTTGCAGCACACCTCCGTGCCGCTCTGAATAGCCCAAAGGCTTTCCTCGAGGGAAAGCCAATGTTGAACCTCTTATTTCTTTGCGTTTTGTTCCACGCCGGAACCGACTTTCAAGCGCAGTGCATTCAAGCGAATGAAGCCTGTTGCATCACCTTGATCGTAAGCTTTCGTAGGATCCGCTTCCATCGTAGCGATATCCGGGTTATATAGGGAAACTGGGCTTTTCACGCCAGCGCCGATTACGTTACCTTTGTATAACTTCAAGCGAACTGTACCCGATACGTTCTTTTGGCTCTCAGACACAAGTGCTTGAATCGCCAAACGCTCAGGTGCGAACCAGAAGCCGTTGTATACAAGAGATGCATATTTCGAGATTAAGGAATCACGAAGGTGCATAACGTCGCGGTCCATCGTGAGGGATTCCATTTTGCGGTGAGCGGTGAACAGAATCGTACCACCTGGTGTTTCGTACACGCCGCGGCTCTTCATGCCAACGAAACGGTTCTCAACCATGTCCACACGGCCAATTCCGTGCTTGCCACCAAGTTCGTTCAACGTTTCCATCACTTCAAGCGGGGAAAGTTGCGTTCCGTTGATCGCTACGCAATCACCAGCAGCAAACTCAAGCTCGATGTACTCCGCTTGATCTGGTGCATCCTCTGGATCTACGCTCAATACGAACATATCTTTGTTGGATGTTGCTGATGGATCGAACCACGGGTCCTCCAACATGCCGCTCTCAAAGGAGATGTGCAGCAAGTTGCGGTCTGTGGAGTAAGGCTTCGCAGCAGATGCCGTAACTGGAATGTTATGCTTCTCAGCATAAGCGATCATTTCTGCGCGGCCTGGGAACTGCTCGCGGAACTCTTCCAAACGCCAAGGCGCGATCACGGAAATCTCAGGCGCAAGCGCTGCTGCCGTTAGTTCAAAACGCACTTGGTCATTCCCTTTACCCGTAGCGCCGTGAGCAATTGCTGTTGCGCCTTCTGCGCGAGCGATCTCAACCATACGCTTCGCGATCAAAGGACGCGCGATGCTCGTGCCGAGCAAGTATTGCCCTTCATACAAAGCAGCCGCTTGGAACATCGGGTTGATGAAATCTTTCGCGAACTCAGCGCGAAGATCGTCGATGTAGATTTTGGATGCACCAGTTGCGAGTGCTTTTTCTTCCAAACCGTCTAGCTCATCTTTTTGCCCAATATCCGCTGTGAATGCAATGATTTCTGCGTCGTACGTTTCTTTTAACCATTTGAGGATAACTGATGTATCCAACCCGCCTGAATAGGCGAGTACGATTTTTTCCTTAGCCATGTCTACGCTTCGCTCCGTTTCTACTCTCACTAATTAGGATGAAATTTATATCATTGTCGCGGCCATAATGGCCTTTTGCGCATGAAGACGATTTTCTGCTTGATCAAAAATAATGGAATGCGCGCCATCAATGACGCCTTCACTCACTTCTTCCCCGCGGTGGGCAGGCAAGCAGTGCATGAACAAGTAATCCTGCTTCGCATATTTCACCAAAGCTTCGTTCACTTGATAGTTTTTGAACGCGATTTCCCGCTCTTTTTGCTCCGCTTCTTGGCCCATGCTCGCCCATACATCGGTGTAGATGATGTCAGCATTTTCAATCGCTTCGCGTGGATCGTTCGTCACCAACAGGCTGCCGCCGGTTTGCGCCGCATTTTCCTTAGATTGACGAATCACTTCTTTATCGGACTCATAGCCCTCTGGAGAAGCAACCGCGAAATCCATTCCGAGCTTACTAGCCCCCATCATCAGGGAGTGCACCATGTTGTTGCCATCGCCGATATAGGCGACTTTGATGCCTTTCAACCGGCCTTTTTTCTCCAAAACCGTCTGATAATCAGCCATCACTTGGCAAGGATGTGCATGATCGGTTAATCCGTTGATAACAGGGACCGTCGCTCCGCGTGCCAAATCGATCACTTTGCGGTGCTCGTAGGTACGAATCATGATCCCGTCCAAATAACGGGACAGGGTTTGAGCAGTATCCCATACCGTCTCTCCGCGACCCAGTTGCAGGTCATTTTTGCTCAAGAAAAGCGCTTGACCTCCAAGTTGGTACATGCCTACTTCAAAGGAAACACGCGTACGCGTGGAGGATTTCTCAAAAATCATACCCAGCGTTTTACCCGCCAGTACAGCATGAGGCTCTCTTGCCTTCTGCTTACGCTTCAACTCAATCGCATAGTGGATCAAATACTCGATTTCTTCCGGTGTATAATCAACCAAAGCTAGAAAGTCCTTGCCCTTTAATTGGGCAGCCATTTCTTCTTGGACCGTGCTATTCATATCATCCAACCTCTCTACAATGAACTTCGGTTAGACGCTGCTGATGGTGGATGCCTTCTGGGAGAGGACACCGCACACGACATCTAACGCTTGATCTAGATCTGCTTGCGGTATTGTTAAGGCCGGTACCAAACGAATTACGTTAGGTCCTGCTGGAATGACCAACACGCCTTGCTTGTGAATTTCGCTGATGATTTCTGCACTTGGCTGTGTGCATTCAATGCCAATGAGAAGGCCGATGCCACGGATGCTTTTCACTAGCGGATTGCCTGCCAGCTTGCTCTCCAACTTCTTCACCGTGTATTCACCTAACTGAGCTGCACGCTCCGACAATTGGTTATCCAGAATCGTACTTAACGTAGCGTGAGCCGCTGCCGTTGCAATCGGTGTACCACCGAACGTGGATCCGTGACTGCCTGCGCTGAACGCTTCTGCCAAGTAACCTTTCGCTAGCATCGCCCCGATTGGGAAGCCACCGCCAAGACCTTTAGCTAATGAGAAAATATCAGGCTCTACGCCATAATGCTCATAGGCAAAAAGCTTACCAGTACGTCCTACGCCCGTCTGGATTTCATCCGCGATCAAGAGCAGATTGTGCTCTTTGCATAGCGCAGCCAATTGTTTCACGAACTCTGGATTAGCTGGCAATACGCCGCCTTCCCCTTGCACGAATTCCAACATCACGGCACATGTTTTTTCATTCACAAGGCTACGCACGGACTCGATATCGTTATAATCGGCATAGACAAAACCTTCTGGAAGCGGCAAAAAGCCTTCCTTTACTTTGTCCTGACCTGTCGCCGTTAATGTAGCAATTGTACGCCCATGGAAGGACATGTTGAACGTGATAATCTCGTAGCGGCCGTTGTTCAGTACCTTTTGCGAGTAGCGACGTGCGATTTTGATCGCAGCCTCGTTCGCTTCTGCTCCCGTGGAACAGAAAAACACAGCATCCGCACAGCTGTTGTCGGTCAATAAACCAGCCAACTTTTCCTGATTCGGAATATGAAACAGGTTACCCACGTGCCAAAGTTGATCCAATTGCTCAATCAACTTCTCTTTTACCACTTGTGGGGCATGCCCGAGAGCCGCAACCGCGATCCCGCTCATCATATCGATGTATTCCTTGCCCGTGTCATCCCACAGACGACTGCCTTCACCTTTCACTAGTGTAATTGGATATCTGGCGTACGTTGGAAATAGCGAGCTTTTCCCTTGTTCTGTCATGTCCATTCCCTCCTAAAATCAAATTAACGTACAATGCGCGTGCCGATGCCTTCGCCTTTCAGCACTTTACTTAACACGTTCGGTTCGGAACCGTTCACGATAACCACTTCTTGTACTTGCCCTTGTATACAAGCAATCGCTGCACGAACCTTAGGGATCATGCCGCCATAGATGTCGCCACTTGTGATCATTTCTTCAATCTGCGCTACGGTGACGACAGGAAGCACTTGCTTCTCGCCATCCACGACTTTCATAATGCCAGGAACATCAGTCACTACGACCAGTTGTTCCACGCCAAGATTGGATGCCACAGCGCCAGCCGCCGTATCAGCATTGATGTTGTAGCGTTGGCCGCCATCTGCGCCTAAGCCAACCGGGGCGATAACAGGAATGTAGCCCATACCTACGATGCCTTGAATCAGCTCCGCATTCACTTTCGTTACATCGCCAACTAGGCCAACTTCATGGCTGTTTGCAACAGGCTTTGCTTCGATCAAATGTCCATCCACACCGGACAATCCAAGTGCTTTCGCACCAGTCAGTTGAATACGGCGTACGATTTCTTTGTTGATTTGGCCGGATAGCACCATCTCTACTACGTCAAGCACCGCTTCGCTCGTAACACGCAAGCCGTTCACAAAGCCAGATTCAATGCCGAGCTTCCCAAGTGTGTCGGAGATAGCCGGACCGCCGCCATGCACGATGACGGTAACGATTCCCTCAGCTTGAAGCCGTTGCATATCTTCAAAAAAACTAGTTGGCAGCGCCGCAAGCGTGCTGCCTCCGCATTTCATGACAAAGCAATTGTTCTTCACTGCTTTTCCCCCTTACGTCCGATACGCCGCATTAATGCGGACATAATCATAGGTCAAATCGCAGCCCCAACCCGTTGCTTTGCCTTCGCCCATATGTAAATTCACATGAATTTGTATTGTATCTGTTTTCAAATATACCAATGCCGCTTCCTCGTCGAACTTCACGGGACGGGATTGCTCCAACACCGCGATATCGCCAAGGCGAATATCGACTGTGTTCACGTTCACTGGCTGCCCGGAGTATCCGACAGCCGCAATGATTCTGCCCCAGTTCGCGTCTGCGCCATATACAGCAGACTTCACAAGGCTCGATCCGATGATCGACTTCACGATCTTACGTGCCGCATCGTCGCTCTCCGCACCGATGACCGTCGTCTCGATCAGCTTCGTCGCGCCCTCGCCGTCGCGCGCAATCGCTTTGGCAAGGTATTCGCCAACGTATTGGAACCCTGCCGCGAAAGCTTCCCAATCCGGGTGACCCGGATGAAGGGAGTCGCCGCCGGCAAGCCCGCTTGCCATCACCACGACCATGTCGTTGGTGCTAGTGTCTCCGTCAACGGTGATCATGTTGAACGTATTATCTGTAATCCTGCTCAGCAACAGCTGCAGGTATTCGCTCTCAATCGCTACGTCGGTTGTCATGAAACCGAGCATTGTCGCCATGTTCGGGTGAATCATTCCCGAACCTTTAGCCGCTCCGGCAATGTGAACCTCTTTGCCGCCAACAATCACACGGACGCACGTCATCTTCTGCACGAGATCCGTCGTTAGGATCGACTGACAGAAGTCTTCGCCGCCGTCTAGCTTCAACTTCGCAGGCAGCTGCTCGATGCCGCTCAGCACTTTGCCCATCGGCAGCAGTTCGCCGATCACGCCTGTGCTCGTTACGCCGACGTGGTGCTCTTCCACGCCAAGTGCCTTCGCACTTGCCGCGCGCATAGCGCGAGCATCGTCTTCGCCTTGCTGGCCGGTACACGCGTTCGCGTTACCGCTGTTCACGATCATCGCCTGCAGCTTGCCGCTGTGGGCAATGCTCTCTTGCGTCACGCGCAGCGGTGCCGCTTGGAACGCGTTCAGCGTGTACACGCCTGCCGCTGACGCTGGTACATCACATAGGATCGCGCCAAGATCATAGCGCTCCGTCTTCTTTAAGCCGCAGTGCAGTCCGCCTGCACGAAAACCTTTCGGTGTTGTTACAGTGCCCTCTGGCACGATAGTGAAGCTAACTTGGTCCGACATGGTCGTCTACTCACCTATCCTCATCTTCTAGTTATGGATATACCGGTGCGAACAACAACCCTGTCGTTTCGTCCCAGCCTTGCATAAGATTTAAATTCTGAATCGCTTGACCAGCAGCGCCCTTCACGACATTATCGATGACAGACACAATCGTTACGCGCCCTGTACGCTCATCCACAGCGAAGCCGATATCACAGAAGTTCGAGCCTGTTACTTCTTTCGTTGACGGATATTTCCCTAGTGGGCGAATCCTTACGAACTTCCGGCCTTCGTAGTACTGACGGTACTTCTCGACGAATTCCTCGGCTGTATGTTCACCTGTAAGCGTTGCATACATCGTCGCCATAATTCCGCGAGTCATCGGCACGAGATGTGTCGTGAACGTCGTCACAACCGGTTTGCCTGCAATGCGACTTAGCGCTTGCTCGATTTCCGGGATGTGCTGATGTTTATTTATTTTGTAAGCCGATAAATTTTCATTCACTTCTGCATAGTGCACACCTAGACTAACACCGCGACCTGCACCAGAGACACCCGATTTAGCATCAATGATAATTGTCGATGGGTCAATCCATCCCGCTTCAACGGCAGGAATAAGACCTAGCAATGTCGCTGTTGGATAACAGCCTGGGTTGGCGATCAGATCGCAGCCCTTCACTTCGTCCCCGAACACTTCGGATAGACCATAAATCGAACGAGCCAGTGCTTCTTCAGAAGCGGCCGGTTTTTTGTACCATTTTTCATAGTCGCTAGCTGACTTCAATCTCAAATCGCCTGAAATGTCGATAACCTTCAGACCTGCCGCGATCAGTTTAGGCGAAAGTCCTGCGCTCACACCAGCTGGTGTAGCTAAGAACACAACGTCCGCTTTTCCTGCGATCAGATCAACGTCCAGGACGTCGAGGATATCCACAATCACTTCTTGCAAGTGTGGAAAATGCTCCGCCAAAGGCGCTCCTGCATTCGATGTTGAAATCACGGATGTAATATGTACAAATGGATGTGCTTGCAAAAGACGAATTAATTCCGCACCACCATACCCTGTTGCTCCAATAATAGCCGCTCTAATGCTCTGACTCATTTCTACGCCCTCCCGATGTTCCGAAAATATATGTATCATTATACATTCGTATACAACATAATACAATGAATTTTTTTGCGTGCCGCGATTGTTAAAAATCGGTCTCCAGCAAGGAATTTCAAGGCTTTGGCAGACTTTAAATCGCAATTTTTATAATGACAGAATAGTCTGACTATATAGGGTTATATGCACATTATGCATCAAAATTACGCAAGTCGTGCATAAAGATTGTCGAATCCCTTTTAACTAGCTGCCAAAAGCCTATTCCTTCGCCAATATCCATTATCACAAACTCTACGGTTAGAAGGCAAATAATGTTAGTTTGACTCAAGTTATGCACATCTGTGCACAGGCATTGTGCATAAGTGGGGTCATTGCACACAGTTTGCCAACAAGTTATCCACAAAAAAGACCATCAGGTTAATATTCTCCTGACAGTCTTCTCGCTTATCCACCATTTCTTACGCGTGTCGCTTAAAACCTTCACCCAATACTTCATTTGTTTCACTTAAAATCACAAAAGCCTGTGGATCCACGGATTGAACCAGTGTTTTCAGGCGACTGACTTCATTCTGTTTCACAACGACCATCATCACCGTTCGCGACTCTCCTGTAAATCCGCCCGATCCACTCAACTCCGTTAGACCACGGTCCAAATCATACAAAATCGCCTTCCGAATAGCATCTGTATGATCCGAAATGATAAAGGCCACTTTGGCATAGTTGAAGCCGAGTTGCACAATATCAATGGTCTTGGTGGTGACGAATAAGCCGATCATGCCGTACAGCGCATTCTCTGGCGTGAACACCAGGGCAGAGCTGATGATAACGAGACCATCGAATATCGCAACGGAGAAGCCTAAGCTTAAGCCGGAGTATTTATGCAACATTTGAGCAGCTAAACCCAGCCCACCTGTGGATCCGCGCCCTTTGAAGACGATCCCTAAGCCCAAACCTACGCCAATACCGCCGTATACAGCAGCAAGCAATGGATTATGCGTCGGCACGCCTAAATGACTGGTAACGAGTACGCAGAACGGGAAAATGACCGAACCTACAATCGCTTTAATTCCGAATTTCTTGCCGAGCAACCACAATGCTAATAACAAAATAGGAATATTCAGCGCCCACTGTGTGTACGCAGGATTTACGCTCGTGACTTCTTGTAAAATGGTGGAGATCCCCGAGACCCCGCCTGTTGCGATTTGGTTGGGGTTCAAAAAACTATTAAAACTCGCCGCCATAATCAGCGATCCGACAATAAGTAATATGTATTCAAAAGCAGTATGACTCGGACTTCCGATCTGTAAGCGCGGTTCTCTTCTGGACACGAATGGTCCTCCTTCGTTCGTTTACATGAAAAATCCTACACCCATCAGGTGTAGGATCAACGTTTATGACTCGATGCATGCATACGATCTTCAAATCAGATCTTATGAGCTGCACATTTGGTGTACGTGTTACTCCGGCTTCCGGATTTGATGACGCAGATAGGCATCGATAAAGGCATCAAGGTCACCGTCCATGACCGCTCCAATGTTCCCTGTCTCTGCTGATGTTCGATGATCCTTCACCATGCTATACGGATGGAAGACATACGAACGAATTTGGCTGCCCCACGCAATATCCGACTGCTCGCCGCGAATCTCGGCAAGGTGCTTCATTTGCTCTTCGATCTTACGCTCGTAGAGTTTGGAGCGAAGCATCTTCATCGCTTTCTCGCGGTTCTTAATCTGCGAGCGCTCTTGCTGACAGCTCACCACAACGCCAGTCGGAATGTGCGTAATCCGCACAGCCGAGTCCGTGGTGTTGATGTGCTGACCGCCCGCGCCGCTGGCGCGGTACGTATCGATCTTGAGATCCTCGGAGCGGATCTCGCCTACGTCGGTGTCGTCTTCGATCTCTGGCATGACGTCACACGATGCGAACGAGGTGTGACGACGGCCAGAGGCGTCGAACGGCGAGATCCGGACGAGACGATGCACGCCCTTCTCCGCCTTCAAGTAGCCGTAGGCGTTGAAGCCTGTGATCTGCAGCGTGACACTCTTCACGCCGGCTTCGTCGCCGGGCAAATAGTCGAGTACCTCGACTTTGTAGCCCCGCTTCTCCGCCCAGCGGCGGTACATCCGCAGCAGCATCTCTGCCCAGTCCTGCGACTCGGTGCCGCCGGCGCCTGGATGCAGCTCTAAGATCGCGTTCAGCCGATCGTACGGCTGATTGAGCAGTAAGCCAAGCTCGAAAGTTTCGAGCTTTTTGATTAGCGCCGCGATGCCGGTTTCGATGTCTTTGACAAGACCTGCATCGCTCTCTTCTTCCTCGAGTTCCACCATGACCTGAATGTCCTCGAACGTGTTCGTGAATCCTTGAAACTCATCAACGACACTCTTGATCACGTTGAGCTCAGCGATGGTCTTCTGGGCACGTTCATTATCGTCCCAGAAGTCTGGCGCGCCCATTTTTTCCTCAAAATCACCGATTGCTTCTAGTTTATGATCTAAGTCAAAGAGACCCCCGTAATTCAGTTAGTCGCTTTGCTGTTTCTCTTAAGTCTTGTTTCACTTCTGGTTCTAGCATGTCGTACACCTCGTTTATTCTGCTTGCATGTACCTAGGCAAGTTGTTGCTTCGCTTCTTACATGCCTTGCCCGTGGCACTGCTTGAACTTCTTACCACTGCCGCATGGGCATGGGTCGTTGCGTCCAATACGCTGTTCTTCATCGCGTACTAGCGGTTTTTTGCCGCCAGCTTCATTCTTCGTGTCTACAGCCTGACCTTCTGCTACCGCTTGGCGCTCCAGGTTGCTCTGTACATGTGCTTTCATGATGTACATGGCGACTTCTTCACGAATGTTATCAATCATCTCTTGGAACATCTCGAAGCCTTCGAATTGGTACTCACGCAGTGGATCTGTACCGCCGTATGCACGTAAGTGAATACCTTGACGCAATTGATCCATCGCATCGATGTGATCCATCCATTTGCTGTCTACCGCACGCAGCGCTACAACTTTTTCAAATTCACGCATGAACTCTGCGCCAATTTCCGTTTCACGCTCATCGTAACGTTTGCTTACAAGCCCTTTGATTTGCTCAATGACCTCTTCTTGCTCTTTGCCCCATAAATCTTGCTCTGTAATCTGAGCATCGTCATGCAGCAAGTTGTTATTTACAAAGTTCGCAACTTCTTGCAGTTCCCACTCTTCCGGAATCGTTTCTTCCGGACAGTGCGCTTTTACGATACGCTCGATCACGGCACTGATCATGCCCTCAATAACCTCGCGGATGTTCTCGGACTCCAGCAGCTCGCGGCGTTGTTTATATATAATCTCACGTTGTTGATTCATAACATCATCATACTGTAGGACGACTTTACGCACATCGAAGTTGTTACCCTCAACGCGTTTTTGCGCGGATTCTACCGCACGGGAGATCAATTTGCTCTCAATTGGCTGGTCCTCTTCCATTCCGAGACGGTCCATCATAGCCATAATATTTTCAGCACCAAAACGTTTCATCAATTCGTCCTCTAAGGAGAGGTAGAACTGCGAAGAACCTGGATCACCTTGACGTCCTGCACGGCCACGCAGCTGATTATCGATCCGTCTGCTCTCGTGACGTTCAGTACCTATGATATGCAAGCCGCCAGCATCGTGTACGCCTTGACCCAGCATAATGTCTGTACCACGACCTGCCATGTTGGTAGCAATCGTTACGGAACCTGGTTGACCTGCACGTGAAACGATTTCCGCTTCCTCAGCGTGGTACTTGGCATTCAATACTTTGTGTTGAACGCCTTTCTTCTTCAGCATCTCGGAAAGTCGCTCAGAGTTCTCAATAGATACAGTACCAACTAGTACCGGTTGATTTAGCTTATGGCGCTCTAGGATTTGTTCTACGACAGCTCTGAACTTACCGTTCTCTGACTTATACACCACGTCCGGAAGATCCTTACGAATCATTGGGCGGTTCGTCGGTACGATAATAACTTCAAGCCCGTAGATTTTCTTCAACTCTTCCTCTTCCGTCTTCGCCGTCCCCGTCATCCCCGCTAGCTTGCGGTACATACGGAAATAGTTCTGGAACGTAATCGTAGCGAGTGTCATGCTCTCATTCTGAACTTTCAGCTGCTCTTTGGCCTCAATGGCTTGGTGCAACCCATCACTATAGCGACGGCCTGTCATGATACGGCCGGTAAATTCATCAACAATCATAACTTCTTCTTCTTGAACGACATAGTCCACGTCACGCTTCATAATGAAACGCGCTTTGAGCGCTTGTGTCGTATGGTGGTTAATATTTACGTTCTGATGATCAAATAAGTTCTCAATACCAAATGCTCGCTCCGCTTTCGCTACGCCTTCTTCTGTCAGCGCAACGGCACGCACTTTAATATCGATGGTGTAATCTTCTTCTTCTTTTAGCGTGGATACAAAGCGATCAGCCGTAAAATACATATCTGTCGATTTCGCGGCTTGTCCCGAAATAATCAAAGGCGTTCTCGCTTCATCAACTAAGATGGAATCCACCTCATCGATAACCGCATAGTACAGCGGACGTTGAACCATTTGCTCTTTGTACAACACCATGTTGTCACGCAGGTAGTCAAATCCGTATTCATTATTCGTTCCATACGTAATATCACAAGCATAAGCTGCTTGCTTCTCTTCGTGTGACAAGTCGTGTAAGTTAACCCCAACTGTCATGCCGAGGAACTGATAAATTTGCCCCATTTCGCCGCTATCCCGCTGAGCCAAATAGTCATTGACGGTAACGACGTGTACGCCTTTACCAAGCAACGCATTTAAATAAACAGGAAGTGTTCCAACGAGTGTTTTTCCTTCCCCAGTTCTCATCTCTGCGATACGGCCTTCGTGCAGTACCATACCCCCGATAAGTTGAACGTCATAGTGACGTTTCCCTAATACACGCCAAGCTGCTTCTCTAACGACAGCAAAAGCCTCCGGCAATAAATCATCGATTTCTTCGCCTTTCTCAAGACGTTCTCTAAACTCGACTGTTTTCCCTTTTAACTCTTCATCGGTCAGCGGTTTAATGCTGGCTTCGAGCTCGTTGATGTAGTCAACGGCCTTGAGCATCCGTTTAATCTCCCGTTCATTGGAATCACCAAAAATTTTCTTCACTAGTCCTAGCATCGGTGAACCCCTTTCCATTGCGTTCGTATCCTTAAATTGTACCACTTATGACAGTCTTGTCGCAACAAACGTGCACTCTCTTCCACAGAAAACCTATAGAAATAGGACTTCAAAACCATACTTTTCGTATTTCTTAGTATGAAATGGAGACGCTACTAACATGCATGGCCGAGATGAAGACTTCTAGCTTTAAAGGAAAGAGCTTAATCCGATGACATCGAATTAAGCTCACTTGATCATTTTTGTATAGGAATGTTCATTGAATGTATTAGGCAATTTGTTTATGCATTACATCGCCGGTTCGATTAAACCGTACTTACCGTCGTCTCGTTTGTAGACTACATTAACTGTGTCTGTTTCCATATTGGAGAAAACAAAGAAGTTATGGCCCACCATATTCATTTGGAGAATCGCTTCTTCTACGTCCATCGGCTTCAGATTGAAGCGTTTGTTACGTACAAGCTCGTAATCCTCTTCTTCCTCCATGTAGGAAGCTGCCGCGACTTCTGCTTTGAACAGATCACGTTTGCCGCCATCTTGGCGAATTTTACGGTTCGTTTTAGTCTTGTGCTTACGAATTTGACGTTCTAATTTGTCCACAACCAAATCAATGGATGCGTACATGTCCGTGTTGCGTTCTTCTGCACGTAGTAGCACGCCGGTTAGCGGAATGCTTACTTCGATGGCTTGAAGACCTTTAACCACACTTAGCTTTACTTGTACATCGGATGTAAGGGGAGCTTCAAAATACCTCTCAAGTCTATTCAACTTCTTGTCGACGTAGTCTCCGAGGGCTTCAGTAACTTCAAGGTGTTCTCCGCGAATGCTAATTTCCATAGTTAAACATCTCCCTTCCTACTTACATTATACTACATTCCACTCCAACTTCATAATTCCTTTAAATTCCGAGCCAATCTTTCTAGGCAAAATATAAAAAACACCCCAGAATGGTTTCCAGGGTGATCTTGTTCGTTGGTGTATGCAATGGCACTACACATGCCAAATAATTATAGTCTGCTTACGTTTGCAGCTTGTGGTCCGCGCGCGCCTTCAACGATGTCAAACTCAACAGCTTGACCTTCGTCCAGCGTTTTGAAGCCTTCGGACTGAATCGCTGAGAAATGTACGAAAACATCTCCACCATCTTCGCGCTCGATGAAACCATAGCCTTTTTCTGCGTTAAACCATTTCACTTTACCTTGCATAACGTACACAATCCTTTCGTTTTGAAAAATATAAAATGAATACCAATAAAATGTAAACCCTTACATTTCGACTATAACACCGATTTGCTTGACCTGTCAATTTCTAACTTTATATAAATTTAATATTTCTGAAAATTCGTGTATATACAATCCGTGGATAACTGCAGAATTTGTAGAATCCTGTCGTGACGGGCTTGTTTACATGTTATTAACAAAGTTATTCACAGGTTTATGCACATTGTCCACAGGTTGTGTTATTAACTCACAATCAAAAAACACCTCCAGATTATCAATGGATTCGTCTCGAAAATCCACTTATTATCTGGAGGTGTCTTATAAAAATTTAGAGTTATTTCTTTTTATCAAAAAAAGCACCATATGGAGAGGCATTACCTAGTCCTCCATACTGGTCATTAACAGCTTTGCTTCTTTGCAGGTTAGCTATCTGTGCTGCCATCTTGTCCTTTTCCTGAGTCATCAGCGCTACAATTTTGATATTCATTTCATACGCAGGCTGCATAATTGTTTGCTTTTGAGTTTCCGTTAACGTGACGCCTTCTCTAAATAAGTTCGTAAGCTCGTCCATAATAACTTGCCGTTGAGAAACAAGTTCAACCCACAGTTCTGGATCGCTTTCTTTCTCCGATACAACTTGCTCTAGGGAAAGTGTCAGCTGAAGTAATTGGTTCAGCAGTTCATCAAGAACAACACTTTTCATAACATACTCTCCCTCTATGCATGCTGTTTAGACAAACTCATAGCTGCCTTCCAAGTGTCTCGGAACTGTACCAATAAATCCTCTACCTCGTCTAACATGGCAACATCCTTCTGGATGTTAGCCTGAATCATCCGCCAATTCATGTAATCGTACATGATCAATAATTGCTCCGAAACGGGGTATGATCTATCCACAGTTATAATTAGTTCACTGATGATATCTTGCACCTTTTTGCTAAATTCATTTGCCATTGTTTGATTTTTTTCTTGAACGGCTGATTTTGCCTGTTTAATAAACTTAATTGCACCATTATAAAGCATAAGGGTTAGTTCTTCGGGTAGTGCTGTATTCACTTGATTATTTTGATATTTCTGAGCTGCAGTATACATTATCCCATCACTCCTCTTGTTTTAGCCAGTTTGTTGAGATAACCAAGAACTTTGCGAGTTAGCCTGACTCATAGCCTTCTCCATAGCAGTGAACTTTCTCCAATAGCTGTCTTCCTTTTTTTCCAAACGTTCTTTCCATGACCTTATATTCGTATCAAGCTCCCTTAACTCCTTGCCCAATACACTCTTATCACTTAAATACGCACTGCTCCCAGCTTTATCTGTTAAATCCTTAATCGAATTATTGACTTGTGCATAAAGTCTCTGAGCGATACCACTTTCTTTAAAGTTCTTCGTACGATCCGTGTCCGCGCTATATTTCGTAAAAAGATCCATTACTTGCGTACCATTTTGACTAATGGCTTGACGAAGTTTATCTTCATCAATATAGAGCTTCCCATTCTCTTGGTACCCACCGGTCGTAATACCAATTTCGCTTAGTGTGTCAAATTTAGGGTCAATACCTGATCCTTCAACTCTATCTGTAAGTACTTTACGGAAATCGGTTAATGCCCCCGAAAGTATGGAGTCCCTTCTTAATAAACCGCTTTGTGCTTTCGCTTCCCACTTTTCAATTTGCGTTTCATTCATAGCTTCTTTTTCTTCATCTAATAGAGGCTTATAATCGTTATATTTTGACTCGGTCAATTTCGTATTAACTTTGCTAATCAGCTCATTATACTTATCAGCGAATCCTTTAATCGAGTTGAAGATGGCATCTTCATCCGTCTTCATATTGACTCTCGTTGAACCGACACTTTTAAGATTGAATTCCAAACCATCGAAGGTTAAGGAAGAACCGGTGAAAGCATAGTCAATACCGTTAATTTTTACATTGCCTGGTAGAGCATCTTTCGATGCTTGGAAAGCCGTCGCCCCTGCAAATGCGGTACTATTCTTATCAACTGTGCCCGCAGATAAACCGAGTTTATTTGAAGCCCCAAATGCTCCCCCGATAGTAACAGAAGCAGCACTGCCAGTTGCTTTTGATGTAAATGTAATGGATTTATCCCCTTGAACATAGCTAGCAGTAACTCCGGTAGTTGAAGATTGTGCATTAATCTTACTTATCACATTGCTCATTGTGTCCGTTGCTGCTACATCTATGCTTTTAGATCCTACTGTAAATGAGAATGTCTCACCAATCGGTGTAGTACTATCTAAGCTAGTAGTAAATTTCACTGAAGCAGCCTTAGCTGGCGTGGCAAGACCTGTCACATTGACGTCATAGGACGACAATGTCGGAGTACCTTTTTGCGTAACTGAAACAACGCCATCATTATCTGAGGATATCGCTTTTTTCTGAAAATTTGCCTGCAATCTCAAGCCTTCTGAAGCTTTTCTAAAATCAAGTAATAGGTTATTCATTTCCCTATACTGATCACGTTTCCACTCTTCAGATTGCTTCAATTGGAGCATCTTGTTTAAAGGCGCTTTTTCAGCTTTCATTAAATTCTTAATAATTGTATCTGTATCAAGGCCTGAAACTAAACCGCCCATACGAATTGGACCTGCCATATTATATGCACCTACCTTTTCTGATCTATTAACAATCCAACCATTTTATTCATTTCTGCAACCCTATCCAACACCTTCTTAGAAGGTATTTCACGGATAACTTCCTGCGTCTCGTCATTAATAACTTGAATATAATATTCATTCGTTTTTTCATGCTTTTGGAAGCTAACGTGCGTGTAGTTCAATTGCATTAATTTATTCAAAACATCAATTGATTTATCTAACTCTTGTTCTAAATATTCTTTCTTGAGATTATCGTCTGCTTGTTTAGAAATGTAGTCCACTTGCTCTGGTAAGTCAGATTTACTAGATGTTGCCGACCCTTGAATCTCTAGTTTAGGACGATCATAACTTTGTTGAGGAAATGTACCTATCGCAACTTTTGATATATTCTCCACAATAACCCGCTCCTTTTAGACTGATTACTATTATATCGGAAAAAATATGAGAGTATTTTAGAGGTATTTTCAAGTTAAAGAAACCCTAGCATAATTTATGCTGGGTTTCAGATAGAGAAAGAAAATCTATTGATTATGGTTTTTCTATGAAAGCAATAAATCCAAAGAAAGAGGCGTTCCCTTTTTCACATCTTGGCTAAGTTTCTTTCCGAGCACAACTTCCATATATTTCGGAGCAAGACCATTGCCTGGACGAATCGCACGGACATTTTCTTTTGTCAATACGTCCCCTGCCTGCAAATCTTGCGCAATATATAACGAGCGCCGATGTTTCAAGCTTGGTTTTTCGACATCCGATGCACCATATCGAATATTTCCGAGGGCCTGCCACGCACGTTCAGCCTCCGTAACGAGTGCTTTCATTTCATGCGGCTCCATCGAAAAAGCGGAATCGACTCCACCATCTTCGCGCGCTGTTGTGAAGTGCTTCTCAATCACTGTACCACCAAGTACAACTGATGCTACTCCCACGCCAACTCCCATTGTATGGTCCGATAGCCCAACTTGGCAATCAAAGAGATCTCTCAAGTGTGGGATTGTATTTAAGTTTGAGTTTTCTGGTGTAGCTGGATATGTACTCGTACATTTTAATAAAATCAAATCACGGCAACCAGCTTCCCTAGCTGCGCGAACCGTTTCATCGAGTTCTGCAACAGTAGCCATCCCTGTGGAAATAATAACTGGCTTCCCTGTTGCTGCAACTTTGCGGATTAACGGTAGATCTGTATTTTCGAAAGAAGCGATTTTGTACGCTGGAACATTCAGTCCTTCTAGAAAATCAACTGCTGTTTCATCAAATGGCGTGCTGAATGCCAACAACCCTAGTTCCGCGCAACGCTTGAAAATAGGCTCGTGCCACTCCCAAGGTGTATAAGCCTGTTCATATAAATTGTACAAAGAATTTCCTTGCCACAAATTATTAGGATCATCGATAAAAAAATCGCCTTCATTGATGTTCAATGTCATTGTTTCAGCTGTATACGTTTGAAGTTTTAACGCATCAACACCCGATTCCGCTGCAAGTTCTACAATCCTTAAAGCTCGCTCTAACGACTGATTATGATTGCCAGACATTTCAGCAATAATAAATGGCTTATGTGTTGGACCAATTAAACGATGGCCAATTTGAATATCTCGAATCATCAATTATCCCTCCAATATCGTCTGAACAACTGGATGCACACCAGTATTTACTGATTTACCTAATAAACTCAGCGCATTCTCACTCATCATTTCCAAATCTACCGAACTTATTAATGCTTTATGTAAAACATCCCTATAATCTTGAACTTGTACTTTCTGATGAAACCCAACATTCCAAATAGCTCCAAACTGTGCCGTTGCCTCTGTGGTTTCTCTTTGATTATCAGCTACAATGGTGACCGCAGTTGGAAGACCGAGAAAACAGCGTTCCCACATCGTAACTCCACCTGCACCCAATGAAAAGTCAGCTGCACTCATCAATGAACTTAAGTAATCAATCTGACAATGATACTCATAACCAAGACGTGTACATGTTTCCTTTATCTCTGCCCGAAAAGGATTTGCGTTTCCTACAACCACATCCACCTTGATCCCACTAGCCTCGCTAACCTCGAACGCTTTTAAAACTTTCATCGTTTCATTTGTCGGATCGCTTCCACCATAGAAAACAAGAATCCTCTTTATATCGCCTTTGCGTGTACGAATATTCTTACGTTCGTGTAAAAATTCTGGGCGCAGTAAAATATAAGGTGGTCCCAACAACAGCCGACAGGAAGTAGGCACAAGCGAGTCGTAGCGTTGCTCCAGGTTTGGTACATAATTTTGATCAAGAAGAAGGTTACAGTCATGCTTACGATTGGCTAAATCATCAATTACTGCTATATGCTGAGCATAGCTTCGAATTTTCTTCTCCCAATGTGCATCTAACCCATAATGATCTACAATCAGCCAGTCAACGGAGTCTTGCTCTTTCAGGATCTCAATGACTTCTTCCTCATCTTCACTTTGCGTGAATAATCCCTCGCGCATTTGGAACACATGAAATCCTTTATCCGCAACCCAATCACATAGATGACCTTGCTCAGCTCTCATTAGGAAGGAGACGATTGCTCCTACTTTTACGAGCATTTCCGCCAGTAGTACGCATCTCATGACATGGCCTGTCCCTATTGATGTTGAGCCGTCGACGCGTATGAATACTTGCATGATGATACCCCACCCTCTATTTCCCTAAAGCTAAACGACTAGTTTCTGCTCAATATGTGCATTTAATGCTGCTATATCAGGGTTCTTAAGCAGGAACTCCACTACTTTCGCAGAAGCAACAAACAGATTATCTCGGAAATGAGCTCCGATACTTTCACACACTGCGTAATCCTCTTCTGTATCTAGTGTAATTCTGAGATGCGGTTGGTTAAGCACAGGCTTTATTCTATATAATTTGCGCGTAAATTGTTCCCGATGTTCATAGGCATAATAAGTTACATGTTCGCGGTGACGCGGCTCTTTACCTATTCGATTCATTCTTTCTAAAGCTGAGAAGGAAACAATTTCAACTACAAGGCCGCGAGGAAGTTCTCCCTCTACATCTAAGATATCTACCTGCTCACGCTCCATCATCTTAACGAGATCACTCGCCATTTCATAATCAACGAATGGACAATCAGATGTTACACGAATAACATAATCCGGCGAATATTGGGCCGCGCACTTGTAGTACCTCGACAATACATCGTCCTCCGAACCTCTGAAACAGGCGACTCCGTTTTGCTCACACCAATCTGCAATAGCATTGTCTTGCGATAAAATAGACGTAGCAACAATAACTTCCGCTACTCCCACTACTTTGCGACAACGCTTTACAACATAATCCAATACAACAGTCTCACCGAGAGGCAACAATACTTTCCCAGGTAGACGAGAAGAACCCATTCTCGCTTGAATAATGATCAATGTTTTCATGATGTTTACCACCTATTCTTCAAAACTACCAATATATCGTTTAAATTTATCGCCGTTCCTGTTCCATTCATCTGCAAGCATTTCGTACATATACACGTCATGAAATGAACCATTTTTATATATATGATCGCGATAATGCCCCACTTCCGTACAGCCATGTTTCAAGTGAATCTTTCTTACATTTTCGTTATGAGCCATAACCTCACCAAGCAATTTATGAAAACCCAGCTTTTGAAAAACGTAATTATATAAGTACGGCCCGATCATCGCACCTACTATATTAAACTGTGTATCACCGATATAATAGGCCCAATAGGCTCTAAAATTATTCCAGTCTATATTCGTTAATGAAACTAAGCCTATCAACTGCCCCTTAATGGCAATTACCCAGTACTTATTCGTTGCATCTCGCGAAATACTCTCGAACCATAACTTTTGATTATCCAAGTTGTATGCGATATCTGTAAACATATACTTAGTAACATGCTCACTCGTCCGCCATTTCAAAATTTGTTCTAAATGCTCCTCCTTCACTTTCAAAAACTCCACCTATTTCTCCCCCTTAACGCAAATCAACTTCCCTTGTAAAGTAAGTTAATAGATTGTACCCGTCCCATATCTCTGCAAAATCCAAAGCTTTCCCAACCGGTATGATTCTATCTATTCCTCGTCCTTGTAAGGAGTAAATGAATTCCTTCAACTCTTCTTTTGTAAACCCGAAATAAGATAATGTCTGGTCTTTATCTGCGACAAATGTCGCAAGTTGTAACAACGACACACAGGATAGTTCTAAAAATAACCCTCCACCACAATGTGTTTCTCTGATTTGTTCATTGATTTCAGTCACTTCAACACGTGTTGGGGTATGTAGCAATGCCGTAGATACAGCATCTGTATACGTATGTGCACCATAGAAAAAGGCTGTCGTCAAACGAGTTAATTGCAAGGCTGTTGGTAACTCGTACTGCTCACTTTGAAGCTTGGCTGTAACCTCGCCCCAAAACCTTGTTTTCGCTTCTTCAATCTCTCTATCATTTCCGACCCAGCATACAAGCCTTGGTGAAGAACATGCCATCTGCTGAAACCAGAACGCATCATTATAAAAATCATGTACAAGTTTAGAAAGTTGTTCATCTTCTAAATGGATAAGTTGATCTGCCGAGAGTACGACCGTTGAAAAACGATCTGCAAATACGAGCTCTGTTGCTAATGGCGGCAAAGGAATATCCCTAATCGTTCGAATCGTTTGATCTCCCCCCCAAATGACCCGAACGTGGCATATGCCTGAGAGGAATTGCGAGATTTGCTGGTTATGTGCATATGTTACAAACAGCGTCCGCTGTTTAATATCTTCATACTTGTCTTGATCCATTACACTGCCGATTATTTCAAGTAAAACCTCGAGCTGCTCATTTCTTTTTTGAGATAGGCGAACAATATTTAGGTTTCCCGCTAGCATAGATAGCACCCATGAATACAAAAAAATTGTATCCACATTGGAAGGCGCGAAATGCAAAACCACCCCTCTAGCAAGCGATATCATGTTCTCGTTACGCTTCATAAAATCTTGTTGAATCCGAATAATATTTGCTTTTCTGAGCCAATATCCGGTGGCCATCAGCTCGGGATACGCGCGCATTTGTTTGTTCTTTAAAATGAGTGCAGAAACTTCATTTAAAAACTGCACAACAACGGGAGAAAAAGGATGTAAAGGTCTCATCTTCGTCATTTTCGTAGCATGTTCTTGCCATCTTTCAATGACCAACCTCTTTGGCAATAGAGATTCCATTACACATTCACTCCATTCTGTTGGTCATAAGCGTGCGTATCACTGCAACCTCTTATTTCTGCTTTCGGAACCCTACCTTCAATTGTGAAGTGTTTCCCCATTCGACCACAGGGGCAATCATCCTCCCCATGTAAGGTTCCAACATCCTCCGTCAGCAAGCTATGTCCAGGATAACTTTTCGGCAGAATACTAATAACTTGAACAATGCCCTTCTTTTCAATCGTAACTGGCTCCAACGTGTCAAAATCTCTAATCAGCACATCTGCAAAGTTGGGAGTATGAAAATGTCCATGCTCACACTCCATAAAAATCGAACCCACTTGTTCAACCATGCCATAATAGTTGTGAACTAGAGGAATATGAAATTGCTCGAGCAAGGATTGTTTGAAAATTTCATTACTGACCGATTCATCACTTAATTTCTTCCATCCTCCACCGTGAATCAAAATACTATTATCGAGTGGAAGTTGAATGTTTTTATCACGACATATTTTAAAGAAGTATTGCCAAATCATAAATGTAAATCCAAATAAAAAAATCCGCTCGCCCTTATGCTTTTCTATAAAAGCGTATAAGCCATCCCAATCTATCTCCATGTTGTCATCCAGCAAATAGAAATGGTTGCGTCCAAAGTTAGAAAAGCCGACAATTCCAGCTCCTCTTGCACTGAACGATTTACGATCTTTGATCACATTCTTCGTGTCAATAATGATCATCGGCAGCCTCTGTTTCCCGATGAAATCTCTCACGATGGATACAAGCGCTTTCGACTGCAACTCCGACGTCTCACGGTTAATGTAGATTTTGGATACTTGCTGCGAAGTTGTCCCACTTGAAGTTAATGTTTTCATTACTTCTTCTTTTGGGACAGAACATAAATCAAGCATCTTAAAAAGCTGAACAGGCAAATACGGCATTTGTTCCATGCTAGCAATTTCTTGGTCAAATGGAACTTTCGTTAAAATTTGCTCATAAGGTTCACAATGATCCTTATGAAAAGCTGTTAATTTTTTTAACTCTTCTATTATTAAAGCCTTTTTATCGGCACGTTTCATCTCAAAAGGAGATTGAAAAATGGTTTCATTCATAACATCATTTCCTTTAATTTGGTGTAATTCATTTTTCCATTTTCCAATCGAGGCAACATCGGCACAGCTTTCACAGAGAAAGATGATGCATGTAGTTTGTACAAATTACGTAGGAACTCTTTAATCCGATCAATATTCGTCTCATCTTCTGTCAGAATAATTAGTTTATCATCATTTCCTGTACAAGCAACGGTTACTGACATGGCTGCTTCTAATTGCTTTTCAATCTCATCTAAGTTCATTCGTAACCCAAATAATTTAATAAATCGCTTCATTCGTCCTTTGATGTACACGAAACCTTCATCATCCATATCAGCTATATCTCCCGTATGAAGTTTCCCCTTCAACTCGTCTCCTTTTGCTAAATCCTCTGGAGCTTCGGCATAACCAAGCATCACATTTGGTCCTTCGTAGATAAGTTCTGATGTTTCTTCATCAATTTGAAATTTCCCGTTTGGAATGGCTTTTCCAACTGAATCTACTTTTTCCGAAAGTAGTTCCGAAGGAACATAACTCATCCGCGCTGTTGCTTCAGTTTGTCCGTACATCACATAAAACCGTCTACCCGTTTCCCTTGCAACTTCATGAAAAGATTGTACTAAGTTCGTCGCTAAGCGTCCACCAGCCTGTGTAAAATAACGTAATGAAGGCAGCTCCATGGATCCAAAGCGAAGACGATGCAGCATTTGGTACGTATATGGAACCCCTGCTAACGATGTTGCCTCTTGTTCTTTAAATAAACTCCAAAATTCTTTGGATAAAACTGAAGCTTTGGTCATAATTAAGGCGCCGCCAACAAGAAGATGGCTGTTAATGACCGATAAACCATATGAATATTGGAAAGGCAATGTTGTAATCGCCCGTTCTGTCGCATCTAATTGCAAATACTTCGAAATCGACAATGCATTGGCTTGCAAATTTTCATAAGAGAGGCGCACAAATTTAGCGCTCCCCGTCGTTCCTGATGTGCTAAGTAGGACGGCCAGATCGGGGTGAACGTCTATTGTCTGGGAGGGATGCTTCTCAACCCATAAAAACGATAAGGATTGTTGGTAGTCCTCAAATGTATGCACCATAGAGGTCGAGGCAATCCAGGTTGGCTTATATGTATCAATTATCTTCTCAAGTAATGATCGTTCTAATTGCTCATCAACTAGCATGACAGCGTGACCTGACTGCAAACTAGCAAGATAGGCAACGAGTGTCACTTCGTCATTCGAACAAAGCAATAGTCCGAGCTGTTTGTTTGTAGCACTGGGCAGATTTGATTTAAAATCGTCCACGAGTTGCTGAAGTGCGCTATATGTTATGCTATTATGGTCGGTCGAAACGACGGCTTGTTGTTCATTTTGATTATTAAGATTCCAAAATACAGACACCACGCGCACCTCCCTTATTCTTCTAAAAAGGATTCTATTATTACTATTATCGGCTTTTGACGGAAATGTAATTAGACCTGTTGAGCAATTCCTAACGTCCACGTCTGAAATGCAGACAATCGTACTCACATTTTAATCAGCCAAGTATTTCAGTAAAAACTCAAAGTATATGATAATCGGATTTTGCGGATAGTGATTAACGTTCATTAAGACAAAAATTAATGAAAATAAATAAGGTTATCTCAGATGTGCAAAAGCTGCGCCATCGGAGACAACCTTTCGTATAGACGATTCAAAATGCTCAAACTCCAGTGTTGTTGACACTTATGTGAAACCACTTAAAACGAAAGGCCATATTTGCCTAAAATCTCTTTCGCCTTGGCAAAAGAACTCAAATCTATAACGTCATCTGTATCTAGCATAATGTCAAAGTCTTCTTCAATAACAGAAATGAGCGCCATATGAGCTATAGAGTCCCATTGTTCAATACTGTTATAAGCCAACTCGTCAACGACGATGCTTTCTGAGACTCCTAGCGCCTCCGCGAAAATGGATCTAAGCTTTTGCTCGTTCATGTGAGTTCCCCCCTAGACTAATTCCTACTTAAATACAAAATAAAGTCTTCCATTGCATATATCTAATTATACATCAGCGACTACACAGTGATTTCAAAATTACTCCAATCATACGATAATCGAACAACATCCTCTTCAACCAGTGTAGATCCTATTTGTACCTCAATGTATTCAAGATTTGTTTCCGCCAACAACGCATGCTTCAAACCAGCTGGTATCTCCAACACATCACCTGGGGCTACTTTCTTCTGAATGCCATCTAGAATAACTTTACCTTTACCAGAAATAATTGTCCACATCTCTCTACGAAAAAGATGCTGCTGATATTCTAAACTTTTCCCCGCATCTATATGCAGGCGTCTAGTAAGAATTTCTACACCCTCTTGCTTCGTATAATCAAGAACGCGAGACCAACCCCAACGACGCTCCTCATACATGGGCCTTGCAAATAATCCATCCGTTAACATTTCCTTCATTCTAGAGCTAGCAGATTTATCTGTCACAAGAATCCCATCTGCACTTACAGCAACAACTGCATTAGAGATCCCTAATACTTTTACAGGCAAATCTAATTCATTAATAATATGCGTATTTTCGCAATCACTGCTGGATCGACCATTTCCAATAATGGATTGCGACATCTCTTCTGTTAGTGTATTCCATGTACCGAGATCCTTCCAATAGCCATCATAGGTTAAGGCAACAATATGACGGAGGTGCTCGACAACTTCATAATCGAAACTATTTTTTGGTAAACCACTGTACCTTTGAAGAAGCTCATCATATATAACGGGAAAGTCATTGCGTCTTAACCAATTAACAATTAGTTTTAATGGGAATGCAAATACACCACTATTCCAATACGAACCTAATTGAATCAGTTCTTCTGCATAGGCTTCCGTTGGCTTCTCTGTAAAATGATCCACCTCTAAATAACGATGATGAGATTTGGGAATTAAATATCCATACTTCGAAGATGCATATGTCGGTTTAATCCCCAGTAAAGCCATTTCCGCATCTGATTCTTTCACAAGCGACTCAAGTTCAAAAACTCGCTCATAAAAACGGTCATGAACGTATGCATCAACAGACACAATGCCTACCACTTCATTCTCGTCCATTTCTGTCACTGAATAAATATAGCTGCAAGCTAGTGCAATCGCGGGAAATGTATCTCTTCTCTCCGGCTCAATAATAATTGGTACCCCTGTGCCTATTTGAGAATGAAGCATTTCTACTTGTGAGGAGCTTGTTGCTACAATGATATCATCCTTTTGCCTATTTTTTGTTAATTGACAAAAAACACGCTGAACCATTGACTCTTTTTCACCTTGGTCGTTTTCAAGAACCTTTAGAAACTGCTTCGCACGTGAATCATTGGAAAGGGGCCATAATCTAGACCCAGAGCCGCCCGAAAGTAATACGATTTTCATATGTACACTCCAAATAAGTTTTTCTATCCTTCATAACTCAACAAAACAGGTCGTAATTCCCTTGATGTGAAACGATAGCTACTAAGGTCCTGTACATTTGCATTGATTAAATGTAAATTTGCTTTAGCATCAATATAGTTAGGGTAAAGCTTTAACGCATTGTCTATAAACTTGTGTGCTTCATCAAAACTCGATTCTATTGCACACAATACAGCTAGATTGTTTAAAGTGGCTCCATGACTCGGAATTATTTGAAGTATTTGCTCAAATAGACTTTTACTACTCTCAAACTGTTTATTATTAATGTAAAACACTGCTTTTAAAAATAAAATGGATCCCTGCTCTGATATATCCGCCGATATCAAATACTCCAACTCGACAAACCCTTCATCCCACTTTTGGAAACGAAAAAGCATCGATACATAATCAAGTATATTTCTCACTTCAGAATACGAGCGCTGTAGGACTGCTGATCTAATTTCATCCAATTGATATTGCCCCAAAACTATTCGTTCTAAAGAACTGGCGATATTTAGCGTACTTGTTGCATTGCTGGCATGTCTTCTAATTCTAACTAATGGCTCATCTATATAACCGATATCACTATATCGGGATAGTCGTAACCATAAATCCCAATCTTCATTTTGCGAGCTTAAAGACTCGTTAAAATTCCCATACTCAAGCACAAACCGCTGATTTAACAATAGACCTGATGGTGTAATGATTAGATTACGAACAAGAAGTTCACCAAATGCTTCCTTCTGTTTTAATTCTTTCCCTCTTATAATACCATCAATTATTTCTCCTGCTGCATCCATTTGTCGATATGCCGAGTAGATTAAAGCAAGTTGACTATAATTTCCAATATTATTCAAATAATACATATGCTTCTCTACAATATTTGGTTCCAATATATCGTCAGCATCTAATAATAATACCCAGTTGTTCGTCGCCTGCTTAAGTCCGAAATTACGAGCATGAGATACACCTTTATTCTCATTTAGTCTAAAAAATTGGATATGATGATATTGTGAAGCCAATTCTTTAACAATTTTCGATGTATCATCTTGACTACAATCATCAATAACGATGATTTCATGAACGTGATAGGTTTGCTTAATAATGCTTTTCAATGCTGCTTCAATATAAAAAGCCGCATTATAGGCAGGAATAACTGCAGTAATTTTATACATTGGCTCTCCTCACAATTGACTCACAAAATCAATATTTTCTTGAAATCCTAAAGAAGCAAGCTGCTTCTCAATTGCTTTATGATGAACACTTACAATAACTATTCCTATTTCTTCTTTAGGAAAATCTAGCAGTTTACCAGGAGAATTTATTTCTTTCTGCAACAGCATTCTCCCCCATTTATCTTTGCTATTATCAATAAAACCGCTAATTTGCAACTGAAGCGCTGTTACTAGTTTCTCCCCTAAAATACCTGCTCCAAAAATAAACAATTTCTGTTTACGTTGCAGCAAATCTTTTAGCCCCGGATCAACCATCTGAAAATTTTTAAACGGTGTATACTGTAAGTAATGGAAATACTCTTCTTTAAAAGGGTGCGTGCTCGTTACATGCCATGGTTTTGAAGCTGTGGTATAGTGCACAACAGAAGGATTTTCTTTTGCTAAGGCTAATTCGCCTTCTTCAATTGCCTGATTCTCGTCTGAATCCTTATACATATTGGATTGTATATTCCATGTCACTGGTAGTTCGATCCAATCACTATAGAGAATCGCGTTTAACGCGTCCTGATCATGATACTTTAATTTCTGACGATTATTACTGATAAATGCAGCAACTTTGGAAGCAATAGCATTGCTTCGCCATTTATTTAAATTTATTAATAGTACTCCTGCATTAAAATACTTATTATCTTCCGGGATACCTAGCTCCTTTAAACGCAGATATCCATCTTGATCTTCAACTGCACCAATTGAATAATTTCCTAACTCTAAATTCCATAGTTCAACAATATCTTTACGAACAATAATATCAACATCTAAGTAAAGTATTTTTTCTACATTTTTATCGAATAGAGATGGAATCATAAGTCGATAATATATAGCTAAACTAAAATGTCCGCTAACATCAAATTCTATAAAATTCTCTTTATCTATTTTAAGAAAACAGATTTGTAAACCTAATTTATTCGTACATTGTAATATTTGATCGGTTTCGAGCTCAGTCAGACCGTCGTGTATTAAGTGAACAATAAGACGCTCCCGATAGTTTGTATTTTTCACAATTGATGCTAACATCGTACAAAAATGCTGAATATAATTGGAATCAATTGTAGAAACGATATGGATATTCTCCATTTGTTCACCTCTTAGTTAGCTGCAACTTCCGGCCGATCTCAGTGTCTGGGCCTGCTAATAGATTACAAAGTATTCAATCAGATGCTTGAATCCTTGTGCTTCCAAAATCTTTGAAATGGCAAATTTTCCATAGGATGACGCGACAATGATTTTATATGGGGCTATTTCATTGGGTGAGATAACCTCTTTATTTAATACAGTTGTACCAACTACTAATAAATTTGAGTCAATGAAAAAATCCACCTCAATGCCGAACATATCGAAAATTAATTTGTACGTATCTCGTCCTAAATTGCCCGTTCCCCAAATAGCTACCTTACGTGGATTTTTTCCCAAAAAATTAGCGAGTTCCATCTTTTTTATGTGTACGATGTTAGTTAATATTGAATCATCTTTATTGGATGTTACAGAATGATTTGAAATCCTCACTTGGACGAGCGTTTCATCCATTTTCGCTAGCTTTAATCCCAATTTATTCATATTGTAGAAAAGATGATAGTCTTCACCGACTCTCAGATCCATCGGATAACCGACTCGTTCTACATCCTTTTTTCTAACCATGATTGTAGTGTGCACAAGACAACAGTACCAATATAATTCTTTTTCAATATCTGCGATTGTTTTTTGTGCATTCACTTGAAATTCATAAGTCGCTTTGAGATCCTGATACCTCTGCGATTTCTCTACATTTTCATTATCAGGGAAATAATTAATCTTGGATGACACCAATGAAATGTCCTGATGCTTATCCAGGTAGTCAACTTGTTTCTCCAAGCGATCTAATTCGCTGATATCGTCTGCATCTAATTTCGCAAAATACAAGCCATTTGCCTTTTGCAGTGCAAAATTGTTGGCATACCCCACGCCTCTATTAGAATCAAATTTATATTTTTTTATACGCGAATCGGTGTAGCTTTGTATAATTTCCCAAGTGGAATCTGTTGAAGCATCGTCAATAATAATTAATTCGAAATCATTAAATGTTTGATTAACAATGCTGTCAATTGATTCTCGTATATCTTTTTCTCCATTATATACCGTCATACTAACGCTAACTTTTACCATGTTATCACTCGATTCATTGAGGTGCTTAAAACTAACGTTAAAGCTACAAACGGTGAATCAAATCTCTCCAGCTAATCACTTTTATTTCCCTATCGTTCGTTAACTCCTTAATTTGCTTCGTTACAACTTCCTCATGGTTTCCTTCAAAAACTAACATAATCGCGTCAATTTCCTGAACGTGATCCGTCAGCCAGCTAGGAGCACAAACTTCTACGCCATTCATTTCAATATGATACCTGCTTGAATCGTTATCTAAGAAAATAACTGTTTCAATCCCATGATTCAATAGGTCTTTATACATGAGTAGAGCTAAATCACTAGTGCCAAAAATAGCAACTTTATGAACGGTTTCATTTACAAGCGAATAGGAAATTCCTTTTTGATCGAATAATTGCGATTCTAGCCATCTCTTTAAGTAATCTTCTTTTTCAACTTTTTTACCAACTGTTGGAGCATCACAATCATTTTTTAATAATATATCTTTTAGTTCCTCATAGGTTCTATGAATCGTACTTATATGACTAGATAATCCTCCAATTCTAAAGAAAGATGTTACTCTATTATTATAATAAATACGATCTCCATATTTTTTGTAAATAGAAAAGATCAAATCAAAATCTGATGCTATTTTATAATCAAGCTTAAAAAAACCAAATTCTTCAAGAATTTTTCTTTTACACAAAAAACTTGGATGCGGTGGCATAAGCCCGCGTTGTAAGTCAGAGTATTCAAATTTCCTTGCAATTTTATGAGACCAACCTGTTTTTTCATTTATTAAATAGAGACTACCATAAACAGCGATTGGATCATCTTGATTTTCCACGAAATCTACCATATCAGCAATAACATTTGCATCATGCAAATAATCATCCGAATTCACAAATAAAACATACTCACCTGTACTTAGTTTGCATCCTTTGTTAAAGGCATCATATATGCCTTTATCGTTCTCAGAAACTATTGTAGAAATACCTTCTTTATATTTATTAACAATATTCATGGTCTCATCTTTTGAATCGCCATCAATAATAATATATTCAATATTGTTGTATGTTTGATTAATTACACTCAGTATTGTCTGTTCAATTGTACGCCCACTATTGTATGAAGCAGTAATAATACTTATCTTTAGATCTTGATTTCCCATTTATCTCATCTCCTTCTCGCAATACCATGAGTAGGTACTCTTCAAACCTTCAACTAGTGAAATAGAAGGTTTCCATTTAAGTGAAGATAATTTCTCAATATCCGTCACCTTCCGTGGTGTTCCATCAGGCTTTGAAATATCGAATACCAAGTGACCCTCGTATCCGATAACCTTACACAAAAGTACTGCTAATTCCCGAATTGAAATATCTTTACCTGTCCCAACATTAACAAATTCCCCTAATTCACTTGCATCATATGTTTGGAAGAGATACACACATGCGTCAGCCAAATCATCTACATGCAAAAATTCACGAAGGGGGGTTCCCGTACCCCAAATTGTTACATTAGATAAATTATTTTGTTTAGCTTCATGAATTTTCCGCATTAGCGCTGGCAATACGTGAGAAGTTTGCAGGTCAAAATTATCATTTGGCCCATATAAGTTTGTTGGCATAACACTCATATAATTCGTTCCGAATTGTTTGTTAAATGCACTACACATTTTTATTCCAGCAATTTTTGCTATCGCGTATGGTTCATTCGATGACTCAAGTTCACCAGTTAACAAGTAACTCTCTTTCAACGGTTGAGGAGCATTTTTAGGATAAATGCAAGTACTACCTAAGAACAACAGCTTCTCAACCTGATATCTTCTGGCTGCTTCAATCACATTCGACTGAATCATTAAATTATCATATAGAAACTGGGCAGGATATGTAGCATTTGCTAAGATCCCTCCAACTTTCGCGGCTGCTAAAAAAACATATTCAGGTCTCTCACTTTTGAAATAAGCGTCAACCTGCTGCTGATCTCGTAAATCTAATTCTTTACTGGTACGAGTCACAATATGCTCATATCCTTGACCTTGTAAGCGACGAACAATTGCTGATCCGACCAATCCATTATGGCCAGCAACATATATTTTAGAAAGTTTATTCAATTAGCTCACCTTATTATTAAGACCTGTTTTGTTTCTTAACAAACTCCACATCTGCTTGAACCATCATTTTCACAAGACTTTCAAAATTCACCCTTGGCTGCCAATCTAGTTGTTTTTTAGCTTTAGAAGGATCGCCCAAAAGAAGCTCAACCTCAGTTGGACGGAAATATTTCGGATCAATTGATACAACCACTTTGCCGGTACGGCTATCAATCCCTTTTTCATCTAATCCTGAACCTTCCCATTTAATTAGAATATCAACTTCAAGAAATGCCAATTGAATAAATTCACGTACGGTTTGTGTTTTTCCAGTAGCAATTACGTAATCTTCTGGTGTATCTTGCTGAAGCATAAGCCACATTGCTTCAACATAATCACCTGCATATCCCCAGTCGCGTTTGGCGTCTAAATTTCCTAAATACAGTACATCTTGCATTCCTTGTTTAATACGAGCAACAGCTAAGGTAATCTTTCGTGTTACGAAAGTTTCTCCACGTAATGGAGATTCATGATTAAATAAAATACCATTACAAGCATACATATTGTAAGCCTCACGGTAATTTACAGTTATCCAGTAAGCATATAGTTTTGCTGCCGCATATGGGCTACGTGGATAGAAAGGTGTAGTTTCACTTTGCGGAGTTTCTTGTACTTTACCATACAATTCACTAGTTGAAGCCTGATAAACCTTTGTTTTTCTCTCTAAAGCTAGTATCCGTATCGCTTCGAGTATACGTAGAGTACCTATTGCATCCGCGTTTGCTGTATATTCTGGTGTTTCAAAGGAAACTTGTACATGGCTTTGTGCAGCTAAATTATAGATTTCATCTGGTTTGATTTCCGAAATAAGTCGAATTAGATTTGATGAATCTGTCATATCTCCGTAATGCAATTGTAATCTTGCATCTTTTAATAATTCCTCTATACGATCATTTTTTTCGATGGATGAGCGGCGAATTAGTCCATGTATTTCATAATCTTTTTCTAAGAGAAATTTAGCTAAATACGCACCGTCTTGTCCATTGATTCCAGTAATTAATGCAATTTTCATATTTATCATTTCCTTTAGTCACGAATAGTTGTATAGATGGATGGAAGCAAGCTTTTAAAAACTCAATCGACTACATTTGCGAAGTTATTCCATATAGCTTTATAATTTTATTCCCACTAAATTTGCATTTCAAATCTTTATAAATTTCCTCCTCATAAGCTGCTGAGGAAATTAATATTAAATCCACATTACTATCTTGAATGTCTGCTAATGAGCAAATAGGAGTTGTATTTATTGATGTTCCTCTCAAATCAAGATTATTATCAATAATTCCGCGTAAATTGAATTTTTCAAAATTAACTTCCTTTAATAGTTCTCTTGTATGTGTCCCTCCACCATATATATATAAATTACTATTCTGCGGGACGTCTTTAAACAGAATATTAATGATATAATTCTCTAATGTTGTGGATACCAAGGAATCATTTATATATCTGATTGATTTATTATATTTTGTATCATTTGAAAAAAGATTTTTATTCGTTATGATATATGGAAATAGAGTGGCATTATCCTCATACTGTTTATACAAATAACTTGGATTTATATCCTCATAAAAGCTATCCCCATTTTTCCTTAAAACTCGTAGACCAGAAATAATTAAATCGTGGATACCATTTGTATATAAATTTGCAACTCTAAAAAAATCTGCACTTAACTGAAAATCTTTATTTTGAATACATAAGAAATCTTTACCGTTTAAATCATCTATTGCGTGCAAATTATCACAAAAATAAATATTATCTTTTATACTGTTATACTTTTGCTTGAAAGATTCCACAGAAAAATTTATGCACTCTAACAGTCTACTCCCTAAGTTTTCAATGTTTTCTCTACTAACGTTAAGCAAAAAATCAATCGATACTTCTTTCTTCTTGCTATTATTCAAAAATTCAATCATCTTATTAGCCAAATCTTCAGGCGACTCTGTCTTAAAAAATAATACTTCTCCTTTATTTACTTCTAAGTTAACAGGTATATCTGACATTATAACAGGTTTACCAATCGCAATTGCATCATATGCAGAACCTCCGCCAGGTCCACCTTCAAATGTTGAAGGTTGAATTACAGCTAAAGCATTATTCATAATTGCAATCTGATCAATTTTTGGTATATATCCTAAAAATAATATATCTTTAGTAATACCTAAGTCTTCTATATAACTCATTAGCTCGTTGAAATAGTTATTATTTCTGTAGTCACTTGGATTACCAGTACACACCAGTTTTATGTTTTGATACTGATTAACATTACTATACAATAACTTCAAAGCTGTAAATGCAGTCCTATGCGACTTATGCATCCAAAACTGATTTGAAATTAGAAAATAATTATCAGGCAATGCATATTTTGATAATATGGTGCAATCATTAAAATCTTTCCATTCGCTTCTAAATATTGGACCAAAGGGCAAACTAAAAGTTTTCGTAGCAAGTTTCTCATAATATTTTTCAACGTCGTTGCAAACAGCTCTCGAATTTACTAAAATGGCAGTTGTATCAAATAATAAGTTCGAAAAAACCTTATCTCTGTATATTATTTCTGACTTGCTAAAAAAATCTGGATAGTATTTATGTTGAAAGTCAGGTATATACCCAATAGTTGATATTGGAAACCCTTCCCCTAGTGATCTCGAGACTGGTAGGAGACAATGAATGTCTTTCTCTTTTATTTTTTCTATTAAACTCTCCTTATTTACATTATTTTCTCCTAAAGGTATTACAACAAAATTAGAATTAATTTCTTCTAGAATTAATTTCACCTTGCTTTTATCCTCTTCTAAACAGAATACATAAACATTATTTAGCTGTTTATTTATCGAGGATATACCAGTTAATAAATATTTTAAGAAATCCACTCCTCCTCCCCAATGAATTAGTTCAGAAGCAATTACTCCTAAATTAATTTCTCTCATTACTATTCTCCTCGCTTATAAACTCATAACCTATTAAATTCATGATCGTTTTATTTCCAATAATCCATAAATCCAACTTTATAATGGAGATTGTACTTGTTTAGAACTTCGGTCTTAATATTTAACTCGTGTTTAAAGAAAAACCACATACGAGATTCAAGGTGATATAACGATGAAACAAATCCCCATTTTTTAAACAAAATATCCATGCTTCTATTTGTAAAAAATGAAACGTGAACGGGAACTAAATAGAACCATTCTGAATCCTGTGGGATTTCCTCTGCTACTAGAGTATGTAACGCTAGAACGCCCCGATCTCCTAGTAATTCTATGATCTTCTTAAAATCTTCAAAATCTAGAATATGCTCAAAAACCGAAGTATTTATCACCACATCATATTTTTTTAATCTTAATTGTTCATTACTTAGGTATTCTTCCGAACTCATATAAGCATCATACTTTAATGTCGTCTTCCCGCGACTTGTTAACATGTCAGCTAATTTTCCATCACCACATCCATAGTCCACCCATTCACCTTCCTCATAAGGTATGATACCCAAATCAGAAAGTTCTTTAAGAACGTCAGCTTGATAGTTTAATCTCGTCAACCACCGAGGATCTTCTGGATTATGTTCTGAGTTTTGATAGGATAGATGGAAATCTAGATTCAACTTTTCCCAAACTTCTTTTTCCATTTCATAGTGTGTTTTTGAAAGAACAAATTTGCATTTACTACATTTATAATAATTAACTTTTGATAGAGAGAATTTATTAAATGTTTTAACAAAATAAAATTCTGTTGAGCTATCACAGACCGGGCACAGCAATTATTTCACTTCCTTTAACTAGAAATTCAATTTATTTTCCATTATAAATTTAAATGAAAATCTCTTATTTTAGAAACAATATAATCAATTTGCTTATTTGATAAATTTTGCCAACTAGGTAAATTAATTCCTCTCGAACTGATATCTTCTGCTACAGGATAGTTTGTAACTGTACCCAATTCTTTGTACATGGGCATATTATGTATCGGATAAAATAATGGACGCGTTTCGATACCACTGTCTAATAAAAACTTCCTTAAAGAATCTCTCTGAACCGATTCACGAACGAGAATTGAACACATCCAATATGAATGTCTTACATCACCTGTCTCTTGATGAAACGTAACCGGTAATCCGATTAACTTATCCTTGTATGTCTCTGCCAGGTGTTTTTTTTCTTGCAATATTTCATCTATTTTCTCAAGTTGCGCTAGTCCAATAGCTGCACAGATATTTGTCATTCTATAATTATATCCAATAAGGTCATGCCAGTACTCGCGACTTTCTGATAATCCCTGGCCTTTAAACCGATTAACCTCTTTTATTAAACACTCATTATTAGAAACGACCATCCCCCCTTCTCCTGTAGTTATTGTTTTGTTTCCGTAAAAACTGAATGTCGATATATCTCCAAAACTACCCACATATTTTCCTTTGTACATAGAACCAATAGCTTCTGCACAATCTTCAATAATATATAAATTATATTTTTTTGAAATAAGCATGACTTTATCCATATCAACTGGCTGTCCATACAGATGAACAACCATTATAGCTTTCGTTCTTGAAGTTATTTGGCTCTCTAATTGGTCCACATCCATTTGCCATGTTGTATATTCTGAATCTACAAACACGGGTTTTGCACCTGTATAACTTATAGCATTGACTGACGCAATGTATGTTAAGGTAGGAACTAATACCTCATCACCCGAACCAATTCCTAATGCCAAAAGGGCAGCATGTAGTGCAACTGTACCGTTACTAACAGCACTTGCATAGTTAACTCCTATATAAGCAGCAAATCCTTTTTCAAATTTCCCGATAAACTCACCTTTAGATGAAATCCACGTATTCTCCAAGCATTCATTCACATATTTTTTTTCATTACCACGAAGACTAGGCTGATAAATTGGTATCTGCATTACAATGCACCTCTTTTTAACTAAATAACCGCATAAAGGACTAGATCTACCGAAATATATTTATGTTGACGTACAAAAAATTTATATTCAGGAACAAGCATCTTCAAAAATCTTGGAATCAAAAAGATATCTTCTGGTTTATGATAAATACTAATAGCTAATTTTGGTCGATATTTTTTTATTGTTTCAACTGCGCCCATTAGAGCCTCCATTTCGGCTCCTTCAATATCCATTTTAATAAAAGTAATTGGCTGTAATTCTTTACAGTAATCATCTATACTCACAACATCAATAGATGTTATTCCTGACCCAGTAACTGCAGATACTTGTGCGTCGCTATTAAAATAAAGTTTATTATTGTAGTTCCACACTCCCTTGGGTACAATCTCAACATTGTTTATATTTTCTCTATTCAACATGTTAGATAACAAATCTAAATTATTGGAATCAGGTTCAAATGCGACAACATGAACTTTATCCCATACGTCTCTAAATTTTCGATAAAATAATTCTATTGTATCCCCCGAGTACGTTCCACAGTCTAAAAACACTTCACCCTCGGAGAATGTAATCAAGTTATCTACTGTGTAAAACTCCTCAATTCTGGCGTAATCATATAGTTTACTTGGATCGCCTGAAATTTTTGTATTTATAAACTCAATATAAGTTTTTTTTGATAAGTCATCTGAAAGCGAGTTATAAACTTGCTCAAAGAAAAAAGCATTTTTCTCTACAAAATCGTATGAGTAATAATTGTTTTGGTACACATCATCTAGTACAAAAATACTTTTAACTACATCTCCAAAGTATTGCTTTACCTCTGAAATACCATTCTTGAAATTTGCAAATGCGACTATTACATTAACCTTTTTATATTTCTCTAAAATATATTGTAAGGATTTAACTTCATATCCTCTGATTCTATTGCCGTTTCCTTCGCCTTCTGAAATGAATACATCATTTATTTTTATCTGTTTTTTTTCGAGCAATCTAATTGTATGATCAGCTATTTCTCCTGCACCAAATATCAGTAATGGATATGTTGATTCTTGTATTTCATTAAAAATCTCAATTCTTACATTTCTAACATTACGAATTTGTGATAAGAACTCCATGAAATTGAACCACCTTCCCTCAATTATATTATTTTTTATTTATACCAGGGCACTACCATCTACACCAATGATTTGGCCTGTTACATAAGAAGAAAGATCAGAAGCGAGATAAACACAAGTCTTCGCAACATCTTCAGGAGTGCCTAATCTACCCATTCCTATATTCGACAATCGCTTCTCTACATGTTCTCTTCCAATTGACTGGAACATATCTGTATCAATCATTCCTGGAGCAATTGCATTTACTCGAATATTTTTAGGAGCAAGTTCCTTTGAAGCAGTTTTTGTAAGGGAAATAACTGCTCCTTTTGATGCAGAATAAACTAATTGCCCCATATTACCATTGACTCCTACAATAGAAGCAATATTAATAATACTTCCTGACTTTTGTCGAATCATTAGCTTGGAAGCTAATTGTAATAATTCCATTACCGCAAATACATTTACTGAAAAAGTATCTTCCATTAACTGTTTGGTGATCATTCCAATTAAAGCATCCTTCATAATTCCAGCGTTATTGACTAGAATATCAAGTTTTCCCTGTTCCTTGTGAATTTGTATAATTGCTTTTTTAGCAGACTGACTGTCTCTCACATCAAAATATAACGGAGTAACTTGAACACCATACTTTTTAAATATATATTCTGTAAGTCCAGCTAAGCTACCCTCAGTTAAGCTATTTGCGTAAATAATAGACCCATTTTTAGCAAATTCTTCAACAATTGCCCGTCCAATACCTCTACTCGCTCCCGTTACAAAACTAACCTTTCTATCCAACAAGTTACTTTGCAACTCCATCCCTTTATTTCCCTCCTTACGAACGCAAAAAGTTATTCTTCATGAAACACCATTGGCCTTGCAGGATTACCCATTGCCGTACACTTCATAGGAAGATCTTTAAATACGACAGCCCCTGCACTAACTATAGTTCCTCTTCCTACTGTTAGCTTCTCAATAATGGTTGCACCTGTTCCAAAATATACACTCTGATGTATATGTACATTGCCTGATATAGAAGCACTTGGTGAAATCGTTGCGTATTCTTCTATTATTGTGTCATGACCTATCGTGCAGTTTAAATTAATAGTTACAAAATCATGAATTGTAATATTACACGTCAGAACACTCCCCTCACAAACAATGACACCCTTACCCATATTATTGGTTTTTGAAATGCTAATATTAGGGTGGATTAATGAAGGGTACTTAATTTTTTCACCGAACTTCTCCAATTTATTTACTATTTTCTCTTTTATCTTGGGGGAGCCTACTCCTAGAGCAACATTAATGGGATTCTCTCTATTTTCGAACCATAGTTCATCACCAATAACAGGAAATCCATTTAACAGTTTACTTGTAAGTTCAGTATTCTCATCAATAAAACCAATTAAGTTCCACTTCTTTTCATTTGTATTAATCAGTTCAATTAAGTGCGCCACGTCCCTAGCAAATCCACCTGCTCCACAAATCACAATATCCTCCAACTTTAATCCTCCCAAGTTCTATCTCCATAAGATTGCTCAAGCAATTCATTCAGAATAATTATTTAAAAATGTAATAGCTCAATACCTTTTTCACAGCCTCAATAACGTCTCGTACATCATCTTCCGTCATTTTAGGGAATAGTGGCAATGTAATAACTTCCTCATACCATTTCTCAGCAATTGGACAAAGGCCTTTTTCATAACCTAAACCTTGATAATAGGGATGAAAATATACAGGAATGTAGTGAATGTTCACACCAATATTCTCTGCTTGCAATGCTTTAAAAATTTGTTTACGGTCCGCACTTAATTTCTCGAGATTCAAACGCAAAATATAAAGATGCCAACTGGAATCCGTATCCGCGAGCTGAAATGGTGTTATTGCAACGTCCAAGTGTTGAAATTCTTCATTGTACATTTCGATCAATGCTTTTCTTCTATCAACGAACTCATCGAGCCTTTTTAATTGAGATATGCCCAAAGCAGCCTGAATGTCGGTCATTCGGTAGTTATAACCCAGAGCAGTCATTTCGTAGTACCAAGGTCCTTTATCTTCGGCGATATCTTCCCGCGTAATCCCATGTGAACGAAATAACTTCAGTTTCTTCGCATAATCAGCATCGTCTGTAACAATCATGCCGCCTTCACCTGTTGTAATGTGCTTCACTGGGTGAAAGCTAAACATGGTCATATCCGCTAATGATCCGACTTTCTGACCTTTATAAGTAGCACCTAGTGAATGCGCGCTGTCCTGGATAATTGTAAGATTATATTTATCCGCAATTTGCTTGATTTTGTCCATATTTACAGGTTGTCCAGTAAAATCTACGGCCACGATCGCTTTAGTCTTTGGGGTGACTGCAGCTTCTATTAAATCAGGATTAATATTATAGGTTTGGTCATCAATATCCACAAAAACAGGTTTAGCCCCCATATACAGTGCACAATTAGAACTGGCAGCGAAAGTAATTGGCGTGGTAATGACTTCATCTCCCTGTTCAATCCCACAAGCAAAGCAAGCCGCATGAAGTGCAGCGGTACCATTAGAAAATGCAACTGCATATTTTGCGCCTACGTAATTAGCAACCACAGCTTCAAATTCTGCTATCTTCGGCCCTTGTGTTAGAAAATCAGAACGTAAAACTTGGATGACCTCGTTAATATCATCGTCATTCAACCATTGCTGTCCATAAGGCAGCATTTTACTTCTCACTGAAGTACCACCATTGATTGCTAGCTCCATGTCTTTCCCTCCGGTACAAATCGAGTCACCTTATATAAGGTGACTCGTTTTAATCCATTCTTCTGTTCTCCTGATTCCTTCTTCTAAAGTGATTTCAGGCGCCCAGTTCAATAGCTTTTGCGCTTTTTCGTAATTACATAGCAATTTTTGAATTTCACTTTGTGGATGGATGTGCGTCACGTGCTTGATACGTGATGGATCTTGTGCAATAAGCAAGGCTAAATCGTTAACAGATATATCTCGACCGAGCCCAGCATTTACAATTTGGCCGTTCACTTGATCAGAATAACCCGCTTCCACAACAAACCTTGCACAATCTTCAACATATAGCAGATCGCGTGTTTGTAGGCCATCCCCATAAATATTTAAATCTTCACCTGAGAGCTTTCTTTTCAGGAAAATGGCAACTACACCGCCCTCACCCCCTGTCTTCTGAAATGGCCCAAAGGTGTTGAATGGACGGATAACAACAGTAGGTAGGTTATAGGCATGATAGTAGGAAATGACCATGTTTTCAGCAGCGATTTTTGAACCAGCATACGGGGACGCAGGGCTGATTGGATGTCCTTCTGTGATTCCAGCTTCATCCGTACAAGCTGCATACACCATACAGGTACTCATAAATACCATTTTCACCTGATGCTTACGGCATTGTTCTAGGACAAAGAAAGTTCCAAGTGTATCATTATTAAAAGTTGTTCGAGGATCATCTATAGAGTCTTGAACATTAATTGAAGCGCCCAAATGATAACAAATATCAAATTTGCACTCCGAAAAAAGTTGTTCAAGTAAAGGTTCATCTTTAATATCACCGACTATAACCTTGACCAAACCATCGTTACTTTCAAACTCCTCTAGGTTGTCCGCGCTTCCATTCGAGAGGTTATCAAGTATCCATAATTTGTGACCATCATCAAGCAACCTTTTGGTAACCCATCGCCCTATAAACCCTGCGCCACCAGTTAGTAATATATTCATGTTATTCCATCTCCTAAATGATTGAATCGATTAATTGATTTATTTCCCTTTTTGATAACACTGGTTGATCGATTGAACTGTATGTCATACATTTTGCAGGCCTAGCGGATTCCAAATGATATTCTTTAAAAGGAGAAGGAATAAGAAACATGTCTTGAAGTTCAAGCGCACTCTTTGACTCTTCTAGTGTCATAAGCTCTTCATACATTTTTTCGCCTATGCGAGCTCCGGTCGTTCTAATCTTAATTTTCGCAGGATTAACTCCGTACTTATCCACTACAAGTTCAATGATACTATCAATTAAATCACCAATTTTTAACACCGGCATTTTTAAAACAAACACTTCCCCGCCCGTAGCTACTTCCATAGCCTTTAACAGCAAGTCAGTTGCTTCTGTTAGGCTCATCATGAACCTAGTCATTTCTCCGTCAGTTAAGGTGACTTCCTTACCCTCTAAAACCTGCTGCCTGATTAAAGGGACCACGGATCCACGTGAACCCAACACATTTCCGAAACGAACTGCAGCGAAAATAGTTTTATGAGAACCTTTATGATAGTTTGCTGCAGTAATTAATCGTTCCGCCATTAGTTTAGATGCGCCGTACGTATTTGTCGGGGAAATAGCTTTATCCGTACTTGTTAATATGACTTTTGAAACCCCATTTGCCATTGCTGCTTGAATAACATTTTGCGTTCCAATAATATTGGTTTGCACAGCTTCATACGGATTGTACTCACAAGATGGAACATGCTTCATTGCCGCACAATCAAATACATAATCAATGCCTTCCATCGCTCGAACAAGCCGCGAACCATCCCTCACATCGCCAATAAGATATCGCATCTGATGATGGTTCTGGTACTCCTGTTGAAGTTGAAATTGCTTATATTCATCTCGACTGAGTATTCGTATAACTTTAGGTGAACATTTAATTAGATGTTTAATTAAGGATTGGCCAATCGTGCCAGTTCCACCTATGATTAGTATAGATTTTTGAAAAAACATATTATTAATGCTCTCATTATTTGTCACGATGCCATCACCTCAAAAATCTGTATGTCTTGATATTATTTCCAAATATTACACGTTATTATCGATAAATAGGCGCAAAGGCTGATGGTTCCAACCATTAATATAAGCGCCGCCTTCTGTGCAATTGTAAAAACCCATGTTTTCCTTACCTATTACATAACACTCAAACCATTTTTTATAACTAAGCAAATTCCTTGAGGTTTGCACATCTCCACTCTTATCATAATTCGGCACAATAGCCAAATTTAATCCTTCTGTAATCTTTCTTTGAGCATGAGTACTAGAAGCATGAGACATGCCATCTGTATAGGCTAAATCTTGTCCGACTAATCCTATTTTTGCAGGCCCCATGTAAACCATTAAATCCAGAAGACAAGTCGCAACTGACCCACCCGTATTTATTAAAGGCTCTCGCTTCAACATAGCTACTTTTTCTGCTTCCGTATAACCTTCCTGCCATACGATATGTCTTGATCCTCTATACTGCTTGATGGCAAGATGATTCGCCGTACTCAGATAAAATAACGGCGTATCAGGTAATTCAATGCCTGCTATTTGTCCTGTTATTACATCTTTAGCATCTGAGATCATTATAAAATCAGGAGTAATTCCTGCTCTAACCAATGGTATTACTCCTGTCCCAACTACACCAATAATAGCTATTTTGTTGTCAGAAATATGTTTTAAGAGTGGAAGTTGCTTGTTTAGTGACGGCCCCGCTGATACTAGTAGCATCATTCGATTTTTATAATATTGCTTCCACTGCAGTATACCTTTGTCATGTAATAATACATTGTCTGTGAAATTGGTCTGCATCTTATCTTCTTGGCTTTGAATTGATTTCTTCTTAAGTAGAAGATCCTTTAATACGAACCCTATATCTTCAAATTGTTCCGGCATTAGCCTTAAGGAAGATTCGTGGATTAGAACATTCCCTGGATGACATCCCTCAAATAAATTAATTTTTTCTTCTACACTTAATTCCTCAAATAATTGGATACTTACATTATCTAGAGCTTTTAAATCTGCTTGGAAAGCACTTTTTTGAAACCATTTATAAAAGTGCGGATTAAATTCAACCACTTGTACTCGTGATGGATTTAATTTCTCAATTAAATGTTTGATGTGATGACCAGCACCAAGTCCAATGACAATGATCTTTTCGGAACTGATCAAGCTTTTCTCACTCTTATGGACCCAACTTTCAACTTCTCTAATTGGATCATACTTGCTATGAAGAAATATATCCGAACCGTCAATAGTTACTTTAATTGTTGGGACTGTTCTTGTCGCAACGATCTCTATAATCACTCGGAATCCCTCTTAGATTCATTAAATATTTCTGCTAAAATTGGGTCAATCTCATATTCTAAAATATCGGCAACCACTAAAAAATCTCCTTGTGCAAGTCCCTCGTTGATTGCATTTAAATGTTGATTAAATGTACTACTTACAGGAGTGAAAACATTTTCATGATTGTTAATCATTTGACTTGCAGTTAAGACCCACTCTACCCCTTCAATAAAGCCATTTAATAATTGCAGCGCATCAAATTCTCTATCTTCTCTAAAATCTTCAATTAAGTGTTGGTTGGCTTGAATTAGTTTAGGCAAATATTCAGTTATTGTCTCTAGGGTTTCATTAACAAGATGATTATTCATAGTCGATGTTTCCTTTCTCTATATCCTGAACTCGCTCATTTATTTTAAGCAAAACCTCTTCAACATGAGGTGCAATTTCACTTATACATTGAAAGACTGTTTGATACATATATAATGATTTATTATAAATAACCTGCCGGTTCTCTTTATCGTTACCATGATCTAAATTGTCACTGCCATACATAATGTTGTTTATCAGGGGAGTCAAAATAAAGTATAGAAAATTATTTTCCATACATTCAGCTAGCGTTTGATCGTATCGATCTAAACTTTTTATAAGTTTCGGGGTAAACCCCTTGTTGTTAATCATTTCATCAGAAGCTGTTTTCGCTATTTTTTGAGCTTTCTTTAGATTAAAGGAAATCTCATTCATGATTTGTTGAAAATTCTTCCATTCTTTTATTGTTCGTATATTCTTTTCACTAATTTCTATGATCTGAGGGATCTCATAACCACCATTACAATACCGATCAATATATAATTCAAAAGGCATTTGATTCATACCTTCAATTTTCGCTCCACCTTCAGTACAGTTAAAAATAGTTTTCGCTCGATCCGTTTGTTGAATAAAATCTTCAAACCATCTTTTCATTGTCATAAATACAGCATCAGTCAAAATGGGGTCCTTGTAATATCCTTGGGTATAAAACATTCCTCTAGCTCTTTTATAATCTTCATTAAAAGTACTCTGAGACTCATTACCATCAGCATGCGTTGCATTGTCAGTATAAGCTAAATCTTGTCCAATGAGACAGATAGGTCCTTTAGATATATAAGTTGCAATTCCAAGGCTTGCATTCGCAACAGACGCTGCTCCTGGAAACGTAGTTAATTTAGTGCCGTATACTTTTGCAATCAACTCATTGTATAGTTTATGAAACAGAAGATGGAAAACAAATTTACTCCCCTTATATTCTTTAGGGATCTTTTCATGAATTTGAAATGGAAACGCCAAAGGTACATCCGTTTGAATGTTTTTAAAATGATTGTAATTAGCAATCCCACCATCGATTGCGACTACTAAGTCTGGAAAGATTTGTTCCCTGGTTAAAGTCCCTATTGTTGAGCCTGCACAAATCAAAAAAAACTTATCCCTATGCATCTTCAAAAAGGGGATTTGCTTCATTAACGAAGGTCCACCTGACGCAATTACGATAGGGCAGTCTAATTGACCGGCCAACTGGCTTAAAGCATTGGCTTCAAACCCAGAGTACAAGTTATGAGTGAAATTCACTTGCCAATCTTGAGCAAACCTGTTTCCTGTGTTTAAATAGATGATTGCTTCTTCTACAAGATCCTTAAATAACGTAGTAACTTCCTTATAGTCTTCAGGGAATGCTTTTTCATAATTAAGAGAGATAATTAGTGTAAATTTCTTTTTGTGTTTTTCGAACAATTCAGGAAATTTGCGCCTCACAAGATCTCGATTACTAGATTGCGATATTTGAACATTTTCCAAATCCAATAAGTTCTTATTTTGTTCTTCTTTCAAACATTGTTCTAATATATCCTGCTCTGGCTCCAAGATCAGCAAATAATCGTTGTCTGACATTTTCTTTATAATTTCCTGTGCAATATATCCCATGCCAATTCCGAACAGTACATGTAAATGACCCTTTTGATAATGCTTTTCAGCAAACTTTACTGCCTCGGCTTGCGGGTTATACATGCTATGTAGGAAATAATTATTGTACTTAATCGTAAAGCCATCATTTGCTTTCGTCGCTATCAACTGAAATTTATTCTCGTGCGACATTTTCAATCCTCCGTAAACTATAAACTATTATCGTATGAATCTCAGATAGTGAAAAAGCAACCGAAATGGTTGCTTTTTCATAGCAATATTCAATATTATCTTAGCAATTGAAGTACGCCTTGTGGTTGTTGATTTGCTTGAGCCAACATCGCTTGAGCAGCTTGCGCCAAGATGGAGTTTTTCGTTTGTGACATCATTTCTTTCGCCATGTCAACGTCACGAACACGGGACTCAGCAGCTGTCAAGTTTTCCGAAGAAGTTCCCAAGTTGTTGATTGTGTGCTCTAAACGGTTTTGCATTGCACCTAACTTGGAACGCTCGTCAGATACTAATTTAAGCGCATCATTAAATGTAGTAATTGCAGTATCCGCAGAAGATTGGCTACTAATGGATACACCAGTGCTTGCAGCTGTACCAGCTACACTTAACCCAGTTGCACTCATGTTTGCAATAGTAAGGGTAACATTTTGACCTGCATTTGCTCCAATGTGGAAAGTTTTACCACTAAAACCACCACTCAATAACTTTTGAGTATTGAACTCAGTAGTTGTAGCAATACGTGTAATTTCTTGAGCAAGTTGGTCTACTTCAGATTGCAATGCTGAACGATCGCTTGTTACGTTAGTATCATTTGAGGATTGAACAGCTAGTTCACGCATACGTTGAAGGATGCTGTGAGTTTCGTTCAATGCACCTTCAGCTGTTTGAATCAAAGAGATGCTGTCTTGAGCATTACGAGTAGCTTGATCCAAACCACGGATTTGACCGCGCATTTTTTCGGAAATTGCCAAACCTGCAGCATCGTCGCCTGCACGGTTGATACGAAGACCAGAAGACAATTTCTCGATGTTTTTGCTTTGTGCTTCAGTGTTACCCATCAATTGACGGTGTGTGTTTAGTGCTCCGATATTGTGATTAATTCTCATGATTTACTTCCTCCTGAAGTTCATACCCCACATCCGTGTGGTGGTTTGATTTTTATTTTCTTGATGGCGAGTTCGAAAGTGGTCGGCCGCCCAACTACTCTCCCCCGCTATAATATGTATATCGGAGGGATTCGACAAATAGTTTATAGCAAACGAATAAATTAAATATTCTTTTTCATAAATTTCGATAAATCACCAATCTTCGCAACAGAGTCAGATGCTTCCTTATTCGCTTCCTTGATTGCTAAATGAATTTCTTTTCGTAATATTCTTTGCTCTTGCGGAGCAATAATACCAAGTTTTACTGTATCACCCTCGGTTCCTAACACGATAAGCTCAATTTGATCACCAATCATAACCGATTCTCCAACTTTTCTTGAAAGAACAAGCATGCCATTCCCTCCTTTTTGTTCTAAGTTGATACCTGCATTAATTCAATTAGCCTATGCTTTGTACGATATTCCGATTTATGCAAAACGACCTGCTTTGCTTTCTTGCCCTTTTTATTAAGGATGATTGGTGCCAGCAGATTTATGGTTGTCTGTCCGACATCTTCATGCATTGTAACAAGTGACCACACTGCCACATCTTCCTCCGCCTGAATCGCAAGCTCTTCTCTATCTGCTTCCTCAAGCTCAAATTCATACTGCATATACACATAGAATGGATTTAACATCGCAAAATGCAATAGACTGTCTTCAATGGATTGCAGGTAGACGATCGCCTCATGATCATTCGACTCAATGATTAAGTATTTATGAAGATCCTCAAATCCCGGAATTCCCTGAATAAAAGTAATAATGTCCTCTTCTTCGTACGTTAGTTGTCCAAGTGACAGTGTATCGAGAATCATATTAACATTCCTCTCTGCTTTGTAATAAAATAAGCTATAGTGCTAAAAGCAGCTATAGCCTTATTGTTGCATATTTTAGAATTTCAAATCAATTTGCGGCGGTGTAATCTCAAGCTTAGGCTGTTGAAGCATGTAAATATCCAATTTACCTCGCTGATATTCAATAATTGGAGCATGAACAGTCACGTTGCGTTCAACTTTAGCTGCTTCAAAATGCCTGTCGAACTTCCCCGGCTCATAATTAATATCTATATTATCCAGTGAGGCCTCGCCTACAACTGTCCCCTTAAAGATCACAATCTCCTCATTCACGCTTTCCTTTGCCAGAGATTTAATGACATTCTCTCCAGTCTGTATAGCAGCCATTCGATTGCCTTCTTCAACGATTTTGGAAATTGCCTGTAGAGCAATATTGCTCGCTTTTGAATAAATTCGACTCATCACATCAAGAGAAGGGCCAAATCCTAGTGCGTCGTGCCATCTCGTATTATCAATTAGCAACATACCTGGCTCTGCATCAATCTCTAGTCTGGATGGCGTTGTCCTTATCTCTAGCGTTGCTCGAGGCTGTTGAATCTCCAGTTGACCCATATCAGCATCGATACCAATTCGTCCATACTGTTGGTGAATTTGTATCTGAGGAAGGGGAAGAATGCCCATCTTGTTATCCCCTTCCTATCTTAGGAAATCAATCAGGCTCGTACTAATGATTTTGGATCCTACAGATAATGAGGCCTGGTACACATTTTCATCCGTTTTAAGATTGGTGATGACTGCCGATATATCTGCATCTTCCGTTTTGGATTGCAACGTTTGAAGGTTCAGACCAATATCCTGTAACCGGGATTGGGAAAGACCAATACGATTTGCTCTTGCGCCAATATCCGATCTAGCTTCTAATAGCTTATCGTGCAATTTATCTAATCTTCCAATAATATTATCACTTACTTCTTTTATATCTCCTGAAGCTAAAGCTGCACTCAAATCTTGAAGCGCTTTGAATACATTATCTTTTGCAGGATCAGTAGCATCATAGGGTACGCCGAATGCTTGCTTGCCAAGTACGTTCACTGGCATTCTCACACCTACGCCCATGTCAAACTTGATTTCGCCATCATCGACTGTTCCTGTGTCAGCATCTGCAGTCGCCTCATTATATGGAGGTTTGTCCGTTAATTGACCATTGAATACATATTTCCCATTGAATTGGCTATTTCCGATGTTAACCATATGTGAGAAGAGCTGCTTTACCTCGACGTTAATTGCATCAAGAGCCAGTTGCGGGTTGGAACCCGTAGATCCTTCTACGGCCAGCTCACGCGCACGCTGCAACACATCGCCAGCTTGTCCAAGCATCCCGTCTGAGAAGTCAACCCAAGAAACCGCCGAATCCGCATTGCTTTGATACTGATCGTTGACAGAAACTTCACTTCGATAGCGAAGCGAAAAGCTAATACCTACAGGATCGTCCGAAGGGGCATTAATCCTTCTACCTGTAGATAGTTGATTCTGGCTTTCATTCATTCTTGATAAGTTAGCCGAAATATTCCGAAGCAATTGATTATTCATCATACCCTGCGTAATTCGTGTGCCCAAGGCTCAGACCTCCCGATCATATCTATTTATTACCTTCTATCGTCCAACGAGACCCATGCCGTTGATAACCTTATCTAGCATTTCATCACATGTTGTCATTACACGAGCTGCCGCGGCGTAAGCTTTCTGGAACTTAATTAAATTGGACATTTCTTCGTCTAATGAAACGCCGCTAACTCCTAGTCGATTGGAATCAACTTGATCCACTAAGATTTGTTGATTCTCGGCTTGTCTAGATGCTTCTTGACTCTGAACACCTAACTGACCAACGATAGAGCGGTAAAATTCATCGAAAGTTCCATCCTGAAGAACTGTACCACCTGTTGAGGAGGCATCGAAATTAATTTTCTTATCTTTTAAGTTCGAAAGCAGCAAAGCCATATCGTTGTTACCTTTAACTACTTTTTCGACGCCATCCGTATCCATAAAAGTTCTAACTGATGAAGAAATATTCGATGGGTTCTTCAGAATATCTGCATTGATAGTAACACTTGACGCACTATATTCTGTAGCTCCCGGCTTTAATGCGAAGAATGAAATGCCAGACTGTAACGGACTTGACGCAGAGTATCCTAACTGATGTAGGCCATTAAACCCCTTTACACTTACATTCAAATCATTAGGCAAGGTTCTGTCTTGAATCGTGGTGCCAAAAGTCCTTGGTGTAAGCGTGCCATCCGGGTTCACAACATTTAACGTCGTTCCAGCCGGGACTACCATTCCACTTGGAAGAGTAACTTTGATATCACCTTCAACGATTGCTTTCAGCATAGAATCTAATTGAAATTGATAATTACCTACATAATTGTCGCGAGATTGAATCATACCGTAAACTTCGCCACTATTTAAGTCCCCAGTAGCCGCAGATGCTTCAAGTGACTCCGTTGTGAATGTCGTGTTTACATCTTTACCTGTGATTAAATTGACAGAGCCCATTCTTACGTTGTATCCACTACTTACTTCTGTATGAGTAATGTTTACAATCTTCGACAAGTTGTCCATGAGTAGATCACGTTGATCTCTCAAGTCATTAGCATTGTCACCGAGACCTTCAATTCGGTAAATTTCTTCATTTAATTTGGCAATTTGTTTAATTGCAGTATTGGCCTCTGTTGCTTTAATACCGATATTCGTCGTCAAATCTCCCGATAAATCTTGTAACTGCTTAGAAGACTGATTAAAGGCATCTGTCATGGCCAACGCGCGCTCTTTAACAAGTACACGAGCCGTCGTATTCTCTGGCGACTTACTCAGTTCTTGCCACGCATTCCAGAAATTCTCGACTGTTTTACGAATACCAGTGTCAGAAGGTTCATTAATAATGGCTTCGAGTTTTTCCAATGTATCTTTACGAATAGACCAATCACCAAGGTTTTTATTTTCATTATGGAACTGGTCATCCAGAAACTTCTCTCGAATTCTAGTGATAGAATCAAACTCTACACCTTGACCCATCTGCCCAGGAACGTTGCTCCGCTGTAAGCCAGGATACTCTAGTGGGGCCGCTGCGACCATGTTGACAGTTTGTCTTGAATAGCCTTTTGTATTTGCATTCGCAATATTATGACCAGTGGTTTGAATTGCTGCTTGGTGTGTAAACAATGAACGTCTCGATATTTCTATACCCGTGAAGGTTGAACGCATGATACCGAATCTCCTCTCGTATTAACAGATTCTAAGCTTTTGTATCAAAAATCCCCATTCTTTTTGTTCCGTAAGCTTGCTGATTTGGATGCTGATACACCATGTTATCCTCAGGTCCGCCTAAAACGAGATCAACCGTATAATCGATAAATGCAAGCGACTGTTCAATCAATTGCTGATTGATCACATTACGCTCCTTCAGCCGTTTTATGATTTCAAGAAGCTTTCGCTGCGCTTCTATTAACGCAGTTTTTTCCTCAGCTTTAAAAATCACCTTAGTCAGGTCACTAACTGTTATCTTAGGATTTGGATTGTATCCTCTTGAAATTAGGTATGCGCTTATGAGTTGAATGCGCTGTTGATTCGCCTCAGTTATCAACCTAATCCATTTGTTTTCTTTATTCACTATCATGTTTAGTTTATCAACATCGTTGCGAACGAGAGGTTGTGTTTTCTCTTGCGCAAGCTCAAACAGCGCTTCATGAGCTTCACTAAGCTTATCCATCGTTTCTAACAACGACTGTATCGACGACATGTTCGTTCACCGCTTCTTTCTCATGTTGATTACTTCAAATATGGCAGGAGTTTTGCAGCAATCTTCCCCGCATCTACATGATACGTGCCCGATGCAACAGAAGATTTCAATTGTTCGATTCGAACAGACTGCTCTTCCGTACGAATTCCTTGAGCGCCAAGAAGTTCCTTCGCTTCAGCGGAAATTTCCACTTGATCCTTGGCTTTACCTTTCTTGCCAAGCGCTTGAGTGTAACTGGCGTCCCCTGTTTTCTTATAAGAATTAACTGCTCCGATGCGCCCATTATCATTAATTTTCATACTATAACACTCCTATGTTCTCTGACCTAAAAAATAAAAAGCCGATAATCGTTAAACATATTATCGGCATTTCGTATATAAAACTTTAGATTATCTATGTATCTTTATTTATGTCGATCACGAAGGCGATCCTTGATGTTAAAACTCAATTGATTCTCCTTCTTTTCGTTAGCAACCCTGCGCAACTCATCTTCCGAATTATTGCGTACGTCCTTAACGAGCTTCATACGGCAAGGTTCACAGATCGTATTTTCACGGATTAACGTTCCGCAGACTTCACATGGGTAAGACATATTAGGTGCATTCACAATAGAAATGCGACCTTCACGAATAAACTTGGTAATTTGTTTAACACTTACACCTGTTGCTTCGCTTAAATCATTTATATTGACACCCTTAGACTCCCTCAGGTATTTCACGCATTTCTCATATTGCTGTTCCAAGTCTTTCATGCAGTTCGGACAAAGCTCTGCAAAGCCTTTCACAAATATCTTTCCACAACGCGAACAATTCACCACATTCATACCCATCGTGCGCCCTCCTTTAGTATTCCCAATTCCCACTTTTTAATTCCAGTTTACCGCAATTCGACAGCTTTTGCCTAATACTATTTTCATAATAAACAATACCTTCCCGCATCACCTTGCCCAAGTAATCCCATAAATTTCGACAGGGATCGTCACAACCTCCCTCAACGTCTTCGCGCACTGATTCATCGTACTTCCTGTCGTATACACATCGTCCACGATATATATGATTATGGCCTCGCCCAGTTCTCTAATTTCACAGTGACCCTTGGCATCCACTTCAAAAACATCCGCAAGATCGTCAATTCGCTCACTGCGGTTCTTAAAGCTTTGCTTATCGGTATGCTTAGAACGATTGAGTAAGCTAATGACTGGGATTCCTACTCGTCGCCCTAACTCGCTAGCCATCTGCTCCGCCTGATTGAAACCACGTTCTTGCATTCGGCGTTCACTAACTGGAACATAGGTAATGAATTCCCGCACCTGTCCAACTTCTCCTCTCTCCAGCTGGATCAACTGAAACGAATGGACCAGCATATGACCAAAAACAGACTTCAAACGCTCGTCTCCTCGATACTTATATCTAGCCAGAAGCTCTTTCATTGTCTCATCATATCTAACTGCACTTCGGCTTCTTTTAAATTGCGTGTGCGGGCCCCGACGACAATCAGGACAGAACTCTCCCCTGCCACAAGTTGAACAAACAACCTTTCGAATCCACGGAATTCGGGCGTAACAGGCGTGACACAACCCTAACTCATCTCTTTCTAGATTGGTCTTTTGTTTGCATAATAAACACTCTTCCCGCTTAGGCCCTAATAGCGAAAATAACGCGCTACCTAGCCGGCTCCACTTTAGGTTCATCCTTTGCCTCCTTGTAGAAAACCCTGTTTGCGGGCAATTCGATTCATCGTTTTAATCTGCTTCACGGCTTCCTTCTGTGAGGCGGTTATTTCTGCAGCTGCCAAATACACCTTGCCATGCGGGTCGTCCTTCGACCTTCCTGCGCGGCCTGCCATTTGAACAAGAGCTGCTTCATCGAACAACTTCGAGTCTGCATCTAAAATGAAAACGTCAGACTTGGGCACCGTCACCCCTCGTTCAAGAATGGTTGTCGTGACCAGTATACGAATCTCTCGATTGCGGAAAAGCTGTACCTTCTCCGTACGCGATAGATCTTTGGAGGAAGTGCCCTCCACGCGAACAGCTACATCACCTTTTAACTTCGTTCTTAATAACACTACCATCGGCTCTACGAGCTGAATGTTTGGGACGAAGACGAAGACCTGCGCACCCCGTTCAATAGAATTTTCTAATCGGGATTGAATGGATAGTGGAATGGTTTGTGAAGCAATGGACTTTCTTAGGTGAGGGGTCGTTATTAACAGCGGTACTGGCAGAGGATGTTTATGAAAACGGACAGGCACCCGTACATGAGGGAGACGTCCCCGTTCGGCCGCTTGCCGAACACTGGTCGGCGGTGTTGCTGATAGCAGGATATTGGTTCCGCTAGTCTTACATACTTTGTCAGCTGCATAACTAAGCATGGGGTTATTGTGGTAGGGGAAAGCATCAATTTCATCGATGATAACGAGGTCAAAAGCTTGATGAAACCGCAACAACTGATGCGTGGTTGCGATCGTGATTTGCCCTTGCTCCCAGCGCTGCTCGCTGCCACCATACAGCGTGACCACGCTGTAATCGGCGAACGCCCGCTGGATGCGCGGTTGTAGCTCTAACACCACGTCTTTACGTGGTGTAGCAATAAGCACTCGCCCGCCACGTGCGGCGGTGTAGTGTATGAACGGGAAGATCATTTCGGTCTTCCCGGCTCCCGTAACGGCCCAGATGAGGAACTTACCTGGGCCATCAGATTGCTTCCCTTGAATGTAGCTCAGCCCCTCAAGGGAAGCATGGGTTTGGGCATCGCTGAGTCCCCAAGGCGTTATGTAGGCTTGTAGATCATCGTCAGCATTGGCAATAGATGCTGCATCACCTGAGCCTCCAAGAACAAGCAGAGAGCAATGACGAACCCTGCCCATTGTGAGACACTCCTCACAATAGGGACAAGCTTGCCCACACTCTAAGCAAGGCGACCAGAACATCCGTGATTCACCGCTACCACAGCGCTTACAGGTGTAATGCGAAGCTTTCTTGAACCACCTTCGCCAATTGCGTTTCTCTTGAATAAGTAAACCATTCGTGAGCGCCGCATCCCCATTGAGGTAAGCGAGTTGCAAGTAGGCTGGCCATGTCGTGTCTAACCCTGTTAACTCAGGACCAGATGCCTCAATTAACTGCTGAATTTCATCAACTAGCAGAGAACGCCCTCTGCAAGCTTCAACGAGTGTTACATAAACACCTTGAAGCAACTTAACTCTCGGCATATGTCCCTCACGCCATGACGTGTAGTCCATCATTTTCGAAATGTACTTCCTGTTATCGATGCCAATCGTCGCAGCTTCCCGCCTAACCATGGCGAGTAACTGATCCTCACTAAGAGTCTTAGAAGCCACTCCAATTGACCTCTTCCTCAACCCTTCGAGCAGCCGCATACCTTGCCCTAATGAAACAAAAGGTTCGAACAATACGAGGCCGGCGTCGGCTGCGTAATGCTCGAACCAATATTGAATATCTGTTTGGGCGTGTATCGTACATTGCCATTCCCATACCTGATCTTTGCGAACGGCATAGAGCTGAACCTTCATACCTCACCGCACTCTCTTCTTAGCATCTAGATTTGAAAGCGTTTACCCTTAGACCACAGGTATTTTAACAAGTTCCTCCCTATTACTGAGATGAACGAGTACAACTGGATCTTCATCATGCTGACTTAAAAAACGATCAACAGCATCATACTCAGTTTGAAAACGCAGATCTAACGCATACGTTTGGGATAAACGCTCAACGATCTCTCGCGTATCATCCGACGAACCTTCGTCAATAATCGTTGCTTTGACTTGGTTGCCTTTTACACGCGAAAAGAAAAATAACGAGCGTATTACCCACTCAATCTGATTCTGATTATTTTTGGTAACAAGTAAAATAGTAGCCGGTTTCTTCTTCGTCCCTTTACGGGTACCCAATAAGAGATGAAGTACAACAATGCTGAAGCCATAGCAACCGAAGATACAAAGCAATCCAATCCACATAGCGGGTCCCTCCCTTACCTGCAGTGTATGCGGCAGAGCAAAGGGGGGTTCCTATAGGCACAGAAATGAAAAGGCCGAGAAATTACAGCGTAACCCAACCGTTTTTAATAGCAATAATTACCGCTTGCGTGCGGTCATCCACTTCCATTTTCTGAAGAATACTACTTACGTGGTTTTTCACTGTTTTCTCACTAATGTACAAAAACTCGCCAATCAATTTATTACTTTTACCTTCAGCCATTAGACGAAGCACTTCTGCTTCCCTTTTGGTTAATGGGCTATTCGTATTATGTATGTATTTCAGTGCGGAATCCTTCACTCCAGTGCCTGTTCCTACCACACCAGCGTCATCCAAGTATGTCATACGTCTAAGTTGATTAATAAGCTTGCCTGTTACCTTAGGATGAATGTAGGCATGCCCTGCAACAACCGAACGAATCGCGTTGATGAGTGACTCCGCTTCCATATCCTTAAGTAAGTAACCTGAAGCCCCTTTGCGCAGCGTTTCAAACACATAGCTCTCATCATCATGAATAGAGAGAATGATAACCTTAATATCAGGAAAAATCAGTTTCAAGCGTTCTGTAGCGATCACACCATTCTCAAGGGGCATATTAATGTCCATGAGTACAATATCTGGCGTGATTTGATTACACAGTTCAATGACCTGGATGCCATCGCCACACTCACCGATAACTTCCATATCATCTTCCATATTAATAATTCTTTTTACACCTTCACGAAATAGCTGATGATCATCTGCAATGACAATATGCACATTGCGTTTATGACTCCCCGTGTTGTCCATTCTGATTATCCTCCTTGTTCTCTCCAACGCCGCCGATAGGGATGAGCATCGTAATTTTTGTTCCTGAATCTTTCTCAGACTCAAGCACCATCGTACCTTCAAGTAGCTCTACACGCTCTCGCATTCCCAGTAACCCGAAGTTATTTCCCTTGGCTATTCTTATTTCTGTTAGCTTCACATCAAAACCAACCCCGTTATCAACAACGTAGATTTGTACTTGATCTGGCTCTAATGTGAGTTCAACAGACAAGAAGGTTGCTTTGGCATGTTTATATACATTCGATAAAGCTTCCTGCACCAATCGGAAAATAGCAACTTCTAACCCTGATGGTATACGTGCCTCTTTCCCAACCAAGTTGAATTGTGTGTGGATTCGGTATTTATCCTCGAAATCCTGCACATATTTCCGTAATGTAGGTACAATCCCTAAATCATCGAGCGCCATTGGCCGGAGGTTGAAAATAATCTTCCGAACCTCCTCAAGGCCATTTCTGACTTGCCCCTTCAAATCGACTAACTCGTCCTTAACTGCCGACATATCTTCTTTCAAAAGCATGCGATGAGCAATTTCGGTTCTAAGCACGACATTCGCCAACGTTTGGGCCATGCCATCATGAATTTCTCGTGCAATTCGTTTGCGTTCTTCCTCCTGAGCCAAAATAATCTTCAGCCCAAGTAGTTGTCGATTCTTAGCAGACTCAATTATTCGTGTTAACTGATTGAGATCTCCTGATAAATATTCTAATGCCACATTCATCTGTGAGACAATTGTCTCAGCGCGTTCTACCTGCTTGTCCACATTCTTCATGCGAACCTGCAGGTCATTGCGTCGGTCCTTAAGATTATTCTCTTTTTCCCGTGCAACAGTTAACTGTAGTTGAAAAGCGATAGCGGCCTCATAAGCAATCTTGATATCTTCTTCACGATACTTGTTGAAATCACGGCTAACTTCCGTGAGCCGGATCCGCGACCTCTTGTATTCTTTTTCTAACATATCCACGAGATCAATCGTGACACCCGTCTCATGCTTTATGTCATTCAGCTCACGAGCAAGCGACTCTTTCTCTAAGCGTGATGACTCAGCAATTTCAAATAATTGATACTTGCTGCTTTCCATGACGTTAATGGCGTTGGTTATGACCTGGTCTATAGCGTCTGGTTGCACATGAAACGAGCTCCTTTTAAAAAACGATATAGTAGTAAGTTGTCTACCCCATATTGTAGCATAGTTTTTCCTTTTTGCCGTGTACTTCTAGTACTATTTATTCAATAGAAATTCCATAATTCTGGGGATCCCAGCCTACTTTGAAGCCTAATCGCTCCGAAATCAGTCGTAATGGGACCATAGTCACATTATTCATGATCGCCGGTGCCACCTCAGCCGTGATTCGACCGCCATTGACAATGAGATCAGCTTGATCAATCCATAGGTCAATTAGTTTATCCCCACGTATAACGGTTACCTTACGTTCTTTGTCATCCCACTTCACCGTACCACCCAAAGCCTCAGTAACGAAACGAAGCGGAACCAAGGTATTATCTTTTACAATTGTCGGCGCTTGCTCCAACGTCATCGGTTTACTATTTAGTGTTGCTTGCTTTTTGTTTACAGTAAGTTTAATTGCATTTTTCGGTAGAGCTGGTAATTGTCCTTTATAAATAAAAGAAATATCGTCAATATTAATTTTCCCTTTAGCAGCTCTTTCATCCTGCCCATTGGCTGGATTTGCCACATAAATACTTTTAACGGATAGTGGAGCTTTCAGATCTGACACATCTGCTGTCACCTTACGCCAGCCTGTCCAGTTCATGTTCTCCGTAAAACTCACATAGTTCAATTTACCGTCCGCATCTATGACTTCAGCACGAACCCAATTGAAACTGCCATCACCCAAGACTTTCGCCGTAATAAATTCTGGTTGACCCTCGATAGGCGCACCATTTCCGTTATTAAACTTCGCGTAGGCTGCTTTTGTTCCTTGTCCCTTTGAGAAATCATAAGCGATTTCCAAGTTTTTGTTTCCATTGTTTTGTGTAATATTCACCGTAGAAACAACCTCTGCCGGATATTTATCACCTGTCGTCATTACCGCGAACTTATCTAGGTCATACCAAACCTTCTCCTGCCCGACTGGCAAAGTAACCATTGTGCTATACCCATCGTATTTCGCGATAACTTGAGCCGTTTGTGCCCCAGCCGTACTATCTACATGCAAAATGCCGTTGGTAATCGTCCCCTTGACTCCGCTAAGCTCCCAAGTAGCTGATGCCGCGGGTAAGTCTCGTGTTGCTCCACTTCGTGTTGTAACGGTTATTGGCAGCTTGAAATCGCCCCCCTCTGTCAAAGAGAACGCCCCTGAGCTGAAAGCCATTGAGGTGATCTGGTCACGCCCGACAACCTCGACATCCATGGTCGCCGATCCTTTTCCCGATTTAGCGACAATCTGCGTTTTCCCTGGCACTGTTGGTGTATAGACATTATCTTTAAAAGAACCATTCGCAACCGTGCTGCTCCACTGAGGAATGATGCCTGTAACGGCAATTGGATTATAATAATCATCATAAGCTTTAAATTGATAAGTGCTGGATTCATTCATGAATAATAGCGATTGCCCTTGTAAAATAAGACCTTTCAACTCACCCTTCGGTGCTGTCGAATACACACCTAATCCATTCGCTACGGCACGTTGATTGCCATTTTGCGTTTTGTTCACTAGCTTCGGATCCACGTCGCCTAACGGCCTAGATACCATCTGTGTCGAACCACCGCCGTCAAGCACCATCCCCCTCCAAACACCTGCATCAATCATGAATTGCTGCAATTCTGGAAGTGTCATTCCCGCACTGTTACCGCTACGATCCGCTGTTATAATAAAGGCCTTCTTCAAATCCTTTGAGTAACCCACAGCTGTACGTGAAACTGGACTATATCCGTTAAAATCATTAATATTCCGCGTAAAATAACTCGGTTTCGCCTCATCTACTAGCAATGTACTGCCGCCGATGAGCATTTTAAAGTTTTTCCAATCATATGTCTTGGAAGCATCGTGTGGAACCATGTCATATTTCGTCGTAACTTTATCTCCCACTTTGAGATGATTCACAATAAACTCTCTAGCCAAACCCGAGCCTCTTAGGATATAACCATCCACAGGCGCAACCATTTTCACATTCGTATCAATCTGAATCTCCTTGACGATATCATTCTGGATCAGGGCTTCGGTAGGTACGTGTGTACCGTCCACAGCACGTTGTGTCATCGCCCAAGCGCTGGTATAAAGGAATAGGCCATCTGCAATCAAGGGAACGTCGTTATCGTCCCAGTAGAACGTTTTATTCACACCACCAAGTTCGAAGGATGTACCATCTTTAGCCGTAACCTTACCCTGAAAATCAAAAATATCAATAATCGGCTGATTCGTCTTCGTAATAGCAAAAGAATACAGTCCCGAAATCTTCGCTGGCGTCGCCATAACTTGTCCATTTGTAATCTGCGCGCCCTCCGGTACTCCCTCTGCTTGTGTATTGTAGAAATCACCATTTACCCCAGCTACTGCTCCCGTATCCTTTACCATGCCAAGAACACTCTGATTTTTCGTGAACTGATTTTTCGTGCCTGCCATTGCGTCTATCTTTACGTTCGGGTTCGTCAAATCAACCTCGATCACATTAGCATTCACCGATACTTCTTTATTACTTCGTGTTGTCGTCCATACGTAATTCTTCATAATTGCGCCTGATGTAATCGTGTCCTGCGAGCTCAATGTCAGCTTCGTGCCCGCCGCGTCCACCGTAGTCCCCGCAACCAACTGCCACACCATAGCGCAAGCCAATGCAGCTATTCCTACTTGCCTCTGTACCTTCACGTTGCCATTCCACTCCTCTTTCAATCTATTTCTTTCATGTCTATCAATTAAACGATACCTATATAGACTCTTAAACTATGGAAAAAGTTACGATATTCTCCATGTTGTATTCATATGTCAGGAAATGCACTCAAATAAGCCAATATAAGGAAATAATGACTAAAAAAGAGCACCACCCTTTCGGGTCTGCTCTCTGCTTGAGATGCTATATAATAATTTTTATATAATCTTTTTAAGCTTAGCCTCTTGTTCAATCGAACGCGCCGAGAGTAGTTCAATAATTCTATGTTGTTGTTCTTGAACATTTTCCAATCGTTTCACGATCTCATTGGTTTCTAGGACAGCTTGTTTGATTTGGGACTGTTCGAATTCGAGTCTTTCGAGACGAGTGTCAATTGCTTCTAACTTACCATCTATACTATTCAATCGTGCATCTACTCCATTAAACTGAGCATCTACTCCATCTAATCGAGAACCAATTCCATCTAACCTCACGAGTACTGGTGATAATTCTGTCCTAAGTATAGCGGTAAGTGCGTCTTTCAATTCGTTATCTAACATATCGCTCTCCCTTCTTCTCATAAAACAGAACGTATCTACTAGTTATCATAACATAATTCCCTATGAATTAGCATCAGATGACATATACATATAGTACCATAGATAATTACATATGTAAAATATTAATTTACTTTTGTGAACATAAAGATAAACAAAAAAACCGCCCCAAAGGACGGCTTCTCTATATTAATGCTTAAGCTCTAACGCTTGTGCTTTCAAAGTCTCTGCTTTATCTGTACGCTCCCACGGAACATCTAGATCGTTACGACCGAAGTGACCGTACGCCGCTGTTTGACGGTAGATAGGACGACGAAGGTCAAGCTCTTTAATGATACCCGCTGGGCGAAGGTCAAAGTTACTGTGAATCAGCTCAACAAGCTTCTCTTCACTTACTTTAGCCGTACCAAATGTATCTACAGCAATAGACACAGGACGCGCAACACCAATAGCATAAGCCAATTGAACTTCACATTTCTCAGCAAGGCCAGCTGCTACGATGTTTTTCGCAACATAACGCGCCGCGTAAGCACCGGAACGGTCAACTTTTGTTGGATCTTTACCGGAGAATGCACCGCCGCCATGACGAGCGTAACCACCGTACGTATCAACAATAATTTTACGACCTGTAAGACCTGCATCCCCTTGAGGTCCGCCAATAACAAAACGACCAGTTGGGTTGATGAAATAGTTCGTGTTCTCATCCAACAAGTGTGCTGGAACGATTGGAAGAATAACATGCTCTTTAATATCTTTTTGGATTTGCTCCAAAGTCGTGTTCTCATCATGCTGTGTGGATACAACAATTGCATCTACACGAACAGGTTTATCATCGATGTACTCAACAGTTACTTGAGTTTTACCATCTGGACGCAAGTATGGAAGAGTGCCGTTTTTACGAACTTCTGTCAAGCGACGAGCCAATTGGTGAGAAATAGAGATCGGAAGAGGCATAAGTTCCGGCGTCTCATTTACTGCAAAACCGAACATCAAACCTTGGTCACCAGCACCAATTGCTTCGATTTCTTCATCGGACATGGAACCTTCTCTTGCTTCAAGGGCTCTATCAACACCTTGTGCAATATCAGGAGATTGCTCGTTCAAAGAAACGAGAACCGCACAAGTTTGGGAGTCAAAACCGTACTTCGCGCGTGTGTAACCAATTTCTTTAATTGTTTGTCTAGCAATCGCTTGAATATCTACATATTCGGATTTTGAAGTGATTTCACCAATTACCAAAACCAAACCAGTTGCTACAGAAACCTCACATGCTACACGAGCATTAGGGTCATTAGCTAGAAATGCATCCAAAACCGAGTCAGAAATTTGGTCACAAATTTTATCTGGATGACCTTCTGTTACGGATTCGGATGTAAATAAACGACGTCCACGAACTTGAGCCATATTATTCATCCTCCTACAGTACATTTAGTATGTTTGAAAAGCTTCTACTCGATGCCTCTATAATAAAAAAATCGGGCCCGGCTTTAGCGGCAGCTTTTCACGCCAAACGGAATCCCTCTTTTGCGCTCATGCGCTGTAAAGATAATTGAATTCCGCAAAAAAAATGAACCTTTTCCGATTGGAAAAGGTTAAATGAAAGATTGACCTTCAATAAATTATCTTACTTCATTTGTCGTCTAGTGTCAATTCATCACAGCAATCTTTATAAAGGAAATAAATGCGTATTTCTCTAGAGAGTGAACAGCGTTTCTTCGGCTCGTTGGATCAGACGCTGCGTAATCCGTCCACCTACGGCTCCGTTATCTCGAGATGTGATATGTCCCCAGGATTCTTTTCTCATGGGAGCTGCTTGAATAGAGCCTAATTCTGACGCAAACTCGGTATCTGCATTGAGCGATGACATATGGTTGCCTACTGGCAAGCCTAGTTCTGCTGCAATCTCATACTTTAGAATATCTAATGCCTTTTTCGATTCAGGTACCACTTTACTTCTAGCCATAACCAAACGCCTCCTCAGAGTTTAAGTGTGATCATGCACGCGGTAAGTCGTTGCTTTTCTCAACTGAGTACAATGATTAGTATGGCTAGAATCCCAAAGCCAACACGCATAAGAAGTTGTCATTTTGGGTAAAATTATGGAGTAGACATTTATTGCGAAACCTTACTACCATCTGCATTCAAAATCAAATAGCTTCCGCGCACCATGACAAAAATGTCCGACGTATTCTTCGGCGATGACTTTATACCTCGGCCCTCTGTCGGGAAAATCAAAAGATGATTCAGCGCGACTTCTGTCCCCGCTGCTAAATCTTTGCCTCCCGTTACATCCGGGATGCCGTTCTCATCGCTGCTCACGGCCAGCACCCTGCCGGTTCGCACGATAAACTCCGCGCCAGCGCCTGCGTACAGGGTTTGTCCATTTTCCAATTGGACAACCTTCATGTTTGCTGCTGCCGTTGGGGTAGATCCTCCTGCGCTCGGTTGGCCATTGGCCGCTAGCGCAGCTGCAACGATCTCTTTCACCTTTGTTTCACTTAAGGTGTTTTGTTCGAAGTAGCTTTGGGTGATGAGTGGATCGGTGCCGCCTGGGGTTGGGGCTTCGGCTAGGGATGTTGATACAAAAGTAAAGAGAAAAAGAAAAAGGATAATATTAAATAGTGTAAGCTTTTGGGATTTCATGATGTCACTCCTCATTAGTATTATGAAAAAATCTTATTGTTAAAAGTCTAATGTAAAAAGACTAACTGTTCAAGTTATACGCTATTTATTTTAGAAAATACAAAAAGGACCCGAAGGTCCTTTTTGTATTCAATAATTAAGGATTTACAACAGTTGTTCCCGCACCATTAATTACTACTTGAGTAGTAGCAACTTTCCCACTAGGTGATACAGCTTGAATTACAAAGGATGTTACACCTGCAGTCATTCTTACAGTACGACCATCAGATGGATCTAATGTTACAGTATCATTATTTCCACCTTTAACCTCACTAATTAGGTATTGAACGCCCAATATTGCATTATACTCATTTACTACATCAGTAGTGGACTCAGACTTATACTCTGATCCATATTGATCTTTAACAGTTAATTTGTTCATTAATTTGTAAGCGTAAGTGCCATTAACTCCAGCGAAACTTTTTACAGAATGAGTTGACTTATCAGCTGTGATAGAAGCAACAGCGATAGGATCATTTTTGACATTAACGTCAACTACTTGATTCACAATTTCACCTTTTGCAGTTTTAAAGGATACACTAACTTTAGCAGTACCAACTTTATTCCCGATAACATAAGCTTCATTGGAAGCCACTCCAACTTTTGCAATGTTTTCGTTGTTACTTGTTACAGAAATAATAGATTTTGGTACGGCCACAACAGCTCCGGAGGCATCCTTTGCAGTAATTGTCACCTTTTTTGCATGCTTACTTAGAGTAGCAGAATCAGCGTTTCCATCTTGAATACTATTTTCTACCGCATTAAACAAATCAGCTACTGGATTAGCCGAGTACGTCAAGTTTACCCCTGAAGCATTAGGATCAATTACAGAAACTTCTTTAGTAATCGACTTAACATTGTTGTCAATAACTGTTGCACTAGTAGAATCAAGTTTACGTAGAGCAAAAGTTACGTTTGTTTTTCCACCTTTTGAACCAGGATTAGCAGTAAATGTATACTCATTATCATTAATATCGCCGATTGTTTTTGAACCATTGCCTAGATCAAATGCAATGTTAGGATTAGAATCAGCGCTAGTACTTACAAAAACATCATATTTTACAGAACGAGTACCATTGTTTTCAGTAACAACGCCACCATTCGCCATAGTTTCAAGATTCTCACCATATTGATCTTTTACCAATAGTTTCACAGCAGTTGTTGCTGTTTCAACAGCTTTAGCAGCAGGATCAGTCGCTACTGTCATAGTTACTGGATAACGAGCTTCTGTAATTGGAAGACTCAAGTTTGCATTGCTTGTAGTACCACTCTCTGTAATAGTTGTATAAGCAAATATGTTAGCAGTACCTTTACCAGTTAGCGATGCAAGATGAATCTTTCCTTTATTTGGCCCTACGGCAACAATAGGAGTCACAGTGCCATCAGACTTGTGAGCTAGCATTGCTTCAGGAACATCAGTTGTAGGTCCAAAAGCAATATTTCCAGAAGCGCTTAAAGATAGACGATCAACATTATCAACAACATCTTGCGCACTCAAAAGGTTACCTGCAGCATCAAATAGATTTAACGCAACATATTTATCTGTGTCACCATCGGCATATGATCCTGTAAGTTCACCAAATTCTATTTTAGCTGGAACTGAAACAGCTTTAACCGCAACTTTAACTGTTGTTGTTGAACCTCCACCAAATACCGTAATCGTTTGTTCACCAGATACAGTTGCTTTAGAGTTTAATGTTACAACAACTTCATCAATACCGTCATTATCTTTATCTTGAAGGACAGCTGTGTACTGATTATTGAAGTTTGGTGTTACCTGAATATTCACAGGGAACGCATTGCCTGTTTGTTGGGTTATTTCTTGTCCATATTGATCAATTTGTACCAATTTAATTACAGCTTGATCTCCCGCGTTAATTAGTGCATCTTTACCATTTTGGTATTTCACTTCACCAAGCTCGACTTTAGAAACCATTGGAGGCAAACCAACTTTAAATGTTTTGGAAGCACTCACGCGGCTATCATTGTTGTAAATGTTCACGCTGAAAGATGATAGATTTGCAGTTAACGTATTATCTTTAGTATCAACGACAATGAACAGATCTCCATTATCTGATTTAGTAACACGAGCACCACCAGGAGTAGTAGCATATGCTGTGTAGGAACTAGCACTAGCAGAAGCTTTCTCACCATATTGGTTTGTAGCTGCGAGCTTAATACTAACTGCATCTGCTTGTGCTACGGACTCACTAGCATTAACGAAATCAATTTTAGTTACTTCTTCGTTCTTAGCTTCAAAAGTTGCAGTGGCTTTATCAACTGTACCTACAGCTAGTCCGCTAACAGCAACGGTATAAGTTCCTTGACTGATATTAAGATCTGTAAGTGTAATGATTGCAGATTTCTTATCAGCAGCAAGTTTAAATGTAGAAGCAATAACGACTGTACCTTTTTTTAATTCTAATTTAGCTGCTTCTTCTACTGCTTTACTGAACTTAACTTCCACAGTTTTTACACCTGTTGCTTTTGCTTCCGTTAAAGACAATTTAGTCAGTGATTGTACAGCTAAATCAGCAACATATGAACCCAACACAAGATCAGTGCGAGTAGCAACCTTAGCTCCGTCAGTACCTAGATCAACACCATTTGTTTTAGCAACATCTAGGTAGCCTTGGTACCAAGGAGTAGTTGTTTTAACGTCTGCTGTTTTACCAAGACCTTTAACAATCAATGTAGCAAGTTGACCTAAAGTTACATTATCTTTAGGAGCAAATGTTGTATCAGTCATGCCATCAATAATTCCAGCTTTTTTCGCAGCTTCGATGAAAGGAATAGACCACGCGATTGATGAATCCTTTCCATCCACATCAGAGAAAGAGGAAGTTGTTTCAGTGCCAACAGTGAGGTTAAAGATTTTGGAAACAAGCTTAGCAGCTTCTGCACGCGTCATATTTCCTGCAATATCGAAAGTTGTATCAGTCTTACCTTCCATGTAACCTTTAGAAAGAAGAACATCGATTTTAGCAATAAGTGCTGCATCTACATCTTTAAGATCTGTAAAATCTTTCGAAGTTTTGATTACTGTTGTTGAAGCTGTAACTGTAGGGGCAATAGTATTAGTAGTTGTTAATGGATCTGCAGCCATAGCTACTGATGCAAACATTGAAAGAGCTAGTGTTGTTGTTGCAATAACTTTTAAACTTCTTTTCATATGTGTAATTCCTCCCAGATGTGTGTTGTTCTATTTCTTGTTACGTGTAGTAAATGATGTATCACCTTTGCTACAAATTGAGTATACTATGAATCTATATATTCTTCATTACTATTAATTTTCCATTTTAAATGTTTTAACTTTTGATGCTCTCGATTTTCTAACTTGATGTTAAAGAATAAACAATATAAATTGCGGAATACTTATAAAATGAAAGAGAGCCCTAAAGAGCCCTCTCAATACCGATCAGTATATATAAATTAAATTTCAATAATTAAAACAAAAAGGACCCGAAGGTCCTTAATTGTTTTAATTATTTAGTTAGCTACAACTGTTCCGGAAGCATCGATTACTACTTGTGTAGTAGCAACTTGACCACTTGGTGATACAGCTTGAAGTACGAAAGAAGTAACAGTTCCAGTCATAGTCACAGTGCGACCATCAGCGCCCAGTGTTACACTTCCGCCACCTTTAACTTCACTAACAAGGTATTGAATGCCAAGCAATGCATTGTAGTTATATACAACATCAACTGGAGTTGTTGCTGTTCTATCGGACTTATACTCTGAACCATATTGATCTTTAACGGTAACTTTATTCATTAATTTATAAGCATAAGTGCCAGCAGCTCCAGTGAAATCTGCAACTTTGTGAGTTGATTTATCAGCTGCAATAGACGCTACAGTGATCGGGTCATTCTTGACGTTAACATCAACTACTTGATTTTGCACTTCACCTTTTGCTGTTTTGAAGGATACGCTAACTTTTGCAGTTCCAACTTTATTACCAATTACGTATGCTTCGTTGGTAAGAACTCCAACTTTTGCAATATTTTCATTATTGCTTGTAATTGAGACCACAGAGTTAGGTACAGCTACAACTGATCCAGAAGCATCTTTAGCAGTAATAACAACTTTTTTCGCGTGCTTGCTTAGAGTAGCATCATCAGCATCACCAGTTTGAATAGCATTCTCTACTGCGTTGAACAAATCAGTTACAGTATTAGCGGAGTATGTCAATTTAACTCCAGCTGCGTTTGGATCAATTACTGAAATTTCTTTAGTGATTGATTTAACATTATCGTCGATAACTACTGTTCCATCAGCATTAAGTTTACGTAAAGCAAATGTTACGCTCTTAGTTTTGCCAGTAGAACCAGCACCTGCAGTAAATACATACTCATTGTCATTAATATTAGCAATTGATTTTGCACCATCTGTCAAGTTAAGAGCAATAGTTGCATTGGAGTCTGCAGAAGTACTTACATACACATCATAAGTTACAGTGCGAGTACCGTTGTTTTCAGTAACGTTACCGTACGGCATTGTTTCTAAGTTTTCGCCATATTGGTCTTTAACCAAGAGTTTAACCTTAGTTGTTGCTGTCTCAACAGCTTTAGTAGCAGGATCTGTTGCTACTGCCATTGTTACTGGGTAACGAGCTTCTGTAATTGGAAGGTTCAAGTTTGCGTTACTTGTTGCACCACTCTCAAGAATAGTTGTATATGCAAAGATGTTTGCAGTACCCTTACCAGTTAAAGATTTGATGTGAATTTTACCTTTATTTGGTCCAACTGCAATAATTGGAGTTATAGTGTTATCAGACTTACGAGCAAACATTGCGGCTGGAACATCATCAGTAACGCCGAATGCAATGTTTCCAGATGCGCTTAGTGTTAGACGATCAACATTGTCAACAACATCTTGTGGAGACAATAGATTACCAGCTGCATCGTAGAGGTTTAGACTAACATATTTATTAGTGTCGCCGTCAGCATAAGAGCCTGTAAGTTCACCAAATTCAACTTTTGCTGGAACTGCAACAGCTTGAACTTTAATTTTAGCTGTTGTTGTAGATCCGCCACCAAATACTGTAATAGTTTGCTCACCAGATACAGTAGCTTTGGAGTTCAAAGTAACAACAACTTCATCAATACCGTCATTATCTTTGTCTTTAAGTTCAGGTGTATACTGGTTGTTGAAGTTTGGTGTTACTTGGACATTTACAGGGAACGCATTACCTGTTTGTTGGGTAATTTCTTGGCCGTATTGATCGATTTGAATCAATTTAACTACAACTTGATCTCCAGCATTGATAAGTGCATCTTTACCATTTTGGTATTTCACATCACCAAGCTCAACTTTGGATACCATTGGAGGCAAGCCAACTTTAAATGTTTTAGAAGCACTCACGCGGCTATCGTTGTTGTAAATGTTTACGCTGAATGATGAGAGGTTTGCAGTTAACGAAGCATCTTTTGTATCAACGACAATGAACAAATCTCCATTATCCGATTTAGTAACACGCGCACCACCAGGAGTAGTAGCATAAGCTGTGTATGAACCAGCATTTGCAGAAGCTTTCTCACCGTATTGGTTTGTAGCTGCAAGTTTAATACTTACTGCATCTGCTTGTGCTACAGTATCGCTAGCGTTTACGAAATCAATTTTAGTTACTTCTTCATTCTTAGCTTCGAAAGTTGCAGTGGCTTTGTCAACTGCACCTTCAGGAAGGCCACTAAGAGCTACAGTATAAGTTCCTTGATTAATCTTAAGATCTGTAAGAGTAATAATTGCAGATTTCTTGTCAGCAGCAAGTTTGAATGTAGAACCAATAACTACAGTACCTTTTTTCAATTCCAATTTAGCTGCATCAGCTACCGCTTTAGTGAATTTAACCTCTACAGTTTTAACACCTGTAGCTTTAGCTTCAGTTACAGATAATTTAGTCAATGCTGAAACTGCTGCATCAGCAGCGTATGAACCCACAACAAGATCAGCACGAGTTGCTGCTTTAGCACCATCAGTTCCTAGGTCTACACCGTTAGCTTTAGCAGTATCTAGGTAACCTTGGTACCAAGGTGTAGTAGTTTTAACGTCAGCTGCTTTACCAAAGCCTTTAACAAGCAATGTAGCAAGTTGACCTAATGTTACGTTGTCTTTTGGAGCAAATGTAGTGTCAGTCATACCATCGATGATACCAGCTTTTTTAGCTGCTTCGATGAAAGGAATTGCCCATGCTTGGGAAGCGTCAGTTCCGTCAACATCTTTGAAAGAAGAAGTTGTTTCAGTACCAACTGTTAGGTTGAAGATTTTTGCAACAAGCTTAGCAGCTTCTGCACGAGTCATGTTACCTTCGATGTCGAATGCAGTATCGGATTTACCATCCATGAAACCTTTCGCAAGCAATGCATCGATTTTAGCAAGCAACGCTGCATCTTTACCTTCAAGGTCTTTAAAGTCTTTGGAAGTTTTAACTGCTGCTTGTGTAGTTACAGCCGTTGGAGTTGTTTCAGCAGCCATTGCTACCGATGCAAACATGGAGAATGCTAGTGTTGCTGTTGCGATTACTTTTAAACTTTTTTTCATAACCTTTTTTTCTCCTCCTTGAATATCGTGAGTTTTATTTTTTAAGTTTGTTTGTTCTTTATTCCAGCTCAATTTACTCATCTTATTGTTCACCCCCTCTCCAGAGTTAGAGCATAATATAACTAAGGTTCGCTTGCAGCTCTCAGGCTGCATTTGAAACTAGTAAACTGTAATGAAATAAATAGGAACCTAGACCAATTTACATTATACATTGATCATTCTGGATCGTAAAGAACTTTTTTTAACGAATTCTGCAATGTATTACAAAACGCTTTCTTTGTCTGTTTCAATGTATTAAACGCGTGAGGTTCTAAAAAGTTGCGATTTTAAAGAAATAATTTTAAATTTAATACTTTGTCTTTTTTCTTCTAAATCAGTTATTATCTATCACCTCTGCTGCAAATTTAGTATACGATACAATATACAACTATTCATTGTTAAGTATTTTCCAGATGTATAACTAACTCCTTATCTTACTTGTTGTAGATGTGTACCTACCAAGATTAATTTGTATTTGTAAAAGATGTATGTGCTAAAACCCATTTGAAACTTAAAATCAGCTTAAGGTGGCTGAATTCAGCCAATGAAGCTCCTTAATTATGAAAAAGAGACTTATTGCGTTATCGGCACTAAGTCTCTTTTTCACTAATCTGCGCACATTAAACTCGAGAATTAAAGGCGCATCGAAGCTAATTACTAAGGAACCATCTTCTGCTGCTTCATCACACGGTATCCGATTATGGACGCTTGTGCACGTGTAAGCAACTCAGTTGGATCGAAACGTACTGTTTCTTTCTTTTCACCAGGGAGTAAGGCATTCGGGATACCCTCGATCAGTCCCGCTTTAGACACAGCTTCAACAGCAGGTCTGGAATAGGACTCGATTCTATCGCCATCTGTAAATGCTTTTTGCAATGTGAGTAGGGATTTGTTGAGATCCGTGCTCATTTTCATTTCTGCGGCCCTAGCGATCATGACAGCAGCGTCTTGTCGTGTAATAGATCCGCCTGGGTTAAACCTGTTGCTCGCTTGTCCACGAATGATACCCGCTCTCGCGGCTGTCTCTACATACTTATAGTCATACAGCATACCTATTGCGTTATCAATTTTGAGAACATCCGAGAATGTAGAGCTACCCGCGTAGTTCAATGGAAGTTTAAAGATCTTAACCAATACTTGAGCAAACTCTCCACGTGTAATGTAATCATTTGGGCCAAAGGAGAACGTAGTTTTCGCTCTCATTAAACCTTTGGAATACAGTGTCTCGAGCTCATTTCTTGCAAATGAGTGCCCAGTCATATCATCGAAGCTGCGATCCATATACATGACTTGATAGTAGCCGAACTTACGGAATGGCACCGTGATCGTGTTGTTTTTGGTATCTACAACGCCACCTAGGTTCCTCCAGCCATAGTCAGTCGTATTGGAGTAATTCGCATAAATGTCATAGAAGAATACGGTGATGTACCTTCCAGCATCTTGACGAATAGATGGATCAAACGCCAGCGTCAATTCCCCATCTTGTGTAGGAACAACGAGCTCATCGTTAAGACGGTTAAAATAAGCTCTTCCTGAGTTCGTAGTGTCATAAGGATCTACACCAGTGCCGTTAAGTCCCTTAGTTAAATCATCAGGTGTTGTTGTAGTTGAATTCGGTGCTGGAATGAAACCTGCATCCATATAGTAGAGATTACTTGCTGGATGGAAGGTATCTTCTACAACTTTGACACTGATTTTGGATTTATAATAGCCATTCGGTACAGGGAATAATGCTTTATCTACTCGTCCATCATCTGTATCAGCGATACCAAACAAGATCTTACGCCCTGTTGTAATATACTGATTATTATTGCTATCTGGTACATTCCTCATTAATTTAGTGTCTTTAGGGAAAGATAGCTCTAATCCACTATTAAAGAGTTTAAACTTACTATTCATATTCTGAAGCGTAGCTGCACCTTGAACATTGGTATTGGTATTAAAGAGAATGAAACTACCATTTACTTTAGTGCCATTACGATTAATTGTAAATTTAATTTGATTCGCGCCAGGCTTCAAATTCGTTACTTGATATAAATATTGATCCACAGAATTCACTGTACGTTTGGTTGCTACATTCTTATCGAAGAGAACACTCTCAGCATTCTCAGCTTCAATAATGATGTTATAAAAATCACTATTGATGTTTGCTTGTAATTCCCCTTTAGGATTCTTGATCAAGAGGGGTTGAACAACTGTGTAAGGAACATTCTGTCTTGTAATCGTAATAGACTTCGTTGCTGTTATATTCGAATTATTAGTAATTCTAAATTCAAAAACTACGTCGGAGTCATCTAACAAATTAAAAGCTGTTGTTTTAAAGTTTGTGTCGGTAATTGATGTGAAATAGTTAACTCCAGCGGATGTTACTATTTTCGAATTCAAAGTTTCGTCGATTGGAATAATCGAGCTTGAACTACCGAGCGTTTGCTGATGAACCAACGCATCTCCTTTAGCATCTTTGGTGTGCACAACCAATGTTAATGCTTTAATTGGTGATGGCGATCCATTAGCATTTAAACTCGAATATAATCCATCAAATGATACCGTCCGCTGTGTCGTTGTGTATGTATCAGGATCGCTGTTGGCAATAAATTGAGTCCCTGATGTACCACTCTCCACTGGTTTAATAGTTGTAAATTGAGGAGCATCTGTTGAGAATAAATAAATGTCATATGACTGTTCAGTTACAAATACATTATTGACGTAAATTTTGAACTTCAGTGTATTTTTACCTTCTACCATTACCTTCGTGAGATCAGCGTTAAATAAATTCAATGGTAGCGTGAAGGTATTCAATGTCCCAGGGGTTGTTGGTGTAGAAGGAACTTTCCCAAAAATCGCTTCAGCAGTTCTAGAATCAAGTGTATATACACTTTGATTCATATACACTTCTACTTTATTAACAGGCACCGCCGGTGCTGTTACTGGATCTTGATAGAAGTTGACAAGTCTACCCGAGATACATGCTTGCGTACCTCCGCATGTTAAATTAGTGATATTCTTAATCGTCATGCTGTTAGAAATATTATTAACCAGCACATAAGGAGCATTACTTATGTTTAACTTATAATCAACTGTACTGTATTTTGTTGTTGCTCCCGCAGTGTCGCTATAGAGCTCAATACTTAATTTCTTGTTCCCATCGGTTATGCCTTGAAGTTTAAGATCATACTTATATAATTTGGCTACATTATCCCATGTTCCTACAATTGTATTTGCATTAGGGTAATAGACCCCATCAATTAGAGCCCTGATTGAGCGGGTTTCGCTATTTGCATACACATGAATGTCAGCTGGAAGTTCGTTGACTAGTGTTGCATCACTTAGGCTAAGTTCATTTTCAATTGTTCCATTACTTATAGTTGATCTATCGATATATGGATGACTCGGATCTACATACTTAAATTTATATTGAGTAATGGCTGGGTTCAGGCTATTGGTAACATCTCTAAATTTAAATGTTAGAAGTTGCTCATTCGCGGCAACGTTAGTAATCGTAGGTATGGCAATCTTTAAATCTTTCACCAAATATTCACTATTGCGAGTTAATGAACTGTTAGTAGTTGAAGAGTAGGTAACCCCTGATACTGTATTCGTCGCATCATTTCCACTTAAATCAATTGTAGCGACCAATGTTCCATTAAGCGCCACATCTACAAGGGGATATCGTAATGCTGTTGCTGTTTCTAAATCGCTTTTCACGCTAGCTGTGAAAGTCAAAGCACTTGATTGATATGTTGGTATCAAAATTAAGTCCTTTGGAGGGGGGGGAGTTATACCATCGGACAGATCCAGATCTGTTTCTTGTACTTGTCCGTTAAAAGCAAACGGCTGACCGTTATCGTACCAAAGTTTCTTAACGGCTTGATATTTATTCGTATCGTTACTTGCGATGAAGCTAATGATGTTGTCACCTGGATTCAAACAGAAGCTGGTAACAGATGCACAAGTTGCAGACGTTTTATTCTTGTCGTCCCCAGTGAAATAGAAGTAACCATCATTGCTTTTGAAGCCTTGTTTAGGCAGACTATCGCCTGTTAATGTAGCTTGAACAGCACTAGCGTTGGAAGCTTTTGTTTTAATTTGAATACCGGTTGTCCCTGCTTTCAGAGGACCACGATCAATCGGATAAATCTTTCCTTCTTCAAGTTGAGCGTTATTCACCGTGATATCGGATAAATTAGTCGTTGGCGCATAATATAACCAACCTGGTGCAGAAGCAATTGCATTAGAATCACCCAGATAAACGACAACTTTATTTAAGCCTTCCGCTAACTGGATATTATCGAATTTCACAAGATTCGTTCCAGCAATAACTGCTTTATTGTTCTTCTCTGTTGTCACAGCACCCGAGTTAATATTCGTAATTTCGAAATAGATGGATGGAATCTGTGAATCAGTCACATTTGTTGTTTCTACATTTAATGTAAAAGGTAGTTGCGTGATACGTGTAACTAAGTTATTATCCTTTGGTTTGGCTAATGATGTACCGGCATTATCCGTCTCAGTGTAAAGATTCTTAATAACAAGCGTCGAAGCTGCGCTCGCAGTCATCGCAGGCATCAAACTAATCATTAACGTCATGATCAGTACGATACTTGCCCATTTGGTATGAAATTTTTTCAAAACAAGTTCCTCCTTATGTTATAAAAATGTTGTTATCATCAGTTAGGCCTATCCATTTAACTCTATGTACTACTAGCTTTCGACAATCCCTCCCATATTCTTCTATCATTCCACAAAAATAGACGCGGCTGACCGACAAAAGTTACTGTACATTACTTATCGGTAGATTTAGCCCAAATGTTTAGAGAAAGAATAACAACTGATAAATTTTTCCTGAATAACAAGAAAAACCCAGTCGCTAGGACTGGGTTTTATAATATCCGATAGTATTTATTTACCTACGCGATCACTCTGCACTTGTTTACCAACTAACTTTTGCAGGAAGTTGATCACAGGCTTACGGCTTTTGCTAATGATACCGATTGCTTCTGCTCCTACAAGCATTACGAGGAAAAGCGCTACAATAATCATGATCAATCCCCAAGTGGAATCTTGGGAAATGAATACCGAGCATACAACCGCACTACCACCGAATATAGCAGCAATTCCATAGATGATCAGAACGCTTGTACGATGGCTGAAGCCCATTTGCAATAAGCAGTGATGCAAGTGGCTTTTGTCTGGCGCCGAAATCGGCAGTTTATTCACATAACGACGAAGCATCGCGAAGAATGTATCAGATAAGGGCACACCTAGTATCATAATCGGAATTAAGAGTGAAACGACGGCCGCTTGCTTAAAGCCAAGAATTGAAAGTGTTGCAAGGGCGAAGCCCAGGAATAAGGCGCCGGAGTCGCCCATAAAAATTTTGGCCGGATGGAAGTTAAAGAACATGAAGCCTGAAATACTTCCTAGCAATATCACACAAAGCAAAATCACAGTCACATTACCCATCATAAGGGCAAGAATGAGAATCGTTGTTGTGGCGATACCGGAAACACCTGCTGATAAGCCATCAAGACCATCAATTAAGTTAATCGCGTTCGATACACCGACAATCCATAATATTGTAATCGGGATACTCAACCAGCCGATAGGCAAATTCGTTTCTCCGAAAGGAATGTTAACCAAATCTATCTTAAGACCAAAGGAAACAACGATACAGGCAGCAATAAGCTGTCCTAGAAGCTTCCATTTCGGTGATAATTGAAAGCGATCATCGAGAGCACCTGTGACAACGATCACAAAGCCTCCGAGCAAAAGTCCAAAAGCAGCATCCGAGTTCACGGCATCAAGTGCTGGAGAGACGACGAAATAAGCTCCGACGAACGCAAGGAATATCGCTAATCCTCCTAGACGCGGCATAATTCGCGTATGAACCTTCCGATGGTTGGGGGCATCAACAGCTCCTACCCAGAAGGCAAATTTTTTGACCAGGGGTGTCAGCAACAACGCCATAACGCACGCAGCAATAAACCCTATCGCATATAATCCATACATGTCTTCTTCACAGCTCCTCTTGTCATGGGTGGCAGGCTGGTGACCGCCGAAATGAATTATACTCCCATTCCGTCACAAATACTACTGCTAAATTCATCTGAAATGACCGTTTTCAGCCAATTTTCATAAATATTTTCATCATTTTGTGACGTTCTCTTTGTCGCGCATCACTTTCACTGCGAATTTCGGGAGTAGAAGCATTCTCTTATAGCGCCAAGGCTCCTGAAGCAGGCGGTAGAACCATTCTAAACGTAATTTTTGAAAAATGACGGGTGCTCTTTTTAGCTTGCCCGAAAGTACATCGAAACTTCCGCCGACTCCCATCATCACCGGCACACCCAGTTGTTGTTTGTATTTTCCGATCCATGGCTCTTGATTAGCAGCAGCCCTACCTACCAAAAGCAGATCTGGTGCAGCCTCCTTAATGGCTTGTATCACTTGAGCATCCTCAGCATCACCGAAGTATCCATCACGAACGCCAACAAGCTTGACCTTCGGGTATGTCGAGCGAATTTTGTCCGCGGCTGCTTGAATCACTTCATTAGAAGCACCAAGAAGGTAAACCTTCCAATCCTTCTTTTCTCCAACCTTCATGAGTTCATGAATCAGATCATAGCCGGGCACTCTTTCTGCAACAGGTTGGCCGACGCGAGCGGCAGCCCACACGACACCTGTTCCATCCGGAACGATTAGCTCTGCTTGTTGCATCATCTTCAGATAGGAAGGGTCATCCTGCGCGGCCATAACCATAATGGGATTAGCGGTAATGACCTGATGCGGCTGCTTTACCTCTATAACCTTCGATAAGTAATCTACGGTTTGTTTCATGCTCATTTTAGAAATAGGCACACCGTAGATTCGCACTTTCGGTACGGCCTGTAGTGAAGCCAGCGCTGCTGGCTGATTTGTAACAGAAGTCGAGCTCATGATATCTCTTCCTTATTATTGACGTTATAGGTTGCAATTTGGTTGCTAGTTGGTGGAATGTGGCTGAAGAACCGTATGTAGAAAGCTACCTATTTCCTTTTGTAAAAGGAAATAATCCGCTGCGCGGGCAGCTGCGCTTGCGCCTTCAGCTGCTCAATGGCGGCACGCGAAGCAGCCGCCCACTGCTCTCGACCATCGAGGAGGCCAAGCGCCTCCTCGGCAAATGCCGATGCATCGAAGCTAGCTGTCGATGCGGCGGCTTTCATACCAAGCCTATGGAGGAACTGGTCGATCTTCGGATCGTACGAGATGCCTACCATAGGCACGAACTGCGAGGCTGCATAAATCAAAGAATGCAGCCTCATCCCGATCAGCAGGTCGCACGCCGCGACCTGCGCAAGCATGTCCTGCGGATGTGTGATGCCACGCACCATCTCCGCACGACCGCCGTGATCGCCCAAGCGATCGATCACGAACTGCGACGCCACCTCATCCGAAGGGAGGTGGAAGGGTAAGAACCGCAGCCGCACATCCGTGCGTGCTGCGAGCAGCTCTTGCAGGGACCGCGCGAGAGCTTCCAGCTCGGAGCGGTCCTCGTTCCAGAAGCGGACGGACACGCCGATCGTCCGCACCGCACTAGCACCGCCGAGTGCGTCAGCATCCGGCGCGCCCCCACCATCCCGGAGTGGCAAGCCCATCACCGGGTCAGGCACAACCGTGATGCCCTCCCGCGGGAGGCGCATCCGACCCAATAGGTCCGCGGACTCCGTGTCGCGGACCGTCACCAATGCGCAGCGCTTGAACACGCTGCGGATCCAGCCAAAGAACATCGGCCGGCTCACCGGCCCGATGCCTTGCGAATAAATAAACGTAGGCTTGCCGAGCCATTGTGCTATTTTCACTACTGCTAAATAATACGGAATCGTCTTCGAGCTCGTTGCATCCTGCAGGAGGCTACCGCCCCCGCTGATTAAGCCGTCTGATTCGCGCAGTGCCTTCAATAATGAACCTGGCTTCATTCGATGATATGCTTTTACTCCGTACATTTGCGAGGTTTTCTCTGGATTAGCCGAAAGCACGATAGGCTCTATCTGAATGCCCTGCGCCTGACCTTGCTCCTGCAAAGCAAACAAAATCGACTGCAGCACAGCCTCATCCCCGCTATTATCGAAACCGTAGTAGCCCGATAACGCTATTTTGACAATTGGGGCTGTGCCCATCGTTTCCAACTCCTTGATAGAATTTCCCAAGCTGCAATGAGAACTAGCCCGATAATTGCACCTAGCACAAGTCCGTAAAAGATACGGATTAAGGAAATGTGCAGCGGTGTGTGCAAGTGAGCAAAGGTATCCACCAAGGAAAGCTGACCAACGACACCGATGAAGAGTAAGTACACCGCATGACGATACCGAACGGACAAGTAAGCACCCAATACGAAGATCGGATGAGCCACTAAGAATTCTTTCGTCCGCGGGCGTACGCCTAATGTATTTTCCAAGAAAGAACGGAATAACTTCTCGATAGAAGAAGCTTGTCCTTCATTCCCTGTACGAGATAGGTAATAGAAAACAGCTGCAAGGCCTACGCCTGCAATAACAATCCACAATACACTTATATAGGAAGAAAGTAATTTGCGAATATTCGCGACCTTTTCCTTATACGTATTATTCTCACTAAAGAATAAGAGATACAGACCAACTATGGCAATTGGTAGCAAATGCAGCATCCCAACCCCTCTGAACTGCTGCAGCACCAAGGAGTATGTTACATGATTAAGCAATGCTACAACATAAACAATACCGATACAGGAAACGAGCGAAGTTCGCAGCAGTTGCCATAAACCATAGAATAAGCCTGATTTCCACTTTGCAGCAGCTCCTGATCGTACCGATCGGATAGCCAACATGACCGCAACACTAGGCGCACTAATAGCTGTCGCTAACGCGAGTCCTTGTGCATATAAATTCGCCGAAAGCGTATGTAGAGCTACTAGACCAAGCAAACCAAAAATGAAGAAAACAATCGTCAATTCCGGTAAAAAGAATGAAATCATCCATACAATCAAGCTTAGTCCACCTATTAGCAAGAAGAAACGAGCAATTTTCTGCCAACCTGTTGTATGTACATCGAATGCCTCAGCTTGTCCTAAAGTAAAACCTACCTCTTGGATACGAGGGATCGCGCCATCTGGCCCCTGCAAAGCTGCATAATAAGATGAAAGCGGGTCAACTAGCTTCCCTTTATCTAAACTTTTCACTGGTTTGGCATTCAGAAACACCATGCGGATATTTCGGTCTTTTACAGCCAAAACAAGTCGATCTGAAACCCCTTGCACACGATCCGCAAGCTCGGCTTTCTTTAATGGTTCTGTCAGTTTCTCGCCATCTTTCTCTGTAAAGGAGTGTAGGCGCACAACATTATAATTCGTTTGTTTAGCCAGCGTACTGAAACCTTTTTGAGGCTCCTTCAACAACTCAATCGCTGCGAGTCCAATCCCGTTCTTATTGAGCAAATCCGCCATTTTATTCAGATTCACTTCCGTATTCTCTTCCGTGTATCCAGGGACTTCATTCCCGTCTACGATGATTCGCTTCACACCAAGATCATGAAAATTCTTCAACATGACATCCATTTCATTCGTGTTGAATGCTCTACGATTCGCTAACCGCACAACGATTTGGAAGCCTTGATCTTTCAGCATTTGCAGTGTGATCGGGTCTGGATCCATTGCTTTAATCGAGGCGTCATCCAAGCTCATCTGAATAACGAGACCATTTCGGTTTTTGAAGCTCCACGGCTTCACACCTACTTTAAGGTCTGCAAATGTTTTCTGGATTAGCGGCTCTAGCTTCTGCTGCGTCTGGTTATCCGCGAATAACACATACGTGTAGTTCTCACTAGGGTCTCCTAGTGTTTGAGTCAGCATGGCCGCGTCACGGGAGTTGTACATCTCAATGCGACGACTCTCCTTGAATTCACCTAATGTACTTTCGTAAACAGCCATCGAGCTTATGCCCGCGGCTTTCATGTTCTTCAACTCCGTGTTCACAAAGTTCTGCGGGTTCGTCTGCACATCAGAGATATCCAATAGATCACGATAGTCAAAAACGAATTCCACTTGATTCGCCGACGTTTCCGTTTGGTGACGTGTATAAGCCAACGGCAAAGAACACAGCATGCCCAAAATCACAATCCACCACAAAATATTTCTTAACGGGTTATTCCAGGTTTGATACAAGTTCACCAGTTCGTCCACTCCTTAGAGCATGTACTTTTTTAGTTACGTTCCAATCCCGTATACATTCGAAAACCTCTCCGCCCCCAAGCACGGGAAAACCGCCCAATACATGGTAGAATTCACATCCAGCCATCCATTAGACGATCTATCCCTCATTTAGGTTCTGAAGAGGTTTTGTACACCTATTGCACTATCCGTCTACACGATTAAGTACATATTGAATAATACTGTCTAGCTGCTGTGCAGCCTCAGGCCCTGTTGCGCGTTGAACTGCGAAATAGAATTTAATCTTAGGCTCTGTACCAGACGGGCGTAAGCAGAACCATGAACCATCTTCTAGTTTGAACTTCAGTACGTTCTCACGAGGTAAGCCTTGAATCCCTTGTGCATAATCCTCCACGGCAATGACACGTGTGCCACTAATCTCAGATGGCGGATTGGTTCTCCAAGCTTCCACCATGCGGCCAATTTGTTCCACGCCGTCTTTGCCTTTGAGTGTTCTTGATTCCAGTTTTTCCAAAAAGAAACCAAAGGATTCGTATAGCTCCTGCAGCACCTCATAAAGCGTCTTACCTTGCTTCTTATAATAAGCCGCTGCTTCCGCGATTAACATGGCTGCGATGACCGCATCCTTGTCTCTTGCGTAGCTGCCAGCTAGGTAGCCGTAGCTCTCTTCATAGCCGAACAGGAATGTGGATTCGCCTGTTTTCTCGAATTGCGACATTTTTTCACCAATATATTTAAAGCCCGTTAAGGTATTTAGGGTTGGAATACCGTAATGGTTAGCAATAACCGCACCCATTTCGCTAGTTACAATCGTCTTAATCACAACGCCGTTAGCTGGGAGTGTTCCACGCTCTTTCATGCTTCCCAAAAGATAGTTCACAATAATCGCACCAGATTGATTACCTGTTAGGACGACATATTCACCGTTGGTATCCTTCACAACTGCACCCATACGGTCAGCATCTGGATCGGTTCCGATGATGATATCAGCATTCCAATCCTTCGCTTGAGCAATCGCTAACGTGAATGCTTCGCGTTCTTCTGGATTTGGCGATTTTACCGTAGAGAACTGCGCATCTGGTAGTTCTTGCTCAGCAACTACACGCACTTGCTCGAATCCTACAGCTTTCAAGACCTCACGAACAGGTACATTTCCTGCTCCGTGCAGTGGTGTGAAAATGACACGGAAATCATCGCTGATTTCCTTAATAACGCCCGGGTTTTGACTGACAGCTGTTACAGCCTGGATATAGGCTTGATCAACATCTTCACCTAACCAAGCTAGCAACCCTTGTGCTTCGGCTTCTTGTTGAGTCAATTTCTTTACTTTATCAAAGGAATCAATGCTCTGTACGTGAGCAATAACTTGCTCAGCAAATTCAGGCACCAACTGCCCGCCGTCTGCACCATATACTTTATACCCATTGTATTCAGGCGGATTGTGACTCGCAGTGACCACAACACCCGCTGTCGCACCTAAGTATCTGACAGCAAAAGATAGCTGCGGTGTCGCGTGCAACGTCTGGAACAAATAAGCCTTGATCCCGTTACCGGCAAAAACAAGCGCGGATTCCAATGCAAACTCAGGTGACATATGGCGGGAATCATACGCTAGAACGATAGCCGGATTAGCCGTGCCTGTTCCGTTTACATATTGCGCGAGGCCTTGACTAGCACGACCCACGGTGTATACGTTGATACGATTCGTACCAGCGCCAATGACCCCACGCAGACCGCCTGTCCCAAATTCAAGATCTTTATAAAAGCGATCCTCAATTTCTCTCTCATCATCTTGGATAGCTTGAAGTTCTTTCTTCGTTTGCTCATCAACAGCAGGGTCTTGGAGCCATAATTGATACTCTGTTTGTACACGCGTCATCGTAGTAGGTTCATCTCCTTTATATGTATGGGCTATTTATTAGCAAGGGCGAACATAAGCTCACCTTCGACTACCACTTTGTCACCAACTTTAGCCACAGCTTGACCTTTTACAATGGTACCTTTTACTCGAGTGATTGTCATTTCTAATGTTAGTGTATCGCCTGGGACAACCTGTTGACGCCAACGAATCCCGTCTGCACCTGCGAACAGTCCGATTTTCCCTTTGTATTCAGGCATGGACAATACTGCTACAGCACCAACTTGTGCTAAAGCCTCAACAATCAAAACCCCCGGCATCACCGGATAACCAGGAAAGTGTCCTGCGAAAAAAGGTTCATTAATTGTCACATTTTTGATACCTACAGCTCTAACCCCTTCTTCTACTTCCAAAATACGGTCAACCAGTAGAAAAGGCGGACGGTGGGGTATGATCTCTTGAATTTGATTAATATCTAGCATCTTGCATTCGTGCTCCTTTCAAATACTTGTATAAAATACAAGGGAATTACTTACAATAGGGAGGTCCCTTCATATCCTGCAGAAGTGAAGGTTCATATAAGGGGAGCTTATGTAACGGTCTGTATAACAGACCCCTACATAGGCTCTTTTTCGTTTTAATCGTACGTTATTTCGCTCGTTCTCCTCGATTCAATAGAAGAAACTGGAAAATATAGATAAAGGATGTTAAGAAAGAGACCCCAATGACATACCATAAATACGTGATGGCGAAGGTGAATTCAAACACAATAAAGAGGATGGCGAAATAGTAGAGCACCGTCGTCAGCTTCCCCATAACGTTCGCTGGAACGGTCAGTTTGCCTCTGAAATGAAAGAAGGCGGAGCCTATAATCATACCTGCGTCACGGATGAACATGGCCAGGGCTGCCTGCCAAGGAATCATCTCTGAGATGAGGAGTGAGAGGATGACTGCAATCATCATGCACTTATCTGCTAACGGGTCTAACATGACACCCATCGGAGTGATCATCTTGCGTGTTCTAGCTATGTAACCATCTAGAATATCCGTTAATCCAGCTACAAGTAGAATGATGAAGGAGGTTCGGATGTAGTCATTAAAAAAAAGCATGAGGTACACGGGGATTAGTACAAACCTGCTGATCGTGAGCATGTTCGGTATATTCAAGGTACTCCTCCTGCGCTAAGTATCCGATCCGAATTTTCAATATTTGGCAGATCAAGTCTGACGAAGTCTGTACTCATTATACCGCTGCTCGCACACAAAATAAACCATAACCCGCCCTTCTTGGACGGATGGGTTTATTTCAACATAAGTGAAAAGAAAACTCCCAAGCGGGAGTTCGATTAATTAGCAAAAACGAGATCGTATAAATGCCGCCAAGTGCTGATATGTAAAATTTCTGATGAAGGTTGTTGTCCTAGCTTCGTGTAGCCAACCCATAAACCAATATAGATCGCTAGAAGAGCCAGAACGGGAACGCGTATGATTTTGAAAATAAGCCATAGGATCTTCTGCCATTTCGGCCTTGGCTTCTTCTTAACTGGAGCAGGCTTATCTGTCATCGAGCCTATCCCTTCCTTTCTACGATCAAGCGCGTAAATTGTTAGCCATGTTCATCATCTGATCAGAGGATGTGATGGCCCGGGAATTCAGCTGCAACGCGCGTTGTACGACAACCAAGTCTGTCATTTCATCCGAGAGTGTCACATTGGATTGCTCTAGGTAGCCCTGCAACAAGCTAACACGAGTCGCCTCTGTTGCTGCCACGCCATTCACATCTTGCAGGATATTAGCCTTCTCAGCCGCTGTAATACCTGCTGGAAGCGTGTATAGATTATCTCCTACATCTTGAAGGAGCTGCGGTCTCACAACACGCACAAGCTTGATTTGACCTATTGTCACAGGTGCTGCTGTTGGATCCTGTTCATTGTAGCCTTGAATTGTGCCATCTTTGTCAACGACAGGTCGCATACCTGATGGTACATTAATCGGGTTGCCATTGGTATCTGCGACATAATGGCCCTCTTTCGTCGTAAGGACCGTCCCACCCTGACCATCTGGCGTTAAGCTGAATGCCCCGTTACGTGTCCAAGCCGGTTGAAACACTTGATTGCCGTTCTCGTCCACTTTACTAACAGCAATTTCAAACAAGCCATCGCCTTGAATGGCGAAATCCGTTGGAAGACTCGTCGACTGGATCGGTCCTTGTGCCAAATTCGTCTGAATTTGCACGAGCCTTGATCCCCATCCTTGGTTAAAACCAAGGGGTGAGAAGCGGCCTTGTTGGCGGAACCCCTCAGGCTGTGCTTGAACGTTCGTCAACACATCCTCAAAGGAAGCTTCTTTCTTCTTAAAACCATTCGTATTTACATTCGCTATGTTATTGGAGAGAATATCCAGCTTTTGTTGTAAGCTATGCATGGATACCGATGAATTGATCATGGAATTGTTCATGGTTGGCCCCTTCTCAAGCTAGATTTAGACACGTCCTACTTCGTTTGCAGCTTTGTCCATACTCTTGTCATACGATTGGATAACCTTCTGATTTGCTTCATAAGCGCGCAACGCTGCCATCATATCCACCATCGATTGCGCAGAATCCACGTTCGAACGCTCGATATATCCTTGACGCACTTCAACTTGGTCGCCTAAGGCAACTTGTGTGATCGTCGCTTCATCCCCCGGATTAATACGTAGCAACCCGTTCCCCTCGCGGAGCAAGAGATTCGGATTCTCTGCACGTGAAAGCATTAAACCAACTGGTGCGCCGGCGGCATCCAATATCGGACGACCGTCGCTGTCCATGAACTCACCCTTAGCTGTTACCTTGAAATTGACAATCGGTTGCCCAGTGCCATCCAACAAGACTAAGGGTTGTCCATCTCTGCCCAGCACTTGTTCACCATTGGCATTAATAAGTTGACCTGCTGTATCGACAGTGAACTTCCCATTTAACGAGTAGCGTTGTTCACCATTCCCGTTCAGCACCGTAAATAAGGCTTGAGGTTGAAACGTACGCTCCCCATCCTCATTCACGTACTTCCCTGTGGCATCAAAGGTCACGCCAGGCAATTGAATGTTCGATACAAGCGCAAAGTCGTACGGATTGCGTGTTTCCTGTAGATCACCTTGCGTATGAACGGAGATACTCTCCTCAGAAAACACACCTAAACTCATCTTTCCAAGCGGCGCTGGAGAGGCACCTTGTCCACCGCGAATCGTAGAAATAAGCATTTCTGGAAACGAACGCGACAAAGCATTCCCCTGCTTAAAGCCTGGGGAGTTCAAGTTCGCAATATTATTCGTTACTGTATCATGTCTGCGTTGTTCAGAAATCATTCCTGCCGCCGCGGTATAAAGTCCTCTTAACATTTAGTCACCTCTTGGGTAGTGTAATTAATTAAAATTTTCGTTTCGTTACTTTATCTAGATTATCGAGCATAATCCCCGTGCCTTTAACAACACAAGACATTGGATCCTCTGCGATAAGTACAGGCACTTTTAATTCATCTGCAAGCAATTGATCAAGTCCATGCAACAAGGCACCGCCACCTGTCAGAATAACGCCACGGTCAATAATATCGGCAGATAACTCTGGCGGTGTCCGCTCAAGAACGCTCTTCGCTGCTGTGACAATCGAGGAAACCGGATCCCATAGTGCTTCCTGTACCTCGCTGGAGTGGATCGTAATCGTCAATGGAAGTCCAGAAACCATATCTCTTCCGCGAATATCCATCTCTTGATCTCGCCCATGTGGATATACCGTTCCAATTTTCAGCTTAATGTCTTCGCTTGTCCGTTCACCGATCAACAGCTTGTACTTATTTTTGATATACTTCATGATCGCGATATCGAACTTGTCGCCAGCGATCTTGATAGAAGAGGAGGTGACGATGTCACCCATGGATAATACGGCAACATCCGTCGTCCCTCCACCAATATCAACAACCATGTTACCGCTAGGCTGGAAGATGTCCATACCGGCACCAATTGCTGCTGCCTTCGGTTCTTCTTCCATGAATACCTCTCGGGCACCGCTGCGCTCAGCCGCTTCGCGAATTGCTTTCTGCTCAACTGAGGTAATGTTGGTAGGGGCGCAGATCAGTATTCTCGGATGAGAATACCAATTCTTGCCCCCGATTTTTGCAATAAAGTGCTTCAACATCATTTCCGTAATATCAAAATCCGCGATAACACCATCCTTAAGAGGACGAATCGCAATAATGTTACCAGGTGTTCTACCTACCATGCGGAAGGCTTCTTCTCCAACAGCCAACACGCGTTTCGTATCGCTTTCAATCGCAACTACGGATGGCTCATCAAGCACAACTCCGCGACCTTTGACATGAATAAGCACATTTGCCGTGCCGAGATCTATTCCAATATCCTTGCTGAACATTTCTAATTAATCCTCCCTAAACCTACCGTCCATCCCGTGAAGAATCGGCGCTCTGATATACAGTTCTAATTATAAGCTAAATTCGCTATAAATGCATGTTTTCCTCTTTTTCCGTGAAATTTCGACACGCCCAGTTAAAGGAAACTTAGGAAACATCTCGGGATGAAGGGTATCTTAGGACTTAACCGTAACAAGGACTTCGGAAAGTTTAGGATTACGGGTCTTCCGATATTTGATTTTTGTCGCTTCTCCTCCCCTAAGGTGCCGGATGGACTTGTGATACTCCAAGATGTGTTTCACCTGATTAGCCAGGTCTGGGTTGATTTCCGGTAATCTTTCCGTCAAATCCTTATGCACCGTGCTTTTGGAAACGCCGAATTCCTTAGCAATGGTGCGAACCGTATTCTTGGTCTCGACGATACAGGTACCAATCTTAATGGTTCGCTCTTTGATGTAATCGTGCACTCCCCTCGCCTCCCTACTCGAGATAGTTTGGTAAAGTATATGAGGGGCATGACTAGATATTCTACGTAACCAAGCCTGACAAGCTCATTTCCCATATTTATTTTCAAAATAATTAAAGAAAATCAGCTTTAGGTGCCCAAACTGGCCAAATGTGCAAAAAAAATATGAAAAAGCAGCAGGAATTTCCCGCTGCCTTTCACTTATGTAGGCCTTAGCCTCTGTATCGATATGCTCGAGTTTCGGCTTACTGTTTCACGTTCAAGAGGGTTTCTGGGTTAACGGCTGCATTGTCGCTAACTTGACGCACTTCAAAGTGTAAGTGTACGCCATCTTCCTTCTCGAAGTCGTTGCTGCCAGCTTTGGCGATGACATCGCCTTTTTTCACTTCTGTACCCTTCGTTACCTTCACATCAGATAAGCTTTGGTAAATACTGATCAAACCATTGCTGTGTGTGATTTCAACCAGCTTACCCACAACAGGGCTTTGCTCAACAGCCGTAACTTTACCACCAAGTGCCGCTAGCACATCAAATGCTGCACCATCTTTGGCTTTCAAGTCAATTGCCGTGTGCGGTGTAAGTTGATCGAGGTATTCGATCATAGCTGCTGTCTTCACTTCATTGGATGCATTCGTGTCGTAGTAAGGAATTGCTACTTCGACAGCTGCTCTGTCTTTTACAGGCCATTGCATCGCTTCAGTAGTCCCGTTAACCGCGACAGCCCCATCATGTGGTGCTTTCGGATTATCGGTTTGTTCATTGCTGCTAACCTCAATACCCAGTTCATCTTGGCTGACTGTTTTCGTTCCTGCTCCCTGGTACACCCACATTAAGGTTAAGATAATTGCTGCTGCTGCCACATACGTTGCTGGGAATACCCATTTCTTAGCAAGCAATCTCTTCCATGTAGATGTTGAACCTTGTGCTCCTTGAACAGTTTTAGGAGCTTCTTCTTTCTGAAAACCTTTGTTATTATCACTCATGGTTATCACCTCATCAACCATTCTTGACACATTCCAAGGTTTTATACTTCCAGAAAGATATTTTTATAGACATGGAAAGAGTTTCACAATTTGTGGAGAAAAGAAGCCGCATTTTCGATAGAGATGCCCGTGTAATAGTAGGTTACGATCTCTTCCGCGGTCTTCCCTTCCTTCGCCATCCCGTTGGCCCCCCACTGACTGAGGCCTACACCGTGGCCATATCCGTACGTGGTGAAGGTAATTTGAGAGCCTGCCCATTTCCAAGCAAATTGAGAGGATGCTAGGCCTAGCTTCTCTCTCACCTCGCGTCCAGTGAAAACCTTGCCGCCTATCGTTATACTTTTTATCCGATGACCAGTAGACCAAGCTAGCACCTTCATCCCCTTCGCGCTCGCATCTGTGGTGGAAATACTAGGCACACCTAACTTCTGAAGCATAGTCTTGTAGTTAATCGTAACACTCTCTTTATAGCGTGAAGAGAGATTGATATCCCATGGGCTAGGCACACTGCGTAAATAGGGGGTTTTGAAAGGCCAATATTCCTCCGAATTCTCGGTATATCCATTACTTGTTGAGAAAAACGTCGCGTTGATCGGTTCATGTCCATACGTAAGTATTTTATCCTTCGTTTCATTGACTGCTCTATCGATTTTGGCTATATTCGCTTCATACTTAGACTTGTCCCACTTCTCTCGAAGCTCTTGATCTGTCAGATAGGCTTGATGCGCAACCGTATCCGTCACAAGTGCATCATCGACTGGCATATTACTATAGTCCTTCTCTATGACTCTGCGCACGACATAGGTTCTCGCTGCCATCGCTTGCGCCTTAAGTGCCTCCAGCTCGAAATCAACTGGCATTTCGGCCGCTAGCACCCCTCTCACATATTGCTCTAGTGGAACGGTTTGCACGGTCGCCTGTTTCGTTAAATACACAGGAATCATCAACCCTTGATCAGCGTTTGTTACTTGTGTTTCTGTACCTTCGATAGGGGCAGGGGGCCAAACCTCACCATTCGGAATCTTCTTGACTAGCAATCCAGGCACGATGATAGTGACACACAACATAGAAGATAAGCAAACAGCCATCCACAGGATGACTCCTTTTCTGATCACGCGTTTCTTTTTGAACATATGTCTGAGCAGCCTCCATAAGCGCGTTTACTAGCAGCAAGTTTAGTATGTCTTAGCTTATGAGAGGGGTTGCTAGAATAGAACTCGAAAGAGGCTGAGGAGAGTTGGAGTTTAAGAGAAGTCGAGGTAGATGAAAAATAGGTACATAGTAGGCCACTTGGCCTTAGAATTGGGTTGGGTTGGATCCGAACCAATACAACAAAAAAGAACCACCAGGATAATTCCTGATGGTCCCTTTTTCTTACGCTAGCGTCGGCTGAATATTAAAGAATCCAAGCTCCGCAACTTCTTGCTCGATTTCTTGTGGAACTGAGCGATAAATATCAGCACCAAGTTCACGCAAAACGTCCGTGATGTCGACATAGCCACGATCAATGTGGTGAACACCAGTAATCTCAGTCTCACCCTCAGCTGCTAATGCCGCGAGGATTAGTGCCGCGCCTGCACGCAGGTCTGTTGCACAAACCTTGGCACCGCGAAGCTTCGAGTTACCACTGACGATTGCTGTCCGTCCGTCTACTTTAATGTTAGCGTTCATATTTGCGAATTCATCCACGTGCATAAAACGGTTCTCGAACACAGTCTCTGTGACAAGACTAGTTCCGTCAGCCACCATCAGCAGCGCCATCATTTGCGACTGCATATCAGTTGGAAAGCCCGGATACGGTAACGTTTTCACGTCAACCGCGCGCAGCGGACCTGTAGACCGTACACGAATGCCATTCTCATCTTCTTCGACTGACACACCCATTTCCTGCAATTTAGAAATAACAGGACGAAGGTGGTCACCAATCGCGCCCTCCATGTACAGCTCACTGCCCGTGATAGCAGCAGCAATCATGTACGTTCCGGCTTCTACGCGATCTGGAATCACCGTATGTACGACGCCGCGAAGCTTCTCTACACCCTCAATGCGGATAACACCTGTTCCCGCACCGCGGATCACAGCGCCCATTGCATTCAGATAATTGGCCAAATCAACAATTTCCGGCTCTTTTGCCGCATTTTCAATCGTTGTTGTACCTTCCGCAAGCGTTGCGGCCATCATAATGTTCTCGGTTGCGCCTACACTGGCGACATCCAAATAAATTTTGGCACCCTTCAGGCGCCCTTTCACTTTCGCTTCGATATAGCCTTGACCCAGTTCAATATCGGCACCCATCGCTTCAAAGCCTTTGAGATGCTGGTCAATCGGTCTTGTGCCAATCGCACAACCGCCTGGAAGCGAAATTCTCGCTTGACCCAACCTAGCTAACAAAGGACCCATAACGAGGAAAGAGGCTCTCATTTTACGGACTAGATCATAGGAAGCTTCACAGGTATTAATCTGCCCAGCTCGGACTCGAATCACCTGACGGTTATATTCGACTTCAATTCCTAAGCTTTGTAATACTTTATTAATGACTAGTACATCGTCAAGGGGAGGCGCATCATGGATGACGCTTTCACCTTCCGACCCCAAAATGGAAGCCGCAATAATCGGCAGTACCGCATTCTTTGCTCCGTTGATTTTTACATTGCCAGCTAGCTTTCGGCCACCGCGGACGATAATTTTGCTCATCATGGTCCCTCCGCGCACTTATTTTATAAGACAGGTTTCGCACATTTCCTAAGTTTATCATTTGGAGCCGCCTAGATACAACTGTGTTCTTTTGGCAGTCAGAGATGCCCTACATAGAGTTCGAAGCCTAATGTGATTTTCATTCCGTTCTATTATCCATTGTTGACAACAAAGTTGTTCATTATTCGGAAAATCGCATTAAAACATCCGACTGAAGCTCATGGAGAGACCTAAATACTGTATGAAAAAGCCCGCAACCAGCTGTCCAAGTCCGATCGAAAGTAATATTTGCAGCATGATGGCTTGCGCACCTTTGGGCCTTCTCAACAAAACATCAAAGCGGAACGCCTGCAGCGACCACCAAGCTAAACCAATGCAAAGAATATAGACGGTTATACTAGCCACATTCATCCACGACGCATATTGCGCCACTTCACTCCATTTGTCCGTCTCGCCCATAGGTCACTCCTCTTCGATTTTACCGATTAACGACTTTGGCCAGCAAAGTCACAAATTCAGCCCGTGTTGCTTGATCTTCGGGGTGGAAGGTGCCGTCGGGAAATCCGCTGATCCAACCATCCGCCGCCATCTGTTTGAGAATACCCACACCCCAGTAAGATTCATTCACATCACTAAAAGGGATATTCCCTCTTAATTTCCCTGTCATATTCATACTGCGTGCAAGCATCTGTGTCATTTCCATACGAGTCAATTTGCCGTCAGGATCAAATGTACCATTCGGGTAACCGTCTACGATAGATGCCTGAACGGTTTTGGCTATGTCGGCGTAAGCCCAATGTGATGTCGCTAAATCACTAAACCGTAAATCCTTACGTTTCGTTAAACGCAAAGCACGAGACAGCACGGTAGCCGCTTCTGCTCTGGTAATCGATTGATTAGGAGCAAAACGATAGTTCCCGTAGCCACTAATCATACCTTGCTGCGTAAGCTGAGTAATCGCATCTTGTGCCCAATGCCCAGCAATATCAACATATCCGCTAACAAGCCCATAACTATTCAATTGCAAGCGATACATTTGACTCATGAACCACTGATTGGCCTGCAGCTTAATATAATACGTACCTTCAGGCAGCGGCTTCTCGAAATTGAGCTGACTTGAACCAGACTCACTGCGGTAGGTGCCTTGCTCCTTCAGGGAACTATTATATAGAGTCGCAAATAACGTCCGTGAAGTAGGAATATTCGTTAATCTCACTTGGGCCAAGCTATCGGAAGTCAATCGGAATTCGAACCAATCGACGTCGTCATTTCGATTAAAAACACCTTCATATCCTGCATTCATCGCAGCAAATGTCGCTTGATAAGATCTGTCATTCGGCTCGTTCGCGTCAATTAATTGCGGCGTGTACTCGATCTCTAACGTATACTCCCCTGTAATAGGGCCAGCATAATCTTTCACGTTGCTAACACGAATATAATATTGCCCAGGCAGCACTTCCATCTGAGAACTAACCTCTAAGCCACCATCGCCAGCTTGATCAATCGTCGTTGCCTTCTCTCCTTCTTTTTGAAAAAGAAGCATTGGATCAATACGTCCCGTATCGGTCGATAGCCGTAAACGCATGGTACCGGAGTGTTCAAGTGTCAGCGCAAACCAATCCAGATCTCCTTTGTCATGAAAAGTCCCCTTCAAGGTTTGGCTGCGCGCTGGCAGCGTAAATGCTTTATATTGCTTATCATTATCTTCAAAGGGATCTGTATAAATCACATAATCCGTCTGTAACGTATAGTTTAGTGTGGTCTTGCGGGTGCGATCCACATTCTCTAGCTGCACATAGGTACGACCTTTCGTCACAGCTACCTTAAAAGGCTGATTGCCATCCGCAGCGCCATTACCAGCCACAAAACTTTGTCCCGAATCAAAATTCACCCGGATACCTGCACCATCTTCCGGTTGCACACTGATTTGAATGTACCCGTCATATGCAGCATCAATGACATACCAGTCCTGATCCTGCCCTGAGCTGAGATTCGCTTTAACCAGTGTATGATTAGGCAGCGAAGCAGCCTGACTGGCTAGATCATTCGGTTCGAAACGATCTTGTTTATATGGCTCAGTCAATGCTTTCTCGATATTCAATAAGCCGTATCCCGTCTTAGCGTCCCACCCTTTGGTCATCAAATCCTGTGCCGTTTGTTCAAGCTGTGATCGCACTTGATAGGCTGTCATCGCGGGGTATTTACCCCAGACCAATGCGGCAGCAGCCGCCACTTGAGGCGCTGCCATCGAGCTGCCATCTTGGTATTGATAACCCCCGCCAAGAGCTGTCGTATACACATCCCAAGGTGCCATGATATCAAGCTCTGGACCATAATTCGAACGCGGATCAGCCTGTTTATCGGGACTAACACCACCAACAGAAAGCACGGTTGGATAAGCCGCAGGGTATTTGACACTCGTACTCTCATTCCCAACTGCAGCGACAAGCAACACATTATGATCCTCAGCGTATTGAACAATACCTGCGAGATAGTCCGAGTATTTGTTCAATCCCAAAGAGAGGACAACGATTTTCGCCCCGTGATCGACTGCGTATTTAATGCCTTCACCCAGCTTGGATTCACCGCCTGTTCCATCAGCTTCCAACGCCTTAATCGGCATAATCCTGGCATTAGGGGCGATACCCGCAATACCTTTATCATTATTAATCGCAGCGGCAATCAAGCCGGCTACGTTCGTTCCATGTCCATTATCATCAAAAGGCTTCTTCGAAGCCTGAAGTAAGTTCACACCATTGACTAAATTGCCAATTAAATCTGGATGTCCAAGGTCGACGCCTGTATCGACTACGGCGACTACGATCGGCGTACGAGCATCTTCCGCTGCCGCCCACGCTTGGTCAACGCGAATCATATCCAGATAGGTTTGTTTCACTCTCATGGGATCCGAAGACAGTGCATAAGCTGCCTCTACGTTGCTCACAAACCCTGTTAGTCCTAGGACGAGCAGCATAAGTACCGTGAGCCCTACGTGTCGAAAATATATCATCACACCAGGTCCTTTACCCAAAAATCTTTCCGATTAAACTATAGCGGTCGCTCATCTTCGAGGGACCTCAATAAAAGTTTTCTCATCTATCTATACCATATTAAACATCTTCTCGATACCTATAACGGTTTATCTTCGCAAAAAGTTCAGATCTCGGGTAATATTTTTTTAAAAACGTTGCTGGGGGTTGTCCTGCCTGAAGTCCTTTATTTCCGGGGAAATAGGGGGATTGGGAATGTAAGTTCGTCTGCAAAATGTAGAAAAGCCCTTCCTACATTTGGAGTAGGAAGAGCTTTATCTTTTTTCTCGCATTTTACATAATGATGAAATCCTTCGTCAACGTAAAGATACTCTCAATAGCTTTCAGAACCAGATGCGGTACAGCGCCTAGTGCCACGCTAACTAGGGCACATAACCATACCGTTATGCCTAATGGTACGGACACTCGAATAGCTGCTGGCTCATAGTCACTACGCATGAACATTTGACGTACGATGCTGAAATAATAGTAAAGTGAGACTACGCTGGTTGCGATCATTAAAGCACCTAACCAGTATTGCTGTGTCTGCATCGTCCCTAAGATGATATAGAGCTTACCGAAGAATCCGCCTGATATAGGAATACCTGCTAACGACAATACGAGCAGCACCATGGCAACAGCTGTTAAAGGAGCACGGTAGTACAGTCCCGCAAACCCTTTACCCTCAGTATGTCCCTCTGCCTGTTCAATAATCATCAACACGGCGAATGCACCGATGTTCATAAACATGTAAGCAATTAAGTAGAAAATAAATTCCGAGAAATTGGCATAATGCGTGGCCGAAAAGTACGTTCCAATCGGAACGAGCAGATAACCAGCATTCGCTATCCCCGAGTAGGCGAGTAGCCTTTTCATATTCGTCTGCTTCAGTGCAATGAAATTCCCCACAACCATCGCAATAGCCGCCATCACGGATATCGCTAGGAACACATCGGACTGCAGTTGGCTGCCTTCGAAGGCTGTAAATCCGAACAAAACATAGAAGACACGGAACAAAATCGCAAAACCAGCAGCTTTGGACACGACAGCCAGAAAGGCTGTAACTGGTGTTGGCGCTCCTTCATACACATCGGGTGCCCAACTGTGGAAAGGTGCAGCAGCAATCTTGAAACCGAAGCCTGCTAGTAATAGGAAGAAGGCTACATAAAGTAGTGGCTCATAAGAAGTTACTAGTGTCGGAAGGGCTGTGCCAATCTCTTGCAGATTCGCTGAGCCTACCATTCCATATAGGAAAGACATTCCATACAGAATGATTGCGGACGAGATACCGCCCATCACCAAGTACTTGAACGATCCTTCATTGGATTTGTTATCTTTCTTCTTCATGGCAACCATGATGTAAGAAGTGATGCTGAGCAGCTCCAAGCCAACGTATAGCGTAATTAAATCACCCGAGGATGACATAATCATGGCGCCTAACGCCGCAGGTAAATAGAAGTAATAGTACTCCCCGACATGTGGGATGCTATCCTCTTTCACATAGCCTAGACTCATGAAGACGATCAATCCCGTACCGACAAGCGTACATAATTTAAGTAAGTTCGAGAAGTCGTCGACACGATAACTTTGATTCAAGAGTTGAATCGCTTCTTCCGGATTCAGCTGCAGTACGACGAAAACCGCAGAAATCGCAAGTCCAACCAAGGTTAACCATCCAATAATGGAACGGCTGAATCGGTTCGGCAGAACCAAATCCAAGAGAGATAGGATGATCGCGGTAGCAACCAGCGCAAGCTCAGGGAGCAGATGCATCAAATCAGCAGCATGGAGTCTAATCTGTTCCACTGGACTAACCTCCTATCTTCCCGGCTACGCTATGGATCAACTGATCCAAGCTGCCAATGGTTTGTTGAAGCGGCTGACTTAGCACGCTTGGGTACACGCCCAACAAGAGAATGAACGCAACCAACGTAATCATCGGCACAGCCTCGATGAGACGCGCGTCGCGCATCCCTTGTTGCAGTAAGCTCGGCTGCTGAGGGCCGAACGTGATGTTCAGTACCCCGCGCAGCACGTAAACCGCTGCGAAGATGATACCCAGTGTACCGACAATCGCGTACACCCGGTGTGTTTCAAAGAGTCCGACGAACGCGAGGAACTCACTGATAAAGCCGGATAAGCCTGGCAATCCGAGCGAGGCCATCCCTGCAATCAGCAGAATACCGCTGATGAAAGGGATATTCTTAGCGAGACCGCCCAAGCGATCGAGCTGCGTAGTTTCCGTGCGCTCGTAGATGCTGCCGACGAGCAAGAACATCAGGGCTGAGATCAACCCGTGTGAGATCAGTTGGAACACGGCACCTTGCAGACCTGCAATGTTGAAAGCAGCAAGTCCCAGCAGGACGATGCCCATGTGACTAATACTCGAGTAGGCCAATACGAGTTTGAAATCCTTTTGAACCATCGCGAGAAGCGCACCGTACACGATGTTAATGACACCGAGGAGCGCGAGCACCCACGCCCATTGCTGGGCTTCGGCCGGGAAGAACAGAATCCCGAAACGGATAAGGCCGTAGGCCCCCATTTTGAGCAAAATACCGGAGTGAATCATAACAACAGCAGGCGGAGCCTCTGTATGTACTTTCAGCATCCACGTATGGAACGGGAAGATCGGCAACTTGATCCCGAATGCGACCAATAGCATAATAAACACGGTCCATTTCATGGCTTGACTCATAAAGAATGGCGTGCCGTCCTGATTCACATAAGCGGCAGGATCTTGCAGCAAATTATGTGCAATGGTATGGATATCGCCACTGTAGTAAATGATAGCCTCCGTCTGCGAAGGATCTTGACTAAATCCGGCTGTCGTAACCAGGATAAGGAAGGCAATCAGCATGATGGCTGAGCCAAGTCCGTTATATAACAAGAAGCGATTAGCTGCTTGCTCCCGGTTCATGTAACCCCAAATTCCGATTAAGAAGAACATCGGCACGAGTGTAATTTCGAAGAACAGGAAGAACAAGAAGAGATCCTGTGCCATGAATACACCGAACATACCTACTTCGAGCAAAAGGAATAGAATGAAATACGTTTTCCAACGTTTCTTAATATAAACGGACGCTAACGCGGCCATGGACGAGATTAACGCCGTTAGAAAGACGAGTGGCAACGAAATGCCATCGACCGCCAACGAATATTTAAACTCGAAGAAGAATTGGGTAATTTGCTGAATTCCCTCATGGTTTAACGGTACTTTGATCCAGTCGAGCTGTTCTTTATACTGCAGCGGATCTCCCTGATAGTTATAGTCCACATAGAGCCACGCAGCCAATATTAGCGGAATGAATGTCGTGACGATACCCACTGTTTTGATCAAACGCCCCCGATCTCCCCGAAGGAAGAGCAGGACGAGAACACCGAGCAGAGGGGAGAAGGCAATCATACTAAGAATGGGTAAGTTAGCCGGCATGTATGAACCTCCTTCCTGCAATGGCAAGTGCCAGAATCAGCATCCCTAGTAGCATGATGACCCCGTAGGACTGCAGTTGACCATTTTGAAGTCGGGAACCTAGGCGTCCAAGACTAACTACGGTGAAAGCAACTAAGCGTACAATCCCGTCAATGACGTAAATATCGATCAATTCCAAGATGAAGCCTAGACCGCGAAGCGGTTTGACAACAATAGCCTCATAGATTTCATCAATGAAATATTTGCGATTTAGCAGCGTGTACAACCATGGCATTTTGCTCGAAACAATGTCCCGAGGGATGGTGCGTTTGAGATACATGAGATATCCCAGCCCAATTCCTAACAATCCAGCCAATGTAGACAAAATAGTAACTGCCCAGTTGACCGTCTCCTCATGCTCTTGCCCTGTCAGCCAATGACCCAGCCATTCGTTGAATGGCGTGTTCACGAAGCCCGCAACGACAGCTAGCACAGCTAACACAATAAGCGGCGTTGTCATCGAAGCAGGAGATTCATGCGGTTCATGTGCATGGTCATGCCCGTGACCATTGTGATCCGCCGAAGCATGATCTTTCGCTCTTGATGACCCCATAAACACGAGGAAGAACAAGCGGGACATGTAGAAAGCCGTGAAGAACGCTGCAATCACGCCGACCCAGAACAGAAGCTGATTATGCTCGTACGCTTCCGTGAGAATCATATCCTTCGACCAGAAGCCTGCGAATGGGAAGATACCAGCCAAAGCCAGCGTTCCGATCGCAAAAGTCCAGGTCGTAATTTTCATTTTGCGGGATAATCCGCCCATTTCATTAATGTTTTGCGTATGAACCGCATGAATTACACTACCGGCGCCCAAAAAGAGCAGCGCTTTGAAGAAAGCGTGTGTAAACAAGTGGAACATCCCCGACGTAATGGAAACGCCAATCCCCAGCGCCATCATCATGTAGCCGAGTTGACTCACGGTCGAATAAGCGAGAATCCGTTTAATATCATTCTGCGCAATACCGATTGTCGCTGCGAAAATAGCAGTAAACCCACCGACATAAGCAACAACCATTAAGGCGTCCGGCGATGCGTGGAAAATATCAAACGTCCGTGCCACGAGGTATACCCCAGCTGCAACCATTGTTGCGGCGTGAATCAGCGCTGAGATCGGCGTTGGGCCTTCCATCGCATCAGGTAACCATGTGTGCAACGGGAATTGACCAGATTTACCCATCGCCCCGATGAAAATCAGGACGGCGATCCATGTGACGATCGTAGGGTCGATTTTGCCCGTTGTGAAAGCATTATGTATGGAAGTGAAATCAAGCGCATGTCCTGGCATGTATAAATACAACAACAGGATCGCGATAAATAAGCCCACATCCCCGATGCGGGTGACGATGAATGCCTTTTTGGCGGCAGCCTTCGCCTCTGGCTTGAAGTACCAGAATCCGACGAGCAAGAAGGAACATACCCCTACTAGCTCCCAGAAGATGTAAAGCTCCAGCATATTTTCAGAAATGACAAGACCTAGCATGGAGAAGGAGAACAGCGCAATATAACCGAAAAACACGTGAATACGCTCGTCGCCTTTCATATAGCCCTTGGAATAAATGTTCACCAGCAGGGAAACGAGCGTAACGATAACGAGCATCAGGGAGTTTAGATTGGTGACCTCAAACCCCATTTTCAGCGTGAAATCGCCCACCTGCAGCCAGTTCATTTTATCCCACGTGAAATCCTCAACATTGCCGCCAATCCGCTCTACAAAAATGAGCAAAGCCACGATAAACGAAAGCAACATCGCAAAAATGCTAATGTAAATCCCTAGATCCTTCAGTTGACGTCCCATTGCCGTAAGCGCTAGAAAAGCTAGCAACGGAAACAATGGAATGAGCCAGGCGTACTGTGAATAGTCCGATACCATAGCCTTGTTAGCCTCCTAGCGCTTCATAGAATCCAAATCCGTAACTTCAACTGTACCTCTATTTCGGTAAATTGCGATTAATATCGCAATGCCCACAGCCGCCTCAGCAGCTGCAATCGTAATGTTAAAGAGGGAGAAAATTTGCCCCGTTAAGGCCGGATGATCCCCTAGTTTGGAGAAGGCAATCAAATTCAAGTTCACCGCATTGAGCATGAGCTCGATGGAGAGCAAGACGATGACCCCGTTTTTCTTCGTGAGCGCACCGTAAAGTCCAATGCAGAATAGGATCGCCGCTAATGTCAGATAGGGAGTAATTAAGTTACCCAAGGCTAATCCTCCTCTCTCTTCGCGACTACGATAGCGCCAATGAACGCTACTGTCAGCAGCACGGACATGATTTCGAAGGGAATGACATGCACGTTATACAACAACTTCCCGATTTCGAGTGTATTATCCTTGCCAGCATCCAATGTCCCCGAAGAGACAAAAGTCGACTTCTGAATCGCATAGAACAAAACGCCGAACAATCCAACCGCGCCGAGAATCGCCAAGCCTTCATGCCATGGACGCTTAGCACCTTCGTCTTCACCCTGTCTGTGCTTCGTCATCATAATGCCGAAAATCATCAGAATCGAGATGGCACCTGCATAAATCAACACTTGGACAAATGCAACAAACTCTGCTTCAAGGATAACGTACAGACCTGCCAAACTAATGAACGTTAGGGCTACGGCCACAACCATGTGCACGACTTTTGTAAAAGAGATCATAAAGATCGCCCCGCCGATAGCGAGCAGCGCAAAGATGAAGAAGGCCCAGCTTGTACCGCTGGATAGGAAATCGCCGAGTCCATTAAACATCTTTCTTCGCGCCCCCTTTAGGCATCGCAGAATTGTTCTCTTGACGAATATTTTGGGTGTTGCTGCTCAGCCACTGCATATCTTTAAACAAATCATCCCGACTAAAGCTGCTGAGCTCAAAATTATTCGTCATCACGATCGCTTCCGTCGGACACACCTCTGTGCACAGATCGCACAGAATACAGATCTCGAAGTTGATGTCATACGTATCAATGACCTTCCCCTTTTTCTCAGGGTCTGGGTTCGCTTTTCCAGTTAACGTAATACACTCCGTTGGACACACACGCGCACATTGATTGCACACAATGCATTTCTCAGGATCAAAATATTGAATACCACGAAAGCGATCCGGCATTTTAATCGGAACCTCAGGGTATGCGTACGTTACTTTCTTCTCAGTCAAGTGCTTGAATGTGAAGCCTAAACCTTTCATAATGCCCTTCATGCGTTTCAACTCCTTCAAGTCTTGCGTTAGCAAAACTAACTTCGAAAGCAACTATTCTTAAAAGATGGTCATGATGATCGCTGTCAGCAACATGTTGACCAGCGCCAGTGGCAGCAGTACTTTCCAGCCAAAACCCATTAACTGATCAATCCGTACACGTGGCAATGTCGCCCGCAGCCAGAAGAGGAAGAACACAACCGCTGAGAATTTTAACAAGAACCAGAGGACGCCTGGAATGAAATCAAGGAACCCGAATGGCGCATGCCATCCACCTAGGAAAAGCAGACTGACAAGTGAAGCAATGACGAAGACGTACACATACTCGGATAGCATGAAAAAGGCGAAACGGAAACCACTGTATTCGACATGGTAGCCCGCAACGAGCTCTGACTCTGCTTCTGGTAAGTCAAACGGCGTACGATTCAGCTCCGAAACACCGGCAATCACAAAAATAATGAAACCTAGGATTTGGGGAATGAAATTCCAGTGCCAGAAGCCGCCTGTTTGCGTATCAACAATGGTGTGCAGATTCAGGCTTCCCGTCATCATGACCACACCAACGACTGAGATAACTAATGGAACTTCGTAACTAATCATCTGAGCTGCGGAACGCATGCCGCCTAATAACGCATATTTATTGTTGGATGCCCAACCGCCAAGAATAATTCCGATGGTTGAGATCCCTGTTAGGGCTACGTAATAAAGCAATCCCACATTCAAATTCGCGCCAAACATCCGATCAGAGAAGGGAATCGTCGCAATAATCGTAAAGGATGGGATAAAGGTAATAATCGGTGCGAGAATGAAAAGCTCACGCTCCGCTTTCTTAGGAATCGTATCTTCCTTAATGAGAAGCTTGAATACGTCAGCGACGCTCTGCAACAACCCGAAAGGCCCAGTTCGGTTCGGCCCGATCCGCAATTGCATCCAACCGATAACTTTACGCTCGAAGTAAATTGCATAGGTAACGAATCCGAGCACGAGCAACAGCATGACAACGCCCCAAAATAGGAAAACGAAGAAGTTCGTCCATGTTAGACTCTCTTCCAATAAATTGACCATTAGGCATCCACCTCCCCAACGACAATATCGATGCCGCCTAGAATCGTAATGAGATTAGTCATCGACTCGCCAACCAGCAGCTTGGGCAATATTTGCAGATTCACAAAGGATGGTCTACGGAATTTGAGGCGGTAAGGCTCTTGTTTACCTCGGGAAATAATATGACAACCAATTTCCCCACGCGGAGATTCAATTGCCGCATAGATTTCACCTTCTGGCGGGCGAATAACTCTCGGCACTTTGCCCATTGTTTCGCCTCCCTCAGGGAATACGTCTAGCGCTTGTTCCAGGATACGAAGGGATTGTTTAATTTCTTCCATACGGATTAAATATCGGTCATAACAGTCCCCGCCATTTCGTACCGGCACATCGAACTGGAAGCGACTGTATAGGCTGTAAGGCTGCGTTTTGCGAATATCCCAATCTACCCCTGTACAACGCAGGTTCGCCCCGCTAAGGCCATAAGCAATGGCTGTCTCGGCATCATACTTCCCTACTCCCTTAATCCGTGAGAGGAAAATCTCATTCCCCGTGACAAGGGTGTGATACTCTTCCAATTTGCCATACATATACGGAATGAATTTCCGTACCTTCTCGATCCAACCGTCGGGTGCATCCCATTTCACGCCGCCTACACGCATGTAGTTGTACGTTAACCGCGCGCCACACAATTCGTTGAATAGATCAATAATGATTTCGCGGTCACGGAACGCATACAAGAACGGGCTCATCGCCCCGATATCCAGCAGGTACGTTCCCCACCACACCATATGAGAGGCGATCCGTTGCAGCTCCATCACAATTAAGCGGAGGAATTCTGCTCTTTCGGGTATTTCAATTTGCATCATTTTCTCTACAGCGTTTACTAACGCGTAGTTAGTCGTCATCGCCGATACATAGTCCATTCGGTCGGTGTATGGGATGATTTGGGTATAGCTGAGATTCTCAGCTAATTTCTCAGTTCCTCTATGTAAGTAGCCCATAACGGGTATGGCTTCACGAATAATTTCACCATCCAGCTTTACGATCACGCGGAAAACCCCGTGCGTACTAGGATGCTGAGGGCCAACGTTTAACAGGAGCTCTTCTGTCCGTAACACGTGCTACACCTCCGGGTCAAGCGGTTCGTAGTCTTTGCGCAGTGGATGACCCACCCAATCATCAGGCATCATGATACGCACTAAATTCGGGTGGCCAGGGAAATCGATGCCGAAAAGGTCAAACGCTTCGCGCTCGTTCCAGTTGGCCGTCGGCCAAACATCAGCTACCGAAGGTATGCTGGCTTGCTCGCGGTCTGTCTTCACTTTCACACAATATTCGTGCTTGTGTGTGAGGGAAAGCAGATGATACGCCACCTCAAGGTGCGTTTCTTGATCCACACCGGAGAGATTGCGCAAGTAGTCACAGCGCAGCTCCGCGTGATCACGTAAAGTCAGCGCGGCCTGCGGCCAGCGCGAGCTGTGAATGATCACATAAGGACGATGCGCGTCCCTTTCGTTGATGAATGCGTCGACGACGGAGTCTTCGCCTGCCTCGGCCTTAAGGATCGTCACCAGCCGGTCCAGCAGCGGCTGGTTCGGTGAAGGCTCTTTCGGCGCAGCGGGATCCGCCGATTCGGGCTTCGCTCCGGCGCGTGCGGCTGCTCGCGCGGCGCGGGCTTCTGCGGCGGCCTGGGCTTTGGCCGCCTTCTCTTCCTCTGAGCCAGCGTCTGCGGACGCTGGCGTTGTTGCGCCAGCAGGCGGCACGCTAGCTTCCGCTTTGCCCTCGGCATGGCTATCTGCTCCAACTTCCGTTTTCGCTTCAGCTGTACTGCCTTCAGCAGGACTCTCTACCTTGCCTTCCTCTTTCCCATCCTCACCAACAGGAGGAGTCGGAACTGCCGATTCTTCCGGCTTTTTCTCCTCGCTCATCGGTTGATCACCTGCTTCCCAGTTTTCGCCTCATAGCGAATCTTTTCCTGAAGCTTGTTGATCCCATAAATAAGTGCTGCCGGATTCGGAGGACAACCTGGGATATAAACATCCACAGGTACGATCTGATCTACACCTTTGACAACGGAATACGACTTCACATAAGGACCGCCTGCGGTTGCGCATGAACCCATCGCGATAACCCACTTCGGTTCAGGCATTTGCTCGTAAAGTCGGCGCAACAAAGGAGCCATTTTCTTCGTAACTGTCCCTGCTACAATCATGACATCTGATTGTCTAGGAGACGTACGGAAGATGACTCCGAATCTGTCTAAATCATAGTGAGAACCACCCGTTCCCATCATTTCGATCGCACAACAAGCTAAGCCAAAGGTTAATGGCCAAAGCGAATTACTGCGAGCCCAAGCTTTTACCTGCTCCAGTGTTGTCATAAATACATTACGGTTTATTTCTTCCCGTTCCTCGGGAGAGATTGATTCTAGACTGAAGTCCATCGCAGCACCTTCTTCTTCCAAGCGTATATTAATCCTATGGCAAGCAAGGCTACAAAAATGCACATTTCTATTAATGCGAATAATCCAAGTTGATTAAAGGCAACTGCCCACGGATAGAGGAATACGGTCTCCACATCAAAGATGACAAACATCAAAGCGTACAAATAATATCGAATGTTAAACCGGATTTGTCCCTCACCTACAGGCTCATTACCACTCTCATACGTCGTGTACTTCTCATCGATGGGTTTACTCGGTCTTAACCATTTGCCAATCGTCAGCGCAGCTATGGGGAGGAAAATACCTAACCCTAGAAAAATCGCTACGATTACATAGTTATTTGTATACATCATGTGAATGTAACCGCCTCCATTTCTTGTTTGCATTTCTTACGATCTCATTAGTTTTGGTAATAATCACCTTTATTAGTATAACAAAAAGGGGTATGGGCGTCGACACTAATTCTTTTTCTAATAAGATTAGCATCCCACATAAGTGGGTAATACTATTCATTGGGCAAAAAGGCATTGGCCGAAAGCTCAATTACTATTCTCGAAAGGACTGATTCCTATGGCAAATGCTTCAAATGCTAACCACCAACACAGAACACATGACAAAGTTACGGAGACTGGTCGCTACCGCGATGCTGACGGGCAAAGCGTCGAGTTAGTAGCAGGTCAAACGTTCCCTCCCTGCCCGAAAACAGGCGAATCCACAGTCTGGCATCACGCTTAACATGTAAATCTAACGCGAGCTGTTCCTCTCCTCCGAGAGGGACAGCTTTTTCTTTGCAATTTAGAACGCAAAAAAGCGGAAGAACCAAAGTTCCCCCGCTTTATTTCATCTATTTATTTCCCGGACACACCGATACGATTCACTGCTCTTTGTAAAGAAGCTTCAGCACGTTTGAAATCTACGTTATCTTGCTTTGTATCCGCAAGACGTTTCTCCGCACGGTCCTTCGCTGCCTTCGCACGATCAATATCGATTTGTTCAGGTAGCTCGGCGCTTTCCGCCAAAATAACCACCTTATCCTTGCGCACTTCCATGAAACCGCCATTCACTGCGATGACTTCGTCTTTGGAGCCCGTTTTCTTCACAGTAATCGGTGCGATTCTAAGTGGAGTGACCAATGGAATGTGATTCGGCAGAATTCCAAGCTCCCCTTCAGACCCCTTCACGCTAATCATGTTCACTTGTTCAGCGTACACTTTGCGCTCCGGTGTAACAATTTCCAGTAGGAATGTACTCACTTGGATTCTCCTTCCTTAGAGTTTAGCAAAAGCTGGTCTTAGCAAGATGCCAAGCTTACAGTGTTTTTGCTTTCTCGATAGCGTCCTCGATCGTTCCAACGTTGTGGAAAGCTACTTCAGGAAGGTTGTCGTGCTTACCTTCAAGGATTTCTTTGAAGCTACGCACTGTTTCTTTCAATGGTACATAAAGACCTGGGAAACCGTTGAACGGCTCAGCAACGTGAAGCGGCTGAGACAAGAACAAGCGGAGACGACGCGCACGTTGTACAGTCAATTTGTCTTCATCAGACAACTCATCCATACCCAAGATCGCGATGATATCCAGAAGCTCTTTGTAACGTTGAAGAACTCGTTTAACACCTTGTGCTGTTTTATAGTGATCTTCGCCAAGAATTTCTGGCGTCAAGATACGGGATGAAGAAGCAAGTGGATCTACCGCAGGGAAAATACCTGCTGCAGCAATACTACGCTCCAAGTTCGTTGTTGCATCCAAGTGGGCGAAAGCCGTTGCTGGAGCCGGATCCGTATAGTCATCGGCAGGAACGTAAATCGCTTGAATGGAAGTAACGGAACCTTTTTTCGTGGAAGTAATACGCTCTTGCAGTTGACCCATCTCTGTTGCCAAAGTTGGTTGGTAACCTACCGCTGAAGGCATACGCCCTAGCAATGCGGAAACCTCAGAACCCGCTTGTGTAAAGCGGAAGATGTTATCGATGAAAAGAAGAACGTCTTTACCTTCTTCGTCACGGAAATACTCAGCCATTGTCAAACCGGACAAAGCAACGCGAAGACGCGCGCCTGGAGGCTCGTTCATTTGACCGAATACCATCGCTGTTTTTGCGATAACGCCGGAGTCTTTCATCTCGTGGTAAAGGTCATTACCTTCACGAGTACGCTCTCCAACGCCTGCGAAAACGGAGATACCGCCGTGCTCTTGTGCAATGTTGTGGATCAACTCTTGCATCGTTACGGTTTTACCTACACCCGCGCCGCCGAAGAGACCGATTTTTCCACCCTTAACATAAGGAGCCATAAGGTCGATAACTTTAATTCCTGTTTCAAGAATCTCTGCTTTTGTCGACAAGTTGTCGAAAGCTGGAGCTTCTTTGTGGATACCGCTTGTAAATGTACGGTCAACGCCTTCGATACCATCGATAGGATCTCCCAATACGTTAAACACGCGACCTAGTGTTGCTGCTCCAACCGGAACGGTAATTGCAGCTTTTGTATCTTCAGCTACTGCTCCACGAACAAGTCCGTCAGTTGAGGACATTGCAATACAACGAACCAAGTTGTCACCAAGGTGAACAGCTGCTTCAACTGTCATTGTGGATAGTACGCCATTATCATTTCTTTCAATCTTGATGGCATTCAAGATTTCAGGGAGTTGTCCGCGTTCGAACTCAATGTCGACGACTGGCCCTGTAATTGTTACAACGCGCCCTTTACTCATGGTTTCCCTCCTAAGAAAAGCTTTGCTTCCGTAGAAGCTTTATTGTTATGCGTTCGCGTTCGCTCCAGCAACGATCTCCGATATTTCTTGGGTAATCGAGGCTTGACGCGCACGGTTGTAAGCTAATGTGTAGCTGCTGATCATTTTGGTTGCATTCTTCGTAGCGGAGTTCATCGCTGTCATTCTCGCACCAAACTCACTCGCTTTACCTTCCAGTACAGCACTGTAAATAAGCGTTTCTGCATATTTAGGCAGTAATACTTCTAGAACACCTTCTGGTGATGGCTCATACTCATAGCTAGCAGCAGCCACGCCAGTAACTTCTTCCATAGGAAGCAGGCGGATCATAGTTGGAATTTGGGTAATAGCATTTTTGAATTGGTTATATACCAAGAACAACTGGTCATACGTTCCATTTTCGAAGTTCTTTACTGCTGCTGATGCGACAGATTTAATGTCCGCGAATTTCGGTGAATCCGGAACACCTGTAACTTCCTCTACAATTGGCATATTCCGTTTGCGGAAAAAATTACTACCCTTACGTCCGATTACAAAAATCGAATATTCAGCTGTTGATTTATGGTTTTCACGAATCTCGGTCATGACCTTCCGCAACACGTTAGCGTTGTAGCCTCCAGCCAATCCACGATCCGAGGTGATTACTAAATAGCCTGTCTTCTTCACTTCGCGTGACTGTAACATCGGGTGTTTGATCCCTTTGCTTCCAGCTGCAATGCTTTGAACGACTTCTTTCAACTTATCGGAGTAAGGACGTGCTGCTTCCGCAGAACGTTGTGCTCGTCTCAAATTCGCTGCAGAGACCATTTCCATCGCTCTCGTAATTTGTTTCGTGTTTTGTGTGGACTTGATTTGGCGCTTAATCTCGCGCATTCCTTTTGCCATACCTGCTCACCTCTCTTTTGAGGCTTAGAAAAGCCTTCATTCGAAGACCTGAATTCAGGCGATCAGCCTGCCCAGGATTAACACGGTAGGTAGAGCTTCACTGTGGGCAGGAAGCTCTACCATCATGATTTATACAGAAGCTGCGAAGCTCTTTTTGAATTGACCAATTGCTTCTACTAGCGCTTTATCGTTATCCGGAGTGATGTCCTTCGTATCGCGAATGCTGTGTAGAATTTCTGGACGGTTGGATTCCAAGTAAGCCAAGAATTGACCTTCAAAACGTGTAACGTCTTGAACTGGAAGATCATCCACGTGTCCTTTAACAACTGTGTAAAGGGAAGCAACTTGCTTCTCCAGTGACATCGGTTGGTGAACACCTTGTTTCAAAATTTCAAGCGTACGAACACCACGGTCCAAACGCGCTTGAGTTGCTTTATCCAAGTCAGATCCGAATGCAGCAAATGCAGCAAGTTCGCGATATTGTGCCAAGTCAACACGAAGTGTACCCGCAACTTTTTTCATCGCTTTCGTTTGTGCAGAGCCCCCTACACGGGATACAGAGTTACCAACGTTAACCGCTGGACGCTGACCTGAGTAGAACAAGTCGGATTCTAAGAAGATTTGTCCGTCCGTAATCGAAATTACGTTCGTAGGAATGTATGCCGAGATATCGCCTGCTTGTGTTTCAATGAAAGGAAGTGCCGTCATGGAACCGCCACCTAGCTCATCATTCAATTTCGCAGCACGCTCTAGAAGACGGGAGTGCAAGTAGAAAACATCCCCTGGATAAGCTTCACGACCCGGTGGACGACGAAGCAAGAGGGACAACTCACGGTAAGCAGCTGCTTGTTTGGACAAGTCATCATAGACGATCAACACGTGCTCGCCTTTGTACATGAAGTACTCACCCATTGCGCAACCTGCATACGGAGCCAACCAAAGCATTGGTGAAGGCTCAGAAGCAGAAGCTGTTACAACGATTGTGTAGTCCAAAGCGCCAGCGTGACGAAGTGTTTCAACAACACCTACGACAGTGGATTGCTTTTGACCGATAGCAACATAAATACATTTTACGCCATTACCTTTTTGGTTGATGATCGCGTCGATAGCGATCGCTGTTTTACCTGTTTGACGGTCACCGATGAGCAACTCACGTTGTCCACGGCCTACTGGTACCATTGCGTCAATCGCTTTGATCCCTGTTTGCATTGGCTCATGTACCGATTTACGGGCCATAACGCCTGGTGCTGGGGATTCGATTGGACGGAATCCAGTTGTTTCAATTGGACCTCTACCATCGACTGGTTGACCCAATGGGTTAACAACACGGCCTAGTAGTGCATCACCTACAGGAATTTCCATGATACGGCCAGTACGTTTAACTTGGTCGCCTTCACGAATATCTTTGTAAGGTCCGAGAATAACGATACCTACGTTGCTTTCCTCAAGGTTAAAGGCATAGCCTAGAACGCCACTTGGAAACTCAAGCAGCTCGCCTGCCATAACGCTTTCCAAGCCGTGAGCACGAGCGATACCATCACCAACTTGAATGACTGTACCTACATCAACCACTTGGATATCGGAATTATAGTTTGCAATCTGTTGCTTAATCAATGAGCTGATTTCTTCAGGTTTGATACTCAACGAACTTCACCCCTATTCTTACAGTGCTTGTGTTAAACTAACGCTTTGGCTAAACGGCCCAACTTGCCTGCCAAGCTTCCATCATATAAACGATCACCGATACGTACTTGTACACCGCCGAGCAGCTTAGGCTCAACTACGGACGAAACACGAATCGTTTTACCTGTTACTTTACTAAAATGTGAGGCAATCTCCGCTTGCTGAGCATCCGACAATTCGAACGCGGAAGTAACGATTGCGCTCGCTTGTCCGAGTGCTTCATTCGCAACCTTGGCATAATCAAGCACTAAGGTATCTAGAATGGATTGTCTACCTTTATCAATCAAGACCAGCAGCGTGTTCCACACCGGTTCGGAAACATTGCCCTCGAAAATCTGCTTCAGCAGGTCCGTCTTGACGGTATTCCCGATGTTCGGATGGTTCAGGAACTTCTGCAAGTCTGCATTATCCCTAATCGCACTAGCTACAGATTTAAGCTCATCTTCAACTTGGGAAATGATATTCTTTTCCTTCGCTACTTCGAATAAAGCTTTGGCATAACGCTTCGCTACGACGATGTCACTCATACGTTGCCTCCTACCTCTTTGAGGTAATGCTCAACAAGTTCTTCTTGTGACTTTTCGTCGATTTGTTTCTCAATAATTTTGGATGCGATTAGAACGGACATCGCGCCAACTTGGCTGCGAAGAGCGGCAACCGCTTTGTTCTTCTCATTTTCGATATCTTTAAGCGCTTCGTCTTTCAGACGGTTTGCTTCTGCACTAGCTGCATGAATAATATCATCAGCTTGCTTGGAGCCTGTGTGCTTCGCTTGCTCAATGATGTCGTAAGCTTCCTTACGAGTTTGTTGCAGCGCTTGCTTTTGTTCCTCCAACAGTTGCTCTGCCTGTTTACGGCTAGTTTCAGCTGTTTGAATTTGATCTTTTACCAATTGTCTGCGTTTCTCCATCATGCCGAACAGAGGACCGAACGCAAATTTAGAAAGCAACAAATATAAAATTAAAAACGCGACAAGTTGTATCCAAAATGTGGACCATTCAATATGCAAGTAACGTCACTCCCTTCTGATAACATGGGCAAAACGAAGGCGTGGTGGCAACTTCGGCCATCAACGCCAAACGGTTTCTTAAGCTTTTCCCATAAAGATGAACGCAAGAACCAATGCAACGACCGGCATTGCCTCAACTAGACCTACCCCGATAAACATTGTTGTTTGAAGCGTACCACGAAGTTCTGGTTGACGAGAAATACCTTCCAAAGCACGACCTACGATCAAACCGTTACCAATACCTGCACCTAGTGCTCCCAAACCGAATACGATACCTGCTGCTACTAATGCTATTGCTCCCATTGATAAAATCCTCCCTTAAACTCTTAGGTTTTTGTTGTTTTATAAGTGACTCGAGACTTCCCGAGGTAAGTCTAATGCTTAGTGCTTTTCTTCATGAATCAATGTTTGTGAGATATAAACCATGGTTAGCATCGTGAATACGAAGGCTTGAATCGCACCTACGAACACACTGAAGCCCTGCCATACGAAGAGAGGCGCAATTCCAAACCAACCTGCTCCAATAATGACAGATATCATGATTTCACCTGCATAAATGTTACCGTAAAGACGGAACGCAAGCGTAAGTGGCTTCGATACAACTTCAATTAAATGAAGGATCAACATTGCCCCTTTGAACTCAAAATAATGCGCGAAGTAATGCTTCGTGTTACGAGTAATCCCTAAGTAGTGACTTAGCACGATAACAACGACTGTTAGTGCTCCTGTAACTGCGATATCAGCTGTTGGTGATTTCCACCAAGATACATGATCTTCCGTCACGATTGAGAAAGGAAGGCCGAGCATGTTGCCGATAAAGATATACATAATGAGCGTAAGACCAAGTGCAATAAATCCTTTGCCATGCTTGGAACCGATCGTGCTTCCAATAATGCCTTCTACGAACTCAATCGTCCATTCCATGAAGTTTTGAAGTTTCGAAGGATTTGTTACGGATGCTCGGCTCGCTCCTGCAATTGCAAGAATTAGCACGATAACTGTGGTAATCCCGATCATCAGTAACGCTGATGCATCGAAATCAATACCAAACCAATTATATATTGGCGCGTGATGTTCCATATTTTCCATTTTCACCCCTTTCATCCGTTGAAGTTACATCGTGGAATTACTTCTTAGACTTCTTAATAGAAAGAATACCCAATACGAGTGTTGCCAATTGAGCAAAAAAGTATCCAACAATCGTCGTGGTTAATGCAACATGTTCGGGATACCTGACGGCAATCAACCCAACAAACCCAGCGACTGCTGCCCTTGTCAAGAAGCCAAGGGTTACCTTGCGCCCTGACTGCTCTATCGCAGCTGCTGCCAGCTTGTTAATCTTCCAAGCTAAGAACCTCGCATTAATCATGCTCGCACATGCTCCAAGCATTATCCCTGCAACGTAAACCCGGTAATCGACAAGAAGCGCCCATGCAGCCAAACAAAAGGATAAAAAGAAAAGAAATACGTTTTGAACCGTTTTCAGAGTGGCTGAAAAGTCGTCCATCATAGCCCTCCGTACCGCTTAATCATCAAGTAAATGCTCATGATGCCGGTTACAAGCCCAAGTAAAAATCCGACTAACAACCAGATCTGTCCACCTAGTACACCACTCAACCAATCACCGAAGAAATATCCGGCTGCCAAACATACGACAAGGTCTATGCCAATTGCACTAGTTAACGCTACTGCCCGCCAAGGATTATCATTGGAATTTGGCCGTTTCATTGCACCCTCCTGGGTGTTTTCCACATGGGAAAACGCGTCTCGTAGCTCACTCCTACGAATCCTCATTCATTGTATCGAAGCCATGCTAACTTTGTCAATTGACGGAACTTCATTTGTCACATCTCACAAAACTCCTTAGAGCCTTGTGGCTCTAGGGTTTGCGCTTTTTTAAACCGAACAGTTCAACTGTACGCTGTAGCGTTTGTCATGATTTTGTCACGGTTAGAAAGATTCCGGGCGTTCAGTCGTCCTACCGAAGTGATGAAGAATCGCTTGAACGATGCGTTCCGACGCTTTTCCGTCTCCGTAAGGGTTCGCAGCTTGGCTCATTTTATTGTACTGATCTGCATCTGTTAGCAACGCCTTGGCGCGCGTATAGACCACTTCTTCATCCGTGCCAACTAGCTCTAATGTACCCGCTTGAATACCTTCTGGACGCTCTGTCGTATCACGAAGAACGAGAGCTGGGACACCAAAGGTTGGCGCCTCTTCTTGAAGGCCGCCAGAGTCCGTCAGAATCATATACGTATATGGATAGAAGTTATGCAGTTCGAAAACGTCAAGCGGATCGATCAATTTAATGCGTGGATGATTGCCTAGAATTTCATGGGCAGGTTCGAGAACCACCGGGTTCGGATGAACCGGGTAAACGATTGCAATGTCCTCAAACTCATCAGCGATACGTTTCACGGCGCGGAATATTTGACGATGCGGCTCACCTTGAGCCTCACGGCGATGCGCTGTCATCAAGATCAGCTTGCGGCCTGCCGCCCATTCAAGAACAGGATGCTCGAATTTCTCCTGCACCGTGTACTTAAATACATCAATAGCCGTATTCCCGGTCACATAGATCTGGGACTCTGATTTATTTTCTTTGCGCAGGTTATCTGCGGATTGTTGTGTAGGCGCAAAATGAAGGTCTGCAAGAACGCCCGTTAATTGACGGTTCATTTCCTCTGGATATGGCGACAATTTGTTCCACGTCCGAAGACCCGCTTCCACGTGTCCTACTTGTATCTGTTGCATAAATGCCGCATAGCTTGCCAGGAACGTTGTTAGTGTATCACCGTGAACAAGAATGAGATCCGGCTTCGCCTCTTTGAACACAGGCTCTAGTCCTTGCAGCACACGCATGGTAATCTCATTTAATGTTTGGCGATCCTTCATAACATTAAGGTCAAAGTCAGGTGTGATTTTAAAAATATCAAGCACTTGGTCCAACATCTGACGATGCTGTGCAGTTACGCATACCAGAGACTCAATCTGCTCAGGATGCTTTTCCAACTCGAGAATGAGCGGAGCCATTTTGATAGCTTCAGGTCTTGTTCCGAAGATCGTAATCACTTTTAGACGTTTCATCGGTTTCTTCTCCCCTTAGAGCTTTCCGTAGGAAAGCTATCTTCGTAAGCGTTAACTTAACGTTTCTGTTAAAGAAAACGAAGCTCGTAAATATGAGCTTAAGTTTTCTTACAGGAAAACTGACTTCGTAAGCTTTACTTTTGTTCAAAAAAATTAATCAGTGCCGTACAGACGATCCCCTGCATCCCCGAGACCTGGCACGATATAGCCATGATCATTCAAATGATCATCGACAGCTGCGACGTAAATATCAACGTCTGGGTGTTCTTTTTGAACGGAAGCTACGCCCTCAGGTGCAGCGATGAGACACATGAGCTTAATACGTGTACAGCCTCTGCGTTTCAGCACTTCAATCGCTGCGTTGGCAGATCCACCGGTAGCAAGCATAGGATCAATAACTAATAAATCCCGCTCCAAAACATCCGTAGGCAGCTTCACATAGTATTCTACGGGCTGAAGTGTATCCGGATCACGATAGAGGCCAACATGTCCAACTTTAGCAGCTGGCATCAGCTTTAACACACCGTCAACCATACCTAAACCCGCTCGCAAAATAGGGATTAACCCCAACATTCTGCCTGAGATAACGTGGCAATCTGCTGTTGTGACTGGCGTTTTCACTTGCACTTGCTGCAGCGGGAGATCCCTTGTAATTTCATAAACCATTAATGTAGCAACTTCATCGACAAGCGCTCTAAAATCCTTCGTTGTCGTGTTCTCATCCCGAATATAAGTAAGCTTATGCTGGATAAGCGGATGATCGCAAATATGTACTTTACCCATAAATTCCTCCTAAATTAAGCTTGTAGGTCAGGCAAACCTCGTCCATTATATCATATGTTATCCAACTTATCTGCTATAGAACCAACAATATGCACGGTTTTGCTTTGGTTATAAAATCATGGCAAAGAACCCTCATAAGTCGCACTCTCCAATCGGAGAATGCACACTCACGAGGGTATAGAAGTAAGGTTTAGCTGGCGTCAATTAGCAATAACTGAACACCGGTCAGCCCGAAGCTGACAAAACAATAGCGATCCGTCCAGATTTGGTCGGCCCCTGCGTCAACCCACCCGATTTTATCGGTAAAGCTAGTAGGTCCGACGAAGGTTACCTCACCCTTCAGATGATGATGAGGGCCAAACGTGTTACGTCCACTGGTCAGCAATTCTATGTGAAGCTGCACGGTGGCTTCCGATATTTCCGCTGTAAGATCCAGTTGCTGGGCTCCCCAAAGAATCGTATGCGTGGTTCCTTGATTGACTGTAATATGCACAGCTGGACAGCGCATAGCGTCCCACTGGAGGACAAGCCTGCTCCCTTCGCGTATACGTCTAAGCACATACTCGGGTAAAGTAATGCTTTTTGCAGCACGGATGCCCCCTGCATAGAAGAGCAATCCTTGCGTCGTGACATCCGTCAGAGACAGTTGCTTCGGCGGAATAGTCAAAGTGAACGGACCTTCCGTCCATATTGCCTCGCGTTCCGCATGCTCCCAGCCCCTGTGCGGTTGCACAGCGAAGGGACCTAGCACATACACACTTTCGATCTCAACGTCGAATGTGAGCTTATTGCGAATCGGGGCCAAGTTGGCACCGGCCACACCGAAGAATCGATACACCTCTTCGTTGCAGTAAAAGGTTCCTGACATGTGGATATCATTACGTCCCTCTCGCACATAGTCACCGATCTTCAGCGTAGGGAAGCTGCGATCCCCACCTAACCAACCGTCAGCACTGTTGGCTTGGATAAGCTGTCCGTTAACCTCCAGCTTCCAATGCTCAGGACGTTCAATCGCCAGCCTCCATAGTGAACGATCAGTGACCTGCATCAGCGCCGCATCTGTATCGAAAGTAAACGCCAACTCGATATGCACAGGCCGTTTCAGCGCGATACAATGCTCTTGGATATTCAGCACATACGTTAGAGCTGACCACTCGCCTCCATCTAAACGATAGATAGCATAGTCTAAAGTTAACGCATTGGGTGCTGACAGCTGATAGTCCCACGGAGATTCCATATTTACTTCAACAACTGATAATGTCTTCTCAATGGAAGATGGTGTAGCTGAAGCTGGAACTGCTTCCGTTACAGTCTCACTGTCCCAAACCGCAAAGATCTTGGAGTCACCAGGCGCTAGCTTCAAGCTTGACGACAGTGTGCGTGCGTCAGCTTCGCCTTTTTCCCCATTTTCCAAATCCATCTCCATCCATACTCGCCGATCTGACGCAGGAATGTTCAACTCGACCGTCCCGGTATTTCCCGTATGCACAACATACAGCAATGTCACACCAGGCAAACGCCGCTCCTGTACATAAAGCTTTCGTAAAGCTTCTTGCGACGTATCCTCTCCCAGCAGCCAATCACTGCGAACCTGCACTTGCTCGGCCAAACCCTTCAACTCCGCAATATGAACCACACGATCGCTCATAAACCAAGATGCTAGTGTCTCGCTCCGTTTGCCCTCCAGATAATGAGGGGCTTCTCCCACTAATATAACCTTTCCTCCCGCTTCTACGAACGATTTCAGCAGTTCAAAGGTTGAAGCCTCTAACGTTAGCACATCACTCACAATGACCGTTGCGTATTGTTGGGAACCGACCTGTAACATCCCGTCTAAAATACGCCCATAGTCTCGCATCAACGCTTCATCGCCGTAATCGAAATCACGCTGAAGCGCTAATAATTCTTCCGCTAATGCATCCATGCGGTTCTGCAATTGTTCCACGTTACTTTTATCTTTCATACTTTGCAGCAGCCATGCCGACCGAATCGGATGCAGCACAAGAATACCTGGAACGGCCTTCCCAAGAGTCAACAAATACGTAAGCCTAGCAAAATAATGATTAAACTGGCTGTACACGTCCCACCAGGGTTGCTGAACATACAGAGATGGTGGGTAGTCCCGCTTGCGAACCCCTCGAATCGAATACGATTGCAGATGTGGGCATAGTCGATTCACACCTAGGACAAACTGCCATTCGGCGATCCTTTTCATCTCACGGAAACTCAAGTTCCAGCCACAGCAACCGAAGGTTTCAGTAATCACGAACGGTTTATCCAACTGCCGCGCTACCGAAGCCGCCTGCTTAGGCAAAATCACGCTGCGCGGCGTACGACCCAGCATATCAATACCTGGCATATGCATTCGCTCATACAGCGGCATGACTCCTGCCGTGTACTGCATTTGGTCCATGAGGGTATCTTCACCCATGAAATGACCTGTCAGCTGCCAGCCATGTGCTTCACACCAGTCTGCAACCAAACGAACAGACGTTCGAAAACGTTCGCTCACCAGATTCCAAAACTGATAACGTGCTAGGTATGCCGCTTCCATTTCAGACTCATGTACTTCTGTAAGCAACCAACCGATAGCATTGGTAATGGACTGCCCATAACGTAACGAATACGCCTGATCAAGATCAACCGACCATGGAATGCCAGAGAACTTAAACTCATCTGTAAATATGCCGGGCATAGTGCCCTCACCGAACCTGTCACCTAGACGCTGGAAATAAACCTCATGGCACGCCTGCAGAAAGGCATCCATCGCTTGAATAGAAAGGATATCAATATAATAAGGATTCACTCGGCACATGACGGCCAGACCTTCATCCCAATTTTCAATATCGCCGTCCGTCTCTTGCACTCGCCACTGCTGCTCGTTTGCTAATCGAACCAGCAGGTACATAAAGTCGGGATCCTGTCGAAGTACTTCCATCTGGTGTAAGGCATTCTCTTTCTTAACTGGGATACCCTCCAGCGACTTTTGCTGATAAGAGGCCCCTAATGCCGGCACAACCCCATTCGCTGTTCCACTAGGCCATCCATTCTCATCGTAACACCAAGCTTCTAGTCCTTGAGCTTTAGCCTCATCCGCTGATACCTCAATCGCATCTAGAAACTCCTCACCCATATAAGGAGTTAGCAGCCCCTGTCTGGTATGCATGAAGAAACCGCCTAACCCTGCACGTTTCATCTCGCCAATTTGCCTACGAAGTTCCTCAGGCTCCAGCTTATCGTTCCATGACCAGAAAGGTGTGCTTCGATAGGTAGCAGGCGGATTATGAAAAATAGATTCTTCCAACTGATTTCGAGCTTTCTTGGATAGCAAAGCATCTCTCTCCTCGTCAATCTCTCCCGCTTGCCGCGACAAACTTCTGCGGAGAGGTTCCGGTTATTTTTTTGAACAAGGTACAAAAATACTTCTCATTATGAACGCCAACTGCCTCGGCAAGTTCTAAGTTGGAATAATCACGCTTACGCAGCAGCTCGATGGCCCGCTCAATCCTACGCTTGGAGACGTAATCCGTGAAATTAATCCCTAATTCTTTCTTGAAAAGCTCGCTCACATACGAAGGATTCAAATGAATATGCTCAGCTACGACGCTGAGCGAAATCGATTCCTTTAGATGATCCTCAACGAAACGCATCGCCTTTACCATCTCGGCGCGCAGCCCGCTTCCTTCTACTTGGGCATGCAGCCGTTCCCACTCTATTCGCAGCTGATCAACCAGCTGATGCAGATGCGTACAGTCCGCAAAGGTTACCACCTCGGCGGCATCCCCATTCGCTGTCGACAACAGCCTCTGGCGAAGCCGTGCGTACCAGCCATCCACATAGCCCAGCAGCTTGCCAGGGATAACGCGGTGGCTGTGCAGCACATGAAGCAGAGGCACAATCACTTCGCCTCCTGACTTGGAGCTTGATCGCTCAAGCGTATGCTCGAAGCGTTCTGAAAGCTCACGCCAGTCGCTCTCCGTGTAAGCTAGCCTGCGATTTGGTGTAACCACGGAGCCAAAGCTAGCATAGAAGGTGTCCGCGAGCGCACCTTTTGCCTCCTCATAGGCTTTCGCAGCCTGCCCCCAGCCGTTATACATCCGGCTCACACCTATCGAAACAGATATCCGTAAATAGGTTTTAATAGCGTCACGGATGCTTTCCCCAAGCTCGTAGCAGTTCCGGTCGAACGATTGTTCGCTGCCTGCTTGAATTGCAGCTAAAGCCACGATGACACCTTGCTGTAGCTCACAAGCAAAACAGCTCCCTTTTTCCCGCAGTACTTCTTCAATTATATTTAACATGCCATACTTGAGCATGTTACGGTCAGCTGGTGAATATTCCGAGCAGAATACGTCATAATTATCAAACCGCAGAGCAAAGCAACCATACTGCCGCGGCTCGAAACTCGGCACTAGTTCTGCGCTGCGGCGATCCATGACGGAATCCGACACCTCACCACGCAGCAGCTCCTCAAACAGATGCTTACGCAGACGATACGAATTCTCTTTCACTGATCCGCTAAGACTTTGCAAGCGCCTTTCTTTCTCCTCGCGAGCGATGACATTATCACGCGCTTTGGACAAGGCGGTGTGTACGTCTTCTTCGCGTAATGGCACCTTGACTAAATATTCAAACACTCCCATGGCAATGGCTTGTTTCGCATAGGCAAAGTCAGAGTAGGCGCTTAGGATGATGACCTCCACACCAGGCAGACGTTCCCGAAGCTGACGAACGAGTTCAATCCCGTCCATGCCAGGCATCACGATATCTGTGATAATGAGATCAGGACGAAGTTCATCTGCCCTCTCCAAAGCTTCGGCGCCCGAATAGGCACGACCAACAAGTCGGAATGGCATCCGCCGCTCCGCCCATCGTTCGAAATAGGTCTCTAATCGCTTTACCATCGGCGGCTCATCATCCACAATGAGGCAGGTTACCTCTCTCATTGCGCTTCCCCCCTGTCCCGTTCCTCATGCTTCTTGTTCTCTTGCACGGTGTCATCTGGGAATGTCAGTGTTACACAAGTTCCACGTCCTGGCTCACTCCTCACGCTTAGCCCATAAGGCTCCCCGTAGTTCAAACGGATTCGTTGATGAATGTTGTATAAACCAATTCGCTTCCGATGATTATAATTTTTCCCCGCTGGATCCTCTAGCAGTAACTCAATTGTCTTATCAGGCGTCATGCCAATCCCTTCGTCCTTTACCTCAATAATGAGATTTCCATCCCGACGAATAGCTGACAATTGAATCGCTCCTGGTTTACGACCTCCGGCATATCCGTGAAAAATACTATTCTCCACAATCGGCTGAAGCGCCATGCGAAGAACAGGAAGCTGCAGGGCTAACGGATCGATGTCTTCCATTAGCTCAAATTCACTATCGTATCGAATCTTCTGTATATATAAATAATCCTTCACATTCCGCAATTCCTGCTCCAAATTGACCCGGTCTGAGAACTCGGTGATGCCGTATTCGAGAATCGAAATCAGTGCTTCAATGATGTTGTCTACCTCAGAATAGCGCTCAAACGCGACCACATTTGAAATAGAACCTAGCGTGTTGTAAAGAAAATGAGGATTAATTTGTGATTGCAGCACTTGAATCTCTAACTCTTTCTTCTTGCGCTCACCATGGTTCACGTGTTCAATTAAGGTTCTGATTTGGCGCAGCATATCATCGAATGTTTCAGCCAGCTTGCCGAATTCATCACGGCGTACGCTCGATATGCTAACGTTCAAGTCTCCGTGACCGACTTGATTAATTTTTCGAATCAGATAATACACCGGTGTTCGAATCATGCGAGCTACGAAACCAGCCGTCAGCACGCTAAGCAAGAAGCCAAGCAGCAACAGGCCAATGAAAAAGGTCTCCATCCGCTTGAGCGAAGTTTGCAGCGTCGTTCCGTCATAGAAAGCAAAGACAATCCATTTGGTACGCGGATTAATGCTCTTCATAATGGTCACGGCATTTCCATTCATATGTTCGTTAAAGACATCATCCTTGGACTCCACAAGTTCCCGACCATCGCGATCGTCAAAACGTAGACGGTGATCGACAATACTGAACAAACGGCTGCCAGCTGGCTCCAGAATGACACGTCCCTCTTTGTCCATAATGCCGAGTTGCAGATCGTTGCTGCCACCGCCAACTTTTTGCAATCGCTCCTGCATCGCAGTTAGATTTAAATCTACAGCCACAGCCATAGGTTCACCGGCTATCGTAATCGCTTTGGTGAAGGTGACTGTCCAACCAGAGAAGAAATTCTGGTAAGGTTGACTAACCGTCACGGCACCGTAAGCGTTACTGTAGGCCATTTTGTATAGCGGATCACGATCATCCCTTGGGTCATTAATGACCTTCGTTACAGGGTTTCCACCCAGAATGGACAAATCCTTGCGAATCACGTACACGTCTGTTAGCATGACCGAGTTCTCCCGGTAGGCATTCTCTAGAGCAGCCTGCGCAGCCGTCAGATCATTACGCCACGAAGCTGCTGAAGTGGAGAGTTGACCGATCGTATTTTGCACAAGAAGAAAATACAAATCGATATATTCCTCTTCCTTATGCAGCAACTGTGTAGCTTGGTTAAGCTGACTCGACGTAATTTCATTTTTAATATAACGGTAGGATAAGCCGCTTAGAATAGCCTCCGAGCTGAGCACGAAGACGAAACAGACCAGAAACAGTCGGAATGATATATTGTGGAACCATCTCTTGATCCAATCTCGCATGTGCGCACCTCTCGTTGCTAAGTTGTTGAATGTGGAAAAAGAGGAGTCTTCTCCCCTTTTCCCCACTACAATTATTTTATAACACCGTCACCTTGCAGCTGCTTCGTATAATTCGCAATCGCATCGTTCAGCTTAAATTTGTCCTGCAGCGTCTTCACGAACGTATCCCAGTTAGTTAAAGGCTCTTTGCCGGTTACGAATTTGAGCATCATTTCATTCGCATATTTCAGGCGATCTTGCGACATCGGGTCTGCTGGATCGTCAAAAACACGTGGATTTACATTGTTATCCTTCAAGTAACTTGTGTTAATCTTCTGATTCGCGTTCGTGATATCAGGCTTCTGGAAGTCGAAGTACACGCCGTCCGTCGCTTTGCGAACGAAAGCGTAGTTATAGCGCCACTCAATTTCCTTCTCGTTGTACGTAGATCTATCGATCAACTTCGGAGTGCCATTCGTTACGGTAAATGATTTGTCCTTTATGCCGTAAGCTAAGAACGGATAAGCATCCTTATTGGTGTAGAGATATTGAATGAACTGCATGGCACGCTTCGCTTTGCCAGCATCTTTCATTGCTTCCTTCGAAAGTCCAATGAGTGACTGTTGGAACGGCTTTACGTCAAGAATTTGATCGCCATACGGTCCTTTTGGCGGTGCGATTTGCTTCCAATCTGGTATGCTGCCTCCGGCGTCCTGCATTTTCTTCGTTTCCGCAGGCTCCAAACGACGCCAGTCTTCGATCATGATACCAACCTTGCCTTGGTACATTTTATTATCACGTTTGAGTCCATCGTCGATCGTTACCCAGTCAGGGTCAACAACTTTCGCATCGATCATTTCTTTAATGAACGTTAGCGCTTCCTTTGTTTTCGCGTCGGTGTTGTAGACAACAACCTTACCATCTTTGACATCTACAAAGTTAGGTTGCACACCGTACATCCAGAAAATCTGTTGGAAACCTTGTGCACCACTCGTGCTATAACCCAATGAGCCATCCTTTGGCAGCATCGCGACGTAACCATACGTATCGTTCTTGCCATTACCGTCTGGATCGTTGAAAGTGAACGCTTTCATAACATTGAGCAATTCTTGTGGATTCGTTGGAACCGACAAGTTCAACTTTTTGAGCCACGTATTGTTGATCCACCAACCATTTACACCGCCAACGGCTTCGGAAGCTGGTAAACCAATCGTATGGCCTTTATATTTCATAGGCTCGAGGCGCGAAGGGTCAAATGCTTTCGGAAGCTCAGGGAACTCCTTCAACAAGTCATCGAGATCGGCGAGCAAGCCTTGATCGTAATATTTAATCGCGGAAGCACGATCTGGGAAAGAGACGATATCGGGAATCTGATTGGAGGAGATCAGCAGGTTGAGCTTATCTTTCCAGTTCTCGCCGCCCATGATCATATCGAGATCCATGTTGTTGTCTTTCTCGATCATCTGACGAATCGGATCCTGCTCTTTTGCTGGCATTGGCGTCGTCAAACGATAGCCGATCGTATTGTAAAAGCTTACTTTGTACTTCTTATCAGCTTCCACCGGCTTAGCCGATTGCACAGCTCCAGTTGAGGGGGCAACGCTCGCACTTGGTGAAGCTGTATTCTCAGCCTTGCTGCAACCTGAAGCAACAACCCCTAGGATTACAGTCATACTAAGCAACGCACTTGCGTGATTCTTTTTCATCTTGAACCTCTCCCTTTAGTCTATTATACATGCTATATCCGAGAGTTTCCTCTAGATATCATCGTGAATTTGGCCCCCTATTATCCTTTCACAGAGCCAAGCAGTACACCTCGGGTAAAATGCTTCTGGATGAATGGATACACAACCAAAATCGGTAACGTTGTAATGGCAACAGACGCCATCTGGACCGAAATGGGGTTCACCGAGTTCGCTGCTTCAGCTGCGTCACCACTAATCGCCACAGACGCGAGTAGAATTTGCCTTAGAAATAGCTGGACAGGTTGATTCTCTGGCATGTTGATGTAGAGGAGAGCGTCGAAATAGCTGTTCCAGTGCCACACGGCGTAGAAAAGGCCAATCGTCGCGATAATCGGTACAGACAATGGGATTACGATGCGTACCAGAATGGAGATCTCACCCGCTCCATCGATTCGAGCAGCTTCGTCAATGGCTTCTGGCAGCTGTTCAAAAAAGCTTTTTACGATCATGAGATAGAACGCATTAATCAAGCCTGGAATGATGAGTGACCATTCGGAGTCGAGCAGTCCTATATTTTTCACAAGCAAGTATCCTGGAATAATACCGCCGTTGAACAGCATGGTGAATACGATAAAAAGCAGGAACGGACTTCGGCCAGGCAACGCTTTGCGCGAGAGCGGAAGTGCTGTAATGACGGTGAACACTAAGTTCAACAACGTACCGACAATGACACGAAAAAGGGTAACTTGGTAGGCATCGAATAATCTGCCCCCTTGCATGATCTCTCGGTACGCAGTCAATGTGGTGTGTGTCGGGATGATGACCAAGCCATCTTTCTTAATGAACTCAGATATCGGTGTCAGTGAGACGCTGATGACATACAGGAATGGCAGTACGCAGGAAGCGGCGAGCAGGGATAGCAGCAAATAATTAACGCCTTGGGCGAGTCGGTCGCCGGTGGTCATGTGACGCATGGATGATTCCTCCTTCTACCAGATTTGTCCGTCGAATTTTTTGGCAATCCGATTCGCACCAAGTACTAGCACGAAGCCGATTACTGATTTAAACAACCCGACAGCGGTAGCAAGTCCAATACGTCCCTCTTGTAAACCGACCCGATACACCCATGTCTCGATAACATCGGCCTTCTCTTGATTAAGGGGATTGAGCATAATGAAGATTTGATCAAAGCCAACATCAAGAATGGCGCTGAGCCGCAGCACGAGCATGAGGATAATAACATTGCGAATACCCGGAAGGGTAATATGCCATAACTGACGGGATTGAGACGCACCATCCATTGTTGCTGCTTCGTAAAGGCTTGGATCGATGCCTGTGAGCGCTGCCAGGTAAATGATGGCTCCCCAGCCGACTGACTGCCAGATATCCGTTGTGACGATAAGCGACCGGATCAGACCGGACTCGGTTAAGAAGGATATGCGGTCCAAATGAAAGGCGGTTAACAATTGGTTAACGAGTCCTGTTCCAGGTGCGAGGAACGCCACCAGCAACCCGTAAATAATGACCCATGATAGAAAATGAGGCAGGTAAGTTAGGGTCTGAATGGTCCTTTTGAACCCCGTTGACGTAACGGCATTGAGCATTAAGGCTAGAATAATTGGTGCTGGAAATGAAAAGACGAGCTTGTAAAACGAAATCAGAATGGTATTTCCAATAATCTGTTTAACATACACACCATCGAAAAATAGCTGAAAGTTCTGCCAGCCAACCCACGGGCTTTCCCAGAGTCCTTGCAGGACATTGTAGTTCTTAAATGCAGCGGCGATGTACACCATCGGCACATATTTAAATACCGCAAAGTACAGTAAGCCCGGAATTAATAGGGCATACATCACACCGTATCTTCGCAGCAGGATCATCGATCGATGCATGAGCTGCCTCTCCTCTCTCTCTCTGTTGGTTATACTTTTATTGTAGCGTCACAAAAGGAGCAATCCTTTTGATATCTTTGGCAGAAGGTCTAAAATCTTCGGAAATCTTCGGGAAATACGAAACCGCCTCTCGGATGAGAGACGGCTTTGATGGATCAATTTTTGACGAGTGTGATGTAATCGTAAGCAAGTTGATATGTGCTAGCAGATGTATTCTTGCCCGTTACGGTGAATCGAAACGTCTGATTACCAGTTGTACTGATCGCCACCGTACCTAAGTTAGACTCCATATAACCAGAAGTAGCAGCATACTGGTCTACCGTCGAACCCAGATTAGTGCCGTTAACGGCAAGCTGATATATGCCTTTGTTGAATGCACTGCGATTTCCCACGTACACCGTATACGTTCCTGTCTGTGGTACATTTACCGTGTATTGCACGTAATCGCCAACGCCATTGCCGTTGAGATTGTTGAACGACTTGCCAGTAACAGCATCATTGTAATTCGTTTGCGAATCCCCCGTAGACGTAGTTACAGGTAAGGACTCTGCTTCATACACCGTTGTAGCGGATACTTCGCTAAAAATCACATCATCAACGAGCATCCACTGGGACGAGTTTGCATTAGAGGTAAAGGCAATCGTTGCCTGACCATTGGTCACGGGGATATTATTCAACGTGATTTGAGTCCACGTGCTGGTTGTGGGGACCGTGATGTTCATCTCCGTTCCACCGTAATTCAGCACACGCATCTGAGCCTGTGCCTGACCGCCAGAACTCTTCACCCACGCGCTGAGCTGGTAGGTATCGTTCGCAATCCCGTTCAGATTCTGCTTCGTCGTAACTAGATAATTGCTCCCCTTCGCATGCTTCAAGGAACGTGTTCCGGTATGTGCATCTGTCGTGGTCATAAAGCTGGCGTCTTTATCGTACGTCTCGATCCAGTTTGGCGTATCTTGATCGGTATATCCTTTGGATGTGTCTTTTACCGTAAACTCCATCTGAGGATTACCAAGCAGGTTCGCAGCCGGGTAGCTCTTCGCGTAAAAACGGAAGTAATCAAACTCACTTTCACCTGGCAGCTTCGTGTAATCCGAAACCGTTCTATAGCCTAGTGCCGTTAGCCAAAAATTGGCTGGCGCAAAAGGCATCGGTGTCGTAACGGTATTAATCGTGTTGACGAGTGTACCGTCCAGATAGAATTTAATCGCCGTCGGCGTCCATTCGTACCCATAGATGTGCCACGCATCTGGTGTAACATTCACATGCTGACGAGGCGAGCCGTAACCCGGAATATACGTGATAGTGCCTGTATCGTAGTAGCCGTTAGCGGAGTCATGTTCAAAACCGTCAATCTCCGTAGCCTGATTATAAAAAGGTAAATTCCCCGCAGCAATTTCGGCCGTCAAGCCAGTTATATTGTTCGCGGCAATATGATTGCTGAGCCCCATGCTCCAGAAGGAAGAATGCAGCCCTGTGGTGCTATTAAACAGCTTAGCTCTCGTCTCGTAATAGCCATAGCCGAACAGTTTCTTCGAAACTATACCGCCGCAGGTGTTGTACCACGTACCATTAATTTGCTCACGCTTAAAATCAATGTGCAAAGAGCCGCCAGATTCACGCACGTTCTCTTTCCGGTTGTAGCCTAGTGAATAGGGACCCGCATCACGGTACATCCAGTCATCCTCATTGATCACTGTATCGTTAAATTCATCAGCGTAATATAACGTGTAACCTGCTGGTGCCGCTGCTGAAACTGGATCAGGTAAAACTGTAGAGAGTGTCGCTGTGGCCAACAAACATACGGGTAATACCGTCCGGAGCGGATTGACTATACAAGTGCGAAGTGGACTAAGCCATTTCAAATTCACCATTAATCTCCTCCTAATGGAATTCGGATGTTATACGAGCGGCTTCCCTCCCGTTCAAGTACGGCGCAGAGTAAGACGGCAGGCTTCCCACTCTCATCGAACCATAGCTGGGGGCGTTCCAATCTAAGAACGGATTGTGCAACCTGATGTGCCCAGGGAATTTGAAGATCGAATGCGAGCACATGCCGCGATGGCTGCCACACGATGCCGTCTGATGATTCAAATAAAGCGACAGAGCCGCGTTCCGACTTCGTAAAATAACCTTGAAAATCCTTCATCAGCGCGTAGTAGCCGTCCCCCTTACACCATACATAAGGGTCCTCTACCGCCCAATCGTTCGTGGGGTTCGTTACCGTGGGTTCTGGCTGCTTGCGAAACGGTCCCAGCGGATGATCGGCAAAAGCAACGCCTGCGTTAACCGCTCCACCCTTCGGTGGAGGGCCCTCGGCCACACCTTTGTACATCATTAGAACACGGCCGTCCGTGGTCTCGCACACGGTAGGGTTGCTCGTCATGAGACCATCCCACTTTTCTGGGGAAACATCGAGTACAGGAGCAGTCCCGCGCGTCCATGGTCCTGCAGGATGGTCAGCGACAGCAACTCCAATACGTTGATGGTTACGATACGCCCACCATGTTGCCTCATCGGCAGGATAGTCGAAATCAAAGTCAGGGCCATGCGTCTCCATGTAATACAGGTAATAACGATTACCGTGATGCAAAATGGCTGGATTGTGTGCTACATCCCTATCCCAGCTCGCTGCGCCATCTCTATTGGTCCAAATCGTATCAACATGGTGGAACGGACCTAATGGATTATCCGCAACCGCATAGGCAATTTCGGAATGCGTGGCCCAAGACTCAAACCCCACCTGCTCAGGCCAACGTGAATAAAACAAGTAATACCTCCCCTCCGCATCTCGTGTCATCGAACCACACCAAACATGCCATCCTGCAAGCTCAAACTTCGCCTCAGCCGGCACAGGCCGAAGCATCTCCTGAAAATTCATGTTCACCTCTCCTAGCTCTGTAAGGGTATACATTCGTACAGAAATAGTGTAAGGGCTCTGCTGCTCGGAAAAGTTTCATATTTTCGTAAGATGGTTTGAAGTTTTGGGATGTGTAGTTCGTGGTGGGTTTCGGCAGAAAGAAAAAAAAGGCCAGCTCTAATGAGCTGGCCCCTTCAAATTGCTATTAGTAAGTCAAACCTGGGTAAAGCGGGAATTGTGCCGTTAGATCGGAGACCATGCCACGCGCTTTCGCAAGTGTAGCTTCGTCTTTCGGGTTTTTCAATGTAAGACCGATAACTTTTGCGATAGTTTTCATTGCTTCTTCGTCCATACCACGGGAAGTAACAGCCGGTGTACCCAAACGGATACCACTTGTTACGAACGGGCTAGTTGGGTCGAAAGGAATTGCGTTTTTGTTCGCTGTAATACCGATTTCATCAAGCACGTGCTCAGCGTCTTTACCAGAGATGTTCAGGTTACGCAAGTCAACCAACATCAAGTGGTTGTCTGTACCGCCAGAAACAAGGTTGATGCCTTCAGCTGTAAGAGCTGTTGCCAATGCTTGTGCGTTGTTGATGACATTTTGACCGTACACTTTGAAATCCGGTTGAAGAGCTTCGCCGAAGGAAACAGCTTTAGCTGCAATGGTATGCATCAAAGGTCCACCTTGGGAACCAGGGAATACGGCTTTATCGATCGCTGCAGCCCAAGCTTTTTTCGTAAGAATCATACCGCCGCGAGGACCGCGAAGCGTTTTGTGTGTTGTAGTCGTTACAAAATGTGCGTGCGGCACTGGGTTCGGGTGCAAGCCAGCTGCAACTAGACCAGCGATATGCGCCATATCCACGAAGAACAATGCGCCTACATCGTTAGCGATGGAAGCCAATGCTTCGAAATCAATCGTACGCGGGTATGCACTTGCACCTGCAACTAACATACGAGGCTTGTGTTTGAAAGCTGCTTTACGAACATCATCATAGTCGATGCGGAAATCTTTTTCGCTTACGCCGTAAGCGACGAAGTTGTAAAGGATACCGGAAGCATTAACCGGGCTACCGTGCGTTAAGTGACCACCATGCGCAAGGTTCATACCAAGAACCGTGTCGCCTGGGTTTAGAGCTGCTAAGTAAACAGCCATGTTTGCTTGTGCACCGGAGTGCGGTTGAACGTTCGCGTGCTCAGCACCGAAAAGCTCTTTCGCGCGATCACGAGCGATGTCTTCCACGATGTCTACGTACTCACAGCCACCGTAGTATCTTTTGCCTGGGTAGCCTTCTGCATATTTGTTCGTAAGTACAGTACCCATAGCTTCAAGAACGGCTTGGCTCACGATGTTCTCGGAAGCAATTAGCTCAATTTTGTCGCGTTGACGGCCTAGCTCAAGGTTCATCGCTTCTACGATTTTCGGATCTTGCTTGCTCAAAAAGTTTGTCATCTGGAATTCCTCCTAAGGATAGTCTTTAAAATACAATTAGCAATCTGCATCAGGTGCAGCTTGTTGATAGAGTTGCTCCGCTAGATCGGCGGAGTAGACAGCTCTCGTGCCGCCGATCAGCTTAGGCCTTGCGAAGGCCATCGTAACGTACGCTTGGCCGATATGGCGAACAGGCGGCCTGACAGGCACAGCCACTTTGCGCAGGTGCATCCCGATCAGCGTACTGCCGATATCGATAGCCGCGTGAGCCGCAATCGACTCCACCACGACGGCTTTTGCGAAATGCCGATACGCGTAAGAGGCCATCGATCCTCCTGCCTTCGGTACGGGAATGACAGAGACCGGCTCCAGCTGCGGCGCTATCGTCAGAAGCTCATCTTCCACAACCAGCGCACGATTCAAATGTTCGCAGCACTGATAAGCCGCAAACAGCCCGAACTCGCTGCAGATACGCTTCACCGTCTCAAATATCGGCTTAGCCGCATCCAGCGTACCCGATGTACCAATGCGATGCCCGAGAATTTCGCTCGTGCTCGTACCGATCACAAGAATGTTGCCGGGACGTAAGCCGCCGACCGTAACCAGCTCCCGTAGGTTCGCTTCCAAAGCTTCCGCTGCTGCTATAGGGTCAAATATAGAATCACTCATTATTCATCCTCATTTCTAGGGATGTACTGTGAAACGATCCTCAATGCTCTGCACTTTATTGATGCGGTTCTTATGGCGGACACCCTCTGAAAACTCGGTTTCCAACCAGATTTTGACGATTTCTTCCGCTACGCCAGGCCCAACTACTCGCTCACCCATTGCAAGCACGTTCGTATCGTTATGTTCACGTGTCGCTTTCGCAGAGAAAAGATCGTGCACAAGTGCACAGCGGATTCCCGGAACCTTATTGGCAGCAATGGACATCCCAATGCCTGTTCCACAAAGCAGAATCCCTTTGTCTGCTTCTCCAGAAACGACTCCTTCGCAAACTTGAAGTGCATAATCTGGATAATCAACGGAGTCGCCGCAGCTGCATCCGAAATCAATCACTTGATGACCTAATGATTCAATAAAAGGAATGATAACATCTTTCAAACGATAGCCTGCATGATCTGCACCTAAAGCAATTTTCATGAATAAAACGCTCCTTTTTGACTGTTCGAATTCGACCATCCTATTATATCCCAAAGCTCACCAAAAACGAAAAAAAGAGCGCACACGCTAAAAAACGCGCGTTGCTCTTTTGCCCAGGCGACCGGCCGTATAGCTCAATGCTCCATTGTGGTTACTCCCACTCGTCGCCAGTTACATTGAGTCTTGCTTGTTACCTGTATTTTATCGCATTCCTTGCGATGTGTAAAGTTCTATTAGCCTACATGAACACATAAGGTGCAATCTGGAAAAACGATTTTGGTTAAAGCAGCTTTTTTACCAATTTATCTAAGCTCCGGCTAATTTCTTCAGCGGTGTTTCGGTAATCAGCCAATGATCCGCCATAAGGATCGGAAATATCGTAATCGGGAATCGTATTTTCCAACGTATACATACGACTTCTTTCTTCGACAGATACCGTTTGGGACAGCGCCTGTTTAAGTTGAAGCTCCGCTGCAAGCTGCTCTCTCTCTTCAATTGCCTTCAGAATTCGATCATCGTCCTCTACATACTCATTGAGCGTATAAGTCTTCTCGATCGCATGAGGAAAGCGCCCAATCACGGTACGTTTATGCCCCGTCGTCATCGTCAAGACCAAATCAGCCCAATCGACATCTGCATCACTAATTGCTAGCGAACTAATCGATTCCTTGAAACCCGCTTCATGGAGAAGCGATTGGCTATTCCTAGAGATCGGACCACCCGTCATCGCGGATACACCTGCCGAACGAACCTCCGCCGCAAGCCCCTCTTGACGCACCCTCATACGCAGCAAACCTTCAGCTAACGGACTGCGGCACGTATTTCCTGTACAGACAAATAGAATTCGCAACATGAAATCCTCCCGAAATAAACGACTACACCCTCCTCTTAAGAGAGGTGCGTTTATATAGAAATTGATGAACGGCTGCACCGTCCATGATTACTCGTATTGTATCATAGTAAAAACTTGATCCCAAACCCTAATAAGATAAGTCCGCCGAATGCCTCGCCGTATTCGCCTACCCAACCGCTAACTCGTCTACCTAATAGCAAGCCTGCTATCGAAAGCAACCCGCCAAATAAACCAAAGACGAGCACAGTGAGCACAATATCGGTAGCAAACATGCCAAGCGAAACACCCACTGAGAATGAATCTATACTTACACTGAGAGCAAATATGATAAGCCCCCATAGTGTCCGATGATCAAAGACCGTCGCTTCTTCCCCGCGTACCGAGCTGTATACCATATGGGCTCCAAGCAAAATAAGTAAACATCCCCCCGCGGCCGTCGCGACGTTACCCAATAAGAGGGAAACATATTGCCCCATAAACATCCCCGTTAGCGGCATGATGACATGGAAAAGACCGATGATAATGCTTATTTTCAAAATATCCCACAGACGAATGCCCTTCATTCCTATGCCAATTCCTAATGAAAAAGCATCTAGGCCCAAAGCAATCGCCATTATTCCAATTGTCATGAGTTGCCCAACTTGTACCCCAGATGCGAGCATAGCACGATCCCCCTTGTCCACGATTCTTTCTCAAGATATGCGGACAAACTGGGAATCATGCTAATTAGAGTCGGATCCGTTCATGCCCCGCTGCTTTGAGCAGTCGATTCATAATCGCGCTGCCAATGCCTGAATCAGGGACACCTTCTGCAACAATATAGCTAATACCTTGATGATCAAAAGTCCGCAGAGCGCCATAAAGCTCCCGAGCAATCGAATCTGGTTCGGAAAGAGAACCGCATGCAAGAATGAGATCTGCACGGTATTCGCCGGCTCTCTCCTCAAAGGTAAGTATACCCGTCGACTCTCCTCGTGCCTTCGCAGCATCAATATCCTGCTGAATCCATGCCGAGACTTCCTGAACATCATCCCCTTGCACGATGTGCATAAAGCCCTTCGGCGCATAATGCGTGTACTTCATACCTGGCGCACGCGGGGTATCCGAAGCCTCTACTTCTGTCGGTTCAGACACATGAATAGGCAGCTTTGGCAACACGACATGCAGCTGCTCAGCTGTCACGCCGCCCGGTCTCAGGATGTATAACTCCCCGTCAACCAGCTGAATAACCGTGGACTCTACACCAACCCCGGTTGCACCACCATCCACAATGCCGCCAATTTTTCCATCCAAATCATCGCGCACATGCGAGGCTAAGGTCGGACTCGGTCTGCCTGAACTATTCGCACTTGGCGCCGCTATCGGCAGCCCTGTTTCTCGCAGCAACTGTAAGGCAACCGGATGATTAGGTATACGAATGCCTACCGTTTGCAGACCCGCCGTCACTAACGGCGAAAGGCTACCTGCAAGAACAGGTAGCACAATGGTTAAGGGGCCTGGCCAAAAAGCTTGCATAAGGGCTAGATGATCCGTAGTAAGACTATCCGACTGAACAAGACTTGGGAGCTGGTTCACATCAGCAATATGTACGATTAAAGGATTGTCAGAGGGCCTCCCTTTTGCAGCGAAAATCTGGAGAACGGCGGTAGTATTCGTCGCGTCCGCTCCAAGTCCGTACACCGTTTCGGTCGGAAAGGCTACCGTATCACCTTGCTGCAGAAGTTTAGCTGCTTCTGCTATATTCTGCGCTGTTGCGCCTATCGCTCCTTGATTCACGTCCCAGTAGTTTGTCACAAACTCTCATCCTTACTTGTGTAGAATTAGCTGAACCACGAAAAGATCGCCTTAAACATTTCCCAAATAAAGAACTTAACCTTCGGTTGAGCTGGCTCTTCGGTCGTGGTAGTCGAAGCTGAAGCTGCTACGACCTCACCTTTTGTTTCTTTCTTTGCTACCTTCTCTGTCGAAGCAGCTTTATCTTTGCTAGCGACAGTTTTAGCCTTATCTTCTTTAACCGGCTGCTTTTCCTTGCCATTCTCATCGGTCGTTTTGGCCACCACAACGGCTGCTGAAGCAACCGCTTCACCCGATACGGAATCTACAAAGCATAACGGTGGGAATAACACGCACCACCAATTTTGCCCTTCACCCGATCCAATCACAACGCGCAATGCTTCATAATCCCCAGCTGGGTAGACGTCATTTCCGTACATTTTAGTTGGAAAAGGGACAACACCTAACTCCACAGTATACGGATAGTTATAGCCGCGGGATGCAATCATCTCGCCCACAAGTTGATCGAATTCAGACAAGTGCGCATTCACGACTGCTCTGGCCTCTTCCAAGGAGTGTGGTCCAACAACCCAATCTTCCATACGGGCAATAATCGCATCGCGAATCTCGCGTTTTAAAGCTTGGTCCTGCGCAGAATCCGAATTTGCTAGAATACGCAAACGAATGGATTCTTCTGGTATCGTAGGCGAAATAACCGCCGCATTCGTACGATTGGATTCCCAACACATAATCATAAGTATAAGTGCAAAAACAATGAATGATAAGCTCTTAACCGAGTGGCGCTCCGTTCTCTTAACCATGGAGAGTAGCCCCTTTCCCATTCCCGTCGTCTACTAGCCAGTATGGACAATAGTGGGTGGGGCTAAACCTATGAATCTATTATTTTTGGCAAAATGATAGAGTTAGTAGAGGGCTCCTAAATTCAAGTACATAAATTTAAGTACAGGGTTCACTCAAGACCTAAATACCTGCAAAACTACAGCTTTTTTTCTCATATTCCCCTAATCCGAACAAAAGCCTGCGAATATACAGTAATTTAACTGTTTTTAGTCATACAGGTGCTGATTTCGCATAAATACCTGCATATTCGCAGTAATTTCCTTTTTTCACTACTTTTATCGATAAATTGATGTAAATTTGCAGGCTTTCAGGCACGCCTGCATCTAGCACCTACAGCTGCTGTGGCTCACGAATCGCCAGCACATGACGATTGATCCCCTGGAGATCCTGCACGAAGCGGATCTCCGTCCAGTCTGCGGCGGCACCTAACAGCGCCGCAACTGCCTCCGCCTGCCCGATGCCCACCTCGAACCCGACCACAGTCGGGATTCGTGGCAATAAGGGCAGCTGCGAGATCATGCGGCGGTACAGGTCGAGTCCCTCGACACCGCCGAACAGAGCTGTGTGCGGCTCGAATAGCCGCACCTCGGGCATCAGCGCCGGCAGGTCGCCATCAGGGATATACGGTGGGTTGGACACCAGTATATCCGGCGCGAGCCCGCGCTCGATGTAAGGCTCGAGGAGGTCGCCCTCGAGCCACTGGATTCGCGCAGCCACTTCGTGGCGCTGCGCGTTCTTTAAAGCCATCTCCAGCGCTGCCGCGGAGATGTCACTGGCGGCCACGCGCCACGCAGGGCGCGCGTGCGCTACAGTCACCGGGATGATGCCACTCCCGGTGCCAACATCCGCAAGCAGCGGAGCGCCTTGCGGGAACAGACGCGAGCCCTCGTGGAGCAGCGCCTCCACGAGCAGCTCAGTCTCCGGCCGCGGGATCAGCACGGCCGGGCTCACCATAAACGGAAGGCCGAAGAAATCCTGTTCACCGGTGATGTACTGCACCGGTTCGCCCGCGGCCTTCCTTGCAACGAGCTGGTCCCACGTGGCGACCAGCTCTACGGGCATCTGTTCCTGCCACCAGCGGAACAGCAGTTCAGTCCGACTGCAGCCCCCTAAGAGGTGCTGCAGCAATAACTCCGTGCAAGCCGAAGCCTCTGCGACGCCTTGCTCTGCTAAAAAAGAAGAAGCCTTCACAAAGGCTTCTCTCACACTCATGTTTGCACTCGTCATTACATCGCCTCTAAGGCATCGGATTGGGCAGCAATCGTTAGTGCTGACACAATTTCCGCCATATCGCCGTTCAGAACTGTCTCTAAACGGTGTAGCGTCAAGCCGATACGGTGATCGGTAATCCGGCTTTGCGGGAAGTTGTAGGTACGAATACGCTCTGAACGGTCACCCGTTCCGACTTTGCTTTTACGCTCGCCAGCATATTTCGCTTCCTCTTCTTCACGCATTTTATCTGAAATACGCGCACGTAGTACACGGAGCGCTTGTTCTTTATTCGAGTTTTGGGATTTCCCATCCTGACATGTTGCCACAATACCCGTTGGTACGTGGGTTACACGCACAGCGGATTTTGTTGTATTAACGGACTGACCGCCCGCTCCACTGGAACAGAACGTATCAACGCGAATATCCGCATCGTGGATAATGATTTCCACATCTTCCGCTTCCGGCATAACAACAACTGTTGACGTGGAGGTATGGATACGTCCACCGGATTCCGTTACTGGAATACGTTGTACACGGTGTGCCCCGCTCTCAAACTTGAGCTTGCTGTAGGCACCTTTACCCGTAATCATGAAAATAATTTCTTTAAATCCGCCTAAATCATTCACGGATGCATCCAGAATCTCCGTTCTCCAACCCTGAGCATCCGCATAACGCGTATACATGCGGTAGAGATCGCCTGCGAATAAAGCAGCTTCGTCGCCGCCTGCCGCTCCACGAATCTCCACGATGACATTCTTGTCATCGTTAGGATCCTTCGGCATCATCAGAATGCGAAGATGTTCCTCAAGTTTAGCGGATTGCTCGCTAAGCTCCTCGATCTCCATTTTGACCATTTCACGCATCTCATCATCCAGCTTCTCGTTCTGCATCACTTTCGCATCGGCTAGCTGTTCGCTCACGCTCTTATATTCATTATAAGCATCGTAAGACTCCTGAAGATCAGATTGCTCTTTGGAATACTCTCTTAGTTTCTTCGTATCACTCGTTACATCCGGGTCACACAATAACTCGCTTAGTTTATCATAGCGGTCCACAATGGACTGAAGTCGATCCAACATAGGGGATCACTCCTTTCTTGTTTTTGTTGTTAATTAAACGTTAAAACGGAAATGCATAACATCGCCATCATTTACTACGTACTCTTTACCTTCAAGACGTACTTGGCCTTTTTCTTTTGCACCCGCCATGGATCCAGCAGCAGCCAAATCATGATAAGAAACAACCTCTGCACGAATAAATCCACGTTCAAAATCCGTATGAATCACGCCAGCTGCTTGCGGAGCTTTCGTTCCTTTACGAATCGTCCATGCTCTAACTTCTTGAACCCCAGCTGTGAAATACGTGTACAAACCGAGCTTGCGGTAAGCTGCTTTAATCAATCTATTCAAGCCGGACTCTTGAAGTCCCAACTCTTCCAGGAACATCGCTTTTTCTTCGTCTTCCAACTCAGCAATTTCGGATTCAACCTTCGCACTAATAGAAACAACTTCGTTGTTTTCTTTTTCTGCGAATTCCTTCACAATTTTAACGTATGCATTGTCATCCGCAGTTGAAACTTCATCTTCACTCACATTTGCCGCGTAAAGCACTGGCTTCATCGTCAATAAGTGAAGATCGCGAACTAGAAGGCGCTCATCGTCTGTCAAATCCAAGCTGCGTGCTGGCATATCATTATATAAGGCTTCTTTGATACGTTCCAAACACTCCACTTCAGCTACCACTTTCTTGTCGCCGCCTTTGAGGTTTTTGCGTGAACGCTCGATTTTTTTATCAACCGACTCAATGTCTGCCAAAATCAATTCAAGATTAATCGTCTCGATGTCGCCAATCGGATCGACTTTCCCAGAAACGTGAGTAATATTATCATCCTCAAAACAACGGACAACATGCACAATCGCATCAACTTCGCGGATGTGTGCTAGAAATTTATTTCCAAGGCCCTCGCCTTTGCTCGCACCCTTAACTAAACCCGCAATATCAACGAATTCGAATGCTGTCGGCACGATGCTCTTAGGCACAACGATTTCTACCAGCTTCTGCAATCTCTCGTCTGGTACTTCTACTACCCCAACATTCGGATCGATCGTACAGAACGGATAATTCGCAGATTCTGCCCCCGCCTGTGTAATTGCATTAAACAATGTCGATTTTCCTACGTTCGGTAGACCGACGATACCTGCTTTCAAAGCCATTGTCGTTACAACTCCTTAATTTTCGAAGATCATCCTTCTTATTATATAGTACTTGGAGGGCAAAAAAAAGCCTGCAAGCTATTGATTAGCTCCAGACTTTTTTTCCAATGCTTTTTTGTACTCTTCATCGCGCTTCTGTTCGAAGTAGGTTTGGATCTGATTTCGCAGAATAAAACCGCGCAGTGCATTGCTTTGTTCCGCAGGAACGCTCTCGAAGCTAGCTCCGTAGTAGTAGCTGCCCTCTTGCTTTTCTTTCCTTATAATTTCCAACATACAAGGCATTTCGAAGCCTAAATCGAGCTGTACTTGTAACTGACATTTTTTATGTAGAATGGCATCAATCATGGAACTATCATTAATTGTGAAACCAAGTCCGCTCATCGATATATTTTTAATCGAAATCTCAATGGCTTGTTCAAGCTGATACTGTTCTTTCTGTTGGATATTCTGAAACCCAAAAATTTGTCCTATGTTTTTCACATTCACCCGCGGGAACTCCCGTTTCTCCGAAAACTTCTTTCGATTCTCCGGGGGATTAATCACAATGAGCGAACCAGGCTCTCTAGCCACGACTGTCGTATCAAGAACAAAAAGACCCGATTTGGTGTATAGCGTCATTTTGGCCTTATCCCCAAGTTGAAACACGTCATATTCCGGCAACTCGATCTCCATGATATCGCCTTGTGCATAGGTAAGGATACCTGTAGCCACAAAATCATCCTTCGCTAAAACAGCCCTAGAATCGATTAATACTTCCGCGTCAAATCCTTCTTTGCTCCCATACCGTTTCAAAGTATCCTGATTCATCGCCATGCTCACCTTCACCTCTCCCTCTACGGACGAATGGATTCCACAGCACAATTCCGCACAAAATAGACTGCTCCTCTTCAATATGAAAGGGAACAGCCTATACCTTAATCAAAAAAAAGCATCGATTTTCGGTAACCAGGCTGTCATAGTTCCTTAGAACCGTAGACCCTCAGCTTTGCGTCCTTGTTTTTCAACAAGTTTGCTATTGTCGAACCCTGCTATGCTATTCAATTTAGTCATTATTTATGGTCTAAAAGACCCACTATTACCACCATTATACGTAGCCTGGATATTTCTTTCAACTAAAATCCTTGCATGGGCGATGTTTTTATTGTATGAATGTGTAGTGGAATGAATATCCACAGGTTTACAAGTTATCCACATTGTTATCCACAGCTTGTTAACAACGAATATCTGTTCGGATTATTATTCACATGTGGATAAATTATTATTGCGAGGTGTCCCCCTGTGGATCAACATATCCCCTGGATGCAAGAAGCGATTGGCGAGGCGCTTAAAGCTGAAGCCATCCGTGAAGTACCGATAGGCGCAGTCGTCGTCTATCAAGGTCAAATCATAGGCCGCGGTTATAATTTACGCGAAACAACCCTAGATCCTCTCGCACATGCAGAGATGATTGCTATTAAACAAGCGAGCGAGCATCTGCAAGCCTGGCGCCTTCTCGACTGCCAGCTCTATGTGACGCTGGAGCCTTGTCCGATGTGCGCAGGTGCCATCGTACAAGCACGAATACCGCAGGTGATTTACGGAACAGTGGATCCGAAGGCTGGCTGCGCTGGGACGTTGATGAACTTACTGCAGGAAGACCGATTCAATCATCGTGTCGATGTGGTTAGTGGCGTTTTGCAAGAGGAATGTTCAACGATGTTAACGCAATTCTTTCGAAAATTACGGGGGAAAGCGTAGGCGTTCAACCGTTTGAAGTGTGTCCTTGCTGTAAGGCCTCGGCTAACTCTACCAGCTTGCTCATCGTATTCCAATTTCGCGTCGTCGTGCGATCACCAAGTTTCTGCATGTTGCTCGCCAGCTTCGAATCCAAGACACTTTGTCGAAACAGAAAATATATTGTGCAGCCCTGCATCTGAAACTCATCGACTTCACTCTGTCCCTTGGATAAGATGTCGGTGAGTGTCGGCGGGGCTTCTTCCGTTAGTACGGAAATTTGAATGCTCTCCCCTTCGGACAAGTCATCTGCGTCATAAGGGCAATTCCCTACAAGTTCAGCTAGCTCCGCTGCGGTGCGCAAAATAACGGTAGGAGCTACGCCAACCGCATCGCTAATTGCTTTTTCAATACGTGGTCTTAGTGACTCACTTGGCTCCTCCGATTGAAAAAACACATTGCCACTTTGCAAATACGTCTGTACGTGTGCTAATCCTATTGCCTCTAGTGTCTTTTTCAAGTCGGTCATTTTGATCTTATTTTTGCCTCCTACATTAATCCCGCGCAGAAAACCTACGTAAACCGTCATTGTGACTTGCCTCCCTTACTTTAATTGTACCGAACGTATGAGGAAGAAGATGATCGTGCCAAACAGGATCAACAGGATAAAGCCTAACCCCCATAAACTTAGCTCCGCATTGCCTTCTTTTGCACTCTGTATAATAGACCACTCAATAAACATAAACAGAATGAGGATTATCGTCTTCATACTATGGATGAGCAAACGCGCATTTTGGTATTGCCCTCGGGCATTCTGAGCGGTAATAGTAGTTGGATAATTGTACACGTGAGGGACCTTGCTTAGGAGCGTCAAGCCAACATAGATGATAACTCCAATAAGCGGTACGGCCATTAGGCTCATTTTGTTCCCCCAGCCATCGATCTCCCCTTTCCCGTTAAAATGCATCGGAATTCGCTCGGGCATATCGCGCCACTCGTAGGCAACATATGCGATCATACTTATGATTACGAGCAAAGAAATGACATCAAGTATAGTTTCAGCTTTGGATCTGCCGAGTTGGATCACGGGACGTTGCTCCATACAACACCTACTTTCTATTAGGTTAACAACAGATTAGGGTAGTGCTATTTATTTCTTTACCCACTATGTACATTCCTTACTCAAAAGAAACCTCCTGCTTGCGCATGGGTTAAAATGGGTTGCACTTCAAAAACATCTCGTGTTAGAATGACGATACTATGCGCCCGTAGCTCAGCAGGATAGAGCAACAGTTTCCTAAACTGTAGGTCGTACGTTCGAATCGTATCGGGCGCGTATCGTTTTTCTCACAAAGCAAACATACTTTAAAAAGGGATTTCAACTTAGGTTGGCAATCCCTTTCTTTGTTTTGGATTCATAATCGAAAGGAGTCCTCACTCCGATGACAACTCGCACTATATCATCCTACCGGATCCCGCTCTTCTGCGCGGTCACGATGCTCTTCTGGATGTCCATGTACACCAGCGTTCCGATCATGGCGCCTTATGTGGAGTTCCTTGGGGGAAGCCACCAGTTAGCAGGTTGGATTGTAGGTATGTACGGCATCTCGCAGATGCTGCTCCGCATACCCGTAGGTATTATGTCGGATCGTTTTCATAAAAGAAGACTATTCATTACCTTCGGCCTTCTCTTCACCGCCATTACCGGAATTGGGCTGTGGTTCACGCACGATTTTACTTGGATTTTAATCCTCCGCGCACTCGCAGGGGCAGCTGCAGCGACATGGGTTGATTTTACAGTACTATTCACGAGCTATTACAAGCATGAAGAATCAACGAAGGCGATTGGCACCATCTCCTTTTTCAACTCACTCGGTCAGGTGCTTGGCATCCTAAGTGCAGGCTGGGCAGCAGACAAGCTGGGGTGGGAATCAGTATTTATCTTAGGTGCAGTACTCGGCATCCTTGGCATGATCGGCTCATTCTTCCTCATTGAAAAAGTCGAGAAAGACGCGCCGAAAATTACGTTACGCGGCATTGGCGACGTGGCGACAGATCGTACGCTCCTCTTCGTGTCGTTGCTTGCCATTCTATCGCAGGTATTAATATTTGCTACGGTCTTCGGCTTCACGCCGGTCTATGCCATGCAGCTCGGAGCAGACAAATTCTCGCTCTCTTTATTGTCCTTATTTGCTAACGTTCCTGTTGCGCTAGCCTCCTTGTTCGGGGGACGACGATGGGCGATCCGTTATGGAGAGAAGCGCATGGTTGTAGTTGGCTTTCTGCTCATGGGGATATTCACCTTTACGGTTCCGTTCACTCATCATCTCTGGCTGCTTATGGTCACGCAAGCATTGGCAGGCTTTGGTCGCGGACTTTCATTTACATTACTCATGGGCATGAGCATCAAGCATATGCCTGCGGATAAGCGTGCAACAGCCATGGGCTTCTTCCAAGCCATATATGGGCTCGGGATGTTCGTAGGGCCAGTCCTTATGGGCATCATTGGTGACTATTTTTCACTCAATCAGGGCTTTATTGTACTCGGTATCCTCGGTGCTTTCAGTGCACTTCTCGCTTATCTGTTCGTTCACAACGCAGCTAAGAAACGGCCACTAACGGCTAACAACTCTACGATTGCGCAATGATAGCAAGGGCGAATCTTTCGATTCGCTCTTTTTTTCATACAAGTGCAGGGGTACAGCTGACGAACTTCGTCTATTCATGCGGAGAGGAGGAGAAGCATATTGAGGAGCACTCATTAGTTGATCGCATAGTAAAGGGCGATGAAGCGGCATTCCGCGAGTTGGTTATAAGGTATCGTCCTTATATTTTGCAGACGATCTTTGCCATTGTTCGCCATCAAAAAGATGCCGAGGACTTGTCCCAAGAGGTTTGGACCCGTATTTACTTCTCCCTCCCTCAGTATGAAAAGAAGGGCTTGAAAACCTGGATGACCCGCATCGCGGTTAATCGAGCTATTGATTTCAAGCGCGCATCCAGTCGGCGCAAAGAAGACATTATCGCTGAATTCGAAGAGGCTGTCACTCCAACAGGACAAGCACCTCCTCATCTGGAGCATAGTGTAGAACATGAGGTTTTGATCAAGGAAACGACCGAATTCATACGTCATAAGCTCGACCAGATTCCATCAAATTATCAGGATGTTTTACTGGCCTATTATATTCATCATCAGTCCTATCAAGATATTGCCAATGCTCAAGGGGTTACCATTAAAACTGTCGAGTCTAAGCTGTACAGGGCAAAGCAATGGGTGAGAAATCGCTGGAAGGAGGAGGAGTTTCGATGAAGATGCAACACTATACCCAACTGGAATGGATGCAGTATGTGGAGGAGAGTCTGCCTTCAGAAGCAAGGAACGAGATGGAGAATCATTTGTACCGTTGTGATGACTGTCTTGCGATCTATATGATTGGTATAGAGGAGTCCCTATTAACGCCAATCGATATCGCTAACACAGAGACTTACATAAAAGAAATTATTACGCGTACCATTGGCACAAAGCCCGCTTGGTATCGCTCTACAATGTTCCATTACGGGGTCGCCGCTGCCGCGACGCTTGTGCTTGTAGCGACTGGCTTTTTCCATAACTTATCACAGGAATTAGGAACGTTCGGTGCCTTCAGGCCCGCTCCTCCTCTGGAAGTTCCCGCCTCATTAGAGGCCAAAGTGCCAATTTCAGATCAGCTCATTCATAAAACACTAACTTGGTTAGACACCTTACAAAATGATCATAAAAAAGGAGGCCTAGAACCTTGAATCCTACCAAAAGCAGCCTTGCTGCCTTCCTACTGTCCTTCATCCCCGGCGCTGGTCATTTATACATGAACCGTATGGGGCGTGCTTTTCTATACGGCTGCTTGTTCTTCGGATGCTGTTTCATTCTTTTCTTAGGTGTTGCAACCCATGATGGGGGTGATTTTGCCTTCCTACTCGTGCCCATTGCCCTTACATGGATCATTAACATCATCGATATGTTGATCTACTTACTGCGTTCCCCGACGCCGTTTCCACCCGCTTATTATTCGCCGAGTGCCGCCAATTATGGCCCTGGTCCTTATTCACCAGAGCAGGAAATGCCTGCATGGGAATCAGCCGCTTACTATGCTGATTTAACGAATAAACAAGAAAGATCAAAAGTGCTATTGCTCTCTTTCATCCCTGGTGTTGGCCATTATCGCCTCGGCATGATGCAAAGAGGACTTACCGCGATGGTCTCGTTCTTTGGGATCGCTATCCTTGTAATTTTCATCTCCATCCTCACGCATAACGATGGTTTTATTGTTTTCTTACTCGCGCTACCCGTGCTCTGGTTTTATACAATGTTCGATGCGTTAAAGCAGTTGGATCGCAAACAAGCTGGATTTGAGCTAGTGGATCGTAGTATGTTCGAGGACTTCCAGCGTGATGAACATGGCCGCAAAAATCGAACATTAGCCACGATTATCGCTATTTTCCCTGGCGCGGCGCACCTTTACTTATCGATGACCAAACGGGGTATCCAGCTCATGGCCATATTTCTTTTCTCTGTTTATGTGCTGGATGTATTGCGGCTTTCACTCTTCTTCTTTATCATCCCGCTACTCTGGTTCTTCAGCTTTTTCGACGCATTACAGAGTATCTCAAAGTATGAGAATGGGACTTTGATCGACAAGCCTCTCGTTGAAAACTGGACAGCCTACCAACGGTATATCGGTGTTGTTCTGATCGTATTCGGCGGCTATTATATCTTCAGCGACGTTTTCGTGCAATTTATGTATCAGTTCTTACCGTCTTCGCGGAACTATATGTATTTGATTAACAATTTCAGCCAAACCTTCATTGTCGCTGTTCTCCTTATTGGAGGTGGCATTTGGTTAGTAATGAACCGTAAGCAACAGCCCAAACCGCCCAAACCAGATACGATCTTAGTTGACATAAACAAAGACATAGAAAAAAAGAACCCCTAAGGGTTCTTTTTTCTGTCGGCATTGATGATATTTCTTTGAACCTTGTTACACATAAAACTTAAGTTAAATCTGCGTATAAAACACGGTAAGTGTCTTTAGCACATCGCCCTCCAGCCTGATTATAACAGGTAGAAAAGTCCTCTTTGCAACGGTTGTTTCGCTTTCGCTAATTGCTCCAACGGAACCACACCTCTCTGCTTGCCGACAATAATAGTATGACCGATTTTTGTTTTTCTAATCATATTATTTTTAAAAATTTCATTGCCCGTTATCCGCCGTGTCCATGACCTTCTGCAGCGTGTCCGCCGTGATGATTCTGATTCTTCACTTTTTTAGAACCAGACAACGGCTCCTGATTGCCACCCGCATTGTTTCGATTCTTTACATTGCCATTATTAACAAGATTGTCACCTGCGGAATAATTTTTAGGTTTAGACATAGCTCTTCATCCTCTCCGTTACGAGTTTGTTCCTTCGTGATTTAGAGCATCTTGATGCCTATGGTCGTTGACCTTCTGCTGGATTTGCTGCGCATTATGCGCGTTCGCTGGATTCGCATCTAGATCCTTAGCCACATTTTGCAGGTTCTTATCTGCACTCTTTTGCTTCGTCATCAAGGTGTCCTCCTTCTATTAAGCGTTCGTGACTTTCTGCAATGCCTGCGCACACTCATGAATATGCCGCACATAATCATCGATTAGCGACTGTATCACATCACTTCGTTCGTCAATATGCGTCGTTCCTTGCTGTACATCGGTTAGTTCAACCTTCACTTCTCTGGCGTCCACATACGTCACTTTAAAATCAAACGAATAGCCGGTATGCCCCGCCGTCATAATGTGCACACGGACAGCGTCCGTATCGCCTTCATCTGCCCATACTCTTGTTGTATCGGCAGGCTGGAGAACGGTAGGCATGACGCGCATCCACTCATTCACGATTTCAGCTTGATCCACGCTAGGTTTATCTGATTTGCTCATAGGTAACACCTCCACATGATTAAAATGCGGAAGCCGCCTATCTTTTATCCATGTAAAAAAACACCTACTCCACGGCACGAATGAGAAATCGTGTTTTCGGAATAGGTGTTAAGATTAGGGATCTCAGCGCTATCTGCAAATGCTGACGTGACCGCGACTTGCCGTAAACTAAACTTTTGCAGCGCGGCGAACCTAGCAATCATCGTTACCATTTGCTCACGCGATATGTTAGCTTCTGGTGCAAATTCACCTGCGCGTACGCCGCTTGTAATGCCATTCTCTGATGCCCATTGTACAGCCTGGGCATAATAGCTGTCCGCCTTCACATCGTTGAAGGTACCCGCCTTATACGCACCTAAATTTGCACCCGCCATGCGAGCCAGCATCAGGGTAAAATCAGCACGGGTAATCTGTGCAGCGGGCGAGATTGCGAAAAGTGGCTCACTTTAAAAATTAGCGTGCCTGTAGCAGTATCAAAATAGCTGTTCGTCACTTTTACAAGCTCACCGTTATCAGCAATGTAGTAGGCTACAATTTGCATTCGTGTCCTCATTAGCTGCCGGTTTATAGGGAACTTGAACCTCTACCGTACCGCCATTAAAGCTCGAAACCGTTTTGCCGCCTGCTGTAATCGTAAAGTCGAAAACTAGGCGACCACTTACCGCAGATTCCAGCGCTTCCTTAGCAGCTGGGGTCCAACCTTGCGTTGCTGCCTGAACGTCCGCTTTGCGGATCGAAATATTTACTGTACCGCTTGTCGCGGCCCCATGCACAGCACCTATGGCTTGTTTATCTAAAGAAATCTGACCACGGCTTACTTTCATCCTTTGCACTCGAAAAATAAAAACAAAAAAAGCCACACGATTACGAGAATCGCATGACTCTTTGGTTGGGTATTACCTTGGCTACGGAGAGGGTGGGATTCGAACCCACGGAGACCTTGCGACCTCGGCGGTTTTCAAGACCGCTGCCTTAAACCACTCGACCACCTCTCCACGATAGGCGTCTCCGACTAGGGAGACGACCTTGTGCAGTGACAAAAAGCATTGTAGCACATAATTGTCACTCGATGCAAGTACTTATTTTTTCGTGATCACTTTCACGTTGTTCATGTACGGAACGAGTACGTCTGGCACGACAATGGAACCATCCGCCTGCTGATAATTTTCAAGAATCGCAGCCACTGTACGGCCCAAAGCTAAGCCTGATCCGTTCAGCGTATGTACGAATTCCGGCTTCGCCTTGGCATCGCGGCGGAAGCGAATATTCGCTCTGCGCGCTTGGAAATCTTCGAAGTTACTGCAGCTGGAGATCTCGCGATATGCGCCGCTGTTTGGCAGCCATACTTCTAGATCGTACGTCTTCGCAGATGTGAAGCCAATATCGCCTGTGCAGAGTGACAACACGCGGTAAGGGAGCTTCAGCAGCTGTAGGACGCGTTCAGCATGCCCTGTAAGCTTCTCCAACTCCTCATAGGAGTCTTCGGGCTTAACAAGCTTTACGAGCTCAATTTTGTTGAATTGGTGCTGTCTGATTAAACCACGTGTATCGCGGCCAGCGGATCCTGCTTCCGAGCGGAAACAAGCACTGAACGCTACGAAATTAACCGGCAGCTGTTCATTCGTCAGAATATCTTCACGATGATAATTCGTGACGGGTACTTCTGCTGTCGGAATCAAGAAATATTCCGAATTCTCAACCTTGAACACATCTTCCTCAAACTTCGGAAGTTGTCCTGTTCCCGTGAGGCTATCACGGTTAACGATATATGGAGGCAGCATTTCTTCATAACCATGCTCATCGCTGTGCAGGTCCATCATGAAGTTGATTAGTGCCCGCTCTAGACGAGCCCCCAACCCTTTGTAGAACACGAAACGCGAACCCGTTACCTTCGCCGCTGCTTCGAAATCCAAAATGCCCAAGTCCTGCGCTACTTCCCAGTGCGGCTTCACTTCGAAATCGAACGATGGAATATCGCCAATGCGGCGTACTTCTACGTTCTCTTCTTCCGTACGGCCTACAGGTACGCTGGCATGCGGCATATTCGGAATGGAGAGAAGAACCTGTTGCAATGACTCGTCCAAGACACGAATTTCGTCATCAAGCTCTTTAATGCGGTCTCCGACCACTTTCATTTCTTGAATCAGCTCATCCGCATTTTCACCGGATCTCTTACGCCCCGCCACCTCTTGGGAAACGGTGTTGCGGCGATTCTTCAGCTGTTCTGTTTCTTGCAGCAGCTCTCTGCGCTTCACGTCTAGCTCTGTGAAACCATTAAGCTCCTCGATCTGCTTACCGCGGTTTTGCATGGCAGCTTGTACAGCTGCTAAATCACTTCGAAGTAACTTTACATCAAACAAGGAGATTCCTCCGTTAGCGCAAAATGGTTTATATATGGAAGCAAGCACCCATACCGGCAATCCGGTTAACTCGGGGTGCTTGAACCGTTAATTATGCTTGGCTTTGCTTTACCATGTCTAAGAAATAACTGTGCAGACGGAAATCGTCCGTCAGCTCTGGGTGAAAGGACGCCGCAAGGAGATGCCCTTGCTGCGCGGCGACGATTTGGCCGTCATACGTGGCCAATACATCCACATCTGGTCCCACTTTCTCAATAAGTGGGGCGCGAATGAATACCGCGCGAACGTTCTCGTCAATGCCTTTGATCGGCAAGTCCGTCTCAAAGCTTTCGCGTTGACGACCGAACGCGTTGCGAGCCACCGTAATGTCCATCAGCTCTAGATGAGCTTCTGGTTGTCCGGTGATCTCTTTCGCGATGACAATCAACCCCGCGCAAGTGCCGAATACCGGCTTGCCTGCTGCAGAGAACTCACGTAACGCATCGATGAAGCCATACGTACGCATAAGCTTACCAATCGTCGTGCTCTCTCCGCCAGGAAGAATAATGCCATCTAGCTCAGCTAGCTGCTCGGTGCGTTTCACAACGACACCTTCAGCGCCTGCTTTTTCAATGCCTCGGATATGCTCCGCTACCGCGCCTTGCAGCGCGAGAACCCCAATCTTCGTCATTACCAGCCGCGCTCCTGCATACGCTCGGAAGCTTGAAGCTTGGAAATTTCGATTCCCTTCATAGGGGTACCTAGGTTTTTGGAAATTTCAGCGATCAATTTGAAATCCGTGTAGTGCGTTACCGCTTCAACGATCGCTTTCGCGAACTTCTCTGGGTTATCGGATTTGAAAATACCGGATCCAACGAATACACCATCAGAACCAAGGTGCATCATCAACGCCGCATCAGCAGGTGTAGCTACACCGCCAGCTGCGAAGTTAACAACAGGCAATTTACCAGTTTGGTGAACTTGAAGCATCAACTCGTAAGGAGCGCCAATTGTTTTCGCTTCGAACATCAATTCGTCCAAAGACATGCTTTGAACTTTACGGATTTGACCTTGAATTTGACGCATGTGACGAACAGCTTCTACAATGTTACCTGTTCCTGGCTCACCTTTTGTACGAAGCATGGAAGCTCCTTCACCGATACGACGCAAAGCTTCACCAAGATCGCGGCAACCACAAACGAAAGGTACAGTAAAATCACGTTTGTTGATGTGGAATACTTCATCCGCAGGAGTCAGTACTTCACTCTCATCGATATAGTCAACGCCTAGGGATTCAAGAACCTTCGCTTCAACGAAGTGCCCGATTCTTGCTTTCGCCATGACTGGAATGGATACAACTTTCATAACATCTTCAACAATTGTTGGATCCGCCATGCGGGATACGCCACCAGCTGCACGAATATCAGCGGGTACGCGCTCAAGTGCCATAACAGCGGACGCACCAGCTGCTTCAGCGATTTTAGCTTGCTCGGCGTTCATAACGTCCATGATGACGCCGCCTTTTTGCATTTCGGCCATACCAGTTTTAACGCGGGAAGTTCCTGTTTCCATTCTTTATTTCCTCCTATAGCTTGTATGCCAATTTCGTTGCAGTTCCCTACACGATTCGATAATAAACTTCTAAACAATAATTTTACATGAAGGATGGGCAATATACAACCCATTTTCTGGCCTAAGAGCCTCCTTTGATCCCATTAAACATATCACTGAAGAAGTTTTTAATGGAGCGGAACAGCAGTCGGATCCAGCTTCCTTTTTCTACATCTCCGTCAGCAATCAATTCTACGGTTTTTTCTTGACCGTTGTAGGTTACTTTTACCTTGCCAAGCGTGTCGCCTTTCGCAATTGGAGCTACGAGCTTAGCCTCTTCAACAGACTCAGCCGTCACTTGGAAATCCGTATCTTTCGCGCCTTTTCTAGCTACGAACGTTAGACCTGTTTTCGTAACAAGAGGTACTTCCATTTGTACACCCTTCTTAATGTTCACACTTTTCAAAGAATCTATCGTCTGTTTCGCATTCAAGAATGGTTTTATCTCAAAATTATTAAATGCATAGTCCATCAGCTTGCGTGTTTCATTGAAACGCTCTGGTTCCGTTTTCGTCCCCATAACAACCGTAATCATACGCATTCCATTGCGTTCTGCCGTTCCAGTGAAGCAGTAGCCAGCATCATCCGTAGAACCCGTTTTCAAGCCATCTAATCCTGGATACGCATACTTCTTAAAGTTAGTGTTCGTTGAATTCCCTTCAAGCATCCAGTTCCAGTTGATCATCGCTGTTTTATCTGTTGCTCTAAGCTTCAAGGAAGGGATTTTCGTAAATTCTAGAATTTCTTTGTGGTCTTTCAAAATATTATAAGCAAGAATCGCCGCATCGCGAGCGGTCATCTTCGTCTCACCCTCAATGGAAGCAGGGGGGTTCTTGAGATCAGCACGTGAAAGTCCAGTCGCACTAATAAAATGAGCTTTATCTGACATGCCAAGCTGTTTCGCTTTGTCATTCATCATTTTCGCGAAATTCTCTTCCGTACCGCCAAGCAATTCTGCAAAAGCCACAGAAGCATCGTTCGCGGAATAAATGGACATCGCATTGAACATATCTTTGAACGTCAATGTTTCATTCTCAGCAATCAACTGACCAGAACCAATGACATCCGCCGCATTCTTCGTAGCTGTCACAGGTGAGTCCCATTTGAATTTGCCTTCTTTAATGCTTTCCATGGCCAAATACTCAGTCATCATCTTCGCCATACTTGCTGGTGGGAAAGCTTCATCCGCGTTCATTTGGAACAGGACTGCTCCTGTGCTAGCTTCCATGATGATTGCAGATTTAGCTGCTACTTGAGGTTCATTCAGTGCCGGTGCAGGCGTCGTTGCTGCATTAGGAGCAGGCGTTGTCACCGCTGCAGGCTTTGGGGTTGCCGAAGGAGAAGGCGATGCCGCATAGGTTGGTTGTATATGTAAAAGTAAGGATTGAGCAATTAAGCTAACACCTAACACCAAAGCAACCTTTTTCTTTGTAAAACGTATAAATCTCACAATTTCACTCTCCCTAAATGATGTTGGACATAATATAAGACACGTTATATTGTAACACACCCCATTAGACAAAAAAAAGAAAACGTGGGTTCAAATCCCACGCCTCCAATTATATCCATATTGTGACACTTTATAGTGAGCTTTTCGCCCGAGCTACAAGTCTCTCATCTACATCGAGTAATTCGGTGCTTCTTTTGTAATTTGAATATCATGCGGATGGCTTTCTTTCAAACCTGCCCCCGTAATACGAACAAATTGCGTATCATGAATTAATTCTTGAATGTTGCGTGCTCCGCAATACCCCATACCTGAACGAAGTCCACCTACCAATTGATACACCGTATCGGCCATTGGCCCTTTATAAGCCACACGACCTTCGATACCCTCTGGAACAAGCTTGCTCTCGTTCTCTTGGAAATAACGATCCTTACTGCCTTCTTTCATTGCGCCTAGGGAGCCCATTCCGCGATATACCTTAAACTTACGTCCTTGGAAAATCTCAGACTCACCCGGGCTCTCATCCGTTCCCGCAAAAAGACTGCCGATCATAACCGCGCTAGCTCCCGCTGCGATCGCTTTAACCACATCACCGGAGTACTTAATACCGCCATCGGCGATAATCGGAACACCGAATTCAGCAGCTGCTTGTGCACAATCATATATCGCCGTAATTTGAGGAACACCAATCCCTGCGATAATACGGGTCGTACAGATTGAACCAGGACCGATTCCGACTTTTACCATGGAAGCTCCGGCTTTGATTAAATCACGTGTACCATCACCTGTTGCCACGTTACCAGCGATAATCGGAAGCTCTGGATACTGTGCTCTTAGCTTCTTAACCGTCTCTGCAATATTAATGTGATGTCCATGTGCAGAATCCACTACGATGACGTCAATACCCGCTGTAACAAGCGCTGCGGCTCTCTCAATCACGTCTTTAGATACTCCAACAGCTGCACCTACTAGTAAACGTCCTTGTTTATCTTTGGCCGAGTTAGGGAATTGAATGGCCTTCTCGATATCTTTGATCGTAATTAACCCTTTAAGACCAAAATTCTCGTCTACCAAAGGCAGTTTCTCAATTTTATGTTTCTGAAGGATGCCTTCTGCTTGCTGAAGCGTTGTTCCAACGGGTGCTGTCACAAGCCCTTCTTGCGTCATCACTTCTTTAATTTTAATGGAGTAATCATGTACAAAGCGCAAGTCGCGATTGGTCAAAATACCAACTAAACGATTGCTTTCATTTACAATCGGTACACCCGATATGCGGTATTTCGCCATTAACTCTTCTGCATCATAGACATGATGCTCAGGCGTCAATGAGAACGGGTTCGTGATTACGCCGCTTTCTGACCTTTTAACACGATCAACGTGCTCAGCTTGTAGCTCGATGGACATATTCTTATGAATAATTCCGATACCGCCTTCACGAGCCATAGCAATCGCTAGCGCAGACTCCGTCACTGTATCCATAGCTGAGCTGATAAAAGGAATATTTAATTTTACACCAGGTGCCATTTCCGTCGAAATGTCGATCTCCTTACCGAACACTTCTGACTTTCTCGGAACTAACAATACATCATCAAACGTTAAACCTTCTTTGCCAAACTTATCTTCTCTCACAGCGTACCATATCCTCCTTAAAGCCCTCTAACTGAAAGCTTGATTCATAAGCTTCTATTTCATTCTTCCGTGTATGATTGCAATCTTAACAAAAGCCCTTTTTTGGTGTCAAGGAAAAGGAAGAGCATCTAGCTCCCCCTCACCTTGAATAAGTCTATTCCGTTAACGATAGGAGTACGTACTACTAGGATTCCATAACAAAAACTGCTCAACCCCCTGCTCCCTCGCCGCTTTGATCTGCTCCTTGACATCTATGTCACCATATTTCTTATGCGGTTTGACCCATGTGGCTGTAAAATCCTGATACCAAGGTCTAATCTGAGCAGTCTGCTGATTGGACCGTGCTAACTGCCTATTTTTCCAATTGGCGTCGTTAACGGCTTGGTGAATGACCGCGTAGGGCTGCAAATCCGGACTTTTGATACCATAAATACCACTCGTGTAGTGAGACGGATACAGCATCGGAGAAATGAAATGTACCTCCTTACTGATCATCCCCCAATCCTGTCCAATGCCCATATCATTCGCCATCGACGTTGTTAATCCAAACACATCCGCAGAGATGTAGGCCTGATCACCAATCCGTCCCTTGGCTGTATGCAAAAAGGTCGCGATATCCTGCGCTTTGCTTAGCTTCTGTGGGTTATCAAAAATGACCTCACGGTCCACCTTCTGCCCATTCTCCGGAAACCTCACATAATCGAACTGGATCTCATCAAACCCGAGTGAAGCCACTTCCTTCGCAATCTGAATATTATAATCCCACACCTCAGTTTTAAAAGGATCTACCCAGGCGATTCCCTTCGGGTCCTTCCAGACAGTTCCATCTTTCTTTTTCATAGCCAATGTACTTTTCTTTTTACTTAAGTAGGGGTCCTTGAACACGACTAATCTGGCAATCGTATAAATATGTTTCTGCTTCAATCTCCGCAACTTATCTTTCAAATCATGTATGATGACATGGCTGTTCGCCCCGATCTCATTAACCAAAGGAACCGTTGATGGGTATGTCACCTGACCTGAATCATTCTTAACATCTATCACCATGGCATTTAAGTCGGTTTGCTCTACAAGCTCAATTAATTGCTCAAATTTATTGCCTACGGCCGACCAGGCAGAAACGTAAATACCCTTCACGACCGGTTTACTTGTACTCTGAAAAGAAGGCGTTGCCACCTGGTTTGACGCAGGGCTGATGCTCCCCACATAACTCAAAGCGTGAAGTGGATTTGCTTCTTCCTTCACTTCATCAATCTTAGCTGAGCATCCATTCATCATCAGCGTTACTAACGAACAAAGACACACCCTGCTCATCCATCTCATGCTGCTTGTCGTCCTCATCGTCATCCCTCCTCGTAGGATTAGTATGGTTAAAAAAGCAACATTTACAGATATAAAAAAAAGAGTCTTTCTGGAAATTAATCCAGAAAGACTCTTACTAATTGCTTGGCAACGTTCTACTCTCCCAGAACCCTGCGGTTCAAGTACCATCGACGCTGGAAGGCTTAACGGTCGTGTTCGAGATGGGAACGCGT
>NZ_JAVDSB010000012.1:0-192239 GCF_031455095.1 Paenibacillus qinlingensis
TTCAACCGGATCGTAATCGGAAAGATCAACAATGTGTGGAAGATACTCGCTTATGAGTTGAATGAATAATAAGGTATTTTTCCAACATCCGCTTCATCCGCTGTGTGCCACAGGAATGTTGGCGGTGTATCCGACGTTACTTGTAGTTCATTACTTAAAAGCTGGACTAAATCTTCGCTAGCATTTTCACCTATCAAATTGATTCGTGAACCTTGATGCGCGTTCACACCAAGTGAAATAACCGGATAACACAGAACCATGAGATTGGGACGGGAGCTTTGATGCTCAATTGGATCTTCAGAAGCCTGATCTCCCCCATCGTAGTGCGTGCCCGCTGTCGCTGCCAAATGTCCGCCTGCCGAAAAACCAAGAATACCAATGCGTTTCGCATCCACACCCCATGCCTCCGCATGGTGTCTGACGATTCGAATAGCCCGCTGGGCGTCATTTAGAGGAATAGGATGTTTATACGGAGCTACACGATAGTTCAACACGTAAGCGGATATGCCAAGTCCATTCAGCCATTTTGCAATTGGCTCACCTTCATGAGGGGCGCGTCTGCCGTAGCCTCCACCTGGACATACAATAACTGCTGCGCGAAGGCCATCCCCCTCTACTGGATATAAGGTTAAGCTTGGACAGCCTTGATTCTCCTCACCTTGACTATCTTGTACAGCTCCTGGCCACAATTCAATCGTTGTCCCTGCGTTCAATTTTGAAACCCCCTCATTGGATTTACGTACTTAGTTAATAATAGCCAATCCTAATCAAGTAGAAAAGCATCTATTTCAACATTGAAGGAGCGATTTGATATGATGGTAGTTACGACAGAAAATATTGCCGGATATGAGATTACCGAAGTTCTAGGCAGTACATTTGGTGTTGTCGTGCGAGCCCGAGGCATTGGTGGGGATATTATGGCCTCTTTGAAAGGATTAATTGGCGGAGAAGTCACACAGTATACGCAAATGGTGGAAGACGGCCGCCGGCAAGCTATGGACCGACTGGTCAAGAATGCCGCAGCCATGGGTGGAGATGCGATTGTCATGATGCGGTTCGACAGTGGGGATATTGGTCAAAATATGAGCGAAATCGTCGCGTATGGCACAGCCGTCCGGACGCGAAGGCTATGAGCGGGAACTCCTCTATTTTGCTTATATACGGCTTGTGGATCGTAGGCTTTCTTATATTACTTCTTCTCGGTTATCTTGTTTACGACAAACGTTACAAAACGAACGGTGCCGCGACACCTCAATCGCCACCAAATGGCTTTGTTTTTACAACTGAAGTCTTCATTGATCCCCAAGATGGTTTCACTTATCGGGTCTATTACAACCCTCGAACGGGTGATCGAGCTTATATTCGTGAGAAATAATCGCTGCACAACATAAAAAGCCTTACAAAAGCTGAGAATCGGCTTTGTAAGGCTTTTCTTTATAGAAGGACGATCTACGTCCAAATGACTTGCCAATTGTGGTTAACACTAGCCTCGATGGTACCTCGCTCCATAATATACCCTGCGAGCAGTTCAGCTACATCCGTTGGGATATCCTTGACAACCGGCTTATTCTGGAACATCGCATAATTCCCTCCGCCAGCAGCACGGTAATTGTTCATGACCACTTCGAAAGAAGCCTCAAGATCTATGGGTTCCCCTTTAAAATCCAGCTGTACCACTCGGTTCCCAACAGGGCGGGCGATGTTCAGCGTGTAGGAAATTCCCTCCCACATATCATAGTTGTAATGGGCAGGCTTCGGTTCCATGAACGCTTTACTTACTTGAAGAACGCCATCCGCTAATTCAAAATACTCCGCAGACTGTTCCAAGGCATCCTTGATATCTTGACCTGAGATTCGAATGACCTTCAGCGTGTTCGGGTAAATATAGTTGGACACAATGTCCCGCATGGTAATATCCGAAGGAAACCCAGGAGAAATATTATCAAACAAAGCCGTGTTCGAAATCTGAGCACCCGACAGCTCCATTTGGACTTTGTTAATGAACTCGATCAGTGCATTATCAGCTGTACGAATCTGCATGGGATCTTTCACGAGCATGTCTCCTGTAAGCTTTCCGATGGGTTGATCCAGCCATAGCTGTGTCTTCGCCTCGTAAGAGCTGATCTGCGCGAGCAGCTCCGTGTCCGCTTCCACGTTGTCAACAGGTAGAAGCTCGGATTGCTTGGAAGCAATACGCCACTTCCCTTCCACCTGATCTAGCTCGATATCCACCTTCCCAAGTGTAACGCCAGCTGTACCAGGTTGAACAATGGTAACCCCATTAATGTGAACCCCAGCAATGCTGCGATGCTGATGACCGGTGAGAAGAACATCGATTCCCTCTACTTCCATACATAGCTGATACCCTTGATTTTCACCTGTTAACGGCTCAGTAGGTTCTCCGGTCACAATATCTCTTTCAAATCCGCCATGGTAGGAAACCACAACAACATCGACATGTTCTTGTTCCCGCAGGAATTGCACCCATGTACGAGCCGTAGCAATAGGATCTTCAAACCGTAAGCCGACAATATGCTTCGGATCTTCCCAGTTCGGGATATAAGGTGTCGTGATTCCAAGAATTCCAACACGTACGCCATCCGGAAATTGTTTAATCAGATACGGCTTACCGAAGAATGGCTCACCTGTCTCCTCACTCAAAATATTCGCGCATAACCATGGAAAATTAGATTCGCGAACTGCTTTTTGCAGAACATTCATGCCATAATTAAACTCATGATTCCCGAGTACTGCCGCATCATATTTCAAATAATTCAAACCTAGCACCATAGGATTCATTGGTTCATTATCTAATCGCGCGTGGTGGTAGGCGAGTGGTGTACCTTGAATGAGGTCGCCGTTATCCAAGACAATCACATTATTTTTGTGAGCACGTTCTTGTGCAATTAAGGCTGCAATTTTTGATAATCCGACATTATTGTGCTTATTATTTGCGTAATGAATGGGAAACATATTCCCATGGAGATCGCTTGTTTCCAAAATTGTAATATGACTTCTTCGTCCTTGCTCCGTCTGCGTCAAGCGTTTCACTCCATTCTTTATATTGTAAAGTTTTACATATCATTTGTCAGTTTAACAAATACTTCACACTATCTTCCATATCTCTTATGATAATGTTATAGTACATCATAGATAAAAAGTAAATATTTAAACGGAGGTCAAAAAGACATGAAAAAATTAACATTACTCAGCTTGTCCATGGTTGTAGCTGCAGGTGCACTTGTAGGCTGCGCGAAAAAAGACGAAACTCCAGCTGCTTCATCAACAGCTAAAGCAACGGCAGCAGCAACAACTGCGGCAACTGCTACTCCAGCTGCGGCAGGATTCGTTCCAAAAGAACTTAAAGTTCAATTCGTACCTTCCCAAAATGCAGAGACACTTGAGGCAAAAGCTAAGCCGCTTGAAAAATTGCTTGGAGATAAATTAGGTATCCCAGTTAAGGTTTCCGTTTCCACAGATTACAACGTTGTTATCGAAGCTATGTCTTCCAAACAAGTTGATGTTGGTTTCTTGCCACCAAGTAACTATGTTGTTGCTCATGATAACCGTAAAGCAGCTGATCTTCTTGTACAAGCTCAACGTTTTGGCGTTGATGATACAACTGGTCAACCAACGAAAGATCTTGTAGATTTCTACAAATCCATGATTGTTGTCAAAGCTGATTCCCCAATTAAATCCGTAGCTGATTTGAAAGGTAAGAAGATGGGTTGGCAAGGTGTTACTTCCGCAGCTGGTTACGTATACCCAGGTCTTGTGTTGAAACAAGCTGGCGTTGATCCTGTGAAGGATGTAACAGGCGTTCAATTCCAAGGACATGACAAAGCGGTTATCGCACTTCTTAACGGTCAAGTTGATGCAGTAGGCGTGTTCCAAGACATCCGTGCCAACATGATTAAAGATTACCCAGATATTTTCAAACAAACGAAAGTTCTTGCTTTCTCCGATAAAATTCCAAACGATACAATCGCTGTTCGTTCCGATATGGATGCAGCTTGGAAGAAGAAAATTCAAGATGCTTTCATCGCGATTGGTAACGATCCAGAAGGTAAAAAAGTGATTATCGATGTATACACACACCAAGGTTACGTAGCTACAACTGATGATAAATTCAACATCGTTCGTGAAGCTAACAAAGCAATGGGCTTGAAATAAGCCTAGCTTACACACTACACTATCAAACCACCGCAGCATGAGCCTTGCTTCCATGACGCGGTGGTTTTTTCCTTCTAATTTTACATTCTATACCAGAGTTTCCTTGCATATTATGAATGTGGCACGCCCGTCCAAGCTCATCGTTTACTTTTAACATTCAAACGTTTACTAAGTCGGTCGTGTCATAACTCATTGTGGGGTGAAAAACGGGATGTACGAAATGCTGATCATGCGTAAATCAGAAGTCATAATTCGGTGCGGCACCGATGAAGTACACGGAATCATTTCGCAGTATTACCCAGAATTTCAGCTGTTAAAAATAAACAACATTATGGTCCCCATTACGTTAATTGACCAAATCGAGCTTTTAGGGCCCGACGAACCGCTCTCACCTGTTGCTCATCGTCTTCGTGAACCTCGTACTCTTCACTTGGTTGCACAAGGTGGAAATAGTAAGTAGGTTAAGCACTTGATCTTGATCTTGATCTTGATCTTGATCTTGATCTTGCATGAATGATAAAAGGCAGTTCTTGAAGGTTAAGACCTTCAAGAACTGCCTTTTATTTGTGATACGAACGCGTATTCTAAACGATTCGTTTTCTTAATGATCCAGAGATATAGTCAATGATCGAAACGGTAACGATAATCCCGATCAAGATAATACCTACACGCGGCCACTGCCGAGCATTCAGTGCGAAGATGAGCGGTGTCCCGATCCCTCCAGCTCCAATGACCCCAAGCAAGGTGGCAGAACGAACATTGATTTCAAAACGGTATAGTGTATATGAAATGAAATCCGGTATGACCTGTGGAATGACGGCGAACGACATCCGCTGCCAGAAATTCGCACCAACAGCTGTCATAGCCTCTGTAGGCCCCATATCCATGTTCTCAATGGCCTCGGCATACAGTTTGCCAAGCATCCCTACAGAATGCAATCCGAGGGCCATTACGCCCGCGTAAGCGTTCGGTCCAACGGCTTTAATAAAGATTAAAGCCATAATGATTTCCGGAATCGTACGAACGACGCTAAGGAATAGCTTACCAGTACCAGAAACAGCGCGGTATTTGCTCATGTTCGCCGCAGCCCAGAAAGCAAATGGAAGACAAACGATCGCGGATACGAAGTTACCTAAATAGGAAATCGATAAGGTTTCAAGCAAGGAACGAAGTAAATCTTCGCCTTCTGGAATATAGACATAAGCCCAGTCCGGATGGAATAATCCACTGATCATCGCTTTGGTAAGAATCCAAGTTGTTGGTTGGAAACCTGTAAGTTCCAAACCTGTTAGAGCCCAAATAAGAAGACCGATCACAGCCACTATACCAATAATTTTATAGGTGTTAGCTTGTGTCTCAGACATCGGCTTGGCGCTTCCTTTTAGCAAATACGTACGGAAACGTGTACTCACCAAATCAATGATGACGACGATTAGCAACGTATAAATAACAATGGCACAAGACTGATCATAACGGAACAGATCGAGTGTGTTTTTGAGCAATAAGCCGATACCACCTGCGCCAACTAGACCGAGGATGGCAGATGCACGAATACTCACTTCAAATGTGTAAAGGAAATGCGCCAAGTATGTAGGAGCAACTTGCGGCAGAACCCCGAAGCGGATCAGCTTCAACTTATTAGCGCCAACCGCCGTCATCGCTTCAAGCGGGCCTGGATCGATGGCTTCCGTCGATTCATAAGAAAGCTTTGAAATAATACCAAAGGTAAAGAAAATTAGAGCTAGCGTACCTGCTGTTGGACCAAAGCCTACTAATACGGCAAATAAGGCAGCATAGAGCAAATCAGGAATGGTACGAACGAAATTCATAATAAATCGAGCTGGATAGGACAACCATGGCGATGATGTCACGTTGCGAGCAGCGAGCAGCGCCATTGGAAATGCGAATAACGCTCCTACAATCGTACCCAAGATGGACATTTGAATCGTTTGAGCCATCGGCTTCCAAATGTCTGCAAAGAATAGCCAATCTGGCGGAAACATTTCTGCAATAAACTTCAGAATCTCCGGCGTCCCCGTAGCTAATCTTGTCAACGTTGCATCCGTTTGATATATACTACCAATCAAGAACAGCACCATGATCGCGATGATCATGTAGAACTTCGTGCGTGGAGGCTTTTTGACGGTTGCTACACTCATCCCTCCTGCACCCCCAACAGTTCATCCTTCTTGATGGCGCGACCATAAATCTCGGAGAACACATCATCCGTCGCATCAGCAACAGGTCCATCATAGACGACCTTACCTGCACGAAGTCCAATAATGCGTGTTGCGTACTCACGAGCCAAATCGATAAAGTGAAGGTTGACAACAGTTGTGATGCCAAGGTCCTTGTTAATGCGTTTCAGGTCATCCATAACCTGTCGAGTCGTTAGCGGATCTAGTGAAGCAACAGGCTCATCCGCGAGGATGATTTTCGCTTCCTGCGCAAGTGCTCTTGCGATGGAAACACGTTGCTGTTGACCGCCGGACAATTCATCTGCGCGTGAATAAGCTTTTTCTCTAATGTTCACACGCTCCAATGCTTTAAGCGAAAGCTCAAGGTCCGCTTTGGGGAACAAACCAAACATCGTGCGAAGTGTGGAATGGTAGCCAACTCGACCGGAAAGAACATTACGAATAACCGTGGATCTTTTGACTAAATTAAAAGTTTGGAAAATCATTCCAATATCTCTACGCATCCGACGCAGCCCCGCGCCGTTCGCTTTGGTAATGGATTTTCCATCGATTAAGATCTCACCGCTCGTCGTCTCATGCAGACGATTAATCGAACGAAGCAGTGTCGACTTGCCAGCCCCTGATAAACCTACAATAACTACGAACTCCCCTGGGTGTATGGTCAGGTTAATGTCATTCAAACCAACAGTACCATTTGGATAAACCTTTGAAAGATTCTTAAACTCGATCATATTCGTCCTACTTTCTTTTACTCAATTTCGAAGTACTAGACAGACTACTTTCAACGAACAGTGGGAAAATCCTTTTTTCTATCATTACCTTTAGAAAATATTCATATTCCATTGTTCACCATGCACAATAAAGGACTACACAGTCCAGTTTGGACGAGTGCCCCCTCCAGAATTATAGCCGAATTTGCAAGTGAAGCCTATACCTGATAAATTGACAAAAAAAGGGCCTATGCGCGCTCGCAGTGGCCCTTTCTTCTATTGATTGTACTTCGTGCCCCAGCGCTCCTCGATTTTCATGCCTCTCCAAACAGCTATCGAAACGATCCAGGCGATGACGAACATCCCAACCAGAATAAAGCCTAATGTACCAAAATCAATCGCTTGCAGCCACGTCCAGAATGTACCTTCCATACTGAACTCTTCGGAAAGCACCTGTCCAAGTTCAATCACACCAATGATTAATGCGGCAACCACCGCGAGTGCTGTTACCGTCAAATTGTAGTAAATCTTGCGAACTGGGGTGTGGAACGCCCATTTGTACGCTTTTGTCATGAACATGCCATCTGCCGTATCGAATAAGCTCATCCCAGCGGCGAACAAGAGAGGCAACGAGATGACGCCGATAAACGGGATGGCATCCTTCGCCGCGTGCGCGGATATGGCCAACAATGCAATTTCACTGGCGGTATCAAAGCCTAATCCGAAGAGAAAGCCTAACGGGTATACGTGCCAGCTTTTGGTGATGAATGAGAAAAGTGGCTTAATGAGGCGGGCAATAAACCCACGTGACTCTAATAGCTCCTCAAACTCATTGTTGTTGTACTCACCGCCGCGAAACTTCAGAAACATTTTGTACAAGCTAATCAAAATTAATAAATTAATGACACCGATAATGACGAGGAAAAGTCCTGAAACAGAGGCACCGATCACACCGCCGAAACGCTGCATCCAAGGGAGCTCACGTGCCGCCCATTGCACCGAGAATGCAGTCACTATCGCCATGACGAACACAACGGAGGAGTGACCCAATGAAAAGTAAAAGCCAACGCCTAACGGATTTTTCTTCTGTTGGACAAGCTTCCGCACCGTATTGTCAATAGCCGCAATATGATCAACGTCGAACGCATGACGCATCCCCAGTGTGTAAGCTAATAGTCCAATCCCCCAGAATGCAGGAGAAGATTGAGCAACGGTGTATAATCCTACCAGGCCGAGTACGTGAAGCAGGATAATAACAATGACATATCCAGCCCAGTTCTTTCTCTCCTGCAGCAAAGATCTCCACATAGTCTTGCAAACACACCCTTCCCATTCGTGTTACGATTAACTAATAATGTAGCACACGCGTGCGTGGATTGAGAAGTACCGATCCGATTATTTGTGAAGAATTCTAAATTAGATCTGATATAATAGAAACCGTTCCAACCTTATTGCCCATCCTGTTATATCGAAAAGGAGCTGATTTCCTCCATGTCTATGCGTAAATACAAGCTGTTCACGATTTTATTACCCGTAATGATAATTGGTGGTTTTGAATATATCCGTCATGAATATTTACTCCGCTATTTAACAATGGAAGCTGGCAATTTCACAATCACGGTCATTACTTTGTTCTTATCCTATCTCTTCGCTTCTTGGATGTTTAGCAGCATGGAACGGAGTAATGAACAAATCCTACATAGCGAAGCCCGTAGAGCAGTCTTCGAAGAGCGTGAGCGATTGGCAAGAGAGCTGCATGATGATTTGGCGCAGACGCTTTTCTTCCTGAATGTCAAACTGCGTCAGGGCGACATCGAAGAAGCAAAAGCCGCTGTATCCGAGATCGACAATTCGCTGCGGCAGGCCATTTTCAATTTGCGAACACCGCCAGAAGAAGGTACTTCTTTTGGGCAACGCATCCAAACTTTCCTAGCCAACTGGAAGTTGGTCAGCGGCATTCACCTCCAAGTGACCGTGCAGATCGAAGAAGACAGCTTCACGCCAAGTGAGGAAGTTCAACTTTTTGGCATCCTGCAGGAAGCTTTCACCAACATTCGCAAACACTCGATGGCAACAGACGCTACGTTTCATTTGGAAGCTACACCCGATCGTTGGCGGCTACATGTGACGGACAATGGCTGTGGTATGCAGCTCGACTCGGATACGGATACAGGTAATAAGAAGAATACGACCTACGGCATCGACCTTATGCAAAAACGAGCTTCCGAGCTCGGTGCTGCTTTGGAGCTTCGGAGTGAGAAAGGCTGCGGTACAGAAGTGATCGTACTTGCCGATAGAAAGGTGAATAGCTGATGCCAGAAACGATGCCATTTCGTGTTCTTATTGTTGATGATCATCCCCTAGCACGCAAAGCGATACAAAGCATGCTGGCACCTTGCTCTGATTTCTTCATTGTCGGAGAAGCTAGCTCCGGAGAAGATGCCATTCGTCTTTGTGGAGAGCTTGCTCCTGACGTTGTCTTAATGGATATTCATATGTCGCCAATGGACGGCTTACAAGCCACACGGTACATCAAACAAGCCTACAGCGGGATACGCATCGTTATGCTCACGGTTTCGGATGATGTCGCCGATCTTTTCACGGCATTGCAATTCGGGGCGCAAGGGTATTTGCTCAAAAACATGGACCCCGATGAGTGGCTGAACTATCTCCGTGCACTTCTCGACGATAATTCCGAGGTGGCTCGAGGCATGGCGGACAAGCTATTTGGCCGTTTCCGCTCACCGGCAGGTGCGCACACGGAAGGTCCAAGCCCTCATATGCTCACTTCGCGTGAACAAGAAATTACTGCTTATGTCGCTCAAGGGGATAACAATCGCGTGATTGCCGAAAAACTGCTAATCTCCGAGCATACGGTGAAAAATCACATGAAAAATATTCTCGTGAAGCTCTCCCTAGAGAATCGCGTGCAGCTCACAGCTTTCGCCATTAAACATGGGTTGACACGAAAAGGACAAAACTAGTCGAAAAAATAGCCCACTCGAGTCATACTCTTATGCTTGTCTATCAGGTAAGATGGACAACATGGTAAGAGTTGAAATTGAAAGGGGAATATTATTCCATGTTTAAAAAGTTCATGTTAACCGCAAGCTCGATGATGATCGCCTCCATGCTCCTCGTAGGGATCGCAAGTGCTCACGTCACCGTATATCCGAAAGAAGCTACGCAAGGCAGCTATGAAGTTTTCACCGTACGAGTGCCTTCCGAGAAGGATAGTGCAACCGTTAAAGTAGAGGTGAAATTCCCGCTTGATTCAGTCGCTGTTTCTCGTTTTGAACCTAAAGCTGGATGGAAGTATGACATTGCAAAAGATGCTGCTGGCAAAATTACTGGCGTTACTTGGACAGCTACGGGTGATGGGCTAGGCGCAACTGAATTCGGAGATTTCAGCATGCAAGGTAAAGTCGCTGATGCCGCTACTCAAATCATCTGGAAAGCTTACCAAACTTACAAAGATGGTTCTGTTGTGGAATGGGTTGGCGCCAATGGATCAGACAAGCCTGCTTCGGTCACAACCGTTAAAGCGAAAGCTGCTGCTGGCGCAACGACAGATAGCCACGGGAATGTAACGGCTGGCACAGCTGCTGCTGGGGATAGTTCCGAATCGAACACGTCGCTGTACCTTTCCATTGCTGGTTTAGTGCTGGGTGCTGCTGCGTTGATTGTCGCGTTAGTAAGAAAACGGACATAAGAACCCTTTTAATCCTGTAGAAAATGGAAAAAGACTTCCATCAGATCTCGTTGATCTGATGGAAGTCTTTTTGGGTTGCTTATCTTATCTCTCGTAAATCCGGAAATAGTACTCATACGGATTCTTCTCGTTACGCTCACCTTGCTCAGACGATACTAGTGTCCAAGTGGTCAAGTCGAGGTCGGACATAAAGGTATCCGCCTCAAACTCATCCTCGATGTACGTGATGTACATCCGATTCACATGCGAGGCAAACAGTTTGAATATCTCTGCTCCACCGATGACGAATAGCTCCTGATCAGGGAACGCGTCGATTGCTTCGTCTACGGAGTGAATAACTTCGCAGCCCTCGGCTTGATACGCAGTATTCTGCGTGAGAATGACGTTGCGTCTTCCGGGAAGCGGCTTGCCGATGGACTCGTACGTTTTGCGTCCCATCAGGATGGGATGCCCCATCGTCACGTTTTTGAAAAATTTTAAATCACCTGGCAGATGCCAAGGTAGTTTATTATTGACGCCAATGGCTCGGTTACGGTCCATGGCAAATATAAATGAGATACTCATAGGGCGAACACTCCTTTCGTTACAACAACTTCCTTATATCGCAATCGGCGCCTTGATGCCCGGCAGCGGTGTGTAGTTCAGAAATTCAAAATCATCGAATTGATAGTCAAAAATGGAAGCTGGCTTCCTTTTGATATGAAGTGTTGGCAGCTCTTGTGGCTCTCTCGCTAGCTGTTTATTCACTTGTTCAACATGATTCTGATAAATGTGCACATCGCCACCGTTCCAGATCAGATCCCCTACTTCAAGATCGCACTGCTGAGCAATCATATGGGTTAACAGAGCATACGACGCCAAATTGAAGGGCAGACCCAAGAACGTGTCCACCGACCTCATTTGGAACATACACGATAAACGACCGTTGGCTACATAAAATTGAAACGCATAGTGGCACGGCGGCAAGGCCATGTTATCCACTTCTGCAGGGTTCCAAGCGCTAACCAAGTGTCTGCGTGAATCTGGATTCGTCTTGATTTGGTGAATCAGCTTCTCGATTTGATCGATAACTTGCCCATTTGGCGCCAGCCATGTACGCCATTGTGCACCGTATACGCGGCCAAGATTTCCCTCTTCGTCCGCCCATTCATCCCAGATCGAAACACCATTATCGCGCAAATATTGAACATTCGTGCTGCCGCTTACGAACCACAGAAGTTCATGAACAATGGATTTGATATGCAGCTTCTTCGTTGTTAAAAGAGGGAAACCTTCGCTCAAATTGATTCGCATCCCACGTCCAAAAACAGAAATCGTTCCTGTTCCCGTGCGATCTCCCTTTTCGACACCTTGATCTAAGACATCCTTAAGCAATTCTAAATAAGCTTTCATAATTCAATCATTCCCCACATTTTCGACATATCTTCTATTATAACATCATCCAATTCGACAATTCATCTCAAATTCCACCCGTATACAAGAAAACCAGGTTTGTTCATAATTAAATATGGATTACCAACTATTACCAAGGAGTGATGTTATGTCCAAAAAGATCTTATTTCTAACTGGTGATGCTGTAGAAGTATTGGAAGTATACTATCCTTATTACCGTGTACTGGAAGAGGGCTATGAAGCCGTTATCGCCTCCCCCACGAAGAAAGTACTCCGTACCGTCGTTCACGATTTTGTTGAAGATTGGGAAACATATACCGAAAAACCTGGACATCTTCTCCCTTCCCACGTCGCCTTCGCCGATGTTGATCCCAGCCAGTTCGATGGGCTGATCATTCCGGGCGGCAGAGCTCCAGAATACATTCGCTCGAGTGAAGATGTGCCACGCATCCTTCGTCATTTCCTTGAAGCGGATAAGCCTGTAGGTGCCATCTGTCATGGTGCGCAAGTATTCGCCGCTTTGAAAGACAGAACCCTCTTCGAGGGTCGCACGTTGACAGCGTATAACGCATGTCGCTTGGATGTAGAAGCGCTAGGTGCGACCTATACTACAGATACGCTTCATGTCGATGGGAAACTCGTCAGCGGTCATGCGTGGCCGGATTTACCAGGTTTTATGCGGGAGTTTTTAAAATTATTGGCTTAATCCATTTACATAAAGTGAGAGCAAAAACGAGACTAACTAGTGATAGATAGTCTCGTTTTGTTTTCTAATATTGAAATTTATTTAGAAACAAGTGCATTTCCGAAGTCAATCATAGCCCAGCTGCCCTTCCCTTTTTCCATTGTAAACACGAGCTTAAGTTTCTCGACTTGTGCAATCGGAACTGTGATATCTTGCGCCTCTTGCCCGTCTTTTACTTGAAAAGTAGCTAGCAGCTTATTATCACCAAATATTTGAAGGATGCCAACTTCTCCATCTTGATACTTACTAATGCGCTTATGCATACCGACAAAACCCGTTAATTTCTTATACTCGCCATGCAGGAGGAACTCAACGGATGCCTCCGTTGGCGCTGCTCCGTTCTGCGAATGTACACCACTGCTAATTCCATGAACAGCTGTCCTTGTGCCAACACGAATCGTTTCCCCGACGAAAGATTCGTTCAGGTTGATTTTCGGTCCATTGGGATCGCTCGATTTCTGAGTAAAATCAAAGTCCGCTAGGATATCAGGACTATTCTGGGTGGCATCTTTATAAGGTAACGAAGGATCAACTGTTGCCGCAGCTTTTGTCTTGAGCTCCACGGTTTGCTGTTGTTCGAGCCAACCGACATCCAGCCCCACAGCCTCTGCGACAGCACGAACTGGCAAATAGGTGGAACCATTAACAATTAATGGACTCAGTACTTGACCGTCTGCACTCTTCGGTGTCCAAGGTGCAGCATTCAAAGAAAATCGAATATCACTGTTCAAATACCCCTTTATTTCTTCCAAATTTGACTGTGCCGCAACGACCGTACTCACACCTACTAATAGGAGACTTGCACAAATAAGTATTTTTTTCATCTTTATGTTCCTCCTACTATTATCTATAAAGTTTGGCATCGAGAAGATTAATTGTTTGTGGTGAATGTGCACCGTTGCTAAAAGACACAAAAAGCTTATCGACATTTGTAACATCAATAAACACCGTTCGCGGTTTATCTCCCGGTTTAATCCTATACTGGTTTTGAGTCCCCCACATACTTGATATACCAACTGTACTATAGTTGCTATCCGCTACAGAGCTGTCGTCTATACCGACAATTGCTTCTAATTTTCGGAATTGCCCGCCTAAATCAATCTCCATATTTTTCAACCAATTTTCCCGATCAGGTGCATAAGTGGTGAAGGGACTTAGAGATAATTGCAGGCCTGATGAGTAAGTTTTGCTGAACATCGTAACAGGTGTTTGAACAATTTTCATCGCAGTCGAGAGATCTGAATCAATGTAAGGAATTATTTTCCGATTAGACAGCAATTCAAATTCTCCTGTCGTTTCTTTCTTTGAAAGTACGATTGTCTTAGCGGATTCATTCCAATCTACTTTCAAGCCTGTAGCCTCAGCAACAGAACGAAGCGGCAAATAAGTACTGCCCTCATACGTGAGTGCATCCTGTTTGATTCCATCTGCATCGAAAGGCGTCCATGCTTCCCCTTTCAGCATAAACTTTATCCCCTTGTTCACATAGACAGAAACTTCTTGAATGTTTGATGTAGCATAAACGGCTGTAGAGCAACTAAAAATAAGCAAACTAGCAAGAGCTAACGTAGTCGATTTTCTCATAAGTCCTCCTGATTTCGTCAAAATATATGACCATTCTACAAGATCTGCAAGAGAACTGGCATGAAATTCAGCAATCTTTGTCAAATCTTTAGCAAAGTCCTCTTAAACCGCTCTGTAATAATTGCCACCTCACAGCAAGGTGCTTTTTCCTGCGGATTATGTTACATTTTTTTAGAAAGAAGAGGTTCGTGAACTCCCTCTCTAAAAAACTATGAAATGAGGATTTACCCATGGCAGGCAGAAGTAATGAAGATTTGAAAGACATTACGTTGTTAGGCAATCAAGGAACGAAATATATTTTCAATTATGACCCTACACTCTTAGAAGCTTTTGATAATAAACACCCGGATCGGGCTTATTTCGTCAAATTTAACTTCCCTGAGTTCACTAGTCTTTGTCCTGTAACGGGACAACCGGATTTCGCTACCCTTTACATTTCGTATATTCCTACGATTAAAATGGTCGAGAGCAAATCCTTGAAGCTCTATCTATTCAGCTTCCGTAACCACGGTGATTTCCACGAGGATTGTGTCAATATTATTATGAATGATCTCATCGACTTGATGAACCCGCGATACATTGAAGTATGGGGCAAGTTCACACCGCGCGGCGGCATCTCCATTGATCCTTACTGTAACTGGGGGCAACCAGGTACGAAGTATGAGGCCATGGCTGATCATCGCTTGATGAATCATGATCTGTATCCAGAGAAGATTGATAACCGTTAATAAAAAGAAAAGCTTCGTCATTCCCAGCTACTAGCTGAGAGTGATCGAAGCTTTTTTAATTTATTTATCCTTGTCTTTGTCCTTGCCCCGGATTACTTGTAAGTGATAAATCTTCACTGACGAATCTTCTGCGGTAACGACTATAGTAATCTCATTTGCACCTGGATGCAATTTGATTGTTTTAGAAGGAGAGCCGCTTGCAACTGTTTCTCCGTCTACGGTCACTGTAGCCGTACTGTCTGATGTGATAGGTGTGAATTGGATTTTTGAATTGCTAGTTGATACATTGGCAGTTTGGGTCGTTAGCATTGGATCAAATACAAACGTTCCCGCGCTAATAGCTAGGTTACTCAGATTCGCATTATCAGAGAGTAAACGTGTAACTACTAGATGATAAGTTCTCGTCGACATATCTTCTGCAGTAACTACAATGACAATGACATTCTCGCCAACATTTAAATGGATAGCATTGGAAGGTGATCCGCTAACGAGGGGAGCACCGTTTACAGTTAATATCGCCTCGCCGCTCCCTGTAGTAGGTGTAAGGATAAGCTCTGATGTTGTTTTCGGTACAGAAGACACATATTCCGTCACTGCTGCATTAAATGCAGGGCTCAAGGTACCTACGCTAATACCTAAACCACTTAATGTGTTGTCTGTAGAAGGCCAAACTTCCGATGCCGTAACGCCAGCAGCCTTATCGTAATTTGTACCTATATTGTTTAATCGATTTTTAATTAGCAGAATGTTGTCGCCAGCTTGTAATTGAATTCCATTTGTATTACCAGTAACCACATTTCCTTCAATTTGTACATTCTGAGGGTCACCCGCTCCGATAAAATTAGCGTTCTGGTCTCCTCTATCATGTTCCAGTAAGATCCCCCAGTAATTGGATGCCGTATTATTTCGAACGATGTTATTTACAATACGGGTTCCTGGTCCATTCAAAATATTGATTCCTACCGCATTCTCAACGGAAGTCGTATTTTCAATAATGTTGTTCTCAATTAACGTATCGGATGTGCCCATTGTAATAACAATGCCTTCTCGCGAATTACGGATTACATTGTCATGAATATGGTTTTTAGGACCGGATTTACTATGGTTAGATGGCGCTGTACCCCCTGTATTGCCTAGTCCTACACCACCGCCTGTCAAAATATTCTCAATGGTATTACCATACACTTCATTCAAGTATTCTAACTCACCGTGGAGATCGATCGCGTCTAATTTGGTATTGATATAATGGTTGTTTCGCAGAACGTTATTGTGTGCCACATTCTGAATAAGGGAACCGTGACGTAAATAAGGACCTTCAAATGTGGAATCTTCCACAACATTCCAATACGTATCATTATCAAAACCAAGTCTGTCTACCTTCGGCATCCCTTGAATGGAGGTTCCGTAGCCTGCTCCGCCACCTCCAAGATCTGTTGCGTTACGGAAGGTACTACGGCGTACGATCACATCGTGACTGTTCTCAATACGGATTGCCATTCGTCTAAAACGTTCCACGGTTACATGATCTATCGTCACGTTATAGGAGGGAATCTCACCATAATTAGCTACAGCAATGCTGCTGTCAGGACCACCTGCATCGGGATTGTTCGTCGCATGCTCTAATGAAAAGTTACGATTCCAAGTCGAAGTGATCGTCAAGTCAGACACAACAATATCGTGTTGGCTCGATGATTTCACAACGGAACTATTTTTTATATCATCAATGCTTGACTTTAATATGGTACCCGCTTCACTTTCACCGCGTACATTTACACCAGACTTCAGCTTCAAATTCACAAAGCCATCAGGCGAAGTGATAAGGTTATACACGCCATTCGGCAAATAAACTTCATCCCCTGGTGAAGCCGCATTAATGGCATTTTGAATCGCAACACGGTCATCATTTGTATTATCAGCAAGATCCACACCATAACTGGTTACATTAATCGTTGCACCTATAACAGGATTAGGCGTATGCAGGACATGCGCAGTACCATCTGGATGGGTCAATCCAGCTTTAGTGAATGGAACCGTACCCGCAGGAGGTGTTGGTGTAATATTTGGAACAATAGCAACAGGTGTATCACCCGTTACATATGGCGCGTAGATCATAACATCGGTTAAGCTTGTAAACGTGCTTCCATCAGAATTTCCATGCCCAACAATCCTTACGAAACGGGCATTCGTATCGGGGATATCAAAAGCTTGCATATTCGCTGTGGTTGCGCGACTGCTTCCACTAAATACATTTGTCCATGCTATTGCATCATTTGAGGTTTCAATATCTATCCGAGTAGAGCGGAGATCTCCCTTATAAAAAGCAATTCCTACATAGCCAATCCGCTTGGTTTCGCCTAGATCAAACATCACATATTGACCATCGCCCGAGGCTGACCAACGACTAAATAAATTATTGTCTAAGGTGTTGCTCTCTACGTTTCCGTCGCTGCTGCTCGCGTTAACTTCAACGATTGGAATCGACGAGACCGGCGCTGATAGTGTCGTTGTTTGGTAATTCAACGGGCGCGTGGAAATATTATCAGCAATGTCTACTGCATAAACCGAATAGGTGACATTAACATTTGGAGACAAGCCTTGTGCTGTGTAAGTCGTGCTACCTGAAACAGTTGCTGCAAGTGCATTATTTTGATAGATCTGATAACTAGCTACCGAGCTATCATCGGTTGCCGCTGGCCAAGTCAATTGAACAAAATCAGTACCCAGATTAATCGACTTTAACGCAGCATCTGTTGGCCACTCCGGCGGGGTGCTATCACCTTGTACGATGCGTTTCACAAGAAGCTGTGTTTCTGAATTAGAAACGGAAGTATTGTCTTTCGAGTAGAAGTTAACGGATTTTCCCGTTAGCAGCGAATCAGCAACTACAAACGTCACAACGCCATCCGCTAAATGACGTCTCACATAATCGGATACATCAATATCGTGATAGATTGGTTTGGCACCATTTAATGTTGTAATTGTAAATTGACCTACTCGCTCCATTTGCGATAGATCTTTTTGAGGAACGGTCGCATTGTTCCAAGTAAACGTGCTTTCCTGCCATGAATTATCGGTTAAGCCGTATACTTGCAAATCTGCCGTAGTCAGATTGCTTCCTAGTTTCGCAGAAACTTGTAACGTATAGGTATAACTCGGATCAGAAGCTGTTGTGACATCAAATTTCATATACATTTGTTTCTTTTGCGAGCTTGTAGAAGAGATACTGAATAGCCCATCCGTGGATCCATTCTTTTTATCGTAGTTCGTGTCTGCGAAGGTTGGTGTAGCAGTATCTCCACTCTTCCACTGAATTGCTGCGTCAGCTGACGGAGGAAGTGCTTTAACGATGACTTCAACATCCTCTGCCATCCCTGCTGCCGGAAGGAGCAAAGACAATATCATAGAAACCATAAGCATGAATGCAAACTTTTTTTGGGCATTTTGAAATTTCATTGCGCAAAACTCCTTATCGTTATATTTCGACAATTGTAAGCGTATACAAAAATGATCATACTCGCTTTCGCCGCAAAATAATTGTCATTTATTTAGGTCAGGGAGTGGATAATTTAGGATTTTGCATCAAAAAACCTTTATCAAGGGGCATTCCACGATACGTCATTGAACCGCCACTTTAGCGAGCGCCCACCGGCTGCGCAACTGCCCTTGCGCACATTTCTTGTGCGCTAGCTAACCCCCGCCGGCGGCGCAACTGCCCTTGCACACAAAAAAACCGATCCAAAAAGATCGGTTTTTTTGTGCAAGTCATGTCCACACCCTAATACAATGGCTGAGGTGTATACACCGGCTGCTGCGGGCATTGCGGGTACGGCAAAATATCTCTTACCTGATTGAACGTATAATGCTTCGTAGCGAATTGCGTATGGTATAAATACTCAATGACGTAGATCGAGCCGCCTTGTACACTGCACAGAATACCAGATACTCCGGTACCATCCATCAAGGAAATACCAACAGGCCTGCCGATTAAGGCGTATGCTTTTTGCTGAATGGGCATAAATCATCATCTCCTGATGTAGCCTATGCCCCCAAGCGCCCAAAGGTTCAAGCTCCGCTTAACTTTTCCACGCCTACCCTTCCAGAGAAAAAGGTAGCCCCACCGCCCATATCGGCCACGCGATCTGGTGTCAGGACGTTTACGCGCGTTTTGCTGCCTGGTGTATCAGCCCAAAGCCCTTGACTGACAACTACCCCGCGCTGCACATCGCGACCAGCCATAACGACCAGCTCACACTCGCCGCGCTCGTTCCACACACGTGCGAAGTCGCCGCTGGCCAAGCCCAAAGCCGATACATCGTCTTCATGCATATGCAGCTTCGGTACTTTCTCCATGCGAACATGCTTCTCATTATGCGCAAAGGTTGAATTCAAGAAGTTATGATTCGGCGCCGGAATGAACATAAATGGCAAATCACTCGTCTCAGCAAGCGGTACATACGTTGGAAGCGCTGGAAAACCTTTACTCGCCATGTCGGCCGAGTATAGTTCGATTTTGCCGCTAGGCGTTCGCAGTTTCCCGGGAAATAAACGAACAGTCGCCGCCTTCATGAATCCGGAATCCAATAAAGAATCAAACGAAATGTCTGCTAAAGCTGGATTTTCAGGGTGATTCAAGGCTTGACGAACCATGTCCTCATCGCTGTCCCGCAGCGCTTCATCCTCGTAGCCCATCTTCGCTGCAAGCAGTCGGAACACATCTACATTCGCTTTGCTCTCACCATAAGGCGTAATCACTGGCAGCTGAAGATGCACATAGTGATGCCAATAGGAGCGATAGAAGTCTGTATTTTCAAAAGAGGACGTCGCTGGCAGCACAATATCCGCATACTTGGCTGTCTCGGTTAAAAACAAATCATGCACGACGGTGAATAAACCCTCCCGCTCCAGCCCTTCTTTCACCTTATTCGCATGCGGGGCCACCAACGCTGGGTTGGAATTATACACGTACAACGCGTGGATAGGCGGGTCTAGTTCGAGCAAGGCGCTGCCTAACAAGTTCATATTGATGAGACGCGCATCCTTCGCACGCAAATCCGGCCGTTGCAAGGCCGGCAAATTATGCTCCAAATAAGCGCCATTTCCTTTGATCGCACCGCCGCCTTGATGCAGCCATTGTCCTGTTAACGCGGGTAAGCAAGCGATCGTCCGCACGCACATGCCGCCATTATCGTGGTGCTGAATTCCGTTACCTATACGAATGAAAGCGGGCGAAGTCTCCCCATATAACCGAGCAAGGCGATAAATGTCCTCCACTGGCACACCTGTTATCGCAGATACGCTAGCAGGATCATAGGACTTTACGTGCTCCCTAAGCTCCTCATAGCCTAGCGTAAATTGCTCTAGGAAATCTTCATCCGTCATCCCCTCAGCAAACAGAATGTTCATCATGCCAAGGGCGAGAGCCGCATCCGTTCCTGGCAAAATGGGAATGAACCAGTCCGCCCAGCGGCCTGTTTGGTTCTTATGCGCATCAATGACGATGATTTGCGCGCCATTCTTGCGAGCTTTCTCAGCCAGCATCACCTGATGCATATTCGTGCTAACGGCATTGATGCCCCACATGATGATCAGCTTCGCATGCACCGTATCCTCGGGATCGGTCCCATAGCTGCCGCCCATCGTGTACTTGTAGCCTTCCGTGCCGGCTGATTCGCAAATCGAATACATGAGACGGCTCGCTCCCATTCGATGGAAGAAGCGACGATCCATGCCTTCCGTTCCTATGCGTCCCATATTGCCATAGAAACTATAAGGCAAGATGGCTTCTGGGCCTTCCGAGGCAATCAGTTTCTTCCAACGACTCGCAATCGTGTCCAATGCCTCATCCCAAGAAATCCGCTCGAACGAGGCCTCTTCCCCTTTGGGGCCGACGCGTTTCATGGGATATTGCAGCCTTTTATCATCGTAAATACGTGCTGTCATGTTGCGAACCTTGTTACAAATCGCTCCCTGTGTCACGGGGTGGTCAGGGTCCCCTTCTATTTTCACAATCTTCCCATCTTGTTTATGAAGCAGCAGTCCGCACTGATCTGGACAATCCAGAGGGCAAACGGCTGGAAAAATACCTTGTTGTTCTTCAGTCATTGTCGTAGTCATCGTTGCACGCATGTTCTTCTTTCTAGCTCCTTTCCACACACCTCATTTCTTTACTATATACCGAAAAGGAATGGAAGTGAAACTGCGCACTTTTAGTACAAATGTCCAGCTGACCAGTCTCCCTCTAACAGAAACGGTAGATGGGGATATCCCCGTTAGCATTGATGGTCGACAAAGCGTTACACGTAAAAAGCAGCCTAATGCCTCTTAGTAAATAATCCCCGCCCCTCATGGTACGGAATGCCATGAGGGGCGGGGATTTGTTCGCCTGCTATTGTTTTCTGTTTAGATTGAGTTCCTTCATAATCTTCCGTCCCGTTGGTGTCTGGGCTAAACCGCCTTTGGCCGTTTCCCGATGCTTCTCCGGCATGGCTGTGCCTACCTCATACATCACTTGAACGACTTCATCGGAAGGGATCACCGAACGGACTCCGGCGAGTGCCATATCGGCTGCCGCCATCGCGTTAACTGCACCAAAGCCGTTGCGAACGATGCAAGGGATTTCTACCAATCCACCAACGGGATCACAAATCAGTCCGAGCGTATTCTTCAGCGCAAGACCAACCGCATGCATCGCTTGCTCAGGCGTACCGCCGCGGAGCTCCACGAGTGCGCCAGCTGCCATCCCAATGGCTGAACCGACTTCCGCTTGGCAGCCTCCTTCGGCGCCAGAAACGAAAGAATTGTTGGCAATCACATACCCAATCGCACCTGCACAGAGCAACCCTCTGACCAAATGATCATCTTCCCAGCCAAAACGTTGCTGTGAACTGATGAATACACCTGGAATAATGCCGCATGAGCCAGCTGTTGGTGTAGCAATGATACGGCCCATCGATGCGTTGACTTCCGAGACCGCAAGGGCATACGCCATCGCTTTGCAAGCCTCTTCGCCCAGTGATGCTTCTGTTGTCGTGAGGTAGGCAGCCACACGCTGCGCATCCTTGCCTGTTAACCCGCTTCGCGAGGTCGTATCCTCGGTAAGACCCTTGGTTACGGCCTCTTTCATAATTTGATAATAGGCACGCATTTTATCAAATACATATTCGGGCGGCTTGCCTGATTCGTGACTTTGATCAGCCAGCATCACTTCTGCTATCGTCATGCCTTCCGCCGCACATAGATCGGCTAGTTGCTTTAATGTCCGGAATCTCATTCGTCGCCTCTTTCTGCCAGATCTACTTTTCTAACTTCAGTGATCATGTTTAGACGCAGAATTTGTTCTATTAAAGTAGCTGAAATAGACGCATCCGTCTCAATGACCGTCATCGCTTCGCGATTACGCCCTTTTCGGTCCAAATCCATAAATCCAATATTGATCTGGTTGCCCCCTAGCAGCGTTGTAATATCTGCAATCATTCCTGGCCGATCATGATGCGAAATAACCAATGTAGGGTAATTCGCTGTGAATTTCACATCAAATTGATCAACATTCATAATCTCAACATTACCGCCGCCGATAGACGCCCCTCTCATGCTGACTTTTCGCAATTCTGAGGTAAGTACAATCCCTACCGTGTTCGGATGATCGGCTTTATCTTTACTAATATGAAAAGCTATGGCTACGCCTAAAGCTTCTGCCACTTCGGCCGCTTGAGGTATACGTGGATCATCCGTTTCCCAATCCATAATCCCGCCGATCAACGCGAGATCCGTGCCATGTCCTCGATACGTATCTGCGAAGGATCCGTATAACGTGATCTCTGCCTGGAGCGGCTGTTCGCCTAGCAATTGCCTGGCAACGCGTCCCAAACGAATCGCACCCGCGGTATGCGAGGAAGAGGGACCGATCATCGAGGGGCCGATGATGGAAAAAACATCTTTAAAACGCATCACACAGCGCTCCTATCCTAAGGTGTTACTTACTATCTTCTCCTATTGTATGAAAGGGGACATATAAAAGACAAGTCTTTAAATTGACTAAATAAAATATTTTGAATTATAAAACACTTAAAAAACCAGTGCCTCAAGGCACTGGTTCGTGTCAACTGGTTGGAGCCTCCTGCCAGCTTAAGTTACTGGCACACCTGCTGCCCAGTAACCTGCAGAACGAATCCATTTCCCATATGTTTCCGACTGAAAGGATGGCGGATGATGGCCTGGCATCAGGTAAACGACTCTGCCCAACCCATATGCGCGCGTCCATGCTGCAGGCCATTGTTTGCCTTCATGTGTATACGTCAGAAGGAGCTCGATCGGCGCGAACGGGTCTAGTTCGAAGCGATACGGCTCTTCGTCCATCTCGAACGACTCCAGTCCGTTCAGTAACGGATGATCGCATTCCATCTTCTCGAAAGGGAGTGTCGTGAAGGCAGGATGACCTGTAAATCTTGCCCCGATTAGCTGGCTAAGCTCCGGGCTGCCCTGGATGGAGATGCCGTTATGGATAACGAGCAAGCCCCCTCCGCCAGCGACATATTGGAGGAGGCAGGCTGTTTCTTCGGCCTCAGGCACTTTCCCCCACATATCTAAGTAGGAAACAACTAATGGATAGGGCCGGAGGACATCTACTTTTAGATGAGTAGTGCCTTCAACGGATGTGACTTGAAAAGAAGCCCCTAAGTTATCTATGATAAGCTGCTGTACCGCCTGCAGTTTATGGTACGGTGCATCGTCGTTATTACCAATAATCAAGGTAGGAATAATTGACATTCGAGTTCATCTCCTTTTACTTCGTGTCGCCATGACTTACCACGGCCATTGTCCGCCTTGATAGTCAGTCAGAGCCAGTAATTGATCCGGCCAATCGGATCCGAGACGCTGTTCGAGTAGCCCAAGGATGTGCTGAGCAGATTGCTCAGGCGATAGCTTGGCAGTCGCATCTAACTCGCCTTTCATATAAGACTGCACATGCCCAGGATGCACGACCAGCACTTTGCCGCCTTGCGGCGAAATTTGGTTATGAACGAGTTGTGATTGCATATTGAGCGCAGACTTGGACATGCAGTAGGCATACCAAGCGGTTCGCTTGCAAGCCCCGACGCTGCCCGCTTCGGACGAGATGTTCATAATGGTTTTGTCGGTGCTTTTTAAAATAAGATCAATCAGCCCATTCGTCATACGCAATGCCCCAAGTGTATTCACGCGAAATACCTGCTCAATGTCTTCAAAATCCAACTCATCTTGAATCGTCGAGGTCGTATTCCCCAGGATGGCTCCATTATTGATGAGCAGATCAAGCTGCTCTGTTTGGTCAACCACTATACGCAGCGCTTCCGCTACACTCGTCGCATCGCTGATGTCCAGACGAATAGGACGCAGCCGCTTACCGTAAGCTGCCTCCAACTCCTGCAATGCCTGAGATTCCTCTGCATATTGCCCTGCCCATACATCATAACCTCGCGCCAACAGTCCTTTGGCCAAAGCGAGGCCAAGCCCTCGGTCAGCTCCGGTGACCAAGGCCCAACGATTGTTTTTCATAGCTGCAGCTCCCCTCTTATTTAATGAATAGACATTTTACCAAGCATAAGCCTCTGGAGCCGCTCCGCCTGGACCTGGGAAAATGCGATCCAGCTCCTTCAGCGTCGCTTCATTCAGCTTAAGCTCCACCGCTCGGAGCGTATCTATCAGTTGGTCCACCGTACGCGGCCCGATAATTGGCGCTGTCACGGTTGGATTCGCGAGCAACCAGGCTAACGCGACATGCGCGGGTTTTTCGCCTAGCTCGCTGCACAAATTCGCGAAAGCTTCCAGCTGATTGCGGTGCTTCGCTACGAACGCTTCGCTTTGTCTGCTTCTGCGCGTACCTTGGTCAGCTGAAAGCGCATTGCCGCCAAGCAGTCCACCTGCCAGCGGACTCCAGACGACAACGCCTAAGCCCAAATCCTGAGCGGCCGGCAACACTTCCAGTTCTGGCAGACGGTTCAGCAAATGATATTTATGCTGCTCGCTTACAAGCCCGAGGAAATGGCGCTCTTTGGCCGCCGCCTGCGCTTTCACGAGATGCCAGCCTGCAAAATTGCTGGAACCGATATAGTCGATTTTGCCCTGTTGAACCAGGCCTTCAAATGCTCCCCAGATCTCTTCCCAAGGCGTACGACGGTCAATGTGATGCATTTGGTAAAGCTCCACATGATCCGTTCGCAGACGACGAAGCGAATCTTCGAAATGGCGACGGATTTTGTATAGGGACAAGCCGCTCTCATCATTAGGGCCGTAAAGCGGCTTATGAAGTTTCTCATATACTTTGGTCGCTAACACAACACGTTCTCGGCGGTTGCCGCCTTGTGCGAACCAGTTGCCGATAATCGTCTCCGTGGCGCCAGAATTCTCGCCCCAGCCATAAATGTCAGCGGTGTCAAAAAACTGAATACCCGCATTCAGCGCGGCATCCATAATGCGGAAGGCTTCTGCTTGCTCCGTATCCACACTGAAATTCATCGTACCCAAACAGAGTTTACTAACCCGCAGCCCCGATCTGCCTAAATAATTGTATTCCATATAGATCGCCTCTTTCGGTTAATTTGATTACACAATTAAATAAATGGACGTCGGTCTAAAATCTTCTGCAGCACAATGTCCGCCTCGACTTGTTCAGGCATCACGGACTGAACGAGCGCTAGCGCGCAAACCGTTCCGCATAACGCATGCATATCTTCGAATAGGGCATCTTCAGGCCCGTCTCCGAGTACAGTAATACTGGTTAAAAGATGGCTGCCAATCGCTGATCATGGCTTGGAGTTCATTTGCCCGATGTTGGCTTTGTTCAGCATCACTGATCAATGTGTACATAACATCCAGTTCTCTCCAAGGTAGTTGAGCCCAGTCCTTGCAAGGTCGTCACCAAGCGTTCACGCTCGATGCTCCCTTCTGGCGGTAGTTCACCAATTGTGTATAGCAAAATGACAGCATCTGCAGTTCCATACAAATCTGCCTCGAGAGATTCAGAGATCTTTTGACGGTATCCTCCTAAAGAACTTATTCGGTGAGCATCGATAGAACGACGTACTTTTTTCAGAAAAGGTTCAATATTCGTCAGGTTGATTAGCCTCGCTTTGCAATTATTACATGTGAATTGAGTTCATTCTAGTCCAAATTGGAAGTCACTGCTATAATAAAATGGATGCACTATATAGCATAATGACCTATTACTCTTTCAAACCTGTTAGGGGGCAGCCGCCAATGGTTAACCATACAATTGCTCAGTACGCCATCGCAGCTCAGCAAGACGTCCAATTCTATTACACAGGGACAGAACAATGCGTGCCCGGCCAATCTTGGGGACCAGCGATTAAACAGAACTATAAAATCTTCTATATTCACAGTGGCAAGGGTATCTATCGTGTGGGCAATGAAACGTATCACTTATCTCAGGGGCATGTTTTCCTGATATCTCCCTATGTTGTTTCTTTTTTTGCAGCGGACGAAGTGGAGCCGTGGAACTTTTCGTGGGTCGCTTTCGGTGGCGGCATTGTCCAAGATTATTTGCGGCAAGCAGGCTTTACACCAGACAATCCTGTCATTTCCTGCGATCGAGAGTTGGAAATTCGGCAGTGCTTCAATAAACTGTTTGACGCGAACCAGCAGTTTTACAGCAAGCCTTTGCAGTTAACCTCAGCGCTGTATGCCTTCTTAGCCTTGTTACTAGAATCTTCTCAACAGGAGTCCCCTTTCCAGCAGCAGAAGACCATGAAAGACTTATACGTGGCGCAGGCAATCACTTTTATGAAAAATAACTATGCCCGACCGATTACGATCGAGGAAATGGCACAAACACTGGGGCTTAGTCGAAAATATATCACAAGCCTTTTCAAAGCTGCCATCGGCACACCGCCGCAGCACTATCTAAGCGAAATCCGGCTGGGCAAAGCGTGTGAACTCCTAACGAGCACGTCACTATCCATAAAAGAGATCGCCTACTCCGTCGGATATACGGATCAATTACATCTTAGTCGGATGTTCAAGAAGTGGTATGGCATCTCACCAAGCCAATACCGCGAAGGCATCCGATTGCCAACAAGCCAACAATGAAAAAAATCAGTTAACATCCCTTTTTATGGACGTTAACTGATTGGACAGGAGCATTAATAGGAGATCTCGGTGCTAGTAAATTTCCACCTCAGGAAAAGCCATCCGATACCGATTCGCATCGGTCGGGTTCGGGCGCAGATTCGTCCCTTCGATTTTCACATATCTTGCAGATACCGCAGAAAACGCAAAACTCTGAACGGCATTCCCCGGCTGCGCATAGCCCGTACGTGTAACTACCGTCGACCAATTCACATTATCCGCCGAGGTTTTAATGGTGAAGTCGATCGGAAAGTTTTGTCCGATATTCCCCGCATCATTACGTGGATAGATGTCTACCATACTCACACTGCGACTCCCCCCCATATCTAGTGTCACTGACTCGGTATGATTCGCAGTCAGACTATTATTACTAGTCCATCCCATCGAGCCTGTCACCGAATTTCGCCCGCCGTCATTTACTCTACTCGTAGAATAATTGCTATTCTCTAATGAGCTGCTTGCCGACACGATAGCCCCAGTTGCGTAATTGGTCGCATACAGTTCCACCTCCGCAAACGCCATCCGATACTGGTTTGCATCGCTCGGGTTCGGGCGCAGATTCGTCCCTTCGATTTTCACATATCTTGCAGATACCGCAGAAAACGCAAAACTCTGAACGGCATTCCCCGGCTGCGCATAGCCCGTACGCGCCACAACGGTCGACCAATTCACATTATCGGCAGAAGTCTTAATCGTGAAATCGATCGGGAAATTTTGCCCAACATTGCCTGCGTCATTACGCGGAAACAGATCCACCTTCGAGATCGTCTTGCTTGACCCCATATCCAGCGTCACTAACTCGGTATGGTTCGAGGTTAAGCTGTTATTACTGCTCCAACCCATAGAGCCTGTCACGCTGCTGCGTTGTCCGTCATTTATTTTAGCCGCAGAGAAATTCGTATTCTCCACCGAGCTGCTCCCCGACACCGTTGCCCCCATTGCTAAATTACCTGCTGCACCATATACCTCAAACTCCCATAAGGAGTACCCGTACACCGAACCCCGCAGAGTTCCATTCATTTTCACATATCTAGCCAACGTTGGCGTAAAGCTGATCTCATCGACACCGCCATTCCCCGTAGTTGTACTAAATACATTTGTCCATATGCTGCCGTCATTAGAAACTTGAATTTGATAGTTTTTGCCATATGCCGCTTCCCAATAAAGCTTCGCACCATCGACATACACAGGTGATCCCAAATCGACATAGATCCACTCATTATCTGTATAGCTAGATCCCCATCGTGTACCGAAGTTGCCATCAAAAGAAAGACTAGGAGCAGCTGCGCCAGATGAAGCTGTTGCTGGTTTATTCAAAGCTAGATTCACCCGTTGCACAGGTTCAGCAATTTGCGTCGGCAGTATCGTCACAGGTGTATGATTAGCACGATTGAGTATGTTCATTTGCGCTAAGTTCTGCGCTGGTGTCGCACTGCCCGGCATCACCACGTTATTAAACGTAATATTGCTGATGTTTTTGGTGCTGCTATAACCCTTCAACGTCCCCAACGTCGTTCCGGCATCGCGGACTAGAATATCCTTAACGGTCAACGTATTGATCGTACCGCCGCCAAAACCATCGGCATTTCGAATAATAAAGGAGGCCCATGTCCGCGTGCTGTCATTCGTATAGGTAATACGCTCAATATCGATATTTTCGAAGGTAACATTCGTGAGATTACCAACACCGTATTTATGATCGACACCGATTCCGACAGATGCGTCGTACACCACACTATTTTTGAAGGTCACATCGCTTTGATTTTGTCGCATGCCTTGACCTACTTTATACCCAAAGCAAACCGTCCAGGAAATCAGATCATCGAACACAACATTGCTGACAGGCTCAGGGCTTCCAGGCCAGCTTAGACTAATATCTGTCGCCTGATCCCATGTTTTCGTCGTGTAAGGATCGTCCAAGCCAATGCCGATGCCATGCTGAACGAGTACATTCTGAGATTCATTCACGTCGATACCGTCGTTCTCACCCATATCGAAGCGGTTAAAGATTTTCATATTTTTAAAAGTCAGATCATTCGATCTTGCCGGTGTCACGGCCCACGAACCTGAATCGCGAAGCAGTGGACCATCCAGCGTAAAATTGGTCGTACCGATTGGCACAATTAGATTGCTGGCAAAATTGTTCGTCGTTGTCGCGTATTTGCCATTGCCGTCGATGGTGCCTCGACCGTAAATTTTGACATTGTCTGCACCAGTCGGGGTGTACAGCCACCAGGTGACGTCTCGATTCTGTGAATCCTTATGCCAATTCACCGTGTAATCACTCGCCACTCCTGTAAAACGAAGCACAGCTCCGCCCTCTAAATACAAGGCGACGTCGCTTTTCAGTTGCAGATTTCCCGCCTTGTAGATCCCCGCAGGTACATACACGATTCCCTGACCGCCTGTGTAGCTGGCCGCATCATTGATCGCATTCTGAATGGCGGTCGTCGCCATGCCAGCACCCGTGCTATCCGCGTTGTAAGGCGCGTTCTTCACATTATAAATCCCTGTCCCCGATGAAGCGGGTTTGTTCGACTCTGCCGGGTCCGCTGCGATGACGAGCGCGCGCTGCCCGTTGATTTTCACGATTAAATACTCATCGCCACTGACCGTAAACGTCAGCTTATTGCCACTCGTTGTGCCAGTCAAATTAAGCTTCTTGGGACTGATGGAGTACGAGGAAATACTCGTTTGTCCAATAGCTGTAACCTCAATCGTCGCTGAGCCTGACATGGAAAAATGAGCATAATCATAGTCACTCGTGTAACTCACAACGGGAATCGTTGTCGCATCGACCTTAAGTCCGTACACCGTGGATGCGGTGTAGATCGAAGGCAGTGCGTAAGAGGAGATGGTGGCTGCATGGACACGAACAGGTAACGCACCTAAACTCCCAAGGATAAAAACAAAAGTAAATAATCCGATCAACCAAGCTTTCATTTTGTGCAAATAAATTCCCTCCTTCAGATGTGCTCGCCAAGACGAGATTGAGATTGTAAAGCGCTTACACAAATAAGTATAAAAAATCTGCCCTCGTTCCAGTAAGGCGGGAACTTCCATGTCGAGGGCAGATTTCTATTGGTTTTCAGTTAGTGAAGCAACCGGATCTCGCCTGCAATGCCCCATTTGACGAAATGGGAACCATTTACCTTCGTTTGTTCCGGAGCATCTGGACGGTCGGCGAAATTTTTAACACCTTTATACTGATCCGGACTCGTTAAATAACGATCGCCATCCACATGATGATGAGGTCCGTACACATTAAATGTACTTGGATATAACAGGACCTCGAGTTCATACGAGCCTTCCTTCATGGCTTTCGGAAGCGGCACCGACCAATTCGGTCCCCAGCACCAACCCAGCTCATTCCCGTTCAGCTTTACCAATGCGGCGTCTGCCCATAGATCGGTAAGCTCAAGGGCTGCTTGCTCCACGTCGCAAAGTTGGATGGTTTTTCTCACAGCAATCGGTGAGCCTGCAAAAGGAAAGCCGAATGCGATGAAATTCGTGCTATCGATCACTGTGGGCAGAGGAGCTAGCTCAAGTTGCCCTTCGAGCAGCCATTGATGCTCATCCTTTTCGATCAGCGGGGCTTTACTGGTGACAATGAACGAACCGCGCAATAATGCAATCGGACATGCTTCTCCCTCAGGTAACGGAGTTACTTCCATATGCAGTTTCGACACATTCACAGTTAATGCAGCAGGAACTTCCGCCTCAAAACCGCTTGCCGTCGGTACCACGGTTAATTCCACATCGTTCAACCAAACTGAACTTACTTCATCATGTAAAAAGAGTGTCATCACGCCAAACGACTCTGCCTGGTGCACGTCGATTTCTGCTGTCAGCTTGCCATTGTCTTGTAGCTGCAACTCCACGTAGACCTGATTCGCTTTCGGCACTTCTGCCGTCCACGAAGACTGCTTAATGAAAGAGCATTCCGCAGCTGATTGAACAGGTAGGGCTTTCACAGCAAATACGTGCCGCCAGTTCTCCGCATCACACAACGTAACTCCTGCTGTGAGAAGCCGCTCCACGATTGCTGGCTCCCTCCAACGACAACCGTCTGCCAACAGCACATGCGTGTAGTCCCGCTGGCCAATTCGCAGCATACCATCTAGAATGGTACCCGACTCCTCAAGCTCCCGCTCCTCGGTCAACTCATAGTGAACCCCTGCCTCAAAGCAAGCCTCTACTAGCGCAAGCAGCTTCGCATCGAGCACGCCTGTCGTGCTTGCAGGAATGTTCGACCCGTCATGCTCATTCATTTGCATCGCATCACGCGTATCAAAATCCGCCATGATTCCACGCGTTGGCGTTACAATTAGCACATCCGGCTTGGCTCTTAAATCTGGCAGTTGAGCAGCCTGCTCCTGCAGGGTGGCCAGCAGTGCTGGAAAAGCATCCTTCCAAGTCAGATGACTCGGCATGGAAGGCGGCCAATCTTGAATGGCTTGGGTATTCAGCTTGAGCTGGTTCAAGTGGAACACGAAATGTTCCACGCCGTGACTGGCCAGCCACATCACATAATTGGTGAAGGACTCGGGTGAAACGCCCCAGCCGCTTCCTCCCATCGCTTCGACCAGAGCGCCATCACGTCCTTGCTGCATGGCAATCGAATGGGCAATCCGAGGGTAAAAGTTATTCCCTGGAAACCGCTCCAAGGCGTCAATGGCCGGCGTTTCTACTGTTTTTAACACTTGAAAGCAAGAACCGCTATAGGACACTTGGAAAAAAGGACTTTCTTCGGCTTTAACATGAGCTGTAAATTTTTTACCATATTTTTCACACCAGTCTGCAACCGGTTTATAGAAACTCGTAATGAGCGCGTCCGTCAGCATTTCCCAGTAGCGGACACGGAACTCCTCATAGCCATCTACAGTTGTGAACAGCAGCGGCAATTGAGGAAGCAACGCCTCACCATATTTGTATTCATATAACGCTGGGAATCGATCCTCCCAAGGAATGGCCCCTGTTTTGACCGTAATCCCATGCCCATCCAAGAACGCGACTTCATCAGAGAAAAAGCCCGTCACATAATCAAATGCTTCGGGGCGCAACCCTTTGCGATATCCCTCATGAATGAGCTCAATAAACACCTGCGTTGTCTTCGGGTCGATCGAGGATACGGCGCTAAACGATTCAAATACGAGCCTTCCTCCTTGCCCATCGGAAACCCAATTCACATATTGGCAAGTGGAATCCGGCAGCCTTTTGATCACTTCGCCGCTTCCTGTGCCAGATGGCCAGCCATTTTCATCGTAAATCCAGAAGATCATCCCGGTCGATTTGGCATATATAATCAAGTCTGAAAGGATGTCCAAATAGGCATCGCTCATATAGACAGGTTTTCCCGGATAAAAACGGGGATGAAAAATAACCCCATCCAGCCCCGCTAAACGGAGCTCATCTAATTGGGTTTGCAGCCGCCCCAGATTCAATTCGTCATTGATCGACCAGAAACTAAGGAAAGACAATTTATTTCGCATGGGATAACACCCTTCTTCCCCCTAACGAGGGCTATTTCGTATTTAATAACATGGATATCATAGAGCCATCAGATCGACTTCTCAATATACACTTTTCCGTTATATAGACGTATAACATAGGTGTGTTGCGAATCCGCATGGCTCCATGATAACTGAAGGGTATCACTCGTCTGCTCAACTGCTTCCAAGCGGCCTTGAAGCTGATTTTTCGTGCTGCGATCATAATGGATAGCTTGCACAAATAACACGCGTTGTTCCACAGACGCGGTTGTTAGGAGAGACGTGCGCTGCCCGCTCGGCGGATTATCCGGTGTTAATGCTGTGTATATCGTTGTTGTCAGCGAGCACCAAACGTGCTGCTCCAACGTACCTTCACGCATCTGATAACCAAAAGCAGATACATCCGCTATCAGCTTCCGCTTCTCTTTGAACCAGTGCTGATCCAATCGGCTGAGCGGGTCCTCCGTCGCGGACCAAGCATCCATCGCATCATTGTCCAGCAGCATCCCGCTCCAATGATTCGTCCAATGCACCACGCGCGGCTCTGGAACCGTGACTTGCACAATATCGATGAGATGATCCTCAGCTAAGAGGTTAATTCTTCGAATTTGAGCCCCTCGATAAGCATCGCTATCCCAAGGATTAAGCTCCGCAGGCAAGATGATACGATCTTTCATCTTGTAATCCTCAGCCAGCCAATCCACGGCTGTTTCCAACCATACGCCCCATGGCTCTTCGTGCATTTGAATCAACCGCCCATCCCGTGGCGGCTGATCTGCCCCATCGATACTCACGGTATTATGCGAGTACGTATGTTTAAACCAACCGTAATGCGCAGGAACGCCGTACGCCGTTGTTCCGGGATCCACGAGCAGCGGAGTACCGCTATGCATGACGGACAGCCCTAGCCGATCCATGTGATCGTGTTCACCGCCGAAACGGCTGTGCTTCACGATTACATGCCAGCCAGCGGTGTTCACTAGCTTGGTCAGCCCACTCGCAGGTAACGAGCGTGAGCGTTGCACCTCAGCTCCTAGCGAGTCCAGCTCCGCTGTATCTCCGTCCAAGCTTTGGCCAAACATCAAAGCGTAAATCGAATCTCGCTGGGTTGGTTTCACGATCTTGATACGTGGATCATCTTCTGCCGTGCCATAAGCCGTATTCAAAAGCGAACGGTATTTGCCATCACCATAAATATCATAGGCAATCTCGTAGTACGGCGCGTAGGAGCCAATATGATGACCCAGCCCTGCATCATTCATCGTCGGCATCACGCCGTCTGGCAATACTAACTGTAAGGGATAATCAAACATCGCTTTCAGCGCTTGCTTTTTCCATACGTCCCAAGACGTCCCTTCAGCAATTAACGCGTAGTGCAGCAGGGATTTAAACGCGTAGAAATGATACTGCACATTCCCCTCGTACCATAGGCCGTCCTCCATAATTCCGCGATTCAGCTGGTCATGCAGGCCGTATTTGCCTTCCAGAGCAGCAGACAGCACAGTCTCATCATGTAATAGAAGCCCCAGTGCGGCAATCGCTGATGTAATCAATACCGAGTGATTATGGATTTGTCTTTCTTTATGAGCAATAAGAAATTGGGCACAGGGCTCAAGCAGCCCTGCCCGAATATGAGCGAGCTCACCAGGGGTTAGATGCTCCTGAATGATGTCAAAAGCAAGCGCCAAATCCGTGATCCAATGTGCTTCATCCAGCGTTTGGGCAAATAATTTGCCGGGCCCATTATAGGGAATATCTCCGTGAATGGCGTACGTAACGTAGTGATCGGCATACGCCATGAGGTACGATTTGACGAATTGAAGGCGTTTCTCATCTGTCTCTAAGGCATATAGTAATGCCACATGATACACAGCTTGACCGATCTGGCCATGAGCTAAAGACGTCCAGCACCCGTCAAGCAGTTGATTGCGCCGTTCCTTACCACAAGTCGAACAACGATGAAGAAAGGGCTCGTGCCACTGGAAAGTGAGCCGAGTCCCATCTTCTTCGCAATGATAATAATGCGTCCATTCGCCTTGCTCTTGGGCGCGAACGGCGAAGGTAATCTTCGCCGCTTCTTCCGCATCCCGTCTTAGCCCCTCCATCGCTGCTTGAAATTCCGCTTTTCCTGCGTTCCTTCGCAAGTTCTCAAAACGCTTGATGTCCATGGTGTGAAGTCCTCCTAGCCTTTCAATGAACCCGCCGTCATGTGCATGAACTGACGATTGGCAATCATATAGACAAGTAACAGCGGCAGAATAGATAGACACGCTCCAGCCATCATATAATGCGTTTGTACCGCAGCGGAAGCCCCATACCGCAAATAAGATAGGCCAACCGTCAACGTTTGCAGATTCGGATTCGTCATCGTAAATACTAACGGCCGCAAGTATTCATTCCACGCTCCGCAAAAGGTGAACAGTGCGCCTACGCCAAGTCCTGGGCGCATTAACGGTAAAATAATTCGCCAGAAAATGCCTGCGTTAGAGCAGCCGTCGATCCGAGCCGCCTCATCTAATTCCCGGGAAATACCTTTTAAGAAACTAAGTAAAATAAAGAAAATATACGCGTGGCCACTGACGAGAATGAGGACTACGCCCCATAAATTCGTATTCAGGTGCAGCTTGACCATCAGCTCGAACTGCGGTCTAATCACAACCGCGCCAATGGAGATAAACATCGTAGACGCTTGAATCGCCACATAAATTGCTTTTCCTGGAAAGTTGAGCCGATCAACGACGTAGGCGGCCATGGAAGCTACGGTCAGTACGCCGATCGTCGTCGCTCCACTTAAGAATAAGCTATTCCAAGTAAATCTCGCGAAGTTAGCTTGGACCCAGGCTTCCTTATAATTTTCAAAATGCCAGGATGAAGGGAAGATTTTGCCCCCCTTGGTTATCTCCAGGTTGGACATAAAGGAGCCTAGAAAAGTCACAATGACAGGGAAAACGATGAGCAAAGCGGTAATCAGTAAAAACAACCAAAGAAGCGCTCTCCCACCCCATCTCCCTACAAAAAATGACTGTGTTTGTTTCTTTATATGAACAGCTGGTATCGATTTGGATACTTCCATGATTCCCGAGTCTCCTTCCTATTGAAGTTTGTTGAGGCGCTTCGACATCCCATGATAGACGAGCGTGATGATGCCGACAATGACAGCGGTCATGAAGCCTACCGCACTACCGTAGCCGAATTGCTGCTCGGTTAATGCGTGCGATGGGGTTGGGAAGAATAGCTTATACACATAGAGATACATGACTTCCGTCTTCCCTACCGGTCCACCTTCTGTAAGAACCATGATGCTCTCATACCCTTTGAGGGAATTGATGATCGCGAGCATAATCACAATCTGAAGCACTGGACCTAGCATCGGAATCGTTAAATACCAGAACTGCTGCCATTTATTCGCGCCATCCAAGGAGGAGCTTTCGTACACATCATTCGGGATATTTTGAAGACCAGCTAGAAATAACAGCATGTAGTTCCCTACCGCGCCCCAGACTGCAATGAGGATCGTTGTCAGCATCGCATGCTTAGGTCCGAGCCAATCGATTCTTTCGGAGATGATATGGAACTTTAGTAAATATTGATTGAGAATACCGTTATATGAGTTGAAAATGACAAAAAATACGACGGCCATCACAGCCGAGCTAATAATTGTTGGCATGAAATAGATGGCTCTTAAGAAGTTGCGTCCACGCAGCTTGGAATTTAAGATCACGGCAAGAAGTAAGCATAACGGAAGGGTTATGATGAGCTTGCCACCTGCATAAACGAATGTATTGATGACAGAATCCCAATACTGCGTATCCCGGAAAAGTCGTCTGAAATTATCAATCCCAATAAAAGTCGGTGCCCCGAAGCCCTTGTACTCATAGAACATGTAGCGAATCGCCCAAGCAATCGGATAGACGCCCAACACCATGGTAAGCAGAAAGCTTGGAAATAAAAATAAGTAGGAAAACCCGATCTGGCGAGTTCTGTTCATCCCATTCCCTCCTCTTTATAGAACGCGAGAGTGGAGTTTCAGCTCCACTCTCGCTTCCTTTCTCTTCAATTCGCTCTTATTTCATCATCAGTTTCATTGGATCAAAACTTGCATTTGGCGCTACTTTGATATCGCCTTTGGCAACAGCTTTATCCAACGCATCGTTATAGCGTTTGTTCAATTCTTGAATAATTTGATCCAAGTTGCCGCCACTGATCATATATTTGAAGAAGGCGTCATTGTATTTCATACCTTCAACCGTAACGGTTGGCTGCAGCGGCCATGTGCCGTCATTTCCACTTGGCAAGAAGCCATCAATGCCTTTAATCTCAGGCTTTTTCGCTGTGGAAGAAATCGCTGGCACCATCGATAGTCCGAAACCTTTCTCGTGATACGTTTTCAATACATCGTCAGCATACATGAACTGCATAAATTTCCAAGCTTGATCCGCGTTTTTAGTTGTGTTGCTAATCGCTAACCATTGACCGCCTACGAAAGAAGTTGCCCCTTTAATCGTTCCGTCCGTGGTTGGAACAGGTGCTGCTGCCCAATCAATCTTAGCTGGGAACTGATTGGCGTATACCCCTGGCTCCGAGGAATAGGAGATGTACATCCCGATTTTACCTTCTGCGAATTGGGCGCGAAGCGGATCAATATCGAGCGACTCCATCCCTGGCAATGTGCTGCCATCATCCACCATTTGTTTGAAGGATTGAATGACATCCTTAAACCCTGTGAAATCGAACTTTGCTGTTTTAAAATCAAATCCAAACCCACCGAAACCGTTAGCTTCCGCGATTACCCTTGCCGAACGACCAAGCGCACTGTCTGGGCTCTTGAAGTTCAGCGCAAAGCCGTAGGAGCCGCTAGCCTTACCAACCGCCGTGATTTTCTTCGCATCCTCGACCATTTCTTTCAATGTTTTCGGAGGTGCTGCAATTCCTGCTTTAGCAAAGAGGTCTTTGTTATAAACAAGACGCAGGGTCGAGCCGTAGTTCGGAAGACTGTACAGTTTACCACCGATGCGGTTGAAATCATCAATAATCGGGAATTTCTTCTTCAGCGTATCATTCACATAGGAATCGATCGGTTTGAGGTATCCTTTGGCTACGAAAGGCTGGATGGTATTCTCCTTCACACGGATGATGTCAGGCGCTTGTCCTGATGCGAATGCCAGATCGATCGCTTGATTGAAATCCTCGGTTTTAACAACAATTTCAACTTCAATATTTTCGCCATTCGTTTCATTAAATTTCTGCACAACGCTCTTAATGTAGTCCATATCGTGACGATCATTTGTCCAATAGGCAAGCTTCGTTTTTCCCTTGGCAGGAGCCGCGCTTGCCGGTTGATCGGATGCTTTCGCGGACGCCGCTGGGCTTGCTGCTGTATCGGTTTTCGTGGAGCTACAAGCTGCTAAGCTACCCGCGAGTGCTACTGCTAATGTGACCGTCCCTAATTTTTTTATCATGTGTAAGCCTCCCTTAAATCTGTTGTTTACACTTCTAATAGTAAAAGAATTTCGATGCCCTGATAATGAGGTCAACTCTTGAACGAGGGCAGATATTTCTATATGTTGCCCTTCCGCTGGCCTAAGAAACAGGCAAGCCCTCACGGCTTCGAGGGCTTGCCCAGAGACATTTCTTTAAATTCGGTCGGTGTGAGCCCCGTCTGCTTTTTGAATACCTCGCTGAAATAACGTCGATGCTCATAGCCTAGCTCCTGCGCAATTTCCTGCACTTGGTAATCCTCGATCAGCATCGACTTCGCCCGTTCCATTTTGGCTTGCGTCACGAATTGCTGGAAGGTCGACCCTGTCACTTTTTTGAACAAGTTCGAGTAGTAGCCCCAGCTCAAATTCACCTGCTTCGCACAGTGCTCCAGCGTCAAATCAAGATTCAAATTCGCTTTAATATAATCCGCTGAACGGTGAATGATCTTCTGTGACTCGCTAGCCCGTTCCTGATGGATCAGACGGCAGCCTATTTCGCATAACTCCATAAACCAGGCGCGATACTCCAGAATGGCAGCCCCGCTGTCTCTGATTTCAAGCGACTTGGCTTCGAACTCTGCGAGGCTGGGACGAGGGAATTTCTCCAGCAGCACACGCAGCATGCGCAGGGCAAGTCCTTGCAGTAATCGGTCCACGACACCTGGTTCCGGGAGAACGGTTACTTTTCCCATCTCGGTAAAAATAGTCATTGCCCACTCGACACAAGCTTCCTTATTGCCAGAACGGAAAGCGAATAGAAACTCATTCTCGCTATCCTCGGTATAAATCCACTCCACAGGAAGCGCTGCCCCATCCCTATTGTAGCTGAATGCGCCATTGCCGCCTGTATAAAAATGATACGACAACGCGCTAAGCGACTGCTGATAGCTCTTCGGCAGCTCTTGCACGGTTTCAACATACTGGCCGATGCCAATGGATATCGTGAATTTGGTATGGCGCGCGATATTTGCGCAGCATTGGTCGGCAATCGCCATGGGCTGCTCTTGATTCGTAACATTGAGAATACAAATATAGCGATTGAGCCCCTCGCGAAACACGACGGCTGCCCCATGAAAGGCAATCGTCTCTTCGACGATATTTTGCAACGAAAAACGAACAAGCTCCAGCTCTTTCACAGGCACTTCGCCATATTTATCGGTAAATTGATCAATTTGAATCGTCATCACGGCAAAAGGGGGCTTCAACTCATTAATATCCAAAAAGTCCGATAGACGCGCTAATTCGGATTCATTGGTTTGATGATTGACTAGGAGGGATAAGTACTCCTGCCGGAGCGCTGGCATGCTTTCCTTAATCTTCTGCTGAAGACCGATCAACTGCTTACGGCTCAGGTTCTCTTGCTCCCAGACTTCCTTCGCCTTGACGACTGCTTTTACGATTTGATCAATGGAAAAAGGTTTCTTCACATAGTCCAATGCTCCATATTGGATCGCTTTTTGGGCATAATCAAAGTCTGTATAGGCACTTAAAATGATTACCTTACTCGTCGGCAAAATCTCCATAATATTACGAGTCATTTCCAAGCCGTCCATTTTAGGCATACGAATGTCGGTTAGAATCAGATCTGGCTTCGTTTCGCGAATCACCGCAAAGCCTTCCTCACCATCAGTTGCGCAGCCTACGATTTCAATGCCATGATCTGCCCATGAAATCTTCTTCGTAATCATATCCACGACACTTCGAATATCGTCCACGACACATAGCTTAACTCGTTGATCCATGGAAATCCTCCTCTTTTTCATACCGTGGCAACCACAAATCGATGCGAGCTCCGTTCCATGCGTTCGTCGTAATCTCCATACGTTGCTCAGTCCCATAGTACAGTTGAAGTCGCGTGTAAATATTGCGAAGTGCGTAGCCATGCTTCGAAGTTGTAGGATGCAGCATGCTTTGGCGCAGCCGCTCCGGAACGAGCCCTTGACCATTATCTTCCACTGTAATATGCAGCCAATCCCCATCCGATCGGGCTGTGAGCTGGATTTCGCCACCGGTCTTCATATCCTTGAAGCCATGCAAAATACTATTTTCAATAAGAGGTTGAATCATGATTTTAGGCACAAGACAAGCTTGCAACTCAGGCTCGACATCCATCTGAAAGACGAATAAATTCTCATAAGACCTTTGCTGAATGGCCAAATATTGCCGAACATGATCCACCTCATCCGCGAGCGTGATCAAATCCCTGCCTCCGCTTAAACTCAATTGAAACATATTCGATAAGGCCAAAATCATTTCATTCACATCATCGTTCTCACCCAGCACTGATTTACAATAAATCGTATTCAGCGTGTTGTAGAAAAAATGAGGATCCATTTGCGCAGATAACGCCTTGATCTCCGCTTTTCGTTTATCGCGTTCCCGATTCTTCACATCGGCAATCAGCTGTTTGATCTCATCTAACATGCGATTGAAGCGGAAACCAACCTGCGACACTTCATCCTGGTACACGCTTTCGAAACGCACATCGAGATCATTTTCTTCCACGCGCTTCATCAGCTTCTGCAAACGGAACAAGGGCTTGAGCAGCAGGAGTGTTAAATTGTTCGTGATAAAAAGGGATACCACAATAAAGCCGATGGTTACGTACGTCGTGGCTTGCTTAATACCGTTGAGTTTAGCTAAAAGTTTATCCTTGGCTTGAACGCCGACAATCATCCAGTCATCCTTCACGTCTAGTCGCGCATAGTTCACGAGATAATCCTTGCGATCCGAATCGCTATAGAAAAAGGAACCCTTGCTGTCCCCCGTTAATTGTTGCACGAAATCGGGACGCTGTATGAACGCTCTATCTTGGGTGCGATCCGCATAATTAATATCTTCTCCTTGCGAATCAACGAAATAATAGTGCTTGTTGGGATCCGTTAGGTTTTCCATAAAAAGATCACGAATATCGTCTTCTTTCACATTGATGACCACATACACATTCGTCGACTCATTGCGTATATAAGAATCCTCACTTACACCTTCGGCAACAAGCGAGATGACCCGCTGATTCCCTGTAAAAAAAGGATCCACATGCCCCTTGCTCCAGAAGCCTCGCTTCAAGAGCTGAAACTGCTTAAACATATCCGATTGATAAAAGGAATTGGCGTTATTCCGCACACTGGAGGTCGGGTAGAAATCCCCGATCGGGGTTGCGATCAGGATACTTTCAATCATGGAATCATTAAATTTCACTTGCGAAAAAACATATTGCAAAGACGTTAACGACTTAAAGTAGCTAGAGCTATCCTTATTCTGGACATCCTTCATCAGCTGTTTGAAGGCATCGCTGAACATGAGGGCACGGACGGCCGTGCCAATATTTTTCAATCGTTCATTCACAATTTGCGCCGATTGATTGACGGTATCTTGGCTTGATTGCATCGTAGTACGCTGAATTTCCTTGGATGCGATCAGATAAGCGATGCTCCCGGTAGCTACTAGACCTGCGGTGATGAGTATGACAAAGGTAAACCAAATCCGTTGTTTTAGTGAAAAGGAGTGGAACAGGCGTGGCAGCCACGACCAAATAGCTAGCTTATTCATAGGCGACGTTAGCACCTTTCCTTTATATGAAGGTAGACTTTATCTATTCTACATTATAGTATAGGAGGCTTTCTGGAGGCAGGGGGGAAATTCAAGGTGGAGGGCAGCTATTTCGATATTCCACGCCACAATTAGAACATATGTTCTTTATTTTTCAGGGGAATTGTGGTAATAATAAGAAGTAGACTTTTTCCCTTTCAACTACTTCAATCTAAGGAGCTGTTTAATGATGTCTGTTCGTTTAACTCCGTATTTAGTATTGCCTGGTACTGCTGGTGAAGCAATTGCCTTTTATGAAAAAGCGTTGGATGCTCAAGTCCTATTTAAACAGACCTTTGGTGAAATGCCTGCCAACCCGGAGTTCCCAATTGGTGAGGAACAGAAACATCTGGTTGCTCATGCCATGGTGCAAGTCGGCGAAAGTCAATTGATGTTTTCGGACACCGACGCAGGTCGTCCTATCCAATTGGGAGATCAAGTAACGATCTGTATTACTACGAAAGATGCTAGTCTGTCCAAGCGATATTTCGAAGGGCTCAAAGATGGCGGCACTGTCATCATGGATCTGCATGAAGCATTCTTCAGCCCGGCCTACGGACAAGTGAAGGATAAATTTGGCGTCACCTTCCATCTGTTTACCGAAGGCGAAGCGATGAATTAGAACGCAGTAAAGGCCCTGTCGCTTGTGACAGGGCCTTTTTTAGGTTGGGATTGGTTAGGGGTGTGTTGGCTGGTCCGTAGGCGTTATGCCAGCTGCTCAGCACCTGCATACCAGAACAACGCGTATTCCGTCATCACCGAAGCATAGCCCATTTGGCGCAGCATGGCCGTGACGTTCCCCCGATGATACGTAGCGTGATTCACAATCTGTAAAACGATCTCAGCCAAACTTGTTTCCCTGACTCCAGCATAGGGATTATCGAGTGTGATCTTCTTTTCCAAATCAGGCAGCTCCTTGAGAAAAGCCTTACCTCGTATCGACAATTCGACATACATGGCCTCTAGCTCAATTAAGCTCTTGCTCTCGGTTGCTTCAGTTATCTGCCAAGAGGCTGCCATGGCTTCCTTCATACTTTTACCTCCAAGAATGTCTAACCAAGTGCGATCTGTAAGGTAGATATGCGCAATTACTTTCGCAACAGTCGGAAACACACTCTGAATCTCTTGGCGGTACACCTCCTGCGGAAGCTCCTTCAACCTGTTGATCAGCGTTTGATTCGCCCATACATGATAATCATACATACGGTCAGCTGTTTGTGTCATTTAATACACACTCCCTTAATTCAATTTATTTTTATCATTGTTTCCAGATATACCCTTATTATAATGGAAGTACCCTGACAACATATTGTCAGGGTACTTTACGTTTTTTTATTTTACTTTCATTTCCTATACCCTTTTTTCTGAAAATAGCCAAAAAACCGTCCCTGCTTAGCGCATTGACGGTCAGTCATCCTTAATTAAATTGACGAAATACAACAGGATCAAAGTGTTTATTTTCATCGATTTCCCGTTGCTCACGGTTCGCTTGAATCCACGAACTCACACATAGCGCAACAATCCCCACAAAGAGCAGAAAGCCAAGAAGTTTCCACCAAAAACTACCTGCTATAGAAGGATTAGCCCCTATAATCAGAATTACAATTGGCAGGAACCATGATAGATTCTTCATATAAATCCAAATCACTTTTCGTTTTAACAAGCTGCTCTATCCCCTAAAATAGTTTCAAGTTCCGTATATCTTTCGCAGCAGCTTTTCACTTTAGGACCGTCCACTCCAACTTAAAATTCGTCCAATTTATGGAAACCAATACCCAGTCATCAAATGGTGTTATTCGGCGTGTCTACGAGGTCAGGATCAACTGTATTTGTACTTCCATTCAGCACATTCTGAACACTTCCAAAGCTGTCCCCAGGGGAAAATGAGTTGGCTCCTGCAAAGATTTTGGAGCTGCTTGTGAGACTAACAGCGAAGGTATCGCCAATCTGGACATTGGAGCCTTGAGCGACATTTAAAATTTTGATACCTCCATTAATAATGACAGGCATACTCCGGCCACTCCCTTCCAACTCTAAATCATTGTATGTATTAGAGTGCCTATTGGTCACTTGGGGGGTGGATAGATAACCGCATGAACATAAAAGAAGAACAGGTCCTAATGAACCTGTTCTTCTTTCTTGGCGACTTCATACTCGATGACAACCATCTGGTGGCACTTCAGACTAGGTACTGTGTAGTAAACCGTCTGATCCTCATACCTGAATGTGAGCGAGGTCATCTGCGGTGCCATATATACGTTCTTTACGTGGTTCGATGTACGAACAGATACCTGCACGTCATAGATGGGAACCATATCCTCAATGACTTCGATGTTTTTCCCTCTGCGGATTGGGGTTGCGTATAACAAATGATTAACCAGACGATGCTCATCCTGTTGATGCTGCAGTGTGACGATGCCTTGCGCTGGGAGATTGGTTTGCAACGTCTTGTCTAGGAGAAGGCGATCCAATGCATACAGTACGGCTTCTTTCAATATGAGGCTGCCTTTCGTCGCATAATCTTCAAATATGTTCCACGCGATATAAATACCACTTTCGCTTTCCACCATACCCGGTCCTCCATATTCATAGCTGCTTGGTGTATGCTGGTGCGAACAGAAAGTAAACAGATCGCGGTTAAAATAAGGATTTTCACGGTGTGCAAGCTCCGTTCCACCCGCAATTTTGATTTTCTGCCCCTGTGAATAGAAAATGTAAGAGGCCTCTCTACAGCTTCCAAAATTGAACAGCGGACGAAAATAATCGGGGCGGTATGGATTTGTCCCTACATACCCCACCCCGAGGTCGATGGCAAAGCGAGTACCCTCTGGATCAAGACACGACCAGCCCGTTGCGAGAACTTTACCGCCTTGCAGAAGGAATTGCACCAATTTGTTCTGGAGCTTATCATTCACTGCTACGTAATCCGGTAAAATTAGTACCTTATAAGCTGTAAAATCATTTTCCTGATCGATCACATCGAACAGGAATTTACCCTCAAGCAGCATGCGTACAGCCCCTGCGTCTGAATCCGATGTAGACACATTAGCCTTGGGATGCAAGCCGGTTGCTTCCAATGTCAACAGGGCCACATCTGCAACATTCGTCGCCTTTACGCACCATGCCTCCTTCGCCTCGACCTCGCGATATGCCTCGCCAATCAGTGCGTAGGTCGCTTCATCCATATGACCGTCAGGATGAAGCTGATCGCCAATCGAGCAGCAGGCGCCATTGGCTATGCTAAGCGCAGCTTCATAACGGAGTGCGTTCGGGTGCTTATAGCCACCAAATTCTCCCCAGGATGTATGGAATTTTCCCGTCATACCGAGAAAATCGACACCAAGCGGTTGCGCATACCTAGCCGACAGCGGAAAGTGATCATAGCCCCATCCACCTGTAGGCAGCGATTCCAGTTCTAAATGTGTGTTCATAGCAATCAGATCGCGTCGACCTCGCGCAATGTGTCCGCCATTGTGAAAGATCGGCAATCCTGGCTTGATCGCTTGAACCGTTTCCTTCACCTTCGTCGTATAATTCGCGTAGGTTGACTCCCATAGCTTTCGCATTGCCTTCTCATCCCGTGGATCCTGTCCTTGCCTGCGTATGCTCTCCACACAGCTATGACAGTAGCACTTGCGTATGCCAATGATATCTAGGAATAGTCCATCCAGATCATATCGGGACACGACTTCCCCGATCTGCTCGATCAGGATTGCCAGATAGGGAGAGTTTAAGCACAATTGGTGATAGCCTGGCAGTATAAATCCTTTGACCCAATTCGTTTGGTCATTCTCATCACGGATGAGCCATTCGGGGTGACGTCTTGCTAATTTTTCATCCAAACCTGCCGACAAGTATACGGGTGTCTTCACACCAATATCATGTGCCGCTTCAATTATGGCCGCAAGCAAGTCAAAGCTCAGCCCAGGATGGATTTCGTTCGCCTCCGACGGATGGTAAGCCCAGCCGTGATGGCATTTGGCAAAAATCGTAACGGAATCCACATGACCAAGCTTAAGCATTTCCTGAAACTGCCCCTGATCAAAACGTGCTCCGATCGGCGCTATAGCTTCCGAAGTGTGAAAATCAAGATGCACCTGACGAAATCGCATGCGGTCTCATCCTTTCCATTTTATATGCTATCCCTTTACCGAACCAATCATGGTCCCTTTCTCAAAGTAACGCAGCAGGAATGGATACATGACCAGCACGGGAAGAGCGGATACAATGACCGCTGCCATCTTCAAGCTCTCAGGCGCAGGCGGAACCTCATTCACAGCCGTCGTAAACGGATCGAGCCGGTTCTCAATCAGAATTTGCCGAACAATCTGCTGCAGCACGAACTTCGTTTGATCTGTCACATACAACAAATTGTCCATAAACGCATTAATGTGATACACAAGCGACCAGAGGCCGATCGTAACCAGAACGGGGACCGACAGCGGCAAAATAATACGAATGAGAATTCGCAGATCGCGCGCCCCGTCAATCCGTGCTGCTTCAATGAGCGCATCCGGAATCGAGCGGAAGAACGAGATCATCACCAACACCTGGAATGCGTTCGCCGCATGCGGCAGCACGTAAACCCACCGCGTATTCAGGAGATGCAACTCCTTTATAAGCAAATAATTTGGCACGATCCCACCATCGAAGATCATGGTAAAGAGCAGAAGCAGTACCAATACCCGCTTCCATGGCATTTCATTGCGAGATAACGGATAAGCTGCGCAAATGGTAACAATCAGGGTAAGCGCTGTGCCGACGACCATGCGGAACAACGTATTGCCGTACCCTTTCCAGATGAATGGATAGGTCAGTAATTCTTTGTATGGCGTCAAGGTCACATCCTTCGGAAACCAGTGAAAGCCGCTGCGGAGCGCCTCTCCCCTTCCACTTAGTGATACTGACAGCACGTGAATAAATGGGTACACGACAATAATGGCGAGTACGCCAAGTACGATATAAATGAGGCTAACGCTTAATCGATCTTGCCAGTTTCCAGTTCTCATGTTGCAAATCCTCCTACCATAAGCCGCTCTCTCCCTTGCTCAGTCTGCGCACCGTAAAGTTAGCCCCCAGAATTAGCAGCAGCCCTACTAAAGACTTGAACAAACCAATTGCAGCCGTATAACTGTATTGAAATTGCGTTAGCCCCACGCGATAGACGTAAGTATCAATAACATCCCCCGTATCAAAAGTGACAGGATTGAGCAAGTTAATAATTTGTTCAAAGTTCGCGCTCAAGAAGCCGCCTAAGCTCAGAATGAACATAATTGCAATGGTTGGCATAATCGACGGAATATTAATATGAAACAAACGCTGCCAGCGATTCGCCCCATCCATGGTTGCCGATTCATGCAGTTCCGGATTAATGCCCGATAGGGCAGCAAAATAAATAATTGACCCCCAGCCGATATCCTTCAGTATGGCTGAACCCACCACAATGGAGCGAAAATACTCCTTATGCCCCATGTAAAATACGGGTTTCCCGCCGAACCAGCCCACGATCTCAGCCACAATGCCCGTGGTTGGCGACAGGAAATAGATGACAAGGCCGGACATAATAACCCACGAAACGAAGTGCGGCAAATACATGGTCATCTGTACGAAACGCTGAAAAAAGCGGGATCTGATTTCATTCAGCAGAAGCGCCAGCACGATTGGTGCCGGAAAAGCGAACAGCAGCAAATATAGATTTAACAGCAGCGTATTACTCAGCAATCGGTAGAAATCAGATGAATGAAAGAGCGCTTCAAAATGCTTTAAGCCCACCCATGGGCTGCCCCATATACCATCGACAACGCGAAAATCTTTGAAAGCAATGAGTACCCCGTAGATCGGGCCATATTTGAATACGAGAAAAAAGGCAAAGGCAAATAAATAGAGCGCAAACAGCTCCCTATTTTTCAGGATCATCTTCATGTCATGTGCACGTCCTCAGGGCCAGTTGCGATTCCATCCTCGGCAGCAGCCACTTGACTAACAGCCGAGGATACAGATTCGCTTCTTAAGCTGATTATTTTTTAAATTGCTTTTGGTACATCTCATTGGCTTCTTTCGTTAACTCGTCTCCACCCTTAGCTTTCCACTCTGCTACATACTTATCGAAATCGCTAAGCGGCACTTCTCCACTGATGATTTGTGCAAAATATTTTTGCGTCAGCGCCGTCAGCTCCTTCTTATATTTGCCATCGGATGGAAGAGCTGCGAATAATAACGCATCTGTCTGACTGGGTGCAGAAGAATAGGTACGAACGGCTTCGTTCAACTGTGGATTGGAATATTTATCCCGATAGGCTCGCGTCGTGATATTACCAAGCGAGAACAAGCGAATACCAACTGCATCACGTTGTTCCTGCTTTTCGAAGCCCGGTAACACTTTCGTCGCGCCAGCAGTTGCTCCGCTAGCTGCAAAATCCCATTGCGTTCCTTTGACACCTAAGCTCGTCATATTAATCGTTTCTTCGTCACTGCTTTCTGCTCGCAGTATTTCAAAAATTTTGCTCAGCTTAGCCGGGTCATTCTTCACCTTATTGCCAAGCACAATGTAATTACTTTTTACGCCCCAATCCCAGCTGCCGCTGCCGCCTGGTCCTTTCGGATTTTTACCCAGTTGAAGCTTAGCATTCGGATTGATGTCTTTCATCGCTATATTGGTCGCACCATCCGCGAGCGCTGCTTTTCCGACTTGCTCCTCAATGACACCGATCCGACTGTTATACAGCTTCTTGCGGTACGAATCTTGGGTATCCGTAATATATTCAGGATCGATCACGCCGTCCGCATACCATTTACGCAGCTTCTCAAGAGCAGCCTTGGCCTCTGGCATAATGGAACCGTTCATGATCTGCCCTTGCTTTTCGTGCCACATCGTTGGTTGTACGCCAAAGGCGCCAAATATCGAATAGAAGCCCGTCGACCACGTCGACGTCGCTGTTCCGGTCAAACCATAGGTGTCGTTCTTGCCATTACCGTCTGGATCTTTTTTCGCGAACGCATACGCCGCCTGCTCAAATTCATCCAGCGTCTCTGGGAGCTTGGTGATACCGACCTTGTCGAGCCAGTCTTTGCGCCACAACATCGAAAGGTCATAAGGTTTCAAATCGATAAACATCGGGACTGCCCAAAGCTTATCGCTAAATGTAACCGTCTGGAACAGCGCCTTCGACTGCTCAACATCTTTATAGTATTCAGGCATTTTCTCTTTCACCATGTTAGGGTCCAGATCCATCAGAACACCTTGTGCTTGGTAGGCAGAGACATTCGATGGATCACCTAGCATGAACACATCCGGTACGTCACCGGAAGCGATACTCGCGTCAGTCACTTTGACAGGTTTGATTTTGATATTGAATTTCTGTTCAAGCCACTTCTGAACTGGCGTATCCGCCACGACCGCTGGTGCTTGGAATTGAATGCCCCACGTAATTTCAATCGGCTTTGCAGCAGCAGCAGAAGTACTACTCGGTTGACTCGATTCGGACGTTGTTTTCTTTTCTGCGGAACATCCGCTAAGTACGCTTGCGGCCATGCTAGCTGCTAATACGGTAAGTGCGACTGGTTTCATTTTATAGATAGGCAAAATAAATTCCCCCTGGTTCACCCTGATTTCCGTTCCTTAACGCGCTCTACCCCGGCCAGGAAATGGGAACGGTTACATCTTTTACGATATCCCGTGGCACACAACTACACAATGATCTCATTCGATTTTTGTTATGTTATTCCTTTCCGTGGCTGTTTTTATAGCGTTATGTTATTCGATTTTTCGTATGTTTTTCGCCTCTCTGCTTCCCCCTTCTTCATTCTGTGCTATAATTTTCTTCGTGCCGAGCGCTTCATCCACGTCATCTTGAAAACGCTAACACTTTGAAAGGAGGGTCTGGATGCCTAGTCTTCAAGTGATTCGCAACCGATCGCTATTCGTCAAGCTGTTGTTAACTATGACCGCTATTATCGTTGTTACCGTCATCCTCATTTCTTCGGTTACCTATACGATTTCTGCCGATACCAGCATTCAGAATTCGATTGAATACAATCAATCCATCATGGAGCAGCAGCGAGAACTGATTCATAAAGAACTTCTTGCGATACAGAACATCGCCTCGAGCATGGTCATGACCCAATCCTATCTGTATCATAAAATAAATGATAAGCTCAGTGTCTCTTCACTTATTGACTTAACGCGGTTTCTGGAGGAACAGCAGAAGCTAAGTCCTTATATCGATTCCATTTATCTCGTCTACAATAAACTCGATCTCGTACTGACCTCACGTTCTGATATGAAAATGTCCCCGTTATCCTCTTTCACCGACCGTTCTTGGATGACGGTCATGAATGAAGATACTGCCAACCGAACGGTGTGGCTGACTAATCGTCCTGGCAACGCCGCTGCGAAAGGAACATTGGCCACAAGTTTAATGCAAAAAATGCCACTCATTGGTCCTGTTGATGGAGCCATTGTAATTAATTTGAAGCTCGACCTGCTCTTTAAAGAATATTTGAGTCATTATCATAATAAAAAAGGCCTGACACTAGTCCTCGGGACTCAAGGTGAACCGCTCTACAGTGAAACAGAAGAAGCCGCAGCCCTGATCAGGAAGTTTAACCCTAGCGTGCTATCCGCTCCAGGAAGCGGTTCCTACGTTGATGATCGCCAGTGGATCATGACCTACACCACCTCTAACGTGACAGGGTGGAAGTTTGTTAATTTAACCCAACGATCTGTACTGCTTGAGGGTTTAGGCCGAATTAAAATGATCGTAGCCGCCGTTTCTGCTCTTTACGTCACCATTGCCATTTTGCTGCTGATCTACATCTCACAGCGACTATACCGTCCGCTCAAAAGCGTTCTCACCTATATTAGCGGCAGTGAAAGAGCAAATCCTGAAGCCTCATTGCCGGCCGCCGACGAAGCAAGCTTCATCCAGCAGGCATTCGAACGGCTTCGACATAGCCGGGAAACGATCCTTAGCGAGAAGGAACGGGTAGAAACATTGCTTGGCGACAACCGTTCAGCGATCAAGGAAAAATATTTGAGCGACCTCATAAAAGGACGGGCAATTTCCCAGCAAAGCAGTGGGCAGGAGAAAGACGCAGCGGAGCTTTTGGGATTAAAGTTGAATTTTGAGCGATTTGCTATCCTAACGATCGAGCTAGAGGAACAATCCTTGCTGAATGACTCGACGGGCAATCTCCATTTTCATCTATTTCAATATGGCTTAATTGAAGAACTTGGGCCCGAAATCGACGGCGAAATCTTCGCCAGGGACGATGAACGCATCATCATCATTCTTGCTGTCCCAGCTAATCAAGACGATGCTCCAAATGAGCTTGCGCGAAAGCTACAGCTTAATATGGAGAGCCGTTACAGCATCACTGCAACGTTTGGAATTAGCCGCATCCACACGGGTGTGCATTCAGCTCAAACCGCTTATGAAGAATCGGTCGAAGCCCTCAATCTGAAAATGTATGTCGGCAAAGGCGAAATCGTGCCCTATACCATCGTTTATTCCTGGAAGCAGGATGAAGAGACCTATTATTACCCCTACGAGCTAGAGACAAAGCTGCTTCAGGCACTGCTTCAACTGAACGAGGAGGAGTGTGTGGAGACGATCAGCCGTATTACGAAAGAAGTGACTACCCGCAGGCTTGGGATAGCCAACGTACAACAGCTCTTCTTTCAACTAAGCGGGGAAATTGTCAAAACGCTGGTGCAAACCGGCGGAGATATGACTGCCGTACTCGGCGATCGGCCATTCGTGCTGTCCGGTATCCAAACGCTTCGTGATATGGAGGCACGCTTGATGGAGATGTGCACCCAAATCATTGCCCACAATCGAGAGAAGCGGTTGAAACTGAACGATATGACCTTGCAGCTCGCTACCGAATTTATGGAAAAGAACTATAATAACAACATCACAATCGAGACCGTTGCCGGGCACGTGCAGCGAAGCACGTCCTTTTTGAGCCGTATTTTTAAGGAAACGACGGGCACAACGATCAATGACCATTTGATTCATTTGCGAATCAAACGGGCTTGTGAGCTGCTGAAGCAGCCCAAATATTCGCTGGAAGACATCTGCCGTGAAATTGGCTATGCCAACGTCAGCTATTTCAGTAAGCTGTTCAAATCGCGAATGGGGAGTACACCTGGGCAATACCGTCTGTTACAGACGGTCGACCAGATACCGGCGGGAGGATTGGAAGAGTAGTGAGACAATGCAAAAGAGCCGACCAATTCTCTTAGGGAGATTGGTTGGCTTTTTGACCACATACGATATTAAAAGCTCAGGATTGTGTCCATCGTTTCCCACAAGATAGGTCCATGCTCGCTCTCCGACCAAGGAATAAAATGCGGCTGCATCACGTCATGCCAATTCTCTGGTGTAATCGGAGCAGGCCATTTCCTTCTCGTCACACCATGTTCGAACGATGGCGCCGGACGTTCCTGATAGGAGAAGATCAGTTCCTCATGCGCTCCGATGAGATAGGTTGGATTAAAACAGCTCGGTTTTTCCTCCTGCATAGCATAATGATAGAAGATGTAGCTGCTGTATTTCGAGGGTTTCAATCGTGCAAGGCTACCAACTCGCTCACCACTTTGCCCGGCTTCTTTCATCTCCGGTTCACCATCGTGGAAGATATCGAGCATTGGAACGGCATATCGATGCTCACCTCCAAAACTGCCCGGCCATGCCTCCAACAACGGTTTGCACGTTATTGGCCATTCCCATTCACAGCCTTCGCCCGTCATTTCAAAATAAAGAAATACCCCGCTCCCCTTCGCAAAAATCGAGCAGCCCACTACACCCTGCCCCCGAAGTTCGCGCTGCCAGCTTACGGCTGCTTCCGCTAACGCGAGCGCGAAGCCCACTTCGCAGCCAACTTTCGTCTGCGCTCTATACATCCTTCTCATCATATCAGTAGTCGGTAGAATCGACTAGCATTGCCCGCACGAATCATTCCCTTCTCCCCCTCCGCAAGATTATCAGGAAGTACCGCCTCGAACAAGTTGATGACGTCCCTATAGCCGCCTGCCTGTAAGGCGACCGGCCAATCACTGCCAAACAACAATCGTCCGCTGCCGAATATCTCAAGCAACTGATCGATGTAAGGCCGAATCCTCTCAGGATGGAATCCGCCTGCCATCGTGATCATCCCGGACAGCTTAACCGCCACGCCCGGAAGACTGGATAGCCGCTTCATGTCTGTTCGCCACGGTTCCATTTGCTGCTCCCGAATGTTGGGGCAGCCCAAATGGTTGACGACCGTCTTAAGCTGCGGCAGCTCTTCTAAATACGACGCTACATCTGCAAGGTCTGCCGGCTGTACAAGCAGATCCAACGTGAGATCAGCCTGCATCAGCGCAACGAGTGCCGACCGCAGCTTGTTCTGGTCGATCTCTGAACGCTCAGAGCGAAATGCACTCCCGTTTAATCGAATGCCGGTAAAGCGCGAGTTGGCCTTCAAGGATTCCAGCTGCTCGTAGAAAAGACCCGCGAACGGATCGAGTCCTCCGCTCACACCCGATATAACTGGCCAGGTCTTCGCCAGCTCCAGCAGGAATGCCGCTTCCTCCGCACTTACGGCAGCCTGTACGGCTACCAGCTGCTTAACACCGTAAGCGTTCAGCTCCGTAAACAACTGCTCTGGCAGGTAGTCCCGATAGAGGAGCACATTCTCAGGCTTCAACCAGCCATAATCAATGCGCGATGGCTTCCAAAAATGAACATGACTGTCTACGTACATGACGCATCCCCATCTTCCCTACGCCCTACCAGCAGATCGGCAGCATAAGGGTTCGGCCACGGCATATCATAGCTCGGCGAATTGACGTAACGCTTCATGCCAAGCTGTAGTCTAAGGCCAGCGCCTCGCTTTAGATGAACAGCCAGCCATTTGCCATCAAGCTCTATGTGCGAGCCTGGTACAGGGCAGCCATCTCCGTCTATTCGCTGGACACTGGTAAACTCGTGTTCTCCGAAACTTCCTGCTTGAATCACGACCTCGCGTTCATCAAACAAACTCGTATTGCAGAGCTGCAGCGTCACACCATCCTTTGTAAGCGCCTCCACTAACGCAGATACACCTTGTGGAAGACCTGGTCGTTTCTCCTGTGAATCAAAGTAGCGAACCCTTGCATGCTGCAGGCCACCGTGCGAAATATGCATCGGTCCCCCCATTGTCAGCTGTACAAGCGACTCGAAATATATCGGGCACATCTCTTGCCAGATATGAATGTTAGAAAAGTCACCGTCTGCAAAATCGCTTTTCCACTCATGCGGGTCGCCTTGGTCCGAGCGCATTTTCTCCAGCTGCCGGCCTACCAACTCCATATTGGCTGCCAGTATTCGCTTCGGATAGTCCGGGTTGAGCCCTCGAATGTACTGGAACCAAGGCTCCGTATTGCCGATAAAGTGCTTTGTTTCTCTCCCTGTCTTGCTGTCCCTACCGGAGACGACAGGTATCGTAATTTCATTCCAATCATGATCTCTTGGAATCCGCTCTAACCGTTCTAAATCCTCGTCGGCCATGGACATCGTCCACAAATAGACCGGATACTTCGGCAGCGCCTTCCGCCAATCATACCAGCCGTTATCCCCATGTTTATTTGGCACGAGTACCTGGCCATTTTCTTCCCGCCGCAGCGCCCAGTTGGCATCCAGTTGAGAACGGGCTAACTCAAGCTGGTTCATGTCTCCCGTAAGTAAAACGGCATTCATACACGCGTTTGTCAGCGGCTCAATGATGGTCATAAATCCGTGCGGCCATCTATAGCCGTAATAGCCTCCCCACCATTTACCGTCATTGTACTCGCCTATTAAGCCAGACAGTCCGACATTATCAGGAATAATCCCCCCGTTACGGTGAGTGCGTTCTTCCCATGCTGCGAGATAATCGACCACCCAATCACGATAGGTTGCGTCTCCATTAAACATGAACGCATGCGTGATCATTCCAGTTGCATTCAAATTCAGCGGAACGTCTCCCCGGTTCATACGCTCATTCATCATTTCAATCATTTTCTGATAGACGTCATCGTTGGACCATGGGGTTTTACCGCTTGCAAAATCAACACCAGGAATATCCTCATACGGTGCAGGATAGTGGTCGAGAATACTGCGATGCGTGACCCAATCCTCTTCTGTTACTTTAAAACGTGGACCTTTGCTTCCGTTCAAAGGGGACCTGATAAGCTTCTGCGCCTTATCATAATTCGGAGCCTCTGGATCGTCTCCCGTATACATGCCCGCAAAACGTACGGCTCTCTGCCTGTCTTTGCTTGTAGCAGGACCAGCTAGTCCGAGAAAGTACAGAAATAAATACCCTTCACCATGATGCATCCAATCATAGTAAGCATCAAATTCTCGGGAAACTTGCCCATATTCCGTCCACTGCCACGTAATCCCTTCCCAAATCTTACGGGATACTTCGTGAAGCTCACGACTACCCCCTAATACGTAGAGCAGTGCTAGATTCATGAACCCTTCATAGGGATCATCTGATCCGTCCATCCCTGGCCATTCCTTCTGCCAGATCAGCGTTCCATCCGGCTGTGTGTAACGAGCCACAAACTCCTTCGCCGCTTGATTCAACGTAGCAAATAACCACTGTTCCTGCAACGCCCACTCTGGTGGCATCATTCGCTCTTCCGCTACAATCCTTGGCAATATGCCTGCTTGTGTGTTCATTTCGATGCCTCCTTCTCCGCTGGAAATAAACTTTTGCCCTGAAATAAAGCATATACCCGTTGCTGATCTTCTAAATCCAATCCATGCCCATCACAAAACGCCAAGTTCGCGCGCAGCACTTCCCGTGTTGCAGCCCCAGTTAAGGTCACGTGAATGGCCGGTTGCGATAGACTGAAACGCATGGCTGGTTCGACGAGTCCGTGCGGCTCTGTTTTGCGCAAAAACGTGAGCTGCTCCATCCGCTTCGCTGCCTCGTCAATGATGTTAGGGTTCAAAAACGGTGCTGGCGTATCGGCAAGCAGGCCGAGTCCGAGCACACTGCCGTTGATGACACCTATCTCCTTCTCAGCTGCGAGCGGGAGCAATGCATCCTTCGCTGTATGATCAATCAGCATATACCTAGCATAAAACTGGATGCTGTCAAACCGATTTATCCGAGCATATCGCTCCAGAAGTGACAATATTCTTGTCGAAACGCCGATATAGCGAATCTTTCCATCTTCCCGCAATTTCTCCAAGGCAGGAAGCGTCTCGTTCACGATCGTTTCATAGGAAACCTGCTCTACATCGTGAATTTGCAACAGATCGATCCAATCCGTTTGAAGCCGTTCCAAACTATGTTCAACGGAGCGAATCGTCGTCGCATAATCGAAAGATTCTCCCGGACCTACTGCCTTGGATGCCAACACGACTTCGTTTCTTCTTCCGCCGATCAGCGCCTTACCGATTCTACGCTCCGACTCACCTCTGCCGTAGCTCGGTGCCGTGTCAATAAAATTGATGCCGCTGTCCAAAGCCTCATGGATCATTTTCTCGACGCCTTGTTCATCCGCAGGTCCAAAAACCCCTCCAAGGGGTGCGCCGCCAAGCCCTAGTTTCGATACACGAAGTCCAGTACGGCCGAATGTAGTATACTCCATTTGTATATCCCTCCTACTGTAAATTGTAGTGTTCATCCTTTATAATCAAAATAGCCAGAGTTCCCCATCTCATGGTATATCTTCTCTATATGAGGAAGAGGCGAAAGATCACGTGGAATTTATTTATACGGATCCGATTGGTTTGACCGATCTGGCGGTGCTGGAGATCGGCACACAAAGTTGCCTGCCTGACATTTCTTTCGGGCCCAGCGTAAGAGATATGTACATTCTTCATTACATTCACAGCGGATATGGCACTTACTCGACAGGAGGCCGAACGGAACGGCTCGGCCCTGGTGACCTGTTCCTCGTTACACCGGATACCGTCCACACCTATCGCGCCGATTCGGTTGAGCCCTGGAGCTACTCTTGGTTTGGCTTCGTCGGAACATTTGCCCCCCGTCTGGTCGAAATAGCCGGATTTAATGTCCTGTCTCCTGTTCGGACGGCTGATTCTTCGTTGCCCGTTGACTCTCTTTTTGGCAATTTAATGAGCCTGCGCAAGGAACCAGCTAAAGAGCTCCTACTAACCGCTCTGCTGTACCAAATATTTGGGACGCTGGCCATACCGGACGATACGCCCCCACTTAGAGCTGATGTCGGACACCATGTACGTAATGCTGTTTCTTATATGAACGCCCGTTATGCCGATCGCATCAGTCTACACGAAATCGCTGAACATGTCGGGCTGGACACCAAATACTTGTGCCGTCTCTTCCAACAGCGCTTATCCATGTCCCCCTACCGATATTTGACCGATGTCCGGATGAGGAAAGCTTGCCGTCTTCTCCGCAGGCAGCTTCTCGGCATCGCCGAAATAGCCCAATCTGTGGGCTACCAAGACCCCCTCATGTTCTCGCGCATGTTCAAGCGGACCATTGGTATTTCGCCAACAGCGTACAGAGAGAAGGCTAAATTGGAGAGTGGAACAACTTCCTACGAAACTTCCTGATTATTCCTAAAAATGGAAATAAGCCTATCGATGATAGGCTTTAATTGAAAATAACCCCCACTCAGGTTAGCGCCATAGGGTAGGGGTTATTCATTTCCGGTATGTCACTCGGAGTGTCTCCATCCAAGTGTTGTGCAGGAGACGGACCGCGAATCCGTCTCTTTTGTTATATTTACTCTAACATTTTGAACCATTAATCAAAATCGTACCTCTGCTCCCTGAACGGATCCCCGTACATATGATATCCATTCCGCTCCCAGAAACCTGGCTTATCCTTCGCCATGAACTCGATGCCTCGCAGCCATTTGGCGCTTTTCCAGAAATAGAGATGCGGAACCACCATCCTTACAGGTGCTCCGTGGTCAGGAGTCAGCAACACGCCATTATGCCGGATGCCCAGAAAAGACGTCTCCAACAGGAAATCTGCCAGTGGCAGATTCGTCGTCCATCCATGCTCGGCATGCAGCATCACATGGGTTGCTTCTGGCTTCAGCTTCACTTTGCTCATGAGTTCGGACACAGCTATGCCCTCCCACACATTATCCAGCTTGGACCATGTGGTGACACAATGGATATCGTTAGCAAATTCCTTACGCGGCAGCGCCATGAAATCTTTATACGAAATGGTGAACTCTTCCTCCACCAGACCGAACAAACGTAAATCCCATTTGCTCATGTCGTTGTAGTAGGGCACGGACCCATAATGCAGCACAGGCCAGCCTTGTGTCAGCGTTTGCCCAGGAGGAACACGATCACTCGGATCCTGCGGTTGCTTTTGCCCAAATTGCATGGAACACCCTCCATCTGTTCTGCCTTCAAACCTTAGTCGTTACCGATATAGGAGCCGTATTCCGCAGCACTCAATAAGCCTTCCAATGCTTCTGGTCCTGAAATTTCAACCTCAACCATCCAGCCTTCACCGAAAGACGCATTGTTCACGAGCTCTGGCGAGCCTTCCAGCGTGCTGTTTACAGCCGTTACTTTGCCTGATACTGGGCAGAAAATGTCCGAAACCGTTTTGACCGATTCCACGCTGCCAATACTCTCATTCGCGGTAACAGAAGCACCTACCTTCGGAAGCTCCACGAATACAATATCCCCCAATTGATCTTGTGCAAAATCAGTAATCCCTATGCGAACCACCGTATCCGATAGCTTCTCTACCCACTCATGCTCTTTGGTGTATAACAAATTGGCTTGTACGTTACTCATCAGTCCACGCCTCGCTTACTTACAAATTTTGCTTATAGCTTAATCTACAGAGAACATCAAAGTCAAGACGGACATCATGGAGGGCACAATTCCTATTGAAACAGGCGGATGAGTACCTTCCAACCTAAAAGTTACTGTTGACAATTCATACCGATTTAGCCTCATAATGAGGATAAGTAGGCTAATTAAATATTGGCGAATGAGGATACAGGGAGAGACTGCGGAGAATGTTGGCAGCGCCGAAGGAGTAAGCCCAATGTGGTGAATCTCTCAGGCAAAAGGACCTGTATCGGACGCGACTCTGGAGAGCTTCGAACACTCGTTAATCACGAGAGATCGGACACCCAAGGGGAAACTTAACGGTTGAGCATATAGATTCATCCGTTCTAGGCAACTCTCAGGTACAAAGGACAGGGGCAAAAGGTATGTTTGTGTTGCATACCTTTTGCTCTTTTTTTGCGTTTCCGGCAATAATACCAACGGAAAATCACTCGATTGAAGGTGAGGTTATACGCATGCTGAAACGAACACCGCTTTTCCCGATTTACGCGGAGTATGGCGCGCGAATCATTGATTTTGGCGGCTGGGAGCTGCCCGTACAGTTCACTGGCATTCAAAAAGAGCATGATGCTGTCAGGGGGCAGGCGGGGCTTTTTGATGTATCGCATATGGGTGAGGTACGCATTCAAGGCCCGGATGCATTCGCATTTGTCCAACACGTCACGACGAATGATGTGTCCAAACTGGTAGAAGGACAGTGCCAGTACAGCCTCCTATGCTATCCAAATGGCGGTGTGGTTGATGATCTGCTCGTATACAAGTTCAGCGACGATGATTACATGCTCGTTATCAATGCCTCCAACATTGAAAAAGATATCGCTTGGCTGCAACAGCACCTGACAGGTCAGGTCGAGCTGACCAACATATCCGATGAGACTGCCCTGTTAGCCTTGCAAGGACCACGGGCCTTAGACATTTTGGCTAAATTGACCGACGCACCGATTGAGACGTTAAAGAGCTTCCATTTCCTCCATGATGTCAAAGTTGGAGATGTGAAAGCGCTGCTTTCCCGAACGGGGTATACAGGTGAAGATGGTTTCGAGCTTTACGTCGATCAAAAGGATACCATCCCCCTATGGCGGAAACTGCTGGAGGCAGGAACCGAGCATGGGCTCATCCCCACAGGGTTAGGTGCTAGAGATACGCTTCGCTTCGAAGCGCGACTTCCCCTTTATGGGCAGGAGCTATCCTCGGAGATTTCGCCGCTGGAGGCGGGCCTTTCTTTCTTTGTAAAGTTGAATAAAGGTGATTTCATAGGACGGGACGCCCTGCTCGAGCAAAAAACACACGGAATTCCACGCAAACTCGTTGGCATTGAAATGCAAGAACGCGGCATTCCACGTCCGCATTATGCTGTATACGCCGAAGGTAAACAGATTGGTGAGGTAACCACAGGTACACAGTCTCCAACGTACAAAACGAATGTGGGCTTAGCTTTAATCGACTCCGCATATAGCGCCGTTGGTACGGAAGTATTCGTTGAAATCAGAGGGGCACAAGTGAAAGCTCAGGTCGTCTCTACCCCTTTTCACAAAAAGAAATAATCCCCGAGTCCGGGTCGGAAGGAGCACTTCTTGTTATGAAACATCGTTATTTGCCTATTACGGAGCAGGATCAAAAGGAAATGCTGGATACAATCGGCATCTCCTCGATGGATGAGATGTTTAGCGATATTCCGCAGGGGGTGCGGTTTCAGGGTGAACTGCAAGTCGGGAATGCGCTCAGTGAACAGGGATTACTTCGATATATGCGCGAGTTGGCGGGGCGCAATGCGGATTTTCAGCGCTATGCCAGCTTCCTCGGCGCTGGCATCTACGATCATCACCTTCCGGTGGTGATCAATCATGTGATCTCACGCTCGGAGTTCTACACCGCGTATACGCCTTATCAACCGGAGATTAGCCAGGGGGAATTGCAGGCGATTTTTGAATTTCAGTCGTACATCTGTGAGCTCACCGGCATGGCCGTAGCGAACGCCTCGATGTACGATGGCGCAACCGCGCTGGCCGAAGCCGGCGCGCTAGCCAGCGGCGCGACGAAACGCAGCCGTCTGCTCGTGTCCCGCTCGGTGCACCCGGAGGCGCGCGCCGTCTTGCGCACGACCGCCCGCGGGCTGAACTTGGACGTCGTCGAGATCTCCGTGACCCCCGAAGGTGTCACGGATCTGGACGATCTCGCGTCCAAGCTCGAGAGCGACGCAGCCGCTGTCATCCTCCAATCGCCGAATTTCTTCGGCTGCTTGGAGGATCTCGCGGCTGTGGAGCCGCTCGCGCACGGCGCGGGCGCACTGCTCGTCGTGAGCGCGAATCCGCTCACGCTCGGGCTGCTCGAAGCGCCGGGGAAGCTCGGCGCTGATATCGTCGTCGGCGATTGCCAGCCGCTCGGCATCCCAGCTGCGCTGGGTGGACCGAGCTGCGGCTACTTCGCCGTCGCGGAGAGCTGGATGCGCCGCATGCCGGGGCGCATCGTGGGCCAAACCGTGGACCGCGATGGCAAGCGCGGTTTCGTGCTTACGCTCCAAGCGCGGGAGCAGCATATACGACGTGAGAAAGCCACGTCGAACATCTGCTCCAACCAAGCGCTGCTCGCGCTTTGCGCATCCGTGTACTTGTCCACGATGGGCAAGCAAGGCATACAGGACGTTGGCACGCTGAACGTCCGAAAAGCGCACTACGCGGCCAATCGCCTTGCCGCGTCACCTAAACTTGAGCTGCCGTTCACCGGCAGCTACTTCAATGAATTTGCCGTCAAGCTGCCGGACGGCACGAACATCGAGGAGCTGAATCGTCAGCTCCTCCAGCGCCAAATCATCGGCGGCTACGACCTCGGCCGCGACTATCCACAGCTAGCTGGCCATATGCTAATCGCCGTTACCGAGCAACGAACACGCGAAGATATTGATGCCTTCGCAGCTGCATTGGAGGAACTCGTATGAACAACGAAAAAGCACTCATTTTTGAAATGAGCCATCCTGGGCGTGTCGCTTATTCCTTACCAGATTCGGATGTCCCCGACGTAAATATAGATGAGCTTCTGCCAGTTAAATTTCTACGACAAGTCGAGCCTGACCTGCCCGAAGTGTATGAAGTCGACGTCATTCGCCACTACACGGCGCTTTCTCGTCGCAACTTTGGTGTGGATAATGGTTTTTATCCGCTAGGCTCATGTACGATGAAATACAATCCCAAAATCAACGAAGACGTCGCCCGCTTCCCCGGCTTCGCCCATATTCACCCGTATCAGCCAGAGGAATCGATACAGGGCGCTATGGAGCTGCTGTACAATCTCCAACACGATCTCGAAGCGATCACCGGAATGGATCGGGTAACCTTACAGCCGGCAGCAGGTGCACATGGCGAGTGGACGGGGCTCATGATGATTCGCGCCTATCACGAAAGCCGTGGTGAACACCGTACCAAGGTCATCTGTCCCGATTCCGCTCATGGCACGAATCCTGCAAGTGCGACGGTCGCTGGGTTCCAAACCGTCACGATCAAATCCGATGAGCGCGGCCTCGTGAATCTCGACGAGTTGCGCCGTGCCGTCGGTACAGATACAGCCGCTCTCATGCTCACAAACCCGAACACACTCGGTTTGTTCGAAGAGCAAATCGTTGAGATCGCCGAAATTGTGCATGCCGCAGGCGGACTGCTCTACTATGACGGCGCCAACGCGAATGCCATTATGGGCATCACGCGGCCAGGAGACATGGGCTTCGATGTCGTCCATCTCAACCTGCACAAAACCATGAGCACACCGCACGGCGGCGGCGGCCCTGGCGCTGGTCCTGTCGGCGTCAAAGAACGGCTGATTCCTTTTCTGCCGACGCCGCTTGTTGCCAAACGGGAGGATAACAGCTTCTACTTCGACTACAATTATCCACAGTCCATTGGTCGTGTTAAAGGCTTTTACGGCAACTTCGGCATCCTAGTTCGTGCCTATACCTACATCCGCACACTTGGGCCAGAAGGCTTGCGCAAGGTATCCGAGTACGCCGTCCTGAACGCCAACTATATGCTAGCTCGGTTAACGCCTTATTTTGACGTACCGCATCCCCGCTTCTGTAAGCACGAATTCGTGCTATCCGGGAATCGCCAGAAGAAGCTGGGTGTACGTACACTCGATATCGCTAAAAGATTGCTCGACTTCGGCTACCACCCGCCAACGATCTACTTCCCGCTCAGCGTGGAGGAGTGCATCATGATTGAGCCGACAGAAACGGAAAGCAAACAAACCTTGGATAGCTTCATCGACACGATGATCGCCATCGCCAAAGAAGTTGAAGAGACGCCAGAGTTGGTTAAAAATGCCCCTTACACAACCGTCGTCAGTCGGATGGATGAGGCATTGGCCGCTCGGAAGCCGGTTCTGAACTGTACCTGCGGGTAAAACGCAAATCTAAGTCACGCATCTACACGCGAAAAGGCTGATCCCTGAAGTAGATATCTACTTTAAGGATCAGCCTTTTATTGTCTTTCTCGCCCTTTATCCCCAACCAGCCAATAGTACGAAAAAACCGAACTAAACGCGACCAAGTCGCCTCACTTGATCGAATAGTTCGATTCGCCGAACTATTCAACCAATTTCCGAGATGACTGGCTGAAAATAGCGTTTTAAGCAGGCTAAATCGAACTACAGGCGCTTTCCCCCACAAAATCATCCTAAATAAGTAGGCAAAACCGAACTAAACGGCTCCGCTACCTCAAACCGACAGCTTCTCCACCAACTCGTGCGAAGCCAGCACAAGATCCGCCCGAATACCGCACGCATTCGGATCATCCAGCGAATGCAAGAAATGCTGAACGACGCCAGCGAAGCCTCTGCGCTCCAATACGGTATCCCAGCTGCCGAAGGTGCGCAGGCGAGGGGCAGCATTTTTATCATAAAAGACCGCTGACTCCAAATTCGTCACCTCGACGGATCTGCCGCTGCCGTGCAGCTCAACTTTTTCCAAATCAACACCGGCTAATCTCACCATGCTGTATGAGCCTGTGGCAGAACCGAAACCGAGCATACCTGATGCATGCAGCAACTTGCCGCTGTCATCTACCTGCTGATGGGAAGCCGTCACCTCATAAGGACTATCCCCTAACCAAAGTAACGTATCCAGCATGTGGATCAGATCATCATACAGCGTCTCTTTGGCGCTATGCCCCTGCAGTTTGGTACGATGCTTTACGGCTGAGGCCACATCAAACCCACCCGCTTCCTGCAACCACATCTTCGCCTCGATATATAACGGCGCATAGCGACGGTTGAAGCCCGCTGCAAGCAGCACGCCTTTTTGCTCCGCATACGCTGCCATTTCCACTGACTCTGCCCACGTATAAGAAAGGGGTTTATCCACATAAACCGCTACCCCATGCGCCATGCAGGCCATTGCAATATCAAAATGCGTTGACGTCGGGCTATGTACAAATACGACATCCAAACCAAGGGATAATAGTTCATTCAACTGCGTTGTTCCGAACGGAATTCTATACTTCATCTTCATTCGTTCAACGGTCGCTGCTGTAGAGCTCATAATACCTACAAGCTCTACCTGTTCATTTACAGACAGCAACGGTAGATATACTTTTTGCGCAATATCTCCTAAGCCGATAAGGCCAATTCTCTTTTTAGACATGTTACACGCCACTCCTTATTTGTGTTCGTAATACATAACGCCCTACCCATAAACCAAGTATGAGCAAAATAGCACCGACCACCGTGGATACGCCATATACCTGAACCCACATAGGTTGATCAGCAATTAGTGCATATATTTTCCCGCCTGCAACAGGTCCTAGGAAAGCTGCGAATCCCGTGATTGCCGAGTATGTCGCAATGTACATGGGACGCTCACTCTTCGGAGTATCTCCAATTGTAAAAGCAAATACCATCTGATTGAAGCCGCCCAAACCGATACCAAGCACAATATGAACGGCAAACAGCACAACAACAGCTGGTATAAAAGCGATCGCTCCCCATAATAAGCAGGCCAAGGCAATAATCGGCAAAGACCATAACAGCAAGGTTTGAGCCGAGAATCGCGCATTCAAATTGCCCCACACATAATAGCTAGCCATCATCACTAAGGTATGTACTACCGTTATATAAGAAACCGTCCCGTAGGAAATGTTCATCAGCTTCAGCATAACGTAGGAAAAAAGAGGCACAGTCAGCCCCTGAACGAAAAGGAAGGCGGCAAGGAAAATAATAGCTCTGAGAAAAGCGCGGTCCATTAATGGCTTCTGGATCATGCCTACAGGATTCGAAGCGGTTGATGGCTCGAAAGGCGGATTCGGGTACATAAAGTACGCAATCACATTAAACACCACACAAACACTGACAATCATGAAAATATAGGTAAAGCCCTGCTCACCTGGATATGTATCGAGAATTTGACCGCCTATGAAAAGCGCCAGCGAACTTACTCCCCCCAAGATGGTGTTTCGCAGTCCAAAATAACGTCCCCGAATCGGTCCTGGAACCGCATCACTAATGAGCGATGTCCACACAATTCCCCCAGCCGCATTCCCTAGATGAGCAGCGGTGTACAGAATCATATACGTGATGACCCAATACTCTTGCGGTAAAACAAATGGAATAAGACCTACACAAGCCCATAATATTCGATGCGTAGATCCAAAAATAATGAGCATACGCTTTCGATTACGGAATTTTTGCATGACGACTGCCATCGCGATTTGAACGATATTGACGACGGTTGTGATAGCCAGAATAAAACCAATCTCGGTCGAGCTTGCACCTAAGTAAATCAAATAACCGGTTAAGAATGGACCGCCCAACAGTTGAAAAATAATGACAGCAGGAAAGCCTTCGAATGTCGCGACGAATAAGCTTTTACGGTAGGTGGACATCTTTCTCTTCGGCTTACGCGCGTTCGGATCGAATAATTTCAAAGGCATAAACCTCCTTATGTCTGTCTCGCAAGGTTAGCAGGATCTAATAGTTTACAACCTATGGGTCGCTTATGGTAAAATAGTAGGGACTACCTAATCTATCACGTCAGGCGGGATCATCGTAAACCTATGAAACTTAAACTTTTGGGTCTAATCGCAACCTTGTTGCTCTTTTTGACTTTCATTGTACTCTCTATCAAGTCTGAGTCAACTACTTATTTGTATATTGCTAGTGTTTGCCCGCTTCTAGTCGTTCCTTTTCTACCAGATATCCGTTCGAATCAATATATTAAAGCTAATGGCCCTGTACGCCTCATTACCATGGAGAGCAAGGATAGCGGAGATTCAGATTTTCTTGTAATCCTTTTTGAACCAGGCTATATCAAATGGAATGGCGGCAAGCTTTTCTTCAATTTGGCAGATAACATGAAAGATGTGTATGTGAAGCCCGATCCATTGGCAGCAACGCTTACTGTTCTAAAATTTGATCTGCTCACGCACCGCCGCAAGAAGAATTGGATCGGCATCTCCTTGGCACAGTTGCAACAACGCACAGAACAACTCTCTTATACAACCAATGAAGTAAACCGTCTTATTATTCGTATCTCAGATATTCAAGAGTTACAACAAACCAACATTAACCAGCCTGCTTCTGTGGGGCAACAAGTTGGCGCTTAACAACTAGCTATAAAACACAAAATCACCCAACGTTGGAGATCTCCGCCTACAGTAACAGGTAGGTCAGAGAAGTCTCCCTCGCGGGTGATTTTTTATTGGATCTCAAGGCTAAGTAAGCTGCTCACCGCACAAGTATGCGGCTAATGTTCGCACCATCACACCTGTTGCCCCTTTGGGTTCAATGCCTTTGGCCGACCAAAGCCAAGCCGTACCACCGGTATCCAGATGGATCCAAGGTGTTTCCTCAGCAAAGTAACCGATGAACAAACCAGCCGTAATCGCGCCTGCCCAGCGGTCGGAGGAGGTGGCGTTTTTGATATCCGCTACATCACTCTTCAGCATCGCACGGTATTCAGAGTAGTTAGGAAGCTGCCAAACCTTCTCTCCTGCTGCTGTCGCGGCTTGTAGCAATGGCTTCAAGAACTCATCATCATTCGTCACAGCCCCAGTCGCGATATCGGCAAACGAGATTAGGATAGCCCCCGTTAATGTCGCTACATCGATCAGACGGGTCGCTCCATGCGCTTTCGCGTAGGTGATTCCCTCTGCCAAAATAATACGACCCTCCGCATCGGTATTCAGCACCTCCACGGAATGCCCGCTGAGCATCTTGACGATATCTCCTGGGCGGTACGCGCTGCCCGACGTCATATTCTCCGCTGCCGGAATGACCACAACCAAGTTCACCTTCGGCTTCAATTGTCCGACGACATGCAAGGCACCTAACAGTGTGGCGGCTCCGCCCATATCACTGATCATTTCTTCCATGCCGTCGGGCTTTTTCATCGAGATACCGCCGGTATCGAAGGTCACGCCCTTGCCGACGAGGCCCAGCACGTCGGCATTATCGGGATCACCCGTGTAACGCAAGGTGATCATGCGAGGCGGGTGGACGCTCCCAGCGCCCACCGCTTTGAGGCCGCCCATCCCGCGGGCGGCGATTTCGTGCTCGTCCAGCACTTCGCAGGCGAAGCCGTAGTGCAGGGCGAGTTGCATGGCTTCCTGAGCGAGGGAAGCCGGCACAAGCTTGTTGCCCGGGAGGTTCGTGAGATCCCGGGCATAGTTCGTGCCCTCCGCAACAGCCTCGGCGGCTGCGATCGCTTGCTTCAGAAGCGCTGCATCCGCAGCCGCTTCTGTCAAGAGCACCGCCTGGCGCAGCTCCGCGCGCGCAGGCTCATTCTTGCGGTACGCCGCGATGCGGTACGTACCGAGAAGCAGCCCTTCGGTCAGCGCCGCGGCGGCTGACCGGCTGTCAAATCCGCTTGGCAGCTTCAGCGCCAAGCTTTCGAACTGCAGCGCGAGCATCCGCCGCGCTGCAAAAACCGCGGCTGCGCGCAGCGTATCGCGCGTGGTTGCCGGGCCGAGCCCCGCAACCAGCACATACGCGTACGGCAGCAGCCCGTGGGTCGGCAGCGCCTCGAGCTCGCCTGAGGCGCCCGTGAATAGGCCCTTTGCGCGCATGCGCTCAAGGGCCTGGTCGAGCTGCGGCAGGCCGAGGACACTGTCCTGGCGCAGCTCTGCTTCTGTGACGCAGAAGAGAATCGCGTCTGCTCCTTCTATATTTTCCAACAACGAAGTGTACACACGCGTTGTAATATCTGTTATTTTTGTAAACATAGGCAATGATCCCTACCCTCATCCGTATTTCTGTTCCCACCAACTAACTGGAAAAACGCCAGCTAATTCCCTCACTCCCCCTAATAAAACGAAGCCGCCTTCTGCACAACCGACGACATCGGCAGTTGGTATGGACACTTCGCTTCACACAGCGGGACTACTTTACAAGGATCATGGTCTGCACAGCTAGTTATTTTTTCCTGATGACGCTGAAAAAATCCATCCCCTTTAGGCAGCAAACCAAATTTCTCCCTAAACTTGCTTGCGATCATCACATCAGGAATTGGGATTTCTAACGGACAGGAGCAATAATTGCACCGTCTGCAATCATGTTCACCTAGCTCTATGGCAAGCTGCTCTAGCTCACGGCGCTCCTCTGGCCCAACTTCCTTATTTTGGGCATCCAAATTCTCCTGTACTTCTTTGATGCTGACCATCCCTGAGATCGTAACATGCACATCTTGGCTATACGGATAGCGGATCGCCCGATCCACGGGTTGAATGAAACCGCCCGATAAGGGCTTCATCGCTACCCGCATCAAATCCATTTCAGAAGCTCTAGGAATCAGTTCATCGAGTGCGAAGGGCTGTGCCAAATTCAGATGAAACAAAATTTGCGAGAATTGCCCCTTCGCAATCCATTTCACAAGAAGATCTGGCCGGTGTCCGGAAATACCAATAAAGCGTACTTTTCCTTCACGCTGAGCCTCTAACGCAGCCTCGTAAGCGCCGCCAACTTCCATCGCTTTTTTGTATTCCGTCACATTATTCACATAGTGAATTTGTAACAAATCCACATGATCTGTCTTCATACGCACTAAACTGCGCTCAATTTCCGCTTTCGCCGTTGCATAATCACGCGCTCCTGTTTTCGTGGCTAGGAAATAGTCCTGTCGCCGATGCGAGATACACTCTCCTATAATTTCTTCACTATTCCTATAGGCAGCAGCCGTATCTATATAATTAATGCCATGATCCAAGGCATAATTGAGCGCTTCTCTTGCTTGTTCGATAGGTACATTGGGCAGATTCATAGCACCGAAACCTAATGATGACACGTTATAGCCTGACTTTCCAAACACCCGATATCTCAAGCCTTATTCCCCCTTAGTTGTGCTGCTTGCCAGCGTAACTTGTTCCTCAACCGATGCTCTCCCGCAAGAGCTTAGTACTTTTGTTCACTTCAACTATTGTAATACAACTCGGTTGCACTTTCCATGCTGTGAAGCTGTTCGACTACATTTAAAAGCCTCTCCAAGTAATTTTGCAGTCTCCTTCTTGAACTCTACCATAACAAAATACCTTCAACATTGAAGTGTTGAAGGTCTACTTTTAAATCCTCTAGCAATTGTCCCCATACCGTTATTTTATATTTGAGTAATGATATATACTTTTGACATATCCTTGCTAGTTCCAAAAAATAAATGTTATTCGCTAAGAACAACCTATAGAACGGTCTATTTAAGGTTGTAACTTTTTTCCCCAGACCTAATTTTACTTGTTTAGGAGCATCTGGAAGAATCTCAAACTCAAAATCTCCTGGTATCTGCATTAAGAAATTCATTTCTGATGAATCCCCATATCTTGAAGGTGTCTCATCACCCAGATACCATCTAGGAGTGCCACCTACCTTAAACTTGATTTCTTTAGGCTCAATACTACTAAGTAAATCTAGGTGCTTATACTTAACTTTAGGTACATAACAATCTTTTATTATACCTTCAGAAGTATCAAACACAATGACACTAAAATTCCTCTGATATTCATCTAAAAATCCTTCTGGTATGATCGCTTTACTTATTCTTCCAGTTAACATCTCTGGTATGAAATATTTCTCATCTACACACGAAGTACAGCAAAATAATGCTAAAGTGTATCCATTCCATTTGTGTTGAGTAGGAAAAGCTATTTGCAAGAAAAAAGTCATTTCAGCTGAACAAAGTTTACAACAAGGTATGCTAATATCATTTGGTAAAGTAGGCACGCCACCAATATATGATTTAGCATCGTTAGTCTGATTAGAATCTTCATTTATAGTAACCTGGTAACAACTCATTCTTTACATCCTTTCTTTAAACAACTCGGTGGTAACGCCACTATAGCTTGCACAAAATAAAAAGACTAACCAAGAAACACCTGATTCATCTAATAGAAAAGCCGAGAAATTGACTATAGATGACTTTTTTCTACCAGGTACCACTTCATGTCTAGAAAACTAGAAGGATAGTAGATCGGCTCTATCCATCGATAACCTCCGTCAGTAGTTACTTCTCCAATCAGCATTCGCTGGTTTTCATTATTTTGCAATTTGAATTTACCGTTGCCGAACGCTTTCCCCTTTTCCAGCAACTCAAATACATCCTTAAAGGAGTATTCCGCTCGATCAATTCCAGCTGTGATTAAATACTGTTCCAACGAAATCACTTCTGGTTCCGAGTTTTCTGAATTCCAAACTTCGTGAAACTCAAACCCGGTAAGACCACTCTCTAGCACACTATTGCGAAATTCATCGGTAACGAAAATGTACGATCCTTTAAACTCAGGTATTTTAAAGATAGCTTGTCCCTGAACCATGTCTTCTTTAAACACATACCGTTTGATATCCTTTACCACTTTGTATTTATCATGTATAACTAAGTCTGATTTCTCATAATCTAGGCAATTAACCACATTAATTACATTGATAACATAGTATGGTTCTCTAGCATGTTTCAAAGGTAATTCTTCTGCTTTGCCATCTAAGAAGTATGCTAAATTATTCACAGCTTTTTCATTGAGAATCGGTTTTCCTGGAGTTAGTCCAGTGCAATCGTAAAGTCTGCCTTTTTTATTAATATCCTCCATATAAATAGTAGGCCAATTATCCGACATTTTTTCCCCAATAAATCCATCAAGAAATAAATTACTAAATTCCAAATGATTTGAACGCGTAAGTGTAGACTCTTTATAGTTCCATTTCCATATTTTCATCGTTCACACCAAAGATTCTCTTAGATTTGTGTTAAAACATAAACTAAAGGATTTAATCTATCTCTAGTGCCGAAAAAATAGAGATTATTAGCCAGAAACAACTCATAATACCTCTTTTTTGAAGGCTCAAGCTTTCCTGAGAAATAGTCCATCTGCACTTGTCCAGGTACTCCTTCTAGAATCTCAAATTTTCTATCCTCTAAGATTTGCATAATAAACATCATCGGAATATTGTTATTATATGTAGCAGGAGATTCGTCTTCAAGATACCAATTAGGTATACCGCCGATTTTATCGACTCTTGTCGTTAACTGATTGAATTCAATTAACTCAATTGTGCTATACCTAACTTTTTCAACATAATTTGTAACTATACTCGACTCTGCTGTTTTAAATACTAGAATAGTAAAATTCTTTTGATATTCTTTTAAAAATCCATCTGAAATATTTACTCCTTGTAAAGGACCATTAATCATTTCAGGAATTAAATATCTTTCATCAAAACAAGAAGTACAAGCAAAAACAGACATAGTAAATCCTCCCCACTCATGCTCAATTGGAAAAGTTATTTGAAAAAAGAAGGTTAGTTGTGATCCACACAATTTACATACAGGCACGTTAGTTGTCGGTGGCAATTTAGGTCTTCCACCAATAAATGATTCTATTATTGAATCTTGAACATGCCCTGATTTATCTTCAATTAATTTATATGAGTTTTTAACTTCCATTAAGATTCCACCCTTTCTAGTTTTTTAAATAGCAGACATTTTAATAAAAACAGGACATCGTCTCTTTGCGGAGAAATGGTTGTTTCGGCTCTCTTGAGCTATCCAATTCCTAACGCAAAACATTTTAGAGTTTTGCGTCAGGCGTGGATGAAGAATGGTATTGACGTGACAGTTGTTTAACTCGCGCGTCGCATCCTAGAAGAAGTCTCGGGCAAATCGTTGTGTACGTTTATCAACAAGCCTTGAAGAAAAAGTCGCTTCATAAGTCACTTCAAGATCTCAGCCTAAAGTGAATTTTGCCGATTACGCTACAACCCTCCCCTTTTAAGGTATATTGCTACAAAATTCGCAACTCTTGATGAAACATTAATTATAATGGATTATCAAATGTTCTTGTTAACTTTTCTCCATCTATTATAACTTTAGCAGTTACAGACACTTACTCTCCGTGCCATTTCCTTATTATTATTTCACCCAAAATCGCTCTCAACCATTCCACTAATAGCCCTTCTTTATAAATAATAACTTTCTCAAATTTATTACGGATAAAAAAGGACGCTCGAAAGGCAGTTAATCGTAATACTTTCGATTAACATCCCTAACAAACGTCTTATAATGAATTAAATCTATAGTTTATTTTAAAATGTTCGCCTTAACGATATTAAATACAGTATTCGCCCATTGCCTTACTACCTCTATGTTGTGCTCATTCCCAACTTCGTACTTAAAAGTATTTCCTGTCCATTGGTTATGTTCAATAAGCACTTTAATATTATTTTTAATAAAGTACCCTTTCATATCGGTAATACCTATATATTCAATTTTTTCGGGGTTTATTTGACTTCTAATTATTTTAATAATATCTAAAAGATCCACCCCTGTATCATAGCCTTCAAAATCAAAAACCACAAAATCATTGTAGATAAACTCGAGTAATCTCATTTATTCCACCGCCTTTACAATTTGCTTTTTTCAATGTCAGTTCATTTTTATTTTAATTTAAACATTGAATCCACAGAATCTCTGCTTCTCATAGAAGAATTGATAATCGATTGAAAAATTCTATCTCCAACTAAACCTTTTTTAATTTGATATGTCACCATGTCTTCCCATGACATATTAGATTCTACAGACATTAAAAAATCTGCCCAAACTCTATCACTCATTGAATCCCTTGCTGAAGTTCTTAAAGAATTTCTTAAGTTGAATGCTTGTCTAGCAACATTTTCTAATGATTGGGAATAGTCTAATTTAGAAGATATCTTTGTTTCCTGCCAAAGGTACCAAATTCTAGTTTGATAAATACTTAGTGAATGTGCTGCAGGAGAATCCCCAAGTCCAAATATACCTACTAACTCATCCAGATTTTTACCAGGTATTACTTCTTTTGTTGCTTGAGCCAATTTTACAGCCAGATCCATTCTTCCAGCAGTAATTTAAACAATATCATCAATTTTTGGTATTAAGTCAACAAAACCATATAATTTAAGATAGTTATTAATTAGTATCTTGGGATCAGTAGTCACCGCTACTTGTTTAAGAACTTGTCCTCCAAACTTTACATCTCCCAAAACCGGTAGCATTAACGCTGCACTTAGTGCTGCCTCAGCATATTCTTTTCTTGCTAAATAAATAATTGAATCTACACCACTCGCTGGAATCGATAACACAGGAATTAAAGATAGATTTGAGAGCATTTTGTGAACATTCGTTTCTATATCAGCATTTGGATCATACATGAAAGTTTCCATGCCACCAAAAAATGTCTCAATACCGTTTAAACCGTAGACTCTCGCTGCCCACTCAGGAAATGCGCTTTGGGGGGCACCCGATTTTGGATCCCATGCATATCTTACAAAATAATTATAACAAGTGCGACATTTATATTTATTATTGGAGGTAATTGGTATCCCATATTCCTCTGATGGCGGGGCAGGAATAATAGCATTATGTTCATCTAATGGGTTATTTGCTACAACAAAATTGTATGTAGTTGCCCAATCTGGGTGCCCCGTTGGATATACTTCTGCATAGTACTCCCCATCCCTTGTATAGTACCATTGATCCCCTGAAAATTCATCAATATAAGGCATGGCATACTGTGTATTTTGGTTTACTTCCCCCCCCCCCCCAACTAATTGAGTTTGGCCCTGCTGCGAATCCAATATTATAATTCATACTATAAACTATCGGGTCATCGTTTCTACGTCCCATATGGATATCTATTGTTGTTTCCTGGTGAGGTAAATCATATTTAAATACAAAATCGTGTACATTTCCAGTTCGTGGAGTCGCATCAATGACATCTGTCCGACCATAATAATCTTGAATTGGGACAGCTTGTATATTAATACTTTGAGGATTTATCGACCCTCCAATTGATCCGACTTTACCGGAAAAATCAAAATTATAGCCAGTAAAACTTCCTACCGATAATTCTGAAACACCTTGGGTAGGACTAATATACTGTGCTCTTATGAAATAGATCCCTGGACTAAGAGAAATAGTATCCGAGTTCCCCTGGTCATATATACCTAAAATATTACCTTGATTATCTTCTAACATTAAAGAATTTTTTGACACTCCAATATGAACCTTTTGTCTCTCAGTAACAACAACTTTGTAGTAGTTTACATCATATAAAGAACTGATTCTATTATTTAAATATATCTGATCCCAATTTGCTGAGGTTGCACTATTCTTGGTGTTATCAAAATCATCCTCAACCGTCAAACGAGCCTTCAAACTTGCGCTGCCGTAATTTCTCAAAACAACGTAGTACGTGGTTCCTTGAGTCAGTGTGTAATCAATTTTGGAATACACTTCACCATATGGATGAATGTCTAATGCGTCATCATTTCGAGATAACAATGTCGTCAAAGCTGCATCTGCGTACAGTTCAAGTACTGTGTCATTAAGACCTGCTTGACCTTGGAATGGCGAGCTAAAGAATCTGTAATGCCCCGATGCGCTTGGCGTGAATTGATAATAGGCTTTGCGATAGCTTGGCAGACTAACATCTACAGACTGCTGGTTGCCTAGTGTGGCATAAGATACTTGCTGCTTCATTGTAGCCAGAAGTCTCGTGTAGATTGGATCTCCCGCATAGTTCTCAACCATAATGAAGTACGTATGGTTCGCTATCAGGCTCAGCTTTACGTTAGAGAACAAAGAGCCGTCCATGTCATCGTTGTAGCCAATTAGGTCGGTTTGGTTATAATCGCTAAACACAGACATTACCGTGTCGTTATCTGGACTGCTTGGGCTATCACCGTAGTAATTGGTACTAAACTCATATTCACCCGATTGCGCTGGGGTAAATTGATAGACAACATAATCTCCTGCCTGGCTGGCGCTAATATCCTCAGGAGCGTTCAACGCTAACGGAGGGATCGAACTAGTTTCCGTAGTAACCGTGATTCTCGCATGAACAGCAGTAGTTTCATAGCCGGATAATTTAATGTAATACGTGACTCCGCCCTGCAGCGTCCGCTTAATCTCCGAGAAAAGGGTATTGCCGCTAGCATCATCATTAGATGTTATCTGGTTGGCTAACTGATCATCTTCATAAAGATCAAGCATGGTATCGTTTAGCGTTCCTGATCCGCCATATGAACCCGTGTAGAAGGAGTACACGCCAGTCGATGGTGGGGTAAATGCATATACACGTGTTTTATCCGAAACGAGATCCACATCAATCGGATTGTTCAGGAGCAAGGTTGTAGCCCGAGTTCTAGCAATTATAGGGCTATAAGAGCTTGTTCCAGCCGTGTTTGAAGCGGCTACCCCGATATAGTACGTAGTCAATGGTTCTAATCCCGTATAAGTAAAGTAGGTGCTATTCGTAGTGCCATAATAGGATCCATTCAAAATAACTCGATACGACGTTGCCCCGCTAGATGGACTCCAACTCAACGTTACAGTAGTATCCGTGCTAGTGACGCTTAAAGAAGATAAGTCAGGTGCTAGTGGTACCGTCGGAACATCCACTAGCGTAGTGCCTGACGTTGTCGTTACGGAACTACTTCCATAGCTATTTACACCTTTTACGCCAAGTGTATAAGTTGTATCTGACGCCAATCCGTAAAATGTATAGCTCGTACTATACGTAGTTGCAAACTCACTACCGTTCAAATAAACCGTATACCCTGTTGAATACGCAGATGCTGACCAGCTTAGCGTAAGACTGGACGAGGTCTTGTTCGTAATGCTCAGATTTCCTGGTGCATTAGGCGTATTCCCTTTAGAGGCGCTAACGACATGGATTGTAAAGATATTAATGTAAAAGTCGCTCTTAATAGGATGTCATCATGCAGTCTGCCGTTCCCGCAGCACGTTGCACGATGGATTAGTTAAAAAAAACCTTTAATCCCAACTTGTCTCGAGGGATTAAAGGTTTTTCTACAGCTTCGAATGTGTCGCGCATCACTGCGGATTACCTGGACTGACTTATTCAGCTTTCATTTTTTCAATCAAATACCAATCCATCTCCACAAAAGTCGGTGGGAATGATACAGGAATAGTCCAATGATAAGTCCCATTATTCAACAAGATGCCTAGCCATGTTCTGTTCTGATCGTCATTTTGCAGGACGTATCGATCGCTGGCTATGGCTTGTTTGCCTTGCTCAATCATATCCAGTGCTTCAACAAATTTGTATGCTTTTCCTTCAAACTTCGGAGGAATGACCGGGGCATCTTCATTCTCCTCTTCCTCCGAATTCCATACTTCTTCAAACTCAAATCCAGTCAAGCCATGCTCTATAACGGCATCGCGAAATTTTTCGGTAACAAAATAATGGGTACCTCTGAAATATGGCAATTTAAAAATCACTTCATCTTTAACTAATTGTTCTTGAAATGCATATTTTTTAATAGCAGTGACAATGTTATATTCCTCATCTCTTACTACAATTGCTTTGTTAAGATCAAGACAATCCAGTACATTCAATATATTGACAAAACATAACTTGTCAGCCTCATATACTATTGGCAAATATTCTACTTTATCATGAATAAGAGGATCCAACGCATCAAATACCTTTTTATTTAAAATAGGTTGGGCAGTTCCAAAACCTGTGAAATCATATAGTTTAGTTGACTTGTCAATTAATTCAACATCGATTGGCTTCCAATCCCCCTTCATTGGTTTACCTTTAAAACCGTCCCTTATATGTTTCCTGTAATCATCAGGGTTTAAATACGTGTAAACACTATCTTTAAATCCAAGCCTCCAAATACGCATAACTCTACCTCCATATGAAAAAATAATTTGGAGCATAGTGCATGAAAAGCACTATGCTCCTTAGATGCTTCTGGTTACATCAATTGTTAATTAATCCCATAATAATATCACGATTCATTAATCCTTGTCGAATTTCCTGCAATTTCAAAACACCTTTTTTCTGCAATTGCTCTAAAGGCAAATCACTATAGTCATCATATACTTTTTGTAACTCATCATTAATAAATTGAAAATATTTCTTAGTATGAATTTTACTATGGTTTACAATTCTTACTTCGACATTGTTCAAATCGATCATTTCATGAATAGGTGTTCCTTGCTTTCTAGGAAGCCACATGCCATTGGCAATAGAATTTATATCGATTTTAAAATCATTTACTAGCAAATCCCTAACTTGTGTTGCCGCAGGAAACCGTTGGTAATCATAAGGAACAATATGATGAGCATCCCATTGCATTCCGTCTGTCCGATCCGGAATCAGCCCTGCTTCTTCCATTTCGTTACCTAACTTTTTGGATGGTGTAGACCCTGAAGCCTTGGAAGTGATAAACTTCGACAAATCATCATCCAGACCCGAAATGTAATTAGCTACAGGAATACAACTCGTATTATGAGTAAATATGCCAAGATTCGTAACGAAATAAGTGTGAAAGTCCTGTACACTAAAGTTATAAACCTTAACATTCTCTTCTTTTACCTCAATCGTTTCGATTGCAACAAGAGAGCCATCGCTCTTCTCTAACAAGTCTCCCACATTTAAATCTTTTGCTAAGACCCAGCCCTTGCCTTGAATCCAGAACGGATGTCGGTCGGTAGTAGTAACTGTTTCATTGCCAAAGGTAAGGTGCCATGCGGTTGTAATCTCTTTTTCAAAAGTATGCTCTACAGGTTTGTAAGCTACCTCTCCCGTTTCTGCATTTTTAGAAAGAACAAGGTCTCCTGCCTGAATCTGTTCAATCGGTAGTTGACCCTGATCGGTCTTCACAACCGTTCCTGCTGTAAAGCAGTTGACACAAACAGCAAATTCATCAAACTGTCTAAACCATTTTAATCCTACCTTGGCGCCCTTCCCAGCTTTCATAGACCAGCCAAGTGCATTACCCGCAATCGGAATCATAGAAGCTGAAGATAGTGCTGCGTTCACAGCATCTCCACGCATGATATAAACGACAGCGTTAATTCCATCTGCCACTTCACCAAATACCGGTACTAGTCCAATTGTACTCAACAATGTATTAATATTATCAATAGGATCCTCACTTGTACCAAGGAGGGATTCATCTACGGTTGCCCAGAATCGTTCGATCCCGTCTAAACCATAAATACGATTAAACCAAGATTCAAATGCCGTAGTCGGATTGCTTGTATACCCATCTGTAAGCCATACATACTGCATAAAATAGTTATAACATACATAACAGTTCGTATCGGAGGTAATAAGCTGACCATCCTGCTCCATTGGTATAGCTTGGAAATAATTTGGTATATCCATTTCACTATTTGCAACTGTTACCTCTCCGAAAGCTTTATGGTTACTGTTTGAATCATCAGGAGCGATAACAATCGTATACTTACCATTTCGCGCATAATATCTTTCTGGAAGACCATTAAAATTACCATCAAATGCTAATCCGAGAGTCTCAGGGTTGGGTTCAGTCGATGAAGTTTCCCCATTCCAAGTAAATTGATGGCTTCCTGCCCCCCGATACCCCAGTGTTGTGGTGTATACATCCAATAATGTAACGTTACTGCGAACAATTACCTTCGTCGCATTATGGAATTGACTATAATCCCATTCGACAGTTGCCGAATCCATCCCACTTGTTGCTTCAAATATCGGGTCATCTACATTAGTTGCTTTGGCTGAAGTTGAGTAAAACCAATCCAACCATCCAGAAGAATTAACTGTCTGTGAAGACATATTAAAACTATTATGTTTATCAAAATATTGCACTCTTGCATAATATGTCCCTGGTGTTTTAATTTGATATAATCCTGTGCTATCACCAGGCACAAAAATTTGGAGCAAATATCCGCTTGCATCTTCTAGGAATATACCATTTGTTGTAACATTCAAATGAATTGACATTGGTTGAGAGACTGAAATTTTGTAGTAATCAACATCGTAAAGCGAAGATATATCTCCTTCATAAATCTCCTCCCAAGTTGCTGACTTGGCATGAGCTTTGTCTGAATAAAATTTATCTTCTACCATTAACCGCGTTTCGAGTCTCTGCGATGAAATCAAGTTGCTTGCAACAAGGTAATAGGTCTGCCCTCCAACTAAATTTACTTCAATTTTCGAGAACAAGCTCCCATATGGCTTTAATGCACCTTGCACATCATCGTTTTGAGCAATAAGTACAGCCAATCCTGTATCTGCATACAAAGACAGAAATGTATCATTAATAACTGCATTACCCGGAACCGGAGACGTGAAAAAGCGATACTGCCCTGATTCTGTTGGTGTAAATGAGTAATATACTTGTTCTTGAGCAGGCTTGGAAATATCCGCAGCTACTTTGGCCTGCAATTCCCCAAAAGAAACCGCTTGATTTTGAATAATGCTAAGTCGTGCGCTTACAGCTGATTCACCATATCCTGATACTTGAATATAATACGGCTCATGGGCGACCAAATTAATAGTAACTTCAGAAAAAAGAGTGCCGTGTTCATCATCATTGTAGTCAATCAACTGAGTGAGATTAATATCATCAAAAACTGAAAGAACCGTATCCCTTTCACCATCGCCGATATTTCCTTCATAATATTCAGTATAAATCTTATATGATCCCGAAGAGCTTGGCGTAAATACATACACCTTGGTTTCGTTGTCTTCCGTTTGGAAATCAACAGGAGCACCTGCATGAATTTGAGGAATACCTGCTCCTACAGCTTCTACTGTAAGCCTAGCCTGAACTTCTGCATCTTCAATACCATGCAATTTAACAAAGTAAGTGACGCCTGCTTCTAGAACGGTATCTATTTGCGAAAATACACTATTACTGGTATCATCCGAGCTTGATATTTCGTTAGTAAAATTGAGGTCTCTATATAATTCCAAAACGGTATCTGAAGGTGCCCCAAACCCCCCGTATGCGCTCGTGAAAATTTTGAATTGACCCGACACCGAAGGGGTGAATGAATATATACCGAATTGTCCTTCGGCAATGTCCTCATCAATCGGTAAACTTTCATATAAACTTCGAGGGCTCGTCGTTACACTTATTACCGAATAACTGCTCGTACCAACTGTGTTTTTTGCCGCGACACCGAAAGTGTAATTCGTGTATGGATTTAATCCATTAACGGTAATATGGTTTGTAGTGCTACTTCCTGAGGGAACATCATTTTTCTGAATAAGATATTCCGTTGCACCCGATGAAGCCGTCCACGATAAGGTGACACTATTCTCACTAATTGCAGTTAATACTAGTCCTACTGGAGCAGTTGGCGGAACAACGATCGTTGATGCAAAAATAGAAGCGCTCGAACTTGTTCCGTAGGCATTTACACTTCTTACACCAAGCTTGTAACTTATACCTGGGGTCAGAGAGTTAAACGTGTACGATGTACCTGAGATATTTGTTTGTTTTACGTCATTTAAATAAATATCATAGCTTGTTGCTCCGGAAGCCGAAGCCCAGCCTAACTTAATACTGTTTGCAGTAATATTTGTAACAGCAAGATTGGTCGGTGATGAAGGTGCATTCCCTGTTCCGCTACTTGTAACGGCAACCTTAAAATCATCATCCCAATTTGGTGCAGAAGGGTAATGAAAATTTATGCTATATTGACCTACTACAGTGCTTGCTGTTGTATGCCACGTATAGCTGACGTGAAGAGAACTCGGTGAAATTGCATCTGTTTCAATCGTGTTACCGCTACTACCACTAGTTCATCCTTAAGAACACCTCATCAAGTTATCGGTATAAATGGAGTTGTTGCAGTAGATAATTCAACAGACCATGCAGTGGCGATAAAACAGGATGGCACGGTATGGGCGTGGGGAAGAAATGATGGTGGTAAAATTGGTAATGGCACTAGTTCACCCCTGGAAGTTCCAAATGCCACTCAAGTAGTCGGTTTAAATGTAAATTAAGTGTAGCTTACATAAAAATCCCCTGCCAAGTTTAGTTGGTAGGGGATTTTTATATCATTTTTTAATTCATTAACACGACTATCTTAATGGCTCTCTCACCTAGCCGGGCACAATCAAAAACTGCTCAGGTGCTCTGTTTACTACCGTCTTCCCTCATTACCATTATCGTCCCGGTCTCTATCTCCCCAGCCCCAATTCACGCCAGGGAATTTCCCGTTGTCATCCCTTTGAAAGGGTTTCACCGTAGGTTTACTCGTGCTTGTCGGCTTCACTGTAGGCTTAATAGTTGGCTTAGGTGTCGGGGTTGCCTTCGGCGTTGGTGTTGCCTTTGGTGTTGATGTTGCTGTTGGTTTCTTCGTTATACTGGGTCTCCCATCGTCGTCATCTTTACCATCAGGCTTTGGGGTCGTTTTGTGATCATCTTTATTGTTGTTATCGTTATTGTTTTTATCATTTCCGTTGTTCTTACCATTATTGTTATTGCTGTTATTATTGTTGTTGTTATTATTTCTGCCGTTATTGTCATTCTTGTTATTATTATCTCTATCATTCTTCGATGATGGCGGCGGTGGCGTTGGTTTATTGGTTACTTTCCCTGGGGTAGTACTCCCATTCCCTTTGCCATTGTTATTTTTACCGTTTTTATCATCATCTTTTGTTGATGAACGCCCCGTATCCGATTTGGAAACAATCGAAGTCTGTTGTGCACGTTCGCTCAGTTTGCCGGATTTCTCGTCAGCAAGCAATCTTTGCAAAGAAGACTTATCAATCGGTTTATCTGGTTTAACAAACGTTTGGATACCACCGTTGTCCTTGGCAAGCTGATGAATAGACGTTGTTTTAATATCATCCAGCGAGACTTTCACACCATTATCAATCGCGTTTAGATATATCGCATATTTACCAGCAGATACACCACTCGCTTGGGCTTCCTTCCTGACCTCTTGCGGGGCAGCAAAGGCTTGCACCTCGTAGTTTTTCACTTGGTCTGGATGGCTGTCCTCGATATGCTTAGCGACCTGAGCTTTCAGTTTCGTCGCGATAGCTTCATCACTAACTGTTGTTTTGGATTCCACCACGGTTGAAGAAATAATAATATCTCCTTCACCTTTGGCCAAGGCTCCTTGCTCCGCTTTATCGAGAATATCAGACGTGACATCCTCCAACGATTTACCCTCAAATACCAAAGCTTGAATTAAATCCTCACCATCTGTATTAAGCCCATGAAGATCACGAACAATCTCATGATCATCAATGCCAATTTCAATACTGGGATTAATATCAATGGTAACATACGCAACTACGCCATTGCCTGGTACACCTCCAGATAAGGTAGAAACCAAGACGAAGCATACGACAATCGCTGCAGCTAGTGCCGATACGATAGCCATTTGCGGAACTTGCAGCCGACGCTTCATCGGCGCGTAGAGAATCTCTTCCCCCAACTCACAGCTGCGCGTCCCTCTTGGCAGCTTATCAAACCGACCCTCTGAATTCATTACAATAATGGAGCCCTCGCTTAATTCCATTACGATCCCCTTGTTCATGCGCTGTTCTTCCTTTCATTCAACTTTCGTCATCACGAATATGTAAGTAATCCCGTAAATACGGATAAGGACCGTTAAAAATAAGTGCAATTGCAATGATGTACTTACGATTTCGCTCCAAAGTTTTCCTTGAAACCTGGACTTGCTCGAGCAGCTCTTTGATCGGCAGCTGTCGTTTCGTCAACAGAGTGCGCATAAGCTCTGAATCCTGTGCAAGTGTACGGCCAATGCCGAACAGCATCTGCCTTGAGTCGTCATGCTTCGGAGAGGCATCTGTCAACTCCGAGAAATTAATATCAAAATCACTTAAACAGCGATTAAAATCGATAATTTCACTTCGTCTTTCTTCTAAGCCCTTCTGCTTCTCATAGGCTTCAATCGCTTGATGAACCTCAATCGGATTCATTAAGTTGTCTTCATCATCTTCTTGATCAAACGAGCTATAAGGGATTTGCCCTTTAAAGCGTTGTTCCTTACGAATAAAATCAATAAGCCTTCGCCTAATTACGGTCTCTGCGAAACCTAGGAAAGACCTTCCCATGACCGAAGAGTACTGATTAATAGCTTCATTAAAGGCCGCTAATGCAATACTAAATTCATCATCCCGTGCGGGATCAATAAATCGTTTGCAGAATCTGCTCGTTACTTTAGCTACATACGGTTGATAGTCCGCAATAAATTGATTCCTTAGTCGTAGGTCTCCCGTTTGGATTTGATGTATAGTGACCTCAAGTGAAGAGGCTTGCGGTTCATTTTTTCCATGGGACTCATTCTTTCCCAGAAACTTTTTGAATAGTACCAGTAGCACCTTTCCACCTCACAGTATAGTAGTTTCGTCCTTATGTATATCAATTAGGGGGGTACACATGATGAAAATTACAAATAAATTGCTGATTCATTATAACATAGATCTGTAAATGAGCACCTACTGGCAAATAAACCCTTGTTTACGGTTTCAATTGCTTTATCAATCCTTTATAATATTAAGATAACCTCAATCGATATGTCATCTCGGACGACTGACAATGAATAGAGGTAACTTTTATTACCAATGAGATGGACGTTTTTGGAAGGCTTATCTTCTGGAGATTTTTTCTAATCTGATGTGGTAAGACAGGGGGGTGTTCATATGGAAGCAAACAATCATTTCGGTAAGTTTCTTGAAACGTTACGAGGCAAAGCTTCTTTGCGTAAAGCAGCTAACAAAAGCGGCCTATCACATGCATATATCAGGGATTTGGAGCTAGGAAGAAATCGTACTACGAATGATGTCATTAAGCCTTCTCCGGAGACGTTGAGGAAGTTGGCACAAGCTTATCAGTATCCGTATACGGATTTACTTAAAAAGGCAGGATATCTAGAAGAAACTTCCACTTGGTCAAAACCGGCTGAAGTGAATTTAGACAATATCTGGTATGTTGAATTCGGCATTCAATCCATTCTTTATGTCTCTGAAGATGGTATGAAAGAGGAGCAGGTCGAATCTCTTGTGGCCTTCACCCATTTCATTGAAACGTTAACTGAGCGCAACTTTGTGAAGTTGGATATGCATCTTTTCGTTAATCTGAAAAAAATAAAAAAGTATGCCCCCGCTGAGGGCAGACTTTATTTTGACATCTATGACCACGCACCTTATATTGTTGCGGCAGCCATTCCGCAGAAAAAATATCATCAAATGATACTCGATTATATCGCTTGTAACAATGGTCTTGCTATCGATTCATCGGCATCATCTTCCGCATGTGCTTCATCTTTGAAAACTAAGTTCTTTTCCTAACATGGTATAAAGGAAAAGAATAACTGCCATACTCAACATTTGAATTGGCATTGCTACACTATACACACTTGCTGGATAGGAATGACGGTAGATCAGTCCTAGTAGTACTACAATAATGAACAGGTATACACCGATATTCTCCCGTACAAGTGGAATTTTCGTATAGTTCGACAGAAACGTAAAACCTAAACGAAATTTATACAAACCAAAAAGAATACCAAATTTCACAACTACGACAATAGCACGAGTTGCATTGACGATGACTGGATTGTTTCTCATCTCCAAAAATTCGGCCGATTGCGTGGAATTAAGACTAACGATGACCGTTGTCGAAATAAAGGCACACATCACGTAACCTGAAAGTGCCATAAGTAACGCTGGTACGAACCGATATTTCCAAACAACAATAAGTAATATACAGATAATAACAGCGAACAATAACGGATTGTTGGCGGTAAGTACCGATCCTGCTACGATAGCAAGCGATAGTTGTTTCCAATAAGGCTTAAGACGAAGCCTAAATAACATCAATGAGAAAAAGAGCATGGGAATAAAATGAAGTACGGATAGAATCAACTTCTCCCCTGTAAACAATTTCCTTTCCCTCTTTTCCTAGTGCTGCCATTATCTAGCGCAGCGTACAATTTTCAACTCCACTTAGAACTATACAGGATAACTGCATTTTTGCGGTCGAAGTGGACTAAGTTGGCTGTTTCTGAGTATAAGATGACATGGTCCTTACAGAGATATAGAAAGGATTGGAGTGAGATTTAAGGAATGGAGCATCGCTTTAGAGTCGCGATCGTAGAAGATAATTATTGGGTAGGGCAATTGCTTGAAAGCTATTGTCAGCAATGCGGGTTGCAGGTCATTGCCAACGTGTCGGACGGGGAGCAATTTCTGAGGGAATACGATAAGCTGCAGCCAGATATCTTACTCATGGATATTGGTCTTGAAGGTAATTTGGATGGGATCAGTGTTGTTCAAGCTTTACGCCTTTCTGGGTACCAAATGAAGGTCGTTATGGTAAGCGGAACAACGAATACGGAGCATATTTTGACAGCCTTCCATGAACTGGATTCTGTCTATTTTCTCTCTAAGCCTGTCATACTGCCAAAATTTCAAGCAGCTATTTCCAAAACTATTGCTGAAATTCAACTGGAGCGAAGCCGTATATCGCTTGAACCACAACCTACTTCTGCTACATGGATTACAGTTAAAAATCAAAAATCGCAACTCCCCATTTCCGAAGACGCCATTCTTTTTGTTGAAAAGGAAGACAAACGTCTCTCCAGAATTCACCTGGTGAATGGTGCTCAAATGGAATCCAGTTCTAATTTATCTGAGATTCTAGCTCAGAGTACGACACATTTGTTCAGCCCCTTCAAGGGCTATCTCGTCAATCTAAGGCACGTCGTTTCCTTCGTGAAGGAAAGCGGGTTTCCCACTTCACGGAGATTTGTCATTCATTTAAGACATACTTCCGTCAAAATTCCTTTGAGCCGCGATTTGCAAAAGGATTTCGCTAGGCTGCTTCAGGAAATCAAATAAACGCATCCGTCTACATGGACGGATGCGTTTATTGCGTACAATTTTGTCTTCCAAACGCCTCTAGGAATTCTTAGAGGTTTTTTTATTTTTTAGCTTGTCGCGGCGTGCGCTAAGCATTTTCAATCGTTTCATAAGTTGCTCTTCCCATTCTTGATCGGCAATGGATTTGGCGAAGCCTAGAAGATCTAGCGCCATGTCAATTTGACAGCGAACGATATCGAGCGGCTCTTCCCCTTCGTGATTGACACAATTATCGTGCAACATATGATCTTTGCCATCTACGTATTCTATAAAATCTACTTCTGCAGCTCCATCCCCATGCGCATACTCGGCGAGAATTTCATATTCATTCTCCACCAAATAGTGAACCTCAATATGGTGACATACCGGGCAGAAGAGAATGGGCACATTGTGAATTTGTGTACGTACGTGCTTCAAAGTACCTTTCGTTCCAATCATACTGGCTCCACAGCAAAAACTCATGGAATTCCCTCCTTAAAGTTTTGCCTTGGCAAAACTCTCTTCGTAAGCATATGCTTCGTCAATCACCGGATTCCTTTAATATATTCGTTACAAATGTGTGAAATTCCTTTTTCATATGAGAGCTAGCTTATGTCAAATCATTCTAAATGTGTTTGAATAAGCATAATTATAGTAATGATCGATCCAATACGTGTTTTCCGAATTCTTAAGATGAAGGGGAGAGCGGCGTGAATATGATTCCGAGTGTTTCAAGACAGATTGCCTTTGTGCAGTATGACGATCAATCTTCCAGCATGACAGTTCAGTATCATACCGGATTCAGAGCCTCCTACACCAATGTAAAACAGGATGAGTATCTCTATGTTTTCACATCGGCGAATCGGTATGATTCTCTAATGAAACTTACGGAGAGTAGGTTCATGGAAGATAACATGCCAGCCGAGTGATGCATAAGATTTTCTTTCCCCTCATGCAAGCCTGACGAGCAAACCCCTAGTGGTAGGCAAGCAATCTCCTCCCTTTCTATATGGGTGGAGATTTTTGGTTTATATGGTGCATATGCTACAATAAAACATAGGATTAACACAAATTGCTCTTCTTACTACACTTATACAGTCCTCTTGCTTCATGAACTCTGAATTCTGATAACTCTAGAAAAGGTGAGTCTGATCTCTACTCAAGCACGCCCCTTTGCCAATGATTGCGATACACTTTATTTACTGGCACAATCTCCTGTCGTGCAGTTCATTTATTGGCAGCTCTCAACTAGTAAGCAGTTGCTTCTTCAGGAGCACTTCCAGAAGGACTGGCGTTCATTAACTCCCACCCTACGGTTTCATGAAGTCGGAGATCCTTCTCCCAGCATGTCATTCACCAAGCTGCAGCAGCCCGTTAAACGGGTCTCAGAGCTATTACTTCCCCAAGAAGATTCCTGCTTTATTCGCGGGTTAACTTCCGGTCAGTCGTACTTTGCAAGTCTTGGTATCCGGAATGAACAAGGCTGTTTCCTTCCGCTCCTTCATTCCAATACGATTCAAATTCCAGAGCTGAGCTTGTCTAACGCACAGCATCCAGCCGAATCTGATCAACCTTACATCTACCAACTGGCGCCTCTTCTCTTACAGCAAGTAACGTCTGATGCACATGCCTATTTCTCGGCCTATTCGGTGTATGTCCCGAAGAACACTTACCTTGTAGATATGGAATCCGGAGGCGATACTGATTGAGCACTAACGTACAAGGCCATGTTGCTTTGCTCTTGCATGCCCATATCCCTTATGTTCGCCATCAGGCATCTGAGATTACGTTGGAAGAACGCTGGTTTTTCGAGGCGGTTGTCGATACGTATCTTCCTCTCATCGACATGATGGAGAGACTTATTGAAGAAAGAGTCCCCTTTCGCCTTACGCTGTCCTTGTCTCCTCCGCTGCTTGCCATGCTAGAGGATTCTCGGCTGCACTTGCGACTTCGCAAGCACCTCTCCTCGCTTTGCGAGCTGGGGCAGCGAGAAGTGATTCGCCTGTGGGGCGATGAGGACTTCGGCCCCTTAGCCAAACTCTATGCCGATCATTATCACCGGCTCAAGCTCTTATATGATCGGCTGCACGGCGACCTTATTGCGAAATTCCGCAGCCTCAGCAGTACAGGCTGCTTAGAAGTAATAACCTGTGCCGCTACACATGCGTTTCTACCGCTGGTCAAGCACGATGCCACGTTGCGCGCACAGCTGGAAGCGGCTGTGCAGGAGTTCAGACGGCATTTCGGCGTTGCTCCCGCAGGCATCTGGCTGCCAGAGTGCGGCTATTCCCCTGCGCTTGAACCTCACCTGCAAGCGCTAGGTCTTCGCTACTTCGTCGTAGAGACGCATGCGCACACCCTAGCACGCCGCGATGAAACGGCGAACATCGAAGGATTGCCGCTGCGCACGCCAGGCGGCGCTTGTGCATTCGCTCGGGATCCTGAAGCCGGCGCCAACGTATGGAGCGCCGAGGCCGGATATCCCGGCGACCCTGCCTATCGCGAATATTATCGCGATATCGGTCACGACCTCGGCCGCGATGGCGGCGCCGAGTGGGCGTACTTGAAGCCCTACGTGCTGCCGGATGGCGCACGCGTCAACACGGGCTTCAAGTACTACAGCGTCACCGGCGCTGCCGCTGACGCCAAAGTGCCCTACAACCCGGCGCGCGCCGCTCAGAAAGCTCAGCAGGATGCTGAGCATTTCATCGCTAGCCGGGTCGCGCAGGTGCGCCGCCTCGCGGAGCGGCGCTCAGCCCTAGGCGCAGGCGCGGATGCGGCGCCTGCGGAGCCCTCGGTCATCGTATGTCCATACGATGCCGAGCTGTTCGGACACTGGTGGTACGAAGGCCACCAGTGGCTTGAAGCTGTGCTGCGCGGCTTTGCTGCGCGCAGCGATGAAAGCGTAGTCGTGCAGACGACTACGCTTGGCGGCTACGCCGCCGCCCATGCGCCGACCACCGTAGCGGAGCTTCCGGTGTCGAGCTGGGGTCGCGGCGGCTATGCCGAGGTCTGGCTGCAGCCGCGCAGCCAGTGGGTTACGCCGCTGCTGCACGCGGCGGAGGATCGCATGGTGCTGGCTGCTCAGAAGCACCATGACCCGGCAGCGCTTAGCAGCTTGCAGCTGCGGGCGCTCAATCAAGCTGCGCGGGAGCTTATGCTCGCGCAGAGCAGCGACTGGACGTTCATACTGGATGCAGATACCGTCCCTTCGTATGCGAAGAAGCGGATTGAAACGCATTTATCTCAATTTCATCACTTACTGAATAACCTAGATAAAGCCGTCTCTGACAAAGAGCTGTCCACTTTGGTTCACGCTTTAGAACGAAAGTCTCCTTTTTTACCAGAACTTCATTATCTCATTTTTCAGTCATCTTCTGCCAAGCAGAACATTCAACACTCGCTAGTGCGTGTAGATGCCTTCATTCCTTTAAAAGAAGTTGCCGTTACGTCCCATACAGAGGTTGTACAACCCAGCCCATCATCCAAACTACGTATTCTCATGCTCGCATGGGAATACCCTCCACACGTCATAGGCGGTCTTGCAAGAGCCGTCTGCGATTTGTCCAGACAGCTCGCTTCCGATGGTCATACCGTTCATGTCATCACCTGTGAAGCTTCTGGATGTCTGCCCTACGAAGTTTCAGAAGGGGTCCATCTTCATCGTGCGGAAGTACTCCCTGCGGCAGATTCCCTGCATTTCCTGGATCGTGTATTCCAAATGAACATGGCGTTCACAGACCTCATGCTAGGATTAACGCGGCAGGGCTTCGTTTTTGATGTGGTGCATGCACATGATTGGCTTGTTTACTACACAGCGCATATCGCTAAGCAACAATTGCATCTCCCGCTGTTAGCGACGATTCACGCAACTGAAACAGGACGAAACCTTGGAAAATTAGAGTCACCGCTTCAGAAGCGGATTCATACCCTAGAAGGTAAATTAACCGAAGCAGCTGATCACCTTATTGTTTGCAGTCTATCCATGCAGCAGGAGATCAAGTCTCTCTTTCCTATTCCTACCCACAAAATATCTGCCATCCCCAACGGCGTTGCTTTCTTTCGTACTTCCGAACCATCACGGCCAACCTTGCATGTTCAGCTTACAAACGCCATAACCGCTACGGGTAAGCCGCAACGCATTCTTGCTTTTCTAGGTCGACTTGTCTATGAAAAAGGTGTTCACACCCTTCTAGCCGCAATGCCGCTCGTGCTCGCGAAATTCCCGGAAGCCAAGCTCATTATTGCTGGCACGGGTCCGGAGCATGATGCCTTGGCGGTACTCGCTGCAAGCCTAGGAGATCGGGTTAGCTTCCCAGGCTTTCTGGATGAGGCTGATAAAAGCTTACTTTTAGACACGGCAGAGGTTTGTATATTTCCAAGTCTCTATGAACCTTTTGGCTTGGTTGCACTAGAAGCTATGGCCAGTGGGACACCTCTTATCGTCTCTAGTGTCGGAGGCCTCAGTGAAATTGTTAGCCATGGGGTAAACGGATGTACATGTCCGCCAGGCGACAGTAAGGCTTTAGCCGCACAAATCATTCAGCTTTTAGATCAGCCACAGTATGCCGCTAAGCTTGCTTCAACTGCTTTACGTACTGTTCATAGTCATTATGACTGGGGGAAAATCGGATCTTTGACAATTCAGGTTTACGAGGCTGTCATCTCCAAACAAGCTGCTTCAATCAGTCATTCCCCGCATCAAAAGGAAATAATCAAGTAATTTGGAGATCTTCTCCAAATGTAAGCGTGACCAGTAAGAATTTTCAGTTTTTTTTCAAAGAATCATTGATTCCTTTGTCAGAATTAGGTAACCTAGTTGCAAGACTTGTGCTCTATCGTTCAGTCCTCTTGGTGGGATCTGAATGCGCGATCAAACAAATAAGTGGGGAAGTGATTGTATTGCCAAGACATCTGGTCATCGGAAATGGAAAATTCCTTATTAACCTCGATCAGCATTCCTACATGCGGGATCTGTACTATCCTTTCGTAGGCCAGCTTAACCATATTGGCGGTTATCAGTGCCGTGTTGGTGTATGGGTAGATGGTGACTTCGCATGGCTGAATGCCCCTGAGTGGCAATTCAAGCTCGCGTATGTGGAGGATTCCCTTGTCACAGAAGTGACAGCTACACATCCCGGCCTCGGTGTAACTCTTCTTATGAATGACGGCGTTCACCAGCGTGAGGATATTTATTTGAAGCGAATTCACATTACGAATCACACGAATACGGTTCGTGAAGTACGCATGTTCTTCAACCAGGATCTGCTCATTAATGAGACGGAGGTTGGCGACACAGCTGCTTATTACCCTTCAACGAATACCGTCTTTCATTATAAAAAAGATCGTTACTTCATGTTTAACGGCAGCACCGGCACAGAAGGTATTTTTCAATATTCTACTGGTGTCAAAAGATTTTATAACGCCGAAGGCACATGGCGCGATGCGGAAGATGGTCATTTGATGGGGAATGCCATTGCACAGGGCTCTGTCGATAGTACGATCTCGTTCCGACTCTTCGTTCCTCCTAACGGAAACCAAACCCTCTACTACTGGATGGGCGCAGGCAAGAATCTGGAGGAAGTTAAGAAGCTCGACGCTTATGTCAAAGACAGCCACCCTGGCAAACTGCTTGATCGTGTGACGGTCTATTGGCAGCGTTGGGCGAACAAAATCGAGCGCGACTACTTCGATCTCACACCTGAAGTGCAACGCCTTTTCAAACAAAGCCTTTTGCTCGTTCGCACGCAAACCGATGTTAACGGTGCAATTATTGCAGCGAATGATTCTGATATCATGCAAAGCAACCGTGATCATTACAGCTACATGTGGCCACGTGATGGAGCATTAATCGCTTACTCCATGTCCATGGCTGGTTACCAAGGAATGATTATTCCATTTTTTAACTTCTGCGCAAACGTGTTGTCACCGGAAGGATACCTGCATCACAAATACAATCCAGACGGAACCGTGGGCTCCAGTTGGCATCCCTACATTCATTCTGGGCGCGTGCAGCTTCCAATTCAGGAAGATGAAACGGCGCTGGTCTTGTACGCTCTCTGGCAGGATTTCCAGAAGAATGGAAGCTTGGAATTTGCGCAATCGTTATACCGCAATTTGATCCGTCGAGCAGCCAGATTTATGTCCACTTACATTGATCAAGAACTGAACTTACCTAAGCCGAGCTACGATTTGTGGGAGGAACGTTACGGAATCTACACCTTTACAGCCTCTGCTGTATATGGTGGCTTGATCGCTGCCTCCAACTTCAGCAACCTGTTTGGGGATGAAGAGCGGAGCAATCGCTACAAGCATACCGCGGAGAAAATTAAATCCGGTATCCTGAAGCATCTTTGGGACGAAGGTGAACAACGATTTGTTCGCGGATTGTATATGGAAGACGGTCAATGGGTCAAGGATATGACGCTGGAAAGCTCTGTGTACGGCATTTTTGAGTTTGGCGTATTGCCTGCTGATGATCCACGTGTGGTCAGCACGATGCAAGCTAACAAAGAAGGTCTCATGATCAAAACCGAAGTCGGCGGCTCAGCCCGTTATCATCATGATTATTACTTCCAACGTTCCACGGATATTGAAAAAGTGCCAGGAAACCCTTGGATTATCTGTACTCTTTGGATTGCTGAATGGGAAATTGAGTATGCCAAAACGGTTGCTGACCTTGAAGCTCCGCGCAAAACGCTGGAGTGGGTCGTCAAGCACGCCATGGAGAGCGGGGTATTGTCCGAGCAATTGGACCCATTCTCCGGCGAGCCGGTGTCTGTAGCTCCTCTTACTTGGTCCCATGCGACTTATGTACTGACTGTGGTCAAATATTTAAACAAATACAAACAACTTTTAGGAAAGTAAACGATAGTAAACGGAGGACAGGAGTACATCTTGTCCTCCTTTCATATTCGACCATAGGGGGATCTGGTTCTGGGGAATTTAAATTTCTATATCTTATGTATCATCATTCTTTATTTGCTTTATGTGATGGTCTCCCGCATTCGGAAAAGTATGAAAATGAAGAAATCAGACATTCCGCCGCTTGGAAAATCTCGTAGAAAAAGAGCTCTTGCAAGCGATTCAAGTAACTGGCATGACACATCTGTCTATGATCATAACCCTCAACGCGGTCACCACAACCATCACCACAGCAGTCACGGGGATGACCATAACGGTGATTCCAGCGACTCTGGCGATTCTGGAAGCTCAGGAGACTCCGATTCGGACTAGCCCCGTTCTTAACCGAATCAGCCCGTTAAATTATCAAGGAGGTTGTGTATGGGAACTATCATCACTATTTTTATATTTGTAATTGTCGTTCTCTTTCTTTTTTCTGCTTTCTCCCACGAATCTCGCAGCAGGAACCAGCGCAGGCGCCGACATGACAACCATGACACTAGCTATAGCGGCTTTGCTAGCGATTCCTCTTCATTTGAGGATCATCGTCATCATGGTGGACATCATCATGGAAGTCATCATGGAAGTCACCACCATGGAGGTCATAGCGATCACGGGACATCCAACGATAGTGGCGGCGGGAGTAGCGGAGGCGGAGATTCTGGCGGTGGCGGCGGCGGCGGCGGGGACTAAGCCAACGCTACTCGGAACAACCAGCCTTTCTCATACGGAGACTCATAAAGCATTCCCGTTGCCCGCTCGATCAGTATGTTCACAGCGATCACTTCACCCGTTACAGGAGAAAATAAATCGTGCTCATCTACCGCGGTTTCAAGGGAACTCATGAACGCACCTTTCGTTAATTGCGCACCTTTTTCTGGCAGTTCGATGTATAGAATCATGCCCCATTTCTCTAATGCATGCTCGGTTAACCCTATAACCGCTTCATTGCCTTCTTGACGTATCCAATACAAATCTTCCGTCATCATTTCATCCATCGTCTGTTCTCCTTATAAAGAAAGGCCCCTCCGCCCGCATTCGCATGCTAACCGAGGGGCCTTCCTATTGAGTTAAAACTTATTTAACAACCAAGTTTTTGTCGCCTGGTTTCCAGTTCATTGGGCACAATCCGCCGGATTGAAGCGCTTGAAGCACACGAAGTGTCTCTTCTACGCTGCGACCTACGTCGTTGTGGTTAACAACTTCGTATTTCAATTCGCCTTCTGGATCGATGATGAACAGACCGCGAAGCGCGATACCTTCTTCTTCGATTAGAACGCCATAGTCACGTGCAACGGATTTTGTGATGTCTGCAGCAAGTGGGAATGCCAATTTGCCAAGACCGTTGTCGTTAATTGGTGTGTTGATCCACGCTTTGTGAGTATGGATGCTGTCAATGGAAACACCAAGAATTTCAGTGTCCAATGCTTTGAATTGGTCAGCAGCATAGCTAATCGCTGTGATTTCAGTTGGACATACGAATGTGAAGTCCAATGGGTAGAAGAAAAGAACTAACCATTTTCCTTTGTAATCAGACAAAGATGCTTTACCAAATCCTGTACCATCACCTGTAGCTGTCTCCATTGTGAAATCAGGAGCTTGTTTACCAACTAAACGTTCTGCCATGGGTATAATTCCTCCTCAAAATCTATCTAAATTCTATATTATCCGTATAAAATGGTACCATCCACCTACCTGAAAGTCAATAATTAGATTATATACTAGATAATAATTATTTTAATCCAATAGAAATTACCATCTGTGGACGTATTCATTTCTCAGCATACGTTTTTGTGTTATAAAAGCCCGTATTCCTGAAGTAAAATCACTTCGGAAAGTACGGGCTTATTTGTATACTTATTTGCGCATAGCGTCAACGATCAATTGACCCATTGCCAATGTACCGATTGCTGTGCTCTTATCTACTGCGATGTCGCCAGTACGGTGACCAGCGTCTAACACTTCTTTCACCGCGCGCTCGATGGAATCAGCAGCTTCGTGGTAGCCGAACGTCAAACGGAACATCAAAGCAACCGAAAGGATTGTTGCGATTGGGTTGGAGATACCTTGACCTGCGATATCAGGCGCAGAACCGTGTACCGGCTCGTACAAGCCGAATGCACCCTCGCCAAGGGAAGCGGATGCCAGCATTCCGATGGAACCTGTCAGCATTGCTGCTTCGTCGCTCAAGATGTCACCGAACATGTTCTCTGTTACGATAACATCGAAGGAGGACGGACGGCGAAGCAATTGCATCGCACAGTTATCAACCAATACGTGCTCAAGCTCAACATCTGGGTAGTCAGCCGATACACGGATGACGACTTCACGCCATAGGCGGGATGTTTCAAGTACGTTCGCTTTATCAACGGAAGCAAGCTTCTTGCGACGAGTGCGTGCAATGTCAAACGCTTGACGTGCGATACGCTCAACTTCTTTTTCGCTGTAAGCACATGTATCAACTGCTTCTTGACCGTTTGCTGTTTCACGACGGAATTTCTCACCGAAGTAAATACCGCCAGTCAACTCACGAACAACGATCAAATCCGTACCTTCAAGAACTTCTGGTTTCAATGTAGAAGCTTCTTTCAAGCAATCGAAGATGAACGCAGGACGAATGTTGGAGAACAAGCCAAGCGCTTTACGAATACCTAGAAGACCTGTTTCTGGACGAAGCTCTTTGGAATTGTTATCCCATTTCGGACCACCAACGGCTCCAAGAAGTACAGCGTCTGCGGATTGACAGACTTTCAATGTTTCTTCCGGAAGAGGTGTACCTTTCTCATCAATCGCGATACCACCGAAAAGCGCGTGTTCTGTTTCAAATTGATAGCCGAATAATTCTTCCGTACGCTTCAATACTTTTTCTGCTTCTGCAACGACTTCTGGACCAATACCGTCCCCAGCGATTACCGCAATTTTTTTAACATCAGCCATGACAATCATTCACTCCTTATTTTAGCAAACCTAGTTGGTTAGTCTTCCAATCGTTTATATCCTGACCTCATTGTACCATAAGATAACACCCTACTTTAGATATAAAAGCTATCGCTTTAATAGTTTATTCCTATAATGCGAGTTATAAAAAAACCTCTCTTGTTTTAGACAAGAAAGGGATAACACATTAGCTAGGTTTAATAATCATGAAGATGAACAAAATGACACCCACCGTGGATGCCGCATAGAAATAGTTCCGGGCCTTAACCCATAGTAACAACTGCTCACCAGGGAGTGAAGTCGCTTTCTGATTAGAAGGATTCAACACCCAGCCTCCGAGTTTTTTCTGATTAGGCGTTGCAAAGCCGATAGCAATAATTTGAATGATGACATAAGCGACAAGCGAGCCGATCAACCAAATTTGCATGATAGAGCCATAATCGCCTAACCAAATCAACAATAGACCTGTTAGCACAGCAAGGCTGCCGCCGATTTTCGGAAACATTTCCAATCGACTTCCCACACGCAAGGACATCCGTAACTCTTCAAGCGTTTGATCTTTTCTAAGCAACACATGAGCAAAAAAAGTTGGACCAACTCCGATAATGGCAGACAACACATGAATGAGAACTAGGAACTTCACGCCATTCACCTCTCCCTTGTAATATATAAACGACACAGTTTATAAGATACAATCCGGAAGCTGAATATGCTATGATGGCCCTCACCATTACTGTATTTTATTACCATAAAAATGATTAAGATTTCATCAAATTTTATCGTCATTCCCAGCCGTCAGCAACGGTTCATACATCATAATCGCATGGTTATCCGTCACCCACTCATCCCTTACCAAATGCCCTTCTCTATTCAAGACTCTGCGGTGAATTTCATTGTGCCTGACATATCCACCCCAGTATTCCCGCGTAATACGATGATTTTTCTCGTAGATCTCGAAGTTATGTAGATTAGGACTACTTGCCCGCCACTCACCAACTAAATGTGTATCCGAAACATGGATCTTCAACTGATACGGTTCTTGTGTCTCGTTCTTAATTTGCAAATCTAAGTAATTATAATAACACGTTGCTCCACTCCCAAAAGGTTGCGATCTTCCCGCATCTGGAAATACATCGTAACTATGTCGATACCTCTCCGTTACCGTAAGCGGCGTGTGCAGGGTCATCCAGTAGATTAGATTCGAAAGCTGGCATAAACCGCCCCCAACTCCCGTCTTCACCTTCCCATGAAAGTGAACCATCCCATCGACATACCCCTTCCTACGGGTTGTACTGCCAATTAAGCGCCAATAGGAAAAAGTCTCACCAGGATGAAGAATAACACCATTTAACTGATTAACAGCCAACTTTAAATTGATGACCTTATTATGTTGGAGCCACATATCGACATCCTTCAACTGTCTTAAAAGAGGGGTACGATGCGTAAAAGCTACCTCTGGCAGCAATTGATCTTGTTTACGTGTTGCATATTGTTTCCCATCGAAAAACCAGGCCAAATATCGTTTCAAACGATAAGCTTTGATCCCTAGATATATCCTGGCTCGACTTCGGTGGATCGGCTTTAAGGGCTTACTCATTTCGTGAAGGTCCCCTTTCATCACATCCTATTTCCATCTTAGTTTCAAAATAATGCCAAGTCAACGGACCCAAAATCTAGCTTGCTAACGCTATTATCTCTGTGATAAAGTGGATAAAAATGGTAGTGAAGCACACGCCGCTTTTCTAGTTCAGCTTTTGCTGATGCTAGGGAGCGGCTTCTTTATTTTCTGAAAAAGGAGGCGAATTGCATTATGTCAGTATTCGATACATCCTATGAGACGTGAGTTTCTATATTTGCATCCTGAATTTGAGATTAAAGATTTCCGAGATGGAACTCGTTATATCGATTTTGCCTACATCAGACAAGGGCTGAAGCTTGCTATCGAGATTGATGGGTACACCACCCACGCCAGCCAGATCAGTCGAACAGAATTCTCCGATGGACTTATTCGTCAAAATCATATGATGATCGACGGATGGAAAATATTGCGTTTTTCTTATGATGATGTAAAAAATCGCCCTCGTATGTGCGAGCAGGGAAGTATTTCAGTGAACAGCATGGGGAGAGCGAACAATATCGGGAGCTAAGTATCGTTGAAAAAGCGATTTGTCAGCTAGCCCTCTCACAAGGAAAAGCGATCTCTCCTCGTCATGTATCCAAACAATTTCAATTCGGTGCAAAAAAATCAAGAAACATCCTTCATAAAATGAAGGAGAAAGAACTTCTTCTCCCTGCAGGTGTGGGGCAGCAGCGAATTAAATATTATCAGCTGCATCCGGCGGTTGCAGCTCAGATGGTAAGGTAGTGGCACCGCGCCGCGGCACTAGCACTGCAATAGCGCCCATAATGGGCGCTATTCCTCTCGCTCTCGCGAGGCACAGCCGGCGAGCCGCACAAAAAAAACACCCAAAGCCAACGGCCTTGGGTGCTGCTCTTATGCATTTTGCAAATAGGATTCCATCGCCTTTGCAAGCTTTTTCATGCCTAGAACGGTCGTTTCTTTGTCCGTATGCGTATAGTTCAAACGCATGGTGTTGTACTGCGGATTCTCCGCGTAGAACGTAGCACCGGGAACAAAGGCAACGCCTTCTTTGACCGCGATTTTTAACAAATCCGCTGCGTTAATTTGCTCAGGAAGCTCGACCCAAATGAACATGCCGCCCTTTGGTTCTTCCCATTTTAGACCTGGCCAGTTCAACTCTGTGAGTAGACCTGACATGAACTTCATCCGATCCAGATACTGTTCACGGATCAAGGAAATATGAGCATCCAGATCAAAATGCTCAAGCAAATGATACAACGTTTGCTGATCAATCGTACTGGAGTGCAGATCCGCCGATTGCTTGAAGCGAGCAACTTGACGAATGATTGACTCATCACCCATGATCCAGCCTGTACGGAAAGCAGGTGCAACGGTTTTGGAGAATGTGCTCGTGTAAACTACATTCCCGCCTTCTGCTTTGCCACCTAGAGAGTAGACAGTCGGGTAGCTTTCGCTCTCGTCAAACTGGATTTCCCCGTAAGGGTCATCTTCCAGAATCAGTACGTCAGCACCGCGGCAGATGTCTAGCAAGCCTTGGCGGCGTTCCAAGCTCCATGCACGACCCGCTGGGTTCGAGAAGGTTGGAATCACGTAAACCATTTTCGGATTATACTGTGCAATTTTAGCTGCCAAATCCTCGAGAATCATGCCGTCATTGTCGCTATCGACAGAGACGATTTTTGCGCCTTTGGCTTGATACACTTGGATCGCTGCCAAATAGGTCGGACGTTCAACAAGGATAACATCGCCTTCGTCAATATATACGCGTGTCAAAAGGTCAATTGCTTGCTGTGACCCCGTCGTTAACAGCATTTCGTCTGGGGTAACCAGCATGTTCTTCGCTGCCATCCGTTTGCATAAGGATTCGCGCAAAGGCTTGTAGCCTTCTGTTAACCCATATTGCAGCGCAGACTTCCCGCCGCCAATAACTCTTGTGAACGCTTCGCTAACCGCGTCTAAGGGAAAAAACTCTTCAGCAGGCAATCCGCCAGCAAAGGAAATAATCGAGCTCCCTTGCGTCAACTTAAGAATTTCTCTTACTGCTGACGATGAGAAGCCTTCCAACGATTTAGAAAATCGATATTTCATACAGGGACGCATCCTTTCGCATTTGTAGAAAGCACCCCTCCTCGATACATGGAGGTGAGGTGCTAATCCGGGTTGCCATAATAGCTAAGAGCTTATATTAACGTTACGTTGCTTCTGTTACTTGTTGGGTTTTTACGTTTCTCAATGAGTCTGTTCACAGCGTCCAGGTAAGCCTTCGCGCTTGCTTCCAGAATGTCCGTGGAAATACCGCGTCCTTGTACGGAAATGGTATCTTGCTTCAGCACAACATGAACTTCACCAAGCGCATCTTTCCCGTGTGAAACGGATTTGATGGAGTAGTCATCAAGCTCCACGTTTTCTTTCGTTGCTTTATCAATCGCATTGTAAATCGCGTCAACGGAACCATTACCGACTGCGCTTTCAGCCACTTCGCTGCCATCTTGGAAGCGAACATGAACCGTTGCCGTTGGTGTCATTTGGTTACCGTAGGCAACTTGAAGCGTGCCAAGCGCGAAAATTTCCGGTGTCTCGATCAACTTTTCTTCGATCAATGCACGGATATCCTCGTCTTCGACTTGCTTCTTGCGATCTGCCAAATCCTTGAACTTAGCAAAAGCTACATTCACTTGCTCGTCGCCAAGCTCGTAACCAAGATCAATCAGCTTCTCACGGAACGCATGGCGTCCGGAGTGTTTACCCATAACGAGCTTACTTTCCTTCACGCCGATCGTTTCAGGAGACATAATCTCGTACGTTGTTTTTTCTTTGAGCATACCATCCTGATGGATGCCGGACTCATGCGCGAAGGCGTTAGCGCCAACAATCGCCTTGTTGCCTGGAACCACCATGCCAGTCAGCTTGCTAACTAGACGGCTGGTGCGGTAGATCTCGTTCAATACAAGCGAAGTCTTCGCTTGGTAGAAGTCTTGGCGTGTTTCCAGCGCCATGACAACTTCCTCGATCGAGGTGTTACCTGCTCGCTCGCCGATCCCGTTAATGGTGCCTTCAATTTGATCGGCACCGTTCAGAACAGCAGCGAGCGCGTTGGCAGTTGCCATGCCTAAATCGTCATGGCAGTGCGCGCTCAATTGAATTTTCTCAATGCCTGGGACAGTTTCCTTCAGCATTTTGAAAATATTACCGTAATCATACGGTGTCATATAGCCGACCGTATCTGGAATATTCACAACAGATGCGCCAGCACGAATCGCCATGCTCGTCACTTCAGCGATGAAGTCCAGTTCCGTACGCCCAGCATCCTCGAGTGAAAACTCGATTTTGCTGAAATACTTCTTCGCATATTTAATCGCAGCTTCAGCCGTTTCCAGAACTTGATGTTTCTCCATCCGCAGCTTATGCTGACGGTGAATCGGAGACGTGGCAAGGAATAGATGAATGCATGGATCTTGTGCACCTTGAAGAGCTTCACGCACTGCCTCGATATCGTTCTCTCTCGCACGGGACAACCCGATAACAGAAGCGTTCTTAATCGCTCTAGCAACGGCATTCACACCTGCCAAGTCACCTGGGGATGCCGCAGGAAAACCAGCCTCCATACGATCCACACCAAGTTTCTCTAATTGCAGGGCGATCTCAACCTTCTCCTGCATATTCAAGTTTACACCCGGTGATTGTTCACCGTCACGAAGTGTTGTATCAAAAATATAAATTTTACGCACCATGTCACCTCCTGAGAGTATCATTTTTCCAAGTCGTTATAGTATTCACAGGGAGCAATTGGGAAATTCTCCTCAATCACTCCCTGTGGAATGTATAGCTATAAGATTTTAATAATGCCTATAATTATTTTTTGATCCAGTGCATCATTTCACGCAATTGACCGCCTACAACCTCAATTGGGTGCGCAGCTTCGTTACGACGCGTAGCGTTCATGAATGCGAAGTTGGATTGGTTTTCCAAGATGAAATCGCGAGCGAATTTACCTTGTTGGATGTCGGAAAGAACTTCTTTCATCACTTTTTTCGTTTCAGCTGTGATGATACGAGGACCTGTTACATAGTCACCGTACTCAGCTGTGTTGGAGATGGAGCTGCGCATGGAAGCAAGTCCGCCTTCATACATCATATCAACGATCAATTTCAATTCATGCAAGCACTCGAAGTAAGCCATTTCTGGTGCATAGCCCGCTTCAACCAATGTTTCGAAACCAGCTTTAACCAGTTCAGAAGCACCGCCGCAAAGAACTGCTTGCTCACCGAACAAGTCTGTTTCTGTTTCTTCTTTGAACGTAGTTTCGATAACGCCTGCACGTGTACAGCCGATACCTTTTGCATAAGCAAGACCGATTGCTTTTGCATTGCCAGTCGCATCTTTCTCGATTGCGATTAGACCAGGTACACCAAAGCCTTCAACGTACGTACGACGTACCATGTGACCAGGGGATTTAGGAGCTACCAAGAATACATCTGTACCTTCAGGAGCAACGATTTGTCCGAAGTGGATGTTAAATCCGTGGGAGAACATGATTGCTGCGCCTTTTTTCATGTTCGGTTGAATGGACTCTTTGTATACGCGAGCTTGCGTTTCATCCGGCATCAAGATTTGGATAACATCAGCGCGTTGTGCTGCTTCTTCTACAGATACAACTTCGAAACCATCGTTTTTAGCTGCGTTCCATGAACGGCCTTCACGAAGACCGATAATAACGTTCAAACCACTGTCACGCAAGTTTTGTGCTTGTGCGTGCCCTTGGGAACCATAACCAACAACCGCAATCGTTTTACCTTTAAGTACCGCTAAGTCTGCATCTTTTTCATAGTAAGTAGTAACTGCCATTCGAATAAATCCTCCTTTGATATAATGAATCCGTTTTGTCTACCCCTTGAGTGGGTGTTTCAACGATTTACCGTGGTACTTCGCTGAAACCCCCACTCAAGGAGAAGTTATTGCCCATAGATCTCTTGGTTTTTCTTGGTAAAAATTTATTTAACCGAACCGCGAATCATCGCAGTAACGCCCGTACGGGAAAGCTCACGAATGCCATAAGGACGAAGCAATTCGACCATAGCATCTATTTTATCTGAATCTCCAACAACTTGCACGATTAATGAAGCAGGACCGATATCGACAACTGCCGCACGGAATGTTTCTACGATACCAAGAATTTCTGGACGCATGATCGGTTCAGCATTTACTTTGATAAGTGCGAGTTCTCTGGCTACCATTGGATTGGAGCTCAGATCAACTACCTTGATAACGTCAATCAACTTGTACAATTGCTTGGAGATTTGCTCCAATGTGTTGTCATCACCCGTGGTTACGATAACCATCCGGGAAAGTCCGTTTTCCTCGGACTCTCCTACGGTGATGCTTTCAATGTTAAAGCCACGGCGTCCGAACAAACCAGATACACGTTGCAGGACACCAGGCTGATTGTTTACGAGTACGGAAACTGTATGTTTAGTTGTCATTCCGAATCCCCCATTAACATGTCACTAATTGTATCGCCCGCTTTAACCATTGGGAACACGTTCTCGCCCTTCGGTACGACGAAATCAATAACGACAGGCCCCGGTGTATTGAGGGCTTCCTGCCATACTCTTCTTGCTTCTTCCTTCGTCGTTGCGCGCAACCCTTTTACGCCGTAAGCTTCTGCAAGCTTCACGAAATCAGGGCTTCCTGCCAAGTCAATGTGACTATAGCGATTGTCATAAATAATCTCTTGCCATTGGCGAACCATCCCAAGCACTTGGTTGTTGATAATAACAACTTTAACCGGAATGTTGTTGATCGCACAGATCGCAAGCTCTTGCGCACACATCTGAACGCCGCCGTCGCCATTAATGGAAACAACTAGTTTATCCGGGTTCCCCATTTGAGCGCCGATCGCCGATGGAAATCCGAAGCCCATTGTTCCAAGTCCACCTGATGTTACTAGGGAGCGAGGGTTTTTGAATTTATAGAACTGCGCGGCCCACATTTGATGCTGACCAACGTCCGTTGTAACGATCGCTTCACCTTTCGTTGTTTCGCTGATCATTTCAATAACGTATTGCGGCTTAAGCTCAGTTTCAGTCTCACCGTATTTGAGCGGGAACTTCTCTTTGCTTTCTTGCAATTCAGCAATCCATGCTGCGTTATTCGCAGGTTTCGCTTTCGTATTCGCATACTCCAGAACGGCTTTCACATCACCAACGCATGGGATATCCGTCTTCACGTTCTTGCCGATTTCAGCTGGATCTACGTCGATATGAGCGATTACTTTTACCTTTGGAGCAAAACCATTCAAATTCATCGTCACCCGATCATCGAAACGGGAACCGATGGAGATGAGAAGATCTGCATTTTGAATCGCAGTATTCGCTGTAAACGTTCCGTGCATCCCTGGCATACCGAGCCATAGCTCATGAGCACTAGGGAAGCCGCTTAAACCAAGCAAAGTTGTGGCTACTGGAATCTGTGTTTTATTAACAAATTCGATCAATTCTTTGGAAGCATCCGCATAAACAACGCCGCCACCTGCAATGATGACTGGACGTTCAGCCTCTTCAATGGCTTTGATCAGTTTATCAACTTGCAGTTTATTCGGTTGCACCGTAGGGTTATAACCACGAATACTTAGATCTTTTGCAGGCTTAAATATCGTTTTATGAGCGGAGACATCCTTTGGTATGTCAATGAGAACCGGGCCCTTACGTCCAGAGTTCGCAATATGGAATGCTTCGTGAATGATACGCGGCAGGTCATTAACGTCTCTTACCAAGTAGCTGTGCTTCGTAATTGGCATTGTAATACCTGTAATGTCAGCCTCTTGGAAAGCATCCGTACCGATGAAGTTCGTTGCAACGTTACCTGTAATAACAACTAGAGGAACAGAATCCATATATGCAGTAGCAATACCTGTGACTAGATTCGTAGCCCCCGGTCCGGAAGTTGCGATACATACGCCAACTTTGCCAGTTGAACGAGCGTAGCCGTCAGCTGCGTGAATAGCGCCTTGTTCATGTCGTGTCAACAAGTGATTGAAATCATCAAAATCATGCATCGCATCATAGATGTACAATACTGCGCCGCCTGGATATCCAAAGACGCAATCAACACCCTCCAGCAATAAGCTTCTTAGCAAAATCTCGGAACCTGTAATCAGGTCTGGTTGCGTCAGCTTCTCAATTAGTTCTTCTTTAGAGCGTTTTGGTTCAGTTTGAACATTCATTGTGATCCTCCTCTCGAAAAGTCAATTCGTGTTATCGTCTATCATGCCATGAAAATAAGAAAAACCCCTATCATCCCGGACACGCACGTAACGTGTTCAACGGGACGAAAGGGGTTTAAGCTTCCGTGGTACCACCCAAATTTGCTATATGCCTCACAGCACATAACCTTAGCAGGTATGCTCAATCATGAACATTACCCTCAGCACGATAACGTGTGCTCTCCCGGTCCTCCCTACTACGTGCGAACATTCGCATGTTTCAGGAAAACAGCTCCGAGGTGACTTCGTACGTAAGGGATTAAGGCGATGGTTTCAGCAAGTCCAACGCTCTCTGCGCATAAGTGCCCTTATTACTTCTTCCTCTTCATAGCGATTCATTCGTATGTTTCACCATATTAAATATGATTAAAGATTATTATATGCATCCGAAGGCCATTAGTCAATAGGTAGTTCGAATAAAACAATGGGAAGTGAGAGAAGATAATACCAATTCTATGGAAAGTTCTGAGGAGGCCAACGATGAAGACGTCTCTGCAAGTCCCTTTCCCCATGACGACATCGCTGCAGGATAACGTCAAATGGCTTCAAGATCGATTAGGCAAAAGCTCAGATGTGTACTATCGACAACTAGAAATCGGCGTATATCCAGAAACGAATAGCGTCGCTTTATTTTACATTGATGGGCTCGTTCAGAATGAGATTTTGAATGAACACGTGACCAAGCCACTCCTTAGCGCTCATGAGAATGCCTCCTATTGGCAGCAGGATATCTGCTTCCATGATTTGTTGTGCCAGGCGATCACCATCAGTGAACTAACCTTGAGCAAGGAAGGAACGGCTGTACTCGCTGCCCTTCTAGGTGGCCATACCATCCTGATTGCGGATGGCTATGACGAGGTGATTATCGCAGGCACCGCGGGTTGGGAAACGAGAGCCATTGAAGAACCTCAAACACAAACCGTCGTCCGTGGCCCAAAGGAAAGCTTCACAGAGGATATTCGAACGAACACTTCTTTATTACGGAGAAAAATCAGATCTCCTGATCTTCGTTTTATTTCTTTACGCATCGGTCGGTATACGCAAACGGAGGTCATCATTGCCTACCTGGAGGGCATTGCTAATGAACGTGTCGTCACAGAAGCCACATCACGATTAGAGCGAATAGATGCGGACAGCATTCTAGAAAGTGGCTATATTGAAGAATATATCGAGGATGTAACGTACTCCCCTTTTCCAACGATTATGAACTCCGAACGCCCAGATGCTGTTGCTGCTGGCATTCTTGAAGGTCAGATCGCCATCCTCGTCGATGGAACGCCTTTTGTTTTACAAGCGCCTGTCACTTTTTTCAGTTTCATTAAATCAAGTGAGGACTACTATCAGCGATTTGATATTGCAACATTTGTACGTGGCGTTCGCTATATCTCTTTTCTCGTCTCCATGCTGCTTCCAGCACTTTATATCGCCATCACAACGTTTCATCAGGAAATGCTGCCAACGACCTTGCTCATTTCCTTGGCCGCACAACGCGAAGGCGTTCCTTTCCCGGCATTGTTAGAAGCATTGCTCATGGAAGTCACCTTTGAGGTACTTCGTGAAGCTGGTGTACGCATGCCGCGTGTTATTGGTTCCGCCATTTCGATTGTAGGAGCACTCGTGCTTGGGCAAGCGTCTGTACAAGCTGGATTAGTCTCCGCCGCCATGGTTATCATCGTTTCTTTTACGGCTATCTCGAACTTCGTAACGCCTGCACTCAATATGGCTGTAGCTGCCCGATTAATTCGCTTTGGGCTCATGCTGCTCGCTGGCTCCTTCGGCTTATTTGGCATCCTGACCGGCTGCATGGCCATCTTGATTCACCTAGCATCACTCCGTTCATTTGGCGTCCCTTATTTGACACCAGTCGCCCCACTCGCTGTTAGCCATATCAAAGATACGTTACTTCGAGTGCCGCGTTGGTTAACAGGCATACGTCCGTTTACGCGCTCGAACGCAACAAGAAATAAGCCCTATGATAAGCCTTCTCCACCTAAAAGAGATCGCTACTAAGACATTCTCGGGGAGGCTATCACCATGAAACTGTATGGCAACAGTAGCATGCAGCGTCTAATGATCCTCAGTTTTTGCTGTTTACTACTCACCGGCTGTTGGGATCGCAAAGAATTGAACCAACTTGCTATTACTTCTGCGACCGCTTTAGATTGGGACGGCAAAGTTTGGACCATTTCGTATCAGGTCGTTATCCCGCAATCCATCGCCAATCCCAATACGGGCGGAAGCCCTGGGCAGCAGGCTCCTGTTATGGTGTTCTCCACAAGCGGCGGTTCCATTCGCGGTGCTGTCCAGCAATCCAGCTTAGAAATGCCAAGATCGCTATTTTTTGCTCACAATCGTGTGATTGTTATCGGAGAAGAGGCTGCCAAAGAAGGCATTTCCCAACTACTGGATGTCTATCTGCGCAATTCTGATTCACGCGAGACGGTGGGGATACTGATAACGAGTGGCGAAGGGCGAAAAATCCTGGAACAAATTGTCCCCTTAGAAAAAGTGCCCGGTGCCGCCATCAAAAACATGATTAGAAACGAAGATATGAATAGCTCCAATTTTAAACAGGTATCCATCTATCAAATGATGACGACTATCGCCAGTGATGCTCCCTATACGCTCGTTCCCGAAATCACCATTTCTGGAGAAGGTGAGAACAACACCATTGCTGCTCTCAAAAAAACCTCCTTCAGCAATAAGCTGAAGCTTGGCAGGATGGCTGTTTTCAAAAAAGATAAATTAGCCGGCTGGTTTACACCGAGTGAAGAATATGGCATAAGCTGGATTCGCAATACAATCAAAAGAACAACCTTGTATTTTGGATGTACCAAAGACAGTAGAGACATCAAAGCGGCAATTCGAATCGATCGTAATAAGACTAAAATGAAGTACATACGCTCCAGCACGGGACGCTTAATTATGCATGTCGACGTAGATACCATGGGCACTATCAATGAGAATGCCTGTATGAATGATCTTACGCAGCCGAAGGAGTTACAAGCTTTTGAAGGGGTCGTAAGCGCCGAAATCACTCGTCTCATGACGGAAGCCTTTCAGAGCGCAGTCAAGAAAAATCTCGATGTATTTCACTTCGCAGATAAGATTCATAAGCATGACCCTACATTCTGGAAGCAAATTAAACCTGATTGGGATGAGCAATTTGCGAACCTGCAATTCGAGTCTGAGGTTAGGGTGAAAATAGCCAGAATCGGCATGAGTGGCCAATCATTCTCGAAAATGATCAAAGATCCCGGAGAGTGAGCCACTAGCAGAGAAAGGAGGCCGAAGGACATCGAAGATCGCATTACGAACTATCAACTCGTCGTTATGATTATCCTATTTGAAATCGGGAGCACCCCGCTATTCGCATTAGGCAGTAGTGCAAAACAAGACTCCTGGATCGCTATGCTTGCTGCAGCTCTCTTTGGATTTCTCTTACTGCTCATGTTTGTCACGATTCAACGACGCGCACCGGATCAAGACATCATCGGACTTCTTCGGCTCTGCTTCGGAAAAATGGCTGGAACCATCATCGGCATTTCCTTTGCCATTTATTTTGCCTATGAATCCATGAGGAACGTCCGTGATTTCGGAGAAATCTCGAACTTAACCTTGCTGAACACAACACCTAAATACATAACGATGATGATCATTCTGCTATTAGCTTCTTATGCCATTCTCATGGGTGTGGATACGCTGTTCCGCGTGACCGAAGCGCTGCTTCCCTTATTGGCTATCTCCTATGGCTTGCTTATTTTCTTGATTAGTATCGCTCATCTCATTCATCTAGATCACTTACTGCCCGTCCTGGAAAATGGCTTTAAACCCGTCCTTCATGCCGCTTTTCCTGATATGGTCTCTTTCCCTTTCGGGCAAACCATCATCTTCTTCATGGTATGGCACATGCTGCCTGAGCAAGGAAAAGTGAAGAAGCTAAGTCTTACGGCTTACACCATCGTCTCCCTCTTCTTGATATTGATGAATGTCATCAATATCACGGTACTCGGCACCACACTTGCTGCCAACAGCACGTTGCCCTTTTTGCAAACGGTACAGCTCATTGAAGTTGGCGATATCTTCGAGCGACTGGATGTACTCGTCACCCTCCTGCTCTTCCTTGGCTTGTTCGTCAAAATGACAACGTTCTTCTGGGGTGCTGTTTATGCCTTCGCACATATTTTCCCCTCACTTCGAAAAGCCACCTGGCTTGTCATCGTGGGTAGTCTTATCTTCATCTCCTCCTTCTTCGAACCCAACTATACCATCCACGTATGGCTCGGACTTAGAATCAGTGTGAAGCTCTACCCCCTGTTCCAGGTTGTCATTCCAACCCTCATGTTTATCGTGATGCTCTTTCGGAAAATCCAAACTCCACAAGCTACATCTGACGCATGACGTAAAAAAGAGCCTGCCCCCTAATGGGGACAAGCTCTTTGGCGTATCGCATCGCTTACGCGTTTACTTTCGCTTTTGCAGCTGTTGCCAAATCGTTGAACGCTTTGGAATCATTCACAGCTAGGTCAGCCAAGATTTTACGGTTAACTTCTATACCAGCCAATTTCAAACCGTGCATCAATTTGCTGTAGCTCAAGCCATTTTGACGAGCACCTGCATTGATACGAGTAATCCAAAGTCTACGGAAGTTACGTTTTGTTTGACGACGGTCACGGTATGCATATACCAATGACTTCATTACTTGCTCTTTAGCTGTTTTAAATAAACGGTGTTTGGAACCGAAATAACCTTTTGCTAATTTCAAAATTTTCTTACGACGGTGAGCGCGAATAAATCCGCCCTTGACTCTTGCCATTGTGAACTACCTCCTGGGATATATAAATGATGTTCCGTGTTTAAGCTAAGTAACGATTAACCTTTGATAAGGGACAATTGTTGTTGCAGACGACGTACATCGCCAGGAGCCATTACTGGGTTCGTGGACAATACGCGTTTTTGCTTGGATGATTTACCAGAAAGCAAGTGGTTCTTACCTTGTTTGTATCTCATCACTTTGCCTGTGCCAGTGATTTTGAAACGGCCTTTCAGGCTACTGTGTGTTTTCATTTTCGGCATGTTGTTGTTCCTCCTAATTTAGTATACTCGCCTAAGTTGTCGCTTTTGGCGTTAAGATCATGATCATGCTTCTTCCCTCAAGCTTAGGAGCACGCTCCTGCGAGGAGATTTCAGCAGTTTCTGTAGCAAGGCGCTCAAGCACTTTGCGACCAATCTCCGAGTGCGCAATTTCACGACCACGGAAACGAACGCTGGCTTTCACTTTATCGCCTTCGCCAAGAAACTTAACTGCGTTGCGAAGCTTCGTTTGGAAGTCATGTTCATCGATCGTCGCGCTTAGGCGAATCTCTTTGATATCCACAATCTTCTGGTTCTTACGAGCTTCTTTTTCTTTCTTTTGCGTTTCATAACGGAACTTGCCGTAATCCATAATGCGGCAGACAGGCGGCTTCGCCGTCGGTGCAACGTTTACTAAATCAAGGTTCGCGTCAAGTGCAATTTGAAGAGCTTCGCGAATTGGTGTAATACCAAGTTGTTCTCCGTCCGCCCCAATAAGGCGTACTTCCTTCACACGAATCTCGTCATTAATCATATGGTCTTTGCTAATTGTGTTCCACCTCCATAAAGTATGTAACTCTCTTCCAAATATAAAAAAGATGCGGGCACAGTGGGCCCACATCTTCATCAATAACAGGTCTATAACAAACCTATTGAATGTACATGATGATTCATTCAGACCAGCCAACATTACGTTAGTCAGGTGAGAAGCGGGCGCTTCTGCTTTACTCGAAATATAATATCATCTCATTCTAGAAAAGTCAACTCACTTGTTTACTTTTCATTTCATCCAACCGAATGACACGCGTATGTTCTGTGTGGCTCCATTGTTTGTTGTTTTGCGTGAAGAACGCATAGAACGTAATTGGCCACCAAGACAGCATGAAAATCGGGTAAAGCAACAAGTACTTGTAAGTCTTCTTATTAGCTTTCTCAATCAACATCGCCATCGGAAGCAGCACATAGATCGCCAAGCTGATTGAATTAATCAGCACAGGGTTGACATGAACCAGCGCTGAATTAGCTGTGCCATGATCAGTCATGGATTGAATCCACAGCATAACCGTTAGAATGGCACCGAAGAAGAAATTGTATACATTCGCGGAATAGATCGCCGCGTCAATCTTCACCCAGCTCCCCGTCTTAATGCCTTGCCATAGCAATGGGAAGAAGAAGCGCTTCGCCACTTCAAAGTGACCTTGCATCCAACGCAGACGTTGCTTTGCAGAAGCACTAAAGGATAACGGCTTTTCATCATAGACACGTGTTTCGTAGTTATACGTAGGTTTAATCCCCATTTGCACACACATCATGGAGAATTCAAGATCCTCAACCAAGCTTGTTGCCCGCCAACCAACTTGCTTTAACAAAGCGGAGTCAAAGCACATGCCCGTGCCGCCAAGATAATTGGCAAGCCCTAGATTGGAACGCGGCGTTTGGACAAAACGGTTCGCATAGAAGAACGAAATCGCAAACGAACCTGTGATCCATGAATCATTCGGATTCTTCGTATCTAGATAAGCTTGAATAACGCGGGAACCTGAACAGAGATCGTTATTCATGTGAATCAGATAATCCGGGCTAACAAGGTTATCCGCATCGAACATGACGATACCATCATACTGGCGCTCACGTTTCCATAACTCTTTGAGCATCCATTCAATCGCATACCCTTTCCCTCTCAGGTTCGGGTTGTGGCGTTCCATCGCATACACACCATGGTGGCGAGCAATGTCAGCCGTGTTGTCTGTACAGTTGTCACAGATCACGAAAATGTCATATAACTCTCTCGGGTAATCCAAGGTCTTCAAATTCTCAATCAAGGCCCCAACAACTTGTTCCTCATTATGAGCGGCAACCAATACAGCAAACGATTTCTGCGGAGCATACATTTTTTTGTTTTTGGGACGATACCAACCAAAAAACGTTAAAAACAACTGATACGCACCGATCAAAGCCAAAAAGACCTGAACGGAAAGCATAATCTTGTCTAGCATGAAGCAAAGTCCCCCTTTTTTTTGTGCACGTCAGCTATCTTTTTGTATGCTTAGTGCTTTTATGTACAGGTCATTCATGTTAACAATCTAAACGTGAAACAATCGTTCTTGATTTTCCTCTCTTTCCCCCCGTTTGTCAAAGTCTGCAAACTACGAAAAAGCGTCAGTTCTTTGAAATTTAGGAGGTTTGCATACAGGGAATAGAGCATGCGCTCTAAATCAGGTCAAAAATGTCTTGTTTTCATCGTTTTTCATTTATTGTGTACCAAAAGTTCACCATTTAGACGAACACTAGCTTTTCTAAGTGGCAACGTCATTATTATAAGTCAATCAACAGAACGCTGACAACTTTTGCTTAAATAACCTGTTAATGGATAGTGATTTCCACCATAACAACATTCGTATATCAAAGCCCAAAAGAGTCCGTCGTTCACAAGAAGGACAAATCATGCGTAACACAAGCGGGATAACCGCTCCAAATAAAGGGAACAATTACTGGACATCCTGCGGAAAATGTGCGGACTCGGGCCCTAAGCTATTTGTCATCCTAGCATAGAAATGTTAACGCCAGATTAGTGCAACATTAAATTCCACGCAGGAATATTTATCAGTCCGTTAATCTTCCTCTAATAAATCCTTCGTACAATAGAGATAGAGAGAAATTCAAATGAGAAGGAGGCGGTTGCGCATGAATAGTAAAGTTGTCCTTTGGCTGCAACATCATGAAACACGTCTATTTCACTTCGTTAACCAACGAATTCAACATCATTTCCTCGATCATTTTTTTACGAGAATCACACATTTAGGCGGTGCCACAGCTGCTATTATGGTCTCGCTCTGCTTGGCATGTTTTGGTCAAGGTTCGTTGCGTTTAGCGGGTCTTCAAGCACTGATTGCTTTGACAGCCAGTCATATTCCCGTTGCGATTATGAAAAAAAAATACCCTAGACTACGTCCTTATCTTGTTCATCCACAAGCCATAACCCATAGAAATCCTCTAACCGATCATTCCTTTCCCTCTGGACATACCACGGCTATCTTCTCTGTTATTGTTCCTTTCGTATATGCCATACCCGTGCTAGGACTCATCCTGATCCCGCTTGCAGGTTTCGTTGGTCTTTCACGGATTTACTTGGGACTTCACTATCCATCCGATTGTATCGTAGGCTGCTTGTTAGGAACGACGGCATCGCTACTAACAGTCGCATTTTGGGGGTAATTCATGGCACAACCATTCTCGCAAAAAAGAAGAGTTCTCATCCTTTCCGAAGGTTTTGGTGCCGGTCATACACAAGCCGCTTTCGCATTAGCCAGCAGCTTAGAACAGCGATGTTCGTCGATCGAGACACGTGTCGTTGAGCTCGGATCCTTCTTCCATCCCATGTTGGCTTCTTGGGTTTTCAGTGCTTACAAGAAAACAATCTCGAAACAACCGAAATTATATGGTCGCTTATACCGTTCACAATATCAAAAATCACTTAATCCGCTGACTCAGCTTGCACTTCATCGCATTTTCTACGCACAAACGGCAGCTATGATTCGCCACTGGGCGCCGCAAGCCATTGTATGTACGCATCCTTTTCCAAGTGCTGTCGTTTCGCGGTTAAAAAGAGCAGGCTTACACATTCCCCTATGCACAGTCATCACGGACTACGATGTGCATGGGACCTGGATCAGCCGAGAGGTTAATAAATACATGGTGTCTTCCGAGGATGTGAAGGATAAGCTCATCGTGCATGGCATCGCGGCTGCACATGTCGAAATAACAGGAATCCCCGTGCATCCCAGCTTCCGAGAAGCGCACGATCGAACGTTGATTCGACAACAGTTCGAGCTCTCTTCCTTGCCAACCGTATTGGTCATGGGCGGTGGTTGGGGCTTGATCGGCGGAGATTCTTTAAGTGAGCATTTGCTTGCCTGGCGAGATCAGATTCAATTTATTTTCTGCTTAGGGCATAATGATAAAGCCATTTCCAAACTAGCCGCTGATCCGCGGTATCAACATCCAAATATCCACTTGCTCGGATTTACGCAAGAGATAGGCAAATTAATGGAAGTGTCCGACTTGCTCGTTACCAAGCCCGGCGGGATGACATGCTCCGAAGGACTTGCCAAGTCAATTCCTATGTTATTTTATGATCCGTTGCCAGGCCAAGAAGAAGAAAACGTCCAGTTTTTCACCCGACATGGCTTTGGGGAATCCATCCAATCGGCAGCTACAATCTCTCATTGGTTGTCCATGCTGGTTAGCCGCTATGCAGATGTGCAAGCCAAACGCTTATCCAATCAACATAAAAAGAGTCACCTGCCTGCCGGGGATGGATCCGAAGTCATTCTCGCGCTTTTAGGATGAAAAAAAAAAACAGACTATCTTGGTTGCACATTGGCAACATCGATTAGTCTGTTTTGCTGTTTATTCGGCTGATTCTTTTGATTCAGCAGCTAGGGCAGATGCCGCGGCTTGCTTCAACTGCTCTTGGTGTGTGGACAAAGCTTCTTGTCCAATCACAACTTCACAGCGATGAATATTCATGCCTTGGCCTGCAAATTTCGTTTCATACTCGGTCATCACATGATCAGGATGGATCCCATCTACGTGAAGATTCAACGAAATATTGCGCATTCTTAGGCCCATATCCGCGAAGGAATTCAATGAAAATTCGAATAAGGATTGCGAATCAGTTTTCAAATGAATTTCGCCTTTTGCGTTCAAAATTTGTTGATATTTGGCAACAAATCCCGGATGCGTTAGACGTCTGCGTGCATGCTTTTTCTTTGGCCAAGGATCGCTAAAGTTCAAATAAACCCGCTCCAGTTCACCTTCTGCAAAAGCTTCCTCAATATGTTCGATATTGAACAGCATCAATCTCAGATTAGGAATACTTAGTACAGCATCCTCCTCAGTTTCCACTGTAATCTCGTGAGCAACTTTAGCTTTCTCACTTGCTTTCCGAATCAATTCATCATACATATCCACACCGATAAAGTTAATGTTGGGATACTTTTTACTCATTTCACTGATAAAGCGCCCTTTGCCCATACCAAGCTCGGCATGAATTGGGTTATTATTTCCGAATAACTCGGCCCATTTGCCCTTGTAATCCTTGGCATTTAATACAACGAGTTCTTTTTGACGTTCAATATCTTCTCTAATCCCTTTTCTACCCCGTAAACGCATTATCCATTTGCCTCCTACACGTACATGCTTTCGAATACAAATCATAGTCGATTCTATAAAAAAAATCAAAGCTTTCCTCTAGTAGATGAATGGAAGAATGAAAGAAAACACCCTCCGAAATGGAAGGTGCTTCGCGTATAACAGATCAAAATGTTTATTTGTAGCTTTCGTCTCTTCTACTATTACTGCTTCGTAATCCAGCCAAGCCCAATAGACCAACTAGACCTAACCAACCCCAATTACTGCCATTATTATTATCCGTTGTGGCATTAGCTCGATAAGAATTAGTTCTATAAGTGCTTGGCGGGGTTGTTCCTATACTTTTCGTGCTCATTCTATCGACCATGTTCGCGCTGCGGTCTACCCCTCGCTCAACTGCATTGGCTCCGCGCTGTACACCTCGTTCAACCGCGTTAGCTCCTCTTTCAATTGGATTGGTTCCATATCCATTCATATGGTCCATGACCCCTGTGCCTCTTTCAGTTGTTCCATAGCCATTGTAGGAGTTCGTGTTCGTCAAATTCCCGTTATAAACCCCGTTCGTGCCGTTCCCACTAAAATTCTGAGAGCCAATGCCGCCACCAAGCCCCATTCCTGGTGAAGTCGCATCATAATTGCTTCCCGTATATCCCGTTGATGTCGTAGTCCCCAATGTCCCAATTGGTGATCCGTTTCCGATCGCATTGCCCGAATCCATATTCTTGGCCTGAGCACTTGCTGCCCCCATACTTAAAGCTGTCGTCAGTGCTACCGCCAAAGTTATCGTGCGAAACTTTTTCATGTAGTCCATTTCCCCTCTCAGCTTGTAATTGTGGTGCAAGGTTATCATGCTCGCTTATGAGAGGTTTTATCGGGGGACTTGTTGGAAAGGCAGGGGTCGCTTTCATGTGTAATTTTCGCTACAATATAGGTTGAAACAAAATAAACGACGACAACGCTGTTTATGGAGAAGCAACAGAAAGAAAGGATACATGTCCTATGTCTACAACGATTCAGGAATCACCTCAGCTTTGGGGAGATAAACGTTTCCATACATGGAATTATGAGATGCGCGATGCCTTCGGGGGGAAAGTTTTCAAAGTTATGCTAGATGCTGGCTTCACTTGCCCGAACCGTGACGGAAAGATTGCGACAGGCGGTTGCACCTTCTGTAGTGCGCGAGGATCAGGAGATTTCGCAGGAAGCCGCCGCGATGATCTCGTCACACAGTTTAATAAGATCCGCGATTTGCAGCATCAAAAATGGCCTGAAGCCAACTATATCGGCTATTTTCAAGCCTATACGAATACTTACGCGCCTGTTGAAGAGTTGCGAGAGTATTATGAAGAGATCTTAAAACAGCCTGGTGTCGTAGGGTTGTCCATTGCAACGCGCCCGGATTGCCTGCCGGATGATGTGATTGAATATTTGGCAGAACTGAATCAACGCACCTATTTATGGATCGAGATGGGCCTGCAAACGGTTCATGAATCCACTTCCGTGCTGATTAATCGCGCTCATGACACGCAATGCTATCTAGATGCAGTAGCTAAGCTCCGCAAACATAATATCCGTGTGTGTGCGCATATTATTTATGGCTTGCCTGGGGAAACCCATGACATGATGCTGGATACTGGACGAGCGGTTGCTCAAATGGATGTACAAGGCATCAAAATCCATTTGCTTCATCTCATGCGCAAAACCCCAATGGTGAAGCAATACGAAGCTGGCTTGCTGCAGTTCCTGGAGAAAGATGAATACGTCAAGTTGATTGTCGATACACTTGAAATTTTGCCCCCTGAAATGATCGTTCATCGCCTCACAGGGGATGCCCCGCGGGATCTCTTAATCGGACCGATGTGGAGTTTGAAAAAGTGGGAAGTGTTGAACGCTTTTGATAAATTGCTCACGGAACGAAATACGTGGCAAGGAAAGTATTGGGCTGGGAAAGTTTGATAGAACAGAGCATCCCGTCCTGATGTAAGGGAACTGGGATGCTCTGTTTTTTTAGAGTGCGCTGCAGCGAGGAGCGGTGGTGAAAGCGGGGAGCTGGAGCTGGAGAGCAAATAAGGCCCGAAAAGGGCCTTATTGCGCGGCATTCCGCTGCCGCGCAGTTACAAAAGAAAATCGGAGGCACTACACACATGGGATTCGTTTCAGTTCTGAGTTATGTACACCAGCTAATTGGACAACGCGTCCAGCCTGGTGATACCGTTATAGATGCCACGCTCGGCACTGGCGTGGACGCCTTGTTCATGGCGAAGCTCGTAGGCGCCCGCGGCAGCGTCTACGGCTTCGATATCCAGCAGGCTGCGCTGGATCAAACCAGTGAACGTCTGGCGAAGGAGCAGCCAGACGCCCAAGTGCACATGAGCTTGTGCAGCCATGCGCTCATGGAAGCGGCAGTGCCGCAAGACCGCCACGGCAAGGTTGCCGCGGTCACCTTCAATCTCGGCTACCTGCCAGGAGCCGATTCCGCCATCATCACCGAGCAGGCATCGACGATTCCTGCTCTCGAGGCCGCCCTCCGCCTGCTGCGCAAAGGCGGAATCGTGACCATCGTGCTGTACAGCGGGCACGATGGCGGGTCCGAAGAAGCCGCAGCGGTCGAGCGCTGGGCTTCTCAACTGCCGCTCGCAGCGTTTCAAGTGCTGCGGTATCAATTCGCCAATCGCAGCGCCTCCGCGCCGTATCTCTTGGCTCTAGAAAAAAGATAGCCACATGATATAATGCTAGAGTGGAATAAATGACAGAATGATAGAATAGACTAGGGGAAAGTAGGGATTGTTTTGAAATCATACCCGTTACAATTTCAACCTGAAATGAAAGAACGTGTTTGGGGAGGCAGAACCCTCGAACGCTTCGGCTTTGAGCTGCCGGAAGGCGCAATCGGTGAAGGCTGGATGATCGGCGATCACCCGAACGGAACTACGAAAGTCATCAATGGCGAATTAGCTGGCTTAGGTCTAGACGAAATTCGTGAAAAATACGGCAAAACGCTTTTCGGCACCAAAGGATTTTCTGAGAAAAACGGCCGTTTTCCACTCCTAATTAAATTGCTAGATTGTGAAGATGATCTGTCGGTACAAGTCCATCCAAATGATCACTACGAAAACCTTGCGGCTGGTGAACTTGGCAAAACTGAAATGTGGTACATTCTCGATGCGAAACCAGGCGCCAAAATTATATATGGCATGAAAGAAGGCGTGACGCGGGAGAGCCTTGCAGAAGCAATTGCGGAGAACCGCATTATGGATTGCTTGCAAGAAGTTCCTGTCGAAGCTGGAGATTCCTTCTACATACCGGCTGGAACGGTTCACGCGTTAGGTGCAGGTGTGCTCGTAGCTGAAATTCAACAAAACTCGGATACAACGTACCGCTTGTATGATTACAACCGTCCAGGCTTGGATGGCAAAATGCGTGAGCTGCACATCGAGGATTCCCTCAATGTCATCGCGTATGAAGGTTCAGGCTCCACACGCATGAAGACTGATTTGACGGAAGCAGGCACATGGTTGACGCTCGCTTCATCTCCTTTTTTCACTGTGGAAAAAGGTCTGGTAGGTCCGCAATGGGAACTCACAACGACGCCAGAAAGCTTCGTGATCCTTGTGATCGCAGATGGTAACGGAACGTTGCAGTGGGCAGACGGTCAGATCGCGACGAAGCCAGGTGACTGTTTCTTACTTCCTGCTGATTTGGGCAGCTACTCACTTGAGGGCAAAATGACAGTAATTCGCAGTTATTTGCCATAATAGATATTATTTCGCTAAGTAATGAAAAAAAGCTCTCTGATAGCAGCCGCGGTTGACGGGCACTGTCAGAGAGCTTTTATTTATCGGTGTTAGTGTTCTTCCGTCAGGCTACTTTCTTTCAGGATTACGTCGTGTGCTCCGCCTTCAACGAGTGATGTTGCGGATACGAGCGCAATTCTTGCATTTTGCTTCAATTCATCCAGCGTCAAGGAACCGCAGTTGCACATGGTGGACTTAATTTTACCCAAAGTCTTGTCCAAGTTTTCTTGCAGACTTCCCGCATAAGGAACGTAGGAATCTACGCCTTCTTCGAATAGAAGCTTGCTCTTGCCGCCAGTGTCGTAACGCTGCCAGTTACGTGCACGATTGGAACCTTCGCCCCAATATTCCTTCACGAAATTGTTGCCAACTTTCAGCTTGCGAGTTGGACTCTCATCGAAACGTGCAAAGTACCTACCCAGCATAACGAAGTCAGCACCCATCGCCAAAGCAAGGGTCACATGGTAGTCGTGTACGATACCACCATCGGAACAGATCGGAACATAGATCCCTGTTTCTCTGAAGTACTCGTCTCTCGCTTCAACAACCTCCATCACAGAGGAAGCTTGGCCGCGGCCAATCCCTTTTTGTTCCCGTGTAATACAGATGGATCCGCCGCCGATTCCTACTTTAATAAAGTCAGCACCTGACTCTACAAGGTAGCGGAAGCCCTCACGGTCAACGACGTTACCTGCGCCGATTTTGACATCAAAATTCTGCTTCACATACTGCACAGTCTCATGCTGCCATTCGCTGTAACCGTCCGAAGAATCGATAACAAGAATGTCTACGCCCGCTTCAACTAACGCAGGAACTCGCTCTGTATAATCCTTCGTGTTGATCCCGGCGCCGACAATATAGCTCTTATTCTTATCTAGAAGTTCCATCGGGTTTTCTTTGTGCTCATCGTAATCCTTACGGAAAACGAGCGTGTCGAGTTTCCCGTTCTCATCCACAATCGGCAAGCAGTTCAGCTTGTGATCCCAGATCAGATTGTTCGCTTCGGACAACGTAATCCCTGACTTTCCATAAATTAACTTCTCAAAAGGTGTCATGAACTCCGAAATTTTACGATCTTGCGAGTCGCGGCTCTTGCGGTAGTCACGACCTGTTACGATCCCGAGCAATTTTCCGTTCGCTGTCCCATCGTCGGTAATCGCAACTGTCGAATGGCCTGTCTCTTCTTTCAATGCCAACACATCACTAAGTGAATGTTCAGGCGTCAAGTTGGAGCGGCTTACAACGAAACCTGCCTTGTACCCTTTAACCTTGCGCACCATCTGAGCTTGTTCTTCAATCGACTGAGAGCCGAAAATGAACGAAATCCCGCCACTACGCGCCAATGCAATAGCCATTCCATCATCGGATACGGCTTGCATGACAGCAGAAGAAAACGGGATATTCAGTGAGATCGCAGGTTCCTCACCTTTATTAAACTTAACTAGCGGGGTCTTCAACTTTACATTAGCCGGTGTACATGCCTTCGTCGTCAGGTTTGGAATCAACAGGAACTCACTAAACGTACGCGATGGTTCCATATAATACGTAGCCACTTTACAATTTCCTCCTCATATAGGGATCTTTGAGCGCAACTCAAAGTCTCTCCTTCGATTGATCCATAGGTAAATTTTTATAATCTTATCACTGAACCTTACCTGTGGTCAATGGATTTTTTAGGGAAATGTTCAGTAGGCTGCGAATCGATGTTATTTCTTCCAAATCTGCGGCTCAGAGCCATGACTCGAATATTCCATATAATACGGGGACACGTCCATCACGACATAGTCAGGATCATGCGGTCCGTCAAACCATTGTTTCATTTCGTCTTTCCATAGCTTCTCCCGAAGCGCATTGTCCGAAGAAATCGTCGCTGTTGCCTGAATTTGCAAAATATGCGGCGTTGATTTGCCATCATAACCCACAAGAATATGCACATGAGGATTTTCTTGAAGTTCTTCCACCTTATCTGTTTTTTTGCTCGTCGTTAAATAAATCTCTAATCCTTCATGAAACAAAGCCATATAGCGCACCTTTGGCTTGTTACCGTCAATTGTCGCAAAGGAGCACACTTGATTGGTGTTCAGCACTCCAATGATTTGCTCTTCGAGTTGTGCGTTTTTGGTTTCGATCATAGCTAGCTCTCCTTTCAATTTTCAATCTTCTTCAACTACCCTATATTACCCAGATGGGCGCGTGTTCAATCGGTTTATGCGAAAAAAATCCCTCTCACGTCAGGGTGAGAGGGATGTGTTGCTAGATCGTTGCCAGTTGCTGCAACGGCATCGTATAGTAGGACGCCGGCTTCTGCGCGTCAGGCGGGAAGTGCACGACAAGCAGCTCCTTGCTGCTTTGGTCGAGTTCACCGCTTTGCAGGTACGTCTGCAAAGCGAACGGCAACACCTCAAGCATGCAATGCTTGTGGAGGTCTTTTTCATTGATGCGGAGACTAGCGAAGTCTCCGCTTGCGAGCTCAGGCTGCTCCGCCAGCAGCTTGAGGTACGCATTCTGTTCGGACTTCTCCAAGGTGAAGTCCCACCAGATTTTGCGCGGCTTATATTTATGGCCGAGGAAGTAATCGAGCTTCATCAGGCCTTCGATGATGTGCATGTTGTTCGTCCCGCGATGCGTCAGGAACTCGTGCAAACGAGTGAACAGATCCTCGAGCTGATGCCCGATCTTCTGCCAACCGCGGCCTTCCCAGAAGTCGCCGAATTCTTGGAAGAAGTCGAACGCCGAAGCGAACTCTTTGGCGATCAAGTGCTTCACCGTATGATCCATCCGGTGGGCGTTCCAATATTTCTCGAGCACATCCTCCACACGCTTGATTCGAATCAAATCAGTGAATGGGAGGATGTCGTTGCCGAGAATCTCGTAAGGCGCGTGGTCCATATAAATATAGCCATATTTATGGGCATCGTTACGCATACCTGTGCCGCGCAGCATTTTGAGGAAACCGAGTTGCAGCTCTTCCGGCCCTAGCTCGAATACATCATTAAACGTCTTACGGAACGAGTTGTAATCCTCTTCCGGCAGACCTGCGATGAGATCAAGATGCTGATCGATTTTGAGGCTATTTTTTACCTTAGACACGGTACGGCTCAGTTTGAAGAAGTTCTGCCTCCGCTGCACGAGGTCATTCGTCGTGTCGTTCGTCGATTGCACACCGATCTCGAAACGGAACGTGCCTGGCGGGGCATTTTCAGCTAAATAGTCAAGAACCTCAGGTCGCATAATATCCGCCGTAATCTCGAATTGGAACACGGTACCGCGATGATTCTGGATAAGGAATTCAAAGATTTCCATCGCATAGTCCCGTTTAATATTAAACGTACGATCCACGAATTTGATCAACTTCGCGCCCGAATCAATCAGGTACAGCAGATCTGCCTTCGTCCGCTCCATATCAAAATACCGCACGCCTACCTCGATGCTCGATAAGCAGAATTGACAGGAGAACGGGCAGCCACGGCTCGTCTCGAAATAGACGACACGATTGGCTAGGCTAGGAAGATCTTCCTTGAACCGATGCGGCGACGGGATATCATCCAGCTTCAGTTTAGGTCTACCTGGCATCAAAATCACTTCTTGTTCCTTACGGTAGGCAACACCATAGACGAAATGGTATTTACGCGTCGTTGAAATTTCGGTGAGCAGCTGATGGAACGTTTCTTCCCCTTCGCCCATCACGATGAAATCAACCTCCGGAATGCGCTCCATCCAGTAGTCCGTATCGTAAGAAACCTCGGGTCCACCGAGGACGATGATAAGTTCGGGTCTGATCTTTTTGATCATTTTGATAATATTGATCGTCTCTTCGATGTTCCATATGTAACAGGAAAAGCCTAGTACGTCTGGCGCCTTCTGGTAGATGTCGGAGACGACGTTCATGACGGGATCTTTGATCGTATATTCGGATATTTCAACATCAAAATCCTTCTCGCAAAACGCCTTCAGATAGCGCAAAGCCAAGGAGGTATGAATGAATTTGGCGTTCAGTGTGGATACAAGTACCTTCATATGAAAAAAACCTCGTTCTATTCTGGGTTATCGTGCCTTTTAATTCTACACGAAAACGACGGAAATACAAAGGAAAGCCCTCCCATGCGGGACGACTTGTGCAGTGTTTTGAGCAGGTGGGGACAGTCGTTCCGACAAATAAAGCGTTGTTAGAGGACCATATCGTCGTCCAAATGTGGGGCTTCATAGGGGAATTGCAAGTAGGAGGCTTCTTCGATGGCATTTTTCCAACGTTCTGCGTGAGCATACAACTGTTGTTCGACTTCCTGAATTTTCTGATGGATGGCATCGGCTGATTCTGCCGGTTCACGTTGCAGCGATTGCTGCAGGGTGCTGCGTTCTTCGAACCATTGCGTTAATTGGTATAAAAGCATAAGAAACCGCCTCTCACACGTAAGCTATGTGTGTTAGTGTTCCCTGATTTGTGGAGGTGTATTCGGTGGGGGTACACAACCTCCCTCCAGTCCTGACACATACCGACCGACACATGACTAACTGGAAAACTGAGACTGTCGATTAATGAATGGAGACTTAATAAATATGCAAATTAGTGAATTCTTATAAAAATTGACGGTTTTAGAGGAGCTTGTCTCTCCTTACAAAGGTACGCTCACATGCGATTTCAAATAAAGGTGTGCCTGCCATAACGTTATTTGCTACATTGGCATGTTCTGCGAAGAAATAGCATTACGGAATAACGCTATTTCGACCGAATGGAGTGGTATTTATCCATTTATGGTGAAATAACCTTGTTTTATAACGTTATTCTCCCGTATTCTCTTCTAAACTAACAAATAAGATGTTTTCATAAGGTTATTTTGCGAACGAGATTCATCTCTATGTCATGGGAGCGATAAGTTATCTCGAGTTGCAAAAGTTCCCCGTTGTTTCTCTAAATTTTAAATGATGCATATGATTATTCAGGATAAACAGTTAATCGACAGTCTCAAACCTCCAGCTAATTTCTAGTTTTCCACTACTAATAGGAAAATAAATGGAAAACCTCCCTCTAATTTCAGCAAATTACCGCAAAAACGGAAGAAGACTGAAAAATAGCTGGAGGTTTTCCATTGCTTTTACTTCAACAAAGCCCCATCCTTCTCAAGGACGGCCTGCAGTTCGGCAACGTTAATCTCTGCTGGTAGCACGCCATGCTTCACAGCGAGCCCTGCTGCGGAACCTGCGGCTTGGCCTGTAGCCATGCAGCTTGGCGTTAGGCGCGTCGTCGCGAGCGCTTCATGCGTGGTGGAGATACAGCGACCTGCGGTGAGCAGGTTCTCGATTTTTTGCGGCAGCAGGCAGCGGTAAGGGATATCGTAAGCGCCGTCCCCTTTGACCCATGCTGCGGTTACGCCTTTGCCCGATGGATCGTGGATATCAATCGGGTACCCACTGCGTGCGATAACGTCATCAAAATGACGACCTTGCACGACATCATCCACTTGCAGCGCATACTGGCCGTCAATCCGACGCGTTTCACGAATACCAATTTGTGCGCCAACGTTGGAAATGGAGGCTTTTTCAAAGCCTGGCAAGTTATTTCGCATAAACTCAGCGACCATCAACACTTGCTTGCGCCCAAGCTCTTCGGCTTCTGTCAAGTCTTCCACATTGGTGCCATCAAGCCCTTGCACACGCGTAGTATTGACCAGTACTTCGTCGTCCTCTGGACCCGTGAAGAACAGGACTTGATCGCGATTGATCGGCAGATTCGCTTCCTTCCAATGTTTGAAATAGCCTAGCACACCAGAGAGAGGGAGATCAGCGAGCTCGGAGAAAGGCGTCTTTTTATAAAACTCATCCGGGTGATCGATCATGTATTGTTTCACGCCAGGCAGATTCACACCGCGCATTCTGAATTTCATCGTCATCGGCTGTGTCGCCTTATCCCCGTCGCGCCCTTTGAGGCACGGCGCCCCTGACAGATACGCGAGATCCGCATCACCTGTCGTATCAATAAAGACTTTACCACGGACATCAATTCTGCCGGATTTGGACGTCAGCTGCACAGATTGAATGCGATTGTCCACGGTTTCCACATGATCGACAAAGCTATGGAAAAGCAACTTAACACCCGCTTCTTTAAGCATATCGACGGCAAGAACTTTATATATTTCAGGGTGATAAGGTGTAATAGTATTCACGAATCCAACGGTATCCCGAAGATGTCCTGGGGATGCGTTCATCGCCATCAGGCGGTCAATAATTTCTTGCGCGAGACCCGCAATGACTTGCTTGCCATCCGTTGTATGAAACGTCATCCAAGGATACACAAGCGCTGCCGTCGACATCCCGCCGATAAAGCCATATTTTTCGATTAAAACAGTCTTAGCCCCACTTCTTCCTGCCGCTATCGCTGCATTAACACCCGCTGGACCTCCACCTACAACTACCACATCTGCTTCTATCTGTTTAATCATCTGACTTCGCTCCCTTAGGTTCATTGTTTGTTTGCCGAATGCTTCTATGTCTTGCTTCTCTCCTAGTGTAGTTTAAAATTAACCTTCTTTTTAGTATCAAATTAGTTTAAAATTAGAGATACAGAAGGTATCAGAAAAGGAGACATCTCAGACGAATGCGCAAACGAATTACGCTCTACGATTTGGCCGATCAGCTAGGCTTAACGATTCAAACGGTATCCAAAGCGCTGCGAGGTCTACCTGGTATGTCAGAGCAGACACGAAGTGAAGTTTTCAAACTCGCGCGCGAGCTTGGCTATATGACCAAAGACCAAAAAGTAACGCTTCAACAAGATCTCATCTCACCGTATCCCGTTGTACAGCGCAGGTTCGTACTCGTCCAAAACAAACAATCATTAAACTTTAATCGCCTGCTGCTGCAAGGCTTGCATGAACGCTTCATGGAATTCGGGCACACGGTCCAACCACTTCTCATACCACCTAAACTGAAACCATCGCAATTCAATGATTGGGCTGAGGAGCAAGGTTTACTGTATGCAGAAGGGGTCTTTATCGCACCACGAATGAACTTTGATCTCTTGGAACAAAAGCTGCTGGAACTGCAAATCCCGCGGATTCTGCTGAATTTCCCGCCACCGGAGTCAAAGGTGGATAGTGTCATTTGGGATGTGTATGAGGCGGTTTATCAGGCGGTGCGTAGGCTGGTGCGCATGGGCCACAGAAACATCCTTTATGTAGGTGACACGAAAGATCAACGCGGATTCGTTATCCGTTGGCAGGCTTTCACAGAAGCGATGAAAGAAGCTGGGGTCAACGTAGACCCTACTGATCACGCGATAGAGCGAGATGGTTCGGAGGGGTGGCTGCACGATTTTGAGCGGAAATATCAGCTGCATCAACCTACGGCTGTCATTTGCGGCATTGATGAAGAAGCAGCGCCTGTGTATCACACGCTTCGCCGATTAGGCGTGAACGTGCCGCAGCAATGCTCGCTGGTTGCGCTACTGAATGAACAGATCGACACGCTGCCGCTCTGTTCTCGCCCGCAACTGCCGATCCGTGAGGCTGGCTATCGTGCAGCAGATCGCATGCTATGGCGGATTGCGAATCCGCATTTACCTTTTGAGCATGTGCGGCTGCAGGGAGATTTTTTCATGGGTAGCACGATTCAGAAGCAGTAGCGTTCGCGTCAATCATTTCATTTGCTTTTACGAACGTGGTATATTGGAGGTCGAATGAACGGACCGGAAGGTAAGCCATCGTACTAGGAGGTATTTTAACATGCAAAAAAAACAAGGTTCGCGTCCAAAATCCACCGGGGGTCACAGACCCAAATTGGGTACGCATAAAGCTCAAAGCCATTCCATGCAAGCAGGTGCAGGTAAGAGTAGTCAGGAATCGAGTACTCGCCAGTATACGGTGAAGGAGCCTGCTGAGCTTCTGACCTTTTTATTAGAAAAGCTATCGAGTCTAGGTCGAAATGCGGTCAAAGCGATTCTCGCTCGTGGACAAGTCGCTGTCAATGGCAAAGCGGTCACGGCTTATAATTACCCTTTGCAACCGGAAATGACGGTCACCATCAATAAGGATAAAGTCGTGGAGGATATTCCGCTGGCTGGCATGACGATTTTGCACGAAGATAATGATGTTATTGTGATTCAAAAGGATGCTGGCCTTCTATCCATTGCAACGGATACACAGGAAAATCAAATTACGGCCTATCGCCAGCTTACGGCGCATGTGCGAAATCATGATCCGAAGTCACGGATTTTTGTCGTTCATCGTCTAGATCGAGACACATCCGGCGTAATGATGTTTGCCAAAAACGAACAAGCACAGCAGCATTTGCAAAACACTTGGCAAGAAAGTGTCAAGGAGCGGACGTATGTGGCATTAGTGGAAGGCATGGTGCGTAAGCCAGAGGGCACGATTTCTTCATGGCTCAAAGAGCACGCGAAATCACTCAAAATGTTCTCCACCCCATACCCGAACGATGGTCAACATGCGGTCACGCATTACAAAACGCTGCAAGCGAACAAAAGCTTTTCCTTGCTTGAGGTGAACTTGGAGACGGGACGTAAAAACCAAATCCGCGTGCATATGCAGGATATCGGGCATCCCGTTGCTGGGGATAAAAAGTATGGCTCCAAATCGAAGGAGATCAATCGACTCGGTCTGCATGCGCGTGTGCTAGCCTTTTTGCACCCGACAACAGGACAGTTAATGCGTTTTGAGACGCATATTCCGAAGGTGTTTTTGAACCCTTTTAAAGAGCCAGGTGTAAAAAAATAACGCCTTGACACCTTGAGGATAAGCGAAACAGATGGCCTAAAACATGGAGAGGGTGTACGGGGATGAACATTGTGGTACTTGATGGATATGCATTAAATCCAGGAGACTTAACTTGGAATGAGTTCGAGGCGCTTGGGGAGCTCGTTGTCTATGATCGCACAGCAGAAAACCAAATCGTCGAACGTGCAGCTAACGCAGATATGGTGCTGACAAATAAGACTCCTCTCTCTGCACAAACGTTGGAGCAGCTGCCTAATTTAAAATATATTGGCGTGTTGGCAACTGGCTACAATATTGTAGATATCCAAGCGGCGAAAATGAATGGCATTCTCGTTACGAACGTTCCAGCTTACAGCACAAGTTCGGTTGCTCAATTGGTTTTCGCCTTGGTCTTGGAGTTCTGCCATCGTATTCAGCGCCATAGCGACAGTGTGCTTCAAGGTGACTGGGCTAGATCGATCGATTTCAGTTACAGCAAGTCCCCGCTAGTAGAGTTAAGCGGTCAAACCATGGGGCTGATCGGACTTGGTCAGATCGGCAAACAAACGGCACTTATCGCTAGGGCGATGGGGATGAAGGTCGTTGCTACAGGCAGCGGACGAAGTGTTCCTCAGCCCCTCGAAGGCATCGAGTGGGTATCGCTTGAAGAGTTGCTACAGCGCGCTGATGTGATCAGCTTGCATTGTCCACTTACCCCAGCGACGAATGAGTTGATCAATGCAGATCGAATCGCTTTGATGAAGCCATCCGCTATTCTAATTAATACCGCTAGAGGCGGCCTCCTTAACGAAGCCGATGTCGCCCAAGCTCTGAATGAAGGCCGCCTCGCTGGTGCTGGGCTAGATGTATTAACGGTGGAACCACCCAAGCCAGATAATCCCTTGCTGCATGCGCAGAATGTGATTATTACGCCGCATATTGCTTGGGCAACGAAGGAAGCCAGAGCTAGATTGATGGCTGTTGCAGGGAATAATGCGCGGAGTTTTGCACAGGGCACGCCTGTGAATGTGATTGGGTAGTGTTAGGTAGTAAAAAAGCTGTCTCCCGAGTAGATGTTATCTACGGGGAAGACAGCTTTTTTGGGTTATTTCAATAAGGCCGCATAATCCATCTGCGGCACAAGACCTGCCTCAGCGGCACGCTGAAGCAAGGTCAAAACAGCGCCATAACCGCTATCACCCAGATCAGCGGTGAACTCATTGACGTACAGGTCAATGTGCTGTTGCGCGACCTGTGGGTCCATCTCCTGCGCGTGCTGCATGACATAGTCGCGAGAAGCTTCCGGATGCGCCCACGCGTATTCTACGGAGGCGCGAGCCCAGCCCGCGAGCGCCTCCACATCCATCGTGCGCCGAGCAATGATAGCGCCCAGCGGGATCGGCAGCCCGGTGTCGGACTCCCACCAGCTGCCCAAATCGGTGAGAAGCGCTAACCCGAACGACGGGTACGTAAATCGCGCTTCATGAATAACAAGGCCGGCATCGATGAGGCCGTCCCGCACGGCGGGCATGATCTCGTGGAACGGCATGACCACGATTTCGCCTACGCCGCCAGGTACGTTCTGTTCGGCCCATAGGCGGAACAGTAAGTACGCGGTAGAGCGCTCGCTTGGCACAGCGACTCGGCGGCCGCTAAGTGCTGCCGGGTCTGGTGTTTGTCCGGCGCTTGGCTGCGTCAGCACAAGCGGGCCGCAGCCTCTGCCCAAGGCGCCGCCGCAGGGCAGCAGGGCGTAGTCCTGCAGCACCCACGGGAGTGCTGCGTAGGAGATCTTGAGCACGTCTGGGCCCGTACCTTCGGCAGCCAGACGGTTCGTAATATCGATGTCTGCGTAGAGGACATCGAGCTCTGGTGCACCTGGAATTAAGCCATGTGCCCAGGCATGGAAAACAAAGGTATCGTTGGGACAAGGTGAGAACGCTATTTTCATTTTAAAGCACCTCCGCTATGACTGAACCTGCTGATTCTAAAGCTTGTAAGGCCGCACCGATCCGCCAGGCGTCTCGGTCTCGCGGCCCCACCGCGTTGGAGATCGCGCGGATCTCCAACACAGGCACGCCGCGCTGCTGCGCTGCTGTCGCAATGCCGAAGCCTTCCATGGCTTCGGCGGCAGCGCCAGGCACGCGCGCCGCCAGCGCAGCGGCGGTTGCCGCTGTTCCGGTGGCCGTTGCCACCGTCAGCACCGGCGCCGCTTGCGCCTTCAAGCCGGCGGCTTGCAGCGCAGCCGTCACGCGCTCGGCTTCGGAAGCAACGCTGATGCGCGTTGAGCCGAAGCCCAGCTCGTCCAAGCTGCTGAAGCCGTCCAGCAGCTCAACGCCGAGATCAGCGGCGATGATCTCGCTCGCGATCACCAGCGAGCCTACTTCTGCTTGACCTGCGAAACCGCCGGCGATACCGGCGATAATTACGAGGTCATAGTCAGCTTTGGCAAGCTTAAGGGCACCATTAACCGCTGCCGCGGCAATGCCCACACCAGCTAATGCATATTCAAATCGGCTATCCTGTCCAAGACCCCGTTGTATGGCATCTCGTTCAGCAGCGACTGCTGTCATCACAAGTATTCGCATCATTACTTTTTCCCCTTTAAACTTTGACGTCTATCTTCGTATTTTACATGAGGCTCGCCCAGAAGGAAACTTTCATGCTTGACACGCTCATCTAATTTAAATATTATCTAATTAGATGTGTATCAAATTAAATGTGAGGAGCTGCCAGGTATGCAACTGGATAAAATCATCACCTACCATAAGGCACTGTCCGATGCGACTCGTATACGAATGCTCATTTTGCTTGCGGACGGGGAATCTAACGGGCTAACCCTTTCTGAGAAGTTAGGCGTGAGCCCCGCAACCGTCACCCATCACGCTGCCAAACTTCGCGAAGCCAACCTGATTCATGAACGTCGCGACAAAAATACGATCTATTTCACCTTGAATGACGCGTCCATCCGCAGTCACGGTCAAGCGACCGCTGATCTTATTTTCAAAAATAAAAAGGAGATGCCTGCATCCATGGAAATCGCGGACAAAAACTCAAATTTGAAGGAGTCCGTTATACGGAATTTTTTCACGATAGATGGAAAGCTCAAACACATTCCTTCTCAGCTTAAGAAGAAATTGATTGTTCTCGAACATATGGTTACTGGGCTAGAGAAAGGCCGTTCCTACACCGAGAAAGAACTAAATGAGCTACTAAAAAATTATCATCCGGATTTTGCAACCCTGCGCCGCGAGTTCATTATGCACCAGTTCATGTTCCGCGAAAAAGAAATCTATGAGTTGAACCCTAGGGAAATGTGGGCAAAGTGGGAAACCTTGTCGTAGTTGGGGGGTCACTCCCACTTACTCCGCTTCACTCATCTGCTTCTCCATTAAAGTTTAACTGGAAAAACTCCAGCTATTTTCAATGCTACCCGCTGTTTCACACAGATAAATGGAAAAACTCCAGTTAATTTCGCTCAAATCTCTCTTTTACTCGGAAATGATCAAAATTAACTGGAGAAATACAGGTATTCCGTAAATTTCGCCCAAATGCCCCGATTTAGATGGAGAAAATCCAGTTATTTACCTCTGCGGGAGCTTGGTAGGCACATGGTGGGGGTTAGCTAGACGCTCAGTCGGTACTTTGTCGGTACTTGGTCGGTACTTGGTCGATCCTTGGTCGGTGCTTGATCGGTGCTTGATCGGTCCTTGTTGGATGTTTACCGCACGATCTGTAGGTACTTGGTAGGGACTTGGTCAGTCTTTATTCGTACCTGTGGAACTTATTCGATACTTCCCGAATCCTTTGTAGGTGCTTAGTGGTTACTTTGGTTCACCACACTGGCCTTCTCCCTCGGGGTCACTCCCCTCCCCGCTCCCCCTAAGACGCAAAAGCCACTTTTTATATTCCTTGGGGGTAATCCCGAGGCATCTTTTAAACTCTTTGGAAAAGTGTGCATAATCATGGTAGCCGAACTGCCCCATACAACTAGCGATATCCACCGTCGGATTGAAGAAGATTTGAAGCCGAGCGAGATTAAAACGTGACACGGCATTTAACCGCTTAGGCGACATGCCGACTAGCTCTGCACAAATGCGCTCAAAGTGCCGCTGGGAGTAGCCGCTCTCAGCTACACTGATGGGAACATCCTGCTCCATCGGTGTTCGATAAAGCTTGGACAAGATATTAATCATAGCGGTATGTTTGGTTTCTGGTTGGAAATGACGGTACAAATAAGCCGTCAATAGCGCAACTCCCTTGTCCAATTCAGCCTCTGCCAGTTGCGCAATTAGCTCGGCAAGCTCATATTCGTGTTCGGGAAATATCGCTGTGAGCGGAAGAAACTTGTCAATCAACGTGCGATGATCCATCTCTCTGAAAGCTCGCAACCCCCATGGCAGCAGCCGAACTCCGAATAAACGAATCGGCCCCTCCGCTGTAAGTGGATGATACTGAGAAAGCGTACCGATAAAAAAAGCACTCGGCAGAACCTGACCACCTACGGAATACTCAGCTCCAAAGTGAAAAATCAATTCTTGGCAGCCATCTGGCCACAAGGTTTCTCCTTCTTCCACTGCACTGTAATCTCGTTCCAAATACCAATAACATTTCACATATCGCGCCAATGTCTCATCCGGTTGACGTTCCTCGTAACGCATGTGTTTAACTACCTCCTTTCCTTCATGTTGCAGGATACTACCAGTGTGAACTCTCCGATCTGGTCCCATAAAATGGACACGTTGCCCAATTATTTCTCCGCATGCAGGGCATTCATCCATGCACCCTCGAGTCAGATCACATATAGTAATCTTGTGAAGGGAGGGATTGACATGAGTTGTGGTTACCCTGCTGGCGGATCAAGCACTGCTGTAGTCCTCGTTCTATACGTCCTCTTAGTTATCGTTCTAGCTACATTTGGATTTGGTTGGTAAAATTGATTTGGTAAAATAGATAAGCATGAGCGGCTGGGACGATGATTTACGTTCCGGCCGCTTACTTTTTATTGTCCTTTTAGCTATAATTAAACCTTAAGCTATGATTTGCATCTATTCTCTATTCAGGACGGAGACGAGTACTGTGTCTAAACCGATTTTGACCATCGTGGTCCCTTGCTACAACGAAGAAGAAGTGCTCCCGGAAACCGTTTTCCAACTTAGTGAGGTCTTAGATTCCCTGATAACGGATCAATTAATTGCCCCCAATAGTACGGTTTTGTTTGTCGATGATGGCAGCAAAGATGCAACTTGGTCGTTAATTGAGCGATTTCATCTTGCTAATTCGTTCATAACGGGGCTTAAGCTTGCCAAAAATGCCGGTCATCAAAGTGCTTTACTTGCCGGGCTTCTCCAAGCGAAAGAGTATTCCGACTGCGTCGTTTCCATCGATGCGGATCTTCAAGATGATACATCGGTCATCCGTGAATTTATCAAGAAATTCCACGAGGGCTATGACATTGTCTACGGTATTCGTCAAGATCGCTCCGCAGATACTTTGTTTAAGCGAGCTACCGCCCAAGGTTTCTATAAACTCATGACATCCTTAGGTGTGAAAATACATTACAATCACGCGGACTTCCGCTTAATGAGCAAACGCACGCTTGATAATTTGGAGAAATTCCAAGAGGTTAACTTATTCCTTCGGGGTTTAGTCCCTCTGCTAGGATTTCCCTCCACACAGGTCTATTATGACCGAAAAGAACGATTTGCTGGTGAATCCAAATATCCGCTGCGCAAAATGCTCGCTTTTGCCTTCGATGGCATTACCTCATTCAGCGTAACTCCGATCCGTTTGGTTACCGTGATGGGCTTTATGCTTTTCGCACTTAGCGTGGTTGCTGCTATCTATGCGATTGTAGGCAAACTACTAGGTGCAAACGTAACGGGTTGGACTTCGCTTATTCTCTCCGTTTGGTTCATCGGTGGTGTGCAGCTCCTTGCGATCGGCTTGATTGGTGAATACATAGGTAAAATATATAAAGAAGTGAAGCAGCGTCCCCTATTTGTTATCGAAAAGGAACTAAGGGAGCATACACTGGCTGACGAAACCGCGAATTCATCGGTTCAACCTGCTTCTTCAAGGCGGTAAGTAGATGACTTCCTTGAAACCATTCTTAACAGGCAGCTTCGCGCGTTTCTTACTCGTCGGTGTGTTCAATACGCTGGTAGGCTTGTCTATCAGTTTTGTACTTTTTAACTTATTCGATCTCAATTATTGGATATCGACATTTGGCGGCAATACGATCGGCGCTGTGGTGAGTTATCTGCTCAACCGCACGTTTACGTTTCGCTCTAATACCAGTGTCGGCAGCAGTTGGTGGAAGTTTGGCATTGTTATTCTCGTCTGTTACGGATTCTCTTACGAGGTCAGCTGGCTGCTTGCCGATGTGCTAGGAGCCTATCTGACGACTGTCCATACAGGTTGGCTCCACAATGGCGCCATACTCGTAGGCAATGGATTGTACACGATTGGCAATTATCTCGGGCATAAATATTTCACTTTTCGTACTCATGATCCGAAAAGGGGCAGGGCATCCTAACACCTAAGAGGTGATAGACGATGTCACGAAGAAGAAGAAACCGGGCTATGGTACCCGGATCCGAACATGGCTTAGGGCTTCTGAAAGCCCAAGTTATGCAAGATCAAGGATACGCCGTGAATCCAGAACGGCCTGATCTTGTGAAGTATGAAGTTGCACGCACACTAGGTGTTCCCTTGCAGCAAGGCTACAACGGGCAGCTGAGCTCAGAAGATGCCGGCAGAGTAGGGGGCCCCATCGGTGGTGCGATGGTCCGTGAGCTTGTGCGCATGGCCCAGCAGCAGCTCGCTAATCAGCGGCCGCGGCAGTAGTCCACATGTCCGAAGTCTAGAAGTCAGCCATAATCTGCCGCGTTTGCACATAAACTAGTAGCGAGCTGCTCGCGGCTCTACTTTTAATGGTGAAGTCAGGTGATGATGGCAGATGAATCCTCCAGGCAATCGTTCGTCAAAGCCCGATTGGAAGGGACTGTCGGCGCAAGCCGGCGATGTACTTGGTCCTGATTTCTGGCAGGATATTGCCAGTATTATTCCACTAACCGGACCTAGAATTGATATGTATGAGACATCACAAGAGCTCGTTGTTGTTGCGGAGGTACCCGGATTGTCGTCTCCTGAGAACATCCAGCTATCATTTCGTGACCAATCGCTCTTGATTCGAGGCATGCTCGTTCGGCCTTATCAAGTCAGCGATGAACAGATGCGGCTGTCCGAGCGTTATTTCGGTACCTTTGAGCGCGCGATCCGCTTGCCTGGCAGGGCTTTGACCGATGGGATGCGAGCGCAATATCATAATGGATTGCTCATTATTCGTATTCCGCTTGCTCCACCCGATGGCGAGAAGGTCATCCCGATACAATTTACGTGAGACAACGATTGATCAAGATTACCGACGCCCCTTCTTGGCGTGCACGGTGATCTTTTTGTTTTTGCAAAAAGAGAAATGATTCTGCGTTTGTCCCCATATACATGGAAAGGAGACGCTGAATTAGAGGATTTGGAGGGAATAACGATGGTTCGGATCCAATTTAAATCCATTCATATCGATGACATATCAGAGAATTCCAGTGTAAATAAAGGCAGTAATCGGATCAGCGGCAGAAGGCATTCTGCGAAAAGTAATCAAGGATTAGGCGAAATAAGTGGCGAGCATACTGTGGTGATAGGCGGGCAACATACGGTCCTCGATAATGATAAGTTTGATGTTATACCGATTTCACGAAAGAGCTGATCTGACCTATGTGGTTTCAAAAAAAGAAAGCTTCGCCGCCATCATCAGCCCCCTCTGCTGCCACACCCAAAATACCACTCCCTACGAGAGCAGAAGCTTTACCGTCGTCATCCGTGCATGCCCAAACCATCCATCTCTTGGAACAACGGCTGCGGAAGCTTGAAGATCAGCTAGCTGACCTCTCCACCAAACACCCACGCATACATATCGATAACCTTCACGTCCACCAGCCTGTTCTTGAAAATTTGACTTTTCGACTCGACCATCTCGATATTAAGGAATTGAGTGGTTCATTGAATTTAGGAAACAATTTCGGTGCCAAGCCAAATGGGAAATCGCATGATGATACGGTTGATAAAGCTATCCAACGTACACAAGTAACTAGAGAATCCAAATCAGAGCGATCCTCTGACGCTGTATCGCATGCATCTTCCGCGCAAGAGGGTTCTGGACCCGAGCGAACCTCAACGGGCTACCGCTATACCCCTCCCCAGTCTAAAGTGTAAAGATGAGGTGATTACCATGTCGTCGTTCATGTCTCCAACTTTTATCATCGGTTCAATTCGTATTGGGTCCGTCGAAAGTGCATCCTGCATCAATATGGGAAATAACTGGCCTACAGATTTTCAGAGCAATCAAAAAACGGTTCAAGGCTTCGGCGCTGTCGAAGGCGATCATAACCAATTGGTGGGTACCCGTTCGATGCTGAACGATTCCGATTTCCTCGACATGCTCAATGTCGGTGATAATGAAACTCCGGAGTGGCTGCAGGAAATGATAACTGTTCAAGCACAGGCTTCAGGCTTTACCACCAACACCGCGGCTGCTTCTACGGCTCCGGCAGAAGCAACGACGAAAGCTCCGCCAACGGCCGAATAAGGCTGTCGCGGAGCTTTTTTTTAAACACGACCAATGATCAAATCACCTTTGGTATAAGGCGCATCAATGATATCGTTATCGTAAACCGTATTCACATTGTTCCATACTATATTATGTTCGCCGCTCACTTCACCAAGGCCGCTATTGTTTTTACCACTCGTTGACCAGTTCACCTGTGCATTCGTGCCAATGAATATACCAGAACCATCGGTTATTGAATTGACATGAATCGAATCAAATTGAATCAAAGGTGGATCTAGGGGGCCAGGCAGATTCATCATGGCGTACTACCACCCTTCCCTAAGCTTGATTCGTTATGGCTGGTTTAAAGTCCTGATCATTAATCGGTGCATCGATAAAGTCATTATCAAAGATGGTATTGACGAAGTTGCAGGCGACCGAATTACCGATGAATTCACCATTGCCGTAATTGTTTTTGCTATGGGAATCCCAACTGGATTGGGCATTCTCTCCAATCCCAATCGTGGCATTCGTATTCTGGTTATTAATATTAATCATGTTAAACACGATGGAACTCGGCATGCTGCTCACTCCCTGTCCGCGGTTTCTCTGCCATAAAGTTGTATCATAGCCTATTCAAGAAGCAGCGAATTGGTGCTTTAATCTCAAAATGAGGGAGTCAACAAACAAAAGACTCTCCCCTGTAGGAGAGAGTCTTCCATGCCTACTCGATTTCGATCATCCTCAGAACCAGAGTCCTGGACCACCGAAGCCGCCAAAGCCGCCACCATACGGAAAGCCACCAAAGCCACCGCCAAAGCCGCCACCATAACCTCCAAAGCCACCGCCAAATCCACCATACGCATAAGGTGCAGTACCAATAGCCAGCAGATCAAATAAAACCAATGGAATAATCGCTTTTACTTGAACTTTTTTGCCATTTTGTGGAGCAACTATCAACGTGTTCCCGCTGATCCGCACCAATTTGCCAGTCACTTGTGTACCATCTTTTTTAACAGCCAAAATATCTTTTCCGATCAATTTACGTACTTCTTCTTTACGAATTCTGGATGCCACGAACGTCCACCTCCTTCACGTGAGCAGAGATACATTGCTCTACAGTGTATGGCTAATGGGGTAACATCGCATGGATAGCTGTCCATTTTTACATAAAAATACGCTCATGTCTCTACTGATAGCTTGGTCAATGCTTTCTTGGCGGGTCCTTCGATAACATCCCCTTGGAAGGAATATCTGGAACCATGACACGGGCAGTCCCATGTTCGCTCCGCGTCGTTCCACTCAACTTCACATCCCAAATGGGTACAAGTTGTATCAACAACGTGCAATTCCCCATTGGGTTCTCTGTAAGCACCAGCTCGCTTGCCTTTCACACGTACGACAGAACCCTCATCCGGCGACAACTCTTCAGGGTGCTTATGCTCTAAATCAAACTTCCCAGCAACAAAATGCTTCGCCACGTTGGCATTCTGCATGATAAATGTTTTGACGCTAGGATCCGCATGGAATCGATGCGGGGTAAACACATCTTCATAGGGACTTTGCTCCCCTAGGATTATTTTCGTATTCAGCATTGCGGCTACCATGCTGTTCGTCATCCCCCATTTGCGATACCCCGTCGCTATTAGGAGATGAGGAGCATCGGAAAATTGCTGCCCTATATAGGGCATTTTATCTAATGTGAACACATCCTGCGCTGACCAACGGTATAGGATCTCCCGCAGTCCGAAGGTATCCGCTCCAAACTTCTGTAGATTCTCATAATACTGATGGGTACACAGCCCTTGCCCCGTCTTATGCCCTTCCCCGCCAATCAGCACCGCAGGTTCCCCCTGTATGGTGACAGCACGGAGAGAGCGAGAAGGTTGCTCGACATTTAAATACATCCCCCCGGGGTATGCTTGCTTCGTACGCGCAGCAATGACGTATGATTTCTCTGCATGCAGACGAGTAAAGTATGCGCCCTGGATGTCGTTGAATGGATAGTGCGAGGCGGTAACGACGTAATTACAAGTGACTTGATGGCCTTGCTTAGTTTTGACAATAGAAGGCTTCTCATGGGAGGCACTGACCACCGTTGTTCCTTCATAGATGTGACCGCCAAGCCGCAGGATCTCTTGCATCAGTCGGATTAGGTAAGGTACAGGATTAAACCTGGCCTGATCTTTGATCCTTATTGCTGCTTTCGTCTCGAACGGCAGAGGGGTTGATTCCAGATAATCGCCGCCTATTTTCAGCTGCCCATATGCCAAGTATTCATCTTGTAATTGCTGTAAATAAGCATCATCACTCGTATACAGATACGCATCATCTTCGGTAAATTGACACTCGATGTCTAGTTCATCAACCGTTTGCTTGACGAGCTTCAGCGCTTCGTTATTGGCTTCATAATAAAGACGAGTCTTCTCCTCACCAAAATGGGCAAAAAACTCATGATAAATAAGTCCATGCTGCGTGGTAACTTTAGCCGTGGTATGTCCTGTCGTACCTTCAAGGATAGGTCCTGCATTGAGCAAAATGACCTTAACGCCTTGTTTCGCGAGTAAATAAGCCGTGGTGATTCCGGTAATCCCTGCACCAATAACGACTACATCGCTCTTTAGATCGGTTGTCAGGCTAGGAAATTGGGGGATCTTGTCCACAGAGTCCAGCCAGAATGATTGGGGGAATTGCGGTAAATCGGCAGTTGAAGCCTCTCCATGTTGCGTCACTTTTTATGTTCTCCTTTTGTACCATTTTCTACCTATTTTGTCCTTGTCGTTGTGATAGTATGTATGAGAGTAGATACTTCTCACTCTTGATAGAGAACGTGCGTTCCATTACAATGGAAGATACCCGTTAAATTCTCGCGTTTACTACCGCAGATAGGAGTGAGAACATGTCAGAGAAAATGAACGCCTCACAAGTTATCATCGTGCCTTGGTCCGAATCCGATTTCGAACTCCTTCGACTTAGCAATGCTCCTGAGATGATGGAGCATCTTGGAGGCCCCGAAACGGAAGAGCAGCTTCGCACTCGCCACAATCGGTATCTTACCCTCAGAGAAAGAGAAAAAGGACATATGTTTAGCATCGTTATGCTACCTAACCGTGAAACCGTAGGTAGTATTGGATACTGGGATAGCCACTGGCAAGGAGAAAATGTCTATGAAATCGGTTGGAGTGTGCTTCCTACCTTCCAAGGGCGAGGGATAGCGAGCAGCGCCTTGCAGGCAGCTATTTCTCATGTGAACGCGGGTGCTAAGTATCGATGGATGCATGCGTTTCCTTCCATTCACAATCCTGCATCAAATGCAGTGTGTCGCAAACTTAGTTTCACCCTTAGGTCTGAGTGTGAATTCGAGTACCCACCAGGACATTTTATGCAATGTAATGATTGGCGTTTAGAGCTTGCAGGTAGTTAATTAAAAGTTTGGAGGTATTCCTAGGATGAAAAGGTCCATCTCTCACCTCGGTGTTTATGCTTCATTGGGCAGTATGTTGCTTTGCTGTTGGTTCCTTTTTTGGAATCCCTACTCAGAAGTAGTAGCTAGCAGGGATACTATGCTCCTCTTACTCGTGATGTTAATTGCACCTGCTGGAGTCGGGTTGATCGGTTCCTTTTTGAAGAATAGGAAGTTGCTAATTGTGGCTTTTATCTGGTCACTTCCCTATGGACTCTATCTGGCACTAGCGAGCCTACCGAGCTTCTGGTATTTATTCGGTGTGACGCTCCTACTATATCTAGCAGCAGCTTTGCGAATGAGACCACGACCCTAGTGTCGATGAAAATTATAAGCAGCCTAAGTAGGACTCACTCCGGTGGGTTCTGTGTGGGGCTGCTTATTTGGGTTAGGAATTAACTGGATTTCATGCAGCTAATTTCGCGGGAATTCATGGTTTGGAACGTTTAACTGGATTATATACAGCTAATTTTGTGTAAAGTGGTCTGTTTGGCGAAATTCATTCGATTTAGCGGGAGAAAATCCAGTTATTTTCCCTAAAGCAGGGATTTGGCATGAATTAGATGTAGAAATGCAGTTATTTTGATGTCGGGGTTGGGGCTGGGGTTCGGGGTTCAGGGTTCGGGGTTCGGGGTTCGGGGTTCGGGGTTCGGGGTTCGGGGTTCGGGCTTCGGGTTCGGCTTCGCGGTCCTGCCGCTGAGCACTGCTGCCGGCGGACATTTGGCAAGTGGACGCCACAGCCAAAAACAGCAAAAAGCCGCCCTCCGACACAACGTCAGAAACAGCGGCTTGCTAATTTGGCTTATGATAATGACGAACCCATTAGGCCTTGCGAATTTTGCCAAGCTCGGTCGTGATCGCATCAATCTCGCTAATGCTGAAACGATCCTTGCTTGCTACCATATCATAGAGATCCTTCAGATCCTCGTAGACTTCTTCTTTAACATTAGAGGCTTTGATAGATCCCCCAGTAGCCATGCGCAACTTTTTCTTAATTTCCTCAAACATAAATTCAACGTTCTCTTCCGACCATGTCGTCAAATCCATCGTATATGCTCATCCTTCCCTCGGTATCTTGTCATCATTTTAAAGCACAGAGGGGGTAATGTAAAATACAGATTGCCCCAATAAACAAAAAGAAGCTTAGACAGATCGTCTCGCTTCCTTCATTTCTTCTATATAACGTTGGATTTCCGCATGTTTTGTCCAATCATTTTGACAAGCGGACGCTGAGCTTCTATGGAATCCACATCCAAGCTGACACAGATCAATCGGATATGCTCATCAGCCAATTTGCGTGCTTCCTCGTAAGAAAGTTTAAACTGAATGCAATAAGAGATAAAGCCATGTAAGGACATAAATATATTCCACGGAAGCGTATACTTGCGACTCTCTAATCCTGGCTGATCTTTCAAAACTTCACGAATGACAATCGCAAACATATCCAAGCATTGAGCTTGTTCGGTACGTGAGTACTGCTGCAGTTCTGGCTCGTTAATCATAAACATCATTTCGTAGTGATTCGGGTTGCTTAATCCAAACCAAACGAATTCCATCATTAACTTTTGGAGCAAATTCACGCTAAACCCATGCTCACGAACGATCATTTCCTTCTGACGCTGCAGAAGTGAGGCGAAATCGTCTTTAATTAGTGCATAAAATAATTCAGCTTTCTCATTAAAATGGTAATATAACGCCCCATGACTGTACCCCATTGCTTTAGCAATGCTTCGCATCGTTAAAGCGCGATAGCCGAAAGTAGCGAATAATTCCCGCGCCTCCGTAAGAATTCGTTCTCTGCTAAGCTCTTGCGCGACTGCTTTCCTAGCCATTCCTATCCCTCCGCATCCTCAGCTCATATGAAATTTTGTTTGGTTTTCTGGAGCCTGCCTATTCAGGCAAGCTCTCATGAACGATGTACTCGTTCTCACCAGCGACGATCATGCTTTGACCTTGTGTAACATCCCTTGCCCAATTCATAAATGCTTCCGCTTTAGCAGCCAAAGGATAACAAGGAACGGTCACTTTGTCCGTAAACCCGATATCCCCAAGCAGCATCCCTTGATTTCTCAGTTCATTTTCCAGCTTGCCATACCATGTATAATCGACTTCAATCAGCACGAGCTGATGATTTACTTTATAAATCGGCTTTCCTGCTTCTATGCCTGCCAGAGCCCCATCCGCATAAGCGCGAATAAGTCCGCCAGCACCTAACATGATGCCACCAAAATAACGAGTAACTACGACAACGGTATTCTTGAGCCCTTGATGCTTCATTACTTCCAGAATCGGCTTCCCGGCTGTTCCGCTAGGTTCTCCATCATCGGATTGCTTCTGGATTTGATCCCGCTCACCAATGACATACGCACTGCAATTATGCGTCGCCGACCTGTGTTCCTTCTTGATCGCTTCAATAAACTGGATTGCTTCTTCTTCTGAATCTACGGGTTTAGCATGACCGATGAAACGTGACTTCTTGATGATAATCTCAGACGAACCATACGAATGGATTGTTTTATAATGTGCTAGCATAGCCAACCTTTCTCGGTAGAAGGAAACAACTGTTTCACTATATTCTACACACATGCCTCGACTTCGACAATATGGAAAGAAAATTTACCATCTAAATAATGGAAAAAGGGGTGCAAAAAAACGACCTATCCGATAGGATTGATCGTTTTTCGTTTTTACGGCGCATTATTGCTCTAAGCGAGCTTCAAGTTCCGCTTTTTCTTTTTCATAACCAGGCTTGCCCAAGAGAGCAAACATGTTCTTTTTATACGCTTCAACACCCGGTTGATCGAATGGATTCACACCCATCAAGTAACCGCTGATGCCGCATGCTTTTTCAAAGAAATAGACCATGTATCCGAATGAGTAAGGCGTCATATCTGGCAAAGTTACGATCAGGTTCGGTACTTGACCGTCTGTGTGCGCAAGCATCGTGCCTTGGAAAGCCTTCTTGTTCACGAAATCCATCGTTTTGCCGCTAAGGAAATTCAAACCGTCCAGATCATCTGCATCTGTACCGATCGTGATATGATCAGCCACTTGGTCAACTTGGATAACCGTTTCGAACAAAATGCGATTACCATCTTGAACGAATTGTCCCATGGAGTGAAGATCTGTGGAGAAGTCTACAGACGCGGGATAAATCCCTTTGTAATCCTTCCCTTCGCTCTCCCCGAATAATTGCTTCCACCACTCCGAAACGAAGTGCAAGGATGGCTCATAGTTCACAAGGATCTCAATCGTTTTCCCTTTGCGATACAGAGAGTTACGAACTGCTGCGTATTGGTAAGCTTGATTCTCACTAAGCTTCGGATTGGAGAATTCTTGCTGTGCATCTGCTGCACCTTTCATAATCGCTTCAACGTCAATACCTGCAGTTGCAATTGGAAGCAAACCAACCGCTGTAAGTACGGAGTAACGTCCACCCACATCATCTGGAATAACGAAAGTCTCGTATCCTTCTGCATTTGATAGTGTTTTGAGCGCACCCTTCTCTTGATCCGTTGTTGCATAAATCCGTTTACGAGCGGCTTCTTTACCATATTTTTTCTCCAGTAGTTCGCGGAAAATACGGAAAGCAATCGCTGGCTCAGTCGTCGTACCGGATTTGGAAATCACATTCACGGAGAAATCCTTGCCTTCAAGCAATTGAAGCAAATGCGTGACATATGTCGAAGAGATATTATTTCCTACAAAATAAATCTCAGGCGTTTTACGTTTATCTTTTGGCAAAATATTATAAAAGGAATGAGAAAGCATTTCTAGCGCCGCGCGTGCACCTAGATATGAACCCCCAATACCGATCACGACAAGTGCCTCGGAGTCTGATTGAATCTGCTTCGCAGCTGCCCCAATACGGGCAAACTCTTCACGATTGTAGTTCTCAGGAAGATCCACCCACCCCAAATAATCGGAGCCAGCACCTGTTTTATTATGTAGTTGATTGTGGGCTAGTTCCACTTGAGCCGACAAATAATCGACTTCATGTTGCGATAAAAAGGATAGTGCTTTGCTGTAATCAAATTGTAGTTTTTTACTCAATAGGTTCGCCTCCATCTCTATTTTTACCTTTTCCTAGCATACTTATTTGCTTGTCCAAAAGCAAGTGAGAAAGGAATTCACAGGTATTAATTCCCATGCTAAAATGAAGTCAGAGGTGAGGACATGAAACGTATCGGCTTTATTGGACTTGGCACAATGGGTAAGCCCATGGCTGCTAACCTTATTCAAAAAGGGTTTATGGTAACTGTGTATAATCGAACTGCTGGCAAAGTGGACGAGCTTGAGCAAATGGGTGCTGAAGTTGCCCTTACTGCTGCGGAAGTCGCTCGCCATTCAGATGTGCTTTTCACAATGCTTAGCAATGATGCTGCGCTGCTTGAGACATTTTACAGTGAGCAGGGTATTCTGAGCGGTATTCACCCTGCACTCACGATTATTGACTCCAGCACCGTATCTCCTCAAACAAGTCAAAAGCTCGCAGAAGAGCTCGCTGCACACTTCGTCGACTTCCTCGATGCGCCTGTGACAGGCACGAAGCCTGCTGCTGAAGCAGGTACGCTTACGTTCATGGTCGGCGGCAGTAAAGAAGTGTTCGAGGAGCAGCTTGAATTGTTCCACGCGCTTGGCAGCAAAGCACTTTACCTAGGACCAAGTGGTTCTGGTTCTTATGCGAAGCTCGCCCACAATACGATGGTCGGGATTAACCTAGCAGGGCTTGCTGAAGGCATGTCCATTGCAACGAAAGCCGGGATTCACCCTGGCCAATTCTTAGAAATCGTCCGCTCCGGAGGAGCTAATAGTAAACAAGTCGAGCTCAAGGGCGAGAAAATTCTCGATCGCGATTTCAGCAATCAATTCTCATTGAAGCTGATGCTGAAGGATTTGCTCCTCGCGCAAGAAATCACCAGTAAATTTCAGTTGCCGACACCCATGCTGCAATCTGCGACTAATCTGTTCCAAATCGGCCTAAGCAAGGGCTTAGGCGAAGAAGATCTTAGCGCTGTCATTAAGTGCTACGAGGAATGGATGGGACAAGCTGTTGTTAAGCCTAGTGCGCCTGTTGTTGCGGAACCGGTGAAAGCCGCTTCTCCACTCTCGGGCCGTGAACGCCGTAAGAATACACGGGTTCAGCTGGATATTAACTTGAAATTGTCCATCTATCAATGGGAGCAAGAAGGTTCTTTCTCCGGGCAAAACATCGATGGCACTCTCTTCGATCTGTCCGAAAGTGGACTCCAGATCACAACGGATGTTCTGCTTGCCCCCGATATGTTCGTCGTCATCCACTTCCCACAAGAAGCTGGATTGCCGCCAATCACAGGTCGGGTCATTCGCATCGTGACCGAAGGACGCAGCTTCCGCTACGGTTGCATGCTTTCGGGACTGCCGCCCTATGTACGGATTAAGTTGGAGCAGTATATTGAGGATCATATTGGGAGTGCGGTATAGGACGTACTAATAAGAAAAGAACACGGTACTCCTTAGATGGAAGTCGGTGTTCTTTTTAAATTTACATTGCAATCAGATAGTTCACATCTGGCCTGACACTTTTCGGAGCTCATTGGCTAGCCGGTGAAATTCTTCCCTAGCTTCGATATCATCCGTGCTTGTCCATGCTGCAGACAAAAAAGTAATAATTTTATTAGCATCTTCCGGACTCATCACATACTCCCTTTCCTCTTCTACTTGATCATAAAACGTCAAATTACTCCCTTCTATAATCCGAATCAACTTCTCCGCATACTGTGGATCTGTTGCATATCCTGCTCGAAGCAGTTCCCAGCTTGCTCTGCGATAATCTTGCTCATGTAGCACCTGTGCGTACCTTGGATTGCTAGCAATTAGTAAGGAGTGATCGCGAATGCTATCATGCCAGCTTTCATACACACGGAAACCATCTACAATTTGCAGCCACTTGCCGTTAATGAATTCCTGCGTAGTCTGCAGCTGCCCGCTTCCTTTAATCCCGAACAAATTATTGCCCGGGGCATAACGACCCCAACCGCTTTCTAGAATAGCTTGTGCGATGGTCACACTAGCCAAAATGCCAAATGACTGCATATCCACTTGTGCGGCTGGAGCGATTTGCTCAATAAACATATCCTTGCTCATAGCCCTTCCCCTTTGCTTCGCAACACTTGAATCATTTGCTTCAAAAAAATGGGAAGTGGCAAACCTAATCGTCCATAATTTTCAGTAATCGAAATAAACTCATTCGCCAAGTAAAAATAAATCGCGCCCGTCATCATCAGATCTGTGTCCAACAGAATGTCCATACGATGCGCCAGCATAATGACAAGCAACATTAATCCTTTGCGTGCAAGGCCCCAGAAACCCACTTGACTGTTGAGGCCCTGCTGCTCTTTGATCGAGGCCGCCATACCAGTGATATAATCCACGAGTATCGCCATGAGGAAAAGGCCTATGAGCTCATTCCACCCGCCGAAGGCATAGGTGGCTATTAATCCGAGAGTGGCTGTGATTAAGTTGAAATTGATTTGGTTCATGCGTTTGTGCTCCTTTCTTGTGGGATTTGGGGAAAGTCCTCGATTACAAGCGATTATCATTGTTATATTGTGGGTCGTTTTCTGTTTTCAGCGCCATAACCATGTTGTATTCGTCCTGATTGATCCATCCATTAAGTAGTGCTGTGAAGTTGCTATTTTTCTTTTTATTGCTCGACTTATTTTAATAATGGAACTGCAACGAAAAACTGGTTTTGTCAATTCTTCGCTCAGGTATGAAATTCAATTCCCGATGTATTATGTTGACCCTATACCGAATTCACTCGGCGAAGTCTTGCTAATAGAATGGAAACTCCGACTGTCCCGCGTATGATTCGAAGTCTTGGTCTATTGTCGTTTCGACTCCCCCTACTTACCACTCGCGTAACCTAATATAATCTTCTGCCAGTATGCATTTTAATATCTCTCTATCCAATAAGTACTGTAGTAAACGTTCCACCACCACCCCAACCCACACCTGAATTCCCTTGTGCATAATAGGTAACGCGACAACCAGTGGATGTTACATTTGTTAGAGTACAGGAAACTGTAAAAGACCCACCATTAACACTGAAGTATGAACCACCTCCTAGGAAGTTTGTGGAATCGGTAGTTGCTGAGGCAGTAATTCCAAGCATCCCACCTCCACCACCGTTTGCTATCATTGAGACTGAAGTGCCATAAAACAACACAAACTTAGGTGCAAATGTCAAACCAGTAAAATCTAAAAAAAATGAGTTTGGTGGAGAACTATAGTTGGTAGATACAGGATTTGCATTTGAGAATTTTGCAGATTTTAACGTTGTCATATCTCCAACTACACCAAATATATTTACGCCTGATTTAATATTAGCCGCTATAAAATCAGGATCATCCCAATAAACACTTGAGTTACCATCCCAATAGCCATTTGGCACTTGAATAGCCATACGTCCTAATGAGCCTGCCCCATTAAGACCAATTTGGGATGTATTGCGGTTAGGCATCGTCCCAGTAAGTCCCGAACTCATTCCATTCGTGAACGTTTTCCCAGCCAATACGTCAGCTGCAACCGCGTTACCCGAACCTGTAGAAATAGAACTTATCTTCGTACTTAATGTTGTAAATGAATCGCTTCCTGAAGCTGGTATACCCTTGCCAGTAATCGCGGAAGCGACCGCTGTTTTACCGTTACTGACAGAAGTAAAAAGCTCTGTAACAGACCTTTCTAAATCAGCTTGATTTTGTACGACGGAATCCACAACAGTTTTAAGATTACTCGCCGTTTCAATATTTATAGCTTGCAGTGATGTTGATAATAGATATTGATCAAGTGCAATGTATGTGACTTCATATGTTGCTGTTGGGTCGAAGTTTGCATATGATATAGTTGCACTTGCTCCACCATAGGCAGAAACAGAGCCCACATAGTTAGAGTAAATAGTCCATTGCTTGTCTTCTTTACCGTTCTTATAAATCACTAAAATTCTGTTAGTTCTGTTTTTCACGAAATTAGATGCGTTGATTAGCACAAAATCGAGTTGTGGTCTTATATAAGGATTCGCCTTCTCACGTACAACAACACCTTGCCCTACTTCAATTTGATTCAATCCTGCGTGAAGTGACATACTTTCTTCTACTTGGATTTCTTCAAATGTTGGTGTAGCAAGTTGATAAGTTAATTTGTAAGGTGTTGAACCCAGCCAAGTTGTCGGCGTTGTCGGCATTACGGACAAATTGTAATCCACACCAACCGTTCCATTTCCTGCCGCATTACCTACCTTTCTCCACCGCTTTGTGCCTGTTATATACGGCAATGATGTCGAAGAAGAATCATGCATTGCCCAACCATAGAAATACGCTTTAATCTCATCTGCTGTAGGTGTATATGTCTCTCCCCAACCGCTGTCCGTGTCAAAAATCCACATTTCAACAACGTTAGAGGCACCGTTTGTATATACAATATCGCCAGTACTAACTGATCCAGAGTAATTAGTAAGTATTTTCCCATCATACTTAACGGCTGTTTTTGTCGTTTGTGAATTATACATTCCTACAACGGTATTGATGTATACTTTCTTATATCCTACTGCATCTTCTCCAAATATCCATGCCAAACTCCCGTCAAGCACCATATCCTTAAAACGCTTCTCAACAAAGTATTTGCCGTCACGCTTGAATAATGAGTCATATACTGTCACATCTAAATTTGATGCTAATTGCGTATTCAGGAATGCAAGCCTATCGTCATTACGTGGCTTGAATGGTTTAGCTGTCGATCCAAGGTTAAGCATAGGGTTAGAGAATGTGAATGTTCCTGCCCCTAATGTATCATTGCTGAAATACAAACGAATACTCTTTGCAAGGTTTGGGGCGGTAAACGTAATCGACTGCGCTGTGCTCCATCCTGTGCCACCAATCATAGCTCCGCCAGATGAATCTATAGGGTCAAGTGCTATTTTTCCATTATGTGTTATGGAAAAAGTGTACTGTTGTCCTACTATGGCGGGTATGTCAATATAATTTAATTGACTGTTTGCAGTAGCAGAAAGTGTTAATTTGTAAGGTTCGCTTACTACTGCATTTGCATGTAATGTCGCCTCATTAAATGTCGGCGCTTGATTCTCCCCATATTTAATTAGATAAGGTGCACTTACATGCTTTATATCATCTACGTATGGGTATTTAGCGGCAATGTAGGCTTGTGCATTTGCTGTTGTAAGCCCGTCGATATATGCTTTTTCTGTTGCGGCGATTTCGTATAAACGAATCCCATCAACGTATGCAATTTGACCACTTAACCCATTAATAACGAACCTAACTTTAGCAGAAATAGCCCCAGTTAAGTTAGCAGAGCCGAGGGTAACGTAAGCAACTTGAAATTTTGTTGTGTCTGTTATTACATTTGTTTGGGTTTGTGAAGAACCGACCACATTCCATAAGGCTAGCCCATTTGTAGCACTACCATTTTTTATATCACTGACGATAAGATAATTCTTCGTGAGGTTTAACCTACTGATTAATTCAGCGGATTCGATCACGCCTTGCGTTGAAGTAAGCGTACCTCTGAAAGAGTTACTGCCTATTGCTTTATTTGTTGAATCTAATGCGGCAGTTAATTGAATCGTTACCCATTTACTTACATCCTCACAATTCCCATCACGCCCTAGTAAGTTAACCAACGTGCGCCCCTTGACATTCAAGTTGTCAAACGGTGAACTTTGTGGAACATTGACAACCTGCAATCCATTGACTAGATTTACAGCTGCTGGTGGTGGACTCACACTTACTTGCGCTCCGATCTGCGCATCAATCCTATCCCAGTTGTCATTTAGCATCGTGTTAATATCAAATGTATCATTGCCGTCCGTGGACGGATTTTTCTTATACAATCCTATATTCGTAGTAGTGCTAGACATATGTTTTTCCCTCCATTTTAAACGGGAATGAATGGCGCGAAGTCGGTCATTTTCCTCGTTTGAATTTCATTAATGGTCAATGTTTGATGCAACTGGCTAAGCAAGAAATACTGGTATTGATAAATCACCTGCAAATGAGCCGGCTTAATGTCCTCAATCGCAGCCTTCAAATCATTCATGTTAGGCGGCGTCCCCAACGTATCCACGAACCGCACCGTAAACTGGTACGAAGCCGGCTGCTGCGTGACCTCCACCACACCGCGCTCGTAAGCCTCGGCCACGCTCTGAATCAAATCCACAGTGACGGTCCCGACGCCACGCAGCTTGGCGTTGATCACCGACCGACGCTGATCGTCGGGCTTACCAGGCACTGACGCGATGCCGAGCTCAGCTTCCCACGCGTCCAGCCCCCACGTCGCAGAGCTGACAAAAAATTGCTCCAATGTCTCCTCCAAGGAGACACGCAATTGATCGAGCTCGGCCCCTTGGGCTTGCAGGATCGAGCCCATGACGCGCGATGTCTCGTAGTAATCCGGCAAGTAGCCCAGCATCCGCTTGCCGCTTGTTGAAGTCACTTGTGTCATACTAGCGACACCGTCCCCACAACGGCAACTTGCCCAACGTTGATCGCGATGTTAGAGCTGCCGCCATTCATCAGCAAGTTGACATAATCCTGCACGCCCGGCGTGTCTAGCAACAAGGAACCTATGCGCACATAGCGAACCGCGGGATCATTAGAGAACGCCAGTTCGTATAAATAAGCGCGAACGGCCTCAGTGAAATCATTTTTCACCTGTGCCAACGTCCTTGTTCCGTTTAATGTAAGATCAGCCTGAATGCCAATCGCAACCTCAGCAGCTGCCTCCACAGTGACGACCGCCCCAATCGGAGCTTTCCCCACCAGTGGTGGAGCAGGGTAAATGTACTGCTGCACAGCTGTGACGATGGAAGAAGGAACACTCCTTTTATCCGTGCCGATGATGACAACCTTAACCGTACCTGGCCCCTGCCATAACGGCAGAACCTGTGCGGCACCCACACCAGCCACATCGAGCGCCCAGTTCAAATAATCAGCTTTATTCCCACTTGTACCAGGAGAACGCACTTTGGCGTAATAACGATTGAGCAGCGAGTCATCTTTCTCTACGTCCGCTCCACTTGTCATCTGCGCGGGATTCGTCACGCTCGTTATACCTACAATTGGCGTTACCAAAAGGCTTATAGCTCCACTCGGTACATTTCCTTTCGTACCACCATCAACTGCCGAAACGGACACCATCACATATCCAGAGTTATCCACAACTACTGCATCCAGTGTCTCAAACATCACGGACGACGTGCCATGAATGTTATCTGCCAATGTACCTACCCGCGATCCTTGTGGGACAACCGTTCCCGAAGCGCCTGTAAATTTCACTTGACCGACAGCCTTGATTGCATCTTTGCGCGTAATACCTCGCTCCGCACAGCGTAAGTCCAAATACGGTCCAAAGGTCGTTCCCGCGAATCCTCTTCGCAGAACCTCCTGTGACTGCAGCGCTGCAAGTGCCAACTCTATGGAAGCTGGAGCCAAAGCATCCCAGATATACGAACCTTCTGACTTGTCCAAATCGGAAGGCAAACTGACTAACATGCGACTCCGAATCTCTTCTTCTGTCTGTTCTACCAAATAATCGGGTAAACTTGCCATATTAATTGATCACCACACTTCCTTTTATGTTCTTTTGCTCGCCACGTATGTTCACGATTTCACATTGAAATGAGCACCCCTCTTTTTCCCAATTAAATGTAAAATGGCGAACATCCGCCGTACGCGGATCGACCTTCACAGTCTCCGTCGTCATACGTAAAATCTCCATTTCATTCGCTTGACGCGACAAATGCCGGGCAATCAAATCATCATACTCCTGGCCATAGGCCCGGGAATACACTAGATGGGTGTACCGTCGCGAACGCAGCGCCTTTTGGCACCATTCCAGCCAAGCTTCGGTACCCACACATTCCGCGATCTTCCCCGTTGGGGTCGTTACGAACTCACCTACGGAATGGTCAAACTTCGGACTGCGTCCGAAGGGAATCGCTCCCTTTTTGCCAGCTGCCAAAAATGCCTCCGTTCTTGTTCCAACTCCAACCCCAGTCCCAGAACTCGCGCCAACTACCGGAAATAAATTCGGCATCTATTTCACCACCTTACACAGAATCACGGCATCGTTGCCATCATCAATTGGAATCGCGAGCACGCGGTCCCCAGGCTTCAAGCCATGCTGAAACTCCATTCGCACATCCTCAATCTCCGACTCTGAAAAAGCAAACGTACCCTGCCCCGCTACGGGAACACTGCCGCTGGTTAAGCCTGAAACCGTGCCCGCTAGCGCGAAACTTGGCAGATGAAGCTTAGCCATCCAATCCGCCACATAATAATCTGCGATTTCGTGCTTAAAACGATCGAGTTTCAACCCACCAGCAGTCATTGTGCCTAATTCCGCCGGTAAACCGGATACCGCTGATGCGGCATGACCAGACATCCGACTGTCCAATAAGGTAGCTAATTTTTTATACGGATTCATTCATGTAATACCTCCTTCTGACAAGTTCGGGACTGCCGAGTTCCAGTACCATTTTGCCGGGATCCCCTAACTCGTGTCTGACCGACATCGCAATGAGCTCCATCCCGCTTCCCGCCAAATCTACCTTATCTCCAGCGCGAATGGTGTTAATATCCAGCGATGTGACGCTAATGGTCTCCTGCACACCTGTAAGCATCGCATGCGCAGCTTCTTTAGCCTCAGAAACGGATTGAAAGCTGCTGTCTTGGACGATTTTTTGCAGCGTACCTAGCTCCGCAATCTCTCCTTCTTCTACCGCCAACACTTGCGCTACGACGTCATCCCCTGCCGCTTTCGTGCCGAGCACCTTCACTTTCGTAACGGCTCCTTCGAGCGTCCGCTTTTGCATAATGTTCATTACATTCTCACTCGGCTCCAAGGACCACACGGTTGCATTACTGCCAATTTCCACAAGCTCCAGCCCGTTAATTGTCATGCGTGGACGGTACATCGGGCCGCCTTTCTTGGCTGTTTCCTTGAGATCCTTCATGATCATGGCGTATATGTTCTCCGAACGGTACATCGCTTTGGCAAGCTTGATACCTGTGTCAGGCAACTGACCAAGCTGAATATGCCAATCCTCAGCATACCTGCGTAAGCGCTCATCTGCCTTCATACCGCCTGGAAATACATACTCATCCTCCGATTTAGCCAAATAAATCGTCCGATCATACATCGTGACGGTTAGCCGATCCATACGCTCATAACTGTTCTCGCACTGCCACACAACGGCTGGATGCAGCAAATCCACTTGCTCTGCCCCGCCATATGGCTTGCCTAGCACACGAACAGCTTGACCTGGCTTTATCCCAGGAAAATTCGGCGTCACCACGATCGTCGCTTGCGCCCGATAGGAGATTTCGTCGAGCGCTTCTTCCAACGTCATTTCATAAATCAAATCCCCTAAAGCATATTGCTCATCCAGCCAAATATCGTAAGACCCACTCGTCCAAACGGCCATTAGGGCATCACCAACTCTTGATCGATTTGGATAGCATCGGGGTTATCACCAATTAACGCTCGATTTATATCATAAATCTCCCGCCAACGGCTGCCGGAACCGAGATTCATTTTGGCAATCGCCCAAAGAGAATCTCCTGACTTAACCGTGTACGTAGCGGACACAGGTTTGATATCAGGTCGTGCCTCTCCGCCAGAAGTGCCACTGCGCTCCGCCAGCGTCCTCACTTTATAGTCACGCCATGTGCGAAAAGTCACATCGAAGTACACGTCACCCGGTTCACCGCCTTTGAAGCTACTATTATGAGCAGAAAGCATGACAAGCACATTCACATCCGTTTCCGTCATAATTAAGCGAAGGGGCTCACGTTGTTCCATCCATGTATTGAGTTGATTCATCGCTGTTTGGGGGTTAGGCAGCGGTTGGTACTTACAGTAGCTAGCATCATATACCGCTGGAAAAAAGGAGGAGAAGGAGATTTCCTTCACCTTTACACCTTGCGGCACATCTAGTTCCCCGCCATGAATAATCGTGATCGTCTCAAAACTTTTGTCACGGCGAATGTTCACTTCTGATGGGTTAACTGGAAAATGCATTCTCAAGCCAGTTGGATCCTCCAACGTGATATCCATAGCTTTGATAACCCTTTCCTCAATAGCCAAAAGCGCTGCCCCCATTCTCTGAGCGGTTTTGCATCGCCGCATTCATTTGCGACACAATTTGATGCCCGATCGTGAAAGCTAGCTTCTCTTTATCAACTTCCTCTTTTGGAAAATGAACCGCTACGCCGTCCACTTTGACTTCGTACTGGTTCGGAGGGGCAGCTTGCGCTGCCGAAGAATTCACCGCAGAAACTGCTTGAGCGGGATCTGCCGCCAAGGACTCGCGCCCTTGAGGTACAAGAGACGTTTTGGACTCTGATTCTTCCACTGGCTTCTTCTTCCCAAAAAATTTATTCGCAATAAATGATCCTGCTTTATCTCCGAGATAGCCACCCAACATGCCTCCAACTGCAGTTCCAAATACCGGTAAAATAGCTGATCCAAGCGCAGCACCTAGAGCAGCGCCGCCCGCGCCTGCACCTGCTTGAATCGCCGCTCCCGCTTTGTTCTCTGATGTCAGCACATCCACAGCTGCCAGACCAATACCAAGAGGTGCTATCGCTTTGCTAGCTCCTTTCGCCATCTTCAAGCCACCTTTAAACAACTTACCTAATCGTCCCCTCGAAGAAGCTGGCGGTCGTCCTTCAGGATGTCCGTCGGGGTGTCCCTCTGAATTGACTCTCGCTGGATTTCTATCTTCTAGCGCAACCTCAGCAGCAATTGGCATCGTCCTCCTGTTACCTACTGGTTGTGTTGTACTATCCCCTTGCAGATTGGTTGTCGTACCCATCTTGGACTCTGTTTTCGTGCCTGCCTTAGATCTAGTCTTGGAATTTGCATCCGTGCAGCATTTTGTACCCTTCCCTTCGAGCTTGCCTTTTCCCGAGGATAACCCCTGCAAAGATTTAATGCTTTCGACCATGGATTTAACGCTATTTACAACAGATTTAAAGCTATCTGCCATTGATTTAACGGATGCACTCAAGCTTTGAGCGATCGATTTAATCCCCTCAACGAAGTTTTTAACGCCATCGCCTACTGCTTTGATACCTTCTCCGAAGCTTTTGACCCCATCGCCGATCCCAGTGATTCCGTCACCAATACGACCTAGTCCCGCACCGACGCTATCGATTCCATCACCGATATATTTGAGTCCATCCCCAATGCCGGCTCCGATGCTTTTAATTCCATCGCCAATGCTGCCAATTCCCGCACCGATTCCTGTAAGTCCATCTCCTATGCTACCAATTCCTGCACCGATCCCTTGAAGTCCATCGCCGATGCTGCCTATTCCTGCGCCAATCCCTTTGATTCCATCGCCAATGTTACTAAATCCCCCGCCGATACTTGTGAGTCCATCCCCTATACCTGCGCCTATACTTTTAATTCCTTCGCCTATGCTGCCTATTCCTGTTCCTATCCCTGCACCGATTTCTTTGAAACCGTCACCAATGCTGCCAATCCCTGCGCCAATTCCTTTGAGTCCGTCGCCGATACTACTTATTCCTGCACCGACATTTGTGAGACCATCCCCGATGCCTGCGCCAATGCTTTTAATTCCATCGCCGATGCCAGCACCAAAACTTTTGAATGCCTCACCTATCCCTTGAAGTCCTTCACGTATACCTTTGAATCCATCACCAAAAGCACTAAAAGCTTCGCCAAACAGCTTCAGCGCCTCTCCTATTCTCACTAGGCGGTCAATCCAAGTATCTATTGGACTTTTCTTCTCTGGTGCTGCTTTCACAGTGACCATCGATACGGAAGCTGATGCAGATGCACTCGCTCCCGCCGAGCCCCCGCCCTGTATGCCGACGGATAGCGTCCCACCAAGCCCAGTCAACAATTGCCGCAGCTGTTTCGCTGCGCCAACCACTTGATCATCAATAATCAGCTTCACATCGACCTTCGTGTGACCCAAATCCGCCAGTTGCAGCAGCAACCGGTCAATCACAAAAGAAAAATAATCCCGCACAGCAATTGTCGGTCTTGCAGTCACTTGACTGAGTCTTACGCCAGCTTCACCAGCTTTATCAAAAAAAACTGATAGCCGCTGTGCAGCTGAACTAGTCCGATCGACTGCTCTTCGCAGCCCATCTTGCGCAGCTGTCACTCTTGCTAAATTGCCTGCCATCGCCATGTCACTCATGGCTCTCACCTCCTTGCGCGTTCACGCTCTCGCTGCAGCGCTTGTTCCTGCTCCAGCTCTAGTTCCAAGCTGGCCAGCAGGAATAGCTGCTCCCCGCGAGGCAGCTTCCAGAATGCTCCGGGGAGCAAATGATGACGCGTCCACATCGCATGGAGCATCGCCGGGAGCCCCCCGGAGGCTATTAGTTTTTTACTTCGTCCAGCGTCGTGTTAAATCCGCTCAGATCGAGCACTTCATCCCCCAGCGCTGACAGCTCGCCAGCAAGCAAAATTCGCTTGATCACTTCCTCGCCAGAGCTGGCCTGATACTTCGTCAGCAAGCGGGAGTCTCCCCAGTTGGGGGACACGGTAGCAGCGGCAATAAGTGCTACATTGAACTGCTCTTCGTCGAGCCGATCGGTTTGGACACCTCGACGATCCGAACGTTCTGTACAGCGTTCACGCAGTGCAAACACCTGCTTCCCAGTTAATCCACGCAGAATAATGGGGACGCCAACCCGGGAAAGGGTTAACGTCTTTTCTGGCAATTGATCCGCCTCAAGCAGTTTTTGCAAAATTTGTTCATCAGTCAACATTAGGTATGTCCTCCTTCAAATAGTTGAGATTAAATCGCCTTAATCGGGTCATTTAGGGTATAGCCTTCAAATGTAAACGAAACTTCTTCTTTCACTTCCTCACCAGCCGTCCAGTTCGCTAACTGAAGCTTGTCCAACATCACATTATTCAGCGTAATACGCTCAAAGCCGTAGGAATCCGGATCACCAAGTTTAGAAACAAGACTGAATTTCTCGAATCCACGGGCAATCATATCGCTTGTGACTTTGAAGCCACTCATCGAGCCCGTCCCCTTCATAGCGCCTTTCTTATGACGAACCCACGGATCGCCTGCCAGGTTAAGCTCTTTCTTTTGAATTTCTACATTGGCTTCCAAATGGTTGAAATTCGTTTGCCATTCACCCGCAATAAATACACTTCCGTATGTGCCTAAAATAACTCTACTCGCATCTAAACTCATCAATATGCCTCCCTTAATTTACGATAAAAGTGCCAAAAATTTGTTCCATAACATCCGTTAATTTCGCTTCCCACTTGATGTAAACTTGATCAGGAGCAGGCGTGAGTACAGATCCTTGCCCATAATAGGCTGGGTTCAAATACACATCGAAACCTTGAGCTTCAATCACACCAGCTTGTGCTAGTGCCTGCATATATTGCTTGCCGGCTTCCACAAGCGCGAGACGTCCCTCTTCCGTATTGTTCACTTTCCCGATGTAGCTATCTTCCGCTGTACGCAGCAAATCGTTATTGATCGTGTCCATAACACGAATCGTACGAATTTTCTTCCAAGCCGCATTCTGGCCTGGACGCAACGTGCTCAGTGCGTTCATACCGCGCAGCGCCTTCACCTTCTGGCCGTCGTGAACGAACAGGAACACGCCATTTTTCACGGCATTTTCTTGCTCACTACGTGTGGAGCGGCGCGTCACATCACTGAATGGCGAGACCGCGTACGTCGTCGATTCGCTAAGTTTCTGACCCGCGATGAGGCCCGCCACATACGCGGAGATATACGCCGAGCTGTAGCTCGCACCCGCTAGGATCGCTCCTGTTCCAACATTCACGATGGCCTCGTGATTGTACGTCGCACTCCTCGTCACAGCTCGGCTAATGGCATCAGCCCCTGTATCGTCGGCGGAAGATCCGCCGAGCACGGTCACGATGCCTTTGCCTTCGCTGCGCAGTCTCGCTGTCCAAGCGACGACAGAAGCTTGAATGCTCGTATCCGTAACGCCATCCAGCGCCAACACATGGAAATTCTGCGTTTCCATCGCGCTCAAGGCATTCACATAATCGGTTGCCGCAATGCCGCTTACACCGGAATTCCCTCCTGCAAGTGCACTGCCGACCACAGCGGCTAGCGTGCCATTACCTGGAGCAAGCACAGTTGCCATCAACCATACGTTACTCGTATCTTGATTAATCGCATCAGCAGCCGCTTGAACTGAGCTGCCTGCGAAAGTAAATGTTTTCAGCACAGAGGTGCCTTCAAGCAGCTTTAGATCTTTCTGTGCGGAATCCACCGCATTCGTTTGTACAATAATTGAGAAGCTGTTTCCTCGTGTTCCTTCATACTTGGCATCAAGTTTCAACACATTCGCTGATGCCGAATCCTTCAGCGTTACACTCGCTTTCGCTGCTGTTGCATCGGCGATTCGATATGCCAATACTTTTTTCGGCTTGCCCAGCAAAGCCAGTTTCAACACAGGTGGAGCTGTCGCAGCATCAGACTGATCCATACTGAAAGCATCGTAGATGCCCTGCTCACTCGTAATTTCCACAAACTGACGTACTGCTCCCCAATTGGCCTTCACCGGGATGATTACTGTTCCTTGACTGCCTGGTCCAATCGAGCTTAAGGCAGCCGCCTCAAAATTCATATAAAAGCCCGGCAATACCGGACGATCCGTCCCACTCCAAGTTCCACCCGCCATTATTCTTGCACCTTCCTTTGTAAAAAGTTTTGAATGAATTGTTTCGTCTCAGCAATAGTGAATGCTGTTTCCGTCTTACCAAGCAGCGCCCCAATAAGCACCTCTGGCGGGCAAGCGAACAGCTCCTGTGAATGGCTGATTAGCTCTTCCTTTGCGTAACCCACAGCTACCGCTGTATTTTCTTCTGTTTGCCCTTTCGTAGAACTTAATCCTTGTTTGATAAAAATCACCTCAGCTATTAATTTGTGTTTCTGTGCGCACGGCTGCCATCAGCGGAAGCGTGCTTTGCGGAGCGGCAATTGCTCCTTTTAGGGTAAGCGTCAGTACACCTGTAGATAAATCTCCTAACCGCATCGCAATCGTCGAATTCACTACAGTTAACCATCTGCCTTCCGTACCAGTTACCGGCAATTTAACCTGTTCGGCCAGCCCTACTAATAGAACTTGAGCAGCCAACTGATACTCGCTTGCCGACCTTGCCGCAATCTGCCCAACATATTGTTTGGTTAGCTGCGCAGTACTTTGAGATGCTGTTGCACTCTGCCAGCTTGTACACTGCCACGAAACAGCAGGTCGGCATGTGCCATTGAATCCTCGATATACGTGCCATTGCGGTCCGAGCAGCGCCTCCGTAAATTGGGAGATGGCCCCCAACCACGACTCTGTAACTGGTTGCACTTGCCGTAGAATCAAGACTGATTTCATCACGTATCTGCCGTTCGCATCCTTGTCCTGTAGAGCCGGCAATGACGTAATTTGTACCGTGTACAACTTATTACCGACCTCGATGACGCCGTCATCGGGTTCAAGCAGCTTGGTAATCACGCGCCATATTCGCTCATTTGCACCAGCCGAGGTTACGCTTCTAGTTTGTAAACTTAACTTCCGCCAACTTTCAGGGACATCCAGTTTGAATTCAGCACTGCCACCCAAATGAGTGAACCAAATCACTTCGTCTGGCGTTGTCGGCAAGCTGTCAATGAAAAGGTCAACTCCTATCGTTCCCTCATCATTAGCGTGGAGATATTGAACTAGTTGATCAGCCAAGTTAATCATTCAAATCTCTCACCTCCTTTCCGCTTCATTTCGTTTTGTTTTGAATTTCAAAACATTTTTTTCTTTTCAAAACGTATTTCACTCCTTTACGAGCCCCTCGTCTCACCAATGATTGGATAGCAGGAACGATTTTTTCAACATCCTGTTTAGCAACTTCACCTCCCCAACTTGGCTACACAACGATCATACCATGCCATATTTTAGGTGAACTGCCAATAAACAGCCAACTCTCAGTCATCCTTGTTGTAGCTTCACTTCCAACCGCAGCATGTACGCTAGCTTCTCGATCGCTCTCGCCTTCATCCGATAATACGTACGCTCACTCAAATTAAGCTCATGAAACAATAGAAAATCGAACGTCTTCTTTCTTTTTAAATAACGTTCCCGGATAATTCCCTGCTCTTGCTCATCTAGCCGAGATATGGCCTGCTCCACTTCCTCACATATACCTCGCATGTGTTCATCTGATCCCGCCTGGTAAGGAGCTGTGCGCTCCGCCACTTTGAACCATTGATTCCTAGCGGAAATAGCTTCATTTCCTTTTCTTAAATCCCCCATTACGCGATACATACGCACGGCTTCAAGCACACTTTCTACCCTTTTTCGCGTTGCCCGGCGATCAATTTGTTCTTTCTCTATATTCAAAATACGTTCTAACATCCCATGATCATCTCCTAAAATTTGTTCGTTTTGTAATTCTAAACACATCATACATTGTCTTGTTTAAAATTTCAACACAAAAAGTTTTGATATTCAAAACTTTTTAGGGATCTCCCCTTGTTTTTTGCACCGCTCACCATTTACAATAGAATCAGGTGATCAAACGATGAAAGATATGGTGCAATTCGGTAATCGAATCCGGCAGCTGAGAAAAATGAACAATTATTCCCTCAGAGAGCTTGGCGAACGGTCCGGTGTTAGTTATTCGTTTATTAACTCCATAGAAAACAATCGCTTCAGCCCGTCACGGGAAACGGTTATCGCTTTAGCCGATACGCTGAGTATTGCTGAGAAGGACGAACTTCTGCTGCTTGCTGGATTTGCTCCAACGGAAGAGGAGTCACTCGATGGCTTATCTGGAGACGGTCTTGACGAAGTCGATGACCCTGATGTGAGCTTATTTTTCAAAGACTTCAAAAATGCCCCTAAAGAGCGCCGCGACGAGATGCTTCGTTTCTGGAACTTCATCAAAGAACAGCAGCAGTCTCGAACACCTGACAGCGAGCAGTAATCATAAAGCCAAGCCCTTATGGGCTTTTCTTTAGCCCTAATAAGCGAACATACATTCCATTTTTTAAGAAAAGCGAGGTGTATTCACCTGTTCACTCATTACCAACCGACCTCCCTTGAACAGTGGGTAGAAGCTTTATATACGCAACTTGGCATTACATCACCAGCTCAACTCAATATGACGAATTTGGCTGCTATGCTGCATATTTGGGTTTATACGATGGATATGAACAGTATGGCTATTGAAAAAAATGGACTATTCAGCATCAATGTGGACCGTCGATTATCCGCCAAAGAACAGTGGGAGGACTTCCTGCATGAGCTTTGTCATGTGCTTCGCCACTCCGGCAACCAAATGGTTATGCCCGATCGCTATGTCGATTGGCAGGAGCAGGATGCCTCCTCATTTCAGCTTTACGCGGCTATTCCCATGTCCATGTTGAAGAAATTGTCGCTGCCTGAGCAAAAAAGCGAAATGGTTGCCTTTCTGGCGGAAGAATTCCAGGTGACCTATCGACTTGCCAACGAGCGGGTCGAACAGATTCAGCGGCGGGTCCTTCAAGGGATTCTGGATTATGAATACCAGCAATTCACGCAAAGTCAAATAAACACGTACAATCCAGCCAACTGGTCCGATGCAACCCGCGCCATCATGAACAAGCTGGAACATTTAAAGCAAAAAGGGGGAATGGCCCATCGTCAAACTAGCCGTCTTTTATGACTTTCATGAAGAGCATATACAACCACTCATTATGGCGCTTCGGTTTCGGCCTAACGAACTTGATTTTAGTAAGTCCACCCTTTACATACCGATCAGTGCTCCTTTTCAACAACTGCATATCGAAGAAATCCCCGAACTAGAAGCTGGCATCACTGTGCTGCTGGAGGACCTTGTTGTCAATCCTGCACGTCCTGCTTCTTTCGGCATCAGCCTCTCCCGCATGGAGCAACGACATACGATCTTACTCCAGAATCACCCTCAGATCCAACAATTATGGATTCGCATGACAGATATTGAAGAGGTACTGCAGATGGAGATCCGCTCCTTTTACAGCTGGTCAGCCAAAAAATAAAAAACCATACATCCATTGAACGTAATGTTCAAAATGATGTATGGTTTTTGCGGTTAAAAGCTTCGAGTTATTGGATTACTCAGCAATATAAGAACAGATATAATCGCTCACTGTTTTCACTTCGAGCTTGAATTTGGTGTTCGCAGGCACAGTGAATTCACCTTGGCCGTTGATCGTAATCCACTCTGTGCTGCCTGGAAGCAAAACGTTCAGCTCACCAGCTTGGATTTCCATGATTTCTTTCGTGTCTGTTCCGAATTCGTATTCACCAGGAAGCAAGATGCCTAGTGTTTTCTTTGTGCCGTCTGCGAATTGTACAGTGCGGCTTGTTACTTTTCCATCGAAATAAACATTGGCTTTCGTAAGTACAGTTACATTTTCAAAGCTAGACATAATTAAAAGTTCCCCCTCTAAAATGGATATAAATAAATGCAAGCCGAGGCCTAGACGAACTAAGCCCCAGCTAATGAATTAACCCAACAATGCTTTCACGCGTGCTGCTACGTTCTCAGGTGAGAATCCGTATTCTCTAAGAACCGTATCCCCTGGTGCGGATGCTCCAAAAGTGGAAATTCCAAGGATGGAACCCTCGTCACCTGTGTAACGCTCCCAGCCGAGTGGGTATGCCATCTCAACAGCAAGACGCTTCTTCACGCCTGGAAGGATAACGGAATCTTTGTATTCTTTGGATTGTTTTTCGAACAATTCCAAGCTTGGTAGGCTGACAACGCGAACGTTGATGCCTTCAGCTTGCAGCAATTTTTGCGCCGCGACAGCTAATTGTACTTCGGAACCTGTTGCTAGGATTTGTGCATCTGGTTGACCGTTTGCTGCGTCGGATACCACGTATCCGCCTTTGCGAAGGTTCTCTTTTGCTCCTGCAACGGTACCAGGAAGGATCGGCAAGTTTTGACGAGTCAACACAAGCGCGACTGGACCTTTGGATTCGGAAATCGCATAGCGCCAAGCTTCGGATGTCTCGTTACCGTCAGCAGGACGAATGACCGTGATGCCTGGGATCACACGAAGTGCCGGCAATTGCTCGATCGGCTCATGCGTCGGTCCATCTTCACCAACAGCGATACTATCATGTGTTAACACATAGATCACTGGCAATTGCATCAAAGCTGCAAGACGGATGGATGCGCGCAAGTAGTCGGAGAATACGAAGAAAGTTGCTCCGTATACTTTTACCCCACCGTGAAGAGCCATACCGTTCATTGCTGTACCCATACCGAACTCACGAACACCGAACCATACGTTGCGTCCAGCATAGTTGCTAGCGCTGTAGTTGGATTCGCCTTTGATCATTGTGTTATTGGAGCTCGCTAGATCCGCAGAGCCACCAATTAATTGTGGCAATTTGCCTGCAACGGCATTGATTGCATTACCAGAAGCAACACGCGTAGCCATAGGCTTGTCTTCTGTCGTGTATGTAGGAAGATCAGCATCCCAACCAGCTGGAAGCTCACCATTCACAGCAGCGCTGAATTGCTTGCCAAGCTCTGGGTAAGCTTTGATGTACTCGTTCAAAAGGTTGCTCCAAGCTTCTTCAGCTGCAGTACCTTCTTTTTGAATTTCCGCATAGTGTGCGCGAACTTCGTCCGGAACATAGAAATCCGGCTCTTCCGGCCAGCCGTATGCTTGTTTCGTTAATTTTACTTCGTCGCCGCCAAGTGGGGATCCGTGAGGTCCAACGTGACCACCTTTACCGCCTTTGTTCGGGGAACCGAAACCGATTGTCGTTTTCACTTCAATCAACGTAGGACGAGTTGTATCAGCTTTCGCTTCAGCAATCGCCTTGGAGATCGCAGCAAGGTCATTCTGTTCTTCAACGCGAATAACTTGCCAGCCGTAAGCTTCGAAACGTGCTTGCACGTTTTCAGAGAACGCCATATTCAATTCGCCATCAAGCGAAATATCGTTGGAATCATACATCATGATCAATTTGCCCAATTTCAAATGAGCTGCAAGGGAAACGGCTTCAGAGGAAACGCCCTCCATCATATCGCCATCGCCGCAAATTGCGTACGTGTAGTGATCGATCACTGGGAAGTTTTCTTTGTTGTACGTTTCTCTCAAGTGAGCTTCAGCCATCGCCATACCGACAGCCATACCAACGCCTTGTCCAAGTGGACCTGTCGTTGCATCAACACCTGCCGTGTGACCGTACTCTGGGTGACCAGGCGTTTTGCTTCCCCATTGGCGGAAGTTCTTGATTTCTTCCATTGGCAGATCATATCCGCACAAGTGAAGCAAGCTGTATAGAAGCATGGAACCGTGTCCAGCAGATAGAACGAAACGGTCACGGTTGACCCATTTAGGATTCGAAGGATTGTGTTTCATATGCTGTTTCCACAGCACGTAAGCCATTGGAGCAGCTCCCATAACCATACCTGGGTGGCCGGATTTTGCTTTCTCAACCGCGTCGATACCGAGTGTACGGATCGTGTCCACGGCTAATTGTTCAATTGTTTTCGTTGATGCAGTCATTCGAAGATTCCCTCCATATGTTTCTGTATTTTCATCAATCACTAACTTGTACATACAAGTGACATTTGTCGCTTGCATTATTGTACCATTTGCTTTAAGGCATTGCCACAATAACTGATTAAAACGCTTAGAGTTTTAATCTATATCTAAATAGGCTGTACCCATAAACAGGTACAACCTAGCTTTTAGTTAAAAACAACCGTCTTATTATTGTGAACGATAATACGATCTTCCACATGCCACGCTACCGCGCGTGCCAATACGATACGCTCAATATGACGGCCGATTCTTTTCAAATCCTCGACATTATCGCGGTGACTCACGCGTTGAACGTCCTGTTCAATAATCGGTCCAGCGTCTAGCTCGTCCGTCACATAATGCGCTGTCGCACCAATAATCTTCACGCCGCGGTTATGCGCTTGTGCATAAGGCTTACCGCCTACAAAAGCAGGTAAGAAGGAGTGATGAATATTGATGATGCGATTTGCGTAATTTTGAATAAATGAAGGGGAAACAATCTGCATATAGCGAGCAAGCACAATCGCATCGACACCATCGCCGATGACTTCAAGTTGACGCTGTTCAGCCTCTGCTTTCGTAGCCGCGGTAACCGGAATATGGTGAAACGGGATTCCGAAAGGCTCTACAAGTGATCGCATATCATTGTGGTTGCTGATCACCATGGCGATGTCCGCGTTCAGATCGCCTGCACGCCAATGCCATAACAATTCGAGCAAAGCATGGTCTTCCTTCGAGACGAAAATCGCAATCCGTTTCTTCTGGCTAGCTAGCGACAGACTCCAGTCCATCTTGAATTTGTCAGCAACAACTGAGAAATCAGCTCTTAACTTCTCCACACGAGTTGCCAACTCTGTTAAATCGAACTCAATCCGGATGAAAAACATGCCGCCTTCTGGATCCATCGTGTACTGATCCGATTGCACAATATTTGCCCCATATTCAAATAGAAATTGTGATACGGCTGCTACAATACCTGGCTGATCCGGGCAAGAAATAAGCATTCTTGCTCTATTCATCAATTCGCTCTCCCGGCGATTTGAGCTATTCGTGGTTCCCGCTTCCATTTGTATCCCCCTAGCGATATCTGTCTCTGTAAGCTTAGGCTTTCTTCAAAATGTCATTTCCAGCAAGCCAGACAATCAATCGTTGATTAATTTGTTCTTCACTAAGATCAGCGAAAAGGCGTTCCTCATGAAGAATATCATATAAACGCTCCAATGGCTCGCGTCCATCTGCTTTCTTCGCTTTTGCATCATTTTTAAGCAGTTCCCAAGTTTTAATTACGAAATCGCGGTAGTGAATATCTTTTTTGTTCATCAAAAAGTCAATTCGCTCCACTTGATCCAGGAACTCGCCGCCAAAACGACCAGTTAAGTTACCGGAAAGCAACGCAATTTCCGCTTCATACATCGGACGCTGTGTTTTGTCTTCTTTTCCGATCCAAGGCGTTTCAAGAATCATCGGCAAATGCTGCAGCTTCTCATGGTTCGCAATGTTGTTCATCGCTTCGAAACCAATCCAACCTGAGCCTAACGGTGCGTGACGATCCTTGCTTGCGCCGCGTGGATTTTTACTATCGTTCAAGTGAATAACGCCTAATTTCTCCAGCCCAATCGTGCGATCGAAATGGTGCAGCACACCGTCCAAATCATTCACGATATCATAGCCAGCATCATGAATATGGCAAGTGTCCATACAAACGGTCAGTTTGTTATTGAACTCTACACGTTCCATGATTTCTGCGATTTCTTCAAAGCTGCGACCAATTTCGGTCCCTTTGCCGGCCATCGTTTCCAAAGCAATGTTAACGTTCGTATCTTTAACACCAGCAAGTACTTCGTTCAAGCCATCAGCAATTCTAGCGATCCCATAGTCCGCATCCTTGTCCGTATAAGCACCAGGGTGAAGCACGATATTGCTAACGCCAATGTAATCCGTCCGGCGGATTTCTTCTTGAAGGAAACGTACGGCAAGCTCGAACGTATCTTCCTTATAAGAACCCAAGTTGATAATGTAAGGGGCATGAACGACGATTTCATTCATCGCATGCTTGTCCATCACAGCTTTGCCTTCTTCAATATACTGTTCTTCAATCGGTTTGCGGCGCGTATTTTGCGGTGCGCCCGTGTATATCATAAACGTGGATGATCCGTATGAAACGGCTTCTTCAGCTGCATTTAACAAGCCTTTATCTGAGAACGAAACGTGTGATCCAATTTTCGGCATAATTCATAACTCCTTTATTAGTGGCTGCTACCCTCCTATTTTACTCGTATTGTCGCAAGAAATCTAGAAATAAGGTATAATTCTTACTATCTATTTGAAGCAAATGAGTGAGGTGACAAATAAATGGCAAATGATTATTTCATGTGGTTCATTATTTTTTGGGTATGCGTGCTGCTTGCCTTCATGTCCATCGGCGGATACTTCATGTTTCGCAAGTTTATTAAGGTACTACCCAAAGAGGATGGCAAATCCAAACTCGATTGGCAAAATCATTACGTGGACAGCTCACGGCATCTCTGGACGTCGGATTCCAAAGCATTTCTCGACCAATTGGTTTCACCTGTACCAACGGCCTTCCGTGATATTGCCAAGCATTCCATTGCCGCGCGTATCGGACAAGTCGCTTTAGAGGCTAACGCGGAGGAAGTTACAAGGGATCACTGTATCGAGGGGTACATACTGGCGACGCCTAAGCGGGATTATCGGAGTTTGACGAGCTTTTTGGAGAAGCAAGAGATTGATTATAGTGCGTTTAAGCATTTGTTGGTTTAAAAAAATTTGTATACTCCATTCATGCATAAAATACACCCCTCACTGCTTAAGTGAGGGGTGTATTTTGATATAAAGCTAGATAAGTGTCTGATTAATTCTCACTCTATCTCACCAATTGACTAATTAAAAATATAGGAAGAATCCCCAATATAGTTTGAATCGAATTGTATTTTTTTAGAATTCATAAGAATTCTAATGTCCATTTCTGTCGCTTCTAAACATGTGCAATTTTTACAATGAGATAACGGAATATTCGTTTTATAGAAACCAGTCTTAAAAATTATATGTGCTTCTTTTCTTAATATTAATGAATTGCACTCTAAACAATACACCACGTTTGATTCATTCATCTTTATTTCAACTCCCTTGATAGTTCTAACGTTGCAAAAAGCTACGATTTGTATATAATTATATTGTACGATACATTTCGTATCCAATCAAGTTCTTTTCCTATTATTACTATTGAAACTCATATTTCATTAATCGAGAGGATGAGATTTTTTGTGTTGTTCAAATTAAAATACAAGTACTTAGGATACTTATTATTAATTGGGATATTATTTCTTGTTCTTCTATTAATCTATAAACATTATCACACCATACCTACCCTAATTAATGTTAAAGATTTTGGTGCCAAAGGAGACGGAGTTAGTGATGATACACGTTCTATTCAGAGCGCGCTAAATACCGGGACAAAAAAGAAATTAAATATCTATTTCCCTACTGGTACATACATCGTCAATTCAAATGAATCTTTAATACTAAAATCCAATACTAGTATCATAGGTGATGGAGAAGGATCAGTAATTAAGGCTGACAACTCCAAATTTGGATGGAGCTTATTTCATATAGAAGGTACAAATATACAAATTAATCAAATGAAATTTGATGGTAATCATGCAGTTAACCGTGTATTGGTCGTTCAACCCGGAAGCTCACTAGTTCAAATTTCTAATAGCCATGTTAGCAATGCTTCTCAAAGTACGGAGAAAACATCTGATTTTTATTCTTCAATTGTTTCTGGAATCGTTATTTATGGGAATACAGATTCAATTGTCATAGATCAAACTGAAATTCAAAATATCGTTTCTATTCATCCAGTAAATGGAAGTTTAATTGCTAGAGGAATATACGTAACTACAACTTCAGGTACACTTGAAAAATCCACTACAAACCTTAGCATTCAAAACTCAAAAATTCATGATATTGGTCCTGCAGATGACGGCGATGGCATTTACTACGAAGACCCACTTCTCGATAAAAATATTATTCAAAATACGAATAGTTCCATTACCAATAATACGTTCTATAACTGTGCAAAAAGAGCTATTAAACTATATGCAAATGGAATCACTGTTTCTGGTAATCATATTACTAATGATTATTTAAATAACAACTATTATCAAGGCAAAGACAAAGGTAAATTAGCTCCGGATATGTATGCAGGCATAAGTGTTTATGGGAATAATATAAAAATATCAGATAATATTATACAAGGGAGAGGTAGTTTTTATTCTGGGATTGAGATCACTTCTTCTAACACCGTAAAAAATGTAGATGTGAGTAAAAATACGATAAAGATGGGAGCAGAGAGTAATAAGAAAGGAACCACTTCCATTCGAGTCGGTGATATTGAAGATTTCTCAATTACTTCCAATATTATAGAAAATGGCGAACGCGGTATTTGGAATTGGCAAAACGCAACGCGAGGTACGATCACTGGAAATACAATCCATATGCCAGAGGGAGGTGGCATTGATCTTACAACTTACTTACCTAATTATAGCCAAAACAATATTCATTGTTTAAATAATATAATTACTGCGAAAAACTTTAACATTCTCGCACCCGAAGGGAATCTATCTATATATTTAAATAGCTAGTGATATCAGGAGAAAGCCCCATAAGTAAAGCCCGTTCACTCTAGAAGTAGTGAATAGGGCTTATTTTTGTCTTTATACGATTAGGGTCTAGTTCAAACTCATCAGAAGTACATATGATGGTGTGTATGACTAATTACCCATATTTTATTATGAATGGAGGAGAACACATGCAAGACTTAATCACTGTTCCAGGTGACTTTGTTACCGTTATCAACAATAACTTTCAAACTCTTCAATCGGCTATTGACAACTTAGAAGACAGTTCCAGTAGCTCTGGTTCCACAGCAATGGCTGATATTCAGACCAATTTCCCTACTCCAAATACAGCAAATCGCGGAAAGTTGCTTTTGTTAGCTGGAACTACAGGCGTATCCGACAAGCTATATTGCTGTATGAAACTAGCAGATGACACGTACGAGTGGTTACAAATAAGATAAGGAGGTTGAAATAATGGCCGTTAATAATACAGTAATTAATGTTAAGGATTATGGTGTAAAGGGTGACGGTAAAACAAATGATACCGCGACTATGCAAGCAGCTCTCACCTCAATAGCTTCTTTAGGTGCAATAGCTTATATTCCACTCGGCACTTACCTTATTAGTTCGACCCTCACAACATTGGTATCAATATTAAGTAATGGGGCTACTTTAAAAGTAAGCGCTACGAAATTTGAAATGATGATGTTGAACATAATTGGGTCCAATATAATTATTGAAGGACTTAATTTTAATGGAAATAGTATTGCCAATAGGGGTATTACAATCTCTGCTAATCGCAGTAATATCACAATTCGTGATTGTGAGATTTATAGCCTTAAGCAATTGACTGGATATACAACTGAAACTTTAGGCATTCATATACAATCTGGAGTAACTCATGTATCGATTATGGGATGTTATATTCATAATTTGGATGCAAGTGTGACAGGGATTTGTAGAGGGGTTTTGGCTAATCAAGCCGGAGGCACAGCCGATTCAACTAATATAACGATTACAAATAATCGATTTGAGGAGATCTCACCAATAAATGATGGTGATGGCGTAGTTATTCAAGATTTCAAAGGATTTTGTTACATTACTATTGCTAATAATTACTTTAAACGATGTTACAAAAGATCTATCAAAATACAAGTCAATGGCACTATCGTTACAGGCAACTTGATTGATAATCCTTTCCTAGGCACGTCAAAAGGACAAATCCAACCTTATTCAGCAATATCCGTATATGGCAGTTATTCGATTGTTACAAATAACAACATCGTCGGGGGAACTTATCTGTGCGGTATTGAGATTGGTTCGCTACTAGACGTTACAACTCATGTTATCACAATAGGTAATAGCGTTAAATTTGATGCAGTTAATGCCGACGTTTCGGGTGCCGATTGCATACGTGCTTATGGGGCTTCCGATTTTTTAACGATTAATGACAATATACTAAAAGACGGAAGATATGGAATTCGACTCACATCATATTCAAATGGTGTAACCATTAATGGAAACATTCTAGAAAACATGAAATTCCCTGCCATATTATTAGAGGGAACTAATAGCTCATATCCTAAAAATGCAACCATTAATGGGAATTCATTCGTTGCTTGCCAACATTATGGTATCGATACTACAAAAAGCACATCGGTCAGTTCTACAGGAAATATAGGTGTCGCCGCTTTTGGATTAATTAATCCAAGTTGCCTTCCAAACCTAGGAATAGCTGGTACTACAGCTCAAAGACCAACAACTAATCTTTACGCTGGTCTTTCTTATTTTGACACCTCACTAGGCTCGAATGGGAAAACGATTTGGCGAAACAAAAATAATAACGGCTGGGTCGATGCAACTGGTATTTCTGTCTAGCCCTATTGGTTGTTAAGCCTCACCCCAAAGTGAGGCTTACATGTTTCAATCGCCACTAACCTTAACTTGCAAGACTTCTTGCTCATAATATTGCTTAATTGTCATAAATTGATGATTACTCTGTACAAGCTGATTTAGGCAATGAAACGACATCTTTGATAATCCTTTAGGATGCGAAATTATATTTACAACATCTAATTCCGATTGTTGAATGATGCGTAATAAATCATCTGGAAACATTCGTTCTAGTGAAACCATTTCATAAGCCGGTAAAAATCGATTGACAGAAGACATCGGAATGCCATTCCCGTCACCATAAGGTATTAACTCCTTCTTATGTATTTTATTTTTAATTTTTCTAATGATTTTAGAATAACTGCTACATCGAAAAGTTGATATAGGTATTTCTACTAAATCTCCATATTGTTCATTTTTCGTAGGATCCATATTGAATCGATAGTAATTGATAGGCTTTACATGTGAAAAATCAAAATTATGAACAGAACTAGTCCCCTTAATACAAGGCGCCACAGAACTGTCCACCATTACTCCACATTCCATAAACGATTTCTTCAATTGGTCAAATGGCTGTATGCACCAACCACCGGCTCGATATGACATTACTTTATAGTTATGCTGAACTTCACCAGCAATCTCTTCTAGAACCCTACATGACTTAAGAAATAAATCAAATATTTCTGTCTCAGATAACGATTGCAATCGGTATCGTTGATAATGCGGGAACTCCCACGCACCATTTACATAAGTTGCATCTAACCAGTGTGGATGCAAATGAGGCTCAATTCTGCTTCCTGATGCAACTAGACGCTGTAACTGCGACTTGAAAAGTTCAGCAGTAGTTCTAGTCTGTTCATGCTCTAGCAATCTCAAATAGTATAAGACATCAACAAAAAAAGTTGCACCAATCCTATGCTTCTCAAAAAAAGTAAGTAAATCATTTACTGGGTTTTGTATACAACTTTCAAATGTTCCGGATTTTCTAAAAAAAACCTCATAGTCAAATGTTAAGAGAATCTTTTTATTAGCTACCTTCCCATTTTTCATGTTGTTCCCCCTGTTTTGTTTTATATATAAAAACTCTTTATTCCATCTACTATTTTCTGAGATGCATTTCCATCTCCGTATAAATCATCAATATAATTCGACATTTTTTTTTGGCATATCGTAGTGCTTAAATCCATGTCGAATGGGTTGACTAACGTATTCCAACCTGTATTCACAGTCTCTACCCATTCTGTTTCTTCTCTTAGAGTGAAACAAGGGACTTTAGCGAAATATGCTTCTTTCTGCACACCACCGGAATCTGTAATTATACCTTTCGACTCCATCTCAAGCATTAACATTTCCAAATAAGATACTGGCTCGATCAGTTGAATCTTCTTGTGTCTTATAATTTTTTCCAACAGTTCTAAATCCTTGAGAATCTTATGTGTTCTAGGATGAAGAGGTAAGATAACAGACATATTCAGGCTCATCAATGAATCAACTATTGCTTTTAATCTTGCTGGTTGATCGGTATTCTCGGCTCTATGAATTGTACATAAATAATAGGACCCTTTACTTTGACCAAACTTACTTATTTCAAACCTATCTCGTGCAATCATATAATTGTAGCGAACTGCATCGTACATCACATCACCGCTCAAACGCACAGAATCAACTATATTTTCTAAAGCAAGATTATGTACAGCTCTTTCAGTAGGTGCAAATAACAAACTCGATAAATGATCGGTCATGATTCGGTTAATCTCTTCAGGCATTTGTTTGTTATAACTTCTAAGACCTGCTTCGACATGAAAAATAGGAATATGCAATTTACTTGCTGCTAATGCTCCTGCTAAAGTCGAATTAGTATCTCCATACACTATGACGCCATCTGGTTTTTCTTTTAGTAATATCTCTTCTATTAAACCCAACATAATCCCAGTTTGTTTACCATGTGAATGTGAGCCAACTTCTAAATTATAATCTGGTCGGGGAATTTGCAGTTCATCAAAAAATACTCCTGACATGTTAAAATCATAATGTTGGCCAGTATTCACCAATATTTCTTGATACGTTTTCCTTAAAATTCTAGAAACAGGTGCAACCTTAATGAATTGCGGTCTAGCTCCCACGACAGTTATAATTTTTCTCATAACTAGCTACTCCTTTGAAATAAATACGTTAGCGTTAGAATTAATATAACGTGCGATTTTTCCTTTAGCTTTTGTTTCCTCTATTGCAATTCCCTTAGACTGTTCGCGATGAAGAACAACAAGGATCGTCTGAAATAATATCTTTAGATCTAACAAAAGTGAATAATCCTTAATATACAGGAGATCATATCTTAATTTATCTGATGGTAGCGTACTGTAGTTACCCATCACTTGAGCCATCCCTGTAATACCAGGTTTCACCATAAAACGGTAAGTATAATGCGGTAGTTCTTCTGAGAATGCTTGTGTAAAAAAAGCCCGTTCAGGTCTTGGACCGACTACACTCATTTCACCTCTAATTACATTGATTAATTGTGGCAATTCATCAATTCTTGTTGCTCTAATAAATGCTCCAAGCTTCGTAATTCTTGCATCTCTTTCTGTTGCAAGTACAGGGCCGGTGTGTTTCTCAGCATTATCCACCATGCTTCGAAATTTCAACATTTTAAATGGCTTCTCACCTTCTCCAATCCGCTCTTGTGAGAAGAATGCTTTACCATGCGACGATAACGGTATGATAATTGTCATTAATAGAAAAATTGGAGAGGTACAAATGAGGAGAATGGCGGAAATGACCAAATCCAGAACCCGTTTCATCGTTTTTTGTAATTTACTTAAATGGGGAGAAGGGATAGAGTACACAAGCATATCATCGATCTGCTGGGGCTCCGCAGCCATCATGAGAAGATCATTGTACTCAGGGATTAACAACACTTCTTTTCCTTCTTTACCTGCCAAACATAATAAATCTACTTTTAGTCCTGTATCAACTTCAGGGCTAATAATAAACAACTCAATATCCTGAAAGGCTTCTGTAGTAACCTTAAGCAATTCCGTTTCAGTCTGTATAACACCTCGTACATCAAACCATTTTTCACCTTTGGTTAGAACTTTTTGAATAATTCCATTACTTAATTTTGAATTTTTCACGATAATAAGTGCTTTTTTCTTAATGAGGTCCTGAGACACCAAACGGAACAGTATGCTTCTCACTCCAATCATAAAACTCAGTTGCAGGATAAGTGCTATGAGTACTGTGCTTAAAGGGATATTCAACTCTTGAAATCCAAATTTCAGTAGCATCCATTCAAAAGCAATCATCACATGCGCAATAACAAGATTATAGTAATACTTAGAATAGGATATACGGCCCGAGTATGTATAGAGGTTGAAAAACTGATAAGTCAGAATGCACATGACGCTAATCCAGAGTATATGGTTCAGAAAGGAGTAAAACTCAATGATTGAAGCGTACATTTGAAAACTTAAACCATATGCAAAAACATAGCTAATGGCAATTACAATGAAGTCTAGCAATCCAATTACCCATTTCGAACCCCTCGGCCGATTCAAGCTATTCATATTACCATTCCCTCTCCATTGATTTCAGATGATGAAGCAGTTGCCTGCAGCTTATTCGACGTCGAGTATACTTCATCCAGTAGTACCATGATTTCTTTCAGATCATACTGACTAGCCTGAACATAACTATTAAAGCCCATTTCCATGCGCAGTTCTTTATTTGCATAGAGTAGTTTAAAGGCTTGAATGGTCTCCCTATCTCCTCCAACAGGTACAACAAATCCATTTATTTGAGATGACACAAGCTCTCTGCTTCCACGGACATCTGTAACAACCATGGGTTTACCCGCGGCTGAAGCTTCTAATAACACTTTTGGAAGTCCTTCGCGTCGAGACAATAATGCAACTGTGTCTGCCATTTTCATGATTGCAGGAATATCCTTCCTAAACCCAAGAAACCGGACACTATGCTCCAAATGAAGACGTTTTACGAGCGATTGGAGATAAGCTTCTTTGGCACCTGTTCCTACAAGTAGACAAATAGCGGGAACGCCTTGCTTGTTCAATTCATACACGCTGTATATGAGTTGCTCCTGATTTTTATTGTGATTCATTTCGGCAATACATAAGATAATGAATTCATTTTTCTTGATCCCTATCTCATCCCTAAGATCGTCTACCACTCGTTCATTGGCATTCTGGTAGGTTTGAATGTCCACACCAACTCCTGGGATATAAACTGCCTTTTTTCGAACTGGAAATTTTCTTGCACGTTCATAATCTTCTTGATTAATTGTAATGATTACATCCGTCCAGAAAGACATCAACCACTCTACAGGAAAATAAACGAGCCAGTTTATCCATGAAGCTCCTTTAAAAAAATGAAAACCATGAGCTGTATAGATGACATTTTTGCATCCTGCCAGTTTCGCTGCAATACGGCAGATTACGCTAGCATTCGGTGTATGTACATGGATAAGATCGTATTGCTCTTGCTTAAACCATTTTGTGAGTGAAATAAGCGCCATAATATTCTGTAGGGCAAGCGGATTACGGCTAAATGTAATATCGCGGCATTCAATTGATGCTTGTTGCAAATCTTCTTTGCAGTGGTCTCGGCCGCCGTAAGCATGGACTTGATGGCCTTGTGACTTCAGCCTTTGAATAAAAGGAATGTGAAAGACAGCAAGATGGGAGTATACGGTAGCAACATAAGCAACTTTGGCATTTGTCATCTAATTTACCCTCTCCACTTCCCGATCTTGTGCTTTTGTCTTAAATAGATCACTGTAAATTGATTCCCAGCGCAAGATAATCGCATTAATGTCATACTTAGCTAATACGAACTCCCGCCCCTTTTTTCCCATCACGGTCCGTTCTTCTTTCGTTAATGACATCATCTTTTGCATCTTTTGTGAGAGATCCGGCGCGTCTATTGGGCGGGCAAGATAACCAGATACCTCTTCTTCCACAACCTCTCCGTTGCCGCCAACATCCGTAGCCACCATAGGGAGTTCACTTGCTGATGCCTCCAACAACACCATCGGCATACCTTCCCATATTGAAGAAATAACAAAAGCATCTGAGGCATTCATCAAGCGGGGAATGTCTTTACGAATTCCAAGAAACTTAATGTGATTTTCCATGTGTAGGGAGCGAACATAGGCTTCTAAAGTAGCTCGTAAAATGCCTTCGCCAACGATTATTAGCCTGCAATGTGAATTACGCTTCACAATTTCTGAGAATGCTGTGACCAACGTATGGTAGTCCTTAACCTCAACAAGTCGACCCACAGCCAGCCAGACAAATTCATCCTTCAGACCTAATTCACTTCGAATGTCTGTATAGTCTTGTTCGTTTTTATTGAATTGTTTTAAATTAATACCATTCGGCACGAACATAATTTTGTTCGCGGGGCAAGCCTTTTTCTGAATATAGCTCTGTACAGCATCTTGGCTGACGTTAGTCGTTATTTCACAAAGGGAATCCGTAGCTCTGTATAGCAGCATCCTTGTTTTCCCACCTTCATTATTACTATGAGCAGTTGAAACTAGAACCGGTATTTTGACAAATACCCGAGTAACCCTAGCCAGAATGTTGGCATGAATCATGTGGCTATGCACAATATCAGGATTAAATTTTTGGATAATTTGTTTGAGTTTGTTTATAGCGCGTGGGTCTGGGATTCCCTTCTTCATATTCAATGTGAAGAGTTCAATACCGAGTTCGTCCAACTCCTCGACATAAGCAGTGGGTTTAATCATGGATATGACTTGGACGAGCCAACCCCTAAGTTGTAGTCCTATTGCCAATTGGATTACTTGAGCTTCGGCCCCTGCGTAATCTAAACCTGTTAAAATAAAGATGATTTTGTCCATGCCTATCAACATCCTTTTCTTTCACTTTTGGCGCTAAGGCCAATGCAGTTATCGCAACCAACAGGTATTCGTAGTTATAGCCAAAATCACCACTAAAAAGTGCAGATATCACACCTTGAAATAATAAAGCTAACAACACACCACTAAACCTCGCTATATAGCAAGAATAGATGATAGCCATCCCCCATAGGGTAATACCAACAAGTCCAAGTTCGCTGGCAATTTCTAGAACAATGTTGTGTGGATAGTAAAATCTACCCATTAATGAATCACCGCCTAAACCAGTACCGAAGAAGGGATTATCCATAAATTTATTTAATGCATTCGCCTGCAAATATTTTCTACCTAGAAAGTTAGCATCTCCGGCTAATTGATTCTGGTTAACCAATACAGTGAAACGACTTCCTCCAATTGCATCCTGTACTTGGTCTCTAAAATGCATAGTAACGAACCCGACAACAATGATCAGCAGCATTGCTCCTATTTTGAAAGAATTGCTAATCCGTAATTGGTTATTCTTATACTTTTTGTAGAGTACATAGATAAGTACCAGCAAATTTGCAACTAGCAGTGCCAATAAAGGCCCTCTAGATTGCGTTGCGATTCCTGAAACTAACCCAAAACAAATAGTCGATATTCGCAGAATGAGTGGGATACGTTTTCCCCATATAGCAATGGTCACAGCACCGAAAAGAATACGTGCATCAAAAATTGGATTCCCTCCTGGAAGAGTTAATCTTCCTGGATACAATGGGGTATACAATGCGTATAAGTGATGCATTATCGAATAGGCTAATCCAAACAAAACGACCGAAGTCCATGAGAACTTTTTATATTTCTTGTATACAATAAAGATATAAATACCTGGTATAATGCCATGAATGAGAAGAATTTGCAGTTTGGAAAAGCCCAACTGATCGTTAAAAGCCCAACTTAACGATATGATGCTATAACTAAGAAATATGAACCATAATAGTAATCCCTGGCTGGTGAATAAACCTTCACTTAGTCTTCTTTTATGTAGAAAAGTTACTCCAACAAGTATCATTGGAACGGCGAGTAGAAGAAACAATGAGCTGCCATGCATATACTTTTTATAAAGAAAACCTATTAAATCAAAGAAAAAACTAAAGCCAAAGATCCAGCCAGCATCCAGTTTTAGCCCTAACTGCATTACACATTGCAAGAAGAAAACCATTATGCATCCACAGAGACACCCAATCATTATCAATTGAATACTCAATATTTCTCACCTATTCTCTACAATACTTGTCATATAAGAAATACGGATTGCTTCTTTTTGCTTCGTATCTAAATGTTGGACCCATTCTCTTGATACCCTCTTACCTGCCCAGTATGTTGAGAATTCTGTTATTTTATCTAAGTAGGGCACGATGTTATTAGCCTCATTCGGCAACTCTAATATGAATGGGGGATTATCTTGAAAATCTGTATCATGGTAACCAACAATGACTGGTATTCCGTAGGCCAGGTATTCCCTCACTTTCAATGGTGAAGCTTCTTTCATATTCTTTCGATGTAAAGCTAGTGTTCCGATCGCAATATCTGCTTGTTGTATGATTGGCTGATACTGGTCTCTTGTTAATTTTCCATGAAAAATCATATTACTTGGAATTTCTTGCTTAATAACATCTGTACCAATCATATCGAATTGCCAATTTGGTTGACGTTTTGCCAATAGTATAATTTTATCTATTCCGTGCCAAGTTTGACCTGCAGATCCAATAAAGACTAGTCTAATCGATTTATTTTCGGTATTTATTGAAGGTGGGTATTTTTCCAACTCAATGCCATTCCCAATAATAATCTTACTTTTTACATATCGACTATAATGCTTCTTCTCAGAAAGTTCCTTAGTTACAAAAACAAACCCTTTACTTACTTTTAAAGCTCGTGTACGCGTCAAGAGATGGTACCAATATCTAACACCAAGCAATGATCTCATTTCCGTTAGGTCATTTGAGTTAATCTCAAGAACAGACGGGTATTTACGCAATAGACGATTCAAATGTGGATAGTAAAGATCAAACCGATGATAGATAGTATCAGGATTCCATTGTTCAATTTGCGTTACTAAAGTACGAAACCGGGTCAATCGACTCCGCCATCCGTCGTATTGCTGCAGAATAACCTCAATTTGATCACAGTGTAAACTCCAATCAATGTTACTCCTGTTTGTAAAAATAAATAACTTGATTTCATTGCCCATTTTTCTCCACTCATTAACTTGTGAGCATATTTTCTTGAAAACTCCGCTTTCAGGACCTTCATTCCAATGGATCAAATAAGCTAATTTCATCTTTACATCTTCTTTCCTAGTTTGTTTTTAATAAACTCACACATTCCTGATACAGTGATAACTCGTCATATTTTACTAATTGACTGTTATGCCACAACAAGGTGAAATCGCCATTAAATCTCTTACATTGATTATGAAAATTACTTATTACTTTTAGTGCTTCCTGTCCTTTCAATCCCAAATACTGCATGTGAAGAACTGTTTGTTCCATTACAATCAAAGGTCTTTCTTTTAGTTTCAATGACCTTCTAGTCAACAAATTAAACACGGGGTATTCATAACATACTCCGCAGCGGAAACCAGGGAAATCCGCATAACTTAGTGTACTGTCGTAACTTAATCCAGCATCCTCCCAATGTTGCCAAGTTTCGGATGCACTCCATCGCAAATAATGCTGTCTCCCTCCCCATTCATCCTGAAATATTCTATTTGCCTGGGTAACATCGAGCAAAATTTCAAACTGCTGCTTTAACCTCTGTGGACTAGAGTAAGTATTATAACTTGGGTGTAATCCGATCTCATGCCCTCTAGCATTAATTTCACAAAGTAAATGTTGAATTTCACGATCATACATAGAATAGTTGCCGTCTAATCCACGTAAAGTCTCTTGTGTAATGAAATAAAATGCACTACGAATACCTGCCTTTTCGCTCTGATCCATAATCCATCGAAATGTATTAAAGGGATCCTTAGTTAAGTCTCCATTTCTTGTAGACCATATTGCCTTTGCTTTTATATAGGCAGATTGAAGATCACGCCTCTTCACAGCATCCGACATTGCTTCCTTTATTATTTGTGAATTTGTTTTACCAACCACGTAAAAGGGCCAGTCGACGTCGTGACTCAATATAAACTTTTGTTTTCTTGGTAACCTCTGAATTTGAGGCCAAAGAGCACTTATTGATTCCCACAAAATTTCTACATATTCATTAATAATTGGACGATTTAAAAATTTCTCTCTAAAAGCAAGTGAGCTACGTGCAGAGAATCGATTACGTTGATCTCTCTCTGTAATAACATACTCCTCATAACGAGTTAACATAAAAAAAGCACTTCCAAATATATCTATGCCACAATATATAGATTGTGGGTAATTATCATAGTAAGAGCCGTTACTGTTCCTCTTCCCAAATATAATTGGAAGTGGCCCGTATAAGGGATGCTCCAATGATTCTAAAGGGGACTTAGGCAGCGTAGCTTTTGTTAACCAAAACAGTTCATCTGTTTGTAAAAAAATATCTGCTATCACTAGTTTTGCATTGTTATTACAACCCTCTAACGTGATCTCAAACTCAGCTGTATCCTCAAATAAAATATTGTATTGAATACCTAAAAATTCCTGGAAAATAACTTTCAGAATATATTCTCTTTCAGGTATATACATTAGCGGTGATCGTATTGTCAGCAATTCATTATCCTCCATGCTTTTTCAGAAAGTTTATCCATTCTCTACCAGTTCTGAACAGCTCTTTAATTCCTTGTTTTCTTACTAGATAATAAGGGACTAGCTCGCCCCCCCACGGAGACTTTGCTTCGGATACAGATGGAATATTTGCTCCACAAAAATCAAATCCTCCTATTCCGTCAGAAGATAAATCCCTAAAAGAGAAATCGATTAGCTTCTGAGTCACGCCATGTGATAAATAGGCGTGTTTAGTACCTAAAACCCACCCCAACGCGCACTTTTTATTCAACACAAGAATGATACTCGCACTAACGGGTGCTCCATCTTTGCTGTAACAAACATAAGCGCGAAATGATTGTTCACCTAATAAATCCTTTGCCAATTTCATATCCTGAATAGTTAACTGATGATTAAATCCTTTTCTAGTTTCCGTTTCTTTTAAACATTGATGGACATCATCAAAATTATCTGTCTTAATCACGACATAACCTTCCGAATTAGCTTTATTGATCTTTCTTTGAATAAGACTATCCAGTTGTTCAGGCTTATAGGGAAACTTAATTTTGTAAGTATATTGGACACTAATCTGAAATCCTGCCCATATCCATGGACGAATATCTGATATCTCCGGTGGAAGAACAAAATCAATATCAGACCCATTCTTAATCATTTCTCTTAACATAACGTCTGCTACATCATTCCATTGTCGTATGATACGGAAATTTTTGTTTGTAGGTGTGGGGGTAAATTCAACAGGATGGTAAAAATTTAGTGGAGGCAAATATATTTTTCCTTGCTGATTAAGGAAAAATATACTATCACAATACGCATCTGAATTTGGAGCTTGAAATCTTTTGAGAAGAACCTTGCACTTCCACTTTTGCCTATTAAACTCCCCCCAATTAACTAAAGCTTCTTGAGTTTGAACTTGAACTTGAGCCTGCATCATACTCACTCCCTTTAATTTTCCTCATCTTCTTAACTGCAAACCAAGATAAGCTTAGATGTAAGCTGTAACCTAATGTGGAAGCAATACTTAAGAATGTAATGGCTATATCAGAAGTTTGATTTGTATACCTTGCTAGAAATAATGCCCCAAGAATCATAACAATTCGGGTTATTTCTCTATATAGATGCAGATCCTGCCGTTCCATAACACTAAGCGTTGCTCCTACTGAGGTGGCAATAAACTGACTTAAGTACATAATGGATAAAATCCTCATAAAATGGCCTGACTTTTCCCATGTATCACCAAATAAATAGTGGAATAACATTGGAGCAAAAATGACAACCCCACCTATAATAATGATTCCAAAAACTAGTGATTTTTTGACTGTACTCCTAAATAATGAATGAATTCTCGATGGATTTTGATTTAAACACATGGCAAACTCAGACATGTACACTTGATTAATTGAAAGGGAAATCAGAGTAATTGGGGCTCCAAGAAATCGTTGTCCCATTGTGTATAATCCCGCAATATATGGTCCATATAAAGCTGCAAGAATTATATTGGGAAGATATAACCCAACACTATTTAGGATATTTGACCAGCTCGATAATATAGGAAATCTTCGATAACGATGAGCGCTATCTTTCATATCCAACCAAGTGGTTTGAATAGCTTTTTTCTTTACATCATTACGCCAGAGCCTCCACTGCGAGGTCACACCTGTTAAGCGACCAAGCAACTCACCAATAATAAGACCTAGTGGACCCCAGCTTGTAAAACTTAATAGAAGTTGTGAAGACACTTGACTAATACTTTGCATATATTTAGTACGGGAAAGCTGCTTAAAGTATTCTTTTCGTATTGACCATAAATTCAAGATTTGATGACATCCTGCACCAAACAAACTGAATGTAAACAAAAATGCGTAACGTTGCATATCAGGCTCATCTAACCAGCGTGAGAATTGTGTGTGGAGCAAATAAAAACCTAAGCCCCCAACAATACTAATGATTACACATAAATATAAGGAGAGCTTTACAATACTAGATGCCATCCGATCATTTTCTGGTAATGGAATAGCAATCTCATATGATAATGAAACAATCACTAGAACAATTGAGATGATAGATATATACACTGAAAATATTCCGAAATCGGAAGGGCTGTAAAGTCGTGTTAGAATTGGTAACGTCGCTAGTATAATTACTTGACTGAGTACAGTTCCCCTCGCTAAAATAACCACTTTGCGCATAAATTGATCCAAGGATAGCCCCTTAATCAGTTTCATAAATTCCCTATTCACAATAACTCGATCAGTTTAGAACTTACATACGACTGAATCTGCCGATCGATTTGTGGCCAAATTGGCAATGAAAGTACCTCACTAGCTAATTTCTCAGCCTTGGGCATCTGAATTTCCATTGATTGATAGACGGGCAGCTTATGAACAGGTACTGGGTAATATATCATTGTACTTACACCCAGCTCATCCAATTTTGCTTGAATCTCGTCACGTCTTCCCTCTTTAACACGAATGGTATATTGATGAAAGACATGCTTTGCGTAACTCTCTTCGACCGGAAGAACAATTCCTTCTACGCCGCTTAGTAACTCCTTATAGGTACGCGCAGCAAGCTTTCTTCCGTCATTCCACTTATCTATATACGGTAGTTTCACACGCAGAATTGCCGCTTGGATTTCATCTAATCTAGAGTTATAACCAATAACTTCGTTATAATATTTCTTCTTAGATCCGTGGACTCTAAGCATAGCTGCTTTCATTGCAAATTCTTCATTGTTCGTAGCTAACAATCCACCATCACCATATGCACCTAAATTCTTCGAAGGAAAGAAAGAAAAGCACCCAATATCACCAATCGTCCCTACTTTACGATCTTGGTATTCCGCACCGAATGCTTGAGCGGTATCTTCAATCACAAGAAGCTGATATTTGTTAGCAATTCTCAATAGCTCTCCCATATCGACTGTATGACCGAACAGATGAACAGGAATAATTGCTTTTGTTCTTGGGGTGATAGCCGCTTCGAGTTGTAACAAATCCATATTGTAGGTATATTCATCAACATCCACGAAGATTGGCGTTGCCCCCACTTGACTAATTGCTTCTGCAGTAGCAAAGAAAGTGAAAGGCGTTGTTATAACTTCATCACCTGGACCCACTCCAGCCGCAAGTAATCCTATGATGATTGCATCTGTACCTGAATTTAATGTGATCGCAAATTTTACCCCCAAGTAGTCTGCAACCTCTTGCTCAAATTTTTTAACGTTAGGTCCCATAATGAATGTTCCGGCATCTAGTACATTTTCAAATACCTGCATCAGTTGTGGCTTAAGTTCATTAATCTCATAACTTAAATCAAGTATTGGGACTGATTTCATTGACAACATGTTTATTCCTCCGTTACTTTGATTAATTTGTCTACAATTAATTGGTAACTCCTTTGACACTCCGGACACACAATTGTATCTTCATGCGTTGTTAAAGAATGCCCGCATTCGCAGACCCAACCAATTCTTCTCGCAGGGACACCAGCTTGAAGCGAGTACGAGGGTACATCCTTTGTAACAACCGCCCCAGCTGCAATAAAAGCCCATTCGCCAATGGTTACCCCACAAACAACCGTCGCGTTAGCACCAATTGATGCTCCTTTTTTTACCGTTGTAATATGATAATCATTACTTGTATTTCGCGGGAACGCTGATCTAGGCGTTCTGACATTCGTAAATACCATGCTTGGTCCACAGAATACATAATCCTCCAAAACAACACCTTCATAAATAGAAACGTTATTTTGAATTTTTACACCTTTTCCAATTTCCACATTATTAGCCACGAATACATTCTGTCCCAAACTACAGCTTTCGCCAATAATTGAATTGCTAGATACGTGTGAGAAGTGCCATACCTTTGTCCCGTCACCAACGCTTGCACCTTCATCTATAATGGCTGATTCATGCTTAAAGTAAGTCATTCTCCAATCTCCTCACTATAATAAATAGTAGTGTGTTGGCTTTATACAGTGCTTCATAGCATTTCTCGTATCAAATACGACCGATGCAGCTTTACTGATAAGCTCGTAATCAAATTGCGAATGGTCTGTTGTAATAACCGTAATATCTGCATCTTTTAATCGCTCACTCGTGACAGTCACACATTCATAATGTTGGTTATGATGCTTGAAGGATCGAATGCATGTATCACTAATGATAACTTTTGCTCCTCTCTCCTCTAACTGCTCAATAATATGAAGTACAGGTGATTCCCGATAATCATCAATATCCTTTTTGTAAGCAACACCTAACAAATGTACCGTTGATCCATTAATTGATTTGCACTGCTCATTTAGGATTTCACCAATCTTCTTTACAACGAATTCAGGCATTGCATTATTAATTTCTCCTGCTAATTCAATAAGTCGTGTATGATAATTAAACTCTCTTGCTTTCCATGTTAAATAGAAAGGATCAATGGGAATACAGTGACCACCAAGGCCTGGGCCTGGGTAGAATGCCATAAATCCATATGGTTTGGATTTGGCTGCGTCAATAACCTCCCACACATTTATGCCCATTCGGTCACATAGAATAGCCATTTCATTGGCTAGAGCGATATTAATATGACGGAAAGTGTTCTCATAAATTTTCTCCATTTCAGCTACGGAAGGACTGGAGACTTTATGTACATCACCTTCAAGCACTTCTTGATACAGTGCAACAGCCGTTTGCAAACACGCCTCGGTTACACCGCCAACTACTTTTGGCGTATTTTTCGTACTGAAAAACTTATTACCTGGATCCACACGTTCAGGAGAATATGCCAAGAAAAAATCCACACCACAGCGTAATCCTGTTTGTTCCAATATCGGCTTGACAAGTTCCTCTGTCGTCCCTGGGTAGGTTGTACTTTCAAGAACAACTAACATGCCTTGATGTAGGTATTGCGAAATTGCTCTCGTTGAATTAACCACATAGCTCGTATCTGGCTGTTGATAAATATCGAGTGGTGTTGGCACGCAGATAGCTACTGCGTCGACTTCACTTAAAAATGCGAAATCCGTTGTAGCTCTTAAGCGTCCTTCCTCGATAATCACACGCAAGTCTTCGTCAATAACGTCTCCAATATAGTTAATACCCGCATTCACCATATCTACTTTTGTTTCTTGGACATCGAACCCAATTACTTTATATCCTGCTTTTGCTTTTTCCACTGCGAGAGGCAGACCCACATACCCCAGTCCAATTACACCAATGACTGCCGTTTTATTCTCAAACTTGTCTATCAGTGACTTACTATGATTAGTAATAAGACTTTGTGTATCCATTAACATACGACCCCTCCTAATCCCCTTGTAGAAAAATGGTCCAGTCCATCTTCACAGATATCTAGTACTAGTTTCACCGCACTTCTCCCATCTGCAGCGGTTACGATAGGGTCTCGATCTATATGAATTGCCTCTACCATATCAGCAATGATTGCTTGATGTCCTGATGTACCGATGGGATCTGCCTCGACTTGTTTAATCCAATCATTCACTTCCTCTGGCGAAGTCTGTGAACAATTCCATTGCTTAATCCAATTTGCAGTCGGCCCACCAATAATTGCATAGCCCATTTCACCGAACACACTTATCGATTCTTCTAAATTGGCTTCATAAATAGTAGTTGTAGCTTCTACGACACCAAGAACTCCACATTTAAATTTTAGCGTTGCAACCGCTACATCCTCCGACTCCATGCGTCGGATACGTGTATCCATCATCGCTTTCACTTGATCAACGGAACCAAATAGCCATTGCAATAAATCAAGACTATGTATGGCTTGGTTCATTAGAACACCACCATCCATTTCTCGAGTCCCACGCCAAATGGATTGATCGTAGTAAGCTTGACCTCGATTCCAACGTAACGTCACATTGACATGGCTAATTTTACCGAAAATCCCCTTATCTAATGCCCATTTTAATCTCTGTATGGCAGGACGGAATCGATTCGGATGGACGACAGCTATCTTCACATTGTGCTGAGAAGCAGCATCTACCATGGCATCTACGTCCTCCAGTGTTAAAGCCATCGGCTTTTCAATAATCAGATGTTTACCAGCTTGAGCTGCTATTATGGCATGATGGACATGTAATCCACTTGGCGTACAAATGCACACCACATCAATCTCAGGCAAGCTTCTTAACATTTCTGCTATATCTATAAAACAGGCTACTTGCAAGCTCACTTGTAACTCTTGTAGCCTCATTGTGTTCGTGTCACATAAAGCAATTAGCTTTGCTCCATTGATTTTAGCAATAGCTTCAATATGTTTGTTCGCTATATGACCGCAACCAATTATGGCAAAATGAATCATATCTATACCTCCAATTGGGTAGGAGCTTCCCTTTTAACTTGCGCCTCTAAGCGGAAATTCGGTATGCGCTCTTTTTTTTTCACCTTTTTTAATCGCTTCTTATCTAATAACAAGCTAAAGCTTGTTGCTGCAAAAAAACCTACAAAAGTACATACAGCCAAATTAAACATTTTTTTCGGCTTAACCGGTGATGATGAATTTTCATACACAGCTAGGTCGAGCACATTCACATTAGCTTGATTAAGAATAAGAGTAGAGTTGCTAACGAAGGATTCTGCGAACGCATTGGCGATAGCTACCGCTTGATTTGCATCATTTGCATTTGCGTAAATAGATAAAATTAAGGCACCAGGATCCGTCTTGACTTGAATCTTCCTTAGTAGTTCACTCGGAGTCAAGCTGCTCGAAAGCTTAAGCTTTACAATGTTAGCAATAAAAAGACTTTGAATTGCTTCTTGATAGGTCGTTGTTAACATCTGGTTAGCAAGCAATTCATTATATTTGTTCGAAACATTATCACTGGCTTTACCAAAGTTAGCAATCAAGGTGGATTTCGCTTGGTACTCTGGTTGAAGTAGCATATTGATTCCGAACCCTGCAGCCACAAAGCATATTAAAATCATAGGAAATACGACAAAATGTCTACGAATCGCAGCAAAAATCTGCTCTCCCATTACCTCACCTCTCTTATCTTTTGCTTATTTGTTAAAGTATCTTGATTATGGTAATTTCCAAGTACGGTGTCACACAATTCCTCCATACTTGTACTCACCATGCCATATTGATGTTGAAGCTTCTTAAAATGCTCAATAATTTTTCGGAATGCTGCCATATTAGCTTCTTCATCATTTGAAAAATTGTAGGGATGCCACCAAAGATGATACACAAGTCCGTGTTGTGCGGCATACGTCATACTAGAAAGCACGCGGTTTAACCTAAGTGATTCCAACATTTTTGTCTTTTTTGAGTAGGGTCTTAGGAAGTGACTCGCTGGCAAGTTAATAGGAATTTGTTTATGTAGTTCTTTTAACGAGTAGCAATTATGTCCAGAAAGATTTACATAGGAATCTACCAAACGAAAAATTCGTTTCACGATGGAGTCAGACCTGGAGTAACCTTTCCGATAAACCCAGTGTGCTGGATTCCCGCGGTAGGAAAGAATGCCATGCTTCTTCAAAACTTTTATGTATTTGTCATTTACTTGGTTTCTGGGAAAGATGATGCTTTTCAGTTCTAATCCTTTCTCCTTGGCAGTCCGTACAGCAGCTTTCAAATCCGCTTCAAAATGCTCTAGAGATTGCCCCTGCTCCAAGCAATAATAGTGCGAGAATGTGTGGGTTGAGATCCACTGATTTCGCGTCTCTTTAATTGCCTTAATTAATGAAGGAGCATAATGATGAGGATCCAACAATTCATTAAAGCCTACATTCCCATTCTTTATATAAGGATAAGGAGACAGGTCAGCTACGGTGTAATCAGGTACTAAGCGCGGTAAGTTATTTGCTAGTTCTTCAAAATTATCGAAGAATAAAAGTCCAACAATCGCCCAGGTAGCGTGAATATCATAATCTTCTAGATAAGCAAGAAGTTTTGGGATTAATTGTCTTTCACTTGACATCTGTTCGGTATACTGATGAAGTGAATAGATATCCCGAATTCCCCAATACATTTCAAAATCAAGTGAGATGACAAATTGACCCTGTATTTTTCTCATATGTTCTCCAACCAATGATTTATACCCAACTTCTTTCCAGTTCAAAAGAACTCTCATAGCCGTTTGGATTATTCACTTGCCAACGCCAAGCATCTATACACATTTCTTCAATGCCTTTATGAGCTTCCCAACCTAACTCAACTTTGGCCTTTGTCGGATCCGCATAACAAACTGCAACATCACCAGGTCTGCGCTCAACAATTGAGTAAGGGATGATTTTCCCAGTTATTCTTTCAAAAGTATGAATCATCTCTAGCACACTATAACCCCTTCCAGTACCTAAGTTGTAGGCGTTCACCCCAGTAGCACCGGACATTACTTTCTCAATTGCCTTAACATGTCCCAGCGCCAAATCTGTTACGTGAAGGTAGTCACGAATACCTGTACCATCAGGTGTTGGATAATTATTTCCATAAATATTCATTTCTCTTAACTTACCAGCAGCAACTTGGGTAATAAATGGGGTTAAATTATTTGGCGTACCATTCGGATACTCACCTAATCGCCCACTCTGATGTGCACCAACTGGATTGAAGTATCGCAGTGGAATAATACTCCATTCCTTATCTGACACGTATAGATCCCTTAAGATTTCTTCAATCATTAACTTGGATCGACCATAAGGGTTAGTTGCTTCTAATAGATTGTCTTCTGAAATTGGAACCTGTGTCTGCAAGCCGTACACGGTTGCTGAAGAACTAAAGACCAATTTCTTTACTTCATATTTCTTCATCATTTCAATGAGTGTTACAGTACCATTAATGTTATTATCATAGTATTTAAGAGGTAAATGTATCGACTCTCCAACCGCTTTCAAACCTGCCAAATGAATAACAGCATCGATACTATTCTCCGAAAAAACTTTCTCCAATAATTGCTTATCACGCATATCAAGTTCATAGAATCGAAAACTTTTATTCGTTACTTCATAGATTCTTCGTAGAACTTCTGGCTGACTATTACTAAAATTGTCGAACAACACGATATCATATCCAGCATTAAGCATCTCGACACTAGTATGAGCCCCTATAAATCCACTGCCACCAGTGATTAAAATAGCCATCTTTAGTTACACCCTTTCAAGGTACTAGTCTCATAGTTTACTAGATTTAAAACTTGAAATTCATGATACAAAATGGATTCGAATTCGATATTTATGAAACGTTTTGTATCATTTATATTTTAAATATACGATACAAAATGTATCGTGTCAAGCGCTACTTTGCCTCACTCTAGTTCGTTTCCATCTTAAATCTTAAATACATTTTGTATCATTCCTATGGTAGATTAACCTATATTATTCCCTTTGAAAATAATCCTGAGTTATCTTTTTCACTTCATCCATATCTGGAATCCAGTACCACACATTGTTCTTAACTAAGGGGTCCATCTCCAAACTCGAATGTCCTGGTATCTGAATATAACTAAAATCTGATGCCTTAACTCCATTTAATAACCAAGCTAAACTAAGTAAATCCCCATCAGAAAAATTTGTATCAGAGATATCTTTCTTAACTAATGAAAGTAATTTAGGCAACTTCGGAAGTTGCTTCGGTTGAAGTAGTTTTACAGCAATTTCTTTCAAAACCTGTGACTGATTAAACTGTCTCCCAAAATCCCCGTTTTGCAATGAATGTCTCTCCCGTACTAAACTAAGCGTGGTCGCCCCGTCAATGTGCTGCATGCCTTGATGAAGAAGCAGTGATGACTCACCTAAATAGATGTCCTCCATGACCTCAATATCAATACCACCAATTTCATCAATCATGTTTATAAAACCTCTGAAATTAGTTTTTACGTAATAATTAATTGGAATATTTAAGAAACTACTTACAGTTTGTAGTACTAATTGGGTACCTTCCTTATTTCCCCCATGTAGTTCACCAACGATATGAGCATGATTAATTTTTGTATAACCTACATTGTCTACTGCAACTCTTGAATCTCGCGGAATTGAAACGATGGCAACTTTTTTTTCATTTGGCATCACATGTGCCACAATAATTACATCTGATCGAGAGTCTTCGTTCCCAATAGCATCCGTTCCAAGAATAAGGACATTAAAGGATGAGTACTTTTCTGCTTTATCTACTTTTATAGTTGCTGCTGTTGGTTCTGATTGTACGATCTTAGTATCATCATTGAGTTGGGCTGGTTGATTGGACTGATTTATGGGATATGATGATATCGCTTGATAATTAGGTGTAGATAATACAGGTAATTCACTTCCTTGAAAGTGATGGTTGGGCTCGAAACTCAAGTAAATCCAACAACTACTTGCGAGCCCTAAAGAAGCAACAAAGTAATAAATAGCTCTTCGTTTCATATATCACCCTTCTTATTCATTTATTCATCAATGTAACAAATCGTATCTTTTACTCGTCTACTTTACGATACATTATGTAACATGTCAACTATTTACTTTTAGCTTTATACAACACTGTATTACTTAACTTTCCATACATTCAAACAGAAAAAAAGACGGTGAAAATCACCGTCCTTTTCTATCGATTTATAATTGCAGCTTTTCTCGCTTGAATTTTATTATTACTCTCTTTAACATTAGAGAATGGTTTCCCCGTCACATAAGTTCCAAATTGAATACCATAATCAACTTCACTTATATCATTTCCTGTAATTGTGCCATTGACTGCTCCTTGCCATGTCCAGATCCCATTACTTCCTCTTATTATTTTATTTCCTGAAATTTCAAAGTTTGCCACATCCCCAATTCGCATTCCGCTTGTACCACTCTGATTTGAACTTGCTCCCATTGTGATGGTATTATTTAATATTTTAATTCGATCAACCAAAAGTTCAGCGGAGACTTCAATGCCACCATAAAAGCTCCCCACACCATCTATGTTGTTTCCACTTACAATGACATCGTTAGCATAAATAGATATCCCTGCGTACATATCCATTCCTGGTACTGGATTACTCGCCACATATTGATTATTGTTCAAGAAAGAATTTATGACATGGTTATTTGAAACAGTAATACCTGGAGTTGCAATTTTAATACCTCTTTTTCCAACCCGCTCAAATGTATTCCCACTTATTACAGAGTTAGATAGAACAGTGCTTGAATCGAAATAGATCCCATCACCGTCATCTTTTGGTGATATATCCGAGATCGTATTATTACTAATTGTAATATTCTTTGCAATTGTACCATTATAACTCGAAACCATTACCCCTCTTGATACAGCGGGCGCATTTTTCGCTCTAACACCATTTATCACATTATTATCTAACAAAACTCCTACGATCCCTGTTTTTATCATTACTCCTGCAACGAGGTCAGTTGAATAACTCCCCCCTTGGGTAATGTTTTTAATGGTACTGTTAGTCACTTTTATATTGGATATATTCTCATATAGAGAAACTCCTACTTTGCTGAGATTATTTCCATCAAAAATTAATTTATCAATCTCAACATTACTTCCTCTGATCCCAATTACTTCTGCTGCATGTCCGGTTCCAGTCATCTTAATAGTAGATCCATTCCCTTGCAATTTAACATTAGCTGCAACTGCCAATGGAGCTCCGACGGCAATTGTAAACTGTCCATTTGAGGGAAATACAACTGTTCCACCCGCGACAGCTGCAGCATCCAGAGCCTGTTTAATCGTACTATAATCGGCAACATTAAATACCTTACCAGTTGGTGTAGTGGGTGGCGTAGGAGGCGTTGGAGTAACAATAGCAGGTGTTGCTACTTTTGTTGTCTTTTTTCCATCAAAGATGTAGGCCCCATCATCGGGAATAACAACATAACAAGGTTTCCCATTTGCGAAAGCAGTATCTAACGCCTTTTGCATTTCTGCATCAACCATTTTTATTCATCTCCTTTTTATTTTTCTAGCATTTTTGTCATCCGACAAATTCATACTATAATCCAGTTTATGTAAACCCAGACTGTTTGCTCCCGGCCAATGACTCTATGATAATGACACTTCAAGATCTAATTGATTGATAGCAAATAGAGTAGGCCCATGCATAGTTGCATGGGCCTCTCACAGAACCGAACGTGCGGGTCATCGCATTCGGCTCCTCCGTGCTTATCCCCTCTGGGG
>NZ_JAVDSB010000013.1:0-189277 GCF_031455095.1 Paenibacillus qinlingensis
GCATCTAAGCGCGAAGCCCCCCTCAAGATGAGATTTCCCAGTATGTAAGACCCCTTGTAGACGACGAGGTTGATAGGTTCGAGGTGGAAGTGCGGTAACGTATGCAGCTGACGAATACTAATCGGTCGAGGGCTTAACCATATATAGGGATCTTTAATCGTAGATTAAAGTCTCTCTGCTGGAAACCTAAAAGTAAAACTTACGTTGAAGTTTCGTATCTAGTTTTCAAGGAATAATATTCCTACTGTGGCGATCGTGGCGAAGGGGTTAACGCACCGGTTTGTGGATCCGGCATTCGTGGGTTCAAGTCCCATCGGTCGCCCTTTTCCCTTAACTAATGGGGATTAGCCAAGCGGTAAGGCAACGGACTTTGACTCCGTCATGCCTAGGTTCAAATCCTAGATCCCCAGTATACTTTCTTAAGCGGTCGTGGTGGAACGGCAGACACACCATCTTGAGGGGGTGGCGCTCACAAGGCGTGAGGGTTCAAATCCCTCCGACCGCATCCCAAGAAAAACCCTTGATTATCAAGGGTTTTTCTTTTTGTCTTAGACTGAAGATATCACGTAGCGACTTCATGTTGCATGACTTTACTGCTTTCTAAATAGCATAACCGTTCCACTTTGTACAAATCATAGATGGCTTGATTATGATTAATTGATTGATAGATGTGAGGATTTGTATCATTTGCTAATAGGGCATACGGTAGTTTTTCTACGGCCTTCTTTGATCGAATATTTTGTTTTCGAATTTTTAAAAATATGGTATCTATCTTATTCTCAAGAAATAATTCAGTGAAAAAGGTTTCTTTCGCTTGTTGGTTATAACCCTTACCAAAGTAAGGGGCTCCAATCCATGTTGCCAAGAAGCCTGTTCGATTAACTATATTATAAAGTTCAATAGTACCTATAGGATGTCCCATTTCATTTAAAATTGTTCTAGAAATACATGTTTCCTTTTCTTCTTCTACGATCAATTGTTTGGTAATGAACAAATACTCTTCATAACACTGGCATTTATTACGAACGTAAGGAAAAACTGAAGGATCCGTCATTAAGTTAAACAGGGAATGGCAATCGTGCAAATCACGCTTTTTTAACATGTTATCTACCACCTAGCTCTTATGATTCGTTATATCAGTCAATTTAAGTATATAAAAGGACTTTTCGGATTAGATGAACTCTGCGTTATGTTTCTGTAAATGTATTTTGCAAGCTCGAGCCCTGATCATAATTATTTGATCAAGGGCTTATTCCTATTGGAATCGCATCGGTATTAGCAATAGCAGGGGCTAGTTTTTTTGGTATCATAATGCGATGATAGATTACGAACAATAAAGCGCATGAAACTGAAGGGGAGACTATCGATGTATCGTGTACTGGTTGCCGAGAATGAGCCGTGGATTCGGGATTGTATTGTGGAAATGGTGGAGAGGGCCGGGGAGGAATTCGAGGTCGTTGGGGAAGCCAACAATGGAGAGGAAGCGCTTGCATTGATATATGAACTGTGGCCGACAATTCTTCTAACGGATATTTGTATGCCGGAAATGGACGGCCTCGAGCTAATTCGCCGATTGACGGAGAGCAGAATCCCGATGATTCCGGTGGTTATTAGTGGATATGACAATTTTGAATACGCCAGGCAGGCTATGAGCTATGGTGTAACCGAATATTTACTCAAGCCTGTTCAATTCGAGCATATATCAACGGCCTTACATAAGTCGGTGGATAAGCTGGCAACGATCAAGGAATTGAACGCGTATTTGATGCGTATGCAAGAACTCATCGAGCAGGGCTATTCCATGGAATCGAAGACACTTCTCCGAAAGCATAGGGATCTCCTTGAAACCATCCTCAGTATGAAATATTTGAACCCGAGTGCACATCAGTCGTTATTGGCTGTATATGAAGGGAAGCTAAAGTCCCTTTTAGAAGAAACGCATCAGGTACAACTGAAAGTCAAAAGGAACAATAGTGCTGGTTGGGGTGACGACTCCGAAATCCGTCAATATTTTCAATCTATTCTTGATCAATGGATTATCCATCGTCCGGCTCAGGTGAGCCAAAATCTGAAATTTGTCGTTCAAAAGGCGTGCGAGCATATTCGTACGCATTATCGTGACGATTTCACGTTGTCAGAGTTGGCTGACATGGCTAATTTGAGCATTTCGCACTTCGGCTTTTTGTTCAAGCAGCAGACAGGTTGCACGATGATTCAATATATCAATGAAATTCGGATTGCGGAGTCTAAAAAGCTGCTTTTGGAAACCGATGATAAGGCGTATCGGATTGCCGAGTTGGTCGGATTTGGGTCACTGCCTTACTTTACTAGAGTATTCAAGGCGATTGTCGGATTAACGCCATCTGAATATAGAAAGAGTATGGGCCTATGAACTGGTGGCAATGGCAGTACCGATTTTCAATTAGAACCAAAATGGTAGCAGCTTTCCTCGGGGTCAGCTTCTTTTCCTTGTTCATCATGGTGGGCTTCGCCAATTACTATTACGCCAAATCGGCGAAACACGATTTCTTCGAAATCGCTCAGCAAGCCGTCTCCCGCATTAATCATCAGACAGATTTATATTTCACCCAGCTAATTCAATCCACCCATGCGACGATAGCGGGACCGCTGCCATCGCGGAATCCGCTCGTTACCCGGAATGACACCAGCTTAATACAGGACTGGCTGCAGGGGGAACTGTCTGTAACTCGAGAAAATTTATTTTGGATCGAGAATTCGTTAAATCAAACGATAGCGCTTAACTATTCGGAGATCGTAGACATGTTTCTCGTTTCTTCGGACAAACGCATTATTTCCACAGAAGACAATTTGGCCCCTGACGAAAGCAGGCTCATGACTGAGCCCTGGTATCAAAGTCCCTTAGCGGACACAGCAAAAATATTTCCAACCTATCTTTCCGAGTACAGGAATTCGGTTGGCTATCCAGTAGTGGCCGTAAGCGTCCCCATTTTTAGTACAAATACGGTGAAATTGATTGGAAATCTGGTGATTGATGTTGCGCTGAACGAAGTTGGGAAAATCCTGGGCCGTTCTACACTTGGCGAAACAGGGTATTTTTTTATCGTCGCCTCGGATGGAACCATCGTATATGATCCGAATACAGGATTGGCAGGCTTGCCTATGGCAGAGACGGAGTTAAGTTGGCTGCACCTGGACAAGCCGAATGATGTTCAAACATGGGAAGGAAAGGACTATCTCGTATCCTATAACCATTCTGAATTTACGAACTGGAATGTGGTGGCGCTAGTCCCACTGAACGAAATGGCCAGTGGTTTAACCATCGTTCGCAAATCCATGATTATTGTCATGGTTTTGGTCTCTATTTTTATATTAATTACTGTGCCATGGTTGTCTGGCTGGTTAACCCGCCCGATCTCGAAGCTGAAAGATTTGATGCTGCGCGTTGAAAATGATGACCTATCCGTTCAGGCAGATGTTTATCCCGGGAACGATGAAATTCAGCAATTGAATCGTAGATTCAATCGAATGACATATCGGCTGAAGGAATCGCGGGAAACGATATATGGCTTGAAATTGAAGGAAGTCAAGCTTCAGTTGAAACAGAAGGAGGCAACCATTCAAGCCCTTCAAAATCAAATTAATCCTCATTTGCTCTACAATACACTGGATATTATTAAGAGCATCGCCTTTTTGGAGGATAATCCAAGGATCGCTACCATGGCTGGCAATTTAGGCAGTGTCTATCGGTATACGGCGAGAATGGCGGAATTGGAAGTTCCGTTGTCCGATGAAATCGAACATTTAAGAAATTATTTGGACATTATTCATGTGCGGTTTTCTAAGCATTTTCAAAGCGAAATTTATATCCATCAAAAATATATGGATTGTATGATCGTCAAGTTGTGTCTGCAGCCGATGGTGGAGAATGCTGTGAAATTCGCCGTAGAGCCGAAATACGGGAAAGCAGCCGTTCTGGTGAATGCGTTTCAGGAGCATGACGACCTCATTATTGAAATCGCCGATAACGGGCCTGGTATTCCCGCAATCAAGCTTAAGGAACTGCAAGAAAGGCTGGATGCGATTAGTGAGGGGGCGGACGATCGGTTTGCTGAACAGCAGTCTCTTGGCATTGCGAATGTACATACCCGTCTTGTTTTACAGTATGGAAATAAATATGGGTTATCCGTTGCATCTTTTCCGGGGCGGGGTACGGTTGTATCGATAAGGATTCCATTCCAGATTAAGGATGTTCCGGATACTAACTTCACCAAATCGGATAAATAATCGTGGAATCGTGAAATTTTTAAGGGCATTCCTAGCGATATAATGAAAGCAATCAGTGATTAGAAGCTCCGAGGAGGATACACATGAAAAAATGGATCGCTATTGCTATGATCGCCAGCTTGTCAACAGTTATTACCGCAGGATGCTCGAATGAAAAGAAGACGACTCAGGGGGATACGCCGACTACAACGAATACGCCGAAAGCTACGGATAGTGGCAAAGAGAAAATAACAATCAATTCTATGGCTGGTTCCTTTAAGGGAGGCGGTTGGCCGGATAACAATCATCCGATTATCCAGCACATCAACGAGAAGTTTAATGTTGATTTTAACATGCAATGGGTGCCGGGAGCTAACTATGACGAGAAGTTAAACGTGATGGCAGCATCTGGTCAATTGCCTGATCTCTTTGTTGTCAATGAGCTTGAATATCTCAGATGGCAGTCACAAGGTGTATTCGTTGAACTGACGCCATACTTGAAGCAGTATCCGAATCTAGCTAAAGCGATCCCTCAGGAGATGATGGAGGTGCTTAATCCGCCGGGCAAGTTGTACGGTCTGGGCAAATTCCAGCCGGCCAATCAGTTGTCGGTCGTCGTTCGGAAGGATTGGCTGACTAAACTAAACATCCCTGTACCTAATCCAGATACGTTTACTTTGGACCAATTTTATGAAATTGCCAAAGCGTTCGCTAAGAACGATCCGGATGGTAATGGTAAGGCTGACACGGTAGGATTTACAGCATCGGGAAGCGATCCGGGAATTAGCTTGCTAAACGGAGCTCAGCCGTTGGAAATTGCCTTCGGACTGGCCGATCTATGGAAAGAAGAGAACGGAAAATTAATTCCTCGTCACGTACAGACGAACGAACTGAAGCAGTACCTTGCTTTTATGCGTAAAGCTTACGAAGAAGGCGTGCTTGATCGCGATTTCATGACCAATTCCGGCACGATAGTGAACGATAAAATAGGCGGCAATCAGCTGGGCCTTGCTGTGGCCCAACATCAGCTTGTTGAGCGAAGCGTCGCACAATTGAAGAAGATCGCGCCAAACGCGGAGATCATCCAGCTTCCACCTCCAAAAGCTCCAAGCGGTCTTCGCGGAAATCCGACTCGTGTTGGTGGAACGACGAAAATCGTGCTGAACGCGAAACTGGATGAGAAGAAGCGTCAGCGCATCTTGAGCCTTCTCGATTGGTGGGCGACTGAGGAAGGTACGAAAATCATCAAGAGCGGTCCGGAAGGAATCTTCTACACGAAAAGCGCCGACGGTAAAGTTGAGCTGACGGAGCGAGGCAAGAAGGAACAAGATAGTGTCAACATTTTGAACAACTGGTTCTTCCGCAATTCATCCATGAAATATGAAACCCGCGAATGGGACGATCAGAAGAAGCCAGAAGCGTTGGTTAAATTCCAGACTGAGAACGCGATGTATGCAGCGAAAGCCGATCCGTCTGTTGGATTTACCAATTTGTCTGCGACCTATATGAAGAAATCAACGGATCTGGATGCCAAGTTTAAGGAAGCCATGTTGAAAATTATCATGGGACGTGAGCCGGTAGAGAGTATCGAGAAGGCAGTAGAAGATTGGAAAAAGAACGGTGGCGACCAAATCGTCAAAGAAGTGAACGAGGCATATTCAGCTAACAAGAGCGGGAAATAGGAAGCAGAAAGGTGTAGCCGATATGTACAAGACAGAATATTCCTTACGCTACTTTCGAAGAGCATTACCGATCTATTTCATGCTGCTGCCAGGCGTTCTATTCTTTGTGATCTTCAAGTATGTGCCGATGTTCGGCATTTCGATCGCTTTTCAGGAATACAATCCATTTCAAGGCTTTTGGAAGAGTGATTGGGTGGGAATCGAGCATTTTCAAAGGCTGTTTGAAGAGCAGCAGTTTCTCTTACTGCTTAAAAATACGCTGCTTCTCAATTTGCTCGACATTTTCGTCTTTTTTCCCGCCCCGATCCTATTTGCAGTCTTGCTGAACGAAGTTCAACTTAAGTGGTTCAAAAAATCGGTGCAGACCATCGTGTATGCTCCACACTTTCTGTCATGGGTAGTGATTGTAGGCATGACGGTGCTCTTGTTTGCCACACAGAAGGGCAGCATCAATCAGCAGCTTGCTGCTTGGGGTTTTGAGCGGATTGAATTGATGACGGATCCGGTCTACTTTCGCTTGGTATGGGTTCTTCAAAATATTTGGCACGGTGTTGGCTGGAGTGCGATTATATTTTTGGCGGCGCTTGCGGCTGTTAATCCTTCGCTATATGAGGCTGCAGTGGTTGATGGGGCTGGTCGTTTACGGCAAATCTGGCATATTACGCTACCCGCACTTCGCAATGTCATTGTCATCGTATTCATCATTCGTTTAGGCAACTTTATGGATATCGGATTCGAGCATATTTATTTGCTGCAAAATCCGCTCAATCTTAGCGTGTCGGACGTGTTTGATACCTATGTGTATCGTAACGGGATCGCGAAGGGAGAATTTAGTTATTCGGCGGCTGTTGGGCTCTTCAAGTCGATTGTTGGCCTTGTGATGGTCATAGGAGCGAATACAATTGCCAAAAAAATGGGACAGGAAGGGGTGTATTGACAGATGAATCGAACGATCTCCAAGTCGGAGCGATATGTGGATGTGATCATATATGCTTTGTTGATCCTCGTAACGGCTGCGATACTTCTTCCACTTCTCTATGTGGTCACCGCTTCGTTTGCACCGGAAGAAGAGTATCTAACTCGCGGCTTCTTTCTTTTCCCCCACAAGTGGACATGGGAAGGATATCAGTACTTGCTTACGAATCCGGGTTTTATCAATGCCTTTAAAAGCGCTTTGATCATTAGCATCTTCGGTACGCTTATAAATATTGTACTGACAACACTGATGGCCTATGGATTGTCCAAGGTGTGGCTGAAAGAACGGTCGCTCATTAGCTTTATGGTGTTATTCACCATGCTATTCACTGGTGGAATGATCCCAACCTATATGGTGGTCAAAGGGCTTGGGCTGCTTGACAGTTACTGGTCGCTATGGCTGACAAGTGCGATCGCACCGTTCCATTTAATCGTTATGCGCAGCTTCTTTCGTTCCGTTCCGGACGAAGTGTTGGAGTCTTCCAATATGGATGGCTGTGGGGAATGGCGAACACTATGGAGTATCGTGCTGCCCCTGTCGCTTCCGGCAATTGCGACCTTTACGCTGTTTTATCTCGTTCACAACTGGAATACGTATTTCAATGCGATTCTTTATCTGAACGATGCAACGAAATGGCCGCTGCAGGTATACTTGCGCCAAATGCTGATCGATGATGCATCGGCCACTGCGGCTTCAATCGAACAAAGCGTCAATTACACGCCTGCGGCGAAAATGTCAGCTATTCTGCTGACAGCATTTCCCTTACTCATTATCTATCCGTTCCTGCAAAAATATTTTAACAAAGGTATGCTGCTCGGTTCAGTAAAAGGGTAGCTAGATTCCGGGAGGTAGATATCGTGAAAAAAGCAAGACCCAACATCCTGATCTTTATGACAGATCAGGAGCAGGCGCAGGTAGCTATGCCTGGGCATCCATGCCGAACGCCCCACCTGGATCGACTCGCTGCGGAAGGCGTTCAGTTTACGCAAGCGTATCCCCCTATGGCACATTGTTGTCCAGCGCGAGCGTCATTTATGACGGGGTTATACCCTTCACAGCACGGGATATACAACAATAATATGAACGACCAAGCGATCCGGCGCTCACTCAATCCAGGGGTGGAGACGTTCTCCGAGAAATTGAAGGAGTCGGGATACGACTTATTTTATAGCGGGAAATGGCATGTATCTGCCACGGAGAACCCGAAGGACCGAGGTTGGAAGGAGCTTCAGGTTAGCGCTGGGGTAGGCACTTATATGGGGATCAGTCGTGACCGATTTCAAGCAGACCATGAGAAGTATTTAGCTGAAAGTAAGGTGGAACGTGGTCGGGGCGAGCTCCTTCGTCCTGGTTGGGGAAACAAGCAGCTGTACGGCACGACGGAAAAGGCCTATCAGGAACTGAAGGATTATCAAGTCGTTCGCAGCGGCATCGAGCAGCTAGATCAGCTAAAGGACAGCCAAGAGCCTTGGTGTGTTTACATTGGGGTGAATGGGCCGCATGATCCGTTCATCATACCAGAGCCTTATGCTAGCATGTACGACCCTAAGGACATTCCACTCCCGCCTAATTATCATGATGATCTGAAGGATAAACCAGGCGTGTATCGAAAGATGCGCAACGTTTTCGATCAGCTTAGCGAAGACGAGGTCAAGGAATCGATCGCGCATTATTGGGGCTATTGCACGATGATGGACGATATGTTCGGTGAAGTGCTGCAAGCTTTGGAACGAAATGGTCAAAAGGAGGATACCCTGGTTGTATTTCTCTCCGATCATGGAGAGCATGCCGGTGCGCATGGCTTATACTGCAAGGGAATCAGTATGTTTGATGAGGGTTATCGGGTACCGCTTGTCGTCAGCTGGCCGGGCAACAATCCAAATCCAGGCTGCCAAGTGGACGAATTTGTGACGCTAATGGACATCGCTCCAACCCTTCTGGAAGCCGCCGGAGCACCGGTGTTGAATAAATGCGCGGGTCGCAGCTTGCTGCCTTTTCTCTCCAATACGCAGCCGGACGATTGGCGCGATAGCCAATATGCACAATGCAATGGTGTTGAAGTGTACTATACGAGTCGGATGGTTCGGACGAATGATTATAAATTCGTTTATCATGCAACGGATATCAACGAATTGTACGATCTGAACGTAGATCCGCATGAGCTTCATAATGTGATCGATCAGCCGAATATGCAGGACGTTGTCAAGCAAATGTACGGCAAGATGTGGAAGCATGCCTATGAGAGTGAAGATACGATCTTCAATCAATATGTCACCGTAGCTACGGCTGAGTATGGTCCAGGACTTTTTGGAAATTGACTTGAAATGAATTGAATTGATGTTAAGAAGAGGGAGGTGTGCCATTGGAACGGCAACCTAGTAATCAACCGAATGTCATCGTGTTTTTTACAGATCAACAGCGCTGGGATACGACAGGCATTCACGGAAATCCGCTTGGGCTAACGCCGAATTTAGACCGATTCGCTCAAAGCGGCACCCACTTGGAAAATGCCTTCACTTGCCAGCCATTATGTGGGCCAGCCCGCTCTGCCTTGCAGACTGGATTGTATCCTACAGAGACTGGATGTTACCGGAACAAAAATCCGCTGCCCCCTGATGTGAGAACGATGGCTCATTATTTTAACGATGCAGGCTATAAGACCGGTTACATCGGCAAATGGCATTTGGCTGATGAGAATCCGGTCCCTGCATCGAAACGTGGCGGATATCAGTATTGGCTAGGCGCGAATGCGCTGGAATTGAGCTCAGAGCCCTATAACGCGATACTTTGGGATAATGAGAACCAACGCGTCAAGCTGCCAGGCTATCGCGTGGATGCCTTGACCGATGCAGCCGTGCGATTCGTCAATGAGCATCAGGATGATCCCTTCTTCCTATTCCTTTCGTTCCTTGAGCCGCATCATCAAAACCGAGTCGATGATTATGTGGCGCCAGACGGTTATCGCGAACGTTTTCAATCGCGGTATGTGCCCCCGGATTTGGCAGCGCTCGGAGGGACCGCCCATCAGCATCTCGGAGGTTATTACGGCATGGTGAAACGGCTGGATGAGAACTTCGGACGGCTCCTAGATGTGTTGAAGAGTCTGAATATCCACAAAAACACAATTGTTCTGTTCACTTCTGACCATGCTTGCCACTTCAAAACGAGGAATGCGCTCTATAAGCAGTCAGGCCACGAAAGCTCTATTCGTGTGCCCATGGCGCTTGGCGGTCCAGGCTTTGAACGGGGTGGCCGACTGCCGGAGTTGATAAGCCTGATTGATCTGCCGCCAACGTTGCTGGATGCGGCGGGGATTCAAGTTCCCGAGCACATGCAAGGGCGGTCGCTGATGCCGCTGCTGCGCAGGGAGCAGATCAAGTGGCCAGATGACCTCTATGTTCAAATTAGCGGCGTTCAGCTTGGTAGAGCAATTCGTACCCAGCGTTGGAAGTATGCAGTCAGCGCGCCGGGTCAAGATGGCACGGAAGTCCCGGGATCAGACAGGTACATCGAGGAGTTTCTGTATGATTTGGAATCCGACCCGTATGAGCTGACCAACTTGATCGAATTTGAGTCGCATCGTGCGGTAGCGGAGCGGATGCGCAAGCGATTGCTTACAAGGATGGTTGAGGCTGGGGAAGACGAAGCTGAGATTGTACCTGCGGTTACGAAAGGAAGCGGTCAGCGTCGGGTGTTGTCCGAAGAAGTAGAAATTTGAATGGGTAACTTAAATTGAATATTGGGGGAATAACTGATGGATGATCGGGTATTTTCACTGCAGATGATGTCTTTCACATGGAGAAAGCAGTTTCGCTGGGTGATCGGGGTGTTTTGCGCGATGGTGGTTTTTATCGCTGGAGTCGCAACCGCACATGCTGCCAATTCATTTGGTCCCAGTGGTTATGATGGAGGGGGATTCCATAATGTGATTGCTGTCGATCCTTTCGGCAGCGGCTTGGTGCTGGCTGGGGCAGATGCCGGAGGCATTCAGCGCTCTACCGATTCAGGTTCGACATGGAGTCCCTCCAACGCTGGCTTGACGAATAAATCACACTTGGTTATTGCATCGATCGTATTTTCAAAAGTTACTCCCAATAAGGTGTATATCGGCGTAGGCAAGAGCGGAAGCTTACCGGAAGGAGCCTTGTATGTCTCGACAGACGGCGGGCAGAACTGGAGTTTGCGCGGGGGATCCAGCTCGCCCATGTTTGCTGGCGGAAACAACAAAGATATAGGCAGTCTCCCCGTACCGCATCCTCGATCCACTGGAACTTTAATTGCGCTGGATGAAACGACTGGAGCCCAGTATGTGTATGCTGGGACTTTCGACCAAGGCGTTAAGAGGTCCAATGACGATGGACTGACTTGGACAACAATTGGGCTTTCAGGCAAATATATACGAAGCGTCGCGCTCGATCCTGCCAATGTAAATACCCTCTATGCGGCAGTTTATGGAGAAGGCGTGTATAAGTCTACGAATGCCAAAAGCACGACTCCGACCTGGAGCCTGGTAGCCAGCGGAGATAGCAATCCGACTCCGCAAAGGATTGAAGAACTGAAATTTATCGGGGGCACGCTGTACGCCGTTGGGACTAACAACGCCGGGACCGCAGCGACGTTCTATAAGTTGATTTCAGGGGCATGGGTACAGCGCTGGTCCGCTGCCGGAGAAGCCGTCTATCATGCGATCGACGGGTACAGAGCCTCCACGGAAGATGTTATCTATATCGGGGCTGTCTGGGAACCCTCGCAGGACACTGTCGACACCACCATGTACCAAAGTGTACTGAAATCAACGGACAGCGGTCTTACGTTTACGCCTGTCACCACGACATCAGGTAATATCGATTATCATGTTGGCGGTGCAGGAGGATCGACTTGGTGGTTAAGCCAGCATAGCAGCGAAGTGATGACCATGCTGGGGACGAAGCGGAGCAAAGTATCCGGACTTGCGATCGACCCGAGCCATACCAATGTGATTTACACAGCAGGGGTGCAAGGGGTATGGAAGTCGGACAATGGCGGAGTTAATTGGTATCCATACAGTCGTAATCTGAACGTTACCTTTAATCGGGCCATTGCTGCAGATCCGAATGGATCAGGAAGAGTTTACTCGACCGATGCGGATTGGACATTCGTCTATTCCGCCGATCGAATGAGTCATGTGAATATGAATAAGGCGGCTGTCGACAATGGGCTGGCGATTGCCTTGGATACAGCGACCTCTCCTTCCGTTGTCTACACGTCCATTGGTGACCAGCAAACCAACGCAGACGGTGAGATCTACTCGAATCCCGATCCTACCAATTCCTCGAATGTCTGGACAGCCCAAGGATTGCTTGCGCAGACTGGGGGCAAGCGACCGCTGGCCATTGCCGTGAACCGTGTTAGCGGAGCGCCGGTCATTATAGCAGCTGTGCAAGAGGGCGGCATCTGGCGGAAAGCATCAGGTACATGGACGCAGGTGGCTTCACCTTCCTCCGTGATGGGTGCACAAACGACCAAGACAGCTACACTTACATGGGTGAATGGATCAAGCTTGGTCTATTTGTATGACCGTCATACGGGCGTATGGCGCTCTAACGATTCAGGTGTCACTTGGACGAAGATTTGGGCCAAAACAGCCACAACGGTTGAGGATATGAGAGGCTTTGTCGCAGCAGACCCATCGTTACCGTCTCGTATTTATGTTTCTGCGTATGATGGATTGTACCGTCTCGATAACGCCAATACGGGATCCGTTGAAGGCGGACAGATTAGCAAGACTACTTTGTCTGTAACGGACCCGGCAGCGATTACTCTCGATGCGAGTGGAGGTCTGTACGTCACGAGCATTACTGGTGGGAGTGGGGCTGGTCGCTTGTATAAGTCGACGAATCAAGGCACGACGCTTACCGAAATTTCAGATACGTATTACCGAGCAAACGGGGGCTTCCCGCTTGATATTTCCGTAGCGCCAGACGGCTATATTTATGTGGCTACCTTCGGGCAAGGGATTGTCGTTGGAAAAGTGATTGATACAACAGCTCCAAGCACACCGGCGAGTCTATCGGCAACAGCTGTATCGACTAGCCAAATTAATTTAACTTGGACGGCATCCACCGATAATGTTGGCGTAGCCGGTTATAAGGTTTACAGGAACGGTACGGAAGTCGGTACGACAATAAATACGTCTTATAGCGATATGGGGTTGGCGGCAGGAACCACCTATACTTACACCGTCAAAGCATTCGATCCGACAGGCAATTTGTCTTCAGCAAGTAATACAGCAAGTGCAACCACCTCATCGCTGACGATTTTACTAAGTGATGATTTCGAGGATGGCAATGCAAATGGCTGGTCGGTGAACGGAGGCACCTGGAGTGTTGTAACGGACAGCAGTACAAAGGCTTACTATAATTCCGACAGCAGTGCTACCAGCCGGTCCTATGCGGGTACAAGTACGTGGGCGAATTATTCCGTCTCAGCCAAGGTTAAGGTTAGTGCTTGGGATTCAACGAATTCCAAGGTGGGATTGATGGCGAGATATATCGATAATAGCAACAGCTATATCTTGTTTTACAACAAGGCGAATAATAATGTCATCATTAGAAAACGAGTAAGCGGTGTGAATACGACCCTTGATTCGGCTTTGGTATCAGCACTTTCGACCGGGGTGTATCATACGTTTACACTTGAAGTCAACGGCAGTACAATTAACGCTTATCTGAACGGCGCTTTGGTTGCCAGCGGGACAGACAGCAGTTTGACTAGCGGTTATCCTGGTCTGTACGTAGAGTTCCAGAAGACTTATTTTAACGATGTTGTCGTATCACAGTAATGTAGAGATCGACAATAGAAGGAGAATATAGGATGATTCTTTCCGATAAGAAATTGGCACAGCGCACGGCTGCCCCTCCTATGGGCTGGAACAGTTATGACAGCTACGGCTGCTCCGCATCTGAGCGGACCCTGCTGCCAAATCTTGAAATGATGGCCCAGCGGTTAAAGCCGTTCGGTTACGAGTATTTCGTTGTAGATAATGGATGGTTTGCGGAATACGAGTTGGAACCAGGGCAGATGTATCCACGCGTCAAGCACGCTATGGACACCCGATTGGACGAATACGGAAGATATATCCCGTCCGCTTGCTATTTTCCAAACGGACTTCAGTCGATTATTGACCGTACGCATGAGCTGGGGCTTAAATTCGGCATTCATTTCATGAGAGGCATTTCCCGCAAAGCGGTAGAACTGAATACGCCAATTAAGGGTACTTCTTACCGAGCGCGTGATATTGCCAATACATCCGATACGTGCAAGTGGTGCCACTATAACTATGGCGTCGATACAAAGAAGCCGGGAGCGCAGGAGTTCTATCAGTCCGTCGTCGATCAGTTTGCCGAATGGGGTGTCGATTTTATCAAAGCTGACGATATCACAGGTTATCCTCATGAAATCGAAGCTTTGCTGCTTGCAATTGAACGTTGCGGTAGACCGATGCTGCTCAGCCTGTCCCCGGGAGGACAGACGGTTATTGAGAATATGGATGTGTACCAAGGAGCTAACCTGGTTCGTACGACGCGTGACGTCTGGGATAATCGGCATGATCTGGAGCAAGCATTCGTAGCTTGGGAGAAATATGACAGCGTGCGTGTGTCCGGATTTTGGTTGGATTTAGATATGATTCCGTTCGGACATCTTCAATTATGGAATCCGCGCAGCAACCGGAGTGCAGAAGCTGACGATGGAAATGAAGAGCTTAGCGGAAAAGGATTCGAGCGGATGTCAGGTTTGACTCGGGATCAGAAATACACCTTTATCACAATACGGGCGCTGGCCACTTCCCCATTATTTATGGGGGGAGATCTGCCAACCTCGGATGAGTTTTCGTTCGAGTTGATTACGAATCGGGACATGATTGACTGCAATCAGAATGGGATCATGGGCAGTTTGATTTATCGGGAGAACGGGATCGATATTTGGATGACACCGCACAAAGATCTAAACGGCGCAGGGTGGTTGGGGATTTTCAACCGTATGGAAAAACGCAAGGAGTTACGACTTCCGATTACTCGGTTAGGATTGACCGAGCGGCATAGGGATGGAACCGGCTTAACCGATATCTGGAATGACGTCCCGTTTGCCATAAAAGACGGTATATTGGAAGTCACTTTGCCAGCTGATGGCGTGCTATTCTTGCGGTATGAATAATTAAGAAAGAGGAGGATGCCCCCTAAGCCATAACTGTGGCTGACGGGCATCCTCTTCGTTGTGTTCCCAGGCTTATTTGAAAAATTGAAGCCAGCCGATGTCGATGTTACAGCCAGGAAGAAAAATGAGCGATACCTTATTTGTGCCGGTAATCGTTTCGTCTAGATTAAACACGGCACTGGTGTAATTCTCACGGCTTGCCACCTCAATCATTTGTCTAATTTCACGTTGGTCATCAGTGAACACGAGCTGTATCGAATTTTGTGCGATGTGTGAACGCCAGCAAATTTCAATCTGACTTGCGCCTAATTCACCGAAATCCATATTTTCATACACGAGAGACACGTTATTCCCTATTTGTTCAATTGTATCCTCACGAACGGTAAAGCAATCGCCATACACCGTTGTGGCTTCAGTGGCCTTCAATTGTTGGAACGCTTTTTGATACTGGGAAAAGGTAAAGCCTTTGATGTGTACCTTTTGTCTAAACACTAGGCATAAAGTGGTCACACCGATCAGCCTACGCGGGAGCTTACAGACCACATCTTGGTAAGTATTCCAAATGGAACCCTTGTCGTAGTGGATAGTGCTGAGAAGCTCGCCACCTTCTAAAGGCATCCCTTCCCAAATTTCAAAAGTAAAAGGATCTTTACTTAAAGGGAATAGAGGCAACGTAATCTCATCCGACCCGTAATCTCCAAAGTCCAAGTTTTGAAAAGCGACATGACTCTCGCCATCTCTTAACGTAGCTACGCCACGCTCGTTGCCATTGGTTAGCTCTACGTTACTCTCATTGTACAGTCCACCAGATACAAACTCATAAGGATTCATAAAAGGCTTCCCTAAGCCTTCAATTTGCAGTGTAATCATCGAAATAAAAGCAAAATGATTGCCGCCGTTCTTAGGGGAACAACGGACATATACTTCGCCGTCTCCTCTAGGCTTAATGGTTGCGCTTTGCCCATCTGCAGCTACCACAATCGTAGCTAATTGGCTATCAATACCCGCAGCATCCGTAACCCGCCAGTATAAGTCGCTATACGTTGCATGTGTTGGAAAAGTGGTTGCCTTTACCTGGTAACCATCCACGGTCAATTCGATTTTGCGAATAGGCACTTCATTCTGCACGAATTGTGCATGAACGACAGGCACGCTATGATCAATCCGTTGTACAATGGCCAATAGTTTCCCACTGAAGAGTCGCCTCGAGTCCGTCTGGTACTGGTCATAGTCCGTAGCATCACCGTTATCCAGTGCAAGCAGTGTTCCGTTCTGGACGGAGACCTGGACACGACAGTTGGCGTTATCAACGGGATTGCTTTGTGAATCCAAAGCTGTAATCGTTGTGAATACAAGCCCACCTATGATTTCGTTCTCTAGCTGCAACTTTACAGCATCACCAAAAGATGTTCTGCTCTGCTGTGCAACCTGTATGCCATCGCCATCGTAAGCCACGGCGCGAAGTGTTCCAGTCCGATAGTTGATTTGCCAATCAGCAACGATTTTATCATGATCCAACGAGACAATACCTTGACTCTCCTCATTAACAAACAATTCGACTTGAGGCGCGTTGGAGCAGACTCTTACGTCGATGGGCTGACCTTCCGAAAAATCCCAGTACGGATACAGATGGACAAAGGGCTCTTCTCGATAGTCGGTCCATGCAGCTTTAAACAAGTAATACGAGTCTTTGGGGAAGCCTGCTGTATCTACATGTCCAAGATAAGTATTCTTGGTGTGGTAAGGTGTTGGCTCGCCAAGGTAGTCCTGGCCTGCCCAAATAAACTGTCCAAGTGAGAAAGGAGTGTCTGCGTCTGCTTGGATACACCATTCCACGCTTTTGGCTCCCCAGCTAGTGGCGCTGTTGCCAAGAGCCGAACATTGCAGGTCATCGTCAGCTAAGATTGATTTGGACAGTGGAAAATGGTAAATGCCCCGGCTTTGTACCGTGGAACAAGTCTCACTGCCATAGATGATCCAGTCTGGATGTGCAGCATGATGCTTGTCGTATAAGGATTCAGCGTAGTTATAGCCGATTAATTTAATAACGTCGGCACACTTCTGCGTATTTTCCCAAGGCATGTAGTTGGAGCATAAGGTAACAGGCGCATGGACATGGGGATCATGTTTTTTCACCAATTCCATGAGGTACGTCATCGTAGCTATTCCAGTCTCTGCATCTGCATGCGTATCATAAACTTCGTTGCCAACACTCCACATGATAATAGAAGGGTGATTGCGATCCCGGCGAATCCAAGAGGCCACATCCTTTTCTGCCCATTCGTCAAAGAAACGCGCATAGTCATGCTTCGTTTTTGGTCGCTTCCATACGTCGAAGATTTCGCTCATGACAAGAAAGCCCATTTCATCGGCAATATCGTTAAAAATGCTAGCGGGAGGGTTGTGCGATACACGGATTGCATTGACGCCCATTTTACGGAATATCGCAAGTTGCCTGCGAATGGCGTCCGGGTAAACAGCCGCACCCAATCCGCCGAGATCGTGATGGAGGCAGACGCCATTTAACTTGACATGCCTGCCGTTTAGGAAAAATCCCTGATCTGTCGTAAACGCGATCGTACGAAAGCCAAAGCGGGTATCCACGGTATCTGCCAGCTCACCGTCAATCAAGAGTTCGCTTTGCAGGGTATAGAGCATTGGATGTTCAACGTCCCATTCGACGATTTCGTCATCTTTTTCTAAAAGCGTGTGGCGAACCTCAAAAGGTCTTCCTTCGGTTTCTATTTCCGCATCTACTTCGTAACTCCACTTGCCGTCCACTTTACGGGTCGTTATATAGATGCCGTCAGATACGAAATGATAGGCGTTTTTTACAATCAAAAACACATCCCGATAGATACCCGCCCCCGTATACCATCGGGAGTTTGGCGCTTGATGAACGACCTTGAGCAAAATGGTATTTATGCTGTTTTTGCTAATATAATCTGTCAGATCAAATTCAAAAGCGGTGTACCCATACTTCCACTGACCCACCTCTTGGTCGTTTACATACAAGGTACTGTCCATATACACGCCATCAAAACGGATAAACAGGCGCTGTCCGTCTTTTACGTTATTTACGTCTAACTCACGCTTGTACCAGCCAATGTCATCTTTGTACAAATTGTTGGTATCAGCAATTAACCAGTCGTGAGGAACGCTGACGGGCACAAACTCCTTGGGTTCACCTTTTGCAAACTGCCAACCATCATTTAGTAGCTTCATACGAATTTGATGCCTCCATAACAGCCTAGAGGCTTGCTTGCGCAAGCCTCTGGCTTCAATCTTTAGCATGCTATTTCAGCTTTGTTTCTTTTCCGAAAGCTTTCTCCCATGCAGCTGTCCGCTCGTCGATAATCGCTTGACCGCCTGAATTTAGGTAATCCTTCATGCCTGCGTCATAGACAGCGTCGAATTTATCCACAGGTGCTACAACAGCTTTGTTCAAGAGTGTATCACGTTTCTCTTTCAGTGCTTGACCTTGGCCGTCTTCTGCCTTGATCGCACCCACATTGGCATTTTTACCTACTCGTCCGTCATGCGTTGTAATTTGATTCGCTGCCTCGATATATTTGGCGTCAATACCCGCATATCCGTTAGCAATGGACTTGACTGTCTTAGCAGGATCGCCAAGGTCAAGACCATTGCTTGTAATTGTGTAGTCGATGTTTGCTGGAGAGTTCATAATTTTCTCGCCAGTTACTGCAAGTGTCTTCACGGAACCGTCAGGCAACGTTTGGCGAGTCACGCCTTCTTCTCCAAATTGCAGGAATACGCGATTATCAAGTTTAGAAATCCAATTCAAGTAGAGTAAAGAAGCAATAGGTTCTTTGTTAGTAGCTGGGAAGAAGATTTTACGGTCAACAGGACCTGATAAAAATTTCTTATAAACACCAGCATCATTGGCAAAAGGTTCAACAGCTATATAGGCTGCATCTGGGCTAACAAGCTTCTGAAGACCTGACTGAATGCTGTCGGCGCCGTTACGATAAGGGTAATCCCAGTTGTGCATAAATGCACCCACATAGCCCGCTTTCATGAGATTATCTTCGGTTTTATCTCCGGCAGGATACAGTGCGAAATCTTTCCAAACCAGACCTTGGTTGTACCACTTGTTCACCGTTTTTATGCCTTCTTTGTAATTCGGATAGAGGAAACGTCGATCGTCAAAGTCGTGTGTGTACACGTCCTTGTCCGTTATATTATTGGGCACGTAGGCCGCAGTCAAATGATCTGTACGCCAGCCGACGTCAAAGCTCGTTGAAAAAGGAATCATTTTAGCGGCATCTTTTCCTAAAAGCGTGGAAGCATTGTCTTTAAATGCTTGGAGCATGCTTTCAAATTCTGTTAACGTTTTTGGCGCTTGAAGATTGAGCTTTTTTAACCAATCCTCGCGCACAAAGGTATTCGTGCGGTTCAGGGTGTTCAAACGAGATTCGATGGCCCACAAGGTTCCTTTGCTAGGATCTTTGTCCCAATATATATTGGCTTCGGTTAAATACTTCCACATGTCTGGCAGAAGGTCTTTGTTATCTTTGAGAAGGGGGCCAAGGTCAAGGACACCACCCATATTCGCGTATGTTTGGATCGTTGGATAAGAATAGGTGAGACTGATGTCCGGCGCCTGATTCCCAGCCAAAAGATTGTTAATGGCTTCACCCTCTGTCCAACGTGGAACAGGGACAAAAGTAACGTCTACGTTGTGGTCACGAAGCATGCCGTCTTTGATATATTTTGTATAGACGTTGTTTTCTGGCTTGGTTCCCCCTGGATTACCACGGTCATAAATCTCTACTTTGATTTTACGCGTATCCTTGAATTTGAGAGAAGCATCGAGACCTAGCTTTTCTAGTGCAGCGTTGCTGTTAGGAGTAGTAGATGCAGACGTTGAAGCTGATGGAGCCGCTGAAGTTGATGAAGTTGGTTCGTCGCTGGTGGTACATCCTGAAAGTACGCCAGCAAAAATGGTACTAACCGCTAGAACGGACAATGCTTTGGGAAATTTCATTTTTGTTCCTCCTCATTCGTATTTGGATTTCTTTATAAAAATTGACGTAGCCAATTCCTATCCTGCGTTAAAATTAACCTTTTACCGCTCCGATCGTGACGCCGGAGATAAAGTATCTCTGCAGCCACGGATAAATAAGCAGTATCGGTACGGTTGCAAACATAACGGTTGCTGATTTAATCGTTTCAGACAGGCCTGGGCTTGAAAAGCCTTCCTGCGTAGCCACCTCAATACTGCTGACACTATTTAGGATGTTGTAAAGCAGCAATTGTATGGGGAAGTAGGTGCGATTAGACATAAACATCAGGGCATCCGAGAACCCGTTCCAGCGGCCTACGGCATAGAATAGAGCCAGTGTTGCTAGCACAGGAGTAGATAGCGGTAAATAGATGCTGATGAGTACCCTAAGAGGTCCTGCACCATCGATCTCGGCAGATTCCCTAAGGCTCTCTGGAATCCCGAAGAAGAAGCTGCGCATGATGATGACATTAAATACACTAATACAGTTGGGCAGAATCAGTACCAACGGATTATTGAGCAAGTGCAGCTCTTTTAAAAGTAAATAGAACGGGATTGTACCTGCACTAAAGTACATGGTAAAGATAACGAGTGCTACGATAATCTTTTTCCCTTTCAGATTGTCATAGGTGAGCGGATATGCACACAGTATCGTCATGAACATCGACCAGAGCGTGGACACCACGGTTAGAATGGCTGTAAACAACAACGCCCATGTGTATTTGGAATCGCCAAGTACCGTTACGTAAGCATCAAAATTCAGTCCTACAGGCAGAAGTAAAACTTCATTTTTCACCAAGGAATTCGCCGAACTCAAGGATCGTGCCAAGATATTTAACAACGGCAGGAGACAGACTAAAATACACAAGAAGCAAATACAAGCAATTATCCAGTCCCCGACTCTAGTACCTTTTGATTTAATCATGTTACTGCCTCCTACCAGATGCCACGGTCGCCAAATTTTTTGGCCAGAGCGTTGGCTGCAAACAAAAAGATGACGCACACGACAGATTGGAATAGACCAACGGCAGTGGTGAGAGAAAATTGCAAGCCACGAATACCGTTGTTATAGACAAAGATGGATATAACGTTAGAAACTTCAGTGACAAGCTTATTGCTAAGTGCGTAAGGTCTGTCAAAATCACTGCCTAAAATGCGTCCAAGGTTTAGAATCAGCATAACAATGATCGTAGGGCGAAGTCCTGGCAGCGTAATGTGCCAAATATTGCGTAACCGGCTTGCGCCATCCACCGATGAGGCCTCGTACAGTTCGGGATTGATCCCAGTAATAGCTGCCAAATAGATGATGGTATTCCAACCGCAGCTTTGCCATATGCCCAACAAAATGTAGGTAACGACCCAATAACCGGGTTCATTCAGAAACGGAATGGATGAAAAGCCAATCTTATTAAGCAGGATGTTGACAAGCCCTGTAGTCGGCGCTAAAAGCTGAAGTGCCATACCGGAAATGATAATCCATGATAAAAAGTGCGGCATGTACACGATGGTTTGGGTGAACCGCTTAAAACGTTTAAAAGCGAGTTCATTTAAGAGAATGGCGAGAATAATTGGTGCAGGGAAGCCAAACAGCAAGTCTAGAAAGTTAAGACCGATGGTGTTTCGAAGTGAATAAAGAAAGTCACGATTAGAAAAGGCTTTAATAAAATATTCAAACCCATTGTTGCCTGCCCACGCCATCTCTGACGGGCTTTTTACGATGCTATAATTTTTGAATGCGATTTGAATGTAACCCATGGGGATGTAACGGAACACGATAAAGAAAGCCATCGGAAGTATCAACATCGCATAAAGTATCCAATAACGTTTCATATACTTGAACGATTGACTTTTACTTGTAATTACCATATCTACACCGCCTTACCTATAAATTTGTCTTCCCTTTTCATCGTCAATGCCTGATTTTCGATAGAAATACGTATTCACTTGATCTCGCCACTCACGAGCATTGCGAAGTTGACGTTTAAGCCGCTCTTTCACCGAGTAAAAGGCTTCCTGTGGAACGCGGTTCTCCAGCGTCTCCCAGGATTGTAATAAGGCTTCCGCTTGCTGAGCACCCTCAAAGTGACTGTCATATATATATTGAAGTAATGTTCGTCCGTCCTTCATTTGGTAGTCGTACCGAACGCGATGGAAAAATAGTAATAGTTCCTCCGGACACGTTGCTATATGGTCATACATGTTTTGCAGGGACTCTGGATACTGCGTTGTAAATCCCGTTCCTTTGGACGTACGATCGACGCCAATGGCCTCAAAGTCTGCTCTGTGATACGTTCCCCAATGTGAAAACTCATAGCCATCTACATTAGGCCCGTAGTGATTACTTGGATTTACCATAAAACCAATGCCAAGAGGGGCTGTGTAGTTCTCGTAAATGTCTCGTGATTGCAGCAGCATAGCCTCGATCGTTTGGCTTCCATGCTCATCGGTTTCAAACGTAATCCGAATCCATTCACGAATCAGCTCTTTCGCAGTAAGATCAGGATTCCACGCTATTCTCCCAAAAGCGTACAGATTGCACTGTGCAAGGGTGTTCCCTGTCCAGTTCATGTTATTACCTGTGTTTGTAACCGCTGTCACAGCTGTGATTTCATGACCAAACAAGCCTCTCAGTTGCTTCCCTTTGTTAACTTCCGTTGTCAAAATTTCTTCCCACTGAACAGCTAGGCTGAACAGATCGATTTGCTGGCCTGTGTACTCCTGTGCAATTTGAAACTCAATAGCCTCGTGAGTGTTGGTAAGACTTGAAAAAAGAGGAGATACGGGCTCTCTTGTTTGAAAATCGACAGGGCCATTTTTGATTTGAAGAATGACGTTCTGATCAAAAGCGCCATCCAGTGGCTGAAAGTGCTTGTATGCCGCCATGGGGCGATCGGTTTGCGCATCTCGCCAGTCCTGCTGGCAGTTATACACAAAGCAGCGCCAAAAGACTAATCCACCAAATGGCGCAACCGCTGCGGCGATCGTATTGGCACCGTCTGCTTGCGTTCGTCCGAAAGCCTCCGGGCCGCCCCTAAATTCGGAGTCCGCTTTTACCACATAACCTAAAAAGTCAGGGATTTTATCGTACACAACCGCAGATTGCGCCCTCCAAAATTCCTTTACTCCCGCATCCAGCGGATCAGAGGTTGTAAGCCCGCCAACGATCATCGGTGCGTCAAAATGTACGGATACCATTAACCGAATACCAAAAGGTCGGAACAGGGCAGCTAGATCAGCCAAGTCAGAAAGCAGCGGTTCAGCAATTAGACCAGCGCTTACTTTGTTCACGTTCACATTGTTAATGCAAATTCCGTTTATTCCGATAGAAGCCATGAGCCGGGCATAGTCCGTAATTCGTTCTGCATCGTAGTCAAATTGATTATGAGCGAAAAAGAAAGACTGACCGGCATATCCGCGTTCAATGTGGCCATCCATGTTGTCCCAATGATTAATAATGCGATAGTCCACTTGGGGAGCGGAGCGTTCATGAATCTGGTCAATGCTTTCTCCAGTGGCAAGACGGTTAAGGAAGCGATACACACCATATAAGAGACCCCTCTTACTGCCGCCTGCGATTTCAAATCCACTAGCCAGTGGGGTGAGCGAATACGCCTCATGCGCGCCATCGTCAATTTTTAATTGCAGCGTGTACGCAGCACTTTCTTTAATTTCCCCCCATAGGCGATTGAGACCTAGGCGACATTCTTGATGGATAAAATCTAAATCGAAGTCTGCTCGGATTCGCAAAGCTTTAGGTGTTAGACTGGATTTCGGCTGCAACCAAGCCTTGTATTCGGAATATTTTCGTTGTGTGTGATCCATGAAGCACCTCTATTAGTTAATTAAAGCGTTTTCTTAATTAAGAATTTAGCATTGAATGAATCCTTTCAACAATAGTCTGACTATAGTTAACTAGGCCTAATTAAAGATATTATTTGCAAAAAAAATAGACTAGCAAATGCTAGTCTGGTTGATGTCTGAGACATTGTGATGGCGAATAGCCTTTGATTAACTTAAATTGCTTCCGAAAGTGGGACAGATCGCTATATCCGCAACGCTCGGCAGCTTCGGTTACGTTGCATTCGCCATTTTGCAGCATGTCCTCTGCATGATTAATTCTTGTTTGTGTCAAATATTGATTGACCAGCATGCCCGTTTCATTTTTAAATAGTGCCCCAAAGTATACCGTATTGAGTCCTGCCAGATTAGCTAGCTCTTTGACAGTCACATTGCTTGCGTAGTTTTCGGATATATAATTGATTGCCTTTTTCACCCGATAGTCGGATCTTGTGGGGTCTTTTTTAAAGAGAATCAACTCATACAATCGGTGCATAATGACGAGCAACTGGCCTCTGGTTTTTGTTCGATAGCCGGTTTCTTTACGCACCCAGGCATTGGATAGCTCGCGAAAGAGTCCGACGAGGTCACTCTTAATCCCAATGTGCGTCAGTAAAGGAAGAGGCAGGTCGGCCTGTTGTCCGTTCATGTCATAGATGTTGAAGTTAGCGGAGTACACGTTCATAAGGTCATCGACAATGCAGTGGGCCATACGAATACTCCCACGTGGAATGCAAAGGAGATCACCGCGTTTCACCTCGTATTGTATGCCATTAATCGTATAGATGCCCCTTCCTTCTATGACATAAGTGATGTCACAAAATGAGATTTCATTTTTGGCAATTTCCCAGGTTGGTGTGCACTTTCTATATATTAAGTAACCGATATCAGGTACTAAGAAGTCGTTGATTTCTACGGACAATGTGATCGCCCTCCCAAAAGCCATGTCTTTAATTTATACCCTATAACTATAGTTCAACCACTGTCAATTAAAAATGTAGGTGAAACGTAAGATACTAGCTTAAAAAGGTGACAATTTCGATAGTCATGTCATGTAACCCTATAGCAGGAGCAGATTGGAGACTGTTAGGATGAGATAGTATTGTAATCGTTTTCATCAAAAAGGGGGTGACATTTGTAGATGAAAAAAGTGAGGAACAGCATGTTGGCATTCGGCTTAGGGTGTTTCATTCTTATTCTGGCAAGCACATTGTCAGGGTTTATGATGCGCAGTGAGCGTCCATATTCGGATGCTGCTCAAGTTGCCTCCGTGAATGGTGAAGCCGTTGAAGCAAGAGAATTTTCCGCCTTGCTTGGTGCTGAGCGCTCCAAGACTTATGCGTATTTTCAAGATAAGTATGGAGCGGAAGACAGTAAGGAATTTTGGAATCATTCGTACAATGGCGAAATTCCCATGGAAAAAATAACACAGACTGTGCTAAAGCAACTGGTAAAACGGAAGATTCAGCAAGCGTTAGGTGTACAATACGGGCTGCTGAAAGATACGAGCTATTCCACTTTTCTGGAAGAGCTGCGGATCGAAAATGAGCGCAGAAAGAAGGAAGTAGAGGGCGGTAGACCCGTGTATGGCCCAAAGCAAATCACAGAGAAAGTATTTCATGAGATGCGACAGACTCAATTACTTGAGGACTTAAAAAAGAAAAAAGCGAGTGAAACAGCGATTAGCGATCAAGACATTTCAGCCTTCTATGAGGAACACCGGAATGATTTCAGGCGGACAGAAGTGAACAGAGCGAATATTTTCCCAAACACGCAACCGTCATCGGATACTAAATCATCCCCATCTAAGCCCTCTAGCACGAACGAGGGTGACGCGATCATTCCGCTCACTGAAGTGAAAGATCGCATAGCTGCCCATTTAAGTGATCTTATGTTTGAACAATTCGTAAAGGATCAAGCCGATCAGGCACAGTTAGTTGTGAATGATTCCATGCTGAAGTCCGTGGCAGATAAGGTGCTGCGGGGAGAGTCTTGAAATTTATCTTAAAAGATGAGGTGCGTAAATGAGGAAAAGAATAACCATGCTTCTTATTGTTACGCTTCTATTCAGCATTTGTCCTTTCGTTATCCCTAAAGCAGATGCGGCGATAGTCAATGTGTTGTCAGAAGACTTCGAGAGTACAACAGTCGGGCAAGTACCGGCAGGGTGGACGGCGACGACAGGTGCAAATCTCGTTTCTGTTGCACAAGATACGGCTGGCAATGGCTATTTGTCGACGACAGAAACGAATAATTCCGTGGCGAATACGGCGACGTATACGTTTGCAGCGCCAATTACGACGGATTTCTCAGTCGATATGCAGGTCATGACGAAGCAGACGGGCTCGAGCTTCGAGGGTTACTTCCTTTTACTTAAGGATGCCGTTGGCGATAAAGTGTTGGAGCTGCTGTTCAATGGAAGCACGATTGCGCGCAGGTATGGTAGTAATTTAAAATCGACCGTACTGTCAGGCATCGTAGCTAATGAATGGTATAACATTCATGTTGACGTGAATATGACAACGAAACAATACAGCGTGTCCATCGACGGCTTGCCTATGTCGTCCGCAACGAATGTTGCGCTGTATAAAGCAGCGAGTGAAGTGACGGATTATACGTTCTCCTCCTATCGCTATCAATCAGGCACGATTCAGTTGGATAATATTACGGTGAGCAAATTTGTGGCAGATCCACCTAACCAGGCGCCTACCGCAACTGGCGTGACGGTGAACGGCACACCGCTTAGCGGCCAAGTGTTAACGGGCAGTTATACGTATGGGGATGCAGAATCGAATCCGCAAGGCACATCTACGTTCAAATGGTATCGGGGGACGAACGCAGACGGCACGGGTAAATCTGTGATCAGTGGCGCTACCTCGCTTTCCTATACGGCTGGGGCAGCTGATGTGAACCGCTATCTGTTCTTTGAAGTAACGCCTGTTGCAACAGCAGGCACGCTCACGGGTACACCTGTGCTGAGCCCATCTGTCTATGTGCGTTATCCAGGCAATGTCCTTACCTTTGATGCTACAGGACGTATCACGGATGCGCTCAATCAGCTTAATCTCGTGTACAGCCAGAGCGGTGTTACCTTAAGCAGTGGAAGTGTTTCAGGAATTGCCGGCAATTTCACTTATTATTCTGGTGCGCAAGATTTCAAATCGTTCGGCATTGATGTGACGTATAACAAATGGACAATGAATTTTACGCCACTAGATGATTTATCCGTCTATGAAGCGAGCTACGACAGCCAGACAGGAACAATCGTCGAAGGTAATAAAGTGACGCTGGTACGCAAGCTTCATCCTGAGCTCATGTCCGACGTTCAAAATGTGAAAGCCACGTATGTCGCTGCATCACCGATTACGGCTGGCACCAAGTTCCTTCGTGTAAAAATGCCGACAGCCGCATTTAACAGTGGAACGGCGACAGATTTCAAGGTCGATCAAGTGGCTTTTGAAGGTTCACTTTCAACGTTCGCTCGCATTGACGGCTATGTGGAAGATACGATGGTCGATTTCTCGAAGTATGTGAGCGGCGTTGATACGAGCAATTTACAAGTGGTTCCGTTGACAACGTCTACGCTGATTCGCACGTTCAATACGACGTCTTATGTAAAACGAATTAGCCCAACAGTAGCTACAACAGCTATGACTTTTGCAGCGCCATCCGGCAAAGATTTCAAATCTGCCTATCTCGAGGGCTACTATTTCGCCAATCTACCGAGTACGCCTGCCTTTGAGCTCTGGACTTCGACGAACGGCACAGATTTCACGCTGTATAACTTGTCTGGCATTTATAAGCATCCTGCCTTCGGGTCCTCAGCCAATAATAGTATTCCCGACACCTTGCATGCCAATTATTTGCCCAATGGAGTGAAGTATGTCAGGGTCAGGTTGGCCGGCAATATTGCGAACGGTTTCCCTTACATGACGAAGCTTGCCTTCGGCTATGGTGCAGAAATTCCTGTGGTCCCAGCGGATTACGATGTAACGATCAAAAAGACAGCTTCCGAAATCACGCTGGATGGTGTCGTGTCGGCTGATGCAAACGGCAATCCGAGCGGCGAATGGGCGGGCAGCGAGTTGATACGCATCCAAGGATTGACGGATAACAACGGCGATCAACATCGGGCAGATGTTTTTCTGAAATATGATGATAAAAAGCTTTACCTCGGAGCGAAAATCAAAGATCCGACCCCGATGAACAATACCCGAACTGGAACAGGCATTTGGAACGGTGATGCGCTGGAACTCTTCCTTGGTGATGAGGATATGGATTTCACACAACATCCGGAAGCAGTTGGAACGATGCTGCCAAGCGATCGTCAACTTGTTCTAGGCAGCGGTATTGAGAATGGTTACCAGTGGTATATGAATACGCAAGGAGCTAATTCGAAACCGCTCGTTTTCATGGAAATCGTGAGAGATGCCGATGGCAGAGGATATACCATGGAAGCAGCCATACCGCTTTATGCGCTTGGCATCACGAATCCCTGGGAAGGGAAAGCGCTTCTTCTGAACGCGGCGCTCAGTGATGGCAGCTATGCGAGTCGTGGACAATGGGGTTGGACGACCAATGGCGAATCAGCCAAGCGGGCAAGAGGACAATTCGGAACAGTTACATTTGAACAGGCTGCTGCACCAACAGCAGAAATGAGTTTATCCGCCAGCTATAACAATAGCTCGAACCTCCTTACAGTTACGGGGCAAACGACCCAAGTGAATTCGCGCTTAATGACATTGACGGTCAAAAATGCGGCAGGCGGCACGGTGTACTTTGAACAAACGCTAAGCAATGCCTCCGGAAACTTCACGTTTAGTCACAACCTAAGCGCACTTGAAGCTTCCCCTGGCACCTACACGGTAAAGGTTGGCGGAGACGGCGTACGCATTCCGCGAGTGACGACGGTTGTTATTAACTAATCGGCAGTTCATAAGGAGGGAAACCATGAAGCTTAAAGGGATCGTAGGGCGGATATTTTCGATTATGCTTTCAGCTGCCGTGCTGATGACAGCATGGGTGGCAGTCGCACCAGGGGAACATGCTTATGCTGACAATACGGCGTATTACGTCGATGCTGTGAATGGAAACGACAGTAATAACGGCACAAGTACGACAACGGCTTGGAGAACGTTAACTAAAGTTAACGCGAAGACCAACTATTTGCCTGGTGATCAAATCTTGTTCAAATCGGGCACGTCGTACACAGGCTCGCTAAAGCTTAGAAACTCGGGTGCTTCGGGAAATCCCATTATTGTGGGTAAATACGGCGGGGAAGTCAAACCCATCATCAATGGCAATGCCGCCTATGCTGCGATTGAATTGGAGAATATTCAGTATTTTACGTTGCAGGATCTGGAGTTAACGAACTTTAAAGCGGCTGATCCCGACGATTACTTGACCGGCTTCTATCGCCGGAACGGGATATGGATTAAAGCTTTTCATAACGGTCCAATGCGGGGCATCACGATCCGCAACATGGATATCCATGATGTGACGGGCATGAATTTGACCGGCGAGACGACAACGACGACGACAGATGGCAAGGATAAAGGGGTGAACAAAAATTCCAACGCCGGTATTCAAATCGATGGTTGGGAGTGGGAACCTACTCAGCCGAAGGCTTATTACGATGGGCTAACGATTGAGAATAACTACATTCATGATCTGGTAACGATCGGGATTAACATGGCGGGGCACTCCAGTGATACGACGTATTTTAATAGGAATATCACGGTGCGAAACAATACGATTATGAATAACGGTGCGGATGGCATTATTATCGCGGTAACCAACAATCCACTTATCGAGCATAATGTCACCTTGGATGTAGGTGCCTATGCACCTGGTATTAAATGGATTGCTGGCATCTGGGTATGGCGAACGAATCAAGCGCTCGTGCAGTTTAATGAAGTGGGAAGAGTGAATGCGGAGATTAAAAATGATTCCGATTCAACGGCTTTCGACACGGACATTCAAGCGCAGGGTGATCATATTTTCCAATATAATTATAGCCATGAGAATGAAGGCGGATTCTTCATGGATATGAACCAGTTGAAAAATGGGCGGAACATCCTTCGATATAACATCAGCCAGAATGATAAGCGAAATGGCTGGCATAGCTTCACGATCAACAGTGCGGACCCTACTATTTTCTACAATAATGTGTTCTATAACAGCCTTGGAATTGGCTTCCAAATGAAAAACAGTGCCAACGCCACGTTTATCAACAATATTTTCTATGTCACAGGGTCCACGGAGACGTATGCGGCATTGCCAAGGTTTATTAATAATGCGTTCTATGGTCAGCCTGCGCCTGCTCAAGGTCTAAGCAATCTCGTTGGAAACCCTGGTTTCGTGAATCCAGGGACAGGTGCAGACGGCATGACTACGGTGGATGGGTATAAATTGAATGCCAGTTCCCCGCTCATCGGTGCCGGAAGAGTGGTCGCAGATCACGGAGTTCGCGATTTCTGGAACAATCCGATTTACACAGGGTTACCAGATATTGGGGCTTTCGAACATCCAACAAGTACAATCACAGATGTGGTGGCGCCGAGCGCTCCAACAGTAGTAACCGTTACTGGCAAAAGCGATACGACGGTATCCTTGTCCTGGACATCCGTTGAAAGTGGTGTTCCATTGGATGCCGACATTTATAATGCAGCAAACAATCAGGTACTGACTTCGGTCATCGCTGCTAATACGGCTACAGTGACAGGTTTGACACCGGGAACGGCCTACAGTTTCTATATCAAGGCGAAAGATAGAAACTGGAATGCTTCTGCAGCTAGCGCTACCGTATCCGCAACAACGAAGGTGGCCGTAACGGTTGATAATGCGCAAGCTGTTCGGACAGGAAGCTGGACGGCGGCTACGGGTGGTAATGCTTATAATAACGATTACCATCGTATCGCAGCAGGTTCAGGATCGAGTACGGTCAAATGGACACCGACGATCCCGACTACGGGATATTATACAGTGTACTACTTCCTGCCGGACGGAACGACTTCGCGGGCTGGTAATGCAAACTATACGGTCAGCGGAGCCGGCGGCTCCAAAGCGTACTCGGTCGATCAACGCGTAAAAGGCGGCGCTTGGGTTCCCCTCGGTATTCATCGCTTCAGCGCAGGCACAACAGGTTATGTGCAATTGAATGATACGGGCAACGGCGAAGTGGCAGCGGATGCCCTAAAATTCGTCTATGAGAGCACGTTTGGCTTAGATGATATCGTGAGTGTCCAGTTAACGACGAAAAAGCTGCAACTGCGTTTAGCGGAAACTACCACGTACACAGTCACAGGAATGGATAACCTGGGGCAATCGTTGGATCTCGTCGCAGATGGTGCTGCGCTTACCTACACCGTGGATAATCCGTCGATTGCCGGTTTAAGCAGTGGAATAATCACCGGTAATGCGAGCGGTGCAACGCAATTCCACGCGAACTTTACGTTTGGCGGCAATACGCTAGTGAGTAATGCAGCTGAAGTTATTGTTGGACCGAGATTGACGGTAGATGTGCCAACATTTACGAATACAGCGGGTCAGACGATAACATCGATCTCAGCGAACAGTGCCATTACGGCTTCGTCTAGAGTGATCAATTCCTCGGAGAAGCAGATCAGCGCGACATTAATTCTCGCCTTATATTCACCAACGGGACTCGTGTCTTACACGATTCAAGAAGCCGTTGTGAATAAATACGATAACAAAACATTTACTACAACGTTATCTACACCTGCTTCTGTGAGTGGTCACTACCTGAAAGCTTACATGTGGGATAACACGAACGATACGGCGGCTTTGGCAGAAGAAGCAACGCTTCAGTAAGTGAAATAGTCAATTGCGAAGAGCCTTGAGCAATCAGGGCTTTTTGCACATCTCGATAGGAGCAGAGAACTGCAAAAATACATCCTTTTTAAGGAGAATGGACCGTTTATTGCAGAATTGCTGGGAAAATACATCTTTTTTTACCGAAACTCTATAAAAAGGAGGAATTGGCTGGAAAAGGATGCGTATTCGCATCTTTTTTAGATTCTGCCTTTCCGAAGGCGGAGCAGCCGCGTTTCTTCCTATTGGAAATGGGATGGAGAGCAAAATAGCGGGTATCGTGATATTGTCACTGTAGGGATAGGGGTGTTAAAATAATGAGATTAAGCATTATTATAAAATGGATAATTGTAAGCGTTTACAAATAACGACATAATTATAGACAGATGAGATATCAATGTCCGAGAGGGGAGAGCTAATGGCGATACGTGAATTGATGGAGCAGCAAAAAAAGTATTATCACACCGGTGCCACGCGTGGACTGGATTTCCGGCTTGCACAGCTCCGAAAGCTGAAACAAGCGATTGTTGATCGGGAATCTGAGATTATCCAAGCACTTCGCACCGACTTGAATAAAAGTGAGAAGGAAGCGTACGCGTTTGAAATAAGTATTGTCTATCAAGAGATTGCACATGTCATCAAGCATCTGAAACGTTGGATGAAGCCGAAGAAAGTGAAAACTCCGATGACGCATTCGGGGAGTCGCAGCTACATGATCCCAGAACCACTGGGCGCGGCACTTATCATTGCACCGTGGAATTATCCGTTTATGCTGGCATTTGATCCACTAGTAGGAGCCATTGCTGCAGGAAATACGGTAGTATTGAAGCCATCCGAGCTGGCACCAGCGGTGTCAGCGGTGATGACCTCGCTACTTCGGGCAACATTTGAACCGCAGTATATAGCTGTTGTGGAAGGCGGCGTGGAAGCCAGCAGTGAGCTGCTGGAGCAGCCGTTTGACAAGATCTTTTTTACGGGCAGCGTTGCGGTCGGAAAAATAGTGATGGAAGCGGCGTCGAAGCGGCTCACGCGTGTGACATTGGAGCTTGGAGGCAAGAGCCCATGCATCGTCCATCATGATGCGCAATTGAAGCTGGCCGCACAGCGTATCGCTTTCGGGAAGTACTCAAATGCGGGACAGACCTGCGTCGCTCCAGACTATCTGCTCGTGCATCGGAGCGTGGAAGATAAGCTGCTGGCCTATTTGCAAGAGGCTATCCAATCTTTCTATGGTGATAAGCCGCTGCTAAGCCCCGAGTATGGCAAAATCATATCACGCCGTCATTATGAGCGATTGCAGCATTTTATGAAGGACGGGAAGGTCGTTATCGGTGGAGACGCTAATGACCAGACGCTGCAAATTGAACCAACTGTGCTAGAAGCGGTCACATGGGATATGCCAGTTATGCAAGAGGAGATTTTTGGACCTATTCTTCCAATCCTAACCTACGACAGTCTCGATGAAGTGGTGGGCTTGATCCAAGCTCGGCCGAAGCCGCTAGCCCTATATGTTTTTTCGGAGGATAAAAAGGTGCAAGATGCCTTGCTTGAGCGTATTTCATTCGGCGGCGGTTGTGTCAATGATACATTGATGCATTTTGGTTCCACACATTTACCTGTCGGCGGCGTAGGCGAGAGTGGGATGGGCAGCTATCATGGCGAGATGAGTTTTCACATATTTTCGCATATGAAAAGTATATTGAAACAGACGACGATGTTTGACATTCCTTTTCGCTATCCCTCCAGTAAAATGGGGTTGAAAATCATTCGCAGGCTGACTAAGCCATAATACGGCTCAAGAGGAAGAGGTAAGTCTCATGTTAGGATCCTACGAGTACTATAAACAGATTTTCAAGGATGTACCGAAGCCATTCGCATTCGTAGATTTGGATTTGTTGGATGCTAACATCAGGGACATTGCGCAGGAAGCAGGGGGGAAAAAGATTCGGGTGGCAAGCAAATCGATTCGCTGCCCCGAGGTACTTCGCCGTATTTTGGCAGCTGATCATGTGTATCAGGGGATTATGTGCTACACCGCGGATGAGGCAGCTTTCTTAGCCCGCGATGGTTTTGATGACCTTTTACTGGGCTATCCGCAATGGCAGGCTGAGGCGCTGACCGATGTGATTTCACTTATTGGCGAAGGCAAAACGATTACGTTCATGGTCGATTGTATCGAGCATGTTGAGCACTTAGAGCAGCTCGCAGCGAAGTTGCAAGTAACTGTACCCGTTTGTCTCGACATCGATATGTCGACTGATTTTCCTGGGCTGCATTTTGGTGTATATCGCTCGCCGTTGACCAACTGGGAGCATGTACGACCTATTGCGGAAGCCATCGTTAAGGCCAACTGGCTGCGACTGGACGGCATTATGGGGTACGAGGCGCAGATTGCCGGTGTTGGTGATAATGCCCCTGGGCAAGCTGTGAAGAATGTGCTAATCCGCAGGTTGAAGAAATCCTCTATCCGCAAAGCCGCCAAGTGGAGAGAAGAAGTTACACTAAGGTTAAGTCAGATGGGCGTCCAACTTCGTTTCGTCAATGCGGGTGGGACAGGAAGTATGGACAGCTCACGGGAAGAAGCGTGGGTGACGGAGATCACCGCAGGGTCAGGCTTTTACTCGCCAGGCTTGTTCGACAATTACGTCTCCTTTCGTTATAAGCCTGCTGCCGGGTATGCGGTAGAGGTTGTACGTCGTCCACAGCCGAACATCGTGACCTGCATGGGCGGCGGTTATACGGCCTCGGGACCGACAGGGGCAGATAAACGACCAAAGCCGTATTTGCCTGAAGGTCTGGAGCTATTGGCATTGGAGGGCGCAGGTGAAGTGCAGACCCCGCTGCGGGTGCGCGGGGAAGTTAAGCTGGAGCTGGGCGATCCGGTGTTTTTCCGTCATGCGAAGGCAGGGGAGTTATGTGAGCGATTCCTCGTGCTATATGCCGTTTCGCAGGGCAGCATTGTAAGTACATATCCAACGTATCGCGGTATGGGGGCGTGTTTTTTATGAGAAGCCAATCAGGGACATGGACGAATTGGTCAGGTATGGTTCAGGCTTCGCCGCAGACGGTGCTCTATCCGGATTCCATCGAAGCGGTGGCCGAGGCTGTGCTGCTATGCAGACGAGAAGGACGCAGGCTGCGGGTTGTCGGTACAGGACATTCGTTTACGCCAATTGCAGCATCCAATGATGTGCTGATTACGCTAGACCGAATGCAAGGCCTAGTGGCGTTAGATACGGAGGCCAAGACTGCGACCGTTTGGGCAGGCACGAAGCTCAAGCTGCTTGGGGAACTGCTGTTCAACCAAGGGCTGGCACAGGAGAATCTGGGTGACATCGATGTACAGTCGATTGCTGGCGCTATCAGTACGGGGACCCATGGAACTGGCCAACAGTTCGGCAACATTGCCACGCAAGTGGTGGGATTGACGATGGTGACGGGGGCTGGCGATGTTATCACATGCACACCTGAGACGCACCCAGATTTGTTTAAAGCGATGCAGATTTCCATTGGCGCGCTGGGTATTATTGTGCAAGTCACGCTCAGGCTTCAACCTATTTATAAAATGAAGTACGAAAGTAAGCGAATGCCGCTGAAACAATGCTTGCAGGAGCTGCCAGAAATAGCGGGCGGGCATCGACATTTTGAATTCTATTGGTTCCCTTATGCGGACCCCTGTCAGCTCAAATTCATGAATCCGACGGATCAAGCGGTGACGAGCCGTAAGGTGCGTGATTACATCGGTGATGTACTTCTCGAAAATACCCTCTTCGGTCTATTGTCCGAATTATGCCGTAAGGTTCCGAAGCTCAGTCAGACGGTGAGTCGACTATCCGCATCGCAAGTGCCTGTGGGCAGCAAAGTCGATTACAGTCATCGACTGTTTGCCACGCAAAGACTCGTTCGTTTTAACGAGATGGAATATAATCTACCAGCAGAGGCCATGCCAGCGGTCATTGAAGAAATGCGTGCGAAGATGACGAAAAACAAGTACAACGTTCATTTTCCAATCGAGTGCCGGTTTGCGAAAGGCGATGACATCTGGCTCAGCCCAGCGTTCGAGCGTGATTCTGCCTACATTGCCATTCATATGTACAAAGGAATGTCGCATGAGGACTATTTTGCAGCGATGGAGGACATATTCCTGCAACACGGCGGCAGGCCACATTGGGGCAAAATGCATTCGCTGCGTTCATCCGAGTTGTCTGAAAGATATCCCAAATGGCAGCCATTTTGCCGTATTCGAGAAGAATTGGACCCGGATGGCATCCTGCTGAACGGGTATCTAGAAAAGATATTCGGTGTGACTGGATAGATTGATAAGCAAATGGGAGGTGTCCTCATGGTGAATTCAAGTACGTCTCGTTCTCGCTGGTCGGTTGTTGCAGCGTACGCCTTGCTTGCGGCGGTAACTCAGCTGCTGTGGGTAACCTTCACCCCCATAACGACGGCTGCTTCCCGTGAGTGGGAGGTTTCTATCGATGCCGTAGGCTGGTTGTCTCTCGTATTCCCGCTTGTCTACGTGCTGCTGTCTATCCCTTTTGGTCTGGGCGCTGACCGGTGGTTACGCGGATCGTTGCTCATTGGGGGTGCGTTGACGGCAGTTGGAGCGCTTATTCGCATCGTACCTGGCTACGAATTTGCACTCATTGGGCAGCTTGTGATTGCTATTGGACAGCCACTTGTACTCAATGCAGTGAACAAATTAGCTGTGCTCTATGTGCGGCCTGAGCAACGAGCGAATGCCATTGCGGCAGGCACGGCAAGTTTATTCGTCGGTATCTTGGTATCGACGGTTACTGTTCCTTTTGTGATGGCATGGCAGGGCATGCCGGCTGTTCTGTGGACGCAAGGAGGCATTAGCGTAATTGCCGCCGTGGCAATGGGGTTGGCGCTGCGACGTGCGCCGGTCTTTGAGGTTGAGGCAGCGGCTGCGGATACGAGCAGCGCATTGGGTTTACGCGCGGTTGCGATCCTTTGGTCGCAGCGTTGGGTGCGGCTATTCAGCCTGCTCCTGTTCGCAGGCTTCGGCATTTTCATTACGCTGGCGACATGGCTTGAAGTGCTGGCCAGCGCGATCGGCTACAATGCCCAGCAAGTGGGCATTGGCATTGGGGTTATGACTGCAGCAGGCATTGCCGGCGCTGCAGTGGTGCCACGGTGGGCGATGCATGGTCAGCGCGCGAGAACGGTTGTGCTCTGCTCACTTGTGGCGAGCGTGTTGCTTCTGGTCGGGCTCGCAGTTGGCATGCCACAATGGTTATTCATTAGCTTGTTGGCTGTGTGCGGTTTTCTGCTGCTTGCTGATTTACCTGTGATGCTGTCCCTAGCAGAGGCCAAATCCGATCCGCAGTTCGTCGGCGCTGTTACAGGCTTACTGCTGTTGTTTGGCAACTTGGGAGGCATCATGCTTTCCTTAGCTGTTCAACTACTGTTGAACAACCGGATTGTTGCGCTAAGCGTGTTAGCCGCAGTCGTAATTCTTATATTGCCCGCAGCGATGAGGCTGCAGAGGGTAGCTTCAAAGTAAGCATTTAATTGCATCCAAGAAAAGGAAAAGATGCACGCTAAGAGAACTAGTTAAGAGAACTAGTTATGTAAGCTTTATTTCAAGAGGGGGACTATGGACATTATTCATCGAGATGCAGATTTTACGAACGCGATGTTGTTTGGAACATACATCATGGTTTTATTGGATGGCAAAATGATTGGCGGGGGACTTGTTGCTGGGTTTGACGAAAACGAAGTGGAGGTAGGGAGTTGTCGATATTTGCGAAGCAGCTCCACCTTCGTAATCGCACCACCTCCGCAATGCTCGATAAATCTATGAGCGAATCCATTCTAGAAAAGACGTTCTGATGAGTCCATCGAACGTCTTTTTGTTGTATATATCATACAACTACGAAAGGTTCTGCATAAAAAAGAGCACCTTCTAACCAAATGGTTATAAGGTGCTCTTCGTGGTGCTCGCCTTATTTGCTCGCGGCAACCGTCTCTATTTCTTTAACACTTTGATAAATGAGGTTGAATAACTCTTCCAAGTTGCTTTCTTCAATGCAAGAGAAGGCAACGCGAAGATCTGTCTCGCCTAGCGCGATTGTACCTACACCATGTTGATTCAATAAATGTAGGCGTAGGGCTTCAGCATCAACGGTTTTGAGCTTCAAGCACATGAAATATCCAGAGTTGAACGGGTAGTAACCCCATGCGTCGTCGAACTTACCGCTGTCCAAAATGGATTTTGTACAGTTCGCGCGGCCTTTCATGATTTCATATTTCTCTTGCTTCTGTGCATTGAACTCTGGTGAATTCAAAGCGTGAAGCACGAAAGTTTGGGAAGGATGCGGTCCGCTGGAAATGGTTGCGCGGATGATTCCCTTTGTTTTTTCTTCGAGTGCATCAAGAAGCGCGTTACTTTGACCCGCATACGTAATGAAGCCTACACGAAAGCCCCAGACGTATTCTTCTTTGGTTGCTCCATCGATTTTGACTGCAAGCACACGAGGATGCAGGTCAGCTAATTGACCGAATAAGGATTCATGCAACGAATTTTCGAAGAAAAGACCGAAGTAAGCATCGTCAGTAAGGACAACGACATTGATGCCAGCTTCTGCGGCTTCTTGAATCGCAGCAACAATGGCATTGCCATCTTGTGCGTCAGGCGTGTAGCCTGTTGGATTGTTCGGGAAGTTCAGAACGACGATCGCTTTTCCTTTGGATTTTTGAGCGAGAAGTGCATCGCGCAAGCCTTGGGAATTAAAGCGCTCTTGTTCGTTATAGAGCGGGTAGTTCACGATTTGGGCGCCGCGGCGAATCTCGAAAGTGAGCTCGTAATTTTCCCAATTTTTATCAGGAATAATAACAGCATCACCAACGTCTGCAAAAAGATCAGCAGCGATACTTAAACCATGCGTCAGCGCATTCGTTACAATTGGGTTGCCGATGAGCTTGTTGCCAATGCTTGGGTTTTCTTCGAGCATTTTTTTGCGCCAAGCAGTACGGAGCTCAGGCTTACCAGCTGGTGGAGCGTATTCATATATATCTTTAGGATTGTAAGTGGAGAGTGTATCTTGAATGACCTTCAGATGCATAGGCTGACCATTTTCGATTGCAATACCTATGGTTGCATTGAATTTCTTAGCTTTGGTCTTCGCTTCAGCCGATTGGCTGAGAATGCCTTCTTTCGGGAAGTAAATCGATTTACCTAATGCGGAAAGCATGTCATGTACGTGAGAATTTTCACGTTGCAGGGTCTCGTTTAACTGACTTGCCAAAGGATTCATAAGATTGGGTCATTCCTTCCAATGAGCGATTCATTTTTTCCCAGTTATTATATCACTTTCGCACCTGCACGTCACTGCGCTCCATAAATTTTCTGCGAAATGATAAAAAAGAAGAAGCAAGTGCCAGGGAAGAACAGATGCCCATCACTTGCCCTCGGTTTAATTGTCCAAAAAGCCTTCTAATCGTTGCTTGACCTGAGGCCACTCTTTGTCGAGGATACTGTACATGACGGTGTCTCGTACATATCCATCATACATGACACGATGTTGCCGGAGGACACCTTCTTTCTGGGCTCCTAAACGGGCAATAGCTGCTTGGGAGCGTTCGTTGCGAAGGTCTGTTTTGATTTGAACACGAAGCAAGTTCAGAGATTCAAAGCAATAGCGAAGCAACAAATATTTGCATTCGGTATTCACGCGTGAGCGCCAAACACTAGGATTGTACCAAGTATGCCCGATCTCCATATTCCGATGAGGAACGGAGATATCAAAGAGTCGCGTACTGCCGACAATCGTATCGGTAAGCCGGTCATACACGCTGAAAGGGATGCCTTGTCCTGCTTCCTGCTCCTTCAGCGCTTGTTCAACAAATGTGGTGACTTCCGTTGCGCTCAGCAGGGGTGTCATAATGTTCGTCCAAATAGCTGGGTCATTTGCGGCTTCCGTCAGGCCAGGAATATGGGATGCATGCAGGGGAATTAGGGTAACGCGTGTTCCCTCAAGAATAGGTGGCTGTAGATTCATTGTTCATTTTCTCCTTATTTACGAATGAATGTAATGTGTTTTTAGTTAGCATACGGTATGATTGGATTAATAAAAAGAACCAATATGACTTAATTTATATGTACCAATTATGATGAAAAGAGGTGGTTGGATGGCTATCTATTTACCTTTTCAAGCGTATCTCACCAGATACCCAAGTAAATATGCAGCTTTGTACCACGCGCTTCGCGATGAGATCGTCGGAAATAAGCTAAAGATGTCGACCAAATTGCCATCTAGTCGAGAATTGGCTGATGAACTTGGCATTTCTAGGGGTACAGTTAATCAAGTGTATGATATGCTCATTGCCGAGGGTTATTTGCAGGCAGATATTGGAAGGGGAACCTTCGTCGTTTACGCTGACGGTCAAGTGATGCCTGTGGCGAAGACGGGGAAGACTATTGAATTGTCGGCATGGGGCACTAGGGTGAACGAAGCCGAGATCGGTGGAGGCGGTGAGTCGAGGAAAGCGAAAGAGCGTGCGGGTCAGTTCGCAGAAGCGGAGATCGCTTTCGTGGTGGCGCGGCCGCAGATGGACCTGTTCCCGCGGGAGCAATGGAACCGCGGCCTGTACGAGCAAGTGCGGCGGATGACGGAGTCGCCGCATGAGGACGTTCACATCGCCGAGGGGAACTATGCGCTTCGCGAAGCGATCGCGCTGCACCTGAGGCGGATGCGAGGGATTGATGCGCTCCCGGAGCGCATCGTCATCGTCAATGGGTCGATGCAGGCGATCGCCTTGCTGACCCAACTGCTCGTGAACCCGGGCGATCCCGTGGTGCTGGAGCGCCCCGGGTATCAAGGCGCCAGCCGCGCGGTGCTGGCGGCTGGCGGGGTGCCCGTCCACGCGGCGGTGGACGAGCAAGGGCTGATCCCGCAGCCGTGGGACGCGCGGCTGCTGTTCGTGACCCCCAGCCGCCAATTCCCTACGGGGGCGGTGCTGGGGCTGGAGCGCCGCCAGCTCCTGCTGCGCTGGGCGGCGGAGCAAGGAGCTGTCATCGTCGAAGACGATTATGACAGCGAGTTCAGGCACCGCGGGCGGCCGATCGAGCCGCTCAAGGTACTGGACCAAGAGGGCCGAGTGGTCTACATCGGCACCTTCTCGAAGACGATGCTGCTGGACCTGCGCATCGGCTATGTCGTGCTGCCGGAGGCGCTGCACGACGCATTTGCAGCCGCGAAGCGGCTATACGAGCCGCACCCAACGGGGCTGCTCGAACAGCGCTCGCTCGCCGCCTTCATGGCGAGCGGCGGCTACGAGCGACACCTGCGCCGCATGCGGCGGGTGTACGCGAGCAAGTTCTTGCTCCTGCAGGCGCTGCTGCAGGAGCAGCTGTCCACCCTCTTCGAGTGGGTGGACAGCGACAGCGGGTTGCATCTGTTCGGTTGGTGGCGCGGAGACCTGCGCTCCTACAACGAGTATGCGGCTGCGTGCCGCGCGGCCGGCGTGACCTGGACGGACGCAGGGAACTACGCGCTACCTGCGGGGAGAGCGGGAGCCTGCTTCGGGTTTGCTCATTTGACGGAAGCCGAGATCAGGCAAGGTGTTAGCCGGCTCCGATCGATCTACAAACCATAAAAAGTCTCTATCAGTGTGCAAAAGAAGTCTTTTGGACGAGTGCTTTGATTGCAATAGGTTGTATGTTATCATTCAACATGTGGTCAATTAAACTATTTTTCGTAGGAGTGATCCTTATATGGCAGGATTAAATGGCGGGGGCACAAGTGTCATCGTGCGTCTGGAAATACATAAAGAACTCGTAACCTTTGGTAAAATTGCAACAGCGATTGGCGATGCAGGCGGAGATATCGTGGCGATTGACGTCACGAGAGCTAGCAAAACGACGACAACACGTGATATTACAGTCAAAGTTAGTGATCCCGAGCATACGGAAACGATTACAAAAGTACTAAAGGGCATTCCAGGTGTTCGCATCATCAACGTGTCAGACCAGACCTTCCTGCTTCATTTGGGCGGTAAAATTGAAGTGACCCCTAAAGTACCGATTAAGAATCGGGACGACTTGTCCCGCGTATATACCCCAGGCGTTGCCCGGGTTTGTATGGCGATTCATGACGATCCAAGTAAAGCACATTCCTTGACGATTAAAAGAAATACGGTTGCTGTTGTTTCGGATGGTACGGCCGTTCTTGGCCTTGGTAATATTGGTCCCGAAGCGGCGATGCCTGTCATGGAAGGGAAAGCGATGCTCTTTAAGCAAATGGCAGGCGTAGATGCCTTCCCGATTTGTTTGGACACGCAAGATACGGAAGAAATTATTCGTACTGTAAAAGCAATTGCACCAGGCTTTGGCGGAATTAACCTGGAGGATATTTCTTCGCCTCGTTGTTTTGAAATTGAAGAACGTTTGATTAATGAGCTTGATATCCCTGTTTTCCACGATGATCAGCATGGAACGGCCGTTGTCATTCTAGCTGGGTTGCTCAATGCGGTTAAGCTGGTAGGCAAGCAGTTGGAATCTTGTAAGGTTGTAGTCACTGGTATCGGGGCCGCTGGTATTGCATGTACCAAAATGCTGATTTCAGCTGGTGTTACGAATGTCATTGGTGTAGATCGTCAGGGAGCGATTGTGCGTGGAGAGACGTATACGAATTCTGCTTGGGATTGGTATGCGGCGAACACGAATCCGAAAGAAGAACGTGGAACGTTATCGGATGTTATCTCAGGTGCCGATATTTTCATCGGTCTATCAGGACCAGGCGTGCTTAAACAAGAAGATGTGAAACGTATGGCTGCAGATCCGATTGTGTTCGCGATGGCGAATCCAACGCCAGAGATTACCCCAGAGGAAGCGGAGCCTTATGTCCGCGTCATGGCGACAGGACGTTCGGATTACCCTAATCAAATCAACAACGTACTTTGTTTCCCAGGTATCTTCCGCGGCGTTTTGGACTGCCGTGCATCGAAGATTACGCAAGAAATGAAGCTTGCCGCAGCTAAGGCAATTGCAGATGTTGTCAGTGAGGACGAGCTCAATGAGTACTACATCATTCCGAGCGTATTCAACCATGCGGTTGTTGAGAAAGTCAGAGAAGCTGTGATGGAAGCGGCTTATGAATCTGGTGTAGCTCGACGTCGGAGTCAACGTGAGGGCCACGAAGCTCATCACGATGCATAGAAAAAAGCAGTTCGGTACAACGCTGATCCAGCGTGGTGCCTGAACTGCTTTTTTTATTTTAATTTGCGAGTCGCATCAGTGGTAATCTTTACGCATGTTCTTCTGTCCATTCTTTCAGCTTACGGTCTGTCGGAAGCAGGAAAGTAAGGATCCCAAGCAGGGGCAAGAATGCACATAGCTCCATGACGCGTGTGGTTCCAATGGCATCACACAGGTTGCCTAATACGACGCTGCCAATACCGCCAAGGCCGAAGGCTAATCCAGTGATTAGGCCGGATACGGTTCCTACTTTGCCAGGGAACAGCATTTGGGCATAAATGACGGTAACCGAGAAGCTAGATAACAGGATGACACCAATAAGAACCAGCAGCACGTATGCCCAAGCAACGGACACATGCGGCAGTAACAAAGCGAATGGCGCAGATCCTAACATGGAAAAGAAAATAACATTACGCTTACCGAAGCGATCTGCGATCGGTCCGCCAAAGAACGTGCCGACAGCTCCAGCCGCTAGGAATAAGAAAATGAAATTCTGTGCGCGGTCAATAGAGATGCCATACGTATCTTGTAGAAAGAAAGCGAAGTAGCCGCTCATTGCTGCGCCGTACCAAGAACGAACAAACACAAGGAAAATCAATACACTAATAGCAAACATGACTTGCTTACGTCGCTGCGGATTAACCACACGTTTTACGACAGTTTTGGCCTTCACAGGCGCTTCCTGAAGCACAACCTTATACCAACGCGCTATGTACAACTGTACGGCAATGGCGATAGCCGCGACACCAGTAAACCAGATTGATCCAAACAATCCCAGCGGAATGAAAATCCATTTGGTCATAATCGGAGCCAAGGATTGCCCGGCGTTGCCGCCGACTTGGAAAATCGATTGGGCCAAGCCTTTACGGTTTCCAGCAGCCATGTGTGACACGCGAGATCCTTCTGGATGGAAGGCAGCCGAGCCTAGTCCGACAAAACAGACAGACAAGAGCACAACCCAATACGAATGAGCGAAAGCAAGCAGCAGCATTCCGATTAAGGTCGATGTCATCCCAATGGGCAAAATGTAAGGAGATGGCTTCCGATCCGTGTAGAGACCGACAACAGGCTGCATAATGGAGGCTGTAAAGTTAATGGCGAACTGTACCCAGCCGACTTGCGTGTAGCTAAGCCCCATTTCACTTTTTAAAATGGGGAAAATAGCTGGAATAACAGATTGAATGGAATCATTCAGCAAATGAACGAGCCCGATTGCGAGTAAAATCCGGTAAACCGTAGGTTTGATATCTCCTGTTCCTTGCAAGCTCTTCGCGCTAGAACTAGGAGACGTTGTTGAAATGGATGCCATGGTAATCTCCTCTCAGGTTCTGATTCCCGACTAGGTGTCTAAAAAACGTCCGATGTCTTCGCCCATTTTTACTTTGGAGCCTAACTTAAGATCCGTACGTGGTTCGAACATGCCATCTTCAAATAGCAAAACGACCGTAGAGCCGAACTCGAAATAGGCGAGCTCTTGACCACGTTCAAGTTTATTCGGAAGCGGTGTTACATATTGAATAGAGCTTACATTCAGTGCGCCTACTTTCACGACAGCTACTTCACCGGTTGCATGTTGAATGAAGGTAATTAATCGTTCGTTGCGGCTAAGCACGCGCTTCATATGACGTAAGCCAAACTCATTCACGGGATACACTTTCCCGAGGACATGCTCTTTCTCCAGAATCTCACCTGAAATTGGTGTATGGATCCGGTGATAGTCCGTTGGGCTCAAGTACAAAACGAAATAAAAACCGTTATTGTAATTGACGGTGCGCGGTGAACGATTAAGCAGCTCATCAATGGTATAGTCTTGGCCTTTGACATTGACGATTAGGCCCTCTTTGATGTCACCAATACCTGTAATCATAGCATCAACAGGACTTACAACGCGGGTCGTATCTTCGTGGATCGGGCGCAAACCTGGTTTCAATCGGCGAGTAAAGAAATCGTTCAAGGATTTATACTCTTTGATATGCTTCTCAGCGTCTTCAATAGGAATCCCATAGGTTTGGGCAAACCGCGGGATAAATAGCCGGCTAATTTTGGAACGGGCAAGGGCACCTGTCAATTGAGAAACCCATTTGCGTGAAGACAATTCGGTCAGTAATCGGAAAAAAGGTTTAGACATAGATCATAAACTCCTGTTCATTCGTTGGTTAGGAGGGACTTGGATTTTCGCCCAAAGTTTCCTATTAGCGGTTCTTCGCTAATCTTGCCACAGAAAGGTAAAAGAATCAATTGCCGATTGTACAAATCCATCGCTAAAGCGCGGAAGATTTTTGTATTTTCGACAGCAAAATCGTCAATGCTGTTGAAGAGGTGAAAGCGACAATGTCGATTATAATCGTTTTATTTGTTATTTTGATTCCACTAGTTATGTTGTGCAGTTCTTGGGTACTGCAATCTTTCAAACCTGTATTCTCAGGTGCAGCTGTGTTGAGCGCTTATGTCGTGGGTTCAATCATCGCTGTGAACGTGTACCAGATCCTTCGGGATGATACAGTTTTCATGACGAATATCCATGTTATTTTTACAAACAAGCTATTTCTATTTACTGGTGCTTATTTAGGAGCCTATGGCATTTATGTGATGTGGCATTGTTTCTTGCAAGAGCTTCGCAGTGAATAAAGCGTTGATTCAACGAATTCTAGGGATAGAGCGTCTACTCTATAGAATTGATTGTGAATGTAAAGGCAGGCGATGATATGAAACGAGCGTTATTCAATAGTATGCGTCGAATTGGAAGCGTAGGGGTACTTATGCTTTTGATTACGGGATGTACGTCACAACATGGAGCTCAGCCAAGTGGATCCCCTGTTTCCAGTACACCGCAGGCGAGTGTCTCACCGTCGGTCGATCCAACTGTTTCTCCTACACCAACAATTGCTGCTACCCCTTCTCCTACCCCTGCAGCTTCGATAAGTTTTCCAAAGATGTCTTTGGAGGAAAAGCTGGGTCAGATGATTATTGCAGGTATCGATGGTTACACGATGAATGAGGAAGCAAGAAACTTGCTTACAACCTATCATGTTGGCGGTATTATTTTGTATAAACCGAATGTGAAGGATACCAATCAACTGGTTGGACTCGTCAATGAGTTGAAAAAGACGAATACGGCCAACAAGCTCCCGCTCTGGCTTGGAGTGGATGAAGAAGGTGGCCGAGTAACACGTCTGCCTGACGAAATTAAGAAAACACCGACTAGTCAGACGATCGGCAAATCCGGCAAAACGCAACTGGCCCGGAGTATCGGTCAATTGCTCGGGAAAGAGCTAAATGCCTATGGGCTTAATATGGATTTTGCACCTGATTTGGATATAAATAGTAATCCTAATAATCCAGTCATCGGTGATCGCTCTTTTGGTGCGAATGCAACACTCGTCAGCAGCTTCGGTATTCCGATGATGAATGGCATACAAGAGATGAAGGTCGTTCCAGTGGTAAAGCATTTCCCGGGGCATGGTGATACTTCTGTAGATTCACATATTGGTTTGCCTGTTGTTCAAAATGACCTTGCTCGTCTGCGAAAGCTTGAGCTGATCCCTTTCGCAGATGCGATTAAGCATCAGGCGGATGCCATTATGGTTGCGCATATTTTGCTGCCCAAAATAGATACGAAATACCCAGCATCGATGTCGAAGACCATCATGACGGATCTTTTGCGCAAGGAGCTTGGCTTCCAGGGACTTATTATGACCGATGATATGACAATGGGCGCTATTGCGGAAAATTATGAAATGGGGGAAGCCGCCGTGAAATCTGTGCTGGCGGGATCCAATGTCGTAATGGTCGGTCACGATCCGCAGAAAGCGATTGCGGTTATTGATGCTTTGCGTGCCGCTGTGCAAGCGGGGCGTATTCCATTGGACACGATCGACCAGAGTGTGGCCCAAGTCTACAAGCTGAAGCAAAAGTACAAGCTTCAGGATATACCGGTGACAGCGCCGGATCCGAAGCAGCTGAACGCTGAGGTACAGCGTGTGCTGGCTCCGCTTAGCGCGAAATAAGGCGGCTGGGCTGTAAGTCTCTTGATCTTGGAATAACTGGAAAATGTACTTCTAATTTCACTCGATTCTAGTATTTATATCAAATAACTGGAAAATATGAAGTTAAATTCTCGGATTTCGTCTCGACTCGGGAGAATGATGGATATTAACTGTAGATTTTCCATCTATTTAGCAAAAATTGCGAGAAATGGAGAAAATAACTGTACTTTTTCCAGCTATTTGGCCTGTGTGGCAGGGTGGGAGCCATCAAGTGTCGGGTAGAAGGTAGTCATAGTGGAAGTGCCAGCAGTGTCCGACAGAAGTAGTCATAGTGGAAGAGGCCACGAAGTGCTGCTCAGAAGTAGCACCATAAGTTTCCCCTCTCCCCACCACGCATCACCACGCCAAAAAACACCGTATCCCTAAGTCCATGCTCGGGGGTACGGTGTTTTTTGCGTGATTCATGTGCTTAGCACGGTGGCGTGCCGCCGTCTAAGATGAATTTGGCATAGGCCATAGGGTTAAAATAGGTGGCCCTCCAACATTCTTGCATATTTGCTTCCCGAAAACTGTAACGTTGATCCTTCCCATTGCATTCGATAAACAAAGGGAATCCATCATCCCTCATCGCGATGTCCAGTCCTAGATCAGCCAAATTCGGTAATTCTGTGCTTAGATGCTGCGCGACCTGGAGCGCGAAATTCGTCATCTGTCGGCAGACAGCGTCTGGATCAAGCTGCGGGTAGTGGTTGTTCAGAATTTCGGATAAGGATACCACGCGCCCGCCTTGGGCGACATTCGTTAGGAAATGCTTACGGGCGGCCACTTTGGCAATGATGCCTGTCACGCCCCAAGCGCCATCGGTCCCGCGCTGAACGGAAATACGAAGGTCAAAAGGAGCGCCATCTACGGTGGCAAGCGGCAGGCATTCCTGAACCATATATTTGCCCTTACGAATTCGCCTTTGAAGAATGCCTGGCAAGTGATGGCGGAACTTGAGTGTTCGCCAGCTCCGATTAGTAAGTTTTAAATTAAGGGGATAGAGCAGTTTCCACACGTTACCTTGACGCGCTAATTTCATCACACCGCGTCCAATGCTGGAATGAGTCGGTTTAATAATGAGTGTGTCATACGAATCCATCATGGCCTTCACATTTCCAATTGTGGCGGGAAAACTGCAGGGCAGATGGGGGCGAATGCTCTCATTTTTCCATAAAATTTCATGTATGCGCATCTTGCTATAGCGGTTCCAATGATTAAAGAGGGTAACACCCTGCTGTTTCCATGCTTCCAAAATTTTGGCTGATGAAGTATCCAAATAAATAGCGCGATTATGAATGACTTTCGGGAGATCTGACCATTTTCTTTTGAAATGTTGGCCATCCTTTACATAGGCATGTACCTTCATTGTTTTCATATGAACATCATGAATTCGGAAGTAACAGGGGGTAAGGCCATAGAGGTTGCAGGCATCCTCGTAAAATCGAATGGCTTCGTATTGTGTGTTCCCTAGAGGAATACCTGCGTACAAGGAATCGTTTACTAAAATACCCACATAGGGATTACTCATTGACTTCACTCCCTCTCTCATTGGGGCTTGCTTATTGCCGAAGACGGAATCACTCATAGTTTATGGAAAAAGAACGCTACTTGTTTGTACAAACGCTGATACTTTCTTGTCAAACAGGGACAGTAGCCTACGCTTTACCACTTTATCCGCATATGTATAGAAGAAGCAGCGAAAAGGGGCGGAGCCTAGCCCTTGAATCCAGGAGGTTTAGAATTTGAAGACTATACGGCAGCCTATATCAAACCGTCTCGTCATTGTCACACCAGGATCCTTTCCTATACCATCAGGAACAAGCAGCTCGGTTGAGCAAGTCGTTCAGAAAACAGGGGAGCAATTGGTAAAAAGCATGCCTGTCGTGGTACTTGGACGAAAAGTATCCTATCAACCTTGGAAGGATATCAGGCATGGTGTTTCGTATCAGCGAGTACCTTATCAGGGGCAAACCGCCTATATTAAACAGGTAGGTAAAAAAATCTCTTCTTTAAGTCCTGGCATTATTCAAGTGGATAATCGGCCGCGCTTCCTGCCCTTTCTTCGTAAACGAAATCCTCATGCCCTAATAAGTCTCGTCCTCCACTCTACGTCATTTATTACAAAACCATATATATCGAAATCATCATTAACGGTTTGTTTGCGTGATGCTGACGTCATTATTGTTAACAGCGATTTTCTTAAACGATTTTTGCAAAAAAAAGTGCCGAATGCTGCTCATAAAATGGTTACGCATTATTTAGGTGTTGATGTTGCGCAATTCACATCCAAATGGTCGGATGAAGGCATCAAATCTCGTAATGAATTGCGCAAAGGACTAGATTGCGAGCATCGGAAAATTATTTTATATGTGGGTAGGTTGATTCCTAAGAAAGGTGTGCATCATCTGCTGAAAGCGATGAAAACGATTATAAAGAGTGAACCAAGCGCCAAGCTTGTTATCGTAGGGAGTGCATTTTATGGATCAAAGAAAGTAACAGCCTATGTTAGGAAATTAGTTAAAACGGCGAAAATGATGCCTAAACATGTGCTATTTATTCCGTATGTGAAGCATCAAGATATGCCGAAATGGGTCCGTATTGCGGATGTTTTTGCTGTCCCCTCTGTTGGAAACGAAGCTTTCGGTCTTGTGAATGTAGAGGCTATGGCTACAGGTGTCCCTGTTGTTGCAACTCGAATAGGCGGTATCCAAGAGGTTGTGGAGGAAGGTCAAACCGGCTATCTAGTAGAGAAGGACGCCATTGAAACGGAACTTCCAGCGCGTATCCTACAGTTATTGAAAGATGAAAGCCTGCAGCGGAAGATGGGAGAAAACGGCATCAAAAGGGTCGATAACCTGTTTACATGGAAAAGAGCAGCTGAGGTAAGGTCAGATTTGTACAGTCAAATGTTAAAGGCAACGGCTCTTGTCTAGGTTAGCGCACATTTTTGGGGGCTAATGTACTTATTAAGGTCGGATTGAATATGTTACCAATGATAAATCTTGGCGAATGGAGAGGAGTCATATGAATAAGCGTAAGAGCAGCACGACCCCGAAAGCGAACGTGCACAAAGTGAACTCCAATATGAACGAATTAAAATGGCTCGATGAGGCACCAATAAAGCAAGACAAAGTGGTTGAGCAACCCAAACTGATAACGAAAATCAATCCATCATCGACGACAGAGAAGACAGACAAGACAGACAAGACAGAGTCAGGCAAAGTTTTGCATGTCTCTAAAGTGGCTGAGCAGATCACACCTGAATTGTTATTAACGGAGCGTAAAACAGGGAAATTCGTTGACCCGGTTGTTTATACAGATGACATTGTCGATGAAGCAGTAACTTGGGATAAAATTGCAAGCCGCGCGATAGATGAAACGAAGATAAAACCGTTCAGCATTGGCGTCAGATCGATCAAGGATGGTGCCATCGAATATTCCAAGCTAGCTCAGGCTAGCGTAACCCGCCCGAAAATTGCCAACGAAGCTATCCATGATGAGCATGTTGCACCAAACAGCATCGCAGGGGATAAAATCCAAGATAACACATTGTCTGGTGGAAAACTGTTCGATAGCAGCATTACAACCGCCAAAATTGCAGATAAATCGATAGACGCCACGAAATTGGCGGACGGTGCCATTTTGCCGCAACATTTATCAGAGCTTATGATTACTAGTGAATTGATTGATCAACAAGCCATCACATCGGATAAAATTCTTAGCGGAGCTGTACAGACGAAGCATTTGGCGAATTATATTATTGATACGGCAAAGCTCATGGACGCTGCGATCACCACTGCAAAAATTAGAGAAGGTGCCGTGACAGAAGATAAACTGGGGACGGACAGTATCAGTTCAATCCATATCCAAGCTGAGAGTATTCAAACAGATCATGTAAAGACTCACTCCATTACCAGTGACAAGCTCACTGATCAAGCTGTGACAGGTGCTAAGCTTGCTCCGCAAGCTGTAGACTCGATTCATCTCACACAATCCGCGGTGAGAGGTATTCATATTGAGGGTGCAGAGGTAACTAGTTACCATATTGCTGATCAAGCAATTCGGACTAAACATATTGGAGAAGGCGCTATAGATTCGAAGCTCATTCAAGATGGCGCGATTACCGTTGCCAAATTAGGTGAGAAGATTGTAGCGAGCAAACATATCATCCCGCAAGCTATTGAGTCTGCCCACTTGATGGATCAGATCATTTCCAGCAGCAAATTGCAAGACGGTGCAGTTACTGCGGATAAACTTGTCCAAGGTGCCATCATCTCTAAACATATTGGTTCCCACATGATACGGACGGAGCATCTGGATGACAATGTGGTATCCAGCTCGAAGATTGCTGCAGGATCGATCATTACTGATAAATTGGCTGAGGGAAGTGTCGTCAATTCCAAGATAAAGGATGAGAGTATCACCTCAGGCAAAATTGCTTATAGGACCATTCTCGCCGCTCATTTGCAGGAAGAGATCATATCTGCGGGTCACATTGCGAAAGGAGCCATTGGTGAGAAACAAATCGACTTGCACGCGATTCATCGCAACCATATTGCAGACGAAGCCATCACAACGAGACATATACAGGAAGAAAGCATTACGACGAGTAAGCTTGCTGAGGAAGCTGTAACAACGGCGAAAATCGCGCCGATGTCCATTGAATCCCGCCATTTGCAAGATGAAATTATCGAAGGTACGCATATTAAACCAGGGTCGATAACTTCCGAACACTTGGCACAAGGCTCCATCACCCTGGATGTCTTCGAGGATCGAAGTCTAGTGGGGAGTAAACTGCAGGAAAACGCAATCACCACAGAAATTTTAGCCGACGCTGCAGTCACGGAAGAGAAGATTGCCAGAGGTGCAGTAGGCAACTCACAACTGCAGACGGAATCGGTGACTTCAAGGGCCATTGAAGATGGCGCGATAACGAACGTAAAACTTGAGAATGAAGTGGTGACTTCGGATAAGCTGGCGAATGGCAGTGTAATTAGTAGCAAGATTTCGAACAAAGCGGTAAATTCCGAGCACATTATCGATGGGTCGATCACAGCTTCGAAATTAGCCAACGAAAGTGTGCATGGCAGCAAGCTGGCGGTTGGGACAGTTGTTGCACGGCATTTGGCTGATGGCTCAGTGATCAGTTCGAAGGTGGCATTTCGCGCGATCAATACCGATCACTTGGCAGAAGGAGCCGTCGTTGGTACCAAGCTGGCGAACGGAAGTGTAGACGGCTCGAAAATCTTGCCTGGTACAATAACCGACGAACATCTGTTGCCAGGCGTGGTGAACGGCACGAAGCTAGCGCATGGTTCCGTGAGTAACCAACATCTCCTGGCCGGCGTTATTGACAATGAAAAGTTAGCTGTAAACTCGGTAGACAGCAGCAAACTGATATCAGGTTCTGTGCACAACTATCATATTGCAGATCACGCCGTATACGGGGCCAAATTGGCGCCGAGCAGCATTGATGGTTCGAAGTTGGCAGAAGGCGCTGTAAACAGTGAACATTTAGCTGATCAAGCGATAGATACTTCTAAGCTGGCATCAGGCAGCGTTGATAGCTCTAAAATTATATATGGCGCGATTCAACGAGAGCATTTATCGGATTTTATCATTGATGGCTTAAAACTATCCTTAGGTTCTGTGACCAACAGCCATCTAGCTCCAGGTTCAATTGATGGAGGGAAGCTGCAAAATAGCAGCGTAGACAGTTCCAAGCTTACGGATAAAGCGATTGGAAGTGTGCACCTGCAAGACGAAGCTGTTACTGGTGATAAGCTCGCTTTGCAAAGTGTGGACGGCAGTAAACTCGTATGGGATACGGTGAGTACGCAGCACCTGGCGGATGAGGCTGTGACAGGATCGAAGCTAGCTGCTAACAGTGTGGATAGCGACAAAATTAGTGATGGTGCAATCCTTACAGCTAAGTTAGCTGATGGCAGTGTAGACAGCTATAAGCTGGCACAAGGAGCGGTAACTGATTTTCATCTCGCAGCGGGCAGCGTTGATGGCGCTAAGCTGCAAGTGGGAGCCATCACGAATCAACATGTGGCAGATGCGTCGATCAGCGTGAAGAAGTTGGCAGATAGTGTTGTGCGGACCTCTTCCGGTCAAAGAAATGTGTTGCAGCAATTTGGCTTAGAGCCATTCGTTATGAAGATCCAGGATGAAACCATCGAGTTGGTTCTCCAATTTGATGAGGAGTATGCGAATACGGATTATGTGTTAACGGCCATCACGAATCATCCAGCCTGTTATGTCATCGTTAGTCAAAAGTCTACAGGCAGCGCGGTATTGTCCATTATCCGAGCCAAGTTTTCACCTGATCAACAAGGTACAGTGAATTGGATTGCCATCGGTAAGACTAATTAACTAATGGTTAAGTATGGAAAAAAACGGAGTTTCGCAACCAATGCGAGACTACCGTTTTTTTTGTTGTCTTGGTATTTGATAGATAGATGACCAATTTTCGTTTTAGAGATGTTCGTCCAATTTCCGTCTATCACCATAGCATATGATAGTAGAAATGGATGTGACTACGCACCATATTTAACTTATGAACAGACCGTGAAGGGGGATGACTTGTGAAAGGCGTTGTACTTGCAGGAGGAACAGGAAGTCGATTACGCCCTTTGACGCAATATATTAATAAACATTTGCTTCCAGTTGGGGATCTGCCCATGATTCAGTATGCAATTGATAAGCTAAGTCAGGCAGGTGTTCGGGATATTCTCATTATCACGGGGAAACAATCTGCTGGCTTATATGTAGATTATCTGGGCAGCGGAGACAGTATCGGCGCTAATTTGACTTACAAGATTCAAGATCAAGCAGGAGGTATTGCGCAAGCCCTGGCTTTGGCAGAGGATTTTGTGGAGAAGGATGAAAAGTTCGTGGTTATTCTAGGAGATAACTTATTCCAAGACCCGCTGCAGCCCATCATTCATGCCTATAACCAACAAGCTGAGGGAGCTATGGTGCTGTTGAAAGAAGTAGAGGATCCTCGTAGATACGGTGTAGCGATGATGGAGAACGAGCATATAGCTTACATTGAGGAGAAGCCGAAGCATCCGAACTCTCCTTTCGCCGTGACGGGGATTTATTTATATGACTCTACTGTCTTTGACATTGTAAAGTCACAGTCACCTTCAGCCAGAGGCGAAATGGAAATCACAGATGTTAACAATGTGTATGCAGCTTCAGGCGCACTTTCTCATATGTTTCTGAAAGGATGGTGGATTGACGCGGGGACACATGAATCGCTCTTTCAAGCCACTCTTTTAGTTAGGAAGGAGTTCAACTAATGCAATCGTTGCTAGTAACTGGCGGCATGGGATTTATAGGAAGTAACTTTATTCATTATTGGAAGAAACATCACCCTGAGGATCATGTCATCAATGTCGATTTACTCACGTATGCAGGAAATAGGGACAATACTAGAATGTTAGAGGGGCAGGGCGGCTATCGGTTTGTTCATGGTGATATTGGCGATGCGACGCTCATGAAGAAACTGATGCGGGGAGTCGATGTGGTTGTTCATTTTGCAGCGGAATCACATGTAGATCGGAGTATTCATGACCCCGGTAGTTTTGTAAAGACAAATGTAGTTGGGACTCAAATCTTGCTTGAAGCCGCTCGTCAAGCTGGGGTTAAGAAGTTTATTCATATATCCACAGACGAAGTGTATGGATCACTTGGAGCTGAGGGAGCCTTCAGTGAAGAAACACCAATTGCACCGAATTCTCCGTATTCTGCTAGTAAAGCGGGCTCTGATTTGCTAGTAAGAGCTTACTACGAAACGTATGGATTTCCAGCTATCATCACACGCTGCTCCAACAATTATGGTCCCCGTCAATTTCCCGAAAAACTAATCCCACTTTTGATTACCCGTGCCCTGCGCAATGAAACGATTCCCCTCTATGGGGATGGCTTAAATGTACGAGACTGGTTGTATGTAGACGATCATTGTTCTGCTATTGCATGTGTAATTGCATCTGGCGTGCCTGGTGAAGTGTACAACGTTGGCGGTCAGAATGAGCGGACGAATCTGGAGGTTGTTCAGCGTATTTTGAAACTGTTGGGCAAGCCAGAATCGTTGATTCACTATGTTACGGATCGACTTGGACACGATCGGCGATACGCCATCAACAGCTCGAAGATACGTCGCGACTTAGGGTGGACGCCAGCTTATTCATTTGAAAGCGGCTTGCAAAAGACGTTGAACTGGTATTTGGAAGAAAGCGAGTGGTACGCCCGTATTGCAGACGGTTCGTATCGTGAAGATAAAGAAGCTGATCCCACTTGAAAATCATAATTACGGGTGCCGGCGGGCAGCTTGGGTATGACCTTAAACGCGTGCTGAGCCCTAAGCATGAGGTAATCGCTTGGGATAAGGCGAAGTTGGATGTGAGTCAAGAACATGAAGTTATGCAGCGCATAGTAACTGAACGGCCAGACGTTGTTGTGCATGCTGCTGCGTATACCAACGTAGATAGAGCTGAAAGCGAGAAGGAAGCCGCCTATCATGTGAATGCTTTAGGTGCCCTTCATCTTGCGAATGCTTGCTTGATTGTTGGAGCTAAGCTCGTCTATGTCAGCACGGATTATGTGTTCGATGGCACGAAGCGAAGTCCCTATGATGAGACGGATACGCCTAATCCGCTCAATAGCTATGGGCAATCCAAGCTACTTGGGGAGAAATTCGTTGCTATGACATGCAGAAGGCACTTTATTGTACGAACCTCTTGGTTATACGGCCAGAAAGGAACAAACTTTGTAACCAAAGTATTGGAAAAAGCACGCACAAATGCAACGCTTTCCATCGTGGATGACCAATTTGGCTCCCCTACCTATTGCTTGGATCTGGCCATTTTCATTCGTTCACTTATTGAAACAGATCACTATGGTCTTTATCATGCTTCGAATCAAGGCGTATGTTCCAGATACGAATTCGCCAAGCATATCCTGGAAGCGGCTGGGATGGCCCATATTTCGCTCAATGCTGTGCCTACCCACGCTTTTCCGCCAGCGCCGGCTGAAAGACCGATGTATACGGCATTTGCGCACAAAGCCATGCAATCCAGTGGGTTTGCACGTATGCGAGATTGGAAGTCTGCCCTTGATTTCTTTCTACAGGTTGAGTACTACGAGACTGCTGTTAAGGCTAAGAAGGTGACAGATATATGGTAACTCGTAACCGCATAGCGGAAGGGCGCAGTCAAGGTTTTCAGGCAGGCCGCGAAAGTGGCTATCGTATGGGCAGATGTCAGTTCGCCCTCGACACATGCTACCCGCCACCGATTCCACTTCGAGAAGCAAGTGTGTTATTTATTGTGCAAGGATTTGATGCCATTGACCAAGGTATTATTCAGGGCTTGCAACAAACAGTTCGTGTTATGCATGCAGCTGTTGCAGCCGATATGCTCCGCTTGGCCAGAGAGCTTAGACCGAATTTAGTGCTCGTCATGAATGGTCTTCATGTATTTCCAGCTGATCATGCTCATCATATCGATCTGGTTAGACAGATGGGGATACGCACCGCTATATGGTTTGCGGACGATCCCTATTTTACTGATCAAACCGTCGCCTTAGCTCCTCACTATGATTATGTCTTCACCCATGAAATGTCATGTGTACCGTTCTATCAGGGGATCGGCTGCGGGCAAGTGCACTACTTGCCTTTGGCAGCTAGTCCGGCCGTATTTAGACCTGAACCTGTGGGTCCCGCGTACCGAAGTGATATTTGCTTCATAGGTATGGGCTTTCCTAACCGTATTGCCCTCTTTAATGAGATAACCCCCTTTTTACTTGGGAAAAAAGTGGTTATTGCCGGGGGACTCTGGGATCGGCTTGCCCACTATCATCTCCTCCGTCATGGGATTAAAGCGTACTTCGTTCCGATTGAAGAGTCCGTTAAGTATTATAACGGCGCCAAAATTGTTTTGAACATCCATCGGCTCACGTACGATACCACGTTCAATAAGAATAGTAGAAACATACCGGGACTTTCGATTAATCCCCGAACGTATGAGATCGCAGGTTGCGGGACATTGCAAATTACGGATTTCCGTCAGGATCTGGAGCAGTATTATCGACCAGGACATGAAATTGAAACTTTCCATCATACGGGAGAGCTTCTTCATAAAATGAGTCATTATTTGATACACGAGGAAGATCGGATGCGTATTGCCATCAATGGCATGAGAAGAACACGTATGGAACATACGTTTGCCTCTCGTTTAGTTAAGTTGTTAGACATTGTATTTGCCTAGAAGGGAGTGAAGTTTGTGGTATTTAACAATCCAGCGCATGCACGAGCACGCGGACTTGCCGAGGGTTATCAATTAGGTCACGCTAATGGCGTCAGACTTGGACAATGTGAAGCTATTATTCAAAAGGCGGTTCGTGACCGTCAACCAAGTCCTGTATGGGACGTACGCGTATTGTTTATTACATCGGGAAAAGGTTACCCTTACGAGCCCTTAGATATCGCAGTTATTAACAGTCTTCGCCCCTTAGTTCGCGAATTAATAATAGGTAACACAGTCCATGATGTGACGCGAATCGGCAGCCCCAAAGCCAGCATCGAAACGATTGCCGCGAGGCACCGTCCTGACGTGATGATCGTCTTAGAGGGAATGAATCTCTCTATGAATATCGTGGATCGTGTACGTCAAATGGGCATTCGCACCGCGGTATGGCTAACGGATGATCCCTATTACACGGATATTACGGCTGCTTATGCGACGCACTATGATTATATTTTTACCTTGGAAGTAAATTGTGTACAGTTCTATCGGGATATGGGGGCTAGTCAGGTCCATTATTTACCACTCGCTTTTCAACCAGAGATGTTTCGTCCATTGCCAGTGCCCAAAGGGGGGAACCGTGATATTTGTTTTATTGGTTCAGCCTACTGGAATCGTGTAAGTGTATTTAATCAAATTGCACCTTATTTAGCGACGAAAAGTGTTATCATCTCAGGCATTTGGTGGGAACGGCTGCAACACTATCGGCTATTAGCACCACAGATACAATTAAATACTTGGATGCCGCCAGATCAAACAGCCACGTTCTACAATGGTGCCAAAATCGTTATAAATCTGCATAGAGCCTTCGATGACCATGCATATAACAACAATTCACGCCGTATTAGCGCTGCTTCGCCTAATCCAAGGACATTTGAAATCTCTGGTTGCGGTGCCTTTCAATTGACGGACGTTCGGGATGATTTAGTCAATTTCTATACGCCAGACTATGACATTGTGACGTATGCGTCACCAGAAGAAATGCTGCACAAAATGAATCATTATTTAATTCATGAAGAGGAACGTAAGCTTATTGCCATGCGCGGTCTCTATCGTACGATGCGCGATCACACCTATACGAATCGGCTGATTACGATGCTTTCCGTCATTTTCGGGCCTAGATAAGGACTGAGTAGGTGGACCATTTTAGAAAGATGAGGTGTAGCACGTGATCACGAAAAAAAAGGTTAAGAAGCTGACCGTAAGTAGAAAAATTCGGAAGAAGCGAGCGGGAACGACCCCGAAAACAGGTCTGAAAAAAAGGACGCTTGTTCGGAGAAAAGGGCGTGCCATTCGTCGCTTAAGACCCTTAGCAAGGCGTAAGGGGAGACGCAGATTAGTCCGTCGTCTCATTCGATTTCCTAAACGCAAAGGGAGTCGGATGATAGCTCGTCGACGCAAAGCTCCGCGCCGTATCATCCTAAGCCCAAGAGCGAGGAGAGCTCAATTAGCCTATGATCGAGCATTCAATGAATCGTATAAAGCGGGTTACGGTGTCGGTTTCGCAGAGGGATACACAAGGGAGCTTACGAATCCAACGATTGCTTAAAGTGATGTTATGAGTTATGAGGTGAAGCCCTGTTGGAAAAACGATTGGGAAAGAAACGAATAAGTGGGCAGGTCATCTCCAGGAAGAGTCGCAAACGAAAGCTTTCTAAAAAAGTGACCTCCCGATTTACTAAACGAAGGCGCGTGCTAAGCCGAAGAATGAGGACAAGTGTCCATCCTGTCGGTGCAGTCATCATCACTTCCAATACAGAAGCATCGATTGTAAATGTGTTGGAGCCATTAAAACGTTTACCGCTTAGGGAGATTATCGTCATCGTTCACGGCTCAGCAGACGGTACATTAGAGATGGTTAAGAGGCATTCACGAGCTATTCTGATCCATATTCCCGTACGAATGGAACGAGATGCCGCAAGAGCTCTGGCTGCGAGGATATCGCGGTCGGACTTCTTGCTTTTCATAGAAGAGGACAAGATTGTTAATGCGGAAGAGCTGCTTCCCTCCATTCGGAATTTGGCTATGGGTATTGAAAATGGCACCTTGGTGAGGAGGCATGAACTTGCAATTAACGAGCATCATTATTCCTACGTTTAATGGTCTAGCCTTGTTGAAAGCTTGTGTCACTTCCATCCGTCAGCATACCTTTGCGCCTTATGAAATTATCGTAGTTGATAATGGCTCCCAAGACGGAACAATGGGATATTGTCGAAATGAACATATAAAACTCGTTGCGCTGCCCGCTAATCTCGGTTTTCCAGCTGCCTGTAATTACGGCTTACGCTTGGCGGAAGGCGACACGTTAATGCTCTTGAATAACGATACGATTGTCACGCCGAATTGGCTGCCGAAGATGCTTAGCTGCTTAAACAGTCGAGAAGATATCGGCATGGTAGGTCCTGTCTCCAATTATGTCTTTAGTAGGCAAAAAATACGTATCCCCTTCACGGGGATATCGAATATGGTTCACATTTACAGTCAGGTGAATCCTGGAAAATGGCGTGAAACGAAGCGATTGGTAGGATTCTGTTTGTTATTTAAGCGGAGCCTATATGATCAGATTGGTGAACTGGATGAAAGATTTGCTCCCGGATATTACGAGGACGACGATTTCTCGTACCGTGCCCGACTAGCGGGCTATCGACTTCTCATCGCAGGCGATTGTTTCGTGTATCATCGCGGTAGTGTTAGTTTTCGGAAAAAAATGGGTCGATCCAAGCGCGAACTGTTGCGACGCAATCGCAAGAAGTTTATGCACAAGTGGGGGGTCGATCCCCTTCGGTTTATTTAGGCACCGATTCCTAACAAGCTGCATAACGTAGTGTGAAAAAGGTTGTAGGAGTGAGTTACCATGGAGGAGCGGGTCACGAAGATTATTTCTCAGATTGCAGCTTCACATAGCCAAATGGGGCGAATATTGGAAACACACCGGCATGTGTCTAAGCAAATGGCGGCAATTACAGGAGATCTGCCTGATTCTCATCCTGGGTTTGCTGGATTAGGGATGCTTCAGAAGAGGGCTTTACAATTAACCAAAAATGTAACGGCCTATTTAAATAGCCTCGCTGAATTAGAAGAAGCTATGGCCATGCAAACGGAATTAGTTATAAAGGAATTACATGTACCTGATGAGGAATAGAGGGAATGGCCATGGACAGAACAGAACTCTATATGCAGATGCTTGAAGCGACAGCCAAGCTGCAATATGAAATAAGTTTGATGCTGGAAGCGAGAGTTGTGGAAGCTTCGAAGTCGCAACACTGGATTTGTCAGCATATTAATGCGGCGAATTTGGAGGGGCATGACCATAAGATGAACGTCACCGGCGAAATTAATGAGAGCGTCATTGACCTTATTGACGGTATAACGAAGCTGGAGAATGCGTTAAATCACCAGATGAAGGCGATGCTTGGGAAACATCCATCCGGTTCAGCTTTAGGCTTAGGCTTGGAGTCCGATGATGCCATGGGTTTTGGTGGTTTACTTCCGTTTGGTGAGGATGGAAAGCTGTGAATCGCGAGCATGTTGAGCTGCACATATTGATCTCGCTGGCGCGGAGCCAGCGAGCACTATGTCGAATCATAGAATCTGTCGCAGATCATGTAGAGAGTTCAGAGCAGTTAGCAGGCCATATCGCCGATAATTTAAAGACGATTAGCGACTATCAACATGCGCTGATGTTAAAAGTTACGAATCGGTCCAAGCCTACACGTGTTATAGGTAACGTTGGTAAACCGGCTAAGCCATGGATAAATAAGAAGCATCTGTAGACTTAACCCCAGCGAACAAGGATTCCGGCGTGTGTTAATCCACCGCCAAATCCGTATAGTAACAAGGTATTGCCGGTTTGTACTTTTCCTTCTTTAATCCCCAAATCTAGAGCTAACGGAATAGACGCCGCGGAAGTGTTGCCGAAGTATTCAAGGCTATACAGCGCTTTGTCAATCGGGATACCGCTCTTCTCACAGATCGAGTCAATCATACGCAGGTTTGCGCTATGAGGGATGAACCAATCGATCGCCGCGAGAGGCATGCCGCTCTTTTGCAGCAGCATTTCGATGCCCTCCGGTACGGTCGAAACAGCGAATCGGTACACTTCGCGTCCGTTCTGGACAAGCTTACCTTCCCCTAGCAACGGGTCGCCATTCAGCTCTGTAGCCAGTCCTGTTCGGTACACATGCTTAGCCCCTGTACCATCTGATCCCATATGATAAGCGAGGAATGCAGGATTAACTTCTTCACGCTCAACGACCACGGCACCAGCACCATCACCGAAAAGGATGCAAGTGGATCGGTCTGTGTAATCGGTGATCTTGGACAACGCATCGCCGCCGATCACGAGAATTTTGTGATGGACGCCTGCAGACACTAAGGCACTAGCAGTATGAAGCGCATAGGCGAAGCCTGCGCACGTCGCATTGAGATCATAGGCTCCCGCGTTTTGGATGCCGAAGTGGGCCTGAACCTGACAGGCAACAGGCGTTGACGATAAGTCTGGTGTATGTGTGGACACGATGACGAGGTCTACCTCGTCAAGAGAATTCGGGTATCGATCAAGCAAATTGTGCACAGCTGCTATACATAAATGACTGGTGAACTCATGTGCTGCAGCTATTCTGCGCTCCCGAATGCCAGTGCGTTGGACAATCCATTCATCGTTCGTATCCACGCTTTGGGAGAGTTCCTCGTTGGTTAAAATATAAGCAGGCACATAGGTGCCGATGGCTGAAATTCGCGCTTGTAAAGAAATAGAGGACGACATGAGTGACACTCCTTTTTAGTATCAAGTATTAGTATCTGGTACTAAAATTAGTGTAAGGCATGGAAGTGTTCGTTGTCAATAGGAGAACATGAGTTTTAAACTTGCTAGTTGCTAATACTGTAGATCAAAAGCTTAAAAAGCTGCCGATAATAAACGGCAGCTTTTTAAGTTTTTTCTAACTTCTAACAGGATTTTGACGAATCATTTTAATAAAGTTCATTGCGGGAGCAGATAAGGGTTCATTTTTGCGCGTGCATATGGCAATTGTGTTGGTTAAGTGAATCCCTTCGACAAAAACTCGGCATAACTCACCACGCCTTACATATTCGCGTACAACCAACGAAGAAACAAAATTGGCACCATAGCCTGCAACAACGGCTGTGATAGCTTCATGCAACCCATTGAATTGCAAAGAGATTGTAGGGGGCGAAGTATTGTAGGTGCGACATAAAGATAACAATCGCTCTCGAGTTGAACTCCCTTCCTCACGCATAACGAAGGGTTCCTTCATCATGTCAGTCAATGAAATATTTTGATTCGCATACCGATGATTAGGTGCAACGACGAACCATAACTCGTCCTGAAATAGTTCCTCTGTCTGAATCATATCCGAATATTCCTCGGGTATTCCCCCATAAATAGCTATATCCACATCGACATTCAATAGTTGTTTAAGAGCGTCATTGGAATTCGTAGTTGTAATGATCATTTCGACTTGTTCGAATTGTTGTTTGAATTGGGCTATCCAGGTAGGGATCAGGAAATGAGCAGGTAAATACGTCGCGGCTATACGCATACATCCAACGGAGCCGTTACGGTAATCTTCAGCATACCGTTCAATTTGTTGTTCCACAGCAAAAAGTCGTTTTGCAAGTAAGGCAATTTCTTCACCTGCATCTGTTAACGCAATTCCTCTTCCTTGGGGCTTGAGCAGCGTTAGGAGCAGTTCTTTTTCAAATTTCTTAATCTGTGCAGTTATGGCTGGTTGGCTGATGTTAAGTAATTCTGATGCACGAGTTACACTTCCGGTACTAGCAACGATATGAAATAAGCGTAAGGCATGTAGATTCATTTCGAATTCTCCTACTCATGAATTCATATATTATTTATATGTATCCATTATAAACATATATTATATTTATGATTATAACTCAGTTACACTGTTAGTAGAAGTTAACAAATGTAGAGGAGAAGTGATCTTAATGAGTCAGATAAACGTCTGGGATAAGGTTGATCAGTATATAACGGAGCGTCTCATTCCACATGATGCTATTCTCGAAGCAGTGTTGTCCACCAATCAAGAGGCCGGATTACCGGCTTATGATGTCTCACCCTCACAAGGGAAATTGTTAAACTTGCTTGTGCAGATGCAGGGATCGAAACGTATCTTGGAGGTCGGTACATTGGGAGGATACAGTACAATCTGGATGGCACGAGCGCTGCCTGCTGAAGGGAAAATAGTCACGCTAGAACTTGATCCTCATCATGCACAGGTAGCAGCGGCTAATCTTTCCCTGGCTGAAGTGCAAGATAAGGTGGAGCTTCGAGTAGGGGATGCTTTAGAGCAATTGTCACAGATGAGTAACGAGGGTGTCGAGCCTTTTGATTGTATATTTATTGATGCTGACAAGCCGAATAATCCGAATTATTTAAAATGGGCTCTTCACTTCTCCCATCCGGGAACTGTGATTATAGGTGATAATGTCATTCGCGAAGGTGAAATTATTAATAAAAACAGTGAAGATCCACGTGTACAAGGTGTTAGAGCATTTTATGATCTTATCGCAGATGAGAATAGAATTACAGCCACTGCGATTCAAACAGTTGGAAGTAAAGGATATGATGGGTTCGTTATTGGTATGGTTACTAGCTAAGTGCGATAACAGCAAAAAGAGGTTGTCTAAATTTTGTAACAGCCTCTTCTTCGTTAATGACCTAGGAGTAATGAGCCTGCTTCCACTGCTTCCCACAATCTAACTGGATTTTCTCCATCTATTTGAATCGGATTTCGCGAATCTGAAGGGTTAACTGTATTTCCTGTAGTTAAATTTCCCCGATGTGCTTGTTTCTTCAAATTTCAAAGAAATTAGCTGTAGTTTTTCCATCTAATCCTGCAAACAGGTCAGATTCGGATAAATTAGCTGTAGTTTATACATTTAAACACGTGTGGCAGCTAGGAAGAATACCCCAGTGTTAAAAGGTTTTGCTGCGCGTCTTCCACGAAAAGCAGGAGCTAAGCGAGAAAGACCGCTTAGCTCCTTAGTTTTTATGAAAATTGATTTAAATGCTCATAAATCGTCCCATTCACTTCTTCGTCTCTTAACAAGGGGACGGAGATACCTTCAAACGTATTCCCAATCATGAAAACGTTGTGGGCATCAATGGCATGCACACCGATTTCGGAGTTTTTCATCGTATTGTTCAAAATCACAATGTTGGTATTGAATTTACCGCTGAATCCAGCGGATTTCACACCAATACAACCGGCTGCTTCATATCTGGGGAAGAAACCGCAATTGTCGAACTCACAATCTTTAATTAGTATATCCGTTGCATGTCCGCCTTCGGCGTGAACGGGTAATTCTGCGCCGAGTAAGATCCCAGGATTCATCGTATTTTTGTAGGTGCAATTCAGAATCACTACATGGTCGTATCGCACTAGATGACCGGCCCCAGCAATGTTCGTAAACTCCGAGTTTTTACAAATGTACCTGTCAGGCTCCCAACAAGCGGCGCTTCCTAACATGCCATTCTGTGTGATGACAGGAAGCTTCTCGTTCAAGCGAATCCGGTAATAATTCCCGCGATCGCCTTTTCCCTCGTGATGCCAATCTGCAATGGTTAACCGATAGATGTCTTCTTCGTGATTTAATTCAATAACACTGCCTATCTCCAGCTTTGCAAAGGTATGATGGCAAAAGAACAATGCCTCATCATCGCTTAGCACTTCTTTTACAATGAGCCAGTTGCTGTGCATGTTCTGACCATCCATTCGAACTCCTTCGATAATCAACTGGTCAATGTTGAGATCACCATTGCATTTGAAAATTTTCCAAGCATCCCTTGGGGCAGTAAATAAGCGATTGCCATCGGGTTTAAAAATCACGCGCTCCGCTGTTATATGCTTACAAGCCTCCGTTAACATGCAGAAGCCATTTGAATTATACGTCCTTATATTAGAAAGGTTTAAATGGTTACATCGTGCGAAGTAAGTTTGAAAGTCGGTCTGAGCCCCTTGATGCCAAGAGACATATTCTCCAAGAGCGACCTTAGCAGCTACCTCGGCATTCGTTAAGGACAATTGATTCGGGGCGATTCGTTTCCAAAGCACGCCTGCTCCAGAACCATAAGTAACACTTTCACCTGTCAGTGCGCCTGTCTCCGGATTAAAGCGATTCATACAATAACAGCCCATTCCGTCGTAGCACGGATTGCCTTCAAAAACGTCGACGACGATATGAGAGTCACTTTTTGCAATAACAACACCTGCTGATGCGTAGAACGGCTCACGGGAAAAAGCGATATTTTTGAGTGCAAGCCTCTCGTTGTCTTCGCACCACAGGATCGCGGGCAGGTAGCCGTGAATCTGAAGATCATTAATTCCAACGAATACGGTTGCAGGATCCCCTTGTTCGTCTACAGCACCTAATAATGTTAGCTTTTGAGAGCCTTGAATGACGATATGGCATACTTTGCTGTCATGCGCGGAACTGCCGGCATCATGTTCAAAACCTGCTGTATCGAAAGTTATTGCACTTTGCAGCATATAGCGTCGCGGTTCGAAAATCACGAACTCCGCTTGTGTTTCTATCGCATGTTGAATCGCCGCGCGAATCATTGCTGCATCGTCGGAACCTTTGAAATTGTTGACATAGACCACAGGAATAGAATTCATTCTGATGACTCCTTTGGGTTATTATGCAAACAGAATAAAGTATTTAGGTTTATAAAGATATAAATAATCATGTGAAAACTTTAGTTATTTGGCGATTTCGTAGAAAAATGATAATTTTAACGTAATAATGACTGTTTATTCAAATATCACCTTCTATAATTGTATGTAGACGTTTCCATGAAGGGGTTAGGCACGCATGAATCGCATATCCGCTATGTTCAGGAAATTACGAATAACGCCAAAAGTGTTCCTTCTGACATTCCTTTGTTTTGAGTTACTGACGTTAGTGACGGCGTACTCATTTAATCAACACTCGTCAGAGATACTGATCAAATCTCAAATGGATTATGCAAGACAAGCCGTTCAGAAATCCAATCGGTACCTAGATAGTAATTTGCAAAATATACGGACTGCGCTTAGCTCGATCGTGAATGATAGCCGGTTGAAAACTGGCGACTATAAACAGCTAGAAACATGGATGTCGGTGAACCTGCTCTATTTATCGCCGAATTTGAGTAATGTCCATCTGATTTCCAATCAAGATGTTCTAGCCAGTTCTTCTTCGCACAGTTGGGATTTGTTTGACGATCCTGTGATTCAACAATTATTAGCGAGTCCACTTGTAGACTCGAAATGGGTTGGGCCTTATCATTCCACAGTTTCAGGATACACATTGACTTATGTAACACCAGTAGATTTGATGAATGGCTCTCGAGGTATTTTACTGGCTGATGTGAATTTGGAAAGGTTGTACTACACATTGTTTCCTGATGAAGTGCAGGATGTATCTGAGAATCTTATTATTTTGGATAAAGAATTACGTCCAGTTATTGGGAAAGAGCCTTATATCCACTATGATTATGTTCAAAAAATATATCATTTGACCGGGTTTGACCCGTTCATTCTTCGCTCCAGCTGGGGGCAAAAAGAGTTCATGAATCCTCAAGCCGACGATAGTCTTATTATGACGAGGGGATATAATACCATTCTTAAATGGCAGTTAGTCGTTATCATGAACAAAAGTGAACTGCTGGCACCTCTTAAGCAATCGATAAGCGACTCGATCCAGCTTGCGCTGATCTCTTTTTTACTGGCGTTAGGTTTATCCTTATTCGTAACCGTAATCATTTCTTCGCCAATTAAAAGAATGACTAAATATGTGCAAAAAGTAGGAGAAGGAGATTTGGATTCTCAACTCGCCATTAAAACGGAAGATGAGATCGGCTACCTAGCTATGCATTTCAATGTCATGACGAAAAAAATAGGGCAGTTGCTGAGCGATTTAAAATATAGCGAGGAGCAGAAAAAGCTTTCTGATTTTCGTGCTTTGCATGCCCAAATTAAGCCTCATTTTTTATATAATACGTTAAATACGATCTCCATGCTCGGACGGCGAGGCGATATGGAGAAGATGGATACGCTGATTTCTGCCTTATCGAATCAACTACACTATGCACTCGATAACTCACCGGATCCAGTAAAAATGAGGGAAGAGTTGATCGCGATTGAGAATTACGTAGAACTTATGAAAATCCGTTATCCGAATAAATGCGAGTTTGAATTCGATATTGATCCTCTTTCCTTGGAATATAAGCTTCCTAAGTTTATTTTGCAGCCAATTGTTGAAAATGCCATTTTCCACGGGATCGTTCCTAAGGACGCAGGTGGAACCGTGTATATCGGAACGATGGTCAATCAGGGTGATTGGGAAATATTGATAGAAGATAATGGGGTTGGCATGGAGAAGGAAACGTTACAAGAATTGGTAGATAAGCTGGAACAGCGTGAGAAAGTAGTCAATCGAGTGAAGCATATTGGCATTGTGAACGTGCACGAACGATTCCAGCTTATGTTTGGATCCGAGTATCAATTAACCATTGACAGTCATCCCCAAATTGGAACGAAAATATGGATAAAACTTCCTAAGGAAAGGGCTGGATCCGTTGAAACGTCTTCTTTTAATTGATGATGAAGAGATTGCCAGACAGCATATCAAAGAAGCTTTTCCGTGGGAGGAGTGGGGGTATACCATTGTCGGTGAAGCAACGAACGGTATAGAAGCGTTAACAGCGATAGAGGCTCTCAACCCAGATGTTGCTTTGATCGATATTACGATGCCGGTGATGGACGGCTTGACGCTCCTGAAACATATCAATAATCGTTTTTCACAGACGAAATGCGTTATCCTAACCGCTCACAGAGAGTTCAGTTATATTAATCAAGCCATGCAGCATGGTGCGCTCGGTTATATACTCAAATCACCTATCAACCTAATTGAAACAAAGGAAGCATTAGACAAAGCGTCAAAAGAATCTGAGAAAGATATGACGATCATGTCTGCCTCCATCAATCATAAGACGATCCAAAGTAACAGTTATCCGCTTAGAAAGCATTATTTTCAACAGATCCTAATGGGGCTATATGCTGAAGATGGTGAGATTAATCAAAAAGGGAAAGAAATCGGTGCGAATTTGTCGTTTGACACAACCGTTTTAGTGGTTGTTGAAGTTGATGGGCTAGTGAGTTTAAAGGAACGTTACTCAAGCAATGATAGGATGCTTATCGAATTCAGCATGTTAGAAATGATTCGAGAATCGCTTCAAGAATCTTTTCCTATCCATAGTGAGTTATTTCCATTGGAGTTCGGAAAAGTGGTTGTACTTCTCGCGTCGGATGACAAGAGTTTGGATAAAGAAGGAAGCATGGCCGCCTGTTTGCGTCTAGAGCAGACAATTCAGGGTCCTTTGGAGAAGTACTTAGATGTCTCCATAAAGTTGGCCGCTAGTGAACCGTTCAGCAGGCTCAACCAACTTCGTTCTATATACAAACAAATCAATGGTTTGTTCATTTATCGCTTTTATCAGGAGAAGCCTAAGACGATTTTTACCTATGGGCTCCGTCCATTTGGGCTTCTGAGCATGCAACACGTATCCGAGTTAAATGCGTTAGCGGACAATCTGCAAGTAGATAGATCCCATGCGGCTTATGTAAGAATACTACACAAAATAAAAGCGTATCTACTGGAATGGTATCCATCACCAGCTGAAGTTCTGAATTGGTTTCAATCTCTGGCGTCGCGTATGACTGACGCGGCCTATTTACCAGAATGGCCGCAATTTGAAGTTGCCATTAACTTGAGCGAGGCCATACAGTTCGTGTTAGCATGGCTGCAGAAGTGTGATCGAATTGTAGCAGAAGCAATCGTAGTACGTCCTGAAATTGCACGGGCTATCTTGTACATTCGTCAGCATCTGGGAGGCGAGTTGACCGTAGATGCGATTGCAGGGGAGTCTGGGCTCAGCACCTCTCATTTTAGCCATATTTTCAAGAAAGAGACGGGAATGTCTGTCATTGATTATGTGCTGGAGCAAAGAATAGAACTCGCTAAGCAGTATTTAGCGGAAGGTAAATTTCGCAATTACGAATTGTCCGAGAAGGTTGGTTTTCAACACTATTCGTATTTCTCCAATATATTTAAGAAAATGACCGGCATGAGCCCCAATGAATATAAACGCACAGTGAAAAATGTTATTACGTCGCCAAATTAGTTCGAAATTGGATAGAAACAAAAAAAGGCTGACCCCAAGCAGATCATTCTGCCGGGATCAGCCTTTTTTACTTAACGTGCATTTTCTAACCGTCTTCTCTGACGTCTTGCTTTTCTCGCATGGAGTAGTTCATAGACCGTTGGCACCATGATCAGCGTGAAGAGCGTTGCTGAAGTCAGACCGCCGATAACGACGACCGCTAAGCCTCGGGAAACGATGCTGCCTTCTTCGGCTTTAGCTAGAACAAGCGGCACCATCGCACAAATAGTAGCAACGGCTGTCATCAAGATGGGACGCATCCGTGTAGCCGCGGCTTCCAGTAAGGACTCGCGAATGGTCATGTGCTCTTCGTTTTGTTTCACACGATCAATCAAGACGATGGCATTCGTGACGACGATACCGATCAGCATCAAGAATCCGAAGATTGACGTAACGTCGAAGGATGTTTTGGTGATCATCATGCCAACAATCGCTCCAACGGCCGCGAAAGGAAGGGATACCATACTCGCGATCGGTGCACGGAACGATTTGAATGTGATAACCATGATCAACAGTACGATACCAATGGATATACCCATGGTCATGAACAAGTCGGCAAAATCACTGGATTGCTCAGCCGATGCTCCGCCAACGGTCAAAGCAACGCCAGTTATAAGCTTCAGATCTTTTGTCTTTTTCGTAATGTCAGTATTGATTTTGGACAGTTTCGTTGAGTCTACGAGTGCCGTCACACGCAAGAATTGTTGATTATTCTTATGGAGAATCGTGTTGGACTCATTTGTTTTTTCGATTTTTGCAACAGAAGTTAAATCCGCTGGACCCGTTGCTGTCATGATTTGAATATTCGATAGGTCTGAAACTGTCGATGGATTAATTAAAGCATCAAGCACAACAGGAATTTCTTTGTTTTCCAGCTTCATGGAACCAATCGGTGTTGGATTCATGAGGGAGCGGATCGTACCTGCAATTTCTTCAGGTTTAGCTCGTGTAGGATCAACAGTAATCGAGTAGCCTGGTTTCGTTACATTTTGATTACTAGTTACTTTCTCGACGCCTTCAATACCTTTGATTGCCCCAATGACATCTGCAGCAGCTTGATCTAAGCTCTTGGCGGAATCGCCTGTTAGATCAACAGTAATGGCGGAACCGCTGCTGCCATCGAAGCCGCCCCCGCCTGCTTGCAAATCAGCGTCCGGATATTTGGATTTTTGAGTGAGAACCCCATCTATAAAATGCTGAGTATCCACATCTTTCTTCATGAAGACTTGGAAGGTTGCAATCGTTGGAGGCGCTACGCTACCCCATTTGGCATTATCTTCGGTGTTCCCTTGTTGCAGAATGAGATGATCAAGTTCGCTTTGCTCGAGCATGAATTTCTCTAATTCCATGGCTTTATCCCGCACAGTTGAAATGGGAGTTTCAGGTGTGTAGGACAGTGTGACACTTAACTGGCTTGCGGTGGAGCCGCCTACTGCACCTTTTGGCATCACGAAGTAAAGCGCAATGGAACCGCCAAACAGGATAAGCGAAAGGAGAATGGAGATGAATTTATGATTCAAGCTCCAGGATAAGATGCTTCTTAGACCTTTCGACTCTTTATGTTCTTTTAATTTCGTCTTGCGCAGTAACCAAGCGCTCATCAGAGGAACGACGGTGAGTGCAACGAGCAAGGAGGAAAGCAGGGAATACGTGACGGTTAGGGCAAAAGGGAGCAGGAACGCTTGTAAAGAGCCTTTCAAAAGTCCAAGCGGCAGGAATACGGCAACGGTTGTTAAGGTAGAAGCGGTAATCGCTCTGGCAACTTCTCTCGTTGCATCAAGGATTAATTCCTTGGAAAACTCCGCCTTCTGGGTTCTTCGGAAAATATTTTCGATAACAACGATACTATCATCCACGAGCCGTCCTACGGCAACGGCGACCCCGCCTAGCGTTAAGATATTCAATGTTACACCGGATTGGGAAAGCAGGAACAACGTTAATCCTAGTGATAGGGGAATGGAAACAATCGTAATGAAAGTGGAACGAACATTTCTAAGGAAGATTAGAATCACAATTGTCGCAAATAACGCGCCAAGCAATACTTCTCTCATCATACTGTTTACGGAAGTGACGACAGATTCAGCGGTGGAATAAATCACTTCAGCCGTCGCATTCGGATATTTCGTTGCGATTTCTTCTGCGATTTTATCTACCTCTTTACTGATATCTACGGCATTGGAGCTCGTATCCTTCGTCACGACCAACGTTAGCGAATCCTTACCGTTAATGCGTGTTAAGGTGTCTTTATTTGCGGCGACTTCAACCGTAGCAACATCCTTCAATTTGACGCCAGGGGCTACGGATAAATTACCGAGCGTATCTAGATCGCTTAGGTTTCCTATAACCTTGATGGCGCTCGTTTTGCCGTCTATGGGTCTTTCTCCAACGTTGACGGTCACATTCTGTCCTTGTAGGACACCCATAAGAACTTGTGCTGGCAATTGTGCTTGGGCTAATTTATCTTTGTCAGGATGAATGATCACTTGAGAGACGGATGTGCCACCAAGCACTACACTCGCAAGTCCTCTGATCTGCTGAAACTCAGGCAAAATTTTCTCTTGCGCAAGCTCGATATTTTGTTTGGTTAAGCCATCTTTGAAATTGAGAGCAACCCAAGAGAGTGGAATCATCGAAGTGTTCAAACGGATAACGAAAGGTTTTGACATTCCTGCTGGCAAAACAACCGAGTTTAGCGCTTCTTGAACGCTCGCTTGGGCATCTTTCATTTTAATATCCGAATCAAATGTCATATCAATTTTCATAAAGCCATCGGAAGATGTAGAGAATACTTCTTTCTTACCTGGCACACTGGAGACAGCTTTCTCTATAGGTGTAGTAGCACTATCCAGCATGGATTTGGCATCATATCCTTGACCGACGACCGTAACACTAATTTGTGGGAAGTCTGCACTTGGCAGAAATTCCATCGGCAATCTAAAGTAGCTGCCAACGCCTGTTCCTAAAATTAATAGTACCAAAAAAATTACAGCTGCTTTGTTACTAAATGCCCACTTCGTAAACCATGTCACACGTCTCGCTCCCTTTCGTTCTAGCGTCTGAGATTACCCTTAAATATAGAATTCCATGTTTAGGGGGTTCTATGTAAATAAGGGGGCCTATAGTTCTTCTTTCATCATTTGGATAAAAGGATGTTCCACAGGAAATGCTACCCTTATCGTCCATAGTGTGGCGAAGATACTGAAGATGACAGGAAGTGAACGTAACGCATGTTACAAGGCAAAAAGAGGTTGATCTGGATAGCCCTCATCTGTGTGGTCTTGTTCAGTGCTTCTACAACGACTGTATTTGCATATGGCAAAGGAGCGAAAGGCCCTGATGTCTACGCGGTTCAAGGGATGCTGAAGTCTCTTGGTTACTATTCAGGACCCATAACAGGCTATTATGGCAATCAAACACAAGCTGGGGTTAAAGCTTTTCAAAGCAGATATGGTTTGCCGGTAACGGGAAATGTTGACGATCAGACCTTACAATCCATTCTCTGGGCATATGGGAATCTGAAGATTCCGAAGAAGGTGACGCCAACACCAACACCGACGCCAGCGCCGTCGCCGATTACGCCGAGTCCTACGCCAGCGCCGAAGGTTCCTTCGACATCCGGCTTAACGGTGGAAGAGCAGCAAATGCTGGATCTGGTGAATAAAGAACGTGCAGCAGCTGGACTCTCAGCGCTTACAGCGGACCTAGAGCTAACCAAAACAGCTCGTCTCAAAAGCCAAGATATGGTGGATAACAAATATTTCTCCCATGATTCGCCGACGTATGGTTCACCATTCGATATGATGGAGAAATTCGGAATTACGTATAATGCAGCAGGGGAGAATATTGCTTGCAACCAAGGAGTTGGGGCGGCGCATGAAGCGCTTATGAACTCTCCAGGACATAAGGCTAATATTCTGAGCAAAGATTATACGCACATTGGCATCGGTATTGTGGACGGCGGACCGTGCGGCAAAATGTTTACCCAACAGTTTATTGGTAAATAGAAATGGCAAATTAAAAGTCTCGGCCTGTGTGCCTGCATGTTCCGTAATGGAACTTCAGGTCACCGGCCGAGACTTTTTTTGCACTGGACACTTTTTGTCATCTCCTGCATCTGACAAGACATTTCTTGCACTACTCCTGCAGCATGTCGCCTTCACGTATTCCCATGTCCGAAAACAAGAAATGTCGGTTTTGCAATCACGCATTTTCTTTTACAATGAAGAAAGGCTGGCTGGCGTGTACAAGATGGAGAAGGCAGAGGAGGGGACCAATGGCGAACTGGTTGAACAGCTGGAGACGATGGTTTTATCCGGGTGGGAACGACCGCAGCGGCACGTATCTGAATAGGCTGATTTGGGTCGGGTGTTTATCGGTATGTCTGCCGATTATGATTGCGGGTCTGGTGTATTACCAAATTTCAATGGAGCGGACAAAAGAGCAGATTATTGACGAGAGCAATTCCACACTCGTACTGACCAAGGACAGGGCGGAGCGGATGCTCCAAGGAATCGAGAAGGACTCTCTGCAGCTGGCGGCTGACCCGATCATGACAGATTTGTTCGCCGGGCGGATTACGGATATGCCTCTGATCTGGCATCTGGATTTGGTCAATAAGATTACGCTGGTCAAGAATGCGAATGAATTTATAAAAGAGATTTTTTTTTACAGCACACTGGAAAGCGTCGTTCTAACGAACAATTATGGCTCCATGGAGCTTGAGAATTATAAATACAAGGCAGATATTCAGCAGCTCCTGAACGATACAAGCCTAGCGAAGTGGATCTACTTGCCAACGAGTTCGCAGGAGGGCTTGATTACTTTCGTCCGAAAGGTTCCTGTAGGCGGGAGCAACAATGTACAGGGCATCTTGGGATTGCAAGTGGACATTGGGGAGATAGTTCGGTTCCTTCCTGAAAAAGCTGAAGTGTTTCCCATGGGTAAGGAACTGGTATTTCTTAGCACTTTGGGGCAGTCGAAACACAGGGAGAAGCCCATCCATATGGAAGCATGGTCCGGTTACGAAACCATTGCCGCAGCGCAAGACAGCATCGGCAGCTTCTATGAGACCCGGCAGGATGGGAGTGAAGCGCATGTCTCCTACATGAAAAGCACCTTTGGGCGCACGTACGTATCCGTAATTCCAGAGGACATCATTGCCGACAAATTGGCGTGGATCCGGGTGCTGACGATTGCGGTTCTGTTTTTTATCATCACACTTGCTGCGATGTTTACATATTTAAGCACGAAGCGGGTGTATAGCCCGATCGATCAACTGATCAAGCATAGCAGGTTTCTTGGAGCTGGTCGGATTCAAGGAAGCGAGAATGAACTGGAATATATTCGGGCCTGTCTCGATTATTTGAATAAGGAATCCCAGAGGCTCGGCAAGTATATGGAGAAGGTACAGCCGACCTTGCGGGAACGATGCCTTCAGCAGCTGGTAAATGGCGATTATATTCTCAGTGACTCTCTGCTTCACGATTGCGATATGTACGGACTGACGGTGAAGGCGACGTATGGGGTCATGGTGGTGGAGGTTGAGAATGCCATTAGAGAAACTCGATTCCTGCCGAGTGACAAACCGATTATTGCGTTTGCGCTGACGAATGTCATTCAGGAAATGATGGGGGCAAATCCGGATCTACAGGGTTATGTATTCCCATATGAAGGAAGAGGCGTAGGACTGATTCGCTGGGACGATATGGAAGAGCAGGGCAATCTGCCGCAGCGGATGATTGCCTTCGCTCAAGCGGTGAGTGATTCGCTCCAGAGCTACTTGTCCTTTGAGGTATCCGTAGGAATCGGGCGCTGCTACTCACATATTGCTGATGTACCAGTTTCGTACAAAGAAGCTGTCGTTGCGCTGCAATATCGGATCTATCAGGATACAGCTTCAATTCTCTACATCGAGGATTTGGAAAGCACGAAGACCCGTTCTGTATTCCGTTACCCGAGGGAACTGGAAGGGACGATTATTGACGCACTGTCCAAAGGAGAAACGCAGCTGGCGGAGCAATCACTTGAGAAATTCACAAAGGCGCTGCAGCAGTCGAAGTCGTATCATTTTATTCACCAGAGCTATTCTGTTCTGCTTTCCGCTATTATCACCTCATTGGAAAAACAAGGCGGCAGTATTCTAGATATTCTAGAGCACAATCTGTTCGGACAGTTGGAGAGCAAGCATACCTCAAGAGACATCAACGATTGGTTCACTGGCGTACTTTTCCCATTGAATAAGCGACTGACAGAGGAGACGCTGAACGATAATGGACAGTCGGCTATCCGGCAGATCTGCCAGTATATTCGCGAGCATTGCAGAGAAGATCTCACGCTGGTGCAGTGTGCTGAGCTTGTCGGGATGAGTCCGTCGTACATCAGTCGGTTGTTCAAAAAGGAAATGGGGATCAATTTCCTTGATTACGTCGTTGAATCCAAAGTGGAGGAGGTCAAGTTCCTGCTGCTAGAGACGGACCAAAGCATAAGTGAGATCTCAGCACTCATCGGATATTCAGAGCGGAATCTTACCCGTATCTTCCAGCGCAAGGTACAAATGACACCGAGTATGTTCCGTTCCGCCTATAGGTAATCCTGCCAAACTTTCGAGGCCTGACATTAGTCGGGTCTCTTTTTTTTTGACTGCCAAGCACAAGACAGAATTTGACCTTGCAAGTTTGGGCTTGTCCAAAGCAAGTATTGTCTCTATACCGCCATTTTCGACTATCCTACAATAGGCTCACAGGGGGATAATGTTCATCCCGAACTAACCGAAAGAGGTGCATTGAAATGATGGAGACATCCAGAGCCCGTCCCCGCCTGACAACGGCGACAGTCCCCAAGCAAGTCTATTGGTCGCGCCTTCGGCACCGCGTGCTGCAGCATAAATATATTTACATGCTGGCACTGCCGGGCATTCTTTATTTTATCCTATTCAAGTTTGTGCCCATGTGGGGACTGCTGCTTGCCTTTAAGGATTACAATCCGTACAGCGGCTTCTGGGGTAGCGAGTGGGTAGGTTTAAAGCATTTCACCGAGCTCTTCAGCGATAGTAATTTCTATATTATGTTGAGAAACACATTCGCGATCAATATTTTTGGGCTAGTCTTTATGTTTCCGTTTCCTATTCTTTTGGCTCTGATGCTCAATGAGGTGCGTCACGAGACTTTTAAGCGGATTAACCAGTCGATCGTGTATCTGCCGCATTTTCTGTCTTGGGTCGTCGTGGCGAGTATGACGTTCTTTATCCTCTCAACGGATGTTGGCATCATAAATAAGCTGATTACGGGGTCCGGAAGCGAGAGCATTGCGTTCTTATCGAACCCTAACTATTTCTGGGGACTCATAACGGCGCAAAATATGTGGAAGGAAGCAGGTTGGGGGACAATTATTTTCCTGGCTGCCATGGCAGGAGTCGATCCGCAGCGGTATGAGGCTGCCGTCGTCGACGGAGCGAATCGGTGGAGACAGATTTGGCACATCACGCTGCCTGCTATTCGCCCGACCATCCTGATCCTGCTTATTCTGCGGCTCGGTCAGATGGCTGACGTAGGCTTCGAGCAGATCCTGTTGATGATCAATCCGCTCGTCATCTCCATGGCGGAGGTATTCGATACGTATGCCTACACCCAGGGGATACTCAAGGGGCAGATCAGCGCTGGGGTTACGGTAGGTATGTTTAAAGGCGTGGTCGGTTTCGTGCTGGTCATGACCTCCAACTATATCGTGAAAAAACTTGGACACGATGGGATCTATTAACAAGGAGGTACTGATATGAGCTTTGTTACGCGAAAGAAAAAGATAGAAATGTTTGATTATGTGAACTACACGCTTCTTGCCGTGATCTCTCTGATATGCGTATTCCCATTTCTCTACGTGTTCAGTGTTTCCTTCACGGACCCAGAATCTTATGTGCCGCTGGAATTTTATATTTTTCCGGAGAAATGGTCCTTGTCGGCCTATAAGTATATTTTATCGACTGACAGTTTCTTGAATGCACTGAAGAGCACGGCGTTTATAACCATCGTAGGTACGGTATTGAACCTTGTAGTCTCGTTCTCTCTTGCCTATGCGTTGACGAAAAAACAGATGCCGGGACGCGGACTGATGCTCATAGGGGTCATCTTCACACTTGTGTTCAGTGCAGGAATCGTGCCGAGCTACTTATTGATCAAACAGTTGGGCATGCTCAATTCCTATTCGGCTCTGATCTGGCCAGCGCTTACGAATGCGTGGAGTTTGCTCGTCATTAAGAGTTTCATGGAATCGCTTCCTGCCGAGCTGGAGGATGCAGCTAAGATCGATGGTTGCTCCGATGTCGGGGTATTCTTGCGTATTGTTATTCCGTTGTCCCTGCCAGCAATTGCGGCTTTCACTTTATTCTTCGCCGTATCCCATTGGAATACGTACTTCAATGCACTTATTTATATTTCTGATTCCAAAAAGTGGACCTTGCAGGTGCTTATCAAAACGCTCGTCATTGATTCAGACACCATTGGCGTTGGGCAGTCTGGGGGGGACGACAGACTGGTGCCGCAAGAGACCATTCGCATGGCTTCAATTATGCTGGCGATGGGTCCAATTCTGATTGTGTATCCATTTCTGCAAAAGCATTTCGCTAAGGGAGTGATGCTAGGCTCGGTGAAGGGATAGTTTACGTTGAAATTAAAATACAGCAGTGACTCAATCAGCCACGCTGACCGGGTCATATTTAGGAGGAAGCTATGAGTGTAGAAAGCAAAGCATGGTGGCAAAGGCCACTGCGAGTCATTCAACCGAATTTGCAAGTACGGGATACCGATTTAATCGACCCGGAGCAGCTCGCAGCGCAGATGAAAAGCATGGGAGCGAATACGATTGTCTTTAATGTTGGAGGCATTTATGCCTGGTATCCGACAAAAGTGCCATACCATACGGTGAATGAGCATCTGCCCGCCTCGTTTGATTTGCTCCAAGCAGTGATCGAGGAATGCCACAAGCAGGATATCCGTTTTATAGCCCGGCTCGATTTCAGCAAGACAGAGGATTCGGCTTACCTGAGCCGTCCCGAATGGTTCGCTCGTCAGCTGAACGGCGAACCACTGGTTATCGGAGCTAACAGACCGGGAAATTGGTCGCTGCTGATGTCGACTTGCATTAACAGCGCTTACCGCAATGAAGCGGTAGCCATCCCTGTGCTTGAAGAGATATTAAGAGGCTATGACGTGGACGGCATTTTCTTTAATGCACCAGGGTATGTTGCCTGTCATTGCGAGGGCTGCCGGAGGAAGTACCGGTCTGTATACGGAAGAGAGTTGCCGCTTGACATCAAGGAGTTTGCAGCGGATTGGGCATCGACGTGTATGAGAGACAACATGGATAATCTGTATACCTTCATTAAACAGACTCGTCCTGAGGTTCCAATGATCTTGTACTACAATCTGTACAAGGACAACTTATTTGATCGTGCACAAACGACGGATATGCTCTGTACGGAGCCGCAAGACATTTTGTCGCTTGGGCATCGACACATCCCTGAGTTCTGGAAGCCCGCACTGAGTATCAAGCTGGGCCGATCGCTGCCAGAGCGACCAGCACCTTTCGGTATCGTGCATTCCAGCCCAGGTATGGATTGGCGTCATACGGGACTGCCTCCAGCGGAGTACCGCTTCTGGCTGTCGCAAATTCCGGCTCATGGCGGGAGTATCTGGCATTCGCTCACGGGTATTCCGGAAACCATTACAGATAAGCGCATTCTGGATATTGTGTCCGAGTTCAATCGGAACGCAGCCAAAGTAGAGAACTACATGGAGGATGCACAAACCGTAGCGCAGGTGGCTCTTATGTGGACGGCAGACCCTACAGCAGAGGGCTGGGCTGATGGGCTTATTGCAAGGCAAATCTTGTTCGATGTGCTCCTGCTGGATCAGGCGAAGCTGGAGAGGTTACAGCAGTATAAGGCTCTTGTGATTCCCGAGGGAATGAATTATACCGAAGAATTTCTCGCTGCGATTACATCCTACGTACATGCAGGGGGCCAAATTCTGGTAGAGGGATCAATTCCAGAACGGATGGAGCTTCAGTCCCTGCTTGGTATATCAAAAGATCAATACAGCAGTGAATATTTGATGGCATCGTATTTGAGATTTGAGGGAGACCGTAATCCGCTGCAAAAGGGCTTGGAGCAAACGGAGCTCATCGCACACCGTGGCAGGGTCATCTATACTCGGCCGGCCAATACGGAGACTCAGATTTTGGCAACACTGGTACCGCCGTTCTCTCCGATGGAAAGCGTAGGAGCACCGCCTGAGCGGGCATCATTGGCCGTCAGCCATACCGATATTCCGCTTGCGCTGCGTGCTGCCTCCGGCGAAGGCCATGCGCTGTACTTCCCATTCTCACTGAGTCATCTCATTAATGAGTTTAAGTTAGATGAGCATTACCAACTGCTCGCTAATGCAATCGATCTGGCGCTAGGAGAAGAGAAGTTGCTAGAGACGACTCACTATCAAGGGCTGCAGGTGACAGCTTTCGAGAAGGGGACCGACATGCTTGTCCATTTGGTTAATGGGGCGGGAAGACGACCGCTCTCGACCGAGCTGCCTCTTTATGACATCCAGGTAAAGCTGCGTTTGAACGGAAGAAGTGTGAAGACTGTCCGGCAGTTGATCGGGGGGGAGCCGTTGGCGTATTCCGTCCGTCAGGGGATGCTTCATGTGGAAGTGCCTGAGTTGCAGATTTGGGAGTGCTTACTCATCGAAACAGGCGAATCGTGATATGATCAGGGATAACGAAAGTTTTTGCATTGTATTAGGCAGGATAGGCAGAACCAACTTTAAGGGGGATGTATCAATATGAAAGCACTAAAGAAATATACGGCAATCATGTCTTGTTTCGTGGCTATATCGCTATTGGCTGCTTGCTCGGGATCGAATGAACCCGTTAAATCTGGAGCAACGAGTGGGACTAAGACCGATAACGCACCACTTACGATTAAAATTTTCGCTGGCTTATATAATGAAGTGCCGGATATGAACAATGCGTACTGGACGGAGTGGCAGAAGCGCACAAACACCAAGCTCGACATCGAATGGGTGCCAGACGGAGACTTGAAGACAAAGGCGGATCTGTTGTTCGCCTCCGCAGACCTTCCCGAAGTGGTTGCCTCTCCTGACTCTACTTGGCCGACACTACGCAGTGCGATCAAGAACGGTGCCTTCTGGGATCTTACTCCTTTCCTCGGGGATCTAAGCCAATATCCGAACCTGAAGAAAAATATGGCTCCGGATTGGCAGAAGTACTTGTCGGTTGACGGCAAGATTTACGCGGTTCCACGCTCCCGTTCCCGAATCGATAACGGTATCAAGATCCGTAAAGATTGGCTTGATAAGCTGAATATCCCTGTACCAACCACGCTGGATGAGTACGCAGCTGCTTTGAAGAAGATCATCGATAGCGATCCGGACGGCAACGGCAAAAAAGATACGTTGGGTCTGATTGGACATGGCGTCATTATTAGCGACGGAGATGATGCATTCGCTGCCGGTTTTGGGGCTCTGGAACCGACCTACAATAGTGAGGGCGGGATGATGGATAAGCGGTTGACCCCGCAATATACGGAGATGGTCAAATGGTTCCGTGGATTGTACACCGACGGTGTGCTGCCTAAGGAATTCGCGGTTATGAAAAAGACGCAGGCGGAAGAGTTGTATAAGACTGGCCGTGCGGCTTCCTATGCACGAAGCGTGTGGTGGGATAAAGAGTGGGAGGATTCGATCAGCAAGACGCAGCCGAACCCGAAGATTATCAACCTCACTCTAAAGGGACCTAAGGATAATGCTATCGTTCTTTCAACAGGGGTATCTGGTGGGTATTACATTAGTAAGAAGGTGCCGGAGGCCAAGGTGAAGCAGCTGCTAAAATATTTTGATTACACGGCTTCTGATGAAATGACTGACTTTGGCTATTATGGTACAGAGGGAGTTCACCACAAAGTAGTTGGAGGACAAAAGGTATTGACGGATCAAGGCGTCAAGGAAGTCAACACGACAAGCAAAGGCGCAGGGGTGCTCGCTTATGCCAAATGGGGCAAGGTTGAGAGTGCTTCTGGTGACAAAACGTACAACGATGCGAAGAAGAAGGAAGTTGAGCAGTACGACACGATCGGCAAGGTTGATCCGTTCCGCTACGTGTATTCCTCAACCTTCAACAACACTTGGCCGAAGTATGAGAGCGAGTTCAAATCAATGGTGACCAAGGCAATCGTTAGCCAAATTTCCATGGACGAGTATAAGGCTTATGTCGAGAAGCTGAACAATTTGCCTGAGATGAAGAAGGCTTTCATGGAAAACGCTGAAGCGTATAAGGAATTTCACAAAAAATAAATAAAGCTGTGCCACAACGGTTATCAGGGGACTTCCTTGGTAACCGTCTGTCAATGAGAGGAGAGAGTGTCATGGCTTGGTGGACGACGAATAAACTGCGTTTGATTCAAAATAATTTGCGTGAATCCGATGCGAATTTAGATGTGGACTCCTTAGTGTCGAAGTTGAAGGAGTTATCAGCGAACGTGTTGATGATGAATGCCGGTGGGATCGTGGCCTTTTATCCGACAGAGCTTGAGTATCATTACCGTGCTGCTGGCCAAAGCAAGGATTTACTTCAAGAGGCCGTGGAGAAAACGCATGCGAACGGGATGAGGTTTATTGCACGGTTCGATTTCAGCAAGGCACACGAATCGATTTTTCATAAGCGGCCGGAATGGTTCTACCGGACCAAGGAGGGTAAGGAGGTTAATTATCACGGTATCGTACATACCTGTGTGAATAGCTTTTACCAACAGGAGTATTCTCTCCAGGTCATCGATGAGGTGCTTACCCGGTATGAGGTGGACGGCATCTTCTTCAATATGTTCGGGTATCAAACGAAGGACTACAGCGGCAAGCATTATGGCATCTGTTTCTGTGACAGCTGTCAGGCCGGATTCCGGGAGTTCAGCGGCGGTCAAGAGCTTCCGGAGACGGAAAGTCTGGAAGATCCAGTGTACCGGCAGTATAAGACGTTTCAGGAAGTGACGACGAAACAAATTCTGGACCGTATTCATGAGCTTGTGAAAAGCAAGGGCAGAGAGATCGCCATCTCCACCTATAACGAGTACAAGGTTGATATCGTCCGCAAGGAGTCCAATACGGACATTCACCGGCCGCAGCCTGTGTGGCTGTACTCCGCTTCAGAGAACGTACAGTCGCTGGAGGATAGCTGGGATGATAAACTCGTCAGCAACTGCAGCATCAACGCAATTGATCTAGTTCACCGATTTACAGGTGTCTCGAACCATGAAATTAACATTCGTCTGAAGGAAGGGCTGGCCAGTGGATCGGGATTAGACTTCTGCATCATCGGTGTGTTCAAAGATTACCCAGATAGGGAAAATCTCCCAACCGTAGCTGAGATTTTCAACTATCACAAAGAGAATGAGCGTTATTACGGACAGTTTCACTCGATGGCGGATGTAGCACTGATAAAGCCGGGAAGACCGGTTCAGAAACATCTGAAGGAATATTTCGGCTTGTACAAAATGCTAAAGGAGGAACACATCCTCTTTGATGTCATTCACCAAAGCACGCTTGCGGTCCATGCGGAGCGCCTTAAGGGCTACAAGGTAATCCTCATCCCAGATACGTCGGGTTTCACCGACGAGGAGCTGGAGGTGCTGGAGCGGGCTTATGAGATGGGCGTCAGCCTGCTTGCTTCCGGAGGAGCTTTTACTGAGGGGGTGAAGGAGCAGGAGTTTCTGCGGCACGTATTCGATGCAAGTGTGGAGGGGGTTCATCATTACAGGCAGGAGGCGGCCTACCTATGGACGGAAGACAAGCAACTATTCTCGCGTTTTCCTCAGCGGGATTGGGTATTCCTAGATGGGCCGTTGTATCGTCTGCAGCCGGGGGCAAGAGCGCTACGTGAGCTTCCGCTAGTAGAGCCCTCGACCTACGGTCCGCCGGAGCGGGCGTTCGGACACCGCATCATCGAACAGACAGCAGGGGCGCTAATTGCAGCGAATTCAAAGGGAAGGGCCATCGTCATTCCATGGCAAGCCGGCACACTGTATTATCAACATGGCTTTGCTGATCATAAGAACGTGGTGCTTGACCTTCTGGAGCATGCGGCGGATCAGTGTTGGAAGCTGGCTACGAATGTTCCTTCTTGTGTGGAGGTATTTTTTCATCGGCTTGATCAAGGCACGTACTTGCTTCATTTGCTTAATCTATCAGGCTTCAATGGCATAACGTATCACGAGCCGATTCCGGTGTACGGGATTGAGCTTTCACTTCGCGAATTAGGGGAATGTCAGAGTGCTGAAAATTTGGTGACCAAATCCAAGGTTGACTATAGGAATACGGATCAGTCGGTTACCCTTCGGATAGCGGAGCTGAAGGATTTTGCATCCATTGTAATTCGCGTGTAAGCTGGACCAAAGGGAGGCCCTGCATGACCTACGGCTGGAGCCTCCTATTGCTTGTTATCGACGTATCACTCATGTAGAAACAAGCCCTTGGCAGATCGCCAAAGGCTTGCTTTCACAGCTTGCTTACTTCCCAGTAATCACAATATCCCACTCGTGGATTTCATAGCCTCTGGCGCCTTCGATGACGAATGGATCATTCTCGGCTAGAGATTTGGCTGCTTCCTCGGATTCGGCCATATAAATGACTAGACCTCCACTGCCGTCAACGAAGCGGCCGTTAGCAAAGATATTGCCTTCACTACGCTTTTGCTCCAGGTAGTCGAGGTGTTGGGGGCGGAATGTCTGACTCTTTTGTGCATCTAGCATGGGTAGAAAGCATGCATAGTATTTCATTGATAATTTCCTCCGTTCGTTTTGTTTTGTTGAAATAAATACATCGCGGACATGTCCTTTTCTGCGAGCTCGGTCTGTTTAACTTCGCTTAGCAACTGTAGTGCTTTGGCTCCCATCGGCAGTTCCAAATTGAGCTCGTCTGCCACTTGCTGAACCAAAGCGACATCTTTATGTAGCAACTTCAGGGCAAAGCCAGCCTCGAATTGTTCTTTGGCGATGAAGCTGTTGTAGTGCCGGTCAAGGATTCGGCTTTGGGCAAAGCTGTTGCTTAAGATTTGCACCAGGGTACTCAAGTTTGCCCCCAACTGCTGTCCTAGAACTAACGCTTCACTGGCGGCTTGGGTGTGGATGCCCACCATGAGCTGGTTAATCAGCTTCACAACCGTACCGCTGCCTACCTCGCCGACATGGTAGATATTTTTGCCGAGAGCGTCAAGCAGGGGCTTTGTGGACTCGAACACTTCTGCCTTGCCGCCGACCATGATGCTGAGCGTAGCCGAGATCGCGCCTGCTGTTCCTCCGCTGACCGGGGCATCTAGAAACGCCATACCTTTGGCCTCAGCCGCAGCCGCAATTTTTTTGTTTAGTTCCGGGGAAACGGTACTAAAATCGAGAAGAATGAGTCCGGTACGTCCATTAGATAAGATGCCGTTTTCTCCAAGATACACATGTTCCACATCTTGTGGCAAGGGGAGACAGGTCATCAATACGTCCATTTCCTTACTGAGTGTTTGCAAAGAAAGACCTGTCTGGCCTCCGGCTTCGGCGAAACGCTGCTCCGCTCCAGGACTTCGATTCAAGCCGTATACCTCGAAGCCAGCTTTGAATAAATTGGTTGCCATTGGCAAGCCCATATTGCCTAGTCCGATAAAACCTACTTTAGTCATGGTCTCAGCCTCCTATCACTATTTTAATAATCTGGCAATATTGCGTACCCGTTGGTACAAATACGTCCCGGCGTTCTCCATACAAGCGTCGAGTGTCACAGGCTCAGGAACGATGGAAAAAGTAGCATGAAAATGGTCCAGCAGCTGTTCCGCTCCAGAGCCAAGACTGCCTGAGACGAGCAGCGCGGGGACCTTGGCAGCTTGGGCCAATGCGGCAACGTGAATCGGAAGCTTGCCGTAGAGTGTTTGAGAATCGCTTCGGCCCTCTCCGGTGATGACCCAGTCCGCCGCCGCAATGTGCTCTGGCAGTTTGACAGCTGCGGCAAGCACCTCTGCGCCGGGCGTCAACTTTGCGCCTAGCACGAGCATAGCGAAGCCAAGTCCTCCAGCTGCCCCGGCTCCTGGCAGTTGGCTAAGCCCTGATTGTCCCAGCTGTTCTTCAACCCTAACTGCATAGGCTTGCATGGCAGCTTCAAGCGTTTGAAGCTGCTCCGGAGTCCCCCCCTTCTGCGGACCAAATACATGGGTCGCTCCAGTATCGCCGCAAAGGGGATTCTTGACATCGCAGGCCACTTGGATGTCGCAGTCCTTCAAGCGGGCATCTAGTCCTGATAAGTCGATTGATCGAATGTTTGTCAGTGAATCGCCAAATCCGTCGACGGGGTTCCCGTTGGCATCAAGGAAGAGGCCGCCAAGCGCTTGGAGCATTCCAATTCCGCCATCGTTCGTTGCGCTCCCTCCAAGTCCTAGGATGAAGCTTCGGTGCCCTTGATCCATAGCTGCCAGAAGTACCTCGCCGATACCGCGCGAAGTGGTTCTCATTGGATTCCTCTGAATGGGAGTAATCATGACCAAGCCACATATGCTTGCTGCTTCCAGCACGGCCATACCCCCTGGCAGTTGGCCGAATTGGACTTCGACGCTTTCTCCCAGCGGTCCCGTTGCCATTAAGGGGAAAAGTGTACCGCCCGTGGCAGCCACCAACGTATCTACCGTGCCTTCGCCACCGTCGGCGATTGGAATGACAGTTACGACGGCGTCTCGGACTTCCTGTAGAATGGCTTGCTTCATAATAGTCCCCGCCTCCAAGGAGGTGAGACTGCCTTTGAAGGAGTCCGGCGCAATCACAATGTTCATGTAGGTGACTCCTTTCATTTGATTTATAACTAAATTATAGCTCGCACTAGAAAGCAAAGTCTTTATAGATGGCATACAAAATGAGGGCAAGAAATCCTTTTGTTTTTGGTTATTGTGCAGAAAAATGAATGAGGTGACCACGTATGTTGACACGCGATTTGGCGCAAGAAATCGTAGAAGAGACGATGAGACGTTTAGACCGAAATATAAACATCATGGATGAAAACGGCAGTATTATCGCAAGCGGGGATGCGGTGCGGCTCGACACGTATCATGAGGCAGCAGCTGAGGTCATCCGCACAGGGCAGACACTGGTGATATCGCCTGATAACCAAGGGCTTTGGCGAGGCGCAAATGTCGGGGTTAATCTCCCCATTATGTTCCAGAACCGAACGGTTGGCGTAATCGGCGTCACAGGGGCTCCAGAGGAAATTTTACCTTATGGGGAATTGGTGAAAATGACGACGGAAATGATGCTGAAGCAAAACTATTTGAAGCTTCAAACCGAATGGCAGCAAATTACGATGGATATCGTAGTGGAGGAACTCATTCGTGCGGAAAACCAAAATCTTCAAGGAGCACTTCATCGGCTTGATACGTTAAAAATGACCATGAAACCGCCGTATCAGCTGGCTGTCGTCTATTTGCCAAATCGAACCTCATATTCGCAGTCTGTACTGCGCATGGCTGAATCCATAATGGGGAATGTCAGACTGGTTAGCAGCTTTCTCAATGTCCATACGTGGGTTATTGTCTTTTATGATAGAGCGGAGGCACGAGTGCGGAGAGATTTGGAGCGACTTCAGGATCTGTTACGCAATCAGGGAATTGAAGCGCAGTCTGGCATGAGCTCCTCCGTGTGCTCATTCGAGGATATCGCCTATGCTTATCAAGAAGCGTGTGCGGCGCTTAAGCTTGGATTGAAGCAGGGAAGGGTGATTACGGGGTATCTCGAGGTGGAAACCCAAGCGCTTCTTAGTGAAGTGCCGACGGAGTCCAAGGAAAGGTTCATGGGTCGGCATCTGCCGAAGCTTCCAGAGAAGCTGCTTGTGACGCTGCGCGTATTCCTCGAATGCAACTTGAACATCGCCAGAACAGCCGAGCGCCTGGAGATTCATCGCAATTCATTAGTTTACCGGCTGACGCAAGTAAAGGAATTGACGGGATATGACCCGCAGCTATTTCAGGATGCCATTTCGTTGCAATTTCTAGTTTGGCTCAAGGAGTAAAGAGTGCTCCATGATAATAAAAAGAGGGTGCCCCACCACAAACATGGCGTTGGAGCACCCTCACACGACTAGGCGTATATACATTATGTCGTTGATACAGGTTTGATGGCTTCTGTCCATTCGTTATACTTCTGAAGTGCAGCTCCTTGTTCAATTGCATGACGTGCCATATAGATACCTTCCTCGATAGAGCCTGCTTTCTGCGAGACCCACAACCGGACAGCACTATTGAGCAGCACCATATTTAAGTAAGGAAGTGCAGCATCACCGCGAAGGACAGATAATGTGGTCTCTGCTTGAAGTTCAGCCGTCCATTCTACTTCTGGCACTTCAACCATAAGCTCATAAATTTCAGGGTCAACGATGAATAGCTCGCTAGCCCCATTTTGAATGAGATAAGTTCTAGTCCGTTTTTCAACGCTCAAGTCTTCGGAGCCTTCCATGCCTTGCACGACAATACCACGAGAAACACCCAATTCAATGAGCAAATTCGTGATCTTTTCAAAAACAGTACCATGAAACACGCCGACAGCCATGTAAGGAGCTTCTGTGAAGCGCAGCAATTTCTCTGCGGTATTGAACACCGTTCTCAAACCAAGTTCTTTGCGCAACTCGCGCAGTTCACCGAGCGGTTGACACCAGCTCTCAGTAGGGGTGAACAGGAATCCTGTCCGCGCTGCAGCGGAGATCAAAGCTTCTCGCGATGCTTCCAGCGCATGGACACCCAAGGCTGCAAGCACATCGGATATGGTGATACCCCATTTGGGCGGCATACTCGGGCTGCTGTGCAAAGTTGTTGGCAATCCGCAGGCTGCGAGCACGAAGGCGGTTGGCAATGTCGCGATGAATGTACGCGAGCGGCCATCATACGGGCCAGCGCAGTCCATACTTCCTGCTATGGGATATGTGCTTACTCGTTGGCGCAGCGCATGAATGAAGGCTTTGATCTCATCAGGAGATTCCATTTTAATTCGTTCTGCTACAAGAAAAGCGCCAATTTGGGCTTGCGTGGCTTTACCGGTCAAAATAAGTTCGGCTGCTTGTGCAGCTTCTTCATAGGATAAGTCTCTAGCTCCGCGTTTACCGCGACCCACTTCTTTTAATAAAGATATCATCTTTTGCGGCCCCCTTTGTTCTGATCCTGTAGTATCTGATATACCTTGACGATGGAGGTTGCAACGTCGACCATACGCTTACGTTCATTCATAGCTTGTTTACGGAGAAAATCATAAGCTTCAGCCTCAGAGATGCCCTTGATTTCGCATAAGATACGCTTCGCTTGATCAACCCACTTGCGCTCTTCGAGCTTGGAAAGAAGCTGTTCGCGTTCTTGCTGCCACTCGGTTCGTTGGAAATAATGGTTCACACCTAGTATCAATGCACAATGAATTTCCAGTGGGCTCATTCTGGATCCGATTAAGCCATCAATGCCTGCATCCATTTTGCATTCATTAGAAGGAAATGTATGAGTATCACACCACCAGAACAATGGAAGGCTCCGCTGTGCGAGCAGCCGTATACGCCAATCCGTTACTTGTTCAGGTTCTACCGATAATAATACCGCATCGACCTTGGGGAGGATAAAGGAAATTTCTTTCATATTAGATGTAGAATAAACGCGAAATCCTAAATCTTTCATAATTTCTGCAGGCAAAAATTCATTTCCAGAAATAGGTTCCGTTCGAACTGTATGCGCGCGCTCAGAGGAGGCAGCTGAGCGAGTTGACATCAACTCGTCGACCAATATGAATGATTGTAACATGGGAATACCTCCATCTTGAATAACTTTTTCATGACAAGTTCATGTTAGGTTTAAATGCTGATTGGTATTATTATACGGCAATACTATAGCATATGCACCTAAAATTTATCGATATGCTGTTCGTGTTCCTGTTTTCAATTTTTTTGTGTTATGTTTATTGACATATTGTCATGTGCATCGTATAATCAACTTAAGAAATCGGCACAATGATGTGCCACCCACCTAACGAAGGCAATGGCGCCTATCCCCTTACAAGTACGTAAATGGATAGGCTTTTTATGTTCTCTCTTACGCAAGGAATTAACTAATTGATCATGCTGATCACGATGAAGTGGCGGCAGTGGCAATGAGGCCGATGAACATCCCACGCTTGATGGGCATGTTTGTCGGCCTTTCCTGTTCATGTACAGTCATAACGTAGGGTAGGAATAAAAGAAGGCGAAAAGCCTCGAAAAAGGAGAGGGAATACATGGTTGATCGGAAAAGTTTTATGCAAGTGGGGCACAAAGGGTCATTGTTCAGTTCATTCTTGTATTTCGACATGAGCTTCATGGTATGGGTTTTATTGGGACCACTGGCTGTCATTCTCTCCAATGATTTCAATCTGAATGCTGCGGAGAAAGCCAACCTTGTTGCCTTGCCGACGTTAGGAGGCGCAGTACTTCGCCTTGTGCTCGGCGTACTGACAGATAAGATCGGTCCTAAACGGACTGGGCAGATTGGGCTGTCCTTAACCCTAATTCCCTTGCTGTGGGGATGGTTGTTCGCTAATACAATGGGAGAAATGTATTTTGTAGCCCTGATGCTAGGTATCGCAGGTGCAAGCTTTGCCGCTGCGTTGCCGCTCGCAAGCAGCTGGTACCCGCCGCAATATCAAGGTTTAGCCATGGGGATTGCTGGAGCAGGGAACAGTGGAACGATCTTTGCTACCTTATTCGCGAATCGTCTAGCTCAGCATTACGGAGATTGGCATGTGGTGTTCGGTATTGCATTAATTCCCATTCTAATAACCTTAATCATATTCAGTGTTTTGGCGAAGGACAGTCCCAATAAGCCAGCGCCTAAGACATTAAAAGAATATGGCAAAGTACTGAAGCAAAGAGATTCTTGGTTGTTCTGTCTCTTCTATAGTGTCACTTTCGGTGGTTTCGTAGGGATGGCCTCGTATCTGACTATTTTCTTCAATTCACAGTATGGACTATCTCCCGTACGTGCAGCAGATTTTACAACATTATGCGTCATTGGAGGCAGCTTCTTCCGTCCAGTCGGTGGTTGGCTTGCAGATAAAATCGGTGGCATTCGCATGTTGATGGTACTCTACGGTGTAGTTGGCATCATGATGGCGGGTATCTCTACACTTCCATCACTTTCATTAACAACGGTCATGCTTTTCGTTGCTATGATGGCCTTCGGGATGGGGAATGGCTCGGTATTCCAGCTAGTGCCGCAACGTTTCCGTACGGAAATTGGGGTGATGACAGGAATCGTAGGAGCCGCAGGAGGACTAGGCGGATACTTCTTACCTAAAATTCTCGGCAACCTGAAGTTATCGACGGGCTCATTTACACCAGGTTTTCTGATTTTAAGTGGAATTGCTCTTTCCTGTATCGTGATTATTGCGGTTGTTCAAGGGCAATGGAAACGTACATGGATTGGTGAAGGCGGGAAAGTGAAAGTCACACCAGCCAACATGGATACCGTTCAGGCATAAAGCAGGCATGGCATGCCGCTGATTCCACTTGGTCAGCGGCACTACCAGTAAAGTTTTTGCTCATGCAGCCTGCTTATCAGGCTGTATGGGCAAAGACGTTACGACTAGCGTCTTTGCAGTTAATCAAACTGCTTAAGCTCCATATCCCATATTCGTCATTTAGGGGCTTAGCTCCTGGATGACACCTTTTTACAACTCCTACAATTAAATGAATGCCCTAGTAAATGGATGGAAGGATGATCACAATGACAGTCAAAAAAGAGAAGTTAGTCCTGGTCGGAAACGGAATGGCGGGCGTAAACGTCGTTGAACATTTACTAAAGCTGACACCTGATAAATATGAGGTTACGATTTTTGGCAGTGAACCGCATCCCAATTACAACCGAATCTTGTTGTCCTATGTGCTTTCCGGTGAATCTAAAGTCGAGGATATCGTCATTCATCCCTACGAATGGTATGCGAATAACAACATTACCTTATACACGAATCAGACTATTACGAGTGTGGATACACTGACACAAACCGTAACGAGCGATATGGGATTAACCGTGTCCTACGATAAATTAATATTGGCAACGGGTTCTAATCCGTTCATGATTCCTATGCCTGGTGCAGACAAAGAAGGCGTCATGGCTTACAGAACGATCCGTGATTGTGAAATCATGATTGAGTCGGCAAAAAAGTATAAAAAAGCAATTGTCATCGGCGGCGGCTTGCTAGGTCTGGAAGCGGCACGCGGATTCCTCAACCTCGGCATGAAAGTGGATGTCGTTCATATTGTGGATACGATCATGGATCGTCAGCTGGATCGTACTGCTTCCAAAATGCTGCAAGGGGCTCTTGAAGAACAAGGCATCAACTTCCTGTTGGAGAAACAATCGGTAGAAATTATTGGCGGCAAACGCGTGACAGGACTCAAATTCAAGGATGGCACCGTTGCTGAAGCCGACCTTATTGTAATGGCTGTGGGAATCAGGCCAAACGTAGCGCTTGCGAAAGAATCCGGCATCGAATGCAATCCCGGTATTATCGTTAATGATTACTTGCAAACGAGTGTTCCGAATGTGTACGCTGTCGGCGAATGTGCGATGCATAGAGGGATCGCCTATGGTTTGGTGGCACCGCTCTATGAGCAAGGTGCCGTACTGGCGAAGCATTTGGCCGGCGTGGAAACTGGCCCGTATGAAGGCTCTATTTTGTACACGAAGCTCAAAGTATCCGGTGTTGATGTGTTCTCAGGCGGTCAATTCGTTGAAGCCGAAGGAACCAAAGCGATTCGTATTCACGATGAATTCTCCGGTGTCTATAAGAAAGTAGTCATTAAAGACAACAAAATTATCGGTGCAGTACTCTTTGGAGATACGGCTGACGGCACGAGACTCATGCAAATGATTCGGGAAGAAACAGATATTAGCGGTATGGGGAAAACGGCGATTCTAACGGATGGTTCCAGTGGCGGTGGTGGTGCGGCTTCTGGGGTTGCAGAGATGAAGGATGACGCGATTATCTGCGGTTGTAACGGGGTAACGAAAGGGACAATTTGTTCGGCCATTAAGGATCAGGGCTTAACGACTGTAGATGAAGTGAAGAACTGTACAACGGCATCGCGTTCCTGTGGTGGCTGTAAGCCGTTAGTTAGTGATCTTTTGGCCTTTACCCTAGGGGCTTCTTATGATAAAAATGCGGCAAAAGAAACCATCTGTGGGTGTACCACACATACACGTGATGAAGTCGTTACGGCGATCAGAGAAAAAGGTTTATCTCATGTGCGTGAAGTGATGAACGTTCTCCAATGGAAAAATGAAGAGGGCTGCTCCAAATGCCGTCCAGCATTGAATTACTATTTGGGCATGATCAGTCCTGAAACCTATAAAGATGACAGCACTTCTCGATTCGTCAACGAGCGTATGCATGCCAATATTCAAAAGGATGGTACGTACTCGGTTGTTCCACGGATCTATGGGGGTGTTACGAATCCAACGGAGCTTAAGCGCATTGCAGAGGTTGCTGAACAATTCAACGTGCCAACTGTGAAATTTACAGGAGGACAACGGCTCGACTTGCTTGGTGTGAAAAAAGAAGATCTGACCGCGATGTGGGAAGCGCTGGATATGCCATCCGGGTACGCCTACGGGAAAGCACTGCGAACTGTCAAAACCTGTGTCGGCGAAACCTTCTGCCGCTTTGGTACGGGGGATGCGATGGGTGTCGGAATCGAGTTAGAGAAACGCTTCGAGCGTCTGAATACGCCAGCCAAAGTGAAGCTTGCTGTATCGGGATGCCCACGAAATTGTGCGGAATCAGGGATTAAAGATTTAGGTGTCGTATCCGTCGATGGTGGCTGGGAGCTGTATGCTGGAGGTAATGGTGGCGTCAAGGTTCGTGTGGGTGATTTGATGAGCACCGTTAAGACCGAAGCTGAAATCATCGAATATACAGAAGCTTATCTGCAATATTACCGTGAAACAGGGAAATACGGCGAGCGTACAAGCGAATGGGTACACCGACTTGGCATTGATCATATTCGCGAAGTTGTTGAGAATGAAGCTGAACGTAAACAATTGTGTGAGCGTATGGATCTAGCACTTTCCGTGACCAAGGATCCTTGGAAGCAAGCCATTGATAGCAAGAAAATCCAACGTGATCTCTATGAGGTTGTTGAACTGAAGTAGAAATAGAGAGCTATAACGGGAGGAGCAGAGAAATATGATTACACAAAATGAGCAAATGATTTGGGTGCAAGCCGTTTCTTATGAGGAATTAGCCTTTAATACGGGGAAAACGATTCGTTATCAAGGAGAAGAAGTTGCCCTGTTCAAATTGAAAAGCGGGAAGCTGCAAGCAATTCAGAATCGTTGTCCGCACAAAGAAGGCGTTCTTGCCGAAGGTATTGTCTGTGATGACCACGTGTTCTGCCCTATGCATGATCGCAAAATTCATTTGCCCTCGGGACTCGTGCAAGCGCCGGATACGGGCTGCGTGAAAACGTACCTCACCAAAGTGGATGATGGAACAGTTTATATTGGGTTTCCTAATGCGAAGGAAATGGCGAGTTAATTCTTTTTCTACTATATAAAGAAGATTGATCAGCGGGGGTGGGGTGCGTGAAATCAGCACTGGTCACATTATCAGATGAACAACCCTCCTCCCATTGTTGCTTTTGCAGTATGCAATGTGGATTGGAGATAGCACCTAGTGAGAAGACCGAAGGTCTCACGATAAAACCGAGTGCGAAGTTCCCAGTTGCAACAGGTCGTCTGTGTCAGAAAGGCTTGAATGCCTTGGATCACGTCGTTCACTCGGAACGTATCCTAGAGCCGCTTCATAGGGAGACAGCAAGCGTAGGATCGTGGCAGCCAGTGTCTTGGAATCATGCCTATGCAGATATTGCGGAGAGAATTAAAGCGCTACAGGCTGAACATGGGCGAGACGCCATTGGTGTGTATGGTGGAGGGTCTTTAACGAACGAAGTAAGTTACTTACTTGGGAAGTTTACGCGTGTGGCTTTGAGGTCCAAATATATCGATTACAACGGTCGCTATTGTATGTCATCGGCGGCTGCAGCGAGTAATCAAGCTTTTGGTATCGATCGTGGCATGACGATGCCCTTATCGGAAATTCCCAATGCGAAATACATCATTCTAGCAGGCACGAATATTGCGGAGTGCCAACCTACGATGATGCCCTATTTATTAGAGGCAAAGAAAAAAGGCGCCTTGATCGTAACCATCGATCCCCGCAATACCATGACATCCAAAACAGCGGATATTCATGTGCGGCTTCAACCAGGCTTCGACTCTGTCTTCATTAATGGGCTCATTCATGTGATGATTGCAGAAAACCTCCTTGATCAGAAGTTCATTGATGCACGGACATCTGGCTTCGAACAAGTGAAAGAAGCGGTCCAATCGTTCACGCCGGCTCGTGTGGAGTATTTAACAGGTGTACTTGAAGCTGTGACTCGTACCATCGCACGTGGCTTCGCCAAGGCGGAGACGGGGATCGTGCTTACAGCGAGAGGTTTGGAGCAGCAAGTGAATGGGGTAGAGAACACACTTAATTACATTAACTTGGCGCTGCTTACGGGTAAAATAGGGCGTTCAGGCTGCGGCTACGGGGCTGTGACCGGTCAAGCGAATGGTCAAGGAGGCCGCGAGCACGGACAAAAAGCCGATCAACTCCCAGGCTACCGCTTGATCGAAGATCCTGCAGCTCGTGAGCATGTCGCCAAAGTGTGGGGCATCGATCCAAGTGAGCTGCCGGGCAAAGGCGTTTCTGCCTATGAGCTGTTGCAGAAGATTGATGAAGGTGAAATTAAGGCATTAATCGTGCTCGGCTCCAATCCATTGGTTTCAAGTCCGAATAATAAAATGGTAGAACGTGCCCTGCAAAAGCTAGAGTTGCTTGTGGTCGCCGATATGTTCGAGACCGAAACTGCACGGTATGCCCATTATATTCTGCCTGCGTCCTCCTTTGCGGAAGCAGAAGGTACCATGACCAATCTCGAGGGGCGCGTGTTCCATCGGAGGCAGGCAATGGAACTGCCGGGGAATTGCAAGCTCGATTATCACATTATCAGTGAGCTGGCTGACGCGCTAGGACGGGGAGCTTACTTTCAATATGCGGGTATTGAAGACGTGTTCCGTGAACTAGCCGCAGCTACAGCAGGCGGCAAAGCTGATTATAGCGGCATCACCTACGAGCGCTTGCGAAAGGAAAAGGGAATCTTCTGGCCCTGCGGATCGGCAGACCATCCAGGTACACCGCATTTATTCCAAGATCGTTTCCATCATGCGGATGGCAAAGCCAAATTATTCGGTATTCAACCGAAAATGCCAGCAGAGCCCATTGATTCCGACTTTCCTTTCGTGCTGACAACGGGCCGTCTGGCCAATCACTACCTCAGCGGTGCTCAGACGCGCCGAACCGAAGCACTGAATAAGAAGGCACCCGTGCCGGTTGCCGAAATTCATCCCTCATTGGCCAAACGAATCGGCCTGAGCTTAGAACAAAAAATCCGGATCACCAGCCGGCGTGGCTCACTTGTTTTTCAAGTCAAGGTCACCGAGGGGATTCAACCGCGTACCGTTTTCGTTCCTTTCCATTGGGGCGACGAGCATTCAATCAACGTGTTGACGAATGATGCGTTGGACCCGACAAGCCGTATGCCGGAGTTTAAAATTTGTGCGGTGAAGGTTGAGCGAGTTGATTAGATAGTAACGGCCTAGTTGGGATGCCAACTAGGTTGTTTGTTTTTTTCGAGTGCTACAACCCGAACCTAGGTGCGAAGCAAGATTCGAGGCAAGAAATTAAGCAAGATTCGAAACAAGATTGGAACCAAGATCCGCCCCCGCCACCTAGCCCAAGCGCGAAGCACTCAGCCAACCTCAATTGCAGCACGAAGCACTCAGTCAACCTTATCTTGCAACCTCTGACACAGAACTCTCCACCACAAACTTCCTTTTAAATTTTAACTGGATTTATACAGTTATTTCGACGGAATTATGCCGGATATTCTAATTAGATGGAAAGAATGTAGTTAATTTTACCAAATTACCTTGATATTACTGAAATGAGCAAATATAACTACATAAAATCCATCTAATTTCAATATCAGCTTGTTTTGGGTGAATTTAGATGTACAAAATCCAGTTAATTTGCGTGGGTAAGCCTACAACAAACATAAAAGCCCCCATTCCCCTCAAATAGAGGGTGGGTGGCTTGCATGGATCCCTTCGCTGACGGAATCAGATCTTTAATTCCCCAAGCTTAATCAGTTCTACAACCGCTTGTGAACGACCCTTTACGTTCAGCTTTTGCATGACGTTCGCAATGTGTTTTGAAGAACAATGAAATACATCTATGACTAGTTAGTTGAACGCCTCAGATTTAGTTGGACGAGCATTTTTTAGAATTTTATTGTTTGTAAAATCTTAGCAGGTTTTTCGGGAGAAATGTCGAACTTTGAACTTAATAATTACGGGTGTTTTTTGTCGCCAAGCTCAAGGGGAAAAGTTATGCGAGATAAATATTCTGATTTTATTGAACAAACGTTCAAATTAAACCCTGTACTTATCGTTGGAAGCGGTATATCTGCGGGCGCTGGAATCTCTGGTATGGGGAAACTAGCAACTTATTTATCGGAGAATGTAAATGTGGAAAAATTGGATGCCCATGAAATACTCATATGGGATGAAATCAAGTCTAAATTAACAAATGGAATGGGTCTCGAAGAAGTGCTTCAGAATTCGGGAGAGGCTGTGAGCAATACGCTTTTGCAAGAAATCATTCAACACTCTTGGTGTTGCATTTCAACAGATGAGCAGAAGTTGCTTCTAGATATTTCAATTAATATTGATCCAACAGGTTTTGTTCGATACTTTTCAAAATTCATTACTTCCAGTACGAAAACCCTTCACATAGTAACGACAAATTATGATCACTTGATCGAATGGTCTGCTTCAAAAGCAGGTTGGAAAATCTGGGACGGATTTAACGAAGGTTCAATTGGTTATCCACTTTCAGTAAGCAAGTTGAATGAACAAATGAATCGAACTATAAGAATTGGCAATGGCAAGACCAAAAGCTTTAATATTATTACTCATCCTCATTTACGAATTTATAAACCACATGGTTCTCTAAGTTGGTTTAAAATTCCTAATGGTGATGTAATTAAAGTGCCTGGAGTCGGTACTCATTTAGTATCGTTTCTAGAGCGGGTTCAACTAACGCCGACCATTGTTACCCCTGGAACAGGAAAATATCTTGAGACACACATGGAGCCATATTATACGGTGCTTTCAGAAATGAAACAGGTTTTGACTGGATGCAAAGCTCTATTGTTCTTAGGATTTGGGTTTAACGACTTGCATATTCAGGGCAGTTTTGAACCGTTATTACGAAATGATTCTATTCCGAAAATTATCTTAGCTATGGATCTATCTAATGCTGCGAAAGCGTTAATTGAAGGAACAGCAATTAAGAATTTCATTGCTGTTCAAAAAAAAGGCGATTACAGCGAGATCATCAGCGATAAATTTGAATCATTTATTCTGGAAGAATCGAATCATTGGACATTTATCGAACTTTTAAATCAAGCTTGGGGAGCTGAATCCTATGCAGCAACGCCTAGATCTATTTAACATTAGCAGTGAGCATTTTGTCGGATATGTCAATAAAGTTGATAGCTACCGCGTGAATGTTTCAAGTTCAAATGATGATCAACTTCGAAAAGTAAATGTAAATGGCTATGTTATTATGAACACCTCCGATCCAAATACTCGTTTGGTGGGTCGTATTGATCGAGTAATTCGTCTAGAATATGATCGCGATGAGACTACTTCCACAGACGATAGCGGTGTCAACAATGATATAACCATCAATGCTCTAGGTACGCTCAAAGGACCTCGATCAGGCAAAGAAAGTCCGTCATTTACGCGGTCGGTTGAGAACCTCCCAGAAATCGGTGCAGATTGCTTTTTGTTATATGGCGAGTATCTGACACTATTTACTGGTTTAATCGCTGATGAAACTGCCAAATCGAAAACCCCATTATCATTGGGCACATATACAATGGCGGCAAATGCTCATGCTCTTTTGGACGGCAACGCATTCTTTCAAAGACACGCTATGGTCGTTGGCTCTACAGGTTCGGGAAAATCATGGACAGTCGCCAGAATCATTGAGCAGGTAGCGGGTCTAAACGATTCCAATATGATTGTTTTTGATTTGCACGGGGAATATGAACCTTTAGCTGCTCACCCAAATATTACTCGTTATCGAATTGCCGGACCAGGAGATTTGGAAAATCCGAATGAGGACGTGCTATTTCTTCCTTACTGGCTGCTGGGTTATGAAGATATGCTCGCTCTTATTCTAGATAGAAGTGATGAAAATGCTCCAAATCAGTCGATGGCATTCAGCAACGCAGTTATAAGCGCTAAAAAAACTGTATTAGAAAACGAAGGTATGGTAAAAGAACTTGATACCTTTACCATCGACAGTCCAGTACCATATAGCTTAGATGATGTAGTGAATGCAATCACTGAATTAAATGAACAAAAAGTTCAAGGTAAAACTGGACCAGTCAATGGCCCTTTTAATGGAAAGTTTAATCGGTTTTTACCGCGGCTTCAATCAAAGCGAAGTGATCGGCGACACGGTTTTTTGTTCGCTCTAAAACAAGAACAGCTTGCAGTGAATTACCTTGACTATTTGGTTGAAAAATTAATGAAGGCAAATGATGATCGTACTCCTGGTGTGAAAATAATAGATTTTAGCGAAGTTCCATCGGATATTTTGCCAATTGTACTTAGTTTAGTAGCTCGTCTAGTCTTTCAAGTACAACAATGGTCAGCTAGTAGCTTGAGACACCCGATCGCGCTTGTCTGCGATGAAGCACACTTGTATTTGCCGAACCGTATGGCTGCTGATGCAGCTGAAGCACGTGCATTGGCTCATTTTGAGCGGATTGCAAAGGAAGGTCGTAAGTATGGAGTAAGTTTACTCATTATTAGTCAGCGCCCTTCTGAGCTAAACACTACAGTAATGAGTCAATGTAATAATGTCGTTGCACTTCGATTATCAAATCAAGCAGATAAAAGTGCAGTAGCGAACTTGCTTCCAGAAAACCTTGGCGGCATTCAAGATCAGCTTCCGACACTTGGAGTAGGAGAAGCAATTGTTGTTGGGGATTCGTGTTTATTGCCAAGCAGAATAAAAATCCAGAAGCCAGAATATCAGCCTAATTCTGGTTCAGTAAAATTTTGGGACGAATGGAGCAAAGCCGCCAAACAACAAAATCTTGCTCTGGCCGTTCAAAATTTGAGAAGACAGAATAGTGGCCAAGAATAGTACTTAATATCTTCTAACGATAAAAAAGCATAATTGAACGGCAACGATCTGGAAGTTTCAATTCGTTGCCGTTTTCCATTCAATACCGTGAATCAATATCGAATAGCAGGATTTATAGTTATTTTTCACCCTAATTATTGAGATAAGTTTTTTACTGATTTTTTTTTATTATTAGACAAATCCTAAATTCTTTGTGAACAAGCCACGCACATTGCAATTATAGATGAAGAAACGTTTCAATTGGCCCAAAAAATTAGATTAAAGAGTGGCGGTGGAAAACGTGGTGGTGTCAGAATAAAGTGAATGTATTTGCTGGAATGACGGTATGTAAGTACTATGGGGGTTCGATGGTATGTACGATATCGAAATTAAATTACTTAATATTAAATTAGGGAAATAAGAAGGGAGAGCTAAGTTGTAATGGATATATCAGTTATGCGCCAAGTGCCCGAGGCTATTTATCTCTCTACACATGATACGAAATACTATCGCTCAATATTAAGATACATGTATGAACAGCACCGTGTTTTTAACAACGATGTTCTGCCAGTTGAAATCCTTACCTATCTTCAGCAAATCCCGGAGTTTGGGGATTACACCATGGAGAAGCTTGACGGCGATTTATCCGTCCTCGTAGGCAATAAAAATCTAATTATAAATCAAGACAATACAGACGCTGCGACACTTGAAGAACTCATAAAGAACAGAAAAACGTATTCATTGACGGAGTACACCATCGAGTTTGAAAAAACACTTATTTTCTTGGAAAAAAAACTCAATCGAATTCGCGGCGGTTCACTCGACAAAAATTTAACAGAACGTTTGTACAATGCCCTTATCCGCGTAAACGGTTTTTCTGTCGCAACGGATTTGGATTCCAAGGATCTTGAAGACCTTTATGCTGCATGGGACGAACTGTATGACCGTTTCACGAAACTGGATAATGATGCCTCCGATTATTTAAATCACATTAGTGGCGATAAACTCGACAGCAAAATGGAGACTGAAGCTTTTATTGTGTTTAAAAATCAATTCCGTTCTTACTTAACGGACTTCATTGTTGAACTCAATCGAAATTCTCCATCTATTATCAATATCATTACCCGCATCTCGGAGAAAAAAATCGAGTCGATTATTACGCAGCTCATTCGTTACAAAAAAACCATTCCAACAACTGCCGTAGTATCGGACCTAGAATATACTGAGACCTTCTTTGATGTTTGGACGGGCATCCGCAACTGGTTTATAGCAAACGGAACAAAGCCGAGCAAAGCCTATCAAATGGAAGTGCGTACTCGTGACGCCATCAGCAAAATGTCCAAGCTCGCTCATTTTCATGCGGAGCGCCAGTTTGTAAAAAAGAGCCGCGTGACCGAGTTTTTACGACTTGCTGACATGGCACATGCTTCAACACTAGACGAAGCACACAAAGTCTTTTCTTACCTGTTCGGATTTGAAGGCATCCAGCACTTTAAGGTTGCCCAAAAACCATCGGATAGAAAAGACGGAACGGTGTGGGATTTTGAGCCCGATGAAGTGGATGTGACGTACCGGGTCAGACCGACTGGAGAAACGCAAAAGAAGCGAAATTTAAAAGTAACCAAAGTTACGCAGGAACAACTCGAAGAGCAACGTTTAATGAAAGAACGTTTAGCTTACGAAGAAAGCGTGCTTCTGGAACTCGTCAGTCAGCCTTATCTTGTAATCAGAGAAATGAATATGGTCGAGCCCTTTGTTCGCAGGGCACTACTCGATTGGATTGATGCGGCTCTGCTTAACGAAATTGGCTTCGGCATCTATCAAGGTTCTACAGAGCTTGGCGTAAAATTTAAGCTCCATATACTCGGCAAAGAAAATATTGAAATGCAATGCACTGATGGCACCCTTTCGTTACCTGATTTCCAACTAACATTTACAGAGGTGAATGTGCGTGAAAAAGCCCTCACAGGAGTTTCTTGAGTGCATCCATCAACTTCTAGATAATTTTTGGATTGTACGAAAAGATAATCCGGAATTGTTTTATGAAATAAAGAAAAACGAAGGTATTTTACGTGATTATTTTAAAGATTATTTCCGCTTTAAAATGGTTTTGGGTGCTGATTTCGCTAAGCTCGAAAAATACCAAATTACGCCGCAAGCTTCGACCGGCATCTCCGAATTTAGAGAAACAAAAGATTATGTTATGTTTTACTGCGTGCTTGCGTTCCTCGATGGAAAAACTTCCAAGCAATTTACGCTTTCGGATGTTTGCCAAGCTGTTGTTTCTTACTACCCCCGGAGCGGGATACATAATGCCATAGTCGATTCTCCATCACTGACTTGGAAAGGTAAAGAGGGGTATCGCAACCGCTTATCGCTTTATCATGCTTTAAAAGAGGCGGTTCGCCGGTGTTTAATCGAGGTAGTAGATAGAAATATTGAAGACTTCATAGACAAAGAAACGGGAGATGCCTTGCTTCGCTCAACCGGTCTTGTGAAATACTTTATGCGTAATATTAACTTTGGACTGGAAGCACAAATGACCCTTCAAGATGTCGTTTCGATGCAAGAGATGCAAGAACGTGAACTTGGCATCGAGAGAAAACACGTCCTGTACCGCAAACTGTTTTTGGAACCTGCTCTATATAAACACGAGGTGCCGCAAGCGGATTTTGAGTACCTTCAGCAGTATGGACGCCATCTGAATGACCATGCCGAAACATATTATGAAATGAATCTAGACGTTTACGACTCAAGTGCCTTCTTGGTAAGAGATAGCGTTGGTACATTCCACAAATTTTTCCCTGCAAGCAACTCGGAAGCTAATTTGGTTATCCAGTTCGCCAGCTTGCTGCGGTTAAAAATCATAGATAATGACGATGCACTTGCCGAACAAAAAGACGGCACCGTCGTTTTGACACCAACGGATATAGATATGATGTGCCGACACTTGGTTGGTGAGCATAGCCATACGTGGACAAGTAGCTTGAAGGGTATGAGTATCACGGAAATCAAAAAGAGCATTATTAATTCATTAATGGATTGGAAACTCGCCGAATTTACTCTGGAAGGTGAACTCAAACTTTATGACGTTATCGGTCGTTTTTTTGAAAAAACGAAAGATGTGAACTCGAATGGAGCGTAAACATGAAAAATATTGAACGCTGGAAACCAAATCGCATTATCTTTTTTAACTATTGGTACTTCCCGAATGAAGAATATAAATTCAAAAATGGCAGACTCCTGATTAAAGGTCACAACGGTGCAGGAAAGTCCATTGCCATGAATTCGGTCTTCACCTTCCTTATAGACGGCAACAAGGACCCTAAACGCCTGGACCCTTTTGAATCGAGCGACCGCAAGTTTTATGATATCTTACTTGGCGAAGAATCGCTCAACAAAGACATTACAGAGCGTATTGGTTACGTTGTTGTTGAGTACAAACTTGGCGACAAGGAAGAGTATATGACAACCGGCATCGGCATGTATGCCAAACGAAAAAACCGGAAGATGGAGGATGCCTGGGGCTTTGTTATTCCGAATCGCCGGATTAAAAAAGGGAAAAATTCGCTGTCACTTTATAAAACCGAGATGCTGGACGGTTCCCTCGAAAACATTCCGTTCGATAGAAAACAATTTGTAAACGAAATTGGAGAATCCGGTCAGGTGGTGGATTTAAACCATTATGCCAAACTCATCAATGAAAAGCTATTTGGTTTCCCTGATGAATCCGGACTCAAACTGTTCACCGATGTGCTTGTTCGCCTGAAAAGCCCGAAACTTACAAAAGGTGGCGGACCTGATGATTTGAAGGATACCCTTAATCATTCTTTGCCGGCGCTCACCGAGCAAGAATTATCGGCTTTGACCACAACCGTACAAGCTCAAGACCAAACGCAACGAGAAATCGACAAAACAAAAGCCGACCTATTGTTCGTTAAGGAGCTCGATAAAGGATACGACGCTTATGTTTCTTATGTTTTTGCGGATAAAGCAAAACACTACATTGATTATGCGCAAGAACTGCAACGCGTGAACGTCGAATATGAGGCTGTTATTAAGGAAATAAACGCTAAATCAGAAGCATTTAACCAAGCTGATTCACAAATTAAAGCCATTGAAAGTGAAATCGAAGGACTCAAACAGGCAAGGTCAGAGCTTAGGTACGATGAAGTGAGCAATTTGGAAGAAGCACTTAGTTCCGCGAAGAATGCACTCCAAAGACTTACGGTTGACAAAAAGGAAAAATCGTCGCGTCTTGAGAGCAAGAAACAAAACTTGTCTTCTGAAAAGGATGCCCATCGCAAAATCGAAAACGAGCTATGGGAAATTGAAAAAGAAATGAAAGTCACCCTAGAAAACCTAGAAGAAATCGCTTATGAAACTTCATTTGCGGATATTTATGATACCTTCATCGACCATTACAAGCGTCACACAAGTGAAGTTGGTTATGATTTCTCTCTTTGGGAGTCGCAGACGCGGATTCGGCTACAAATACTTGATGCGCTTTATAAGCAGTGGTCAGAATATGAGCAAAAGAAACGAAATCTTACGGAATTACGTGGGCAAATTGAAGAAAAGCAAACCGTTTTGGATGCACAGCGTCAACTTAGAAGTAACCAAGCAGACCAATACGACCGAGAATGCAATGATAGCTACATGGAAGTTGAAAACTGGATAAAGGAACTCAATGCCCTTAGGCTCAGCTCCAATTGCACTACATCAGTTAAACGGATGATGAATGGCTACTTGGAATCAGTTTCCGAGGAAGAGTTGCTTTCCCCGATTTTGCGGGAGCGAGATGAGCAGTTGTCCGTTCTTCAGGTTAATCAGGCATTTTTAGCTTCGCAAAAACAAGCTAAAACGGAAGAAAAGTTCCGTGTGGAGCAAGAAAAGGCGGCATTGGAAACGAACCAAGAAATTGAACCCGAACTATCTGAACCTAAACAAAATCAAATCGCAGAACTTAAAGCAAAAGGCATTCCTTTTGTTCCTTTTTATACTGCAGTTGAGTTCAAGGGAAGCCTCACAGAAGAACAAAAAGCTCGTCTGGAGTCTGTGCTTACGGAAGTAGGGATTTTAACCTCGATTATTGTACCCGTTTCCCAGCAAGACGAGGCGCGTTCTCAGTCCGTTTTAAGCAGCAATAACCCAACCGCCACAAACAACCTCACGCAATATTTCGATGTTGCGAGTGATGAAGAGGTGTCGGAATCGGATGTTCTAGCGGTACTGCGCGGCATTTCGGTTTCGGACGCTGACGCACATTTTATTTTGGATAATGGCGCATTCCAAGGTTCCTTTATTTCCGGTATGGCTCCGCACTACGGGGTGGCTAAATATATTGGTAAACACGCGAGAGAGCAAGAACGGTTGCGCAAAATTGCATTGCTGGCTCAAACAATCGCAGGGTTAGATAACGAATTGATAGCACTTCAAACGGCTATTGAAGAAAGCAAAGCCGTCATCATTCAAGTGGAAGAAGAATTCAAGCGTTTCCCCAAATTTTCCACACTTAAAGAAGCCAAGCGGAAACTGGAGACTATCATTAGTTACATCACTGACATTATAGAGCCAGATCTCGCGCGTTCGAACGAAAACTTCAAGGAACAAAAACGCTTGCTCGACAGACTGCTTGCTAAAATTAATGCGGATTTCGAGTCCTTATCTGTCGATAGAAACGAACAGTCTATTTATCAAGAATGCCAAAACCTTGGAAATTTTAAAACTGCCATGACCAATTTGAAAATTTCCTCCCGTTCTTACGACAATAAGCAATCTTTGCTAAAAAACCAAGATGAAAAGATACAGGAAATTGAAGATTCTATCGGAGAGGCTAGAGGGGCAGTACTTACGCTCGATGGTCAAATGAAAACTCTAACAGTAAGGATTGAAAGCTATGAATCATCATTGAAAGAGATGGATGCCGATGAGATACGTGAACTGGCACAGTTGATTTCAAACAAGTTGGAGCAATTGCCTAATGACCTCTCTGCCATTAACCGTTCCTTCGGAGAATTAAAAAATGCTTTGATAACGTTAAAAGACAGCCTGCCTCACGGTGAAAAAAAACAACGCTTCTTAACTTGGTTTATTGCATGCTGGGAAAAAGCACTTATGCTAGACGTGAAAGAATTCGGTGAAAGGTTAGGTTTACCTGTGGATGCGGAGCCTGATACACTGGCACCCATAGTTTTGCAAAAGTTTGGTCATTTGCTTCCGAGAAAGGACAGAATCAAAATCAAAAGTGATATGGGCACCATCTTTGGTAATGCCGATAAAGGACTCCCAGAATACAACCTCAGTATGGAACCCGTAGAGTTTGAACTTGACGTTCCGGAATTAAGCGCGGACCAAAGCAGCATGCTGGATATTTTGATGATGGTTGCGAAGCGGGATAAGGTGACTCTCGAATATCAGGCTCGCCGAGTATCACCTAACTATTCAAAAACCAAGCTCGAAGAACAAGATAAAATCCTTGCTGATGTCATGGCAGAGAAGGACAAAGAGATTTATGAAGATATTCTTATTAACCATGTCGGGGAAATTATCAAAAGCAAAATTCGCAACGCGAAAGAATGGGTACTTCACATTAATGAAATTATGGAACGCACTCAAATTTCAAGTGGTTTGAAGTTTGATATGGTGTGGTCGCCAAGGAGCAACCCGAACGAAGAGGAATTGGATACCGTGGATTTAATGCGTATTCTCGAAAAAGACCCTATTCTGTTATCAGATACCGACAGGAAGAAAGTGGCACAGCACTTCCGTTCCAAAGTGGATGAGGCAAAACGCAAATCCGAACTCAGTGGCACGTCTTCATTTATTGAAGACATCAAGAAGGTGCTTGATTACCGCGATTGGTACCAGTTCATCATTTATTACACGAAGACGGGCGAAATGCGCAAAGAAATGAAAAAGAGTAACTTCAACACCTTCTCAGGCGGCGAGCGGGCAATGGCAATGTACACTCCTCTTCTTGCGGCTGTTGATGCTAGGCTTCAAAGTGCGAGACCTAATGCACCGCGCATATTTGCGCTTGATGAAGCCTTTGCCGGCGTTGATGAAAAAAACATCAGAGAAGCATTTAAAGTCATTGAATCGTACGATTTTGACTACACGCTTAATTCACAGGCGATATGGGCTTGCTACGAAGAAGTGCCGGACCTCTACATTGCGGTTCTAAGCCGTTTAGGCAACGCGAACGTGGTCATGTCAACAGCCTATACCTGGAACGGCATTCGAAAGCTGCCCGTTGATGAATCTCAAGAATTGTTGGAAGACGACAGCGAATCATTCAACTCGCAAATTGCATTATTTTAACTAGGTGGGGAACACGTTATGAGCATTGCCAACGAGGCTGCGAAATACTTTAGAGAAAAGAAGGGCTTCGACCGTCTTTTTATTGAGTTTGAAAGACGGTACAAAGGCTTAGAACGCATAGGAGGCAACGCCATCCTGGAACCTGTTACCGATGAAGAGTTCAATACCATCCGAGGTGTAATCGGAGATAAATTAAAAAGAAAAGGAGACAGGTTGTCCGTCCCTCTGCTTCTTTTTGAAGAAAAGCTCCAAAGTACAAAATTTGCCGGCATTACGCTCTTAACGCTTTTGGAGACTTATTTCGGTAGAAAAATTGTAACGAATAAAGAAAAACAACTCACCTTTGAACAGGAGAAGGAATGTTTCTTAACTGAAATCCATCAGGCTCATCCCGGCTCAAATGCTGATTTTATTTTAGAAAAAATAAGGGAGAAGTCACCAGGCACTCTTCAAGTTCATGCGTTGTACCAACAAGATAAAAAGGCACTTAGATCCGTTTTAAGCGCCACTCTTAAAGCTGTAAACAAACTCCCGTTACAACAGCCCAAAAGGCTTGCACTCTTTGCTTCGGATGTGACAAACAATCCGCACTATTTTGATATCAAAACGGAAGCTGGTCGGTTGCTAATTTCATTTTTGCAGCTTCTGCTCGAAATTGAAGGTAGAATTTATAAAACTAACGTCAATGCAGAGGAAATCACTGATATATTAAGTAGTCACGGCATATGGCGTGATGATGTGCTCAATTTTGTGTCCTGTTACGGCATTCGTGGGTACAAAGATAACGGAGAAACGTTCAAAGTGCTTGATGGCGCAATTGAGGAAAACTCGATTTGCAATCTGCTCTTACGTGACATGTTTCGAATTAAGAGAATAGAGACTTACAGGCAAAAAGTATTCGTTGTTGAAAATTCATCGCTTTATTCAAGTCTTATCGAGGAATTCCAAGACAAACCATTCATGCCAAGCATCGTTTGTACGCATGGTCAAATGAAACTGTCTGCACTAATGTTGCTCGACAAAATAGCAGAAAGCGGTAATGTCATTTATTATTCCGGCGACCACGACCCACAAGGTCTATCTATTGCGGAGAGCCTTGCGAAGCGTTTGAAATCAAAAGTAAAATTCTGGCGATTTGAAACGGAAAGTTATCTGCTGAGTTTATCGGATGAGTTGTTTGATTCCGAAACAATGCTGACCAACATTAAAGAGCCACAGCTTCAATCACTTATTCAAGTAATGCTTGAACATCGGAAATCCGCTTTTCAAGAAAAGTTAATTGAACATTATTACGATGACATACTTCGAGAATTAACAACTTGAATTTTTTTGGCAATTTAGATAACCGGACACGATAGCACAACGACAACAGGCTGCCGACAAAATTGGCAGCCTGTTCAACTTTTGAGTAGGATAGTTTAACAAATATTCAAGTTAGTGCTCATTTGCAATGTGTTTTGAAAAGCATTATTTATCTTGAATGATTTCCTTGACTAGACTGTAAATTTCCAAAAATGGTTCAAAATCAATCTCTGAAAAATAAGTATCGTCATTATAAATGCAATCTGAAAAGTCACTCTTTGTAAGCGCTACATTTGAGTGCTTGTTATCAAAAACCTTATCGTCAATGATAGAAATTTTCGTACCTCGAATTTTTGAATCAGTACAATTCAAGTCCAATTCATTGTGCCTTGAGCTCAGTGGGTTAAACTCATTACTTAAAAACAACCTTCTGTCATTTTTATCAACTTTGTATAAATCATAATTGTGATAATACAACTCGATACAAACTTGAGGTGTATCAGTCCTATGTGCAGGGACTGGAATAACTAATGAATATACATTATTCCCCCAATTTTTATAGCTTTTACCAATGTTACACATGTCTCTAATTATTTGATCCTCATCCCTGTCAAATATAAAGATAATTTTGTTATTTTGCGGGACTTTTGAATATTGAATACACATTTTCTTTAGCTCGTCTGATCCCATTTTTATTTCATCGCCATATTCAAGAAAATTGATGTTCAATTCTTCAAGATGATTAGATTCAACTAATTTGGAAAATGCTTTGCTTAAATGCTTCCAATCCGTTTTACCCTCAGTTATTATTAATGGTTTCGTCCGCTCAAAGGAGATGTCTAGTTTGAATGCTTGTTGGATCTCCTCTTCTGACGACCAGCCGATAAATGTTGGAGTATCCGGTATTAATAAAACATCGTCTTGATTTCTTTGAAGCACAATTACCTTATCATTTAATCTATTTTTGTTATGAATAATAAAGGGTGAATGTGTAGTAATAAAAATTTGAGACGTTTGTTCACCAATTTCGTTTATAAATAAATTCCTGTAAAATTCCATAATTCTTTTTTGCCAAGAGGGATGCAAACTTATCTCTGGCTCATCGATCAATATTAGTGCACCATCTGTACTTTTTTTATCCTTTAATAAAAAGCTGCCTCTAAATACGATTTGCTTTTCACCAGAACTCAGATCTTCGATAGCAATTTCATTGCCGTTTTCTTCAAATAATACCTTTTTAACACCATCCACATTTCTAATACATTTGTATTTTTTGTTCTTAAACATTGAATGAAAAGCTTCTTCAAATCTTTGCATTCTTAATGTGGATTTTTCAATTGTGACGGTATTTCCGATGTTTTCACGGTACCAATTTCCATGGTCTGCATCATCAAGGGCTTGGACGTCAATTAATAATTGTTTAATATCGTTTGCAAGGTTATTGTTTGACCTAAAACTTGAATTTACCATTTCATCTATGTTCTTTGAAGTAACGTAGCTTATATTCCCAGGGTTATAGTTAATATCCACATCAGAGAAAATCGATTTGAATATTGTCTTCGCTTGCATATCATTAAAAACCACATGCGAAGGTATTTTCTCAATCTGATCTTCAAAATTCAAATGTAATTGGAGATATTCCCACTCATTAATAATTGAAAAATCGAACGATAATACCATTTCGGTAATTTTTTTATGAATTGGACAGTAATTAGCAATATGACTAATACTTTTTATGATCGATTGTTCCGACTCGTTTAACTCAATTGTTATTACTCTTTTTTCAGAACGTGATACAGGATTTATACCTTGATTAATTGTGAAATCGAACAAAATATTTAACAGTGTACTTTTCCCACAACCATTTTCTCCAGCAATAATTACCGTATCAGCAACTTTCCCATTCTCATGGCAAAAGTTGAGAAAAATAGTGCCTAATATTTTATTGTTTTCTATCTGAATTGATTTAATTTTCACGAGTTCTTATCCCCAAATTCATAAGTTTTGTTTCGTACAGAGAGATAGTTCCTAATAGAATTTTGCATGAATCCAAATACAGGAATTATTTAGGCTTCATAAGCTTGTAAGATTCAATTAGGAATAAAATGTTTGTCGCGGCCAAATGGAGAGCGTAAGCAACCAGATGCGGAGGGAGATCAATCGCTTTATCACCTTGGCCGTGGCCGCTGTTTTTGTTTCGAACAGTAGGAAGTCCGCTTTCCAATGTGTCTCGTAAGGAACTAAACTGTGTTTGAAGACTCATGGGTATAAGTTCGTTCTTTAGAAGCGTGTTTATTAAGGGTTTGGCCGTCGCATTGTCTGCAACTTCCCACTTCATTCGCTTGCAAATTGTCTTCATAACGCTCTCAAATGCTTTTAGTGCATCAGTAATGGCTTCTTTATTTCTTCCTTTTCGAAAATGTTCGTGAGCTGAAAGAAATTCCTCTGAAGCCCCTTGAAATTCTTCCTCAAATAATGCTTTAAGAGCAGGTTCGACTGCTTCTCTATAAATAAAATCGGAATCGACTCTAACAATCTGTTCACCAATGTATTGGTAGCCGAGTCCGTGTTCTCGAAATCGTTGGTTTAATTCAAATATTGCATCATCAGGTTTCTGACTTATTCCTGCATTTTGACATACGTAGTGATTCCATCTACGAATAGATAAGTCAATGTACTTAAAACTAAGTTCAACGATATCTAGGACTCTTTCAGTTGAAGTTTCTTGAATATAAATTTGACATTTCTTAAATGGGTCATTACCATTTGCAGTTAATTCTAACAAACCATATTCTTTGGATAGCTGTTTGTGGATGAAGTTCCACACTTCATTTGATGGGCTGGCATCGTAATAATTTAAAGAAAACGCTCCGATTGCGTCATTCCAGATATGAATGATTTGAATTCGGAATTCTTGAGGAATCACATCATAGGTGAAAATGCTTTTTGAAGGTTTCCTATTCCTTTTTGAGAACAAATCAAGCAACATAAAGTATCACCCCAGTATATATGTTCGTATAATTAATTATAGCAGACAAGCAGCAATAGGATAAGTAATTGTGTGTTAATATTTACACAAATACCCAATTACCTAGATTACCTGATAAGTTGTTTTATTTTGTACCCTAATTACCGAGACAAGCTTTTCAACTGTTTTTTATTCTAGGACAATTCTGCAAATCCTCAGTGTACAAGCCTTTTTGAGGATTTCGTCTAGGTCAGAGGGTAAGGAAAGGGATCCCTTTCCTTACCCTCTGACCTAGATTTTTTTATTGATTATCCCAATTACCTAGAAGTCAGTACATAAAAATGCAAAGAAAAAGACGGCTTATCATAGATAGCCGCCTAGCGTTACAGGTCCGAAATTGTCTAAATCAACCCGTGCTTGGATTGTATAATTTAAATTATGATCAATCTCAATTCGTTCAAAGATATAAAGCGCTAGCCTTCGAAGGCGGGGGTCGTCTTCTCCATCGTATTCGAAAGATATTGATTTTTTAAATGTATCCTTCATTAGATTAAAATCGGATTCAACATTCTCGATAAAACGGGCCTTGCGCTCCTTTTCATCAATCTGCTGTTTAACCTGGGTAATTTTCTCTTTCAGTTGAATCCGGAACCTAAGAAAGCTGTTTTTTAATTCCTGTGGTTTTCTTTCATCAGAAACTAAGGATTGAAATTCAACTTCAGCTCGATGTATTTGCAGAATATATTTTTCAACTTGCAGCTCCAGAGACTCAATTTGCTTTTTTAACTTTAAAATATTCTGCTGAAGTTTTTCTAGAATTTCCAAATGGAGATCCTTAGCTGACGTAGATTTATACTTTAAAAATATGGCTGTTAATTCTTCTTCGATAAATTTCATGTGAACTTCGCTTTTGATTAACCTTAGGCTGCATGATTCACTTTCGCAATAGTAAATGGAGCTGCCGTGGTGTTTGTTGTTGTGATATTTGTAAGTTTGATTTTTGCATTTAAGCGCTTTATGACATTTCATGCAATATAGGATATCGCGTAGAAAGAACGAGGTCTTAAATTTTTTTGGTGACACATTACCTCCTTTTTTTGATCGATACAATTCATAACAATTTTCCCATTCTTCTAGTTGAATAAAGGGCTCGATTCTGTCACAAAGCCCCATAATCCACTGTTCTTTATCTGTAACTTGCCTGTGATAATCCTGACGATAACGTTTTGCAGTTAAATAACCAACATAAAATGGGTTTGTGATTATCATTTTTACATCATTCTTTTTCCAGTTACGTCCATGGAAACTTTTTTCAGGTAACGAAACTGCTATAGAATGGAGTCCCTCTCCTTCGCTATATTTTTGGAAAATCTCTTTAACAATCATTCTTTGATCTTCAATTACCATGAATTTATATTGATCTTGCGAAAATTCGTATCCGTAAGGAAGCTTGCCCCCTCGATAGACACCTTGTTTAATGAACTTATAATGGTTATCTTCAGTTCGCTGCCTAATAGCATCAGCTTCATATTTACTGTATCCATCTTTCAGAAGCTGACCAAGAAGATCACCAGAATTGTATAAGTCCCGGGTGGAACTCAGGACTACTGGGATTTTTTTGGCATTCATAAAGCCTCTGATTTTTTGGTGCTCCATTGCATTTCTTGCAAGGCGAGTATGATCATAAATCACAACAAAATCAACCTTATTTGCCTCGATGTAAGCTAATAAATCGACAAGTCCGGGGCGTTTTGCCATATTCTTCTTCGCCGCGGAAATATTTTCATCTTTGAATTGCTTGATAATTTCACAATTAAATTCTTGGACTAAGCTCGTAGCAACATAAATTTGTGTCTCAATCGTTTGTTCATCGGTTGAGTGGCGACCGTAGAAGACACCTTTTTTTCCTGGTAATAATACATCATGAATCGAATTCATTTCTTTACCTCGTTAGAATCTAAATACGGATGTTTCATTTTAATATCCATCCCTTCTTTTGTTATACTCGCGCTTATGATGATGTCGTTTAATAGCAGTAGTCGCTCATGAGGCTCTAAATTTTTTAAAATAGCCTCAAATTTTGTTTTATCTTTAAATGTTTTTATTTTGTTGGGAAGCTCCTTGAGCTTTTCAGTCTGAATGAGTAGTTGTTCTTTTTTTTCACGAATATCTTTATGATGATGCTCCAATAATACAAGTTTATTCTCTAGTTCGGCTCTTTCCTTCACATTTCCAATTCCTAATAATCGCTTTACCCCTGTAATAATTCGACTGGTTAATCGATCAATCGTTTGATCCTATAACTTAATTTCATTTTTTATTGAATCTGTTTGTTTGGCGAAATAGCGTTTAAAAAGTTCTTCGCCATCTTTTGTAAGAATTGTAGGGAAGTAGTCACAGCAAACATTAAAAATATCTGAATCGGTTTCATCACTGAGTAATTTGATCTTATGTTCTTTACATTCATACACGCCTACCCAGACATCTACTCGTTGGCGCATTAATGTTTTAAGCGGCTTTTTACACACGCCACAAATAATAATCCCATCAAATAAAAAAGATCCCTTTGGTCTTTTAGTTCTTAAATTGCCTTCTCTCATCTTTTGTAATATATCTTGAGCTTGGAGCCAATCTTCAACATTAATAATTACATAATCTTTGTCGGTGTAATGTTCTAGCTTTCCGTTGAAATTCATTTGCCTCATTCCCATATACATGGGGTTTGAAACGAGATCTTCAATAGCTTTGGCATGCCAATGGGGGTTAAATTTTTTTGATTCTTTTAATTGCAATTTTAAAATATTGTTATTTTTTAAAAACAAACTTAATTTATGTAGTGATGTGTATTTCTCACTTAGAAGTTCCGAAAAAATAAGTTCAATATCCTTTTTTGCAAAAGAAGAAGCTTCAATTTTCCCTGTTTTTTTATTGACTACGTAACCGTAAGGTAAATTGCCTTTATGTTTTCCTTTTTGAAAGGTAGCGGATCTTGCTTCACTAATACGACGCTTAATCTGCTCCCCTTCATGCTGACCTAATCCTGCCATGATGAGTTCGTAGAATTCTCCCATCTCATCGTAACGCATGGGGGCTTCATGTGAGGCTGTGAAATGAACTTGGACATTATATTTTCTTAGCACAGAGTAAATGTCCATGTACTCGACAACATCGCGAGCTAATCGGTCTCGTTTATAGAGAATGAGCGTGTTTACTTCTCCTTTTTTTATTCCTTCAATAACTTTTGATAAATTACGCTTGATGAGCGGAACCAGACTGGCAGAGACGAATTCATCCTGAACTTCATTATCAATAAGAATCATATTATTGGAACAGTATTGCATGGCATAAAATTGCTGTGTCCCCACAGAATCTTCTTGTAATTCTGATGAACTACGGTAATAAGCCACGGTTAAGGTCAAACAGGTTCACCCTCAATAAAAGAATTTAAATCATTTATATGTTCGTCCGCCTTTAGTATTGCTGATTTATCAATGATTCGGTCCGTAAGAATTTCCACATAAAGTGCGAACCATTTTTGAGCAGCATCAGGATCATGTACAAATGTCAACGAACGGAGTTTTAATTTTTTTCCTTCTAAAGCCTTCTTCAAAACAATCCTCCTTAACTTCCCTTTCTTCTCGCGTGGAAATTTCCATATTTTTCAATATTCTAACTATAGACACTAAATGCAATAATTATTCAAACATATAATTGATTGATTATATGTTTGAATGAAACGGACTTAATATGGATAAAATCACCATTATAAGTGCCATTGCGTTTTGAGTTCACATTGCAAAGAAATGGAGTAAGGATAATGAATTGGAAGCATCTTGATTTGCCTATTGATGTTCATCCTCAAAAGGCAAAAATACTGTATTACAGTCGTAAGTACAATTTGCACCCGCTGGTGATGCTAAATTTGTTTTGCAATGGATATGATGACACATCAAAAATTGAAGCCTTTCTGTTTCCGACAATGGATCAACTACACAGTCCATTTTTATTTAAGGATATGAAGAAAGCCTTAAAACGAATTGTAAAAGCAATCGTAAACAAAGAATTGATCATGATATTCGGTGATTATGACGTAGATGGGATAACTTCAACAGCAATTATGTACAAGGCATTAAAAAGACTTGGAGCAGAAGTTCAAGCTCGGCTACCGTTGCGTGAAGAGGGCTATGGGTTAACGTCCAGAAGTGTTCAAAATTTCCCATACAATACTTCCCTGATCATAACAGTTGATAATGGGTCAAATGCTCATGACGCATTAATTACAGCTGCGCAAAAAGGAATAGATGTTATTGTTACTGATCATCACGAGATATTAGATGGAGAACCACAGTGTTTCGCGTTCCTAAATCCAAAAGGGGAAGAAGAAACATATCCGTTTAAGGACTTGTGTGGTGCTGGAGTTGCATTGAAAGTAGTACAAGCACTATTCATGATCTTGAAAGATAAAAACCCTTTGAATAATGAAATTATGGAATACATCGAATATGCTGCGCTTGGCACAATCGCAGATATGGTTTCATTAACAGATGAAAATAGAGCAATTTGCTTTAAAGGTCTGCAAAAAATGAACGTAGCTCCGTGTAAAGTCCTTAAGTGCTTTTTTTCCGTTTTGAAAATTAAAGATGTAAGTAGTACCACAATTGGTTTTCAAATCGCACCAATATTGAATTCGTGCGGACGCATTGATGACCCCAATAAAGCATTAGAGGTCTTTATCTCGGAACAACCAAAGCATGAAGACTTTAAAAATATGGTGAATACAGATTTACTAAGAAAAGAGATGCAAAAAACTCAATACTCATCTCTTAAAGAGACAATCCTCCAAAATAACTTGAATCATGGGAGGATAATAGCGGTTCATGGACAGTTTCATAAAGGGATTGCAGGGATTCTTGCTGCAAGGGTGACAGAAGAATTTAAGAAACCTGCTATTGTTATTGCAACAGATGGAACAGGTTCAGCTCGAAGCGTTCATGGGACAAATTTCTCCATGATTAATACGCTTACCCGCTGTTCAAGGTATTTGAAGAGATTTGGTGGACATACTGCCGCTGCTGGATTAACGATTTCAACTGAATCTGCACATCTGAAGGCGTTTTTTTTAGCATTACAAGCTTCTGCCGAACTCGAGGAAGACGTTGAACCTGTTATTCGATATCTTGCAGAATATCCAATTGAGGCGTGGGATAAGTGTATTATTGATGATTTCATCGCGTTAGAGCCTTACGGACAGGGCAACCCAAAACCCTTTTTCCTAGCATCAATTAAAAAAGTATATCAACTCGAGACTTTTGGAAAAGCTTCTGAACATTTAAAGTTTACGATGGATAAAAAGCAGATTATTGGATTTGGTAAGGCTAATTTACTCGAAGAGGTTGCATCAGGTCACGCAGAAGGTTTATACACATTTGGAGGAAGAACACTCCAATTCAATTTACATGAAATACGAACAGCGGCACCCTTTTAACTAGGTTGGCCGCTTTTTATGTTGTGTTTGGATTTCGAGTATTTGGTAATACTGATATTCAAATGGATATTTGAATATTCGCCGTGCGGAGGGGGATTTTGTTTGAGTATTATTGCACCCAAAGCGTCATCAAACGAAAAATTAGAAAAAGTTCGAGAAACAATTCAGGATCACAACTTATTACAAATAGTAAGAATGTTTAAAGTTTTGGCAGATCAAACAAGAATGAAAGTGTTACATGCCCTTTGTTTAGAGAGAGAGTTGTGTGTTAGTGATATTGCCATTGTTGTTGAATGTTCAGTCGCATCAGCCTCCCATCATCTACGCCAACTGAGCAGGTTAGACTTCACTACGGGTAGGAATGTAGGTAAAACAGTTATGTATTCGATAAAAAATAATCGATTGAAACTAATCATTATGCTCGCTTTGGAATCTTCTTAATAATAGAACAACCACAAAATCAACATGTCAGCCCATATTGATGAAACACTTAATGCACCTCCTGGTACATTAGGTGTTTTTCATTTGTCCTTATTTACACCCTCGGTCCAAATATGGGGATATAAATTTAAAAAATTCGCTTGCATAACGAATACGTGTTCGGTATATAATAAAAAACACGAATACACGTTCGTATGTTGGTGGTGGAAAAATGAGTGTTTTATCAAGAGTTGAGAATGATGAGGATATTCAAATTATCAAAGAATACACGTTATTGCCTATATTGCTTGATATGTTAACCAGGGACATGGAGGAGTTGAAGATTTATAAGGATAAGATTGTCTTTAATCATGTTCTTTTTTATTTGAAAGAGGTCGAAAGCGATATTTACCCCCAAATACAAAGCCTTAAGAATTGCATGAAGAAACGTGACATCCAAGTGTTAAATACAACAACAAATGCAATCGGAATCAACGTAGAATACAAAGTCCGAGGATACATCTATTATTTCACGATGCTTCGAAGTTTGGTTAAAGCAGAACTTATGACCACACTGATGAATATGCGGAGGCGCATGTAGATGATCAAAAAATGTGAAAGGACTATCTTCCTTTCTGACTGTCAGTCATTCTATGCAAGCGTTGAAAAGGCAACTCATCCTGGTCTTGATAATCTCCCAGTGGTTGTGGCTGGGGATCCAGCCAGAAGATCAGGAATTATTTTGGCGGCATGTCCAATCGCTAAAAGCTTTGGTATTACCACAGCCCAACGTCTTGGCGAGGCATTGCAACTATGCCCAAATGCTATTGTAATGCGACCGCATATGCAACGATATATTGATGTTTCGCTAGCAATTACAGGAATTTACGAGAAATATACGGATCTCGTAGAGGTATTTTCAATCGATGAGCAGTTCTTGGACGTGACAGGCTCGCTCAATCATTTTGGCTGCACGCCCGATGAACTGGCAGTAATGATACAACAAAAGGTCGCTGCCTCCATGAACGTTAGAATTCGAATTGGGATCGGACCAACGAAAATACTTGCAAAACAGGCAACAGATAATTTTGCAAAAAAGAATGCAAGTGGCATATTTACAATAGGTAAAGATGATGTCGAGCGATTCCTTTGGCCATTATCTATCGATAAGATGTATGGAGTTGGCTCACGAATGACGAGGCACTTTGTCGCACTAGGTTTGCCTACCATTGGGCATGTGGCTAAAACCCCACTCGCGACACTGAAGCAGAAGTTCCGAGCACGTTTTGGAAAGCAATCAGATATTCAAGCGGAAGTGATGTGGAGAACCGCAAATGGACTCGATGATAGTCCGGTTACGCCTGGCACGTTTGATACTCCGCCGAAATCGATTGGCCACGCGATGACGCTTCCTCGTGATTATTTGACGGTTGAAGAGGTTGACGTAGTACTGCTGGAGTTAACAGAAGAAGTATGCCGCGATGCTAGATCGAAGGGGTTTACAAGCGGGACAGTCCATGTTTTCTGTATGTGTTCGCCATATGACTCTCCAACTGGTTTCAGTCAACAACGTAAGATGGCAATGAATACAAATCATACGTTGAAAGTTTACGACTCGGTACGAGAAATATTTCGCCGTAATTGGAATGGACTTCCCGTTCGGAAGGTTGGCGTTACACTAGGAACTCTTGCAGGGGAAGAAATTACTCAACTTGATTTGTTCGAAGACGTGACGAAATTGCGTGAGCTTGATCGAGTTGTGGATGGCATCAAAGACCGTTTCGGCAATACAGCTATTATACGTGCTTCGAGTCTGATGAAAGCAGGATTAGCTACGGATAGGGCAGGAAAAATTGGGGGGCATTATAGATGAGCAAAAAACTAGAAATGAATGGTCTATGGGAATCAAGCCGGATGACGCTTCCTCAACATAAAGAGTCCGCAATCAGGTTCCAGAAAGAAAAACAATTTATTCAACGACAAGCTCTTGATGAACAAGAAATTCATTTTATTTCGGCAACACTTAGCCAATCCCAAATCTACAAAAAGACCGTCCGACTAACGATATATGACAAGAACCAGGTAAGAACTACGTCTGGCATTGTGACCCGCAGCAAACATGGCGAATTTCGGTTGGACATCATTGATCCGTTCAGTGGTGAAGAAAATTGGAATTGGATTAGATTTCAAGATGTAATGAAGGTTGAGTTTAGCAAAGAATGGTCAGAAGATTAGATGCTTAAGGAGTAGAACATTCTTTAAGTAATTCTCCTTAAGCCAATGACAACTACCTAAACAATTGAGAATTAACGAAAAAAAGGTTAATTATGTTAAAATATATTTAAATCCAGAAACACTGGTGAACAAGCCCTAGGGAAAGCATCCCTTGGGCTTGTTTTTGTGCAATGGAAAAACATCTGCTACATGGATTAAAGAAAAAGCTGCATCCGTAGATGCAGCTTTAACTGTGGGTCTTTACTTGTTATGCTAAGAATTCAGCCAGTCAATTAGGATTGTATCCTCATTACCTTCCTGATCAAGAAATAAATCGTCTTGCCCTTCGACAACAATCATGACAAAAAGATAGACATTATCCTCATCAGAATATTGTTTTGAAAAAGATTTTGCCTTATTAATCGCGTTCTTTTTCGCTACTAAAGGATTTCCTTGAACATGGAATACTTCGTATTCCACATCTTCTCCCGAACTGTACTTCTTAACATTTACCACGTAAGACCTTGCTTGATTAACCATTGGCTGTCCTCCTAAACAATTATGTGCGAAGCGCCGCCGGATAAGTTTTATAATAATTTCTATTTTTATGTATTGCAAGAATATTTTTCTGCATTCATCTATTCATTTTTCATAGCCAAAAATAAAGTTATAAACTGACAAGTGGCATTTATGAACGGACAGATTTAGCTATTACCGTAAAAATGGCATTATTTAGGTAGTGATTCTGTTATAATTATGAAAAGAAATGAAAATAAAATTATAAAAAAGAGGGATTTATGTGAGTTTTAACGCTCTGGTCTTAAGGGTTTTAATTGCGTCACCGTCAGATGTTAAAAGGCAAAGAAATGAAATTGAACATCAGATAAATTTATGGAATAAGCAATTTTCAGAAACAACGGGTGTAATCCTATTACCTAGTCGTTGGGAAGATGATGTGGTTCCTGAATATGATCAAAACGTAGCGGATCCACAAAAGCTAATAAATGAGCAGCTAATTAAGAAGTGTGACATTCTAGTTGGTGTCTTCTGGACAAAACTGGGTACTCCAACAACAACGCACGGCTCTGGTTCATTGGAGGAAATAAGTTTATTTGCGCAAGAAGGTAAAGAAATTCTTGTATATTTCGTGGATGACCCGATACCACAGGATTTAATTGATTATGATGAGCTTCCTAAGGTCAAGAAATATAAAAAAGAATTCGGGCTGAAGGGTATTTATGCACCTTACGATACCCAAAGTATAAATAATCATCTTTATAAAAAGGTTCTCAAATATAAAGAAAATTTAATATCGGGCAAATGCGACGATGACCCAAAAGAAGAACAAGAAACGGTACAAGTTCGTAATACCATTAAGATACCGATTTATCGTGAAGAGGCACCATATGAAAAATCACTTGAACAGTTTATTAACGAAAATGAGCTAACTGATATAGAGATGCTCTTGCTTCTCTATATAAAAGATAAAGGTGATAGAAAGCTGGGATATCGCTGGAAAAGTGAACAAACCATCGAACGAATCAAAGTATGGGAGTCAACAAACAACATGAAATCCGATTTATCATCGGATTACGATATAGCTGTTCAAAACTTAGCGGATCGAGGCATTCTTGAAGTTGATGAACTAACAGGTCCTGGGAACGTTAGGTCATATGCTTTGCCAATTGATAAATATAATGATCTTAGAAATCCTAAGGAAGCAATTAAAACGCAGTTTAAACGGGTAATGAAACGTTATAGTACATTCATATCTTATGCGAGTAAAAATGAATAAAATAGTTAAACATCTGAAGGGCTGCCAAGTTGGCAGCCCTTCAGTCCACTAACAGGCCGTTAAATAACTCTAAACAAGGTTCTTTAAGTGGCCCCCCACTGGAAGCCCATAGGAGATCAAAATCAGACATACATCGAATGCGTAAGTTCATTAATCGACAAATAATAATTAATCAAAAAAAGTTGATTATGTATTGCATCTTCACTTCAATTGGTATATATTGTTCTTACATCAAAATTAATTGATTAATGAATCGGGTGAGAACAATGAAAATCGTCATTCCATTAAGTGAGGTAACAACAAAATCTTCACCAAATGACTCGTTTTTTGATACATACGAGATGAAGTTTAAAGCGTTGGCCGACCGTAAGAGGCTTCAGATCATGTATGAACTAACACAGCGGGGAAAAACATGTGTGTGCGATCTATGTGATATCGTAGAAATGGCTCAATCTAAATTATCGTATCATTTGAAAATCCTGTTAGATGCCAACTTGATAACAAAAGAAATCATCGGCACCTGGAGCTACTACGAGATTAATAAAAGTGAAGTTAATGGTTTGCTTTCTGAGCAACTATGTTGCATTTTTAGACCTAGCGGGTCTTAAAGTTTTTTTGGGTTTTAAATCAATTTTTTTTGATTAATATATCAATATTATTTGATTAAGGAGTGTGTATTTCTATGTTATTCCACGATATTAATCCACAATTGATGTATTTAGAGCAACATGGCAAACAAGATCATTTGGTCAAAGAGGTTAACATCAGGAAACAAAATCACTTAAGTATTAGCCTTAATAAAGTTGTTGGTTTATTTCATAAGACTAAAACAAGTCAAAGTGTTTGTTGTGCATGTGCTTGTTAATAAAACGGAAAAACGGAGGCTGAAAAATAATGAATCAATTTCCTGATAAATCTAAGTTAGAATTACCTGTAGCTATTATAGGTTCTGGACCTGTTGGACTTGCCGCGGCAGCACATTTAGTGGCAGTTGGCGAATCTTTTGTATTATTTGAAGCAGGCAATGAAGTGGGATCGAGTATATCTCAATGGGCGCATGTTCGTCTCTTCTCTCCGTGGGAATACAACATTGATAAAGCTGCGAGGAAGTTACTTGACTCTCATGGTTGGAGCGCACCGAATAACTCGGAAAATCCTACAGGTTTAGAAATGATTGATAAATATTTTAAACCATTTGCAGCACTACCTGAAATAAAACCATTCATTCAGTTGAATTCCAAGGTAGTTGCTATAAGCCGAAAAGGTCTAAATAAAGTTAAAACAAATGGCAGAGACGACCTCCCTTTTATCATACACATTGAGAAGAATGGTGAGCGTCATAGCATTGAGTCTAAAGCTGTTATCGACGCTTCGGGAACGTGGACTAACCCCAATCCAATCCTCTCTGAAGGTGTCTGGACATCCGATGAACAATTGTTAAATAAGCAGATTTTCTATGGAATACCTGATGTACTTGAAGAGCATAAAGCTCGATACAGTAACAAGAAAGTACTTGTAGTGGGTAGTGGCCACTCTGCGATTAATACATTGTTGGAACTAGGAGAACTCAAAAGCGAAAAACCTGAAACTGATATCACATGGGTATTGAGAAAATCCAATGTAGAGGATGTTTACGGTGGTAAAGAGCAGGACCAACTTGCAGCCAGAGGAGAACTAGGAATACGAATTCAAAGGCTTGTTGAATCAGGGAATATTAAAGTGATAACACCTTTTCATATCCAAGCATTCAAACAGAAAGAAAACAAGATTCAGGTGTTCGGAACTCGTCATGGCGAATTACTTCAAATCGATGATATTGATGAAATTGTTTCGAATACTGGTTCACGAACGGACTTCACCTTTTTAAGAGAAGTTAGGGTAATTGCTGATCCTAGCCTAGAAAGCACATTGGAATTAGCTCCATTAATCGATCCGAATGTTCATAGTTGCGGTACAGTAAGACCACACGGTGAGAAGGAGCTACGTCAACCAGAGAAGGATTTCTACATTGTTGGTTCAAAAAGCTATGGCAGAGCACCAACGTTCTTGATGGCGACTGGTTATGAACAAGTAAGGTCCATAGTCGCTGCAATAGTAGGTGATTATGAAGCGGCGGAAAGAGTCGAACTCGAGCTACCTGAAACAGGGGTTTGTAGCACCAAAAATAGTTCATGCTGTGTTTCGGAAAAGATTGAATTGAAGATGATCAAAATGGAAGAAGCCAGCTCTTGCTGTTCACCAGTCACCCAGCAAGTAACTTCAAAAACGACGTGTTGTAACTAGACCAATTCCTAAAACCCATCGCGTCAATAAAGAATGAAAGCAAATAAAAAGACTTTCACACGTCTCTTTAGACGTAGGAAAGTCTTTTTATTTATTGACTCTGTTAATACCCATAAGTAATCCTTACAGATGAAGTAGTTGAATATTCCTTTGTGATTGCCTTAAATACTGCAAATATTTTAGTTAGTTAAGAAGGATTAGAGTTTGTGCAGGAAAGACGTATAGTTTTATCGTATTATTATTGTTAAACAGTGAGGAGTGATGTTATTGGAACATTTAGACACAAAGCAAAAGGTATTAGTAGCTATTTATCTTGAGTATCAAAAGGATTTACCTGAAATGAATAAAAATATTGATGCTAGTATCCTAGAGTTAAGTGATGATGTATTTTTAATTGCGATTAGAAAATTACATAATGAAGGTTTGATTACTGGTGGTAGGTTTTATGAACACCCGCTTAAAGGCGTAGCTTCTACAGAATATATTATGATGACAAAAGCAGGTATTGAATATGTAGAATCTAAGTTGAACGTTTTGCCGACATTGAATGGCGAAGGGAAAATTAAAGAGGTTTCAAAGAAGCTTGCTGAATGGGGATACAATGAACTAAAAGATTTCACAGTCAAAGTAATTGCTGAAATTGTTAAGGGGTAGAGTCTCAAATAAAAAATGTTGTGTTTTTTTGAGTTCTTTTTATTACTCATTAATAAGCTTACGGAAATCGCTAGCTCAAAAGACCGCCTTATTAATAAGGCGGTCTTCTTTATGTCAATTATAAACAATAGGATTCTAAATAACCTACTTATTAAACAATTTTTCGATTGCCTCGCGTTGCGCAGGTTTTACATTCACTTTGGAGCGAATGCTTTTTGCTAAAGCTTCAGCCTCATCGATGGACTGACTCTTACCCAGTGTAATTAATGTGCCAACAGCAACAGCACCCGTTCTACCACTTCCGCCTCCACAATGGAAACCAACCTTTTTACCGGCTCTGTAAGCCTCTACAACATGGCTTATCGCTTGCTGGAAAAGTACGTCCTGTGGACCCTCTGCATTATCTCCAAGCGGAACTTGAATCCATTCAACATTAGCACCGGGGTAAGCACGTTCTGTTGCTTCTCCACGTAAATCAACTACGACTTCGACGCCTTCATTCTTGACCATATCTTCAACATCAGCCGCGCCACCAAAGAAGATTTTATCTTCATGTAAAGCTTGATAATTTTTAGCCATCTGTAAACTCCTTAGAATAACTGTTTTTTGAATGATGTGAATTCATTGCTGTAGGTGCCGAAGGCGGCGCACAACATAGCGACATATCACGTGCTTCTCCGGCTGACTCGAACTCAGAGTCCTCTTTCGTATAGAAGATCTCCCAAGCGTTTCCGTCTGGATCATAGACCCAAACTTTGTCTTGAACAGCATAACAGCAAGTTGTGTTAATTTCGTCGATAGTGAGAAGATTGCTATGGCGAAGACGTTCGCCCATAGCCAAAACTTCTTCAGTATCGTTTACTTGAAAACCTAAATGATTCAACACACCGTTTTTCTCGAAAGGTCGAACATTAAGAGAGAAATGAAGCAATGGTTCATCAAGTTCAAACTTTGCATAGTTATCCTTAATCTTAGTTGGTTCAGTACCAAAGAAAGCACGATAAAAATCCAAGGACTTTTGTAGATTCGAACAATTCACCGCTACATGCATCCGTTTAATCATCTTACTTTCCTTCTTTCACAAATAGCTCAATGCGTTCTTTTATGGAGTCACGAACTTCACTGAATTTCGCGGTAATTTCTTCTTCCGTCCCCGTTGCCTTAGCAGGATCTTCGAAGCCCCAGTGCCACTTAACAACGTTCTTGTTGGAGATTACAGGGCAATGCTCATCAGCGTGTCCACATAGGGTGATGACGTAATCAGCGCGGTTTAAAATTTCAGGATCAATGACATTGGATGTATGGTTAGAAATATCAATTCCTGCTTCTTTCATTGTTGCAACAGCACGTGGGTTTAATCCATGAGCTTCTAATCCTGCGCTTTGCACTTCGTATTTATCGCTGCCTAGAGCCTTTAAAAATCCATCTGCAATTTGGCTGCGGCAAGAATTTCCTGTACACAAAAAGTAAACTAGAGGTTTGTTGTTTTCCATGATTGCATTTCTCCTTTTTGATGGCTCTTCAAGTATTAAGCTCCTTGATGCCCTTTTTTTGTTTGTTGATTTTCAATTACTTTTCTAATGATCATCGCGGCAACCAACACAATTACAGCAATCGCTACGATTAACAACCAAATATTTATGCTTGTTGTATTAATGACATGTAGCCATAAATACAGACCTGTAAGGGTAATAAATAGTGTCGGCACAGTAAGAATGATACCTGTCTTAAAATAATTGCCCCACGTGATTTTTACACCTTTCGTGGATAAAACATGGAGCCATAAGAGTGTTGCAAGAGACCCTATAGGCGTAATCTTAGGACCAAGATCACTTCCGACAATGTTGGCATAAACTAGTGCTTCTCGAATAATGCCATCTGTATTTGTCCCCTTAATCGCTAGGGCATCGATCATAACCGTTGGCATGTTATTCATGATGGATGACAACACGGCTGAGAGGAATCCCATACCTATCGTTGCGACAAACAATCCCTGTTCAGCCAAATTCTCAACAACTTTACCAAGGGCATCGGTAAGACCCACGTTTTTAAGACCATACACAACCACATACATGCCGATGGAGAAGATTACAACAGCCCATGGAGCATCTTTAATCACTCGTTTCGTTTCGATGACCTTACTAGATCTAGCCATTAAAATGAAGATGAGTGCCACAACACCTGCAATGATAGAAACAGGAATTTTTATAAATCCACTACTCACATAAGCAATGAGAAGGATGCCTAGGATAACCCATGACATTTTGAATAGCTTAAGATCCTTGATAGCATCTGATGGTCGTTTTAATTGCTTCATATCGTAGCTCGTTGGGATGTCCTTACGGAAGAAAACGAACAACACCACTAAACTTGCTCCAAGTGAGAATAAGCTAGTCACAATCATACGACTTGCATAGGTGACAAAATCGATACCGAAGAAGTCAGCTGACACGATGTTGACTAAGTTACTGACAATCAGAGGCAAGGACGTTGTATCCGCAATAAATCCACTTGCCATGATGAACGGCAAAATCATTTTATCGGGAAGCTTTAATGCTCGAACCATTGCCAAAACAATCGGGGTAAGAATGAGAGCTGCACCGTCGTTAGCGAAAAATGCGGCAACTGCCGCGCCTAACAAAATGACGTAAACAAACATGAGTCTTCCATTCCCTTTAGCGATGCGAGCCATGTGTAAGGCGGCCCATTCAAAAAATCCGATATTGTCCAAAATCAAAGAGATAAGAATAATAGCGACAAAAGCAAGTGTTGCATTCCATACAATGGACGTAACGGTCAATACGTCGTGAAAAGTAACAACTTGAAAAATGAGTGCAAGAATAGCTCCAGCAGAAGCAGACCATCCAATATTGAGTCCCTTAGGCTGCAAAATAACAAATGTTAGTGTTAGCAGAAAAATGATTACCGCTATGTAAGTCATGGTTTCCTCCTAATCACAACAATCAAGTTTTTCACAAGATGTGGATTCAACTTTTTCTTTTTGCGATGGAAGCTGATTGAATAAATCAGATATGAACGGTTTATTATCAATCGTCAGCGAATAGTAAACCCACTGTCCCTTTTTGGCTTCTTTGACTAAGCCGCCATCTTTTAATTTACGCATATGTTGACTCACATTTGGTTGACTCGTTTGTAGAATGTCAACAAGTTCTAAAACGCAAAGTTCTCTCTCTTTAAGTAACAGAAGGATTGTTAATCGCGTCTTATCACTTAAAAGTTTCAACGTCTCAACCATTTTTTCAATTTCAATCATCAATTAATCTCCTTTACACGGGCACATTCATTCCTTTAAGCAGTTCTATAACTTTCTTCTCAATTTCATCCCTGTTTTTGCGCAGCGCTTCGAGGTTTCCTTCGCTGTGCTCTAACGGATCAAGGATATTCCATTGTACATTTGTAATCCCAAAAGGAACGACAGGACAACGTTCAACTAAATTCTCACACAACTTAACAATGACATTGGAAGCCAAGAAGGTCTTCATATCAATTTTCTTGGAAGTCTGATTAGAGATATCGATGCCGACTTCTTTCATAACCTCGACTGTAAGTGGATGTATGTCACTTGCTTCTAGCCCAGCACTTTCGGCGATAACATTATCTTTCCCGTAATGTTTGGCAAATGCTTCAGCGATTTGACTTCTGCAACGGTTTTGAATGCATAAAAAGTAAATTCGAACTGGTTTCTTACTCATCATAATTCAGCTCCTTCCATCTGTAAATCATTATATAAGCAAATACTTATATTCGTAAAGTAAAGAAATTGTAAATGTTGTGGTTACTTTTCGTTGACGAAAAAAATAACCAGCCCTGTTCAGGCTGGTCTATTGTGGCATGCAATTAGCCTTCAGATAAAAGTGCATCATCGATCTCCAGTTGTTCTAGTGAAGCACCATCTTGACTAGGGGAAGATTCTAGATCTGCTTTCTTTGAAGGTCGTCCAAGTTTCTTGTCCGAAGGGGAGGATTTCTTACCCATCAGTTTAATGATTTCTTGGTTGTGTTGATCTTTTATTACAAGGATCTCTTTCTCATGGCGAAGCTGCGATAACTCAAGATCTTTTTTAACATCTGCGAGTTGTAAATATAAATGCTCAATTTCATTTAGATCGTAAGATGCATTGATGTCTTTTAATCTGTCAATTTCAACATTCAAACAGCGAATGGTTTCCTTATGAGATATAGATAAATCATCTAATCGGGTTACTTTCGCTTGAGACTCGGAAAGTTCATGCTTTAATTCAGATAATTCAGCTTGCTGTTGTTTGGATTCTAATTCTAAACGGTTAACCACTTGTTGCATTTCAAGATTCACTTTTTCAATCTCAGCAGTGTATTGCTTGTTATCTTCAATAACCTTTTTAATGAGAGAAGTAAATATTTCGTCAATACGCTTTGTATGGTCTTGGAGGGTTTCAATGTCACTTAAGTATTTCAAGGAGCCTTCATGTTGCTTGTACACTTGTAGCTCATATAAAGCAAGGAGACGTTCAAACCATACTTTACTTGATAAACCGGAAACTTCGATCATAGAAGTTATTTTATCTTTAGTCTCAGCGCTCACTTTGACACCATAGGTGGTGTTTTCTGATGCCACGATAGAACTCCTCCTTTCCCGGATGGTAAATGCAGGTTTACCCTGTAAATCGGGTTAACTGAGTTAACCTTATTATTCTTGAATAATGGCTCGTAAGAAGATTATATGGGTCAAGTTAAAGCATTATCACATCTATTCTTGAAGTTCAAAAGCCAATGTAATAGGACAAACTTGGTTCGTAATAGGCATAACCATGAGGTGATACCTATGCAACTCAGGGTCGTATTTAAGTCCATAGAAATGGAAAAATCTTTGGAACAAATCATTGATGAACTGGTTAATGATACCATCAAGAAGGTGCTCACCAAACACCCTGGAACAAGCTATAATTATGAGACAACTAAGACTAACAACCATGATGAATTGGGTGATCCAAACCGATGAGACAAAATGGGACAGCTATTTATGTCAGGGTGTCCACAACTAAAGATTCGCAAAAAGATAGTCCTGAACATCAAAAGGGACTTTGTGAAGAAAAAGCAAGAACTCTTGATTTGGATGTGCAATATACATACGAAGATCGTGACACAGGTACATCCATTGTTGCACGTGAAGAAATTCAGAAATTGATACAAGATGCCAAATCAAAATACTTTGGCACCATCGTTTTTGCTTCCTTATCTCGTTTTTCAAGGGATACCTTAGATTCGCTTAACTTAAAGAGGATCTTAGTAGATGCCCTTGGAATTCGTTTGATTTCTATTGAGGAAGGCTTTGATTCCTATAAAGATAATGATGAGCTGAAATTCCAGATTATCTCAGCTGTGAATCAAAAATTGAGCGAACAGATCAGTCTTTCGTCAAAACGTGGGATCAGACAGTCAGCACTAAAAGGGAATTTTACAGGTAGCATCGCACCTTATGGATATAGAAAAGAAGTTGTAGGAGACAAGAAGACACTCGTTCCTGATGATAACAAGCCCGTCGTTGAGTTGATTTATGATTTGTACATTCGACGGAAGATGGGTGAAAAAGCTATTGTCCAGTACCTGAACAAAGAAACAGAAGTTCCTTCTCCAAAGGGAGGAGCTTGGGGAATTACGACAATTCAGCGTATTCTAATGAATGAGGCATATACAGGTCAAAATGTGTTTGGCAAATATGAAGTAAAGAAAGTTTACAATGACATTAACAACATGTCGGATAGGAGCAGAAAACAAGTTCAACGTGATGAAGCTAAATGGGAGCGAAGCGCTGAACAAACACACATTGCCATAATTGATGAAGAAACGTTTCAACTTGCCCAAGAGATTAGATTAAAGCGCGGCGGTGGAAAACGTGGTGGTGTAAGGAATAAAGTGAATGTGTTTGCTGGAATGACGGTTTGTAAGCATTGTGGAGGTTCGATGGTTTGCACAATGTCCAAATCCAGAAAAGACGGGAAAGAACATCGATATTTGATTTGTTCAACCAGAAGAAGGCAAGGAGATCGCGGCTGCGAGAATAGTGTCTGGATTCCTTATTATCAGTTTAGAGATACCATCATTGCGGAAGTGAGTAAGAAGCTGAAGCAACTTATCAATAGTGAGTCTGAGACCAGTGAACGTAAAGGAAGAATAACTAAAAAGAAGACCTCCTTAGACATTGCTAAAGAAATAAAGAAAACAGAGAAATCCATTGAATTGAATCGTAAGCTGCTATTCGAGTTAAGAAAGCAGATGATGCTTGGTGAAATCGATGAAACACAGTATCAATTTGAAAAAGAGCAGTATGAACAAGAGATTGCGTCCTTGCAATCCAAACTTATGAAGTCCTCAGAGAATGTGGAAGAGCAAATCAATTTGGAGAAGATTTATGAAGAGATTCGAATAGCACTGGATAATCTTGTGGAATTAGAGTTTGACCATGTGGATGAAATGAGGCTTGTATTGACGAAGCTTGTTCAAAAATTGGTGATAAGCGTAGATGGAGAGGTTGAAATCTACACTCCATTAGGACAATTGGAATCATAACTTACTACCCAATGGATGCCGTCATTATAACGAACATCTGCTTTTTATTATTGTGTGTTTCAAAACACATTACATTCGATATATGATTCCTCACAGTCTTTTCACTTATGAAAAGCTGCTGTGCGATATCCTTTGTCGTTTTGTCCTGCACTAAGAGTTCGAATACTTCGCGTTCGCGGTTCGTAAGTAAAAATTTGTTTTTGTGGTCGCTGCCCATGGATGTGTGTCACCCCTCCTTGCTCGGGTATTGGGAATTACAAGGTTAAGGGATACAGTCAAAATTAGTTTATGAAGGGCTGTTGTCAATGGTGCGGTATCCAGAGAAAAATAGGCGAATTGTATTTTTGAGTTTCCACGCTAGGCGTGGTAAGCTGAAATGAGATGAATTTGAAACCGAGAGGAGCTGCTTCAGATGTTCAGACGTGATTATTTGATGAAACAGATTGAACAATTGACGGTGGTGCTGCATCGGATTCTTTTTAACAAGGAACATATCCCGATTGAAGATGCGCAAAGACAGTTAGATGAAGCCAGTCGTCATTTATTGGGTTTGAATATTCGTTCTCTCCAATCTTTGTCCAGTAAGGATATTCTGGAATTGCTATCCTACCAAGGGAGCATCGATACGGCGAAGGCGTTGGTGATTAGTGATATGTTTGTAGGACAAGGTGATCTTCTTCACCAACATGAAGAGGATAGCGAGGCCTATTGGGCATATCTGAAATCGTTGGATCTCCTTTTACATTTGTCGCTGTCAGATGAAGTTGAACCCGAGGATGAGGTCAATCAGGAAATTGCCACTCGGATGGTCGTTGGTTTGAATCATTTGAAAGGCTGGGAAATCCCTGAAGGAACGCAGAGGCTGCAATTCTCTCATTATGAGAAGCAGGGCAATTACGCAAAGGTTGAAGATGTTTTGTTTCATTATATGGAGGACCATCCGGAGCGTAAGGAACTGCCGTCACAAGGCCTTATATTTTATGAAAAGCTGTTGCAGGTAGAGGACGAGCAATTGAAGGCTGGGAATTTTAGCAGGGAAGAAGCGATTGAGGGTTTACGGATTATTAAAGCGAGGCTGCTCTTATAACATTATTTAATTATAAAGCTGAAGGTGTTGAAAAGATGGCTTGGTATCAGGAAAGTTTTGGAAATGATTATTTGCTGGTTTATAAACATAGAGATATGCAAGGTGCTTACCATGAAGTGAAAAAAATGATAAATTGGCTGGAACTGAAGCACGGCGCACGGCTTTTGGATCTGTGTTGCGGAATGGGGCGGCATTCGATGGCGCTTTCGGGATGTGGTTTCACAGTGACAGGTGTGGATTTGTCGGAAGTGCTCCTTCAGGAAGCGGTCAAGCTAGGTGGAGATGGGCATGTGACATGGATTCACGGTGACATGCGGGATGTGCCGCTACATGAGACGTTTGATGCGGTTGTGAATTTGTTTACGTCTTTTGGCTATTTTGATGAGGATGAGCAGAATGAAAAGGTGCTTCATGAAATGCATCGGCTTTTAAAAAAGGATGGTCGATTCATCATTGATTTTTTGAATCCAATTTATGTGAAGGCGAATTTGATTGCGCAGTCGGAACGTAAAGAAGAAGAGCTGACCATTCGCGAGACTAGAGCAATCGAAGATGGTTTTGTACGCAAACGGATCGTGATTTCTCAAGATGGTGAGCCGGAACGGCATTATTTGGAGCAGGTGAAATTGTATGAGAGACCGGTATTTGAAGCTATGTTGCAAAAAGCCGGATTACATATCGATCATGTCTACGGGGGCTACGAAGGGCAGGATTATGCACCGGAAGCTTCGAGTCGGATGATTTTTGTTGGGCATAAGGAAGGATGACAACTCGGATATGAACGTCGTGACTGTACATACAGATGAAATTACACAAGTAAAGGTGCCGCTGCCGTTTCCTTTGCGATGGGTGAATGCTTACTTGATCCGCGGCAGCAACGGATACACCGTTATTGATCCGGGGTTGCATACACCGGAAGCTGAGGCGCTCTGGCTGCAAGTGCTGCAGGAGCAAGGGATTGGTTTTGAGCACGTAGAACAAATCGTGCTCACTCACCATCATCCCGACCATTACGGGATGGCCGGTTGGTTCCAAGAGCGCACAGGCGCGCCGGTTCTCCTCTCGGAGACCGGATACGCACAGGTGCAGCTCCTGTGGGGCCCTGAGCAGCCAATGTCGCCGCTGCTTCTCGAGCTTTTCGCCCGGCACGGCTTCCCCGAAGCCGGGCTGGAAGAGATGACGAAGCACATGGTGAGCTTCGTCGAATTGGTTTCCCCGCAGCCGCAGGTTACCCTGCTGCGTGAAGGGCCTGTGCGCCTCGGCGACCGCGTCTATGAAGCCATCGAGACCCCCGGCCATGCCGCGGGTCATCTGGTCTTCTACGACGCTGAGGCGCAGGTGATGTTTTGCGGCGACCACGTCCTGCCGCAAATATCGCCGAACGTTTCCTTCCTCCCGCAGGTGGAAGAAAACCCGCTCGGCGCTTACCTGAGCAGCCTGCAGGAAATCAGCAGGCTTCCAGTAACCATGGCTTACCCGGGGCACCGGGAGCCATGGCCGTTGTTCACAGCTCGCGCAGAGGAGCTCGTGCGCCATCACCATGAGCGGCTCGCGCTCATGGAAGGGCAGTTAAGCGCGCCGCAGAGCGCTTATGAGGTGTGCCGGGCGACGTTCGGCGACCGGCTGAGCATTCACCAGATGCGATTCGCGTTGTCGGAGACGATCGCACATTTGGTCCTGCTGGAGGCTGAAGGCCGCATCCAGCAGGTGGATCCTTTAGCAGATCGCGTGTCCTACATCGCGACTAAATAAAAAAAGCTCTAACCATGACTACCATGGTTAGAGCTTTTTTACGTCCTACCGCAATTACTTCAACGGCTTACTGTACGTCGGCGTATGATTATGCGCCAACCGACCACAAGCCGCCGCTACGATGCCGCATACCATATCATCGATAAAGGTATTGCATTTGCCATCCGTATGATCGCTGTCGAGCTGCTCGATAATGCCGAGTTTGGCTTTGTCCAGAAAGCCGAAATTCGTCAATGCAATGGTCCCGTACATGAGAGGGACGGCAGTTGCGATGCTTTCATCCACACCGAAAAGTCCTTCATCCATGCCCACGATGTGATTGTATTGTGCGTTGAATTCTTTGGCTTCGACAGCGGTGTCGATCTTGATAGCGAGCTGAAGCGCATGAAAAGTTTGCTGTTTGCGAAGAACGGCGAGAATATGCTCTTCGCAGAGACTACGAGGCATATCGGGATTGTAAGGACGCTGCAATTGATCCAGAATTTCAACCATATCATCCAGCTGTACGCCTCGTGACTCCAGCAATTGCAGATTGCGTTTGGTGTAATCCACCTTCACGCTATCCGAAATAATGACACTTGCAGTGGATGCGACAATCGCACATATCCCTTTGGAAATGAAGGATTTAGGTCTTTTGGTTGGGAAAAAGAAGCGGAATTTACAGTCGATGAAGCCAAAGAGCGATATCGCGCCGCTGCCATATAAACCGCAAATCGACATGGCGATGGTGCGGTGAACGTTATACGCAGGATCTTTCATGCTAGCTAGCAATTCTGCATCATGTTTGACCTTCTTCTGAAGCTCCATCAGGGTAGACATGACATTGAAAGTTTCCGTTTTACTCAAAACACCTAATAACGTAGTTGTAATCAAGTCAGTTGGGATTTTCTTAATCCCTTTTATTTCAACGAGCAATCTTGCAACGGCTTCCTCGATAACAGCTTGTGGGTAGTGACTGAAAACCTCTTCTCGAAATTCATTGAAAATAAGGGTCTTTTCCTTCAAAAATGTTCTCATGACAAGAACCTCCTTGTTCAAATATCAGAAGCGTATCGCACTCGATAATTAGTTCATTTATTTCTGAATAAACGTAAGCGTCCTCAGAGGACAGAGTCGTCGTTTACTCGGGGTTCACACGCTGGTATTTAGTATATCATAGGAGTTCGAATTGACGAAGGATTGGTCTCGGATGCCTTCATTTCTATTATTTTTAGTTTTTAAAAAAGGTGGACAAAAAGTAGTTATAAATCGGACAAAGCCTCGTATACATAATAATACGAAAAAGCTTCGTACAGGCCATGCGAATAGCAAAACTCGAAGGAGGAAATAAGCAAATGAAACATCAACATTGGATTCGTTCAGCCGCTTTAGCGGGGGTGATTGTTCTACTGACCACGGGATGTTCGATTTTGGGCACCGGAAAGAAGAGTGACATCGATGCACCTCCGGGAACGGGGGCAGAAGTCGACGTGAAGACGACGTCAGCCGCGGTTACAGTCGACATGTCCGAAGATGTTACTTCTCAGATGACCGTATATGTAAAAGATGGAAAAGGTTTTGTCACCCCATTGAGCCTAGCCTTACCGAAGACAGTCTCCGTTGCGAAGACAACGTTAGAGTACATGGTGGACGGAGGTCCAGAAACAAGCCAGCTGCCTTCAGGGTTCCAAGCACTCCTGCCTAAGGGGACTAAGGTTATTAGTTTAAATGTAAAAGCGGACAAAAGCGCCACAGTAGATTTCTCCAAGGAATTCCTAAACTACGATGTGAAGGATGAGCGCAAGCTCCTTGAAGCCATTACGTGGAACTTAACGAACTTCCCTACGATCGAAAAGGTTCAGCTGCGTGTAGATGGTAAGGATCTGAAAGAAATGCCGAAAGGCAAGACACCGCTGGATGTGCCATTAGCGCGCACCATGGGGATCAATTTGGAGAAGGCAGAGGATACTGAATTTGGTCAAGCCACGCCGGTAACTCTCTATTTCTTAAATCAAAATGATCAAAATTACAAATATTATGTCCCTGTGACACGTCTGATTAAGAGAACAGATGATGTAGCTAAGGCGGTTGTGGAACAGTTAATTAAAGGACCCGATCAGAAGAAGGGACTTGCTGCTGTACTCAACGCAACAACGGAGCTAAAAAGCATTAAACCGGGTGAAGGTTTGATTACCGTTGACTTCTCTAACAAGCTGTTAGGTACAGATCAGAAGGCTTCTGCTGATGCGCTGCAATCTGTCATCTTATCCTTAACGGAGAATACAACATTCAAGCAGGTACAAATTAAAGTGGATGGTGCTGTGAAAATAACATCGACAGATAATCAAAACTACAGTAAACCTGTTCTGAGACCCACACATATTAATCCAGCGAAGCTCTAAAAACATAGGTTAGCTACGAACTACTAGATAACGCCACTTTTTTCGAAAAAAGGGGGAGTGATCTAGTAGTTTTTTGGTTATTTGTCCAATCACTGACCCTAGGGTGCTTTTCCTTGGTGAGTTTGTTACAATGGGGCGTAAGGATTAGAGCTTTAGATGGAGCTACAGGAGGAGAAAGACATTTATGAGAATTGGTGGAAGAACGGATCAAGAACTGCGACCTATGCAAATAACCCCTCATTATATAAAGCACGCAGAAGGCTCAGTCCTCATTGAGGTTGGGGATACGAAAGTCATTTGTACAGCTACAATTGAAGAACGCGTACCCCCTTTTATGAAAGGGCAGGGAAAAGGCTGGGTTACAGCAGAGTATTCGATGCTCCCTCGAGCGACTCAGGTTCGTAATCAGCGTGAAGCGGCAAAAGGCAAATTAGGTGGACGCACAATGGAAATTCAACGTCTTATCGGGCGAGCATTGCGTTCGGTTGTCAACTTGGAAGCGCTAGGCGAGAGATCGATTACGCTGGATTGCGATGTCATTCAAGCGGATGGCGGCACGCGCACAGCATCCATCACGGGTGCATTCGTGGCGATGGCTTTTGCTATCAACAAGCTTGCTAATGACAAAAACTTAGCCAAATTTCCGATCAATGACTTCCTTGCTGCAGTCAGCGTTGGTGTCATTGGCGATACGCCGAAGCTTGATCTGAATTATGAAGAGGATTCCAAAGCGAAGGTTGATATGAATGTGGTGATGACAGGCCAAGGTCAATTTGTTGAAGTCCAAGGAACAGGGGAGGACGCTCCTTTCTCCCGTAAAGAATTGGATGAATTATTGGCATTGGCAGAAGCCGGAATTAACACCATGATTGAAGTTCAATCCGGTGTACTAGGACCGATTGCTGAACGTATTCGAGGTGCCCAGCATGCGGCTACAAAGTAATTTTGTTGTCATTGCAACGCGTAACGAAGGCAAGGTCAAGGAGTTTGCTGAGCTTTTTGGAGCTAAAGGGTATAAGGTTCGCAGTCTAGCGGATTACACGGATTTACCGGAAATCGTGGAGAGTGGGAAGACCTTTGCTGAGAATGCTCGAATCAAAGCACAGATTATCTCTGCGCACCTTCATGTACCTGTATTAGCTGACGATTCTGGTCTTTGCGTGACAGCTTTAGGGGGAGACCCTGGTGTATATTCAGCTCGCTACGCGGGAGAAAACGCTACAGATGCTGATAATAACGCGAGGCTTCTCCAAGCTTTGCGTGAGCTGGACAACAGAATCGAGCTTCCTGCGGGGGAGGAGCATCCTCCATTACTAAGCGAGGCGTCCTTTGTTTGTGCGCTCACGCTGATTGATCCTGTAGCGAATGAAGTGATCGAAGCCGAGGATGTCTGCCAAGGTTACATTCTTCATGAGGAGCGCGGCGCGAGTGGTTTTGGGTACGATCCTTTGTTCTATATCCCGTCACTGGGGAGAACGATGGCCGAGCTTACAATGGAAGAGAAGAATGAGCTGAGTCATCGTGCCAAAGCTTTGCGGATGTTCCTTGATCAGCTGCCTGATCAAACGAATTGAATATAAAGAAAGACCTGCAACCACATGAAAGCGTGGAAGCAGGTCTTTTTATTACTTTTAGTTTCATTAGCTAAACGATTAACGAATCGATATTTTATAAGTCCGAAGCCAAGTATCTACTTGCGCTAAGTAAGCGAATAGCTGAGGACCCGTCATTAACTGACCGAACCATGGAAGATCGAAATCATTAGAGTCTGAGCTTGCGAGCGCACGAATCTTTTTGACGTCGATGAAAGGCAAGAGTGGAGACGAAGGATCGTCTAGAATTTCCAGTACCCATTTTCGCACGGCGGTTAAATAATTCGGGTTGTGTGTTTTTGGATAGGGACTCTTCTTGCGTGTGAGGACATCTTCGGGCAATACGCCACGTAAGGCTTGACGTAAAATGCCTTTTTCTCGATCCCCTGAAGTTTTAATTTCCCAAGGAATGTTCCACACATATTCGACTAGTCGGTGATCACAGAAAGGAACGCGCACTTCGAGCCCGACGGCCATACTCATGCGGTCTTTACGATCGAGCAATGTAGGCATGAACCGCGTTATGTTCAAATAGGACATTTCCCGCATCCGGTTCTGCTGCTGAGTTTCCCCAGCTAAGCGAGGGACCTCGCTTAAAGCTTGCTGGTACCGATTGCTGACATACTCAACGGGCTTAATCCAATCTACGAAGTCCTGTGCCAGCAGATCAACCCGATTTGCCAGCTTAAGTGACCAAGGGAACGTGTTCGCTTCTAGTGCTTCCGCATTGTGAAACCAAGGATATCCACCGAATATTTCGTCAGCGGCTTCTCCAGAGATGGCTACGGTAGCTTCTTTTTTAATTTCTCGGCAAAATAAATACAAGGATCCATCGACATCGGCCATCCCTGGTGTATCGCGGGCTAATACCGCTGTCTTCAGAGATTCCACTAGCTCAGGTGTATCAAATTCAATGTAATGATGCTGAGTGCCTAGGTGGTCGGTCATCCTTTTGATCCAAGGGGCATCGGAGTTTGGTTGGAACAGATTCGCTTTGAAATGCTTATCGTTATCTTTGTAATCGACGGAGAAGGTATGAAGGGATCCTTTCCCGCTTTCTTTGTAATGTGTCGCAGCGAGTGCGGTAAGTGCGCTAGAATCCAGTCCGCCAGAAAGAAGCGTACAGATGGGAACATCCGATACGAGTTGACGTTCGGAAGTATCGCTTAGCAATTGCCCAACCTTGGCAGCGGTACCCGCGATATCGTCGGGGTGCTGGTGACTTTCGAGCTTCCAGTAGGTGCGAATGGATAAGCCATTGCGATCAAAAATAGCAAATTGACCTGGCTTCAGCTCTGACATGTTGCGATAAATCCCATGACCTGGCGTTCTGGCCGGTCCGACTGCGAATATTTCAGCAAAGCCTTCCGCGCCGACTTCGGCTTTGAAATCAGGGTGGGCTAGAATTGCTTTGGGTTCAGAACCGAACAATAAAACACTATCCTGATGGGAATAAAAAAGAGGCTTAACGCCGAGTCGATCCCGTACTAGAGTCAGTGATTGCTCTTGGTCATTCCAAGCCGCAAAAGCAAAGATGCCATTCAGACGGTCAATACATGCTTTTCCCCACTCAATAAAAGCAACCAGAAGGACTTCGGTATCACAGGTTGTGCGAAAGTGATGGCCGCGAAGTTCAAGCTCCTTTTTTAACTCAGGGGCATTATAGAGTTCGCCGTTATATACGATGGTATACGTATAGTCGCCTTGTTTGCGTACCATAGGCTGAGCGCCGTTCTCAGGATCCATGACACTAAGACGTCGATGTCCAAGGGCACAGTGCTGTGAAATCCAGGTACCTTTTGCATCAGGTCCACGAAGGTGGAGCGTTTCCGTCATATTTTCTAGAATGGACGGGTACCCGGTCAAGTCTTTCCGCCAATCTATCCAACCCGTTATTCCGCACATAGACGTTCCTTCCTTTCTTTTTAAAGAGAGCATAATGATAAAGGGTATGCGAATGGAAGGTATTAAATGTCTGTCCAGAAAACCGGGGGAGCAAGCGGGACGTGGTTTTTGTATAGATTGGGTGTTTAAATTTCGAGCCGCGGTGACATTCTAAAGGGGTAATGCCATTCTTTCTTCAGGAGGCGAGTGCTCATGGATAGTCATTTCATTAGCAAGCTGCACGACAAGCAGAGGAAAGCCGAGAAGAACAAAAGGACACAAGGTGACGGTCATACGGGCAAGAATTTGCCTCATAAGATGCACTAACGTCGATTGGCATGAGCAAAAGCCTGCAGGGAGAGATCTCTGCAGGCTCTTTGTATCTGAATGGTAATTCTTCTTGTATTCCCTATAAATTAGAAGGCATAATCGTAAATGGATTCTTCCATACTATTGAGGCTTTCATTCTATGAATTGAAGGAGTTGCTTAGCATGGGTAAAAAGAAAAGTATGTCACAGAAAATACAAAGCACAATCGACAACTCGAAGCAATCCTCACGTATTCAATCGAATTTGGACTCGACAGAACCAGGACACCATCAGCCTAATCGACCATCTGTCTAAACGTATTGTTTCAGACGCCCTTGCTGTTAGCCGCAGTGAGGGTGTTTTTTCATTCATGTAGGAGGTTAGTGGCTTAGCTGGGGTTGCGTAATGTGTATCATCTAAATAGAGGATGCCAAATGTTCCGTAGTCGAAGCGATATGATCATATGATTTCTTTAATTGTTCAATCGAATTGGAGTTGGCGGAAATTTGCTTTGTGGTATCCTCAATACTTTGAATCATCGATGACACCGAAGTCGAGATATGGATTAGCTGATCGGATATTTCTTGGGCAGATTGCTTACTTGAACTAGCCATTTTCCTGATTTCATTGGCAACCACCTCAAACCCACGTCCATGCTCGCCTGCACGAGCAGCTTCAAGTGCGGCATTCAGACCCAATAGATGGGACTGAGAAGCGATTTCTTTGACAATTGTGGTTACAGACTGGATGCTCTTGACTTGCTTCTCGACTGTAGAAGATTCTCGGCTCATCTCTGACATATGTGTAACGATCACTTTTGAAGCTTCTAATACTTCATCTGTGCTCACGGTAATCTTCTCTACCATAGCTTTCAAATCGGCAGTACTCTGTTGCAGGACAGTTTCACGCTTCGTAACATCTGTAGCGATCTTGATGATTGCATCCACGCGGCCTTCGTTAAAGACCGGCATGTAAGTTGCTTCTAACGTAAGCTTCCCTCCACCGTTAGCTACTCGAATAATCTTATTTTGAAAGGCCTTGCCATTACGCAAATCTTCCCAGAGATTCTCATAGGCTGAACTGGAAACAAATTCAGGCAAACAAAACTTGCTATGATGGAAGCCGATAATTTCTTCCACCGTATATCCCATAGCAGAAGTGAAGAGTGAATTTGCCCATGTTACATATCCGCTCGTGTCAAACATAATCATAGCTAAATGACTTTGTATAGAAGATAAAATTTCTAATTGTTGTTTCGTCCTGTCTTGCATTCGTTTCACTCCTCTAAGTATAGTAACTTAGCTAATTCTGAGTTGTTAAAATATACTAATCATATTTTATCCTAAAAAAAGACAGGATTCGACAAAAATTGCGGCAGAATTACAACATATTCTAATCAGTTATTAAAAAATGTATAACAAAAAGGCCGCGCAATTGCGCGGCCTTTTTGTTTGAAATTGACGTCCCAGGAGGGATTCGAACCCCCGACCGCACGCTTAGAAGGCGTGTGCTCTATCCAGCTGAGCTACTGAGACCTATGACACTTCTTACCGCCTGGACGTGATCCGTTTGGCGAAGCAAGAGTTAATATATCACAACGTATAAAGTGAGTCAACTTCATTTTTTAAATATTTTTGCAATCAATTGGATGATGGAGTAAACTGGCACAAGCGAGACCACGAACAGAGGTGATCCTGATGTCAGACCCATCTTTAGAGAATGTTATCCTTTTTCCTAAAACAGAGCAGTTCTATGAAGACGAGTTAACCAAGCTGTTACGCTCCGAGCAATATAAAGAAGCCCTTGATATGCTTACTTTTCTTCTGCAGTTTCCCAATGTTGATGCGAACAAGTCTGACCAATGGGAAGCTCTGCGGCACTGGCTGCTCACCATGTTTCCGGAAACGATGTTTTCAACCTCAGAGATAGAGGATGAAGTTGCGGAGGCAGAATCCGACTTATTACGGCAATACATCCATGACAAAGCAGCATCGGATGATGGCGCTTTTGTGAACAAGCTTCAAACCATGCTTCATGAAGGAACGCTGGAGGAACAAGTGAGTGCCTTAGAGCAGCTGGCTTTTATCGAGCAACCTGAAGTGAGTCATTTCGTGAGAAACTGGCTTTGCGAGAGACCTCGGCACCCGCACTTACAATTTAAGGCTCTTCAGACTCTTAAACAAATGGGGGAGCATGGACTTATTGAATTCCCCAAGAATGGTAAAACGGTTCTCGTGGAAATCGATGAAACGCCGCTAACCGCGGAGGATTTTCCATTACGCATTCGTGATATGATTCGCAGAGTCGGGGACATTAGTGAAATAAGCCAACCTGACTTTGTGTATTTTGCGACCCAGACTTGGCAAGAGTTTCTTGCTTATGCCTATGGCACTTCAATTTACACCGAACTATTGAAGACAGAGGAAAGTGCGGTAGACGTGTGGGCTTCCGCTTTGCATGCCATTTTGCAAGATAAATTGTTCGGTACTGTTGATCGAGAAGAGTTGTTGGAAACTTATGGCATCGTGGACGCAATGACCTTGCAATGGAAGCGGGCACACAATGTATTAACAGCGTTTGTTAAGCAATTTAGTCCTGATCCTGGTTAAGAACAAAGCTTGCTTGAAATGAAAATGTTATATGGTATAATAGAATGGTTATAATGAGCATAACGTGAAAATTAATGTCATGGTACATTTTTGGAGGGGAAGGCATAAAATGAAAGCAAGTTGGGAAAAAATAGAGAAGAACGTTGGCGTTCTTGAAGTTGAAGTTGGGGCAGAACGTGTAGCAGATGCTTTGGATAAAGCATTTAAGAAAGTATCAGCGAAAGTGAATGTTCCAGGATTCCGTAAAGGGAAAGTGCCTCGTTCCATCTTTGAAGCTAAATTTGGCGTTGAAAGCTTGTACCAAGATGCTATCGACATCATCTTACCAGAAGTTTACGTTGAAGCGATTGAAGAGGTTAAAATCGAGCCTGTTGATCGCCCAGAAGTAGACGTTGAGCAATTCGGTAAAGGTCAAGTTATGAAATTCAAAGCTAAAGTAACAGTTAAGCCTGAAGTAACGCTTGGCGATTACAAAGGTATTGAAGTAGACGCTGTTGACGCTACTGTTTCTGAGCAAGAATTGAATGATGAGCTTACACGTTTGCAACAACGTCATGCTGAACTGGTTGTTCTTGAAGAAGGACAAGCTGCTAACGGCGATGTTGTTATCATCGATTTCGAAGGATTTGTTGATGAAGTAGCATTCGAAGGCGGTAAAGCGGAGAAGTATTCCCTTGAGCTTGGATCCAACTCCTTCATCCCAGGTTTCGAAGAGCAACTCGTAGGTCTAGGTAAAGATGAAGAGAAGGAAGTTAACGTTAGCTTCCCTGAAAACTACCATTCCGAAGATTTGAAAGGCAAAGCAGCTGTGTTTAAAGTGAAACTTCACGATATCAAACGCAAAAACCTGCCTGAGCTTGACGATGAGTTCGCAAAAGACGTAAGTGAATTCGATACGCTTGTTGAGTACAAAGAAGAGCTTCAAAAGCGTATGCAAGAACGTAAAGAAAAAGATTCCGAAGCTGCACTTGAAACTGCAGTTGTTGAAAAAGCTGCTGCTAACGCAGAAGTTGAAATTCCAGGTTCGATGGTTGAAGCTGAGCTTGAGATCATGGTGAAAGAATTCGAAAGACGTCTTCGCTCCCAAGGCATGACGCTTGAGATCTACTACCAGTTCTCCGGTCAAAACGAGAGCGCATTGAAAGAACAAATGAAAGAAGATGCTGAGAAGCGTGTTCGTAACAACCTTGTTCTTGAAGCTATCGCAGCTGCAGAAAAAATCACAGTTTCCGCAGAAGAAGTTGACGCGGAACTTGAGAAGTATGCACCGTCTTACCAAAAATCAACAGCTGAACTTCGTGAGCTGTTCGCTTCCAACGGATCTCTTGAAGGTCTTAGCAATGATCTAGTTATCAGAAAAACGGTTGATTTCTTGCTTCAAAATAGCAAGCATGTTTCCGCAGCCGTGTAAATAAGGTAAGTAAAGGCACGTACGTAAGCAACGTGCCTTTCTTTTACCCTAATTTACGTCCAAATGCTTTAGTACATACGTATTACTGCCTACATAGCTGATTTTCAGAAAAATGACATTGTGGTTCAATCGTGTTAAACTGTAAAAGAATCTCAGTACACTCAGTACACTCAATTGAGAGAACATGGCGCTTGCCGCAAAAGGAGTTGGTACAATGAGTCTTATTCCTATGGTTGTAGAACAAGAGGCTCGTGGGGAGCGTTCCTACGATATCTACTCGCGTTTACTTAAGGACCGCATAATTTTCATCGGGACTGCTATTGATGACGATGTGGCTAATTTGGTCATTGCCCAGCTGCTCTTTTTATCCGCCCAGGACCCTGAAAAAGATATTCACTTATATATCAACTCACCTGGTGGGTCGGTTACGGCTGGAATGGGTATCTTTGATACCATGCAGTTTATTAAACCGGATGTATCTACGATTTGTGTAGGTATGGCCGCAAGTATGGGTTCTTTGCTTTTGACAGCAGGAGCCAAAGGTAAGCGATACGCGCTGCCGAATGCAGAAGTAATGATTCACCAACCGCTCGGCGGTGTTAGAGGTCAAGCAACCGATATTAAAATCCATGCGGATTGGATTATCAAGACCAAGCATAAACTCAACCAGATTTACGTGGACCGAACGGGACAGCCGCTTGAAAAGATCGAAAGAGACACCGACCGAGATAACTTTATGAGCGCTGATGAAGCGAAGGCATACGGGTTAATCGACGAGGTTATCACTCGAAACGACTTGAAATAAAGGAGTGATCCCATGTTTAAATTTAACGATGAAAAAGGCCAACTCAAATGTTCCTTTTGTGGAAAATCCCAGGACCAAGTTCGAAAACTTGTTGCCGGACCGGGGGTTTACATTTGTGATGAATGTATAGAGCTTTGCACGGAGATTGTGGAAGAAGAATTAGGGCATGAAGAAGAGCTTGATCTGAAGGATGTTCCGAAACCAAAGGAAATTCGCAATATTTTGGATCAATACGTTATTGGTCAAGAACAAGCGAAGAAATCCTTGGCTGTTGCGGTATATAACCACTACAAACGGATCAATTCCCAGAACAAACTTGAAGATGTTGAACTACAAAAAAGTAATATCGTCCTTCTAGGGCCAACAGGTAGTGGTAAAACACTTCTTGCGCAAACTCTTGCGAAAATTTTGAACGTGCCATTTGCGATTGCCGATGCTACTTCTTTAACAGAAGCAGGTTACGTAGGGGAAGATGTTGAAAACATCTTGCTTAAACTGATCCAAGCGGCTGATTACGATGTTGAAAAAGCAGAGCGCGGCATCATCTACATTGATGAGATTGATAAAGTTGCACGTAAATCCGAGAACCCATCCATTACACGTGATGTTTCCGGTGAAGGTGTACAACAAGCTCTTCTCAAAATTCTTGAAGGCACAGTAGCTTCCGTACCTCCTCAAGGTGGTCGTAAGCATCCGCATCAAGAATTCATTCAAATCGACACGACGAATATCCTATTTATTTGTGGTGGTGCATTTGACGGATTAGAGCAAATTATTAAACGCAGAATCGGTAAAAAAGTCATCGGCTTCAGCACTGATGGTGCTAAGGTTGATTTGAAACCAGGTGAATACCTATCCATGGTTCTTCCGGAAGATCTTTTGAGATTCGGATTAATCCCGGAATTCGTAGGTCGTTTACCGGTCATTTCGACGCTAGAGCCGCTTGATGAAGCAGCGCTTGTGCGTATTCTTTCCGAGCCTAAGAACGCGCTCGTGAAACAATACCAGAAGATGCTCGAGATGGATAACGTTTCGCTTGAATTTGATGCAGAAGCACTTGATGCGATTGCCAAAGAAGCGATTAAACGGAATACAGGTGCCCGTGGCTTGAGAGCCATCATTGAAAGCATTATGCTTGATGTGATGTTTGAAGTTCCTTCAAGAACGGATGTTTCTTCTTGCGTCGTTTCCAAAGAAACGGTACAAAACAAGATCACGCCTGTTCTTACGACCAAAGAGGGCGCACAGCCATCTGGTAAGAAGAAGGAAGAAAGTGCATAACCGATCATTTCATAAATGAACACACAGCCTCCAATCCAATTTCCATTTCTGGGAATTGGAGCGGAGGACTTTTGGTGTCATGGGGAGAGAAACCAAAATGTTCCATAGAAGAGATACCAGAGCCGTTCGGGTAGGTGATTTAACGATCGGTGGCAGTAACGAAGTGATCATGCAAAGCATGTGCACAACGAAAACAGCTGACGTCAAAGCGACGGTAGCAGAAATTCTTCGTCTAGAAGAAGCAGGTTGCCAACTTGTGCGCGTGACGGTTAACAATAAAGAAGCCGCAGAAGCGATTAAGGAAATTAAGAAGCAAATTCATATTCCGTTAGTCTCTGACATCCATTTCGATCACCGTTTAGCGCTTGCTGCAATTGAGAATGGGATTGATAAAGTCCGTATTAATCCGGGCAATATTGGCCGCCGTGAGAAAGTAGAAGCGGTTGTTAAAGCTTGTAAAGAACGCGGTATTCCGATTCGTATTGGGGTTAACGCAGGATCCCTTGAGAATCATCTTCTTGAAAAGTATGGATATCCAACGCCTGAAGCTATGGTAGAGAGCGCTTTGTTCCATATTAATATTTTGGAAGAACTCGATTTCCATGATATCATCGTTTCCTTGAAAGCGTCTGATGTACCAATGGCGATTGCAGCGTATTCGCAAGCTGCGAAGGCATTTAACTATCCGCTTCATTTAGGGATTACAGAGGCTGGAACGCTCTTTACAGGGGCTGTGAAAAGCGCAGCTGGGATTGGAACTTTGCTCAACATGGGGATTGGTAATACGCTTCGTATTTCTCTAAGTGCTGACCCGGTAGAAGAGATTAAAGTTGCAAGAGAGCTGCTCAAGACATTTGGTTTGATTACGAACGCCGCGACGTTAGTTTCCTGCCCGACTTGCGGTCGCTTAGATATTGACTTGTTCTCTATCGCTAATGAAGTTGAAGACTACATTGCCAAAATCAAAGTGCCTATTAAGGTATCTGTACTAGGTTGTGCCGTAAATGGCCCTGGTGAGGCCAGAGAAGCCGATATTGGCATAGCAGGAGCGCGCGGCGAAGGGATGCTATTCCGTTACGGAGAAATGATTCGTAAAGTGCCTGAAGCTGAACTACTCAGCGAGTTGAAAAAGGAAATTGATATCATTGTGGCTTCTTATGAAGCAACTGGGGTTATTCCTGGACGCAAGCAGCACTAAGCATATAGAACTTGAACAAACCGTTAAAGAACTCTTACGAGAGTCTTTAACGGTTTTTTGTATGCCCATCTAGATCCAATATTTTACGCATATTTGATGAGCAAGAGAAGCATAATGAGTAAAACTGGAAAGCATACGCAATTGAAGGTAAGTCTTTCTAAAGCACTAGGAGGAGAAAAGGATGAAAATGTATCGCACATTTGCATTATGTCGTCAGGTAGCTCTTACCCTTATAATGGGGACCATTCTGATGGCTAATCCAGGGTTTACAGGAGCAGAACCTATTTTGACCCCCCAGCAACCTACAGGGGCGGTTACGAAGAAGGTCGCTATCGTCATTGACGATTTTGGTAATAACATGGAAGGTACAGCAGAGATGCTGAAGCTGCCTATTCCATTTACAGTGGCTGTTATGCCTTTCTTGCCCTCGACGAAGCAAGATGCTCAGTTAGCACATGACAGAGGACTGGAGGTCATCCTACACCTGCCGATGGAGCCTGTGAGAGGGAAGAAGAGTTGGTTAGGTCCAGGTGCTATCACGACGGACTTGTCCAGTGAAGAAATCCACAAACGTATCGTAGCTGCCATTGATGATGTTCCTTATGCCATAGGTATTAATAATCATATGGGGTCCAAAGCGACCGCGGATGAAAGAGTGATGAAAATTCTCATTGAGATTTGCAAAGAACGAAATCTTATCTTGCTGGATAGTCGAACAACGCCGAAGAGTTTGATTGGCAAGATAGCAGATTCACGCGGTGTGCCGCATGCAGACAATCAGCTATTCTTCGACGATTTGTATACCTATAGTCATATTAATCAGCAAATGGTCAGACTGAAGAAACTCATCCATGAAAAAGACGAAGTAATTGCGATCGGTCATGTGGGGCCTCCAGGAAAGAAAACAGCTCATGTCATCCATGAGGCAATTCCGGCTATTCAAAAGGAAGCCACCTTTGTCCCTATTTCACAAATGGTCAAATAAACTAATTCGCATGCGTCATCGAGAAATATTGATCGACAGCTTGAGTAATCGCCTTGGCAAGTTTTGCTTGATGGTGATTGTCGTTCAATAGCTTGCGATCCGTCTTGTTAGATAAAAAGCCGAGCTCAACAATAACGGAAGGGCATTTTGTGAACTTGAGTACATAATACTTTTTGCCAAGTACAGGGAGCTCTTCCATCCCATAAACGGTATTCAATGAGTCTTGCAGCAAGCCTGCCAACAAGATACTGTCCGATTGATTTTGATAAATCACGAGGGGACCGCGCGTGTTTGATTTTTTGGACCAATTGATATGCAAGCTGAGCATGATTTTCGGTTTAATGGTATTGGCTAGACCAGAGCGTTGTGCCAGATCTTTTCTGTGTCTACCTCCGTATGACCATCTATTATCATCACTTAATGCGTAATCTTCGGTGCGATTTATAATAACGCGATACCCTCTTTTTACTAGTGCTTTATACGTCTTTTTGGCGATTGCTAAGTTCATATCTTTTTCTTCGTATTTGCCAACCATGGTCCCGCTATCGATGCCGCCATGCCCTACGTCGAGAATAATGTCTGCGGTCGGAAGAAGAGGATCGTTACTAGCAGCCGCAGATATCTGCGAGTTAGGCGCACAAACAACTAACGCAAGTACGATAATCAACAGGTATTGCTTCAAAATCCGCCACATCCTTTTTGCAAGAATAACTACCCTTATCCTTCTTCCGCAAGGAGGGTATCATACGTGATGCAAAAGTTTGCATAGATTGGATTAACCTTCTTTTACACGGGAATAATGGAAATTAACAAAGGCAGATAGACAAGACATATACGTAATTAATCGAAGATGACGTGTTTAAGGAGGTTCAACACATGAGTTTAAGTATCATTCTAATGGTCATTCAAGTGTTTTTTGCAGTGGTAATCGGGTTGTATTTCTGGAATTTGCTGCGAAATCAACAGACGAACAAGTCTGCAGTGGATAGAGAGTCTAGGAAAGAACTGGAAAAGCTGCGTAAGTTAAGATCCATTTCATTAACTAAACCTTTATCTGAGAAAACAAGACCTTCTTCTGTGCAGGACATCGTTGGCCAAATTGAAGGGCTGAAGGCTCTGAAGGCGGCACTGTGTGGTCCTAATCCTCAACATGTGCTTATTTATGGCCCTCCCGGAGTGGGGAAAACAGCTGCTGCACGCGTCATACTAGAGGAAGCGAAGAAGAATCAAGAGTCGCCTTTTCGGCCTGACTCGAAGTTTACTGAAATTGACGCAACGACGGCCCGTTTTGATGAGCGTGGTATTGCAGACCCGTTGATTGGTTCTGTTCATGATCCTATTTATCAAGGTGCAGGTGCGATGGGGGTTGCTGGGATTCCGCAGCCTAAGCCAGGTGCTGTGACGAAAGCGCATGGTGGGATTTTGTTCATCGACGAAATCGGTGAATTGCATCCGACGCAAATGAACAAATTATTAAAGGTGCTTGAGGATCGTAAAGTATTCTTAGAGAGTGCGTATTACAGCTCCGAGGATGCGAATATTCCTGGGTATATTCATGATATATTTCAGAATGGACTCCCGGCAGATTTCCGTTTAGTTGGAGCGACAACGCGCACACCGAGCGAGATTCCTCCGGCTATTCGTTCGCGTTGTCTAGAAATATTTTTCCGTCCGTTACTGCCTGATGAGGTAGGTGAAATTGCTCGGAAAGCTCTTGATAAAATTGGCTTTAAAAAATGTGATGATGCCGTAAATGTTGTGACAAGATATGCCACGAACGGCCGCGAGGCTGTGAATGTCATTCAACTAGCCGCGGGTATTGCCTTAACCGACAAGCGGGATGCAATTACCGCAGCCGACATTGAATGGGTTGTGAATTCTTCACAAATCCCGCCGAGACCAGAGCGGAAAGTGCCAGCTCAACCACAAATCGGTTTCGTAAATGGCTTGGCTGTCTACGGTCCTAATTTGGGTACACTACTGGAGATTGAAGTTACGGCAATTCCAATTGTTGTTGCTGGTACTGGGAAATTCAATATTACGGGCGTTGTTGATGAAGAAGAGATGGGTGGAGGATCCAGAACGATTCGTCGTAAAAGCATGGCCCGTGGATCAGTTGAGAATGTGTTGACCGTGCTTCGCAAATTAGGCTTCAATACGTCGGATTATGATTTGCATATTAATTTTCCTGGTGGTGTGCCGATCGATGGACCCTCCGCAGGTATTTCGATGGCTACGGCAATTGCCTCAGCTATACATAAAATACCTGTAGACAATAAACTAGCGATGACAGGTGAAATGAGTATCCATGGCAAAGTGAAGCCTGTTGGCGGTGTTGTTGCTAAAGTGGAAGCAGCTTTCCAAGCCGGAGCTACGCGTGTCATCATTCCGAAAGAAAACTGGCAAGCGCTGTTTGTTGATTTACCGGGAGTTGAGGTTGTCGCGGCTGAAACCATCGAGGAAGTACTTTCAGCTGCACTCGGCATTGAGCTTCACGATAATGTGATCCCACTACCTTTAACTATGGAGAGAACGATTCCGGCTACAACTTTACCCATTCTACATGCCAATTCACAGCATACAATTGACTCTTAAAGGGAGGCTTTCCGTTACCTGACATGACGCGTTAGCTCTCAATTGGTGTTTTGTTTAGAGTTTTGTTAAAATGTAAAGGGCAACGTAGGGAGAATATCCCACATAGACAAGGTGAGACTTTGAACGTAACGTTCAAGGATCCCTATTATTGGAGGTGCAGAGGATGGGGCCTGGAAAAATGAAGGTGCGCAGATTACCGTTATTGCCTCTTAGGGGACTGCTGGTCTATCCGAGCATGGTTCTACACCTGGATGTAGGGCGAGAAAAATCAGTGAAAGCACTCGAGCGGGCGATGGTGGATGACAGCATGATTCTCCTCTGCTCTCAATCAGAGATCAACATAGAAGAACCAACAAAAGAGGATATTTATCGCATCGGAACCATTGCTAAAGTGCGGCAAATGCTCAAATTACCGAATGGTACAATCCGTGTTCTTGTAGAAGGCGTATTACGTGCTGAAATCGTAGAGTATTTGACGAATGACGAGTATTATGAGGTCACGGTTAAGGAATTACCGGAGCAAGAAATATCAGATCCTGAGATAGATGCTTTGATGCGAAGTGTACTGAGTCAATTCGAACATTATATCAATTTATCTAAAAAAGTAACGCCTGAAACGCTTGCCGCGGTTTCTGATATTGATGAGCCTGGGCGCTTGGCGGATGTTATTTGTAGTCATTTATCGCTGAAAATCAAAGACAAACAAGATATTCTCGAGACCGTTGATGTCCGTGAACGGCTCGAGAAAATGCTTAATATTTTGAATAATGAGCGAGAAGTACTTGAGCTTGAACGCAAGATCAGCCAGCGAGTTAAGAAGCAAATGGAGAAAACACAGAAAGAATATTATCTCCGTGAGCAGATGAAAGCCATTCAGAAGGAGCTCGGGGATAAAGAAGGCCGCGCAGGCGAGGTTGATGAATTACGCAATCAGCTAGCTGAAGCAGAGCTTCCTGATAAGGTGCGCGAAAAGGTCGAGAAAGAAATTGATCGGCTTGAGAAAATGCCTGCAACTTCTGCGGAAGGCGGTATTATCCGCAATTACATCGATTGGTTGCTAGGTCTTCCTTGGAACAAGCAAACAGACGATGATTTGGATCTAGACAAAGCAGAAGAAATTCTGAATGACGATCACTTTGGTCTTGAAAAGCCGAAGGAGCGCGTTCTGGAATATTTGGCTGTACAGAAGCTCGTCAAAAAGCTTAAAGGGCCAATCCTTTGTCTGGTAGGTCCTCCTGGGGTAGGTAAAACCTCGATTGCTCGTTCTATAGCACGATCTATGGGCAGACAATTTATACGTATTTCTCTTGGCGGCGTGAGGGATGAAGCGGAGATTCGCGGACATCGACGTACTTACGTAGGAGCGATGCCAGGTAGAATCATTCAAGGGATGAAGAATGCGGGTTCGAACAATCCCGTCTTCTTATTAGACGAAATCGACAAGATGGCAATGGATTTCCGCGGAGATCCTGCATCAGCTCTGCTTGAAGTATTGGATCCCGAACAAAATAGCACTTTTAGCGATCATTTCATTGAAGTTCCTTATGATCTATCCAACGTGATGTTTGTGACCACGGCGAATGCAGTGCATAATATTCCTCGTCCTCTGTTAGATCGGATGGAGGTTCTATATATTCCAGGGTATACGGAGATTGAGAAACTCCAAATTGCCAAGAAATATTTACTTCCGAAGCAGAAGCGTGATCATGGTCTTGAAGAAGAACAGCTTGTTGTTGATGAGGCTGCTCTGATGAAGATTGTGCGAGAATATACGCGAGAAGCAGGCGTACGTAATCTAGAGCAACAAGTTGCAGGTATGAATCGTAAAGCAGCCAAAAAGATTGTATCGAACCCGGAAACACCTGTTCATGTAACCGTAGAGAACTTAAGTGACTATTTAGGTCCCGTTAAGTTTAAATACAATGTTGCAGAAGAGAAGGATCAGATCGGGGCTGTTACAGGTCTTGCTTGGACCGAAGTAGGCGGTGATACACTTGTCATCGAGGTATCTGTATTGCCTGGTACCGGCAAGTTAACCTTGACAGGTAAGCTTGGTGATGTGATGAAGGAATCCGCGCAAGCGGCTTTCAGTTATACACGTTCGCGTGCTGAAGTCCTTGGGATTGCTCCGGATTTCCATGAGAAGAATGATGTGCATATTCACATTCCTGAGGGAGCCATTCCGAAAGATGGTCCGTCTGCTGGGATTACGATGGCTACTGCACTAATCTCAGCTTTGACGAATATTCCAGTTTCACGCTTAGTCGCCATGACGGGCGAAGTAACGCTTCGCGGCCGCGTGCTCCCAATTGGCGGCTTGAAGGAAAAGGCGCTAGCTGCACATCGTGCAGGCATTCGTACAATCCTTTTACCGCAAGACAACGAGAAAGACATTATCGAAATTCCAGAAAGTGTTCGGACAGAGATGACATTCATCCCTGTGAGCCATATGGATCAAGTGCTGGAACATGCGCTTATCAAAAATAAGCCGACGGCTAACGTCGGATCGACTTAGAAAGTAGTTGAACATTCATGAAAGTCAATCAAGCTGAGTTTATCATCAGTGCGGTTGGACCTAGCCAATATCCAGAGGATGCCTTGCCAGAGATAGCGCTGGCAGGGCGTTCTAATGTCGGGAAATCATCTCTCATTAACTGTTTGATTTCTCGTAAAAACTTAGCTAGAACCAGTTCTCAACCGGGCAAAACGCAAACCCTTAACTATTATAAAGTGAATCAGGACTTATATTTCGTTGATCTTCCAGGCTACGGCTACGCAAAGGTATCCAAAACTAAGCGTGAGCAGTGGGGCAAATTCATTGAAAGCTATTTATTGAATCGTGAGCCTTTACGCCTTGTGATGCAGCTAGTCGATCTGAGACATCCGCCATCCAAAGATGATCAAGCGATGTACGAGTGGCTCCGCCACATGGATGTACCTGTGCTTGTCGTTGCGACCAAAGCGGACAAGATTCCTAAGAGCAAATGGCCGAAACATTTAAAAATTGTACGTGAAACACTAGGGATGGATAAAGGAGTTCAGCCACTCATGTTCTCTTCCGAGCTAGGGCTTGGCAAAGATGAGCTGTGGGGAATTCTAGAGCAAGCGATTGCTTACGGCGAGCCGGAGCCACAAACCGAAGAAGTGCTTACCGCTGTAACTAATCCTGAGTCGTCCTAATCATAGGGCGGCTTTTTGCGTATTTTTGAGGGGAACGTTCAAAGACAGAGGAAATCAAAAAGAAGTATACGGGAAAGCGAGGTAATCTGGGGGAAATTTAATGGCATTCCAGTTTATCAAGCTTTTTTCAGAATATTTGGCTGATTATCATGAATTGCTGGCAGGAATAATCGCGACTCTTGTAGTATAATAATAAACAAGGTAATAGTTAATGGCTTGAAAACAAAGAATCGAGGGATTTTTATGGCACAAAGGTTAGCGACTGAATATGTCAAAACCTGCCTCCAGTTAACAGAAGCCGATATGTTGAAGTTTTTTCAAATGTTTGTAGACCATGGGGTGACACTGCAAGTTAAAGTTTTGGAAAACGGAAATCAAGAAGTTGTTTTTCAAGATGGCGCAGGTCAAGAAATTGTCCTTTCATTTGAAAAGAAATCGGGCCTATATGAATGCACAGGATCCTGCAGATTAAGTAATACCTTACTAGCTAATTTAATGCGTAAAGCAGTATCGGAATTCAAGGGCAGCGCTAAAGTCAACCGAATTTATCCTAGTTACACAATGGTTTATTATTATGAACGCGGAACCGTTGTGAAGATCGAAGAAATCAAAGGTCAACTCTTAACGATTGTTTATGAGCACAAAGATACGATTGGTCTTATGCAGATGATGTTCCAAAAGAAAGAAGTTGAGCAAGAAATTGAAATGATCTACGATCAAATCAATCATCTTCTTGATATGCGTAACATGCTGCAGGCAAGGGATGAACACCAACAGATCGACATTCGCCTCAATGAGCTGACACATCGTTTGTTCGTTTTGGAGGCATAATTACTCATACATGACATATTTGTGGGGACCCATTTTTGGGTCTCTTTTTGTTTTGAAGCACATGCGATGGCTTTGCAACATATTTTAGATATGGCGTGGATGTGACAGTTAGCTTTTAACAAAAAAAACTATTGCATTTCTCGTCGATAGATGTTATTTTTATTCTCGTTGAAACAATATAGGAACCAGGATTCACTCAGGACATTGAATGTTGCGAGAGATTATACCCTCGGGAAGTGAATGACGTAGGTCCTAGCGGATGAAATTTTTTAACACATTTTATTCCTAGGAAGGGGGAACCGAAAGATGGAAACAGAATACTCAACTTTCGGAAGACACGTTGCTGTTGATACTTGGGGGGTAGATTTTGAACTTCTGAACAATGCAGAATGGCTGCAAGCTCAGATGGTTGAAGCTGCCGAGGTATGTGGAGCGACTGTTTTATCTGTACAATCGAAGCAATTTGAACCACAAGGTGCAACAGTGCTTGTTATGTTGTCCGAGAGTCATCTCTCCATTCATACTTATCCTGAGAGAGGTTTTGCCGCACTTGATTGTTATACTTGCGGTGAGACAGTCGACCCTCAATTAGCAATCGACTTTATGGTGTCCGTACTAAAACCAGAAACGTTCTATGCGAAGAAGCTTGTTCGCGGAATGGGTGAATTACAAGTAGAAACTCCTGAAATAAAGCAAGCAGAGCTTGTTAAATAAAATTCTGCATTTTTCATAACGATAACCACGGAGAAATCCGTGGTTATTTGTTTGTTCAGATACCCATACAATGATATTGGTGATACATGTCCAATTCATTGGGAGTGGGGGATGAGGTTTTGAAACAGAAACTAATCAGGAAAACAGTGCTCTATGTTTTTGTTCTCTTTCTGATCATTTGGCCTATCTATCAGCTTAGCCAAATGTTAGGTCAACATAAGGATAAAGAAGATCATGATGCAACGCATTTACTTTTTCAGGTATCATTATTTCAAATAGAAATCGTGAAGAGCTCCTTGGAAGAAGCCTCATTAAGCAAAAGCACGAAAGAGTTGGATCCAGTGAAACAAGCGTTGTATTCAGCCGAGTACACCCATGAGCGACTTATTTTAGCTGCTGGTGGAAGTGAGGAGCTGGGCTCGCTGAACGTCATGACCCAATTAAGCCAATACATACAAAGGTTACAGCTAGGTGGCGTTAGAGCCTTAAAGCCGGACGAAACGTTAACATTGAAAGAAATCCATAAACAGTTCAGTGACCTGTATGAGATTTATGAGAAAATGATGGCATCCAACGGTGATATTATCTCATCTCAGAATGAAGAGCTAACCAAACTCGACCGGGAAATGACTGCCTTTTTAAGGAAAAAAGGGCTGCAATAGGGGATTCTGCTTGTATTCTCTCTGGATGAGGTATAGAGGAGCAAAGAGCTGTTAAAACTAACGAACAGACCCAAAGCATTCATAATTTATTCAAATATTTTGTCGGAATGTCGGTATTGCTGTGCTATAATGATTCTAAATAAAACGAAAGGCAGGTGGTAACGTTGCATATTATCGCAGTTGGTTTGAACTATCGGACAGCCCCGGTAGAAATTCGTGAAAAGTTTGCGTTCTCAGATCAAGATTTACCCAAAGCAATCGCTGAATTGAAAGAGACGAAAAGTATTCTGGAATGTGTTATTGTTGCCACCTGCAATCGCACCGAAATTTATGCTGTTGTGGATCGACCTCAATTGTGCAGTCATTACTTGACGCATTTCCTTGAGCGTTGGTTTCATGTGAAGAAGGATGAATTCCAGAAGCATTTATATACGTATGAGAATGACAAAGCAAATGAGCATTTGTTCCGTGTAACAACGGGGCTTGATTCGATGGTCATTGGGGAAACTCAGATTCTCGGTCAAGTGAGGGATGCTTTTTTAGCATCTCAACAATTGAAAGCAACAGGCTCTTATTTCAACACGCTGTTTAAACAAGCCATCACACTTGCGAAGAAAGCACATTCCGAAACAGGCATTAGTAATAACCCAGTCTCCATTAGCTATGCAGCCGTAGAACTCGGTAAACGGATTTTCGGAAGCTATGTGAACAAAACGATTATGATCATTGGTGCAGGTAAGATGAGTGAGTTGACCGTGAAGCATCTCTATGCAAATGGGGCCAACAAGGTTATCGTTGTGAATCGTACGTTGGAGAGAGCCATGGATTTGGCAGGCAAATTCAACGGTGTGGCCAGCACACTAGAGGAAATGCCCAAATACTTACCCGAAGTAGATATTATCATTAGCTCAACGGGTGCGCCTGGTTATGTTTTGACGAAGAAAGATATTCAGACCTATGTACAAAAAAGAAAATCACGGCCTCTCTTTATGATGGATATCGCAGTTCCGCGGGATTTGGATCCTGAGATTAGCGGATTGCCGAACGTATTCCTGTATGATATTGATGATTTGGAGCATATCGTTGACAAACATTTGCAAGAGAGAAAGAAAGAAGCGGCTAAAATCGAGGTTATGATCAATTCAGAAATTAATGCTTTTGACCAATGGACGAAAACACTTGGCGTAAGCCCATTGATTAGTGCGCTACAAACGAAAGCGAACCAAATTCATGAAGAAACCATGGAAAACATGCTGAACAAGCTGACGGATCTGGATGAACGTGAGATTAAGGTGATTCGCAAATTAACCAAAAGTATTGTGAATCAAGTATTGCGCGATCCGATTCTGCGGATCAAAGAAATGGCTGGCGAGCGTCATGGCGATGATGCCCTCGAAATATTCACCAAGCTTTTTGCATTAGAAGATACGCTCCAACAACAAGAACAGGCAGATCAAATAGCACAAGAGCTAGAGTCCGGATTTAACAAAGTTGAAACTAAACAAACAATGGACGAGAAACTGTCCGTTCGTGGTTTACAGAATGCGGATGTTCTAGCCCCATCTTGATATATAAGATCGTAAACGAACTTGCCCTAAGGGGTGAATCAGAAGTCGTTTATCTCAATTAAAAGGCGCTAACCGCCTAGGAGAGGTGCCATGGTTACAAGCAGCTGGTTGTTTGATGCGATGATTTATATGTATGCCCTGAGCCTACTGTTTTACTTTTCGGATTTCGCGAATGCGAGCCGGAGCGCGAAACGGATGGGGACGGGGCTGCTTTTGTTTGTATGGGTTTTGCAAACCGCTTACTTTGCGATTAGTTTATATGGTCACTTAACAGAGTGGGCTTTCGTTCGATCCGATGTGCTGTTCATGTTTTCATGGCTGTTAGTCACGATATCACTTATCATTAACCGTTTTTTCCGCATTGAATTGTTTGTGTTCTTTGTGAATGTGCTAGGTTTTGCGATTCTGGCACTGAATATTTTTGGAAATCCGAATGTTATGCCGATTAAATCCAATTGGGACATCAATGATGAGCTATTATTCATTCATATTTCGTTAGCTATTGGCAGTTATGCCGCATTTTCGATTGCCGCTATTTTTTCAGGGATGTACATATTCTTACATGCAAGGTTAAAGAGCAAAAATTTCTCTCAGGCTGTCATGCGGCTGCCGTCACTAGAGAAAATTGAGCATTACACGTATTTGTCGGTCATTATTGGAGGGCCATTGCTTCTGATGGCTTTGAGTCTCGGCGTGGTGTGGGTTGTGCTCGAAGGTAATCAAAACCTTCTCTACGATCCTAAAGTCATTAATTCGTTCTTCGTGTTGGCCGCCTATGCCTTTTACTTGTTTCAACATAAATCCATGCGGATTGCGGGCAATAAGCTCGCTGTGTGGAATTTGGCCGCTTTCTGTATCGTCGTGTTGAACTTCGTTGTATCGAACCTCGTTTCTGATTTTCACGGGTGGATATGGAGCTAACGAATTGGCAGTATCCCTATCCCATCATGATGAATTTAGCGGGAAGTAAGTGTCTGATTATCGGAGGTGGTCCTATTGCGGAACGAAAGCTGCGCTCGTTGCTGCAAGCAGGAGCAGAAGTGACCGTAGTCAGTCCAACGTTCACGACGGGTATTCTGGCGATGGAGCCTCAACCAAATGTGATTGTAAAAAGGCAAACCTATGATCCATCGATATGGGCAGCACATGGTGAGGCACGCTTTGTCTTGGTCATCGCGGCAACGAATGATGCACGAGTGAATAGGCAGATTGCAATGGATGCGAATGGATCTGGAAGCCTAGTCAATATTGTGGATCAACCCGAGCTTAGTTCCTTTATTTTACCCTCCGTTGTTCGTCGAGGTAAGTTGGTCATTACGGTGTCTACAGGGGGAGCAAGTCCTTCAGCAGCTCGTAAAATTGCCAAAGAACTCGACAATGCCTATGGGGATGAGTATGAAATCTATTTGGATTTTCTTACTGAAACGCGCCTGTTGATTCAGAATCACGTGAAAGATAAAGAAGCAAGACAACAATTATTTAAAGAAATGCTGGCTTGGGATCTCATGCGTTATATCCGTGAAGGGACGTTTGAAGCCTGGAAACAGCAGTTTACACTAGCATTACATCATACCGTTTGGATGCAACCGCAAGTGCAGGGAGAGAGTGAACTGCCTTCTTGGTCTTTCATCAATGAGATTGGGCAGCAACGTATAGGAGGCGGAGACGAATGAAAACGATTATTGTAGGAACAAGACAGAGTGCCTTGGCACTGACTCAAACAGGACAAGCCGTGGAACTATTGAAACAACTCGCGAAAGAGCATGGCATCGAATGTCAATTTGAAATTAAGAAAATTGTAACGAAAGGCGATCGTATTCTGGATGTCACGTTATCCAAAGTCGGAGGCAAAGGTCTGTTCGTGAAGGAAATTGAACAGGCGTTGACAGACGGCGAGATCGATATCGCCGTTCACAGCATGAAGGACATGCCCTTCGAGTTGCCGGAAGGCCTTATTGTAGGCGCGATTCCCAAGCGTGAAGATCCGCGAGATGCGCTGATCACGCGTGGGGCTGCATCGCTGGACGATCTGCCGCAAGGCGCGCTCGTCGGCACAAGCTCGCTGCGCCGTGCCAGCCAGCTGCAGCACTACCGCCCGGACCTCCGGATCGAGTCGATCCGGGGCAACATCGATTCGAGGCTGCGCAAGCTCGAAGAAGAGAACTTCGATGCGATTATGCTTGCCGCCGCCGGTCTTCACCGGATCGGCTGGCAAGATCGCATCTCCAGCTATTTGCCGCCCGAGGTATGCCTCCCTGCCGTAGGGCAGGGAGCGCTGTGCATCGAGTGCCGCGGCAACGACGTTTTCGTGCTGGACTTGCTGGGCAAGTTTCAGCATGAGCCAACGGCGCTCGCGGTGCGAGCGGAGCGGGCTTTCCTCGGTAGACTCAACGGAGGCTGCCAGGTGCCGCTCGGCGCTTACGCGAGCGTCGAGAATGGCAGCGGGGATGGCGCCCCGCTGTTGACCCTGACAGGCATGGTCGGAACGCCGGATGGCGTGACCATGCTGAAGGAAACGGCTTCCGGCAACGATCCGGAAGCCCTGGGTTCACTCGTTGCGGATAGGCTCATCGCACAAGGAGCTGAAAAGATTCTAGCTGAGGTGAGGGAGTGATTGCTATGAACAAAGGAAGAGTTTTTCTTGTTGGAGCGGGTCCTGGTGACCCTAAGCTCATCTCGGTACGTGGGATGGAAGCGATCCAAAGAGCTGATGTCATCGTATATGACCGACTGGCCAATCCACGCTTATTGAAGCATCGTAGACCGGAAGCAGAACTCATCTTTGTTGGCAAGCTGCCTGATAAACATATATTAAAGCAAGAAGAAATCAATCAGTTGCTTGTTGATCTAGCCTTACAAGGGAAAATAGTCACACGCCTTAAGGGTGGAGATCCAAGTGTATTTGGGCGCGTGGGGGAAGAAGCGGAGCTGCTGGTTGATAATGGGATTACTTATGATATTATCCCAGGCATCACCTCCTCTATTGCCGTTCCAGCTTATGCGGGTATTCCTGTTACACATCGCGATTTCACTTCGTCTGTTGCGATTGTAACCGGCCATGAGTATCCGAACAAAACTTACTCCAGCTTGAATTGGGAGCATCTCGCCAAAGCGATTGGTACGATGGTGTTCCTGATGGGTGTTGCCAATCTGGAGCAAATATGCCGCGAATTGATTCGTTGTGGCAAACCGCCTGAAATGCCAGTTGCGCTTGTTCGTTGGGGCACTTGGGCGGATCAAGCGACCATTACAGGTACACTTGCAGATATCACAGAAAAAGTGAGAGCAGCCAACTTCAAATCCCCAGCCGTCATCATCGTAGGTGAAGTCGTAAAGCTTCGTGAGAAGCTGGCTTGGATGGAGAAGAAGCCGCTGTTTGGTAAACGAGTGCTCGTTACAAGAGCGCGCAGCCAAGCAAGTGAGCTCGTAGATCTCATTGATGATTTGGGTGGAGAGCCTGTCGAGTTCCCTGTGATTCGACTACAGCCGCCAAGTCGTCCTGAAGCCCAGCAAGCACTGGATCAAGCCTTAGCGAGACTGTCTGAATTTGATTGGATTGTATTAACAAGCGTGAATGGTGTTGAATTCTTCTTCCGCAGAATGCGAGAACTGCGCATCGACGTTCGTAGAATGGGGAATGCCCGTATTGCGGCTGTGGGTCCTAAGACCGCTGAAGCGCTCGCAGAGCGTGGTATCATGGCAGACGTCTTACCCTCTAAGTTTCAAGGGGAAGGGATCTTAGATGCCATTCAAGGGGATTTGAACGCTGGTCAGAAGGTATTGCTGCCAACTGCCGACCTCGCACGTGATTACTTGCCTTCCAAACTAACATCGCTTGGGCTTGAAGTCACCGAAGTGGATGTGTACGAGAACGTACTGACCACCGATGATGGCGAAGAGATGATTCATTTGTTGCAAAATCAAAGCATTCATATCATAACTTTTACAAGTTCATCTACAGTTACAAATTTATTTGAAGCGTTGAAGCAACTCGGAATAGAAGATCCGTTATCGCTCTTGCAAGGCGTGGAGATTGCAGTTATTGGTCCCAAAACGGCAGAAACTGTCCTACAAGTAGGTCTGTCTATCACATATACGGCTGAAGAAGCGACCGTCGCTTCTTTGGTACAAAGCATGATTCAAGGAGGCGGAAACCCATCATGAGTTTTCCAATCGTTCGTAACCGCCGCTTACGCGGTAATGCAGCTATTCGTAATCTAGTTCGTGAGAATCAAGTAACAGTCAATGATGTCGTTCAACCGATATTTGTTACGCATGGTATGAATGTCAAATCAGAGATTGCCTCGATGCCTGGGGTGTATCATTTCTCACTAGATCGCGTGAAGGAAGAAATTGATGAAATCACGCAATTGGGCATTCAAGCTATTCTTCTATTTGGCGTACCTGATTATAAAGATGCAACCGGCACATCCGCATTTATGGATGACGGAATCGTGCAGCAAGCTACCCGTTATATCAAAGAGCTTAACCCTAATTTGTTGATTATCGCAGATACGTGCTTGTGTCAATTCACGGATACCGGTCATTGCGGTGTTATTCATCATCACCCGATTACAGGACAAGCGGATGTCGCGAACGATCCATCTCTGGAACTGCTCGTCCGTACAGCCGTGTCACAAGCGAAAGCCGGCGCTGATATTATCGCTCCTTCCAATATGATGGATGGTTATGTGCAAGCTATTCGAACTGGACTCGATGAAGCTGGTTATGAGAACACGCCGATCATGGCCTATTCTGTTAAGTATGCATCTGCTTACTATGGTCCTTTCCGTGATGCTGCGCATTCCACGCCGCAATTCGGTGATCGGAAAACATATCAGATGGATCCAGCTAACGGCCGTGAAGCGATGCGTGAAGCGGCAAGCGATGTGGCAGAAGGCGCTGATTTCCTTATGGTAAAGCCGGCACTCGCTTATATGGATATTATCCGTATGCTGAAGGATAACTTTGATCTGCCCGTTGTCGCTTACAATGTAAGTGCGGAGTACGCAATGGTCAAAGCTGCAGCTCAGCAAGGCTGGGTGAACGAAGAAGCGATTGTAATGGAAACGATGACGAGCTTCAAACGTGCGGGCGCGGACATTATTCTAACGTATTTCGCGAAAGATATTGCACGCTACCTGCAAAAGTAAGGCGTAAGTGAACCATTTGTCCTCTGTGTGTCAAAACGGAGTTCGGGTGGTTCTTTTGTCATACTTTTGTCGCAATACGTAAGCTTACGTTGGTTGTGAGAGGGGTATAATTAGGGCATAATGGATGAGAATAGATGGAAACAAGAGGAAGGTGCCTCATGAGTTATAACGATAATTTTATTAAAGCATGCCGGAAAGAACAGGTTGATACGCTGCCCGTCTGGTATATGCGTCAAGCAGGTCGCTACGATCCTGACTACCGTAAAATCAAGGAAAAGTACTCTTTGCTCGAAATTTGTCAACAACCCGAACTAGCTGCTGAAGTGACGATGATGCCGATCAAGAAGCTTGGCGTTGATGCCGCTATTTTGTACTCGGATATTATGAATCCCGTAGCTTCACTTGGTGTTGATTTTGATATTGTCAAAGATATCGGTCCCGTGATTCATACACCGGTTCGTACCGCACAAGACGTTGAACGACTTCGTCCAATTGATGTGGAGAAGGACTTGTCCCATATCCTTCAAACGATTCGTATTCTAGATAAAGAATTAGAAGTTCCGTTGATTTCCTTTGCAGGAGCTCCGTTTACGATTGCTAGCTATTTGATCGAAGGCAGACCTTCTAAGAGCTATATCCGCACGAAGCAAATGATGTATTCCGAACCAACAGTTTGGTTTGCGTTAATGGATAAGCTTGGTGATATGGTTATCACGTATCTGCGTGCGCATATCGCCAATGGGGCCAAGGCAGTTCAAGTATTCGACAGCTGGGTGGGTGCGTTGTCTCCAGCCGATTTTGAGGTCTATGTACGGCCTACAATGATGCGCATCTTCAAAGAGTTGTCCGATTTGAAAGAGCCGAAAATTTATTTCCCAGGTGTAAGCTCGGGTGAATTGCTTCCTTATCTGACGACGATTCAAGCTGATGTGATTGGGCTGGATTGGCGGGTGCCGATTTCGGTGGGGCGCGAACGACTTCAGAACCGATATGCCGTGCAAGGCAATCTAGATCCTTATATTCTAACAGCGCCGATGTCTGTGATCGAAGCGCAAGCGAAAGCGATTATGGATGATGGTATGAAGCAGCCAGGATTTATTTTTAACCTGGGACACGGTTTATTCCCTGAAGCATCGCTCGAGAAATTGAAGGAATTAACGACGTTTATTCATACCTATTCTCATTCCGTTTTAACACAGCAAGCAGGAAAGAGTGGTGCGTAACATGAGCAAAACGCGTATTGGTGTATTAGTTATGTCGTATGGTACGCCCGAAAGCTTAGATCAAGTAGAAGCGTATTATACACATATTAGACGTGGTCATCCGCCGACTCCTGAGCAATTACATGAATTAACAGCGCGTTATGAGGCCATTGTGGGCGGCTTCTTCCCGCTGCGTGAAAATACGAATAAACAAGTAAAAGGATTTGAAGCTACGCTGCGTCAAGAGCATCCTGAGCTTGAATTCGTCTGCTACCAAGGACTAAAGCATGCTCAGCCTTACGTAGAAGACGGCGTTGAACAAATGGTTAAAGACGGCATCACAGAGGCTGTAGGGATCGTACTAGCGCCTCACTATTCGACGATGAGTGTCGGTGGCTATGTGAAGCGTGCGAAGGACAAAGCGGAAGCGTTAGGTCTTCAGATGACCTTCGTTCTGGACTATCACCTCCATGGGAAACTTCTGGATGCTTTACAGACACGGGTAGAAGACGCTTTGGGGAAATTCGCTGAAGCTGAACGCAATCAAGTGCGGGTTATCTTTACAGCTCACAGCTTGCCTGAGAAAATTTTGGAGATGAAGGATCCTTATCCCGATCAATTGCTAGCTACCTCCAAAGCCTTAGCGGAGCGTGTGGGGCTTACGAACTGGCAGTTCGGCTGGCAAAGTGCAGGTCAGACAGCGATGCCTTGGTTAGGTCCGGATATTCTGGACGTTATGCGCACGATTAAGCAAGAAGAAGGCGTGGACAAGATTTTACTTTGTCCTATTGGCTTTGTTTCCGACCATTTAGAGGTATTGTACGATATTGATATTGAAGCACAAGCTCTCGCGAAAGAGCTGGGTGTACACTTGGAACGGACAGCATCGCTTAATACCGATCCTCTGTATATGGAAACCTTAAGTGATGTTGTGTACAAGAAATGGCAAGAGGCAGTGAGTTCGAAATGAGTAACCAAGTGCCTCATTATATGATTATAGGCGGGGGAATTACGGGGCTGAGTGCGGCTTTTTATTTGAAAAAGCGGCTGGAAGCTGATGGCCGAGGTACCCCTTTTCGTATATCTGTCGTTGAGAAATCACCGTCATTTGGCGGGAAGATTCATACCGTTGTGCGTGATGGTTTCGTGATTGAAAAGGGACCGGATTCCTTCCTTGCACGTAAACGTCCCATCATTGATTTGGCTTACGATCTTGGCCTAGAGCATGAATTAACAGGTACGAATCCGAAAGCCAAGAAAACCTATATTGTTCGTGGGAGAAAGCTGCATCGCATGCCCCCAGGCTTAGTTCTAGGGATTCCGACGCAAATGACACCTTTTATGAAGACGGGTCTAATTTCACCGCTAGGCAAGCTTCGCGCGGCAATGGACTTGATCTTGCCGAAACGCGATGGCACAGGGGATGAATCGCTTGGGCATTTTCTTGAGCGCCGACTAGGCAAGGAAGTGCTAGAGCGCATTGTGGAGCCGCTGCTTGCAGGGATTTATGCAGGGGATACGTACAAGCTGAGCTTGAAGTCTACGTTCCCGCAGTTCAGGGCGATGGAGCTGAAAAACCGCAGTTTGATTCTGGGCATGATGGCGAGTCGCAAAAATGTGACCGAAGAAAGCGCGCATTTGCCTGCGGCTGTTCGGAATTCGGTCTTTGTAACGTTTAAGCGAGGGCTGCAATCGCTAGTGAATGCTTTAATAGACGCGTTACGTACAGTGGATTTACGTGCGGGTGTTGGTGTTGTATCCGTGCGTCGTATAGAGGATGGACAAACCGAGGTTGTCTTTGAGGACGGTCAGCGTGAAGTCGTTCACGGGGTCATTGTAACGACGCCAACGTATCAAGCAGCGAAGCTGCTTTCGGAGCTCCCGACTGCGAGCAAGCTAGCTAAGATTGATTATATCTCGGTAGCCAATGTAATTATGTCGTTTGATCGGAAAGATATTCCCTTTGAGCTGGATGCCTCCGGTTTCCTAGTTCCTAAGCATGAGGGCTATACGATTACAGCTTGTACCTTAACTTCAGCGAAGTGGCTGCATGCTGCCCCTGAAGGCAAGGTGCTGCTGCGTTGTTACATCGGTCGTTCCGGTGAACAAGAATGGCCGGCATGGTCCGATGAGCAATTAATTAGCAAAGCGCGACAAGACATTCAAGATCTTCTTGGAATCACGGCCGAACCGGGATTCGCAGAAGTGACCAGGTTGATGCATTCCATGCCGCAATACCCTGTTAACCATTTGGAGGAGATCGCGGAGTTCCGGAAAGCACTTTTGACAGCTATGCCGCGCGTGTTGGTGACGGGGGCAGGTTTTCATGGTGTCGGTCTGCCCGATTGCATACGCCAAGGCAAAGAGGTGGCCAATCAGCTTGCCGAGATGGTTCTAGCTACAGATAGCCATGCTGCTGCTTCAACTACTACTGCTGCAGTAAAGGCACTTTAGTACAATTAACGAAGCTTGGATAACTCTAAGGTGAAGTCAGAAGCAGAGATGGTCAGGATTTGCTTTTCCTCGAGATCGCGAATGACTTGCAGGAGGGTTGATTTCTGAACACCGGCTAACTGAGAGATTTCATCATAATTCAGGACAAGTTTAATCACGACCGTGGTACCTTTACGTAAGCCGTGCGAATTGGCCATTTTGATTAAGGTTTTGATCACGCGTGTTCTTGCATCCAGGAAGGTCAGATCAAAGACTTGTTGATTCGTATCGCGCAGACGGCTGCTGAGCTCTTGCATGATACCTAGGCTAATGTCAAAATGATTACGAAGCAATTCCAGAAAGCTTTGGCCAGTTATCGTAAGCAGTATGCATTCTTCTAAAGTTTGAGCAGAGGCAGACCGTGGTTTGCCATCAATGAGGGACAACTCGCCGAAGCTTTCGCCGGATTTGCAAATCGACAATATTTTCTCTTCGCCTGCTTGGCTAGTTGTGTAGATTTTAACAGAACCACTAAGCACCATATAGAAAACAGAGCCGATTTCTTTTTCTTGAAAAAGTATTGTACCTGTTTTATAAGTACGTCTCGTACATATTTCGGCAAGGGTGTTCAATTGATGTTCGTTTAGCTGGGTAAATAAAGGGACTTTCTTGATAAGCTCTAGCATAAGTGGTACCGCCTTTGTAGGTAGTTATTGGTAGGTTATGACCTCATTTTATCACAAGATTATGTTATAGGGGGCTAAATAATGGGAAATTCGAGCAGAATCGACAAACGATCAGCAGCCGCATTCCAAGAATCTAGAAAGCTAATTCCTGGAGGTGTGAATAGTCCAGTTCGTGCTTTTAAATCGGTTGGCTTAACACCTTTATTCATGGAGAGCGGATCTGGCTCACGAGTAACGGATATTGATGGAAATACATTTATTGACTATGTAGGTTCATGGGGACCTCTCATTGTTGGGCATGCGCATCCGAAGGTTTTGGAGGCCATTCAGGCTACTGCTATGAAAGGGACAAGCTTTGGTGCACCAACGTTGCTCGAAACCGAGATGGCCAAGCTTGTCATTGAACGTGTACCTTCGATCGATATGGTTCGCATGGTTAATTCGGGGACTGAAGCAACCATGAGTGCGTTGCGACTAGCACGTGGATTCACGAAGCGCGATAAAATCGTGAAATTCGAAGGCAGCTATCACGGGCATGCAGATGCCTTGTTGATTAAGGCTGGATCTGGCGTTGCTACGCTTGGATTACCAGACAGTCCTGGTGTACCGAGCAGCGTGGCTTCTAACACGATCACGGTTCCTTATAATGATTTGGATTCTGTGAAGCTTGTTTTTGAAAAGTTTGGTGAAGAAATCGCTGCGCTAATCGTTGAGCCGATTGCCGGCAATATGGGAGTTGTACCTCCCTCGGCGGGCTTCTTACAAGGTCTTCGCGACATTACGAAGCAATATGGCTCATTGCTGATTTTCGATGAAGTGATGACCGGATTCCGTGTGCATAAGAACTGTGCGCAGGGGCTATATGGCGTAACACCGGATCTAACTTGTTTGGGTAAAGTAATCGGCGGTGGGCTGCCTGTAGGTGCCTACGGCGGTCGTTTAGACATCATGGAACAGATGGCGCCTGCGGGTCCGATTTACCAAGCGGGAACGCTTTCGGGCAATCCGCTGGCTATGGCGGCAGGTTATGCCACGCTATCCTTACTAGGCGAGCCGAATGTGTATGAGGAGCTTGAGCGCAAGTCTGCGAGACTTGAAGCAGGCTTTACTGCGAATGCGGCTGAGTTCGGTATAGCTAGCACCATCAATCGCGTTGGTTCGATGGTTTGTCCGTTCTTTACAGAAACATCAGTGACGAATTATGATTCCGCTAAAACGTCAGATCTTGGCCGTTTCAATGCGTACTTCGGTCATCTCTTGGATCTGGGTGTATCCGTAGCACCTTCGCAGTTTGAAGGGATGTTTGTATCAACTGCGCACTCGGATGCGGATATTGAAGCGACAATCGAGGCTCATCGCGAAGCGCTGAAACGTTTATAAAAAAGTAAGAAGAGGCAGTCGTCCGTAGCGTGTTCTACGTGAGGGCTGCCTCTTTGTTTCACCTGCATATTTTACTCGCGGCAAAGGGATCCATGTGCAAAAAAAGCAGCCAGCCTCCGTGTGATGATCGGATGCTAACTGCTTTTAATACCATTAGTTCGGCTTAACTGTTGGTGAAGTAGTTGTTGATTGAGAATTAGGTGCAGTCGGTGCCCCGTTACCCGTTCCAGTTGGCGTCCCAGCGCCTGTCGGATTAGTGGACGGCTTAGGTGTCGCACTTGGTGTTGGCGATGGTGTTGCTGAATTAGTCGGCTTAGGGCTGCCCGTATTTGTATTCCCGTTGCCAGGAGTTGGTGTAGGTGTAGGTGTTACAGTAGTATTAGGGTTTGGTGATGATGTCGGTGAACCAGTTGACGGTTTATCAGTCCCAGTCGGTTTTGGCGATTCCGTATGCGCTGGTGAAGTAGATCCGCCGACTTTACCAGGTTCCGTCGAGTTTTCTGGTTTTGGTGTCGGTGTTGCTTTAGGTGTTGGTGTAGGTAATTTACCTTGCGCCTTCAGTTCTGCTTGTTCTTTCAAGAATTCAGGGTGAGTGGATGCACCGCCTGCATCAATCGACGTCAATCCAGCCCAAATGTTCTTCACTTCTACTTTCTCCGGATGATCGAATACTAAGAAAGCTGAAGGTAAGCGACGCTCACCATAACGGCTAGATGGTTTTGTGATAAGTGCATTATTATAAACCATTTCAGAAGATGCTCCGCCATCCAAGAATCCAGCGTTGATAACATCGTCTTCTAAGAAAAGATCCTGAACTTCTTTCAGTGTCGCTCCAACACTTGACGTTTGACGACCATCAATAACGATAAAGATAACGGTACCGTCTGCTTTTTGTCCGACAGCTGTCCGCGGTGCACGTCCCCATCCACCATCACCGCTTGTGATGAGCGGTTTACCGTTCGCGATAACACGCGGGTAGAAGGAAACAGCTTCCGTGACACCTAGTTCTAATAAGGCGTTGATCGTATATTTACCAATAATTAGCGTGCCTTCTTTGGTAAAACCAACAATTTGTTGCGGGTTGCTTCCCTCTTGGTCGGTATAAAGGATTTCACCACCGGACATAATAGCTCCGATTGGGGCAAATCCGTTTCCAAGGCCGTCAGGATCATTAAATCCACCGCCATTGACACCGGCAACAGCACCTGTACGTTGTACCATGGCTGTAATTCGTTCACCTTCACCTACTTTGGAAGGAACGACAACACGGATAGAACGTGGATCATATACATACATTCGCTTACCCTTCCATAGGGTACCTGAAATATCTTCCACTTTGACGAGACTCTCAATAGGGCGATTCGTATTAAATTGGACAGCTTCAATATCTTGTTTCTCAATGGAGTTAACTTCGGTTAAATTTTGCATCTCAAGCACCATCTGGTCCCTACGTTGCGCGCCAACAAAGATCCAAGCCCAGTCACGATGCTGGGTTGTAATCACGGTTTTGGCCAAATACTCACGGATGAAAGTCCCTGGCGGGGTCAAAAATAAAAAGGTCGAAGTCAAAAATGTACATGCTGCAATAACAAGTAAAGTCCGCTTCAGCCAACTATAATTTCGAAAATGATTTGCAATTGAACTACCCAAGGTAAACCTCTCCTGCTCTATTAATAAATTGATAGAAAATGTCGAAAAAAAACAATACAAGATTAATAATATCATATTTTTGCATGCAAATGGTATTGGTAATTGTTAAAATAAAGTGTACATAATCCCTCTTTCTTAAGGAGCTCGTTCTAATTATGAAGCGTTATTACTTTTTTGATTTTCCGATCGACCTTATGGCGATAGTCTTTGTGTTTCTACTAATCCTGCTAGCAATCTTTCTATCATTTCGCAAGGGCACACGTTCATGATCGATTGGTCGCGTGATGGAGAATGGTTGCTGCTCCCACTTCCCAATGCAGAGTGGAAACCACTTAAACCGGGTGCCCTTGAAGAATTAGCGGACTATCTGCCGGTGCCTCGTAAATACTTTTTGCGCTTAGCCTCCCAGGGGCTTATTCGGATAGAAAATAATAAGATTCGGCTGAAGGTATTTCCTCAGGAAAAAGCAGTGTTTAAACCTGAGTCTTATGCATTAGACGTTTTATATGAGGATGAGTTCACTTTAGTCGTTAATAAGCCAGCAGGGATGTCAGTTCATCCGGCGGAAGTTGGTCAAAGTGGAACGTTGGCTTCGGCCGTAGCTTATTATTATGAAACGACTGGACAAGCGTGCAGTATTCGTCATATACACCGTCTAGATCAAGATACGACGGGCGTCATACTTTATGCCAAAAATGAGTGGGCGCATGTCCTATTGGATGAAGCTATGCGGGAGAAGCAGATAGATAGGCGCTATGCTGCACTAGCTCAAGGGATTTTCAAAAAGAAGGAAGGATGGATTGATGAACCGATCGGCAAGGATCGTCATCATCCAGGAAAACGTAGAGTCACTCCCAATGGCGATCAGGCTCTGACCCATTATCGTGTCCTTCAACAAATGAAAGCAGGAGCACTCGTTGAAGTGGAGTTGGAAACGGGCAGAACGCATCAAATTCGAGTTCATCTCAGCTATTTAGGACACCCACTAGTAGGTGACACGCTATATGGAGGTTCTTCACGTTTATTCCAGCGACAAGCACTTCATGGAGAACGACTTCTATTTAAGCATCCGATTACACAAAAAGAGATCGTATGTCACGCGCCGTATCCACTAGATTTCAAGTCATTATTGGAACAGATGTCCGTGAATTGAAAAATGTAGTCATGCCTGGCCTCCTTGACCCATATACTTTTAGAGACAATCAAGTATATCACCCAACAATTCGGAGCTGACTCATGTTTCGAGTTAACGGAAGGGAGGATTCATTCGGTGTCTGAACAACAACCTGGATTACGATTTGATATTTATGAACGTGTGCATTTGCAGGAAAATTTGGCGGCCATACAAGAATTGAATGAAGTAGAATTACTTCCGCATATTCAAGTATTAACGCTGGATGATCAAGCGATTTTAAAGGGGAATCTACTACTTACAGGTAACTACTTTAGTGAAGAAGGCGGGAGCCCTCGCACACTTGAGCATTTGATTCCTGTCGAAATTACGCTGCCTTTGAATCGCATTCATCGTGTTGAGGATATTCAGGTAGAAATCGAGAATTTTGATATCGACCTGTTATCGGCACGCAGCTTGAATGTAACAGGCGTTCTGTCCTTGCAGGGAGTAGAAATGGTCTCTGTGCCACAGGAAAGCTGGCGCGAGGAAGAAGAGGTTACTTTTGTTCATCAAATTGAGTATCCACGCTCCGAGCCCGTTACGCCGTATGCACCGATGCCCATGGCTGAACCTGTACCGGTTGCACAAGAACCGCAGATTCAACAAGTGATCCAGCCACCGCCAGCACCAGTCCTTCCTACACCACTACCGACGCCAGCGCCAACGTTGATCGCAGCTGCACCTGAACCAGCTGTCATTTCATCACAGCCTACCTCTCATGGCGATGATTCGTTTGATGTAGATGTGGAACAAATCGAGCTGAAAGTAACTCCGCATGCCGATAGTACCGTTGTAACGGAGGAGAAAAAGGAGCTTAAAGTTGCCTTTGGTAAGAAGGCAACGGACGCTGTGGAGGTTAGCCCTTATGGCATCAAATCGCTATTATCTAAGGCAGGCTCGTATCTTTCCGACAAGCGGATTGCGGAAGCAGAGGCGCAAGCGGCTCTTGAGGCGGAATCGCGGATAGATCCGGTAGAATGGAGACGTTTATTTCTGCAGAGCCGATCGGAATCGCAAGAGTTCCGCAAGCTCAAACTCTGTATTGTTCAGAAAGAGGATACGTTAGAATCCATTGCGAAGCGTTATCAACTGACAACGCGTGAGCTTCAATTGATGAATCGTCTTGGTGATCAGGATATTGTCGTGGGTCAAGTTATTTATTTGCCCAAATAAATACCTATACATAGGCAAGAGCCTCTGGCTGCTAATAGCAGCTGGGGGCTCTTTATGTTTGTTACGACGTATATAGAACCTAATTTTAACCAATACTAAAAAATAAACGTTTATACTGGTTCGAAAATATTGACTGTTTAGCAAATATTCGTTATCATATAGTGTAAATCATTTTCAAACCAACATATGGAATTGCAAAGATAGGGAGTAGTAGTCGGAACGCCCTTCAGAGAGTGGAACTGCAGCGCTGAGAGGTTCCTCAGGATACATCCGATCGAAGTCGCCCTGGAGCAGTAAATGTGAGTGCAATCGCCGAGTAATCGTTTCTCGCCTGCATTAGCATTTTCCGGTCGCAGCCGTTATCTGTTTTAAGTGTCATGTTATTTGCCAATGGGGCAAGTATCATGAAATGAAGGTGGTACCACGGAAGCTATACCTTTCGTCCTTTTTGGGGCGAAAGGTTTTTTTGTGTTTATAACAACTAGCCAGATATGGAGGTACTCTTATGACCGAAACGAAATTACAAACAGAAATGCCTACCACGTATGACCCGAAAGAAGCGGAACGTAAATGGTACGACTACTGGATTAAGAATGAATTTTTCAAAGCAGGCAACCGTCCTGATGCGGAAACGTACACGATTGTAATACCGCCTCCGAACGTAACCGGTATGCTGCACATTGGGCATGCACTAGATTTCACACTGCAAGATATTCTCATCCGTACGAAGCGTATGCAGGGCTTTGACACGCTGTGGCTGCCGGGTTCTGACCATGCAGGTATTGCGACGCAAACCCGCGTAGAACAGAAGCTTCGCGAACAAGGGCAAACGCGCTACGATCTTGGGCGTGAAAAGTTCTTGGAGAAGGTCTGGGAATGGAAAGAATTATATGCCGATACGATTCGTGAACAATGGGCCAAAATGGGCTTTTCACTCGATTATTCGCGGGAACGCTTCACACTGGATGAAGGGCTTTCGCAAGCAGTTCGTGAAGTTTTCGTAAGTTTGTTTGAAAAAGGATTGATTTATCGCGGTAACTATATCATTAACTGGGATCCAGCGGCACGTACGGCTCTTTCCGATATTGAAGTGGAGTACAAAGAAGTTCAAGGTGCACTGTACCATTTGAAATATGAAACGACAGACGGTTCCCACTCCATCGTCGTTGCTACGACACGTCCTGAGACGATGCTGGGTGATACAGCCGTTGCTGTTCATCCGAAAGATGAGCGTTACAAACATTTGATTGGCAAGTCATTGCTGCTTCCGATTGTGAATCGTGAGATTCCGATTATTGCAGACGACTATGTTGAGAAAGAGTTCGGCAGCGGCGCGGTCAAAATTACACCTGCGCATGATCCAAACGATTTCGAAGTAGGAAAGCGTCATAACCTGCCACAAATTCTCGTTATGGATGAATCCGGAACGATGAACGCTAATGCAGGCCCTTACCAAGGCCAAGACCGTTTCGAGTGTCGTAAAAACATCGTGGCAGATTTGAAAGAACAAGGTGTTCTAATCAAAATTGAAGAACATGTTCACCAAGTTGGACACAGTGAGCGTAGTGGTGCAGTTATCGAGCCGTACCTATCGACACAATGGTTCGTTAAAATGCAGCCGCTTGCTGATCAAGCGATTGAAGCGCAAAAATCAGGCAAGGGTGTTAATTTTGTACCAGATCGCTTCGAGAAAACTTACCTGAACTGGATTGAAAATGTTCGCGACTGGTGTATTTCACGTCAGCTATGGTGGGGACACCGAATTCCTGCATGGCACTGTGCGGATTGCGGTCAAGTTACTGTAACTCGCGAAGATGCGACAGCGTGCTCCCATTGTCAAAGCGCGAATCTTAACCAAGATAACGATGTTCTGGACACATGGTTCAGCTCAGCGCTATGGCCTTTCTCCACATTAGGCTGGCCGAATGATTCCGAAGATATGAAGCGTTTCTACCCGACGAGTGTACTCGTGACGGGTTACGACATCATTTACTTCTGGGTAGCTCGTATGATTTTCCAAGGACTTGAATTTACGGATCAAATTCCGTTCAAAGATGTGCTGATGCATGGTCTTGTTCGTGATTCCGAAGGACGCAAAATGTCCAAATCCCTTGGCAACGGTGTTGATCCGCTTGAAGTCATCGAGAAATACGGCGCGGATGCCATGCGTTATATGATTTCTACGAGCTCAACGCCAGGTCAAGATTTACGCTTCCGCTGGGAGCGGGTAGAGCAAGCTCGTAATTTTGCCAATAAAATATGGAACGCATCCCGTTTCGCTCTGATGAATTTGGAAGGCGTAACGGCAGCAGATATTGATTTAACGGGTCCATTAGGTACCGCAGATCGTTGGATTTTGCATCGTTTGAATGAGACCGTTCGTGATGTTACTCGTTTGATTGACAGCTACGAATTCGGTGAAACGGGACGTCTACTCTATAACTTCATTTGGGATGATCTCTGTGACTGGTATATTGAGTTCAGCAAACTGAGCTTATATGGGACGGATGCAGCAGCAAAGAAACAAACGCAATCCGTACTTGCTTACGTACTAGATCAAACGCAACGTCTGATTCATCCATTCATGCCGTTCATCTCGGAGGAGATCTGGCAGCATCTGCCGCATGTTGGCGATACCATTACGCTGGCGGCTTGGCCGACAGAGAGCGCAGCCTTCGAAGCGCCTGAAGCCATTCGTGAGATGGAACTTTTGATGGAAGCGATTCGTTCCGTACGTAATATCCGTGCAGAAGTGAATGTGCCGATGAGTAAGAAAGTAGAGCTTCTCATTAAACCAGCTAGTGCTGAGACGCAGGACATTCTTAGCAAAAACGAGGAATACCTGAAGCGCTTCTGCAATACATCACTGCTTGAAATTGATCTGACTATGGCAGCGCCAGACAAAGCCATGACAGCCATTATTACAGGTGCCGAATTGTATCTGCCGCTAGCAGGTTTGATCGATATCACCCAAGAGCTTGCACGTTTGGATAAAGAACTGCAGTCCCTGCACGGTGAAGTCGAGCGTATTGAGAAAAAGCTGGGCAATGAAGGCTTTGTAGCTAAGGCACCAGCGAAGGTTATTGATGAAGAGAAAGCCAAGCTTGCTGATTATGCCGATAAGCGGGATAAAGTTATCGCTCGATTAGCGGAGTTAAAGTCATAAAGAACGAAAATTATACGAATGCCTATGTTCGTCTATAAGGTGATTCATATAGTAAAAGAGGATGAGAACAATGGATGTAAGCAAGAACTCGGCGGGTGAATTTCAAACCGCACAAGAAGCCATTGATTGGATCGTTGGACGCATGGAGAAGCTCGGCATGAAACCGGGCCTCCAGCGGATGCATCTGCTCATGGAGAAGCTGGGTAACCCAGAACGCAGGCTAAAGTTCATTCATGTGGCCGGTACGAATGGAAAGGGCTCAACATGTGCATACCTAGCTTCCGTGCTTCAAGATTGCGGTTATGATGTAGGTACGTTTACGTCACCGTATTTGGTGCGGTATACCAACCGCATTCAAGTCAATGGCGCTGACATTGAAGATGAGGTTCTACTTCGATTAGTGAATGACATGAAGCCGATTGTCGATGAGATTGCCGCAACAGAAGTGGGTCCTCCAACAATGTTCGAAATCTCGACTGCGCTAGCTATCCTTTACTTTGGGAAAGTGGCGTATCCTGACTATGTTGTATGGGAAACCGGACTCGGGGGAAGGCTGGATAGCACGAATATCGTGAATCCAATCGTTACCGTGATTACGAATGTAGGTCACGACCACATGGATATCTTAGGCGATACGCTTGAGCTTGTAGCAGCTGAAAAAGCAGGGATTATCAAAGCGGGAGTGCCTGTTATTACAGCCGTTGAGCCTGAGGCGGTCTGGCGCGTTATCGAACAAACAGCGAAGGCGAAGAAAGCTACGCTATATACCCTTGGTGATCAATTTCATTTGACCGATGTGACAAGTGAGCTGGATCGTCAAAGTTTTCAGTTTAACGGTCCATTCAGGCCGATCCCGGAACTGGCTATCACCTTAAACGGTGAACATCAGTTGAAGAACGCGGCTGTAGCGGTCATGACGCTAGAAGTGCTTCGTCAATATTACGCGACCATCGTGGATGACGTTGATTTGCAAAAGGGTCTTTCGGGCACAAAATGGCCTGGCCGACTGGAAATGGTTTCGACGGAGCCGCGCATCTTGATCGATGGTGCTCACAACCCTGAGGGGGCAGCAACATTGGCTGCAGCACTTCAGAATGTGTATACGTATAAGAAGCTTCATATGATGATCGGAATGCTAGCCACGAAGAATCATACAGGCTACTTAAGGCATATACTACCATTGGTGGATACGCTCATTATTACAGAAGCCAATTTTCATAAAAAAGGGGATGCGTACCTTCTCGCTGAAATTGCAAATGGTCTGCTTCGAGAGATGAATCTTGAGGTAGATGTTGCCGTAGAGCGCGATTGGAAGCAAGCTCTAACCTTATTAACAAATAGAACTGAGCAGGATGATCTGGCGGTCGTATCCGGCACGCTGTATTTAATCTCTGATGTTCGTTCTTGGATAACCTATCAAACCGATTCTGAAAAAGGATGGTGAGAACGGCGTGAGTCAAGCAGAACACGTACATTTTATAGGAATCGGCGGATACGGCATGAGTGCCATTGCCAAAGTCATGCTCGAAATGGGATATCGCATTTCGGGATCAGATCTAGCACAGCAGGAGCTTACAGATAAACTGAAAGCTAAGGGCGCCCAGGTCTTTATCGGGCATCAGGCAACGAACGTATCAGGAGCCGATTTGGTTGTATATTCAACAGCGTTATCGAAAGATAACGTAGAAATGCAAGCAGCTGAGCAAATGAACATTCCAATCATTCATCGTTCACAAATGCTGGGAAGGCTGATGAACGAGCGCAAAGGTATTGCCGTAGCAGGTGCTCACGGTAAGACAACCACATCCTCCATGATCGCTTTAGTGATGGAGATTTGCGGGATAGATCCAACGTACATTATCGGTGGAGAAATCATGAATGTAGGCAGCAATGCCAAAGCTGGTAAAGGTGAGTATGTAGTTGCGGAAGCCGATGAGAGTGATGGAACTTTCCTGCAATATCACCCAACTCTAGCGTTAGTGAACAATATCGAAGCCGACCATTTGGAGAATTATAATGGCGATTTTGAAAATTTGAAAAAAGCATACAAACAATTCTTAAGCCAAGTAAGACCTGGCGGCAAAGCGATTGTATGTCAAGATGATGAATTCCTGCGTGAAATGATTCCGGAGATTCAAAGCCAAGTGATTACGTACGGGATTGAGACACAAGCGGATTATATCGCAAGTGACATTTCCCTTGGTGATCGCAAAGTAACCTTCTCGGTAGCGTTCAAAGGATCGTCATTAGGCCAAATAAGCTTATCTGTGCCAGGTAAACATAATGTGTACAATGCGCTGGCTACGTTGATCACTTGCCTTGAAGCAGGTCTTTCTTTCGAGCAAATTGCGGAAGCTATTCAAGAGTTTCGGGGAGCAAAGCGTAGATTTCAAGTGCTTGGTGAAGTGGAAAATATTTTAGTCATCGATGATTATGCCCATCACCCAACGGAAATTCAAGCCACGATTTCCGCTGCTAAAGCGACGAGAAAGCGTATTATCGCTGTGTTCCAACCGCAACGTTATACACGAACGTACTACCTGTTTGAGCAGTTTAGCCGTTCCTTCTTGGAAGCGGATGAAGTGATCATTACCGACATTTATTCACCTGCAGGCGAACAACGGATTGAAGGTGTTGACTCCGCTAAGCTAGTAGAGCTGATTCGCAGCAACAGTAATGCGAATGTTCAGCACATTGCTACACGTGAAGAAGTGCTGACGTATTTGGTTGACCACGTTCAACCAGGTGACCTCGTCCTGACAATGGGCGCGGGCGACATCTGGAAAGCAGCGGATGGTTTAGCTAAATCGCTTCGCAAGAAATACGAATCACATACGTAAAGAAAAGATCGCTTAAGCCACCAGGCTGGAGGCGGTCTTTTTTTCTTGAATAATCATATTAAGGTTCTCTCTCTCATACTCTAGTAACAGAAGATTGGACAAGATGATCCGGCATGTGCCTGTTTCGGGGCATACTTTTGATGAGGAGTGTGGGAAGAGAATGAAAAAAGCTAGAATCACATATCGCTTCGATCCGAAGGAAGGCGCAGAATCAACACGTAGAGCAGAAAGGGTTCAGGAACAAGAGCAGAACGTAATTCCTCTCTATCAAGAAGAATACAAAGTAGTAGAGGCGAAGATAGATCGTAGTCCGAAGGACGTGACGCCATATGAACAAGCAGAACGAGAGCAAGTGGAATCGTTATTCGAACCTCATGCGCTCAATACGTTTACCACGGATTTCGGAAATTGGCATAGCCAAATCGAATCGGAGGGAGAGCGTGTAGAACGCATCATTCGTGAAACCCAAATATCTCGTGAACAGCAGCATGCTCCAATCCCCACTGTCGTCCGTAATGAACGAGAGCCTGAACCTGTGAATCAGCGGGATGAATGGTCTAACTGGTCAGGGAAGGAGCCTTACATAGAGTCTGGGGCAGAAACGCGATATGCGAAATCATCGTCAAGCACGCCATGGATGCGTATAGCAACATCTGTTGCTGGTGCTGTTGTTACGGGCATCGCATTCGGCTTCTTCGTACTATCGATGTTCTCATCTGACCCTGATACGACGACGAGTTTAGCTACATCGAATCCTTCTAAAATAACCGTTCCTTCACCGAATACACAAGTAGGCGCAACCACGACCAAACCACAAGGGGATGCCGCCGTACTTCCTGCTACATCAGCAGCAGTCACTCCTGTGCAAATTCCTGCTAAGTCCTATACCTTCTTGCAAAATGGGGTGTTTAGCTCCTTGCAGGGCGCTCAAGCTGTTCAGGATTCCCTTAGTAAGAAGGGGCTTGCTTCTGCGATGGATAATTCCGATAAACTTACTGTGTTTGTCGGGTTTGCAAAGACGAAAGACGATGCCATTGCTTTGAGACAAGGCGTGCAGGCGACGGATAAAACGATCGAAGTTTTTATGAAAAATGTGGATCTCCCAGCGGTAACGAGCATACGGTGGTCTGGCGCGAAGGCAGCGACGCTGCCTACTTACCTGGCAGAAGGCGATAAACTCGTAAATACGATAAGTGGATTGACACTCGTTCATTTGGCCGAGACGAAACCTACGGCACTTACGGATGCCTCCTTACAGACGATTCGGACTTCGCATCAAGCCCTCATCACGCTGGGTACAGGGCTGACTGAAGGCGCAGGCGAAGATGTTAAACAGTCGTTAGCTAAGATGACAACTGCGGTCAATCGTGCTGTTCAATCGATGGATGAATACAAAAAAACGCCGTCACAAGCTTTAATGTGGCAAGCACAATCCGCCATGATGCAGTACATCATCGCTCAAAAAGAGCTGCTTAAGACAATCAGCGTTGTCTAAAAGAAAAGCCGTATAACCTAACTCGTTCCTGAGTGGGTTACACGGCTTTCTTGTTATTTGGTGATATAGCGATCAAGCAGGGCAGCAATCTCTGCTCTAGTCATCGTTTGATCAGGTTTAAATGATGTGTCAGAGATCCCATTGATGATGCCTTTATCTTTCAATGTGATGATGGCAGAAGCGCTCCACAGTGATTTGGGCACATCATCGAACGCTGCTGTATACGTGGATGGAGAGGAAGGTGTTATCATCTGCAAAAGTTGATTGAATAAGAAAGCAACCTCTCCGCGTGTTATCGCTTGATTCGGACGTATCGTCCCATCGGCATAGCCTTGGAGTAAGTTTAATTTCGCGGCTTTGGCGAAAACAGCACTTGCCCAGTGGGAAGCCGATAAATCGGAATAGCTTTTCGTTGCTCCAGTTCCGCAGCCATAAACATTGGAAGTCACACTTCCGTTCGTGTTGCAGACGTCTGGCAGCTTGCTGAATGTAAATACGCGGTCCATCAGCGTGAGAAACTCAGCTCTCGTTAGCGCGCGGTCCGGTTCATAGTTGTTCCCCATACCTTCGACGATGCCTTTATTCTTCATGCGAAGAACGGCGGCTCTAGACCAATGAGCAAGCACATCTGTGAAGAGTGGCGGCTCATAGGCACTGATCCCATTGGCGATGCCAATTGCCATCTTTGAACGCATTGCATCACTAGCTAGCAAGGCTGCATCGCCTTTATTCGTAAGAAAAGCAGTCTCTACGAGTACACTCGGAATCGTTCCCATACGGGCCACGTAGACAGCGCTTGGGGTTAGTCCTAAGTCTTTCGTGCCGGCTTGCGCAAGTAAAGCATCCTGTACAAGCTGTGCCAATTTTTTACTGTAAGGCGTTAGTTGCGTCATTGTACTGCTAGCTGGGTAATCTTCTTGTGGGTACGCGTTGTCATAATAGAGTACCATGGTGCCGTTCGCTGTGCTGCTTGAATGTGCATTAGCATGAATGGATACGAATAAGTCAGCTTGCTGTTCGTCCGTGAAGGCAACTCGCTGAGCAAGCGAGAGAAAGGTGTCGTTGGTTCTTGTTAAGACAACTTCATAACCGCGATCAAGCAGTGCTTGCTTTACTTTTAACGTGATGTCCAGATTGACATCTGTTTCACGGAGACCGCCAACGCCTATGGCGCCAGGATCACTTCCACCATGCCCAGGATCAAGCACAATCTTGTAAGCGAATGCCTGATAGGGAAACGCCACGGTGAGTAATAAAGTGAACAGAATAAGTCTTTTCAGTAGAGTCATAGTTGAATTTACCTCCGGTAACTAGTTTACCACATTAGAATCTATCCGTTTTCAATTCCCATAAACTTCTAATAGGGTTGGTTATTTGACATGGAAAAAAGAGGTGATTCCTCGTATAATAGGCTTGTACATACATAGAGAGGATGACAGGAATGAAAAAAAATACATTTACCTTAATCATTTTTTTAATCGTCGGGTTAATTACTGGGATTATTATCGGCCAGCTGCTGGCGCCCGTTCCTGCTCTCGCATTTCTAACTAAATCTGTCCAAATTTCTTGGGAACCCAAAGCAGATCTTCAAGTCGTGAAATATGAATTCAGCCTTTTGGTGAAGCTAAACCTATGCAGTATTATAGGATTAGTAGGAGCATATCTCCTTTATCGGAAACTGTAGTGAGAAACGGTATCGCGTAGAATTTAAATTTAGGAGTTGTTGATCGTGCCATCGAATGAAAACCAAAGACTTATTCTCGCTTCTTCGTCACCGCGGAGGCAGGAGCTTATCCAATCGTTCGGACTACCTTATATAATTCGGGTGAGTGACGCGGATGAGACCGTCGAACAAAAAATAACACCATCGGAGCTCGTAGAGCTGCTTTCTTTGCGTAAAGCCTCGACGGTAAGGGATATGTTGGAAGACCAAGAGAAGTTCGGTATTATCATCGGTTCTGACACGGTTGTCGTGTATAACGAGGAGATTCTCGGCAAGCCGGTGAATGAACAAGATGCTTTTCGCATGCTGAAGGAACTACAAGGAAATACGCACCAGGTGTATAGTGGTGTTGCCTGTGTGGATGCTGCTACAGGCCGCCAAGTAGTCTCACATAGCGTGACGAACGTACGGATGAAGCCGATGTCTGACGAACAAATCCTGCGGTATATTGCTACGGGAGAACCCAAAGATAAAGCAGGTTCGTATGCCATTCAAGGAATTGGGGCAACGATCATCAGTGGGATCGAAGGGGATTATTTCACGGTAGTAGGACTGCCGCTTTCGCTGCTGAGTGATTTATTGCTAACGTTTGACATTCAAGTGCTATAGCCTTATTTCCAGACCTATCCATTCTAGTCCAAAATAGGGTAATAGATTGACTGAGCAATCTGTAACGGTTACAATAACAGTAAGCGACAAGACTTCGCATTCTTCTGGGAGGTATCTTTCATGAACAGCGAATTTACAATTGCCGTCCACAGTCTCGTTCTGTTAGCTCATTTACCGGACCATATGGCAACTAGCGAAGAAATTGCAGCGAATGTATCTACACATTCTGCACGGATTCGCAAAGTCATGGGGTTTCTTCGAAAAGCAGGGTATGTGTCAACGAAGGAAGGCATCGGTGGCGGTTTTATACTAAGCTGTAAGCCTGAGGAAGTCACACTTGGGGAGATTTATCGATTAACCTGCCAAGGTACTTTGAAGCCTAGTTGGTGCTCTGGTGATGAGTCGAAACCTTGTATGATTTCATCTAAAATGGATAGATTGATGGGTAAGGTTTTTATTGATGCTGAGAAGCAAATGGAAAATTACTTTGAAGGTCATACAATCGGCAGTATGCTGGAACAAATAAGGGCATTAGAATGCCCGCAATTGAATACAGAATCTCTATCCTAGAAGCCCTCGGATCTTATAATCCGGGGGTTTTATGTTGTTTTTAGGGGCTTTTGCCTGTATGCATGGGATCGCAATAAGTAACATAACCTACATTACGGAAGAGGGGAAAACATGGAAAGCTCAAGCCTGATGCTGCGAGAAATTCCGAACGATGAAAGACCGCGGGAGCGAATGCTCCAATTAGGAGCAGGGGCATTAAGTCATGCCGAACTGCTGGCTATCTTATTAAGGACAGGAACCGTATCGGAATCGGCGATCCATTTGGCAAGCCGGATTCTTAGTGAAAGCCGCGGGCTGCGCAACCTTGTTGATATGAGCAGGGACCAGCTCAAGCAAATCAAGGGGATTGGAGATGCGAAGGCGCTTCAAATTCTTGCGGGCATTGAGTTAGGTCGCAGGCTGGCTAAGAGCTCTTATGAGGAGCGGATTACGATTCGTTCTCCCAAAGATATTGCCAATCTCATGAGCGAGGAGCTTCGCTATTTACAGAAGGAGCATTTCGTCTGTTTGTTTTTGAATACCAAAAATCATGTCATTGCACAAGAAACCTTATCGATGGGCAGCTTGAACGCGTCAATTGTTCACCCAAGAGAAGTTTTCCGTGCCGCGATTAAACGAAGCAGTGCCTCCATTATTTGTGTACATAATCATCCAAGTGGCGATCCCACACCAAGTCCGGAAGATATTAGTTTGACAAGTCGATTAGTAGAAGCTGGTACAATAATTGGTATTGAAGTGTTGGATCATGTTATCATTGGAGATCAGAGATTTATAAGTTTGAAGGAACAAGGCTTTATGTAATATAATAGAACACGCAACAGGAAAGGAGCCGTTTGTATGTTTGGTGGTTTTACGAAAGATCTGGGAATTGATTTGGGTACTGCGAATACATTGGTTTATGTGAAAGGCAGAGGAATTATCGTTAGGGAACCCTCCGTGGTCGCCCTGCGTACCGATACAAAAACAATTGAAGCCGTAGGCGAATCCGCCAAAAAAATGATTGGTCGTACACCTGGGAACATCCGCGCTGTTCGTCCGATGAAAGATGGTGTGATTGCCGATTTCGACACAACAGCAACGATGATTCGCTACTTTATTCGACAAGCGCAGAAGCAGCGATGGTTATTTCCCCGTCATCCGAATGTGATGGTGTGTGTGCCTTCTGGGATTACTGCTGTCGAGAAGCGTGCCGTTGAAGATGCAACCAAGCAAGCAGGGGCAAGAGAGGCTTATACGATTGAGGAGCCGTTCGCTGCTGCGATTGGTGCGGATCTTCCTGTATGGGAGCCAACGGGGAGCATGGTTGTTGATATTGGCGGAGGTACGACGGAAGTGGCTGTTATCTCGCTTGGCGGTATTGTAACTAGCCGATCGATTCGTATCGCTGGTGACGAAATGGATGAAGCTATTATTCAATATATTAAACGTACGTATAATCTCATGATCGGGGAGCGTACAGCAGAAACGTTGAAGATCGAAATTGGTTCTGCACTTAACACAGATAAGTCGGAATCGTTGGAAATTCGCGGTCGTGATCTTGTTAGCGGTTTACCCAAAACGATCAGTGTCACATCTGTCGAAATTACAGAATCATTGTCAGATACGGTAAGTGCAATTGTAGATGCGGTGAAGGTTACGCTGGAGAAATGTCCACCAGAGCTGTCGGCGGATATTATGGATCGCGGGATTGTGTTAACTGGCGGCGGCGGATTACTTCGTAATCTGGATCGACTTCTAGCTAAAGAAACGGGAATGCCGGTCATGGTTGCCGAAAATCCATTGGATTGTGTAGCAATCGGAACGGGACGTGCCTTAGAGAATATTCATTTATTCAAAAATAAATCAGGATCTGGTTCGAGATACAAGGGTTAATATTCGTTAGAAGGTGCTAATTTGTTTAAATTCATGGGTAATAAACGACTTATTTTTCTTATGTCCGGTTTAGTCTGTTTCTTTATCTTAATGGGACTAACACTTGGAAATCGAGGGCCAATGACTTGGCCCGAGAAATTTGTCAAAGACTCCGTATCTTGGACGCAAGGACTCTTGTACAAGCCCGCTGCGCAGGTAGCGGGCTTCTTCGAAGACATCAGACAGCTGCGAGTCATTTATGAAGAAAACAAGACATTAAAGCTGACCCTTACGCAGTATGCACGAGATACACAGCGATTGAATGAGCTAGAGTCGCAAAACAAACGTCTGATGGAATCGCTTGGCTTCACGGAACGCCAACGACAAGCTAACAACTATACATATCGGATTGCAGAAGTGGTCACTATTGATCCTGACCCATACAACAGTACCGTAACAATTAATTTGGGTGATAAAGATGGGATCAAGGAGAATATGGCGGTCATGACAGTGGACGGCTTAGTAGGAAGAGTGAGCAAAGTATTCGGCTTTCACTCCAATGTACAGCTGCTGTCTGAGACGAATGATACGGATAACAACTCGAAAGCAATTGCCGTTACAGTTAAGGGGAATGAGACCCAGCCATTTGGGATGATTGAATCGTATGATCCCAAAGTAGGCGAGCTAGTGATGAATAAGGTTGAACATGCAGATGACATGAAGGTTGGCGATACGATTATTACTTCTGGATTAGGACAGGTGTTTCCTAAGGGGATAGAAGTAGGAACAATCTCTTCGATTGGACCCGGGGAGTTCGGCATTACTTACAAAGTAATGGTGAAGCCAAAAGCCTCCTTTAACCGCATCCGTGAAGTGTTCGTCGTTGAAGTTCCGGAAGTGAAATGAGGTGAGCCGACAAAATGAATAGACATCTTTTATGGCTCATCCTTCTCGGTTTGTTTATTCTTCAAGGAAGTTTAGTCGTATGGCTGCTGCCGTCCTCGTGGCAATCGATTGTCGTAGTAACACCGCACTTAACCTTGGTATTTATCATGTTTATTGGACTTTTTCATCATCGTCATGCGGCATTAGTGTATGGATTGTTGTTTGGATTATTGCACGATTTCACCTACTATGGTGCGATGTTAGGCGTTTATTCGTTCAGCATGGGGCTTGTAGGTTATTTGGCTGGGCTTGCGCAGCGTAAACAGCCTAATCTAATTTTTTACAACTTGCTGATTACGAGCTTAGGTTTGTTAATATTTGAGTTTCTCAACTATGGGATCAATCGTCTATTCAAACTGATTGCTATCGATTTGAATTTTGCTCTCACCCATTACATGCTCCCAAGTGTTCTTTTCAATTTACTTGCAGCCTTAATTTGCTACGTTCCCATCCGCAAACTGCTTGAAGGCAAGCGACTTGCAGCTTCTGCAAAGGAAGATTAATTTTCCAGATGAGAAGCAGGAGAATTTAGAACAGGGGCCGAAATGTATAGGTTGGGAGGTCGTCATGCCATTATGTCTGTAGCGAAGCACCATGTGATGATAAAAGGGGTCAAAGATGGCCTTGTATTTTTACTAAATGACGCATGCGATTGGCAAGAGCTGTTGCAAGAGCTGCAACATAAGCTTGAGAAAACGCATCAACAAATATTAACGGGTCCTATTATTCACGTGAATGTCAAATTGGGCAATCGCGAGGCCACCGATGAGCAGAAAGAAGAGATCCGAGCTGTGATTAAGCAGAAAGGAAATCTCTTAATTCAATCCATCGAGAGTGAACCGCCTAAGGTGGAGATTCCACCCGAGCCCAAGGTTACCATGACTACGCTAAGAGGTATGATTCGTTCGGGACAAACCCTTCACAATGAAGGTGATTTACTTTATTTAGGTGATGTTAACCCTGGTGGAATTATCACATCCACAGGGAACATTTACATAATGGGTTCACTTCGCGGTATGGCTCACGCGGGGTCAGAAGGGGATGAGACGGCAATCATTGCTGCCTCTCATATGCGTCCTACGCAGCTGCGTATTGCCGGAGTGATTAGCCGTTCACCAGATGAGTGGGGAATCGACGAGGCTTTCATGGAATTTGCGTATGTCAAAGATGGTAAAATGGAAATCGATAAGCTGCATCAGCTTCATCGGATTTGGCCGGAGGCTCCGCTCAAATAACATTTTCAACATGTGGAAAAAAATTGTGTCTGGGGTGAGGAATATGGGAGAGGCTATCGTTGTCACCTCTGGTAAAGGTGGCGTTGGTAAAACGACGACTTCAGCTAACTTGGGAACTGCACTTGCACTTCTGGGGAAGAAAGTATGCATGGTTGATACGGATATTGGGTTGCGTAATCTGGATGTTGTCATGGGATTAGAAAATCGGATTATCTATGATCTTGTGGACGTTGCGGAAGGTCGTTGCCGATTACCGCAGGCGTTAATTAAAGATAAGCGATTTGACGAGTTGTATTTGTTGCCAGCCGCTCAAACGAAGGACAAGCATGCGGTATCTCCGGAACAGGTAAGGACCATTATTTTAGAGCTCAAAAATGATTTCGAATATGTCATCATTGACTGTCCAGCAGGGATTGAGCAGGGCTTTAAGAATGCGGTTGCTGGCGCGGATAAAGCAATCGTTGTCACAACACCTGAGAATGCGGCTGTTCGCGATGCGGATCGCATTATTGGTCTTTTGGAGAATGAGAAAATATCTTCACCGAAGCTTGTCATTAATCGCATACGCCCGCAAATGGTGAAAAAAGGCGAAATGCTGGATATCGATGAAATTTGCTCTGTGCTTGCTATAGATTTGTTAGGGATTGTGCCCGATGATGAGCATGTCATTAAGGCAGCTAATTTAGGTGAACCAACAGTGATGAATCCTTCATCTCGGGCAGCGATTGCGTATCGGAATATTGCTAGACGTATTGTCGGTGATACCGTTCCGCTAATGCAGCTAGAGGACAAAACCGGTTGGGTAAAACGAATGAAAAAGTTTATTGGAATAGGATGATTGTTCTGTGTTTGCCAAGCTGAAAAACATTGATATTCCAATTGTTGTCATTCTATTTGCCTTTATGGTGATAAGCACGATGATGGTCTATAGTGCATCGATTGATCATCCGACGATTAACATCAGCATTACGAAGATTTTGGTTTTATATGCAGTAGGATTAGTGGCATTTCTCGCTTGTAGTTTATTCGATTACCGCGTACTTATTCGAATAGCACCGTACTTGTATGGGATTGGCATTATCTCTCTGATTGCTGTATATTTCTTCGGTAAAAAAATTCACGGTGCGCGCGGCTGGTTTGAACTGCCTGGCGGTTTGACTTTCCAACCTGCTGAGCTCGTCAAACTCATTCTCATTATTTGTATTACGGCGCTTTTGGCCAAACGCGGTGGGGACTTGCTGCTTGTTAAGAATGATATTATCCCTGTAGGGTTAGCTGTATTCGTGCCATTTGCTCTTGTGCTCATTCAGCCGGATCTCGGGAATGCGATTATTTTTATCATTATTTTGCTCGGGATGCTATGGATTGGGAATATCAAATATTCGCAGGTCTTGATAAGCGTCGTAATAGTAGTCGGTGTTGGGTTTCTCACGCTAACCCTATATAAACATTTTCATGATGCTTTGTTTGAGATGCTCAAGGGCTACGGGTTTAGCCATTGGATGGATCGGATTGATACGTTCCTATATCCAACGGAAGTGTCCGATGATGATAATTATCAGGTGCGCAATGCGGTAAGAGCTATTGGATCTGGTGGCCTGGAAGGTGAAGGCTTCCTAAAGGGAACTTCCGTGCATAGTAACTTTATTCCCTTCGCCTACTCGGATTCGATTTTCGTCGTTGTTGGAGAAGAGTTCGGTTTCCGCGGTTCAGCGGTACTGTTGCTTATTTATTTCTTGCTTATCTACCGCATGATCTTGATTTCGATTCAAAGCTCTCAACTTGGTGGCGCCTATATTGTTGTTGGGGTCGTGTCCATGTTCGTCTTTCAAATATTTGAAAACGTCGGTATGATGATTGGTATCATGCCATTGACTGGTATTACACTTCCATTCGTGAGTTATGGCGGTACCTCATTATTGATCAACATGCTCTCACTAGGCCTTGTTATGAGTGTGAAGCTGCATCAAGAACGTGCGCCAGAATTGTTTTAATGGTTGAAATGACCCTTTGCCTGATAAGTCCGTGACCCTGTGGGGGCTGCGGGCTTTTGTGCGCTTGGCAGCGCATCGACTAAGGAGTGAAAGTCTCCAGTGCACCGCGAGGTGGCGGAAGTACATAGCTGACAGGCAGTGCATAGTCC
>NZ_JAVDSB010000014.1:0-159248 GCF_031455095.1 Paenibacillus qinlingensis
TTAGACCTGTACATTCGGGAGTTCGTCAGTTCGCTTCTATGCGAACATTCTCACCGTATCCAGTTTTTCAGCCACGCGACATATCCGTTGGCATACCTTTTTAAAAAAATGGCTCTAGCCTTCGTTCTGCCGAATCTACCTGTACTTCACACCTCATGTACTGTTAAATATGACGCGCGCAGGAGTATTGGCGGGATGGTTTCAAGATACATGGTTCCGTCATTCCCATCCTCGGTTGTAAAGTTAAGATTACTGCTGTAGTCTCCTGCTTTTCGCACTGTTTAGTGCTTATGGCAGAACTTGTCGTACTTCGCCAGTTAGCTTAACTCCACCCTGTTTTTGACTCTTTCGTTGCGCCTAACCCTTTTTATCATTCTTTATTCTTAGGTTTTTCCACTAAAAACTCGATCTCTGCGTTTAAGCGAAAACTTTCTTGACTCACCATCGATTCATTTAAGGGATTGAACATAGCTGTTCCAGCTACCTGGTAGTCCCCCTGAAGTAGCGTTCCTTTATTGGATGCCTCCCATAAAGCTTTGATGTAGTCTACATATTCTTTTTGATCGTCCGAACTATATCCACCACGGGGCTTAAATATCTCTCTCAGTGGTATTCCCTTTTTTAGGACAGTCACGCGTAAAGGCTCTTTCATACCGTACCCGATATCGTAGTTCCTCGTTTTCTCTTTCATCGGGAAATAGAACGGTGAGTCAGCATGGGCTATTTTAATCTCTGGCTCATCTCCCACGTATTCCAACTCTGCATAGACCTCTACTTTCTCACCTTCGGTGTATACTGACTTCTCTGACACAAGGCGATAGACAAAATCTCCTTCAGCCACCACTTTTGCATGTGAGCGAATCGGTAATTCTTTTACGTTGTGCTCGTTTGGCTTTTCATCACTTGAACATCCTGCCAATAAGAAGACGACCGTTAAAATAACAACCATAAACTTACCCAATCCCTATTCACCCCATACGTTCTTTACTGTAATGTTCTTAATTTATCATGTGATGAATACGAAGGAATACAGACAATTTGTTCCATTATTCTGCTCATTAGCTGAGCAAGCAACGAGTGCTCGATTTTCTTCTTAGCTACCATTAGCGCAGCAATTTCCTCATTTATTAACCCCTAAACCTAAAAAAGCGGTTATTAACAAAAGTGAACAAACACTAACGAACTCTATTGTCCACTAATAATCTTTATTTCCCTTGATTAATTGCATGAGGCCAAGCGCGGCCGCATGTTTACATTTTACAATTAAAGTTAAAAGTGATATCATATAAATATCAAAATAATATGTAAACTAAGGGAGGCAATACATCTATGAAAGAAGTTAAAGCAGGGTCAGTCAATGGCTTTATTGGCTTACTCTTATTTTTCGCCGCACTTGGGCTAGGCATTTATAGTTTCACACAACAAAGCTTTCTCATTGGGGCTATTTTAATTGTCGTTAGCATCATCTCGCTGTCGTCGTTCACTGTTGTTCAGCCGAATCAAGCTACTGTCATTACTTTTTTCGGGAGCTATCTAGGAACTATTCGTAAAAGCGGGATATGGCTCGTTATCCCTTTTTCTTCTCATAAGAAAATCTCGCTGCGTGTTCGCAATTTTAACAGTGTCAAATTAAAAGTGAATGATATCGATGGAAATCCGATCGAAATTGCTGCTGTGATCGTGTTTAAAGTGGTGGATACGTATAAAGCCTTGTTCGATGTGGACAGCTATGAGAAATTCGTAGAAATTCAAAGCGAAACTGCTCTACGCCATGTAGCCAGCAAATATCCTTATGACCGCTACGAAACGGAAGGCTATTCGCTAAGAGGCAATGCCGATGAAGTTGCGGCTGAACTTAGCGCAGAGCTTCAGCAACGTCTTTCAGTTGCAGGTGTCGAGGTCATTGAGTCTCGTCTAACGCATCTAGCCTACTCGACGGAAATTGCCAGCGCCATGCTGCAACGCCAGCAAGCCTCCGCCATTTTATCTGCTCGCTCGATTATTGTAGAAGGTGCCGTAGGCATGGTTCAATTGGCTGTTGAGCAATTGGAAGCCAAAGGTTTGCAGCTTGACGAGGAGCGAAAAGCTGCCATGATCAACAATCTGCTTGTTGCGATTGTATCTGATCGTTCTGCAACTCCGGTCATTAATACCGGAACGTTGTATTAACGAGGCCATGGTATGGCTCTCAAGAAAAACTTCCCACTTCGACTTGATCCGAAGCTCCACCAAGCTCTAGAGCAATGGGCTGAAGACGAGTTCCGAAGTGTTAACGGACACATTGAATATTTACTCCGAGAAGCGCTCCTCCGTTCGGGACGGCTCCCTAAAGCTAGTGCCGCGCAGCAAACAAATGAAGAATTGGACAACTAACAAAAAAAACAATCTTACATGGCGTCATGTAAGATTGTTTTTTCCTTAGGTTGTAACGTTAATTGCTGGCGCAGAAATGGTTTGTGGAGTAGTAATCGCAGAGCTTGTATTGGAGAAGTCTGCAACTTCGAGAACGACAGGTGTACCAACGACTGCTAAGATTGTATCTAACACCAAGGAAGCCGTTGTTAGCGTCGAGAGACCCGCTTCTTGTAACACACCATTGACATACACGTTAATATATCCGTTAGTAGGTAAGGCTGGTAGTTCGTTCGCGAGTAAGGGATCACCATTGTCATCAAGAAAATCTTCTGCAAGAATCGTGGTTTCCGTACCCCCAATCATGCCTGCGTCAAGTACTGCATTGTATCTCGTCACATCGGGATCTACGGTTGTTGTCACAACACCACCCGAAGCAACTGGCGCATTCGCCAACGCAGCTGTAACAAAAAGTTTAATAAGTGAGGCTGCCATCTAATTCACCCCCTTCCCGATCTTCGCTTGTAAACGCGAATACATTGCACGATGATGGGAACACCTTTTTCAGGCACATCCTTCGAGGTTAACATAATAGAGCCTTTATCTATGTGGTAGAGCGTACTAGGCTGAAGTACACCATTAACGAAGACTTGTGCGAAGGTCACCGTTTTCGGATCTGGAATCGATTGAGCGCCGTAGCCTTTGGTACGATCCTCTTCCGTATACCAACGCTTGTCTCCGTCTGAAATGGTGTAATAAAAATAAGTCTTCGAGACATATTTGGCTTTGCACAGCCGTTCTTTGTCCTTTTTTGACTTGCGGACCGTTTTTTCAAGACGTTTTCGTTTCCGGATGGGAATCACCTCACAGGCCACTCATAGATTAAGATATCTTATGCAAGAATCTTTACCTGAAATTGGATATTCACCTCGGTACTTATCCCCATTTATGACATACAAACCCCCCTGATCAACATGATTAGGGGGGTTTCTACCTTTTATTTCTTCAATTTTAGTTCTGCACTTTGATTCCGTACGCATTGATATAGCCAATACTTTTCTGATTCTTACGCTCAACTTCTCCCTGATAGAGGATGTTCCCCGTTTGCAGCTCAACGATAGCAATAGCTGGATTAGGACGACCAGACATGAGTAGATACAATCGATCCTTCTCTACCAAGCTATAGTTGACTCTGCCCCACTCTTTCTGAATCGCTTGAAGCGGTAATTGCACATCACGAATCACTTTATTCTCCGCTACTTGTACTACCATGACGTGAGTGTCTTTATTTTCCGATATAGCAGCCAAGGATAGCTCCTGATTAGCATACTGGATAGACATCCCCATCGAGTTATCCTCCATCAAAAAGCTATGCAGCGGCTCACTCTGCAGTGTCCACCATTGTCCGTTCCAAATATCGTATACGCGAATCTCCCGATTTACTAACCCTTCATTTCTCTTTACGGTCTGACTTTCGCCGACCTTATCTATCGTTTTATTTTCACTGCGATCAAATATCGCATACCCACTTGGGCCAATCCGATCATTGCTCGATATGTACCATGTAGTCGTTCTTATTTCATTCGCTTGTGTCTCGGCAGCCAGGATCTTCTCGCTTTTCAGCAAGCTTTGGTTTGTTAGATCAATCGTATACATATCGTATCCGACATGATAGAACTGCGGATATTTGTCGGTTCGCATACGATTCACAAGTACCTTCATGGTCTGGTCTTTGACCTGAACGTCATGGATACCTATATATTCATCGTTTTTCTTGTCTGCACGAACATGAAACGAAGTCGTTTCTTGGTCCAATTTCCCCATGATTGAAATGGTTAACCGGTCAGATTGCTTCTTGGATGCATCATTGTGAGCTTCAGTCCCCACATACGCAAGTACCTGATCATCCTCATAAAAGGAATTCACATCACTCTTCCCTCGCATGAAAGAACGATGCTCATTGACTAGCCGTCTTAAATCTTCATCATAGTAAGATTCAGCATCAAGCCTATCCAAATAGGAGAGTTGCTCGACATCCGACTCGCTCCCTTTCGTAGAGACTGTTGTCGTGATGCCATCCATATTCACCTTAATTTGCAGCTCAGCAGCATCGCTTTCTATGCCTTTCATCGTTTTCAACACATATTCCTGCTTCTGATCACTAGTACCTGACACATAATACGTTCCCAAAGCTAGTACACAAAAAGGTATCAGTGTAGCAAGCAGCCAGTATCGTTTCATGCGTGCACCTCCTAAGCATTGTCTTGAAAGCCCTTCACCCGAATTTCGAGAATTCGAGAATTTACACTGTCACCTTTTTTCGCAGCAAATACGAACTAAATCCGATTGAAAGGGCAATCATACACAGTCCAATCAACGCCTGCAGCAACACAATTTCACTTGGAAATAGAGGCAGTGTAACTCCTAATTGACTTATTTCTTGGGGCAACACGATCACGATCAGAACCGCCGCACCGTACAGTACACCTGCAACGATACCCTTCCATCGGTAACTTCGTTCCAGAAGAATGGCCGTGAAGAGTACAAAAACACCGAGAATGCCAGCTCCATAATATAAAATAAATTGAATAACATAGCTAGGCATAAACAAATTCAGCAAAGGATCTCTTCGAATCAGTTCTCCAATCGTAACCTCTACTCGTAGTTCAGCTGGGATGAAGGAAACGAAGGAGGCCAATTGAAGTGGAATCAGCACAAATTGTAGAGAGACAAAACCAAATACAAACAACACAATTGCACTTAACTTAGCGTAATATACGTTCATTCGTGAAGTTGGCAGCATAAGCAGTCGATACGCAAACGTATTTCGGCCGAACCATTCCTTGTACCAAATCATAAAAATATAAAGGACAAGAACGATTGCACATAAACTGATGGCTCCTTCGTACCAGACCGATTGAAACATAAAAACAAGATTCAATTTTTGAAACTTTTCTGCGTATTGCGCTTCTGTTCCACCATTTCGGTCCACCCAAGCATGAGCATCACTGAGATACGATTGGGCGGTAAGCCAAATCCCCACAAACTGAGATACTACTAACAGAAGTGCCAGGGCACCATATAGTTTGCTAAACCGTACCAGTTCCCAGTTCAACAATTTGATAAAGGTTTTCAAGTCACATACACCTCTCTCATGACATCCACCACGGACTTTCCTTCATTTGAGCGCATTTCCTCTGGATAAAACTGTTTGCGAACCCGCCCTCCATCCAGCAAAACGACTTTATCAATGAGATGCTCGATATCTTGAATTTCATGGGTCGTAATAAGAACACCGCGGTCTTCCATCAAATGACTTGTGAATACACCCGTGATTTGTTCGCGGCTGAACATATCAATCCCTGAAAAAGGCTCGTCCATCAACAGATAGTCCGCATCCAATGAAAGTCCCAGCAAAAGGTTCGCTTTCGCTGAATTTCCTTTTGACAAGCTCGAAAGTCGATCCTCAGGATTTAATTTGAAAAAGGCGATCAACTCTTCCGCCCGCGCTTCATTCCAGTTCCGATAGAAATCCTTCATAAATAGCATGGCTTCTTTGATTTTCATGTGAGAGGGCATCGTTAACGTATCAGGAATGAAGACAACTTTCTCATACGATTTCGAAGTTGGTATCCGACCATCCACACGAATTTCTCCACGCTGAAAAGGAGTCAAACCCATGATTGCCTTCATAATCGTCGATTTACCCACACCATTAATGCCAATTAAACAGGTGATTTGGCCTCTCTCCGCAGTAAAGGAAACGTTGTCCAACACTTGCTTCCGTCCATATCGCTTTACAAGCCCATCTACTTCTATCATTCCGCAACCTCCCTTCCGCGCTCAGCTTCATACTTTTCTTTAACGAAACGCAGCAATTCATCAGTTGGCAATCCGATCTTGCTAATGGACTGAACGAATACGCCAACCGCTTCTTCAATGAGTTCTTCACGAATCGTAGTCAATATGAGCTTATCCGTCGTTATCCGACTCGGGGAATTACCTGCAGTTGTGATCAACTTCTGCTCCTCCATTTCTTTATAAGCCTTTTGTGCCGTATTCGGATTGATCTGAAGCAGCCCCGCTAGCTCACGTCTGGATGGAATTTCTTGTCCACCCTTAAGCCTGCCAGTGGCCATCTCCTCCTTGAAATACCTGACAACCTGCAGATAAACGGGATCGCGATTATTAAACGTAATGTTCATCTACCCATCTCCTATGATCCTTTCTAGGTAAAACTGGAATTTTTTAGTGTGTGTACTAAGTGGTTCATACACTATATGTGTACTATACTACTCATACACTTTATCTGTCAACATTTGGTATATTCAGATACTCTCTCCCCTTTATTCCACACCGTTGACATACCACGAACCCAACATGCAAATAATAGAAAGAAGGATTTCGCACAAGAAAGGAGGCCACAATGCGAGTACAACTTCCACCGGAGAATAAGAAGAACCTAAGCGTATATGCGAAAATGCGAGGATTGCCTGGTGCCCTTGCTCAGCTTGTGAAGCAGCAGGCCGCCAAGTTAATTACCTCGTCAGATGCAGAGCAGACAGCTTCGCCTCCTACTATCGAGATCACGCCGACAATGTTAGCGAGACTAGAAAAAGCTTTGCGCCATCAGCATGCTTTGCTGCAAGCAGGCGTTATTCCTCCCGCCATCACAGCGTATGAGCAAGAGATTGTTGCCCGGATCGTCGCCAAGACCCAAGCCCATAATCGTAATAACGTGACTCGCACGCAAGCCTACTGGACTTGTTACAGAGACTTCCCAGAGCTGCACTGGGCGTTGTTAGCCCACATGGTATCCCGCAATGGGGGCTGGTGCATGACCGATTTGCGTGGCGAATTGCTGCCTCATCTATTGAACAACGAAGCCACAGAGCATTTGTTTGCCTTTCTTGAGCGCGCGAATGCTCTCATTTTTCAAGATGCCTACCCGCAATTGCTGCTCTATGCCGAAAGCAAACGAAGGAAGCTTAATTTATTTCATCTGCTTCCTCATTTGCATATATCCGCCTGGATGATGCCCATTTGGCAGGATTTCTGGTTATATCAAGATACGACACTTCTCACCCTTGGATTGATTGTCAATGAGCAGCATTATGTCGAGGATCGCGTCGTTCAGAATCCGCTCTACAAACAAACGGTTTTAAATACGCCTCAGTTCAAAACACAAGCCTGGCTGCAGCTCAATCAAGTCGGATTCCCTTTTCGTTCCGCTTCGGTCGATCTACCACAACCACATCTCGCAGGCCTAATTCTTGAAAATTTTAAGAACCTCTCTGAACGCATTGAATTCGGCAAAAGCTTATACGCCATCCTGTTTTGGGCACCAGGCATCCTTCAAGGTGCAATAGCTTTTGCAGCATCAACTCCCCATACGGGGTCACGTTCTGATTACTGGCCTCATCTATTTGCACAAATACGAAAAACCCCTCCTGATCTCAAGTATCAGGAGAGGCTCGATGGCTACAGCCTTAAGAAAGGCGCAGCACCCTTTTATAGTCCTCCGCTTCATTCAGCATGGCCTGACAGGCCACTGGCGCCGGTTGAGCGTGGGGATTGGTTTACGGAGTTAAAGGAACCTTTGCAACATATGCAATCCTTCGCTGTTCCGGAATCTTACGATTTGACACGTGATATGTGCCTCGGATTAAGTAAAGTAGAACTCGCTGTTGTTAGTGCACAAGCGATTAAGAAGCTCATGCGTTAGCGATACTTAACCGATTAAGATCGCTTTAACAACCCACTCGCCTTCGCGATGAGCTTCTGTACGGGTGAAGGGAAGCTTTTCACATCATCCTTCGTCACCACACGTGTAAGCATCAGCATAACAGGGTACAAAGCCACAGTGAATCCGCAAATTAACACCGCTTGGATACCTTGATTTAAACGGAACCAAGGTGTAGGCAGCACATAAGTATGCGTCAGCCATTCCGCCGCAAAGCCTAGAACACCGATCACCAGAATCGTTACGATAAGTCCGCCAAAACGACGTCCCAGAATCGTAAACGATACCTCTTTACGAAGTGTGCGGATATTGAGCCACGACATGGCAATAAAGCATAATCCTGTGGAGATAATGATACCGTAAATACCGAACCATTGCCCTAGCAGGAAGCTGCCAAGCAGCTTAATTGCGATGCCGACACCAACATGAGCCATTAATGGCTTCATCCGTCCCATCCCCATCAGAACGGCTCCTGAGGTCTGCATGACGATCTGAAACATCGCTCCCGCTGTTAGCAAGGAGATCATCGCAGGTCCATGGGCCATACCGAAAGCTGAGTCTTCTAGGCCAAAGAGGAAGTAGTCGAGCGGTCTCGCTGCAATGCTAATCATGAGTACTGCAGGAAGGCCCGAAAGGATAGCCAGTTGAAGCACACGTGTTGTCTGCTGTCCGACCTGCTTCAAATCTTTACGCGAATAAGCAGCCGAAATAATAGGTACAACGGATTGACTCAACGCGATGGCCAAAATAATAGGAATCCCCGCTAGCGGTTGAGCGCGTCCACCTAGAATACCTACTAATCGTGAGGCTTCACTAGTACCGATCGCATCTTGTAGGAGTGGGATGATCATGGATGTATCAATTAGATACACTAGCGTAACCGTCACCGAGAATATCACAATAGGTATCGAGAGCCTCAATAAACTGCGATAAATATCTCTGTACCGGAGCAATTCAACGGGATGATCATTCGACCGAGCAGCTCCTATCTCCTCTGCCGCGGCTTGTGAAACAGCTGGTTGCTTCTGTTCTTGTGCATCCGCCCGTTTCAGCTTTACAGCATAGTACAGCATGACAGCTAGAGCCGCTGCGCCTCCAACCACGCCTCCAAATGATGCCCCCGCTACACCCCATCCAAGCGAGATATCAAGTAAGAAAAAGGCCAATGTAATCGAGACAATGAGTCTAAAAATTTGTTCCACGACTTGTGAAATGCCGTTAGGCATCATATTCTGACGTCCTTGGAAATATCCCCGCATGATCGCGATAAGGGGAAATAGAAGCATGGCTGGCGCGATCGCCCTCGTAGCTAACGTTGCGTCAGGACCACCTTGCGATATGCTTTCAGCATAAATCGGGGCAAAAACGTACAGCAATATAGTCATGACTGCACCTGCAACAACCGCAAACCAAATCGCAGCTCGATAGATGCGCTGTGCTTCGTGCGGTCTACCGATGGCACGTTTCTCGGCTACCATTTTACTTAATGCACTGGGTATGCCTGCTGTTGCAACGACCAATAAAACTGAATACAAATTAAATGCGATCACATAACTCTTCATGCCTTCTTCATGCAGCAAATGCACCAGCGGTATACGCTGGAAAACGCCGAGAAACCGCGCTACAAGCGCGGCTACGGTGAGAATGAGCGTCCCTTTTACAAGGGAATCTTTGGTTACCTTCGTCAAGTCCGTTCCTTCTCTCTCTTACAGTTATATTACGTCTATCTAGGCCTCAAAAGATCCACAAGAAGAAAATAATAATCATAGCGAGCTGCAAAACAATTTTGACCACGGAGCTGGCGAAAAAACCAAGTACGGATCCAATTCCTGCGCGAATAGCGTTCTGCCAAGAGGTTCCAGCAATTAATTCACCCACTACGGCACCGATGAATGGACCTAGGATGATCCCGAACGCTGGAATCACGAATGGACCAATGATCAAACCAATGGTGCTTCCGACGATTGCCGGTTTCGAGCCGCCGAACTTTTTGACACCTAGTGCACTAACCGCATAATCCGCCACGATAATAATAATGACGATCAAGGTCTGGATTAACCAGAACCACAAGCCGAAGTGCTCCCAAGTGATCAGCCAGCCGTAGATGAAAAAGGCAGCATAAATGGCTAATACGCCAGGCAGAATCGGATAGATGGCACCGACCATTCCGACAACAAATAAAAGAATAACGACAATCCAGCCTAAGGTAATCATGCTCAGTTCATTCCTCCATTTATCTTAAACGGATTCACGGTCCTTGTAGGACAGTACATTCTCTAAACTAGGCAAGCATGTAAGTGCGAATAACTTGTGCAACCGCATGTTCATCATTCGTAACCGTCGTCATATCGGCGATTCGCTTTACTTCGTCTTGCGCATTTCCCATGGCAATGCCTAGTCCAGCTTCACGAATCATCGCAATGTCATTTTCGCTGTCGCCCATAGCAATAACCTCAGACATCGAAATTCCCAAGAAGTCACACACCGTTTCAACACCACTAGCTTTCGTAACGCCAAGTGGATTCATCTCTAAATTCGATGGATGCGAATTGGTGATTTCAAGCGTTCCCCAGCTCGCCACAACTTCGCGAATGCGTTGCAATTTCTCTGCATTGTCTGTGAAGTAACCGAATTTAAGCCATTCATGCTCATCCAAATGCAATCCTTCACTTTCACGATTGAACACGCCTGCCACCGAATAAGCCCACCACCAGCAGTCATGAGCTACCGCTAGCTGATGCAAGTCACGAATCGTTTCAATCGGTACTAAAGTACGTTTCAGTAACCGATCTGGCGAAGCCCACACTTCACTACCATTCACAACGACAAGTGGTGTTGTTAGCCCTAGCTCTTTAATGTAAGGCATTGCGCTTATCGCTCCACGACCTGTAGACATAATAACAACTTTCCCTTGTGACGATGCTTCGCGAATAGCCGCCTGGTTCTCGGCAGATATTTTTTTGTCTTCATTCAGCAAGGTTCCATCCATATCGAGCGCGATTAATTTATACTTACCCACAATCTCGTCAACTCCTAGTCTCATGCAGCCTGTATGATGTCTACCTAGTAAGCAGTGAGTACTTTCTTCGGCAGTTCTTCCATGAACGTTTTGTGCCATAGAGCAAAAATATAGAGGGTCCACAAGCGTCTCGCGTAGTCTCCCTGACCAATCCGGTGCTTATGAAGCATTTTCTCAACCGCCTCGATATCGATATAATCCTCGATTCCGCTGGACTTGATTTGCTCCATGACCATGTCACCCATCGCACCCTTCATCCAATCCCGGAGTGGCACAGGAAAGCCTAGTTTCGGACGATTTAGAATCGGATCTGGAATAATCCCTTCCATCGCTTTACGGAAGATATACTTCGTCGTGCCATTCGCAATGCGGTATTTCGCTGGAATCCGGCGAGCCACTTCGAACAACTCTTTGTCCAAAAAGGGAACGCGAAGCTCCAGGGAATGTGCCATCGTCATTTTGTCAGCCTTCATGAGAATATCACCAGGCATCCACAAGTTCATGTCGATGTATTGCATCCGACTTACTGGATCCAGATGCTTTGTTTTGTTATAGTAATCCCCGGCGATTTGCACGGGATTCTTGTAGGCGCGCAGCATCTCGCTATCAAGGCGAAGCACTTCTGCCTTCATATCCTCGGAGAAGATTTTGGCGTTCCCGAGGAACCGTTCCTCAAGCGGAGTCGTTCCCCGCAACACATAGTTGCGGCCTTTCACTCCGCTCGGCAGGATGCGTGCGAAGCGGTTCAGCATCCGTTTCACCGATGGCGGCAGCCCATCGAGCGGCTTGAGCGACTGCGGCTCGCGATAAATGCGATAGCCGCCGAACAGCTCGTCCGCGCCTTCGCCGGACAGCACGACCGTCACTTGCTCACGTGCAAGCTGCGCCACGTGATAAAGGGCAATGGCCGAAGGATCGGCAACAGGCTCGTCCTGGTGCCAGATCGCTTTCGGCATGGTCGCGAAGAAATCATCCTGCGTGATGATTTTATCGTAGTGCTCTGTGCCGAGCGTTGCAGCGGTCTGCGCCGCAATCGGCGTCTCGTTGTTGGAACCTTCGAAGCCAACAGAGAACGTGCGGATCGGTTCGATATTCCGCATATGCGTAGCAATCGCCGTCGAATCGATCCCGCTCGACAGGAAGCATCCGCGTTCCACGTCGCTGACCATGTGCAGCTTGACGGACTCTTTCAAGCCTTCACGAATTTGTTCCACATAATAGTCAAATGGCTTTTCTTCCGGTTCGAACATCGGATCCCAATACTTATGTAGGGTCATTTTGCCTTCGAACGTAATTGTAACTGAATGCGCTGGAGGCAGCTTATAGATGCCTTCGAACATGGTATGCGGCTCTGGTACATACTGAAACGTCAAATAATTCAGCAAGCTGTCCGTATGGATCAACCGATTCATGCCTTCGGCCGCCAGCAAGCTCTTGATTTCCGAGCCAAACAGGAATTGACGGTCGCTCACATGATAATAAAACGGCTTAATGCCGAAGTGGTCTCTCGCTCCGAACAGCTGCTTTTTCTTGCGGTCCCAAATAACAAAACCGAACATACCACGCATGTGCTTCACGCAATCCTCGCCGAATTCCTCATAAAGGTGGACGATAACTTCCGTATCGCTCTGCGTGCGGAAAATATGACCGCGCTCCTTCAACATCGTGCGCAGCTCTTTGTAATTATAAATTTCACCGTTGAAAATAATCCAGACGGTTTCATCTTCATTCGCTAGTGGCTGATGGCCTTCTTTAATATCAATAACGGATAATCGTCTAAATCCTAAGCCAATGCGATTCTCTGTCCAGAAGCCCTCATCATTCGGTCCTCGATGAACGATCACATCCGTCATTTGCTTCAAACTTGCCTCAGTTGGTTCTCTATCTTCAAAATACATTACACCCGTAATACCACACATGGTGAGACTCACTCCTCCGTACTCTCATCATTCTTTCTCTTGGACAACCGATATATTAGTATACCATATCAGCCCGCCATTCAGGAAATACCATGAGGGTACGAAAATCGAAAAACCCAGATGCCTATAGAAAAATGATGGAAATGATAAGTCGTTTTAAAGAAGCAGACAACCGCCTTTTTTTCAAATGGATCGACCACCTTTCCTGCACGCATAAAAGTTGAGTTAGGGCAACATTTAGGGTAGAGCAAGTTCTCCCCCCTTGATACAGGATATGCGGTTGGAGAGTAACTGGTGCATGCTGCTGAAAAGGGACTCCTGTTCACCAACTAGCCCCAGTGAAGTGGGGTTCGGGCTCGGCATATCACAAAAAAGAGCTTGCCGCAGCAAGCTCTCCCTCTTTTCCTATTCCTTACCACGGCCTCTTCCCGCCGCCAAGCTTTGTCAAAATACCATCGTTCGCCGCGTCATACGCTTGGAAGATTTTCGCCGCAATCGGCGAAGCCCCGTAGCGTCCAAATCCACCCTCAGGTATAACAACCGCCACAGCCAGTTTCGGATTCTCGACCGGAGCGAAGGCGATAAGTACCGCATTCTCTACAGATCCACCTGCTACAACCTGTGTAGAGGTACCTGTTTTACGCGCGACATTGAATGGCAATTCTTCGATGCCTTCGGCGCCGCTTTTCATCCCATGGATAATCGTATTCCAATCAGCTTGAGCGAACTCCTTCGATACATCCTCGAGGACCTCCGGCTCCACCTTTTTCACCAATTCACCTTGGTAATCACGAATTTCATCGACGAACAAAGGTTTCATCCGTTTGCCACGACTCGCCAGTGTAGCCGTATACTGCGCTAACTGAAGTGTAGTCGTTTTCTCATTCTGACCCCAAGAAGCATAGACCATGGCCGATTGATAACTGTCTTTTTCCGCATTTTTGATAAAGTCATTGGAGCCTGCGAATTCACCTGGCAGCCCACTGCCCGTCTTCACACCCATACCGAACTTAGCTAGATATTCTGCCCATTTCGCCGTTACTTTCGAATTCTCACGTCCGAATTTGTTCCAAAATGGAATGCCTACAAATGCTGACATATACGTATTCGAGGAATGTTCAATTGCTTCTGCTGCATTAATTGGACCATAGGCAGCTTTTCCTGAGTTCGAAATGGCACTGTTGCCATCTTTACCGAAGGTAAATGTGCCTGAATCATAATATTTTTGCCCCGCTGTAAACAACTTCTCTTTCAAACCAATTAAGACAGATAATGGCTTAATCGTCGATCCCATGAAAACAATGGAAGAAGGATGCTTTGCATTTTCTTTCTCATCCGGATACTTCGATTTGGCCGTCATGATCGTACCATTGGAAATAAACGTACTAATATCCTTGTAAATCGTAGGCGATATACCGCCTGTCCAAGCATTCGCATCATAATCTGGATAATTCGCCATCGTGATAACGCGGCCCGTATCCACTTCCATGGCAACCGCAAAGCCCGAAGAAGCCTTCATACCCGTTTTCATATACAAATCATTGGCATGGGTAGGAAGTCGAAGGTAGGCGATATGATCTTTCAGCATTTTTTCCGTCGCCTTCTGAACGTCCTTGTTAATGGACAGATACAGATTATTTCCTTTAATCGGAGCTGTAACTTCGGCTCTTCCAATGATTTTCATCGCAGCATTCACGGGGTACTTCTTGCTCCCGTTCTTGCCTCGCAGCTCATCCTGATACATCCGCTCGATGCCGTCGAAACCGACATTTTCATTGCTTAAATATTCTTCACTATTCGGATTATCCTTATAGATTTCTTTCGCAGTTTGGGTTGAAAAAGCATTCGTATACCCGACTAATTGCGTCGCAATTGTCGTTTTATCTTCTTCCACTTCATAAGTACGGATACTTTCTTCCGTTACTTCCAGCCCTTTGAATTCATCACGATGCTCCAGCAAAAATGCAATTTCAGCATTGGATAAATCCGCTTTAATACGGCGAGGAACGGAATAGTAGCTTGGGTCTTTTACTTTATTTTTATTAATGTCATAGCCCAAATCCATCGCAAGAACAATCTCTTCAGCTGTCGGGCTAACGGTATTGGGTTTAGCAAATGGGTCAAAAACATCCCGCTTGATGCGCTTGGCTAAATCAATATTAGCATCCTTATCCTGACCTGGTTCAATACGGAAAAATAAGGACTGCACCGGAATCGTGTAGGCTAGCGGAGATTTTGTTGAATCATAAATATTACCGCGAATCGGAGCGATCTTGTTGGTTTGATTCGTATTGGTATTCTCCGCGGCCTTCAGATCCTTGGCTTGAACGAATTGAAGAATCGCTAACCTCACGATTAGCACGGAAAACAATAAAAAGGTAACGAAGAAAAATATATTGATCCGAAACGAAAAGTGCCGTTTTTTAGTGATTTCTTTTTTCTTCGGATCATCCATAATGGATGATTTCATGCGGGTTCATATCCTTTCTCTCGTACATCGCCGGCAGGCTCCTGAATCAGTTCGAGCAGAGAACGAATCCCATCTCCCGTATGGTAAGGGTACCGAATGATACGAACAGCATCAATGCCTACTTGATTAGGAGCCCATATATCATTCGTCTCATGATCTCCGACATACAGCACATCCTCAGCCGCAACGTCCGCCATTTGCAGCGCAAGCTTGAAAATTGCGGGGTCAGGCTTCTCTAAGCCAACTTCTGTGGAAACAAGTACCGGGTCAAAATAGTGCAATACGTCTTTGTCTGCCAGAATGGCTTTCAGCGTTGGAGCAAAATTAGAGATAATACCGATTCGAAAGCCTCTCACGCGCAGTGCTTCTAGAAATGGCTTCACATCATCGAACAAATCGTAATACTTTGGCGCCGTGAAAATGTCATAAAGCTCATGACAGCAGTTGAAAATTTCTTCCTCTGTCCAATCTTCATGAATGCCTAGTTTATGCAGGACATAGTGGTATAGGTTAACCCAGAATTCACGATCTGACTCAGGACTGCATACCACGAAGTTATCTTTTTTCTCAACATAATAAAATAGACGAAATGCTTCTGTAAAAAGTTCATGAATATGCGCTTCATCTCGGTCAACAGAGCGCAATTCTAAGTATTGCTTTAAAATTGTTTGTGCCGCAGGAATCGTTACTAAGGTGTCACCTGCATCCAAATAAATCATCTTGTATGATGTTAATTCTTTTCGCATATCGTCTCCTTCTAACAAGCCTAATGCTAAACGTCCCTCACGTGAGTTTGATCAAAATTAGGCGGATTAAACCAATTCGCACCACTTGCTACCCAAGTTGAGTCCAGAGGTACCCACTTACTGGTTTCTTTCAGGTACACTTCATTCCAAGCGTGAGGACCATAACCCCCTTGTCCATCATACCCTAAACCCGTGACTACTTTCACATCCAGTCCAATCGATCTGGCCATTTGGGCATATAACCTAGAGTAATCGATACAAACACCCTCTTTGGTATTAAACGTATCTTCTGGTGTCTGTTCCTTCCAAATCCGCTGTTCTTCATACAATTTCACTTTATTCCAATCATACTTGACTCGAGTGCCAACCCAACTATACAGCAGTTTGGCTTTCTCTTCATCTGTCTGCGCATTCGCCGTGATTTCTTTCGCCGCATCTGCGATATTGCCAGGGATTTTCGCATCAAGTACTTCATATTTCCGTTGTAAAATATTGGTGAATTCCTGCTCAACCGCACGTGTGAATACAGGCGCCTTCTCTGCTATAAAATCACCTGTAAACGGTGAAATGACCTCTTTAGCTCCTTTTTGATACATGGCCGAGGACTCAATATAGGGAGTTATCAACGAGTGGGGAAACAAAGAAACATAGATGAATAAAATCGCGATTAGCATAAGCGCTCTAGCAAATCCAGCTATAGAACCAATAGCACCGCCTGAAACTGAACTAAGTACGGAATGACTTTGTCTCGGCATGGCATACCGTTCAGCCAACCAACGTCCAAGCCATACATCCACCAAGCGATTCAAAACTTGTTTGATAATGACATAACCAAGGATAAATAAAACTCCGAAACGGAGTAATGGAAAATCACGCAAGCTAGTGATAACGGTATAATAGGCTTGTTTTATCGCACTTACATCAACCACTGGAATTTGCAGATTCTGATCTTTTAACCATGTCTGAATCCAAGGTGAAATCAGCTGCACGGCTTTCCATGCAATCAACAGAGATATGACAGCGAGCACAGCTTCCACCAACATGGCTACAAAATGCCTGGCCGAGCCAGAGCCGCCACGGAAAAATCCCTGCAGCACAGAAGCCGCAATGGTGAGAACGATCAAGATGGATATGAGATTGATAGATAAGCTTGACAACCACGTGGTATCCGTCATGTGTACTCACCTTCCTTTGTTAGGCTGACCTGCGAAATCATTAGCTATTTTTCTTGGCTTGTTCAATAAATGCATTCACAGCTGCGTTGGCATTCATTTTGAAGGATTTCCCGAGAAACGTCACCTGTACTTCGTCCGATCCTGATTTACCTTCTACCTGCAAGCTTTTCGTCGTGATCAAAAAAGAACCATCCGGGTTCGCCTTAAATTTGGCTTCTTTAGCCTCGGACGTTAAGGCACTGACTGCCTTATCCTTGATATCGTCACTGACTTGGGAAACAACACTTGTCCCAATATCCTTTATTTTATCCTTATAGCTCGCTCCATAAACGACAAGCGCCCCTACAATGACAAGAACAACTACCCATTTCACCACGGTTTTAACAATACCAATCACAATAAATAGAACAATAATAGCACCTACAATTAAATACCAACGATCCTGTGCAAACGAAATCCACTGATCCATCAATAACCCCTCCTCATCATCCAAAAGTCCATTCCTATCATACTACATGGACTCCTTAATCTTCATCTCTTTTTTTCCTTAATTGGGCAAGCTTCTGCTCGATTTCATCGGTTTTATCCAACGTCTTCCCTGTCCTCATATAGGACTGTCTTAACCGGAATACGAGAAATATACCAACTGCAGCCAACAGTATATAAACAATGGGATCCATACTTCCTCCTATGTACGAAAATGTGTCATTTGTCCCGAACGGTCATATCCTTGGGACGAGCGGCGTAAAACTTAAGAAGAGATGAAATAAACGGCTATGTCGTTAGACGAAAGGAACGAGGTGGTGAAACCGTGCGAACAGCCATATGGTTGTACTTATTTATGTTTGTTGCCTTTTTTGATTTACATGCGCAATACCCGATTTTATCTCCTTTCGCCTTATCACTGGGCGCTGCTCCCTCATTTATAGGGCTCATCATGGGTGTATACTCGCTTACCCATCTCCCTGGCAATCTCATTGCAGGTTATGGTGTAGACAAATACGGCAGTAAAATATTCATCGTCTGTAGTTTAATTGTAGCAGGGATCATCTTATTATTTCAATCGAATGTCAAAGACCCCTGGCATTTGCTTTACATTCGTTCCATCAGCGGATTTGTCCTTGCCTTCCTATCCCCAGCTTGTTTGTCTTTACTAGCTCGCATAGCCCGTGACCGCATTCAGCAAAGCAAGCTTATGGCCGGTAACGGTCTCGTTCACACATTGGCTTCCGTGGTCTCTCCTGCAGCAGGTGCTGTTCTAGTAGCCAAAATCGGCTTCACCACAGCGTTTTCCGTGTTAGGCTGGATCCTTATCATCACGGGCTTCCTGGCAATTTTCGGTGTGAAAGAGAAGCAACTCTTAGCTCACCAAGGGAAGCAAAAGGGTTCAACAGCTATCTTAGACGCTCATGGTCATCATGTCTCTACAGAAGATCTCCATGAAGGATCAAATGATGTGAATATCCCTTGGCTGTTCTTCCTCATCCCCATGGCACTTTCTTGCTCGCAAGGGATTTTGTTCTTTGAGCTCCCTTTAATGAAATCAGCACGGGACTCCATCCTTACTTCAGGCGTATTTTTTACATTGGTCAGTTTAGGTGCCCTGCTAAGTATCTCATTCTGGTTTTTGAACAAAATATCACCCTTCCTCCGGACGATTGTCGGCAGTATTGGGCTTGCAGCCGTATTTTTCGGACTAGCCATTCAATGGCCGATTCCTTTGGCGGTTTCCCTCTTTCTCATCGGTATGGCCAAAGGTGTTATCTATCCTGCGCTTGCAGCCTTGCTTGCGAGCATAACAAACAGTGCTAGATACGGTCGCGTATTTTCCTTGCTGTCCATTTCATACTCTGTCGGCGCCTTCATTGGCCCCATGATGGCTGGTCAGCTTCGTGACCACATTTCCTCCTACTTCATCGCGTTCTTCATTCTGATGCTAGCCTTATCACTTTTGCCGCTTCGTACATTCAAATCGCCACTGATAACCTCATAATTTCCTCTTAGTAAAAAGGCTTGATGTCATCAGGCCTTTTTTTCACGTGTCATACGCTGTAAATACTTGTCATTTCCCAGGAAATATCGTTGGTGCATGTTACTTGGATCGCCGCTCCAAACGGGGTATACTACTCTAAAAAGGGAGTGACGGTGAATCTATGTCCATTGCCATTATTGTTGAGGGTAAAAACGATAAAAGCCGCTTAAAGCGCGTCGTTGATGATACAGTTAGCATCCATTGCACATTCGGAACTCCTAGTTCCATTACACTTGACGCGCTGCGCAAAAAAGTTGACCATCTGCCCGTCTATATTTTCACGGATAATGATGCTTCTGGCAAAAAGATCCGCTTTTTGCTGCGTGATACCTTTCCAGATGCAGAACACATCTATACCCGTAAGGGCTATGCGGGTGTCGAGGGAACACCTGAGGAATATCTCATACAGCAATTAGAAAAAGCAGGACTGGACGCGTATATTATCTACCCTGCGCCCAACCCTGCTTATGAATAACCATTTTGCGTTATTTCCCTTTTGAGAGGGTTACAACGTCTTTCACGATATGCGCTGCATCCAATTCTGGATTGCTAGCATCATAGTAATTTCTTAGCTGACCTTTGGGATCCACTAGAAGAATCGCATTCGCATGCGAGAAATTACCGTCCTTCTCTTTGATTACCATGATACCGAAGTCCTCAGCAAGCTTCTGAACCTTCGCTTCCTCACCACGGAGGAACGTCCATCCGCCCGGAATCGGCTTCGATTCGAAGCGATTTCCGAATGCTTTTAACACCTCTGGTGTATCTCTCGTTGGATCAATTGTAATCGATAAAATTTCTGCTTTCGAGCCAAGTAAATCCTTTTTCTTCAATTCATCTTGCACTTGTGAAATTAAAAAGCTTGTCGGTAAGCACACATCAGGACAGTAAGAAAAGAAGAAATAGACGAGTCGTACTTTACCTTCCATATCTTGGGAGGTTACTGTTTTGCCATCTAAATCCTGCAACTGAAAAGAAGGTGCAGCCTTCATAGCTGTTAATCTTTCATCCGGCTTACTGCCATTCGTCACTAATTTATAAGCAAAAGATGCAATCATCGCGATTAGTATCGCACCCAATGCTAGTTTGAACCAGTTTTTTTCGAAAAACGTCCCCATCGTTTCCGTCCCCCAGATTAACTAATTTTCGCCGTTGTATCAATGACCATCAAGATCGATAACAGCGTTAAATATAAAAGGGAGAACAAGAACATACGCTTTGCCCATACAATTTCCGCTTCCCCTGTTGCTTTGAACCCTTTGACGCTCATGAAAACCCACGTTAATCCAAGAATCGTTGATACGATTAAAAAGATCGTTCCTACATAACCATATGCCGTTAGCATCACCGTAACAGGTACTAATAGAACGACATAACGAACCATACTGATTTTCGTTACGAAGCTCCCCTTAACGACCGGTAACAGTGGAAATCCTGCAGCACGATACTCTTCCATGCGGCGAATACCTAGTGCCCAAAAATGCGGCGGCTGCCATAGGAATAGGAATAAGAAAACCAAGATTGCTCCCAGATCAATTGTCCCGCTAACTGCGCAATAACCGATTAGAGGTACTACTGCTCCTGAGATCGCACCTACGAATGTGCTCCATACCGAAGTTCTCTTGAACCAAGCTGTATAGATCCAAACATAAAAGAACAATCCAAGTAAACCCATTAAAGTAGCTAAAGGTGAATGAGCTCCTAAATAAAGAACCCCTAAACCAATTGTACCTAGAATAATGCCGTACCAAAGAACAAAATTAGCGGTTAACCGCCCACTTGGCAGTGCTCTATTCTGCGTGCGTTCCATTTTGGCATCCATCTCACGGTCCAAATAATTATTCAGTACCGTTCCTCCAGCCATAACAAGTGCTGTGCCTAGCATCGTCATAAGTAAATGGAGCCAGTCAACTTCCCACTTGGCCGCTACCCAATATCCAGCGAATGCTGTCATCAAATTGGAATAAATAATACCCGGTTTCACCAGTCGGTAATATTCCTTCATGGTAACAGGTCCATTTGCACCTTTCGCCTGGCTAGCATCTATGTCATCAGTTCCAGCTTGCCCTTGGGACGAGCCCGTTGAAACATTTTCGTAAGTGACTTGATTATCCATGTACGCTTACCTCCTCTATGTCGAATTTCCGATCCTACATCTTAATGAACATTCTCATCATACCAACCCCTACATCATTTGACAATGAAGCACGGGCAGTTGTCATCATATTGTCGATTCTCCCTTCCAGTATGCGTGGAAAATGCGCTTACCATTCGATTCCATTTTGGAATATGTGAAAAAGTTGTGGATATTCACGCGCGGGACATCTTTACACCCCTATCTATGCTCTCACAGAGCAATCTATAGCCACTATCCCCTTTGCTCAGGAGAGCAAGCGTCGACAATCCTGAGCCTAAGGGATAGTGGCCATAAACTTTAGCATTCCACGTATTCCGCCCCCCATGTAGCTGGTATAAATAGAAAGAGGAGACAGGTCATAGCCTGCCTCCTCTTTCTATTTATTCACTAGCAATGGTGTTAACGCCATTAAGCTGCGCCGAATCTGATGCCACGCTGTCGTCAAGACATCCTGCAGCTCCCAAGCATGCCTCCCCATGACGGTCACGACGAGGCCGTGTTTATATGTCATACTCGCTCCCACTCGAACCGCGCCACCTTCCGACTGGCTTAGATTCTCCGCTATCGCCTCCAAGTGACGCTGGCTGAGACGATCTGAGAAAATAAACAGACTCCCCAGATGCGTCTCCTCTTCCCAGCAACCTGGAGAAGTCAGACGCATGATCGACGGCTCAATACGCTGATTTTGATAAAAGATTAACTCTCCCTCATACCAAACTTTCATCTGGTTCACATATCGTGAATATTGAAATATTTCCCCTCGTTGCGTTCGTCCTGGACAGATAACATCCGAGAATATTAATGTAGAACCTTTCGCTAGATGAGCTTCTGTTGCCGCGAACAACTTGGCGTCCTTATAAAGCATCAACGGCTCAGGTATATACTCTAACAACGAATCTACTCCAAGCCGAAGGATCTGTAGCTGCGTGCTTCCTTGATCCTCTGCAGCTGGATGAACCTTGGTAAACGACTGGTTCGTTAGAAAAACACGTGCGCCCTCATCAAGGCGCACGTTAATTTCATAATGATCACCTGCCATCAGCCCAGGTGAGCAATCCATCATATAAACGCCCAATTGATCCATGGGGGCGGCATCATGGTTGAACGTATCGTTCTCATAGCGGAACGTTTTGGCGATTTTGAGCGGGGAGGCATGATACTTGTGCACGAGTCGCGTAAGCCCACTGCGTACAGCAAATTGTGCAGATATCTCCCCAGTCAGCTTAGGCATGGCTGAACTCCGTCTCCACCCAGGTAACGATATCATCCAGCCCAGTACCGCCCATCAAGTTGGAGAAAATATACGGACGTTCGCCGCGCATTTTTTTCGTATCGGAATCCATCACTTCGAGGCTAGCACCTACATAAGGGGCAAGATCGATTTTGTTAATGATGAGCATATCCGAACGCATGATACCTGGACCACCTTTGCGCGGTATTTTCTCCCCTTGGGCCACGTCAATAATATATATGAAGCGATCCACAAGCTCCGGACTGAAAGCAGCTGCCAAATTATCGCCGCCACTCTCAATGAAAATAATATCGAGATGCTCGAATCGTTTCTCCAACTCTTCAATCGCCTCGAAATTCATGGACGCATCCTCACGAATAGCTGTATGCGGGCATCCGCCTGTCTCTACCCCAATAATTCGCTCCTCCGGCAACGCTTCTGTGCTAATCAGAATTCTCGCATCTTCTTTTGTATAAATGTCATTCGTTATCACAGCAATGCTGTAGCGATTACTAAGCTTTCCGGCTAAGCGTTCTACTAGTTTTGTTTTGCCTGATCCTACGGGACCTCCGATGCCAATTCGCATCGGACGATCGCGATCCCCTGCTGGCTTCTCCCATTCGTGATGATGATGATGACCGTTACCTTGACACATTGTCATTCCTCCTCAGATCTATGATTAGATTTTTTTATGACATAAATAAACGTGAATATAAAGTTTCATGCTGCATCATAGCTAAATCCCCCGCTGGTGAATTCGTGTAGGCTTCCTTTGGATCCAACTGGGAAACACGCTGCCATTCACTTCCTGTCAAAGGAACTAGCTTCGCCAGGAGCATCTGACCTTGCGTTTGTCCTATGGACATCAGTCTGAGCGCACTATTGATGCAAGTCATGATACAGGTATAAAGATACCCCTCAACTGCCTGATCGAGTGAGACGCCAAGATGATAGCTCACCCAACCGTGAACAACGGGATGATTCGAGCTGCATCTTCCAGCACTTACAGCTTCATCAAAAGGCTGCCAATTCAGTTCTGGATAGAGGGATCGCGTTAATTGAAACAGTCTGCGCCCCATTTTCTGAACACCAATCCGACTCTCACTGCCAACTCGCTGCACGTGAAGCATATGGTCAATGTCCCACAGATCGCTAAGCTCCCCGTTAGGAATGTGCATATAAGCCGCTTTAATGACCATCGAATCAGAAGATACCCAGCTATTAGCAAGCATCGAACGGATGTAGGCCTCCAGCTCGGAGATCGTCGTCATTCTCCCCTGTTGGACAAGTGTTTCCAGTCCAAATGAGTGGGAGAAACCGCCGATTGGAAGCGCCGAATCCAACAGTTGCTGATAGGCTAACCAATGAAAGGATGATTGTTCTGTTGCTGTCATATCGTCACCTCAATCCTCAATCGCGGCTTCCTTCTATTCTATTTAAAACAAGAAATATAACTGAGCCATCGGCAGCTCTGTCGCAGGCTCACAGGTTACTGCTTCGCCGTCAACTTTCACCTCGTAAGTTTCCGGATTTACTTCAATAGAAGGTGTTCCATCGTTATGGATCATATCCTTCTTAGAAATGCTGCGACAGCCTTTCACGGGTTCTACCCGCTTTTGTAATCCGAAGCGTTCTGCAATCCCACTGTCATATGCCGCCTGAGAAACGAAGGTTATCGAGCTTTGCGTCAACGCTTTCCCAAATGCAGCAAACATCGGTCTGCCGAAGACTGGCTGAGGCGTAGGAATGGAGGCGTTTGGGTCTCCCATTTGCGCATACGCGATACTGCCCCCTTTGAGAACCAGATCCGGCTTCACTCCGAAAAACATCGGACTCCAAACGACCAAATCTGCAAACTTGCCTGGTTCAATGGACCCAACAAGATGCGAGATGCCATGCGTTATAGCTGGATTGATTGTATATTTCGCTATATAACGTTTAATACGAAAATTATCATGATCAGCGGTATCAGGGGTTAGCGGCCCGCGCTGTTTTTTCATTTTATCCGCCGTTTGCCACGTACGAATAATAACCTCACCAACACGCCCCATCGCCTGGGAATCGGAGCTCAACATACTGAACACGCCAAGATCATGCAAAATATCTTCCGCAGCAATCGTTTCAGGGCGAATCCGAGAATCTGCGAATGCCACATCTTCCGGAATACGACTATCCAAGTGATGACACACCATCAACATATCCAAATGTTCTTCAATGGTATTAATCGTGTATGGGCGAGTCGGATTCGTTGAAGAGGGGAGAACATTCAGCTCTGCAGCCGCTCGGATAATATCCGGTGCATGACCGCCCCCTGCGCCCTCGGTATGATACGTATGAATGGTACGCCCTTTGATCGCGGCCAAGGTATCCTCTAGAAATCCCGCTTCATTTAATGTATCCGTATGAATCGCTACCTGGATATCATATCGATCTGCCGCTTCTAAGCACATATCGATCGCTGCCGGCGTTGTTCCCCAATCTTCATGAAGCTTCAAGCCAATAGCGCCAGCTTCAATCTGTTCTGTCAGTGGCTCCAAGAAGGATGAATTTCCTTTGCCGGTAAAACCCAGATTCATCGAAAATCCTTCCGCTGCCTCCAGCATCCGCTGCATATGCCAAGCCCCTGGTGTGCAGGTTGTGGCATTTGTTCCCGTTGCCGGACCGGTTCCACCACCAATCATCGTCGTTACGCCTGAGGAAAGTGCCGTTTCAATTTGTTGTGGGCATATGAAATGGATATGTGCGTCGATGCCGCCGGCTGTGACGATTTTGCCCTCACCTGCAATAACCTCTGTGCTTGCACCTACGATCATATTCGGATGCACGCCATCCATAATATCCGGATTACCTGCTTTGCCAATACCAACAATATGACCATCACGAATGCCGATATCGCCTTTGACAATCCCCCAATGATCGATAATGACAGCATTCGTTATTAAAGTATCTAAGACACCCTGTGCACGGGTCGCGCCGCTGGACTGTCCCATTCCGTCACGGATAACCTTCCCACCGCCAAACTTGCATTCATCCCCATAAACGGTGTAATCATGCTCGATTTGTGCCCAAAGCTCTGTGTCTGCCAATCGAATGGCATCGCCAGTTGTAGGGCCAAACATCAGCGCATAGTTCTTACGATCTATTCGACTCACCGAGCATCCCCTCCCAAGTCTGCCATCTTTCTCTTGTTTCAGCCGACATTTTGTCTTTTTCCGCCAAGCCTTGACTCAGATTATTAAGTCCATAAGACAGCTTTGCTCCGCCTAATTCGACAAGCTGAATTGGTTTCTGTTCGCCAGGCTCGAAACGTACAGCCGTTCCAGCTGGAATGTCTAGCCGCATGCCGAATGCCAGCTCTCTCGGGAATGCTAAGCCTCTATTTACTTCGAAAAAATGAAAATGCGAACCTACCTGAACTGGGCGATCTCCTGTATTGGTAACGATGATTTCTATCGTCTGTCTGTTTGCATTCATTTCAATAAAGCCTTTGGCTGTTCGATACTCACCTGGAACCATGCGCTCGCCCCTTTCCTGCGTGATTATGTAATGGGTTCATGTACGGTAACTAATTTCGTTCCATCGGGAAACGTAGCTTCTACTTGTACTTCATGAATCATTTGAGGAACGCCTTCCATAACCTGATCCGCCTTCAATATTGTCGTACCAAAGGCCATGAGCTGCGCAACCGTTAACCCATCCCTAGCTCCTTCCATGATTTCAGAAGTCAGCAGAGCAATACTTTCAGGGTAATTAAGCTTTAATCCTCTGGCTAGCCTTCGTCTAGCTAGATCAGCAGCTACAGTTATAAGTAGCTTTTCTTTTTCTCTTTCCGTTAAATGCACATGTCTCACCTCATCAAAAACCGAATAATGGTAATCCTTTACACTCATTATATTCGTGTATTTTAGGATTGTAAATCTTTAATGTTAGTTATTATTACATTCAAGTCTTGAATATCATAAAAATATTTCGTTTTTATGTGATTTTTACAGGAATCCCACATCCTTTTGTGCATTAAAAACAAAAAATATTCTGTTTATGTCATGTATATTGACATTAACTTGTATCGGCATTTATCATAAGCCATGTAATCCAAATCTTGTAAGGCAAGGGAGTGGGACGTGAATGAGAGAGATAAGAAACAAAGGTAAGCTTACAGTTGCACTAAGTATGGCTTTGATGTTGGTAGCGGCCGGCTGTGCGAAGACAGAAACTACCACCTCTACGACGACTGCACCTGCGGCTTCAACAACATCTGGCGACACCGTACCCGTGGGAATTCTTCACTCACTAACAGGTACAATGTCCATCAGTGAGGTATCTGTTAGAGATGCTGAACTCATGGCAATTGACGAAATTAATGCAGCTGGGGGTCTATTAGGTAAAAAGATTAAACCCGTTATCGAAGATGGGGCATCGGATTGGCCAACGTTTGCAGAGAAGACAAAGAAGCTCCTGCAAAAAGACAGCGTAGTTACAATCTTTGGCTGCTGGACATCCGCTAGCCGTAAAGCTGTGCTGCCTGTGGTTGAGCAAAACAAAGGTTTACTATGGTACCCGGTTCAGTATGAAGGTGTAGAGTCCTCTCCTAACATCTTCTACATCGGCGCAACAACGAATCAACAAATCATCCCCGCAGTGACTTGGCTCCTGCAAAACAAAGGCAAGAAATTCTTCCTCCTCGGTTCCGACTACGTATTCCCAAGAACTGCTAACAAAATCATTAAAGAGCAGCTGAAGGCAGATGGCGGAACGCTTGTTGCTGAAGAGTACACACCGCTTGGACACACGGACTACAATACAATCATTAGTAAGATTAAAAAGGAAAAACCAGACGTTGTCTTCAACACATTGAACGGCGATAGTAACGTTGCCTTCTTCAAACAATTGAAAGATGCTGGCATTTCGGCAAAAGATTTAACAACCATGTCCGTGAGTATCGCTGAAGAAGAAGTGCGCGGCATTGGCGCTTCCGTTCTCGATGGTCATTACACAGCATGGAACTACTACCAAACGACAGATACACCTGAGAACAAAAAGTTCGTTGAGGCTTACAAAGCGAAATACGGCAAAGACCGTGTAACGGATGATCCGATTGAAGCTGGATACACAGCTGTATATCTTTGGGCAGAAGCTGTGAAGAAAGCTGGCTCCTTTGACGTTGAGAAAGTCAAAGCAGCGGCCAAAGGCATCGAGTGGAACTCACCTGAAGGCAAAGTTACCATTGATGGTGAGAATCAACATATTTACAAAACAGCACGAATTGGTCAAATTGCAGCAGATGGCCAAATTAAAGAAATTTGGAATTCAGGCAAAGCACTCAAACCGGATCCATTCCTCAAAACGTACCCTTGGGGCGCAGAAGTAACGAAGTGATCAGCATTCTGTACACTCAGAAACCAGGACTGCCTAACCGCAGTCCTGGATTTCATCATTTCACTCCCGCTTCTTCAGAAAGGAGATGTTGTCATGAGTTTGCTACTGCTTCAAATATTTAACGGACTCAGCTTAAGCTCCATTCTGCTTCTAATCGCCATTGGTCTGGCCATTACCTTCGGTCTTATGAATGTGATGAATATGGCTCATGGCGAATTTATTATGATCGGTGCCTATATGGCTTACCTCGTACAAAAAGGCTTCCAAACCTATTTGCCGGCCTCTGCATTCGGATGGTATTTCGTCGTTTCACTTGGTGTCGCCTTCGCAGTAGCCTTTGCTATTGGCTGGCTGCTCGAAGTTGTACTCATTCGTTTCATGTACGGTAGACCACTAGATAGCCTATTAGCTACTTGGGGTGTCTCTCTAGCCCTGCAACAAATTGCCCGCTCCATCTTCGGGGCACCCAATGTGGCCGTTAAAGCACCGCAATGGCTGGAAGGCGGATGGCATGTAACAGCAGACTTGATCCTTCCCTATAAGAGACTCTTTATCATTGGGCTCGTGGCATTATGTATCTTCATCATCTATCTGTATCTCTATCACTCTGCTGGCGGAAGACGTATGAGAGCTGTTATGCAAAATCGCCAAATGGCTTCGTGTTTAGGTATCTCTACGCGTAGAGTCGATGCACAGTCCTTCGCTTTCGGCTCAGCCATGGCAGGTATCGCCGGCTGTGCGTTGTCCTTGCTTGGCCCGATCGGGCCTACAATTGGTACCTATTATATTGTCGATGCCTTTATGGTCGTCGTACTAGGTGGAATCGGCAAATTAATTGGCACTGTGGCTGGTGCGCTTGGGATCGGCGTCTTCAATACCGCCTTGGAATATACAACCAGCGCTACACTCGGTAAAGTGCTTGTATTTACACTGATCATCGCGTTCTTACAATGGAAACCAATGGGACTTGTAACGATGCGTTCGAGATCCTTAGATTGAAGAAAGGATGTGACCTCATCTATGCTCTTTGCCAGACAATCTAAGCTCAAGCTAACCATCTATGGGATAGGTTTACTACTCATCGCGCTTGCCCCCCTGTTCTTGTCTGACTTTCGTTTATCCTTACTCGGCAAATTCCTGGCTTATGCCATTATTGCGATCGGAATTGACTTAATCTGGGGGTATACCGGTATTTTAAGTCTGGGACATGGCGTTTACTTTGGGCTTGGCGCTTATTGCATGGCGATGCATCTGAAGCTTGCTTCCACGCCCAATCAATTGCCTGATTTCATGTCCTGGAGCGGTGTCAAAAGCTTGCCGTGGTTCTGGGTACCGTTTCACAGTGCAACAGCAGCCTTCCTATTGGCACTCATCGTTCCGATGATTGTCGCCTTCATTCTCGGCTATTTCACCTTCCGCAACCGGATTAAAGGGGCTTTCTTCTCCATTTTATCGCAAGCTTTAGTCATCATTACCGTAACACTGTTCGTCGGTCAGCAAGGTTATACGGGCGGCACGAATGGCTTGACGAATTTTTCAACCTTTCTTGGCCTGAACCTGCAATCCCAATCGACGAAGTTGATATTCTTCTATCTCACCTTAGCCGTTGTACTCGTCGTTCTCATCCTGAGTTCTTTACTGGTAACCAGCCGACTCGGCAATATCCTCACTGCGATTCGAGATGGTGAGAACAGGGTTCGCTTCATTGGCTATAATCCCGTCACGTATAAAGTCTTCATTTATTGTGTCTCGGCGGGTTTAGCTGGACTTGCGGGTGTGCTCTTCGTACTTCAAGAAGGTATTATATCGCCAGCGCAAATGGGCATTGTACCCTCCATTGAGATGGTGTTATGGGTAGCAATTGGCGGTCGTTCAACTATTGGCGGTGCCGTACTTGGGGCCTTGCTTACCAATGCGGCGAAAACGACGTTTAGCGAAGCTTATCCCGCTTGGTGGCCGATCATGATGGGAGCCATGTTTATCATCGTCGTTCTCCTTCTGCCGAAGGGAATCGTGGGCACATTAGCGCACTATCTCCCTAAATGGAAACGCAATAGTCAACCCAAAATGATCACTTCATCGCAAGAAGTCATAGAAACGTAAACTCTGCTTATGAAAACCAGAAAGGGGAACATTTCAATGCTAGGACAATTAGCGAAACAACAACCGACAACTGACGAGACCATCCTGAGCGTCAAGGGACTTGAGGTGAACTTCGACGGATTCAAAGCCTTGCGAAATCTAGATTTCTCGTTAAAATCTGGCGAACTCCGTTTTCTTATCGGCCCTAACGGTGCCGGTAAGACAACATTGCTCGATGTCATTTGCGGCAAAGTAAAGCCATCCCAAGGACATGTCTTTTTTAAAGAAACGATTGACCTCACCAAGCATCAAGAGCACCAGATTGCCCAGCTAGGTATTGGACGAAAATTCCAAGCACCTACTGTTTTCTCTACCCTAACGGTATTTGAGAATCTGGCACTTTCTATGAAGCAGCAGCGCGGCCTTCTCAGCGCGCTCTGGGCTAAAACAACTAGTGAACAAAGAGAACGCCTCCACCTCAGGCTTGGCATGATTGGCCTGCAGAGTAAGGCGAAAGAACGCGCAGGCTCCCTCTCCCACGGCGAGAAGCAATGGCTCGAAATCGGCATGCTGCTGATGCAAGAGCCTGACTTGTTGCTGCTCGACGAGCCTGCTGCAGGCATGACCGACAGTGAAACAGAGAAAACCGGCGAGCTGCTTCATGAGATCGCAGAGAATCAAACGATTATTGTCGTTGAGCATGACATGGAGTTCGTACGCCAATTCGCTAGAACAGTAACCGTACTTCATGAAGGAACAGTCCTTCGAGAAGGCACCATGCAAGACATACAGAATGATGATAAAGTAGCGGAAGTTTATCTCGGAAGGAGAGTTGAACGCGGTGCTTAAACTACAGAGTATAGAAGCCGGCTACGGCGAGAGCATGGTTATTCGTAACGTCAACCTTGAAGTAAGACCCGGTCAGATCGTCTGCCTAATGGGGCGTAACGGGGTTGGCAAATCAACACTGATGAAGAGTATTATGGGTCTTATTAAGCCAAGATCTGGCCATATCCACTACATGGACAATGACATAACTTCCTCTTCACCAGATCGCCGCGCGAAGTCCGGTATCGGCTATGTGCCACAAGGCCGGGAAATATTTCCCCAACTTTCTGTTGAGGAAAATCTCATGTTAGGCCTCGAGGCCGCGGCTGATCGCCGCAAGAAATTGCCTGAAACTCTCTTTGATACGTTTCCGGTTCTTCACCAAATGCTTCATCGCAAAGGTGGCGACCTCAGTGGCGGTCAGCAGCAGCAGCTAGCTATCGCACGAGCGTTAGTTTCAGGACCTAAGCTGTTGCTGCTGGATGAACCCATGGAAGGGATACAGCCATCTATTGTCATGGAGATCGAAGCCATCATTGAAACGATTAAGCGCAATCGAGAAATTGCGGTGCTCCTAGTCGAACAAAGCTTAGAATTCGCTACAAGTATTGCGGATTACTACTATGTTCTCGACCGCGGCACCATTGCCGCTGAAGGGAAAGCGGAGCATTTAAGCGAAGATCTTGTCCGAAAGCATTTGACCGTATGATTGTTTTATTCTTTATCACCTTACCCCCAAGAAGCTGGCTAACTTGACCTGAGTACCGAGGGTTAGAGTTACGAAGGGCTTCTTTTTTTCTCGTTCAAAAATAAAGTTAAAACTGGACGTCACAAAATGGATAGGATAACATGTCATATAGATAGGGTCGATTATTGCGGAGGGCATAGCGAGCACCTAGCCTTTTAAAGGAAAAGGAGGGGAACCTGTATGTCTAAAATTTTAATTATTGAAGACGATGTAAGTATCGGTGAAATGATGTCCATCTACTTATACGAAGATGGCTATGAAGTGAAACGTGCGGAGAATGGCAGACAAGGTGAAGCCTTATTTCGAGAATTTCAGCCTGATATGATTATTCTTGACCTCATGCTGCCCGATATGGATGGGATACACCTATGTACGACGATTCGTCATACCTCAAACATTCCAATTCTAATGGTATCTGCCAAGAACGAAGTTTCAGATCGTGTTAAGGGGCTTCAGACGGGTGCTGACGACTATTTATGCAAACCGTTTTCGATGAGAGAGCTGTCCGCCAGAATTCAAGCCTTACTTCGCCGTTCCAACACCTTTACACAACAGTCTCTATCGTCTACCGATGTACTTAAACAACAAGGGATACAATTGGATTTCGAGAAACGCTGTCTCTACGTTGACGGCAAGAATATTGAAACAACCTTCTCGGAATTCGAGATTATGAAGCTTTTCTGGCAAAATCAAGGCAGAGTATACAGTCGAGAAGAGTTGTTGAACCGTGTTCGCGGCTTTGATTCCCAAGTAACGGAACGTGCAATCGATGTGCATATCGCCAACCTTCGCAAAAAAGTTGAGGATGATCCTAAAGAACCCAAGCACATCAAAACCGTGTGGGGTGTCGGCTATAAATTTCTATTCACGTAAGCTCCTTCGGGAGCTTTTTTGTTTTGTGAATTCCTTTCAAATTCGTCACCAAATAGGCACTAGCACAATATGATGATTATGGAAAATGACCTTTTAGATCGTTAAAACACATCAAATGAAGGAAGCTTTCATATTGAAAGCTCAAGGAGGAAATTATTATTATGTTGAATAACCCTTACAAAATAGGTAATCAAGCGATGCCGCAAATGCCATACGGCAATCCCTATCCGGCATTCCCTGTCCCGACTAATATTACGAATAAAGTTGTTCCCCAAACGCCAGCGGGATCCGTTCTTACGCCACCAGGAAGCGGATTACAAACAGGCGTTAATATCCCTGGCCTTCCAGTGGAAGAGTCGTATATTGAAAATATCCTGCGTTTGAACCTCGGTAAAATGGCCACCATCTACATGACTTATGAAAATAACTCCGAGTGGAACGCCAAGATTTTCAAAGGAAGATTGGAGGCTGCAGGTCGTGATCATATCATCATCAGCGACCCTGTAACTGGCATGCGTTTCCTATTACTTATGGTGAATCTGGATTACATTACATTCGATGAAGAACTCAATTACAGCTATCCCTTCCGTGGAGGAGTAATCTCCAGATAATTGTTGAATCCCATACGAAAACCGTTGCTCTGATAGAGCAACGGTTTTTTTGTTTAAGTATATGTAACGGACGAAAAATGCCACATGTGCAGTTTTTGAATGCCGCCTTTGATCCATTGCTCCCAATCACCATGTTGCTCATCACGTAATCGCTCAACGTTTAAACGAACTTTCTTCATGCTCAGGTAGTCTTCATACGTTACATCATGCCAAATTTCTACAAAAAGTCCTTCTTGATCTGTTCCCGTCAATAGCTCCAAACGCCCTTCCCGCCGCTGAAGTCCTTGCATATAGATGAGAAATGAGGCCCGATACTCCGATTTTATGGCATACTCTACAAAAACTTTAGACATTTTTAGATCTCCTTCTGATTTATTTTTTACTCTAAAATGGTAAACTAAGAGGAAGATGTTAAATAACCCACCACTTTGCAGACAAACTATGTACAGAAACACTTAGGAGGAAAACCAGTTGGATACAGGCACTCATCTCGTCATCGGCTTAGGTTTAGCAGGCCTTTCGCAAATTGACCCGAGCATTTCTGCAGATTCTGCAGCAACAACGGCTGTTTTTATTGGTACTGTCGTCGGTTCTCAGATTCCTGATATTGATGGGCTTCTCCGTTTCAAGGGAAACGCCGTCTATATTCGTAATCACCGTGGTCGCTCACATTCCTTGCCAGCCCTTCCCTTATGGACGTTACTGATTACTGGTGCTCTTGCGCCATTTTTCCATGGTATTTCCTTCTTGCATCTGGCCATGTGGATCGGCATCGCCGTTTGTGTGCATGTGTTTACCGACTGTTTCAATACCTATGGCACACAAGCCCTTCGACCTTTTTCGGAAAAATGGGTATCTTGGAACATTATTCACATCTTCGATCCATTTATTTTCACAAGTCACATTGCTGCGATTTTCATGTGGTCCTTCGATCTCGCTAGACCACAATTGATCTTCCCAACCTTGTACGGCTTACTCGCGCTGTATTACATTTGGCGAACCTTAGACCATGCCATTATCGAAAAAGGTCTCTATCGCAAAGATGCGACCTATCAACCCGGTGACAAATATACGCTTATTGTAACATTCAATCTCTACGTCTGGAATGTCGTCAAAGAGTGCGCTAATGGTACGTATCAATTAGGCGAGCTCAAGAATGGCAAGCTCAAGTGGTTGGACACGATTACTTGTGCAGAGCACCCTGCTGTCGAGGTTTCCAAGCACCATGAGGACATTCAATCGCTCCTCTATTTCTCTTCTTTCACCTCCGCTGAGGTCAAAGAACATCGATGGGGCTATGAAGTGAGATGGGCAGATGTCCGCTATCGTCATCGTAAACAATACCCATTCGTCGGCGTCATCCTGATGGATCATAACTTCCAAACCCTTGATTCTTATGTAGGTTGGGTGAACGACACCAAGCTTGGAAAGAAACTGAAGGTTGATCTTTACTAAAAGTTCCTTAACTGAGATCCAACATCGAGCGAGGCCCATGCGCAAGTTGCCTGGGTCTTTTTCTTTATCATTGTTGATCTTTCGTATTACGCACCAAAAGCCCAGGAGCTATTTAGCCTCCTGAGCTTTATTATTACATATTTCGGGTATGCTAGTACGGAGACTCTAAGTTAACGGTAGTTAGACCCAGATTGTCCCGCGAGCGATTGCTCAGCAATTTGTACCAAGCGACGAGTAATCGCACCACCAATAGAACCAGTATCACGGGTTGCCATGTTGCCATAGTAACCATCTTGAGGGATTTGAATGCCCAGTTCTTGAGCTACCTCATATTTCAATTGATCTAAAGCTTGATTGGCTTGCGGAACGACTAGTGTGTTACTGCTACGAGATTGTGCCATCAGGATCGTACTCCTTTCAGTCAGCTATAATCTTTGATGTATTTGCAAGCTTGCAAAGATAGTATGTGGAGGAAATGAATTTATATGCACAGCGTTAAAAAAAGTTTAAAATAAGATCATAGCCATAACTTCTAGAAAGTAGGTCACACCTATGAGTAAACCACTCGCACTCCTATTCGCAGTTGTAGGTACGCTGCTGCTCGCTTCTATCTCCCTTTTCATTGCTCTTCGAGAGCCTTGGATGGTACTCCTCTTCACTCTTATATCGTTAGGATTTATCGGTTACGGTTTTGCTGTGAAGGCTAAGATGCGTCGTAAAAATACACCTAGCGAGTAAAATAAAAAAGCTCAAAATCCGCGATCTTAGGGATTTCGAGCTTTTTTTGGTTGTATAGATGACTTTATACGTTATCGTACAATAAAGCCCATACGTTTCTTCACTTCAAGCAGCGTTTGATTGGCAACTTCTGCAGCTTCATCCGCACCTTTTTTCAAAATCTCAAAAATTTCTCCCGAACTGCGAATCTCACGATAGCGTTGCTGAATTGGCTCCAAAACAGAAACAATATGCTCAGCTAGCTCCTTTTTGAATGGACCATACCCCTGTCCCTCGTATCTAGCTTCAATTTCAGCCAGACTCATATCCGCAAAATGTGAGTAAATCGACATCAAGTTACTTACCTCAGGCTTGTTCTGAGGATCATACTTGACCTCTCGCCCAGAATCCGTAACCGCGCGACTAAGCTTTTTACGAATCACGGCTGGCTCATCGAGCATCGCGATGTAACTTCCGGCATTCGGGCTGCTCTTACTCATTTTCTTTGATGCATCATCTAGTGACATAATTCTTGCGCCAACTTCTGGCATGTACGGTTGTGGCATGACAAACATATCTCCAAAACGGTTGTTAAAACGGTTCGCCAAATCGCGCGTCAGCTCCAAATGCTGCTTCTGATCGTCGCCAACAGGAATTAAATCCGCATTATACAGCAAAATATCAGCTGCCATTAGCGACGGATAGGTGAATAACCCTGCACCCACAGATTCCTTGCCTTCTGACTTATCTTTAAATTGTGTCATGCGCTCCAGCTCGCCCATATGGGTTAGCGTCGTCATAATCCAGCCTAGCTCCGCATGTGCGTGAACATGGGACTGCAGGAAGACAGATGCCTTATTCGGGTCTAGACCCGAAGCAATATAAAGCGAAGCGATAGACTCGGTTTGTTCGCGGAGCGCTGCAGGATCTTGCGGCACTGTGATTGCGTGCATATCAACCACCATGAAATAGCAACGGTGGAGCTCCTGCAGCTTCACAAAGTTGCGTAGTGCGCCAATATAATTACCAATCGTCAGCTGACCGCTGGATTGCATGCCTGATAATACACGTTTCATCTTAAAAACCTCCTAATTTTCACTTCTTCTCATTCGTATCGGTAAAAAAGACAACAAAAAAGCCTCCCTCCGCAAGGGACGAGAGACCGTGGTACCACCCTAATTTGTCTACCTGCATAAACCAAAGTTATGCACATGTAAACCTTCAGGCTCTGATAACGGAGAGCTACCGTTTAGCATAGTTAACTGTGGTTTTAATCCGGCCTAGGTTCCGGTGATTCTACACAGCGTTCAGCTTCAAGCTCAAGGATCCATTCGGTTTGCTTGTTTCACCGGTTCGCACCAACCACCGGCTCTCTGAGAAACGAAAAAAAAACAAACGTACTTGTTCCTATCATCGCAATTGATTTTCTATTATTATACACCCTTAAAGATCAATGTCAATCGAGGACATTGTCCTAGATAGCCTAGCATGTACATAGGATAGATACATACCAATCCTTGCGGCAAAGGGGTGTCAATGCATTGTCCTCAACTCTATACCGATGGAGCCTTCCCGTTTCCACGGTGATTTGCGTATTTCTCTTGTTTCTGATCGTGACAACAAGACAACTCCCCCCTCTGGGGATGATCATGGAGCCAATCAGCCAAGTGTTTATGGCTTTTCTGGACATCTTCTTAGACGCCCTTCCCTTCATGATTCTCGGCGTACTGCTGTCTACGATCGTAGAAAACTTCATTCCTGAGGGCGTCATTCAGCGAATGACACCAAAACACCCTCTCGGGGGCATATTATTTGCCTGTGTGCTAGGCATTATGTTTCCCCTTTGTGAGTGTGGCATGATCCCTTTCGTCCGTAGACTGATGCGCAAAGGGATGCCTGTCTACATCGCCGTCATTTTCATTCTAGTCGGCCCCATCCTTAACCCCATCGTTTTCGCTTCCACGTGGATGGCTTTCCAAGGCGACCCAGCCATGGCCTACTCACGCATGGGGCTCACTTTTGGCGTTGCGCTTGTGATTGGCTTCCTGCTCACGCGCTTCCTCAAAAGCAATCCATTGCGCCATCCAATTGAGCCGGCTGCAAGCAAGACACATGGTCATGCTCACCAACATGATCATCATAGCCATGATCATGATCACAAGCACGAGCATAACCATGTGCATCAACATCATGATCACGGACACCAGCACGATCATCATGGTCACAACCACGCTCACGGTGAAAGTCGCGTCATGACGATGATCAGTCACGGCTCCTCCGAGCTCTTCGAGATGAGCAAGTACTTAATGTTAGGTGCGCTGCTGACCGCGCTAATTCAGACATTCGTGGCACAGGATAGCCTGAGCGCCATCGGCCAAGGCGCCTTCTTCTCGCATGTGTTCATGATGGGCTTCGCGTACCTGCTCTCGCTATGCTCAACGACAGACGCTTTTGTAGCTGCCTCCTTCGCCAAATCGTTCTCACCGGGCTCTCTGCTCGCTTTCCTAGTGTTCGGCCCGATGATCGATGTGAAGAGCACCTTGATGATGCTATCGATCTTCAAGGCACGTTTCGTCCTTACCTTGTCGATCGTCGTGGGGATAACAGTCTTGAGTGGATCGCTTCTGTTTATGCATTTTTTTCTGACTTGAATGGGAACATACCACATACCCAAGTTACGTGCAGTGTCACGAGAACTAAATCTATGGCCACTATCCCTTTCGCTCAGGTTGTCAGTTCCATGAAGGCTAAACTGAGCTTAGGGGATAGTGCCCATATGATGGTAGCATCAGTGACCACGCTCCCCAAAGCTTGCGTTAGAAAAACTGAGCTTAGGGGATAGTGCTCACATGATGGTAGCATCAGTGACCATCCCCCCACAGCTTGCGTTAGAGAAACTGAGCTTAGGGGATAGTGCTCACATGATGGTAGCATCAGTGACCATCCCCCCACAGCTTGCATTAGAAAAACTGAGCTGAGGGGATAGTGAATATAACATGTTCCACATCCATTAGTCGCACAAAAAGCCCTACCCGACACAAGTCGGATAGGGCCTTTATTTTGCAAAAAATTAGATTTTCAAAATCGCGCCAGCACTTGCATTCGTTACCATTTTGGTATAACGAGCCAAGTAACCAGAAGTAATCTTCTGTTGGAATCCAGCCCATGACTCACGACGTTTAGCAAACTCTTCATCGCTGATTTGCAATTCGATTTTGCGTCCATCCATGTCTACGTCGATGATGTCGCCATCATGTACGAAAGCCAGTGGTCCACCTTCAGCAGCTTCTGGGGACATGTGTCCTAGTGAGATACCGCGGGATGCTCCGGAGAAACGTCCATCTGTGATCAAAGCTACTTTCGCGCCAAGACCCATACCAACGATTTGTGACGTTGGTGCCAACATTTCTGGCATACCAGGTCCACCTTTTGGTCCTTCATAACGAATGACAACAACGTGTCCTTCTTTTACTTTGCCATTTGCGATACCATACAATGCTTCGTCTTGGGAGTCAAAGCAAATCGCTGGGCCTACGTGACGTCCACCAACGGACTTATCAACTGCACCAACTTTTACGATACTTCCTTCAGGAGCCAAGTTACCGAACAGAACTGCCAAACCGCCACGCTCACTATGCGGGTTCGTAAGTGGACGAATCACGTCAAAGTTCTGAATTTCACGTCCAGCCACGTTCTCGCGAAGTGTCTGCGCCGTAACGGATAGACAATCACCGTTGAAAGCACCTGGTTTTTTGAGCAACTCATTAATTACCGCACTCACACCGCCTGCCAAATGCACATCTTCAATGTGGTAATCGGAAGCTGGAGCAATTTTCGCAAGGTGAGGAACGCGCTCTGCTACTTCGTTAATACGAGCGATTGGATACTCGATACCCGCTTCTGCCGCGATTGCCAATGTGTGAAGAACTGTGTTCGTGGAACCACCCATCGCCATATCTAAAGCAAATGCATTATCAATCGCATCAATCGTTACGATATCACGCGGCTTGATGTCTTTTTCGATTAGAACCATCAGTTGTTTTGCACAATCTTTAACGAATTGTTTACGCTCTTCAGCAACAGCAAGAATTGTACCGTTACCTGGCATAGCCAATCCAAGACCTTCTGCAAGACAGTTCATTGAGTTTGCTGTGAACATACCGGAGCATGATCCACAAGTTGGACAACCATATTGTTCAAGCTCTTCCAGACCCGCTTCATCCAATTTACCCGCTTGGAAAGCACCAACGCCTTCAAATACGGAAGAAAGGGAAATGGATTTACCGTTTTTATCTTTACCAGCTTTCATCGGTCCACCACTTACTAACATCGTTGGGATGTTAACGCGCAGGGCACCCATGATCATACCTGGTGTAATTTTGTCACAGTTAGGAATACACACCATACCATCAAACCAGTGCGCGTTTACTACCGTTTCCAAGGAATCCGCAATAATTTCACGGCTTGGCAAGGAATAACGCATCCCGATATGACCCATCGCAATTCCATCGTCAACCCCGATCGTGTTGAACTCGAAAGGAACCCCGCCTGCTTCGCGAATCGCTTCTTTCACGAGCTTACCGAATTCTTGCAAGTGAACATGTCCAGGAATAATGTCTATATAAGAGTTACAAACCGCGATAAACGGCTTGCCGAAATCTTCCTCTTTAACGCCAGCTGCACGTAGTAAGCTACGGTGCGGTGCGCGGTCAAAACCTTTTTTAATCATGTCACTGCGCTGTTTTGGATGTGCCATACTTGATTCCTCCTAGAATTCATATCTGTTATGAAAACAATGAAACTATCATACCACACTTCTCGCAATATTTCTCCCTTTAGTGTGATAACGCATCAAAGTAATTCTAAATCAGCTTGCCAGCAACTCACAAACACGATTCATCCATTTACTTCCTGCCAAAATCTGCTTTAATCTCGCCCCACTTTTTCGTATCCCACTTGGCGATTTTATTCGTGTACGTATTCGTATGCAGCCATTTCAATGCGCGATCCACTAATGTCCAAATTTCTTCCGTTGATGTATCCCGAACTAAATTAGTCGATACTTCTTTCTTGCGAATCCAGCTCAGTGCAGTCACCGAATCGGTATAAATGGTTTGATTACTTCCCTTTTTCTTTAAGTAGGCCAGTCCATGTACGATGGCAAGAAACTCCCCTAGATTATTCGTCCCTTTCGAAATCGGTCCTTGATAGAAAATGATTTCGCCAGTCCGCGTATCTACCCCCTTGTACTCCACAATTCCTGGATTTCCTGAGCAGCCTACGTCTACAGAAATACTATCATAATCGACCTCAGGCGCAGATTCTGGAGTCGCAGACTTTTTACCTGCAGCTTGAGTGCCAGTTCCTTTCGCAGCAAAATTAAGCGACTTTTGCCAGCCCTTCTCAAGTGCTTGGCGGGCTTCATTTTCAGACTCATAAGACTTGAATTTCGCTTGTGGATAGCCATTGGTCTGAGCTTGGCATTCGGCCCACGAACGGTAAACACCTGGCTTGTGCCCTACCCAAACCACATAAAATTTCACTGATGACGCCATATCATTCACTCCGTAATTTAAGATGTAATTGTGCGACAAGCTCTTCGACGACTTTCACTGTATCCTGGAAATAGGGCCGGTAATCCAACTCAGCTATAAATCGCAGATACGTCTCGCCAATGTCAACAAGCTGCTGACGGTATTCAAGAGCAGGAATGACATGCGTCTCAAGTTCGCGGTACGTTCCATTCGTGCGCTCTTCTACAGACGAAAGCTCCAGCTGCTCCCCTTCCAAATGACGTACAACAAAGGAGAACCCTCTGCACTCGGGGTCGCCGCAGCCACAGACGAAGAACGGCATCCGCTCCCATTGATCTGCTGGGGCAAAACGGTTGGGTGCGCTATCATGCAACGCGCTGTATAACAAAGCCGGCAGTCCAACATCTATGCATAAAGGTTCTTCGATAAGTAGACTATCTTCCACAGACATGTGAACGTCCGCCTGAATAATTTGTAAATCTTTATCTAAAGACCAGCCCTTAATCGCTAATTCAAACATGCTTTCTCCCCGCTTTCCCGACGTCATTCTTCCATTATAACAAAGACGAAACATTCCTGCTTTTGAGCTTTTAAAAAAAGGCTAAAATTCCCAAAAAAATAATGAGTAATATTAACAAAACTGTTCATACTACCTATTACTGGAGGTGATATCAGATGGCTACAGGACAATCTCGCAGCAGTAACTCCTTGGTAGTTCCTCAAGCTTCATCAGCACTAGACCAATTGAAGTATGAAGTTGCTCAAGAATTGGGCATCCAAATTCCTCAAGATGGCTACTACGGCTACATGACGTCTTATGACACAGGTTCTATCGGAGGCAGCATCACTCGTCGTCTCGTTCAAATTGCTGAGCAACAACTTGCTGGTACAAGCAATAAATTCAGCAGATAATTTCGATCCAAAATACTTAAGCAACAAAAGGGCCTTCATCCGGGTAGATACTCGGTGAAAGCCCTTTTTTACATTATTTAATGTCGTAGATTTTGTACAAATCATCCAACATGATGTTAGCCGATCTCACTCCGCCGCCTGTGTTCCAAGTTGCATCGTTTACTTTGACCAATTTATTGTCTTTGACTACTTTCAGGTTTTTCCATAGCGGATCGTTCATCCACTCTTGCTCTTGTTTATTCCCTTTGCCATCACCGATTTCATACGTAAAGTAGAAGACGCGATCTGCATTATCCAGTTCTGTTAAACGTTCTTTCGTAATGTCTTCGAAAGATTTCTCAGCACTCTTAGCATCCGAACGTGCGAATCCAAGCTGCTTGAAGACTACGCCTGAGAACATATCATCATAGTAATATCTTGTTTTACCGCCCATAAACCGGACAACTGCAATCTTTTCTTTCAACTTGTCGCCTGCTTTGGATTTGAAATCATTAATACGTTTATCGTAATCGGAAATGACTTTATCGCCTTCGGCTTTTTTATTCAAAGCGTCCGCATATAGACTGAAGTTGTTTTTCCATTCGCCGCGAAGTGTTTCAGAGAACACCGTTGGTGCGATGGCTTTCAATTGCTCATACACTTTCTCTTGACGAAGCTTATTACCAATAATTAGATCAGGTTTAAGTGATGCGATGACTTCCAGATTGGGTTGTCCTTCAACGCCAACTGTTGTAACACCTTGCATGTCCGCTTTGAAATGGTCAAACCATGGGTTGCCATAAAAAGATTCAACAGCGCCAACCGGTTTAATACCAAGCGCAAGCAAAGCTTCTGTTCCTTCATTTGTCAAAATAACTACACGTTTCGGATTAGCAGGAACGGCTGTTTCTCCCATAGCATGCTTAATTGTACGAGGAGCATCCGATTTGGCTGTTGCTTGCGGCGCTGCAGAAGCAGAGGATGTTTGCGTGTCTGCTTTGCCCCCACATGCGGTTACGATCATACTAAATACAAAGAGACATGCTAGCAAAGCCCACGCTCTTCCAATTTTGCGACGATTTGTACTAAACATATTAATTTAGTTCCCCCTAGGTGAATTATCGTGATAACGATTCTCATTCTCTAGCACATACTACTAGAATCTAGCCTTATTTGTCAATACTTTTGATAATGATTCTCATAATCGTTGACTTCAAGTACGGTTATCTTTAAAATAAATGAAGCAAGAAAGGTACTATGAAAGGTAGAAAGAAAGAGGGTAACCATCCAACATGCATGCCACAACGACGACAGAACGTCTCTCTCGTATTTATAAGAGCATTGGTTTATTGGCTGCAACCTGTGTGCTCATCGCATTAATGCTCAGTAGTGTCCGATTTGGCCTCAAAACGTATTCCTGGGATCAAATCATCACTTCATTTAATCCATCTGATAAACCAACGAATGAATCAATTATCATTCAAACCGTACGAATCCCTAGAGCATTAATTGCCGCACTCGTTGGCGGCAGTTTGGCAGTTGCCGGTGCCCTCATGCAAGCGATGACTCGAAATCCTCTCGCTTCGCCGAGTATTTTCGGCATTAATTCAGGAGCTGCATTTGCCATTGTTATCGCGATTAGCTTTTTCAACGTATCCGGCCTATCGCAATTTACCTGGATTGCTTTTTTGGGTGCTGCCGTGAGTGCTACATTGGTCTATGCGCTTGGGTCACTAGGACGCGATGGCTTAACTCCTATGAAGATCACGCTCGCCGGTGCAGCGATGACAGCATTCTTCGCTTCTCTAACACAAGGCATTCTTCTAGGTAATGGCAAAGCTTTTGAGCAAGTTTTATACTGGCTTGTTGGTTCCGTAGAAGGACGTACCATGGCCATGCTGCAGTCTGTATACCCGTATATGCTGCTTGCTTGGATCGGCGCCATCGTATTATCTCCTCATATTAATGTGCTATCGATGGGTGACGACATTGCCAAAGGGCTTGGACAACAAACCGTTTACATAAAAGTAATCACTGCAATTATTATTGTCATTCTTGCTGGCGGTTCCGTCGCTGTTGCGGGTCCCATCGTTTTCGTCGGTCTCATGATTCCACATATTGTCCGTTTCCTAGTAGGCATTGATTATCGATGGGTTATTCCTTATTGCGCCGTGCTTGGAGGTATCCTCTTGGTAAGCGCTGATATTGGTGCTCGATTTATTATTATGCCAAAAGAAGTTCATGTCGGCGTTATGACAGCGATTCTCGGCGTTCCGTTCTTTATTTATATCGCGCGCAAAGGGGGACTCTTGAAATGAGCACTACCAAGCGTGATGTGACAATCCGGAGCCAAAGTTACTCTTTTTTAATAAGCAAAAAAGCCATTATCATCACTCTATCTCTATTACTTGCCGTCATCCTCATGATGATTATAAGTACAGGTGTCGGCAGTATTACGATTAAACCATTGGATGTTGTACGCGCTGTATTTGGCAATGGAGAGGGTTCCAGTACAATGATTGTGCGAACCTTGCGCCTACCACGTGTCATTATGGCCGTACTAATCGGTGCATCGTTAGGCGTCGCTGGTGCAATTCTGCAAGGGATCGTCCGCAATCCGCTAACCTCACCGGATACGATTGGTACAACAGGCGGGGCATCGCTCGGTGCTGTTTCGTTTTTCTTCTTTTTCTCAGATAAACTTAGCATTCATTGGCTGCCTGTCGCCGCTATTCTAGGTGCATTCGTTGCAACCTTGCTGGTGTACTTGTTTTCATGGAAAAATGGCATAACTCCGCTGCGACTCGTACTTATTGGAACGGGGCTTACAGCTGCGATGAGTGCAATCTCCTATCTCTTAATGCTTACAGGCCCTATTGTGCTTGCTCAGCAATCACTTACTTTCATGACGGGCAGCATTTACGGTGTATCGTGGACCAAAGCTGTGTATCCCTTGTTACCCTGGGTTATTGTTTTGATCCCGGTCATCTTCATCTGTGCGCGGCATATTACCGTGCAATCCCTAGGTGAAGACATCGCGATGAGTGTCGGTAGTCGTGTTCAACGTCAAAGATTCCTCTTAATTATGCTCAGTGTTGCCTTGTCTGGAGCTGCTGTTGCATTTGGTGGAGCCATCGGCTTCATCGGGCTTATGGCCCCACATATTTCACGTAAGCTAGTTGGTCCTAGCTTCGGCTCTTTGATACCTGTCTCTGCTTTAACTGGCTCCCTGCTGCTATTGCTTGCTGACTTAGCGGGTCGTTTCCTATTCAAACCGCTCGACATTCCAGCAGGTGTTTTCACGGCAGCAATCGGTGCCCCCATTTTCATCTATGTCCTATATCGAAGTAGAAATCGCGGTTAAGCCATGTCTACGACAAAGGAGAACAAGTTCATGACAACCTTAGACCCAGCTCTCGAAGCCCAATCGCTTCGCTTGACATATGGAGAAACAACTATTTTTCAAAGCTTAGATGTACAAATCCCAAAGGGAAAAATAACTGTTTTTATCGGTAGCAATGGCTGTGGGAAATCAACGTTGCTGCGCTCGCTGGCCAGACTCATGAAACCGACCTCAGGGAGCATCTTACTAGACAGCCATGAGATCGCTAAGCTGTCTACGAAAGAAGTCGCTAGACGGATGGCCATCCTGCCTCAAGGGCCTGTAGCACCAGAAGGCCTCACCGTCAGACAACTCGTCAAACAGGGACGATATCCGTATCAAAGCTGGCTGCAGCAATGGAGTGAAGAGGATGAGAACAAGGTCATGAAGGCTCTTGAGCTTACCGATATGTTAGAGGTTGCCGATCGCACTGTAGATTCACTCTCTGGTGGACAACGCCAGCGCGCATGGATTGCAATGACCTTAGCTCAAGATACACCTACCTTGCTCCTAGATGAGCCAACCACCTATCTAGATCTTACGCATCAGATTGAGGTACTGGACTTACTATTCGAACTGAACGAGCGAGAACAACGTACAATTGTCATGGTCCTTCATGACATTAATCTAGCTTGTCGCTATGCTCACCACATTGTCAGCATCAAAAAAGGCGCTATTTATGCCGAAGGCAAGCCAGAGGACATTGTCAATGCTTCCTTGCTGCGTGAGGTATTCGATATGGATTGCCAAGTGACCACCGATCCGATCTTCGGAACACCAATGTGCATTCCGTATGGCAAGGGTCGCATCCTGCTAACAAAAGAACCCCAATCACAATTGTGATAGGGGTTCTTCTTTTATAACGGTATAAGTGCTAAATCGTTCTTGCGTATGTAGCCATATTATAATTGCTTTCTAGACTTACACTAACGGAAATGACATTTCTTCTTACCGCGAAATCAAACAAAATTTCCCCATGCGTCCAGCTCTTCTTACGCTTCAATGACTCTATCGCCATCTGACGGAAAGATTGAAATTGTAACTCCGTCAGCCCCACATTTTCTACCGCTGACAATGCACCTTCTGTGCCTTCAAACGGCAGGTGTTTAATGCCAAATTTCCCAATCTCGTTGTTTCGAATATGAACAAATACAGTGCCGGAGTTCATATGCGAAAGCTCTTCTTTGATCTTTCGAAATACCACATCAATTTGTCTCGCGAGTGTAAAATGATCCATCTTTGTGCTACAACTCCTTAAATTACTTTTATTTATAAATTATGTGAATTTTTTGTGACTGTAGTCCCATTATACCCACTGATTTTACATAATTCAACAGTTAATTCCCAATATTTGAAAAATTCACTATATTCTTTATATTCAAGCAATGAAAATGTCAATTTTCTTTGTAAATACTGAACGTTTCATGTCGAAAAACTGTAGAATGTTTCCAAGTTCAGTGATATAATTTTCGAATATGCTTAATAATATTCTCCATATGTTAACAAATTTTGCAGAGGAGTCGGTCGGATTGGAACAAATCTCATCCTTATCGTTTAGAAAGAAACTACAACTTGGTTGTTTTGCACTAATTGGTTTAAACTCTCTTTTTATGTTAATTGTAACTTTCGCCTCAGACTGGAACCGCTTACTCGGCATTATTTTCCTAGTAATTATTCTAGCAGGAAGTTTTCCGTTCATTCGTTGGTTTGAAGCTCAATTGACAGAACCTATTGCAGATATCTCTCGTATTGCGCTCAACATCTCCAAAGGTGATTTCTCCCAAAAAGTAGCAATCACAAGTGACGATTCCCTAGGTCAACTAGGTCAATCTTTTAACAAGATGATTGACAAGCTTCGCGATATTCTACGTGATACAGGGACTATTTCGAAACAGGTCTTCCAGACAAGTCGTGATATCTATGTGAAAAATGAAAGCTTCCGCACGGTTCTTGAACAAGTGAGTATTTCGGCCCATGAGCTTGCAGCAGGTGCGGGACAAATCTCCGAGGAGATTTCAGGCGTTTCCATCACGTCCAAAGATATTGAAGTGAAAATTGTCAATTATGCTGGATCTGCCCAAGAAATGAAACACCGTTCGGATCAAATGATGACCCTCGTTGAAAAAGGACGCACATCGGTTGAGAGCCAAGGCGTCGGCATGAAACGAAATGTAGAAGTAACTAAACAGGTTTCAGATACAATTGCTATGCTTGCTCGCCAAGCAGCTGGTATTACGAATGTAACTCGGTCCATCTCCGAGATTGCTGAACAAACGAACCTCTTGTCCCTTAACGCATCCATTGAGGCAGCTAGAGCTGGTGAGCATGGACGTGGTTTTGCCGTCGTAGCTCAAGAAGTGCGTAAGCTCGCTGAAGAATCGACTTCCCTAACACGTGAAGTATTCGGCTTCGTTAAGAGCATTGAACAAGGGATCCAAGATGCCATTCGCAGCATTCAAGTGAACGAAGATGTCGTTAAGAAGCAGACCGTCTTGATCGATCAAACCGAAATTGTATTTGCTGAGATTGTTGGCAGCGTCGGCTTTATCTCGGAAGAGATAACACGCTTCGCTGAAGAGAGCGAAAGCATGCTTCAAAGCTCAGGACAAATTGCTGCTGCCATGGAAAATATTTCAGCCATTACAGAAGAATCCGCGGCTGGTACGCAAGAAGTGTCCGCTTCGATGAATGAGCAAATTTCAACGGTGCAGGGCATCGTTACACAAGCGGAAGAAATGACGCGGGTAGTGACCCAACTGCAGCAGACGATTCAGATATTTAAACTTTAATACATAAAGGAAACAGCCCCTCGAGACCTTCTCCGAGGGGCTGTTTTTCTTTGCAAATAGCCTAAACGCGAACTTTCGATTCCGTTAGTTCCATGAATTGCTTCACGTCTTGTGCTGCCATATCCACGGCGCTTTGCCAGAAATCTGGCTCTGTCAGATCCACGCCGAGATGTTTTTTCGCAAGTTCTTCTACATTCATGCTGCCCGTATCTCTAAGCAGTGAGATGTACTTGTCTTCGAAGGACGCGCCTTCCTGCACAGCTCTGGCGTAAATACCTGCAGAGAACATGTATCCGAAGGTATACGGGAAATTGTAGAACGGCACATCCGTCGCATAGAAGTGCAGCTTAGCTGCCCAGAAATGCGGATGATAGCTGCTCAATGCATCTTTGTAAGCGAGCTTTTGAGCATCAACCATGAGCTCATTAAGGCGCTCCACACTGACTAAGCCTTGACTGCGTTCCGCGTAGAAGTTCGTCTCAAAAATAAACCGCGCATGAATGTTCATGAAGAACGCGATAGCCCGCTGGATTTTATCCTCGAGCAGAACAATGCGCTCATCATCTGTCGAAGCACTCTTCACGACAGCATCCGCTACGATCATCTCAGCAAAGGTAGATGCGGTTTCTGCCACGTTCATCGCATACTCTTGCGCCAGAGCCGGCATATCCGTCATCACATGCTGATGATAGCCATGCCCAAGCTCGTGAGCGAGCGTAGAGACGTTGTTTAGCGTTCCGCCGTACGTCATGAAGATACGTGTCTCACCCGCTAGCGGGAATGACGTACAGAAGCCGCCAGGGCGCTTACCAGGACGGTCTTCTGCTTCGATCCAGCGCTTCTCGAAAGCTTCCGCTGAGAAGGCAGCAAGCTTCGGACTAAATTGCTTGAACTGATCAATGATCAGACTCGCACCCTCATCATAGGAAATCTTCTTGGATGAATCGCCAAGCGGCGCATCGACGTCAACCCATGCCAGCTTGTCAACCCCAAGCAGCTTCGCTTTTCGATTGAGATATTCCACGAAAAGACCTTTATTACGGTCAATGACGTCCCACATCACGTTCAATGTTTTTTCTTCCATCCGATTGATCGCTAGCGGTTCTTTATGTATGCTTTTCCAGCCTCTTGCCTTATAAACCTGAAGACGGAAGCCAGCCAAGTGATTCAATGCTTCTGCACAGTATTCCTCTTTATTCGTCCAAGCCTGCTCCCATTTATCAAATAGATCTAGACGTTCTTCGCGATTCTCCGTATGCAGCTTATTAAAGGCTTGACCCGCCGATAATTCAACTTGCTTGCCATCGACTTCAACAGCCATGCTGAATTGACCTACGGTCGAATTGTACAAATCGCTCCACCCATGATAGCCGTCTACGGCCAAATCATTAATTAACGCCTCTTGTTCTGGCGGGAGTTTTTCTTTAGCTAGTGAGCGTCGCTCATCCAATGAAAAGGCAATAGCTTGAAAAGGCTCTTGCTGTAGTATCGCTCCCCAGACCTGATCTGGCACACCTGTCAGAATCTGATCAAAATGTGTGAGGGACGATAAATGCTCGGCATATAAGCTTTTCACTTGTCCACTGAGTACAGGTGCTTTTTTGTCCTTCTGATTATCCGCCTGCAAGCAACCCACGAAGGAATCAGCCTCATGAATATGCATCACATTGTGCTGAAGCAATTCAATCAATTGTGCTAGTTGCGCTGTGTCCTCCACGCTTTCCGGGGAAGCCGTATGACGAACTTGCTCTTGAAAAGATGCAATCGATTCCTGAAGCTTCTTCAGGTGTGCAGCGAATGCAGGAGAGTCACTTCCTCCAGGGAAAAATGTTTCAAGATTCCATGTTTGATTAAGAGGTAATGTTAACAATGCGATCACCTATCCTTTCCACTTTTAATTAAATCATATCCGTTCGTCATTCGCCAACTATCCGCATCTTCCTCATTGCTTCTCTTCAAAAAGTATGCTTCAATTATGTATAGTTCCTTCGGACTAAATCGGAACAGGATGGGTGATTTCTTACTAATGAAACCGTTGCAAATTTCTCCTGAAACAGCTGTGAAGTTAGCGGAACAGCTTAAAGTACCTTTAGAACATCTCATGCATATGCCACAACATATTCTCCTGCAGAAACTAGCTGAGCTCGCGAAAAGTTCTTCCTCCGACAAGAGCGAATCAGAAACGAAGTAACTCTTGATACCTTTTGCCAATACTTGGCCTTACGACATCATCATGAAGGACATTTACGTGGCCCAATGTCCATTCTGTCTGAGCTCAAATGTCTTATTGCCGCTCAAAATTGATGAACTCACCTCTATTCACGAAGGTAAAAAGAAACTCCTTGTGTTCCCTTGCTGTCATAACAAATTGACACTTGTGGATACAGATCGAGATTATTTATTAGCGGACACCGCGGTGCGAAACAAACATAATTCGTAGTTCATTGCAAGGAGCAAACGAACCTTTATGAATGAGTATCTCATTCCTTTGACAAGCGCATGTACCTTAGTGACCTTAAATTATTTAGCGTTAAAAGTTCATAGCAAAATGCTGATTGATTCACACGAACATCTATTCGCATCATTACTTACGGGTTTGGCCAGCATCATCATGATGCTGGTTCCTCTCCCAGAGACATTTGGCATCATCGATCTTCGTTCATTACCCATCTTCATGGCCGGATTGCGATATGGATTACCTGTTGCACTTTTTTCAACCTTACTTCCAGCAGGTACTAGTCTCATCGTATCTGACAATCAAGCCTGGTTCATCATCGCACAAGACCTCATTGCCCCAGCCATCATTAGCTCCTTTTTCCATAACAAAGAGTACCGTAACGGCTTCATGGACATTCCTATTCGAATTGCACTCCAAATATGTGCTTTCGTTTACATTCTTCGTCTAGTTACACATAGCTTCCTGACAAGCAGCTTTTCTTGGTCGTATACCCTTGATCAACTATTTATGTTTGCGATTACATCTGCCACCCTCTTCATGATCATCATCATGGTGAATGACGAGAACAACAATTGGCGACTGCAACGAAAGCTTGAGTTGCAAGCGAATCAAGATGGTTTAACCAAGCTGCCCAATTTAAGAAGCTTTATGCCAATTGCACAGCGTGCACTACATAAGCGAAAAGTCTCCATCATGATGATTGATCTAGATAACTTCAAGCTATACAACGATCGATTCGGACATTTGGAAGGCGATCAACTCCTTCAGGAAGTAAGTTCTGTCCTGCATCATTTGATTGATGAGCAAGATTACTTAGCCAGATACGGGGGAGAAGAATTTATTCTGCTCTGTTCAGAAACCGATCCTACCCGCGTTCTTAGCTACGGCCAAACCTTATGTACCTCGATTGCGGAACTATTTCTACATAAAAAGAACGGACTAGAAGCCGCACCGATCTCGATCTCGATTGGAATTTCAACATCAGAATCTTCGCACACGGATCTTAGAACGCTTATTGCAGAAGCCGATCACGCGCTCTATCAATCCAAGCATACCGGCAAGAATCGGCCCACCCTTTATGAACACCCTCAAATCAATGTACAAAAAATGAACGCCTAACCATTCGGTTGATGACCGTATCATGGTTGAGCGTTCATTATATTTACACGCCTATTGGCTTCAGTTAAGTAGCTTGTTTCATCTCTTCAGGCAGCTCTAGGCGCATCGCTAGCATATCTTCCCTCGTAGTTATCCATTGTTCTCGACTAGCTCGAATCATCCCGGCGTCCATAATCTTACGATCATTAATGATACGTGAAAACCATTTGACCGCATCTGAAAAACGTTTCAATCTTCGGCTTAGCTCTCCCATCAGATACATAAGCTTCGCGTTATTCAAATCCATGCCTTCCGTTTCGTATACTTGGATATAAGCATCTAAGGCGTAGGATAGGAAGCGTTCTTCCTGCTCTGCTTCACCTTTCCCCCGATACAGCCAAGCCAAATGATGCAATAAACCAGCAACCACGCGGGACTTTTCGTTTTTGATTTGTGCACTGAGAAGAGCCAGCTTAAAACAGTGGACCGAATCTTCCCATGTTCTTTCCCTGCAATAGTCGCGCATCGACCAGTTCTGAGCTACTTTCTCATGAAACTCTTCTCGCTCGGTCGGCGTCCATTTATCCGAGAAGTTCTCGGTATGCGCATACCCGCAAAAAGGGCAGATCCGAACAACGTAATAGTCCGGGTTAATATCCTTATAGTGAAGGCAGAAATCCGTATCTGATTTACTCGCTTTTTTGAAGCTTGGTCGAACCTTCTTCGATTTGAACGAATTGGTACAGTAAGTGCATGTCACTGATATCTCATATAAAGGTTCGACCAATTGAATTCCCGCCTTTTCCCCTAGTTAGTGTGGTAGGAAGAACGGACTAGTCTTCCTCAGGTGTGTTTATAAAATGATACGCTGAACCTCTAAGCCGTTCTATGAGAAAAGCCTTTAGGTCCTCCGGCATGCCTATATCTACCATAGCTTCGGTCATGCAAGATAACCATGCATCTGCATGTTCCCTTGTAATTGGAAATGGCATATGCCTAGCTCGCATCATCGGATGACCATGACGATCAGAATACAAGCTTGGACCACCGAAAAATTGGGTAAGAAACAGCTTCTGTTTCTCAATAACTGGGTCTATATCAGCTGGAAAGAGCGGCGAAAGTAACGGATGCTGTACTACTTTCGGATAGAATGCCTCTACCAAACGATTTACCGTTTCCGCTCCACCCATCAACTCAAATATGGTTCTGTTCTTGCTCTCTGACATACCTAGGATCCTCGCAATTCATATTCAATAGTTCTCTAAATCCTCATCTCCTGTGTGCATGAGCGTTTCTCGAATGACAAACACGAACATACAGACAACCAATCCGGCAATGACACCTGTCATTTGAATCACTCCCGATGTATAGGATTTACGTATACTAGTTCTATTTTACCATAAAAACAAGGACTGAACAGTCCCAAGGACTAAAATAAAGTGCTATTCAGTCCTACTACTACTTCAAGAAATTCGGGACGGCATGTATGTCCAAGCTTATTCATATAGTTGAATAAGAGGAGGTATCTATCGTCTATGCCGAAACCAAACTTCACCCCAGCCTTACTTATGTCATTCGTCATTATTGGCATTATTGTATGCTTAGTACTTTTCCCTCATGACGGGTTTCAAGCTGCATTGCGCGGCGTTTCCATTTGGTGGGACGTGCTATTCCCAGCGCTATTCCCGTTCTTTGTTATCTCCGAAATTATGCTTGGCTTCGGAATTGTTCATTTCTTTGGCACGCTGCTTGATCCCATGATGCGTCCCCTCTTTCGAATTCCTGGCATCGGAGGATTCGTTATGGCGATGGGCTTCGCTGCTGGCTATCCCGTAGCAGCTAAACTAACAGCGCAGCTCTGGGAACAGAAGCTGGTCAATCGGGAAGAAGGCGAGCGGCTGGTCGCCTTCACGACAAGCTCGGATCCGATCTTTCTGATCGGAGCTGTTTCGATCGGATTTTTCCATGATGCTACTTTAGCCTTTATTTTGGCCATTGCCCATTATGGAGGATCATTCCTGATTGGCCTCACCATGCGGTTTCATGGCAGGAAGGCCATACCTACGCCTCAGCCAATAAAAGAAAGAGGCCCAATATGGAAACAAGCGTTCGAGACCATGCACAACGCAAGAATGCAGGATGGTCGGTCTTTAGGCATTTTGTTAAGTGACTCTATCCTCCACTCTCTACGATTAATTTTCGTTGTAGGTGGACTTGTTGTTTTCTTCTCCGTCGTTCTAGAAGTGCTCACCTCTGCCCAGGTCATGAATGTGTTCTACCTGCTCATAACGTCCCTTTTAACCATCACAGGGTTACCTCACGAGCTCTCACAAGCTGTTATGAACGGGTTATTCGAAGTTACATTAGGAGCTAAGGCTGCAGGCGGGGCTCCGGCTGATCTAGCCCTCTCCAGTAAAGTCGCGATAGGCGCCTTCATTCTCTCCTGGGCAGGCATGTCCGTGCATGCTCAAATTGTCAGCTTGCTAAGTCATACCAACATGCGCTACCTCCCTTTTCTTTTTGCCCGCCTCCTTCATGGATTTCTCTCTGCTGCTATTGTTCTCCTGATTTGGGAGCCTATGCAGCAATTTCGAAGTCCGCAAGCCGTATTTGCGCCTCATTATGACGCGGCAGCCCCCTTGATGAGCTATCTAAAACTTATTTTCCCGATAAGTGCGATGGTCTTTGTTGGTGCTTTTGCAGTCATCATGGGTCTCTTCCTCGCATATTCCTTACTTAAACTGGTGTATGAAAAGGTTGGTGGAACAAGATAATATGGGAAACTACGATCATGTTTATAAAGGGAGCGAATATTCAGATATGTTAGAAGCCGTCCCCCAAGAGGCGAGAGCGTTACCGCAGGCAATAGAACGATTAAGCGAGCTTGCCTTTAATTTATGGTTCAGCTGGAACCATGATGCGCTCCAGCTGTTTGAAAGCATCGACCCTGATCGCTGGAAATCCTACGGCCATAATCCCGTAAGACTGCTGCATGACATAGACGCCTCTCAACTAGAGGCACTTGGTCAGAACCTTGCATTTATCGAACGCTATCAGCAAGTCATGTCCAGTTTCGATACGTATATGAAAGAACCCGGCTGGTTCGAGAACAACCATGCTGACGAAGGGCATGTTCAAATCGCTTATTTCTCAGCTGAGTTTGGGTTTCATGAATCGCTTCCGATATATTCCGGAGGGCTTGGTATCCTCGCTGGTGACCATATCAAATCATCCAGTGACCTGGGCATACCTCTTGCGGGCGTTGGCCTGCTTTATAAAAAAGGATATTTCACACAAAAGATTGATGCGAACGGCAGTCAACAAAGTGAATTATTCCCCTATGATTTTAAGCAATTACCGATTCGTCCTGTCCTTCAAAATAACCAACAGCTCACTGTCTCACTAGATATCTCCGGTCGAAATATCACCCTTTTGGTTTGGGCTGCTCGGGTAGGCCGCAATCTGGTCTTTTTGCTGGATACTGACCATGAAGCCAATAATGACGCAGATAGAGCGTTGACAGCCCAGCTGTATGGCGGCAATCAAGATATGCGAATAGCTCAGGAGATGGTGCTGGGCATCGGTGGTGTCAAAGTTCTTCGAGCACTTGGTATTTACCCGAATGTCTATCACATTAATGAAGGCCATGCGGCTTTCCTTACCCTAGAACGTTTGAAGGAATTGCTTCACTTAGGTCTTCCTTTTCACGTTGCTGTTGAGACTGTGCGTTCCGCAACTGTATTTACAACGCATACCCCCGTCCCTGCGGGTCATGATACCTTCTCTGTCGAGATGGTGGAACACTATCTGGGACATCTTTTCAGCGAGCTGCCTAAGCATAAACAAAGCATTATTTCCTTAGGACTTGATCACAAGTCCGGTCAATTTAATATGACACATTTGGCGATGAATACAGCGGGGTTGCGAAATGGTGTAAGCAAGCTGCATGGGCAAGTTTCACGCGAGATGTTCAAGGAATTTCATGGGCATATCGATGCCAGTGAGGTACCGATCGGATCCATCACGAACGGTGTGCATTTGGATACATGGACAGCACCTGCTTGGAAAGAACTATTTGACCGTTTCCTTCCAGGTACATGGCGAGCGGAACAATCTAATGAGCATCAATGGGCACAAATTGAGGTCATCCCTGATGAATCCATCTGGCATGTTCATCAACATTTGAAGGGGGATTTAGTACATTATGCCCGCCAAAATCTCATGGAGCAGCGTACACGTAACGGAGAATCCGAAGAACGGATTGAAGAGGTACGGCACTATTTAAATCCTAAAGCCCTTACAATTGGATTCGCAAGACGTTTCGCTACCTACAAACGGGCGAATTTAATTTTCAATGATTTGTATAGACTCAAGAAGTTAATCAATGATCCTGAGAGACCGGTACAATTTATTTTCGCAGGCAAAGCCCACCCTGCTGATTACCCCGGTCAAGAATTAATTCGAGAAATTTACCGTATCTCACAGCTGAAGGAGTTCCTCGGTAAGATCGTTATTCTCGAGAATTATGATATCAATATGGCTCGCTATCTCGTGCAAGGCGTTGACGTGTGGCTTAATAACCCTCGCAGACCTCTCGAAGCAAGCGGTACCAGCGGCCAAAAAGCTGCCATGAATGGCGTCCTTAATTTCAGTGTACTGGACGGCTGGTGGGAAGAAGGCTACAACGGCATGAACGGTTGGGCCATCGGATCCACGGGTACCGCGGACTGGGCCGCGCAGGAAAAAGAAAATACGAAAGCGATTTATCACCTGTTGGAGACTGAGATTATTCCCCTCTACTACAATCAAGGTGAAGTGCCACACCAGTGGATTGGACGCATGAAGCGATCGGTTCAATCGCTGACACCTGTTTATAACACACACCGTATGGTGCAGGATTATACGAATCTTACGTATGTTCCCACTGCCAAACGTGCTCGCCTCTTTGTAGCGGACGATTACGATGTTGCTACCAAAGTGGCTGATTATAAGCAATTCATTCGCAACAATTGGCATCAGGTGCGAATTATGAGTATCGATGATCACGCCAATAAATCGACTTCCGACGTGCCTTTAGACGAAATCCCTCCATCGACGAAGATGATTTCGGCCCACATACACTTCGGCTCCATTTGGCCGCAGGATACGGCAGTAGAAGTCATTTATTACGCGGAAAATGGCGAAACATGGGAGCAAAAAACTATCATGATGGCACCCATAGGGGAGATTATTGATCATTCGCAGCGCTTCCAAGCTACCATTCCGTCTCATCTTATTCATGGCCCTCACTTCTCAATACGTGTGCGCCCCATCTCAACCAACTTTGCGCATTCCTTTGAGCTCTCACTCGTGACGAGCACCTTGTCTTAACAAGAAAATCGTAAAACCTTAGAGAAAGCCCCGTTTGGGGCTTTTCTTCTTGACTTATATAAATTATGATGAGAGAAGAATTACTGGATGTATAGGCAGATGTGAATGTAAATCTAACGACTTGGTGATGCTATGGATTGGAATAAGGTACTAGAATTGGCTTCCTTTTCGCCAAATCAGGATTGTCATATTATCATTGTTGGTGAATGCAAAGATGGACAGCCTTTCTGTTTTGAAGATAATTTTGCTATCGACAAAATAAGTGAAAATTCGATAACGGTATGTCTGGAACAATTGGGTGTATACCCATTTGACAAGCTTGACCATGTGTCATTCGTAGAGTTCTCTTTCAAAGACGGTGCCATTTTATATTATGCTTATGTTGATTTGCTTCAGCTTGAACTCAAAAAGACGATCTGTTCGCTAACGCTGTCGCTTCCTGAGGAAGTTTTTCAGCATCAAAACCGACGGCATCCTCGTGCAAAACTTACCATTCGCACACCAATTACACTGCGTGTTGCCGGCATACGAAACTTGTCTGCACAGAAGGGTGTCGCTTTTACAGGGCAACTCCTCGATATTAGTGTTGGCGGATTATCTTTCGTTACATCCAACCGACTTTTCTTTCCTTTGATTCTGGAGTTCAGCTTTATCCTCCCGAGTCTTACCCAACCCATTACAGTCTACGGCGAAATTGTCAGAGTTGCGCACTTCAGCAACGACAGTTATCGCGTTGCCGCAGAATTTCGGCATACACCTGACTCCATTCTCCAAGAAATCAATGCCTATTGCTCGAATTATTAAAGCAGATCATTCTATGAAAACTCAGCACACGCTTACGAAGAAAGTTTTGCTCCAGCAAAACTCTTAGGAGGAACAAGATTGAAATATAACGTCATTGAACGAGGCGATGACATCTCCAAGGGGCTGACTGAACGGTTCCACACACTCGCCGCGAAACAAGGTATGCCAAGAGATGAGGAAAATCCCGATATCGTCCTGTCTATTGGCGGGGATGGTACAATGCTCCAAGCTTTTCATAAGTATGCGGACAAGTTAGATCATATCGCATTCGTTGGGATCCATACGGGACATCTTGGCTTTTTTGCGGATTGGAAGCCTAATGAATTGGATCATCTGGCTTCACTTATGTTTAGCGTTACAACACCTGAGGAGCTGCATGTGGTGCGATACCCCGTTGTTGAGATCGAAATTACGACCGACGAAGGCGTTGAAACACATCTGGCACTTAACGAGTTTACGATTCGCGGAATCGAAGTTTCGTTAGTCGCACGACTTGACGTGAACGATGAAATGTTCGAGATGTTCCGTGGAGACGGCATCTGCATCTCTTCACCTGCAGGCAGTACAGCTTACAACAAGAGCTTAGGCGGCGCCATGGTTCATCCATCGCTAGAAGCTATTCAAATTGCTGAGATTGCGTCGATCAACAATCGGGTGTACCGTACGCTAGGTTCATCGATGATTTTACCGAAGCATCACCATTGTGACATTTACCCGAAAGCACAACAAAATATGCTTCTGTCTTTGGACCATAAATATATGCAGCGTGCAGATGTCGTATCTATTCGGTGCCGTGTTGCTTCCAATGTAAAAGTGAAATTTGCTCGCTTCAGGCCTTTCCCCTTCTGGAATCGTGTCCGTGAAGCATTCGTAGGGCTTGAAGTTAAATAGGACCTTAAACAAACCCTGAACAACAAAACGCCATCTGAACTCCTTATTATTGGAGTTCAGATGGCGTTTTTTATGGCTAAACTGTCGTTGAACTAATTACTTCTGCTGGCGTTTGCTGTTTAGGCGCGTTTACTTTTTCAATAATAAAATACGCACAGCCGAAATTGCAGTACTCATTCAAGTAATCTTGAAGAGCTGCGATGGAGGTTTCTTTAGTGGCCTTCGGGTGGATTTCTTTGAAAAACCCTCTCAAGCGTAATTGACTATATCCCCAATCGCCTACAATATAATCGTACCGCTCCAATACTTCGCTGAAGCGTTCCTTGAACACTTCAAAGTTCCAACCATTTTTGTGATCGGTAACAAGCTCGTATGTTTTATTTGCAATATGAATCATGGTGGTAGGAAGCTCTCCTTTCTATGATCCGTTCAATAAATTCTAAACACTTGATGCTGCTTTCACTTGTTCATGCGCGTGATAGGAGCTGCGCACTAACGGACCGGACTCCACGTGCTTAAAGCCGCGTTTCATGCCTTCTTCCTTCAGTATGGCAAATTGTTCCGGTGTATAATATTGTGATACCGCTAAATGTGTTGTAGACGGCTGCAGATATTGACCGATCGTCATAATATCACAATCCACCTCACGTAGGTCTTCCATCGTTTGAAGCAGCTCGTCCCACTCTTCCCCTACACCAATCATCACACTGGATTTGGTTGGAATGTTAGGTGCAATCTGCTTGGAACGCTGCAACAGCTCCAGCGAACGACGATACTTCGCTTTGGAACGCACGCGATCTGACATCCGCTCAACGGTTTCCATATTGTGATTAAGTATGTCAGGCTTTGCCTCTAGTACGGTTGCAAGTGACTCTTCGCGACCTAGAAAGTCAGGAATTAATACTTCTACTGTACATAGTGGCAGCTTACGGCGAATCGCCTTGATCGTCTCAGCAAATATCATGGCACCGCCATCTGTTAAATCATCACGTGCTACAGAAGTAACAACACAATGACGAAGACCCATTTGCAAGGCTGCGTCTGCAACACGTTCCGGTTCTTCCAGATCAAGCTCAGTTGGGAGACCTGTTTTGACTGCACAAAAGCGACATGCACGCGTACAAATATCGCCTAATATCATAAAGGTCGCTGTCCGATTCGCCCAGCATTCATGAATGTTCGGACATTTGGCTTCTTCACACACTGTATGCAACGTCTTGGAACGCATCATCGATTTAATTTCTTTAAAATTCTCATCGGTTTTAAGATTGATCTTTAACCAGTCTGGTTTTCTCTCTAATACTTTTCTAGGCACTGTAATTCCCGCCTTTTTATTTGGTTTCTCAATGATGTTATTATAACATGAATGACTGACAAAACAATCCACTTTGGGGGTCACTTGTGATACACTTGTTTAGATAGACCAAAACAGCTCAGCTTACTACATAAAGGCTGTATGGGAGGATAGAAACATGAGCATAACTGAAGTGACGCGCGAGAAAGATCGCAAGCTTGGCGAAATTTTAAGAAACATGGGCCGTGTCATCGTCGCCTTCTCCGGAGGGGTTGACAGTACATTCGTCCTTAAACGTGCACAGCAAGAGCTTGGTGATCAAGTGCTTGCCGTAACCGCAGCATCCGAAACATTTCCCACGAGGGAGTTCGATGCCGCCGCTCAACTAGCCGAACAATTTGGCGTTCGCTTGCACAAAACAGAGGTCAAGGAATTGGAGAACGCGAATTTCGTAGCCAATAATCCTGATCGTTGTTATCACTGCAAGACGGGGCTTTATTCCCATTTGCAAGATATTGCGAAAGAGCTGGGGTATCCGTATATCCTGGATGGTTCCAATGTCGACGATCTAGGCGACTATAGACCAGGACTACAAGCGAAAAATGAGCAAGGCGTCCGCAGCACGCTGCAAGAAGCCGGCTTAACCAAAGACGAGATCCGAGCGCTTTCCAAAGAGCTTGGGTTAAGCACATGGAATAAACCTTCTTTTGCATGCTTATCGTCTCGCATCCCTTACGGGACACAAATCGAGAAGTGGAAGATTGACCAATTGGATGAAGGCGAGTACTTCCTTTCCCAGCTTGGTCTTTATCAGGTACGCGTACGTCATCATGAGAAGATTGCTCGTATTGAAGTTATGCCTGATGAGATTCACAAGGTCGTTGAACATCGCGATGCGATCTATGAAAAATTCAGCAAGCTTGGCTTTACCTATGTCACGCTAGACCTGCAAGGCTACCGCACGGGAAGTATGAATGAAGTACTATCCCAGGAAACGAAAGATAAGGTGAAAGAAGCTTCCTTATGATGGACTTAGAGAAGATTTTAAAACTCGTCCAGACCGGCGATCTGGATATAGAAGAAGCCAAAAAGCAAATCATCAAGGAAGGCGGATCAGGTCCCGCCAACCTTGATCTTGGATTTGCACAGCTCGACGTCGATCGCGAGAAGCGTACAGGCTTCCCCGAGGTTATTTTCGGGGAAGGCAAGACGCCCGAGCAGATCGAGGCCATTTTCCGGCGGCTGATGGAGCATACCGACCGCGTGCTAGCCACACGCGTCGACGCGGCCAAAGCCGCTCATGTTGTAGCCAACGTGGCAGGTGTCACCTACCACGAAACTGCACGGGCGCTCACTTGGTTTAAGCGCCCCTTGCTCAAAGTCCACGACGGCTATATCGCCGTCGTGTGCGCTGGCACCTCCGACCTCCCCGTGGCGGAGGAGGCGGCACTTACGGCAGAATGCCTGGGCAGCCACGTTGAACGTGTATACGACGTGGGTGTCGCTGGCATTCACCGGCTTTTCCGCCGGCTCGAACTCATTCGCGGTGCGAACGCGATTGTCGTTGTAGCCGGCATGGAGGGTGCACTCGCCAGCGTCATGGGCGGGCTTGTGTCTAAACCAATCGTCGCTGTACCGACGAGTATTGGTTACGGCGCGAACCTTGCTGGGATCGCACCGCTGCTGTCCATGCTCAATAGCTGCTCTCCAGGTATCTCTGTCGTTAACATCGACAATGGTTTTGGCGCTGGTTATTATGCTGGACTCATTAACAAAAATATGTCGAAACGAGCGTGAATAACGACCATGCGCATTTTATATTTGGACTGCTTCTCTGGCATTAGCGGCGATATGACCCTTGGCGCTTTGGTTGATGCGGGAGCAGATCGTGCTTATATTGAGGATGAGCTTTCCAAAATCAAACTAGAGCCCTACACCTTGGAATGGAAACGTGTTATGAAACGCGGGATTTCCGCACTCAAACTGGATGTCATTCTTGATCCTGAGCATCCCCCGAAGAAACACAGACATTTTTCAGAAATCGTCAATGCCATTCAAAAAGCAGAATTTAATGAGCGTGTTACCGCACTAAGCTTGGCTATTTTCGAAAAAATTGCAATTGCCGAAGCTAAAATTCACGGGACTCCTATTGAAAAAGTGCATTTTCATGAAGTCGGTGCCATTGATTCTATCGTCGATATCGTAGGTGTTGCATTAGCCATCGACTCCTTGCAAATCGAACGTATTTTCTCCTCTCCAGTGCCACTTGGATCTGGTACCATACATATTGATCATGGTATTTATCCAGTACCCGCTCCGGCCACGTTGGAGATGATGAAAGGCGTACCTATCGCTTCAACTCCTTATAGTTTAGAAATGACAACGCCTACAGGAGCCGGTATTATTTCGGGAATTGTAGATGAATTCTCCAAAAGCTTCCCACCCATGGTAGTTGATCATATTGGCTATGGCGCAGGCACAAGAGACTTGCCTAAGCAACCTAATGTACTGCGTGTAGTAGTTGGTAAAATCGACCCCTTAATTGGAAAATGGCAAGTAAGTCATGAGCATCTGGCACATGATCATAGCCATGAAAATGCGCATACACACGATGACCATCACCACCATCATGACCATTCTCACAGTCACGATCATAGTCATGATCACAAACACGAACACCATCACGACCATCATCATGGTCACTCTCATTCTCACACGCACCAAGGCGATGCTACTCCCGGTACGCCACAGTAATAAGATAAAACGCCCTTCCATCACAGTGGAAGAGCGTTTTTTTGTCTTAGTTGTTGCATAAACAACAACCTAACTTCCTCATAGACCATCTTTAGAGGAACTTCATGCAGCCTTGCCACTTGTTCACATTCCTTAAATTCAGGTGCAAATTGCACTAATTTCCCAGCATGATAGCCCACCTTTACGGTTAAAGTCCCCCAAGGCGTCTCCACGTGTTCGAATTCTCTTGCCAATCGATGACACGATGCCCGCATATAGCGAATACCCAGTGTCGTAGTTTCGCTAAAAATAACCTCCTCAATGGAAGATAATCGTTCCTCATCCACAAGCACATTCAACATGATGCCTGGACGTCCTCTTTTCATAATAATAGGCACCATGTAAACATCATTTGCACCTGCGTCAAAAAGCTTATCCATCACATAAGTCATCCACTCTGGATTTACATCATCCAAATTAGCTTGAACAACTAGCATGTCATCGTCAACATGTTCTTCTCTATGGTTAAAAGTCACTATTCCCACCTCTTATTGGCATCATAGCAAATTTCCCGGTGCAACGAAAGATCGAAGGATAAACAACCAAATATCCGTACATCCTAAGAACTAACATTTCAGGAAGGATGATAGAGATGCAAAGTAGAGCATTTTGGTCAAAGGTTCTCGTCCTTAGCCTCCTCCTATCAGCAATCACACCAACACCTTTTTCACACCTAGACCCATCACATGCAATGGCTAATGACCAGATTGCTCCAACGCCGAGTTCCCAACCCACGAAGTATACACAAGAAGAACGAAAGGAACTTTTTGAAAAAATAGGTTTACTCACGGGTATCCCTTGGACCTACTTAGCTGCTGTTGATCAATATGAGAAAACAATGAATACCGTAAAGAAACGAACCGTACAACAACGCATGACAAATATTTATTTCTCCGAACAAATTTGGGCAGGCATGCTCAACCCAGATCCTCAAGACACTAATCTGAAAAACATCTCCTTTTTCCATGGCGTTGGCCGGGATGGATCGGGGGATGGTCTTGCAGAACGTACCAACGATTTAGATGTATTAGCGGCAATGGCTGCCATCTTAAGCAACAATGGGACTAGAGTTGATAACTTACAAATTAACCTCTGGAATTACTACCAAAATGCACGAAGCGTGGAGCGAATCCGACAATTCACTGCCATTTATGAGTCTTTGGGCAGCCTAGAGGCAAATACGCACGCTTTCCCTCTACCTGTAACCTCCAACTACTCGTATCGCAGCACCTGGGGGGATAGTCGCGGTTGGGGTGGACATCGGACCCATGAAGGTACAGATCTTTTTGCCGGCTACGGGGTCCCTGTAAGAAGCACCTGTTACGGCATCGTTGAAATAAAAGGATGGAATCCCTACGGGGGCTGGCGAATTGGTATTCGCGATCTAAATAACATCTATCACTATTACGCCCACCTATCTGGATTTCAAAAAACCATTAAAATCAATGACATCGTCAAACCCGGACAAACCCTTGGTTGGGTTGGCAGCTCTGGGTATGGGAAACCTGGTACTTCCGGCAAATTCCCGCCTCATCTTCATTTTGGACTGTATCGCGATAATGGGGCAACAGAGTGGAGTTATGATCCTTATCCGTCCTTACGCAGATGGGAGCGCGAAGATCGAAGCAAAAAGAAGTAACCTCCCTTTTGGGTGAGTTACTTCTTTTTATTTATTATTTGGTAACTCCCTCCTTAGGGAGAGCACTCGTAGTCCCTGAATTAGGAATTGTCGGTAAAGTTATACTTGGCGGGCTGCCTTCCTTCGAACTTCCCACAGGATTTCCCTTATTATCATAATAATAAGTAGGAACATCCCCGACTACAAGCGAGTAGGAAATTGGTATCTCCGTTTCTACAATTTCCGTTTCCGAATCAAACGGGATAATAACAGAAACCTCAGCAATAATGCGCACATACACTTCAAACATCACCATATTAATGCCAACATTTTGCGTACGTGTATGCAAATCCACCTTCACACTTCCCACTGGAAGCAATCTAATCGGAATATCGGGTCCAAAAGAAGCCAAAATCGCACTATTCATCGCTTGCCCGATGGGTATATGATCAGAAATTGTTTCCAAACCATTCAGCTCACCTTGCACCGTTTTAATAGCTTCCGAAGTAATCCGCATATGCTCATTATAATTCAACATGAAACCCGTAATTTTATTGTTTTTATCCATTTTCCAATCAATCAACTGCTCAGCATTCGCTCCTCCTGCAACATGTTCGGCAATCGCACTATTAATCGCCTGAGTTGCAATCTGCTTAACCCTCACCTTGGCCAAATTCATTAAAGGTGGTCTAATATTCCGTTCTACAAAGATAAAAAACTGTACACAAAACAAGACAAAGATGAGCAGACCGATCCACAGTACCTTTTTCCGGCTTGTTTTCACAGTTGGTCTGCTTCTCCACCGTCGCCTCTGCAGCATTCTGTTCCCCCTTTCTCTATTACCCCGTTCCTGTTATAGCGCCAAATTCATTAGTACTACCTTATGCGGACATGACCTAAAAAAGAAGAAAACACATTCCTACATCCCGCGTGTATCACGACACTATTAGGTCACAATTCTCCCCCAATAACTTCGACTAACTCCTCCTCTCATTCTCATTCTCATTCTCATTCTCATTCTCATTCTCTTCCTCTTCCTCTTCCTCTTCGATTTTCCAATACCTACGCCAATTCCTGTCAACTTTTTTACCTTGCCCCCCACTCAACTTGCTTATCTCAATTTACATCTCGCTATCACCACTATCCCTTTGACTCAGAAATAACTTTCAAGAAAAAAATCCCAAATTATTGAAATACGATCATATGTTTGATATAATGAAATAGGAACAAACGTTTCCATTTCATGCAGTTGGGAGGATAGATGTCATGAACATTTCTAGCTGGTCCCTTGAGCAATTTCACTCACATTTCTCCTCGGAAGACGCCTGCATTCTATACCTATATCAATCTAAGTGGCCGACAGGTTTTTGCTGTCCACGTTGTGATCATCGACATGCATACATTACTACTACCAGACGATTACCCTTATATGAATGTTCTAACTGTCGACATCAGGTGTCACTGCTCGCGGGAACGATTATGGAGGGCTCGAGAACACAACTTTGCAAATGGTTGCTGGCTATATTTTTGGTTTCGCGCACTCATATTGGCACAACAGCTACAGAGCTGTCCCAGCTTATTAAGGTTACTTACAAAACAGCCTGGCTAATCCTCCAAAAAATTCGCACTTCCATTCAGCAGGCAGATAACCACTGTCCGCTAACTGGATCTATTCTGATTAACTCTGCTATATATGGACGCCCATTTAATCCAACAGTCCATAGACATCCCCAAGAACAGCTACTTCTTATCGGCTCTTCGATAGATCAAGCTGCGATTTCAACTATGATTAAAATTAAACATGTAATACCTAATCAACCTCATACCAAACATATAACAAAGTCCGATACTTACAGCTTTCAACAAAAACATATTGATCCTATGGTAGAAACAATCGAATTGGTTACAGGCTTTTATACATCAAAAAAACAACGCCCCCTTCTCGAATTCGCAAAACAGGTTAGCACTTGGCTTAGCACTACCTTCACGGTATCGGACCTAAATATCTTCAAACGTATTTGGACGAATTCTGCTATCGTATCAATCTGATTAAGTCTGATACTCCTGTTTTTGAACATCTGGTCAAAACCTGTATGAATAATTCTAGAACCAGCAACCCCTCTACTACGAAATAACACATCGTATGCTTCCTACACAGATCAAAATTCTACACTTTCTTCTTTAAATTGCTTTCAGTTCATTTCACTAATTACACTACCTCACTCTCTTTAAGTCCATTTCGATGTAACATTGCTTTCTATCTCATCTATTCCGTTTCTCCATTACTTGCTTAACACCATCCAGTCCGTTTCTCCATTACTTGCAACCTCATTCAATCCGTTTCTCCAAATTACTTGCTTAACCTCATTCAATCCGTTTCTCCATTACTTGCTTAACCTCGTTCAATCCGTTTTTCCATTACTCGCTAAACCACATCCCGTTGTTCACGAGTAGCAAAATTGAAGTATTCTCGACCCGTGATCTCTTTCTGAGCTATAGGGATAGTGCCAAGGGTAAACAGTGAAAAATTACTTGGTCCCGTTAGTAGCGAAGCGCTAGAGCTTGAGGTAGAACCTTTCGCGGGGCGTGCTTTGATGTTCGCGGCAGGACTTCCCGTGGAGGTGCCGTGGTGCTTGCTGTGGAGGGCTGCAGCAGGGCTTACTGTGGAAGGCGCACCAAATAGACGGAGACATGGCGAGGCTTCCCTCAGAGGGCGCGGTGGGGCTTGTACAAAAAAGCTCTCAGTACCATCACGCGGATGGAATGAGAGCTTCAGGATTAAAGGCATTTTTCTTTAACGAGTTGATGGAATGAGCGCAGTGCCTCCAAGTCCGCTTGGGGTGCTGCTAGTTTTGGAGAGGGCGATTTTGTCGACCATGGCGCCGTCTTCCCGCACTTTGATGTATAGCGTATGTGTGCCAGTTGAAAGTGAGATGGAACTGCTTGGTTTTTTCCAAGCCCAGCTACCAGCGCTTCCCGTTGTTACTTGGTAGTTACTGCCTGAATCAACGGCTACGTTGAAGCTATCCGAGCTGCCATCTGGACCTTGGGAAAGCAAGTAAATGTAGAAAGAACCGCCATTTGTGACTTCAAGGTCATATTTGAGGTAATTGGAATCACTATCTCCAGATCCATTAGGTGTTTGCATGTTAGCTGTTCCGGAGCATGCCGTACAAGTCGCTTGTGTGAATGTGCCTGTTTTTGCTGTGAAAGTCTCGGCTTCTAGATACGAAACGACACTTCCATTTACGTTGTAGTAAAGTGATCCTGTACCAGTGCCGCCACTTGCAAGTGTTGTGACTGCTGCAGTCGTGCTAGCTGCAGAAGCATTTCCTGCCGCGTCTTTGGCAATGACGGTGTAGCTGTACGCTGTCGATGCTGTTAATCCTGAATCACTATAGCTTGCCGTTGATGATGTTCCGATTTTGGAACCGTTACGAAAAATATCGTAGCTAGTTACTGCGACGTTGTCTGTCGATGCAGTCCAGTTCAACTGAACTTGAGAGCTGGACGTTGCGGCAGCGCTCAATCCAGCTGGTACGGAAGGAGCTGAGGTATCTGGCGTTTGGGCTACAGGTGCATAACGCTCCATAATTAAGCTTGTTTTGAGGACGTCAGACTGCACTAACCAGCCTTTTGTAGATAGTACATTCATTAATGCTGTACGTACACTCGTTGCCTCGCTTAGACTGTCTGTCTTAAAGGAAGCTTCCACAATGTCTTCAGTTCCTGTTTTTGCTGCATTGAGGATGGTCCATACTTCGATATCGAGATCCAAATCCTCATAGGTACCTTCGTAACGTTTAAAATCAATAGGACCATAAATAACTGAGTTATTCAATTGCGTTGTTCCCCAACCTGAGCTGGTCCAGTTTTTAAATTGGCTTGGCGCATTGGAAACAGAAACGGAGCGTGATGTTGCCAAGTTTGGCGCATTCAATCCGCTACCACTGTAGCCCGATACGGTCACGTCTTTTTCATACTGGACGCTTAAGGTTTGTTTACTATAGGTCCAGTCCACCTGGAACTCAAATCCGGAAGCCGAGCTATTTAAACCATCGTTCGCTGCTGTTGTTAACGCACCGTTAATATCTCCATTGGTGATCGGGTAGCGCTTTTTGTATTGGAATTGGTGTGTGCTGTCGCTGCTTTTTTTACGAATACGATCACTCCAGCCTTGTGCATCCAGTGCTCCTGTCGCTGTGTCCATGTATTGAACACGATAAGCTTTGGAGGAAGAACCGGTCGAAAATTGGCTGCGTACGCTGCTGATCAAGTTATGGCTGGAATCCACGACGATACTAGGATTTAAGTTAAATTTAACCTCATAGTTCGGTGTACCGTTGGCAGCAGAAGCCTGTTGAGGACTAAGAATGCCACCTGTTAAAAGCAAAGCCGCTGCGGTTGAAGCCATGATTACTTTGGACATTTTATGAGCTTGGAACATTGAATTACTCATCTCCATTCGTTATTTAGTAACGATCCATAATTAATTGTGTCTTCAAGGAATCTTGCGCTAGAAACCAACCTTTTCCTTGTAGGTAGGTAATTAACTCGTCATGTTTGGTAGATGCTGTCGTCTGGCTAGTGGTTTTGAAGGAAGCTTCCACGACGTATTCAGTGCCTGTCCCCGCCGCATTCTTTATTGGCCAAACTTCAATATACAACTGCAATCCACTCCATGTACCAATGGATCGTTTAGCAAGGATTGGACCAAAAACTCTTGAAGTCGAAAGCTTATTAGTTCCCCAACCGCTAGAAACCCAGTTGTTGAATTTATCAGGTGCATTATTTATGAGTAAACTGCGTGAATCCGCAAGATTAGGTAGATCCATTCCGCTATAGCCCGATTTACTTCCTTGTTTCGAACGAGTGATACTAAGTGTTTTCTTCTGGTAGCCCCACTCAATTTGCGCCTCGTAGCCTGTATCCCCTGAGTTAAATCCTTGTTGATTAGCCAATGTGAGCGCTCCGTTAATGTCACTTCCCGTTATGGCATATCTCTTTTTATAACTAAGTTCAAAATCACTTTCTCCTTCTGTCTTACGAATACGTGGACTCCATCCATTGTTATAGATGTCTTTATTGCTGGTATCTAGGAATTCTACGTTCATTTTGGTAACGGTATCCGGCATACCAAATGCTGATCTCACACTACTCGTCAACTTGAAATCAGTTCCAAGTACGACACTTGGATTCAGAAGAAGCTTTACTTCGTAATCTGGAACCATGTTGCTTGCTGCACTTGCTGACTGTGGTGCCGCACCGATACTCGCAATTAAGCTAGTCCCAACTACAGCTGCCATTATGACAGTCATTGCCTTTTTCCTAAACATCACTTCATCTCCTCTACGATTCTGGAAAGTTTTTCCCTTACAGAACTGAGCATAAAGGTGATTTGTTTGTAGATTGTCATCTGGGTTTGTGCTTTTTGTAAATAGGATTAGAAGGATCGTACAGAATCATATAAGCAGGAAAGAAAGCTATCAAAGAGGGATGAGCGGATGCGATCCGCATTATAAGTAAAATAAATGTAGCGTTTAAAAGGGTTTTGAGGAATGCTTCGACAGCTCAATTCACCTCGCAACAGCTCTTTTGCGATGGCTATTTTAGAAATAACTGAGACACTTTCCCCTGTCATGACGGCCTGTTTAATCGCTTCTAAGGAGTCCATCTCCATCACTGGTTTTAGTTTAACTCCTAGTGTTTTGGCCCAATTTAGTGTCATGGTTCTTGTGCTAGACTCCTGTCCGTGCAGGATAAAGGGTACTTCGTTTAAGAACTCAGGGTGCAGCAATTCTTGTCTCGCAAAGCGATGATTAGGATTAAAAAAGAAAACGAGCTCATCTTCACATAGCGTTTCCCCAACAAGTGGGGACCATTGGAAAGGTTCTGCCGACATGATGCCAATATCAATTTCATGATTTAACAGCATTTCTTGAATGACGGGTGTAGGTCTTACGGTTAAAGAGACTGAAATTTGCGGATACAGCTTCGAAAATGAACTCAGCATCTCTGGGAGCACATAGGTTCCTGGAACGGAACTTGCTCCTATTTTCAAATGACCGCTGCCACGCTCATCGAACTCCTTCACGACTCGTTCTGCTTCCTGAACAAGTGCGTTAATTTTCTTCGCATAATGATTCAATGATTGCCCCGCTTCGGTTAAATGGACCTTGCCACCTCGCGAATAAAATAGTTGCACACCCAGCTCTTGCTCCATCGATTTCATATGAAAGGAGACTGTGGGCTGCTTAAGCCCTAGGTGCTCTGCAACTGACGTAATTCGTTTGTGTTTATCAAGTAGTTCTATTACTTGGAGTTTTAACATGTTCCAATTCATCCCACTCATCCCTCTTTCCTACCCATCTGCTTTGGGGATCATTATAGAAAAAATCTATGGAAATGAATAGATACACAACAAAAACTTAACAATCTATTTACTTTGCTATGACACTTAGCTGACGATAGGCTCTTACACTAAAGGTGAGATCAAAAGCACGGAAGGAAGCATGCGATGTCTCTACAACTTAGTGGTATAAGCAAATCTTTTGGTTCTATGACAGCGTTGGAAGGTATTGAGCTTTCTCTCGCCAAAGGACGATTCACTACATTACTCGGTCCATCGGGTTGCGGTAAAACTACCCTACTTCGCATCATTGCTGGACTGGAGACACCTGATGAAGGTGAGCTGCATTTCGGAGATATCTGTTTGTTCTCGAAGAAGAGCAGGATCAATCGCCCTGTGCACAAACGTAATTTTGGTATGGTTTTTCAAGATTTTGCACTCTGGCCGCATTTAACAGTGCTGGAGAATGTTGCTTTCGGGCTTAAAGCTTCGGGTGACAAATCAAATTGGCGCCAGCGAACGATCGAAGCGATCGAGTTGGTACAGCTGCAAGGGAAGGAAAAGCGCTATCCGCACGAACTTTCAGGAGGCCAGCAGCAACGTGTTGCGCTTGCTCGTGCAATTGTCGTCCAGCCACAGCTCGTCTTATTCGATGAGCCAATGAGCGCGCTTGACGCCCTTTTGCGAGAAGAAATGCGTTTAGAATTGATGAATTTGGTACGAAGAATCGGTTTCACCACCGTTTATGTCACACACGATCAAACCGAAGCGATGTCGATGTCAGATGAAATCATCGTAATGAAAGATGGGCGTATTTTACAAAAAGATACCCCAGAAGCCATTTATCAAAAGCCTACGCATCCCTTTACAGCTCGCTTTATCGGCAAAACCAATTGGTTAGAAGTGGACAAGCGGCTAGTCCGACCTGAGCATGTGCGGTGGGAATCTCTTTCTGAGAATGACCTTACCTATGAAGGCGTTGTACAAACGGTAAGTTACATGGGAGAACGTTATGAGGTCACCATGCGTTTAAATACGGGAGAAGTTTGGATGGCGTATCATCCTACGCGATTAAGGGTAGGGGATTTCGTAAAGCTTTACGTTGCACAGCAGCAGATTCACGTGCTTTCTTAAGCAGTTACCATACCTAGGAGAGGGAGTTTAAACAATGAAAACAAAAATGAAAAAATCTTTGCACACGACTACTCTAGCTTTGATGACGGTTTTGATCGGCGTAGGATTAACGGGGTGTGGAACGGGCAGCCAAACGACGACTGCTGGAACAGCATCCGAAAAACCAACAACAGCAGCAACTGCGTCCTCGTCTACTGCTCCAACGACAACGCCAGAAGCAAAAAAATTAAGCGGTAAAATCGTTGTTTATAGTGCGGGACCTAACCCACTTGCCGTTAGCATTCAAAAAGGCTTCACAGCAAAAACTGGCGTAGAAGTTGAAATGTTCCAAGGTACTACAGGTAAAATCATGGCGCGTATGGAAGCCGAAAAAGGAAATCCAGTAGTCGATGTAGTTATTCTGGCATCACTTCCTTCTGCAATCGGAATGACCAAAAGCGGGTTAACTCTCCCTTATAAAGAGGCAAAAAATATCGATAAATTAATTCCTGCTTATTCGGATAAAGAGGGTAACTATTTTAGCTACAGCTTGTCAGCATTAGGTATTGCTTTTAACACGAAGCTTGTAACGAATCCGCCTAAAGAGTGGAGCGATCTAACGAAACCAGAATGGAAAGATCAAATTAATATCCCAGATCCTGCTCAATCTGGTTCCGCTCTTGATTTCATGTCTGGCTATACGAATAAAAACGGTGATGCTGCTTGGGATCTGTTTGGTAAAGTGAAAGCAAATGGTGCTATTATTGCTGGTGCTAACCAAGAAGCTATGGATCCAGTTATCTCTGGCGCGAAAAAGATTGTTATGGCAAGCGTTGACTATATGACTTACGCGTCAAAAGCAAAAGGTGAACCGATTGATTTGATTTATCCAGCAAGCGGAACGGTGATCTCTCCACGACCTGCGATGATTATGAAAACGTCCAAAAATGTCGATGCATCCAAAGCTTTTATTGATTACTTGCTTTCCGATGAAGCTCAAAAACTGGTTACGGACTCTTACTTGCTTTCGGGTCGCAGTGACATTCAAATTCAAGGCCGCGTTAATGCGAAGGATATCCCTACTTTTGATGTGAGCTGGAGCTGGATGAATGAGAATCAAGATGCGATTACGCAAAAGTTTACGCAATTATTTAAAAAGTAAGCTGAGGTTGGGGATGACGACAAGATGATCGTAAAACGCACAGGGACGTACTTAGCATTGCTGTTACTAGCCATGCTAGTCGTCCTTCCTCTTCTATTCGTGGCTTGGAAAAGTATTTGGACCAAGGGGACATTAGATCTCCTAGCCCCATTACGAACCGTAATCGAAAAAGATTTATCGGGTGTATTCACAAATTCTTTCATGCTGGGCATTTGGGTAGTCGTTGGCAGTACGTTGCTTGCTTTGCCGCTCGCTTGGATCATGGCCAAAACACCACTTCGTAAGCATCGCTGGTTAGATATTGTGTTACTAATCCCTTTTATGACACCGCCATACATCGGCTCAATGGGTTGGATTCTCTTCATGCAGCCGCGAGGATACTTAGAGCAATTTTTTCCAGGTGCACACTGGGTTAGCACACATTTCTTCACCCTGTTCGGTATGATCACCATTATGAGTTTACATTTGTTTCCATTCCTGTATCTCATTCTCCGCAATGCTATTGTGCAAATTGGTGGAAATAAAGAAGAAGCTGCTGCTGTACATGGGGCTAGCTATTCTTATACATTACGGCGGGTGCTACTGCCGCTTGTTTTCTCCAGCTATATCATGGGCGCTTTGCTCATTTTTGTTAAAACACTGGCCGAGTTTGGTACACCTATCACGTTCGGTAAACGTATCGGCTATTTCGTTCTCACAACGGAAATTCAAGCATCGATTTCTAGCTGGCCTGTGGATTTTGGGAAAGCGACTTCGCTTGCTTCACTTCTTCTGATGGCTTGTCTCGTACTTTGGTACGTGCAGTCTCTAGTTGTTCGGAAGCACTCTTATAACCTGGTAAGCGGTAAAAGCTCACAGGGCAAAGTCATGGGCTACCGCGGCTGGCAGCGTGCTCTCGCCTGGCTGTACGTAATCATGGTGCTCGCCACCGCGATTGGCATCCCTTATTTCTCGATCATCTCAGCTTCACTCATGAAGCTGAGGGGGAATGGTCTCGCTTGGACGAATCTCACGCTTCGCCATTACGGTGAGCTTCTGACTTGGGGTTCACCGAGCATGAAGGCCTTGACGAACAGCATGGGTCTCGCCTTGCTCGCGGCCTGCTTAGCGGCAGCGCTCGGTACGTGGTTCGCCCTCACGATCGGGCGCGGCAAGCGCTTGCCGGAACGGATTACAGACATGTTCAGCCTGCTGCCGAACACCGTTCCCGATATGGTCCTTGTGGTCGGACTCATCATGCTATGGAATTCAGCTTGGATGCCGCTCCATCTCTACAACACCTACGGCATGGTTGTCCTCACGTACGTGGTATTCTTCCTGCCGTACACCGTGCAATACGTCAAGGCACGCAACGGCCAACTAGACGAATCCTTGCGGCAAGCCGGGCAAGTATTCGGCGGCAAGCCGTGGTACGTGTTCCGACGTATCGTCTTACCCCTTCTGCTGCCGGGCATTATCGCCGGCTGGATGATGACCTTCACCATCTCGCTCCGCGAGCTCGTCGCGTCGATGATGGTACTCCCGCCGTCGATGCAGACGTCGGCGACATATATTTTCGCTCAATTTGAACAAGGTCAAATTTCGCTTGGCATGGCAATGGCTGTCGTTTCAGTTGGTATAACGACGATCCTGCTGTTGATAGTCAACAACATGAATTCAAACAGAAAGTGGAATGCGTAATGATGCATGTGGAAGTATGGGGCGGAGCCGGTGAACACGGTCGCTCCTGTTATTGGATTGGAAATACGAGGAGCAGTATCATGCTCGATTGTGGGGTAAAGCGTGAAGGCATTGGTGAATATCCACTCCTAGATGCTGCTAAAGTAGCCGCATTGGATGCGGTTTTTCTATCTCACGCCCATGAAGACCATTCGATAGCGATCCCTCTATTATACAAATTAGGATACACAGGTGTCGTGTGGACGACAAGAGTTACAGCCGAACAACTGCCTGGTTATTATTCAAGTTGGGGGAACAACGTACGTCAACAAGGTGGTGAGTTGCCCTACGATGAAACCCATCTAGCAGCGGTCAAATATGCTTTTATTGAAGATGCTGTACCCGCACAGCAATGGTTCACTATTTCTCCTGAACTGCGAGTGTGTTGGGGACGGAGCGGACATATGCTTGGTTCCATTTGGTTTATGATTGAGCTTGAAGGAAAGCAACTTTTCTACTCGGGAGATTATAGCGAGGATTCTATTGTGCTCGGCACAGACACGCCGCGGCTGATTGAACTAAGTTCAGCCTTGGATGGTGCCATCCTCGATGCTGCCTATAGCACGGATACCGAAGAACAAGAGTCAAAGCTCGAGTCTCTTTTCATAGAAGCAGATCGCGTCTTAGCCGCCAACGGCCAGCTGCTGCTGCCAGTTCCTGTGTGCGGTCGGGGACAGGAGCTGCTGCTCTTGATGGAGCAGCGCTACCCGAATACGCCGATCCGCGTAGAGCAAGAGCTGATTGAAGCCATGAAGCTCATGCTTCAACATTCAAGCTGGCTCAAGGTCGGCATGGCTGCACGATTAGCCGAAGCCTTAAGCAGCTCCCGTTCTGCGATCATCTCTACCGATGATGATCGCGAACGTCTACTCCAGGAGGACATCGCATGTTCGCGCGCGGCCATTTGGATCACCACGGATGGCATGATGCAATCCGTGAAAGCGCAGTGGTATTACGACATGCTGCGTAATCACAACAATAATGGCATCCTGATCACGGGGCATGCCGCCAAAGGAACAACAGCGCATCGATTACTCGCGCTGCCAGATGAGGATCGCGGATGCCGAATACGCGCCATCCGCTACAAAATCCACCAAGGACTCCCCGATGTCCGCCGGATGGTCCAATCTATGCGGAGCAACTTCAAGCTGCTCGTCCATGCGCCGAAACGGGATACAGATGAGTTGCTCCGACAACTACAAAAAGAGGGAGAGCAAGATCTGCTCTCCCTTGGGCCAGGTGCTCGCATCGTTTTGTAACGATGCGAGCTCTTTTTACCCTTTTAACATGTCATTCAACTCTTCCCACGACGTAATCCGCGGCAATGCCAGATGTTGATTATAGGATCTGTCCTTCACATAACTGCGGACTGGCAAGTGAGCTAACGTCTCCAGAACCGCCGGTTTGTCATCGAAATAATAATCCAGCTCTAATGCCTCTATAATATGTACTTTCTCCGAATCACTCATTCCACAGAAGAAATGCCCCTCTGCGACAGGGAATCCGTGGTCGATCAGCCATTGCCGCGTGCGCTCCGTATGATCTTTGGGTCGAGCTGTGATGTAGTACACCTCGTGGCCTTGTTCCACCAGCTCATTCAGAACCTCACGCGCATGAGGAAATGTCGCACAGTCGGAATAATAAATCTCATCGCGTAGACTGTGCCACAGCTTCCCACCCTCCTCTTTGGATAATCCAAATGCACTGTGAATTTCCATGGAAGGCAGGGCTTGAAACACATCTAGCCCAACATTCTGCTGCAACTTGTGGTTGTAAATATGAAACGCATGCTCTCTTAGATTAATGAGGGTATCATCAATATCAAATCCAAGTTTCACCGTCTACCCCTCCATTCACCTGTCCTTTACTTTATTCCTTTAGTTTGATCCCAAAAAGACTTACGAATACCGAGGCCTGCCCTCTAGATATGATACATCCCCGCAGATCCTCAATGCTTACACCTAAACTGGTAAACTCACAGGTACTTAGGTCAATGCCTTCGAGTTTAGCCCCTGTAAATTGAGCTTGCTCCAACTTGCAAACCTCAAATTGTAGCTTTTGCAAAGTAGCCTCATAAAAATCAGAACTCATTAAAGAACAAGATTGAAAGGTGATCTGCTTCAGATTAGCCATACGGAATGTTGCAAAGTCCCCTAAACAATCTTGAAAAAGGATGTTTCGCAGCGTGGCTCCCGTGAGATCCATGCCCATAATTTTGCAATTACGAAATTCTGTACGATGAATCGTCGCTTCAGTGAAGTTCACATTCGACAAATCACACCGATCAAAAATAACATCCGTGAACTCAATTTCTTTCATCGAAATCCGGGTAAAGGTCACGTTGCGGAAAATAATTTTATCAAATGCAACTTTATAAGCAGACTGATTATCAATTACACAATCACTAATGATGCCTGTATGAAAGCAATCCTCAGGTTCAAATTTTCCTTCTTGCAAGGTAATGATCGGTAATTCTTTCGGAAGTTTTGGTGCATCCAATTTAGGAATACTCATGAGAAGCTCCTTATCATAAGGTAATGGGGGCAAAAAAATAAGCCTTATCGGCTTACCTTTATAAAATGATCATTGTGGATAAGCTATGCAACATGAAGAATAAGGATCCCCATTTTCTTTTAATATAATTCCGACCTCGGAAGAGCCTCGTCTTGATCGTAGAAACAGGCAAATTCACTTCACGGCTGATGTCTTCTAAGGACATATCCAAATAATATTTGTACACAATAAGATCTTTGTATTTGTCCGGTAGATCTTGAATCATTTGCTCGACCTGACTAAACGTTTCCTGCTCAATCAGTTGAAGCTCCGGCGTCTTCTCAAGACTCACCAATTTCTCGATCAATGGGCGCTCGTCTTGCGAAGGAAACGCACTCGTGTCCATGGAGAGTTCTTTCTTCTTCTTCCGCATCAGATCAATGGTTACATTCTTGCCAATGCTAAAAATCCAGTTGGAAAAGTTCTTGGTAGCATCAAATCGATGTGAATTCAAATGTGCTCGCAAAAAAGTCTCCTGAACAACATCTTCGGAATCTGATTTATTACGTAGCATACGAAAAGCCAGTCGATAAATTCTGTCCTTATACAGCTCCAGAAGTCGATTAAACGCTTTCGCATCTCCTTGACTCCACATTGTTGCAAGTTGACTATCGCTTAATTGCAGCATGTTAAATCTCCTTCACTAATGAAACTACCTATCTACTATTCTACCAAATCGAAGCAAAAAAAAGAAACCTTTTCAGGCTTCAAAGATGACTATTTATCGATAAAATTGGACACATATTCCGCTTTCTCTGCACTTGCAATCACAATTAGCGTTACAATAATTCCGAATAAGATAATCCCGCCTACGGTCATATCGCGCACCCTCTTTGCTGATTGATACGAATGATCATCTATTATCAAAGATATGATGCGCGCTCCTTATTATTCGCCGAGATTCATAATAACATATTGCTCAATATGGCTTACCAGTAAGCCGAAAGTCGGTTTTTGGACCTCAACCTGTCCACCAAGAAGCGATTTCACCGCCAGATATGGGAAGTTAATGCCCGCTAAACAGGTGACATGTAAACCGCCGGACATCCGTGGATTAATCTCTAGCAGCTTCGGTACACCGTGATTGTATTTAACTTGAATATTATAATTAAAAGGAATGCGATAGGTAGCAGCTACCCGATTAGCAAGTTCAATCAGCTCTGGTACTTCCTCCAACAGCCTCAATCGTCCATCTGCTTTACGACGCGGAACCGCAGCCAGAAGCTCGCCTGTTGCGGAAGCTAGGCAGTCTATACTGTATTCATGCCCATTCAGTACTTCCATAACCATGACGTCATCAAAACGTTCTACCGTCGAGAAGTTCTGGTAGGCTTGCTCTTTCGTGAGATAAGGCATGACGGGTCCAAACATATCATTCAGCGCATTCCGCTTATTGCTGATAAGCCGAAATCCATTGCCGCCTTCACCATTCGTTGGCTTCATACAGACACCATGACCCGCTGCTGTCAAGGCGCTGTGCGCCTCAAGAAACTGCTCGGCCGTATTCACCACATGATAATCGGGAATGGCAACAATCCCCTTCGGACGGATGGATTCGTAGAACTTTTGCTTCTCCATCAGATTTTCAAGGAGCTCAAGATCACGACAAACGGTTACACGTGTACCGATTTTCTCAAACTCATTAATATGTTTGGCAATCGCGTACATATGCAATCTAGGAATGAATACATCAATCCCATGCTGTTTACAAAAGTTGAGCGCAAATTCGACGTAATCATCGTCGCCAAGAACAGGCTCTGTATCCGCATAATCAGCCGCTTGCAGTGCCATGTGCGTTCGATCCGGATGGGTTGCGTACATCTTGAAAGGAGCTCCGTCCTCATTGTTGCGAATGCTGTTCATATAATGATAAGCGACTGAGAACCAGCGGTTAAACCATACTTTTTTCATGAGGGCTCCTTTATGAGCAACTTTTTGTGCTCGTCATGTGTGGAATGTACGAATGATGTAATATCATCAGCCGCAAAAATACCAGATTCCTCGGTAAATCGATATTTCCCGGACTGTCCCATCTGCTCTTGGCGGAATAGCTCACCGTGACCTGGAGCAATCGCGAAATCAGCGATGTCTAACAAACTCTGATCTAGAAGAGAATCGCCGGAAGCGATGACTTTTCGTCCACCAAGAATCTCGCTCAGGTGTGCAACCGCTGCTCCCTTGCTTACAGCCTCAGGGACGATGTACACCTTCCTACCTTGAACAGAAGTCCGCCAGCCCATCCCCATCAATTCAGCGCTAAGATCAGCGATCTCCTGCTTAGGCATACGGTCGCGATCTACGATATGGGAGTAAAAGAGATCGTCACACCAGCTTGAGCTGATTACCCAATCTTGGCTTAACACGCCATGCATGGCTAGGCGAATATCTTCCACTGGCGCACTCGTCTCGCTAACACGTGTCCTGACGAGATCTCTCCAATCCGTATCGACCTTGCCGTCGATCAACATATTTCCCCCATTGCTTGTCACAGCATATTGGGGTCTCAGGGTTTGGCTGATGAGATGAATCCGTACATATTGCGCGATGGTTCGTGTTGTCACAGGGATGAATATGAGCTCATTCATCAGCACTTGCAAACGTTGATACGTGGCTGCGGACATATAAGACCGTACTTTGCCATCTATCAGCTCGGCGACCATGATACGATCCCCCCAATGCGCTGCACGTTCTTCGGGCTGAGAATAAATTAGGGTCTGATCCAAATCACTGGCATAAATCATTCGGCATCTCCTTTCACAGATTGTATGAGGCCGCAACAGGAATAGGTGAGTCCTGGATACACTTCAACAGGGACACCACGTGCCTCAGCTAAGAGCAGAATATGCCGAATATGCGGATTATCCATGCGATCTACTAAGATCCGCCACGGCACTCTCCTGAGCAAGACACGCGTTGTCTCCCCCACTCCTGGCTTGATCAGATTCATATCTGCCATTTGATAAGTGGCTTGAATAGCTTGAATATCTCGTAGGCCATGCCAAGATATGGAAGGTGGATGCAACAACATATCCTTGGCAATCGCCTGTGCTTCCTCTGATACCTGACTAAAATAAGGCACGATCGTTTCAATAAAATGCGTTGACTGATCGTGTTCCAACCATTCCTTGTAATATTTGGAGCCATGAAAATCAGTAGGCCCAATCAGATCGTCACGCAACACCGTTCGACTCATTAAACCAGAGACCGTCGAGTTCAAGCATGCGCTCGGAATCAGGAAGTCTTCGCGGGTTCCGAACATATCCGTGCAATGACCGGGGTCGGCGAGAACCGCAAGATCATCGTCCAAGATGATCCCGTAATCCTTTGCCATTTTGTCACAAGCTTGGGTAAGCACCTTACGAATAGCCCCCTTGCCTGTCCACCCATCTATGAATTGCAGATTAGCTTCAGGATGCTTCTGCAACATGTATAAGAGAGCGTTCTCATCTATCCCCTTGCCACGAATTATTGAGAGACTATAATGCGGCAGGTTCAGCTGATGGATGTCTTGCAAATACCGTTTGATCAAAATGCCGACAGGTGTCCCTGCGCGAGCCAAGGACACAAGGACCGTATTCGTCCCCTTCTTGGCCCGTATAATCTCGGCAACAGCCCCCACGGAAACAGCTACTTTCCTTGCAGATAGCTTTAGAGTTTCATGATACAAGTTCATATACTCGGAGGAAGGCAGATGCTCCTTAGGAAGCATTTCGGAATAGTGCGTCCCGGATTGAATCGCCCGTTCTCTTGCATCCAGGGCAACCTCAAGCTGTATATGGCTGATATCCTTCAGTAAAAATGTCACATCAGAAGGAGGATAGCTGCCTAACGGTTGGGGCTCCTCTATAGCTCTGAATCGCCAATCTTCCATCCCCTAGCCTCCTTCCAGTCCACCGTTTGAGGGGAGAAAAAGACAATATGCAAGGTGTGCAGCCCCTTTGCTTGCAGAATGCGCAAGATCGGCTCCAAAGCGGATGGCGTCGTTTCTCTTTCCATAAAAAGAAATATCTCTTGGTACATGCCATATGCGATATTGTAGAAGAAATTCACAACGTTCTCATCCTCTGGGGAAGGAAATGCATGACCATATTTCACCGCATAGTCACCTTGTTCGATGACATGAATGGGACTGCGAGTCGTCGATTGATACGAGACCCCTGCGCCCATTTCAGCAGCAATTCGCATCGGGATATACATAAACTCCCCAGTACCCACACAGAGCGTCTTGCTACCTGTGCGCTTGCGCTTGAGCCGCTCTGCCGTTTGCGTGATGGAGCGGTCTAGTTGTTCGGTATTCACGGGTGTTAGGCCGAATCTACCACTATGCTGCAAATAGGGACGGTCACCTGCAAAAGGTGCATGCGCGAATAGGTCATTTACATAAAACATTTGTAGAGCTCCTGTAGGCTCCTCAGCTAGAGGGCTTGGCGGCTGTAGAGCTAAGCTCTCGCTTGAACCGTGGACCTTCGTATATCCGCTTATCAAGGAAATAACGTGAATCGTAACTTGCAATTCCTTCTCTAATTGAGCAAATTGTAAGATGTCTTCCTCTGTACGCCAATCCAAGAGTGCTAGTACATAATATATTTTCTTAGGATATTTCCCTTGCAGATCGCGAATGATATTGAGCGATGTTTTACCTGTCGTAATTTCATCATCCACTAGAACAAGAATTTCGGGTTGTCCAAGAATCGCAGGGTCATCGGAGTAACCATAGTGAGCCGTAGCATGGGAATGCTCTTCTTCGAACTGAAGGATGGAGGGTGATTCTTCGATCACTTCACGTGTCGTGTGCAAATAATGACTTCCTTGTCCAAACGTCTCATACACCGCATGACCAATTGCCGTTGCTGTTTCTGCAAATCCAATAAACGTGATGGGCTGCTGCAGTTGTATGCGCTCAGACATGACTGTCTTATAGGCTGCTTCCGCATTCTCTGGAAAGACAAGCCCTTCAACTGCCAGTCGTACCTTCTCTTCAGACGCCTTGCCCTCTAAAGCTTGCTGCAGTAATAGCGCTAATGTCGTCCCACTTAGCAGCGAAGTGTACGGATTCAAAGGGATATGCTTGCCTAATACTTTACTCACAAACAAAAAAGACCGTTTCTTATTAATTCTCGCCGCCATCGCGAATAACGCATCCAAAGGGATGTTATACGGATTGGAGGTCACCGTGATGTGGAGCTCCAAATCACCTGCTATTTTATACGTACGCTCGGTTAGGCCTAATGTATAGTCCATCAAAGGATTGTTGTTCATGCAGCACCCCGTAAATTTGTGATCGTAAAAGAATACGCTTCGCCCAATTAGAATGGGGTTTAAATTCGTTCATTTTGTTTCCATACGCGCTCTTCATGACGCCAAGATCCCCATGATTGTTGGATAGAATACTTGTGGCATCCGTGTACTCCTCATGCGTGACCGTATAGAGGGATTGAACGGGCTTAATGTGCGTAGGATGAATAATGGTTTTGCCGATCATGCCATTTTCCTTATCCAGCATCACTTCGTTGATGAGTCCTTTCGTGGGGAAATATTCCCACACAGGTCCAGAGATCACGTTAGAAGCCTCCATACGCCCAAAGATATTAAGTATGTCTGCAACGCAATCCCGAATAGGTACAATATCATAGATCGTCCGCTCAGGGCTGCGTCTAAGCCCAAACAAGCTTGAGAAATCCGTGGCACCAATGCGAATATTTAAGACCAAATGCTTATATTTCTCAATGATTTCGTTAATCGAAAGTAAGGTAGAAGTTCGACTTTCCTTATAAATAATTGCTCCTGTTTCTAAAATGGGCAGACCATACAAAGTGGGCGCAGCTTCTGCTTTCTCATCATTATAATCCTCTAAAATTTGAAAATAAGCCTCTCCATTGTCAGCTGTGAATTTCGGAAATACAATACCTGTCAGAAGGGCTACATGATCCTCCAACCGTTCCAGTAAATAATTCAATTGATTGACACTTCTTACTCGCAAGAAAATCAAAGGTAGATTATCTGCGTTTAGAATGCCGACATCAATCCAATGAGCAATTCGATTCATTTGTCCAATCAGGGATTCCTCTGCTGCATGCACCTCGTTATCCCCTACCGCATCCTCCAGATCAAGAACAACGGAAACAAGGCCTTCGATTTTACCAAAAGCGATGTCTTCTGCAAACGTAAGTCGTGTCGCTGGCATATACAGAGCCGCACCAATGGAATGTGCTAGAATTTCTTTGTGCGAATGATTATGGAAGGAATTCGGCGGTAAGAAAAATAAAGCTTGCTCTTCATCCGCAGTTAAATAATTGAAATATCGCATGCCGATTCCTCCCTTATTTGTTGAAAGGACAATCCCTCCTTAGCGGAGGGATTGTCCTTGTTTAAACATATGATGTAGTTTTTAAGATCCTTTTACAGATCCAGCCTTCTTCTTGCGAAGTGAACTTAGAATAATCGTTCCTCCGAACAAAGCAATAATTAAGGAGAAGAACACGAAGTGTGATAGATGGAAACCAAACGCACCCGCAATCATTTTGGCACCGATGAGAATAATAAGAATAAACGCCGTTTTTTCCAATTCCGGTATCTTGTCAATGAGCTTTAAGAAGACTTGCGCCACGCCTCTCATCATAAGTACACCTAAAATACCACCAAGGAACAATACCCACACCTTGTCACTAACACCGAATGCAGCAAGTACACTATCCACGCTGAATGCAATATCCATGACTTCTACTGCTAATACTGTACGCCAGAAGGAAAGACCTTTATTTTTAACTTCCCCGCCTTCAGGGTTATCATGTTTCTTCTTGAAGAGATTACTGTAGGCAATCCATAGGAGATAAGCACCACCGGCTACTTTAATCCACATAATCTGGACTAAGAACGTTCCTACACCAATTGCAACAAACCTGAATATGTAGGCACCGAGTAGACCATAGAATAACGCTCGCTTCTGTTGTTCCTTCGGTAAATGCTTAACCATAACCGCAAGAACGAGTGCATTATCTGCTGAAAGAAGTCCCTCTAGAATAATAAGGGTACCAATAATCCCCCAGTTTACGGGATCCGTAAGTGTTGCCGAGAGCACGTCCCAACTGAAAAAATTCATGAAGTTATCTACAAAACTTTGAAAAAAGTCTGACATTAAGGTGGACCCCCTGTTTTATTTGCTATTCAACCTCAAGCGCTTCAAGCCTCATCTATATCATTCTCCAATAACACGATTCGTCTCTTCGGAGCATTGATTTCCAATCCATAACGCAACAAAGCTGGTCAAGTGAACACCATTTCTCGAGTCGAATTGATTAAGAAGAGTAGGGAGGGTGATACCCTGAAAGTACCACCCCTTTATTACAACTTCCAACTTAGGAAGTTTGCAAACCGTAATCACGTGCCAAACCTGCTAGCCCATCTTTGTATCCACTGCCGATAGCGCTAAATTTCCACTCACCGCTATGACGGTAAAGTTCACCGATAACTACGCCTGTTTCAACGGAAAAATCTTCGCCAAGATCGAAACGAATTAATTCTGAGCCAGAACCTTCGTTTAGTACACGCACATAAGCATTGGAAACTTGTCCAAAGTTTTGCGCTCTTGCTTCCGCATCATGAATCGTAATACAGAATGCGATTTTCTCTGTTTCAGCAGGTACTGCGCTAAGATCAACGTAGATAACTTCATCATCGCCATCTCCTGCACCTGTACGATTGTCACCTTTGTGCTCGATGGAACCATTCGCATTTTTGGTGTTGTTGTAGAAAATGAAGTCGGAATCGTTGCTAACTTTACCAGCTGCATTCGCTGCAAAAATGGAAGCATCCAAATCGAAATCCTTACCGCCATCATATTTGTTCGTGTCCCAACCTAAGCCAACGAGAACTTTCGTTAGACCTGGGTTTGTTTTCGTTAAATCGACTTTTTGACCTTTAGATAATGAAATAGACATGTGAAATACCTCTCTTTATATAGGATTTGGCTGTGCCATTATTGATATCTTTTGACCAATTGTCCGATCGTTGTATCTGTACTGCCTTCACCAATTGCACTGAATTTCCATTCGCCGCCGTGTCGGTAAATTTCACCAACAATGAGGGATGATTTGCCTGAATAATCGTCAGTTAAGTTAAACTTAACCAACTCCTGTTGATTTGCACCATTCAATACACGGATATAGGCAGATTGAATGAGACCGAAATCTTGCTTTCTATTCACACAGTCATAAATATTCACGACGAATGCGATTTTGCTCACATCAGCGGGAACTTGTCCTAAATTAATAGAAATCGTCTCATCGTCTCCAGCGCCATCGCCGGTACGGTTGTCACCAGAGTGAACAACGGAACCATCAGGGCTTTGTAGATTAGCAAAATAAATCACATGTTTCTGGTTCGTTATTTTACCCTTTTCATCCAATAAAATCACGGAAGCGTCACAATCGATCTCGACTGCCGATTTCTTTGAGCCGAAGAACCCCTTCTTCTCAACAACTGCAGGATCCCAACCCAATCCAACCACAACTTTAGAAAGACCTGCGTTACCTTTGGTTAAATCAATCTTTTGACCTTTGACTAAACTGATTGTCAACGAGGCCACCTCCCTTCGCTTACCTGTTTTAGTGAACTCCCTTATCTGATACGCATGAAATTCAATCACGTTTCACTTTCCTGGGTAAATTATTTGTGAATTCGACTTTAGTAGTCAAAATCCCCCAGAATTCAAATACAAAAACAGCCACAGGATAATCCTAGGCTGCGTTTTATCTTATTATAACATCTTACAACATAGGATATTCAAAAAATTTCCATTCCTACGTATCTGGCTGCTATTTATCCAATGATCAGCTTTTCTTCGGGATAACGGATGAGAGGTTTCTTCTTTCCGTTGGTAAATAAGGTGTAGAACAGAAATAAACCAATCCTTCCGATAAACATGAGCACGATCAATGTGATTTTACTAACACTGCCCAAATCTCCTGTAATTCCCGTGGACAAACCGCACGTACCAAATGCCGAGGCTACCTCAAATAAGATAGCAGATACCCCCCAACGATCCGGCTCTGCCATGAGAAGCACAAACATTCCTCCGAGGAGCAGTGCAATCCCCGTTAAAAAAAACACAAAGCTCTTGAGGGAGTCCTCTTGACTAATCATCCGGCCAAACACTTTCGGCTCCTTCTCCCCACGAGCATAAGCAACAAGTGTTAATACGATAACGGCTACTGTCGTTGTCCGAACACCGCCCCCCATACTGGAGGGGCTTGCGCCTATAAACATTAATATAGATACAAGCAATAAGCTTGCCTCCGTTATCGTAGAAATATCAATCGTTGTCAGCCCTGCACTGCGAGAAGTAACAGACATGAATAATGAGCTTAATATCTTCCCATGCCAACTCATACCTGCCAGCGCATGCGTTCGCTCCGTTAACCAAAATCCGATCGCTCCGAACACTAACAACACTGAAGTTGTTAGGATAGTAAGCTTCGTAAACAAGGAGAACCGGAAATTTTTATGGCCACCCCACAAATACTCTCGCAGCTCAGCAAGCACTGGAAACCCAATTCCGCCTAATACAATCAAGAGCATGGTGAGTGCCTGCACGAAATAATCTCCCGAATAGTCGAGTAAAGAATTGCCGAACAAATCAAATCCTGCATTCGTAAACGCTGAAATGGTATGAAACATGCCATAGTACAAGGCGCTCCATATGGATCCGTGTTCCCCAGCGAAATAAAAATACAAGCCAAAAGCGAGTGTACTAATCGCCTCAAGCATCAGCGTAAAGACCAGCACTAGCTTCATTAACTGAACGAGCCCAGATAAATTGTTGCGATTCTGGTCAATCATAATCATCTTGCGCTGCAGCAATCCGATCTCCTGCCCGAGCAATAACCAATAAAAGCTCCCCAGCGTCATGACGCCGATACCACCGAATTGAAAAGCAACGATTAATACGCCAATACCGAAACCGCTTAACGTATCTTTGATCCCTACCGTCGTGAGCCCTGTCACGCTGACAGCACTGGCGGAAGTAAAGAGGGCGTCCACAAAAGAGATTGTGGCGCCCGGTTGCAAGCTAATAGGTAATTTTAAAAGGATAGCAATTAAAAATATGCCAATGACATAGGCGATCACAATCAGTCGCGAGGCAGGCATTTTCTGTAATTTGCTTAGCATGATTGTACCTTCAACAGAGAGTAATAGGATTAGATACTCTTATATTGTCCTTTGAACTGTTTTCCCATCCAGAGGCATACTTCCCATAAATCCGCTACCGGTTGGTTCGTAAATGGCAAGGTATGCAAATAACCTGGAGGTCCAAACTCTGGCGTATAGGTTATCATAGTTTGGCCGGACTCCTTCTTCGCTTGAACGATGCTATCCCACCAGCTCATGTGCCGCTGCAATTCGTGTGCGTATTCTGGCGCTCTTGGGTCTGGCACTTGCGGTCCTTGAGCATAACCTACACGACCATGTATATGCTGGACACGGGGGAAAGACTTGCGTAGATTCTCCTCTTGATTCTCCAAGGTAGTCTCAGTTACACAACACCAATGGCTGTAATCCGCTGTCAGCTTGAGCCCAGGCACGGCATCCAGCAGTCTGCCAGTTTCCCAAGGATTGTACAACGCTCTGCCGCGGTGAGTCTCATGGCCAATAGCAATCCCGCATTTCTGCTCAATGGCAGCTGCTTCACGGAAGTATTCGACTTGCTCTTCGAATGGCATAGCATCCTTCGCGCTATGTGAAGTTATGCTGACGGGACGAAAAGAAACCGCACGTGCCACTTGTTCCTCAAACGAAGCAATATGATGAGGGCCTTCAGTAAAGACCATGGCGATATAGTCCATATGATACGCTTCTAATAGTTTTCTGAACTGATCCTCGTCGGTTAGAGTCGGCATAGGTGCCTCAATGCCGTCATAACCCGCAGTTGCAATACGCTCGAACTGGGACTCCAGAGAACCCTCCATGCCCCATAATGCTTTGAATAATTTAATTTCCATCCAGAATAGCCCTCCTCATTACATCAATGAGTCAAGCTTAAAACATCTGCCATTATTTGACTAGTGTAAATTTTTAACCCGGTTTTGCTGACTCATAAACCATAAGGTCAACCAAATCAGGATGAAACCGAGCAATTGCCCTATCGTCAGCTTTTGGCCAAATACAAGCCAATTCATGCATACACCAACAGCAGGGAATGCAAGTTCAGCTAGCGTAGCAAAGAACGCTTTCGTCGATGATAAACCTTTATAGTAAAGCAGCATGCTGAGCAATCCAGGGAAAAAGGCTTGGAACAGCAGGTTTACTGCGATGATCGTTAGTCCGCTGCTTGAACCGTTCAACTGCCAATGATCGCCGCTTACTACAAGCACAACCGTTAATAACGGGAGGGCCAGCAAGAAGCGAAGTGAAGTGACAATTGGGAAATTTAATTTTTGCTGAAGCAAGTATTTCCCCATCACGGTTGAACCGCCCCATAATACGGCTGCCAGAATGGAAAATAAGCAGGAGATGGTACCTAAATCCTTCAAGCCCATGTCAGGCAAACCGAGACCAAACGTCAACAGATAAGTACCTAACAGTGCCACAACAATGTATCCGAAAAACTTCGAAGGCAATGTTTCTTTTAATAAAACACGTGCTAATATAATTGCGAATAAGGGCTGTAATTTTTGCAGGAGTAAGATGGCATTGGCACTTCCGTGAGAGAAAGCCGCAGTGAAGAGAATGGTAGCGATAGCCGATCCTCCCCAGGAGATGAAGAGCAGAGCTCCTATGACGGCCAGAGATAGCTTGCCAGTTAACGTCCTGCGATACTTGATCAGGATAGGTACAGCATAAATGGCTAATAAAACATGTTCAATGAATACGATTTGCGCTGAGGTCAAGCTTTTTAACAAGAGGATCCGAAAGAGCGGATCCAATCCCCACAGGGTGGCGCCGAGCGCTACATACCAAATCCCGCTCATACCTGTACGAATTGACTGGGACGTCGCACCCTTACTTCCAAACTTAAATACATTTTCCAATTCAACAACCTCCTAGTGAACGGTCTGAATTGAACCTTCTCGAAGAAACAATGCCCCCGTTCATTTCAACGGGGGCATTGACAAACAGACCTGTTAAATTCGTGAAAATTTAACAAGCTGTTCTTCACCTTCTCCCATCCGGACTATACCGTCGGCCTTGGAATTACACCAAGTCAGTCCCAACCAATGCTGGTTAGGAGTCGCGGGCTGGAGATACACACAGGTATCCTCACCGCCGGTAGGGAATTGCACCCTGCCCCGAAGGTTCATATTCGATTAAGTGTATACTATCAGGTTACAGTTTGGTTGGCAATCTTTTTATTACTCATTGTATTTGACCCAATCTCACAATTCGCATATCGACATTCACATCATAAGAGGCCGTGGGATACATCTCATGCCATACATCGCTCGTTAGATTGGAGCGGTACACCTGACTCCGATAAATTTCTCCAAATCCGATTGGGTCCGAGCCCAGGGCTGTTAATTTCTTTAATAGCGTTTGAATATGTTCCTCAGCTTGTTTATTCATTTGCTTTTGCAGAGCTTCAATAACTTTAGCTTGACCAAGATCAAACTGCTCCGACGTTTCCGTCAGCACGCCCTTCATTTTAATGGCAACTTGAAATTTAAGAGGGTATAGGCTAATTAGCTTTTTCGTACTATCACTAGCTATATTCTCCACAACAACTCGCACGGTTTTATCTTTAACATTCTTCGCAATATCCCCCAATTGATTCGTGTCCAAGGACAATTCGATACTCCCCGCCTTATAACGATCCCGTATCGTCTTGAGGAAGAATGCTTCTTTGGGATCGATAGTACCCACCATTTTATCACCATTGAATACAGCCACGTCTTTCAATTCTACGGTATCCCCATTTCTTTGTAGAACCGGTACCATGGGGTCTGCGGTAGAATATAAGGCGGAGAGGAATTCATGCAGTGTGCCTGACACCATCTGTTCATCTATAATATTCTGGTGAATGCTGTCTACGATAAAAGTTCCAACATCCGGGAACTGTGGATATTTATGCTTCAATAGATCTTCTGTACTGTCTCTACTAACAGCCATATAAACCGTACTGGCAATGGAGGCATCCCGAAACAAGGTATCAACCAATGGTAGAAGTCCTGACTGCGCAAGTTTATAATCATAAATGGCAACTCGCAATTGACCAGAAACGATCTTCTTATTTGACTTGCGGTTCACAGCCACACGAGCACCTTTGCTTGTCAGCCCCTCAGCGGTGATTGTCATGACAGAGGATTTGGAGTTCGGATCAATCTGATGGATCACATAGGTAGAATTAATTTTATCTCCTTCCCTATGATCATACCCAACTGCAATCGCCATCCCTAACTTCTCCAACACATTTTTCTCTAAACGCAAGCCTGTAGCTGTAAGGAAAACGATTAACACAAAGACAATGACATTGAATCTTTTCACGTGATCACCTCAGGGTCAGGTTGTCTCCCCTTCTTCTGTCTCCACAAGTAAAAATGAACCATGCCAAACAGGATAACAGGATACACATAAACGATATAGACCGCCCATTTTGCGAAAATATTATTCATTTGATCTACCTGCGTGCGGGAGTCAATAAAAGAAGAAGCCATCCATACTACGGCGATGAAAATATACAACCAGTACTTTTGCTTCCAAGAAAATGTACGTTTGAGTCCTTTCGTCGCCGCCCAACTATACATGAGCAGATTCGGCAGAATGACTAAGAGCCACAGACTAACACCGATATACTCAAACCGTTCTAAGAACGGAAATTTGATAATCTTCAGCATCGTAAACGTAGCCCAATCTGTCTTCAGGAGCTCTCCCCCGCTGAAAAACACGATCGAAACAAACATGACGGCTGTATACACAAACGTGACACTCATAATTCCAAGTTGCGTATATCGTTGGACTTTGGACTTATCTTTGGCATAAGCGTAAATAAAATAAACGATTTCAAATCCGGCCATTGTGAAAGACATCGAAAGCACCCCCCTACTAAGATGCTTTAGATCCGTTTCCATTATGGGTAACACACCTGTCCACTCCGCATATCTCAAAGGAAAATAAAGAAGAAATAGCAGCCAAACCGTTATAATCACAAACATGACGCATGAGCCTACAATCGTTCGTAACCCCCCATTTACCCCATAAAAGACGACGCTTGCAATCAATAAAGATAGCAACCATTGTGGAGCGTTAGGAAATAACCAGACCTGAATCATTTCGACGTAATTGCGCAACACAATAATGGTTGCAACTAAGAAATAAACCAGATAGATGATATTTGCCACATGACCTATTGTTTTCCCATAGATTAGCAAATGAATGTCATAGAGGTCTTTATTTTCAAATTTCATCAACGTTTTGATCATCAACCAGACCACAAGCTGTGTGACGAAACCAGCAATTAGGGCCGAAATCCAGGCATCATGGCCTGCCATACCAAACACAATTCTTTGGTAACCGGGCAGTCCTACCCCAATCTGAGCATCATGGATAATAAACATGAGTAAAAAGGAGCTATACATATACGATTGTTGTGTTTTACTCATCGATATCCTTGGTTCCCTTCGGGGTATTCTCCCCCGTATTAGCAAATACGGATCGTTTCGATGCTAGTTTGTAAGGGACCCTAATGAGACCGTCTCGGTTGTTTTTATTTTCAATTGTATAAGGAGGATAGAAATACGGTTGTCCCAGACTTGATTGTCGAAGCAAATGTAAAATTAATAAAGCGACGCTTACCACGATACCTAAGCCGCCCATTATACCCGCGGATAGGATAATAGGAAACCGAATAATTCGAATCGCATTCGCCATAGCAAACACTGGAGTTATAAACGAAGATAAAGCGCTTAATGCCACGATGATGATTAAAATATTGCTAGTGAACCCGGCTTGTACCGCAGCCTGTCCAATAACAATACCGCCAACAATCCCCATCGTTTGACCTACTTTGGAGGGCAATCTCGCACCAGCTTCACTTAGGAGCTGAATAATCATTTCCAACATCAGTGCTTCTACGAGGGGAGGAAAAGGTACTCTTGCACGTGATTGAGCCAGGGGGACAAGGAGTGCCTGTGGAATAATCTCGTAATGGTATGTAAGTGCCGCGACATACGTTGCGGTAGCAAATAGAGAAATAGCAATCCCCATAATTCGCAATCCTCGGAAAAACAACCCTGTGCTCCATCTAAAATAGTAATCTTCAATTGATTTGAAAAAATCAAAAAATGTGTTAGGACAAATGATTACCTGGGGACTACCACTAACTGTAATCACAACCTTCCCCTCCAAGAGGGGAAATATTGCCCTATCCACTCGTTCTGTGGTAATCATTTGCGGAAAAGCCGAGCTTGGATTATCTTCCAGCCATTGCGCTAAAATCGTTGCGTCCAATAGCGCCTCAAGATGTAACGCATCAATCGAGTTATATATATGAGTAACCATTTCTAAATCGGCTCGATTTCTCAAATAAATAATACGGATACTCGTCTGAGTATTCTCACCCACATTCATCGCGATTTCGCATAGATCAGGGTTCGGCAAATATTGATGAATCAGCGCTACATTGGTCTCCATATTTTCCGTAAAAGCAATTTGCGGTCCTAGGATCTGACTTTCATTTTCCGGTCTAGTTAAGGCTCGTTCTCTTCGTTTCGTGGTATTAACCAAAATCCCGCATGGATATCCGTTGATGTGGATATACGTCCAGCCTTGCAAAATATACTGCTGCATACGATACCAATTATCGTCAAGCAGCAACTGACCGATGGGCAGTAGATTTACTAACTTTTCAGGTGAAGACATGTCTTCATGATGCAATAATCGATTCAGAATTTCTTCGATGAGAAGCTCCGCATCCACCAAATTACCGAGATAAAAAACGCCAAACGTAACCTCATTCACTAATTCTCTGCTCACGAAATCAGGAAACATGCGAAATGTGTCTTGGAACTGTGTGTTCATTTGATTCAAATCAGCTGCGAAGTGAAATGATTTAGTTTCTTTTGGGGCTGGCTGTTTGACAGTGGGTTTGGTTTTTCTTAATAGTAAATTTTTAAAGGAAAACATGAACGAACTCACCATAGTCCTGACATTTCAATTGTATGGCTATTTTGCACTAGATCCATGTAGATTATGTAAATGAAAGGGTATGCGAATCCACAAAAAAAAGACCGAATCCACTTTGCTACTAGGTGGACTTAGTCTCTATAAACTTTATTGTCTGTATGATTAGATAACAAATTCCATAAATTCCGGTGAACGTAGTCTGCCGCTTTGGGTCCAGCTTCTCGTCTTAATTCTAGCCATTATCCGCGGTTCCATATAGGCAAAATTCTTGTCTTCCTTGAAGACCAGTCGTTTCTTCACGCGCTCAATCACGTTCTGGTGCGTGGTGGAGAGACCTGATTCAATAATGCCTACTGGAAACTTAGTACCGTCAGCTGCATCAATCGAGGCTAATAAAGCAAAATTATTTTTTCTATAACCAGAAATATACACATCAGCATACGTCCAATTGATAACCTTTTGCCATTGGATCGAACGTTTGTTGATTTCGTATGTTGAATTCTCTTTTTTTGATTTAATAATAATGCCTTCCATTCCTCGCAACCGAACCTGTTCAAAATAATCGATCGCATTTCCCTCGTACATTTCAATCTTTTTATATGTCTCATTTTCAGTAAACGCTTTGTCTAACAACTCTTTACGCTCAAGTAAATTTAATCCCGTGACGTCAATTCCTTTGTAGCGCATAATGTCAAAAGCACAAAAAACCACAGGTTTCTTATTCTTCTTAGATAAAAACCTCGCGGACATCGCTTCATAGTCTGGTTTCCCTTGATCATCTAGTATAAGTAATTCACCATCAAGTACGGTGCCTTCAGGTACAGGACATCTAAGTAATTCTGGGAATTTATGCGTAATTAAATCATTGCGCTTCGTATACACATACAGCTTATCCATGTTGGAGAGAATACAACGTAAACCATCTAATTTTAATTCTGCTATATGATTCTTACTGTAAAATGGCTTATTATTCTTGGCATTGTACAGCATCATAGGAGAAATGAACATATGATATCACCCTGTTCTAAATGATACTTCACTATGAACCTCCTGCCTAATGGAAACTGTTTCCCCCGTTAAAAACCGTTGCTATTAATAGATGTAAAATATAATTATATCGATGATGTCACACTTGAGAGGTGCCAATTGTCTTATAAGTGTCAAAACAAATAGGAGGTAATACAAATGGCACAACGTATAAATTATATGCAACAATCACCGGAGTTTTTCAAAAAAATGTTAGAATTCAGCACCGCAGAACAGCAAAGTGCTGTAGAAGAGAAGATTCTTCATCTTGTTCACATTAGAGCTTCTCAGATGAATGGCTGTGGATTCTGCTTGGATATGCACATCAAGCAAGCTAAGATTCACGGGGAAGGCGAGCTTCGTCTCTACCACATTTCGATCTGGCGCGAATCCACGCTGTTCTCTCCACGTGAGCGAGCTGCGTTGGCTTGGACGGAAGTCCTGACTAACCTGCCTGAGCATGGTGTTCCTGATGAATTGTATAACCGTGTTCGTGAACAGTATTCGGAAAAAGAACTTTCTGATCTGACTTTCTCTGTCATGTCCATCAATGCTTGGAATCGCATTAACATTGCATTCAAGAATGTACCTGGTTCTGCAGACGTAGCATTTGGACTTACAAAAGCTGGCTTGAGCTAAGCGATACGCTTTTTACAAAGAACCCTGCAAAGGGTTCTTTTTTATGCTCCTGTTCTCTTTATTCATACCAAAATCTGCATAATTGCCCGTCCCTCTGCTCATAATATCTCAGAGATACTGGCACGAGGGGGATTATCTATGAGTACAATAAGCGCGCATTTGGAAGTAAACAAAGCCTATCTCACTGAACAATTTAGTGATTGCTCAGACTTTGTTATGCGCTCATTTATATTAATGGATGAAACCCAGCTCTTACTCGTATATTTGGACGGAATGACGCGATTACAGGGCGTTGAGGATAACCTGCTAAAGCCACTACTCTATAACGGTCTGCCACAAGGTATTGATCGCTTACAATCACTGACTGAAATGTTCAAACGTGAATGGTTGCCTTTAACCGATGTAAAGACCGACACATCCTTTGCTGATTTGGTCAAACATGTCCTACAGGGCAGCATAGGCATCTTGGTGAATGGTGAAGCTTCTGCCCTCATAGCACAGGTTCAAGGTTACGAGACTAGAGGTATTCAAGAGCCAATGAAGGAAGCAACCTTACGGGGCTCCAAGGAAGGCTTTGTCGAGAATATTCGCACGAATACGACATTGATTAGACGACGAATTATTCACCCGCTTCTGAAAATGGAATCCTTTACGGTTGGTACATACACACAAACCGAAGTCGTTCTTACCTATATAAAAGGGCTCGCAAATGAAAAAGTATTATCTGAAGTCAGAGAGAAATTAGGCAAAATTGAGCTAGATGGTGTCATTGATTCTGCTTATATCGAAGAATGGCTCGAGGATAGTTCTTTCTCTATCTTCCCACAGATCCAGAATACGGAGAGACCTGATATTGTTGCCGCAAGTTTAGTAGAGGGTAAGCTCGCCATCATGACGAATGGAACTCCCTTCGCGCTAATTCTCCCTATTACTCTCTGGTCCGGTCTGCAATCAGCAGACGACTATTTCGAGCGGTTTATCTTTGTTATCATCACTCGGATGATCCGATACATTATGACGTTCATTTCATTTGCCTTACCAGCTATTTACGTCGCACTAACAACGTTCCATCCCGAAATGGTCCCGAATTACCTCATGATTGGCATCGCAACGGCAAGGGAAAATACGCCATTCCCCACCGTTATTGAAGTGTTCCTTATGATGTTTGTTTTCGATGGTTTACAAGAGGCTGGTGTTCATCTCCCCAATCAACTCGGGCCCGTCGTCAGTATTATCGGCGCTTTGGTCATTGGACAAGCCGCTGTTGAAGCCGGCATCATCTCGACGCCAATCATTATCGTTATTTCTTTAACAGGCGTCGCTGCTTATACGATTCCGAGGTATAGCGCCACGCTTCCTTTCCGATTGATCCGGTATCTTATGCTAGGCATCTCAGGCATGCTCGGCTTCGTAGGTTTTGCTTTTGGTATTATCTTCTTGTTGATCCATTTAGTATCACTCGAATCCTTTGGAACGCCTTACTTAAGCCCAGTAGCTCCATTCGATGGCAAACGGATTAAAGACATGCTCATCCGTTATCCCTTCTGGATGAAGAACGGTCGCAACAAGAAAGGACGTTCAACATGATTCGAGTTCTCAGTCAGACGTGCTTTTCTCTCTTTCTCATCGTGTTTTTCACCGGCTGCACCGATTTCGTCGAGCCCAATCAATTGGCTTTTGTCGTAGGGACAGCCATTGATCATGTGGAGAACGGGAACATTGAAGTTAGCCATCAGATCGCAATTCCCTCTCAGATGAATGCCCCCAAAAGTGGGGGAACCGGTAATGCGGATAGTTTCTTCGTCATGACGGCACAAGGTAAGGATGTATTTGAAGCAACTGAGAAAATTCAAAGAGATATGTCCCGTAGATTGATGACGAGCCATCGTATATTGATCGCGATCAGCGAAGAATTTTTCAATAAGAATGATATAAGCAAATTATTTGATAAGTTGGGCAGAGACCCAGCAAATAATCAACGAGACATTACGCTCATGATTAAAGGCAGCAGTGCCAAGGATTTCCTTCTCCTTAAGCATCCATTAGAGAATCTATCCAGCATCGCTGCTGGAAAAGAGATTCAAATCAACGGAATGAGGAATTTCTCAACCAGACAATTTATTATCGACAATGTCTCTGAAGAACACCGTTCTCTTGTGCCCACTTTTCAGATCAAGAATAGGAAGGTAAACACAAAAAAAGAGGAGCCTCTTGCCATATTTTCCGGATATGCCATCTTGAACAAAAATCTGAAAGTCAGTGGCTTATTGGACGATGCGGAAGGCTCCGACGTTGCTTGGATATCTGGTAAAGAAAAATCACAAGGTCTTACGATTACTTGGAAGGACGGCACCGGTATCTTATCATTTCGCTTAACGCATCTTAGGAGCCACTTTCAATCCGTAAGTGATAATGATTCTCATCGGGTTGCAGTAACGGTGAGGGCACAAGCCTATCTTCTGGAAAATACTACTTCATTAGACATGTCCGCAGCAGACAATATCTTGGAAGTCCAGCAATACGTGGACGAACAAGTCCAAAAAAAATTACAGCTAACACTGGGAAAAGTTCAAAATTGGGGAACCGATGTTTTCGGGATTGGCGCTTATCTTCATCGTCAATATCCATCCTGGTGGAAGTCACAAAAAGAGGATTGGGATGACAATTTTAAAAAAGTCGACGTCACGGTCCAAGCAAAAATACTAATACGCTCTTTGGGAACGCTAGGCGGGCAATTAAAATAATTAGGGTAAGGAGTGGGGAATTTGAAAATAAGTGGTTATCAAATCTTTTGGATGGTTACCATTTCTTCCATCATCTTGGTTTCCTACCTCCCCATCCAATTGGCCGCGGAGCAGTCGTATCAAGATTGTTGGATATCCATTCTACTTGGAAGCATGATCATGCTGGCAATCACTTGGATCATGCTCCGTGTATGCATGCAGAATAAAGATAAAACGTTAGTCAGTTTCATGAAAGATCTCTTGGGCACTGTGATTGGTAAAATCGTTGTCATCCTGTATTTCCTGCTATGGTTTATGCAAATGACCAATATTGTTAGATGTATGGCCGAATTTGTAAATTTAGTTCTGGTCCATAACACGCCGATGATTGTCATTATCTTATGCATGTTATTTCTCGTTGCCTATGCGGTTCATAAAGGAGGCCTTACGACGATTAGTCGTTGTGCTGAGATTATTGGTCCTGTATTTGTCTTCATGTTCTTCGTACAGCTATTCTTGAATCCTCAGGACATGAAGTTGAATCGGATGCTGCCCATCTATGTAGATTCAGGTTGGCAACATATTCTTAATGGGACCTTTATGGCGTACAGCCAAATGGTAGACCCCTCCATCATTCTCATGCTTTTCTTTTTCGCTGAGAATAAGCGCACCGCCAAGAGAGCGATCCTGTGGGGGACTGCTCTATCCATGTTATGGGGTCTACTAGCTACGCTGGTACTTCTCTTCATTACTGGCCCCAATATGCTTGCTAAATTAGTTACTCCTGTCTATTCACTTACCAAATTTATATCCATTCTCAATTTCGTTCAAAATATCGATGCTTTCTTCATACCACTATGGCTGATTGGTGCCTTCGTTAAAATTGCGGTATGCTTGTTCATCCTTAGTTATGGTTTATCGGAGTGGACTGGATTTAAGAATTGGAAGTTGATTTCTTGGGTGATGACTGTGATCATGTTCGTCTTTGTGATTTATATCACTCACCATATCCGGCTTTCGTACACGACTAAGAATATGTTTCTTCTCAGCTACTTTTACCCTGCCGTCTATCTAGTTATCCCCTTGATTCTATGGGGAATTGGCAGTATTCGAAATAGACGTAAAACATCTATGATCCATTAATGACATGTTGAAGTTTGTCTGGATTAAACATCGCGTAGATTCGTTGAATGGTCTTCGTAGGGGCATCCCATTCAAAGCAAATAACTGCGGTTGTTTTGCCATCTTTCGTTAGAAGAACCCCCGGCTGATCATTAACCTCAACAAGCGTTGCTTTCGTTTCAGGAAAGTAATTACTAGACAGCGCATTTAATATCTTGAGTACTCGTTCTCTTGTAAAGATAGGATGAACTGCTGCTGATACTTTACCTCCACCGTCTGCAAACAAGATGACATCTTCGGTTAACATGTCCACCAAGGATTGAATATTACCATTGGATATAGCTGAAATGAATCGTGTCACCAGTTCCTTTTCTTCAACCGGATGGTGGGTTGTCATTTCATTGTTTTCTGAGGAGTCTTCTACTTTTTTCTTAACACGACTGAAAATCTTACGGCAGTTTACTTCCGATTTGTTAATCATCTCACTAATTTCACTATGCTCATAGGCGAAGACCTCTCTCAGAATAAACACAGCCCTCTCTGTGGGTGTAAGTTTATCCATCAAAATAAGAAAAGCATATGAAATCGTATCATGACGTTCTACGCTTTCTAATGGACGATCCTCATTCAGTTGCACAGTTGGTTCTGGAAGCCAATTACCAACGTAGCTGATTCTCTTTTTGCGCGCGGACTTTAATTCATTCAGACACCGATTAATCATCATTTTGCTTAAATACGATTTCATATTATGAATATTTTCATTGTGAGAACCATGCATGCTTATGAACAAATCTTGCACCATATCCTCTGCATCAGATCTAGAGCCCAACATCCGATAAGCAATGGAAAATAAATGAGGTTTGTACGTGACATACAATTCTTCCATACTGCTAATAGGTTGATCCACGGTGTAACTTTCCATAATACTCCTCCTGCTTACTACGAGTAATCTCGGTCATATCTACTTATTATTCTTCATCTTCAAGTGAACCATGCTCGGTAAAAGAATAAACATGGCATGAGACAAACAAAGCGTCCTTAGATAAGACAACTGACGAAGCCTAAGTGTGACATTTATTCTCAATAAAAAAAACAGCCAATGAATTGGCTGTTCTAACTTCAAGTATTTAGCATGGCAACTCGACTGATACCTCACGACGGGCAGACGCAGAACGCAGTACGCCATCAATAATCGCTTGCTGGATGAGAATTTGATCCCCAGGAATGGGTGCAGGTCGACCATCTCGCACAGCTTCAGCGAAATCATGCACTTTTTGATCAAATAAGTTCAATTTATGTTCGACAATCGGAATTGGCGTGGAGGTATGGCCACCAAACTCATCATGAAATAACGTGATGGAACCAACGGATCCGTCCCAAACACCTGACCAAGGTCCAGAACCTGCCGGCATGACCTTCAGGCCAGCATCCGTACCGAGGAACATCGTTGGGCCGAGGGTATCCATGTGCATCGCCCACGATATTTTGAACTGCAGCACAAGGTCGTTCTCGAAACGCACCATGGCGATGCCGAAATCTTCGACCTCAAACTTACTCGCTTCAGGATGGTAACGTGCATTTGTACCGAAATGGTTGGACGTAAAAGCAGACACGGTAAGTGGACGAGGGTATCCTAACGTGTTAAGTGCCATGTCCAATGAATAACAGCCAATATCCGCCATCGCCCCTGCTCCCGCCAGCGCTTGACTGATGAATGTCCCTCCTGGCATACCACGACGACGCCCGCCACCTGTTTCTACATAATAGACATTACCAAGACGCCCAGACTGCACAATCGTTTGTAATAGCTTCATATTCGGATCATAGCGGGGCTGAAAGCCAAGTGTTAGCATTTTTCCGCTTTCTTTCGCCGCCTGGGTCATATCAATACCTTCTTGCAGGGTTACTGACATTGGCTTCTCCAGCAGTACGTTCTTACCAGCACGTAGTGAATCAACAGTCGTCACATGGTGGGAGACATTCGGCGTACAGATACTAACCCCGTCCAAATCTAGGCGCAATAAATCATTATGATTTTCAAAGTAAGCCGCTTCCGTCAAGCCTTCTGCCTGCGTAAATGCGAGTGCTTTACCCGGAATCACGTCTGCCACGCCAACAATTTCAACATAGTCTAGCTTTTTATACGCAGATACATGGGCCCTAGCAATGCCACCAGTTCCAATAATGCCAATACGAAGTTTTTTGCTCATTATCATCCATCCTTCTTTCTGCTACAAGTATATGAAAATCAACTCATCCTATATGGTGTATACAGATTGACAATAGCATATAGACGCACAACTTTTTAGTTCATATTGGTGTCACAGAACGTGCAATATCACGACAATAGATCAGTAGATGAATAGGCGAAACAATAAAAAAACAACCAGCAGGAGCTGGTTGCCTTTGTATTAATTCTGATTCACGTGATATCTCCCCTTGGGTATGACCAAAGGAGAACCGGAAACCGGGTCTTCGATAACCGCACAATCAAGCCCGAAGATGTCTTTCACCAAGGTGCTTGTGATCACTTGGGAGGGCTCTCCTTCTGCCACAAGCGTTCCTTTGTACAGAGCAAAAATATGGTCGGCATAACGCGCGGACAAATTAATATCATGAAGAACCATGACAATCGTCGTCCCGTATTTCCGGTTAAGATCGGTAAGCAGGTCCAGAATCTCGACTTGATACGTGATATCTAGAAAGGTTGTTGGTTCATCCAGAAATAAAATATCCGTTTGTTGGGCAAGAGCCATTGCAATCCAGACGCGCTGCCTTTGACCACCTGAAAGCTCATCAATATTGGCATTGGCAAGTTCGGTAATATTCATGATTTCCATGGCTTCGGCTACGGCTTCATAGTCTTTCTTGCTCCATCCGCTAAATAACGCTTGATGCGGAAATCTACCGCGTCCCACTAAATCCGCAACGGAAATACCTTCTGGTACAATGGGAGATTGCGGCAGCAGACCCAAAACACGAGCCAATTGCTTCGGCGGAATTTTATCAATTTGTTTTCCATCCAGGGTAATATTTCCTGATTCCGGCTTAATGAGTCTTGCCAGTGTTTTGAGAAGCGTAGACTTGCCACAAGCGTTGGCTCCAATAATAACGCTGACTTTGTTACTGGGAATAACTAGACTGACGCCTTGGATGATTGTTTTATGATCATAGCCTGAGACGGTTTGATCGGCTTGAAAAAGGTGTGTCGGCTTCATTATAAATCTCCCTTTCGATTCATTCGGATTAGCAAAAAGATCAGATACGGTGCTCCGAGAATTCCGGTTATGATACCCACAGGGAATCTGGTTTCGAAAGCGAATTGCCCGATGAGGTCTGATGCCAAAACTAAACTAACGCCAACTAGACCTGCCGGAATTGCGTTTGAGAAACCAACCCCGACTAATCTTTTAGCAATCGGTCCTGAAAGGAAAGCGACAAAGGCGATTGGCCCCGTTGTAGCTGTAGCAAGAGCAACCAGGAAGACGGCACTTAGAATTAAGGCAATTCTTGTCATGTCTGTGTTTACACCTAATGTTGTTGCCGATTGCTCGCCAAGCTCCAGCAGGCTCAGATGTTTGCCGAGCACGATAAGGAGAGGTGAGAAGATCAGTACCGTTATGATCAGAGGCGGAAGTTCATACAATTGAACGCCATTGAGGCTGCCGCTAAGCCATCTGAACGCTGCAGGTAAATCTTGCTGTGCACCAACCAGTAACAGATAAGAGATGACAGAGTCCAGCATAGCTTGTATCCCTATGCCGATCAGAATTAATCGCCCGATCGAAAATATTTTTCCTCTGGACAACACATAAATGAACAAAACAGTAGCCAGCCCGGCAATCACGGAAGCGACGGAAACAACCGTGTTATTCGCGTGAAGGACGAGGATGCAAAAAACGGCTGCCGCGCTCGAACCAGCGGTGATGCCGATGACATTTGGGTTGGCAAGCGGGTTACGCAACATCGTCTGGAAGGTATTTCCTGCAATTCCAAAAGCAAATCCGGCAAAAAGACCTGCTAACATTCTCGGTAAACGTACGGTATTGATCGCAAATGACACACCTTGAAGCTCTTCCCCCATGAGCACGCGAATGACATCTTTCACCGGGTAAAAAGTAGTCCCCAGTAAAAGCATGGCACAGCAAAGGGCGAAGGAGAGTAAGGCAAGTATGCTAGTAACAAGGACCCATCGCCGACGTCTTTGACGTCTTCCCGACATAATAAATGCAATAGAAGTATTTGTCATAATGAACGCACTTTCGATTTCATCGCTAGAATGATTAGTATTGGAGCTCCAATAAACGCAGTGACGACACCAACTTCGAGCTCTCCAGGGCTGCCGACAAGCCGGCCGATGACATCGGATATGGTCAGAATGATGGCTCCTGAGAGGGCTGACATGGGAATAACGAAACGCAAGTCAGGACCAAGTATGAGGCGAATGACATGTGTCGAGATAAGCCCGATAAATCCAATGGGCCCAGCGAGAGCAGTCGTTGCGCCGCACAGAATAACCCCTGCAAAGGCTGCAATAAACCGTAATGTGCCTGTTCGAATACCCAAGCCGGTCGCAAGTTCATCTCCCAGTGCTAACGCATTGAGTGCAGGGCCAGAAATAATGCCGACCAATAGGCCTATGATCAGAAACGGGGTAAACGTAGCGACAGTATCCCAAGTAGCTGAGCCTACGCTGCCAACTGACCAGAACCTGAATTGATCCATGACATAAGAGCGTGGCACCATAATCGCACTGACCAACGAAGATAGGGCGGCACTTGTGGCAGCCCCTGCCAAAAGAAGCTTGATGGGTGTGGCACCGCCACGCCCCATTGAGCCGATTCCAAATACGAAAATCGCAGTAAGTGCCGCTCCGGCTAAAGCCAACCAAATATATTGATTAGCCGTCGAAATGTTGAAGAAGGCAATGCCGCAAACGACGAATAACGATGCGCCTGTGTTCACCCCAAGTATGCTCGGATCAGCAATGGGGTTACGCGTGACCGCTTGCATAAGCGCGCCAGAAACACCAAGTGCTGCACCGCAAAACAAACCAAAAACGGTTCGTGAGAACCGTTTTTGAACTATGCTTGCCCCGTAGGAGTCGACATTGGGGTGAAATAAACCATCAAATACATCTTGTAATTTCACCACTCGAGAGCCGAAAGCTAGCGATGTAATTACACAAACGACAAGCAAGATTAGACAGATTAGTAGGACTGACACAAAATGCTTTGGAATATGCGAGTTTAGTTGTGTGCTGTCTGAAACCGATGAACGATTCATGGGTTTATTTAACTGCTGCTGCGATTAATTTCAAGTATTCATCAATCGTATAAGAGATTGAAAGTGGATTTGGATTTCCGGAAGCTGCCAGAGGTGTACCGTTACCAATCATCACAACAGCACCTTTTTGAACCGCTGGAATTTTACCAAGAATAGGATCTGCTTTAACGGCTTGTAATAAAGCGTCATCTCCATATCCGATTAAGATATCCGCATCGTTAAGTGCATCCGCATTTTCAGAACTTAATTTTAAGTTGTAAGCGGTAGGGTCTGTAATTTTTTTCGTAACGCCATCCGAGTAAACCATGCCTAGCTCAATCAAGAAAGCACCACGAGGGTCAGCAGCTGTATAGATATTAATTTTGGACAGATCCTTCGCGGAGAAGTTGGTAAATGCAACTTTTTTACCTTTCAACTGCGGGTACTCGCTAGCTTTTTTCTTGATTAGATCTTCGGTATCCTTAATCAGTTTTTCGCCTTCCGCTTTCATCCCCATGCCTGTAGCATTAAACAGGACTTGCTCACGCCAGGTTGTTACCCAAGGGCTTTTTGCATAAGCGACTACGGGAGCGATTTTACTAAGTGTTTCATAATCTTTTTGTGTGATACCGGAGTAGGCAGCAAGGATAACATCCGGTTTTGAAGCTGAAATAGCCTCAAAATTAAGGCCATCTGTATCTTGGAAAACGTTAGGCTTATCTACGTTAAGTTCCTTAAGCTTTTTAGCTGTCCAAGGCAGAAGTCCACTTTTATCTTGTACGCCGTAATTTGCCGCTGAGAAACCTACAGGTACAACGCCTAGCGCAAGTACAACATCATGGTTAGCCCATTGAATCGTAGCAACGCGTTTGGGTTTGCTTGGAATTGTCGTTTCGCCAAAAGCATGCTTGATAACGAGTGGATATTTGGTTGCATCTGCCGTAGTTGCCGCAGCAGTAGCAGCAGCACTCGCAACTGGCGTTGCTGCTGGCGTTGCGCTATCAGGCGTTGAGCCTGATTTCTCCGATGCACAACCAACAAGTGGTATCATAATTGCAGCTGAAATAAGTAAAGTTTTGAATGCGATTTTTTGTTTTGTAAGCATGGATATTCCCGCCCTTTTCTTTTTTGTTTTGCGCTTTTTCGCGACCATTTCTGTGATAATGATTATCAATGTCATTACTATATATCCCACCTACTTGGTTGTCAATGAAAATTTACGAACACGAAGCTGCGCAAAAAATCCCGATGCATCCTGGCTTCGAGCCGCATCGGGATTGAAATTATGTGACAATTTTACGACAAATGAATTAAATTTGAGATTCTACGGTTGGGTTATTGTAAGATCCGTACCACCAAATTCAACATTAACATTTCCTGATTTGATAGTCGATCCAGTCCAGTTAAGCAGTGCATAATTATTGGCCTTCAAAGCATCAATAATTCTATTATCCGTCCCTCCGCCTTTTCCACTTAAAAAGTACATTTTCTGCAGAACTGTACTATTCAAAGTTTCCTTCAGCGTGCTGGTTGCGTCTGTTAAATCTGCAGAAGTCGGGTTCGTGATATTATGGTTATCGTAATAAGCATTCACGATGTCATTATAGCTATTCGTAACAATCGCGTACTTCGGATTGATGGTGCTAGCAATCGAACCCGGCATGAGACTAAAATAGAAGCCATGATGCGCAACCTGATAAACGCTAATATTCCCTACGATTTCTTCTATTTTTTTACCAACTTCGTAAGAATAATTTTGATTACTATTCTCACCTACATCAGCGCCCAAGTATGTTCTGAAATTGGTTCCCGTACTTGTTGTGCACTTTAACAACAAGGTTGTTGCGTTCAAGTTTTCATCCCATTTGTCGGATGACAATTGTTCTATGATAGACTCGTGATTCCAGTCGTTTCCATTAAACCAGGTCATCGTAAATTTACCAAAAGTGATCGTGTCATACATGCCAACAGATACGTAACTGCCTTGTGCATTTTTGGTAAACTTCTCAATCTTCGCCTTGAACTTATTAGCGGATAAACCTCTAAGCTCCGATAAGGATCCAACATCATTATCGAAGGCTTCATACGGCTTTATTTTACCGATCGCCATGTTTTTAACTTTAGCGGCAGCAATGATCGCATTCGCTCTGTTAGCAATACTGGCTTCACCGGAATACGATGAGGCCGGATCTGCTGCGTCCTTTAAATAGAGTGTCGTGTTGGCATCTTCAAAACTTGCGATGGCCGCTTCGGCACCCCCTGCATGATCCCCATGCATATGAGAGAAAGCGATAAAAGACAATTTGGTCGATCCAAGTACAGATGTTAAATAGGGCGCTACATAAGTTGTGTAATCTCCACTCGTTCCCGTGTCAACCAACCCATAGCTTGCCGTAGTACCGCTAATTGTTTTAATTAGGGTAGCATTTCCTTTTTGACCAAGGTTGATAAAATAAACGCCAGCTTCAGCAGGAGCAGCAGCAAATGATTGCGCATTGAACATAAGTAAACTCATACAAAATAAGACAACCCATGCAAGCTTCATTCTCAACCTTGTTTTCACAATAACACGCTCCTCAATATGTGATTAATCCTCTGACAAGTGTCTGACACAATCATATAGCACATACTCCGGCTTCTCGCCGTTATGAGTAATCGTCGTGACGGACGTATTGCGCAATTCGTTACCCGTTGACTCGTCCTTCATTAATTCCTTAAGGGTTTCTCCAAGAAAATAACCATGCGTGACGACAAGTACCTTTTGGCCAACATACCGAGAAGCTATGTCCTGAACAAAGTCGATTCCGCGCGCACGCATGGACTCATGGGTTTCCTGCCCCATATCGAGCTCGTTCCAGTTCTCTCCCCATCGTGCAACTCGTTCAGCTTCAATTGTGTCGGCAATTAATCCTCTATCCATTTCACGCAGTCGCACATCGAATAAGTCAACCGGCTTGCCGATTGCGATCGAAATAATTTCCGCTGTTTCTCGGGCTCTTCTTAAATCACTGGAGATAAAAACGTCCCACTGCTCTTCAGAGAGCCGTTTGGCAACTAAAGCAGCTTGCGCTATACCCGTTTCATTCAACGGATTTTGCGTATGGCCCTGTGCTCTCTTCTCGATATTGTGATCGGTTATCCCGTGTCTGACGAATGTAATTGTAGTCATCGTTTTTCTCTCTTTCAGATAGTTGTGGAAGCAAGGATCGAAGCCACTGTCACCGTCTCTCCCTTTTGCGGAAAATAGGCGTTGATTCCTCTCGTATCTTGCGACCTTGGGTGGCGGCTGTGCAGCGTAATAACTGCTTTAGGAGCTATTCGCTCGATCATATCGGCGATAGCTTCGGGATGCGCGTGCCCACCGTTGCACAACGAATGGCCAGTAATTCCGAATGTTTTCAAATATTTCGCCACATCAGCATGATCGACTTTAACGCTATAATCGGACTGAATGAAATGTGAACCCCCCTGCGAATCACCGAGCGTTTCCAATTCAATCATATGGGCAAGATCGGGAAATTTGTAAAAGTAGACATAGTCGTTTTTCCGTTCGGCCATTTCCTCCAAGGAAATCGTCTTGTTAGGCACCTGCAACTTGTCTGTCACTGTCGCGTCGACGATTAGAATATCTACGCCAAGTGCGGGATGCCCTTCTAGAATACGCAGGCCTTCTTGATTGGCCCTATGCCAGATGACCGCATGAGAAGCGTCCATGACAACCTTCCGCCCTTTTTCCACTGCAATGGCCATCATGTCCGCCATTCGCTCCAGATCCCGGGGTGACATTTGCAGATAAATGAGTCCCTCCGCTTCATCAACAATATCGGCATACCGAGACAATAGCTCGACTTCCGTCATCTGGTTGGACAACACAGCAGACGGATCCGCTGCAAGACGCGTGCCTTCCGTAATTAAGAGGTCAATCTGCTTCTCACGGCAAAGCTCGATGAATCGGTCTATCCGTTCCGAGTGCTTGCCTTGTTTCCGCCAATCTCCTGTATAAGCGATGGTGTGGTCGCCGCCGTCAATAATAATACCCGCCGTTCCTGTAGAATTATGGTCCATCTCGACGATCTGCATCGTAAATTCGCCGAAATCGACGACACTCAAATCGTCGCACACCATAATCCGCGCAGCCGTATCGAAAGAATGGCCCCCTGCAACCATACCCTGGTACAGGGAATGAGCATCGTGATTCATATATACGGGAATATTCGGGTTGGCGTAAGGTAGAATGGCCATATGATCCGTATGCATATGGCCAATAAATAAACGAATTCCCTCGTAATGCGGAAAATCAATGTTACCCCACGAACGGCGTACCTTCGCCATATCCAGATCCTTCATATGCTGCGGGTCGTAAAGCTGAACTAGCGGAGCGGTCATTCCGCCAAGCAAGAACTGCCGCAGCTCACGGCCGGGTGATGCTCCTACAGGCTCGTACAGCGTCAACTGTTTGGGGAACAGCAGGCTGCTGTGCTCGACACCAAAATCGAAGAGGACAGCCTGTTCACCTTTTCCGTAGAGAACCTGTACGCCTCCGTATTCACCTACTCCGCCAAAAAAAGTTAATTGCCCTGTGTGCATGACGCTCGCCCCCTACTGCGGATTCGCTTGCCGCCAGTCATTCAGCATCTGTTTGGATTTGGAGTCTATATTGGCAATCGTCTTGTCTACATCTTGAGTGCCTTTGCTAAAGCGAACTATTTCATCCTGTACAATGCGATCTACGTCCGTAAAGGAAGGGATCCAAGGCTCCAAGTATTTCTTGTAATTTTTTGAATTATCGCTGATTTTTTTGATGATATTGAACTGCGGATTTTTCACCAAAAATTCCTTCGTTTCTGTCAACTCCATAGCTTTCGTATTCATCGGATAATAGCCTGTATTCATAAACCATTTCGCTGACACCTCTGGGGTTGCTAGATATTTCAAGTAATCCCATGCTCCCAGTAAGCTATCTTTATTGGCCCGGTCAAACAGATAGACAGCAGAGCCGCCGATACCCGTACCGCTCGTGCTCGCCGCGTTAACGCGTGGTAATTCTGCAACCCCTACGTCAAACAAGCCTGCGTCAATAATATCCTTCTTAAATCCACCCATCGACGCTGTAGATGCTGGAATCATTGAATACAACCCAGACTGAAATCCTTTCGTTGGCGCCGCATCCGTAAATTCAGCACCTCCGGTAGCAAGTACTTTCTGCCATTCGGTCAACAATGTTTTCAACGTGCCGTCACTTGTCATCGTCATTGCGCTAGGCGTACCTGTCCGTCCTTCTTCCTTATCAAAAATATATTTATTCTCTCCTTGCATCGGAATCCACGTCCCGAGTAAGAAAAAGCGCAGCTGTGCGCTAATACCGTAGCGTTCGATTTTGTCCCCGTTTTTCACTTTAAGTGCATCCACCGCTTTTGCCAGCTCTTCCAGTGTTTTCGGTGGATTTTCCGGATCCAGCCCTGCGCTGCGGAAATGATTCTTGTTATAGTACAACATGATGGAGGAATTCGAGAATGGCAATCCGAGCATTTTGTCATTGTATTTCGCGTATTGCAACGCATTCGGGTTTAAGTCGCTTGCGTTCAATCCGGACTTATCCTTATCCATAAAGTTTTGGACAGGGACAATAAATTTAGAATCCTTCACATCGAAAATCCCTTTAGAGCTGAGCTGCATAATATCTGGTAATTCTTGCTGCGAACCCGATCGAAGAACAGCCGCCAGCTTGGTTGCTGCTTCGTCATAAGTTCCCTGAAAAACTGGCGTTATCGTGATGCCTTTAGCCTTGCCGACCGTTTCATTATATTCTTTGGCCGTACTTTCAATATTCGCCGCGGCTGCACCCGTCATAGAGTGCCAAAAATCAACCTTTACAGGAGCGCTCGGCAATAAGCTTTCTTGTGTCAGAGCACTCGACACTGGCGTAGTTTCTTGTTCTTCCTTGGCAGCACATGCTGTCATAACGGAGATGCATACGCTCAACATTAATAAAGTTTTCAACTTGTTATACATGGTTCAATCTCCACTCCTATTGGTATATTCTGTTTATGCCAGCGACAGTAAATATTGACCGACTTGATAGGTATAGCCCGCCGTCAAATCCTTTAATTTCTCTGGCATACTGTTATTTATTTTAATTTCGTATACGAAATCGCCTTGATACCCAATTTCCTTCCATAATGGCATTATGGATTCCCAGTCGATATTCCCGTGGAAAGGAAGTAAGTGATCATCTGCCAATCCTTGGTTGTCATCCACATGCAACGCGATAATCCGCTTGCCTAACAGTCGAATCGGGCGAAGCTGACTTCCATATACGCGGTTAGCGTGTCCGATATCCCAACATACGCCGACGCGAGGATCATTGTAGGAGTCAACCAAAGCAATCAACTCTTCGGCTGTTACTCCGAAACGTCGATGACCATTGGCATCGAACATGTTTTCAAATGCCACATGGACATTCAATTTCGCCGCTTGTTCCATGATGGGGTCATACACTTGATGGTTCAGCCTGAGATTAGCTTCTAGGTTATGCTCATCCAAATTCATTGCCGTTAAGGGATGAAAGACCGCCGCTTTCACACCCAGAACGCTGCTTGCGATTAAAGAACGACGGGTAATCTCGTTGAAGAATGCTTCCTCTTCCGATCCGGCAGGGTAAAGTTTGCTCCCAGGCAAGTAAGGCGGATGGGACTGGCAAAATTCAACACCGGCCTTCTCAGCTGCTTCTTTCATTCGGTAAAGCGCGACTTCCCAATCGGGACCGTTCAGTTCGGTTTTATTGTGAATCATCGCGCACATGTTGAGGTCTAGGACGGAGAAACCGGCATTTTTGCACCTTTGGATCGATTCCTCGTATCCAATGTGCGCGTCTTCTTCTCTTCGTTCTCTAAACAAACTTGTCATTGTTGCCAAGCGCATGGTCAGACCTCCTAGTCATTTTTCATTTTTGGAACGGTTGAAATTTTTCCGATAGCTACTTTATTCCGTTCACTCTTATCCAACTTATCACTATTACTCCCTTTGAATAAACCGATTTTCGTTAACTGGAAGTAAATAAATTGTGAATTTCACCGCCAACAACTTACATTTGGCGGTGAATATGTAAATCCCTTACCGAATTGCGCTCAATTAATGTAGGTTCCAGCTTTAAAGAAACCTCTTGGGCATTCTTATTATGCATGCGATTCAGCATCGCAAGGCATGCCGCTTCACCCAGCTGCCTTTTATGTCCATCGATGATGGTCAACGCCAATGGTGAATGCGCAGTAATGATGGATTCTTCGTAACCCATGACGGAGATATCTTCCGGTATCCGCACGCCTTGCTTGTACAAATATCGAATAATTCCCATGGTGATCCCATCGCTCCCGCCAAAAACCGCATCAGGCCTAATTCCTTTTTCCCACAACTCATTCATCGCATCGTATCCGCCCCTGCCTGTATACGCAGCATGAATAACATGCATTTGTTTCTCTCCAAGGTGGCTTTCCTCGTTAAAGGCTGCTGTAAAACCCGCCAGTTTTTCTATGGAATTCACATTATCTATAGGCCCATTCACAAAAGCGATGTTGTTGTGTCCTTTTTCCAGCAAATGCTTAGCGACAAGATAACCGATCTGATAAGCATTGACGGATACGGAATCGACGCCCTCATACGTACGGCCAATAATGACGACGAATATATTTTCCTTTCGGAGACTCTCAATAAATTGACTGTCGAACAAGCCACCAATGATAAATACCCCGTCTACACGTTTGTTTTTGACAATGTTCGGCAGCTTATCACGCATGGAAAAACGTTCGGTTAGCAACGTATAATCTGTATTTTTCAATCCTTCATTGATGCCGAAGCTGACATCGAACAGCAGTGTTTCGGGAATTGAATCGAACCCGTAAGACAGATTTTCCTCTCCGGAGGTTACAAAGATCAACCCGAATGTCCCTTTTTTACTTGTCGTTAGTGCCCTTGCAACCATATTAGGTACATAGCCCAGTTTGTGAATGGCTTGCAGTACCTTGTATCTCGTTTCCAGCTTGACTAAATTACTCCCGTTTATGACCAAAGAAACTGTGCTTTTGGACACACCAGCTTCCATCGCAATATCCATTATTGTGACACCCATAAAATCCTCCCGTCGAATATCCTGCTATTCCTAACTATTTTCCAATATATATGACCAACTCATGCGAATTGTTAACCGTAGATTAACTCTATGTTAAATCTCCCCCAGCCAATTGACAACTTTTTTTAGTGTGATGTAATATGATCTTGTGTTGCCAGGCTGCTTGTTTGAGGGGCCATAATTGGTTGAAAATCGGAGAAGTGCCTATTATTTTTGGAACGTTCCAAATTAATTGAGCCTTCGACCACCTATTACAAATGTTCGGAGGGTTATCGTCTCATGGCCAAATTAGTGTCTTCGCCAATTACCAGTAGTATTCCATCGTTGCCCCACACGGTAACTCGCAAGCGCAAGCGCAGAAAAGATATATGGAAGGCTTATTTGTTCATCCTGCCCATCATCCCGTTTATCCTCGTCTTCGATTACTTTCCATTCTTACGTACCTTCATCTACAGTTTATCTAGTGTTAATGCACAAGGCAAAATCATTAGGTTCGTCGGTTTGGATAATTATATAAACCTGTTCGGCAGACAAGATTTTATCAACGCGCTGCTTGTTACGTTAAAATTTACAGCTATGTATGTACCGCTTGCCATTATCTGTCCATTGCTGCTCGCCCTAATTGCGGCTCCGAAGAGTCTGTTTGCCAAAACTAATCAACTGCTGTATAGCATTCCAATGGGTGTTTCCATGGCAGTAACTTGTTTAATTTTCGAACAATTTTATGCGCATTCTGGACTCTTAAATTACCTGCTAAACTTACTTGGCCTCATGCAAAATACAACAGATATCAAATGGCTGCACGACCAGACGTGGGCGCTCCCTTCTCTGGTGATCCCGATGGTCTGGACTCATATCGGGTTCGACTTCCTGCTTATGCTGGCTGCGGTGCGCAATGTTCCACAGGATTTGTTGGAATCGTCTGAAATGGATGGTGCTAGTTATTGGACAAAAACGTTCCGCATTACATTACCTCTGATATCGCCTACCTTATTCTTTGTTGTATGTACACAGATCATTGTCGGGTTAACCATGGTTGCCCCTGTTATGATCTTAACGAAAGGCGGTCCGCTCGGCGCTACGTCGACTCTCATTTATTATATTTACACATCCGGGTTCCGCAGTGTTAACTACTCACTTGCAAGCACTGCAAGCATTTGTGCCTTTATCCTCACGTTTATCTTCTTGTTGATCAACTTTCTGTATGAGAAAAAAGGGGTGGTGTACGAATGACCTACAATCGAAATTTGAAACTTTACATAGGCGCTGCCCTCAAACTGCTGTTGGGTTTGATCGTAGCATTTCCAATTTTTTATGCGATCATGGCTGGATTCAAAACGGAAAGCGAGTTCGGGGCATTTCCACCTTCGATCCTGCCGCATAGCTTTGCCTATTTGGACAATTTCCGCACCGTTTTGTTCGAAACCCGAATTTTGCGCTTCATGTGGAATTCATTCTTCATAGCGCTTGTCGTTACCGTAGTACGGCTCATTCTATCCAGCTTGGCTGCCTACGCCTTTGCCTTTTTAAAATTTCCCGGAAGCAATTTCTTATTTTTCTTTATTCTTGGCACGATGATGACCCCTTCGGAAGCCTTGCTGATCTCTAACTTTATTACTGTCAGCAAGCTGCACCTATTAAACAGCTACCTGGGCATTATGATTGTGTTCTTCGTATCCGCTACGCAGGTATTCATGTTTCGCCAATACTTCAAAACGGTATCGGGCACTTTGCGGGAAGCCGCGTTTTTGGATGGCTGCAGCGACTTGCGGTTCTATGCCAGAATCTGTATCCCTGTTTCCTTACCAATAATTATTTCCCTTGGCTTGTCATCGTTCGTCGGTGTGTGGAACGCTTACTTGTGGCCGTTGCTCGTTACGACCAAGACAGAAATGCGAACTGTACAAGTAGGTATCACGCTGCTGACAGCCCATGAAGGGTCGAACGATACCCTTGTTTTTGCCGGGATTGCGGTTATCATGATTCCATCCATTTTGTTTTTCATTTTGTTTCAACGAAATATGGCGGGTGGCATTTTTAACGGGGCTGTGAAAGGGTAAAAATGAACAGTCACATGAAACGATTACTGCTCATGAATGCAGTTTCGATAGTTATTTTTAACTACATTGGTATTTTCGTCAATTTATTTATATGGGAAAAGAATAACAGCATCTCCGAGGTGGTTTGGTTCAATCTCATCATGTTTATCACTTGGACATTGGGGTTTGCGGGTGGATACAGATTATTAACCAACTACTCGACCCGTGTATTGATTCGAATCAATGCGTTCTGCGGAGCCATCGTTTTCCTGCTTTTATCGGTACTGGAATTGGATAACCGACTTCTCTGGATCACGATTATCTCCATGCCGATCGGTATCATGTGGGGATTATATGCCGTAACACAGAACATTACATTGAGCATGTATGGGAAAGGGAAGGATTTCGAGCAATTTTTTTCGATAGCCAATATTATTAACCAGCTTGTCTCCATCGTTAATCCGATAGCCTTTGCTCTTATTATCAAATGGATTGGTTACTCTGGCTCCTTTCTACTATTGATGGTGTTTGTCGGTATCTTACTACTGGTTTCATTCCATATCCCTTCCATTACCCTCGCCGGAGAATCGGAGCGACTGTTCCGCGGCATTCAATTTCGGCTGGTGTTCTCCAGCAGCTCCCTGCGTTGGATGGTTCCGTCCTTTATGGCAACGGGTATATTTTTGCAGTTTCAAGTTTTGTTTTCGCTAGTGTTTACATTCACCGTCTCCCAGGATAAATTGGTTATTGCGATACTGAATGTACTGAATGCTTGCTTCGCCATGGGGGCGATGTTCATGTATAAGCGTATGAAAGTTCGTGAGGGGACTTGGCTCACCATCGGAATGATTTTTGTTTCCGTTGGTATTCTTCTGCCATCGTTACCTAAAGCCCCCCTGCTTATCATGTCAAACATTTTAACTACCATCGGTATGTTTTATTTTGGGACGGTATGGAACACGCGACAATTCAGAGTGATTACGAAGCAAACAGCCATTCAACAAGCTCATATTTTTTTATGGCGTGAATGCTTCCTGAATGCTTCCAAGATACTCTTGCTTATATTGGCGTTATCGGTAAAGGAGATTCATGGAGGGGCATTTATGCTATTAATTTTGCTAGCGCTCGTTTGTGCTTTAATGGTTCCTTATTTCTCTGGTAAGAGTGCCGAAATGTTTGAGAGACAATAATAAAAATCCCGATGTATCTAGGCTGGGAGCCACATCGGGATTTTTTTTAGTTGTGTAAATTTCGGTGAGAAACTGAATTACAACTCACATTTACTTTGATGATGAAGTTATTATTTCCAACTGATTAAATTAGACACATTCAACCAAATATCACACTAAACTCCCGTTAGTGTGGAAACGGCAGTCGGTTGTCATGACCGGCTGCTGCGGTATGTATATTGAACTCCCTCGGTTCTCCGTTAGTTCAACGGCTAGATTTAAAATGTAATACAAGGTTTGTTCTTTTATATTCATGGACAAAACCTAATTTTTTATATAACGACTTAGCAACTTCATTAGTACTATCTACAGTTAGTCGGACTTTACTAACTCCAACATCTTTTAATTGCCTTAAAGCTTCGGATAAAAGAAAAACAATATGCATATTAGATTGCATCTGTTTGAAGTGATTAATTCCTTTTATCGGAATTATCCTGTTTATTTTTGGACTTATCACAATAGTCAACCGTTCAACAAACGTTCTCCGATAGCGTAACCGAATCAGTGTCTAATATCGTAACCTATGACTTCATTAGTCATTTTAACGGTGCTGCTGTGAATTTATTTGGATCGTCCCTAGTCGGTAACTACCGTTTACGTTCAACTACAGTTAGCCTTGAACCCACGGAGCAGACATTCATAATCGTAATTAGTCGATCGATCCTCGATATTACCGGTAAATTGCGCGACACGCGCCATAAGGCTAGAGGCTGACTGTTCATAAAGCACATGTTTAGATTATAATTTGCTTATTTAATGAAAATTATTTTTAGATATTCGTTTGATATAGAAAATTTATAAGAGGTCAGGTAAACCCAAAAATTGCTGTTCGCTTGACAGAATATCGCTTACTGCATATACTTATAATACATTAAAGGGTAAGTAATTACCCTCGTCTGGGAGTTGTACATCCTGTATCGCTAAGATACGAAATGTGCTCGATAAGATGGGAGTTGTACATCCTGTATCGCTAAGATACGAAATGTGCTCGATAAGATGGGAGTTGTACATCCTGTATCGCAAGATACGAAATGTGCTCGATAAGATGGGAGTTGTACATCCTGTATCGTAAGATACGAAATGTGCTCGATAAGATTTGGAAAAGACAGCGTAAGCTGTCTTTTCTTTTATGTTCGAGGGGGAAATTTTTCCATATGACAAAAGCGAATGAAACAATGGTCGTAGCTGATACTACACCACAGCCTGTAACAATTTTCGAAGAAGGAAAAGTTAAATTTTTTTGGATGAACACTAACTACAATAACTACTTACGAGGAATAGATGATAGGGTCAGAGTAAGTGTTAAAGACGGGAAAGGTCGGCCAAGCGTAGCTGTTGGGGTAGTTCTTAATGGCCATAATTATATTATTCCGCTAACCTCGCAATACAGTTCTAAATGGAAGAACCAAATGACATTCAAAATCAAAGAACAAGTGGAACAAGAAAATGGAAGCTTTACAGAAGAGATTATTTCTTGTTTGAAAATTAACAATATGCATCCAGCTCTAGAATCTGAAATTATCTACATAGATTTCGAAACACAAACAGAAGATTACAAGCGTCTTTTATATAAGGAATATGATTATATCAAAAAAAATCTAAATGAAGTTCTCGATAAAGCAAATAAACTTCACCAAAAAGTAATCAGCGGCAAAGGTAAGGATATTAAAGTTTTTAAAGATAATTCCTGTAGCTTCGCATTACTTGAGGATCAATATCAGAAATATGATCCAAACATTACCTATCCCAATATTTCTATGTCTTATTGAAAACTGCTATTTTTGATATAGATATCCGAAGCTTATCCACGAATTATGTTTACCGCATTCCATCCTCAGATCTTACTTTTATTAGGTTCAACGTAAACCGATTCGGTGTATGACTGAAGCGGTTTACGTTATTAAATCAAGAACTTAATGAAAGGGATAACCACTCCTCCCACCAACTTCGATATCGCTTAGACTCCCTTAAGAAACCCCGATTCTATTAGAAAACTCAACTTGATTTAAGTTGTGTATTTTTCACAGTCTTTTTATATTTTCGCCAATAATGTTCATGTAAGCCTTCCTTGGAAAATAACGATTTATGACAACAGTCATTTCAGAAACTTTCACGACTAAATTCACGAACTTCTATTCGCTATCATTCTAAATAAAAGCAAATTCTCAACTTGTACCACACAAAAAAATCCCGATGTATCAAAGTTTTAAGCCACATCGGGACTAGTCTAGTCTATGTAGTGACAAAATTACGTTCAAAATCTATGACAAAGTTACGTTCCAAACGGTGACAAATTAAATTACAACTCACATCACACACATGAACCATCCTTTACGACTTCAACATCCGCTGCCGCGCCGCCTCAAACAACAAAACCGTCGCCGCCATCGCAACGTTCAACGATTCCGCTTTGCCCTGCATCGGAATAATAACCTTCACGTCCGACTGCGCAGCAACTTCCTCCGACACGCCCTTGGCCTCGTTGCCAAGGATCAGCCACGTCGGCTGCCGCAGGTCCGTGTCGTAGCACGAGCCCTGCGCCTGCAGGCTCGTCGTCACGAGCTGCACGCCGCGCTCACGCGCCTGCGGCAGCAGCTCCGCCAAATCTGCCTCCACAATCGGCAGATGATAAATCGATCCCATCGTCGAGCGGATCGTCTTGGGATTGTACAAGTCGACCGTGCCGCGGCCGAGGACAACTGCTTTGGCCCCGACGGCATCCGCGCTGCGGATGATCGTGCCGAGGTTGCCCGGGTCCTGGACACCGTCCAGCACCACAACCAGATCGTGCTCGCCAGCAAGCAGCTCGTCCATGCCCAGCAGCGGCCGCGCCACGATGGCAACGACCCCCTGCGGGGTCTGCGCGTCCGAGCACTTGGCCAACACTGCCGCGCTCACGCCGATCCATTCAACGGCACGGTCGCCAGCCAATGTGACAAGCTCTACAGGGCTTCCTTTTTCCACTAGAAATAGGATAATCTCCACCTGCGCCCCACCCTTCAAAGCTTCCTCAATTAAATGATAACCCTCAATAATATACTTGCCCTGCTTATCTCTACCACGCCGCTCTAAGAGCTGAGCCCAATCTTTGACTCTGGCATTCTGAACGGACATGATTTCGATATATGTATTTGTCATAAATGTACCTACTCTGCAAAAGTGACTTCAAAGTTTTGAAGACTCGAATTTTTACCCACAATAACTAAAATATCATCTTCTTTAATCGGTGCCTCTGCACTCGGCGGAATGATCATCTGCTCGTTATGTTTAACCGCAATCACGTTACAGCCATATTTGGCACGCACGTCGAGTTCACGCAGACTTTTGCCAACCATATCTTTGGATGCTTTCATTTCCACAATACTGTAATCGGCAGAGAGCTCTATATAATCGATAATGTTCGATGAAATCATATGATGTGCAACGCGTTGCCCCATATCTCGTTCTGGATAGACGATTTTATCTGCGCCAATCTTTTTGAGCACCTTGCCATGAAGGTCGTTAACTGCCTTGACGATCGTTGTAGCTATACCCATTTCTTTCAGAATTAATGTAGTCAGAATGCTCGCTTGAATATCTTCCCCAATGGCCACGACCACAACGTCAAAATTCCGAATCCCCAACGCCCGCATAGCTTCCTCATCTGTAGAATCTGCTTGAACGGCGTGTGTCACATAGGCGGAAACATCCTGAACCGTTTCTTCATCCTGATCGATTGCGAGAACCTCAAAGCCTAGTTGTGATAACGTCTTAGCGATAGCTGAACCAAATCTTCCCATCCCAATAATCGCAAATTGTTTTCTCACCGGTCACTTTCCTCCATATTCCCAAGAATATATCCCTTACAGTATATCATACATGAACACATTGCTCACTTCACGTGACATGCCCAGCAACATGCATTGGCGAAGTGTGGGAAGGATGAAGCCATCTTCAACTGCACATATTAATAGCGAGAATGAAATGGAAGCGAGGTCCTTGAATGAATATTACCTTAAGACAAGCCATTCACCAGCGAGTTCAGAACAAAACACCGGAAGAACTGAAGGAAGTTATCGAAGATTCCATCGGTGGAGAAGAAAAGGTTTTACCTGGACTAGGTGTACTTTTCGAAATTATATGGCAGCATACCGAAGCAAGCACACAGGACACACTAGTAGAAACTTTGAAGGCACATCTTCCTTAACACGACTATGTTCCTTACACGGACCATCGCATGTTTCAATAAAGCTGGGGGATGCTGCGGCATTCCTTTGCTTGTTTTTCACTTGTAAATTAAAAAATCCCCCTCGCTAATACGAGGAGGATCACTCAGGACCTTCAACTAAACTAAAGAACCGTATACGGATTCATCGCCGCCGGCTTCTCACAGCTGCTGCGCATCACATAATGTTGGCCCGAATCAGAAGCATCATGGAACCCATGCATCGCTTCAAGCACATGATAGGCAAGCTCGCCATTCGCGCGATGTGCTGAGCTATCTCCCGTAATCAGCGCCTGCGCCATTGCTGCAACCCCTAAGCCGCGGCTATTATCGATGTAGCCATGTGAGAGTGGAATGGGTTCATAATTGGATGAACCAGGTTTACGAATCAGCACTTCCCCACCGAAAATATTCGGGTTAGGCACACTCAATGAGCCATGGCTGCCGTAGATTTCGATGTGTGGCAGTTGCGTACCGGCCATAATATCAAAACTGGTCACGAGTGTTGCGATTGCACCGTTATGGAAATCGATGACCCCAGCAACATGAGTAGGTGTTTCCACTTTTATTCGTTGCCCACGCTTCTTCTCACTCGAGATCGTCCTCTCCGGAAAGCTAACTGCCGTTGAACCTGTTACACGGCGAATCGGCCCAAGCAAAGCCACCAACGCTGTTAAGTAGTAAGGCCCCATGTCGAACATCGGCCCGCCGCCTTTGGCATAGTAAAACTCTGGGTCTGGATGCCAGTGCTCATGCCCTTTGCCCATCATGAACGCTGTAGCGGCAATCGGTTTACCAATCCAGCCATCTTCAATCAGCTTGATCGCTGTTTGAATCCCGCCGCCAAGGAAAGTATCAGGCGCACTGCCAATCAGAAGTCCTTTGCGTTGAGCTACTTCAAGAATTTGCAATCCTTCTTCGCGAGTAACCGCCAGCGGCTTCTCAACATAAGCGTGTTTGCCCGCTTCTAGGATTTGTATACATACCTGAGCGTGTACAGCTGGGATCGTTAAGTTGATCACAATATCCACATTCGGATCATTCAATAATTGCTCTACGGTATAAGCGTGAGGAATGGCAAACTCTTCAGCCCGCGCATGCGCTTTGCTCACATCAATATCAGCACAAGCGATTAATTCCAAATGGGCAAAAGTAGGGATATTTTTCATATAAGCCGCGCTTATATTTCCACAACCTATGATACCAACCTTCATCTTGTTCATCGTTTTATTTCCCCCTATTTGATTATCGTGTCGCCCATAGCAACCCGCGTCTCATTAATTCCAGCGTTTCGGGCATGCGTACAATGTTAGCTTGATGCCCCAGTGAATTGTAATAGACTTTGCCTGCCCCGAACGTTTTCGTCCAAACGACCGGCATCTCCACATCATCAAAATCTGTCACTGCGTGAACTTTAATGGCTGGATCTACATGCATGTAATATTTCTCGGAGACAACGACAAAATCACCAATACCCGCAGTCAGTGGCTGCTCACTGTCTTTCATACGAACCGTATACGTAACGCCATCATTACCAGGATGCGCCACCCATTGGCCGCCAATCATATACTGGTAATTCACTTCATTTCGAAAAGAATCCGCCATTCCGCCATGACAGCCTGCAATGCCTGTTCCGCCTACCTGAACCGCGTTAATTAAAGGCGTTAGCTGCTCTTTTTCAATTTTGCCCATGGTCCACACAGGAACAATAAGATCGATACTCGCTAGGCGCTCCTCATCACGGAAGCTGTCCAACGTATCTGAGACTTCTACGCCGTACCCCTCTTCACGCAATACCCCTGCAAAAATCCCTGCTACCTCTTCGGGTTGATGACCATCCCAGCCACCCCATACAATCAATGCTTGTTTCTGACTCATCGCAACCGCTCCTCTCCCTATCTATACTTCGCTAATACTCACCCATCGGCGCTGAGCAATCGATTGATCCACGGCTTCCAACACCTCTTGGCATTTCACACCATCCACGAAATTCGGAACCGGCTGCCGGTCTTCAGAAAGCGCTGTCATCAACTCTACAACTTCATGTACAAAAGTATGTTCATACCCAATCGTATGTCCGGCTGGCCACCAAGCATCCATATACGCATGCGCGGCATCTGTTGCAAGAACACGTCTGAAGCCCTGAACATCCTCATCATCACTTGTAAAATACACCTGTAACTCATTCAATCGCTCGAAATCGAATTTTACGCTGCCTTTACTGCCATTAATTTCAAAAGAGTTCGTACACCGGTGCCCGGGAGCAAATCTCGTTGCCTCGAAGCTGCCTAAAGCGCCATTCGCGAAGCGAGCCATGAATAATGTCGCATCATCTACCGTCACAGGACCATGCGGCGCATCTTTGCTGCCTTTGGCACTAAGCCCCGTCATCGATGTCGGCAATGGACGCTCTTTCACGAACGTTTCACTCATCCCGATTACCTCGGTCATATCGCCTACGAGGAAGTGCGCAAGATCGATGAGATGCGCGCCTAGATCGCCATGTGATCCTGATCCCGCTATCTCCTTCTGCAAACGCCATACCAAAGGGAACGTCGGATCGACGATCCAATCCTGCAGGAACCACGCGCGGAAGTGATAGATCTGGCCGAGACGGCCGCTCTCCACGAGCTTCTTCGCCAGTTGTACCGCAGGTGCAAAACGATAGTTGAAGCCGACCATGTGCTTCACCCCAGCCTCTTCAGCCGCTTCGAGCATCTCCCTTGCATCCGCAAGGGTCAGTGCCAGCGGCTTCTCGCAGAACAGATGCTTGCCGGCCTTCGCCGCCGCCAAGGCAATCTCCTTGTGCGCATCGCTTGGCGCATTGATATCGACGATGTCGATCTCAGGGTTCGTCACCAGCTCGCGCCAATCTGTCACGTACCCGTCCCAGCCGAATTGCTCCGTCGCCTGACGAACACCGCTTTCATCGCGACCACAGATGAGCTTCATCTTGGGAATCGCCGTCTGTGGAAAGAACATCGGTAAATCTTTATAAGCATGACTATGTGCTTTTCCCATAAATTTATAGCCAATCATCCCAACATTGAACGTTTTCTTCATCGGATTCACGCCTCCCAAGTGTGTTTACTATCTAGTGCCTTGCCACTCGCAATCGCTTCCAATCTTCACTCTTTACTCTTTACCCTTTGCTCTGCACCCTACACTCAGCACTCCTCACCAACTCAACGCCTACCCGTCGACCACCAAATAACTGGAAAACATACATCTATTTCTGCCAGTAACCAACTGATTTTTCAATCTAACTGGAAAACATACAGTTAATAATTCGCTTTCTACTCCTTTATAAGCAAATCCACGAAATTAACTGTATAAAATCCATCTAAACCTCCAAATAAGCCAATTCCAACCTAATTACCTACAGGAAATCCAGTTATTTCTGCCAACACCCTAACTACCAACTCTCCATACCCCAGACTTCGAAGACTGCCTAATCTTCACTTCCGTCGGCAGCTTAACCTGCAGCTGAGCCTCGCCCGCTCCCCCGACAGTCGCAAGCACTGCACGTGCCGCCTGCTTGCCCATCTCAAAAAAGGGCACTTTAATGCTGCTGAGCGGCGGATCACTTAGCTTGGCAGCATCGGAGTCATCGCACCCGATGACGGCAAAATCTCGCCCTGCGATCCAGCCGCGTTCACGAAGTCCTTGCAGCAAGCCAATCGCCATGCGATCATTAGCTGCAAATATGGCTTCTACCTGATCTCGGTTCTCCCATATCTGTGCCGCAGCCTCATAGCCACTAGTACGGCTGTAGTTCCCCTCAAACTGCAGCGAAAGGTCTATCGGTAAGCCCGCTTCCAGCGTTGCCTTTTGATACCCATGAAGTCTGTCCATCGAATTGGAATACTGGGGAGAACCGTTGAGAAAGGCAATCTTTCGATAGCCTTCATCCAACAAATGGCGTACCGCCTGATAGCTCCCCTCCACATGATCCGCATCAACTTCAAGGAAGGATAATCCTTCGAATCGTTGATTAACTAAGCAAAACGGAAGTCCCTGCTCCTGCAATTGCAGTAATGAACTTCGCTGAGCTTCGGTATCTCTCGCCCCAAGGATGACGCAAGCATCCACCTTCTGCGAACGATATAACCGGCCATAATCCAAGTCGTCATCCGGTGCTAGCAGGGACAGCAACATGTCATAGCCTTGCTCCCGAACCTGCTCCCCGATCCCGCTTAATATTTCTGCAAAATAATAGGCCGAAAACAGATGCACCTTTGGCATATACGGAAGTACCACGCCTAGATTGCCACTTCTTCTGCGAGCGAAGCTTTGCGCAATCGCATTCGGATGGTAGCCCAGTACTTTTGCCGCTTCTAGCACACGTTCTTTAGTTGCAGGCTTCATCGGACCGAGTCCATTGAACACGCGAGATACGGTCGCCTCTGATACTTTGGCTAACTCGGCAACCTCTTTTCTCGTTACCATGTTGATTGGCTCCCTTCCGCTCATTTACATGTAAAATGTACACGCGTACATTCTCTCATCATAGGTTGTTTCTGTCAATATAAAATCCAATATTTTCTTCCATTCCGCTTTTCCGCATTTTTCGACATTTTCATTAAATTTTCATAAAGAAATACGAAAAAAAAGTCCATTTATTGTCATAAAAGCAAACTCTTAATATTGTGAAAATCCTCTTAGAGCCTTATGATAAAGGGTATTGGGACAACTATGAGATGGGAATGAGTGATAGCAAATGAAAGCAATCTGGCGCCATCTTCAGTTTACTGCGACTTCAACGATCGATGCTCTCAAAAGCAGATCACAAATCACTCGACTTCACACTCGCGGACAGCTCCTCGCCCAATTAGAGCATGCTGTTCGAAAGTATTATAACTCCTCCAATTCACATGTTCGTGCATGTCTTGTTTTCGATATTGATCGTTTCCGGCAAGTTAATACCTCACTTGGATACGATTGCGGGGACCATCTATTACAAGAATTAGGCCGCAGATTAAAAGCCTTAGATCAGATCGATCTTGTCGTACGATCTGGCGATGATGAATACACGCTCCTTCTTCGGGCACAGACAGAGAAACAACTTGAAACTGCCCTGCATCGCGTTCAACAGATTTTTGAATCCCCCTTTACCTACCAGGGTCAGGACTGCTTTCTTCGTGCAAGCTTCGGTCTGAATGACCTTACGATAACACCTGATAATGTAGCGCAAGTCTTCCTCCAAGCTGAGCAAGCGCTCCTCATGGCCAAACAAACAGGTAAGAATAAATTAATTACTTTCCAGGCTATGCCTTTACTACCACGGTTCACAAGTCAGATTCACATGGAGACCGACCTCCGCAAAGCGATCACAGAGAATCAACTTTGTTTATACTACCAACCTCGCCTTGAGCTGTCTACAGGGCACATTAGCTGCCTTGAAGCCTTGGTGCGTTGGAATCATCCCCTATACGGCATGATTGCTCCAGCTGATTTCATCCCGATTGCGGAAGAATCCGGTCTTATTATACAGCTAGGAGAATGGGTGTTACGGGAAGCTTGCCTTCAGAAAGCACGATGGCTAGCCCAAGATAAGCTCGATTATCAAGTCGCCGTCAACATTTCCCCCTGCCAGTTTCAAGATGAAAGCTTCGCGGACAAAGCCATTCGCATCATTGAACAAACAGGTATTCATCCTTCTTACCTAGAGTTCGAAATTACTGAAAGCTCTATTATGCAAAATATGGACAAAACCATCGCTGTCCTTGATAAGCTCTGTGCCAAAGGAATCTCCATCTCCATCGATGACTTTGGCATTGGATACTCGTCCCTCAATTACTTAAAGGAATTTCCGATTCATTGCCTCAAAATTGACCGTTCCTTCGTGAAAAACATTCAAAGCAATTCCAATGATTTAGCGATTACGAATGCCATCATTCACCTCGGCCATGCGCTCAATATCCAAGTCGTCGCCGAAGGGGTTGAAGATGTGGGGCAGCTTGATATTCTCAAAGAAACGACCTGCACAACGATTCAAGGCTTCTTGCTTAGTCCCCCTGTTTCCGCTTATGAGATTGAACAAACCTTTCATATGTATGACAACAGACCGGTTATGATTTCATAACCGGCCGTAAGCTTTGGCATATCTTCTGATTTTGGCATAAATGCGCTTATCGGTAAGTCTCCGAAAAATGTAGGGATCCGGGCTCGTATTCACTTCTAGAATCCAGGGATTCAGTTCCTTGTCTACGGCAATATCGACACCTACTTCTTTTACCCCTCTATACCTTGCATTGATCGCTTTGGCCACCATGACGCCCATGACATGCAGCTGTTTCACATACTTGTTCCGTTCTGTTGGAGCCAAATATCTCATCAATAAGGTATCTACCGATTTCAGTGTACCCCCGTTATGAAAGTTCGTCACAATCTTTGTTGGATGTGCCACACGGCCAATCACCCCTGTTGTCTCCCAAGTACGAGCTGGTGTTTGCTGTACCATCACTCGGAGATCAAAGCGGTTCCCTTTATGAGTCAACAAATGAATGCCCTTCTGTACTAAATAATGCCGTTTCCTCGTCAACTTGTGGAGTGATGTAAACATGTCGTCAAAGCTTTTGAACCTTTTACGTGTAACCCCCGACTGGTAGGAATAGGCTAAATCTGCGTCATCCCCTGCTAACTCAATTCGAATAACACCGTTTCCACACATCCCTATATTGGGTTTAATATAGACCATTTTATATTTATTCAGCATGTGTTCTAAGCTTGTTTTTGTCATTCGCATCGTGCTGGGTACATACTTACGAAGTGATTCAACCGACTCGACGGCCTTGGTTTTTCCGATTTTGCTGCTAACATATCTCGCTCTACTTAAAGGTAACACTTTCTTTGGACTCCTATTTATACGCTTCTTCATACCTAGCCTCCAGCTTAGAATTCACCCCATCCTAGTGTATGAAGGCAAGCGAGCATTGGCGACAAAAAGACAAGAAGAGACTCCCCCTGAAATCATCAGGAAGAGCCTCTTCTTTATTTATTAGGGCGCACTCGTTAAGAACTGTGCGCTTGGATTTTTGTCAATGGAAGAGCGAAGCGCGTATTCACTTTCGAACAAGCCTACGAAATTCCCTTTCTTATCTTTTACCAATTGGGAATTAATGCGGAATTTAGCTGGATCGATTCTATCATCGATAATCCAACGTGCGAATTGATAATTCTGACGTTGCAAAAGAATATCCACACCATACTCGGATTTCATTCGATGCTCCAGTACTTCAAATTGAAGTTGGCCTACGACGCCAAGAATCATGTCCTCGAAACCAATCGTCGTGAAGACTTGGATCATCCCTTCTTCCGTCAACTGATCGATCCCTTTCAGGAACTGCTTTTGTTTCAAAGCATTCTTGATCGACACCTTGCTGAATAGCTCTGGTGAGAACGTTGGCAGTTCATCGAAAACGACCTCTTCGCCTTCGCTCAAGGAATCACCAATGCGGAAAATACCTGGATCGAACAGACCAATGATATCGCCCGGGAACGCTTCTTCCACGATATCACGATCTTGTGCTAGGAATTGCTGCGGCTGTGCCAGCTTGATATCCTTCCCTAGCCTTACATGCTTAACGGACATCCCGCGTTCGAACTTACCGGAAACGATACGCAAGAAAGCTACGCGATCACGGTGGGCAGGGTTCATGTTCGCTTGAATTTTGAATACATAGCCCGAGAATTTCTCTCTTGTAGGTTCAATCACCCCAGCAGTACTTGTGCGCGGCTCTGGCTGAGGTGCAAGCTGTAAGAAGTTCTCTAGAAACGTTTGGACACCGAAGTTGTTAACCGCACTTCCGAAGAATACAGGAGTAAGTTCACCCTTCATGACCTTTTCCATATCAAAAGGATCACCCGCGACATCGAGCAGCTCGATATCACCGCACAATTGCTTGTGTAGGAAATCACCTGCGATTTGCTTCACTAATGGATCTTCTACGCCATCTACCTTGCGGACTTCGATCTCTCTATGGTCATCGCCTTGATATAGTTCCAATTGCGATTTTCCGCGGTCATATACGCCACAGAATTGCTTACCTGAACCAATTGGCCAGTTCATCGGATAAGAACGAATGCCGAGCACCTCTTCAAGCTCTTCTAACAACTCGAACGGATCACGGCCTTCACGGTCCAATTTATTGACGAAGGTGAAAATGGGAATCCCACGCATACGACATACTTGGAACAACTTCTTCGTTTGGGTCTCGACCCCTTTGGCAACGTCAATCAACATGACCGCGCTATCGGCGGCAGTCAACGTACGATAGGTGTCCTCACTGAAATCTTGGTGACCAGGCGTATCCAGAATGTTGACGCGGTGACCTTCGTAGTCGAATTGCATCACACTTGACGTTACGGAGATACCACGCTGCTTCTCAATTTCCATCCAGTCTGATGTAGCATGCTTACTTGCTTTACGTCCTTTAACCGTTCCTGCTAAACGAATAGCGCCCCCGAATAGGAGCAATTTCTCTGTTAATGTGGTTTTCCCCGCATCCGGGTGAGAAATAATCGCGAACGTCCGTCTTTTTGCGACTTCCGTTTCGAGAATTTTGGTGAGTTGCGTTTTCATGTGTTCGTTTATTCCCTTCTTCTTTTACATATAGACTACATCGGAATCAAGCGTGTGCTTTTTCCAAAGGAACGCTCCAGTTCGCTTCATCAATGAACTTACGAGTACTGAATTCCCTGCCGCGTACAACCACTTTATCCGCAAATACTTGCACATAAATGCCTTGTGCTTTATCCTGTGCCGTCTGTTGGTACGCACGATTCAGCGTTCTCCCCACAGAAGCGTTGTGAAAATAATGGAACGTTTCTTGAATATAGTGCGGTGTCCCATTCTGGAAATCCTGATGGCGATGCCCGCAGAAGACGAATACATTTTTGTAAGGCTTCAACGTTTCTCGGAACTGAATGGCCCGAATGAGTTGGTGCGTAGCACCATCGGTGCCAACAGGCGGCAGTGGTTGATGGGTCATCACAAACAGAGGTCTTCCTGGTTTATATAAATTGCCCATTCTGCCCTTGAACCAAGCCATTTGTTCATCGGAGTACCAGGCACCTTCACCCACTTCGGGCTTTTCTTGCACGTAAGCTTCCTGTGAGAGCAATAAGATAGAGTGTCCGTTAGCGGTAAAATCATTATAAATGGACGTATAGCCCATAAACTTTTTGAACTGCTCTCTACTTATAGTATCGCTCTTACCATTCGGGACTTTGTCTTGATCCCAGCTATTCGCTTTATTAATCCAAATCGTGTAATAATCATGATTTCCCATATTTCCATGAATGGGAGGAAGCTTATAATCATTCATGATTGCGCGCAATGCCTTGTAGTCAACTTCCGTTCCTGTATCGGTCAAATCGCCGGTCAGCATAATGGCATCGACAGGCCCATCGAAATGAGTGACATCGTCTAACGCCAGCCTAAGCTTCTTATTGGGAAGAGAATCACCGGACGTCACGTGAAGATCACTTAAGATAAAAAAGGACATTAACGGCCCAAGAGGCAGAGGTTCCTCTGAGGGTTCTGGACTAGCCTGCGGAGGCTCCGCAGTTGCCACGGGAGCGGCAGCAGCCTGCTCTTCGGGAATGAATTTTTTCTTGACCAGCAGACTAAACCAAGCACTTAATCCTACTAAAACAGCCCCAATGGCGAGCAGCCATCGCACAAACGCTCTTCGTGACATCAATGCACCTCTAGTGTATAAAATGAAAAAATGGCCATATACACTAGTATACCACAAATTGTGTCATATACGTCGTCCAGACTAGGCGACATCACGGGATTTCTTACTATGCTTGGACCAACACGCAAAAAACCAACAGGCCGTAATCGCCTGTTGGATGAGCTACCCTATTTTAAGCTAATACGGTTGTTTTTTGAACAGTTTCCCAATCGACTTCCCCTTCATTCTGACCGTTAATCGGCCACCACTTGAAGCCATCATCACTCAAGAGCTTCGCCGCTTCTTCAGGTCCCCACGAGCCAGCAGGATAGTGCTTAAGGTCCTCTGTCTGTTCGCTCCATGCAGCTGCAATGCGATCCACATAGGACCATGCAAGTGCAACTTCATCCCAACGTGTGAAATAGGTAGAATCTCCGCGAGTTGCATCATAGAGCAAGCGCTCGTAAGCTTCTGGCGTATTGATGCCGATTTGACAGCTTTGGCAGAAGTCCATCGCAACAGGTACGATCACACCTTCTGAGCCTGGCTGCTTCGCATTCATTTTCAAGTAGATGCCTTCCATCGGATTCACTCGGAATACAAGTAGGTTAGGCGCCATCTCATGCTTCTTAGCCAGGTAGACATTGTTCGGAATGTTCTTGAATTCTACAACAACCTCTGTCGTTTTGACCGGCAATCTTTTACCCGTACGAATATAGAATGGCACACCCGCCCAGCGGAAATTATCCACGTGAACACGCGCAGCAAAATAAGTTTCCGTCGTCGATTGTGGATTGACAGAATCCTCTTCACGATATGCCGTGAGTGCTTTACCTTTGGCAGAACCGCCGGCATATTGACCGCGAATTACGTTCGCACGTACATCGTCACCATCTTCGAACAGACGAAGAGAGCGAAGCACCTTCACCTTCTCATCCCGAATATCCTCCGGATGCAGGCGGCTAGGCGGTTCCATCGCCATCATCATCAGCATTTGCAGCATGTGATTTTGTCCCATATCGCGAAGAGCTCCAGAGTGGTCGTAATAACCACCGCGCTCTTCTACACCAACCGTCTCACTTAGCGTGATCTGGATGTTCGCTATGTATTTATTGTTCCAAAGCGGCTCGAAGAAAGCATTCGCGAAGCGAACGAACTCGATGTTTTGGACCATTTCTTTTCCTAGGTAATGATCGATACGATAAATGTCCTTCTCTTCAAACACTTGACGAAGCTGACCATTCAAACGCTCTGCCGAAGGCAAATCGTAGCCGAACGGTTTCTCAATCACTAAGCGATGCCAGCCCTCTGTTTGGAGCAAACCGCCTTCGCTTAAATTATAAGAAACATTGCCGAACAATTCTGGTGCAAGTGCCAAATAGAACAAACGATTGCCGCCTGTTTGGTACTTCTCGTCCAACTTCGCTGTCAGATCATTCAGTTCATGGAATCCTGCAACATTGTTAATGTCCAGGGACATGTATTCGAAACGCCCAGCGAACTTCTCCCACTCAGCAGCATCCGTATTTTTGTAACGAGCGAATTCTTGAATTGAATTTTTTACATCATCACGGAATTGCTCATTCGTCCGCGGTCTGCGAGCCAAACCGACTACCGCAAAATTATCGCCAAGTTTGCCTTCCCGATAAAGGCTATAAAAGGCTGGAAACAACTTTCTTTTCGCTAAATCTCCCGTTGCTCCGAAAATATAAAACACAGCTCCACTCATCTATGCATCATTCTTTCTCTATTAGGATTAGTTAATATGCTTAGCATACCTAAAATTGTCAAGCTATTCAACTTATCTAGTCACTTTAACTCATAACATTTTCTTATGAGAAACTAGACATTCGTCTATACCGTTGTAAACCGCATGGCATAGGCTAACAGTACATACCAATACGGAGGTGTCTTCTAGTCATGCAACCCTTTCACCCAATCACCGAGAAAAGCTGCAGAAACCTGATCGGAAAGACTGTTCTTATTTACTTATCGAATGGCTCAGAGATATATGGGATCGTAAGTCGCGTTGAGAAAAACAAACTCATCTTAAATGATGAGCAACCAGCGAAAGTCAAATCCGCACTCAAAACCAGCAAGCCAACCCTTACGAAAAAGGCAAAAAAGAAACAAGTCCAACCCGATACACCCGCTCCGTTGACCAATGAGGATCAACTCTCATCTTTCGGACTTATTCGGTTTGGCGGACCTCCTCAAACCAGACCTACTGGCCCAGTAGATATTCAAATCGACTATATTGCCGCGATGTTTAGTGAATGACGGAAATCAAGGCTGTGGATGCTAAGCTCATCTACAGCCACTTTCTCACCGTTGCATCCTTTTCGTCATGCGATAGCAGCTGAGTTCGGGTACATAAGAATCAATCTCATATCCTCTTTTGCTATAAAATTGAATCGCTTTCGGGTTACTGTCATCTACAAAAAGTTCAAGCATTTGGCAGCGTTCACTACGTCCATAGTCTTCCGCCGCCTTCATAAGAGTATGCCCAATCCCCTTCCCTTGCTCTCGCGGGTCAACAGCCAGCATATCAATAAAAAGCTTGCTCGATTTGCGAATCACAGATATGAACCCGTAGGGCCGTTTGTACCCTTTTGCGATGACGAAAGTTTTATTGCTATTCAATCGCTTACGAATCTCAGAAAAGGTCACTGAATTGCCTGACTGATACATTCTGGAAAAAGGAACTAACTGTTCAACAACTAAGCGATATATAGCAGCATCGTCAATGGTAGCCAAACGTTTGCGTATCACATAGCACCGCCTCCACAAGAAGCAATAATGCTATCTTATGTTGGTGATGCTTTAATTGACCCCCCAAGTACCAATTTACCCCAGTCTACGCAAATGATATACTAAACGTATGTGAAATGAGGTGATCTAGATGATCAATGCTTATCCATCCGTTATGGCGGTGAACAGGTATCAGACTCATAAGGATTATTACCGTGTTGGAGCCGTAAGCGGAGTTGCTGGAGGTAAGACGACTACCATCCGGCGTATGTTGGATTTACCGTTTGAGCAGCTGGCCTACAAACAATTCGCAAAGACAGCAGCCAAAGACGTAGCCAACTTCGTTCAAACGGCGGACAACGTGAAGAGATCAGCCCAGTCGCTCGTCCATTCAACACTAGCTCCAACGATGAACACCCATGAACTGAGTGAAGCTTCATCAGCCAACATCGCCGACAACATACAAACCTTTATTCATACCTATAATGATTTGCAAGATCAACTTGGTGACTCACCTGACTACGTAAGTCATGCCCTGCTACTAGGTCTCGAAGGAGCCGCAGGTTCTACCACACTTCATGATCTCGGGATCAGCAAGAATACCGAAGGAAAGTTAGTCCTGCAAGCTGACGTTCTCGAAGAGCAACGAAAGCAACCCATTGGCATGGATCGCCAAAACTTACTTACACTAAACAAATTTGCAAGCTCGTTAGTAAGCAATATTGACCGATTGCTGCAGCAACCGGCCGTTTCCTTGTTTCAACTTTCAGATTCACCACTTCAGCCATATGGGCAGTATCAATCGCAGCTGAGAACCTATTTGCCAGTGCCAATACGCGGCTTATTGTTAGACACGAAGATGTGATCTTTAACAACCACTAACGGCACACTAGAAGCGACAAGAGGCTGTCTCCCTCAAGTAGATAATCTACGGGGGAGACAGCCTCTTCCATTTAGAATAACTTTTTACCTAACACATGGTCAATTGGAATGAAGCCAATGACACGACTATCCATGCTATTGTTCCGATTATCCCCCATTACGAAAATATGGTCGGCAGGAACACTCCACTTTCGATTCCCATTCGCTCTCATTTCCTCGTTAATGTAAGACTCATCGAGAAGCTCACCGTTGCGGTACATCTTATTATCTCGAAGCTCCAGCTCATCACCTGGCTTACCTATCACTCGCTTAATCCATACATGCTTATCATCGCCTCGGAGAAATAGACTAATCAAAGGGCTATCCATAAGATCATTTTTAAAAGTCCGTTTCATTTCCACTCTAGAGTCTATAATGACAATGTCTTCATAGTTCGGTTCATAGCGAAACGTATGTGAAAGCTTCGAAACATACACACGTTGGCTGTCATGTAACGTCGGATCCATGGAATGTCCGCTAACGCGTGTTGATTGAAAGACAAACACACCTAGAAATACAACTAAAACAAAGGAAATCGCAATGGAACCAAACCAGCTCCACATCTGTTTGACAACATTCAAGCTTATCTCTCCTTGCCTTATTCCGCCAGTCCGTGCTTAAAGGCATAGATTGCCGCTTGTGTGCGATCTTCAACGCCTAGCTTGGACAAAACGTTAGTGACGTGGAATTTCACTGTCTTCACGCCGATAAATAAATCATCCGCTAGCTCTTGATTCGACTTGCCTTTCGCGATCAAGCGAAGTACTTCCATCTCGCGGTCCGTTAATTCTTCATGCGGCTCCGCAGCTGGCTTCGGTTGACGGAAGCGATTCATAATTTTCGATGCAACTTGTGACTCCAGAATCGACTGTCCTTTGGCCGCGGCTCTAATCGCTTGCGCGATTTCGGATGCTCGCGAGGTTTTCAATAAATAGCTGAATGCACCAGCTTCAATAACTGGATACATTTTCTCATCATCTAAGAAGCTAGTCAAGACAATGACCTTGCAATCTGGGTATAGTTGCAATAATTTCCTTGTCGTTTCAATGCCGTCCATGCCTTCCATGACGAGGTCCATCAACACGACATCAGGACGATATTCTTGCGCTAGACGAATACCATCATGACCATTGCTCGCTTCGCCTACGACCTCAATGCCATCTTCCGTCCCTAGAACAGCTGCAAGTCCAATTCTGACCATTTCATGATCGTCAACAAGTAGTACTTTGATTAAGGCGTCGTCCATTTGCTACTCCCTCTCTATGTACAGTGCTAATTCTCGATCAATTGAGCATCGCTTGCTAGAATTGGTACTCGAATCTCGATACGGGTGCCCCGTTCAGGCGCCGTAATAATATCAACCGATCCGCCAATCTCGTTCACGCGTTCCTTCATGGACACGATCCCATAGGAAGTTAACTTCTTCGCATCCAGCTCAAAGCCGACGCCGTCATCGCGAATCACTAAGCGAATGCCGTCTGAACGATGCAGCAGCTTCACTTCCAGCTTATTCGCTTTGGAATGACGCAGGGCATTCGAAAGTGCTTCTTGCACGATCCGGAACAAATGATCTTCGATTCCTTTATTTAAGCGAATTTCCTCATCCATATCCCAGCTAATCGCCATAGGTACCTTGGCAGCCAGCTCTTTTAACAACTCAACAAGTCCCTCAGACAATCGCTTGCCTTCGAGATGAATAGGGCGCAGATGGAGCAATAAGGCTCTCATTTCGGATTGCGCCACGGAGGCCATCTCCTCGATAAGATGAATCTGCCGCTTCGCCTTCTCAAAATCCTTATCCAACGTCCGGCCTACGGCTGTAGCCGTCATCGAAATAGCAAACAATTGCTGACTCACTGCATCATGCAGCTCGCGTGCCAACCGCTGGCGCTCTTCAATAACCGCGGTAAGCTTGGCTTTCTCCGTAAGCTCTGCATTGCTATTGGAAAGCCGCTGGAGTGAGGTCACTTGCTCCTCCCATCGCTTCATAATACGGCTAAGTTGTTCACCCAAGCGTCCGATTTCATCATCTTCCCCGTGTTGAAATCCTTCACGGGCAAATGTCCCTTTTTCCAATAAAATCATCGTTTCCATCATCGGTTCAAGTCTGCGTGTCACCTTCGAGCTGTTCCAATATCCGAACACCGCACCAATTACACCTAGAATCAACAGGGCCATGAACGAAAACTTGACCCCCTGCTGCCAGTTCGTAAAGGGTTCGATTAAATCTCTTGAATTCAAAAAATAAAGCATAGCACCGAAAATAGCGAAGCTAAAGAGGATGGACTCCCCCATGCTGCGCCATATCATATTCGTTAAACGTCGTTTGTAGCCGTCCACGTGGTGATCTCCGATCTCTACAAAGTTACACTACTTTGACCTTGATATCTCCTACGATATAAGAGAGCACGAGTTTCACTCGATGGTCGCAATATTGATAATTCTCCGATTGCCACACCACTTTGTTCATTACGCCTGTTTCACGTTCTTCCGCGATATGAAGCTGACCGAACATAACAGAAGCTGTTACGGAAACGCCGATATCATCAGGTACCTTAATATCAATATCCCCTACAACGCCCTGGAGGATAACTGTCGTTTCCTTTTGTTCTAGAATGGCGAGCGAGAGATCCATATACGTTTCCCCCACCAAATACCACGTCGACGTATTCCTTAGAATCCACGGTTCTCGACCAAGGCGAACACTATCGACAATCTTTTGCTTTTGTATATACGTATCATCCTTATGAGCCTGCTTAGATCGAATGAAAAATAAACCTAGTGAAATCAACACAACGGAAATGACAATTGTGAGATGATCACCAAATAAAATGACGGCACCAATCCCCATCAGCACATAACCCTTGCGTTCTTTGCGTGAACGAACACGGTGAATGCCCAGCAAAATAAGGATTACGGCCACAATGGGAAAAAAGCCTACAGTATGATCTAGAAGCAAAAAAACACCGACTGCAATCAGCACAAGCGCTGTATTTCGGCTGCGGTTATTTTTCATTTCTTCTCCCATCGATGCACCTCCTCTGGCTGCTGCTTCATGTCTTCGTTCATACGATTCTTAGCATACCATAAGAATGGACGACCTCCAAGATGCAAATCCTTATAGGGCAAGGCTTTGCCTTTCATGGAGGTCACGCGCATGGGGCCTCTTTACTGCTGCCCTAACTCGGATTTTTCGAGTTGCAGCACCCATGGGACCTCTTTCTGCTGCACTAACTCGAATTTTTCGAGTTGCAGTGCCCATGGGGCCTCTTTCTGCTGCCCTAACTCGAATTTTTCGAGTTGCAGCACCCATGGGGCCTCTTTACTGCTGCCCTAACTCGAATTTTTCGAGTTGCGGCGCCCATGGGGCCTCTTTTTTCTGCCCTAACTCGAATTTTTCGAGTTGCGGCGCCTAAGTGGCCTCTTTCTTCCGCTGTAACTTGAATTTTTCGAGTTGCGGGAGCGAGCGCCAACGCTATTTTCGGTTATGCGGATCTCGCTCATCGCGAGCGCGCTGCTCTTGCTGCCAATCGTGCTGCAGCTTGGTACGCAGCGCGCGCAGCTCATGCTGAAGGTTGCCTCCGGCTTCCTTCAGCGTTTCCTTCGACAGGCGGCCCGCCACGCGGAGCCCCTGCAGCGCTTCCCGGCCGAGCTCGCGGCCGGCGACCTCCAGCTCGCGCCATGTGTCGCGAGCTTCTTTGCTGTGCAGCCCGCTGCGCGGCTGCACATCCTCGGCTGCGTGCCCCGCACGCAGCCCGCGCAGTTCCTCTGCGAGCGCCAGGCACAAGTCCTGGCTGCTCGCGTACTGCGCGCGGTAGTGCTCAGCTGCGGCTTCCTCGCGCAGCTTCTCTTGCAGAGCCAGCCGCGCGAGATCCTCTTCGCCGGCACGCATGGCAAGCTCCGCCTGCTCGGCGCGGAGCTGGGCCATTTCTTCTGCGCGAGCAATGTTGCTGCGCAGCGCAATCGTAGCCTGAAGCGCATCTTCATAGCGCTCCTCTAACTGCACGATCGTATGGTTCCCCGCATACGCAGTACCTGGATTCGTTTTGCCTACAGTCTCTTGCCAGACGGTTTCAGCCATCTTGCCGATACGGTCAAATATATTAGTAGGATCAATTTCCTGTTTCTTATCATTCATATCAACATCGCCCCTCATCCTCAGCCTCAGCCTCATCCTTTATCATACTCCTATCGTAGCTTAATAAATGATGTTCTAAAACCGACTATTGACCGTTTTTGAACCTAGACCTAAGTCTAGTATGAGAGCGGTACAACCATATTTTGGTCGTTGTTCAGGCCTAGCGATGATGATAAAATATTTGAAGCCGAGTCTAGTGCGTAAATAAAGGCACTGGTACGGGGGACGAAATACTTGGGGTGAATATTTGCTTCGGCTTGGAGCAGACTAGGGAGAACCTTCTTCCCGAACCCGTCAACTAACCTCGAAGGCTCATGAAGGAGGATTACCAATTGAATAAGCTTACCAAAGGGTTAACTAGCCTGGCTGTTTCACTAACAGTTTTGGCAGGAGGCTTTCTTTCCCCATTTTCAGCTCAAGCAGCTGCAATGGAAGTGAAAGTGCAAGTCAACGATGACCTCATCCATTTTCCTGATGCGCAGCCATTTCTGGATGGCAACGAAATTACCCAAGTCCCGCTCCGGTTCGTAACCGAGAAGCTTGGTTATACAGTGAATTGGGAAAAAGATGGAAATCAGATTGAAGTAACTCTAAATAACGACAAACATACGATTACCTTGGTTTCAGGTCAAAAAGAAGCCAGCATTGATCAGGAAACTGTCGAATTGGATGGCCCTTCCCAGTATCAAAATGGACGGGTTTATGTACCGCTTCGCTTCCTTTCCACAGCTGCAGGTGTACCTGTCCATTGGGATGCTAGCTCTAAACTAGCTATTCTGAGTAAAGATGGCGGGCAACATGCACCGGATTATCAAGTTTTTGAGTCTACAGCTTATTCAGCAGATCCTTCTGAAAACGGTGGGTACGGCGCATTTGATTACATGGGCAATCCACTTGCAGTCGGCACAGTTGCTGTTGATCCATCCGTTATTCCACTTGGTACCAAACTTTACATCGAAGGTTATTCGTTTAATGGTCTTCCGCAAGGCGGCATGTACGTCTATGCAACCGATACCGGTGGCGCCATTAAAGGAAAACGAATGGACATCTATATCCCTGGCTCGCGAAAATCTTTGCAAAGCTTCGGCATTCAGAAAATTAAAGTGTACCAAATTCCTAATTAATTGCTTGGAAGAGCTGCTCCTTGTGAATCAAACAATGGCAGCTCTTTTTGGTAGGTGAATGTTCCCATGTAATAAGGGCATTCGTCCAATCAACAGGTATTCGCCCTACATATGTTATATAGTGTTTAACCCATATTCATTCAAAACCGGAGGGGATACTATGTCAGCTGTAGTTGGTGGAACGCCAGGATACGGAAATTCCGTAGGTGTAATTCTTGTTCTTTATGTACTGTTGGTTATCATTCTTGCTACATTCTACTAGGACTATCTTCCGTTAATTCGTTAGATTGCAAAAAAGCCCAGCCATCTGAAACTTCTATCATAGAAGCTTCAGCGGCGGGCTTTTTTTCATCTATCTATAAAAAATATAAGTTCAAAGCGTTGTATAAATCCTCACACCATCACCACGCTGATACCCTTGTCCTCCAGGAGGCAACCAAATCAAACAATCCGCATCTTTAATCGACACCATGATACTTGACTTATCAATGCCCGCAGGTTGCACCCAGATGGTTCCTGACTCGACACGTGACGTTCCCCGAATATAACGGGGATAAGCAGAAGGTTTATCATAAGTCACGTCCAGAAACGCAGTAGACGCTTTTGCCTCAGGGCATTGACTCCCTAACATTTTCTTAATAATTGGCTTTGCAAATAGCTCGAAGCCTACAAAGGATGCTCCTGGATTACCAGACAATGCGATCAGCAGCTTGCCCTTCCATAAGGCCGCACTTGTTGGCGTCCCTGGCCGCATCGCCACCTTATTGAACAATAGCTTACCATCGAATCGACCGAATAGCTCCACGACGACGTCAAAGTCGCCTACAGAGACCCCACCAGAAGTCAAAATAAGATCAACATCAGGCAGCACTGCCGCAAGCGCGGCTTCCACCTCTTCAGGATCATCCGTAAGCGCTGGCATGATCCATGCTGAACCGCCCGCTGCCTCTACTTGTGCAGCCAACATGTAGCTGTTGCTGTTACGTATTTTCCCTGGTTGCATCTCCTGTTCGACTTGTAACAGCTCTGAACCTGTCGAGAATATCGCTACCTTAGGCTTTCGGTACACCTCAACTTCCGAATAACCGAAGGTCGCCAGAATCGCAGCATCTCCTGGCCCAATTTGTGAGCCACCTGCAATCACGAACTCCCCACGTGCAACCTCACCAGCGATTGGCGTAATATTACTTGCTGCTTGCACATTTTTCTTAATCCGCACCTTGACGTCCCCAGTAGCTACAGATGCATCCTGCAAGGAATCTGTCATCTCCAGCATCACAACCGCGTCTGCGCCATCTGGCACAGGCGCTCCCGTCATGATACGAGCAGCCGTTCCCTCCCGAATCGTAAGCTGGGGCATGGTTCCGCTTGGAATCCGCTCAATGACTCGTAAGACTACCGGTGAGTCTTGCGTCGCCGTTGCAATATCCTCGGAGCGAACCGCATAACCATCCACACCGGATCGGCGAAAATGCGGAACAGCATGGTCGGCATAAATATCGTTTGCCAACCGTCTGCCAAAGGACTTGGGCAGCGAGACCGTCTCCGTCTCAGTGGGCATAACGTAGGCATATAGTTCGGCTCGCGCTTCCTCAACAGAGATTACTTTCCTGCCAAACCTTAGCTTCATTTCACTGTTCACTTGATTCCATGCCCCCTGTACCCCGTTACGCTATCCGCCGATCTGTGACATCCGGCGATTAGTTGGTGTATGCGACTGTTCTTCGTTCATCAAAGCCTGAGCCATTTCATGATTTTGTGGTTTTATATCCAGCGCACGGAAGAACAGGTCCTCCACCGCTGCATCATCCCCAATATATTTACGTACGTTAAATTCATCCGACCAATATAAGCACGGCTTGATATTGCCATCAGCCGTCAATCGCAGACGATTACAGGTTTCACAGAAGTGATCACTAATCGGGTGAATCAGGCCGAATGAACCTAACGCACCTTCTATGCGATAATTCTGTGCAGGGCCATTGCCATAAACCGCAGTGGAGGCCGTTGCTTCCCAGCCCATTTCCTTACAGCGGTCCAGAACCGTCGTAAGAGATAAATAGCGATTTTTCCAATCCTCGTCTTGATGTCCGATTGGCATATATTCGATAAATCGCACCTGAATCGGGCGTTCAATCGTCATTTGCAAGAAATCAGCAATTTCGTCGTCATTAATGCCTTTCATCAGTACCACATTCAGCTTAATCGGTGTAATACCTACACGGTACGCTTCTTCGATCGAGGCTAACACACGACGAATATCCCCACCACGGGTGATCAAAGAGAAACGGTCTGCTCTTAATGAATCTAAGCTAATATTTACACGGGTTAACCCTGCAGCTCGCAGCTTCTCAGCACGCGACGCAAAATAAATCCCATTCGTAGTCAATGCAATATCTTCAATACCGGGAATCTGAGACAGCCTCCCAATCAGCTGCTCCAGGTTTTTACGTACAAGAGGCTCTCCGCCAGTTAATCGTAATTTACGAACACCAAGTCCAGCTAATACACGAACAATTTCTGTTATTTCATCAAAAGTTAACAGCTTCTCATCCGGTTCAAATTCCATTCCTTCTTCCGGCATACAATAGACGCAACGCAAATTACATCGATCTGTCACTGAGATGCGCAGGTAATCATGCATGCGCCCAAAACGATCCAATAGTAGTTTTGGCATAGGAGTTCACCTTCTCTCTCTATCTATTATGGCATATTTTCTGACAATTTCCTAGGTTTCAACGTATCTCACTTATTCCAATGACAGATTATCTAACATATCCTTATATTCTTCAGGTGTATTCAAATTGGTAGCGAAATTCGTTCGAAGCCCACGTTGAACAAAAAAATCCAAATTAACAGACTGCCAATCTATGTGGTCTAATAAGCCCATTAATCGATAGTTTTGTTGCTGCAGCAGCAGTTCAGCCTCTGGTCCAACATCTCGGCCATAGATGCCGTGAAGTGGGTGCAAACGACCCTCTAACTCGGGAATAACAGCATCCACATTCGTATCTCGGCATACCTCCACCATAGCTTTTGCTGCATCGCCAGATATAAATGGCATATCGCAGCCAACAATCCATAAGTGAGTCGAATGCGCTACCTTGGAGGCAGCATGAATCCCGCTCAAAGGTCCTTTCTGGGGATAGATATCCCTTACACAAAGTACTTCTATATCGACGGTTAACCCCGCGAGTACAGGCTGCAAGGGTTCTACTTCACTGGTTACGACAATAATTTGCTCACAGCTGTGAGACATTTCTTTCAGTTGTCTTAACAGCATAGCCTCACCTTGCACAGGTAGGAGTGCCTTCGGCCTTCCGCCCATTCGGCGATTCAAGCCTCCAGCAAGAATAACGCCAGTCATCATACCTCAAGCTCCGCCAATCGTTTCCTAAACGATTGCTTCCAACTTGTCGAAAGTGCTTCGACACCTAGAACTCTTTTAACTCCTTCGATATTGTTTTTATCATGGTATTTAATCTGATTAGCGTATGCAACTGTCACCCCTGCTTCATCTCTAGCAAGGAGTCTCAACTCCGACTGAGGAGAAATACGGCCCTCTTGCAGCACTCGAAAATAATACCCGGTATAACCTGTATCCTGAACATGGAGCGTAGCCTCTGGCCAATCCATACGCTTAGCTAATTTATGACACGGCTGCCTAGGCTGTGAGACTTGAACGATTACCTCATCAATGGCAAATGTATCCCCAATCCTCACCTCATGCTCTTGAAGACCGCGGATTGTGAGATTTTCTCCAAAAGTAGCCACATCTAATTTATATCCTCTGAGCGTTTCCCAGTATGCATAATGCTCCTCCGGATAAACACAGATGGCTTTATCTACGCCACCATGAACCGTCAGATCCGCTTGCCCATCCCCTTCTATCTGTATTTTGGATACAAACAAAGAGGAGCTGACTGGGGTCTTATAAATCCCTGTAGTCAGCTCTTTGCCTCGATAGGCTATTGTTTGGGGTAACCCCACATTAATCGATGTTATTTGCATGGCAAATGTCCCTCATTTCCGAACAGGATTCTTTGCCCTTACTATACCAAAATCCAAGCGAAAAGTCAGTTCCCCGCTTCCTTCGTATTCAACCAAGATTATCCATTGGATGTGCCAACCCATGCATCGTTATCATAGCCGCGCACTTCCCAATACCCCATGTGCTCCTTATCTATTAACTCAATGGCTTGCAGCCACTTCACTGATTTATACGCATACATCTTCGGTACAATCAGGCGTACCGGCCCACCTAATTGCTGCGGAATGGGCTTGCCGTCCAATAAGACCGCGACCATAATGTCGTCCCCGTTCGCTTGACTCAAGGAAAGTGCATCGGTGTACACTTTGTCCCCTGAATAAAACTTCACAAACTTAGCAGATGCCTGCACGCCTGCTGCTGCTAATAACTGCTTCAACGGAATGCCTTCCCAGGTACATTGGTACACAGACCAACCCGTCACACAATGAAAGTCGCTGACTTGAACCGTGCGTTTCATCTGCATGAACTGATCCCAATTCCATGCGTTAGGCTTATCTACCAAACCCGAGATGGCAAATTTCCAGGTATCTGATGAAAAAGCTGGAATTTCCGTGACTGTGTAAATACGGAAATTGCCTTTGGCCCCTCCGCCTACGACAGCGGCGGAATCGGGAAGTGGCTCCGGCGGCGGCAGCATGCGATTGCCGTCGCTTGCCACATAGTCGGCGGTTGACGACCCGCCGGTATCGAACGCGCCTTTTATCCAGCGATAAAAGGCAGGACCGATCGCGATCACGAGCACCACGCCTGCGACAAGTCGCATGAAGGAGGCGCGTGTGATCGGCGATTCCTTCAGCGCGGCGATAACCGCCTGCGCTGCTGTGCGCGACGTGGCGGCGTCGTCCGCCACGGGATCCGCCGCTGTCACGCTAGCGGCGGCAGCAGGGGCTGTGACCGCCTGCAGCGATGCTGGCGGTTTAGTCACGGCAGCGGCTTGCTCAAGCCGCTGTTGGCGCTTCAGCCATCGGCTGCGCGAGATGGCGTGGTACACGGCATACGGCACTCCGACCCAGGTTAGTAGGTCATGCACGAGGAGTGCCGCGTTATTCAAAGCAGGTGGCATGTGCCGGAATTGCCACAGGATTACGCCTGATGCGGCCCAGCCGATCAGGAGGGCGAGCACGAACACCAGATTCGCGCGTTGGTTGCGCCGCGCGCGAATTTGTCGCCAATGCTTGCGTATCATGGGTGCATACAGCACCATGAGCAGTACCGAGGCGACTCCCAAATAGATGTGAAGCTGCTTCAGCGTTACACGAAAAGCACCAAGATCCCCGCGGATCGCGCCAATACTGAGCACAATTCCCGTCACAGTCAACAGCACTAAAATCCAAGCATTCCAGCTATGAATGGCGTTTAACCGCTTTCCAAACGACTGCTTGAGCCAGCCTCTTTTTGACTCCACCTTCGCCACATCCTTCATCCAATGTTTTCGTTCTAGATTAGCTATACTTTTATCATAACGTATAAATATTAAAAAAGGCTTACAATTAGCTGATTAGCCTACTTTTTTACCTTTCTAATTCAAAAGAGCCTACCCGATGGGCAGACTCTATCAATCCATTCGATATTATTTCAATAAGTACGTGTCAACAAACGACTTCGGAACATACGTCATACTGCCAATTAACATTGGAGTGTACATCAACATGCCCTCTATGCCATCCACAGTAATCATTTTACTATCGATCTGAATACTGAACATTTGTCCCTTCATCATGCCCTTGTCTTCCATCTTTCCTTTATCATCCTTCATGCCCATATCACCCATCTTCGCCAAAACAATCGAGTGGGCTTCATCTAACCAAGTCACTTTGAACCCTAATGATTCTGCAACTTGACGTAACGGGACTAACTCGGTGCCATCCTTCATCATCGTTTGGATACCTGAATAATCATAAGACTTTGCCATCATTTCCTCGGCACTAGCGAATGTTGGCAGTGCCAGTGTACAGACAACTCCCCCCACAATCAGCGCTTTTCTCCAAGATATACGCACATTCATTTTCGGATTCATCGCATTCATCCTTTCGTGTTTCTATTGTAAGTTCACTTCACATTTCCTAATTTACAGCGCTAAGCTTACCAAGCTCTAACGATAACCTTACAAATCACTTACAGAAGCCTAACAGAAAAGAAGCCTAGCATGTTGTTACATGCCAGACTTCTTCGAACATACGCTATACTTAATGGACCGGCAGTGTAAACCAAAACTGACTCCCGTTCCCTTCTGTCGTTTTATTTCTCTCAACGCCAATTGTGCCGCCATGCAGTTCTACAATTGATTTAGCAATGGCCAAACCGAGCCCAGCCCCTCCGCTTGATCTTGTTCGAGAAGGATCAGAGCGATAGAACCGATCGAAGATTCGCTCTATATCTTCCTCCTTAACACCGTGTCCTTGATCTTTAATAGACAACTTTACGAACTGTTCTGTTATGTGCTCTGCCCTAATATCTATTGAACCGCCAGCAGGCGAATGCCGAATTGCATTATCCATAATGTTAGCAAGCACTCGCTTCATTTCCTGCGGCATGATGGCAACTGGCGGCAATCGCTCTGGCAAATCGACTTCTACCTGCAATTGTTTTTCCTCTAGCTGAAAAGCCAAGCTTTGTAATCCATCCACGAGTAAATGATCCACATGGTAGAGCTCAGGCGTGAACTCCGTACCACCTGCATCTAGTTGTGATAATTTGAACAGTTCTTGAATTAACGCATCCAATCTTCCCGTTTCCAAACGAATCGTTTGCAAATACCTCTCGAAAGTGGGCTTATCTGCAATCACATCATCTTGTAAGGCTTCAACAAAAGCTTGAATAGATGCCATCGGGGTTCGCAAATCATGTGATACATGGGCTACAAGCTCTTTGCGGGAGGCTTCTGCCAACCGTATTTTACCAAAGCTATCATTTAATTTGGCCGTCATCTGATTAAATTGTGCCGCTAGCCGCTGGTATTCTAAGGGACCAATTAGCGGCACTTTACCTTTGAAATCCCCATCTGCTATATGCGATGTTTCCTGTGTAATGGCTTTAATCGCTTTTTCCAAGGGTCTCGTCATGACAAAATGAATGAGCATGGAGACGCCCGCGGCGCCCACCGTTACGGTGGATAAGAGCACAACATCTTTCCAATTCAACAGCATGTACCTATAGCATATAAATAAGCTTAGCAGGATCATTCCTGTGCTTACGCCGCTTGCGATAAGCAGATATAACCGAAGTTTCATGACGGCTCCCTACCCTCAAATTTATAACCGATTCCCCATACGGTCTTAATAAATCGTGGTTGAGACGGATTCGCTTCTATTTTCTCCCGTAATCTTCGAATGTGAACAGTAACTGTTGTGGTGTCGCCATAATAATCCACATCCCAAACTTTATTAAGGAGTTGATTTCGCGAAAACACTTGCTCTGGATGTCTGACAAATAAATGCAGCAACTCAAACTCCTTCACGGTCAATTCGATTTCCTTCTCATTAACACGCACAATACGGTGTAGAACATTGAGCTCCAATCCTGGAAATTTCATAATATGCGATGGAGTCGCTTCCGCAGTCTCTGGCAACACAGCTTGAATCCGTTGTTGCCTGCGTAAGATCGCCTTCACGCGCAGCACCAGTTCACGTGGCGAGAAAGGTTTCGTCATGTAATCATCTGCTCCCATTGTTAACCCCATCAAGCGATCCATTTCGTCCCCTCTTGCCGTTAGCATAATAATAGGTACGTCCTGCTTGTTGCGAATTTCTTCACAGACCTGCCAACCATTCGTGCCAGGCATCATGAGATCAAGCACAATTAGCTCTGGATTATGCTGCCTCCATAGTCGAAGAGCTTCATCGCCGCCTTCTGCTGTCACTACTTGGTAGCCTTCCCGCTTCAAATAAACGGCGCAAACATCGGTTATATTGGTCTCATCATCAACAACGAGAATGAGTGGATTCATCCTTCTGATCTCCCCTAACGACGAATGTCGAACTTTACCTGCTTTTTAATTATACCTTATATGGGGGAGCTCAAAGCTTACAGATATCTTACAAATAGGTTGAACATCATGTCTTTCAAGCAAAAGAAAAAAGGTGAAATCACGTCATCACGGATTTCACCTTCATTTGTTTATATAATTGTCGTTAACCGCCAATACGAATCTTTCGGTATGTATCGATAAACGAAAGGACATCAACCCGTTTCCCCCTCTTTTTAGCTACGCGAGCCATTTTCACAAGGGTCGTCCAGAACTCGTCCAGTACAGGGGATTCAAATCCATTTTCATTGGATTCTTGCGTTAACTTATGTTTGTTTTTATACGAAGTTCCTTCATCCGAAATGAGGTATTGTATTTGACTTTTCTTCCATTGCTCTCCCGATACGTAACTTACACCCATTTCACGCATTTTTTTGCGAACAGATGTGACAGGACGAGATAGTTCTCTAGCAATGACAACTGGCGGACACTCCGAGGAAAGGCGAATTAATTTGTCCAATTCTTGCGTGGACCATGGTTTCTTAGTCATATCAATAATCCCCATTTCGTAAATATGAATGTTTCATTTTGTCTGTTCTTGGTGAAGTACTAAAGGTATAATCAGAGAATAGCAATGAAATGTTAAGTAAGTATGAGTTAACCATAATGAAAGTATGAAGACATAACTTTTTCGATAATTATTTACAAAAACCGATTTTTGGAGGAAGAAAACGTATGAAAAAACATGTAAACGGAACTGAATTATTCGTTCAAGATCAAGGTCAAGGAGCCGCAGTTATCCTCCTTCATGGCTTTCCTTTGGATCATCGCATGTGGCAGGCTCAGGTCGAATCTTTGTCATCCCACTACCGTGTAATCGCTCCTGATTTCCGCGGAATGGGTCAATCCAGTATCCCTGTATCCCCGATGTCTCTCACTAATTATGCGCAGGATATTCTCGCCCTGATGGATGAATTAGGTATAGAAAAAGCCACCCTCGGAGGCTTCTCCATGGGTGGCTATGTCGCTTTTGCTCTACTACGTTTAGCGCCTGAACGTTTCTCTGGACTCATTCTTGCCAACACACGCCCCGAGCCAGACGGCCAAGAAGGACGGAAAAATCGTATGAATATGGCTGTCTCCTTATACGATAAGGGAGCCGCGGCAGCTCGTGATGCCATGCTTCCAAAGCTTGTCACTGCAACAACCCTGCAAGAGCAGCCGCAGCTGGTTGATAGCCTTAAGCTGATTATGGATAGCATGCCAGCAGAAGGGCTTGTCCATGCCAGCATTGCGATGGCATTCCGTGATGATTCGGTCCCCTTGCTCAGCACCATTTCAGTACCAACACTCGTTATTGCAGGTGAACAAGATGCCATCGCGCCTCCGGATGTCATGAAATCCATGGCCGATCATATTCAAGGAGCTAGCTATCACGTGATTCCCGCTGCTTCTCATCTTACCCCGATGGAGAAACCTGATGTCTTTAATGCCTTGCTTCTTAATTTTCTTAAAGGAATTAAGGCTTAACCAGCTGATCCATAACCATCACGGCCGCTCCGATGGCAAGTGCTTCATCACCTAGCTGCCCTTTGCTAAAAATAACCTGATAGGCGGGGTAATAATAAGTTTTACGGATAGCTACTTGCGTTGCTGTCTGGAAGAACAACTCCCCGCCTGTAATTAAAGGCCCCCCGATAATCACTTTCTCTGGGTGCAAAATATTTAATAAATTCGCCAGGCCGATCCCGAAATAGGTCGCTGCCTCCGTTACGATCTCCACGGCTAGGGGATCATTTTTTTTGAGCGCCTCCATAACATGCTTATAGGTGACTTGCTCGGGATCCTCAACCATATGTACCAAAACAGTTGATCTGCCCTGCTTTAAGGCTGATTTAGCAGCCTTCTCTATCGCATACAAGGAAGCGTACGATTCCAAAGCGCCATAATTACCAGTTTGGTTACGATGGGGAACACCATCCGTTTGAATAATCATTTGCCCTACTGAGCCTTCCATATCGACAGCCCCATAGATGACCTTTCCTTCCGACACCATCGAAGAGCGTAAACCTACGCCTGCATGAATATAAAGGAGATGCTTAAAGCTCCTTGTTCGCTGGTGCCAAGATTCTGCCAGAATCGCAGTGTTCGCACCATTATCCAGCAGCGCCGGGATCTGTAGGGCTTCACTTAACCAATGACAGATTTCTACATGCCTCCAACCAGTCGCAGGAAAATAGGAGGGCTCCAGAATAACGCCAGATATTCGGTCTACTGGCCCTACGGCCCCAACCCCAATACCCAACACCTGAGAAATATCAAGGCCATGCTTAACTAACATGTGCTTAGCTTCTTCGGCAATAAGGGGAAGCAGTACGGCAGGCGTCATGACTTCTGTCATGGTCCAGCTCTTGGTTTCCAGCTTATTCATGCCTAAATCGACAAGCACCAGCTTGGACAATGTTCTGGAGATTTCCAAACCAAATATATAAGCATAGGCCGGATTCTTCTCGTACAAAATCGGCCTACGCCCGCCCGTAGATACTCCAAAGCCGGATTCCAAAATGAGTCCCTGACTCGTTAACTCTTCCAACAGGCGTGTCAACGTAGAGACTGTCATACCGCTTTGTTCTAATAAATCTATTTTCGAAACCGTAGTTTGACGTGTAATCAGCTCGTATACTTCCTTGGCTTTTCGGTTCGATATGCGTTCTGTTATGATATCTACGTTCAAAAGAAGCAGCCCCCAACGATAATCTTTCTCATACGTTTCGCCGTGAAGGATTCATTATCCTGCTTCTTATTGTGTCCTTATCGCTTAGAGCTTAGTGCCCATCATTAGGGTATAACCCATATAAGGATGATATTTACTGACTAGCTCATCATATCTAGCCGTGATTTGCCACACACGTGGATCCATAAAGGATTGTCGATCAGACAAATGAACAGGATCTGGGTGCTGAACTTGATCTTCAAACATCGTCAATGGAAAAGGATGAATCCCTGTCGAAGCGACGGAACGGAATTGATTACTTTCCAGTAACTCTTGCCATTCTTCCAGCTTATAAATTTTACTCACCCCATAGAAGCTGCAAAGCGCCCTATGAATGCCTGTTGTCATGTCTTTTACTTTAATTACTTCTCGGTCGTACAGTTTGCCTTCTGGTCGTAGTACCCGGTAATACTCCGATACGGCTTTCTGTGCATCTGCAAAGTTCGTAACGGATTCCACCATCACAACATCGAACGTATTCGCCTCGAATGGCAGCTGACATACATCCCCTATCAAGAAGTTCACCAGATTCCCCTGCTTTTCCGCTCGAATCTTGGCTTTATTAATCATTTCTGGACGGATATCAATAGCGGTGACATCACAACCCTGCTCTGCCAAATAACACGCCGTTCTACCTGTTCCGCAGCCAACCTCCAGCACTTTTTTCCCTCGTTCAATCGGATATCTCTTCAGTTGCTCAATGGTCTCTCCAAATCCCCCGGGATGTGCGTTTCCTATCCCGAGCTTCGCTAACATATCCAAGTAATCGATAGCCCTTACACCTCCGCAATGGCATTACGTTCTTTTTCTACCATATGGAAGGCTCCTGTCACTTGTTCAACTTCTCGCCACCTTTTTCCCAAAAACAGGCTCATGCCCAAAAATGGGGGTTGTCCCTACAGAATTAGGCGAAACACCCAATCAAAGCGTGACATCTCTCCATAGGATAGTATTGTCTCTCATTCGCTTCTGCGGAAGAGCATTCCTTGAAAGGGGGGTGACATAAATGGGTGTTGCTGTAGGTACTGGTGCAGGTTGTGGTGGTGGAACTTCTGCTGCTGCAATTCTTGTCTTGTTCGTATTGCTTGTAATCGTAACTATGACTTATGCTTGGTAATTAGTTATACATGCTTGAAAGCATAAATAAGGAGCCATAGCTCATCTGAGCTTGGCTCCTTATCCCCTTATACATACAATATCTTATTTCTTCGAGGCTGCTAGGAATGCATCCAATTGTTTTTGCTTTTCAGCAATAATTTTATCGATGCCTGCTGCTTTCATTTTATCTTGATATTTCGGTAAGGAAGCATCCATATCGACAGAACCTGTATCCATCGCAGCGTCAAACTCTTTACCTACGTTAACGGCTGCTGCCACTTGCGTTTTTACAGGCTCGGAGTCGAACGTAAAGCCAAGACCAGGGGATTTCTTGCCTGATGAGTTGAATTCTTTGAATTTATCCCATTTCTTCGGATCTTCATTGTCATACAGGTAGTTCAAGAATTGGTTACCAAACTGCCAAGCAGCACCCGGCGCATAGTTTTTACCTGCGTCAGTAGCTTTAATAATGTTGTCAGACACCTTCGTGTAGTGCGTTCCTTCAATACCAAAGTTAATTAAATTGTTCAATTGTTTATCGGTGTGCAATAAGTTAATCACCATCATCGTACGAGCTGGATCCTTGGACGTTACCGAAATACCAAGCATGGATCCTGCGGTGTCACCTGTAGAGATGGTACGTGGTGTCAGTTCGATTTGGCCAAGTTTACCTACTAAATTAGTGGCATTTGCTAACTCACTATCTTTCCCAGGCTTTAAGGAAGACGTAATCATGAACACATTGCCGGATTTCAAAGCATCCTGACCTGACAATTGCGTTGTAGCCGCATCTTTATTGATATACCCTTTTTGCATAAAATCACGTGTTAATTTCAAAATTTCCTTGTAACGCGGTTGATCCCATTTCGGAATAACTTTCGTATCCGTGCCATCCTTCATAATCACACCTGGAATTGTGCTATCCCCTAGGTAGTCATACTGTGCCAAATAATGCGCATTCAGGTTATCCCCGTCGCGAAGGAAGAAAGCTGTCATTTCAGGCTTTTTCTCTTTCACGGTTTTTAGAACATTGCCTAGATCGGCCATCGTTTTAACAGCGCCCATATCAATGCCTAGCTCTTTCGCGATATCGGAACGATACACGATGCCGCCTGAAGCTGCGAGCTCTTTATTCGTAGGTACACCATAGTTTTTACCATTGATTTTAGCGCCTTGAAGGAAAGCTGGGTCTAAGGAATCCGTAATACCTTTTCCATATTGCCCAATCAGATCATTCAGCGGCATCAATGCGCCTTTACCCACATTGACAGCGTGACCATTCCATTGTGCTGTGAAAAGGATATCGAACTCTTCACGGGAAGCGATCATTAAGTTCGTTTTGTTATCCCATTGTCCCCAGTCGATTGGCATCAATTTGATCGTTGCATTCATTTTTTCTTTCAAAACCTTGTTCATTGCATCTTCGACTTTAGCTTGATCCGGTTGCGGCGTACCAGGGTAGACTAGTTTAACTTCATACGGTTTCAAGTCTGTCGTTGCTGCTTTCGTTGCTGCTGGTGCCGTACTTGTTGCCGGAGCTGCTGTAGCACTTGTTGTAGGCTCTGGCGTACTCTTTGAACAGCCCGCCAAAGTGAGTGATAACGAAAACGATAGGGTAAGAAGTGCAAAAGTGCTTTTTTTCAAAGCTTTCATTGATGGATTGCCTCCCTTTTATCTCAATTATTCCTATTATGCTAAACCAGTCATAACTGGTACAAGCCGTATCCAACTAACCTTTTATTGCGCCAACCGTTAAGCCTTTCTTAAAGTACTTCTGGAAAAAGGGATATGCGAACACGATCGGGCCTATACCCAGTACAGCCATCGCCATGCGCACCGTTTCCGTTGGCAGCTGCAGCATGCCCCCTGCTTGTGATAAACCTTGACTTGCCTGCACGTTGGATGTCAGAAACTGAATATCCAGCATCGTTTTGTACATCATGAACTGCAGATTAATGTTTTTGCTGCCAGATATGAACACCAGACTGAGGAACCAGTCATTCCAATAGTTCAGCACCTGGAACAAACCAACTGAAGCCAATACAGGTAAGGAGAGTGGAATAATAATTTGACTGAAAATCCGAATCTCACCCGCTCCATCAATCTTAGCTGCTTCAATTAATGGCATCGGGATCGAATTAGCAAAGAACGTCCGCAGCAGGAGTACGAAGAAAGCGGATACGAGTAGGGGCAGCATGAGCGCTGCAATCGTATTTTTCAAGTCCAGCATCTGCGTATAGACCAGATACCAAGGAACGAGTCCTCCATTGAACAACATGGTAAAGAACATGAAGAATGAGAAGAAACTTTTATGTGGAAAATCACTTCGCGAAATGGGGTACGCGTATAGCGACATCATGACTAAACTAATCGCAGTTCCCACCGTTGCTAAGAAGACTGAAATCCCGAAGGAGCGTAAGATTTGATGCCAATCCTTAAACATGAACTTATAGGCTTCCAAGCTCCAAGCTTCCGGAATGAAATTGTAGCCATGAATCAGAACTCCCTTTTCATCGGAAAAGGATACAATAATGACTAATATAAGAGGCATTATACATGCTGCGGTATAAATCCAGAAGAATACGTTAACCAACATATTTGCTGTAGGTGATAAATCGTTCGGTCCTCGCTTCTTGGCTATCCGCTGTTGTTGTTTGCGTACAGTCATTGCTTCACTCACGACAGCCACTCCTTCTTAAAATAATGCATTCTCTTTGCTCACTTTTCTGACAAATAAATTCGTAATTAGAACTAGTAGGAAGCCTACTACTGCTTGATACAACCCTGCTGCCGATGACATTCCGATATCCCCCATCGTTAGGAACGTTTGATACACATAGGTATCAATAACTTGTGTTGTCGGAAATAACGCACCTGCATTTTTAGTTACTTGGAAGAACAAGCCGAAATCTGCATAGAAAATTCTACCTACCTGCAGAAGTGTCATCGTAATCATAACAGGCATGATCAGCGGAATCGTAATCCGTTTCACTTGCTGCCACTTATTAGCTCCATCGATTAAAGCTGCTTCATAATACTCATGATCAATACCAATAATGGCCGCCATGTAGATGACCGTATAGTAACCGAGGTTTTTCCATGTATTCACGATCGGCAGGATAACTGTCCAATATTTCGGCTCTGTATACCAGTCAATCGGTTCAAAACCTAATTTAGGCAGGAGCACCGTATTCACAAAGCCATGCTCTGCTCCTAAGAAAGCATATACCAGGTAAGCAACACACACCATGGACAGAAAGAACGGTAGGAACATCGTACTTTGATGGAACTTCGATAAGAATTTACTGCGCATCTCATTGAACATAATGGCCATCGCGACTGCTATCACTAAGTTCAATACGATAAACACTAGATTATAGGAGATCGTATTCCGAGTAATGACCCACGCAACCTCACTGGAGAATAAATACTTGAAGTTATCGAAGCCAACCCAAGGACTTCCTAATATCCCTTTCGTGTAATTCACATTTTTGAAAGCGATCAGAACGCCAGCCATTGGAATGTAGTTGTTAATGATTAACAAGAGTGCTGCTGGTGCCATCATTACGTAGAATATCCAATACTTGCGTACTGTCCATAAAAAGCTTACTTTGACTTGAGTTTGACGTTTTGTAGTACGTATAGGGGCTGCTTGCGCTGCCGTATTTGACGGTTCGTTCATCTTCTATTATGCTCCCCTTTCCAATCCATCCGCTTGCTTCTCTGTTATAGGTTCATTGTAAATTGTTTGGAAATAAATCTCTATCTGCGTAGTGACCGAATAAGCACTTCTGTGACATTCGAGAGTAACTGTCGATAATGCTCGTATATATGCTGCATAAAGCACAAAAGCCGCCCTCTCAAGGGCAGCTTCTTGTCAGTTAAGTTTGTGGATCCTTCTTTCTCCCATTCTGCTCTTCTAGATGCCTTACGCCAGCCTAAAACTTCCTTCAAGCCGCTTCAGCCCTGAAAATTCTTCCGATACTCTTGCGGTGAAAGACCAGAATACTTCTTAAACATTTTCGCGAAAAAGGAAAAATGGGAATAGCCCGTTTGCTCCGCCACATAGCTGATTTTATCATTTGTTTCGGCTAGCAGCTTCATCGCTTTCTCCATTCGAACCTTTAGGCTATACTCCGAAATGGAAAGCCCTGTTTCCTTCTTAAATAAACGTGATAAATAGGCCGGATTGAGATATACGGAGGCCGCCAATTCTTCTCTACTAAGCTCTTCTTCCATATGCTCATCAATATACTGACATACCTTCGCTGTAACAGCCGAAACGCCTTTCAGATGACTATTCATATAGTCACAGCTTATTTGCGCGATGCGAACAGCCCAGTTCCTAAGCTGATTTAAGGAGCGTGTCGCATTGCTATAATCCTGCAAATCTTGATGAGGCAGCATATCATGAACCGTTAATCCTTTTTTGTGCAAAACATGATACACCACATGCAGCAGCCCATAGTAGAAAGCCTCTACGGTTTCAGAGCCCACGTCATCCGTCTTTTGAAGACGATCAATATTCTCTTGAATGCGAGCTACCAGCTCTGCCTTCTTTCCTGATTCTAATAACACGATCCAATCGGAGAAGGTTGGCGCTTGCGGCTTATTCAGATGGGGCTGATCCATCTCACTGACCATAAGGACACAATTGCTTTTCGTCACGTTGTTTCGCTCATTTTGAAATAGATCCGCAACCTTCGCGGTAAGTTTAAGGAGCGAACTCTCCTCACCTACATAACAGGACAAGCTGCACTGAAAATAGCGATGACAAGCACTAATATAAGCCTCACACTTTGCTTTAATTTCAGTTAACGATGGCTGACTTCCTTTAGCTACATACAGCAGAACTAATGATGAGCCATTCTCTTGAATCACACAGCCTGCCTGATCCACAATAATGATTTCCGCAGCAGCTTTTCGAATCGCATACTCCATAATCTCTTCGTCTCTCGCGTTGAGCTCTTCCTTCCAGTGTTCCACACTAATTAAGATAGGTAAAATCGTGTGGGTCATTTCCAATGGGATTTCATACATCTGAAAATTACGTGTTAACCGCTCCTCATTTGCTGGTATTTTCCCGCTTAGCAACTCCTGCCAGAACTTCTCCACCAATGTCGGAAGCTCATTAACCCAGTGACTATAATACATTTTATACGTTTCATGAAAATCCAAATGCTCCTGATCCTCTTTGATCTTCGCGATGGCGAGCTTCACAATGTCTTGCAAACGATCGTGATCCACCGGCTTCAACACATAATCGAAGCTCCCTAAACGAACAGCCTGCCTGGCATATTCGAAATTCGCGTGACCTGTTAAGAAGATAGTCTCTGTTTGCGGTGAATTCGTCCGCACCCACTCTTGGAGCTGCAAACCATTGGCGCCAGGCATTTCTATATCCGAAATCATAATATCTATACGATTCTGTGATAGGATTTCTTTTGCTTCATTTACATCCAACGCTTCAAAAATATGAGTAATTGGAAACGATCCCCAGTCGATCCCTACCGTTATACCTTTAACCGCAATCTTCTCATCGTCAACAACTAAAAGGTTATACATCCTTATCCATCCCTTCCACAACGGCGGTATGAAGCGGCAGTCTGATTTGAACCATAGCCCCTCTGTCCGGCTTATTCATGAATCTCAGTGCAACTTTGTTTCCATAGTTCATCTGCAACCGATGTCGTACATTCCAAATCCCGAGATGCTCATCACCCGATTGGTCCAAATACTGAGCTGAATTCAATTGCTGCAGCATTTCCGGTTGAAAGCCCTCCCCGTTATCACTGATTGACAAGATGAAAAATTCCTCAGGTGCTTCTGAATCCTGCTCAGCTTTCACTTGAATCACATAGGTTCCATATTGTTTCGTAAAACCATGAATCACTGCATTCTCTACAAAAGGCTGAACAATGAGTGGCGGAATCGCATACTGACTGTATCTCTCAGGCAATTGGATATCAAAAGTTAAATGATCCGGATATCGCATGACCTGAATTTCTAAATAATTCCGAATATGATCGATTTCATCTTTCAGCGTCATCGTCGTTCGATTCGTACGCATAATAAAACGGAAATAATCCGCCAGATGCAAGGACATCTTCTGAACTGACTTCGTATCCTTTAACGCCGCGAGGTTATAAATAATATTTAGACTATTCATATAGAAATGAGGATTTATCTGCACCTGCAAATGCTTAAATTCCGCCTGCTGAACACGGATCTTCTCCTCATACACCGAGATTTTCAAATTCTCAATCTGATCCACCATGTTGTTAAACGTCGCGATCAGGAAGGCGAATTCCGTCGAGCTGCCCTCGTGCAGCCGTGTCGACAATTCCCCTTGCGCAATCTTCCGCATCCCACGGATTAATTGCATCAATGGTTTGAAAAGGATGCGCTGAACATACAACAAATAAATGCCAAGAACGAAGGCTCCGCCTAATGGCAAAAAGTAAATCAACAGCTGCAAATACGGTAAATTCTTGAGCATATTTTTCTCAGCAATAATGAGCTCAAATTCCAAATCAGCATGTGTGGAGGCTTCACGTACAATCAAAAACTGCTGATTCAACTCCTTGTCTTTCACGATTTGAAAGCCTGAGTTTTTGGGCGCTATTTGATCGCTGATGTTCTGATATCTCTGCAAAGGGAAATAGGTGTTGGTTAAGGTAGTCCCCTCAGGAGACACCACCGTAGTTCCTCCCCCTTCGCCGGTGTCCCATTTGCTTAGCGGTTCAACCATGCTGCTCATTTTAATAAGAATGCCACCCGACAGACCTGCCCCTAGATCCTTATTTATTTTCATCAAATAGTGATCACCATTCGATGCTTTCATAATAAGCCAGTTGCCGTTGGAACTATCATTTGGCCGGGTCTTTGTATTATCTACGATAAATTCCTTCACTGTCTGAACGCGATCATAGTAATACGTATTCTCTCTCGTCGACACCAACAGATCTCCCGTCGTAGCTGAAAATACAAAAAAGGTATTAACCAAGTTGTATATATCCAACTGTCGAGTTAACTTATTGAATAACCGTTGCTTCGCTAGCACATAATCATCCGATTCCAACGGGTACAAGTTCATATTGATTACATCTGGATCACTATATAGATGAAATAAATAATTATCGAATTCTTTGAGCGTATTATCCGTGTCCTCCACATATTGCTGCAGGAGCTTATTATAGTTTTGGGATATTTGATCCCTTACCACATTCATGGAGTACACATTATTAAAAGCTAAGAACAAAACCAAAGGAGCTACCACCAGTGCAAACCCGATAAAAATCTTAAATCTAACTGAATTCACTATATTCAAAAGGGGTCCCCGCCTCATCCGTCATTTTGGGTATGATCTTTCATTGTAAACATCCATTTCTTATTTTACTATCTGTAAAACACATGTACATAGCATTATAGATACCATGTTTGGCTGACTTCGTCTACCATGAAGTAAACACAAAAAAGCCCATGAAATCTAATGATTTCATAGGCTTCTTTTTCATTATACCGGCAAGAGGACTCGAACCTCCACCCTTTCGGACTCGATTTTGAGTCGAGCGCGTCTGCCATTCCGCCATGCCGGCATAAACTTGTAAAGATAATGGTGCCGAAGACCAGACTTGAACTGGTACGGTAGTCACCTACCGCAGGATTTTAAGTCCTGTGCGTCTGCCGATTCCGCCACTCCGGCTAATAAAATGAAGGCACCACCCAGATTCGAACTGGGGGTAAAGCTTTTGCAGAGCTCTGCCTTACCACTTGGCTATGGCGCCTTAGTAATAATGGAGCGGAAGACGGGGATCGAACCCGCGACCCTCGCCTTGGCAAGGCGATGCTCTACCGCTGAGCCACTTCCGCATATCAAACTGGGGATCAAGGATTTGAACCTTGGCATGACGGAGTCAAAGTCCGTTGCCTTACCGCTTGGCTAATCCCCATTATGTTGCTTTGGTAATAATGGGCGGACGACGGGACTTGAACCCGCGAATGCCGGATCCACAAACCGGTGCGTTAACCCCTTCGCCACGACCGCCACAATATTAGGTTTCTTGCATTTTTGGCAGGGGCAGCAGGAATTGAACCCACACCAAAGGTTTTGGAGACCTTTGTTCTACCCTTAAACTATGCCCCTGCATAAAGGAAATGGAGGCTGATGGATTCGAACCACCGAACTCGAAGAGAGCAGATTTACAGTCTGCCGTGTTTAGCCACTTCACTAAGCCTCCACAAAGCAATGGTGCCGTCGAGAGGACTTGAACCCCCAACCTACTGATTACAAGTCAGTTGCTCTACCAGTTGAGCTACAACGGCTTATTCAGTTAAAAAATGGTGGCTTTGGACGGAATCGAACCGCCGACACGAGGATTTTCAGTCCTCTGCTCTACCGACTGAGCTACAAAGCCTTACTGCTTGAATGTGATAATGGCGGAGCTGACGGGATTCGAACCCGCGGTCTCCTGCGTGACAGGCAGGCATGTTAGGCCACTACACCACAGCTCCACATTCATTATTTGGTTGCGGGGGCAGGATTTGAACCTGCGGCCTTCGGGTTATGAGCCCGACGAGCTACCGGGCTGCTCCACCCCGCGTCATTAAGTATAAGTCACGTTTCCTATTAAATCAAGTCTTGCATTAGGAAAAATGGTGGAGGCTGACGGGATCGAACCGCCGACCCTCTGCTTGTAAGGCAGATGCTCTCCCAGCTGAGCTAAGCCTCCATGGGAAGTAAAAATGGTGACCCGTAGGGGACTCGAACCCCTGTTACCTCCGTGAAAGGGAGGTGTCTTAACCACTTGACCAACGGGCCTTACTAGAAAGATTATGGCGGAGAGAGAGGGATTCGAACCCTCGAGACGCTTGTGACGCCTACACGATTTCCAATCGTGCTCCTTCGGCCAGCTCGGACACCTCTCC
>NZ_JAVDSB010000015.1:0-156242 GCF_031455095.1 Paenibacillus qinlingensis
CCCCAGAGGGGATAAGCACGGAGGAGCCGAATGCGATGACCCGCACGTTCGGTTCTGTGAGAGGCCCATGCAACTATGCATGGGCCTACTCTATTGAATAGTTCGATATTTCCGAACTAAATCGGCGATTTCTTGCGAAAAAAGATGAATAGTTGGATTTTACCTAACTAAATGACCATTTTTCGCTGTTAGCGGCCGTTTATGGCGATTTAGTTAGGCTAATTCGGACTAATGAAGCATGATGAATGCCGACAGTGCAAATAGTTAGGCGATTTCGGACTAATGGAGGTAGCAGTTTTCACCGGAAGGAGTCGCGGATTCCGTCCATCTATCTGAGATTCCCCCGCGACCATTGTCTTTGCTATAATGTAAAAAAAGACATAAAGCAGGTGATTCCCTATCCTAGTCATCAAATCAAACGAAGTGCAAGAACTGCTTGCCATGCCAGCTTGTATTGAAATCATGGAGGCTGTGCTCGCTGATCTAACGAATGGACAAGCCGTACAAGCGTTAAGATCCGTTGTTCCGCTGGATGGCGGCAACGTGATGGGGCTGATGCCCACTTATTTGAAGCGGGATGAAAAAGTTGGAGCTAAAGTGATTACCGTTTTTCCTGGTAATCATGGAAAAGGCTTCCCGTCCCATCAAGGCTTTGTCTCTCTGTTCAATTCGACCAACGGTCAATTGGAGGCGATTGTGGATGGCACCCGAATCACCGCCATCCGCACGGCAGCGGTCAGCGCAGCAGCAACGAAGTTGCTGGCTAAGCCCGAGGCCGCGACCCTTGCCGTGATCGGCACGGGCGAGCAAGCCCGCACGCACATCGAGGCGATGCTGCTGGTGCGCCCGATCACGAAGATCCAGGTATGGGGGCCGAATCCGGCCCATGCCGAAAGATTGAGAGCCGAGACGGCAAGCCGCTATCCGGCTGTCGTCGTAGAAGCTGCACCCTCCGCTCAGGCGGCTGTGGCGGAGGCAGACATTATCTGCACGGTGACGGCGTCGACGACGCCGATCGTGCAGGGCGCCTGGATCAAAGCAGGCGCGCATGTGAATGCCGTTGGCGCCTGCCGAGCCAAAGACCGCGAGCTCGACACCGAGCTGGTGCAACGGGCTGAGCTGTTCGTGGATCGCACGGAGTCCGCTGTGAACGAAGCAGGTGATTACCTGATCCCTCTGCAGGAGGGGGCGATCGGTGAGGACCACATTTTAGCTGAAATTGGGGAGCTGTTGGTAGGCTTGAAAGCAGGAAGGCGCTCTGCCACGTCCATCACGCTGTTCAAATCGTTAGGACTCGCCTGCGAAGATCTCGCAGCAGCGCACTACATTTACAAAGAAGCAATTCGCACACACAAAGGAATCCACATTGACTTCTAGGAGTGAGCATCGATGAATTCGACAGAAGGACTATATCCATTCAATCTTACGCCAGAGGAAGAAGAACGCGCACGCGAGCTGCATGAGAGTTCGATTATTATTGATCTTTTGTTCCAGGGACCGCTGTCCCCGAAGGCGATTCCAGAGGCCATTTCCGAGAGTATTCGGGAGGCGTGTGAGCCTTTTAAGGAGGATTCATGGGTATACAGCGCGATGCCGAGCAAAATCATTCACGACATGGCAGCTCGCGGAGAAATCTCCGAGTTCAAAGACGAATGGTACCGTTCGGGTATCACCGCAGGCAATCGTCAGTTGGACGTATCAAGTGTGGACAAGATCCTGATTAGCATGGGCGATATTCAGCGTCAGTTTGATGCGAATGACTGGCTCGTGAAAGCAGTGACGGCGGAGCAGATTCGCGCAGCGAAGGCTAACGGCTTGAAGGCGGGCATTGTGACCGCACAGGAAACTGACGGATTAGGCAAAAATCTGGAGCTGCTCGAGGCGATGTACAATTTTGGGCTGAGAGTGCTGCAGCTTACCTATAACAATCAAAATTATATTGCTTCCGGCTGTATGGAAGAGGCGAATGGCGGCGTGAGCAAGTTTGGGATGCGTTTCATTGCCAAAATGAATGAGTTAGGCATCATCGTCGATACAAGCCATTGCGGCAAGCAAACGACGCTGGACGCGTGCCGACTTTCGACAGCGCCAGTGATTGCTTCGCACACCGGGGTAGAGAACATTTATCCGCATAAGCGCTGCAAAAGCGATGAAGAATTCCAGGCCATTGCCGCAACGGGCGGCGTGATTGGCGTGTTCGCGATGCCGTGGTTCGTCCACGGGGATCCAAATGATACGACGATCGATCATGTGCTCGATCATATGGATTATCTCGTCCGACTGGTCGGCGTGGACCATGTCGGTATTGGCACCGACTGGCCGATGAGCGATGTGGCGTGGTCGTTGGTTTATTTTAAAGAGCATATTGCGCCTCGCATTGGGTTCGCCAAAGGGGATGGACCTTCGACGGAAACGGTGAAAGGATTGGAGAAGTACAGCTATTTTATTAATTTTACCCGTGGTCTGGTGGCAAGAGGTTATTCGGACGAAGATGTTCGGAAAATGATGGGCGGAAACTGGCTGCGTGTGTTCGAAGCGGTGTGCGGATAGGAGATGGCGGAGATGAATGTGGGAACGACAGTTTATAAATTGTATGCGGCTGGCGTGTATGAGGGGACGATTCGTTTTACAGCGAGTGCCATTATGCATGCTAAAGTAGATGCACGTCGGCGGACGCAGATGCAGGAGAATGTGTTGGCCGAGACGGCGGGCTACATCCTTCCTTTGCACAAAATTAGTGCGAATCAGTCCCATTATGCGGGTGCGGAGTGGCAGGGTGAAGCCGTCGTGCTGGGCAATGGCGAGCGTTATGAAAAGCATATCCAATACACGGGTGAAGTAGCGGGCAGAGGGGTCGTTTCGCAGGTATGGGCTTTGCGTAAGGATACCGCGCTCGATATCGTGACGGTGGATGGCTGTGTGGTGGCATTCGTGGCACCGAACCGCTATGGCATGGAAGTGCTGGTTGTGGATGGCTATGAGGGGGTGACACCGCTTAGGGAATACGCGGATTCGCTGCTTTCGGAGGCGCGCTATGGCGTGAACGACCTTGGGACTGATTTAGTGCCAATGCGTGATGGCGTTCGTTTGGCAACGGATGTGTATTTGCCTGAGGGCGTAGCGCCTGGTGCCAAGCTGCCGACAATCCTGATCCGCACGTGCTATGACCGGAATATGCGGAAGACGTTTTTTAAAAGATGGGCGAACAAAGGCTACGCCGTCGTCAATCAGGATGTTCGTGGGCGAGCTGATTCCGAAGGGGAGCTCGTGCCGTTCTTCTATGAGCGCGACGATAGCGCGGATACGATCGATTGGATCGTCGCGCAGGACTGGTCCGACGGCAATGTTGGCATGTGGGGCGCTTCGTACCTCGGCTACGTAGTCACAGCCGCAGCGACTAGCGGGCACCCGAACTTGAAGGCCGTCGTGAACGAAGTGAACGTCGGTTCGCCGTTCGTGGATACGGTGCGCAAGGGCGGTACCGTGTGTTCGTGGCCTTTGCTGTGCTGGACGTTGGCGCAGTCGGTGGGAACGCGGACGGATTTTGATATCTTCGCGGGGAAGACGGTCAGCCCGGAGAAGGCTGTTGATGCAAGGCCGATCCGTGAGATACCGCAGCAGATGATCGGTCGGGCCTCCGGCCCATGGGATATTTGGAGCGAGCATCCGGAATATGATGATTTCTGGCGCGATTGCACGTATAGTGAGCGCGGTGATCAAGTGAAGGTGCCGATGTTTGTGATCTCAGGCTGGTATGATGGCGACAGTGCCGGTGTGTCGGAGACATGGCGGATGCTAACCAAGCATGATGTGCCAAACCGCAAAATCTGGCTCGGCCCCTGGGAGCACGGCCCGAATCGGGCCCGTGATCTGCTCGACACCAGCTTTGGGAACGATGCGGTTGTGTATAACTATGATGTGAACGTGCTGCGCTGGTTCGATCGGTTTTTGAAGGGCGTCGCCAACGGCATCGAGCAGGAGCCTAGGGCTAGTTATTATGTGGTCGGCACGAACGAGTGGCGCGTGTCCGATGATTGGACGCCGAGCGAGGCGACGGCGACGAAGTGGTTTTTGGGCAGCGGAGGGCGAGCGAACTCGAGCCTTGGGGATGGCGTGCTGACGCTGGGTTCTCAGGCGCAGCAGGCGGATTCGGATGCGTACGTGTACAATCCGGAGGAGCCCGTGGCGGACAGCGGCGAGCGTGAGCCGGAGAACATGCGGCGGCATGAGCTGCGCAGCGACATCCTCGTGTACACGAGCGAGGTGTTGGCGGAGCCCGTGACTGTGGCGGGCGAGCTGTCTTGTGAGCTGTACGCGTCGAGCACAGGCGTGGACACGGATTGGGTTGTGACCTTGAGCGATGTGGACCCGAAGGGGAACTCCATCAAGCTGTCCAACTACATCGTGCGGGCGAAGTACCGTGGCGGCTTGGACGCGCCGGCGCTGCTGACGCCGGGGCAAGTCGAGAAGTACGATATTTTTATGCAAAATATCGCACATACCTTCCCGGTCGGGCATCGCTTACGATTTACGGTGACTTCGTCCAGTAAGATGATTGCGTTCCCGAACACGAACACCGGCTTGAATCCGTATGAGGATCCGCAGCCGATTGTGGTGACGCAGAAGATTTATCACTCGGAGGCGTATCCGAGCCACTTGAAGCTGCCGATTTTGGCGTAGCGAAATAAATGAAAATTAGCTGACGCATAAGTAGAATTCTTCTACCTATTGTCAGCTTTTTTATTGGAAGGGTTGGCTAATTCTTTGCACAGGGGGAACGTAGATACCTTATTTGGCTGGAATCGCTTAATATCGAATCCGTGGGGAACGTGGATGCGCTAATTGGCTGATTTTCGTTATTTATCGAGTGTTTTCGGCAAAATAGAGCATTGTAGTTCCCCTTCTATGATGATTTCCCCTATTTATCCGCAATTAGGACATCCTCGTTCCCTCGAGGGAGGGAGTGAGGACGTAAGGAGTTCCCTTTTTTGCTAAGCGCGGAGGGTAGGTGCCAGTTGGACATTCGACCCTTTCGTCATGTGGAGAGCGCGATGAACGATCACAATGTATACAATGTCTGCTGCCGTAGTGAGCACAGCAAGCAGTAGTAATAAAATGGAGTCCGGGTACAGCGAGTAGCAGAGTACGGATGCGCACAGGGTGCCAATCATTTTGTAATAAGCGATGTAAATAGTCTGACCTTGGAGCCCTTGCTTAAAAGGCAGCTTAATAAACAGAAGGGACATCATCAGATTGATGCCAAAGGCTGTGTATTTTCCCTCTTGATCATGAAATTCAACGATCATGCCGACATGGAGCAGCAAGGCTATGACAAGTAAGGAAAAGATCGCAGGTAAGAGCAGACGTGGCGGATATTCGGGTTTGGCAAAGTAGACAGCTTGGAACAGGATGACACAATCCAGAAGAAGCCAAACGAGCGAAACAATCATCTGCAGCGGGTGGAAAGGCATCACGAAGGCGAATAGAAACTCCCACGTAATATTAGCGCAAATAGCGGGAATTGGCATGCCGCAGGAGCGATCCTTGAATCCTTGGATAATGATGAGGATATAAGTGACTGTCCAAAATATAGCTAGTCCATATTGCAGGAAGAGCTCCATTTGATTAGGCAGCAAGTGTTGCATCACCATAGTGGGACGCACATCCTTTCGAGGGTGTCTCTTTCTATTGCTATGTACAACCTTCTGAAAAAAGAAGAGGAACTTGTCTTCTCCAGACGATCAGGTTGAGAGAGAAACGGAGGAGGGTCAGTTTCGTATATTTGCTGATTGAAGTGAGATGCTCGAGATTAACTGTCTTTGACCATTTTGTGACTAAAATTGGAAAAATGTTAGTTAAACTCATACTGAGTTAATAGTTTCTATGGAATTCTCCTTACAATTTTCCGATAACATAGGCTTGGGATAAAGAGAGAGAGAAAATTCTCATAAATTGAAATATCGGAGGATTTGGATGCAAGCGAGAGCTAGATTAGAAGAGTGGATGAGACGTACGCAGGTAAAAATGGATTTGAAGCAAAAACTTATTGGTTCCTTTGCAATTATTCTGCTGTTTATGGGTATTTTGGGTCTTACCGATATGGTAAGAATGAAAAATATGAAGCAGGATATGACGGAAATTGCTCAGAACTGGATGGTCGGAACGCAGCTGATTCAGGAATTCAGTTATTTGACGGAGCATATTGCCAAAGATCTGGTAGGTCTCCAAGGTCAGAAGGATGCCTCAGTGAAGTTAGAGTTATCGCGTGATATTCAAACGACGATCATCAAAGGCGACAAGACGATAGATAGTTATGGCACCTCGCTAGCTAATGAAGAAGATAAGAAAAATTACAACATGATTCTAGAACAATGGGGCAATCTAAAAAGCAATTACGTCAAGTACACGAAAGCAACTGACGAGATTGAAATAATTAGGCTCTATGATGAGCTGACACAAAGCTATAATTTTGTTCAAACGATAAGTCGCAAAATGGTTGCTTTCAATCAACAGGGCGCAGATGAAAGTGTGGAAAAGAATACAGCCGCGTATCGCAGCAGTATCGTAAGCGGTGTTAGTCTATTGATCCTCGCCGTGTTGTTATCTGTTGCAATTACATGGGCAATTGTGCGTAACATTACGAGACCCGTTATTGCCGCATCTCACGTGCTGGATCGCATGGCAGAAGGGGATCTGACGGCGTCGGAGCTGCATTTTACGAATAAAGACGAAATTGGCGTCCTCGTTCAAGCGGTAAATGGCATGATGCGTCAAATGCGCGAAGTCATGGCCCGCATGCAGGAATCATCCAGCGCTGTCGCCTCCTCTTCCGAGCAATTGTATGCGAGCTCGGAGCAAAATAGCGAAGCCTCCCAGCATGTTGCTGTGGACATTCAGACGATTGCCGCAGAAGCAGAAACACAGCGCATCAATGCGTTGGAGTGTGCTCGCGCCATGGATGAAATAGCAGTTGGCGTGCAGCGCATTGCGGAAACGACGTCGGACGTGTCCGATCTATCGATTAACGCATCTGAACAAGCACGCAACGGTCAAGCGGATGTTAAGCATGTCACGATGAGTATGCACGCTTTAAGCAGTGCGGTTACACAGGCGAATCAGACGATTCACCAGTTGGCTGAACACTCGCAGAATATTGGTAAAGTATCACAAATGATTGGCGAGATTGCGACGCAGACGAATCTCCTCGCCTTGAATGCTGCTATTGAAGCAGCACGTGCTGGTGAAGCTGGTAAAGGCTTCGCTGTAGTGGCTGAAGAAGTTCGCAAGCTAGCTACGCAAACAGGGGAGTCAGTTGGTGCGATCAGAGGCGTGGTTACCAACATTCAAAAGGATACCGAAGAAGCAGTAAAAGCGATGGATGCTGGACTCGTTGAGGTACAAAAAGGACTTCAATCCGTCGATCGTACGGAACTGAGCTTCCAAGCCATTGTTCGCTCCGCAGACGAAGTGGCTTCCAAGATTCAAGAAACAGCAGCAGCTGCGCAGCAAATGGCCGCAAGTTCACAGCAAGTCTCCGCCACGGTCACGAACATGGAGCATGTCGCGAAGATAACCTCGGAGTTGTCACAGAGTGTGGCAGGGGCAACGGAAGAACAGCTGGCGTCCTCACAGGAGGTTACATCATCTTCTCAGATGCTCGCAAGTATCGCCCAAGACTTGCAAGACGTGATCAATACGTACAAAATGAACTAATATACATACAACGGACACTTAAGACACCCTCGTGGTGTCTTTTCTGCTCGCAATATTTGCTTCTGGCGATCTCCGTGATTTAAACTAGCAGAGAACAGCATTATATGACCAAAGGATGGAATTCCGTATGAATATGCTCACGAATCAGTTATCGATGAATGATTTGAAGAAGTTCAAGAACGACATCACCCGATTCATGATGACCTATAAGTTTGCTTTGGACGAAATGGAGACTAGGATTGATATCCTCGTTCAAGAATTCGAGATGCTGCATGAATATAACCCAATTGAACATACAAAATCGCGGTTGAAATCACCGGAGAGTATTTTTCAAAAGCTGATGAGAAAAGGCGGAGAGCTCTCTTTCGAAGGCATAAAAGGTAGCGTGAAAGACATCGCTGGCCTGCGAATTACATGCTCGTTCGTGTCCGATATTTATGTGATCTCCGAGATGCTGAGAAATCAGAACGACCTACATATTTTGAGCGAAAAAGACTATATCAAAAACCCGAAGCCCAATGGGTACCAAAGTTTGCATTTGCTGATTGAAGTGCCTGTCCATATGTCGGACCGCGAAGAGCGCGTCTGCATGGAAGTTCAAATTCGGACGATTGCGATGGACTGTTGGGCGAGTTTGGAGCATAAGATATTTTATAAGTTTAGTGAAGGTAACCAAGCTGTACCTGCCCGTCTCTTAGAGGAGTTAAAGCAAGCAGCGGCATCCGCGGCAGCACTCGATTCACAGATGGAACGGCTGCATGCCGAGATCAGCGTGATTAAGGAAGAACAGGCGGATATCGCCGAAGATGCCATGAATCAGATTATGATCAGTAATCAGCAATTCCCGTTGCCGAAAGCGCTGCTTGCCCTCATGAGTGAAGAGCAGTAGTCCTAGGTGGCAGATGAAGGTAATTGGGTGATGCAGCAGTTTTCGTGCTATAATAGAAGGATCGGATTGAGAAGGGTGCGAAAACATGCAATCATTTGAAGACTGGAATCAAAAGGTGAAGACAACCTTCAACGCGACTAGCAATGAAGCGGTACTCACGGTAATGGAAGCGGGCAAAATTTTAGGTATGTCGAAAGATCAGATGAAGCAATATGTGGACAAGAACAATTTAACGAAAGTGCCGATTATGCGAAGTGTGCACCGTTACCTTTTATTAGAGAGTGAGATTACTGAGATTGTGGGGAAATAAGTAGATGAAGGTTCAAAATTATGTCAATCATCGACGTATGCATCCGTTGTTTCACTATGCATTTTCATTGTTGGCGCTAGGCTTAGTGGTTCTATCCATTATGGATCTAATTAACGCTATACAGGCTGATGATCAGGTGTTGCCAGCGGTTATGTTTGTCCTCATTGCAGTCATCGTGGTTGTGATTTTTCTCTTGATACGTTCTTACCCAATCAAAGCACAGGATCGAGCGATTCGAGCGGAGGAGAACCTACGGCATTTCGTTCTGACACAGGAGTTGTTGGATAAAAAGTTAACGATAGGTCAAATTACGGCCTTACGTTTTGCATCGGATGAAGAATTTCCTGCACTTTGTAAGAAGGCGGCAGCAGAGCGAATGGCCCCAGATGCGATTAAGAAAGCGATTCGCAGTTGGAGAGGCGACCATTTTAGAATTTAATAAATATCTACTGGAGGAAGACACATCTGCGGATGATGTCTTTTTTTGTGTTGTTTCACACAATTTCGCGCAAAAAGTAGTTATTTTTTCCTAGGACTTCTGGTACAATTTTAGGGAGAATCGTAAGGGTTTAATTTCAGAATGAGGTGGCTTGGTGAGCAGCAGTATAAGTAAAACGTATCATTCTTTTATAGATAAAATTACGGAGGATAAGAAGGAATATAGGAAGGTATTTCTACTATTTGCGTATCTATTCTTTGTAGTATCCGCTTCAACAATCGGCCGAACGGCGGCGGACACACTATTTCTAAGTCGATTTGATAATTCCTATTTGTCTTTGATGTACTTGCCGCAGGCACTCGTCATGATTACGGCAGGGATTGTGTTCCAACGATACTCTCCCAAAGTACGCTTAGAAACACTGCTGAAACTGATGATTCCGCTGATCTCGACGTTCGTTTTGATCTCTAGATTCGGTGTGGGGATGGAGCTGCGATGGGTATTTCCCGTCATTTATATCGGCTATGATGTGTTCAATTTTCTGATGATCGTCTGCTTCTGGCAGTTCGCTACATCGGTGATGGACCAGCGCAAGGCGAAGCAAATGATTGGACTTGTGGGCAGCGGGGGAATTATGGGCGGGATTCTAAGCGGATTCGGTCTCAAAGTCCTTGTTCCACTTGTCGGTACGGCGAATTTGATTTACGTGTATGCGGGACTGCAATTACTAGGTCTTGTTGCAGTGTTTGTTATTTTGGGCATGACCAAAGACAGCGGCGATTCGAAGCCAGCCCAGATGCGTAAACCTACTGCAAAGTCATCCTCCGTGCAGCAAAAAGGTGGCCTTTTCGCGAGTGTGCCGCATCTCAAATATGTCGCTATCTTGGCCGCAGCGCTCGTCGTTTCGTTAACATTAATTGACTATCAATTCAAAGTCATTCTACGCGGCACCTTGCAAAACGAAGCATTAGCCGGCTTCATGGGAAGCTTTTACGGCTTCTCTGGATTGATTGCCCTCTGTGTGCAATTGTTCGTCTCGGGGCGTGTGATTACGCGATTCGGTGTGATGACAGCGCTGTTGATTTTCCCGATTGCGCTCTTCGCGGGGAGTCTCGGCATACTTGTATTGCCGGTACTTGCTATGGCGGTTGTTGTCAAAGGTAGCGATAAAGTCGTCGGCGACACGATATATTCCTCGGTCAGCCAATTAGTGATGTTTCCGGTCCCTCCTGAATGGCGGAATAAAGCGAAAGGTTTCTTGGACGGGATTGTCCGAAATGGTGCCAAAGGACTTGCGGCCATCTGTCTTCTCCTCGTTACACGATTCGTAGCCCCTGAGAAGCTAAGTTATCTCGTGTTAGTTTTGCTTGTCGTAGGTATTTTTGCCGGTATCAAGGTAAAGAAAGCATACTTAACAACACTCTTATCGAATCTCAAAACAGGCGGCGACGACTTGCAAAAGGTCGAGCTGAATCTCATGGATTCTGCTACGCGGCAAATCTTAATGGATACGCTGCATGGTTCGGACAAGCAGCAAGCGCTGTATGCGTTTGGGCTTTTGAAGGAGATGAGCTCTTTCGACTTAACTCCGCATCTAGAGGGCTTGCTGCAACACCCTATACCTGAAATGCGTTTAGAGGCCCTGGCCTACGTGGAGTTGAGGGTGCCTGAAGGTTTTGAACCGACCCTGCAGACCTTAATTGCATCAGATCATGTACAGGTTAGAGCCAAGGCTATTATTGCCCTCTCCGCCTACGCGAATGAAGATTATGTCGATGAACTAACTGTGAATTTAGAGGACCCGTCTGTTGAGGTTCAAGCGGCAACAATTGCTGGCTTGGTCAAATACTACAGTATTGAAGGCATGTTCCGTGCGGTAGGGAAGCTGAAAGCTATGATGGAAAGCGGACACGAAGAGGAACGAATCGCGATGGCGGCCTTGTTCGGACAAATCCGTGTGAAAAACTTTTACAAGCCGCTCATTTCGCTTTTGCAGGATCATAGTCCACAAGTTCGTATTCGTGCTTTGGAGTCAGCGGCAATTCTACACGTTCCTCCGTTACTTGTGCCGATCATTGGGATGTTAAAAGATAGCCAAACTCGGCGCTATGCCATTGATGCACTTGCGGCCTATGACGAAGATGATGTGCTGCCGCACTTGGCACCCTATTTAGAGCAGCAGGAAGTAAGCTTGTATTTGCCTTCGGTGTTTGAGCGAGTGGGGACACAACGGGCGATGGACATGTTATTTACTTGCTATGAGAAAGCGCCCTATGCGCTGCGCGACCGTATTCTAGAAGCGTTGCAACGGATGAGTAAGCAATTGCCTCAGCTGGATGGCCGGAAAGTGGAGGCCTATATTTTGCAAGAATTGCAGCTGTATGCACAGTTTGCTGAACATGGTTCAAGCGTGATTGGCGTAGAAGAATTTACGGAAATTGAGAAGATTATTGGTGAAATACGTACAGCGATCTCACGGCGTGTTTTCTTACTGCTAGCATTGGTAAATGATGCTCAGACCATGCAGGCGGTATATCTGGACTGGTCCGAAGGGGATTCACGTCAACAGGCTAACGCCGAGGAGGTTATCGATCAGACGCTTCAAGGCGCTTTGCGCACGGAGATGGCCAAGTTCATGGCTGGTTCGCGGAAGCTGACGAAAGTATCCGTCAGTAAGGTCGAGCTTAATCTGCATCTGAGCTGGTTAGCCGAGCAAGGAGACGAATGGCTGACGCAAACGATCCAGTATCATACACATCGTAAGACAGATTCGTCAGCAAATGTGGAGCTTGCAGATCTGATGCATCGTGTGCAGCTGCTTCGTCGAGTTTCCCTGTTTCAGGGTCTCACGAGCAGAGACTTGTCGGTTATTGCTAAGCGATTGCATCAAATGGTCATCACCCAAGGAAATACCATTATTAAAGAGGGCGATCCAGGAGATTCCCTCATGCTGGTAGATGAGGGCAGAGCTGGCGTATATCGCAACAATCAGCTCCTCGGAGGATTGAACTCAGGCGATTGCTTTGGCGAAATGGCGATTCTGACATATAGTGCACGTACAGCTACCATACGTGCGGAAGAAGATATGGTACTGTGGCGGTTAGACTCGTCTGTGTTCTACGATATGATGTTTGATCAGACGAGCATTGCTGTTGAAATGATGAAGCTGCTTTCCCGCAGATTGCGCTCTGAGCTGGAGCGTGGTCAAGGGAAAGCTGTAGTTGCGCCGCAGAAGGATGAGCCTGTGCAAGAACGTGTGCAAGAGCCAGATAAGCAGGATGCAGCAGCGCAGTCCGAGCTGATCCTTGCACAGGATGAGGCGGCTGCAGTGGGGATGAAGCCAACTGCGGATGCCAAGGAATTGACGAGGGATGAAATCATTTTACGACGTATCCTCGTCCTGCAGAAAATCGACCTCTTTGTGCATCTAGGCCCAAATGATTTCATGTGGTTGGCGCAAATGGTCGAGGAAGTTGCTTATGACGCTGGTGAAGCGATCTGTCGCGCAGGTGACTTCGGAGACACCATGTATGGGATCATCGAGGGAAGCATCCGCGTCCACCGTGGCAGCGAGGAGTTCGCGCTGCTGAGTGAAGGAGCCTTCTTCGGCGAGATGGCCATCATCGACAGTGGCCCACGTTCGGCGGATTGCACCGCGAAGGAACCAACCGTACTGCTTCAGCTGCATCGTGATCTCGTGCTGAGTTTCTGCTTCCAGAACATCGATGTTCTGCGCAGCATGATGCGCGTGATTGCGGATCGTCTGCGAGGCATGATCTAAACTAGTGAACAGAAAAGGCGTCCAACCCGTGTTAAGGGGCTGGACGCCTTTTTGGTAGGAATTTGGGAGAGTGAAACGACCACCCATCCAATCAGCCCATGAACCACTCTAATAACTGGATTTTCTCCATCTTTTCAGAAGGCTACGCGAGATAAGGTGATCGCATCATCTTAACTTGCGCGTGTTCTCATTTTTACTGGAAATAAAGTGATGGTATAACGCTAAAGCGTTGAAATACGCAGGAAACTTCGATTTTGGAGCTTTTAGAGTTATCGCATAACGTTATTATTCAGCCCATCGTCCATTAGAACTGATTAACGTTATCCCGTAACGTTAATTAATGTAGTTTCCACCTACTTGCACGACCACCCATCCAATCAGCGCATGAACTACGAATAACTGGATTTTCTCCATCTAATTGAGGCTGTTTCACGCATTTGAAGGATTAAATGTATTTCCTACAGTTAATTTTGGGGTTTTCACCCGATTCCCCAAAATTGCAAAGAATTAGCTGTATATTTTCCAGTTATTTGTAAAAACACAGTATATTTACGGAAATTAACTGTATTTTATACAGGTAAAGTATAGGCATTCTAGCTTCCGAGTCCGCCTCTTCAACATTAGCTAGTTGGAAACCAATGAAGCCTCTGAAGCGCACACGGCACCAAGGCAGCAATAGGAGTTAGTTATGGATTAGCTAGCGCCGTCGGCGTTCCCGCCGCAGCAAATAAATAAAGTACGGCGTACCGATGACCGCCGTCATAATCCCCACGGGGACCTCCCGTGGGATAATAATAACGCGGCCGACGAGGTCGCCGAGCAGCATGAGATCCGCGCCGATCAAGGCGGCGAGCGGGATCAACCACTGGTGCCGGCCGCCGACGAGGCTCCGAGCAATATGGGGCGCGATCAGGCCGATGAAGCCGATCGCGCCGACGGCCGACACGGAGATGCCGGCCAATGCCACTGCGAGCAGCAGCAGCCAGAAGCGCTGCCGTTCGATCCGCACGCCCAGCGCGGCGGTCATCTCGTCGCCAAGCTGAAACACATTCAGCTTGGCGAAGTTCGCCCACACGATGGGCAACAGCACGGCAATCCACGGCAGCAGGCTGTACACGTTGTTCCAGCTGCGATTCCACAGACTGCCCGAGAGCCACAGCAGCGCCGCATTGATGTCACTGGGATGGCGGATAATCAGATACTGGATGCCAGCCTGAAAAATCGTCCCAATCGCAATGCCCACTAGGGCCAGATGGGAGGGACGCAGGGTTAACCGGCGACTTAACAAGAGCAGTAAGAGAAAGGCTGCGAATGCCCCGATGAAAGCGGCAATCGGTAAGTAATAGCTTGGCAGCTTAGGGAACAAGAAAATGACCCCAGCGGCCATAAAGCCAGCCCCTTTGGTAATCCCGATCACATCGGGGCTCGCCAAAGGGTTTCGAATAACACTTTGGAGAATGACGCCGCCAACGGCTAGTCCAAAGCCAGCCAATATAGCAACCAATATGCGGGGCAAGCGCAATTGGTGCACGATAAAATACGAAGGATGCTTCGCATCCGTAAGAGCCGCCCATACATGGTGATAAGGAATGCGAACCGCACCCACATGGGCATTGATGATGGCTAAGACAATCATCATAAAGAAAGCTACGATCAATGAAATAACAGGGATCCGTAAGGCTTTTAAGGTCATCATCGTGCCCTCCGTTGCTTCAACGCTAGGTAAATGAAGAACGGAGCGCCGATCAATGATGTGACGATGCCAACCGGTGACTCAAAGGGAAATGCGATAAAACGGCTAAGAAAATCAGCATATAACAACAGAATTCCGCCAAGTAAAGCCGTTAACGGCCCGAGAACGACCAAGTTCGTTCCTACTAAAGCGCGCGCAATATGCGGCACAATCAGGCAGACGAAGCCAATGGGACCACATAAGGCTACTGCGGAGCCAGCGAGTACAATGACGAGCAGGACACTAATGCCACGCACAAACGTGATGCGTTGACCAAGCCCAGTAGCAATGTCATCATCGACAAGCAGTAGTTTAAACGAAGGGAGCATGAACGCAAATAACCCCATGCCTCCTATAAAAAACGGAAGAATGACGCGCACTTCTGTCCAAGCGGCTTGACTCAAAGAGCCAACCAACCAAAAAATCATGCTGTCTGTCGCATGCTGATTAAGAATAATGACCCCTTCCGTCAACGAGGACAGGAGGAAGTGGATCGTGATGCCAGCGAGCGCAATATAGACGTATTGTTTACTGCCCGTTCCAGCCAGTGACCAGACGAGCAAAGCACCTAGAGCTGCGCCGACAAAGGCAAAAGCAATCAACCCCATGTTGCCGAAATGCGGCAGGAAAACAAGTCCAACGACAACCGCTAACGCACCACCCGCATTGATGCCGAAAATGTGTGGGGAAGCTAGCGGGTTTTTGGTCGTGAGCTGGGTGAGCAGCCCTGCGAGTCCAAGCTGCATCCCGACGATGCAAGCCATGATGGCTCGCGGTAAGCGCAGTGTTTGGATATAGAGATGAGCTTTATCGCTGCCTTGATAGGTCACAGCTTCGTACAACGTGTGCCATGACACGGGGGATTGGCCCCATTTTAGACTAGAAATAATTCCGATTAGAATCGCCAATAGGCTCGCAGAAAATAGGAAGAGCAGAGGCCATTTACGGCTCTGCTTCTCAAGGTTTATAGGTTGGTTCATCGAACTACTGCCCCAAATTCTTCACGATATCGTCGAGGATTTTCTCCGACCCGATCATACCACGGGATAAGGACCAGTCGCGTCGCTCAACGGTGTACACTTTTTTGTTAGCAACAGCATCGATTTTCTGCCATAGTGGGTTCTTTTCCCACTCTTGTACGATGGTAACTTTCTCTGTCGGCATTAAAAATAGGACTTTTGGATTCGCCTCTACTAATTGCTCCAGGGTAATCTGTGGATAAGCTGTCGCATTTTTCACAGGATCCGTGTATCCAAGCATAGTCAGGAAGGAGCCGCTGTAGGCATGATCCGAGTGTGCGAAGAAGCCTTTTGGATTCACAACTGCAGGAAGAACACTAAGGTTGGATGCGGCTAGTTTCTTTTTAATTGCTTCAACCTTCGTTTGGTGCTCAGCAAGGCGCTTCTTGCCTTCTTCTACTTTACCAACGGCTTGTGCAATAATGCCTACATTCTTCAGCATTTGATTGTAATCCGCTTGGAAGTCATCCAATACAAGAACCGGTGCAATACCTTTGAGCTGTGGAATCGCAGCTTTATGCTTATTAATATCCACGATAATCAGATCTGGTTTAAGGGAGGAAATAAGTTCAATGTTAGGCTCGTAGCGTGAGCCGACCGACGTGTAAGTTTTGAGCAAAGCTTTAACCGGGTCCATCAAAAGGTCTGCCGAGCTATCGTCCGCCACACCGATAGGCTGTACGCCAAGGGAGACAAGGATGTCTGTGAAGCCGAATTCCATCGCTACGATACGTTCAGGCTTCTTAGGCAATTCAACTGTACCTACAGCATCTTGAACGGTTATCTTTCCGTCTGCTTTGGCAGCAGGGGTTGGGCTAGTGGCAGCTGGTGCGGTTGTAGCAGCTGACTCGGTATTCGTCGCTTTGCCACAAGCAGCAAGGCTTAGTGCAAAAACGCTGATCAGTGCGATAAGGCTAATACGCGTAAAAAAAGATTTCATTGATGAATTCCTCCGTGACAATGATTATTATTCTCAATGAGTATGATACCGAATAATAGATCCGTCGAACATGTCCAATCTGCAGATTGGACATGTCTTATTATTAGATTTTAGAGAGGTGGGCGACATACTCGGAGGGCGTATAGCCCGTCTTTTTCTTAAATACTTTGCTGAAATGGAAGTAATCGACGAAACCAACGCGGCTTGCAATCTCTTTGGCCAGCAGATCTGTCTGCAGAAACATGATCTTCGCTTTCTCAATACGCAAGGCATATAAGTAACTCATGAGCGTCTTTCCCGTCATTTTTTTAAATAAAACCGTAAAATACCCCACACTCATTCCCGCACGACGGGCCAGCATTGGCAAAGTAAGCTCGAGCATGTAATGCTCGTTCATATAGGAAATCGTACCCTCAATGGATTCTGAAGCTGATTTTTTCTCATGGGTCAAATCGGATTCGTGCAGATATATAAATAGGATACGCTCCAGCATCATTCTCATTCGCATGATATGTGTTGTGTCTTCCCAGACAGTCAACGGATCATGGTCTTGCGTTCTGCGGATAATTTCATCGAGCATATAGTGGATTTTGATTTCACTTAACGTTGTGAGATGGCCCTGCAAGGTCCAAGAATGGTCTTCAGGCAGCATCGTATAGGTAATGATAACGTAATCGACGAGTTTGGTTTTGGGCACTTGTATGGTGTAGTCACCCTGATCGGGATGACAAGCATAGGCTTGGGAACAAATAATCGGCTCCTGCCCGGACCAATGCAAGGTAAGATGACCTTGACGGACAATAACCAGCTGATATTTGTTAGGTGAGCTAGTCATTGTTAAGGCGGAAGAAGCCACCTGGATATGATCAATTAGCGGTACAAGCGGGATCATTTGATGGAAATTCACAGAGATGCAGTCCTTTCGTATGTGCTCACACATCTAGTCTAATTGAACATGCTCATCTTGATAGTGACACAAAAGGAAGGCGGCAACAAGTCTTCGCTGACAAAAAAACACCCCGATCGGGGTGCCGCGTGTTCACATCGCATATACACTTTTGCTAATAATTTCTGGTAACTCAGCGCGCTGCGCTAGATATTGCTCAGGTGTGATGCTGCCATTAAATAATCGCAACTGCAGTTGCTCGGTAAGCTCCGCCAATTGGAGTTCAATCACCTTCTGTACATCTACCTGGTTAGCTTTCGCGATATCGGCTAATGAGAATCCGTTAACCTGTGCTTGATAAATATCTTCCTCTGACGAAAGCTTCAGGACATGCAGTAAATCTTCTTTGATTGGTTTCGTGTCACGTCTACGAATCGAAATCTCCACCCCTACAGATCATGTATTCTATTGTATTCAGGTGAAAGCTAAGTGGAATGGGGGATTATCACTGAATTGTCGGGAAAAAAGGATTGTTTCTCTCGCGTATGGTACGAAAGTATACCATCTACTCCCGCGAAGGTAGCAGTAATAAACTACCCTTATGGGCGAGGGCACAAATCGGATAACAAGATACAATATGTATGTAAGCAAGCGAGCGCAGTTAACGAAGGAGGTCGGGCACAAATCAATGATGCCTTTAAAACGTAAGGTAGTAACCATCTCATTGAGCCTATCGACTTTCCTAGTTATGGGCACCGCCTATGCGTATTCTGAGGCGAGTACGCCACTGCAGACGTGGTTCAAGGCACAGCTATTCATCCATCAGCAAGCGATCGATAGCAAGCTTCAACAAGAGATAGTCACAGTAAGGCAAGCCTTGGATGAATCAGGTAAGGAGTCGGTTGAACGAGCTGGTGTTCAGTTGGAGAAGGTGACAGTGGATACAGGTTACAAAGTTGTCAGCAGCATAGACACGGCGCAGCAAGCATACGCGGATCAATTAGAGCGTGCATCGATATTGCTTAGTAAGTCTAGCAGGGAAACTTTTGATCGGTATATCCAGACTTCAACCAACCAAATGAGCAATAACTTGACGCAATGGGCTGATGAAACGATTCAAGGTTTAACAGCTAAGCTGGGTGACTAGTCAGTCAGGTGAGTAATGAGTTCACTTATTGGTGAGCGCAATGAAACAAATAGACGAATACTAAGGGAGAATGATGACGAATGAAAGCATTGAAAAGTAAATTAGCGATTGGTTTTGTAGCAACAGGTTTAGTAGCAGGTATGGGGACAGCGTTTGCAGCAACGGATGCAGGAGCACAGCTTCAAAGTTGGTATACTACAGCATCAACTGCAGCTAAGCTAGCTATCGCAGGTGACTTTGGAACGTATTACCTGAACAAAACAAAGGCCCTTGATGACAATGTTGATAGTGGATTAAACGCAGCACGTGTGAACATTAAGACGACAGGTGAAGCCGAGTTGGCTGGCGTTAACAATGCGATCGGCACCCAAAATTCCGCTTACCTGAACCAAATTACTAACAAAAAAACAAGCATCTCGAACAGCATTGGCGCTGAGTATGATGATGTCGTTAATACAACAAACGCGGTAACGAATGGCAGCCTGTTAGCGATCGGAATTGCAGATACAATTGAAATCACGAATGGTATCAAAAATCATGAAGCCGTTTATACAAACAGATTGAACGATGGCGTTAAAATAACGAGTGATGCTGCAGTAGCAGAATTATCTGCGAATATTATTAAAACGAAAGCTGATTTGGAAGCTTTGTTAGCTACAGAGAAAACAAATGCAACTGCGGAAGTGAAAGCGAATCTTGATACGAAAATTAGCGCACTACAAACGAAACTTGCTGAGCTAACGACTCAACTTCAAACAGCAGCACAAGGGAAAATTGTTGCACGTGCTGATGTACTTGAAGCAGATGCTTTAAAGAAATTGGACGATATCGTTAAAAACATTAAATAATATCCCAATAGCCGGAGGTTCACCTTGGTGGATCTCTGGCTTCTCTTAACAGAAGGAGCTGGCAAGATGAAGAGCAGGAATAAGAAGGTTCAGACTTGGTCGAAGCGGAAGGTCGCTGCTGGAATTGTCTCTTTAACAGTTATCATCACGGCTTCAGCCGGAATTTCCTATGCGGATACAGATTTAGCGGGTTCTATGACTTCGTGGTTTACGAAGAAAACAGGGCAAGTTATGCAGAACTTGGATGCTTCAATTACATCTGAGACAGAGACGCAGAAGGAATTGTTGAAGAAAGAATTGCAGCTTCGACTTGAAGCATCATCCAGAAATCTAGAAGCCTTCACAGAGGAACAGAAGAGGTTGCACTCGGCAGCACTGGGACAGTATGCACAAAATTTACTAGCCAAAGTGAATATACGTTCGGAGCAAGACAGAGCGCAAATTGTACGCAAGCTTCAAGCGATTCAAGATAGCGCTCAGGCGGGAATGGATGCGTTAGTGGACAGTTACGTACCACCTAATCTTGTGTTTGTGCCTACAGTTCCGAGCATAATCATAGCACCACCACCACCACCACCACCACCACCACCACCGTCTACCGTTGTGGGGGAGGTATACGGCGTACAATCCAAACCAAGTACGGTCGTAGAGGTTACTTACAAAAACTAACGACAGCCTAATTTAGTCATAGAGGTGAATAACAGTTGGAAGAAATTATCGTGGAGACACCAGCAAGAAGTAGGCAGAAAAGTGAAGTATGGGGGTGGATTCGGTTTGTTTTGCTCCTAGGACTTATCTTCATGTTAATTAATAATATGATCGGGCTTACCAAAGTTTCGGGCAATTCAATGAATCCCTCCTTACACAATGGGAATGTCTTGCTCATGAACAAAATCCCGCTTTTCTTTTCATTACCTGAATACGGAGACGTGGTAGTTATCAGGGATCAGCGGCTAGGCTTTTCCATCATTAAGCGGGTGATCGGCGTTCCGGGTGATCACGTACTCATTGCAAATGGCATCATTTACATCAATGGAAATCCTTTGCCTGAATTGTATACCGTCGGGAAGTCAGAGGATATGAAAGAGCAAACTGTGGCAAGCGGGCACTTGTTTGTTATCGGAGACAATCGGAATTTCGGTGAGAGTAAGGATAGTCGAGATCCATCCCTGGGTCAGGTTCAAATGAAAGATGTGAAGGGATATGCAGCCGTTTCTCTATTCCCAATGAAACGAATTTCGATGCCACTTAAGCTGAAATAATGAACGATCCGGCGGGTCATCCTGGCGGATCTTTGGCGTATTATCGTTGAAGTTCGAATTGCACTAATCCCTTGGAGAGAGCATAAAGGGCTGCTTGTGTGCGATCTGCTAATTCGAGCTTGGCCAATACTTGACTCACATGCTTTTTAACCGTGAATTCTGTGATGAATAGTGTGTTGGCAATTTCTTTGTTTGAACGTCCCTTGCCAAGGGCTAGCAGGACCTCAAGTTCTTTGGGGGTCAGCTCGGAAATCGAGTGATCTCTATCAGCTGTGTTATTCTCCATCAGTGAACTCATTAAATCAGGATCGTAATATTTACGTCCACGAGCAACGACTTCGATAGCGTATAAGAGGTCCTCAGGAAAAGCTTCTTTCAAGCAGATGCCTTCAATTTGTTGGGACTGGGCTAATAGAAGTTCACTTCGTGTGATAGATGAAGTTAATATCAAAAATTTACAGGTATGCCCCGCACGGCGTGCTTCCTGGATCATGTCTAATCCACTTTCGCTGCCTAAATTTAAATCAACGAGAACGAGGTCAGGCATGGATTGTTCAAGGAGCAAGTGTGCTTCTCTGGAAGTGCTTGCTTCTCCAAGCACGTGCAGGAGTGGGCTGGATGCTACGATAGCACGAATGCCTTGTCGGACAAGTGGATGGTCATCAAGGATAATGATACGAATCATAAGGTTAACCTCCTATAGAAAACTAAACTATGTTATAGTTGTTTATAGTACTTTTTACCTAGGTCTTTTATACTATTATCTCATACGATTCTCAATTATATCTCACATTTTGGCGAAATACCATTAAGATTACATTAAGCTTAGGAGCAGTTGGATATGTTTTTTCAAAAGAGAACAGGCATATATGTATTCCTCGCTTGCAGATGGACATTGCTGCTTATTGGCCTTTTATTGTACGTCCGAGACCATCTAGTTCCCCAAGAGTTCCTATTGATGGCTGTACTTTTCCAAACCCTGTATAGCCTTGTACATACCAGACAGATGCCTAGGAGTATAGGGATAGGTGCAACTGTTATGGATCTATGCTTTACTATGTATTTGCTAAACCATACGGGGGGGCCTTCAAGTCCATTCCTGGTGTACAGCTTCACAGGCTTGGTTACGATCAAAAGGCATGTTACATGGCGTGTATTTTATTCCGTTATACTAGGCTACCTGGTGTTAATTCCACTTCTATTTTCCAGTGTTTCTTCGACATCTATGTATGTGTATCTAAGAAAGCATTTGGACTATAGTGTTATTGCCCTCATTTTCATGCTTTGTGTTGGAACGGTACATTATGGGGTTAAGGTTGTGCATAAAGAATATAGAAAGCTCGCTAGGATTTATGCATCTAGTCCATACGCGGCTTCAGCTAAACATCAAGGTGTGGTTCCCTATTTGGAAAGCGTACTAAAGAAGGTGCTGGATGACCGCGATGTTATTTTGTGTCTGACGGCTGTGAGAGAGCCGGAGAAAGTCCGAGGTTGGAGGCAGACCTACTTTCTAAACTATTTGAAACAAAATATGCCGCCCTCTCACAAAATGTATGCGAACGTGCCTTCTCCGACAGGCGAGGTATTACCGTTTTATATCGAAACCCTGAGGGATCGTTTGGGAAATATGTATGGTTGGTTACTTGTGAATGCGGATAAGGAGGAATTGTCTTTCCTACATCACATGTATATTCGGTTTCTTCTGATTCGTTTGGAAGCAGATTACTTTGTTAGGGGGGAATTAGTGAACGCAGCTGAGAAGGCTGTAGCGAAAGAGCGCGATACAATCGCACAAAATATTCATGACGGTATCACGCAGGAATTGTTTTTCATCTCTATCCAGTTGTTTCAGTTGAAGCAATCACTTCCTGCAGGGGTACGTGATGAGATACTCCCTCATGTCGTAGAAATTGAAAAAAAGGTCAAAGAAAGTCACCGTGAGATGAGACAGTTTATCATTGAACTAAAGGATGAGAAAAGAAAAATTAATCTACATCATGCGATAGAGAAGTTGCTGCATCGAGTGACGGAGCATACAGAAGTGCAACCAACTTTTGAGAAAAATGGCTGGATTGCACACGAACAGCTTGAGATTGAGGAGGCTATTTATCATCTGGTTGAGGAAGCAACAAATAACGTCATCAAGCATGCGCAAGCCAAGCATATTGATGTGCAAATAGAGGTCACAAGTGTGCAATGGGCGATCACAATTAGGGATGATGGAATGGGAATGAATTTGTCTGAAGAAAACCTGCAGGGGCGTTACGGACTTGGAGGCATGGAGAATCGTATCAAATCTCTGAACGGATCGCTTTCTTTTCACTCGGAACTGGGTAGGGGGACAACCATTACGGCATATATTCCGCGAGAAAGGAGATTGGCGTATGTATAGCGTGGTTATAGCTGATGATCGGCAAATTGTACGAGCAGGTCTGCACATGTTACTTGAAGGATGTGGTTCTTTTACAGTGATGGGGGAAGCTTCTGACGGTAATGAGGCGGTAGCCCTATCGCTGACCCTCATGCCAGATTTACTGTTGACTGATCTTAAAATGCCGGGGGTATCGATTATAGAGGGTTCCAGAAAGTTGAAAGAAAGCTTGCCTCATATGAAGATTATCATCTTAACTGCATTCGATGAAAGTGAAGATATCTATCGTGCTTATAAGGCGGGGGTAGATGGTTATTTGATGAAAGACACCAGTCCGGAGACAATTCTTGCTTCGATTCATGAAGTCATGAGGGGAACTGCAATATTTCAACCCAAGGAGAACCGTGTGCAATTGACGGGGGAGAATAGGCTATGAATATCGTGCTGCGATTCAGCAGACAACCGATTCATCAACTATGTATGTTTATCATTGGCAGTATGGCTGGGCTATGTACGTTGAGTGGTTTATGCTATTGGCTAATAAGCAGAAATAGCGAGTCCTATGTATATACGATGACATCTGCGACGGTTACGTTATTTGGTTGGGCGATGTATGGACTGCAACACATGATGCCAGCACACAGCAGGTATTCGAAGGTGGTTGCACCTGCTCTAATTTTTCTAGTAATCGTGGTGGTTACCTTATACAATCCATTGACTTTACAGCAAATGTGGGTTGCACTTATCTTTTTTCCAGTCATGCTCAGTTTGTTAGTTGAATATAGGATTTACCTGTATGGCGCGGTATTATTCTTGCTGTATTTTGTTTGTTTTCAAATGTTAGGGCCTAACTTTACCCCATATGGCGAGACTTCCTCTATTATCATGGCGACAACCAAAGGCGTTTATGCCCTAGGAGCTATTATTTTGGGAGGTATCGTTCAAGCTGCCATGTACCAATACAAAGCCAACGCAGATGCCGCCTCTTTTCAAAAACAGAAGCAGCAAGTGATTAATATCCTCGAATCATTTATATCGGTTGGGGAGAGGAAGACACAAACTTCCCGCAAAGAAATTGGTGAAATGAGTGCTTTGCTCAAAGCGCTTGTTCATGCCTATGGCGGCCTGAAGGTACAAGAGTGGGAGATTGATTTGCTATCGCTTATGCATTTTGTGAGTCGGGTTAAATTACCGGATTATATGTTTGAAAAAGAAGGCAAGTTATCTGAATTTGAGTATGAAGTTGTACAGGAACACTGCTATATGGCGAGGGAATTATGCGAAGGCATTCCAGAGTTTCAAGAGGTAGAAAAAGCTTTTCTGTATCACCATGAAAAAATAGATGGAACAGGCTATCCGTTTCGTCTAGAGGGTGCTCAAATTCCAATTCTCTCGCAGATGCTCGGTATTGTCGAAGTGTACCTGGCATTGACGACACCGCGTTCCTACAGGCAGGAGACCACAAGTAAAGAATCATTAGCTGAGATAAAAAAGTTAACCCATGTGTCCTTTCGAGCTGACGTCGTTGAAGCGTTCGGCAAAGTGATAGATTAAGCTGTGTACACATAATCTCCTGCCGTGGTGTGGCATATTAGTAACAGTCCTAGTTGGCTGTAACTCATCACAACTCACCACATAAGGCAAGGAGTGAAAGACAACCACGTGAACATCATGCGAATTCTCATGCTTTCCCTGGCGCTATTCGCGGGGCAAATGACAATGGCTTCTGCTGCTGACGGTACTTATCATTTTGGTTTCAAAAAGAGTGTTAATGGTCAACCCCCGTCGATTGATCAAGAAGGATTCAAGGGGTTGCTGAAGCAGCGCGGGGCTGTTTTTACAGGCGATCAATCGCAAAAGGAATTGTATTTAACCTTCGATAATGGGTATGAACAAGGCTACACAGGTCGGATCCTAGATGTGCTCAAAGAGAAGCAGGTACCTGCTATATTTTTCGTGACAGGCCACTATATCCGGACGGAGCCAGAACTATTGAAGCGTATGGCAGCTGAGGGGCATCTAATCGGCAACCATTCGTGGAGCCATCCCGATATGAGTCAAATTCCGGCGGAACGCATTCAGAAAGAGCTTAATCAAGTGAAAGAAGAGGTCGCCGCGGTTACGGGGCAAAAGGAAATGCACTATCTGCGCGCGCCGCGGGGCATTTTCAATGATCGTTCGCTGTCTGTCAGTCAAGAACTTAACTACACAAATGTCTTCTGGTCTGTTGCGTATCGTGACTGGGAGCCCAAGCAACAGAAGGGCTGGGAGTATGCCTACAAAAATGTAATGGCCCAGCTGCATCCAGGCGCTGTGATTCTGCTGCATTCCGTTTCCAGTGACAATACGGAAGCGCTTGGCAAAATTATTGACGCCGCTCGGGCGCAGGGCTATCAGTTCAAAAGCTTGGACGAGATGAAGCTGCGCACGCCGTAATGCAAGAAACCTCCTTAGCTGAGATAGCTAAGGAGGTTTCTTTGTTAATTAGAGCTAGAATTAAGTTGTTTTCTTCAAGCTAGACAGATTATTTTCAATCTTCGCCTCGGTTTTCTTCTGTTCTAACCAGGTTTGAGACAGCGTGGAAATCTTTTGATCAACTAGACTTTTCTTAATTGATTCCGTTTTGTCCGCAAGGGTAGGTGTGGAAGCCGCTTTATGCTCCGTAACCTTAATCACATCATAACCTGACGCTGTTTGTACGGCTGAGCTCACACCACCTGTTTCCAAAGCAAATGCTGCCGCTTCAAAAACCGGATCGCCCTGTCCAGCTGAAATATAGCCAAGATCCCCGCCTTTATCCTTCGTTGCTGCATCGGTGGAGCTTTCCTTCGCAATAGCCGCGAAATCCCCGCCGCCTTTCAACTTCGCAATGATCGCTTCTGCCTCAGCTTCGGTGGCTACAGAAATATGAGAAGCTTTTACTTGTGCAGGTACTTTTAGCGACTCTAAGTTTTCATCATAATATTTCTTGATCTCATCATCCGTAATGGTAACTTGAGGTTCTAAGATCTTCTTCAACATAACTTGCGATTGCATGTTCTTTTTCAAATCTTCAATGGTCATGCCATAGTTGGTAAGCGCTTGGGTAAACTCATCTTCAGTGCCATAGCTGTCTTTTATCGTTTGAATTTCAGCTGTGATATCAGCGTCCGTGATTTGAACTCCAGCTTTTTTGCTTTCTTGGCTGATAAGCTCCTCTGTAATCATCGAATCCAAAGTTTGCGCGCCGCCACTTGCAACTAACGCGTCATACAGCTTGGCCGAACTGATTTCAACTCCGTTGACCTTGGCAACGGCTTTAGTAGAAGCCGTCTCACTCTTAGAAACAGGTGGGAATACGGACACATAAGCGATCAAACCGACCAAAAGCACCGATGATGTCCATACCCATTTACGATTATTTTTTGAATTCATTTATATTCTTCCTCTCGTGATGTGGCTGTTGTGTTGTGCTGTTCTGTACCCCATTATGCCTGTCCAAGCTGAAAAGAGTATGAGTGTAAGCTGAACGCCAGCTTAATACAGATGTAGGTCACACAAATACATTGTACACAAATTAATCGTTGACAAATTATATCGTGATTGATATGATGTGTTCATAAGATTTGTTTCAAATTGATTTGTGTAAAACTTAAAATGACATTAATCAGAGCGATTTCCACAAGGAGGAATTCCTATGCATCATAAAGCGATCATTATCGGAACAGGTCCTGCGGGATTAACCGCAGCCATTTATTTAGCAAGAGCGAACATGACACCCCTTGTAATAGAGGGTATACAACCAGGTGGTCAGTTGACTACAACAACAGAAGTAGATAACTTTCCAGGTTTTCCAGATGGGATTACGGGACCTGAGTTAATGGACAATATGCGGAAGCAAGCACTTCGTTTCGGGGCTGCGATTCAGTCTGGACGTGTAAAAGAAGTAGATTTCTCGAAACGTCCATTTACCTTATTCCTCGAGGACGGGGGACAATTGACGGCAGATTCGGTGATCATTTCAACGGGGGCAACAGCTAAGAAACTAGGGATACCTGGCGAGGCTGACAATATAGGCAAAGGGGTAAGTACCTGCGCAACCTGTGACGGATTCTTCTTCCGGAACAAAAAGATCATCGTCATCGGCGGCGGCGACACCGCAATGGAAGAAGCGCAGTTCTTGACGAGATTCGCGTCTGAAGTGCGTGTCGTACATCGTAGAGATGATCTCAAAGCATCGAAAATCATGCAGGATCACGCTCGCGGCAACAGCAAAGTAGCTTGGAGCTTGAATCGCACCCCGCTTGAAGTAGTTGCGGGACCAATGGGTGTGACTGGCTTGAAAGTTCATAATAACGCGACAGGTGAAGAAGAATTGCTAGAGGCGGACGGTATTTTCTTAGCAATCGGGCATACCCCGAACACGGGTTTCTTAGGCGGGCAGCTGCCAACGGATGAGCTTGGATATTTGCAAGTAATCCCAGGTACGTCCCAAACATCGATCCCAGGGGTGTTCGCTTGCGGCGATGTACAAGATCGAATCTACCGCCAAGCCATTACTTCAGCGGGCAGCGGATGTATGGCCGCGCTCGATGCCGAACGCTTTATTTCGGAACAACATGCTTCACAAGATGGAGAACTAGTACTTCAAGGAGGAATGAACAATGTCCGTTAAATCAATTTCAGATGCAACCTTTCAAAATGAAACAGCGACAGGTACCGTCCTCGTCGATTTCTGGGCTCCATGGTGTGGCCCTTGTAAAATGATCGCTCCTATCCTAGATGAATTAGCTGCTGAGGTGGGCGAGAGCGCTAAAATTCTAAAAATTAATGTGGATGATAATCCAGAGTCTGCAGTGAAATACAACGTGATGAGTATTCCGACTTTGCTTGTTTTTAAAGACGGGCAATTGGTCGATCAAATGGTTGGGGTACAGAGCAAAGAGAAGTTAAAAGCAGTTATTGCAGCCGTTTAAGCCGTTTAATCTAACTAACTTTAGGAGGCATTTCATATGACACAAACACATGTACAAGAACGCACAGGGGTAGCTACTGTAGGAGGAAATCCAATTACTTTGTTAGGTCCGGAAATTAAAGTAGGGGATAAAGCCCCGGATTTCAAAGTGAATAAGGATCTGATGACGGAAGTGAGCTTAGCGGATTATGCTGGCAAAATAAAGCTTATCTCTGTTGTTCCATCTGTTGATACGGGGACCTGCGACGCCCAGACGCGCCGCTTCAACGTGGAAGCCGACAAACTTGGCGATGACGTCGTTATCTTAACGATTTCCGTGGATCTGCCGTTCGCTCAAAGTCGCTTCTGTGGCGCAGCGGGTATTGATAAAGTCATCACGCTGTCTGACTACAAAAATCGCTCATTCGGTCAAGCTTACGGCGTGCTTATCAAAGAAATTCAGCTGGATCAACGCGCGATTTTCATTGTAGATGCGGACGATACTGTTCGCTATGTGGAGTATTTGACTGAAATGAAGAATCACCCTGATTATGAGGCGGCTCTAAGTGCGTTGAAAGAATTAGTGTAAGAAAAAGGGGCTGTCCCAGAAGTAAGTTATGTTGATGATCAAGGCAGATAACTACGTTGGAAAAGTAAATTAAATGAATGAAAAAGAAGCTTAGCGGTTTGTAACTTGTACCTGCAGAGCTCCTTTTTCCGCTTCTCGGAAGACCACGCAAGTTAAGGTGATGCCATCATCTTATCTTGCGTGTTTTTTCATTTTTACAGGAAATAAAGTGATGGTATAACGCTAAAGCGTTGAAATACGCAGAAAACTTCGATTTTGGAGCTGTTAGCGTTATCGCATAACGTTATTGTTCAGCCCATCGTCGATTAGCACGAATTAGCGTTTTCCCGTAACGTTATATTTACCGCCGCGACAGCGCGATCTCGCGGCTGCCCTTAACCATGCCCGCGCCGCAGAGCGGGCACGCCTTCGCCGCGAGTCGTGCCTCCTGCGGCGAAGAGATCCGCGACCAGGCTTTGCAGCCGGTCGCGCTGCACAACCACGCCGCGACCCGCTCGGTCGCGGTCGCGGCAGTTCCAGCCACGGCTCCGCGCGTGGCTGACCGCCCGGCCGCTGCTGCGCTAGCGGCCGCACCGCCGCCAGCCGGCTTGCTGCGGCTGGTCACAGCTGCGTCCGCGCTAGGGAACGCGGACAGCAGGAAGCGGGAGGGCTCCGCCTTCTTCCCGCGATAATACGCCGGCGAGCTGATCAGCAGCTCGCCTTTAGCCCGTGTCACGGCGACGTAGGCCAGTCGCCGTTCTTCCTCGAGCGCGGCGGTTCCCTTGTCGCGCCCCGCAACACCCGCCATTTTGACATCGTCCAAATGGTTGGCATCGAGTGCCGAGCTATGCGGCATATTGCCTTCGATCGCACAGAGCAAGTACACGATCGGGAACTCTAGTCCTTTCGATTTGTGAATCGTCATCAGCGAGATTTTATCCGCAAATTGTTCTTTGCTTTGTACCCGCATTTCGGTGCGTTTTTCCGCCACTTCATGGATAAAATAAAGGAATTGCTCCACCGTATCAAAACGCTTGGCAGAAGACTCTAGCTCGTCCAATGTTTCCTTGAGCATTTCCCGATGCTGCGTAAGCTTGCTGCGCTTGTTAGTCTCTAGGAACGCATCGTAAAAATCCTTACGAATCGCCTGAATCGCTGCGAGCGGCGTCATTTCAACGAGTGTTTTGATTAGACGAATGCGAGCCTTCAGCTTGTCCTTCTGAAAATCCTTCAGTTGCGGCAGCCCAAGCAGGTGGATTAAAGGCCACTTTTTCGCCTGAATCGCTTCCTGATCTTGAATAATACGCATGCCTTGGTCTCGTCCAATATATAATGAGGGGAGGACACCTTCGATGGCTTCAAAATTCCGCCGCTCATGTGCAATCCGCAAATGGTCAATAATTGGCTTCACCATCCACTGCTCGTAGAACGAGTCATTGGTGCCATAATCCACAAAAGGGAGGTTATGCAGGATGAGCTGCTCAATAATGGCCCGACTGTTGCTTGCTGTCCGATACAAAATCGCGAAATCCCCATACTGGCTTCCACCCTCGGCAACTTTAAGTCGAATATCACTAATTAACCAATCTGCCTCGTCATCACTATTTGCCGGTTTCACATAATGCGGCTTTTGGGTACTCTCTTTTGTAGCCAGTAATGTTTTCGATTTCCGCTGCACATTATGCTTGATGATGGCATTGCCCAGACCAACAATGCTCGACGTTGACCGATAGTTAATATCTAGCGTAACGGTAGTAGCTGTGGGATACTGCTCATGAAATTGTAAAATAAATTCATTTCTCGCCCCATTGAACGAATAAATCGTTTGGTCATCGTCACCCACAACCATTAGATTCTGATGTGCGGCTGCAATCATTTTAATGATTTCATACTGCACCGTATTCGTATCTTGGAATTCGTCGACGCTAATGTAAGTGAATTTCCGCTGCATGGACCGTAAAATGTCAGCATTGTGGAGGAGTAGCTGGTACGCTTTGATCAAAATATCATCGAAATCGATCTTCTGTTGCTCCATTTTCCATTGTTCATACTGTAAGAAAATCTTTTTGACTTCCTGCTCCTCTTCTGTGCCTTCCGGGAGATCTTCGACCTCCATGAGCTGCATCTTATAAGAGGAAAGCAGGGATATGAGCACCTCGGGCTGATACGTGTCCTGCAAGCCCATACTAAGCATGATTCGCTTGAACACAATTTGCTGAAAACGGCCATCACTCAGAATTTCCTGTTGCAGCCCGTTCATTCGCAGTAATCGCAGGCAAAAAGCATGAAACGTTCGCACCTGCATCACGTTAGCCATACTCGCATGTAGACCTGGCATCGTGGTGAGGCGTTCCCGCATTTCCTCAGCGGCTTTTTTGGAAAATGTAATTAAAAGCAGGTTTGCAGGCTGTACCTGATGGACACGTAGTAAATAAGCAACGCGGCACACAAGCACCGTTGTTTTCCCCGAACCAGCGCCAGCCAGCGTGAGCAGGGGGCCTTTATAATGCCGAACTGCCTTGATTTGAGCTTCATTGAGAAGGATACCGTGTTCCTCTAGATCACGGAAAAAATAGCTGTCATTATCCGTATCCGGCACGAGCGCCGTGCTGTTCGTAAGAAGTGCCATTTTCGCATGGGGCACGGGACGATCTGTCGTTGGTTTAAAGCCTAATGGCGTTGTATACATAGGCATGGGATTCATGAGTCGACCACCTGTTTCATAACAATGTTCTTGCAAGACTGAACTACCTATTTTATCACAATTATAGCCGTATGAAAGGAAAAATAGCCGTATGGTTAAATCTTACGCTAAATTGCTGTGGAAACAGTTTAACGAACATGATGCCACAGGTCTTGCTGCGGAATGTGCGTACTACTTTCTGCTCTCCATATTTCCACTGCTGCTGTTTATAATAAGTTTGCTGGGGTATTTGCCGTTTTCCTCCGATGATGTGATTGGCTTGCTTAGAGAGTACATTCCGGGTGCGGTGGCAGGATGGTTAGAGGAAACGCTCAGTAATTTATTCAATGTCAAAAGAGGAGGGACCCTCTCCTTCGGATTAATATTAGCCTTAGTCAGTGCCAGCGCGGCGATGAATGCGATTGTGCGCTCCGTGAATAAAGCGTACGGACTGCCGGCACGCAAAAGCTTCATCCATTCTCGCTTCCTAGCCGTCATGCTTACTTTAGGCATGCTCGTGGTGATCGTATCGGCGCTGCTGCTCAGTGTATTTGGCCATCGGATTGGGGATTGGACGGCAGAGCATGTGCATATTGCTGCTGGACATATTGAACTGTGGAATCACCTGCGATGGATTATTAATTTTGTCATCATATTCATTGTATTCATCGGTATTTACTACATAGCGCCTAATACCTGCTTAACGTGTAAAAGCGTACTGCCCGGCTCTTTATTCGCAGCCATCGGTTGGCAAGGTACGTCGTTGGGGTTCTCCTTTTATGTTAATAGCTTCACTAACTATAGCGCGACTTATGGCAGTATCGGCGGGGTCATCGTGCTCATGACCTGGTTTTACATTTCTGCGCTTATCATCATTATCGGTGGCGAGATTAATGCTTTGCGACATGTGAAGACGATTAATATGGCGAATGCTGCGACGCTGGATACGACGAAAAAGAACCGACTCTGAGATCTTCAGAAATCGGTTCTTTTTATACTTTACCAGCTCAAAACGCCGCCTTCCAACCGCTTAACGCCGCGAATTTTGCCTAGCTGCTCCGCTAGGCGGAACAGCGCCAAATCTTTCACTTTGGCTTCTATCATGACGTCAACGCGAGGAAGATCGATCTCTTTGCAGCTTTTCAGAAAAGAGGTCAACATCTCTGGCTCGATGTAGTCTGCGTGCGAGCGGAATTCCTTCTCGCTTTTGGGCGAAGAGACATGAATCTTCATCGGCAGATCGCCCCATGTCTGCGCAATCTGGGGAAGCAGCTCGATGGGAGATAGGGCCGAGGGATTGCACCAGTCGTGGTGCAAGTCCAGCATGCACGGGCGCTGCAGCTTCTGGCTGACGGCGAGTGTCTCTTCTAAGGTGTACGTTTTATCATCATTCTCGAACGTCAACCGTTTCATGGCATGCTCGGGCACCTTCGGTGCGTTGTCGAAGAGCTTCTGCGTCGCAGCTTCCTTATCGCCATACACACCGCCGACGTGAATGTTAATGATGCCGGCTTCGTCCATCCCCATGCCATCTAAAATGGCTGCATGATAATTCAGGTCATCGATGGCCGCATCGACCACTTTATCGCTTCCGTTCAGCAACGTGAACTGGTTAGGGTGCATGCTGAGCCGAATGTCGTGCTCCTTCGCGAAGTCACCGAGCTTGCGGAGCTCATCCGCATACTCCGCGGCAATATCAATCCGCACATCCGGATGCGTAGCCAATGGGATCAGCGCGGATGACAACCTAAACAATCGAATGCCGTGAGCAGCATTGTAATAAAGGATGCGCTGTGTGGCTTGGAGGTTTTTGCGGCCAACGTCAATAGCACGCTGCATGGCCTCCTCGCGCGGCCGCTCCGAAAAAAGCTTGTATGTAAACGTCGAGCTAGGTGTGTTATTAAAAATCGCCATTGCGGTTGAAACAAATCCAAGTCGAATAATCACGCCGTGCGCCCTCCGTTGCTCGTTAGTTAATGATTACTCTAGTGTACCCCTTTTTCTAGGTAGATTTCTCACAAATTTTCATACTGGCGCCAACAGGCTGGAACAGACTGGAAACAGAACGTGAAAACCTCCCATTCCACAGGACAAGGGTGGAAGGGAGGCTTAAAAATCTGCACAACGCAGATAGTTTGACTATAGTAACTATTCAACTAGTCTAAAATGACGAAACTCCCACATGAGCGGTCAATTATTGCAGTCTCAGCAGCACATCAGCACCAAACTCACTCCGAGCGGTCGAAAATGGCCTTCTCAGCAATCCAACTAGTCTAAAATGACGAAACTTCCACATGAGCGGTCAATTATTGCAGTCTCAGCAGCACATCAGCACATCAGCACCAAACTCACTCCGAGCGGTCGAAAATGGCCTTCTCAGCAATCCAACTAGTCTAAAATGACGAAACTCCCACATGAGCGGTCAATTATTGCAGTCTCAGCAACGCCTCAGCACCAAACCCACTCCGAGCGGTCGAAAATGGCCTTCTCAGCAATCCAACTAGTTTGAAATGACGAAACTCCCACATGAGCGGTCAATTATTACAGTCTCAGCGACGCCTCAGCACCAAACTCGCTCCGAGCGTCGATTATTGCACTCTCAGGCCCCTAAACCCGCTCAACCTTCAACAAGTTGGTCGTACCGGACTTCCCAACTGGAATACCGGCGGACACGACTGTGAGGTCGCCTTTTTTCACATAACCAAGCGTCTCTGCTTGGTTAATTGCTGAGCGAATCATCGCATCTGTCGATTCGCAGAACTCGCCAAGAACAGGGATAACACCCTGCACCATGCTCAATTGGCTGATTGCGTGCTGGCTGTTCGTCACCGCGATAATCGGTGCTTCTGGGCGATATTTCGCGATCATGCGCGCTGTGAAGCCTGTCTCGGTCGGCGTCAAAATTGCCGCTGCATGCAGTTTGTTCGCTGAAGATACGACAGCTTGGCACAAAACTTCGGTGATTTCGTTGTTAGACTGAAGCTGTGCATCCACCAAGGAGCTGCGCACCATCGTTTGCTCGACGCGCTCAGCGATCGTCGCCATCATCTTCACAGACTCGATCGGATATTTACCAGCTGCCGTCTCGCCGGAAAGCATGACAACGTCACTGCCATCAAGCACGGCATTGGCTACGTCACTCACTTCAGCACGAGTAGGACGTGGGTTACGCTGCATGGAGTCTAACATTTGCGTAGCTGTGATAACAGGCTTACCTGCTAAGTTACATGCGCGAATCATATCTTTTTGTGCAATTGGAACTTCTTCTGTCGGAATTTCAACACCAAGGTCACCACGGGCAACCATGATGCCGTCGGAAGCTTCCAAGATGGAAGCGAAGTTGGTCATACCTTCTTCGTTCTCAATTTTGGAGATAATCGGCGTTAAGCCAGCACCGTGCTGCTCTAGAAGCGCGCGAACCTCACGAACATCGTTTCCGTTACGTACGAAGGACATCGCGACGATGGAAATATTCTCTTCTACGCCGAATTTGATATGCATAACATCGCGCTCCGTCACACCCGGCAAGGACGTGCGTACGCCCGGCAAGTTAACGCCTTTGCGCTGCTTTAGCTGAGCAGGGTTCAAGACGCTGCAAGTTACTTCTGTGCCGTCGATCATTTCAACACGCAGCTCGATGGAGCCGTCGTCAATCAAAACAAGGTTGCCCGGCTTAACATCTTGCGGCAAGCCTGGGTAGTTCACGGATACGCGGCTGGAGTCGCCGATAATTTGTTCGGTCGTCAAGACGATGCGATCGCCCGTTTGCAAATCATAGGAAGCATCTTTCAATTGACCGATGCGGATTTCTGGACCTTTGATATCCATCAGAATCGGGATAATAACGCCCATTTCTTGCGCAGCTTGGCGCACACGTTGGATACGACCGCGGTGCTCATCCAAATCGCCGTGAGCCATATTTAATCTAGCAACGCTCATGCCAGAGCGAATTAATTCTTTCAGGGTAGGAACGGAATCGCAGGCTGGACCCATTGTACAAATGATTTTCGTTTTACGCATCGTGAAGGACTTCCTTTCGAATGTAAGAGATTAGTTGGCTTCATTATATGCCTTATTGATGCGAGATTCTATGAACTATAGTATGATATATGCAATATAGTACGATAGAAAGGCGCCGAGTCATCTATGCAGCTAACAGACTTTGACTATCATAAAAGCAGTTCATGGAACGAGGAGCAGCCCAATATCCACCAAGATTGGACGTTTATTTTTGTGATCTATGGCCGCTGTGTGTATTGGATCAACGAGAAAAAACAAGTATTAGACAAAGGGCATTGGCTGCTCATTCCGGGAGACACACCCTATTATGGGCGAAGTGTGCCTACAAAAATTCATGAGAAATTCGTACTGCACCTGGATGCACAAGCAGCCTCTCACATCTTTCCTCTGCTTCAACAAACGTCGCACACCTGCCGTCAGACGGGGAAGTTCGATATTATCGCAGATCGGCTGCGGTTGATTCATCGTGGATGGCAAGACAAACAGCCCTATTACATGGCGCTGTGTGAAGCGCATCTGCAAGAGCTGTTTGTGTATCTCCAACGCGAGTTTGATCAGGCCGCTACAACCTCAGCAACGTCACTTCTCGTGGAGCAAATGAAGGGGTACATCCAGAATCATTACCGCGAACATGTGACCAAAGACGAGTTAGGCCTCTGCATCAGCCGGTCACCGAATTATGCAGCCTCGCTTTTTCGCCAGGTTACGGGTCAGACGATCAGTGAATTTGTGCACGTCACAAGGATCAAAACAGCCGTCTATATGCTGCGCCATTCCGCCCTGACTGTAACCGAAATAGCCGAATTTATCGGCTATAACGATCCCTCTTATTTTTACCGTGTATTTCGAAGAATGACAGGTTTGGTGCCGACGGAGCTAGTCTCAGATCGTGAAACGATTCGAAAATAATTACATCGTTCCGCCGCCAAGTCGAATGTTTGCTGGAATTTGTTCAGGACCTTTGTTGATATTGTCGTAAATAAATGTACTAACGCTAGCTTCATCAAATTTGGTAAGCGACATTGTTTTCGTCCAAGCTGTAACAACAACCTCTTGATCAGCGGGCACATCCACATTAGGAACAGCGAGAACCCCAGCACCAGCCGTCTTAAAATGGGTTAAGTACGCAAGGCGGTCAAGCAGTTCCTTCGGTGCGCCCGGATGGTAATGGATGATAATATCCCCATGTTCCAGGTTGTGGACAAGCATCTCATAACCAGGGCGCTCCTTATAGAAGCCGAACTTCAAATCGTGGGGACTATGCGTACCTGAAGTAGGGATTTTCATTTCGTACATCAAAGTACCGTCTTTGTGATCACGTCCATAGTCCTTATCTGTCGTGACCTGAATGTTGGCATGTAGATTTAGCTTGTCTAGACTATATTTGCCGGCGGAACTCTGAATAAGTGAAGTCCCTATACTGCCGATAGCGACAATGAGCAGGGCATGTGAAATCAGTTGCCAGGTCTTCTGTTTCTTTTTCAAAGCTTGCTTTTCGGCCTTCTTCAACCGAGAGTTGTTGTCTTTGTTAATTCGTGCTGCGAGCACATAGCCAATGATAGCGGCAATAAGTAAAGCTAGTCCGATATAGAGCAATATGGTCATCGTTTCAATTCCCTTCTGCATGGTGGAATGATCCATCTTGGATAAGTTCCTTATTCTTAAAAATAAAGTAGACACTACAAATTGTAGTTTTTATTAGGGGTAGAAGTCAACTTCTAATCTAATCCTGATTCTGGCATCTGAAATAGAGGGTTTAACAGCCATCTTGTTGAATGATGTAGGAAAATGTCTCATTTTGTAGAAGTTATCTAGGGGGAGTAAGGATGTCGGAGCAACTGCTCGAATTAAACAGAAGGAATAGCTTAATGGTTAAGCTTTTATGGGCGTGTCTTGCACTGGGGGTCGCGGCTGCGTACACATCAGCAACGATGATGATAACCCTTTCATCGGTTGGCGTGCCAATTGCCATTGTATGTACAATTCTAACTTGGAAAAAGATTGCTATTCCCTATACGAAGTATATTATTGCGGTCGGACTTAGTGCGATTTCCTATTTTTTCATGTCAAATAGTGCGTCGTTATTCGGTCTTTTTATTTTGTACCTTAGCTTAGCCCTCATTTCTTTATACATGGACTATAAGCCGCTTGTGCTGAACGGTGTACTGGGGCTCATTAATATGAATTATTTCATAACGACACTTACTCCGCATGTAGACCCGATTGGGGTCAATGCTTTCTATCTGCTTACGATCATGACGATTATCGGGCAAAGTCAAATCGGGACTAGAATGTTATCCAACGTCGCGAGAAGTGCGAAGGAATCAGAGAGTTCTAAGATCAAGACGGATGAAGTACTGGCAGGTGTGCGTACGACGACAGAAGTTCTAGGTGCATCTAGTGGAAATTTACAAGAGAACGCCGCTGTAACTGGCAGAATTACGGAGGAAGTGGTTGCCGCTTTTCAGGAGATTACGATCGGTATTGAGTCACAGGCATCCAGTATTAACGATATTACAACCGCCATTCAGAACGTGAATGAAACAGTTGAACAGACGACCGCGGCGTCGAATACGATGAGCAGCAGATCTCGAGATACGGCGAGAATGACGAATGAAGGCAAGACACAGATGCAGGATTTGTCACTCAAAATCAATGATATTACCCTGATCGTGACAGAAACCGCCGATATCATGAATGAAGTGAACGAAGAAAATGTGAAAATTGAGAACATCGTTTCCACGATCGCGGACATCGCCAACCAAACGAATCTATTGTCGCTGAATGCTTCCATCGAAGCGGCTCGCGCAGGTGAACATGGGAAAGGTTTCTCCGTAGTTGCAAACGAAATTCGAAAGTTGGCTCAGAACGCCCACATTGCATCGACCGACATCTCGGAGATTCTCGGATCCATTCAGACGAAAGTCGTGACAGCCGTTGAGAAGGTTGCCGTAGGGATTAAAGCTGTAGAATCAGGGAAAAAATCGACAGATAACGTGAACCAATTGTTCGAGGTTATCAACACGAATACAGCGGAAGTCATGGAGCAAGCTTCGCATTTGCAGCGCATGAATCAACAGTTGCAGATCTCTTCGCAGCACGTCGCGGAAGAAATGACATCTGTCGCAGCGATTACCGAAGAGTCAGCGGCATCCGTTCAAGAAGTGTTGGCGAGCGCCGAAGTGCAGCAGCATCGTGTGCAGGATATCGTAGACAGCATCCGTCAATTGAACGGATTAACGCAGGATCTCAAGCATTTGATTGAGAAATAGGTATTGCGAGAGAATCTCATGGAAAAAAAAGGATTGCCAAAAAGCAGCTAATCCGCTACAGTTAAGCCAAATGAATAGCAACACGGGTGCTTGATGAAGTCAGGCTGAGATAGTGGCCCTATGCCACTGACCGTTAATCTGATCTGGATAATGCCAGCGTAGAGACCTTATGTGCTTTTTTTGCACGAATGTTCAAGCCTGCCGTTAATCCGGTGGGCTTTTTTTGTCCTTTCGGGGGCAATGAAGACATACATCCAAGGTTGGCGTGTTCGCCTATCTCATTGACAAATAAGAATTGAGAAAAGGAGTCGAGTAGAAGATGGCGCAAAAGGAAGCAAGTAAACAAGGGTTAAAGCTGACCGATATTTTGATCACGATTGTGATCTCGGCAGTGTTCGGTGTGATTTATCGGATTTGGGGACCATTTTACGACCTGATGAAGCCGCTGGGCTTGCATGCAGAGCAGTTAAGTTATGGCATGTGGTTCATGGCCGCGACATTTGCTTTCCTCGTCATTCGCAAACCAGGGGTTGCTTTACTGGCAGAAGTGGCAGCTGCCACGATTGAGGCTCTCTATGGCGGTCATTGGGGAGTGGCGACGCTAGTGTTCGGCGTGCTTCAAGGGCTTGGAGCAGAGCTGGTATTTGCTGCATTCCGCTATCGCCGTACGACTGTAGGCGTAACGATTCTCGCATCTTTCGCCTCAGCCATCATGTCCATCTTCGTGGATACGTACTATGGCTATATGGAGCAGCTGACTTTTTGGAATTACATGTTATTCATCAGCTTGCGATTGTTGGGCAGCGCTTTGATCGCAGGTGTGTTCGCCTACTATTTGACGAGCGCATTGTCTCGCACGGGTGTGCTGAATCTGATTCGCCCCGTTTCCAAAAAAGATTACGACGTATTGGGGTAAACAGATGAGCAAAGGAATGAGCGTTACGAATCTACGGTTAAAATATCCCGGTGATGACGCCCCCCTGATCTTTCAGGGGGTTTCCTTTTCCATCAAATGGGGTGAAAAGGTGCTGCTCCTTGGACCTAGCGGCAGTGGCAAATCGACGCTGCTTCAGGTATTAAGTGGCATTGTCCCGGACATGATTGAGCTTCCACTCAAGGCGGATGAGATTCACAGGCCTGACCGATGGGGCTATGTGTTTCAAGATCCAGATACGCAGTTCTGCATGCCATACATCGACGAAGAGATCGCCTTTGTGCTGGAAAATCAGGAGGTGCCGCGGGAGGAGATGCCTGCGCGCATTCGGCATTATTTGAACCTGGTCGGGTTACATTTGTCAGATGCACACACGCTGATCAGTACGCTGTCACAAGGAATGAAACAGCGATTGGCCATTGCCAGTGTGCTTGCGTTAGAGCCAGAGGTGCTCTTTCTCGACGAGCCCACGGCGTTGCTGGATGATGAGGGTACGAAGCAAATCTGGGATACCATTCGGACCATAAGCGACAACAAAACCCTCGTCATCGTAGAGCACAAAATTAGCGGCATGCTGGATCTTCTCGATCGGTTGATCATTTTGACACCAGAAGGAAAAGTATTGGCAGATGGACCTCCGCTTACGATGTTCGAAGCGTATAAAGAACAAATGAGGGAATATGGCATCTGGTATCCCGAGGTATGGGAAGATTACGCCAAGGAGAATGAGCAGGGGAATCGGAGCGCAGGGACGCCGAGTGAAGCACCAGAAATCGTAAATCCCATTGAGCCTGTTATGGTTTTCCGGGATTTCGTCGGACTACGCGGCGGGCAGATCAAGACCTCTGTGGATAACTTCAGCGTATATCCAGGCGAATGGATCACCGTTGTCGGTGCCAACGGTGCAGGCAAAAGTTCGCTCCTCCTCGCGATCATGCGGCTCATCCCAACCCGCGGTAACTGTGACATCGCGGGCGTGAAGGGCAACAAAGTCGAGCAGCTTGCGGAGCAAGTCGGCTTTGTGTTTCAGAACCCGGAGTTCCAGTTCGTCACGAACTCCGTGCAGGAAGAGCTGACCTATGGCTTGCCAGAGGGTCAGGCGAAGGACCAGTGGGCAGCTACGGAGTGGCTGCTTCGCGAATACGACCTGCTCGCGTTGCGCGAGCAGCACCCGTTCCAGCTCTCGCTGGGCCAGAAGCGCAGGCTCAGTGTGGCTTCGGCGATGGTTCGCCGGCCACGCATCCTGCTGCTGGATGAGCCCACCTTCGGGCTCGATGCGCGCGGCACGCTGCGCATGCTTGAGGGGCTGGAGCGGCTGCGCACCAGCGGAACCGTGATCGTGATGGTCACGCACGATCACGAGATCGTCCAGCGCTGGGCTACGCGCGTCTGGCAGGTTGATGCGGGGCGTGTGACGGAGATCGCGTCAGCCCTCGCTGTGCACGCTGACACGGGAGGTGAACCGCTGCTATGCAAATAACGTTCAGCTTTCGCGAGACGTGGCTGCATCGGGTGAACCCCGGGGTGAAGCTCATTTTATCGATTGCGCTATTCATCGTGGTCATCTTCACCCATAACATCAATATGATGCTGTTTCTAACGATCGGCGCGATACTTCCGCTAGCTTTGCTGTCTGGGCATCCGGCTAAGCGCTTACTGCTGTATACGTCGCCGTTCTTGCTCCTATTCATCTCATCCTCACTGGGGATGATGATGTTCGGTACAGGTGAGACGTTGTGGTATCACCTTGGGATTATACGAATCACGGAGGAGAGCTTCTACCGCGGCATACATCTTGGTTTACGCGGTATGCAGGTAGCCTCCGTTGGCTTGCTGTTCAGCTTGACCACTAGGCCTGTCGCGTTGTTCTACGCAATGATGCAGCAGTGGAAGGTCGCGCCGAAGTACGCGTACAGCTTCTTGGCAGCGCTGCGCATGCTGCCCGTCATCCTTGAGGAGTTGCAGACGCTTCGCTATGCACTCAAGGTTAGGGGCAAACCCAAGCGCCAGAATCCGCTCACTGGCTGGTACACCACGATGCGGATGATCGCGATTCCGCTGCTGGCTCAAAGCATTCGCCGTGCCCATCGGACGGCGGTGGCGATGGAAGCGAAGCGTTTTTCGATGAGTCGCCAACGAACTTATTATTATGTATCCTCCTACTCCAAGGTAGATATCTATTACATACTCTACTGGATTGTGCTCATCGCAGCCGCTTACTGGCTAGCCGTGACTTGGCCGATTTTGAACAGTGTAGATGTGCGATAGGCTGCCTTGTCATAGAAAAAAAGAGCAACCCAATCCCCGAATGGGGAAGGATTGCTCTTTTATTTTTGCTTAGTTTTTCACTAATGTAATGTAGCTTGTAGCTTTTACTCCTGATGCGGATACGGCTGTAAGTTCAAATGATGTCACATTACCTGTTACTTTTACAGTACCATCGGATTCGACCATGACGGAGCCAACAGCAGAACCTGCTTCGCCTTGTATATCATTCGTAATAAATAAAGTGCCTAGAGCAAACTTGTAATCTTTAACATCGGTGCCTTCATATTTATTGTCATAGCTATCAATAGCCGTAAGATCCATAGCATCATAGGCATTGAAGTTACCCGTATACACACTACCAACAACTGTCATCGTTTCAGTAATGGAAGTTTCCCCAGCTGTTAATGTTTTCACAGTCACAGGGTCGCTTTGAACCGTTACGGTAACATGCAATTGTTTAGCTTCCCCATCACCAATTTTTACCATGACACTTACATCAGCTGTTCCTGGTTTATTTCCAATTACATAAGCATGATGATCGGAGCTAAGACCTACTTTGGCAATGCTGGAATTGGAGGAGAAGACGGACTGTACAACGCCAGGAATGGCAATTTCTTCACCAGCTGCTGAGGTTACTTTTATTTTAATTTCTTTCGCAAATTTACTTATCGTAGGATCTTCCGCATCCGCTTGTGAGACACCTGTAGCTGAGCTGGTAAGGCCACTATCAATGACGCTAGCTATCTTGTAATCACCTACAATAGATACATTGCTTGGGTTAGTTGGTGTTACAACAGGAGGCTTCTGAGCGTTGAAAGCTTCTTGAGCTCCAAATGAACTAAGCACGAGATCCTCACGTGTTGCGGCTTGGTCGCCAGTTTTACTAGTTGGATGAATACCAAGCGCAGTGGCTTGTTTAATTGCATCGGTGTACCAAGGCGAACTTGTCATAGAAACCGTTTTGCCTAATCCTTTAAGAAGCACGGTATCCAACTGGGCTGCAGTAACGGACTCGCCAGGCAGGAAAGTTGTATCTGTCACACCGTCGATGAGACCGGCTTTTTTGGCTGCTTCAATATAAGGGATCGCCCAACCATTAGCCGTGTCATCTGCATGAACATCGGTGAAGCTGGACACCTTAACTGTAAGATCAACCGGGATATTGTAAATTTTCGTAGCTACTTTAGCGAATTGTGCACGCGTCATATTTTGTGAGATTCCGAAAGTGTTATCCGAAACGCCCTCAAAAATACCATCAGCGATCATACGATCAATTTTAGTTTTCAGAGCTGCGTTGCTTCCAGCCAAATCAGTGAAATCAGCGCTTGTTTTAAGGGCAGCGGAGGCAGGCTGAACCAGTGCTAAAGAAGCGAATAAGGTTAATGCTACGGCAGAAGTCGAAATAAGCTTAAGTTTATTAGTTGTTTTCATATAGAATAGGCCTCCTTGGCATGTTGCAAAATTTGTGTATCTAGCAATCTAGTGTTTCAGGTGCTGGTCTTGTTGCTATAACTATAGCTTGCCTGATCATCCACGTCATTGTCAAATTTCTGGCAGTCTCACCATGAGAGTGCTAATTAAATGTTAAAAAAGAGCAATCCTTTCGCCCAATGTGGGTTGGATTGCTCTTTTTGCCTATTCGCCCCATTTGAGCATGAGTGTCAGTTGGCAGCAGGGATTGTCTTTAATGCGCGGACCTACAATGAAATGAACAGCGCTTGGCGAGTACGTTGTTTCAATAGCGGATTCATAACCGAAGGTGTGTATGATGCGATCGACTTCTTTTTTATTCCCACTCTGAGCGTTTGTCATCAATTGTTTAGCAATTGCGGGGTCCGTGAGCTTTTTGACGAGAAGGGAGGTATCTTTCAATAGATGCTCAGAGATAGACGCCGAGGTGGAGAGTGTTTTGGTATTCACAGGTGGAAAGTCGCGATCCCACGCCCAGTAAGGTGCATAGTGGTATGGATGGGTCGGATACAGATGATATTGTACTGGGGGATAAGGATACAAGGTTGGGTCATTGTACAAGGAGACCGGCCCCTTTCTGTAAAATGATGAGCACTAGCAATATATGTAAGATGTGGGCGAGTGTGCATGGTTAGGCTAGGAAGAGCGGGTATTAAGGAGAAGTTGTTCATAAAAAAAAGGATGAGCTTATTCTTATTCTATAGAAAAATCCAAAAACAGCTGATATACTACTCATACAGGAGATGATCAGATGAATTCAAAAGTATCTTTCCAAACTCTCCGCCGCCCCAAGCTTGTCGATGATGTTGTGACACAGCTGCAGAAGAAAATTTCTGACGGTGAGCTTAAAATAGGTGATAAAATTCCGACAGAGCCGGAATTAATGGAACAGTTCGGCGTCGGCCGATCTACCATTCGTGAAGCTGTACGGGTGCTTGTGCACGCGGGTCTGCTGGAGAAGAAGCAGGGCTTTGGGACCTTTCTAACGGGGCATTCCGATGCTGCCATGCAGGAGCCGCTAGTCAACCGATTGCGTCGGGCTGAAATATTAGAGGTTTACGAAGTCAGGAAAATGCTGGAGCTGGAAATATCCAGACTTGCTGCGGAACGCCGGGACGAAACGGATTTGGAACAGATGAGAGAAGCGCTGCACCAACGATTAAAGGCGCTCGAGAGTGCAAATATGGACGCTTATCTAACGGCGGACTTGGCATTTCATCAAGCAATTGCCGTCGCGAGCAAGAACAGCATTGTTGTCGATCTGTATCGTTCATTTTCAGCGGTACTCTTGGAAGCTTTAACGAATTTAGTGAAGGATGAGCAGGTTCATGATCACCATCATCTCTTTCACGTGAATTTGTATCAAGCCATCCTAGATCAGGATGTCGCCGCTGCGGAGAATTGGACGCTTCAAAATCTGGAGGGGACCGTCCAGCAAGTCAGAAAGTTCCTTCAACAGGAGTAGCTGTCGCCAACATCAAAGTCGAAAAGAGTAAAGTGGCTGACACTACTGAGCTCTTTCTCTTCTATAAATTGAAACATCAGATGATATGATGATAAGGAGTGATTTTATTTTATGCAATCGACAGCAACAACAGCTGCAACGAGCTCAGCGCAAGATCAGGCACGTACCGTGTACGCCATCTTATTTTCCATCAGCTTAGTGCACTTATTAAATGATTCCATTCAGTCGGTTATCCCCGCCATTTTCCCGATTTTGCACGACTCCTTGCAGTTAAGCTTTACGCAGATCGGCTGGATCGCTTTCACGCTTAATGTGACGGCGTCCTTGTTCCAGCCTCTAATTGGGTTGTATACCGATGCGAAGCCGAAGCCCTATTTGCTGCCCATCGGTGTTGTGTTTTCGCTGATAGGTATCGTCGTCTTGGCCTATGCGGGAACCTTCTCGCATGTCATCATGGCCGTTATTCTCGTCGGGTTAGGGTCATCTGTGCTGCACCCAGAGTCTTCTCGGGTAGCCTACTTAGCTGCGGGTCCTCGGAGAGGGCTGGCGCAATCGATTTTCCAAACAGGCGGGAACATTGGTCAGGCGTTGGCTCCTGTGTTTACAGCACTTATTTTCGTACCGTTAGGTCAGTTCGGGATCATTTGGTTTACTTTTGCCGCGGCAGCGGGGATTATCATTCAAGTGTTCGTTGCAAAATGGTATCAAGGCGCGATTGTCGTACGCGCTGTAGCGCGAAAATCGGCTGTTGTGAAGAAATCACTGCCTAAAAAAACAGTCGCCTATGCGTTGTTTATTCTAATCATGCTGCTCTTTTCTAAATTCGTTTATGTGGCGAGTATGACGGGGTTTTACGCGTTTTATTTAATGGATCATTTCGGCGTCACTACAGGGAAAGCGCAGCTTGTTATTTTCATTTTGTTAGCTGCTGGAGCCGTCGGTACCTTTATGGGTGGACCTTTAGCGGACAAATTTGGTAGACGAAATATGATCTGGTTCTCCATCCTAGGGACAGCGCCATTCTCCTTGCTGCTTCCATTTGTGAGCCTCTTCTGGTCAGCGGTGCTATGTGCATGTATCGGGTTCATTCTGTTGTCCGGCTTCTCTGTCATCGTGGTCTATGCGCAGGAACTGTTGCCAGGCAAGGTTGGCACGGTGTCGGGCCTATTCTTTGGTCTAGCGTTTGGCTTAGGCGGCATCGGTTCAGCGGTGCTGGGGACGCTGGCGGATGCGACTAGCATTGGCTTTGTGATTCAGTTGTGTGCATATTTGCCGTTGCTAGGACTGCTTGCAGCCTTTTTGCCAACGGATAAAAAATTGAACATGATGAATTAATGGCATGTGTACGGAAGTGGGGAATGTTTCTGCGACGAGTGGTACCAATCGAAATTCATTTAGCTGGAAAAAGTACAGCTATTTCAGCTGATTTTGGCCTGTTCAATAGATTAACTGGAAAACCTACAGCTATTTCAGCCCTTTTTCCCGACTTTGCTAGAAATGATTGAATTTAGCTGTAGAATATCCAGTTATTCCTGAAAAGTCGGTTATTTCGGCTAAATTAGCTACATGAAATCCAGTTATTGTTTGGATAGTCGGCAATGAAGCGTGCGGAGTTCTGGGGTTGCTGTTTGGAGTTTGAAGCAACACTAGATAATGACAAGAGATCCCATGCTTTCCTTTCAGGAAAGCATGGGTCTTATTTATTTTGCAGCATCAGGAGAATAGAAATTGAAATAAACGTGGGGAAGCTGTAAATTAAGGGGTATCTAGAATTTTAAGGAGTGGGAAGCATGGATGTGAAAGAAGCGATTCGCGAGCGACGCAGCATTGGGAAGCTGAAACAGGACCCTATCGAGCAGGCGCTGATTGAAGAGATATTGGAAGCAGCCGTCTGGGCACCAAACCATGCGCATACCGAACCATGGCGGTTCTGGGTGATGTCAGGCGAAGGCAGAAAGCTGTTGGGGCGCGGATATGCCGAAGTCGCCATTGCAGAAGCGAAGGCAGGTGCAGATGCAGCGCTGTCGGAGGAAGAAGAAGATCAGCTGCGCAGCAGCAATGAGAAAAAAGCGTTCCGAGCTCCGCTCGTTATTGCTGTAGCGGTCTCCCCGTCGGAGAAGCCGGTCGTACCCGTGATTGAGGAGTATGCAGCTGTACACTGCGCTGTACAAAATATGATGCTAACCGCACATGCCCTTGGCTTAGGCACCATCTGGCGTACCGGTGATCCGACGTATCATCCGAAAATGCAAGAGAACTTCGGTCTTTCAGGCAAAGAAGAGATGGTCGGCTTTATCTATGTGGGTTATCCTGAAGTCATTCCAACCAAGGCAGCGCGTGTTCCTTTTGCCCTAAAAACACAATGGGTGACCGAGTAACTACCATATATAACTTGAAGTGAGAAGAAGAATTAGTGGCAGAGTTAAAGCCGCTAGTTCTTCTTTTTTGTTTTATGTAAAAAGGAAATCGTCGAACCGGTTTCATGATTTTTTGCATTTTACATGCTGAAAATACAAGGAAAACCTTGATTTTACTGACATTTCCTTATTTCAAAGAAGCTATTTTATTTACAATTCATTTATTCCGCCATGAAACTGTGTTGATAAAACCGGTTTACTATTAAGAAGAAGTGAGGCGAGCCCATATGGCAAACATAGATGATGTTGCGAAAGTAGCTAGGGTGTCCAAAAGTACGGTTTCCAACGTGTTTAGCAAGAAGAGACCCATTAGCAAGGAGGTGTCAAAGCGCGTTCTGGATGCTGCTCTGGATCTGAACTACAGACCGAATTACTGGGCTCGAAGTCTAGCGAACAAACGGACGAATATTATTGGACTTAATATGCCGGGTGAGCAGGTGAAATTCAGTCAGTTTCATCTTGGCCTTTTTAATGGCGTATTAAGAGAGTGCTACAGCCAAGGCTATCGCTTGCTCGTGAATTCACTATCCATCGAATTCTCCAAGCAAGTTGAATATGTAGCGACAGATCCTGTGGATGGTGATATTCTTCTCGATCCCGCTGAGAATGATGAACGAATCTCAGAACGAATCTTGCGCAAACTGCCGCTCGTTGTTATTGGAAGACCGCATCAAGAGTTTGAATCTAGTGTGTCCTATGTCGATAACGACAACATTGGTATGGGGCAACTAGTTACGGAACATCTGCTGCAGCTAGGCCATACGCACATCGCATTTCTGAATACGCAGAAGGAACGAACGGTGGCGCAAGATCGCGAGTTGGGTTTCATTAGAGCGTATCAAAAAGCGGATGTGCCTATTGAACCTAAGCTTATTGTATACAAAGATAAAAAACTAACATCGACGGCATATGGCTATCAGATGACCAAACGATTACTGGCTTCTTACCCACAGATTACGGCCATTATTACGGATACAGATAAAGTAGCTTTGGGCGTTTACCAAGCTGCCGAAGAGCAAAACCTGCGAATACCAGAGGACTTATCTGTGTTCGCGTTTAGCGACGACTCGATTTATGGTACTGAGTTTAAGCCCCCGCTGACTGGTGTCAGGCTGAACGGAGAAGTGTTAGGGAGTGAAGCAGCCAAGTTGCTGATTGAACAATTGCGGGAACCGAATCCCATTGTGAAACGCATCTTAATTCCAGCGAGCCTCGTGTTTAGAGACTCCTGTGCCAAAGTTAAAACCGATCCTACCAAATAGAGAAGAACCCAATAGGAGGCCATACCCATGTTGAATAAAAAAGCAGGAATGATCGCAGCCGTTGCCCTATCGACTAGCTTACTTGTGACGGCGTGCAGTACGCAAACAGGAACAGAATCACAAGCAAGCTCGCCTAGTGAGACATCCAAGCCAGCCAAGCAAGAAACACTGCGTATACTCAGTGGTGTTGTCGGAGGGAAGACGCCAGAGGAGAACGCGTTATTTGAGAAGGAAGTTGAACGGTTGACAGGGATTAAGGTAACGATTGAGAAACCAGCGGCTGACTACGATAAGAAGCTATACGCAGCTATTGCAGCTGGAGAAAAGTATGACCTCATTTATATGGGGAAGGGCAATATGGACGTCTTAGTTGAACAAGGCGCACTAACGCAGTTAAACGATAAGATTAAAGCCTCGAAAGTGCTGTCAGACCCGAAGGTCATCCCTACGAAAGAATGGGACATGATTACTTACAATGGCGGCAAAATCTATAGTGTATTTAATAAATCGGAAGGCGGTACGCTGCCTACGGTTCGTCAAGATTGGATGGACAAGCTTAAGCTGCAACAGCCGAAAACATTGGATGATTTCTACCAAACCTTGAAGGCGTTTAAAGAGAAGGATCCAGACGGTAATGGCAAGGATGATACGTACGGCTTGTCCACTGCAGGCTTGTATGATATTCAAGGCTTTATGAGTGCTGCAGGGGTGAAGTATAAATATGTGATGGATGCGAATGGCAAACGTTCGATACCTTATGCGACTGATGCAGCCGTTCCGATCTATGAGTGGTTTGCCAAGCTGTATAAGGAAGGTATTCTAGATCCTAACTTTGCAACCAATGATTCAGGCAAAATGAGAGAGCTATTTTTAACGAACCGTGTAGGTATGGTTACGTACTGGGATGCATGGGTAGGTCTCTTTAACAATATGAAGAAAACGGATGATCCTAAATTTGTAGCGAAAGCAATTCCGGGTGCAGTTGGACCTGACGGCAAAGTGATGCTTCGTCGCGGAGACCCGAGCGTATGGGGAATTCCAGTGAATGCCGAACATGTGGATACGGCAATGAAGTTCCTGGAGTTTTGGCAGTCGGACAAAGGAAACATCCTGAGTACATTAGGGATTGAAGGGACAGATTACACAGTCAAAGATGGGAAATATTCGTTAACGCCTGATGGTATTAGCCATGGGATGGACCATGGAGCACCATTCCCGAACAACACCAACTTTAAGAATCCGATCGGGACATTGCCAGGCGCATTAGAAGGACGCCAAATCATTTTTGATAACAACGCGACGATTGAGAATTCCACGAAGGATTGGCCAAATGCCGAGAAAATTGTCACGAACTATGCGTTCCAAGCCATGATGGGGAAAATGCCAGCGGCAGATGCCGTGAAGAAGATGCGTGATGAGCTGAAAGCCGTGAACTTAATTGACTAATGAGCAAGAGGGGGCGGGGATTACTCCCCAGCCCTCGCTTTACTTTTCACAGACTAGGGGGAAAACAAGTGACAGCATGGGCTCGCTATCGTGTGTTGTATGTCATGATGCTACCAATTGTGATCTATTTTGCGATTTTCTCATATTTCCCGTTGTTTAAGGGCCTGCAAATATCGATGCAGAAATTCCGAATGATCGGAGATCGTCCCTTCGTAGGGCTTGAGAATTATCAAACGGTTTGGCATGATCCGATATTCTGGCGCGTACTGGAAAACACGCTCGTGATTGGTGCGGGTATGCTTGTTCTTGGCTTTTTTGCACCGATTATTACAGCTCTATCTTTAAATGAAGTACTCAAAATGTGGTTTAAAAAGCTAACACAAATGGTCATCTATTTACCGCATTTATTCTCATGGGTTGTTGTAGGCGGGATATGGATCATGATGCTGTCGCCAGACGGCGGATTTGTTAATGAGCTGCTGAAGTTTTTAGGAGCTGCGAAGCCGATTCACTTTTTTGCAGAGGTCGATTATGCGCGTTATTTAATGATACTGACGAATACATGGAAAGAAATGGGCTTTACCTGCATTCTCTACTTGGCTGCAATTGTCTCCATATCCCCTTCTCTATACGAAGCTGCTCGGATGGATGGAGCGGGTCGCTGGCAGCAAATTCGCTATGTCACCTTACCACAGCTTATTCCGACCATGAAGGTCGTTACACTTTTGAATATGATTGGTATGCTTCGCATGTTTGATCAAATGATGATTCTGAGTAATCCCGTTATTGCTCGGAAGGTGGATGTCTTGATGACCTACACGTACCAAAAGGGGATCCTTGAGTTTAACATGGGTGTCGCATCAGCAGCAGGCTTCCTAGTTGTTCTGGCAACGCTAATTCTGGTGTTTGCGACTAGAGAATTAATCCGGTATGACGAGGAGTGAATTCGTGTGAGAAGTAAATCGTTAACTAGACAAGACATCCCCTTTCAAATAGCCAATGGTCTCTTCTTGTTGTTGCTTGTGGCAACCATGATTTTGCCGATTTGGAATACGTTTATCATTTCGATTTCCTCTAATATCTCATCCATGCATGCGGGGCTTCAGTTATGGCCATCCGAGCTAAGTATGGAAGGGTACCGAACGGTATGGCAGCGTGTTGAGCTGTGGAGACCTTTTGGCATGAATGTACTCGTCACCGTACTCGGCTCATTCGCACATGTGCTGCTCTGCGCGATGGCGGGTTATGTGCTGCTGCATAAGGGTTTGCCTGGACGGAAGCTGCTGACGAGCTTTATTCTACTGACGATGATGGTGCCGAATGAAGCTGTTATGATTCCTCTTTATGTGGTAAATAAGGAGCTTGGCCTATTAAATACGGTTTCCGCACTCGTTCTGTATGGCTTGATTTCAGGCTTCAGCATCCTATTAATGCGGAATTTCTTTGGTGCCGTATCCTATGAAATGGCGGAGTCGGCCAAGATCGATGGCGCTGGTGAGTTTCGCATTTTCGCTACGATGTATGTGCCGCTAGCTAAACCGGGATTAGCAACAATTACTTTATTTGAATTCGTATCCCGATGGAACCAGCTGACGCCGGGGCTGTTATACATTACGAATCAGAAGCTATATACCCTGCAAGTAGCGCTGCGCGCACTGGTCATTCAATCGGATGCCACGAGCAGTAATTTATTTATGACACCTAATGTACGGATGGCTGGCGTTATGCTGGCACTTATACCGCTCGTCGCGATTTATCCGTTTGTTCAAAAATATTTCGTCACCGGCCTAATGGTCGGAGCAACGAAGGAGTAGGGGGAATGAAACGCAAATGATCATAACTCGTCTGATTACAAATGAGGAAGCGGATCGTTATGTGGAGGTGCCCTTTCAGGTTACGAGCGGCACGGAACGCATTCACGTTCGAATTGAGGTAGAAGCGAATGGACCAGGGGATTGTGTCATTGATCTAGGAGTTAAAGATTCCACCCGTGTAAGAGGTTGGAGCGGGGGCGCACGCACTGAATTTTTCGTCGAGGCAGAACAAGCGACTCCTGGTTATATTCCCGGTGAATTAGTGGCAGGTGAGTGGGCTGTATTGCTAGGGACGTACCGGATTCCGCCTGCAGGCTGTACGGTGCGTGTTGAGGTGACATGCATAACGATGCAAGGCCGCTGGCTCAAGGGCGATCTCCATATGCACACGGTTCATAGTGATGGAGCATGGACGGTAGCTGAGAATGCGAAGATGATGGCAGAGCTAGGCTGTGATTTTCTTGCGATGACCGACCATAACACCTATAGTCAAAATCTTACGTATCCGAAGGAAACGGGTATCGTGTTGATCCCTGGCATGGAGCTGACGACGAATCATGGACATGCCAATTTTCTGGGAGCGGTTCGCCCTGTCGAGGATTTCCGCGCTGTAAGCTCGGAGCAGGTGCAGGATCGGATACAAGAAGCAAGGAGTAACGGTGCACGTATTGTACTCAATCATCCGCACTGCCCCAACTGTGGGTGGGAGTGGGCTTGGTCCGTCGATTGCGATTGGGTAGAAATCTGGAATGGTCCTTGGCGGGAGGCCAATCAACGAACACTGACGTGGTGGCACGAGCAGCTTTGCAGCGGCAAACGCATGATTGCTGTAGGCGGCAGTGATTTCCATCGTCAAGGAGGCTACGTCAAGCATAGCATGCCGACAACTTGGGTGTATGCAGCTAGTCGAACCGCCCAAGGGGTATTGGATGGCATTGATACTGGCCGTGTGTTTCTAAGTTTTTCACCGGAAGGGCCAACCCTAGAACTTCATGCAGGGATATATCACATGGGCGATGTAGTGCCTGCGCAGGCACCAGAGCGTCAGGGCAAGGTTGTGCTTGTAGTTAATGAGCTGGAGGTTGGCGATACGGTGAAGCTGATCTCAGATCGGGGTGTGGAGGTCACCTGTGTTGCGCACCATGAGCGATCACTGGAGTTGTTGGCTGAAATGGAAGGGAGGACCTTCTACCGTGCAGAGGTATGGCGTTATTTCAGTGAGGTTCAAGAGACACTTCTCGCGGCTGTAAGTAATCCGTTGTATATGGATTGATTTTCATCTCTTTAGTTTGATTTAGCCGAATTAATCTCAGTATCCGCGGAGGTAAATCTCGATTAGTCCGAATTAGCCTAATTAAATCGCCTAAAGTGGGCCGCAAGTAGGGGAAATGAGCGAATAGTTCGGCAGAATCGAACTATCGGCCTGTGGCCGAGGGGAAACCTGGATTTAGTTCGGTAGAATCGAACTATCGCGGGTGCGAACAGGGTGAATGCAAATAACAAAGGAGCTGAGGGATAATCCCATAGCTCCTTTGTTATTTGGGGTTAGTTCTTCAGCGCAACCGCAATCCTTGCGGCGGTCTGCGCGTTGTGGTAAACGAGCGCGATGTTCGTCTCCAGGCTGCGCCCCTCCGTCAGCTGCTTAATCCGCGCTAGCAAGAAAGGCGTGACCTTTTTGCCGGTCACGTTTTGCTCTTTGGCCTCATTCAGCGCCTGCTGGATGACGGCCTCGATCTCGACATGGTCCATAGCGGATTCCGCTGGGACCGGGTTCGCGATGACGGCGCCGCCGCGTAGGCCTAGCTCCCACTTTGTGCGGAGCATAGCGGCCACGTCAGCCGCCTCATCGAGGCGGAAATCTACGCCGTAGCCGCTCTCGCGGGCGTAGAAGGACGGGAACTCGCTCGTTTGGTAACCAACCACGGGCACACCGTGGGTTTCCAAGTACTCGAGCGTACGGCCAATATCGAGGATCGACTTCACGCCGGCACAGACGACGGCGACGTCTGTTTGGGCAAGCTCTGTCAAGTCAGCGGAGACGTCCATCGAGCTTTCACCTTCGCGGTGTACGCCGCCGATTCCACCGGTAGCGAATACCTCGATGCCAGCCAAGGCAGCACCGATCATCGTCGCGGAAACGGTGGTAGCGCCGATTTTGCCGGAGGAGAGGATATAAGCGAAATCGCGGCGGCTTACTTTTTCAACATGGCCATTCGTTGCGAATGCTTCGAGTTCCTCTTCGTTTAGGCCGATCTTGATTTTGCCATCCATGATCCCAATCGTTGCTGGTACAGCACCGTTGTCGCGGATAATTTGTTCAACTTTTTTCGCCATTTCAATATTTTGCGGGTAAGGCATACCATGGGAAATAATCGTCGTTTCAAGAGCTACGATTGGTTTATTATGGGCTAGTGCATCTTTCACTTCTTCTGTAAAAGTTAATGAGGTAGATAACATGGGTTTAGTCTCCTTTAGTCATGTTGTTTATCGTAAGGTGTAAGCGTTCCTCGTTCAGATCACTGGACGTCGATTCACTGGTTTGTAGCGTAATATGCGCAGCCGCGAGGCCGTATTCACAGGCTGTGAGATAAGTATGGTCATGGGTAACACCATAGACAATACCGGCTAGGAACGCATCTCCAGCACCCGTTACTTCGATTACCTGAGTCGGTATGGACGGGAAGAATTGTTGGCCTTCTTCACCTACATAGAGCACCCCTTGGCTCCCGAGTGTAATGAAAACATGCTTCACACCACGCTCGCGAATAATTCCGGCAATTTTGGAATGGTCAGGCTCTACATAGAACATATCAATGACATCTTGGTTCATGGTTAGCGGTGTGTGAGCTAATTGAACGGCTTCCTCTAAATTTGGGAAAATAGCCGTTACCCCTGTTAAATCAGTGGGAAGCTTTTTTGATTTCTCCGAGGAAACCGGATCGATGAAGAGGGGGATGTTCTCCTCCTGACAGCGGCGGATCAGCTCCTCCAAAGTATCGCTCGGCAGGTTCGTATCTGCGATCACGAGCTTGGCAGAGGCAATATGAGACCATTTATCCCTCAGCATCGCTGGTGAGAATTTATCATAAATGTCCATATTGGCAAAAGCGAGAAACATCTCGCCTGACGTATCGAGGAGCGCGGTATAAGATCCCGTATTCTCGCCATTGAGTACGATGGCTTGGCTGACGTCGACGCCTCGGCGCCTTGTTTCTTCTAGTACCCATTGGCCTGCTTTATCGTCCCCCACCACGGTGAGGAGGGATGTTGGACAGGCTAGTCCAGCTAAAGCTTCAGCGATGTTGCGAGCAACGCCGCCACATGACTCCGTGACCGTGACCGGATTGGAGGTGGCTAGTCGGATGGCATGCTTGCTGAGGGCTTTACTGTCGAGATTCGCTCCGCCGATGCAGAATACCGTATGCTCATCGGAAGTGACATAGGCTCTGCCACGAATCGTTCCCTTTTTGGTCAGTGACGCAATATAACCAGCTACAGCAGATCGAGAAATACCGATGAGACCGGCCATTTCATTCTGCGAAATGAATGGATTTTGACGGATAAGCGCTAGGATTTGCTGTTCACGATCCATGCAAAGCTCCCCTCCTTCGTCGTACTCCCTTTATTTTAACTCACTGGAAAACAAATGTCCATTCGATGGACAAATGTTCTAGGGGTGTGCGAATGCTTGGTCAAGAACTAGCAGCAGCAAGTGCTAGAGTAGTCCGTAAGTCGAATATTTCGACTACTTCCCCTAACATAACGAAAGCCTACCCACCTTCACACTGAAAAAATGTGAAATGGAGTAGACTTTTTAGACACAGTCACGTCCGCGTGTCTTCATTGTTCTAGAAGCGTTGCTGACGCGGACTCCTCGACTCAACTTGAATCGCTTCATTGCCCCAAAACTACTTTGTATACGAAGAATTGGAGCGGGACCCGAGTCCAAGCAGACCAAGTAATCCTAACAAACCGATGTAGCTGTACCAGTGTCTGGTTTTATCTTTGGGCGGCGCAGCTGCGACGGACTGAGCTTTAAGCGTAGAAACGTTCAAGGCTGTTGGCGGTGTAATCCCATACGCAGCAGCATGACCGTTCAGGTTGGTTGCAGGGAGTAAACGGGTATCTGCCCCTGGCATACCAAAGGGATTGGTTTGATACATCGTAGGAGAACCATTCTTCAAGCTCTGCAGGTTTTCGGTCTGTGACGTATGTCCACTATGATCGTGGGCATGCAGCCGATATTGATGTGCCCCAAGCAGAAGAGAGAAGGTAAGGAATGAAATAGAAACTAATTTGAAAGATCGGGTAACCATTATCCATACCTCCAGATAGTAAGTAGATAGGGGTCATTCGGTGTAGGTAAGCATATATTCCCCTGTGAGCGAGAAGTTATGCATGAAGATCGATGGGATCGTGGAGGCTATAGCCGCGTCGACAGAACAAAAAAGAACCGTCACCCCCTAAATAACTAGGAAGACAACGGTTCTCGACTCTTTTTACTTTATTTCGTGACGGTTACTTGAACTGTAGTTCTCATATTGCCGTAAGTAATGGTAATACGTGCAGTTCCTTTTCCAGTTGCTTTGATAACGCCGTCCTTAACGTCTGCGTTCATGATGTTGGATGTTGTCCATAATGCTGGTTTGGTGACATCATCCTCAGATCCATCCGTATAGGTAGCTATTGCTTCAACTTTAGCCGTTTCGCCTTCCTTCAGCGTTAGCTTAACGACATTAGTTTTTAAATATTTCAAAGTATCGATCTCGACAGGAACGGAGACCGTTTTGCCACCGAAGGATCCAGTAATGGTAGTTTTTCCTGAAGCTGTCGCTGTGAAAAGACCTTTCTCAACAGTACCTAGCTTATAAGAAGCGACTTTCCAAGTTGCGTTTTCTGTGACGTCTTTCGTAGTACCGTCGGACAAAGTTGCTGTTAATTTCAGTTGCGTTTGAAGACCACTTTTAGTTACAAAATAGGATTTATCTATGGTTAAGCCATCGATTAAACCGATTTCTACAGGAACAGAGACAGATTTTCCGCCATAAGTTGCTGTGATGGTTGCTTTACCGCGGGCAACGGGAGTAACTAAACCTTTTGAAACCGTAGCAATACTGGTATTGCTTGACTTCCATTCAATACCTTCTGTAACTGGAATGTCTGCATCGTTATCATCTGTTGCTGTAATTCGGATTAGTCTCGTTTCATTTAAATCAAAAACTAAGCTAGCGACGTTGGCTTTTAACTCACTAGCCATATCCACTTTTACTGGAATTGTAACTGTTTTGTTGTCCAATTGAGCGGTAATCGTAGTTTCTCCGGACGCGATGGCTTTTACGACACCTTTGTCAACAGTTGCAGCTTTAGTATTACTGCTTGTCCAAATGACATCTGTGGTTACAGGTTTCTTATCATCGTCGGTATACACCGCTTCTGCAGTAAGGGTTGCCGTTTCACCTTTTTTCATAATTAATTTTTCTTGGCTGATCGTAAGAGTTTTCAACTCGCCTACCGAAACCTGTATAGTTGCTTTACGTGTGCCGTATTCGGCAGTCACTGTAGCAGCACCGGTAGCAATACCGGTGATGACACCGTCACGCACTTCAACAATATCTTTATTGCTTGATGTCCAGATGACCTCATTATCCAAATCATCAACGGTGCGGCCTTTGAAATAGGCAGAAATTGTGACTGGAGCGGAATCTCCGACTTGCATATTCACTACTTTTTGCGTTGGTATGATGTTGATTGGGACGTCGACTTCGACGCGGGTTGTTGTTGTTTTACCGCCATAGGTTGCCGTTATGTTAGCTACACCGGATTTGTATGTTGTCACATTTCCCTTAATTACCGTAGCCACTTTTTCATTATCTGAGGTCCATACAGCTCTGTCTTTGACTAAGTTATCTGTGGAAGCATCAGCATAAGTAGCAAATAGCTCAAGCTGCTGAGTTTCTGTCGCTTTCAAAATAACGAGCTCGCTGCTCACAACCAAACGACGTGGAACCTCAACGTCAACTTTCGCTGTGACTGTTTTGTCCCCATACTTCGCAGAGACCGTTGCTTCGCCAATGGCGTTACCAATGAGCTTGCCTTTGGTTACAGAAACGATACTCTCATCGCTGGAAGTCCATTCTGCACGATCCGAAATATCCGTAGGCGTAGTGCTTGTTGGATAGGTTGCGTTAAGCGTTAACGTACCTGGTCCATTTTTCTTTAACAAAATACTTTGTTTATCTAACTCAAGTTTCACCGTACTGTCTACATCAACCGTAATTGTCGTTGATTTGGTACCATAGGTTGCCGTTAAAGTCGCTTTACCTACACTGTAGCCGGTAATTTTCCCTTTAATCGCATCTGCAATTTCGGGCTTATCTGATGTCCACACCGCTTTATCCGCGACAGTATCAACTTTGGTCCCATCTGGGTAAGTTGCCGTTAGTTTAAGATCGGTAGTTCCTTTCAGAAGCAAAGAGACGCTAGGCACTTCTGGATCAAGACGACGAACAACCTCGACATCGACATCCAAAACGATCGATTGATTCATATGAGATACCGTGATGGTCGTGCTTCCCGGATTTTGTCCTTTAACTAATCCATTCGTCACTGTAGCGATGGAGCTAGATGCGACTGTGTAGTCTGCTTTGCTTGTTACATCTGCAAAAGTGCCGTCGTAATAATATGCCGTTATCACCACTTGGCTCGTTCCATTGAGACGAAGATCAAGGGTTTGCTTATCGGTGGTTAAGGATTTGACTTTTTTGGTAACCGTTACGTTAACGATGACAGTCTCACCAAGATAGGTGGCTGTAATGACGGCATTACCTTCTTTTTTGGCGGTCACGACACCCGCGTAGACAGTTGCTACTTCGGTTGTGCCAGAGTTCCAATCGGTTTTGACCGTTGCGTTCTCTGTGGAACCACTTGTGAAAACAGCCGTTGCTGTCAGATTAGCTGTATCGCCAACCTGCAGGTTAAGCTCATTTTTGTTCAGAACCAACTTTGAAATGTCAGTCGCGGCGAAAGCCATTCCTGCAAAGATAGCTTGACTTGCCAGGACGAAAACAATAACGAGCGACAACCATTTACTGTGACGAAACTTCATGCTTTAATTCCCTCCATTTTGCTGCAAGTATGAATCGAAAGATGTCGAAATGTATGCTAGTTATATCGGTTTTTGGCAGGTTAAAGTGAATGTTTGTCACACAATAGACACACAATTGGAGGATTGTAAACGGGATGTAAACACAATTTGAACATTGGTTGAAAATAGGAGGTGCCGCGACTGTTTTGTCAATTTTATACGAAACGAGCTGGCATGCCGTCTCCCCGTCTTGAAACGAAAAAAGAATCCGCTTCACGGACCCTTCTTACAGATATTTCCTTATAATCAGATGTTCATCTCGTCAACTGCGTTTTACAATTTTAAAGTTATCTTGGAGCAACAACCAGTTCTGCGGGAACTTAAGTCCAAGCTTCCAATAACTAATCCCACGAAGTCCGAGCTCTTGAATTAAACGAAATTTAGCCTGAATGGAGCGAGCATCTTCAAACCAAACAGTATGTTCCTTACCCGCATCATCCCAATAATTAAAATGAGGAGCTTGCGCGGTGTAATCATATAGAATTTGCGCGTTATATTTACGGGCCAGATCAATCGCTGCCTGTGGAGAGATCGCTTTAGCATAGGCCCCTCCTTGGACAAATGGCAGTGTCCAGTCGTATCCATACAAGTTTTGGCCCATCATGATTTTGGAGGCGGGCATTTCACTGCGAGCGTATTCCAGCACTTTGCGAACAGGTCCAATTGGGGAAACGGCCATCGGAGGCCCCCCGCTATAGCCCCATTCATACGTCATGATAATGACGAAATCAACGATTTGGCCATGCGCTTTGTAATCATGTGCTTCGTACCATTGCCCGGCTTGTGTTGCGCTTGTTTTAGGAGCAAGCGCGGTGGACACGAGATAGCCTTTCTGATGGAAGCGATCTACTGCTTTTCGTAGAAATTTGTTGTACGCCTCTCGATCCGTAGGGAGAAGATGTTCAATGTCGAAATGGATATCTTTAAATCCGAGCTTTTCCGCAGTTGTTTCGATGTTCTGCAAAAGACGATTTTGAACGGCCTCGTCGGTCAAAATAATGTGACCCAGCTCTGCGCTGAACTGGTCATTCTCGAGGTTCGTGACCACCATCATAAGGGTGACACCGTGCTGCTTTGTGATGTCTCGCAGATGATCAAGCGGCGGCTGGACTAAGGTTCCATCGCGGTTAATGCGGAAACTGAAGGGAGCTAGGTAAGTTAAGTGCGGAGCAGCCTCACGTGCTGCTTGAACGAGAACTGGCGAGACATCTGTGCCTCGAGGTTCAACATAAGCGTTCACTTCTGCTTGCGTACGCGGGGTTGGCGGGATATATAAGCGGAAACCGCTGGGTAATGTTTGATATATCGTAAGTCCATTGACAGAGGCTAGCGTGTCTAGATCTATGCCGAGCTTTTGCGCGATTCGGAAAAGTCCTTCGCCTGGTTGGACCCAGTAGTAGGAGCCTACAATCGGAATCACTAATGCCTGTCCGATGACTAATGTTTGACTGGGGGTTAGTTCATTTGCCTCAGCGACTTCCTCAACCGACACGCCGTAGGTCTGGGAAATGCGATATAACGTTTGTCCTTTCTGGACAACGTGAATTTGCATAAGTTGTGCCTCCTTAAAAAAAATGACTGAGCCTCCATATAAGGCAGCCTCAGGAGTGAAATACGCTAAAAGCACAACTGAGACGCTCAAAGTAGGAGGCTCAGGAGATGGGAAGTCGGAAATGACTGTATCCGAGCCTACTTTTTTTCCACTTCAGAATGGGCAAGTTGCGGGCTACCGAAAAATGCTTTCTGATTGGTCATACAGCGAACATCTACCGAGGTCCCCATGAATGATCGTCACTTGATGGGGGAGAATGGCGGTTGCGCTTCTCTGGAATAGCCGCGGTAAAGGTTTTCTCATATGTTATTCGGCAAGTGGGCGATAGGTGAATGTCTTGGGGGAAAAAGATAAAGAGCTCGCCTATCTGCACGAGAAGATGTACAGATAGGCGAGCTCTACCGCTGCGGTTGCAGCAAACAACTACTTTAGCAAATGAACTAAAGTCGTAAGGGTTTGACCTAGCAATGCGGGATCCTGGTTGGCATGCTGCAGAAATAAGGCGCCTTCGAGTGTAGAGATGAGGAGCCCAGCGACAGCTTTTGTAGGCAGATTAGGAGAGAATTCTCCTGTCCGCACCCCTTCGAGAAGCAGTTCATTAACCAAGTGGATCTGATCTTGAAAAAATAACCCCACCTTCCTTCTGAGTTCCTGCGCCTCCTGCGGCATTTGAGTATACAACGTTAGAAAAGGGCAGCCAGCTAAAGAGCTAGCTTCCGTGCTTGTTATGCTTTGATAGAACAGATTGAAACGTTCCTGAACACATAAGTCCGAACGGGCAGCAATATCCTGCATCAGTTGTGTATACGTTTGGATAAGCTCGTCTAATATCGCAGATAGGAGTTCTTCTTTACTTTTAAAATAATAATAAATATTCGTCTTCGACACCGTGCTGGCGTGCACGATTTCATCCATACTCGTGGCCGAATAGCCTTTGGTGAGGAAGAGATTCGTAGCGGTCTGAAGCACAACGTCTCGATTAGTTATTCTTTTTGTTTTTGTCATGAGCAGTACTATAAAGTGCTGAAAAATAATTGTCAAATCAACCCTGCACACATTGGAGACTAATGGTAGTTATGTTATGAAGTCTTAGGAGTAGGTACTATTGGAAAATAGTACTATTTAGAACGATCGGATTGCCATATACTCAGTAACAAGAGCAGGTCATTCACAGCGTTGCGAGGCAACGATAGGGGGATATTAAGATGATGAATCAACGGAAACGGAATACAACAGCTTTTACTTTTATGGCGTGGGCGTCTTTTATTGGAGCTTTCGTGGCCATGTTCATCGGGATTTACACGCTTGAAGAATCACTTAGTGTGAAGGGATATTTTGCGGTATGTGCGCTGTTTCTCACGATGTCGGCATTCGTACTCCAGAAAGTTATTCGTGACAATTTGGAGGATGGGTTCGAATCGCGTAAGCGGAATACATCGGCTTTTACCTTCCTAGCGTGGAGCTCGTTCGCCTTAGCATTGCTAGGCATGTTCATCGGCATCATTAATCTCGATCAGATTCTTTCGGTCAAAGGGTACTACGCTGTAACTGCTTTGTTCCTGACCATGTCTTCGTTTGTTCTGCAAAAAACAGTGCGTGACAACAATGATGACGAAGCTTTGAACCCCGCGCTACACGGGCATTCAGCCTCTCATTCTAATGAATTGAAAGTGGAAGAGTAGTCTAGCTGGTGAGCCATTACTTCATATAAATATTGCCAAACCTTCCCATCATCTAGTAATCTATGAAACGGGAGGGGTTTTGGTATGATTAGGAAAATAAGTAAAGTTATCTCTGTGTTATTATTGATAAGCTGTCTGGGGCTTGCCGTTCCCGTGTGGGGTGCGGAGCAAAACGTTATGAAGCCCGGTGGTATCACCTATGAGATGAAGGAGATCAGCGTGCAGTATGCGGCTGAATTTACCGCTAATCCTGTAGCTAAGGCAGGAAAACCTACGGTTTCCACGTCCGTCTATGATGCGGTTTATAACAACGCAGCTAAGCCGCTGCAAGTGCTCTACGGTGTCGTAAAACTGACGACTATGCAGGGCAACTCTTTTACTGAGGAGTTCATTAGTGTTACCGATGGTGTTCATAGTGTCCGCGCTTTATCCAACGGTGGCGGCCCAATTTACAATGTGAACAAGCAAGTACGAGGGCAGAGTACCGAGTTTGTGACCGGTAAAAAGCTAACCGACAAAAGTGTCGTAAAGGACTATTCCGATGGCTGGAAAACGATTAGACTGGTTCGGAACTGGGATGATTACGCCAACCCGATGGGTTTTACCATTAGCTTCAAATGGGATTTGGTCGGTCCAACGGATGCTTTCTTTCAAAAGTTAACGGAAACCTCGTATGTTATTGATCTCACTACGCTCCGCCAAAAGGGCGCGAATCAGGCGGTGCAGCGATGAGGAAAATGATTAAAAAGATTGCTTTAACCGTGGTTGGCGCGATGCTTGTATCCGTGTTGTTCGCTTCGGGCGCATGGGCTGCGGATGCAGGGGTTAAGCACACGGCTGAAGCAGATAGCTTGAACAAACTGCAGCTATTTCAAGGCACAGATCGCGGCTACGAGCTGGAGCAGACGCTGACGCGGGCGCAGGGCGCTACGATGCTGCTGCGTCTGTTCGGCTGGGAGACGGCCGCCGCGAATGCTCAAGGTCTTAGTTCGCCGTTCACGGATGTGCCGGCGACGCATTGGGCTGCGAAGGCAGTCGGCTTCGCGTTTAGTAATGCGTTGGTGCACGGAGTCACCAACGTGTCGTTTGCGCCGGATGCGAGCATCACCGGCGAGCAGTTCTTGGCGCTGACGCTGCGAGCGCTAGGCTACGCAGAGGCGGAGCCGCAGACGGCCAGCGAGCTTGCGGCGGCGAGCGGACTGCTCAGCGCGAGCGAGGCGCAGTCGATTGCGCTTGGCGCGGTGTTTCGCCGCGACGAGATGGTCGCGGTAGCGTATCGCGCCATCCAGACCAAGCTCAAGGGCAGCACGCGTACGCTGCTGCAGAAGCTGGTCGAGGATGACAAGGCCGTAAGTGTGGAGGCTGCTGTCGCTAGCGGGCTCTACAAGAAGTCTGCTTCAGATCCGATGGATCAGATCGAAGATGCGATTCGCGAGGCGCTGAAATAAACAAGAGCAGGAGCTGAAGAGATGTTGTCGCGAAAAGGGAATCGGTATATAACACTGGTGCTTTTCATATTCGTGGGATTGCTTTTAAGCGGGTGCAACTCGTTTGGTGCAAAATGCGGCTGTGGTGAACCCATGGAGAGTGAAAAGGTGGTTAAGCACCAAGGTACAGGATAAGATAGAAATAGAAATAGAAATCCCGCTTTAGCCTAAGGGCTGAGGTGGGATTTTTTGTAAGGAAAGAGTTGAAGGAATCGAGTTACGTAAGCAAAGCCAGGGCTTTGGAAGTCTGTAACAGGAATTTTTCGAGTTACGAGAGCGAAGTGAGTGCATTGGAAGTCTGTAACACGAATTTTGAGACTGTCGATTAATTCCCAAGCGTTTGCCCTACAATCGATTTTAATGAGTTAGTTCAAACCGAAAAAATATTTAATCGATTAGAAATGACTTGGCAGATCGATTCTCAGCTATTTAACGGAATTGGGACCCCTCAAAATAATTAATCGACAGTCTCATTTTTCGAGTTGCGTGAGCGAAGCCAAGGCTTTTGGAGTCAGAAAAAATCCCACCCCAGCCAAGGCTGAAGCGGGATTTGTCGAGGTTTCATGTACTCGCGTTGCGGCGAGCAACACGATTAAGCGTTAAGCAAATATTGATTCACAGTTGCTTTGATCAATTCCAAACGGCCGGATTGGTTCACGATAGGTCCGTTGTTGGCAAGCGCGTAAGCTTCAAGTGATTTGAAGTCCGCTTTGCCAGACACGATGTCTGCGCCGATGCCGGACTTGAAGGAACCGTAGCGCGTATCAAGGATGTTATCGAATACTTTATCTTCGATCAATTTGGCTGCAACTTGCAAACCGCGAGCGAATGCGTCCATACCAGCGATGTGTGCATACACAACGTCGATAGCTTCGAAGGATGTACGGCGAACTTTCGCGTCGAAGTTCACGCCGCCACGGCCGATGCCGCCTTCGTTCAGAAGGATTTCGTACATTGCCATCGTTGTCGAGTACAAATCAGTTGGGAACTCGTCTGTATCCCAGCCTAACAGCAAGTCGCCTTGGTTCGCATCGATGGAACCAAGAATGCCGTTAACGCGAGCTACACGAAGCTCGTGCTCAAACGTGTGACCAGCAAGCGTTGCATGGTTAGCTTCAAGGTTTAATTTGAAGTAAGGAAGCAGGTCGTATTTTTGCAAGAATGAAAGTGTTGTCGCTGCATCGAAATCGTATTGGTGCTTGGAAGGCTCTTTTGGTTTAGGCTCGATCAAGAATTGACCTGTGTAGCCGATTTCTTTGGCATAGTCAACAGCCATGTGCAGGAAGCGAGCAAGGTTATCCAATTCAAGACCAAGATCCGTGTTCAAAAGCGTCTCGTAACCTTCACGGCCGCCCCAGAATACGTAGTTTTCAGAGCCAAGCTCTTTCGCGTGGTCTAAAGCTTTTTTCACTTGTGCTGCTGCATATGCAAAAACTTCTGCATTGTTGGAAGTAGCTGCCCCATGAACGAAGCGCGGGTTTGTGAACATGTTGGCTGTGTTCCAAAGCAGCTTTTTGCCTGTGGAAGCCATTTTATCTTTGATCAAACCAACGATTTCATCGAGGTTTGCATTCGTTTCTTGCAAGGTGTTGCCTTCTGGCGCGATATCGCGATCGTGGAATGCGAAATAGTCGACACCTAGAATGTTTAGAAGCTCGAAGCAAGCATCAACGCGAGCCTTTGCCAGCTCTAAGCCGTCGTATTTATCCCAAGCACGGACGTTCGTACCAGCTCCGAATGGGTCAGAACCATTAGCAGAGAAAGAATGCCAGTAAGCAACTGCGAAGCGCATGTGTTCACGCATTGTTTTGCCTAGAATGACTTGCTCTGGGTTGTAAAATTTAAAGGAAAGTGGGTTCGTGGATGTCGGGCCTTCGTAAGTAACCGGTTGAATGTTGTCAAAGTAGCTCATGAATTCAGCCTCCGTATAAAGGAATAATAATTGCTTATGAAGTCATCATAGCATCATTCTTAAAGTTTGTAAATTCATTAAACAAACTTAGTTAATGCATGAAAAAGCCTTCTATGTTAGAATCATTTCCATAGCGATGACTCGCAGCATTTGGAACGGTATGGAGGATAACCATGAAACAAACAGGCGACTTAAACCTTGTGAAAAAGATTAATAAATCGATCGTCTTGCATCACATTCGCACGGATTCACCAATCTCACGCGCTAGAATTGCTGAAATTACAGGACTGACGAAGGCGACAGTATCTAGTCTCGTGAATGAACTGATCGAGAGCTCCCTCGCCCAAGAGATCGGTGTTGGAGAGTCAAGCGGTGGGCGCAAGCCGATGATGCTGCTTTTTAACGGAACGGCCGGCTATGCGATCGGTGTTGATCTGGGTGTACATGATATGTTGGCTGTGCTCACCGACTTAACGGGAAAAGTGATTCGTGAGAATCGCATCCTGCATCACAACGGGTCTGTAGAACAGGTAACGCAACTGCTGAAAACGACAATTCGTGAGTTAATTGAAACCGCGCCAGAGAGCGTATATGGTGTGATTGGTATCGGTCTCGGTGTGCCTGGCATCTGCGATGAGGAGGGGAATTTATTGTTTGCTCCGAATCTGGGCTGGGAAAATGTGCAGCTGCAGGGACAGCTGGAAGCTGAATTTGGTCTGCCTGTTGTCATCGATAATGAGGCGAATGCTGGTGCAGTTGGGGAGAAGCAATTTGGCGCTGGCAAAGACACGGCGAATCTCATTTATGTGTCCATTGGTATGGGGATCGGTGCGGGTATTATTATCAAAAATGAGCTCTATCGCGGGGCGACGGGCTTCGCCGGTGAGATTGGCCACATCTCGATTCAGCATGATGGCCCGAAATGCCGATGCGGCAGCTTGGGCTGCTGGGAGCTTTACGCATCCGAGCATGCGTTATTGGAGCAGGCGGCGAGAGAGCTTGGGCACGAAGTCGATTTGGAGTCTTTATTAACACAAGCAGAGAGTGGCGACGCAAGGGTCATTGAGCTTTTTGAGCGGCTGGGCTACTACCTTGGGGTAGGTGTGGTGAACATCATTAACGGGTATAATCCAGAGTTTATTATTCTTGGCGGACGGTTGGCTGGCGGTGAAAAATGGCTCATGAAGCCCCTTTTGGAGCTGCTTGAGAAGCGATCTTTGCCGCATCCGCGCAAGCAATTGCGAGTCGAGTTCTCTCAGCTGCGTGATCGGTCCACCGTGCTGGGAGCGGCGTCTTTTGCTGTGGCGAAGTTTTTTGCATCGACAACCGTATCCGTGGATCGGAACTAAGAACTAAGAACAAGGTTAGCGAAGAGTCAAATTGACATAACATGGCATGTAAAGTTATTGACTGACTCTCTGTCTTTTTTGTAAAATGGGAAGGGTCTGGTTTAGGACGTGAACGGCCTCATGAATCCCATATAGAAAAGGACGGGAACCAACGATGTTTCTTCGTTCGCTTGTCATTTGCTGTTATCTGATGGGAGCTTATTGGGCATCCTATCACTTTCCATCGATGAAGATGGTATTTTACCCAACGTTGGGCGCATTCAGTTTCTTATTTATGCATCGCGTAGACAATATTAGAGAAATACGGCGGATCATTCTCGGAGCCATTATCGCGGTTACGATGGGCAGTATTTTTTATTCGATTAGCACAGGAGCGATTTCATTCTTTTTAACAGCCCTCGTGACGATCACGTTAATCCAATTCTTCAAATGGAATGCGGCGCCGATCCTGGCGGTTTCGTTCATTCCCTATTTCGCGCATCCCATCTCCATGTGGGCACTGCCGATTGCTGTTCTCGTGTCGCTAACAGGCTTATTGGTTTCGATTTGGCTGATTGGCAAGGTCGAACAGCTGAATTGGTACGTGAACCTATCGGGCAAATTAACACAGGCGCGGCAATTGATGCGGACCCCATTCGAACCGTTAAAGAAAGAGCTATAGCATGCCGTCATTCGTGTGCAAATGAAAAAGCGATCAGCTAAGGTGCTGTCGCTTTTTTGCTCATTAAAGGAGATATACAAAGATGAAACTGCATAAGGGAGAAATTCTATTCCGGCAGGGAGAGTCAGGCTCCCTATTCAAGCTGCATACGGGCCTATTAAAAATAGTCAGATCACACGAAGACGGAAATACGACACTGGTCAATATTATTGTGCCCGGTGAGACGATTCCGCATCATTCCCTGATTAGTCCGAGTGCCTACTATGCAACGGCGATTGCTCTCGTGACAAGTGAGGTTGAAGTGCTGCCGCCTGAGCCGTGGTATGCAGATTTGGAACGCAATCCTGAACACTTTCGCACAATCGCTCGTCAGCTGCAGGACAAGCTGCGCATGATGCAGCAGCGCATTGATCAATTAACGGTAGTCGCTCCAGCGGCTAAATTGCTGAAAATGGAAAAATGGTTTCAACATTACCTAGGCGACTTGAAGCTGACAGACGTGCTAACGCAGGAGGAAATTGGGCAATTTATTGGGCTTCGCCGTGAAACCGTGAATCGACTGCTGCGAGAAAAAGGGAGAAAGAGCGATTAGGCTCTTCTCCCTTTTTTTGTTTAGGCAAGCGCCCCTGAAGGGCCGAAGAATTCGTAATGACGGTCAGCTTCTGGAACACCCCAAGCGATAAGCGATTGGTTCACGGTTTTCATGAACGGTACGGGACCACAGAAATAAAAGCTGCCATTCACGCTAGGTACAAGGGTTTGAATCCATGGTAGATCGAGATAACCCTCTTTATGGTATACTTTTTCGCTGGAATCCAAATCTGTAGGTTGTGCATAGCACCAAGCAACCGTTACTTGTGGATGATCTTCAGCCAGCTGTTCGACCTCTTTGCGAAGGGCATGATGTTGACTATTTTGAGCAGCGTGGATGAAGGTAACTTTACGATTCGGTTGTTTGGCAACAAGTGAATGCAGCATGCTCACCATTGGAGTTAGTCCGACACCGCCGCTAAGCAATGTAACAGGTCGTGAATCCGTATGATCCAGGGTAAAATCACCTGCTGGCGCCGAAAGCCAGACAATATCTCCTTCTTGCGCTTGATTGTGTAAGTAGACGGAAACTTTGCCGGCCGGGATGGCAGGGTTCGTGTCTTCACGTTTGACCGAGATTCGGTAGAACGGCTGACCAGATACATGCGAAAGGCTATATTGTCGAATGTGTGTGTAGGTGTCGCCTGGGATTTGTATACGGATACTGACGTATTGTCCAGGTTCAAATGCAGCGAGAGGACCATGATCCTGCGGCGTTAGGTAGAAAGAGGTGATGACGTCGCTTTCTCTTTTTTTGCCGGTGATGACAAAAGCTCTGAAATCGCTCCAGCCCCCAGGCTGCATAGCCGAGTTGGTGTACATATCCGATTCAATGCCAATGAATGCACTTGCGATGACGCCGTAAGCTTCAGCCCAAGCCCCTAGAATTTCGTCTGTTGCCGCATCGCCCAGAACATCTTTAATTGCGCCTAGCAAATGTTCCCCAACAATGGGATATTGCTCAGGCTTAACCCCAAGACTGCGATGTTTGTGGGCAATTTGTTTGACAGCTGGAAGAATCGCTTCTAATCGATCGATATGCTTCGCCGCTGCATAAACAGCATTAGCTAAAGCGGTTTGCTGTCGGCCTTGCTTTTGATTAGCGTGATTGAATAGATGTAGGAGCTCTGGGTGAGAGGTAAATAATTTTTCATAGAAACGTTTGGTTATTTCTACACCATGAACTTCAAGTACAGGCACAGTGGATTTAATAATTTGGATGGTTTGTTCGCTTAACATAGGGATCATCTCATTTCTGTTAGGATGACTTGATGCCTTCAGTATAGCGAATAAGCGGGTGGAACCCCTGTGATTAGAATCACAGGGAATAGCAACAAAGTGTGTCTATGGGCAGAATGAGGGATACAAGGTATACTGGAACTAATATCCAAAAGAGGAGGCGGCCTATGCCCGATTGGTCGTATCATACGTTATTTAAACCGCTGCTTTTCCGGCTTAGCGGGCGAAGGGCGAGAGATCTTACGCTGCAAGCGATAGGCGGGCTAAGTCGCATTCCTGGCGGTACCTTCGTAATCCGCACGATGGGTCATATGGAAATGTCCCCGCAGCTCGCGAGCGAGCTGGCAGGCGTACCCATTGCCTGCCCTGTGGGCCTCAGCGGCGGGCTTGACCCGCACGGCACCGCACACAAGGCCCTCGCCCAGTTCGGGCTCGGGTTCATCGAGCTCGGGCCTGTGACGGCCCAAGCCGTCTGCAGCCATGCGGCGATTACTCGCGTGGTTGGTGAGGAGGCCATCGTCTACTCCGATGGCTATGAGAACGACGGCGCGGACGCGATCGCCGCGCGCCTGCGCAAGGGCACGGGGCATCGACTGCCGCACTTCGTGCGGCTGCGGCCGATGCCGGGAAGTTCGCCGCGCGAAGCTTGTGAAGAGCAGCGGGAGCTGCTCTTCAAGCTGGCGCCGTACGCGGCGGGCTTCACCCTCGATGGCCTCGCCGAAGGCTGGCCATCCGACATGGCTATGGCGTACCTCGCGGAGGTGCGCCAGCTGGCGGAAGCGGCGGCCCCGGGGAAGCCGCTGCTGTTGTATGTGCCGCAGCAGCTCCCGGAGGGTGAGCTGCCTGCGATCTTGGACGCCGCGCGCAGCTTCAGCGGTGTCGTCCTCGGCGACGCGCAGCGGGAGCCGGGCACTCGCCGCGAGCGCGTCGGCGGCGCAGCGTTGCTCAGCGCGCAGCTGAGCAAGGTCAGGCTGCTGCGCGAGGCGCTGGGCGAGCGCAGCGCGATTGTGGCGGCCGGCGGCGTGCATCAGCCGGAGGACGCGCTCGCGCTGTTGGCAGCAGGCGCGACTAGCGTGATGCTGCACAGCGGGTTGGTTTACGCGGGGCCAGGGCTGCCCAAGCGCATTAATGAGGCGATTCTGTATGATCGCCTCGCTGCTCCTGTGTCTTCCGCGGGCAAGGAGGCCGTCCCTGCGATGTCTCCTCGGGGAGGGGAGGGGCCGTCATTCCCATCACCCCCATCCTTCCCACCACTCCCTTCCTTCTTCGCGAATTGGGGCTGGATGAGTCTGCTGGGATTAGGCATGATGATCGGCGGTGTGCTCGCCTGGTTTATTGCAGCAACGACGGTGGTTTTGCCTTATGATGAGGACTTCTTAGGCAGATCACGCAGTGAAATTGTCCGTTTTAATAGCCACCTTCTTCATTTCATGTCACATGATCGTATTACTTTAGCGGGTACAATGATCTCCATTGGCATTTTTTATTATCAGCTAGCTCATCATGGCTTACGTTATGGGTTGCATTGGGCGCGTACGGCAGTCTTATCTTCTTGTGTTGTCGGTTTTAGCAGTTTCTTTCTCTATCTCGGCTACGGGTATTTCGATCCGCTGCATGCGGCGGCGGCAGTTGTTCTGCTGCCCATGTTTCTACTTACGTTGCGTGGACTAAAGGATCAACCGTCTCGTAAACCACCAGGTCTACGGAATGACCGGATATGGCTAAGAGCCCAGTGGGGGCAATGCTGCTTCGTGATACTTGGCTTTGGATTAGGAATTGGAGGTCTCACGATATCGATCGTAGGGATTACCGGCGTATTTGTTCCTAGTGATTTGGCGTATTTGGGTGTAACCACTTCACAGCTGTCTGCTTGGAGTGACTCGATTATCCCGCTCATTGCACATGATCGTGCAGGCTTTGGTGGCGCGCTGTTTTCATTAGCAGTAGCAATAACGGCTTCGGCACTATGGGGCGTCAATCAAGGCGAGGGCTGGTTGTGGTGGACATTCCTTTGGGGAGGGCTGCCCGGCTTCGTGGCAGGGCTCGCGGTTCATGGCCAAATTGGATATACGGATTTTGTCCATTTGCTGCCTGTCTACATAGCTGTGCTTCTTTATTTAGCTGGTTTATTACTGACCTACCCCTATCTAGTAGGTTCTTCGCTGAACCGTATGAAGAATAAAAAATAAGAGGTCACCCCGATGGGGTGGCCTCTTGTGCTGACGCAAGCTTTTTTGGCGTCGGAGACTGTTTTAGTCCGATATCGTCCAACTAAATCGTTGATTCGGCTTGAAAAAGAGCCGATAGTCACATTTTGCCGAACTATTCATCCATTTTCGTTGGATTGAGGCTGTTTAGGCTCATTTAGTTGGGCTATTTAGGACTAAATAATTAGAAATGGTGTAGAGGACGAGATTAGTTGGGGAATATCGGACTAAACGGGTGGAGGCTTGTATTCAGAGCTGAGATGCATTCCCTATCCGATCAACACGTCCGCATCATTATGCCCCACTTGGACACGATACAAATCAATAGGAATCTCATTGTCAGTGGGATTATGCTTTGCGTTGTAGAAATTGGTAGTCCGTTATCAGCAGGAATTGGTCATGGAACTACCTATTTACATTGAGCCTTAGCCACTTTTGAGTTATGATGGGAGACGATGTTTTTTTTATATTCTACGAGATTATAAATCCAATTGAGATAAGTGAGATGATGGATGATGACGAAACCCAAAGATTTAAACTATAGCATGCCAGCAGAGTGGACAGAGCACGAGCGCACCTTTATTTCATGGCCTGTTCAAGCATCGATGGTTTACCCAGAAGATCACGCAGTTGTGTCCAAAGGGTATGCAGATCTAGCCAAAGCCATTGCTGAATTCGAACCTGTAACCGTGATCGTTAACCCATCTGATGCCGAGCAAGTGAAGGCGATGTTTACGGAGTCTAACGTAGATTTCCTTGAGATCCCTCATAATGACGCTTGGTTCCGCGATAATGGTCCAACTTTCGTGTTGAACGAGGGGCAAGAAATCGCAGCAGTCAACTGGAAGTTCAACGCCTGGGGCGGCAAATATGCGCCTTGGGATCTCGATGATAACGTAGCTCCACAAATCGCGGAGCACCATGGTGTGAAACGTTTTGACGCTCCGATCGTCATGGAGGGCGGTTCCATCCACGTGGATGGGGAAGGTACACTTTTGACTACAGAAGAGTGTCTATTAAACACGAACCGCAATCCGGAGCTTAGCCGTGTGGAGATTGAGGGGCATGTCCGCGATTTCGTTAACGTGGAGAAGATCATCTGGTTGAACAAAGGGCTGGACGGCGACGAGACGGACGGTCACGTGGACAATATTGCTTGCTTCGCAGCTCCAGGCAAAATCATTCTGCAAGTGTGCAACGATCCTTCGGATGCGAACTATGCGATTACGCAGGAGAATTTGGAGATTCTCCGTAACGCTAAGGACGCTAAAGGTCGCTCTTTTGAGATCATTCAGATCGAGCAGCCTCCGCTTACTTTCTTTGAAGAGCAGCGCTTGACGCTTAGCTATTTGAACTTTTATTTCGTGAACGGCGGCATTATTTTGCCGGTGTTTGGCGGAACCTCAGAAGAGACGGATCGCAAAGCGATTGAAGTGCTTCAAGCGGCTTTCCCAGATCGTAGAATTCGTACGATAAACGGTATGTCCATCATTAAAGAAGGCGGCAATGTGCACTGCACCACGCAGCAAATGCCAGCCAGCAAGAAAGGGTGATTCCATTGAGAAAAGTGACTGTAGCAGCCACACAAATGAGCTGTTCCGATAATATAGAAGAAAACATCGCCAAAGCGGAGAAACTGGTACGCGAAGCCGCGGCGAAAGGCGCACAAATTATTTTGATTCAAGAGCTTTTTGAAACGCCGTATTTCTGCCAAAAAGAAAAATCCGACTACTACCGCTACGCGACGGAGCTCGAGACCAATAAAGCGATCAATCACTTCCGTGAGATCGCCAAAGAACTACAAGTCGTACTTCCAATCTCCTTCTATGAGAAAAAGAACTATGCGCGCTACAACTCGCTTGCCGTCATCGATGCCGATGGTTCTGTGCTCGGCACGTACCGCAAAAGCCACATCCCCGACGGTCCGGGGTATGAGGAAAAGTTCTATTTTAACCCGGGAGATACCGGCTTCAAAGTGTGGAAAACACGCTACGCCAAAATCGGCGTCGGCGTATGCTGGGATCAGTGGTACCCGGAGGCTGCTCGCGTCATGGCACTGATGGGGGCAGAACTGTTGTTCTACCCAACGGCAATCGGCTCCGAGCCGCAGGATGGCTCCATTGATTCGAAGGATCACTGGCAAATGTGCATGCGCGGTCACGCGGCGTGCAACTTGATGCCGGTTATTGCCTCCAACCGGATTGGCAAGGAAGTAGATGAAGATTCCAGCATCAACTTCTACGGTTCTTCCTTCATTGCTGGCCCGCAGGGCAATCTGATTGAAGAAGCTGGGCGTGACGAGGAAACGGTTCTCGTTGCTGAGTTCGACTTGGATCAGCTGGAAGTTCAGCGTATCGAATGGGGTATTTTCCGCGATCGACGTCCGGATCTCTATAAGAAAATCGCTACTTACGATGGTGAGCAGGTGTTTTAATTGCTGATCCCGTTGTTAAAAGGGCTTTTGCTAGGTTTTTCGATCGCAGCACCGGTGGGCCCTATCGGGATCTTATGCATGCGCAGGACCCTGACGTTGGGCCGTTTACATGGTTTTCTGTCAGGGCTAGGCGCAGCCACGGCTGATGCCATTTATGGTTTTATCGCTGGCTTCGGATTGACGCTGATCACCAGCTTCCTGTTGGATCAGAAGGTGATCCTGCAGCTGGTCGGCGGCTTGTTTCTCATCTATCTGGGCGTGCAAACCTTCCGCTCGAAGCCTGCTGCCGAGGCCGCTAAAGCAACAGGGGACACGCTGTTCAAATCGTACGCGTCTACGTTGCTACTCACGATCACGAATCCGATGACGATTATGTCGTTCGTCGGCGCCTTCGCGGGTCTAGGGCTTGGCGGTAGCAGCGATGCAGGCTTCTCGCCAGCGATCGCTCTAGTGATTGGTGTCTTCACAGGCTCCGCGCTGTGGTGGCTGTTGTTGAGCTTGTTAGTTGGACTGTTGCGGGAGCGGCTCAAAGGAGCGGCGTTCCTATGGATCAACCGCATTTCAGGTGCGATGTTATCCGTGTTTGGTTTGTTTGCAGTTGTGGGGCTACTCTTTCGGGGGTAGCTTTTTTTGTGTTATATTGGTTTTTTATAGTTAACCATCCAACTTAACGGAGAAAGAAGGTCTGTCCATTGTCATTGTTAAAACGTTGTGCTTTCTGGCTTATAGTGCTTAGCGTTATCGTTTGTGTCTGCGATGGTGCAGGGTTCGGATTGGCGAATCTATGGATAAGACTGACGCCGCCGATAAGCTTGCTTGCAAAGGTCGATGCCTTGGATCAAGTGTTATTTGACCGCATGAATACAACGAAATGGCCGGGGAGCAGTGCGTTGCTGCCTGTAACCTATTTCACTTATGTGATCTGCGTAGTGATGTATGGGATGATTGGCTTGGTGGTGGATGGGTTCATTTATAAATGGGGGAAGATGCGTGCCGAGTTGCGAGGGAAAAGGTCTGTCTAAGTGTGCAGGATGGATTCATTTATTTGGATGAAAAAGGAAATTGTTGGGTTTTTGCCGAATTGACATACATACAAGTTAGAGGAGGCTTCCCTACATGATTAACGATATATTTACCGCAGCACGCACAGGAGACGCAAATCGTATCAAGGCGTTACTAAACTCGGATCTTACGCTTGCCAATGCTGAGAACAGTGAGGGCCTTACCCTATTGGGATTTGCAGCACATTTCGGTCAGAGTGAAGTAGTTAAGCTGCTTCTGGAAAATGGTGCGGTTGTGAATGCCATATCTCACTCCAAAGTGAGTTACATCCCATCCAATACGGCACTTCACGCGGCTATTGCTGGCGAGCGGAACATGGAAGTCATACAATTGCTGCTTGCTCACCGAGCAAATCCGACGATAATGGATAGCAATGGACATACAAGCTTACATGTAGCGGCTTTCCATAAGGATAGTACAGCGATCATTTCCCTGTTGCTCGATCATGGTGCGGATGTACATGCGAAGTCAGAGGACGGCGTCTATGCGATTGATCTGGCTCAAGAGCAAGGACATACGGCGGTGATAGCGCTCTTAAGAGAGCGTGGAGCAATAGGATAAACGAGTACGTTAGCGATCATACAGGGTCAATGTAGGACATTCAGCTAGCCAGCTAGCCCATTACAGAATGTCCTTTTTGGCTTGAAGTTTTTTATTGGCAGCGACTAGTCGGTATAAACTAGCTACAAGCAGGCCCATCAGAGGGATATATAAGATGAGTAGGGGATAGAAGAAGGCATTATCGATATTAATCATGATAATTGGGATTTGAGCGGCAGTTACGGCAGTAAATACACCGAGTAGTCGTTTATTCCGATCAATCATGGAGTCAATGTCGGTAAAAATTTCAGGTTTTACTTCTTGATAGGTTTGTCTCCAAATATACCAGCCGGCTCCGCTGTAAATTCGGTCCCATCCCGTGTCCTCAAAAATACTAGTGTAGTTGGGATCTACTTTCATTTGATAGTCTACGCAATAGCTCATTTTACGTGGAGCACCTTTCTTAAAATGAAAGCGCAGGCCATTCCAATTGACACGTTGTAAATGCCAACCTTGTGCCTCCATATTCTCGAGCCATGCAGAAATGAGTTCTGATTGTGAACCGTCCCACCATTTAAACACTTTTTTGGTCTCATTCATCGAAAGATCCCTCTACTTTCTTCGCATTTTCGTATAACTCCGTGATTCTGGCGATCTCGAGCTTAAGCAGTTCTTTCCCAGATGGGGTAATGCAGTATAGCTTACGACGTTCTTCTTCGGCTACAGCCTGAATCAAACGATCCTTCTCCATCCGTGATAAGCTGCCATAAATCGTTCCAGGACCTAAGTGAATTCGACCGTGCGTCAGCTCTTGAACAAACTGAATAATGCCGTAACCATGCCGGGTTTCAGTCAGTGAAAGCAGAATGTAGTAGGCGGTTTCAGACATCGGTAAGTATTGACGGTAGAGCTTTTCACTATCCATAAATGCACCTTTTTCTTATATCAGGGTATGTTGTATCATGTCTCGCTATATCGTGTTGTGATATATCATGAGATGAGTATATCACCGCGCGATATAGAGTGCAATAGGCATATGCAAAAATGCTGGATACCATCTTGGATATTCTTTTATGTTAAGATTCAGGTATATGATTCAACAGCTAAAGTAAAGTAACTAAAGTGAAGCCGTAGAAGGAGCAAATACACGATGAGAAAAATCGTAGCGGGACTATTCATGTCATTGGATGGTGTCATCGACTCCGCTGAAAACTCACCGAAGAAGTGGGGGAATGGTGCTACAGTAACGGCGTTGTAGCTGTGAGCTTTCAGATTGTGAGAGCTAGCGAATAGAAGAACGTATCACTATTTAAGCTTCTGTGCGGATGAAAGACTTAGCAGCCGACGTCGTTCTTTGCTCTTTTAGCATAAACACAATATTCATAAGTCCAAACCCGAAGAAGCAAACCCAGGGAAGGCCCTGCCAGCCAAGGGAATTGCCTAGGTCATACAAATAACCGCCGCCGACATTACCAATGATTGCGCCGATGGAGAGAGCAAAGCTGTTGAAGCCAAAGTAGCTGGCAATTTGATCATTCCCGGCATAGTCGGAAACCATGGTATTCATCATAGGCTGTAGAAATACTTGTCCAATCATGAAGGCGATCACTCCTGCGTAAATCCCCCACATGCCTCCCAGCATGCCCATTGTGAATAAACCGCCTGCCAACAGCAGTGTGCCTAATGACATCACGCCAAAGGGCTGAAGCTTTTGGTTGCCCAATTTGGACAAAGGCACTTGCAGAAGGACCATGACAACAGCGCCACAGCTGTAAATGAGTCCGATATTCGCATCGCTGGCAAGCTGATGTACTCGAAACGGAACAGCTATATATAATTGAGTGACAAGGGACCACGAAATCATCGTGAAAATCATAAAACGTCGAAAAGGACGATTGCTTAGTACATTTTTCATTTGTGACCAGATACTTGTGTAGGCCTTGCGAGATTGCTCACTCTGGATAGCTGGCAAGAAGAAGAGGCTAAAGAAAAAGGAAAATGCGAAAATAAGGGCAGCAGCCATACTCACATATTTGAAATGAAAGCCCATCAGTAATGCACCTACAACAGGACCTACAACGAATCCCATATTGCTTAACATTTCGCGAATCGAATAAATAGTAATGCGGTTACTCGAAGTAGATAATGCCGCATAATAAGCATAGCTGGCTGGGTTGAATAGTGATCCGCCTAAGCCGGAGAAGAAACAGGCTATAATAAAGCCAGGGATGCTGTCGACGAAACCGAACATACCAAAACCAAAGGTACGGATAAACAAACCAATTAGAATGGTACGCTTATACCCGAGCTTGTCAGCCAAAGTTCCGCAAAGAACAGAAAGCCCTTGTTGACTAAAGCTGCGAATCGCTGAAATAATCCCAACCATGCTGACTGTTAGCAGGATGTCATTTAATAGATAAGAGGCGAGCAACGGGATCATCATATAAAATCCGACCGCCATGCTGAAGGTATTCATGAACATAACCCAGAAGGGTAGCCGAATGGATGTGATTTTATTCCAGATGGATGACATAAGTAAAACCTCATTTCTTGCAGTAAGATGTCGATTTCAACACCATACAGGATGAGGGATTATTTGTATAGGGATATTCTTTGGATGGACTTGGGTAAAAGTTAGATATACAGAAACGAAGACTTCTTGTGTGAGATCAGTGTAAAATAGGGTATATACAGGGTATACAGTGAATGCAGATGAATGGAGTGGTCGCCAAATGAATGTGTCCAAATATGAAAAGTATTTCTCAATTGACGGCTTCTGGTCCAAGTTGAAAAAAGGTGCCAAAAAAGCGGGAAGTAAAGTGATTTATATGGGTTTACTGCTCTTTTATGCACTGGATAGTCCGAAAACGCCGCTTCGCGCGAAAGTTCAGATCTACGGTGCTTTGGGGTATCTCATTTTGCCGCTGGATCTAATGCCAGATTTGCTGCCGATTGTTGGTTACGTCGATGATCTAAGTGCGCTGGGCTTTGCGTTAGCGGCTGTGTCGAAGAGTATTGATGACGAGGTTAGACGCAAAGCGAAAAGCAAGCTGAGGGATTTCCTCGGAGATGATGCCGTTAGCAGCAAGGACATTATTGACATTGATGCTCATGTTGTGGATGAGCAGGGGAATGCGAAGGATTAGGAGAAGTAGGGGGAGGGGCGGAACGTGAGGGCGCTATTTGAAGCAATAACACCGATTTGTGTTTGAAAGGGAACGAGGATACGCTAATTGTTCCTTTTGCAGTCATTTTGCTCATATTTCGTGGAAATAAGGCATCTACGTTCCCCCTGCGGAGAGATATCGCCCTTTTATGAAGAAATAGCGTATCTAGGTTCCCTCAAGGCCAGCGGCGAGGCAAAAGTTCCGCAAAAGCAAATAAAAGACAAAAGACACCCAACAGGGTGTCTTTTGTACAGAGCCGCGCTGCACGCTAAGCCGTGAAGAAGTATTTAAACCTTTAACAACCAGCCAAACGTGTCTGGCAGTTTGCCACTTTGAATCCCTGTAATTGTCGTGTACAGTCGCTCCACAAGCTCGCCGATCTCGCCATGGTTCACGACCATCGGTGTACCGTTCCACAGCAGGCTGCCAATTGGCGATACAACCGCAGCGGTGCCGGTGCCGAAAGCTTCTTCCAGCGTCCCATCCGCATGAGCTTTCACGATGTCATCGATGGATATTTTCCGCTCAGACACGGGGATACCCCATTCTTTCAGCAGGTGGATGATGCTGCCGCGCGTAATTCCCTCAAGAATGCTGCCGCTAAGGCTAGGCGTGACGACTTCTCCGCCAATTTTGAAAAAGACGTTCATACTGCCGACTTCTTCCAGGTACTTCTTCTCGATGGCATCAAGCCATAGCACTTGTGCGCAGTTATGCTCTTTAGCCAACATTTGTGCTTTTAGGCTGGCAGCGTAATTGCCGGCTACTTTGGCATTGCCTGTCCCGCCTTGTACGGATCGCGCATAATAGCTTTCCACAAGGATGTTAATTGGCTGCAGCCCTTCCTCATAGTAAGCATCAACTGGCGACATAATGATAATAAAGGAATAAGTCAGAGATGGGCGGACACCTAGCACGCCTTCCGTTGCAATGATGAACGGACGGATGTACAAAGAGGAGCCTTCCTTCTTCGGCACCCATGCGGCATCAAGGTGAACTAGCTCTTGAATAGCACGGACAACGAACTCTTCGTCCAATTGCGGGATACTGAGTCGTTCGCTAGAACGATTTAAACGCTTGGCATTTTGATCGGGACGAAATAAAACAACTTCATCATTCTCCGTGCGAAATGCTTTCATCCCTTCAAAAACAGCTTGCCCATAGTGGAAAACCATCGCAGCAGGGTCATGTGAAATCGGACCGTAGGGAATGATGCGCGGATCATGCCAGCCTTGACCTTCTTCGTAATTCATCATAAACATATGATCTGTAAAAAGTTTGCCAAACCCTAGATTCTCTTTCAAATTTGGCATAGGCTTACCACTTTGATTTTGTTCGATGCGAATGTTTCCGTACATATGTTGTGCCACCTTTCCTATTGAGGGTACTCACAATCTTTTACCCTTAACTATAGAAAATTCGCAATCATTGATCAATTGCTATTTATCAATTACTATCATAGTTAATAGCTATGATCGGGGGTGTCAGGTGGATTATCGGTTATTGGTGTATTTTTTGGCGGTATGTGAGGAGCTTCATTTCACAAAAGCAGCAGAAAGGCTGGGCATTAGCCAGCCTACCCTCAGTCAACAGATCCGGTTGTTAGAGGATCGGGTGGGGTCGCCGCTTTTTCAGCGCATGGGTAAAAAAGTGTATGTGACCGAAGCCGGCGAGATTCTGCGCAAGCATAGTCGCAACATTTTTCACGAGCTGGAGCAAGCCCAGATGGCGATGAATGAGCTTCAAGGGATGCAGCGCGGGCGATTGCGAATTGGTTGTTCGGGCAATCATTTGCTGACGGCGACGATTATGACGTTTCATGCCAAGTATCCGAAAATCGAGCTATCGGTGATGGAGCTGGCTACCGAGGAAACCAAGGAGAAGCTGCTGAGCAATGAGTTGGATGTGGGCGTTGTTTTTTTGCCTGAGGAGGATGAGCAGCTGCGATGTGTGCCGTTGTATCAAGAGAAGCTTCAACTTGTGGTATCGGCTCAACATGCATTTGCCCAAGAGCAGGTGAGGGAAATCAGGTTGGCGGAGTTGACCGAAATTCCGATTGCGATGCTGCAGCAGAAGTTCTATGTTCGGCAAATGATGGATGATTGCTGCGCGCAGATCGGTCTTGCTTGGAAACCGATAGTGGAATTATCCACGCTCGAATCCTTATTACAAATGGCGAAAAACCATGTGTGCGGTGCAATTTTGCCACAATCCTATGTAGATGGCATGGGGGCTCAGATGCGTGAGCAGAAGTTGTGCGCGATTCCGATTATCGATCCCGTTCCGCAGAAGGAAGTCGGCATTGTGCATCGGAAGGATATGTTTTTGTGTAAAACGATGGATACGTTCGTGAAGCAGGTTATTCAGGAATTTGCGTAGCGTAAAGGCGTAAGGAAGAGTGAGGTAGGGCATGGAACAAGTGAGTAAGGAACATATTTATGTATTTGCCTGTCATGAGGATGAACAGGCGTTGTGTCAATTGGAGCTGCGCACGTTATTGGGCGCAGAGGCTGTCATCGGTGCGCGCTATGCCGTCAGCGCGCACAAGGTAGAGCCGAGCCGCAGCCCGTTTCTGAAGCTGCGGATGGATGTTGCTTTTGAGGCCGGCAGCTTGCCGGAGCTGGCCTCTGACCTTCAGACGTTGACCGTGCGCGGCGCAACGTTCAAGGTTGTGTTCGCGGAGACGGACACGGCGGTCAGCTATGACCGCCAGCGCAGCGTCGAGCGCGAACTGGGGCTGGGGCTGCGCGGCAAGGCCGAGATGCGCAGGCCGGAGCAGTACTTCGCCGTGACGGAGCTGGGTGGCCGATGGTTGTTCGGCGAATGCAGCTACGGCGAAGCCGTGTGGCTTCAGCATCAGCAGAAGCCACAGAACTACTCCACCGCCCTCGGAACGCGCCTCGCGCGGGCGGTGGTGAACATCGCCGTGCCCGAGGTGGCGGGCACGCGGGTCATTGACCCGTGCTGCGGCATGGGCACGGTGCTGGTGGAGGCGATGTCGATGGGGATTGACATCGTGGGCTACGACATCAACCCGCTGGCCGTACGCGGCGCGCGGGTGAATCTGGACCACTTCGGCATGCCGGGGGTGGTCCAGATCGCGGACATGCGGACGCTTGTTCCGCATGCGACGGCCCTGCCAGGCAGTCCAGAGCGCATCTACGATGCGCTGATTTTGGACATGCCGTATAATCTGTGCTCCGTGCTGCCGGAGGCCGAGAAGCTGGACATGCTCCAAACCGCCCGCCGGTTAGCGCAGCGCGCGGTCATTGTAACGACAGAGCAGATCGATCCGCTTTTGACCAAAGCTGGCTTCCACATCGATTCACGCTGTACGGTAAACAAGGGGAATTTCAGCCGACAAATTATTGTCTGCGTCTAGCCTATTTTAGTACATCATTTTCCCAAGTGGGCCGTCTTCAGCAATGATATCCTGGAGCTCATACACCGAAATAGGGAAGTAAAGGAAGCCATACACGTAAGCGGCTAGCTCGTAGAGTTGAAAATAAACAACCAGTGATTTATCCGCAATATAGAAGTCTTGATTAGGTCGAATGCCTGTAAACTCAACCAACAATGGAATTTCGCGTCGTTTGATCTCGGCGGCAACGATATCACTAATTCTTTTGACGTAATCGCTGCCTGGTTTAAATAACTGGCTTAGCGTATAGCTTTGCCCAGTTTCCGTGCTGAACGTCAATGATTGTTGGATGGTCATGCCGTGAGCTCCGCCAGAGAAAGCATAATTGAGCAACGATAAGCTCAGTACGCGACGTTCATTCGTTTTGATTTCATAATAAGCGGTCACATCGGTTTCTGGATTTTGTGGGAATCCCTGATCATGCAGCTGCTTGTTGACGGCATCGACAATGGTTGTATTGATTTTATGCTGTACTAGAGGAGCATTCATATGAATAACAGCGGGGTACATCAGGTTTAATTTGCTCTTTAGCACTTTATAGGTTTGTATACTAACGGGTTGGTGTTCCAAGTCCAAGTCCTGTTCGATGTCTCTTATATCTCTTATATCTCTTGTGTCTCTTATGTCTCTCATGTTTCATCATCCCTACGTTTTTGCTTACACCATATTCCAAAGATGGGCGTTTGGTTCAATGAATGAGACCAATTCGTGCCATTGTCAAAGAAAAAGAGCTTCCCCTGCATCGCGATTAGCGTGAGGGAAAGCTCTTTATTTGATACGGAACTGAACCGAATTATTCCTGTGAGGTGTTTTCCTCATCATTCGCATCGGATGTTGCACTTTGCAGCGCAGCAGACAATTCCTCTACCTGTTGTTGGGATTGGCTATCTTCAGCATTTGCCTGAGCCGCATTAATTGCATGACTTACTACGTCGTCATTACTGTTCGTTGTTGACATGGTACAATCACCTCCTTCGCGTTTTTCGCCAGAAATCCGGCGTCGTAAACATAAGCTAAGATTCAACCAACTAAGTATTCTTCGAGTAGAGGAAAAATATGCAAAGGGAATGCAAGTTTTTCTCACTGACATTATTCCAAAATACCTGTATTCAGAATCTTGACCTTCACTTGTGGTTGAATAGGGAGGGTCGAATACTGCTCGCGCCACCAGTCGATGCCGCCAAACAGCTTGGGATGATAGGCGGACACCTCATGTCCAAGCTGCAGATAATCGCAATTGGTCTTCTGCAGGATTGCAATCACGTTAGCTGCCTTTGGTATAAGATCAGCAGATATTTGCTTTTCGAGCTCGGTGAGCATGTCTTTCGTATGTCTCTTACTCTCAAATCCAGCTTCAATGAGTTTAAGATCTAAATCTAACGAGATTCCAATGTCATGAAGACGGCCGTCCTTAGGGTTAATATGGAAATCGCGATGGGCGTTCTGTATTAGCGCAGTATAGTGCTTGCCGTTCACATTACCTGTGATAAGTTGATTTTTACCTGATGTACCATCCAGCAGAATGGCTAAGAGGGTATTATCATCATCGAGATTGACGCCTGTATATCTCCCGTCTCGAAATAAAGCGGTACCTGCGAGACGAGCGCCGTTCTCGAAAGGTTCCAACCGATTGAGTGCAAAGTCGTTTAGGTACCCCGCTCCTCCAAGGATATACTGAACTATCTTATTCAAGGGGATTTTTCCCCTCTTCTTATCTTCTTCCAATAAACCTACAAGATATTCCGATAAAGTCTGATCTTTTATTTTTTTCTTACGCAGCAGCGTAGTCAGATCGCCGTCATATACGGCCAGATAGCCGTACAAAGGATTGGCTATGAATTGGCTGGCACTATTGAGATAGTTCAGCGGCTGATCTTTGGCGAATGCGGTGCTTATCAGAAACAGCCGGGTTTCTAGCACAGTAAGAATGCCAGGAAATTCTTTATTTGTTTTACTCACAGCGTCATAGATGTTATCGCCTGTTGATTCCACGAATACGTTGTTCGGATTGCCCCCTCCTAGATTGGCATTCTGAAGCGAGGAAATAACACAGCCGACCTGGAGTTGCTTGCTGTCACCAGCGTAATCTACGCCGATGACATCGACAAAGAGCAGCTTTTTCAGTTGTGACTGATCCCAGCAACCTGTCAGCAGTAAGCAGATAAGTAGCACCGTTACCACTTTTTTCATGTCTCGTGCCTCCTCGTACCGCGTATCCCAGAAATAATGAGCAGAACAACCGGTAGAGCGACGACCAACACGATGGATACCATATCTTGAATCGTAGCAATCTGCAGAATGTCATTAAGCTTCGTCAAGAAGAAACCTCCAAGCAGACAGAGAGCGACTATCATCCATACCCAAATAACCTGTTTACCCAAGCCACGGCTGCGTAAGTGCAGGAATGCTTTGGCAGCCATGAAGAAATAGGTATAAATCGTTGCCGATACAATGCATACATAGAAAATCAAGAACAAGATATCAATGCTCTGTAAGATATCAACACGATAATTTTTTAATATAAAAATGATCGGTTCCGGAATAACCTCCAGCTGTTTTAAGTTGAACTTCATGGAGCAGATCAGGCACACGGCAATATAAAATACAGCAGTAGCAGCATTCGCTAATGTCATCGAAAGCAGTACCTTTTTTTTACTATCAGACTGTACATAGGGGTAAGCATAGAGAAGCAGCTCATAACCAACATAAGAACTGAAGGCGGAATAGGCACCTTTCAGAAGCGGGTACCAACCATTGGATAGAACAGGCAACAAATTTCTCGCATCAAGGCCGTAAATTCCGCTAAATACGATGAGCAAAAAGCTGATGTAAGCGAAGACCATAAAGGTTTGTGAAATATTAGCAAGCTGCCTGAGTGTTGACGTAGCTGCATAGCCGCACACGAGGAGAAGCATAAGAATAAGAATCCACCTAGGCGTGAGTTGAAAGAGCCATCTTTTTAAGATGTCACTATAGAGCAGTGTTAATAAAAGTCCAGAAAAGGCGTAATAGCATCCCAGCAATAAATTAATGCTGGCTCCAATTGGTTTCCCTACAATTAGTGGGATGTAGGCGTAGAAGTTAAGCTTAGGGTAGCGACTGCCAAGCCACCAGAGCAGTGTGATGCCTGCTTGTGAAGCTAACGCAGCTAGCAAGACAGCCAGCCATGTATCATGGCCTGCAGTTGCGGCTTCGACATGAGGCAGGGACAAAACTTCAATTCCGAGCTGAACCATAATAACTAGCGAAATCAGCTGTCTCCTTGTGATGGTTTCTTCCTTCATGGGCGTTTCCAACTCCTTGGATTCCTTAACCTTGTGCGATTGCTTGAAATGGACTCTATGGGGCGTTTAAGCAATTTCCAGATGGGGACCCGAAATAGCGTATCCTTCGTATCGCGCAAAGAGAACGGCGGTGTAAAGTAAGGGAGTCCCATTGTTGTCATCTGGCATAGATGTATGCAAATCATTATGAAGAAGAACGCGAGGCCAAACAAGCCGAACAAGGCGGAAAGAAGAAGCGCCGGATAGCTTAACAGGCGAACTGCACTACTCATTTCGTAAGAAGGCAGCACAAAGGAGGCCAAGCCTGTTAGGGCAGTAACGATAACAATCGTATTGGACACCAAGTTAGCCTGCACGACGACCGTTCCGATGACGATACCACCTACGACGCCAATGGTTTGGCCGACGGGACTCGCTAGCCTAATGGTTGCTTCTCTTAATATCTCAAGCATGAACAACATGGAAAGTGCTTCGAGTACGGGCGGGAACGTGACGTATTTCAGAGAACTCTGAAGTGTATTCACGAAATTAATTGGCAACAGTTGTGGGTTGAAGGCGCTGACAGCCACATACAAGGCGGGCAGGCCAATCGTAATGAACAGGCAGCATATACGCAATAGGCGAAAGAACGTACCTATCAGCCAACTTACTTGATAATCATCAGGACTTTGCAGGAAAGACCAGAACGTTACAGGCATAATAATGGCATCTGGTGACCCTGCAGTTCCAATGACAACCTTCCCCTCCATCAGATAGGAGCGTGTACGATCAGGCCGTTCCGTAATGAGCAGTTGTGGAAATAGACTGAATTTCTTCTCTCGGATCAATTCGTCGATAAATCCCGGCGCCTCGACATAGTCAATGTCAATGCTAGTAAGCCTTCTCTCCAGCTCATCGACGATCGCTTTTGTGGCAACCGACTTGATGTACATGACAGCGACCTTCGTCCGCGAAAGCCGCCCAATCGTGTATGTTTTTACAACGAACTCTGTAGAATTAATTAATTTGCGCATTAGATTAATGTTGGTATCTAAATTCTCAATGAAAGCTTCGTTCGCACCGCGTAGAACTCGTTCATTGATCGGGATATTAATGGAACGCTCCTTCTTCAAATCGACGCCGAGTAGGTAAAGCTTGCTGTCTCCGTCTTGATAGAGTACAACTTTACCGTACAATAGGGCTTGAACGGCTTCCTCCAAATTTTCGGTTTCAGCATAGTCCAGAATGGATACCACTTCGCGAATACCATCTTGAGGGCGGAGAAGCAGCGGTTTTAGAATGAATTCTTGAACGAGGGACATTTCGACAAGCGATTCGAAATAGAACAGTTGAAATAACGTTCCTCCTATAAGCAATTCTTTCGATTGAAAGTCGCTTTGTTCAGAGAAGATTTGTTCGAAATAGGCGGCCACTGCTGTTTCGACCTGCGGATTTTGTTTCACGTGTGTTCCCTCCCTCATCATCAGATACCCTTACTTTCTCCTGTGAATTCCAAAAATATGTAATTGTCATTAGGAGAAGTATTCGTTGGATGGCTCTGCATTCACCTATAGGTGTTACCTATAAAGTATGCATAATTTATGTATTTCACAAATAGAGTTAGAGGGCACATAATAGAAGAAAATGGAAAGTGAGTGAGTGCAAAATGGGAAAATCATTCGAGGCACTGCTGCCGGAACACGTGGCGTTCATCGCCAAGCAACATATCTTCTTCGTTGGTTCAGCACCATTATCAGCGGAAGGGCATGTTAATATTTCACCGAAGGGGCACGATGTGCTGCGCATTCTATCGGCCAATCAAGTGGCCTATCTAGATTTGACTGGAAGTGGCAATGAAACCAGCGCTCATCTAGCGGAAAATGGCCGCATCACCATTATGTTCATGGCTATCGAGGGACCGCCAGAGATTATCAGGTTGTATGGCAAAGGCCATGTGGTACTGTCCGGATCTGATGAGTGGGAACAGTTGGCGCCGAAGTTCGAGTTGCTGCCAGGGGTGCGGCAAATTATGGTCATCGATATTCATGAGGTGAAGTCATCCTGCGGCTTTAGTGTACCGTTCTATACGTATGAGGGAGAGCGTAATACGCTGCAAAATTGGGCGACGAAGCAAGGGGACGAAGGTTTGCTTGCCTATTGGGAGAAGAAAAATATGACGAGTATGGATGGACTGCCGACACCAATCGGTCAAAAGTTATCCACAGAGAATAGGTAACGTTGATGCGTGTAGTAATTTCCAATGATTTGCTATGAGATGCATAATTACATCCAAGTCAGAGGAAACTACTACCAAAAAGGAAGCCATGTTATATGGAATTGACGCAATGGATCCGCGAGAGGCTGCAAGATCGATTAGATGTAGTCTCGCAAAGGATTGAGCAAGACGACTTCATCTGCACAATTTACTATATGATGGATGCGATTGATTTGGAGATGCTGCAAACGCATGTCCTGCGTAAGTTGCTGCAGCCCTATCCGGGACGCAGCGACGAGCGTCTCCAAAGCATATTCCAGAGTAAAACGTTTTTTTCAGCTGCCTATAACGTTTCACATACGCCAGAAGAAGCGCTAGAAGGGTTGTTTAACGGGTATGTCTTACTATGTATTTCTGGTGAGACGACGGGCGTCGTATTTCCATTTCCTCAAAAAGCGAAGCGAGAAGTGAATGTCTCTGAGAATGAGAAGACGATTCGAGGGCCGAAGGAATCCTTCGTTGAAGATGTATCTACGAACTTGTCACTCATCCGTCAGCGCATCAAAAGCGATAATCTTGTTGTAGAGCAATTCATTATCGGAAGTGAATCACGTACAATCGTTCTTTTGCTCTATATGAAAGGTCGTTGTGACGTTGAACTGGTGCAGCAATTTAAAACGAAGCTTGGGGCAATTCGAACAGACCGCGTTCCAGATAGCAGCTTTCTTGAAGAGTTACTGGACGAAAGGCTCATTTCGCCATTTCCGAAAATGCTGAATACAGAGAGACCGGATGTGGTGGTTTCTTCGTTATTTGAAGGACGCTTAGCGCTCTTAACAGACGGAACGCCAAGTAATTTGGTCGCCCCCGCGACCTTATTGTCGTTTATGCAGTCGGCCGAGGATTATTATCAGCGCTATTTTTACAGCAGCTGGATTCGTCTGCTCCGGTACATATTTTTTGCTGTCAGTCTGGTTCTGCCATCAGCGTATGTGGCCATTACGACCTTTCATCCAGAAATGCTCCCTTACAATATGTTGATTTCATTAGCTGCAAGCCGAGATATTGTTCCTTTTCCCGCGATCCTGGAGGCCCTCATTATGGAGGTTACGTTCGAGGTCATGCGAGAAGCGGGACAGCGAATCCCTACAACGATGGGACAGACAATCTCTATTGTCGGGGCTATTGTCATAGGCGAAGCAGCTGTTCAGGCTGGCATCGTGAGTGCACCTATGGTCATTATCGTGGCTCTCACAGGGATTTCTTCCTTTGTTGTGCCGCATTTCTCACTTACCTTGACGGTTCGATTCCTACGGTTTGCGCTATTATTCATATCGGCGATATTTGGGCTTCTCGGACTATTGATTGGGGTCTTTTTTATTTATATTCATTTGTTGTCCATGGAGTCTTATGGCACGCCGTATCTATCTCCGTTCATTCCTTTTAAGTCGGAACAGATGAGGGATGCCGCTGGCCGATTTCCTTGGACAAAATGGATGGGCAAGAAACGACCTTGATCCATCAAGGAGGGGCTGCAATGTTGCCAAAAATAAAGCGTATGCTTGGCATGCTGGTGCTTATCACGGCGATTCCAATAGGATTAACAGGATGCTGGTCCAAACAAGAGCTCAATGACCGAACCTTCGTATCAACGATGCTTGTTGATCTAAATGAGGATGGGCAGACGGAAGTCTCTACGTTATTCATGCTGCCGAACCGCATATCAAATGGACTCAATTCGAATAGTGTTAATCAAAAACCGTATGTATCGATTTCTGGCAAAGGCTCGGATGTCGCAGAAGCGCTCCAACATATTCAAGCGGAACTACCTAGATCAGTTACGTGGGGACAAATGCAAGTTATCGTCATTGGCGATCGTTTTGCAAGGGCGGGCTTGACCCCTTTGTTGGATCATTTGATTCGTGCAACGGATTTCAGATTGCCGATCTATGTATTTTACTTCAATGGCTTCGCTAGAAATTTAGCGAAGTTGGAATCTGTGTTTGAACGTTTCCCCACGGAGATCTGGCGAGAATCAGCGCATACAAAGCGAGTTCCCCCAATCCGAATCCGAGACTTATTATATGCACGATGGAATAACTTGGGCGACTCTTATATTCCAGAGTTAACTCTCCGTGACCTTAAGCTGCTGACAGAAGCCAAGAATGTGAAATGGTCGGGGGTCGGAGGCGCAGCCATTTTGAAAAATGGCGCTGTTACAGGTCGATTTACGAATGATGAAACGATGGGCATTTTAATGATGAAGAATCAGATTCCGGAGATGATCATTACGGGGGAACTCCCAGATAATAAGGGCGTTTTCAGCGCTAGACTCATTGATGTGAAGCATAGGACGCGAGCGATTCGCAACGGAAACAGGGTCACCCTTCAGGTAACGCTTCGGGCAAAAGCAGATCTCATTTCCATAGAATCCAATATGAATTTAAACGCCCCAGCAAATATTTCCATCGTGGAGAAGGCTGTGAGTGATCGTATTAGACATCTAATTCAATCTGCGAGTGAAAAGGCGCAAGACCACCAGGCCGATGTTTTTCAGTGGAGCGAATTAGTTAAATACAAATATCCTGGGATGTGGCAGGAATGGTCAGAAAATCCCCGCGAGATGATGTTTACACTTACAGATCCTGAATTTCAAGTTCATGTGGTCTTGCGAAGCACGGGGATAAGCCGCTCAGCGAAACTTTGAATTCGAAAGGAGATCAGATTCCAATGTTCTATTTAATTTTGGGTATTGGTTGTATCCTGATCTATCAAATTTCTTTGCTTCGACGTCAATCTGCAAGCTCGAAAGAAAAGACGCTTGCGCTGTCGGTTACTGGTGTCGCGTTTGTTTTTGGAGCCCTCAGTATTTTCTGGCCGGAGTGGGTAAATCCCAGTCATGCAATCCGTTTGCTATTTGAGCCGCTACAAAGCTTCATTGTTCAAAGATAGGCATTACAGGGAGGCGGCAAGGTGAAGCAACAAGGAACAGTGACAGGTCTGCAGTTGGGGGCGATGACCTTTGTGTTCGTATTCTCTACCACGATTGCTTTTCTCATCAGCCCGCTTGCTGGTGCGGCTTCTTTTGATGGTGGATTGTGCATTGTACTGGCTGCGATTTTCGGTACAGCGCTTGCAACGTTCAGCCTCAGGTTCGCTCTGCGTCAACCCTCCAGCTATTTTGGGGAGTACGGTGGGACCCTCATAAACAAGTACCTTCACAAAGGTATTTTGTTTTTGTTATCGTTCTTTTTTTTACATCTGGCCTCTTATATTTTGCGTGAGTTTACTGACTTCTTCATCCCAACTTATTTGCGGGAAACACCACCTGCTGCTGTTGGTGTACTGGTCATGGTTGCCGTTGCGTCTTTGACTCAATCTGGTGTTTCAACTGTTTTCAGATTCGCACAGGGGTGCTTTTTATTTATTGGCGTGTTGTTTGTATTCAAACCGTTATTTTTTCTTACGGCAATGGATACACCCATGTGGTATGAGTTTACTCGTATTCATGATTGGAAGGCACTGTGGGCACAAACGTATGCCATTATCCCGTGGTATGGGGAATTAATTATGTTCTCTTATATCATGCCAGAGCTAAATATCAATCCCAAAATCCGTAAAGTCATTTGGGTAGGATCCTTGGCGGGTACTTACATACTCCTTGTAGAATTTTTGTTAATAATGTTTTTTTTCGGACCTAAGCTTGCGGCTACGTTAGTATATCCTGCGTTAGAGCTTACGGGATTCCTGCATCTAGGCGACTTTCTACGCAATACTGATGCGCTTATTGTCTCGATCTGGTTTACAGGCTATTTCATTAAGCTAAGTATTATCTTTACGATAGGGACGCTGCTCTGCTCGCAAGCTCTGTCACTAAGTAATTATAAACCAATTACATTCCCGCTGGCGGTCATTGTTGTCTCGATGTCACTCATTTTAGCTAAAAACCCAGTACAGTTGGCGGAATATTTTAATAGCAGCTGGGCAACCTTTGCTCTATTTATCGAGTGTTTGTTCTTTATCTATCCCCTTGTCTTCTGGATAAAAAGCGGAAGAGCGCGTAGTAAGGGGCCAGCCCCGAAACCGTGAAGCGGTCTATGGCGCCGATTTCTTTCATACATTTTGAAGGAAAGAAGGCGTGCGGAGGAGGGGGGGAACTGCATGACACAAGAAGTGCGAATCTCGTTGCAGGAAGAGCATTTATTCTGGCTGGAGGTGCTGGAAGATCATGCGCACTTTTTGAGGGATTATTTATCTCCAGTGGAAACGAAATGGTGGAAAGAAGCGGAGAAGTTCATTCCACAATTTCAAGATGCTCTTCGTCACGCGAAGGGGCTGGCACCGTTCGAGGGTGCAGATTCGCCGACCATGCAAGCCTTCGCTAGAAGCGTGTACCCGCTTGCGGATGCGTATTGCAGATTAGAAGGGCATATGCAGCATTTAAGGCTGTGGAATCGTATTAACCTGAATCTGACGCCATCTTATTTTAATGGAACCATTAATGAAAACAGAGAATATTTGCGTCAACTCTCGTATTGGATGCAAGGTGTTCCAGCGGCACCGTTGAGACTAACCGAATTGTTGGATCTCTGGCTGGAGGATCAGCTTGGGCACGCGGTGCTGCTGAATGGGCTGCTGGACCCCGTGGAGATTCCACTTGGCGTAGAGACGGATAAGTTCGCTTCGCTTTTCTCGTCTTATATGACGAAAAATCGTGCCATGCAAGGTTATTTGCGTTTTACACCGCCGGGTTTCCCGGCGGAGATTCGATTCGCAAAGGAAGTACTGGGAACTGTAAAAAAATTCTATGATTTCGTACAGCAAATCATCGTTCAATATCGCAATGATGAATTATTATCGAAATCGACACTTCGTTTTCTAGAACACCATTTTCCAGAATCCTGCTATTTCATGCGAAAACTCACGGTGTTTATACCGGATGCGCCGCCTCTCGGTCACTGCCCGTTAACGAAGTCATCTATGTTGAACGACTAAGCGAAATATGCTCGTAATGCCGCCGGGGCCTCCCGGCTTTTGCGCGTTGTACTGTCCATTGTCACGCTGGTCACAAGCGCATCTGCGCATAGTTCACCTTGCTGGTTACGAATTTCTTGCCCGAGGACATAGCTGGAATTGCCGATTTTCTCAGGGCGGCAGCTCACTGTCAAATGTTCGCCTTGCTTGCACTCTTTACGGTAATTGATGTTGATATTTACGGTCACGGTCTGCACACCGAGGTCACCAAAAGTCTCATAAGACAGCTCGCAGGCCTCATACCATTCTTCACGTCCCCATTCGAGGTACTCCAAATATTTGGCATTATTCACATGGCCGTTCACATCAATCTCCGTGGAACGGACGATGATCGCTAATTTCGTTTCCATCGTTGATAGTCTCCTTTCATAAATGCCCCTGTCTCTAACAGGGGTAGTCTCTGTATTCCTCATTATAGCTCTAGCTTCTGCTAGTTAACCAGTTGCGACTCATAAGCCTCCCAAATGCGGGGAAACTATAGGAGGATTGTTAGATGTTGTTAAAGCGTGGGTATTATTCCTTACGATTCAGATTATGGACAGATAGAGGAGGGTATGTATGACACAAGAATATCGGATAGAACGGGATACCATGGGGGAAATCAGAGTACCTGTGGATAAGTTGTGGGGGGCACAGACCCAGCGCAGCTTCGAAAATTTCAAAATCGGTACGGAGCGAATGCCGGTGAGGCTGATTAGTGCTTTTGCGCTGCTCAAAAAGGCAGCCGCTCACGTTAACCGTGACCTCGGCGGATTGCCGCCTGAAAAAGCAGAGGCCATTTCACAAGCGGCTGACGAAATCGTACAAGGCCGCTGGAACGATGAGTTCCCGCTCGTCGTCTGGCAGACGGGCAGCGGCACACAGTCCAACATGAACGTCAACGAGGTGATCGCCCACCGTGGCAATGAACTGATCGGGGATGGCGCTTCGCGCATCCATCCCAACGATGACGTGAATCGTTCGCAGAGCTCGAACGATACATTCCCGACGGCGATGCACGTCGCTGGCGTCATCGCTGTAGAGCAAGAACTGCTGCCCGCGCTAGAAGGGCTGCAGGCAACGCTGTACACCAAGATGTCGGCCTTCGCCGACATCGTCAAGATCGGCCGCACCCACCTTCAAGACGCGACCCCGCTGACGCTGGGTCAGGAGATTAGCGGCTGGTGGGCCATGTTGGAGCAGACGGCGCGCATGGTGCGCAGCGCCGTAGACACGATGCGCGAGCTCGCGATCGGCGGGACCGCCGTCGGGACGGGGCTGAACGCGCATCCCGAGTTCGGCGCCCGCGTCGCCGAAGCCCTGACTCGCGAGACGGGCACGCGCTTCGTCTCGGCGGAGAACAAGTATCATGCGCTGACCAGCCATGATCAGATCGTTTACGCCCACGGTGCGCTCAAAGCGCTAGCGGCGAACTTAATGAAGATAGCCAACGATGTGCGGTGGCTATCGAGCGGACCCCGCTGCGGAATCGGCGAAATCACGATTCCGGAAAACGAGCCCGGCAGCTCGATTATGCCGGGCAAGGTCAACCCCACGCAGAGCGAAGCGATGACGATGGTCGTGTGCCAGGTGATGGGCAACGATGCGTCCATCGGCTTCGCCGCCAGCCAAGGCAATTTCGAGCTGAACGTGTTCAAGCCCGTCATCATCCACAACTTCCTGCAGTCTGTGCGACTGCTGGCGGATAGCATGCGCTCGTTCAACGACCATTGCCTCGCAGGCATGGAACCGAACCGCGCGGTGATTCAGCGCAATCTGGAGCAATCGCTCATGCTGGTCACGGCACTCAACCCGTATATCGGGTATGAGAAGGCAGCCAGCATTGCGAAGCAAGCGCATAAGGAAGGGCTGACGTTGAAGGAGTCAGCTGTGCGCAGCGGATATTTGACGGCTGAGCAATTCGACAGTTACGTGAAGCCAGCGGATATGGTCCATCCGAAGGCATAAAGAAGAGTAGGCCCTGCTAGGGAAGGCAACTATCTTTACTATCCCGTTGGCTCAGAGATGCTCGCATGGAGATCATCTGAGCCAACGGGATAGTGTCTATATCTGGCGAGGTATTGACCTTGGGTGTAGGTAGTGGCTGGTTTGAAGTTAGAAAAGGCTGTTTCAAAAAGTCAAAATTGACTTTTGAAACAGCCTCTTCGTCTATCACCGCATATCTCCGATGTTCCCTCTATCTCCTAATATCTCTATTTATCTGAACCATGCTTACTGAATCGGATCCGGAATCATATCCCGTTCCAATAACTCACTATTGGTTTTCATATGCTTCATTTCATTCCCGAGCTTCTTCATCTCGCCCATATCTTGAGCCATAGAGCCATTGTTGGCTTCTTCCAGTGATTTACCAGAGGATCCGTTACAGATCTGTTCGAGCTCAATTAATTTATCCAGCGCAGCACGTCGGACTTGAAGGGGAACGAATTGGTTGTCTGCGAAATCGGCCTCATGGAAATGCACGGTCGTACTCCCATGCTCCGAAGTTAACGTGGTCAAAGTTAATGGATAGGAAGCTGAGGTAGCGTCATGATAAATATCAAATTTATAAACGGATTTCTCCAGGTATTCGATACGTTCCAACCCGAGATCCGTTAATTGATGATGCAGGGCATGTTTGTCCATCGTGTACAACTCCTTTTTAAGCATTACATGTTAGGATGAGCTAGTGTTGATTGTTTTGAAACGTTGTTTTGGCAGCTTGTATAGAGTCGGAGACGAGTTGTTTATTTTCTTTTGCTGTGTCTACAAGGTGCGTGGCTTTATCAGTTACTTTGGTTACCATATCTTCTGTTTTATCACTAACGGTGGAAACGATATCGTCTGTTTTATCACTTACTTTGGAGACCACTTCTTCGGTCTTATTGCTTAAAGTCGAGGCAATCTGGCTTGATTTGTCGAGCCAAGTTTGATAAGTGCTCCAGAGGTCTTTGCGCAACTTCTCCCCCGCTTTAGGAGCCATTAACAATGAGGTGACCGCACCTACCGCGCCTCCAAGCAATAATCCTACGAAAAATCCGCCTTTGTTTGTTTCGACTGCTTCACTCATGAGTCATCTCTCCTTTAAATTAGGTAGTTGTTGATTCGGCTTATACAGGGATATACCCGTCTGAGCTCTTTTTGAAACAAGTGAAGGGGCGCATATTTGAAATTCTTTATAGGAATGATTGAATAGTTGGCAGTAGGGTATTAGGATAGTAAGGTAAACTACTTACATACGTGTTGTGATTTTTGTTTACCCGAAAGGGGTTATATGGATGAGTATTGTCATTGTAGACGATAACGCAACGAATTTATTAATCATTGAAAAAATTTTGCTGAAGGCGGGTTATACCGATTTGGTGCTGGTTTCATCCGCTAAAGAGCTATATCAAGTGCTAGATATGGAATCAACAAGTGAAGCTGAAGTGCCCGTCGATTTAATTCTCATGGATATGATGATGCCCGAAATTGACGGCGTAGAGGCTTGTCGGACGATTCAGGCGGAGGAGCGCCTGAAGGATATTCCGATTATTTTCGTGACGGCAATGGGGGATTCCAATAAACTGGCTGAAGCGCTGGATGCTGGTGCCTTGGACTATGTCATGAAGCCAATCAATAAGGTGGAACTTCTCGCTCGCATTCGTTCGACGCTGCGATTGAAATACGAGAAAGACTGGCATAAAGAGCGCGATAAACGGATCAAATATGAATTAGCCCTAGCCATGCAAGTCCAGCTTAGTGTACTTAGCAGCCCTCTGAAGGATGATGGCATTCAGATTTCAGCGGTGTACAAGCCATCCTCGGAGCTGGCCGGGGACTTCTATGCTTGGTATCCGATCGCTCCGAATCGGTATGGCATTATTTTACTGGATATGATGGGGCATGGGATTTCGTCCTCATTGGTATGTATGTACATTTACTCTGCCTTGAAGGATACCATTACGAACATTTGCGATCCGGAAGGCGTCATGCAAGAGCTTAATCGGCGAATGAACCAGCTGCATAGATCCGATAATTTAATCAATTATTACTTTACGGCGATCTATATGGTACTGGATACGGAAAGCCGCACGATTGAATATGTGAATGCGGGTCATCCGGCTGGTATTGCGATTTTGGATGGCGAAGTGAAGCTGCTGACCGAAGGCAGCTGTGCGATTGGTTTTTTTGAAGGAATTGAAATGACCAAAGGGTTAATTTCTTACCAAAAAGAAGCTCGCATCGCCTTATTCACCGATGGTTTGACCGAATGGCTCGATAAGGAGGAGTCGGACGGGGTGACGCAAATTATGGCGGGTATGAAGGCTTCGACCTCTCATGATCCAGATCAGCTGTTAGAGCGCATCTATCCCCATGATAAAATAGGTTCTCCTCAAGACGACATGTGTTTGGTTATGGTAACCGTTTCTTAATTTTCAACAATACGCGCAAGTTTTTTCCTCTAAGGGGAAGAAACTTGCGCGTTTGTTGTTTCAATCCTCCATTAGCTGTGTAATAAGGAGTATGATATCAGGCATGCTGGGAGGAAAATGGATGACAATGACGTCTGTGGTCGATTCAGAGGACTTGTATTTATGGCATGAGGGCACACAATATCAGTGCTATCATTTTCTCGGTTCTCATCTAGAGGAACGAAGTGGCCAACGTGGCGTTCATTTTGCTGTGTGGGCGCCGAATGCGAAGCAAGTGAACGTAACCGGCAGCTTTAATGGGTGGGATGGCAGTGGGCACCCGATGTCTCGGCAAGAGGGCGTGTGGACGCTATTTATACCGGAACTGACGGAAGGTACTTTATATAAATACGAAGTGATTACTGAGCAGGGCGATTGTTATCTGAAAAGCGATCCGATGGCCTTTCATTCCGAGCTTCGCCCGGGCACGGCTTCTATCGTTACCTCCCTTGAAGGATATGAATGGGAGGATGAGGATTGGCAGGCGAACAAGTCCAATCAGTTGCAGCAGCAGCCCTTACTCATTTACGAGGTTCATTTGGGCAGCTGGAAGCGGAAGGAAGACGGCGGTTTCTACACGTATGTTGAGCTAGCGGACGAGCTAATTGATTATGTACGGTACCGAGGCTATACCCACATTGAAATTATGCCGCTCGGGGAGCATCCGTTGGACGCCTCGTGGGGCTATCAGGTAACGGGTTACTTTTCCGTAACAAGCCGTTTCGGGTCGCCGAAGGATTTCATGTACTTCGTGGATCGCTGTCATCAGCAAGGCATTGGCGTCATTATGGATTGGGTGCCAGCTCATTTCTGCAAGGACGAACATGGGTTGGCTCGATTTGATGGGACACCCCTTTATGAATACGCTGACATTCAGAAAAGCGAGAACCTCACGTGGGGAACGAGTGTATTCGACTTTGGGAAGCCAGAAGTATTGAGCTTTCTCATTACGAATGCCTTATTCTGGATGGATGTGTATCATGTGGATGGCTTACGTGTTGATGCGGTTTCTAGTCTATTAACGTTGAATTTCGATGAGCGAAAGGAGGTTCGTATCACGAATGAGTATGGCGGGGATGAGAACTTGGAGGGCATAGCCTTCCTGCAGAAGCTGAATGCAGTTGTTTTCGCGCGATATCCGAACGCGCTGATGATTGCGGAGGATTCAAGCTCATTCCCAGGTGTTACGAGTCCTGTAGCTAACGGCGGTCTGGGGTTTAATTACAAATGGGATCTAGGCTATACCTGGCGCACACTTGAATATGAGAAGAAAAGTGAAGAAGAGCGCAGCGCGGGGGAGGATCAAATCACACAGTCGCTGCTTAACATTTGGGATGAGCAGTTTATTTTACCCTTTTCACACGACGAAATGGCGAATGAATCTAAATCATTACTTGGCAAAATGTCAGGGAAGGATGCTTGGCAGCGCTTTGCTAATCTACGGGTACTCTATATGTTCACGATGGGCCATCCAGGTAAAAAACTGACCTTTATGGGCAATGAATTCGGTCAGATGGATGACTGGAACTGGGATGACTCGTTGGAATGGCAACTGCTGGACTATGAAGAACACCAGCAATTTGCTCATTTTGTTACACAAATGAACCATTTCTACAAATCGAAGCCAGCCTTATGGAAACAGGATTATAAACCGCTTGGCTTTGAATGGATTGGGACTGACGATCAAAGTGATGGCATCGTAACCTTCTATCGTAAAACAGGTGATGAGGAAAACGAGCAGTTAGTCATTGTTTGCAATTTTAAATCGGTGGCACAGGAAGGTTATCGACTTGGTATTTCAATGCCAGGACGGTACCGAGAAATATTTAATAGTGATAACTCCGAATTCGGTGGTTCAGGCGTAGGCAATGCAAGTGAGCTGAACACGGAAGAGTGGTTCTGCCAGAATCGACCGAACAGCATGGTGGTTAATATGCCACCGCTAGCAGCCGTAATTTTCGAATATATTCCCTCGAAAGGATGAGATAACGATGATGAAGCAGGAATGTGTAGCTATGCTATTAGCAGGTGGGGAAGGGACTAGACTAGGTCCATTAACGAAGAATAACGCCAAACCAGCTGTTCATTTTGGAGGGAAATATCGAATTATTGATTTTACGTTGAGCAACTGCCGTCATTCCGGGATTAACACAATTGGTGTTCTGACACAATATAAGCCAGCTGTGTTAAACGCCCATATCAGCAATGGAGAAGCATGGGGTATGACGAGTGAGCGCACGGGAATTTCGCTGCTGGAAAGGCAGATTGGGGCGCCTAATGCCTACTCGGGTACGGCTGATGCGATACATCAAAATGCCTCTTTCTTACGAGCGTATGCCCCCGAATATGTCCTGATTATTTCTGGAGATCACATCTATAACATGGACTATAGAGAATTACTGGCCCATCACAAGAAATCCGGCGCTGTGGCTACGATTGCAGTTACACCAGTCAAAATGGAAGAGGCGAGCCGCTTCGGAATTATGAGCACGGACGAGGAGGATCGTATTACTGGTTTTAGCGAGAAACCGCGCAATCCGATAAGCAATTTGGCGTCCATGGGCGTATATCTGTTTAACTGGGATGTCCTCCAGACATGCCTGGAAGAGGATGCAAATGACGAAACATCGAATCACGATTTTGGTCAAAATATTATCCCAGGACTGCTGCAAGCAGGTGCTCATTTATCGGCTTTTCCTTATGAGGGCTATTGGAAAGATGTCGGTACGATCGAAAGTTTGTGGGAATCTCATATGGATTTACTGGGATATAATCCCCATTTGCAAATCAATAGTGAGCAGTGGCCTCTGTTAACGCCAAAACGGGAGTACACCAAAGGTTATGTGGCTTTAACTGCTAGAGTGAATAATGCCATGATTGGCGACAGCTGCCAGATTGAAGGAAGTGTTAGTCATTCGGTTATTTCCGAAGGTGTTCGGGTTGGCGAGGGCAGCAGGGTGATGAACAGTATCATCATGCCGGGCGTAAGCATTGGTAAAAACGTACTTATCCTCAATGCGATCGTGGGGGAAGGAGCCGTCATCAAAGATGGCGCCATTGTTGGCAAGCCTGGAAGCGATAGCATCTCTGTGATTGCTGAGAAAACGGTGGTTGGACGTCACTATCCAGCGACAATCCCTGTCAAACTGACGAATACGAGGGTGAATTTCGGCTAAAGCAACCCCTAATTGAATGCTTACGATGTAAGTGGTGCTAAATGTGAAGGAGGAGCTCATCATGAAAAATGTTCTTGGCATGATCAACCTCATGAATGAACAGGATGACTTATCGACATTGACACGCAATCGTTGTGTGGGTGCGGTGCCTTTTGCAGGTCGGTATCGGTTAGTCGATTTTGCGCTTTCCAACATGAGCAATTCGGGCATTCAGAAGGTGTTGCTGCTTGCTAGCCCCAAGGCGGATTCGCTATTGGAACACGTTGGCGACGGCCAGCATTGGGGGTTAACAGGAGCTGAAGGCGGTGTCTCGATCCTTGCGCCTGCAAAAACCCGGCTGTCCCAGGAGGGTGACTTGTATCATTTGTACAGTCATCTTGAGGAATTAAAGACTTGCACAGAGGAGTACGTGTTACTGGCGCCAAGCAGTGTGATTTATCGAATGAATTTCGAGAATATGGTCGATTACCATAAGATCAGCGGGGCAGACATTACGCTGCTCTATCAGCATGTTGCGGAGATTGACCGTGATGCTCATATCGGTAAAGCGTTCAACTTGGAGATGAACGAGCAAGGTCGTGTGATTAGCGTTTCACACGTCTATCATGAGCTCCCGACGTTGACGCCGCATCGTATCGATTTAGAAACGATGGTGTTGTCCAGGAAGCTGTTGGTTCATATCATTGAACAGAGCGTCGAGCGGGGCTATCACGGGTACTTGAAGGACATGATCTATGCGCATCTGGTAGACCTGCATGTTCAGGGCTATGCTAATCATGGTTATGTAGCCATCATGGATTCCATTGAAAGTTATTATGCGCACAGTATGAGGCTCTTGCAACCGCAAGGGTGGAAGGAATTTATGATGAATAAGGAATCTGTGTACACGTGCAAAGAAGAGGAGTTTGATATTGATTGCCATGAGGCTTCGTTAGTCCGTAATTCATTTCTGGGTCCAGGCTGCCGAATTGAAGGCTACGTGGAAAACAGTATTTTGTTCCCAGGTGTAACCGTGAGCCGAGGGGCCAGCGTAAGAAATAGTGTAATCATGCAGGACTGTGCCATCGAATCTAGTGTGTATTTGGATTACGTCATATTGGACAAACAGGTAGTTGTCGAGCAAGGGGCCGTGCTTTGCGGAGAGCTTACTCATCCCTTTGTTGCTGAAAAAAAGGGCATCATGTAAGAAAAAAGATGCCCCGTAACTGCTGGCTCCCCTAGGGAAAGCCAGCTTACAGGTATGTTCAGGTGAAGGCTTCTATACAAGTGAACTTGTATAAAAGCTGGAGCCTTGTTACTATTTAGGTAATGACTTTAACTAAAGGAGTGTGGCTCATGTCTGCAGAAAAGTTCCAGGTTGAACAAGTAGAACTAGAGAAATCGATCCAGCTTTATATCAGTGGCGAGTTAGATTTGGCAGCAGCTCAAACGTTTCGTCAAGCACTCGAGGCCGTTGTTCACCGAGAGGATAAGGCGTTAATCCTTAATTTAAGTCAGCTCAGATATATTGATAGTACAGGTATTGGGATTGTTGTTTCCGCTTTGAAAATTAGAGATGAGTTGAAGATGCCATTTGCCGTGCATCATATTCCATCCACAATTCGCAAACTTTTCGATTTAACGGGTATTTCAGGATTCCTTAACGAAGGGATCGAAGGCAGCGCATGAGTGTAATTCGCTTACAAATTCCGGCATCGGCAGAATATTTGGATTTGGTAAGACTGAGTCTATACGGCGTTGCCTCTAAGATGGGATTTTCTTATGAGGATATCGAAGATTTAAAAGTAGCAGTTTCCGAGGCGTGCAATAATGCGATCCTGCATGGTGAGCCCCAGATTGGCAACGGCCAAATTGAGATTAGTTATGAGTTTGGCGAAGGGTTCTTACGGGTAAAAGTGAAGGATGATGGCACTGGTTATGAGACTCACGACCCCAATAGGCAGACAGGACCGTTCTCGGGTACTTCGCCAAGTGAGTTGCAAACCGGTGGTCTAGGCATTTACCTTATGCAGGCTTTAATGGATGAAGTCGAGATCGATACGCAAGACGGGACAGAGGTTACGCTTGTTAAATATGTGCAGACAAAAACCACGGATTGACGGGTTAACCGCCATTCCGTGGTTTTTATATTTTTATTTACCCAGATACGCTTCCAGCATCCAGTTATGTTTCTCCAATGATGATCGAATGCTAATCAGCATATCAGCGGACGGTTGATCCTTGTTCTCTTCGGCCAACTCAATGCCTTCGGTGAGTTCGGCACATACGGCGGTGAAATCGGTATAAATCTGCTTAACCATTTCCTCCGCCGACTCCATGTTCTTCGCTTCTTTAACGGAAGCTAGTTGTAGCTGTTCCTGTAAAGTAGCTGTCGGCTTGGCGCGAAGGGAAAGCATTCGCTCCGCAATGACGTCCAAATGGAGCCCAGCCTCGGTATAAAGCTCCTCAAATTTAATATGTAAGGTAAAGAAATTCTCACCTTTCACATACCAATGAAAATGATGCAGCTTCATATAGAGAACCGAGAAGTTGGCGACTTGCTTATCCAGCAGGTTAGTAATTGGACTGGCTTTCGTTGCTAATTTGACCATTGTAATCCCTCCACTATTCATTCTGTAAAGCAAATTGGTGTATAGCATGAAATACCCCGGCTAGTTCGATTTGAAACACGAATGTTAAAATAATAATTTTGAAAAATAAGGATGTTTCAAACTCAAACGATTGGGGTACTACTTAATAACTAAGCCGTCAGGGGGGATTCAAATGTTAGTTCAAATTAGTGCCATTATTGCTGCGGTAGCTTTCGTGTTTCTCGTGTTTTATTTGATTCAAACGTTAAAATCACTCAAACATTCGCTTGATGAAATAACGAGTACAATGGCTCAAATGAAGAATGAAGTAACTGAGATTACGTCAGATGTGAAGGATGTTATTCTCAATACGAATGAGATGGCCATCGACGTGCGAGTGAAACTAGCGAAACTCAACAGTTTGTTCAGCTCCGTGAGTGACGTCGGCCAAGTGATGAAAGAATTAACAACCTCTGTCAAGCAATCCGCTTCAGGCTTGATTTCTGCTGTGAAACAAACAGGGATACCAAGCGAAGCGCCTAAGATCGTCTCCAAATGGAAGACGCTGTTACAAGGAGCTGCAATGTCCATTGAGATGTGGCAGCAAATCAGATCCAAAAAAACAACTTCGCATGCTAGCCGTGTCAAATAGAGAGGGGTCATCACGTGAACGCTATACGCAAATTTTTTGTCTATAAACATTCGAATGGAAATGAGAATACGATATACTTAAGTGGAGAACTCGATTTATCTGCAGCGCCTGAGTTGGCTGTTGTGTTAGATTCGGTTGTCAACAAGTATGATGAGGCATTAACTTTAGATTTGAAGGAATTACGCTACATTGATAGTACGGGGATCGGGATGTTTGTCTCTGTCCTTAAGATTCGAGCGGCCATGCAGGCACCTCTTCGTATCCACCACGTTCCGGCCAAAATTCAGCGATTGTTTGAGCTAACTGGTATTGCCCGTTATTTAGAAAACAGTGGTCGTTTAGATCAATCCGAGCGTGTAACAGAAAGGAAAGAAGAGATCATATGAGCCCATACATCGGACTGACGATACCCGCCAAAGCAGACTATTTAGACATTGTGAGATTAACGTTATATGGTGTTGCCACCAAAGCAGGCTTCGCCTTTGAAGATATTGAAGATATGAAAGTGGCTGTAGCCGAGGCATGTAATAATGCAATCTTGCATGCTTATGAAGAGGGGCAGTCAGGAAACATAGAACTCCAATTTGAATGCAGTAACGGATTCATGAAAATATCGGTCAAAGATGAAGGCCGCAGCTTTCATTATGTGCAAACTAACCATGATGACACGAGCCTGCATAATAAATCAATTAGCGAAGCCAATATTGGTGGTTTAGGCCTCTTTCTGATGCAAGCACTGATGGATGAGGTGCAGGTACTGACACACACAGGTAAGGGGACCGAAATTATACTCACGAAACAGTTGGCAGGGCAGGCGAGTAGAAAAGAGGAACTGGTATGAATGCTAAGGCATCTTCCGCTACCTCTAAGCCCTTATACGAAATGTATTCCAAAATGAAGATATACAAAGAAACAGCATGTGAAGAGGCGGCTACGGCATTGCTGCTGCACTACGAACCTATCGTTCGTATGGCAGCTGGCAAAATGTCGCGAAGCCGCCCAGATCTATATGAAGATCTCTTTCAAGTTGGGCAAATGTCGATGTTGCGCTTATTTAAGCAGTATGACAGCACGATGGATATTCCCTTCGAAGCGTATGCGATGAAATGTGTGATTGGCCATCTCAAAAACTACCTTCGTGACAAATCATGGTACATACAGGTTCCCAGACGTATTAAGGAGAAGGGTTCACAAGTTCAACGAGCATTAGATGAATTGACGGTTAAGCTGGAACGTTCACCCAATGTCGATGAAATTGCTGCATACCTGGAGTTGAGTCCAGAGGAAACGATAGAGATTTTAGCTGGGCGCGACTATTATCATTACACCTCGCTCGACACCCCTCTTGCAACAGAGGGTGACAGTGCAACCATTGGAGATATGATTGCTGGGACAACGAATGAGTATGCTGCGCTTGAGAGGCAGATGGATCTAGAAGAGGCGATGAGCTGTCTGAAAGAAGAAGAGCGCCAAATCATTGGCTTGATCTATCATGAAGGGTATTCTCAACGGCATATCGCGGATCAGCTTGGTATTTCTCAGATGAGTGTTTCAAGAATTCAAAAACGTGCCATGATAAAGTTAAAGACCGTCTTATCACAACAGTCATAAAGGAGACTTTGTATGCCTTATCGTCATTTTCGCTTGGATCCAGATAAGAAGACTCGATTAGCCAACATAAACCCCGATGAAACGGAAGGTCTACATGACCGAGAAGAGGCGGAGTCCCAGATGGAACGACTTGCCGAGCGTCTGCAAGAACTGCAGGACATCCTCTACGCTCAGAAACAGCTCTCCGTCCTATTTGTCATCCAAGGGATGGACTGCAGTGGGAAGGACGGGGTTGTGAAACATGCGCTTGGCGGATTACATCCGCAAGGCTTTGAAGTTCACAGCTTCCGGACGCCTACGGAAGAAGAGGCTGCTCATGATTTTTTGTGGCGGGCGCATAAAATCGTACCTGCCAAGGGGATGATTGGCGCCTTTATTCGTTCGTACTATGAAGATGTTCTCATAACGAGAGTCCATGGTATGGTTACGGATTCAGAGGCAAAGCGTAGATTTAAGCAAATTAACCAATTTGAGAAATTACTAGAGAGCAGCGGTGTTAAAATCGTTAAGATTTTTTTGCATATCTCCAAGGATTTTCAGCTAGCCAAGCTGAAGAATCGACTGATGGATCCGACAAAGCACTGGAAATTTGATAAAAATGATTTGGTTGAACGTGAGTCATGGAAGGCGTATGAACAAGCTTACGAAGCTGTGTTTAAAAGTTGCAGTTCGGCTACCGCTCCCTGGTATGTTGTTCCTGCGAATCACAGGTGGTACCGAGATTGGGCGGTGCTGCAAATTGCTGTACACGCGTTAGAAAGCATGAGCTTGGCCTACCCCGATTCCTCCCCAGAACTAGAACAGCTGCTGGTAAAAATTTCATCGGAAACACATTAATTACATTCTAGCTACCGCGTTGATGTGGTATAGTAGATTTGCAGTATGTTTACATAATATGCTGCAAATCTCTGTACTTGGAGGCACATCCTTATGTTTAAGTCTATTCATGTGACGATTAAAGCCAAAATATTAATTGGCTATTTATCTATTATTTTATGCCTTGGGATTGCGCTCTTGGTCGTAAGTAACCGTATGTCTGATCTTCAGAAAGAGGTCGACTTTGTCTCCGTTCATGATATTGAAGTGCATGATCTACTAGGTTCCTTACAAAAAAATATTTTGGATATGGAAACAGGGATGCGGGGATTCGTTATTACAGGAGATGTGCAGTATCTAGAACCGTATGATTCCGGCAGTCGAACTTGGATGGATAATTATACGAAGTTGAGTGTACTCGTTAATGATAACCCAGCTCAACTACAAAGTCTGAAAACCTTAGAAACGACCATTCGGAATTACGTGAAAACAGCTAGTGAACCAGCTGTCCTTTTGAAGAAGAACAATGATACCTCAGGACTTAATAATTTCTTTAAGTTAAACTCAGGCAAGAAAATAATGGATGAAATGCGGTTACAGTTTGATTCCTTTTTAACAACGGAGAAAAAGTTAACTTCTACGCGTGTGGAACAGTTAAAGGGGAGCACAAGTAACCTGCGGATTGTTCTTTTTTCGCTTTTGGGCCTTATCTCTTTCATTTCTATTGTTGTGGCTTTGGTGCTTTCCAATTCGATAACAAGAACCATCGGGCAGGTTAGTCAAAAGATTCGTGAGATTTCTTCTGCCGAGGGCAACCTCTCATCTAGAATTGATGTTACTTCTAATGACGAGATTCGCCATCTGGCTGAGGCGACCAATGACTTGTTAGCCGAATTAGAGAAAGAAAGTTGGATTCAGAAGGGAATTACTGATATATCCACCTTATATCAAGGGATTAGTGATAGTAAGGTACTATGCGAGATGGTCATTTCTAAACTGGCCCCTATGCTTGGCGCATGTTATGGCGTCGTATACCTGAGACAGCATACCGATGGCAAGCCTTCTTATGAGAAAATAGCAGGTTACGCGTCCATAGGTCAGGAGATGTCATCGATCAGCTTCCGCTCCGGTGAAGGACTTGTAGGTCAGTGTGCGTTAGACCAGCGGATTTTTCTAGTAGATAATTTACCAGAGGATCATGTGAAGCTCACATCCGGCTTAGGCAGTTCTAGACCTCGCAGTTTGCTTGTGGCCCCTATTCTTGTTGAGGGAAGAACAGAGGCAGTTATTGAGCTTGCTTCTCTCGATCACTTCCAATCCAAACATCTGACACTGCTAGATTCCTTGCAAGATAAGTTCGGAACCGCGATCACGAGTGTTCGCAGCCGAATGGAAGTAGAGCGTCTGCTTTCCGAATCGCAAATTCTGACCGAAGAGCTCCAAGCGCAATCCGAAGAGCTTCAGACGCAGTCTGAGGAACTCCAGATGCAGCAGGAACAGCTGCGAATGACGAACGAGTTCCTGGAGGAACAGAATCACTTTGCAGAGCAGAAAGCACTCGAGCTCAAAAAAGCGAAGGACGAGCTAGAGGACTACTCCATGAAGCTGGAAACAAGCTCGAAGTACAAGTCGGACTTCTTGGCGAATATGTCCCATGAGCTGCGTACGCCGCTGAATAGTATTATGATTTTATCGCAGATGCTGGCAGAGAGTAATGGCGACATGGAGATGTCGGAGGTTGTTGATTATTCTAATGTCGTTTATGGGGCGGGGAAAGATCTCCTGGCACTTATTGATGATATTTTGGATTTATCCAAGGTAGAAGCGGGTAAAATAGAAATTATGACGGAAGAAGTCAATGTGACTGAAATTCCGCAAGCCATGACTATGATGTTCGCTCCGGTTGCCGCGCAAAAAGGTCTGGAGTTCGAAGTAGAGCTAGAGCCAGATGTGCCGGACGTGATGTTGACGGATGGTCAGCGCTTGCAGCAAATTTTGAAAAACTTATTGTCTAATGCTTTTAAATTTACAGAAAAAGGGACGGTCAGCTTGAAAATTGCGCTTGCTGAATCGCTGCGTGTCAAAGAACTTCTTCATCTACAACCGGAAGAGACACTCTTGGCTTTTTCAGTGAAAGATACGGGCATTGGCATTCCAATCGATAAGCAGCAAATGATCTTTGAAGCGTTCCAGCAAGTTGATGGCACGACGAATCGTCAGTATGGTGGTACGGGGCTCGGCCTATCCATATGTCGTGAGTTTACGCGATTGCTTGGAGGCACCATTGTCGTGAAAAGTGAGATGCACGTAGGCAGCACCTTCACTCTCTATATTCCGAATGCGAAGGAAAAGAGTGCGGAGGATGCCGCCCAAGAAAGCTCACCTAAAGGTGAAATTGCAGCTGCTATTGAACTAGCTGGTGGAGAGTGGCAGAGGCTGGAAGCTACCCCTGAACGAATGACGCTTCTAGAAACGGATTCACGGTTTCCGCTGCCGGTCAGTACGGATTCCCACCTTTTTGAAGGTAAACAAGTATTGCTTGTCGATGATGATGCCCGTAATGTATTCGCACTGGTGTCCGTGCTCGAAACCAAGGGTGTTATCGTTGAAGTTGCGCATAATGGGAAGGATGCCTTGGATATGCTTTCGCAAAAACGTGATTATGACCTGGTGCTCATGGATATTATGATGCCGGTCATGGGCGGTTACGACGCGATGAAAGCGATCCGCGGGCAGCTTGAGCTGCACGATCTGCCGATCATAGCGCTTACGGCCAAAGCCATGAAGAGTGAGAAAGAAAAATGCTTGGAAGCAGGCGCGTCTGATTATATTACCAAACCAATCAATATGGAGCAGCTATTCTCGCTCATGCGGGTGTGGTTAACGAAGCAGGTGAAGAAGCATTGATACGTCCATCTTCCACAGATGCGTACGCTGAGTTGGACGAGCTGCCTTATGACGAATTGCAAAATATCGAGATTAACCTTCTCTTAGAAGGTTTGTTTCAAATGTATGGCTTTGATTTCCGTCATTATGTACGTTCCTCCTTGCGTAGACGAATCCTAAATCGGATGAAACTGGAAAAACTGCCGTCCATTACAGCTCTCCTAGAGAAAGTGCTCCATGAACCTGGGTTCGTGGATACGCTCTTAGGGGATATGTCCATTCGGGTGACCGAAATGTTTAGAGACCCCAGCTTCTTCCTTGCTTTTCGTAATCAGGTTGTGCCTATGCTTCGTGACTATCCGGAGATTCGAATCTGGCATGCAGGTTGTGCGACTGGCGAAGAGGTTTATGCGATGGCTATCCTCATGCAGGAAGAGGGATTGGCTGAGAAGACCAAGATTTACGCGACAGACATGAACGAGAATGCCATTGTGTCAGCACAGCGGGGGGCATTTCCTCTGAAGCAAATGCAGATGTATACGAAGAATTACTTGGAAGCCGGAGGCACCAAAGCGTTCTCCGAATACTACAAGACGGATCATCAGTATGCGTACTTTCAGCCGCTGATTAAAGAGAATCTCATTTTTGCCCAGCATAACCTGGTCACAGATGGTTCATTTAATGAATTTCATGCCATTCTATGCCGCAATGTTATGATTTACTTTGACCATACGTTGCAGCAGCAGGTGCACAGCTTGTTTCATGGCAGTTTGGTCTCACATGGATACTTATGCCTTGGTAAGAAGGAATCGATCATTTCCGTCCCCAAAGGGGTGGAGTATGATGACTTCATGCCTCAAGAGCGCATTTACTGTAAACATGAATAGAGGAGAAGTGTGTGTTAGAGGTTCTCTCAAACAGTCGATCTAGACTTTTTGAGACAGCCTCTTTTTGCGTTAATGACCTTTGAGTCTTGTATTTGCTACCTCAGCTACTGTTGCTTCCCGCAATCTAACTGGATTTTCTCCATCTATTTGAATCGGATTTTTAGAATTCGAAAGGTTAACTGTATTTTCTGTAGTTAAATCCCTTCGAATTGCTCGATTCTTCAAATTCCATACAAATTAGATGTAACTTTTCCATCTAAACTTGCAAACAGGTCAGATTTAGATAAATTAGCTGTAGTTTATACATCTAATCCTCGTTCCCTTTCCTCAGAATTGCCTTTCGGGAAAGTACTCTCTTTATTAGCAACATCTCATTTGTAGAGGATGTTTCACCCTGGAAGAGATAAGGGTACATACTTACGAGAGTGTATCTTTTACAAGAAAGTAGGGAGAACATGACGAAGCAAGAAGTAACGGAGAAAGCATCTTCAGAGGCGTGTACGTCCGAGCAGCTATTTCAGGAACTGGACAACGATCCTGGTTTTAAACTAGATAATGATCAACTAGAGCGAATTACTGCGATGGTAAATGCCTATCAAGTTAGCATTAAATCTCACCTTATTGAGCAACAGGAGAAGAAATCATCCCGATTAGACCGCTTCGCGGATCACATTGCTTCCTTTGGTGGAAGCTGGTCGTTCATTCTTATCATTAGCGTGTTTTTAATCGGATGGTTGATCATAAATGTAACTAATATCGCCTATGACAAGCCGCCGTTTATTCTGCTGAACCTTATTCTTTCGTGTATTTCAGCCTTCCAAGCGCCTGTCATTCTGATGAGTCAGAACCGCCAAGCGGCCAGGGACAAGCAGGAAGCTATTCTAGACTTTGCCATTAATTATCATGCAGAACAAGAGAATATGGAGCTCAAGGAGCTGCTGCAACGTTTAGAGAAGCGGTTGGAAGGGCTTGAGAAGGGGCTGCTTCATTCAGAGAGTGCTAGCAAATAAGTCCACAGTGGAAATGAGATGTTTCATTCCTAAAGAGTCTGGGTAATAGATAACATAGCAAGATGAACCCTATTGAAGAGGAAGAGAGAGGTGTTGGCCATGTTAGGTTGGGCTATGTTATTTCTAATTATTGCTTTAGTGGCGGGTGTTTTCGGATTTTTTGGGATTGTCTCAACGGCAGTCGGTATCGCTAAAATTTTATTTTTTGTCTTCCTCATTATGTTCGTTGTTTCCTTAATTTTCGGTAGACGTCGAGGCATCTAAAAGCTGCAAGCCAACTTGAGGTAACACTGCATCACCCCAATAAAACCCCATTGACGAGGAGGAAATACCATGAGTACTTATACCAGAGTAAGTGTGACATCGAGTCTTGAGGATACACAGAACAAAGTACAACAATTGCATGATGAAGGGTTTAAAAAGGATCATATTTATGTTCTGACACACAGTGCTGAAGGTACAGATTACGTCGCGGAGTATACGGGTGCAGAACAGATTTCGATGGCGGAGGAAGGATTGTTCACGTCAATTGCCAATCTATTCCGATCACGCGGCGAGGAGCTCAGGGCGAAGATTATGGCGCTCGGTGTGCCAGAAGGAGAGGCAGCAAGGCTCCTAACGGAACTAGAATGGGGGAAAATCCTCGTGTTAGCCACTCCTACCTTGAAAGAGGAAGAAGAGGAAAACTTGGTGATGTACCCAAGCAGTGGATTTCAGCCACCCTTTTTATAAGATGGACTCGCTGTACGTTGTGCAGCTATGATAAAAGCCCCGGTCTCCTAATGAAGGAGACGCGGGGCTTTATTACGGGTTCATCGCCTGCTGCTTGTGTTCGATAAGGTGGGGAGCATCTTTAAATCCTTGACCATGGATGAATTGCAAATCGGACATGCGGGACTATCGGCGAATGAAAAGTTATCTCTCATCCAGCAAGAGCACTGCTCAGTGCTACAGGTCCAGATGCTGGTTTGTTCTTCCGGTACTGGTTCCAATGATTTTTTTGAAAAGTACAATCGAACTCCTCCTTGTCATAATAGACTTTGACGCGCAAGCAGTTGAAGCAATATGTGATGAAGGACTACAGCTTGACTACATTTTCAGCTTGCGGTCCGCGGTTACCTTGAACAACTTCAAATTGAACTCGTTGGCCTTCATCCAAGCTTTTGAAACCTTCCCCAGTAATGGCGCTAAAATGAACGAATACGTCATTACCGCCTTCCATTTCGATAAAACCAAATCCTTTTTCTGCGTTAAACCACTTTACCGTGCCTGTTTCCATGTGTTCATAAACCTCCAAAGATAATTTGTGCCTGCGCTTCTCATTCCAGGAATTCATTGTTTCCAGAGAGCTTGTTAGTCATTAACGCAGCTTTGATAATATATCCATTATGAAGGAAGCTTATTCCACTTTTCTGAAAAACAGCAAAGTTATTTTCAGACGATGGTTCCTCTTGACGGTTTCTGCGCAAGTGCTCTATACTATTCCTAAATTTAACAAATGCTTAGAAATAATTTCATAGTTCGTATAACCTCGATAATTCGGTTCGGGGGCTCTACTGGGAACCTAAATCCTAACTACGAACACAGTATATTCGTATATTGTGTTTGTGTTTAGGATTTTTTGTGTTCATGCACATTTCTATTGTAGGAGGCTGAAGAGTATGGGTTCCATCTTGATTCAAAATGCAAAAGCAATCGTAACGGTAGACGCGGAAGACCGTGTGCTGGAGCAGACGGATCTGCTGATTGAGGGTAATCAAATTGTAGCTCTGGGGAAGGGGCTCTCGCCACAGGACGCCTCCACGCGAATCATTGATGCCTCTCACATGTTCGTATATCCCGGCCTCATTAATGTCCATCATCACTTGTATCAAACATTCACGCGCAACTTACCGCACGTGCAGCAGCTGGAGTTGTTTGACTGGCTCCGCTACTTGTATGAGATTTGGAAAGGACTTACGCCGGACGCTGTATATCATAGCTCACTGACAGGTATTGCTGATCTCATGAAGAACGGCTGTACAACCGTATTTGATCATCATTATGTATTTCCTGAGCAAGGCAGCGATCACTTCATCGACAGGCAGTTCGAGGCGGCTGATCAGTTAGGTATACGCTTCGTAGCATCACGCGGGTCGATGACGCTCGGCAAGGATCATGGCGGGTTGCCGCCGATGAGTGTTGTGCAGGACATCCGCACGATTCTTGCGGACAGTGAGCGGCTCATCGACCGCTATCACGATGCCAATGTAGGCTCGATGCGGCAGGTGGTGCTTGCGCCTTGCTCGCCATTCAGTGTATCTGCCGATATCCTGCTAGAATCCGCTAAACTGGCTAGAGCGAAAGGCGTACGACTGCATACACATCTTGCTGAAACGAAGAATGAGGAAGCTTACACACTCGAACGCTTCGGCATGAGGCCGCTCGCCTATATGGAGAGCTTAGGCTGGTTAGGCTCCGATGTGTGGTACGCACATGGGATTCATTTTAACGATGCCGAGATGAAGCTGCTCGCGCAGACGAAGACGGGGGTCGCGCATTGTCCCATTTCGAATATGAAGCTTTCTTCCGGGATTGCTAGAATTCCTGAGATGCTAGAGATGGGGATTCCTGTTGGCCTAGCTGTCGATGGCAGTGCTTCCAATGATGGCTCTAATTTACTGGAGGAGCTTCGGGTGTCCTATTTGCTGCACAGGCTTCAATCCAGCGCTAAGGCGCCCACAGGCTACGATTTATTAAAAGTAGCGACGAGAGGCGGAGCAGAGATTTTGGGCAGATCGGATATTGGTTGTCTAGAAGTTGGCAAAGCAGCGGATTTGTTTATGGTCCGTGTAGATCAGCTGGACGCAGTAGGCACGCATACGGATGCCAAGTCATGGCTGGGGACGGTAGGACTCAAGCGCCCTGTGGATTACACGATTGTGAATGGTCGAATTGTGGTGGAACATGGCAACCTGACGGGAGCTGATGAGGAGCGTCTCTACACGGAATGCCAAGCTTCCTACCAGCGTTTCATTCAACAATAAACAAGCTATGTTAACCGTGATGTCGCTTCCTTATAGGAAAAAAGCTCGCTCCACTTGGCCAATGAAGGCTTTGCGGAGCGAGCTTTTCGTTTTAGGCTAGCAGAAGAATAACCAAAAGTTCAAAGAGCACGAGCGTTATAATTTGGTTATATTGGGCTGGCGTGTAGATCGGTCTGTGATGTCCTTGATGGTGACCATATTGAGGGTCCATATTAATATACACATGATGACCATCTGCGTTAATGAGGACACCCTCATGGGTATGCCCATCGATCGTAGTTACACGAATCTTGCGGCCTATGTGTGGATGCAGCGCATGCATGATCGCGTCTCTTTTGTGTTTCATCATGTTCTGCCAGTTCGGATCAGCTTGGTACACGACATGAGGTCCTTGGTGCCCTTGGTGACCTTGATGACCTTGTGGTCCGTGTGGTTGCATCGGATTCGTATACATAAAACGTTCACTCCTTCTCGTACGACTGCGTCCTCGCAGCAGGCTTTTTGCCTAGGTTCACTACTAGACTATTCAGCCGTTCGAAAAGGGTGATCGCCCATACGCTTCTAATTTCGATTTAGTCGCGGTGAATGGTTACAACACGCGTTGCATCATTGAAGGAAACGACACAGCCGAGCTGTTCCGCAATGAAGCGAATTGGCACATAAGTTGAGTTGTTGGAAAGTGTAGCAGCGCTTTCTAGTTCAGGAGCGGATGCGCCGTTTACTGTTGCGTTTTTGCTATCCAACGTTAAAAGAAGTACTTTTCCAGTTAGGTAATCTGTAATCGTCACTTGGCGCAGATCGCCGTTCCAGCCAACCTCAGCACCGAGCTGTTCGGAAACGAAGCGAACCGGTACCATTGTCGTGCCATTTGCATTAATAAATGGTTGAGGTGCCTCTCCTGCAGCTTCCGATCCATCAGTAGCCATATTGATGTCTTTCTTCGTTACTTTCAAATCCTCTTTAAGCATCTTGAACAACGTAGATTGTTTCTCTAAGTTAGCAAGTACTTTGAAAATGGCTGTAGCATCTGGTTTAAGTACAAGAGCATCTGTCGTGTTGATCGTGTTCGCCGTAACAGGTTTATTTAAATTCCAAGTTTCACCTACATAAGAAAGCTTAATCGCGGAAGCACCGATTGTTGATTCTTTAACTGGCATGTTAATCGCAATGTTTTGCTTACGAATTTGTTTATCTGCGTCGATATAGAAATCTGCTTGAAGGGATACATTCGCACTAAACATATCCTTATTCAGATCTAGGGAATCTCCTAACTTCGCAATGAAATCATGAATGGGGGAGTATACCAAGCCAAGTGTAACCTCTTTGTTTGTTAAAATCCCCAATGTAATACTTGTATCTCCCGCCTTAATCTGCTCTTGAATGACAGGGTAAAGAGCATCGTACAACTGGCTAAGCACTTCTTTTAGGCCAGCTTCGTCGGCAAGAACGTTAGTTAACAGCTTTTGCAGAAGGGAAGCCAATTCAGTGCCATTAAGCTCTACGTGGGCTTTTTGCAATGAAAGTGATTCGCCATTGACTTTATCTGTAACAGAAGTGATCTCAAGTTTAGCTGGATCTGGGGCATTTCCTAGAAGAAGTCCAATAAGTTCGGGTTTAATCTCAAGCAATTTATTGCCGAATTGTTCTTGAAGGGCTTTAGGTAAGATGGACAAGAATGAAATATTAGCGCCGCCCAAAAGATCAATAACAATCGGTTTCTTTGAGCCTTCAATTGTTAAATTGATTTTCGTTCCTTCCATTGCCATTGTGAAAGGGATCGAACCTTTACTATAAACAATGGATCCTTCAGCGGATACATGCTGAGTGTCCTGTGTTTTTACGGCAAGCTCAACTTTCACATTTTGCAAAGCCGTAAGTGCTGCTTTTTCCTCTGCGGAAAGCTTAGACGTATTGCCAGGAACGAGTTCAAGCTGCAGCGTCCCTTTTGACTCCGAGGATTTCGCGTTTGCGCCATTTTGAACAGCTTTCGCCAGTTCCAAGCCTTGTATGGATTGACAACCTGTAAGTGTCAACATCATGATTACCAGCGCTGCCGAAATTAACCAAGTCCATTTTTTTGAATGCATGGGATAATCTACTCCTTCTGTTTAATAGAATTAACGATAAGTCATCGAATGATTATACGCAAGTAAAACGAGAAGGATGCGCTGTGTTTATAAGTTATCGATCAAAGCGAAACCTTTTATTCCCAGATTCGTCTAAATTTATGTGGGAGGTAAAGCCGATGATGACGTTGTTTATTGTTTGTTTTTTTGTAGGTCTCGTACTTACGTTGCTCATCACAGTCTTCGGTGTAGACAGCTTCGAGGTGCATGGCGATGCGGGAGGTACACATGGACACGGGCATAGCGGCCCATCCTGGTTCAATATGTCCTCCTTGCTCGCAGGTGTGACGGTGTTCGGCGGCATGGGATACATCCTTAACAAGGTTGGTATGACGAGCGGTTTACTCATCCTTCTCCTTGCTATTGCTGCTGGGCTAGTGATGGCGTGGCTTTTCTTTCTTTTGTACGCGAAGGTCATTTATAAGCACGATGACAGTATGAGGGAGAGCGATTTTGAGCTGAGCGGTCAGTTAGGCAAGCTGTCAGTTCCGATTATCGGGAAAGGCATAGGTGAAATGGTGTATGTACTTCAAGGAACCACGCGTTCCATCAGTGTTCGTTCCGAGAATGGCGAGTCTCTAGCGAAGGGGACGAAGGTTGTTATTTTGAACATGAGCAAAGGTGTGGCTACGGTGACGGAATTTAGTGAATTCGAATAGCTCGCGCTTGCTTCAACCACTAGTGAGGAATGACAGGGAGGTAGAGCGGAATGATGTATTCAGTGCTTATTATGGTAGTTGCCATTGTAGTTGTTGTTTTCATCTTACTGGCTTCGATTGTTAAAGCGTATAAGAAAGTGCCGCCGAATGAGGCGATGATTGTGTTTGGTTTGGGTGGCAAAAGAGTCGTGCAAGGCGGGGGAACGTTTGTCATCCCGGGTTTTCAGAGCTATAAAACAATCTCGATGATGCTCACTAGCTTTGATGTGAAGCCAGATCAGCCGATGTTCTCCTTACAAGGCATTCGTCTCAAAATCGAAGCTGTCGCTCAAATCAAAATCCAAAGTGATCCGATTGCGATCGCAACGGCTTCTGAACAGTTCCTCGATCATTCGATGGCGGAGCGGGAGGCGATGATTCTGCACTCTGTTGAAGGACATTTACGGGGATTAGTCGGGCAATTAACGGTAGAATCGATTCTGAAAAACCCGGATGAGCTTAACAGTAAGATGCGGGAAACGTGTTCGGAGGATTTGGATAAAATGGGGCTCAACCTCATCTCCTTCGTGCTGAAGCGTGTAGCGGACGATCAGGGCTACATCGAGAACTTGGGTGTACCTGAAGTGGAACGGATCCGTAAAAGCGCTAGCATTGCCAAAGCAGAAGTTGAGCGGGATATTCTAATTCGGCAAGCGGATACGGAGAAGGAGTCGGCCATTCGCAAGGCGGAAGCGCACCAACTGAGAATTGAAGCAGAGAGCGCCGCATCGGCGAAGGAAGCTCAATATCGCAAAGAGCTCAGCATGAAGGAAGCGGAGTTCAAGCAGGAGACGACGAGTCGTCAAGCGGAAGCGGATTTGGCCTATGAATTGAAGCAAAAGCAAATTCAGCAGCAGCTCGTGACGGAGCAGGTACGTATCCGTCAAATGGAAGCAGAGGCGAACAAAACGGTTCGCCAAATCGAGGTTGATCTGAAGCAGAAGGAGCTTGAGGCTTCAGTCATTAAGCCAGCCGAAGCGGAGAAGCTGGCGGCCATTATGCGCGCTGAGGTAAGCAAGCAGCGGCAGATTCTTGAGGCTGAAGCGGAAGCGGAGTCGACGAGAAAGCGCGGTGAGGCTACGGCAGAAGCGGAGCTTGCCAAAGGGAAAGCGAACGCGGAGGTCGTGCGCCTAGCGGGCCTTGCAGAAGCAGAGGCGTTGGAGAAGAAAGCCGAGGCCTACAAGCAGTACACACAGGCGGCGGTGACGGTGGAGATCTTGCGCATCCTGCCAGAGCTGGCGGAGAAAATTGCGGCACCACTGAGCAATGTGGATAAGATCACCGTGATTTCGCAGGACGGATCTACGTCCGGCGTGAATCGGATCACCAGTGATATCGCCAAAATGATCGCGCAGGTGCCAGAAATCACCCAGACACTCACGGGCCAAAGTGTAACCGACTTGGCACGCGCGTTCTTGGGTACGGATGCCGACCCGACGTTGAAGCGGGAGGGGTAGGATGGCGGTGTGAGGCTTGCGAGCGCGGAAAGCCTGGCCTGTGCTCGGCGACTGCATACGGCCCGCGTAACGCCCAAAAGGGCGTTAAAGGCCCGCGCGGACGCCCGGCCACCGCCCCCATTAAAAAAGTCACACTCCTTATCGTGAGTGTGGCTTTTTCCTTTTGTTGTGAATTTGCTAGAGTTAGCGAGCGGAAATTGCCAGATTACGGTACAATGGAGGTGGTGACGCGAGTCTAGTTCGCGTGAGGATAGTTTTAGTTTTGAATAGAGGCGGGTGCTGAATGCTCATATATAGGAAATTTCTACGAGATCTTTTGCGTAATTATGTGATGGGTTCGGGGATTGCAGTGCTCGTTGTGGGCGGAGTCATTATTTCCACGACACTCTCGATTTCGGGCGTTGAATTGTTCCGGTTGTTTATAATTATGATTTTTTCATTATGTGTGATGATGCTCGCTGAATTGCTAATGTTTCGGAGGCACATTAGACCTATTCGTGTCCTGATAGGCCAAGAGACGCCATCGCTAGAGACAATTCGTGAAGCCTATTTACAAACGCATCGCTTTCCCGCCTTGTCGGTGATGCGGATCATAGGGCCCCACTTCCTAGGGCTATCAATTCCAGCTATGACCTTAGCAAGTGCAGGGATTGCGTTGGGTTGGTTAACAATGCCTTTATTTTATATTGGTTTGGCTGGCGTAGGTGCCGTTCTGGTAGCTAGTATGCATGCTTTGCTTGATTTTTTTACGACGGCGCAGGCCATTCGTCCCATGCTAATACATATTCGGGAGTTAGGGGAACGGATTTATGGGGAAGATGTCTCGTTGGATGGACGCGTGATTGTGTCAATTCAACGGAAGTTTCAATTAAGTGCGTTTCTGATCGGCACGATGCCGTTATTTCTTTTTAGCTTAGCAACGCAAATTCGATTGAGCACAAGCGTGGATGCCTCCCAGCTGATCGCTGATTATTGGAAATGGGCGGCCATCATACTATTGCTGGGCGTAGGTTTCTCCTCTTTAGGCGCACGCATGCTGGCCAGTGATATTCAACAGCCAATAGAGGATCTACATCGTGTGATGAAGCAGGTTCAGTCGGGGGATCTCAAGGTCAGAGCCTCCGACTTATACTCGGATGAATTCTCGCGACTGTTCGCAGGGTTTAACCATATGGTGAAGGGCCTAGATACCCGTGAAAAAATGAACAATCAGCTCCTGCAAAGCTACTACACTACGCTTGCGGCAGCGCTCGATGCTCGAGATGCCTACACGGCAGGGCACTCTATGCGCGTCGCTAGATACTCCTTGCTGATTGGGAGATCTGTCCAGCTGAGCGAGCAGGAGCTCGACTGGTTGAACAAAACAGCGCTGCTGCATGATATCGGCAAAATCGGCGTTCGCGATGCGGTACTCTTAAAAGACGGCCGATTATCCGAGGAAGAATTCGAGCAAATCAAGCGTCACCCGGATCTAGGGGAGTCGATTTTGAAGCAAATTGAGCCAGCTGAAGCGATGGCTCCCATGCTTCCAGGTGTGCGCTCGCATCATGAGCGCTATGATGGCGCCGGATATCCCGATGGCCTGAAGGGCCAGGATATCCCGGTGTTTGGCCGCATCATTGCGGTAGCTGATGCGTTCGATGCGATGACGTCCGATCGGCCGTATCGGAAGGGGATGCCCGTCGAGAAGGCGATGGCCATTCTCGCTGAGGGGAAGGGGAGCCAGTGGGATCCCCGATTTGTTCAGGGCTTTATGGATGCGTACAAAGCTTAGTAGGGACCAAATAAAACCCGCTCTGTCCATAGGGACTCAGCGGGTTTTATGCCGTTTATTTCACTTTAGTGTGTTCCTCAACTACGTTCCCTGCGTCACCAGATAGATAGCGCCCGACCTTGTCGATCCACTCCTGAACGTAGTGATCGGTGGCCCATTGCGCCATGACGAGCTGCTCGCCAGGATGTAAATCCAAAGTGAGCTGAGGAATGCTGCCGGGCGCTTGCCCGTAGGAATAGAACTTGAGCGTATCCCCTTCGAAGATGACGAGCATATCGTCCATCGGAGAGGTCAGCGCATCCGTGGCTTTCGGCCACGAGGACTTGAGATTGCTCCACGAACAGCAGATATCGTCGTGATTGACGACTTTATCCGGCAGGTCGCGTGGGAAATCGCGAAGTACGTAAGAGTCGGGTCTAGTTGAACTTGCTTTAGGTGTTTCAGCAACTTTCCCCACCCACTTACCTGGTTCGCGCTTTACCGTCCAGCTCTGCCCAGAAACCACACCTAACGCATTGTCACCGACGCCAGACAGCGAGGCTAGTTCGTTACTTAAGCTCGTTCCATATACGTCCATAATGGACACATGATTCTTGTCCAATGGCTTTTTGTAGAACTGCATGGTGCGTGCTTCCTTTAGCTGAGGGAGTGTACGCACCCAGAGGCGATCGGCATAATAAGGGGCATTCCCGTTCCAAGCAGATTCGGATTCCGCAATGGAAACATATTGGTTGCCTGCAAACAACAATGTTTCCACACGATTGAATTCTTGATTCTCTGGCGCTAAGAAGCGTTCCGTCTTAAGGGGCTGATCAGCCAAATGAGCAGATAAATAATAGGACTCCCCCTTGCTCGTTGTCTGTTTGAGGGAGTCGATTTTCCAAAAGTTTTGCTTATAAGGCATCAGAATGCCTGTTCCTTCAGACGTTTTCTCCAATTGTCCGCGAACCGGTGCTACGAGCATTGTTCGATAGGTGCTGTAACGAAGCGGCGACAGTGCGTGACCTTGGCTGCTATTGTTCTCAGGCTCGTGCTCCGTACGAAGTCCAATAAGCAACGCAGTGTTGATGGGAGCTGGAGGTGGTGTAGAGACAGTTACAGCTGCCGGCATCATTTTCCCTTCAAGCGCAGCAGCCTCGCTCTGTGTATGCAAGGTGTGCCAAGGAAAGAGTAGTACGACTGCCAGGACAGTTCCCACACCAGCGACACAAAGAAAAGGTTTGGCCTTGGACTTGGTTTTCTCCTTATGTCGAATCGTGTCTTCGATGTCACGCTGCAGCTTGGAAGTAAACCCCTTCTGTTGTAAGGGGCCCTCTTCCAGGTGCTTCTGGAAGTCATCCGGATCAGGAGTTTTCAAGCGCTTCACGCTCCTTCAGACTAAGAACCTTAAGTCTGGCGTGGTGAAGCCTAGATTTAACTGTACCTTCTGAAATAGCTAGAATAGCGGCCATTTCTTTGGTGGTCATTTGATAATGCGCGTGAAGAATTAGGATTTCTCGATATTTGGCGGATAGAGACATAACCTTCTGCCAAATCTCACTTGCATATAAATTCTCGACCGCTTCCGTCTCTGCGGAGCTTGAAGTCCCGCCCGATTGGACGAAACCAACAAGGGTCACCTTGCGCCAAAATGCTTTGCGCATATAGTCATAAGCGGTGTTGCGAGTTATCGTAAGCAACCACGTTTTAACCGCAGCTTCACCACGGAAAGTCGTCAGATTGCGATATACTTTTAAGAAAGCATCCTGTGCAATGTCGTCGGCTGCATCTTTATTGCGACAAATGCTAAATGCGTAATTCCACACATCATTCCCATAGGTTTCCATCAAATTGCGAAGGATCACCTTCTGATCTGTTGTTTCTGCGATGTACTTCAAATAATCAAATACATGGACACCGGTCGTTTCCAATTCTCTCACCTCTCCTATATAGACGCATTGACTACTGAAAAGTTCATCATTCGAAAAAAATACTTTTACTCATACCATTCGTAAGCAACCGCCGCTTTGAGCCGTATTAGAAAATATTCCCTCATCGCTCTTATTAGGTCGTAATTGGCAGGAATTTGTCCATAGAAAGGAGAAAACTTAGGAGTAGAAACTAGGAACGTTACCCTCAGGACAAAAGGGAAGAAAGCGTATACGGACTAGCTTGACAACGAAGCGCACTAGCACGCAATATGAAGGAAGGACTAGATCCTTCGGAGAGGAAGAACAGCATGAATTTCGTTGAGCATATAGCAGAGCATTTGCGGTCCGGACACATTAATAATTATCCCCAGCCAATTGCGCTGAACTTGGGTTTAGTGTACACGGTGAAGCTAGCAGATAAGAAAACGAATTTGATTTGGCTTCCTTTTGAATATACAGGTTTAGCCTATATCGATATGGGCCTGCAAATGAATGTTTACCCTTACTATCGTGGCACAATTATTGAAGAAATTGAACTTTCCCGAGGCACGGATCTGTACAAGCCCCAAACGGAAGAAGCATTCACCAAGGCGCTTTATGCCAAGGGGTATGAGCTGCACCAATTGCTGCAAGAAGAGCAGTACAGTCATTTACAGGGAAGTGCACCGGATTATTTGGCTAAAATGATGTATGTTGTCGACTGGATGCGGTATTACAACTCGGCCAAGTTGGTCGCGGGTACAGTAAGAAATAGATAAATAGCGTTTGGGATCATGGATCTTGCTTTCTACCTAGTAGAGGGCAGGGTCTTTTTGGCCTTTCATATGGCTATAGTCCCAGTCTGAGGGTGCTTATTCGACAAGGATGAATGGGCTTTTCAGCATGTTCTCAAAGGGTAGTAGAAGGCTTATCCTAGAGGATGGTGGAAGTTCGTGCCGAAAATTTAGAGAGAAGCGGAGAAATTGGCGATGATACGGTGGAATAAATGGCTGATAATGGCGACGATAGCAAGTCTATTAGCAATTGGCAGCTTACCAAGTAGAAGTGAAGCAGCAGGATTTAAGGATATTGGGGGGCATTGGGCGGAGCAGACGATTGTTCAAATGGTACAACAGGGCTTATTGGATGGTTTTCCAGATGGCACTTTTCGACCGGATGAGACCGTCACAGCAGATCAATTTGTAAAAATTGTACTGTTAGCCTTTACGGATAAGTTCCCGAATGGGGAACGGAAGTGGAAGACAAGCTTTCTACAAACATTAAGTGCGAGCAATCAAAATATTTTACAGCAGGATTACCGGGATTTCACGTTTAAGCCGAACACGGTCGGGTACTGGGCTAAACCTTATTTGGATCTAGCAAGTGACCTGCACTTTATTAGCAAAGGGCAGTTCAGTGATTATAAAGCATCCTTGAAGCGGGAAGATGTTGCGGAGATTTTGTATTACTTATTGAAAGAAACGGAATATTTGGAGGACGAAACATATAGTCTTGCAGCAGCATCCCATTTCGGCGATTTACAGAGTGCATCGAGCAGACAGCAGAAGTTTATCGGAGAGTCGATGACAAAAGGGATCATGGAAGGGTATCCGAATGGTTACTTCGGTGTAGGTCAATATGTGACACGTGCAGAAGCATTGCAAATTATTACGCGTCTGCAGACGAAATCGAAGCGCATCAGTGTGAAGAATGATAACGATGCTTTCATTAAGATCGTGCCTACGAAGGATGGCAGCTACAAAAAGCTCGTTTTTCCAGATCAGCGCATGCTGCAAACGTATGAAGTCATGGAAGAAGCGGGTAAGCTGCGCGGAACGAATTACGATTTGGAAGAGACGACACTGCGTCTATTTAAGAATTCAGAGGCTAAGGCGCAAGCATTGAGCGGGGCTACAGCAGCAGCGCGCAACAGTAATGAGGCTTCGCTCTGGTTGGATCCACAATTTGCAACTTATGGAGTCACAGTTCGATTGGAGGATGGGGTACTTGCCCGTAATACGGAAAGTATTCGCAAGTTCACCGACTTCCTGTTCGGGTATGATGCGGACATTTTCTATCGTCAATTTACGGATACATGCGCGCGTGCAGCAGCAAAAGGTGTTCTTGAAACAACGACAACACAAATCGGTAACTTCTCCGTGGAAACCCGGCTGGAGTCGGATGGCAAGACGATCGTATTTTCGATCATTCATTCTTAGAGAGTGTAAAAGAGATTGATGGCTGTACATACAAGTTAATTTGTTTTCCCATTAATTCAGAAGTATCTAGCTCAGATGTACGTACAAGTGTATAATGGATATAAACTTATACATTTTATCGGAAGGTGTTGAGCTCAGATGCTTGAGAAATTGAGAGGGCAAGTATTAGAAGCTAATTTGGATCTGCCCAAATATGGGCTAGTTACGTTTACATGGGGCAATGTCAGCGGGATTGATCGGGAGCAAGGACTCGTGGTGATTAAGCCCAGTGGCGTACCTTATGCGGATTTGAAGGCCGAAGATCTTGTCATCGTTGATCTGCAAGGTAACCTAGTGGAAGGCCAATTAAAGCCATCTTCGGATACACCCACGCATTTGGCGTTGTATCGCGCTTTTCCATCGATTGGCGGCATTGTACACACGCATTCGCCGTGGGCTACGAGCTGGGCGCAGGCTGGCCGTGCGATTCCGGCTTTGGGGACAACACACGCCGATTACTTCTACGGTGAGGTGCCGTGCACACGGTTGATGACGGAGGCCGAGATTCAAGGAGCTTATGAACTGGAGACAGGCCATGTGATCATCGAGACGTTCCGCGAGTTGGATCCAGCGATGGTGCCAGGCGTGCTTGTGAACTGTCATGCGCCTTTCAGTTGGGGCAAGGACGCACATGATGCGGTTCATAATGCGGTTGTACTGGAAGAGGTCGCGAAGATCGCGTATCGTACGTACAACTTGAATCCATCGATTCAACCTATGGACCAAACGTTGTTGGATCGTCATTTCCTGCGAAAGCATGGAGCGAACGCGTATTACGGGCAAAAATAAGAGGATCTATCTAGGGCAATCGGCTGAATTAGCGGATTGTCCTTTTTTTACATTTTGGCTGGAAGCCGCGCATTTGGTATGATGAGAGAGAGATTAAGAAAGAAGAGGATGATGATCTATGTTTGCGAAATCGAGCTATAGTGGAACGAGAGAAGAACAATATACCTTGCTGATTGGGCAAGCCCACGCTTTGATACATGATGAACCGAATCGAATTGCGAATCTAGCGAATGCATCTGCCTTGCTCGGACAGTTTCTGGAGAATATCAACTGGGTAGGATTTTACTTGGTAGATGAGCAGCTTGAGCAGAAGGAGCTTGTGCTCGGACCTTTTCAAGGTATGCCAGCATGCGTGCGAATTCCTTTCGGTAAAGGGGTATGCGGCACGTCCGCCGAGCGCAGAGAAACCATTCTTGTCCCTGATGTCCACGCATTTCCGGGACATATTGCCTGCGACGCTGCTTCGCAATCGGAGATCGTGATCCCGCTTGTGGTGCGGGGAGAGCTCGTTGGCGTGCTGGACATCGACAGCCCGAGTCTCAATCGGTTTGACGAAGTCGACCAACGCTTCTTGGAGCAGTTCGTGCAGAAGCTCGCTGCGGCGATGTAGGCGTGGGCTGATGGGAAGTACATCCGAGAATAACTGGAAAAGATACAGTTAATTATCGCGAATTAGCCGATATGAGCAGAATAACTGGATTTCCTACAGCTAAATTCAGCATATAAAGCTCAAACGGCTGAAATAGCCAATATTAGCTGTAGGTTTTCCATCTATTTGATATTTTCAGTGATAAACACAGGATTTAGCTGTAGATTTTCCATCAAATTCTAGGTAGGCACGTGGACACACCACGCCCAAAAGAAACGCCAGCTGCAATAGCAGCTGGCGTTTCTTTGTGCATTATGAAGGGAAAGCGTCGGTGCTGATGATAGCCGATAGAAGCTTTCGCATCGACCGCGTTCCGACTTTATCCATGATTTTCTCGATGTGGACTTTCACTGTTTTCTCACTGATAAAGCAATAATCTGCGATTTCTTTGTTGCTATAACCACGCAAAGCGATAAGACTAATAATTTCGGCTTCACGTGTTGTAAGAACGTGTCGAGATACAAAGTGTGTGATAACAGAAGGTAGTTTAGTAGGAAGAAGATTTCTAACGAGATTCTCTTGAACAGGGGGCATGCGTAAACGACCTCAATATCTCAGTAAATGACTAGCTTGTCCTATATTGTACCAGAGTTAGCTGTTCCATAGTAAAGGAGAGCGTGTCGAATTTCCAAATTTTTATGTAATTTTGATACTACACGCCCTATTAAGCAGTAAGCTTGGTAGGCCGAGAGCTCACCCTAGTCCTTGCTTTGAATGACAAGCAATAGGCCAGATGAAAGCTCGATGAGCCCTTCTGACTCAAGCAAAATGTTACTAATGCCAAGCGACATCCCGATTTCAAGCGTTGCTTGATGAAGGGGGTACTGAAAGCCGTGCAATGTGATTCCCTTAACCTCCAGGCTGAGTGGAAGCAAAGAAATATGTGTGTAAGGCCCTCTCCTTACATGCGTAGATTGATCGATCACCATAATGAGATTGTTAGCATCCATAATCGCACATGGAACCCCCTGTGCCATCCCTTTACGCAGCAAATGTACATTGGCAAGCGAGTGATCGAACCGCGTACCTAGCGCGCCGACTAGCAGAATTTGACTCGGCCTTTGCTCCAGCGCCCAATTGAAAGCCATCTCCGTATCCGTCAGATCCTTATAGATCGGATCGCAGTCAATGAACGCTTGACTAGAAGCGCGAATAAGAGAAAGTTCCTCCGATGTGACGGAGTCGAAATCGCCCATCGAGATATGCGGCTGAAAGCCGTGTTGTATGAGATAAAGCGCCCCGCGATCAGAGCCGACAAGAATGTCATCCTCGCGAATTTCGTCTAAAGCCCAGTCTCCCAGTGTACCGCCTGTAATTATCATTATGCGTGTCATTTTCCGTATCCCCCAGGGCCTGATTACCCATATATTCCCCTTAGTATAGCACAAACGAGAAAAAACCGAGCAGCCACAGAGGTTGCTCGGTTTCTCAAAGAGATGCATACTCAGCAAAACCTAAGCTTAAGTACGTGCATCTACACGCTTGCGCATGGGATTAAGCTCTGACTGATCGTGATCAATCTCCGCCTCATCGGCAAAGCCTTGCAGCTCATAGGTAGTGCGCCCAAGAACGAGATCAGCAGGAAACTCATCACCTCTTTTAAGCGTGACCTCTTGTCCTGCTTCATTAGCATAAATACCATCGGTTTCGACGGTATCGCCTGTCATGGGATCCATTGATTTATCTTTTGACATTCAACATGCCTCCTTTCCTGTTGCTTATCCTTACCATTTCCAACGGTGGAGGAAATTATGAGGAGAATCATGTAGAATGAGTAGGTCATCATAGCTTGTACACGGAGAGGAATGAAAGGCATGGCTTTATGGGGGACGATCGTGAATGCAGTTGCCATTATCATTGGCGGATTATTAGGCATACTGCTGCCCCGCATCTCAGAAAGTATAAAAAACACAGTCCTGCAAGGCCTAGGGCTTGCGATAACTGTGCTTGGTATTACAATGGCGCTCAAGTCAGATCAAATCGTGATCGTCATCATGAGCATCGTGATTGGTGGTATACTTGGCGAGCTGATGCGCATTGAGGCGAATCTTACCAAACTAGGTGATTGGCTGCAGGCCAAGATGAGTAAGCAGTCGACAGCTCATCCATCAGCGACAACGAGCATCTCAGAAGGCTTCGTTACCTGTACGCTCGTCTACTGCATCGGCGCGATGGCGATACTGGGTCCTTTGGATGGCGGCCTGCGGCATAACCACGATATTCTGTACACCAAGTCGCTGCTCGACGGGTTCTTATCCATCATCTTCGCCTCGACCTTGGGGATTGGCGTTGTCTTCTCTGCAGCATCTGTGTTTGTGATGCAAGGAACGATTGCACTGCTAGCGACTGTGATCGCAATGGCATTTAGTGATGCATCGCTGGATGCCATGATTGTTCAAATCACTGCTGTAGGCGGCGTTTTGGTCATTGGTGTAGGAATCAATATTTTGCAAATTAGAAAAATAAATGTGGCGAACATGCTGCCTGCACTTGTCATTGCCGCGGCTGCGGTTCCGCTTCAGCAACTTGTAACCGATTGGTTACATCGCTAACGTTACACGGCTGATCCATTGAATTTATAGCCTACGCCTCGTACAGTAATGATGTAGCGGGGCTCTGCTGGATTAACTTCAATCTTTTTGCGCAGATTGCTGATATGTACAATGAGTGTGCGTGGATCGCCCATGCTGTCTAAACTCCAGATTAGCTCAAATAAGTGCTCGATTTTGTAAACGCGATTCGGTGTTTTGGCCATGAGGGAGAGTAGATCAAATTCTTTGGCAGAAAGGGAGATCGTTTGACCATTCGCTCGTACGATGTGGCTCACTAGATCGATTTCTAGTCCTGGGAATTTTACCAATTGAGGATCATCTTGATGCTGCTCACGAATGGAGTTGCGACGAAGATGGGCTTTGACGCGGGCTACAAGCTGACTTGGGCTAAAGGGCTTAGTCATATAGTCGTCGCCGCCCATACTGAGCCCTAGAATAATGTCAATGTCCTCACTTTTACACGAAATGAATAGGATAGGTGTATTGCTCGTTTTGCGGAGCTGTCGACATACCTCTATACCATCAAGTCCTGGCAGCAAAATATCCAGAATAATTAGATCAGGCCTATGTTCTTTTACAATGCCGAACACATCTTGTCCATTATTAGCACTAATGACTTTGTAGCCTTCACGCACTAAATAGAGTTGAATTAACTGGACAATTTCTTGCTCGTCATCAACGACTAAAATTGTTTCTCCTGCCATGTCTGAAAATCCCCCTCAGTAATGAAACAACGCCTAAGTAAGAAGGGTGTTCCCTCTCTCAAATATTACAGATATTACCTACATTATAGAACGATTCTCTCCATAATTTCTATCCTTTTATTGACAAATAGCGAGTTCCTACTCGTTTTTCTATAAATTTTAGGTATAAAGATGGTGGGGGTTAGGTAAAAAGTAGCGAGAAAAATAGCGGAAAGAAAATCCATGTTTTTATTATCGTCATAAAGTGACAAGTAGTGCTATTATTCGACTTTCCATTGATATAAAATTTAGGATGATTTGATTTGATTTTATATGATTTTTATGTAATCGTGCTACGCTACCAAGGTCTCTATGTAAGCACAGGAGAGGGCGGTAGTAAGCGATGTACAATGAAATAGATTCAGATTTTATCACGCATTCCCAAGTACCGATGGCGTCACTTGCACGTCAAATGATTGAGCAAGCCTGGGATTTGTATTGTCAATTGGATGCGCAGGGCAATTTGATCTATGCATCAGGCAGATTTAACGAAGTGATTGGATGCGTACCTGAACAAGTAGAGCAAATCATCGAGGCTGTTGATTCGGATTTTCGCCTAGATGTGTATAAATTGTTTGTTCATACCCTACAGACGAAGACCAGTAGTAAGTTAGAGTTTCGTGCGAAAGGAGCAGGTGAGGTTCACCTGTGGATGGAGTGCACGGCGATCCCTTTTTGTGACGAGAAGGGGGAAATTAAGGAGATTGCTTTCGCACTTCAAGATCGTACACGGCACAAAAATCAGGAGAATCGCCTGCTTGCCATGGCTTTGCATGACCCGCTGACGGGCTTGCCGAACCGGCGATTGTTCAAAGAGCAGCTGAACCAGCTGCTGCAGCAGGCCAAACGAACGAATCGTACTTTTGCGCTCCTGTATGTCGATATTGATGATTTCAAAATCATAAATGATACGATGGGACACGATATTGGTGATGCGTTTTTGCAGGAATTCGTAAGCCGGATCCAAGGTTGTCTGAGAGAAGTCGATATGTTTGCCCGAATGGGAGGAGACGAGTTTACGATCTTATTGCCGGCAGTAGATTGCCAGGACCATGTGGATGCCATTGCGCAACGCATTCTAGCATGTGTCGATCGGAAGTGGGAAGTGCAAGAGCTGTCTTTTCGCTCCACGGTCAGCATGGGAATCACGATGTATCGTTCTGATCAGATAGATGCGACCCAAATGATGAAGGAAGTTGACATCGCTTTATATCAAGTGAAGGGCAAGGGACGGAACCATTATCAATTTTATGATCATGATCTACCGATAGACACGCGATAAACATACCGTTATGCACAGTTCCTAACCTTGTGCAGTAACGGTTTTTGGCGTTTCACCAGTATTTACTCGTAGCGATTTTGGTAGCTTTCAAGGATGATAGAAGGAATCAAATCGGTAGAATAGGGGTTGGGACGGGTGAAATCCAAACGTGGATGGCGAAGGCTTGTTGTTGCCCTCATTGTCGTCGGTGCGATGTGCCAGGTAACATTCATGCATAAGGATGAGGTTGTTGCTGGGGCTGCGGCGGCTCAAGGGAAATTCAATATGTCGTATTTATTCTCGGGAGCGCCTAGCTCTTATCTATCACAAGTTAATAAAAGCGGTGAAACCTTAGATGTGGTGTCTCCAAGTTATTTTCATATTAATGAAAATGGTCGTTTGAATGTGTCCGATCTAGAAGCGTCTTTCATAACGGAGATGCACAAACAGGGGAAGCGGGTTGTCCCTTTTTTAAGTAATGATTTCGATCGGGTGATTGGTGAAAAGGCCATTGATGGCCGCGACGCGCTAGTGAAAGAACTGGTAACGAGTATTCAAGCTAATAAGCTAGATGGCGTTCAATTAGATATTGAGAATGTAGGTGCGGCCTACCGGGATAAATACACGGATTTTGTCAGGAAGCTGCGCGAGCAGCTGCCGAGTACGATGGAGGTTTCTGTGGCGGTCGCTGCGAATCCAACCGGTGAGACGACGAATTGGATTGGATTATATGACTATAAAGCGTTGGCAGCTGTCAGTGATTATCTGATGGTGATGACCTACGATGAGAGCTATCCTGGGGATCCTACACCGGGTCCTGTTGCTAGCTTACCCTTTGTTGAGAAATCCATTCAGTATGCGCTATCTCAAGCTCCTGCGGGTAAAATCGTACTAGGCATCCCGTTGTATGGCCGTTATTGGAACCAAGATCCTGCGTCGAATGGGGCGGGGATTGCGGCTAAAAGCGTTCAGAATCTGGTCGATCAATACCAAGGGACTGTACGTTATGACGCGGCAAGCCAATCACCTGTAGCGACGTTCACGATTCAAGCTGCGGATGCGAAAGCGACGGTGAATGGCAAAGCGTTATCAGAGGGGACGTACACGGTGTGGTACGAAAACGAGCAATCTTTAAAAGCTAAGCTAAAATTGGTAGGAAAATACCAGTTGAAGGGAACCGGCAGCTGGAGTTTGAATCAAGAGGCTGCTGACACTTGGAGCTATTATCAGTTGTGGACGGATGGCTTTTACTTCACCGATATGCAAAAGCATTGGGCGCAGGCTGACGTCCTGAGCGCCGCCAACCGCGGCTGGATGCTCGGCATCGCCGCAGACCAGTTCGCGCCCGACGAGGCGCTCACAAGGGCTGAAGCGGCGACGATTATCGTGCGCGCGCTCGGTCTAGAGAACGCGGGCGCTGCCAGCGCCGAGTTCAAGGACGTGCCTGCGACGCACTGGGCGTCGCAGAATATCGGGATCGCGCAGCAGAACGGGCTGATGCAGGGCATCAGCAACGACGCCTTCGCGCCCGATCATAGCATGACGCGGGAGCAGATGAGTGTGCTGCTCTCCCGCGCCTTAAAGCTGACCACGCCGGCTAGCGGCGGGGCGAAGAAGTTCACGGACGTGCCAGCGGGCAGCTGGTCGGCAGAGGCCATTGCTGCGATGAGCAGCAGGGGCCTTGTCGACGGCTTCGATGGCGGCACGTTCCGCCCGCTCGCGTCCTTGACGCGAGCACAGATGGCGGCGCTGCTAAGCCGCGCCCAGCCGCTGCTCACGAAGTGAGCCGGCGAAGCTGAGCAAGAGGGCCTGTCCCAAAAGACCTTAAATGACGCAACTACTTTCAATAACGTTACGGGAAAACGCTAATTCGTGCTATTGGACGATGGGCTGAACAATAACGTTATGCGATAACGCTAACAGCTCCAAAATCAAAGTTTCCTACGTATTTCAACGCTTTAGCGTTATAGCATCACTTTATTTCCAGTAAAAATGAGAAAACACGCAAGATAAGATGATGCCATCACCTTAATTTGCGTGGTCTTCCGGTAAACGGAAACTAAAAGGAACTTAGCGGTACCATGTATCAAACCGCTAAGCTCCTTTTTCATTTACTTTTCCAACGTATACACATACCTCATTAACATAACTTACTTTTGGGACAGCCCCTCTTCGTTATTTTGCAGCAGGTGGCGTCGACGTGTACTGTTTCGTAACAAAAACCATGCGTGGCGGCTTCTCGCTGGTCGTCGCTGGAGAGCCTGTCGGTTTCGTGGGGGCATCGCCTATGGTATCGTCCGTCCTAGAATAGACGAATGTTGTCTGCTCTTTAGGGCCTGGTTTATCGGTGACGAATTGACGAATGTTTTTAATTCGCGTTTCGGAGGTCGTGACGCGGTTGCTGCCGATTTGAAAGACAGAGGAGGCCGCGACGCCGAGAATGCGGATGTTACGAACCGTAATATAGCTGCCTAAGTTATCCACACACATAGTAAAAGGTTCCGGAGGTTGCGGGATAGGAAAAGGACGTTGGTAGAAAGGGTAAGCTGCAAAACTGCCCTCATTTCCATAATAATAAGGGACTTCACGTTGGACAGCGAAGACCCTATTGTGTAGAGCCGTAAACCGATTATCGCCTACATGCATTGTGCTCGCAGATCCTATGGTGTTCAAATACACATTGCCAACGATAGATAAACGAGCCATCGCTTAATCCGCTTCTGCAGGGAGCGGGACGAATGGAGAGATAATGACCGATTCGGGTGGTGTGTCAAACATGGAAGACAAAGAAATGACCTCCGTATCCCCAATTAGAAAAACCGAGGCACTGGATACCCCGACGATTCGTATATCACCTACACATAATTGTTTGTTTTCTACATGTAATTGAAACATCGCTTATCCTTCTCTCTTTTTTAAAATAGTTACGCTAGGATGCCGTTAATTATTTGGGCAGACTGGCTATGTAAGTCTCAATCGCGGTTAAGATATCCTGCTTCGTTTTATCCATAATATGATGGGTCACGGCTTCCAACGGTTCCTTGAACCCAACGCCGCGGTATTGATTCACATAATGTTGAATACGCGTATCCAGTTGCTTGCGAATATCTTCGATGATCAAATCTTTGTAGTCATCATCGAGAGGATGCTGATATTTATGTTCAAGGTTGTTGATATCACCCTGTACGCCAAATTGTAAATACTGCTCAATGCCGCTAGCCACATCATCTCGAATGTCATTTCCTTGCTTAGCGGCTGCTCCGCGCATGGCTTCTTGCCCCCCGCCGCCGACAGTATTAGGTGCTGCCCCTTGATATTGCCCGCCTTGATAAAAAGGATTCATATCCATGGCGCCCATGCCGCCGGCATTTCCCTCTTTGTTCAACGAGTTGCCATTCACGCTGAAATCCTCAATCTGATCCAGCGCACTAGGACTAATCCCAATGGTGAGCGTTCCATCTAGCTTTTCAACCTTAAGCTGATCAAAATTATATTCTATTTTATCAATGTGAATTCGCTTCTCATCTTTCATTGCTTTCAGATCCGCCTGCAGCTTGTTAACGGTTTGCTCTAACTTATCGATGCGTTGTTTCTGCATGTCGACATAGCCGCAGAGTTGTTGGGCCCATTGCTGCCACGTGATCGTATTGGTCATTTGGGAAAGCACCTCCTTTCGGATTGCTCAATAAGCCTTGGTTGCCATTCATTATGTCGCTGGCGGCAAAGGAACAAGGGCAACAGGATTAACTTCACTTGTTCCTAGCTCGGGTGCTGGCTCTACGAAACCGCCTGTATTGTACAGATTAGACAAGGAACGAATCGACCCGGCTGTGCCAATCTGGAGGACGGAGGAGTTGGCGACAGAGTTTACTTTTAACTGTTGAATCATGATTGTTTGATGGATGGTCCAGTTCATATCCTTGGAACACCTCGCTCTAGGCTGACTATTGTCAGAGAATATTGCCGCTTGCATTGGCATCAATAAAATCAGAATCGTTGGTTACGGTCGTGCTGTACGTATTGTAGACACGCGGGAAATCACCGGTATTAAATGAACCTGCGCCAGCGAATGTTTTAGAGGAACTTGTTGGTGAGATGATGAAGGAATCGCCGAAATGCACGATAGAGCTGGAACCGACACTAATAATTTTCACATTCCCAACGATAGCTGGCATAATCCGATCCCCCTTGCGTTATCTCACCTACAGTATATGAGGTATCCGCCTAGAGGTGCTCTGAATTTTCGGGAGGGTGTCACATCGGGATGCAGGCACATATACTGTTAGCAAAATGAGGTGATGGGCTTGAGCGGATTTAATCGCCATCCTTGGCTGAAGTGGGAACAGGTTGAGAAGTTTCTTGGACAGAAGCTACCGTTCGCTGAAAAAGGGCAGACCTTTCTAGATAATATGACGTGGGCTGAAGGATATGTACAGGACATGCTGAAAAAAGCGATGCCTGGCATGGATGCCAGCATTTCATCCTCTGGATCTATCGGGACAGAAATTTTTGAGACGCATGAGCATGTCATTATTAAGGTGAAAATTGCGAAGGAAGAAGATCCAAGAGCACTTCAAGTATTCGTTAAATCCAATCAAGTTAAGGTGACAGGATTCTCGAATGGCAAGAATCGTATTGTGAAGGTGCCTACACTTGTCTTGCCGAGAACAGCAAGTGTAAGCTACAAGCAGCGTTTGCTGGAGATTAAGGTTCGTAAGCGCGGTTTGAAGGAGAGCTACCATGAGGCGTACATTCGTTACTAGAGACCGCGTCGGAATACCTGAAGAACCTCCTCTAGCCCAATGGCTGAGGGGGTTCTTTAAGGTTTGGTGGCCACAAACTAGATGGATTTCCTGTAGTCTTTAGAATATTAACTCAAAAAGAGCCGAACTAGATGGAGGTTTTCCATCTAATCCGGCTCTATGTCATTTGCTAAGCGCTAGCATCCAATTCTACTATAATACGCGACGCGCTGTCATATAACGGGAAGACCAAGTTCCGCTATGAATATCGGTAACGCGGACGCCGCCCGCACCGTAAGTTTGAAGGATTTTATTATTACCAGCATAAATCCCTACGTGGTGAATGACACCAGGCTTACCTGGAATGGAGAAGAAGACCAAATCGCCGACACGTAAATCACTGCGAGATACATGCTTACCTACACGTGCTTGTTGTTGAGACGTACGCGGCAGGTTGACGCCTACTTTTTTGAATACATATTGTGTGAAAGAAGAGCAGTCAAAGTTACGTGTTTGGCCTGCAGTAGCTCCGAATTTGTAAGGAGTACCTAGATATCTTTTACCAATAGAAATAACCTGACTTCCTCTGGATGTCGATGTTGCTGAAGCTGTAAGCGCTGTAGCATTTGTTACTTCAGATGACGCAGCTGCTTCGGCTTTACCAGGTGCACCTGCTGCAACTACTGATAATCCTATAGATACGGACAATGCCGTAACGACTAATTTTTTGTACCAAGTTTTCTGTGGGTTTTTCATGGGGTTTGCCTCCTTAGAGTTTTCGCTGAGATTTCGCCAAGCTATCTTGCATTGAAGACATGGTAGCTTCAATTGATGGCTAGCAAGAATAGAATCTTGATCAGTTGACCCTTAATTGAGTAACCTTGCGAGGTGGTTGTCCACCTGAGACTCAGTATACCAGATGAAAATTGCCCTATTATTTACCATGCAACCTTTTACAACGCGCTATATCAAGGGGAAAGCCCAATTCTGAGAGAATGATGAGAATCCCCTTATAATGTTCTTATTGACAGGATTGTGGAAGCGTTACAATGGCCGTGGAGCCTAGACCTAGACTACTTTGGAGCTCTAAATTTCCTTGATGTTTGTGCACAATATGTTGGGCAATTGCGAGTCCAAGTCCTGCACCGCCGTGCTTGCGATTCCTTGCTTTGTCGGATCGATAGAAGCGGTCAAAGATGTGCGGGAGGTCCTCCTCCGCGATGCCAATGCCTTGATCCATGACTTCAAGAGTGACCCATTTATCTTGCAAACTGATGCGAATATCAACGATCTTCTGACTATATTTCAAAGCGTTATCTATTAAAATAATAAGCAACTGTCTGATCTGATAGGGATCCCCACTCATCGGCAGCTCTTTCATATCGAGCTCGGACTGCACGCGAATCTCGCGGGATGTCGTGATGCGGAGGGACGCCGCTGTTTGCTCCACGAGTGGAATGAGATCGAAGTCTGTATTCTGCTCACAATTTTCACGGTAGGTGTCGGTGAGGGACAGGAGATTTTGCGTGAGCAGTTTCAATTGGGCTGACTCAGATACGATCGCTTCCAGCGCTTCCTCGCGTAATTGATCGTTGCTAGAAGCCCACCTCCGCAAGAGGCTGGCATAGCTTTCAATAATCGTGAGTGGTGTTCGAAGCTCATGAGAGGCATCGGCAATGAATTGCTCCTGTTTACGAAACATCTCCTGCAATCTATCAATCATGCGATTAAAGGTAGTCCCCAGTCTCATTAATTCATCATTTCTATGTTTGTCGGGAAGAGTAATATGACGAAACGATCCGCTGTTCTCGATATTTTGCATAGTCGCGATGAACTGATGAAGGGGCTTAAATAGGACATTGGTATAAAAATAACCCCCGATAAGAGCTAGAATAAGCGCTCCGATGGAAGTTAAGACAAGAATGGAGATCAACATTTCAGAATACATACCAAGTCTTCGCAGGTTACGGCCAATTTCAAGAAGGGCAACCTGTTTCCCGTCTTTGAACACGGGGGTTCGTACGAATAAGAGTATGCCATCCGCATCGGTTATTAAGTCTTCTGAAGCCATTGTCGAATAGCTAGCGGGGTAACTAACAAGACTCGTATCGGAGTAAATCTGATGCGCGACCTTCGAGTCTGGCGTAATATAACGCAGCATTTCTTGCGGGATGAGCAGCTCATCCATTTGCATATTATTTTTCCAATACTCGGGATGATTAGGTAGATCTTTCAGCAGTAAAGCGCTAGCCTTATCCTTCAAAAGGTCAATTTCGCCTTTCGTTGTCACACGGATGAACATGTAATAAACGAAGGTGAAGCTGAAGAATAAGATTATCATTAATCCAACCGATACCCACAGTGTGATTTTCAGTCTTAGGCTCATACAGGCTCCTGCCCATCTGAGGCGGTGGCATTGCTATCTGGCGGAGCTTCTGTTGTTTTGATCAAATAGCCGATGCCGCGAATCGTCTGAATCAGCTTCGTGGAGAAGGGCTTGTCCACTTTCTGACGTAAATAACGGATATACACATCGACCACATTCGTGTCCCCGATAAAATCATAGCCCCAGACTTCGGAGATGATTTGCTCGCGCGTCATCACTTCATTCTGATGTTGAATGAGGAAGCGCAGCAAATCAAACTCCGTGGGTGTCAGTTCAATAGCTGTACCCTCACGCAAGACCGCACGGCTTTTCAAATCCATCGTAAGCTCATTGATTTTTAGCAAATGATCCTGCTCAGGAGCCTGATCTTGCAAGCTCTTTTGCCGCAGCAGACTACGAATACGAGCTAACAGCTCTACCGTTGCAAAAGGCTTCGTGACATAATCGTTGGCACCTTGATCGAGCCCGCTGACGCGATCTGGAATCGCATCGCGTGCTGTTAGAAGGATGACAGGCAGGGTGGCATTCACCTGCCTAAGCCGTCTAAGAACTTCAAGTCCATTAAGTTCAGGGAGCATGACATCAAGAAGGATGAGATCCCATCCTTCTTCACTCAAGGCAGCTTGAAGTCCTGACCGTCCATCCCCACAGATAAGCACCTCATAGCCTTCATGCTCAAGCTCTAGTTGCAGCACACGGGCAATACGTTCTTCATCTTCAATTAACAAAATGCGGCTCATAGCGGTTCATGTTCACTCCCAAAGCAGCTGCCTGCAGGCAGCAGTATTATTTGTACAGATGTGGCAGCTGGGGCAGCCAGAAGATTTCTTCGCATTTGATAAAAGATTGCAGAAATTCGGGCTCGACGGGTATCTGCGACCGGTAAGCAAGCAACGCCTGCCATTTGCAATAGGATTGTCCCTGTGTCATTGAGCGGCGGATAGGCGGTGGCCAAGCGACATGCATGGGGTAACGTTGCCCCTCTGCCAGATGAGCCTCGAATGGAAGCGTCGGTGTGACGCCGCGTGGCCAAGGCCACTGTGATTCCGGACCGCTATGAATCAAGTAGGTATAAATGGTACCTGTGTAGCCCAGTTGCGAAGCGGCCTCCATGACGAAAGCATGCGCGGCCCCATGGTCGGGATGAGTATCGGCGGCATCCGTCGTATAGATCTCTTTGGGTTGCAGTAACGTGATTAAGGCCTTCGTATCCCCAAGGGCGCAAGCTTTACGATAAGGGGCTGGGCAGCCGTAATACTGCGAGTGAAAATCAGGAACAAGTGCACCATAGGTCGTTTGCTGCTTGGTAAAACGCTGCTGATAGGGCGGCGTAGCTCCCGTTGTTGTGAAAACACGATCCAGCCCGCTGTCTGGATAACTGAGGAATGTGAGATCCTGGGGCCGAAGCCCGATCAGTGCCGCGGCTTGCAGGGTCTCATACTGGCGTACGCGGGCCAGCTCCAGGTAATGAGAAGGTCCGAGTTCCTCCGGACGCTTGTTGAATAAGAGGGTGGCGGCTTCCGGGTAACCATCGCCATTCGTGAAGAAGACAACATGAACGCGTTTGCCGCAGGCGATAGCATTCATGATTGTTCCTGCTGTCCCGAGTACTTCATCATCGGGATGCGGGGCAAATATAAGCAAATCAACGGGGCATAGTCCAACAGGCGGGCTAGATGCTCCGCTCCAATCGTCGATCTTCAACGCAATTCCTCCCTGCCTCACATCCATTGCATGCTATCAATGTATGTAGGCAGAAGCGGAAGCGTGAGGAGAGACGGTCTATTCCCAACCAGGGAATAGAGGTTTCGTAGGTTCAGGAAGGTGGAATCCGCCGATAAACGCACAGCCGATTCCCCAAGCGATGATCATCCAGATCAGGAAGAGGTAGGCTTGCTTTCGACCGCCCTTTTTGGACCAATAGGACATTTGCTGTAAGGTGAGCAGGATGGTGGAAATCGTAAGTGCGGTCAGTTTGAGCCACATTATTGACTAATCTCTTCCTCTCTTAAGTAATAAGGAGGTCCTTGTCCACCAATTTGAGAGACATTCGCGGTAACCTTGATCTGAACATCCACATTAGTAAAAAGTTCAGGCCAATCCTTCTCGATTTTCTTCCATAGCTTTGGATATTTGCGATAAACAGATTGTCCAAGGCCAGCACTGTCTGTCTTGTAGGTTTTTTGCAGCTTGTGGAAAAGTTGCTGGTAGACTTGGTTTATGTTCTCTTGGAAGGACGCATCGAGCTGCTCCATCACCGCCGGGTCGCTGGGATCAATCTTCGCACGATTGTCCGTTATACGACCATCGGCTGTAATGTCCAGAATGAAATGAGGGTGCTCGTCGGTGACTACCACACGTTTCTTAGCAATTAAATTAGTGATATGAACGGACAGTTTACTTTGCTGATCCGGAAGGTTGATGGACATGTCGCCAAAGGCCTTTCTCCCTAACAAACTGGTAAGAGCCACAGCTTGCATGTCATCCACATAGCCGACTAACTTGGTTTTATAGAATAGTGCAATGCTGCTCAGCAGAATTTTCCCGTCTTTGTCCTTCGAGAAGGCCGCTGCAATAGGTTCAATCCCTGTAGCCGCGGAGGAAGCATAGAATGTACGAAGCATGGAAGGCACCTGCATTTTTCTAACAATGATTTCGCGCAAGGCTTCTTCCTTCGTTGCCTCCAAGGGATACTCGGTTTCGATGAGACTTTTAGCATCGCTGTCTCGAGCAATGACAATGTAGGTACGCAATCGGTTCTTCGGATTTCTAGAAATTAAATCCATCAGAGGAGCTACGTCTTTACGAGCCAGTGTCTCTCCAACCATGAAAATACGACGGTGTGAAGGCAATTCGTCTCTTGAAAGCTTTCGCTCAAGCTTCATGGTCATGTCATCTATATCTTCGCCATAATGGACAACTGGCATGTATGTCTTTTGCTGTGTGCCGCCACTTGTTGTTAATTGACCTGCACCTATCGATTTGGGGATGGCAATTTGCACATAACCGCGGTACAGGCCTGTATCTGGCATGAGATCAAAGGCAGAAACCTGCAAGATGGCGATATCATTAATTTCCTTGCGATCCCAGCAACCGGTCAACAGGAGAAGAATTAAGGCGTATGTTATGAGCAGGTATACTTTTCTTCTCATCATTTGTGCCTCTTCTTATTATCTTCAGGCGAAGTTGAGACGTGGTCGCGATCAATGAGCCAGTGTGGCGCACGGACCATGAAATCCCGCAGGGCTTTTAATCGCAGGGGTCCGATTGGCGCCAAATAAGGTACACCTACAGAGCGAATACCCGTTAGATAGAGGGCTAGTGTAAACAACCCGAGTAGTATGCCGACGAAACCTAACGTACCAGCGAGCAACAGCAGCAATAAGCGCATAATCCGAATGGAAAAAGTCATGTTATAGCGAGGAATCATGAACGAGGCAATTCCCGTTACGGAAACGACGATAACCATGGGAGTTGATACGATGCCCGCTTGTACGACGGCTTGTCCGATAACGAGTGCGCCGACGATGCTGACCGTTTGTCCCATTACTCGTGGTAAGCGAAGTATCGCTTCACGAAGCGCTTCGAACGTAATCTCCATGATAAGAGCCTCGACCATTGCAGGAAAAGGGGAGGCTTCACGGGCCCCAGCGACAGCAAGTAATAAGTTTGTCGGCAGCATTTCCGGATGGAAGGTTGTAATGGCCACATAGAGAGAAGGCAACAGAAGCGCCAGAATGATGGACAGAGAGCGAATAAACCGGATGAAGGTGGCGCTGGTAAACATCAAATAGTAGTCTTCACTGGATTGAAAGGCTGACCAGAATTGAAAGGGAGCTATTAGAACGAAAGGGGTATTATTGGTGAAAATCGATACCTTGCCTTCTAAGAGCGCGCCTGCCACCACGTCAGGCCTCTCTGTGTACTCCATGGTTGGAAAAATGCTGAAGGGGTTATCCCGAATCATTTCTTCGATATAGTTGCTTTCAAGCACCGCATCAATATGAATCGCGGACAACCGGTTCGTAATTTCATCGATAATAGTTGGATCTGCAATATCTTCCAAATAAATGAGCCGTACTTCCGTTTGGCTTAGTGTACCGATCTGCCAAGTCTTAATTCGCATTTTATCTGTTTTCAATCGACGGCGAAGCAAGGCGACATTCGTCTCTAAATGCTCTGTAAATCCCTCTCTTGGCCCACGTACGCCTGTTTCTGTTTCAGGCTGCTCAATATTGCGGTGAGGCAGACAGGCCAAGTTGGCTAGAAGCACCTGCTTCTCCCCTTGCTCGGCGATCATCACAAAGCCTATAAGCAGACTATCAATCAAAGTCTCGAATAGATTGGTATGTTTGACTTCAGGCGTCAGGATGTGGGAGGAAAGGGTTTCTGTTGATGATTGGGCTTGTGTTAAGGGTTTGGTGATCTCACGTTCTATCCGATCAGTTTCAACCAAGCATGAGATATAGGCAATGAGCGTAGAACGGATGTTCATAAAGACTAAATCCGGATCATGATCTAGCTGTTGATTAATATCCGCTTGCAGCTTGATAATATCGATGGCTTCATCAACCGGCATTTGTTGCACCCGATCTCCTCCTTAGCTCTTAACGATGCGCTTTCTGAAAATGCTGTTTAAGATCAACATTAGCAATGGGACTATGACGAATAACGGGAGTTCAATAATCCAAGGAACAACCTTCAGACCAACAAAAATATGGCTTGCCAAGTTCTTGGCGGTGTAAATGGAAATAAACCAGATGAGGATTGCAACGGGAATGATTACGACGCGATGATTCTCCGTTTTCCACTGCATGGTGATTGTAGAGCAAGCCGCATAAGCATACAGAATGATTTTGAACAAACCGCCTGTAATAAAAGTTGTTACGACGAAAGGATCCAGATTGTCGATAAAATCGGCGATTCGGATCAACTGGAAGCTGGTGAGCAGCGGATAGAAGGAACGGTAGAACAAGTCTGGCCCAAGCGTGCTAACGGCAATGAGATCAAGCAAGACAAAGACAGCGCCGACCAAAAGGGAGGAGTACAGCGCAGCTTTGCGAAACTTGGTAGGATTTACAGTTAATTTCCAGAATACTGTGAAAACAATAATCTCCCCGAAGGTCGTTGTTAACCCAAGCGGGAACACGGTTACGCCAATGCTTTTCCAATCCGATGCAACTGGCAGCAGCCAAGAGAAGTCAATGACGTCTGAGAAAATCAACAAGATGACTTGGATGCATGTGAACAATAAAACGATGATAATACTGAGCTCAGCTAGTCGAGCAATCCGTTCAATTCCGGCATAGCAAGCATAAGCAACCAAAAGCACTAGGAGCAGCATTAAGAACGGAGCTGGCGTACTAGGGAGCAGAAATGTGCCCATCAACTCGCCTAAATCCCTGAGAATGCGACCAGCCTCGTAAATAAAAGCAAAAACATAAAGTGTAGTTAATAGGTGGCCTAAATACTTGCCAAAAGTTATTTGGAGCAGGGAAACTAAGGTTTCACCTGGATTGCGTTCGTAAATTCGTGTAAACATCCATACGATGCTAATTCCGAGCATGGCACTGATTAAGGCAGCTAACCAAGCGTCCTGCTTAGCACCGCCAGCGAAGCCAAATACAATCGTTGTACCTAGCTGAAATAAAAACAAAAGGCAGAATGTTTGCCATGTCGAGAGCACTTGAATCACGCAGAACCCCCCTGACGTGCTAATGATCTTACTATTTTCAAATTAGGGAAAAAATATCCTTCCTTGCCTTTAAACACCGGAGGGCAATTGGGATAGATGAGTGAAAATGTCCATTAGCCTAGTCCACCTGCCTCGGTTCCGACATAAAATAATTCCATAGACGAATGAAGGAGTAGAACTTATGAGTATATCTCCCAAAAAGAAGGTGCGCATCAAAGCCAAACACAAGGTAGCGATTTTACTCAAAGATCATGATGCTACCGCCAAAGTCTATGTGGAGATTCTTGGAGATATGAAATCGCCAGAAGTCATGATGGAAGCGATAAAACGCTTAGAAGATGGCTTCATCTATACGGATGAGAAGTGTACGATGCTCATTGATAGTGATTATATCGAGGTATATCCTAGAAAGAGTCTCAGTCGTAGAGAAAGAGAAGGAGAGGATTTCATTTTCTTAATCGATCGGATTTCTGCAAGGAACTATGTTGTTTCCGCCAAAATTATCAAATAGTGATGGCTCATGCAAAAACACCCCCTAACCGCGCAGTCAAGGAGATAGAACTTCCTGATCTGACGAGTAGGGGGTGTTGTGTTTGAATTACTTATTTTTTGCTTGCAGATGGGAACGTTTCTACGGAAGTTAAGCGATCGTAGAAGTCCGTGAAATTATTTCTTTCAGCTGAGTCAAGCAATGCCATTGCTGTACGAGGGTGCTCGTCCAGTGCACCAACGATCATGTATGGAATGAGGTAGCCCCAATCCCATTTCTCACGCATAGTGATCATGTGCTTCTCAATAAGCCCTAGAACAGGACGTACATCGTAGCGCGCTCCCTTCAAGTGACTGAGCAACAATTCCGTTGTACAGTTACCAGCAGCGCGACCCATACCGTACACAGATGAATCCAAGAAAGTTACACCTTTGGAAGCGCCGGTTAGCGTATTAGCGAAAGCAAGCTGCATGTTATTGTGCATATGCAAGCCTAATTCCTTCTCAGGAAGCAAGCGTTGGAATTTGGAAACCAAGTAATCAATGTCTTTGGACTGCATGCTGCCGTAGGAATCTACTACGTAAACAACGTCAACGGGGCTTCTGTTGATTTCTTCAAAAGCTTCTGTCAGCTCGTTCTCCATCACGTGGGAAAGCGCCATAATGTTCAAGGACGTCTCGTAACCCATGTCATGGAATTTTTGTACAAGCTCAAGACCTTTATCTACGTCCTTGATGTAACAAGCCACGCGGATCAAATCAAGTAAGCTGTCTTCACGAGGCAAAATGTCTTTCTCATCTACACGTCCGATATCAACAAGAGCGGATAGTTTTGTATCTGTTTTTTTCGTAATGACATCACGCAAGAAGGACTCATTCAGAAATCTCCATGGGCCTGATGCGCCGCCTTTTAATAATTTTTCTGAGTTTTTGTAACCAATTTCCATATATTCAACGCCAGCAGCGCTTAAGCCGCGATACATGTCTTGGACAAACTCCACGCTAAAATCCCAATCGTTCACTAAACCGCCGTCTCGAATCGTACAATCCAAAATCTTGTGCTGATGATGCTTTACCATACTCGCAAATACCCCTTTCGGCAGCTCTTGTCGCCTTCTGATTTTGCTATATTATCACTTATGAACAGGTGGCTTGTCAATGCAAGTGTAGGCCTTCAAGCAACTTTTCTAGGCAGGATATGGTAAAATAGAAACGACAGAAGTGATCACGCTAGGAGGATGTGCGGAATGAATCGGAACGAATGGACATTAGCGAGAGAAGTAGCGGTAGGTGCAGCTGTGAAAGCAGGCGAATTGGCGAAGAAACGTTACGGTGGTCAATTCCTTCTTGAGCACAAAGATGAACGCGGTGATCTAGTGACAGAGGTGGATGTGCAGGCGGACCGCCTGATCGTAGAGGACATCCTGAACGTGTTTCCCACACATCGCATCTATAGTGAAGAAGCGGGCGAGGGGGGAGCTGCAAGTGATTGGGTGTGGCACGTCGATCCTTTGGATGGGACGAACAATTTCGCGTTGGGCATTCCCTTATACGGTGTTTCTATTTCATTGAGCTACCAAGGTCGGATTGTGCTGGGTGTCGTTCATGATTCGGCTATGGAAATCACGTATGTGGCTGTTCAGGATGAAGGGGCATGGCAGGGCGAGCGGCGGTTGCTGGCGAGGCCTAGCGGTGTGCTGACGAAGTCTACCATTTCCTGGATTCAAGGGCATGCCGTGACGAAGAGTGATCAGCGGGCATTAGCACTTCGACATCATCTGGAATATTCAGTCAAAAGAGTGATGCGAGTATGGGCCCCCTCCATCGTGTGGGCGATGCTAGCCAGAGGGGATCTGCATGGCGTCGTCTTATACAACTCCGAAGGGGAAGATCTCTATGCTGGCTTGTTGCTTGCGCAGGAGGCTGGTGTGACCGTAACGGATTTCGATGGCAATCCTGTTGCGTTGCTCGGGGGTACGGCTGTTGTTCCTAATGAGGGCGTTGACAGCGCTATTTATTTGGTTGCTGCCCCTCCGGCCTACCATGCGGAGTTGCTTCAATTCGTTCAGGAAGCACTGCAGACGACGGCGGAATAGGTTTTCGAATAGGATAGGAACAATTGGTCAAACCTAATGGCAGACTTTCCATTTGAAGGAAGAAAGAAAGGGTGCTGTTAGATGAAGGACTTTGTTCCTATCTTTTTTGAATTCAATCAAACGCGTGATGCGCTGCTCGCGTTAGACACGTTAGAAGAGCTCGGCTATAAGCCGGAGCTGCTGGAAGGGGAGCGTGCAACGCTGCACATTCATCTCGATGAGCAGGAGATCACCTCGGCCATAGAAATTGCCCAGTCGCACGGTGGGCGACTTGTAGATCGGCCGCAGGTGCAGTCCGAACAGGCGACCTACGCGATGGCGTATGATCTCGAGGGCTCCATCCGCATTCCGGCACATACCGTAAATGAGGATTGGCCCGAGAGCTACGCGGCATCCGCGGTTGTAACGGATCGCGACGCGCTGCCGAGTGATGACGAGGCCTCTTTCGATCCCTCAGCGGATGACTATAATCACTTTAGTGCGGGTATTCGAATATAACCCGCTGCTGTGGCGGCTGAACAAAAGAACCTGAGGAGGGGTTGATCCTCAGGTTCTTTTGTTTTATGCGACATGAGCTGGCTGGAGATGCCAGCTCATTTGCGCTGCTGAGACGCCGAAAATTGCAGCCTCGGAGGCAGCTGGGTGCTGAAGCGCAGCTGAGCGAGCAATTTTTGCAGTCTCGAGCGTGCTGGCTGTAGCTGCCAGCCGATTTGCGAAGCTGAGACGCCGAAAATTGCAGTCTCGGAGGCAGCAGGGTGCTGACGCGCAGCTGAGCGAGCAATTTTTGCAGTCTCAAGCGTGCTGGCTGTAGCTGCCAGCCGATTTGAGCTGCCGAGACGTCGAAAATTGCAGTCTCGGAGGCAGCTGGGTGCTGACGCGCAGCTGAGCGAGCAATTTTTGCAGTCTCAAGCGTGCTGGCTGCAGCTGCCAGCCGATTTGCGCAGCTGAGACGCCGAAAATTGCAGCCTCGGAGGCAGCAGGGTGCTGACGCGCAGCTGAGCGAGCAATTTTTGCAGTCTCGAGCGTGCTGGCTGTAGCTGCCAGCCGATTTGAGCTGCCGAGACGTCGAAAATTGCAGTCTCGGAGGCAGCTGGGTGCATACGTGCAGCTGAGCGAGCAATTTTTGCAGTCTCGAGAGTGCTGGCTGTAGCTGCCAGCCGATTTGCGCAGCTGAGACGTCAAAAATTGCAGTCTCGGAGGCAGCTGGGTGCTGACGCGCAGCTGAGCGAGCGATTTTTGTAGTCTCGAGCGTGCGAAAGGTTGCTTCATTTTTTGTGCCGAGCATTTTTATCAACTTTAATTTATCCGTAGATGCAAAATCTGTAACCATTCACTCCCCACATACGTTTGGTGTAATAAGGAAGATAGTTGAAGGAGGAGTGGTCTCATGGGAAGTAGGAGGAAGATTGTCACTGCTGTGGTTGTGGTCAGTCTGGTCATCGTATTGGCAGGCTGCAGTGTGGAAACGGCCAATCAGGGGGGCACAAGCAGCCCGAGCCCCACGACGCAACCAACTTCGAACGTAACTTCGTCACCCTCCCCTGTGCCAACGCCGACAGGCTCACCTGCGCCCACGACGGTTCTAGCATCGCCACAGCCGACGTCGAAGCCTTCGCCAGCAGCAACCCCGCCAAGCTTTACTACCCCGGCAGATGCGAAGAAAGTGATCGAAGCCCGTGCCCAAGAAGTGATAGCCACTCTGAAAGAGAAAAATATATCGAAACTCGCCCATCTCGTGCATCCGAAGAAAGGTGTCCAGTTCTCACCGTATTCCTACATCGACACTACGTCAGACATTCAAGTGCAAGGAGGCAATCTTGCGACATTATGGACTAACCCAAGTCTCACGCATTGGGGGACTTTTGATGGATCAGGTGATCCGATCGATCTCACATTTCCTAATTATTGGGCTAAATTTGTGTATAACGCTAACTTTGCCGCCGCGCCACAGATAAGCTACAACTCGATGATTGGCAAGGGGAATATGATCAACAATGTGTTCAGCGTATATCCCGCGTCTTCCTATATAACAGTGGAATACCATTTCCCTGGCTTCGATCCGCAGTATCAAGGGATGGATTGGACCAGCTTACGCCTAGTGTTTGAATACACAGGATCACAGTGGTATGTCGTTGCTATTGTCCATGATCAGCATACCATGTAGATGACAGCTCGAACGGGCGTGGCCTCGAGTGGGTCAGCATGCTGTTTGGGATCAGCACGGCAGGGCTGAAAGGGTAGCTAGAGCTATTTTACATGTAAATTTTTATGAAAAAGATCTAAAGCCGAATCGACCTTCGTATAAATAGGAGGATTGTTCGGTTTTTTATGTTTACTGGAAATAATAACCATTGACAGCCTATGTGAGTTGTCATATATTTATCACAATTAAACCGAGTTATCTTATAGGGATTAGGAGATGTCCACCATGCAAAACAACTTAGTTAGTGCATTTCAAACAAACTGGGTCAGTTTAATCGTTTCATTAGTAGTGATCGGATTTATTTATTATCTAGGCAGAAAGAGAGTCAGTTTCGGTAACCGAGTATTCATCGGTTTAGGACTTGGTATCATCGCGGGGGTTATTTTTAATCAGGCAGGTCTGCAATTTAAAAGTGTTAGCACGATCGGAACGATTTACGTTAACCTGATCAAAATGCTTGTAATGCCATTGGTATTTATTCTTGTCATTAATAGTATTTCGTCGTTGTCCAGCATGAATCAACTTCGCAAACTAGGTTTCAAAACGATTGGTTGGTTCCTACTTACAACCGGTATCGCAGCTGTAATCGGTCTACTAGTCGCATTGGCGATTGATCCAGGTAATGGCATCGCACAAGCGGTTCCGAAGGATTTTAAAGCCAAAGAAATCCCTACATTCTCTCAAGTTATCTTGGATTTGGTACCTTCCAACCCAATTAGCGATATGGCGAGTGGTAAGGTTGTACCGGTTCTCATCTTCGCAATTTTCGTAGCTGTAGCAATCGTGTCTATCGGTTCCAAAAAACCTGAAGCTGTAGCATCTGTAAAGTCGTTCATTTCTTCAGCTGCTGCTGTTATGCACCAAGTTGTTAAGTATGTTATTCGTTTGACACCTTATGGGGTGTACGCGTTGATCGCGGCGATGGCTGCTAAGTATGGTTGGGAGACGTTGGAGCCATTAGCTAAAATTATTTTGACTTCCTACGTGGCGTTAATTATTCACTTCGTATTGGTATTCGGTGGACTTGTGCTTCTAGTAGCGAAAGTTAACCCTATTAAATTCTTCAAAAAAGCATATCCAACTATCGCAGTTGCATTTACAACACGTAGCAGCTATGCAACACTGCCAGTGAATCTTGAAGTTATTACGAAACGTCTTCGCGTATCACCGCGAATTGCTAGCTTCGTGGCACCGCTTGGGGCAACGATGAACTTCAACGGCTGTGGTGGTGTTTGGCCGGCGGTCGTAGCGATTTTCGTAGCAAAAGTATACAATCTTCCATTAGGTATTTCTGAGTATCTATTGTTGATCCTAGTAGCTGTAATCTCCTCCATTGGGGTGGCTGGTGTACCAGGTCCTGCATCCATTTCAACAACGGTTGTATTGACTGCACTTGGCTTGCCGCTTGAAGGTATGGGTCTAGTTCTAGGCGTTGAAGCTTTGATCGACATGGGTCGTACAGCTGTAAACGCAACAGGTACTACAGTTACAGCATTGCTTGTAGCTGAATCCGAAGGCGAATTTGACCGCGCTGCGTTCGATCGTGACGAGGAAGAAGAATTAGAATTGGCAACTGCTTAATCCATAGACATGCAAAAAGACGAACAGCACCTCAGTGTGTGTTCGTCTTTTTGGTTTGTGACGATGTATCTGCTAAAACAACGGGAAAACGTACCGGACAAGGAAAAATAACAGTCCGAAAGTGATAATGATATACGCTGCATATCGAATAAAAGTAGATGCAACAAGTCCCTTGTCATATTTCTGCTCAATTCGCTTTTGTTCAATGTCCACGCTTTTCATCGGTTCCATCGTTTTCAGCTCCCTTTACTGGTATGGGGGTTGACCTCTATAGGAGATAATACCCGTTTGGGTGGGAACTGAATCACCTTAGACGCCCATGAGCAAATTAGATGGAAAATTTACAGGTAAACTAGCTAATTTCACTTGGTATATCCATTTAAATGGAAAAACTCCAGCTAATTTCTGCTCATTCGTCCATTTCAACGAAGATGTGCAAAATTAGCTGGAGGAAATCCAGTTATTCCAAATAAATGATGTTTTGTATGCAAAATAACTGTAGTTTTTCCAGTTAATGAAGTTCAAGAGCGACGGGAGTGGATCTACTATGTAATAGTAGGCATCACCTAGTCTTAATCCATCATCGCCGCATGCGTCCCCGCCATATATCCCGTCGAGAAGGCTGCCGTAATATTATATCCGCCGGTGTATCCGTGGATATCGAGGATCTCTCCACAGAAGTAGAGACCTTGAACCAGCTTGGATTGCATCGTACTCGGATCTACTTCTTTGAGAGTGACACCGCCGCCTGTGACGAAAGCTTCCTCCAAGGAAAGCGTCCCTTTGACAATGACGGGGAATGCTTTCATAAGTTTACATAGCTCCAGCCACTTCATCTTCGGAATGTTGTCGTACGTCAGCAGCTCGTCCAGCTCCGACTTCGCAAGCAACAGTGGAATAAGCCGCTCGGAGAGCAGGGACTTGAGCACGTTTTTAATCGCTTTCTTCGCATCGCTTCGAGCGAGCGCCATGCTCTCGTTATACACCTGGTCGGTGCTGAGATCAGGGAACAAATCCACCGTGACGAGCACTTCCTTGCGCTCGGATTTGTTCAGTTCCTTCACGACGAACTGGCTGCAGCGCAGCGCGATCGGCCCTGACAAGCCGAAGTGGGTGAACAGCATATCGCCGCGATGCGCGATAATCGGCTTCCCCTTCGCGTTCAGGACGCTGAGCGTCACGTCGCGCAAGGACAGTCCTTGCAGCTCGCGGCTGCGGATGAAAGCCTCCTTCGAGGTTAACGGAACCTCAGTCGGAAACAGCGGCGTGATGGTATGGCCACCCGCCTCAGCCCACGCATAACCGTCTCCCGTGGAGCCGGTATGCGGCACCGAGCACCCGCCGGAGGCGACGATCACAGCGCGGCTGTGGATCGTCTCTCCGCCTTGCAGCTGAACGCCGCTTATGCGGTCGTCCGCGTACAACACCTTTTTGACCGGACTGTTGGTCCGGATCTCCACACCCTGGCGCCGCACTTGGCCGATTAACGCGTCTACAACGGTTTTGGCCTTGTCGCTGATGGGAAACATCCGACCATTGTCCTCTTCTTTGAGGTGGATGCCGAGATTTTCAAAGAAAGCGATAATATCCTTATTCCCAAAATGGGTGAATGCACTATAAAGGAATCGCCCGTTACCGGGGATATGCTTGATCAATTCATCCATGTCTTTGTTGTTCGTCACATTACATCTGCCGCCGCCAGATATGCCTAGCTTACGTCCCAGCTTATCGCCTTTATCGACGAGCAGCACTTTTGCGCCGTCTCTGCTAGCTGCAATGCTAGCCATGAGGCCAGCAGAACCGCCGCCAATTACGATTACATCATATGTCATTCCCTAAAGCCCCTGCCTCGCGTATTTTCTATATCATAGCATGGTAAGAGCTAGATATCCAAAAGATACACACAGTACGTGGATAACTTGTTGATAAAACAACCGTTTTTGTGGGTAAGTTGCACATCGTCTGTGGACAAAGCATGGTGAAATGTGGATAACATCCGCTTTTTTCTAATTCCATCCACAGACGGTCTTTATCAGTTAAACACCATCAACCGGCAAATTGCTGTCGCTGAAATGGAAATGATCCACCTGCAGGTCCAGCCAACGGTGTCCAAGGGAGGCTTCTCTTCCATAGTAGTGAAGCTCCTCTTGTTTAGAAAGCACAATAGCTTCACAGGCTGTGCTGCGTTTGGCAAGCAGGGAAAGCCCAGCCTCTAGTCCGAGTGAGCACAATAATCGCGCCCATACGTGGCATTCCACGAGATCTTGACCAGCCACGGAGCATTGCAGCACATCGCTGCTGCCTGCAACATGCCCTTTTTCCATCGGGCTGTACGTAGAGAGACCACCTTCCACCATGACAAGCGCCCCTAGCTTGGTATCGGCGTGCCATGGATTTTGAATGCCAATCCGCCATGGCTTCTGCCGTGGACTGGATTGTCCCCATACCGTGACATCACTGTCGGCTAGCATGAGCCCTTGTGGAAACGAAAAAGTTTTCTTCATATAATCTGTCAAACGTTTCAATGACCAGCTTTTCTCGATTCCTTGCAAATGAATATGCGTGTGCTTTGGCAAAGTCACGGATTTGGTTAACGGATTAACCTTCCAACCCTGCGCGGCAGGTACGGATATAACCTGTGAGGCTTCTTCCTCTTTATATAGAAGAGGCGCGTAATTGCCATCGGTGATGGCTTGATACATTTCGGCGAGGAAAAGCACCTCTAGCATGGTATTGGAAACAAGGCAGGTTTCTCCGGCCAATGTATTTAAAAGGTTAATTTCACTGTCAGCGAGCCCTGGGCTAAAACGCCTTTCCTCACGCCCAAACCATTCACGCCCGATTTCTTGAATGCGCAGCTGCTGCCGCTCTTCACAGGGGAGTAAGAGCTCAATGGCGGAGTCCAACGTTTGAAAATGAAAAGGGAGGAAGGTGTTTGTTGTCATTGTCATCAGGAATTCCTCTTTTCTGTCGTATCCTGTATTCTATGGCATCAGTATAAAAGGCGTAACTGAGATTCAAATGATCGTTAGCTGAAAAAGCGCTGAAGATTTGCCAACTCGCCATTATTTTTTGCAACTTTCAGCTAGCGTTCAGCCGCCGCTCAGATTGCTTTTAGGCAGGATATGGGATACTGATTGTAGAAGTCGTGTATGAATGATATCCGGGGGAGACGATACACATGCGTCAGTTAAAAGGGATTAAAATTTTACTCGTCGACGACGAGCCGCATATCTTAGAATTTCTAGAACTAGGACTTACGAATGAAGGCTTTGAAGTTATGACTGCACAGGATGGCATTAGTGCAATCACAGCTTGTAATAAATTTCAGCCGCACATTGCGATTTTGGATGTTATGATGCCGGGGATGGATGGTTTTGAGGTCTGTCGCATGATCAAAAAAACGGACAACATCGCCGTTATTATGCTAACTGCCAAAGATGAAATCGATGATCGGGTGAAAGGGCTCACGCTTGGAGCCGATGATTACATGATCAAACCGTTTAGCTTTGAGGAGCTGCTGGCGCGGATCTATGCGCGGATTCGGAACCATTTTCCAAACCTATTCGGGGAAGTTGTGATTGGGCCTCTTCGCATGGATGATCGCCGCAAAGAGATTAGTATGCATGATCGGATCTTAGAGCTGTCGCCAACGGAATATGAGTTGCTGAAATTTATGGCAATTAACCATGGCCTCGTGCTAAGTAAGACGATGATTTTGGATAAAGTGTGGGGCTATGATTTTGGCGGTGAAGAAAATATTGTAGAAGTGTACATACGCTCCCTGCGCGAAAAGCTTGGAGATAAGGAGCATAAGCTGATTCGCACGATTCGCGGAGCGGGCTATCGGATGGATTTGGCATGAAGGCGCGTGGTTGGTTAGCCAAAGTTGCGGAGACTCGGTCCTTAAAGTTCCAAATTTTATCTCGTACGCTATTGGTCATGTCCGCGCTCTTGCTGCTAATTGGTGTGTTTCAATATGTGTTCATGCAGCAGTTTATGTATCAAAATAAAGCAGAAACGATTCGCAATCAGCTAGCGGCGCTCCCACCTAACGTCTGGCTTCGGGCTGAGCAAGGGCCAGATAAGGGAACGAGTCCGTTCCTCCCTAAGCAGGATTTCACGCGAAACAATCGGCAAGATGGTTTTGGTGAAGGACCGCGGATTTTTGTGCCGGATTTAACGATTGCACTGATCGATGACAAAGGGACTTATAAACTTGTTTCCTCACAGGATGAACAGTCGACTTTGGAGCTTGCCAAGGAAGAATATTTGAACATCCTGCAAAAGAGAACGAAGAAGCAGGACCATCTGATCTTGAAAGACAGCAAGGGGAATGAACAGTTAGTCGTCTTCCATCAAATAGGAGGAGGAGAACCGGAACGTCCCCGCGGCTATCAAGCACTTATTCAAGCGAGTACAAGCACAGGTCCTATTAAAGATGTCCTTATGAGGCAGCTGCTTACGTTTTTATTTCTATCCATGCTCGCCATGGTGATTGGTTTGCTAGGATTTTTGCCAGTATTACGGCGGACGCTTGTGCCACTGTCTAATTTGGTGGACACGGTGAAGCGTATTGATTCGGGTAACTTGAATGAACGCTTCCCTGATCATCAGGGGCAGGCGGAGATGGATCGTTTGGCGACTTCGTTCAACAGTATGTTAGAGCGATTGGAATTTTCATTTGAGGCGGAAAAGGAAGCGAAGGAGCAGATGCGCCGTTTTGCTGCGGATGCTTCGCATGAGCTACGCACGCCGTTGACGTCCATTCATGGCTTTCTGGAGGTATTGCTGCGCGGAGCGTATCAACAGCCTGAACCGCTGCTGAAAGCGTTGAAAAGCATGCACGGCGAATCGGTGCGCATTAATAAATTAGTCGAGGACCTGCTGCTGTTGGCGAGGTTGGATCGAACGCCTGCCTTCCAGAAGTCGGAGGTAGCGATGGACGACGTGCTGCATGAGATGGAGCACCAGCTGCGTCTGCTCGCAGGAGAGCGAACCGTTACGTTCCTCTTAGAGCCGGAGACACTTTGTCAGTGTGATCCGGACAAAATCAAGCAAGTCATCCTCAACTTGTTCCACAATGCTGTTCAGCATACACATCCTGAAAACGGAGAGGTACGATTGTCCCTGACGCGAACGGATATGGGCGTGGAAATCGCGGTTCATGATAATGGACCTGGGATAGCGCCAGAGCATATTGCGCATTTGTTTGATCGGTTTTACCGCATCGATTCCTCACGTGCGCGGCGCAGCGGGGGAGCTGGCTTGGGCCTATCCATAACTCGCGCCATCGTGGAGCTGCATGGCGGCATGATCGGTGTGGAGAGCGCAGTAGGCGAGGGAAGTACGTTTATCGTGCGTTTGCCGCGATAACTAGGATTGGACGGAAGTGCGAGGGAAAGGCTGGCGTGGATGCGCCAGCTTTTTTTTGCGCTATCGCGCGAGCTCCCAGCCCGCGGTGTGGCGTCGCATGGCGGTCGTCAACAACACGTATGGCGTGCGATTGGGTTGGTGCGGCGATAGGAGGGGAGTAGAAGGTAGAAAAAAGTTGAGAAAATATCAGGGGAAGTAGAAGGGGATTGGCTCTCAGGTAGCTGGATTTGTGCTGTGTGGGAAGTCGCAGGAATAATAACTGGATTTCCTCCATTTAATTTGTGGGGATATCCTGATTTCCGCTAAATAGATGGATTTTGCAGCTACTTGTAGCTGAAACGGCTGATTTGGCTAAATAGAACAAATTAGCTGTAGAAAATCCAGTTAAACGTCGATTACGGGTATTTATCTGGAAATTAACTGGAGTTTTTACAGGTAATCGTTGAAGGGGGAGGGAAGTAGAAGGGGATTGGCACTCAGGTAGCTGGAGTGATCGCCAGCATTCCACCTCCTATGGTAGGCATTCGAACAGTTTACGTTCCGAATAAGCACACAAAAAGGCCAACCGACAAAAGGTTGGCCTTCTTGTGCTTCAACAGCTAAGAGATGAGCTTGCGGCTGCGCGGGCGGAGTGCCCATGAGGCCATGACGAGGGCCAGAAACACCAATGGCTGTGCAGCGAGTGTGAGGCTGTCGCCATTCAAAATATGCGAAGCCGCTGCGCCAGACAGCTCAAAGAAAAAGCCAGCGTATGCCCATTCTTTTAGCCGGGGAAAGCGAGGGATCAGGATGGCGATGACGGCCATCAGCTTCCAGAAGCCGAGAATGGTTAATACGTACTCGGGATAACCGAGATCGGCTAGTGTGGCGATTTGCTGCTCACCATGCGTGAGGAAGAAAAAGCCGCCAATGACGAAGCTTGCAGGTCCTAGAATAGTTGTCACCCAGTAAGCGATCAGTTTGTTGCGTTCTTTTCGATAAGACATCATCATCGTCCCCTTTATTCGAAATCGTGCTGATTATTCCTTATTCTACCACGAAAATACGAAAAACGAACACCAGTACGTAAAAAAACGTCCGTTATTTTCCATACCATTTTCAGCCAATTCTCAGAAAGCTCTCAACCAACCTTCAGTTTATACTCAGATGGGTTTCAGGTAAGGGGCCTATACTAGGTTTTGTAAGGGAAACACAATCACACAAATCTAAAGTTGAGGTGGAATCATAATTATGAAAAAAATCAGCAAAAAAATTCTCGCAGGTTCACTAGTCGCATCTTTTGTCATCGGAGTTGGCTTCGTAGGAGCCCTACATAATGAAGCGTTCGCAGATACAGTAGTCGGCAATTCCACAAGTACGGCAGCTCCTAAAGCAGGTTATGGTGGCAAAGGCTTTGGCGATAAAGGCCGTGGACAAATGGGAGATCGCGGTGGCTTCCGTGGCGGCAATGTCATTAAACAAACGGCTACAATTCTAGGCGTTGAAGAAAGTGCTGTGCAAGAAGCACTTAAGGCTGATAAAACATTAGCAGCTTTTGCTGTTGAAAAAGGACTGACAAAGGA
>NZ_JAVDSB010000016.1:0-131507 GCF_031455095.1 Paenibacillus qinlingensis
GAGAAAGAATTGCCAGTGCCTGCAAATACCAACATCGTCCGCGATGCAATTGTCCAACTCGGCAGCACATTTCGTCAAACGGAAAAGCCACTAAGACTTGTTGAATTTCTCGACGACCAAGGGCGTAAATACCGACTGGCAACGTCTTGTTTAGATCTAGATGCGACTGAGGTTGCGGAAATTTATCGCCAACGTTGGTTAATCGAATTGTTCTTTAAGTGGATGAAGCAACATTTGCGTCTGGTCAAACTGTACAGCTACGAACCGCAAGGTGTATGGAATCAGATTTTTCTAGCCCTGATCACATACGCAATCGCAATGCATATTCAGCTTGAAAGCGGAACAAAGCTGAGTTTGTGGGACGTACTGCAGTCGCTTCGATCTTGTTGGTATAAGACCTGGAATATTCTAGAAAATGAACTTTATCTACTACCCACTCGCAAATCACGAGGGCGACAGCAACGAGCTTCACCGATGGATAAAGAATCCCCGCGGTTACTTACGACAGTAGGAATCATGAAGCCAAGTAGTTTGAAGAAAAAAGGCAAATAGTAAAACTGTGTAATATCCAAAAATTGGATAACGCGTCTATTTTCTGATGCTCTAGACTTTTTGGCTCGTATGCAAAAAATTAACCTGTAAAATTTTTACATGCAGTATTTATCATGAACCATGTTAGCATTTTTGCAACGCTAGTGGATCGCATCATCTTATCTCGGGATTTTTCGCATTTTCATTGGTAATAAAGTGATGCGATAACGCTAATGTGATGAAAAACACCGGAAACTTCGATGTTGAAGCTAGTTAACGTTATGTCATAACGTTATTGTGCAATCGCTCGTTCAATAGAGTGGAATAGCGTTATCGCATAACGCACATGCCGTCCAGCCTCGTCAGACTAATACGCCAGCCCCACGCGACACCCCACGTACGTGCCATCTACCGCGACGCGGTAGGTGAACGCCGCGGTGTCGCCGACGGAGATGGACGTGCCGCCGTCCGGCAAAAAGTCGCGCTCCGCGCGGAACTGACCTTGCGCCTCGCCGTCGGGCAAATACGTTGGACACACGACAGTCCAACGTAGACCCGATGCTGCGAGCAGCGCCCACGCCTGGCGGTGCTCCTCGGCCGCGCGGGTCGAGGAGCGCCGTGTATCCGGCGCTTCAAACCGAAGCAGACCCGGGTGTTCCCGGCTCTGCAGGATGCCGGCTGTGCCGACGGTAACCACGCGGCTTACGCCGGCGGCCTTCATCGCCCCGATGAGCAGGGGCGTCGCCTCGGTCAGCACCGTGCCGCCGTCGGTGCCCAAGCAGCTCACGACGATGTCCACGCCGGGCATAGCACGCTCTAGATCCGCTGCGGAACAAGCATCACCTTGCAGCAAGGTGAGTCGATCAGGGCGCAGCGTGACTTTCTCGGTATTGCGTACGATGGCGGTGACCGTATGGCCATCCTGCAAAGCTTGGTCGAGTATGCGCCGCCCAACGCGGCCCGTTGCTCCTAATAGTAAAAAGTGCATCCTTGTGCTCCTTCGGTATGTAATCTCTTCCCACAGTATAACAAACAAAGTGTAGGATGTAGAAACCCCCAGCAACCTTTATAGGTGCGAGGGGGTTGTTTGCCTTCTCTAACTTCGATTACAGCTTAGCTACGAACGTAAATGAGATCGCACGTGTGAAAACAGTAGGGTTGTAAACCGTGATAACATAAACGGTGTCGGTTTGGTTGTAGAAACTTGTTGCATAAGCGGGCAAGGAGTTTTGATTGGAAATGAAGAATCCACCGCTTACAGGTTTGTAAGCTCCGCCTCTGAATGTGAAGGTGAAGTAAGTGTTGGGTGAGATGGTACGATTAAAAAAGAAACGTTGGAAGCCGTTGCCTAAATCTGTTTTACGATTCGCTTGTTTGGGTGTGGAAAAAGCTTTCACGATTCTTGCTTTTTTTACGCTCATTGGTCATCCCTCCTTCTATTTCTAATAAATGCTAGATTAATAGATTCTGCGTGGATGAATCTACCAGTTCATTCATATCAATTTGTAGTAGAGAGATTACGGGCTAATAGGTGCGTGCCTCAGACGGTTTGCCGCAGCGACTTGAACCGACGCATCGAATCCAGCATAATAGAAGGTATTGAGATTAAATGAAGACGGCATAGAAGGGAATTTCGCGGGCATGAGAATTAATAAGTTTATTAGTGAAACCGGCGTGTGTTCCAGGCGTGAGGCTGACAAGTGGGTTGAAGCGCGGCGTGTGACGATCAATGGTGAAATCGCTGGATTGGGTAGTGTAGTGGGACCAGGCGATGAAGTAAAGGTAGATGGTCGAGCGATCGGAGAGAAGAAGGAGCATGTCTATATTGCCCTCAACAAACCTGTAGGGATTACCAGCACAACGGAAGCGCATATTCAAGGGAATATCGTGGATTTCGTGGGGCATTCGGAGCGCATTTTTCCTATCGGTAGATTGGACAAGGACTCGGAAGGGCTCATCCTGTTGACGAATAACGGGGATATCGTGAATCAGATTCTCCGTGCAGAGAACAATCATGACAAAGAATATATTGTCACAGTTAATCGTCCAATCACGCAGATGTTTCTGCGGGGAATGGCAAGCGGTGTGCGTATTTTGGGCACGATGACGAAACCTTGTGAAATTGTACAAGTGAATGAACGTGTTTTTCGCATCATTCTTACGCAAGGTCTAAATCGTCAAATTCGTAGAATGTGCGAAGCATTTGGATACCGGGTAGTGCGACTCTATCGTGTTCGGATTATGCATATACATTTGGGGAATTTGAAAGTAGGCAAATGGCGAGATTTGACACAAGGCGAGTTGAAGGATTTAATGCAGACACTGAGTCATGAAAATGCGAAATCCGAACGGTAATTTGATGCCGAAAAGCCGTACTCACAAACACATGCAGGATCATTCGTCTAACGGATGTTCGAGCATGTGTTTTTTTATATTATTAATAAATTGTTAAGAAATTATATAGCGCTTACGCAACCTTTTTCCAAAATTCACCGTCAAGTTATATATAGCAATAGGACACGTCCAAGCAGCTGCTCGGTATGTGAATCCACATGTTGTATGGAGAACACTTAAGGAGGAAGATGACATTGAAATTATTAAAACAAGCAAGCACGATGGTACTGGCATCGACACTGCTGTTGACAGTTGCCCCGACTGGGGTGTGGGCGGATAATGCCACTGCTGCAGTAACGAACGCCATGACATCCCCAGCTTTCCCAGGCCAAATCGATACCTCGGCACTCGAAGCCAAAATAACCAAAGAACAAGCACTAGAACACGCGAAAGCTTACATAACACTGCCTGCTGACTATACCTTCCAATCGATCAGTTTAAATGCGTATTATGGCATGAATGGCCAAAACATTCCTACATGGAATATTAGCTATTCGAAAAAGGTGAAAGAACGCTTCTATGGCTCCGCTAATATTTCAATTAATGCCCTAGACGGAACGTTAACTTCCTATTCCCTGAATGACAATGATCCTGATCATAAGCCGACGTACCCGCCTAAGGTGGATTTTCAAGGTGCGAAAGATTTGGCAGCAGCCTTCGTGGCGAAAGTAAATCCTACGAAGCAAAAGGAGCTTATCTACGATGACTCCGTAGAAAAAGCCTTCCGCACACCACTTGACGGTAATTATCAATACAATATCCGCTATGATCGATCTGTAGGTGGAGTTCCTTTCTCAGCTAATGGTCTCAATGTCAACGTCAATGGTGACGGTCAAATTACGGGCTATGGGTACAACTGGGATGATAAGGTAACTTTTGATACAACAAGTACACCGATTACGAAGGAGAAGGCAATTGAACAATTCCGTGCCAAGACGGAACTGTCCTTGCAATATCAAATCCCGTATAACGCGCAAGGGAAGAGAATTCCGATTATTGCGTACTTGATGAACGGCTTTGCTTTGGATGCGGCAACAGGGGAAGTATGGAATCCGACTCCTAGCTTAAGCGGTGGGAATAAGCCTTTAACTGATAAACCCCTGGGAGCGAATCCACCAGCTAATTTGAATTTGACGAAAGAAGAAGCGGTTAAGAAAGTGGTATCGACGTTTAATCTATCCGCTGACTTCAAGCTGCAAGAAGCCAATTATAATGAATCGAAGAATCCTGAAACGGGCGAGACGACCTCGAGCTGGAATATGAGCTGGAACAAGTCAACGACGGATGCAACAGCTAGTGGGAAAATGATTGCGGGAAATAATGTTTGGGCGACTGTAAATAGTAAAACCGGGGCTATCATTAATTTTAACTTCTATGTGCCTTATAACAGTGAAACCGACAAGCCGATCGAGGGGAAAGTTTCTTTGGATGATGCGATTGCGAAAAGCACAGACTTCGTTAAAGCGCAGCTTCCTGCCTCTACAGATCAGCTTGTGCTGAGCGTTCAAAAAGAGTACTCCGAAGAAACGTTGAAACAGATGCGTACTTGGGAAATTAGCTACAAACGTGTCATTGACGGCGTTATTGTGGGTAATGAAGAGGTACGCGTAAGCATCGACCGTGTAACGGGAAGCATCTCGAGCTACTATGTCAACCTAAGCGATGTGGCGTATCCTACTCAAAAGCCTGAGGTTATTTCGATCGACAAAGCGAAGGAACTATGGTTGTCACAGTTCGATGTGAAGCTTGGCTATGTATTGGAAGGTAACGGATTCTATGGCCCTATGCCGATTGAGAAATACCGCGTAATGATGGCAGCAGGGGAGATTCCTATGTCAGCGGCAGCGAATGGCAAAGGAGAATCGAAAGCGAAGCTCGTCTATTCTCTCATTTCTAAAAATCCGAATCGCGATGGCGGTTTCCTTCTAGATGCGGCGTCCGGTCAATGGCGCAGTGCACAATCTGGCGAGGTTATTTCCTTGGATAAGGTTGTTGTAAGTGACATTGATAAGCACTGGGCGCAAAATGAACTTCAACTCATGCTTGATTATCAAGCCTTGGATGTGAAGGACGGTAAAGTAAATCCAGATCAAACGATCAAGCGCGGAGAGCTGGTCAAAATGCTTGTCATCGCCATGAATGGCGGCAACGGCGGCATCTATTATGGCGCAGAACGCGCGGCTTCCTTTGCTGATGTGAGCAATGGCTCTAAATATTTTGCCTATGTGGAAAATGCGGTTGATCGCGGGCTGCTTGACGTAGGAAAAGAGTTCAATCCGGAAGCTACGATGGATCGTGAAGCAATGGCGCAATTGATCGTGAAAGCGCTGGGGTATCACAGTCTGACGAAGTTCGATGGTGTATTTAACAATCAATTCGCAGATGCTGATAAACTGACGAACGTGGGCGATGCGGCTATCGTTGTTGGACTGAACATTATGTCGCTTAACGATGGTAACTTTGCACCTCAGGCAGAAGTGACGAAAGCACAGGCAGCCACCGCGTTCTACCGTTTCTTGCAAAAGAGATCCGAACTGCAGGAGAAGCCGCGGTACTACTATTAATAGTTAAACGAAATAGGGCTAACAGACGCAAAGACCTCTCGCAATTAATTTGGAGAGGTCTTAGTTTTTTTTATAGGAAGTGGTACGCTAGGCTTTTTTGAAAAATAAGACACACAATCGGCGATAGTGCTCCTTCATATGTTCTTTCGTATAGTTCTTCTCATTTTTGATATGGAAGTAGCCGATAGGTGAGATCGAACAGATGATGGTATGTGCGGCTAGATCAGGCTCTGGTTGCTGCTCAGGATCGGTCTCAATGGTTTCTTGGATAAGCTCGGATAATTGGTCACGAATGGTACGGTACATAGGAGATAAGAAGAAATTGGATTGATTATCATCACAGTTGAAATTCATTTTGGATGACATTTCAACAATGAGTTCTGCATTCGTTTCAATGGCATCAATCCAAAATCCCAAGATACCAGAGAGTCGATCTATAGGAGCGGCTTGTTTATGTTTGTCCAAATACTCTGTAATCTCTTGAATGAACTGTCTTCCATAATGCTGGAGGACATCAAAGCAGAGGTCTCCCTTATGGGCATACCTGCGGTATAACGTTGCTTGTCCGATGCCTGCTGTTTTGGCAATTTGATGCATGCTAACTGATTGAACACCGTGCTCATGAAAGAGTTGATTGGCCGTTTGTAGAATTAATTGGCGATTTTCCATGGCGTCCTTGCGTTCGTGACGAATGGACATTCTGTAACCACCTCGTAGAAGTAAATGTTAAGTTGTTCGTATTGACAAACAAAGCAAAGTTGGGTAGCATCATTACTGTAAACGGACATCTGTCCGTTTGCAACAATAGACACCACGAATTTCATAACTGTCACTATTGTAACGTGTAGATGATATACGGTCAACGACAGACAAAGAGAGAGAAATTAATCGGATGGAGGGATTACATGTCTTCACAAGCAACATCGAAAGAAACAGAAGCCCCGTTTTCAATGCGCAGCATTTTGGGGCCGCTGTTAGCGATTGTCGTAGGTATCTTTATGGTTATCTTGGATGGAACAGCAGTAAACGTTGCTCTTCCTAAGCTGCAAGAAGAATTCAATTTGTTGAACTTATCACTCGTTCAGTGGACGGTTATTGGTTACGCACTGGCACAAGCCGCGGTTATCCCGTTGGCAGGTTGGTTATCGGATCGTTTTGGCGCTAAGAAAATCTTCCTAATTTCCGTAGGTCTTTTCACAATAGGCTCTGGTCTATGTGCGCTGGCGAACTCGGTTGAAATGCTCATTACTTTCCGTATCATTCAAGGCTTAGGCGGCGGTGTCGTCGTGCCGATTGCGATGGCGTTCATTTATCGTCTATCTCCTCCAGGTAAAGTAGGGACTGTGATGGGGATGATGGGGATTCCGATCCTACTGGGTCCAGCACTTGGTCCTGTCGTTGCAGGTTGGTTAGTTGAGTATCACAGCTGGCAGTGGATTTTCCTTATTAATTTGCCGATTGGTGTTATTGGTATTATTTTAGGTATTCGTACATTGCCAAATATGCAGCGTCAAAGCGTTGCTTCTCTAGATTTGTTGGGTATGTTGTTAGGGCCTTTAGCTTTCGCAGCGCTTGTATATGGTGTTTCCAACGGTGGTATTGATCCGATTACGGGTAAATCCACATGGACAGATGCAGATACGCTGATTGGGTCTGGCGTTGGTGTCATTGCACTAGTCCTATTCATTATTGTTGAATTGAAACAGAAGAACCCGCTTTTGGAGCTTCGCGTATTTCGTTCTGGCAACTTTACGAAAGGAATTGTCGTGCAGTGGATTTCACAAATTGCGATGTTCGGTACGATGTTCCTTGTACCCCTTTTCTTACAGCAAGCACATGGGTACAGCCCATTGAAAACGGGATTGATCATGCTTCCGCAAGCCTTGGCTTCCGGTTTGTTCATGCCAATTGGCGGTAAGCTGTCCGACCGTTTCGGTGCTCGTCCGCTCGTTATTGCGGGGATGGTTCTTACAACGATTTCGGCATTGTTGCTTTCCAATATTTCGGGTGATTCCGGTGTAGGTACAGTTATGCTGCCACTTACGCTTCTGGGAGCGGGTATGGGACTATTCATGATGCCGCTGAACAATCACTTGATTCAATCGGCACCACAGAATTTGGTTGGTCGTGTAACGTCTTTGACGAACGCGGCACAGCAAGTTATGATGTCCTTCGCTATTGCCATCTTGATGACAATCTTCAGTACGAAATTTAAAGATTTGATGGTAGAGTCAGGCAAACAACAACCGGATGTAGGCTTATACGCTTCTGCTTTCGGACATACGTTCCTCATTTTGCTAGGTATCGCTATTGTTGGCGGTCTGCTTGGTTTGATGTTGCAGAAGCCTAAGAAAATTGAAGGCGAGTCTGGGAATACAGCTGAAATTCCAATGATGGTTGGTCATTAATCACTAGGGTTGGACGTATCCAGGAGCCGTTCCTCAAGGTCATTTGACTGCGAGGGGCGGCTTTTGTTCGTGAGGCATATCACGAACGTGAAAGCAGGTCGTACTCTCTGCGATATTTACGTACAGAACGCATCACATATGTTACAATACATGTTAAAACTTAATGGAAGCTTCAACAAAGAAAGGGTGTTCGAGAAAATGGTTGTTTCTGGTAAAGTAGGTTTGGAAGATATTATTAGAGCCAATCATGTGCTCAGCAAGGTGATCGAACCATCGCCGCTGCAACGCAATGAGCTGCTCTCTAGCCAGTATGAATGTAACGTGTACCTCAAACGTGAAGATATGCAAATCGTGCGTTCGTTCAAGATTCGCGGAGCTTACAATGTGATTCAGAGCTTAACCGAAGAGGAACGTGCAGCAGGGGTTGTGTGCGCGAGTGCAGGCAATCATGCGCAAGGCGTAGCTTATTCTTGTAAGCAGTTGGGCATCGAGGGCAAGATCTTCATGCCAACGACGACGCCGCGGCAGAAGATTTCGCAAGTGAAGCTGTTCGGAGGCTCGTTCGTGGAAGTCATCCTTGTTGGCGACTCCTTCGATGATTCTTCGACCCAGGCGAAAGCATACTGTCTGAAAGAAAATAAGGTGTTCATCCATCCGTTTGATGATGTTCGTACGATCGCTGGGCAAGGGACGGTTGGCCTAGAGATTATGAATCAGATGCCGGAAACACCAGATTTCATCTTTGCAACGATCGGTGGAGGTGGACTAGCTGCCGGAGTTGCGACGTATGTGAAGAGCGTGTCCCCTCGCACGCGCATTATCGGTGCAGAACCTGAAGGTGCAGCGAGCATGACGGAAGCACTGAAGCAGGGAGGCGTCGTAAAACTACCATCCATTGAGAAGTTTGTTGATGGTGCAGCCGTTGCGCAGGTAGGCGAGATGACATATGACATTTGTAAAGAAAAGTTAGAAGACATCGTCATCATTCCTTCTGGCAAAGAATGTACAACCATTCTAGAGCTCTACAATAGCAACGCGATTGTTATTGAGCCAGCCGGAGCGCTTCCAGTGGCCGCACTGGATGCTTATCGCGAACAAATCCGCGGGAAGAACGTCGTGTGTATTATCAGCGGCGGAAACAATGATATTGACCGGATGCAGCAAATTAAAGAGAGATCCCTGGTATACGAAGGATTAAAACATTATTTCATCTTGAATTTCCCACAACGCGCAGGAGCACTGCGTGAATTTTTAGAAGAAGTACTAGGACCTTCGGATGATATCACACGTTTCGAATATACAAAGAAGAATAATCGGGACGATGCGCCTGCTTTGGTAGGGATCGAGCTGAAAAATAAAGACGATTATGAAGGACTTATTGAGCGTCTTTCCCGCAAGGATTATGGTTATATCGAGATCAATAAGGATCCGAAACTTTTCAACTTACTGATCTAATATTTTATGACACGAGAGTGTCATAAAATTAACATAGAGCAATCTAGATTTTATTAACCACTGGTTGTATAATCAATAATTGGGGCTTGTAACCTATATTGTCGGGGAAAACAAAACGAAGATGTTAACTTGTGTGACATGACGAATTATGTGTAATCAATACAAGATTCGCTTTTCTGTTAGGAACCGAAGTGATACACTTAATTTGGAGTCAACTTACATAATTTAACTGGAACTGGTCACCCTAGAATGTGGGCTTCATAGTTTCAATTAAATGATGATACGATGGGGGTAAAATCGATGAAGAAGATGTTTTCAACAGTTCTGATGGCTGTAACGGTTTCTGCACTAGTGATTTCCGGTTGTGCCAAAAAAGAAGAGACAGGTTCATCCGCATCACCTGCAGCAAGTGCAGTAGCAAGTGACAACACAGGTAAAGACTTCAAAATCGGTATGGTTACAGATATCGGTGGCGTAAACGACAAATCCTTTAACCAAAGCGCTTGGGAAGGCTTGAATCTACTTAAGAAACAAACTAGCGCAAACGTGAAAAATCTTGAAAGTAAAAGTGACGCTGACTATACGCCTAACTTGAATCAATTCGTTAAAGATGGTTACAACCTGACTTGGGGTATTGGTTTCTTGATGGGTGACGCTGTTAAAACAGTAGCAACGCAAAACCCGAACGCGAAACTTGCGATTATTGATAACGTAGTAGAAGCTCCGAACGTTGAATCCGTTACTTTCTCCGAGCAAGAAGGTTCTTACCTTGTTGGTGTGGTAGCAGGTCTAACAACTAAAACGAATAAAATTGGTTTCGTTGGCGGTATCGATATCCCGGTTATCAAACGTTTTGAAGCTGGTTTCGTAGCTGGCGTTAAAGCAGTAAAACCAGATGCGAAAATTCAAATCAACTACACAGGTGCTTTCGACAAGCCTGATCTTGGTAAAGCAGCTGCAGCAACGATCTACAATGATGGCGCTGATATCATTTTCCACGCGGCTGGATCCACTGGTAACGGTGTGTTCAACGAAGCGAAAGATCGCGCGAAAAACGGTAAAAAAGTATGGGTTATCGGTGTAGATAAAGACCAATCCCTAGAGTTTGGTGATGAAGTTACACTAACATCCATGTTGAAACGTGTTGACTCTGCGGTACTTCGTGTATCCAAAGATGTAGTTTCAGGCAAATTCCAAGGTGGTAAAGTTGTTACTTTGGGTCTGAAAGATGATGGTGTTGGCCTTCCTGAAACATCCAAGAAGAACGTTTCCGCTGACATCTTGAAAAAAGTTGACGAGTACAAAGCCAAAATTATTAGCGGCGAAATCAAAGTTCCTGAAAAACCATAAGCGTCAAGCTGACGTTATTGGTAAGAACGATAGGTTTGCTTCTGTACAAACAAGGCTAGTTATACTAACTAGCCTTGTTCTTTAGTTTTAATGGGTATGGAATAATAAAAAATTGATCCTTAGGGTGATCTGATGAGTGAAGCAGTCCCAGTTGTTGAACTTCGTGGCATAACGAAACGATTTCCAGGCATTGTTGCTAATGATGCTATCAGCTTGAAGCTTAAAAAAGGCGAAATTCATGCCTTGCTTGGCGAGAATGGTGCTGGAAAATCAACACTAATGAATATTGTGTTCGGTCTATATCAGCCGGATGAAGGTAGTATTTTTGTACAAGGTAATGAGGTTTATATCGACAGTCCGAATCGAGCGATCGAGCTCGGCATCGGGATGGTCCATCAACATTTTAAATTGGTACAACCGTTTACAGTAACTGAAAATATCATTTTGGGGATGGAACCCAAACGTGGTATGAATGTGGATATTCGAACAGCACAAGATAAAGTGCGCAAGCTATCTGAGCAATATGGTTTACGTGTGGATCCAAAAGCCAAAGTTGAAGACATTTCGGTCGGTATGCAGCAGCGTGTCGAGATATTGAAAACGCTGTATCGCGGCGCCGATATTTTAATTTTTGATGAGCCTACAGCTGTACTAACGCCGCAAGAAATTAGTGAATTGATGGTCATTATGCGTAACCTTGTGAAAGAGGGCAAGTCCATTATTCTCATTACACATAAGTTGAAAGAAATTATGGAGATTGCCGATACGGTGACGATTATTCGTCGCGGAAAAGTGATTGATTCTTTGGCACGCGCCCAAGCGAATCCACAAATTCTAGCCGAGAAAATGGTCGGGCGCGACGTCTCTTTTAAAGTGAGTAAGGAAGCTGCGAAACTGGGTGAGCCTGTTCTCCAGGTTCAAGATTTGATGGTGCGCAATCAGCAAGGATTAGCTTCACTCAAAGGGCTTAATTTTGAAGTGAAAGCTGGCGAAATTCTGGGTATCGCAGGTGTAGATGGCAACGGTCAGAGTGAACTGATCGAGGCATTGACGGGCTTGCGTGCTGTAGATGGCGGCAAAGTGCTGCTCATGGGCAGCGATATTACAAATCAGACACCGCGTGAGATTTCAGAAGCCGGGCTATCGCATATTCCGGAGGATCGTCATAAACACGGGCTCGTGCTTGATTTTACAATGAGTGAAAATATGGTACTCGAAACGTATTTCCATCCTGCGTATAACAAAGGCGGTTTCCTGAGCTATGATGCCATTGATAAGCATGCAGAAGCGCTGATTAAGCAATTTGACGTGCGCACACCGAGTATTTATAACAAGGCGCGCTCCTTGTCCGGCGGTAATCAACAAAAGGCGATTATCGCGAGGGAAATACACAAGAACCCGAACCTGTTGATCGCGGCACAGCCGACGCGTGGTTTGGATGTGGGTGCGATTGAATTCGTTCATCGTATGCTGATTGAGCAGCGGAACAAAGGTAAGGCCGTTCTGTTGATTTCTTTTGAGCTGGATGAAATTATGAATGTTTCCGACCGTATTGCGGTTATCTACGAAGGACAGATTGTGGGCGAAGTGATGCCGCAGGATACGAACGATCAGGAGATCGGTCTGCTGATGGCAGGCAGCAAGTCTGCTCAGAAAGGAGCCCCTCATGAATAAAGTGGTTCGCATATTTACAAGTGAGTCAGCGGTCAACCCCCTTGTGGCGATTGTGCTGGGGCTGCTATTCGGAGCGCTTGTCATGCTGGCTGGTGGTTATAATCCGATTGCTGCGTATGGGGCATTGTTCTCACGTATTTTAGGAAGTCCATATGATATCGGTGAGTCGATACGGGCAATTACGCCCTTGATTCTTACGGGTTTATCCGTCGCTTTCGCCTTTCGTACAGGGTTGTTCAATATTGGTGCGGAAGGGCAGTTCGTGATGGGGATGACGGGGGCTACCTTTATTGGTGTCAAAATCCACGGCCTGCCGTGGATCATTCATGCTCCACTTGCGGTTATCGTTGGAGCTTTGGTTGGCGGACTTTGGGGCGCCATTGCCGGTTATTTGAAAGCGAAACGCGGCGTTAACGAAGTTATCACCACGATCATGTTGAACTGGATCTCGTTGTTCCTATCCAACTATATCGTGAACACCTTCCTTCTTGAGCCGAAGCAACAGCGTTCCTATATGATTCAAGACTCCGCGTCTCTAAGCATCGGTTGGTTGTCAGATGCGATGAACCACGCGAGGCTCCACTGGGGAACATTGATTGCCATTCTGGCAGCGGTCGTCTTTTACTTGATTCTGTGGAAAACGAAGCAAGGTTACGAGCTGCGTGCTGTAGGGCATAATATCGATGCTGCTAAATACGCGGGCATGAACGTGAATAAGAACATCATCAAAGCGATGTTTATCTCCGGGGTATTTGCTGGACTTGCTGGTGTGTTCGAGGTTCTCGGTGTATTCCATTATCAAGTGGTTGCGGCAGGTACGACAGGATATGGGTTCGACGGTATCGCGGTGTCCTTGCTCGGGGCCAACAATCCGATAGGTGTCGTGCTTGGTGCTATCCTGTTCGGTGGCTTATCATACGGTTCTGCGGGGATGAGCTTTGGTGCGGATGTACCACCAGAAATTATCCGTATTGTCATCGGATCGGTGATATTCTTTGTAGCTACCCAAGGTATAGTCAAATGGGTACTGATCCCGTTCTACGGCAAACGCAAGAAAGAGAGGGCTTCGTAATATGGACCTGCTCAGTATACTTAATGCGTTCTTCACGAAATTCAGTGAACTTATTAATACAACGCTGGTGTATTCCACAGCGCTTATCTTTGGAGCCTTAGGTGGTATTTACTCGGAGCGATCTGGTATCGTTAATATCGGTATCGAGGGTCTGATGGTTTCCGGGGCATTCGCTTCGGCGGTAGGTACTTACTATGCGGAAGAAGCGAACATGGGTATCTGGTCTCCGTGGATTGGACTCTTGTGTGCATTCCTATTCGCACTGATCTTCGCCTTGATCCATGCGGTTGCGACGATTTCGTTCAAAGCGAATCAAGTGATCAGCGGCGTGGTTATCAACTTCTTGGCAGCTGGCGTAACGTTGTACTTGGTGAAAGTATTGTTCAATGGTGCGGGTCAAACTGAAACCTTGAATGATGTATTCTCCAAATGGGAAATTCCGCTGCTATCCAAGATTCCATATATCGGCTATGCATTCTTTACGGCGTATCCAACGACGTATATCGCGTTAATACTGGTTTTCGTAACATGGTATGTGTTGTTCAAAACACCGTTCGGTCTGCGCCTACGAGCTGTTGGTGAGCATCCGAGTGCCGCTGATACCGTTGGGATTAAAGTGAAACGCATCCGTTATTTCGCTGTTTTGATCAGTGGTCTTCTAGCGGGACTTGGCGGAGCAACGATTACCTTAACGACTACAAGCGCGTTTTCGCATAACACGATCTCGGGTCAAGGCTTTATTGCCATGGCGGCGATGATTTTCGGCAAATGGCATCCATTTGGCGCGCTGGGCGCCGCGGTATTCTTCGGAATGGCGCAAGCGCTCAACAATTTTATGCGATTGTTCGATTTCTCCAAAGACATTCCGCAGGAATTCCTTTACATGTTGCCTTACGTACTGACAATCCTTGTATTGGCGGGGGCCGTGGGCCGTGCGAAAGCACCGTCAGCACTTGGTGAGCCGTACGATCCAGGTAAGAGATAGATCGATGAATTAAAGAGCACCATCATGGGAGTGTGATCCTGTGGTGGTGTTTTTTTTGTCTATAAGAGCAGGTTGATGAGCAGTTCTTTCTTGAACACTTGAACACCACCCTGACTACCCCGAATACCCGCCACCAAGCGAATAACTGGAAATTATACAGCTAATTTAGCTTAAATACTCACTTTTTTCTGATTAAATGTAAAATGTACATCTAATTCTGAACAATATACGCAAATGTAACTTAAATTGCATAATTAACTACATATTTTCCATTTATATTAATTTTGGAGTGAATTACTAAAGAAATAGATGGAGCTTTTCCAGCTATTTACTAGAATTCTAGAGTGTTAATAGTCGGACAGGTGTGTATCAAGAGAAATGGATAACCTGCTAATGTCGCTTTTTGAAGGAAAATGTCGAAATGAGTCTGAATTTCTAATTTAGTCAGCCATAGTATACACAAATAGAGAAAAGCAACTAGCATGTAGGAGGAGTAAGAGAAAATGAAAATGGAAAAAGGAAGGAATGTAAAAGAGTGGATAAAGTCTCTCTCTTTTACTTCGTTCAGAACAAGAATGACGATTTTGTTTTTAGTTATCGCGTTGGTACCGATGTTATTTAGTACTATCTTTTCATCCTACTATTTGAAGAGTGTGGTGAAAGATGAAGTTCACTCCAAGGAAGAGAGTATCCTGAAGGCAAATGTGACGGCTATCGACTATTCAATTGAGCGTCAAATCGCTATTCTGAAAGAAATGATGAAATATGAAGAGATCAAGAGTGGGAATGAAAAGGAAATTGTAAAAATTCTACTCAAATTCGAACAAGCTAACAAAGACGTCGAACAGTACGTCTATGTGAACAAAGATGAAATCGCGCTGACCTCAGCCGGACAGAAAATTCCTGTATCTGATCGTGATTACATCAAACAAGCTAAAGAAACGAAAAAGCCGGTGAGCACGGATCTCATCGTCAGTAAGTCAACAGGGAATAACATTGTAGTTCTATTTGTCCCGATGCTGGATGATAAGCAGAATTTTATTGGCGGGATGTTCACTCCGCTGTCTACGGGTAATCTGAATGTGTATACCAATACGATACAAATTGGAGCTACAGGGTACGGCTACTTAATGTCGCCGAGCGGTGGACTTTTAACCTATCCGGGTAAAGAGCATGCAGGAAAAAACATTGCAGATGTGCTTCCAAAGTCGGAAGTAGCGAAATTGCAAGAGACGGTGTTGAAAGAAAAGAGTGGAACCTTTAGCTTCAAAGGTGATGATGGTATTGCCCGAGGAATCAGCTTCGATACGATCCCATCCACAGGTTGGCGCTTGGTCACCAACATGGTAGATTCCGAAGTCTATGGCGCGGTAGAAACGGCGAAGGAAGTATCCATTTGGCTGGCTGTGATCACAACGATTGTTGTAGCTGCCATTGCCTTGCTAGTTTCTACAGCGACCACGAAACCAATTCTAGCGATTACAGAAGCTGTGAAGAAGATGGCACAGGGTGATCTAACACCACGTCTGACAATCAAACGCAGTGATGAACTAGGCCAACTTGGCACGAATATGAATCAGATGCTAGACTCGTTCTCGGAGATCGTAGGCAAAGCCAGTTTAACCGCGGAGCAACTAGGAGCCTCATCGGAAGAGCTAACCGCTGCAGCAACAGAGTCCGTCGGTATTTCCAATCGTATCGTGGAATCGATGCAAGAGGTGTTCAATGCGAGTGAAGGTCAACTGATGGGGGCTGAGCAAACGTCGATCGCGATGGGCGAAATGGCAGTAGGCGTTCAGCGGATTGCGGAATCTTCGGCGGTTGTGACAGAAGCTTCGCATACATCCATGATGGAAGTACAGCAAGGGAGCATTGCTATTCATCAGGCTGTTGAACAAATGAAGTTCATTAATGACTCCGTTGGCAAATCGGCAGAAGATATGAGAGTACTTGAAGCCTATTCGCAAAAAATTGGCGAAATCGTCTCGGTCATCACCGAGATTGCCAATCAAACGCAGCTCTTATCGCTGAATGCGTCGATCGAGGCCGCTCGTGCCGGAGAGCAGGGGCGCGGCTTTGCCGTCGTTGCAAATGAAGTGAAGAAGCTCGCTGAGCAGTCATCCTCGTCGGCGAAAGATATTTCAGAGCTGATTCGCGAAGTCCAATCATCGACAACGCGAGCGGTACAAGCGATGAACAGTGGTGTGAAGGATGTAGAGAAAGGATCCGAGTTGATTGATGAAGCAGGTCAAGTCTTTAATCGGGTGACCGTTGCGTTCCAAGAAATCTCTGACCAAATCCAAGAGGTGTCTGCAGCTTCGCAGGAAATGTCGGCTGGAACCGAAGAAGTATCCGCATCCATGAGCGAAATTGTCTCGATGACGAAAGCTTCTCACGAGCATGGTCAAGGCATCTCGCAAGGCTCCGAGAAACAGCTGGCGGCTATGGAAGAAATATCTGCTTCTGCAGAAGATTTAAGTCATATGGCGCAGGAATTGCAAGAATCACTTTCGCGGTTTAAAACGCGCTAATCGTATACCTTTTATGAACAGTAATAGGTAATGAATGTTAAGTAAATTAGAGGGTCAATCAGGAAATTCTGATTGGCCTTTTTCAACTAGAAAGGAGATCATTATGCTATAATCGGTGATGAGGGGTGAATATTGATGAAAGCGGTTACGTGGATGGGGTCGATATGGACTTTTATCATCATCATTGCTGTGCTAATAGCCGTTATAGGAACGAACTTCTATCAGATGTTTGCTCTGAAGGGGACGATTGATCATGTTAAGACGAATTGGATGCCGAGTATTGCGAGAATTGTAGAGATGCAGGACATCATCACACAGGAAAGAATTCTTTTGCATAAGTTGTTGCTTGAAACCGACAAAGATGTACTTTTCACAGTGATTACCTCTTACATGGAAGCCAAGAGACAGTTTGATGAGAAATATCTTAACTATAGTTCTTTCATAAATTCTGAGGATGAGAGACGAATTTACAAGGAAGTCGGAGATAAGGCTGTAGACTATCTGCAAAAAGGGCAACTTATCATCGATGCCGTTCAATCTGGTGATTATGCTAGGGGGAAAAGCTTGTTGGACAAGCTTACACCGAATAGAGAGCAAGCAGATGCCAGTTTGCAGCAGTGGATCACGTATAATTTGACGGGAACACAGCGGGATGTAGATCGAACCTCGAATCAGCGCGAATTGGTTCTTTGGATGGCGAGTATTTTTACACTGGTAGCAATTGCGATCGGGATGGCTCTTTCGTTGCAGACACGAGAGGTGCGAAGGAAAGGCGAGCAGAGGCTGATGAAAGAGAAAGAGAAAGCCCAAAGCTATCTCGATCTCGTCGATGTCATGATTGTGGTGCTGGACCGAGACTGCAAGATTGAACTGTTGAATCGAAAAGGCTGCGCCATGTTGGGCTATGAAGAAGCCGATATCATCGGTAAGAATTGGTTTGAGATTTGTGTACCCAAGCATCATTGGGAAGAGCGGAAGCGATATTATCAAAGCATCATGGACGGTGTACCGGCGAGGGATTACTACGAGTTAGCGATCACCATTAGCTCAGGAGAAGAACGTCTTCTTGGATGGAATAATAACTTGATTTGGAAAGAGACAGGAGAAATTGGTGGAGTGATTCTTGCGGGTGTGGATATTACGGAACGCAAGCAAGCCGAAGAGACGCTGAATCAGTACAAAGAGCATCTTGAAGTATTGGTGGAAGAACGTACATCCGAACTGGAAAGCAAGAATCTCTTGCTCGCGGATGCCAAAGAATCCGCTGAATCTGCTAATCGTGCGAAGAGTGAATTCCTTGCTAATATGAGTCATGAAATTCGAACACCGATGAACGCAATTATCGGACTGAATTATTTATTGCAACAAACGGATTTAACAGAGAGGCAGAAGGATTACGTCGAAAAGACGGTGCTTTCAGCCAAAAGCTTGCTGACGATCATCAGCGATATTCTTGATTTCTCGAAAATAGAGGCGAAGAAGATTGTGCTCGAGCGCATTGATTTTGATTTATATGAAATTATGAGCAATATTTCGAATATTATCGGATTTTCGTTGTATGAAAAAGGGTTAAAGCTTCACTTCTCCATTCATCATGAAGTACCTCAAGTCTTGAACGGCGATCCGTTCCGGTTGAATCAAGTCCTGCTCAATTTGGTGAATAACGCTTTGAAATTTACAGATGAAGGCGAAATTGCCATTTCGGTAGATGTTGCATCACAAGATGCTAGCGGAGTTTCACTGCGATTTGAAGTAAGGGATACAGGGATTGGGATGACACCCGCGCAGCAAGCGTTATTGTTCCATGGCTTCACACAAGCCGACATGTCAACAACTCGTAAATACGGGGGGACAGGCCTTGGGCTAGTCATCAGCAAGAGTATCGTAGAGTTAATGCAAGGGGAGATCCATGTAGAGAGCAAGTTGGGCAGAGGAAGCTCCTTCTTTTTTACGGTGAAATTCGATGTGGGTTCAGAGCACTTATTCAGCGCTCCAATAGCCTCATATTTGAAGTTCCTGCGTGTTCTTCTCATCTGTGATGACCAGGAGATGCGTCTTGTGCTGAAGAATCAGCTGGAGCAGTTCCAATTTATCGTCAATGACGTGGATTCGGCTCAAAGTGCGATTGAACGAATCAGCACCAATGGTCGCTATGATTTAGTTATCATCGATTGGAAGCTTCAAGATGAGAAAGCGCACGCCTTGGCGGAGCGAATCAAACTAGAGTACGCGACACCTGTCCAAGTCATCGTACTTATCAGTTCCTATCATGAGTCCGAGCTTCAACTGAAGTCACAGTCGACATCAGTGAAAAAGGTCCTCTATTACCCAATGAGCCAATCACAGCTGTATAACCAAATTACGAACCTATTCCAAGAGCAAATGCAGATAAAGTCCGCATCGCCACAACGTGAGAATGAAAGCAAAAAACTGCATATCCTCCGGAACACGGAGGTTTTGTTAGTAGAAGATAACGAAATTAATCAGCAAGTAGCGCAGGCTATTCTTCAGGAAATGGACATTCATGTAGATTTAGCAGAGAATGGCGTCGAAGCATTGAAACGGACGGCGACGAAGCAATACGACGCCATATTGATGGATTTGCAGATGCCTTTGATGGATGGTTTTGAGGCAACGAGAAATATTCGAGATTACGATCAAGAGACACCGATTATTGCGATGACGGCTGACGCCATGCAAGGAATCAAAGAGCAGGTCATGGCAGCCGGCATGGATGCCTATATTTCGAAGCCTTTTGAACCTATTCAATTGTTCAGTGTTTTGCAGCGAATGATTCAGAGCTCGCGCGGAAAAAGTTATGCTGAAGTCGCAGCGGCGAAGCAAATCGAGGAGATGCCTGCCTTGAACGCGGCGGAGGCCCTTCAGCGCCTAGGACAAAATAGCAACCTCTACGAGCGGATATTGCATAAGTTTGTTGCGAATCACGCGAACGCGATAGAGGGGATTCGAGAAGCGATTACAAAAGAAGACTTTCCTGAAGCGTTGATGCTTGCTCATACGTTGAAAGGCGTGGCTTCTAACATCGGAGCAACCCCGCTCAGTCATACCGCGGATGAGCTTCAGACCAACATTCATCAAGGTTCTGTTGGCGTGTTGGAGGGGCTTATGGTAACGGCAGAGGGTAGGCTGCACCAGGTTAATCAGGCCATTGAAACCTATTTGGCAGCGAAAGCTCTCGACAAATAACGAACTAGACTAACGCTAACTTCACAAACAGCGGTGACTAAGGATGAGCAAATAAAGTCCTTAGCTACCGCTGTTTTTGTTGCGTTTATCTTCCTGAATCAGAGTGATTTGATATGATTTCGATACTCGCTCGGCGAGACCCCGTACCAACGCTTAAACTGCTTGGAGAAGTATAAGGGATCATAGAATCCGACGGAAGCAGCGATCTGCTCGATCGTGAGCTCCAGTCGTTCTCGCAGCAGCAAACGCGCTTTATCCACACGCAGTTTGAGCAAAAACGTGACAGGCGTCACTTGGGTATGTTTTTTGAACATCCGCGATAAATACGCACGATTATAACCCAAACTTTCGGCGAGCATTTCAATCGTGATGGGTTCCGCATATTGGGTGGATAAATAGTGAATCGCTTGCTGCACGATGCGGTCGCTTTCATCTTCTGTGATGAGTCCTGCAATCGTGGGGGCAGATAGAGCTTCGCAGTATTCACCGAGCAATAAGCTGAGGTACCCGGTTGCCTTGAGCTGCGCGTTGCTTTTCTTGGATTTGAGCGCCTGTTGAATCTGACGATAAAGCACAGGCATATGCCGGTTGCGCGAGATATGGATGATCGGGTTGGCAGGCGTGAGGCCCGCCTCACTGACGAGCTTCGCTGCTTGGGTGCCCGTAAAGGCGATCCAGCAATAATGCCAAGGATCGAGCTCATCCGAGACGTAGCTAATGAGTTGCTCCGGTTCAATGACAAAGCTGTCGCCAGCGCCAATGGCATACTCTTCACCATGTGAGGAGAATACACCGCGACCCGATATGACATAATGAATTAAGTGGTAGTCATAAACTTTCGGTCCTAGTCGATGTTCAGGCTTAGTCTGACTTTCCCCTGCAAATAATACCGTAAAGTCGCTGTTCCCAGCTGGTAAAGGGTTCGATACAACGTAATAGCTATAGTTCCTACCCATCTCGTATCCACATCTCCGTTCGTGTCTTTCGTTCCTTTCACTGTATCATAAAATCCACATAAAACGGAATTTGTAAATCACATTTTTCCATGTGGAAATAACATGCCTCCATAGCCAATCACCGGCGTATCTTTTATACTTAAACTATGAGAAAGCTCAATTAAAACTTTTACCAATACCTTTAAAGGCGGTGCCACACATGGCAGATTTGCAAGCTCTAAAAGACACGTTTATTGAAATTTACGGAGAAACAGCCCCGAAAATATCAGCATTTCACGCTCCAGGTCGCGTGAATTTGATCGGCGAGCATACGGATTATAACGGTGGTTATGTTTTTCCGGCAGCTTTGACGTTCGGAACGACCTTGCTCATTCGTCCAAGACAAGATCGTGTAATCGGCTTTGCGTCTACCAACTTGGCACTTCGCAAACAAATTTCCATAGACGACTTGTCCTACCAAGAAGAGGATGATTGGATTAATTATCCGAAAGGAATCTTTGTTCACTTGGCGAAGGCAGGCTTTCCAGTGACACAAGGCTATGACCTTTTGTTCCACGGTGAAATTCCGAATGGTGCAGGGCTTTCCTCCTCGGCTTCCATCGAAGTTGTGACAGCTTTCAGCTTACTGACACTTGAGAAATATCCGGTGGATACAGTCAAAATCGCGCTGCTCGCACAAGAAACAGAGAACCAATTCGTTGGCGTAAATTGCGGCATCATGGACCAATTCGCTGTAGCGAATGGTAAGAAAGATAACGCGATCCTCTTGATGTGCGATACGCTCGAGTATCGTCATGTTCCTTTTCAAAGCGGCAACTATAAGCTTGTGATCGGTAACACGAATAAACGTAGAGGTCTCGTCGACTCTGCTTACAATGAAAGAAGAAGCCAATGTGAGCAGGCCGTTACCTATTTGCAAAAGCAATTCCCAGACATCACGCTGCTTGGTCAACTGAACCTAGAGCAGTTTAACGAATATAAACACCTTATCCCAGACGAAACCGTTCGCCGCAGAGCGGAGCATGTTGTGGAAGAGATTGACCGCGTTTTGAAATCTATCGAAGTGCTTGAAAAGAACGACCTTGAATCCTTTGGCAAGCTGATGATCGCCTCTCACGATTCCCTTCGTGACCTGTATGAAGTAACGGGCTTGGAGTTGGATACCATGGTTGCAGCAGCGTTGAAAGTACCAGGTGTGCTTGGGGCGCGGATGACGGGTGCAGGCTTCGGTGGTTGTACAGTTTCCTTGGTGCATGAAGACAGCGTTCAAACATTTATCGATCAAGTAGGCGCGGAATATACGGGAATTACAGGGCTTACACCAAGCTTCTACGTGTGTGATATTGGCAACGGTGTAGAGCAACTTGAGGAGGCGTTGTAAATGGCAATTCTAGTTACAGGTGGAGCGGGCTATATTGGATCGCATGCGGTAGCAGAGCTTCTGGCCAAAGGCGAGGAAGTTGTCATCGTCGATAACTTGCAGCAAGGTCACAAGGACGCGGTGCTTGGCGGCAAACTTTATGTTGGCGATCTACGCGACAGCGAGTTCATGGATACGGTTTTTACTGAAAATAAAATTGATGCCATCATTCACTTTGCAGCGAATTCACTCGTTGGTGAGAGCATGACCAATCCGGCAAAATACTACCATAATAACGTGTATGGAACCCTTTGTTTACTTGAAAAAATGACGCAATACGGCGTAAAACGCATCGTATTCTCCTCGACGGCTGCTACGTATGGCGAGCCTGAGAATATCCCGATCCTTGAAAGCGATCGTACCTTGCCGACCAATACGTATGGCGAGACGAAGCTGGCGATGGAAAAAATGATGAAATGGTTCGATACTGCGCATGGTATCAAATATGTATCATTAAGGTACTTCAATGCAGCTGGCGCGCATGCAGGCGGCAAAATCGGTGAAGACCACAGCCCGGAAACGCATCTGATTCCGATTATTTTGCAAGTAGCGTTGGGCCAACGCGCGCATATCTCGATCTTCGGTGAAGATTACGCAACCGAAGACGGAACTTGTGTCCGTGACTACATCCACGTCAGCGATCTAGCGAGCGCACACGTGCTTGCGGTAGAGAAGCTGCGCGGTGGTGCGGACAGCAACATCTACAACCTTGGCAACGGCACAGGATTCTCGGTGAAACAAGTGATCGATATCGCACGCAAAGTCACAGGCCATACGATCCCTGCGGTTGTTGAGCCTCGTAGAGCTGGCGACCCAGCAACGCTAATCGCATCGTCAGAGCGCGCAAGAGCGGAGCTTGGCTGGAAGCCAGCTTTAGATTCTTTGGAAGCGATCATCGAGAGCGCGTGGAACTGGCACCAGAAGCACCCGAAGGGGTATGCAGCGGAAGTTAAGGCTTAATTTAGGAAACTGAACTCAAGCCCCCAAATTCCTGCAAAAGTGCAGTTTTTCCGGAGATTTGACTCGCATTTGTGGAAATTGATGCAAAAGTGCATGCATTTGGCGAAAAATGAAGCGTTTTGCGCGAATATGGCTTGAAAAGATGTATTTTTGCAGCTATTCTTTCTAATTGTGCGATTTGCAGGTAAAAAGGATGTACATTTGCAGGCTTTTGGTGGAGGCTTTCTTATAAGTAAGGGGAGTGGCATGATGGAACGCACGCAACAAACACCGCAATCTGCGGCTTTAACGATAGAAAGACTATTGCAATTCGCTACCCAGAATGGGTTGATTGAACAGCTGGATGTGTATACCTCACGCAATGCTTTGTTGGATTTATTCAGACTGTCGGAGCCTTTCCAAGGGGAAGTACCGGCGGAGCAATTGAGCAGTCCAGTTGGCTTACTGGAAGAGCTGCTCGATGCTGCTTGGGAAGCGGGACTTCTGGAAGAGAACACGACAACTTACCGTGACTTGCTGGATGCGCGCATTATGGGTCTCATGATGCCACGTCCTTCCGAAGTCGTGCGCCAATTCTGGACGCTAGCCAAAACACAGAATGTGGAGGCGGCAACGGCCTACTTTTATAAGCAATCTATCGACTCGAACTACATTCGGATGGATCGAATTGCGAAGAATGCTTACTGGCTCGCGGAGACGGCTTACGGCGATTTGGAAATTACGATCAACCTGTCCAAACCGGAGAAGGATCCGAAGGAAATTGCGCTGCTCAAAACGCTGCCACAAAGCAGCTACCCGCTATGTCTACTCTGTGTAGACAATCTAGGTTATGCAGGCCGTGTGAATCACCCGGCTAGACAGAATCTGCGCGTCATTCCGCTTGAATTGGATAGCGAGAAATGGTACCTGCAGTATTCACCTTACGTATATTACAACGAGCATAGCATCATCTTCCATGAGAAGCATATTCCGATGAAAACAACGGCCAATACATTCTACCGTTTGCTGGATTTCATTGAGCAATTCCCGCACTATTTCATCGGGTCTAATGCTGATCTGCCGATCGTTGGTGGTTCCATTCTGAACCACGATCATTTCCAAGGCGGACGTCACAAGTTCCCGATGGAGAAGGCACCAAGTGAGAAATCATTCTCACATGCGGACTTTGAAGGCGTCAAGGCCGCGATTGTGAAGTGGCCGATGTCCGTGCTCCGCCTGAGCGGGCACAACAAGCAGCAGCTGTACAAGCTGGCAAGCAAGTTGCTCGAAGACTGGCGTGCCTATAGTGATGCGGAAGCGGAGGTCCTCGCGTTCAGCGAGAAGGACGGACAGCGGATCCCGCATAACACGATCACGCCGATCGCCCGCAACAATGCGCGGGGCGAGTACGAGCTTGACCTGGTGCTGCGGAACAACCGCACCAGCGCTGAGCATCCGGATGGGATTTTCCATCCGCATCAGCACTTGCACCACATCAAGAAGGAAAACATCGGCTTGATTGAGGTTATGGGGCTGGCAGTGCTGCCAGGCCGCCTGCAAGAAGAGCTGGCGGACATCGCCAAGCTCTTGACCGGCGAAGCCGAGCTCAGCCGCGAGGCGCTTAGCGATACCGGGCATCCGCTGCACAAGCATGCGGATTGGATCGCGGCGCTGCTTGCGAAGCATGGTGCGTCGCTGACGGTCGACGCGGCGAATGCGGTGCTGCAGACGGAAGTCGGCAGCAAGTTCATGGACGTCCTGCTCGATGCAGGCGTCTTCAAAAGAGACGACGCCGGGCAAGCGGCGTTCGGACGGTTTTTGGCTGCGGTGGGCTTCGCGCAGCAGTAGGATAGTGCGAGATCCCTGGTCGGTGGACCAGGGATTTTTTTTGCGTTGGTGCCGCGTTGTGGCGCGCGGCGCTAGGGACGCGCCCGTTAGGGTGATTGAATAACTGGAAAAAGTACATCTAATTTTGAAGGGAGTAGACAAATTTGGGGTTTAACTGGAAAATATACAGTTAATTTCTCTGAAATCACCCGTTTGTTGCTGAATGCGGGGAATTACATGTAAAAAATCCATTTAAATGGAAAATTGATTGAAAAAGGGATGGAATAGATGGAGATTTTCCATCTATTCGGTTGGTTGGCTACTCTAACTCACCATAACCACCACCTACCACCAGAAGCACAATCCCACCAGTCTGACTCTCCAATCAAACAAGCTACTTCAACTCACCATAACCACCACCTACCACCAGAAGCATTTTCCCACCCAGCCTCACGCCTAAGTACATCCACACGCAAGCAGAAATGGTCAATTTCATATTGACAGGACGAGTCATGCTCCCTAAAATATTAATTAGCCGACTAACTAAAAGGAGAGATTCCATTGTCGCGTCACCATAATCCAGAATCGCTTACCCATTTGATGTCGCATTTGCTAAAAATGCATCGACATACGATCGATCAAATCATCCATCCCTATGATGTTTACCCGGGTCAGCCCCCGTTATTGCTTGCTTTGTCTTTAGAAGACGGACTTAGCCATAGCGAGCTTGCGGCTCGCATCCACAATAAACGCGCCACTTTGTCCGTGATGGTGGACCGTATGGAGAAAACAGGCCTTGTCGAGCGCCGCCCTGACGAGAATGATCAACGGGTTACACGCGTCTACTTGACTGAGAAGGGGAAGGAAGTCACCGTGCATGTCAAAGAAGCGATAAAGACGGCGGATGAGATGATCTTTTCGCATTTTTTACCGGAGGAAGTGTTGTTGTTTCGCCGTCTTCTGCTTCAAATGAAAGATAATCTCCGTCCCAAAGAGGAGTAAATTAGTTAGCTGACAAACAAAAAGAAAGGATCTCATGCCATGTGGAAATTACGATCGTTTGTTAAACCGTATTGGTTCATTACGCTCCTTGCTCCCCTGCTGATGGTGATGGAGGTATGTATGGATTTATCGCAGCCTCGTCTCATGGCGACCATCGTGAATCACGGAGTTGCCGATGGCAATCTGACGCTGGTATGGACGACAGGCTTACATATGCTAGGCGTCGCATTTGTGGGTCTTGTTGGTGGAGCGGGTTGTACATTTTTCGCAGTGAGAGCTTCCCAGAACTTTGGCGCCGACCTGAGGTTAAGTGTATTCGAGAAGGTCCAGTCCTTATCGTTCCGTCAGTTGGATACCTTTTCGACGGGCTCGTTGATTACTCGTTTGACTAGCGATGTGATGCAAATGCTGAATATCCTGCAAATCCTACTGCGCCAATTCGTACGTGAAGCCTCACTGCTTATTGGTAGTGTGATTATGGCTGTGGTCATTTCACCACGACTATCCTTAATTCTACTAGCTGTCGTACCGATTCAATTCCTCATCTTATATCTATTAATGAAACGATCTACACCGCTCTTTCGCCAGATGCAGACCAAGATCGACCGCGTGAATACGGTTATGCAAGAGAGCACGACAGGTATCCGGGTAATCAAAGCTTTCGTACGTGCCACTTTCGAGCGCACGCGTTTCGGCAAAGCGAACACGGACCTGCTGAATGCCAGCCTTAGCTCAGCTCGTGCATTGGCGACAAGCGGGCCACTGATGACGTTGATTTTGAACGTGAGCATTGTAGCTGTTCTCTGGTTTGGCGGCGCTCAAACGTGGAGCGGGTCGATGGCTATTGGTGATTTAGCTGCCTTCATTATCTATATTAGCCAAGTGTTGTTTTCGCTGGTGTCTATCAGTAATACATTGATGAACATTTCCCGTGCACAAGTTTCAGCCGAACGTATTCGGGAAGTGCTCGAAACGAAGATGGATCCGAATGAGTCTACTCAGACTAAAACGGAGGTATTGGCTGTTGATCTAGAAAATCCTTCGCCAACTACCGTAGGGTGTGAATTAGAATTTGATCGGGTTTCTTTCGTCTATGAAACGGCTCCTGATCAGCCAATTCTCCAGGATATTTCGTTCAAAGCTCTCCCAGGCCAAACGATTGGCATTCTTGGTGCAACAGGGTCCGGCAAATCCACACTCGTTAGCTTGATTCCTCGACTTTACGAGGCGTCCAGCGGGCATATTCGTCTCAATGGGGTGGATGTGAAAGATCTCCCGGCAGAGCAGCTGCGCAGTCAGATTGGGATTGTGCTGCAGCAGTCTATTTTGTTTAGCGGTACGATTCGCGATAACATTCTCTTCGGCAAGCCGGAGGCATCGGATGCAGAGATGGAGGCCGTCGCCAAAGCAGCTGAAGCGGACAGCTTTATCCGCAAGCTGCCAGAGGGTTATGAAGCCAAGCTGGGACAGCGGGGCGTCAATCTCTCTGGAGGTCAAAAGCAGCGAATCGCGATAGCGAGGGCTTTGCTTTTGCGCTCGCCGTTGCTTGTGCTGGATGACAGCACGAGCGCCATTGATCTCGGGACGGAGAAGCGCATCCAGCGTTCCTTGCAAGAGTTGATGGCAGGCAGCACGCGCATCATTATCGCACAGCGCGTTTCTTCGGTCCTACAGGCCGATCAGATTCTCGTCTTGGAAGAGGGGCGCATCGCAGCGCGCGGAACACATGAGGAGCTACTGGCAACAAGCGCGCTGTACCAAGATATTTACCACTCCCAGCAAGGGAAGGAGGCTGCCCTGCATGGCTAATAAGCCGAAACCACGTGCCAAAAATATCGGAGCCACCCTTCTCCGTATGTGGGGTTACCTCCGACTGCAACGTGCTGGGCTGCTTACTGTTGCGATCTTGACAGTTCTCGGCAGCGGTCTCGCGCTAGTCGGGCCTTATTTAATAGGCAGGGCCATTGACGATTACATTATCCCTCGAGACAAGAATGGGCTGTTGGGCCTTTGCCTCCTATTGCTCAGTTGTTACGTCATCAGCGGGGCTGCATCATGGATCCAATCCTATCTGATTGCTGGGGTTTCCCAGCGGACCGTCTGGCAAATGAGGCAGGATCTTTTTCGCCACTTGCACAAGCTGCCAATTAGCTACTTTGATAAAACTTCCCACGGGGAACTCATGAGCCGTACGACCAATGATGTCGATAACGTAGCGACCACGCTCAGTCAAAATTTAACGCAAATTATGGCCAGTATCATTATGATTGTTGGATCTTTGATCATGATGTTGATATTGAATATATGGCTTACGTTGATTGCATTAATTACGGTTCCGATCGTTCTTTTGACAACGAAGCAAATCACGAAGCATACACAGCGCTTATTCAAAGAGCAGCAGCAGCGACTAGGTGAACTGAATGGGTTAATTGAGGAGACGATTTCGGGGCAAAAGGTTGTAAAAACATTCCGTCGCGAAGCCGCAGCCGTCGATCAACTCGCTGTGATCAACAAGCAGCTCCGCGCTGCTGGTACCGGTGCTCAGCAACTCTCAGGCATGATGGGGCCGAGCATGAATATGATCAATCATTTTAGCTTCATTCTACTGGCTGCCATTGGGGGTTGGATGGTGCTGAAGGGATGGACAATGGTTGGTGTCATCATTAGCTTCCTGAACTATTCGAAACAATTCAGCCGTCCGATCAATGACCTCGCTAATCAGTATAATATGATTCAGTCAGGTATTGCGGGGGCTGAGCGTGTTTTTGAAGTGATGGATAATGAGACGGAATACGATTCAAATGAGGGCGCTTCCCAACTAACGGATGTCAAAGGTGAGGTTGTTTTTCAAAATGTTTCCTTCGCTTACACCGATGATGTACCTACACTGCGAGGAGTTTCCTTTACCGCGGAACCCGGTGATTTGATTGCCTTAGTTGGGCCTACGGGGGCAGGGAAGACGACGATCATCAATCTGTTGACTCGCTTCTATGAGGTAAATGAGGGCCGTATTACGATAGATGGACAGGATATTCGCGATATGCAAAAAGACAGTCTACGCAGCCAGCTCGGCATCGTGTTGCAGGATGTGTACCTTTTCTCGGATACGATCCGAGAAAATATCCGGTTCGGCCGCTTGGACGCGACGGACGAAGAGGTGGAAGCCGCCGCGAAGCTGGGTGGCGCGGACGGATTCATTCGCAAGCTGCCGAGCGGCTATGACGCCAAGTTGACCGCCGGGGGCGGCAACTTGAGTCAAGGCCAGAGGCAGCTGCTGACGATCGCGAGGGCGATACTCGCCGACCCCGCGATTCTTGTGCTCGACGAGGCGACGAGCTCCGTCGACACGCGTACCGAGCTGCACATTCAGCAGGCGATGGGTGTGTTGATGAAAGGGCGAACGAGCTTCGTGATCGCCCACCGGCTCAGCACGATCCGCGAAGCGAGTGCCATACTGGTCATCCACGGCGGCGAGATCGTGGAGCGCGGTACGCACGAGGAGCTGTTAGCTCGTCGCGGGCATTATTATGATTTGTATGCCAACCAATTCAGCGAGGCTAGTTCGCTTTGACTTTCGGTTGGAAATAGATAGGGAGTTCCCGTAAGGGGGAACTCCCTTTTGTTTGTTGGTGTAGCACAAACTTGTCTCCTTCGTACGCGGCTACGCGATTCCGCCACCACACCAACACCAGCACACTCACCACCGTGCCTCTATCAGGCCGGCACTTCCGTCAACGCCAATCCCATCAGCCAATTAAATGGATTTTCTCCATTTAATTCAGCTCACTTTTCCCGTTCGCGCCGATTAGATGGATTTCCTACAGCTAATTCCCAGCATTTCCGCCGAAATGCCCTGATCTGTCGGAATTAGCTGTAGTTTTTCCATCTAAACTCGGAAATCACCGAGATAAGTCGATTTTACCTGTAGTTTTTCCAGTTAATGCCCACAGAGAGCTAAGTATTGATCAATACTTCTAGACGCTGGTCAAATACACAAACGCGATTCCGCCCAGCTCGTTTCGCCTGATACAAGGCAACGTCGGCATTCTTCAGCAGCATCTCTAAGGTAGCGGCGTGAGGGGTAGCCTGAGCTAATCCAAAGCTGGCCGTCACGGTAATCGGGCCGTGATTCCCGGTAATAGGCTCCGCTGCAAACTGTGCTCGAATTTGTTCGGCTAGCAAGATCGCCGAATCCAATAGGCAGGAAGGTAAGGCGATGACAAACTCTTCACCGCCATAACGGGCAATAAGTACGCCAGGCACATCGGCCTCAACTCGCTTTGCAATCGCCACCACATGCTGAATGGCCATATCGCCAACGTCGTGACCATAGGTGTCATTTATGCTTTTGAAATGATCAATGTCGAAAAGCAGGATACATGTCGATCGCTCACCGAGCTGATCTTCTTCTAACACAACCTTGCTGCGACGGATAAACTCCGTACGATTCAACAGCTTCGTCAAGCCGTCGTAGTAGGCAAGCTGCTTTAATTGATCTTGGAGCAGCTTTTGCTCGGTGACATCGATTAGCATTAGCAGACTCCCAATCGACTCCGAACTGCTTCCAAGGACAACCGAGGAACGGGTTTGATAGAAGAATTCGTTGCCACTCGCATCACGCCAAACAAACTCTTCTTGGGTGCCATCTTGCGTGCGCTCCACTGGAAATGGCGTCCCTGACAGCCGAATCCAGGCTTCATCCAGTGTTAATCCAAGCATGTCCGTCGTTAAGCCTGGGAACATGGAGCTAATGGCGCCATTGAAGTCAACAAGCCGATCGGCGGAATCCAGCACAACAGCACCCTCACGCATACTTTCAAAAATACGATCCTTCGCTATCGGAATAACCGTCAACATTCTAGTAGACACCATCGACCAGATGTACATGGCAGAAGTTATACAAAGAATCATGGGCACTGGATCAATGCCATACGGTGTTAGCCCCATCAGGTAAACGAACGCACCTGTCATCGGCAGGAACTGCCCCATAATTAAAGTCGCTAGCTGCAACCGGTAAGCCTTCTTGGTTTGACGCCATCTGCGCAAGAGCAATACGACCGCTGCCAGCATGCATCCGAATATATATGCTCCGTGAATTATATAATATTGTCCGATGACAACATCCGTCGTAGGAAAGGGAGCATTTTCGCGGAAATAGATATCTTTATAAAAGAAATGATGATAATCATTGGTAATCACCATAATGAAGGTAATGGCCGGAATGAGGAGGAGTGCTATTACTTTTCTGCGTGTCAGCTTCAAACCGATATATTGCATAACAATGAGCAAGCCAATGGCAGGTGCAGCTCCGATGCCAACATACTCAAAAATCGTCCATATTTTTACCTCAGTTATGCTATCGCTGGCCATTTCAAATGCGTGAGCAAAAATATAAATAGCCTGCGTAGCTGTATAGATGACGAACGTATAGGCGCCGGGTATTTCTTTGCGTTTGATAAAGGTATACATACACAAAAAGGTTGTAAAAACGCCCGAGGTTGCGACGATTGAAATGAACATGGTTAGCGTTGGATCCATGGTTCGCACTCCATTATTTGTAGGATTATTGGATAATTTGTCGTTTTAATGGTAACACATCCGCCATTGCGGTCATAGGGAGTTGACACGTAAATCCGATTGCGTCTGTATGCAGGTGAGAATGGCATGGCGTTACAAAATTTAGTAAACTAATAGAATCAAGTGAAGTCATAGCAAGAGGTAGGAGGAGCGGACATGGATAGCTTTCGTGCATTGGTCGTTGAGCGAATACAGGATCAGTTTTCTTTGGAAATGAAAGAGATCCGCATCGAGGAACTGCCCGCTGGGGACGTTACGATCCGCGTCGCCTACTCCGGGATTAATTATAAAGATGCACTGGCCTGCAGCCCGACCGGACGAGTGATTCGCCAATACCCGATGGTACCGGGCATTGATTTGGCTGGCACCGTTGTGGCCTCGTCTGATCCCCGCTATCGCGAGGGGGATGAGGTGCTCGTGACCAGCTACGAGCTGGGCACAGGGCATTTCGGCGGATTCAGCGCGTATGCGCGCGTTCCCGCCGATTGGGTCGTGCCACTCCCGCAAGGACTGACGCATCGCGAAGCGATGATTCTCGGCACGGCGGGATTGACAGCAGCCCTGTCCATTCACCGAATGGAGCAGAATGGGCTGCGCAAGGAGCAGGGACCCGTGCTCGTGCGCGGGGCAACGGGTGGTGTGGGCAGCAGCAGCGTCTCGATGCTCGCCGCCCTCGGCTACGAAGTGGAGGCGAGCACAGGGAAGTCCGCTGATCACGCGTATTTGCTTGAGCTTGGCGCAACGCGGATACTTTCGCGCGAGGAGCTATCGCCGCCCGAAAGCAAGCCTATCGGCAAGGAGTATTGGGCCGGCGCAGTTGATCCTGTCGGAGGCGCATCGCTCTCCTATGTGCTCAGTCGGATGAAATACGGCGCCTCCGTGGCGTTGAGTGGATTGACGGGAGGCGCAGATGTTGTGGCGACTGTGTATCCTTTTATCCTGCGGGGTGTGAATGTACTTGGCATTGATTCCGTCTACTGTCCAACAGAAGTGCGGAAGACGCTCTGGGAGCGGATGGCAGCGGAGCTGAAGCCCCGGCTGCTGGAGCAGACGGTGTATAAGGAAGTCAGGCTCGATGGGGTCGCGGACGCAGCACAGCTTGTGTTGGAAGGCAAGGTAAGAGGCAAAGTGCTGGTTCGGTTATAAGCGAAAGATCCGGTGACATGTCTGTATATGCATTTAAGGATAAGGAGGATTGTGCAGTGAAAATGCGGGTATCAGCCGTTCAATATCATTTACATACCATTAGCAATTTCGAAGAGTTCGCCGCACAGGTGGAGCATTACGTGAAGGTGGCGCAGGAGTTTGAGGCGGATTTTGTGCTTTTTCCAGAGTTGTTCACGACACAGCTGATGTCAATTGGAGATGACAATGGCAAAGCATTGCCAATCGAGGCACTGCCCTCTTTTACAGAGGCTTATCGTGACTTATTTCAGGGACTTGCTCAGCAAACGGGCATGCATTTAATTGGTGGCACGCACATTACGGCTGAGGGGGATAAGCTGTTCAATACAGCGTTCCTGTTCTATCCAGATGGTCGTATTGGCGAGCAGAAAAAGCTGCACATTACCCCAACAGAAGTGAAAGAATGGGGGATGGGCGCTGGGGATTCGCTGCAGGTTTTTGATACGGATAAAGGCAGAATTGCAATTCTGGTTTGTTATGATGTGGAGTTCCCAGAAATCGTGCGGATGGCTAGAGCTCGTGGGGCAGATGTCCTATTCGCTCCTTCGTGTACAGATGATCGGCATGGGTTCCATCGGGTTCGTTATACGTGTCATGCCCGGACGATTGAGAATCAAATCTATGTGGTGACCACGGGGACTGTTGGTGCCTTACCTACGGTTGATTTCATGAGAGCGAACTTCGGGCAAGCCGCAGTCATTACGCCAAATGATGTGCCGTTCCCGCCTAAAGGCATTCTTGTCGAAGGGGAGATCAACGGTGATATGGTTGTCACTGCTGATCTTGACCTCTCGTTGTTGACGCTCGTTCGAGAAAAAGGCTCCGTCACCACCTGGCGCGATCGCCGCACTGATTTATACACGGATTGGTCATGAGATGATGAGGAAACAACTTTATGTGTTTGATGGCGACACGCCTGTTGAGGCGGTCATACGCACGTACGGTGTAGCTGACTTTGATGCCTTGATTCGCGTTCAGCAGCTGAGTTTTCCGCCACCTTTCCCCTCGGAGCTTTGGTGGACTAAGGAGCAACTAACGGAGCATGTGACTCGGTTTCCCGAGGGTGCGCTGTGTGTGGAGGTGGCGGGTCAGGTCGTGGGATCGATCACAGGCTTGCGGGTAGATAGTGAACAGATGGCTGGGGCAGCTGATCATAGCTGGTCGGCGATCACGGATGAGGGCTTTATCCGCACACACTGTCCCGAGGGTGACACGCTCTACATTGTGGATGTGTGTATCATGCCGGCGTACCGTAAGTTTGGACTTGGCAAATGGCTTATGCAGTCCATGTTTGAAGTTGTCGTGCAGCTAGGGCTGGCTCGTTTACTTGGAGGCGGGCGGATGCCTGGCTACCACAAGGTAGCGGAGACGATGAGTGCCGACGACTATGTGGCGGTTGTTATGGCGGGGACGATGAAGGACCCGGTGATCACTTTTTTGCTGCGATGCGGCCGGACGCCAGTAGGTGTGGTTGCGGGGTATTTGGAGGATGAGGAATCGCTGAATCATGCGTTATTGATGGAGTGGCGGAACCCTTTTACATATCAAAAATAGGAGTGAGTTGACCTTATGGAATTCATACGCATAACGAGTATTGAGGATCCGTTGTTTCGATCGATGCACGATTTGATGAAAGAGGTATTTCCACCGGAGGAAGTGCTTGAATATTCGCTTTGGAGGGAGCCTCTTGAAGATCCAGGGATTCGTGTGTTTGTGGCCGTTCATGAAGGCAAGGTAGTCGGCACGACGGAGTATCGCTATTATGAGGATGACCAAGTGGCGATGACGGACTTCACGATTATTGGCCAGGCAGGTCTGGGGATCGGGCGGTTTCTTGCGAGAAAACGGTGGCAGGATTTGGAACGTTTGGCTTCGGAGTCAGGTAAACCGATGAAAGGGATGTTCGCTGAAATTTACGACCCGTACCGGGTTGAGGGGCACGCTTTCGGTGGTGTAAAGCCGATGGATCCTTACGTGAGACGTGAGGTGCTATCGCATCTCGGTTATAAGCGGATTGACTTTACGTATGTGCATCCATCTTGGGAGAACAATGGGGAAGCTGTTGAGGAGCTGGATCTTTGTTTCCTCCCGACCGATGAAGACGAGACAGCGATTAGTGCAGCCTTAGTGGCGAAGTTCCTGAGACGGTATTATGCAGTGCTAGCGAACAAGCCGCAAGCTTGGGAAGCGATGGTTGACGGATTGGAAGGGAAAGAGACGTTGGCGCTGTTGCCATTGTAAGTTGTAGTATCTGTAGAGCTAAAACAAGGTGTTCCCTGCATAAGGCAGGAGACACCTTGTTTTATTTGCCTATGCGGTTGACTTCAGATTATACACATCCTGTATAATAATACGCATCCGCTAGTTGTTCCGTCTACCAACCGAAATCTAGCGTTTTACCCGTTTCTGCGAGGGTCTTGATGTTGCTTAGAATCATCCACCAACTGGCTTTCGTGGTTTCAAAGCTAGGGTGGTTAGGCGTCCATTGATCATTGACGAGTGTCAATTTTGTGCAACTGCCTACGGTTTCTAAGCTAATCGTCATACGAGATTCAAATTCAGCATGGTTCTCCCGATAGGAAGGACCGGCATGCTCGGTGCAACTGAGAAGTTTCTCAGGTTCATAGGCCAAAATTTTGCCGTACACGTGCACCGTTTCCTCGCCATCTTGACCGGGGCCAATATAGGAGTAGTCGGAGCCGATTTCAAAGGTGGAATGTAGCACGCTACCGAATAAAATTTGTCGAGTTCCCTCTGGTGTTATGAGTATATCCCAGATTTCCTTCGTACTTGCGCCAATATAAAACTCATACCTCAGTTCCATAAGCCATACACTCCTTCGCATCTGTGATCCTACCTATCATATGGCATACGTATTCCCATGTATTGTAAAAACGCGACAAGGAGTGTTTGATATGCCTACAAATACGAATTCCAATTCCCCCATGCCTAGTTTGGGGATTATTAATTTTCAACAAGGCGGTCACAAATTTCAGCTTTGTCGCTATGCTCCGGCAGAGGATGTAGCCTATTTCGTTCGTCATTATTGGGTTGTGAAGTGGGACTTGGCAGGTGAAGACCCGTATACACAGCATGTTATTCCTAACCCTTGCGTGAACTTAGTTGTAGAACAGGGGAAAACGGCCATTTTCGGTCCTGGGAAAGAGAAGTATGGACATCGCCTAGAAGGACAGGGAAGCGTGTTTGGCGTGAAATTTAAACCCGGCGGCTTTTACCCTTTCGTTCAAGAAAACGTGTCGAGTATGTTGAATAATGCACTGTGTATTGGCGATGTTTTCGACACTGACCCGCGTGTCTTGGAAGAAAAAGTATTCAGTCACAGTGATGATGAACGGAATGTTAGTCTGGTTGAAAATATGATTCGCTCCAAGCTGCCTGCCCAGGATGAGCAAGTGATAGTGGTTAATCAAATTGTAGACTATGTGTATGAACAGCCTGAGATTACCAAGGTTGACGCTATTTGTGAGCATTTTCGAATGAACATACGCACCTTGCAGCGCCTCTTCGATCAGTATGTGGGAGTCAGCCCCAAGTGGGTAATCAAAATCGCTCGTATCCAAAGTGCAGCTGAGACCACCGATGGTAATGATACGCATAATTGGGCCAAGCTGTCGATGGATCTCGGATATCATGATCAATCGCATTTTATTAAGGATTTTAAATCAATCCTCGGCCAAACGCCGGAGGAATACGCACTAAGAAAGCAGACAAAGTGATAAGGGCGACTAGGCCCCAATCCTATCTAGTTGCCTCCAATTCCGATGTCTAAACCACGCCCAACTCACGACTTAAAATAACTGGAAAACATCCCATTAATCTCGAGGTTGTCTCTCCTTACAAAGGTACGGTCACATGCGATTTCAAATAAAGGTGTGGCATAACGTTATTTGCTACATCTACATGTTCTGTGAAAAGATGGCATTACTAAATAACGCTATTTCGACCAAATGGAGTGAAATTTATCCATTTAGAGTGAAATAACGCTGTTCTATAACGTTATTCTCCCGTATTCTCTACTAAACTAATAAATAAGATGTTTTCATAACGCTATTTTGCAAATGAGATTCATCTCTATGTCATGGAAACTATAAGTTATCTCGAGTTGCAGAAATTCCCGTTTGTTTCTCTAAATTTCAAATGTTTATAGGATATTCAGGATAAACAGTTAATCGACAGTCTCGGAAATCCAGTTATTCCAAGAATTCACCCCGAATCCGCGCAATTAGCTGTAGAAATTAGGCGATTTCCTTGCCCTCGCCAATCCAATGCTTCATTACATAGCTTGCTGGTTGGCCTTCTGTTGATTTCTCCCTAGAAGCGGGTTTAACAACACAACGCCTGCTATCAGCAACGCGCCACTCAACACATACACCGTCAACAAAGACGTCATATCCTTCAAGTAACCAGAAAAGGACATCCCCACTAGCATCATCCCCATGAAAATCGGTGTAATCGCACCGCCAACTCGCCCTATGAATGGCCCTTCCGTGTTACGCATAATCAGGGTTTGAATACCCACATGGATACAGGGATAAAACAATCCACTTACGATTTGCAGGATTAGTGTCACAGATACAAGGGTAGAAGCTCCGACGCCGATGGTGCAAACTGCACTTACTAATAAGCCAGTGGCAAGTAAAACCTGGGGGTTCACCTTTTTCGCAATCCCCATAATGACAGTACCTCCGATGAGCATAGCCGCCCCGTTAGCCATCAAAAACCATTGTAGAGACTGTTTGCTTAATTCTAATTTCTCCACAGCGATGAACAAGGCAAGTGGTTGAATCAAGCCTGCCGCTAATCCCGTAACTCCGAAAGTAAGGCTAAGCGTTCTGAGCGCACGGTTGGTGTACACATAGTGTAGTCCGGCTTTCAGCTCTTTTAAGAAGTGTGGGGCTCCTGAAGCGGCTTCTTCCATCTCGTCTTTTGGGAGGAACATCAGGACTATGGATGATCCGAAGAACATCACACCGGTGAGGATAAGAGAAGCTTCCACGCCGTAGTTTAAATAAATGAACGTACCCATCACAGGACCTAGAACCATGAAAATCGCAACGAGAGATTGAGACATCGCCATAACACCTTGTAGATGCTCCGCGGGTACATTCTTTTTGTATAGCTTCATGGCAGAAGGCTGTGAGAATTGCGATAAACTCGCCGAAATGAACGTCCCGATGAGCAAGGCATACCAAGAGCCAGATAACAGGGTCAACAAGACAAGAAATACGGTTGCAGCGGATAAAAGATCACTCCAAACCATGGTCCGTTTCGGCTGCCAGCGATCGGCAAACGTGCCGCCAATAAAGGCAAAGATGAAAATAGGTGCCGTCTCCACAATGGAAATTAAGGAAAGATACTGCGGATTATTGTGGGTAATATCCGAGATGTAGAGGAGAATGGCGAAATTTCGGATCCAAATGCCGAGCTGTAGGAGCACACGGGATAGGAGAATGGTTCGCACATAACGATTTTTAAACATAGGTCTTACTCCTTTAAAATAATTTTTACTAAATTACTAATTTACTAAATTAGTAAAACAACAACCAAATCATAGCCCACTCGACCGAAGGAAGTCAATACGATTTTGATTTTTTCCAATACTTGTGTCTATCTAGACATGAAAAAAAACGACTGCCATGGAGGCAGCCGCTTCTAAACATACAGATTACTTACGGTGGATCTTGCGAACCGCAAAGAGGTACACGATGGTGGGAACCGGGGCCTGAATAATGCCCCAAATGCCCCAAAACCAAGGGTGGCGAGCGCCACGTCTGCGGGAGTCAACGTACAGCCATGTGCTTTGTACGAGTAAAATCAATGCGATACCGATCCATGCCCAAAGGGGAAGTTGATCGAATTTGGAGTCAGTTGTTGTCATGAGAATCCACCTGCTTTCTTAAGATGAGCCAAGCTAACGGAAGGAATATCGCCGCAGCTTGGATGGAGAAGAAGGCAACAGGCTGAGCTGTTACCGTCAGATATAAGACATAAAACAAGAACATTGCGCCGATCCATAGGATGACTAGATCACGGATTAGCTTGGATTTCTGCTTGCTTTGCGTCGCGGCAATATGCTGATCAAACCAAGCAGCACGGGGGGTTGGAACCTGGATGGCGTCATCGAGCACTTCCAGCCCGTCGCGCAATTGACGAGCGATGTCCTCATCATCTAGACCCTGGCCAGCTTGAGGCTGCGCGCTTCCATCTTGCACCTTGCTTGGTCCTTTGCTCGACGCCTCAATCTCACGCTTCCGCCTCTTTTGCGACTCTTCGTCCATCTAATTAAGCTCCTTCCGTAGTTGTTTCAGTGCATGGTGCACTCTCGATTTCACAGTGCCTTCTGCAAGAGAGAGCATGTCGCCAATTTCTTCATAGGTGTATCCGTAGTAATGCTTGAGAATGAGCGGAATGCGACTCTCACGCGGCATTTTAGCTAAAGCATCTAACACCTCAGGCCAAGCATCATCCGTGTGATGGGCTGTCTGCCATTGCAGCTGGCGCAATGTCTGCTGCTGCTCTTTCTCTTGCCACTTGCGCTCCCAGAGGCGGCGTCTCCCTTGATCGATCATCAACCGAGTTGCGATGGTGATTAACCAGGACGAGAACTTCGAAGTCCCGTTGTAGAGTTTTATTTTTTCAATACATCGGGCCATTGTTTCTTGCGTGAGATCCTCGGCTTGGGCGGGATTCAGTGTGATTTTGACCAGATATTTATACACAAACGCATAATGCTGCTGGAGTAGCTGAGACAGAGCCGCGGTGTCGCCTACCATGGCTCGACGAATGAGTTCGTGCTCTTCCAAGTGTTTGAACATCCTCTCTGCTGGTTTCATAGATAGTACGAACAGCTCGTGAAGATCGTTCACTGCCCCAAGAAAATATTTTTTGAATGATTTATTAGCTTACCACCGTAGTGCTCAGACATGTATAATGACAGCAGGTAAGTCCATTTGAATGAGAAGATTAATGGAGGACAACATATGAAACAAGGCATCTATGCAAGAGCTGGCTTAACCCCTGAAGAGTTAGAGGAAGTTAGAGCTTTATGGGAGATATGTAACACGCACGAAGGTATTGAAATTAAATTAAACTGGAGCACCTTATCCAGCCGTCCTGTTGGTGTGACCAATGATTTCGTTTATTACGAAAATGACCGGATTATCGGTTTTCTGGCGATCTATAGCTTTCTCTCCACTGAAGTGGAAATCAGCGGTATGGTGCATCCTGAGGCTCGACGAAGAGGCATATTCGGAAGTCTCGTTCAGTCAGCGATTGAAGAGTGTAGAAAACGGGAGGTTCCGAAGCTTATTTTTATCAACGAACACAGATCCAAGAGCGGCAAGGCTTTTCTAACGAAGCTGAGCGCGTACTACTCTTTCTCTGAATATGTGATGGATTTGAAAGAGCAAATCATTCCCCCCGTCTCTGACCAAACGCAAGTCAGCATTCGCTTAGCGGATACTGCAGACACGGAGTTATTGGTAAAGCTGAACATGTCAGGCTTCGATATGACGGAGGGGGACACACGTGAATATGTAAGCCAGACGATAACGGGTGAGAAGGAACGTACCTGGATAGCGGAACTTGGTGAGAACAAGGAGCCGATTGGAAAACTTGGAGCGATGGTGGAGCCGGGAGTAAGTGGGTTTATCTATGGTTTTTGTGTGTTGCCTGAAGTAAGAGGCAAAGGGTATGGCCGCCAAATTTTGAGCCAGACGATTACTGAACTAAAGCAACGAGATAGGGCGGAGAATATCAAACTGGAAGTATCGGTTGAAAATGAGAAGGCGCTCGGGCTCTATGAATCTTGCGGGTTCGCAACGAGAAATGCACAAGACTACTACGTGCTTCTTCTAAGCTAAAAGAAAAGGATAGCGCAGCAGGACTTCTGCTGGCTATCCTTCTTTTTGGTTATGCCGCTGTATTAATGGTAAACGAGCTCGGAAGAGCCGCTAATGATGGTGCCTGTATTCAGCCCCATGCAAATATCCTTCATCGAGCCAGGCTTGTCAAAATTAAATACATGAATCGGAACATGGTAGTCCCGCGCTAGAATAAAAGCGGATTGATCCATCACTTGCAAATTATGTTGTATGACATCATTGTAATGGAGGGATTTGTACTGGAGTGCCTCCTGATGGTGCTTCGGATCTTTGTCAAAGACACCGTCGACGCCTTGCTTAGCCACAAGAATGGCATCGCAATTCACTTCAATGGCGCGCTGCACGGACGGGTAATCCGTCGTAACGAAAGGCTGCCCATTCCCGCCAGCGAAAATGACGATGTACCCTTTTTCCAAGTGGTGAATGGCTCGTAAACGAATGAAGGGTTCCGCTACGGAAGCGATCGGAATCGCGGTCATGACGCGAACTTCGGCGTCAGTCTTCGCTTTTAATACACCGCGCAGCATCAAGCTGTTGATGACAGTCGCCAGTGTGCCTATATTATCTGCTTCGGCCTTCTCGATGCCCCAGCTTTCACCCATATTGCCGCGGAAAATATTGCCCCCGCCAATCACAAGGCACACTTCAACACCCAAATTCACGACGGTCATAATTTCATTGGCGATATGATCCAGCTGTGTAGGATCGAAACCAAATGAGCTGTTGCCTGCTACAGCCCCGCCACTAAGTTTAATGAGGACTCGTTTGTATCGCAAAGCCATGTCCATATCCCCTCTCTCTGATGAGAACACCTGTACGATAAGTTGTGTCTGACTAGGTTGTGTAGTGCGGGCACCTTGGATGTTTGCAAAAAAAACACTAAAGCCCTTGAATGCTCTAGTGTTTTCTGTGTCTGATTTCCTCTGGTTAGAAGTAATTGTACATGAACTAAATGGGGTTTTGCAATTTCTGCGGAACTCGCATATGAACGATAAGACCAATGATAACGAGGACTAGTAAGGAGCCCAAAGCTACACGGCTTGCTAAGTTGCCAGTGGATGCCAAAGCCCAAGTAATCGAACCGTATAAGGCTGGCCCTACAATGGAGGACACTTTTCCTGAGAAAGCGAATAGGCCGAAGAATTGACCACGCTTTTCTTCTGGTGTCAGCTGCACAATCAATGTGCGGGATGTCACCCACATAGCACCCATGGAGACGCCATACAGGCTGCCTGCTACCCAAAAAATGCTTTGGCTCGTCGCAAGGGCGGCGAGGGAGATGGCGACAATCAGGATAAGAGCGACGATGGTTACCGCCTTCTTAGGACCAATACTGCGCGTGACATACCCGAATAGGAAGGAGCCAATTACACTGCTCACCGTGGACACAAGATAGAGTAGAATGAACTGCCCTGTAGAGAAGCCCATGACCGTATTGGCATAAATGGCCATAACCGCAATCGCTGTAGCGATGGCATCGTTAAAGAAGAAGTAGGCGATCATGAAAGTGAAGGCTGCTTGGTATTTTCGCGCTTCCTTGAACGTTGCCCAAATCTCGCGATAGCCGCTAATCAATGACTTGTTACTAGACACAGGCTTTTGCTGTTTCTCCTTGTACAGCAACATAATCGGCAGTGAGAAGATGAGGAACATGACGGCACTTGGGATGAATGTACTCTCAAAGTGGTTATCATGAACGAACAAGAAAGCAATAAGGCCGACGAGCGTACCTACATAACCAACCGCTACACCAAACCCAGAGATCAAGGGAATTTCACGTTCATTACCTAGATCGGAGATCATGGAATCATAGAAGACTAGGCTGGAGTTATAGAAAAATTTTGCAATCATGAAACATAAAATAACACCAAGAATCGACGTATTGAGTCCAAGCCATTCTTGATCTGTTTCCCATAGGGCGGATGCTCCCATGAGAAGCGTTGCAATAATCGCAATCAGTGTGAAGGGGACGAGGTAGGCTTTCTTTTTGCCGGTACGATCTATCCAGACACCGAATAAGGGAGATAAGAGCACTAAGAATAAGCTGGATAACGCATTGGAATAGGTGATAAAAGTACTTGCAATCTGGTTCATTTCCTCGCTGCTGCCCAGGGTTTCTTTTAAGTAAAAGGGATAAAACACAGTTACAATATTGGAAGAAAAAATGGTATTTGCAAAATCATACATCGCCCATGCGAAAACAGGCAGGGAGAAAAACAACGCCCATACACTACGTCCTCGCACCGGACTGGAAGCGGATTCAAGCTTTGCCATTAGGGCACACCCTTTCTCTGCACTTACCTCTATTTCTTTACTATATTAGCGATGCTATATAGAAATCCCTCTATCTTTACAAGAATAATAAAATCTCCCCCACCTAAGCTCAGGTAGGAGAGATCAATGAAAGGTTACTTGTCCGATGGTCGAATGAGATCAACTTCAATCATGTCTTGATTCTCTTCCATCTTAAGTACATTAATTCCGTTGCGTATTAAGGTCGTGGTGAGCGTTTCTTTGTCCTGAAAAGGAAAAACATAAGCTAAGCTGCTCTTATTGTCGAGCAAGCGTTTGGCTACCTGCACGAGTCGTTCCATCGTGAACGGCTTTTTCATGTATTTCTCAATCTCTTTTTCATGATAGTCATGAGGCGGATCCAGCGCTGTTGAAACAATAACAGGCGTTTGCGCGTGCAACGGATGCTTGTACAAATCTGCGATGAAATCCCAGCCCGTTTTCTCGCCCTCCAGATGAATATCTACGATGAACAAAATCGGGCCTTCGCCCTCACAGCGCCGCAGCGCAATCATCCCTTCTTCGGCAGAACGCAGCTGGACAGAAGGAAGGTTCAATTTATGCAAGGCGACCTGAATTAATTTGGCTAGATTATCATCGTCTTCGAAAATAACGATTTTCCCGTCTAGGCCAGAAATTTCATATTGATCAAGCTCAATACGGAACGTGGTGCCATGGCCCATTTCAGACGTATAGGAGATATGTCCGTTGTGGCCCTCTACGATTTCCTTAACAATGGCCAGTCCAAGACCAGTGCCGCCAATCTGGCGGCGGTCCGAGTTATCGACCCGGAAAAATTTGGAGAACATATGCTCATTCGCTTCCTGAGGTATGCCTAATCCATAATCTTGAATAGCTATCGTAATTTTACCATCGTGAGCTGTCAGATAAATGTCGATCTGATCAGCTGCTGGCGAGTACTTAATCGCATTGCTAATGAGGTTGTCGAACACTTGGCGAATACGATCAACATCTGCTCGTACCCATAGCTCAGGCTCTTGCTGTTGATGAAGAACAATGTGATGAAGCTGTTTATCCTGCCATTGCTCTGCAATTTCACTGACGATAGACTGCAAATGAATCGGTGCGAAGTTGTACGATTGACGACCGGATTCCATCCGCTGTAGATCCAAGAAATCATTAATTAAATTCGACAAGCGTTGCGCTTCGTTATAAATGGTTTCCATGTAACGCTTTTGCTTTTCTTTCGGAAGATCACGATGCAATAAAATTTCGATAAATCCAAGCACACTGGCCAGTGGAGTCCGCAGCTCGTGTGAAACAATGGAGATAAATTCATTTTTCATCTCATCAACACGCTCTTCTTCCGTACGGTCACGGAACACGAATAGGTAGCCTTGCTGCTCCGTACCTTCGCTAACAACCGTAGCGTAGAGCTCTGCATGTTGCAGCTGCTCGCCACTCTGGAAACTAAAACGTTGCGTCAAATGGGACAATGAGCGATCAATCAAAGCCTCAATTGAAGCTGCTACCCCATGAAAGCTAGGGTTTTGGGCTCCGATGTTAAAGCTACAATCAACGAAGTTCTGACCGACACGTTCATCTAGCCCGAAATATTGATTCATCCGGTGATTGGAGAAGAGAATCGTCCCTTGGGAATCACACATCATCATGCCTTCGTGAGCGGATTCCAAAATATTTTGAATCAAATCGTGTTGTCCTTCTAATAGCAACTTCTCTGTTGTGAGTTGATCATTCAGCGTAGCTAAGCTCTCCGCTTGCTGCAACTTCTGATCATTCACAAGCTGCGCGTAGAAGGCTAATCCGAATTGCCGTACTAAACCTTTGGTCAGACGCTGATTATCATCTTGATAGAGTGAGCATTGGTAACTGGTTAGTAAAAGAAAACCAATGACCTCTTGTTTGTCATCTGTGAGGGGAATGTAATGATCAATCGCTCTTAGCACTCCGCTGTGTATGCCTTGCTCATTGCCTGTTACATCACGGGTATGTGTAATGGCCACACCTTCATCGAATACACGTCTGGACGGCCCAAAGAGTTCACTGCGGGAAGCTTGAATCTGCCCTTTGGGATAACCAATGGAATGAATAACCTCGTAAGAGACAGCTTCATCATCCGAGCGATTCTCGAGGACGACCAAAGCTGCATCATGAGCTAATGAATTTAATAGAGCAGGCAACGTATGTTTCAAGAAATCAGTCAACTTCACATAGCCGGTAAGCTTTTCTTGATAGGAAGAAATGAGTTCCAAATCCCGTTCTCGTTCTGATAGCTTGGCCAAAGTGATCTGCTGCTCTTCTTGCTGGGCAATAATTTCCTCGTTCTGTGATTCAAGACTCTCTGCCATGTACCGGTACGTTTCTTCGCTCTTGCGCAGCTCCTTCTCCGCTTGGAAGGAACGCAAGGAGATGATGATGGACATACCTCCTGCTAGAAGTGCGATTATGAAGCCCACAAGGGTGATCAAACGGGAGGTTTGACCAGCTTGTTGAGAGGCCTCGTAAGCCGTTGAGGTGATCTGTTCAATATTATTTGTAATACTCGTATGAATGACCCGGTAGCGATCCATCAGCGTTTTACCGCCAACGACACGGGCTTTTGCTTCATCTATTTTACCCGCACGGAATAATTCTAAGGTCGTATCATAATACCTTTGCAAATTGGTAATGGCAGGTACTGCCTGTGTGTCAATAATGATTTGCAGTGTGGGATACTTCTTGCCGTAGGTTGAAAGAGTATTTAAATCAGCAGCAACCTGGTCTCTTCCTGTGGTGTAAGGTTCAAGGAACTGCTCGCTTCCACCTAATTGGTAACCACGTAGCCCTGTTTCCTGATTAATTAAACTGGTCAACAAACTATTCGCTGTCGTTAAAATCGGAATAGCCTGATTCACGATCGCATTGTTTTCTTTCTCCATATTTCGAGAAGCCAAGTAGTTATATACACTGACGAAAGCTAGTAAAACAACTATTAAAATGACATATAACATGGAGATGCGTGATCTCGTGAAGGTTTTCATATCCATCGCTCACCTAGCTTCTAATTAGAATGAAATATCCCATAGAAATTCGACAAACCTCAACAAATTCCTTTAAAAAACGCTTATGTCATGTTTTCTCCCATAAGAGATTGCGGAAAGTGATAATGTCGTTTAAAATATGAGTCAACAAGTGAACGGATGTTAAGTCGTATAACATAAAAAGTTTCTAAGAAGGAGGCGCACTGTGCTGGTGAAAAACATCAAGATTCCGCCGCGTCATGAGGTACGTCCATATTTCCAACCGATTATCTCCTTACAAAACCAACGAATCATTGGATATGAAACACTAGGGAGACGGGTTCGTGAAAGCGGTGTGGAGAGCTTAGGTCCCTTTTTCCAAGATCCTGATATTTCCGAGGATATGCACCTGATGATTGATCGATATTTGCGAGAGCAGGCGATAGAACGAATTGCAGCTTCTTCTGATGAAAGCGAGCTTTTTATCAACTTAAAGCCTTCTTGGATTTATAGAACCTACAAGCGAACAGGTGTCTTACCCACAATTGAACTATTGAAAAAATACCAGATAAACCCCTCACGAATTGTGATTGAAATTACGGAGGAGGAATTCACAGGCAAGCTCCAGGAGCTGACATGGATTGTTGAGCTCTATCGTAAATTCGGATGTACCATCGCCATTGATGATGTGGGAAGTGGTTTTAGTAATTTTGATCGCATTGCGAGCTTGCAGCCGAAGATCTTGAAGGTTGACCTGAATATTTTGAAAAAGAGTATCGTACACGATGGCTACAAGGCAGTCATGCAGTCCTTCTCCATTGTTTCAGCTCAAATTGGTGCCTCATTACTCGTTGAAGGCGTCGAAACGAAGCAAGAATTGCGCAGCGCCTTACAGGTGGGAGCACGATATGTGCAGGGCTTTTTGTTTTCAAAAGCTGAACCTGACCTACAGCATCCGGATGCATATAAAGCCATGCTGGAAGAAGAAATCAAATCGTTCGGTCAAGATGAGTTTGGACGATACCAACATCTCTTGAGTGTCCATCAAAGACTGGAAGCACTCATCAATTCTTCCGTTCACATTGCAAACGCCGAAGAGGCCGACGCTGTGATCGAACAAATCATTGGCAACGTGACGGACAATTGCATCCGCATGTACATATGCCAGGGCGATGGCTACCAGACTTCATCCAACTATGCCCGTACAGATGAAGGGTGGAGCAAAGATGAGAGCTATCGTCAAGCAAACTGGACCTGGCGGCCCTATTTCATCTCTAATATCCTCATGATGAACCTGCAGAGGCAAGGGATTCTCTCCCAAGTCTACACCGACCTAGATACCTCACACCAAATTCAGACTTACTCTTGTGCGATGGGTGAGGGGTATTATTTGTTTTTGGATTTGGTGATCTGAGGGGCAGGGGATGGATGTAGTGTTGGTGGCAGAAGGCGGAGCAGCATAAGGCAGAGCAGGTGAAGGCAGGGAAGCAAAGGCAGAGCAGTAGAAGGCATAGTAGCATAAGGCGGACCAGTAGATGACAGAGCAGCAGACCGCAGACCGCAGACCGCAGACCGCAGACCGCAGACCGCAGACCGCAGACCGCAGACCGCAGACCGCAGACCGCAGACCGCAGACCGCAAATCTGACTCACAACCCGGTTGCCGCACGGATAGATGGAAAACCTACAGGTAATTTTGCTGAACAAGACGTTTTGATGCGTTTAGCTGGAAAACTTACAGTTAATTTCAGCCATTTCACCCCAAATCTTCGAAAACAATAAAAATAGATGTATTTTTTCCAGTTAGTTGGTAAATTCACGAAATGTCGACGTCAATAACTGTAGTTTTTACAGTTAATTTGATAGCTGGCGTAGAGTCAGCGCTGGCATACAGGAGGTACATCAGAGGGAGCACAGAGGATGCTGAAGAGCTAGCTACTTAAAAACCGAAATTAGACACGGTAAGCGCAAAAGGGTGAGGAGAAATGTAGTGTGTGACGGCGGATTGGACAAGAGTAGATAGAATTTGAAGCAAGCATGTTAGATGAGGCGGAGAGAGTAGAGTAAATAGCTGGGCAGAGATAAACAAAACTTAGCTAAAGAGAGAACATAAAGGATACGCATGGAGCACAAAAGAGGTTACCCCAGGTGAAGCTTGGGATAACCTCTTTTGTGTTTGAAGCCGAGACCCTACGCCTCGACCCACTCGCGGCGGAGCGAGAACAGATCGCGCAGCTCGTCGGTCGACAGCTCCGTGATCCAGTTCTCGCCAGAGCCGACGATCTGCTGGCTGAGGCCGAGCTTGCGCTCGATCATCTCGTCGATGCGCTCCTCTAACGTGCCAAGCGTCACGAACTTGTGCACCTGCACGTGACGCGTCTGGCCAATCCGGAAGGCACGGTCCGTCGCTTGATTCTCGACGGCGGGATTCCACCAGCGATCGTAGTGGAACACATGATTCGCCGCCGTCAGGTTGAGCCCGATGCCCCCGGCCTTCAGCGAAAGAATAAACACATTTCGCTGCTCGTCGACCGGCTGGTCATCGGGGTTTTGGAAGTGCGCGATCATTTCATCGCGCCCATTCTTGGATGTTCCGCCGTGCAGGAACAGCACCTTTTCGCCAAGCTCCTGCTGAAGCACATGCTGCAGCAGGTTGCCGGTCTCGACAAATTGCGTGAAGATCAAGCATTTGTCGCCTTCTTGGCGCAGCTCCTGCACCATCTCGAGCAAGCGCTCTAGCTTGTTGGAGCGTCCGCTCCATGGGGCGCCGAGCCCTTCTTTGAGCAATAAAGCAGGGTGGTTGCACACCTGCTTCAGCTTCGTCAAAGCAGCAAGGATCAACCCACGCCGCTCCATCGCAGAAAGCTTATCCAGGCGATCGAACATGTCCTGGATGTAGTTTTCGTACAACGAGCCTTGCTCCGCTGTGAGTGAGATGAACGTTTTGGACTCATTTTTCTCCGGCAGATCCAGCTGAATAGCGGGATCCTTCTTTTCACGCCGCAGCAAGAACGGTCGGATCAACTTTTGAACCTTGCCAATCGTCGCTTCATCGCGCGTCTTCTCAATGGCGTTCACATAGCGGTGTGTGAATTCACGCACGGTGCCGAGATAGCCCGGATTCGCGAAGTCAAAAATCGACCACAGCTCCGTTAAGCGATTCTCAATCGGCGTTCCTGTTAAGGCAATGCGATGAAAGCCATTTAAACGGCGAATCGCCGTAGCTTGCTTGGTATAAGCGTTCTTGATATTTTGAGCTTCGTCCAAACAGATCGAGTTCCACGCAATAGCGCCAAGTTCACTCTCATCCAGATGGGAAAGCGTGTAGGAGGTCAGTACCAAATCGTAGTTGCCGACGATTTTCTCGCTGAACGCGGGCCCTTTTAACCGTTGAGGTCCGTAGTGAAGATGGACGCGCAGTGAAGGCGCAAATCGTTTCAGCTCCATCTGCCAGTTCCCCAGCACAGATGTTGGACAAACGAGCAAGGACGGTGTATCTGGCTTCTCATTCTCCATAACCGTTAGTAAGTAGGTGATCCATTGGATCGTTTTCCCGAGACCCATGTCATCGGCTAAGCAGCCGCCAAGACCAAATCTACGTAAGAATAACAGCCACGAAATGCCATCCACTTGATAATGGCGCAATGAGCCATGAAAGCTAGGCGGGGGCTCAATCGTCGGAATCGCTGAGGTTTGCGTCAGCTGGTCGATCATGTGGCGAAGTTGTTCGTTTAACTCGACTTCCATGTCGAGGTAGCGCGCAGCATCCGGATCATCCTCAGCAGGTAATAATCCGCCTGCATCACCAGCAAAATGCAGCTCCAGCACATCGCGGAACGAAAGTCCCTGCTTCTTGTGTACTTGCTTCATAATCTGTTCGACCTGCGCCATGAAACGAGGGTCGAGTTGAATCCAGTTGCCTCGAATCTGGATCAGCTTGCGCTTCTCCTCCAGCAGCTGACGGAATTCCTCTTCCGTCAGCTCCAAATCCCCAACAGCCAGCTTCCAGTCAAATTGCATCAGCTGGGTTAGCCCGAACATCGTCTCCCGTCCAGAACCGACGGAAGACTTGATCTTCGCGCGCAGCTTCGGCCGCATCTTGCGGATGCGATCCCACCACGCTGGCAGGAACACGCTCGTTCCTGCCTCAACCAGTCGGACGCTTCCCTCTGCGAGGAAGCGCCAAGCCTCCTCCTCCGTCACCGACTGACGGAGGACGCCTTCGCCCGCATCCAGCCACGGCAGGATGCGTACCCACTTCGCCGTGTCGCGCTCGACACGGCTAATCTCGGGCAGCCACGCCTCCGGCAGTGGCTGTTCACCAGCGACCGGCTCGCCGACGGTCGTCACGGTGCGCAGCACCTCCGGCGCCAGCCGGTCCTGCAGCAGCACGCGTAGCTGCCAGCCTGCGCCATGCGCCAGGTCGGGCTCCACGAGCTGCAGGCACGTCCGCATCGGCGTCCGATCCTGACGCCAACCAATGCTGACGAGCCAGTCTTCCTCGTCCAGCCACACCTCGCCGCTGACATCGCCGCGGCGTATGAGCGGATACGCAGCCTCCAGCTTGCGTAAATTGTCCTTCATGATCCCGTCGGCATCGACCCACTCCGGGATCAGTGCATGAATCCAGCGGGATATCGCTGGCGTCTCTAATAATTGCAGCTCTTCTGGCAGCTGCAATTTCCAGCCGATCTCGCCGGACTTCCATTTCTCGTAGTCCGGCATGAAGCGGCCTGTCGCCAGCGACTCACGAATAGCAGGAGCTAGTGCAATCACATCTGCGCTAGAAGCATGCCACTTTAGTTGTAAGTGCTGAACCGGCTGCGGTTCACTGAAATAGTCGAGAGCCTCCAGTGGCTGCAGCTCGATGCCCTCCCGATTTTGCCATTCACTCGGTTCCATGAAGGTGCCGAAGAAAGAGGCGCGATGCCAGGCGAAAAGCATATGTTTTAAATCAAGAGCATCCCAAATACCGCCGTTTTCACGGGAACCCCATAGAAATAATGACCCGTTAGGTAAGGAACTAACGTGAACGGTCAGCGCGCTGGTTTCGATCATCGAATCCATTTTCCTTTCTTGAGCTCTTCTTGGAAAGCACGCAAACGCGAGAACTTATCCGCTAAGCGGTAGATATAGTGCTCCCAGCGGTCATCCTGGCCGATGTGTTTATAAATGCTATGCAGCTTCTTAAGGAGACGGACTGCCGTCTTGTAAGAAGCCCTATTTTTCTCCAGAACAGCCCGTTCGGCTGCTTGATGATAGAGCGGAAGCAGCAGCGCGGAATCATGCTCCTCGATCGCTTTCAGCTCCATCCCATATAGATTTAGGGGCGAAATACGATTCGCAAGCTGCAAATCCACCCACTGCCGGTAGCGCTTCGTTTGCAATAAATAAGCTGTGTAATAGTAGTAAGAACGAGGCAGTAGGGACTCCATAACTTGCACCCATTCGCTGTCGTTCGCCAAGTGCTTCGTCGTATCCAGCCAATATTGGCAGAAGGTCCGGAAGTCATCGTGGTTCGCATTCGTAATCGAAGGGAATAGATGGCGCAGCCAGATCAGCATCTGATCCCACTGTCCATCACTCGCAAATTTATTTAAATAAAGAAAAAAATCCTTCGCCTGCGGATGAGCCAGCTGTCCAAGGCGTTCGAAAGCTTGCTCGGTATGCCCCTGCATAATATCAAAATGAGCCCTAGCCGCAATAAGCGTATCTTTCTTCTTCGGAAGCAGTTCCTTCTTGGCCAAAAGGTTATCAAGACGGGTAACTTCCTCTTTTTGTGCGCTAAGCTGATCGGTTAGCTTCCACCAGATGAAACGGTACACAAACAGCCAATCTACAGGGCTATCCTTGCCTTGCAGGGCGGATTCTCCGACCATCTTCATCGTTGAAAGCCAGGTTTTCGGTTCCGCAAGGAAAGAACGATTCACATCGATTTGATCTACGAACACGACAAGTTTATCTTCGCAGTTTTTGGCGGCGATTTTGCACCCATTTTCATGATAGTAAGACAGATAGGAGCTTTTCGTTTCTTGATAAAATTGTTCAATCTTCCGCATCATGAATAGCACAATGTGGAACATGTAGAGCTCACGCGTCGTATCGCGCCAGTTCGCTGCAAAAGGCGGCAGCGATTCCAAGGCGGACTCATAAAAGGTTTCAATGGAATGCTGATGAGAAATGGAGAAACCGTGGAATTTCCCTTCAAAAAAACGATGCCATTCACTAGGCATACTCTCTTCCAAAGGCACGTTCGCCTGTGCAGCCGCTTTGCGTTCTTGAATAACTGAGGCTGCGGCACCGCGAGCTGGTTTCTTCCGTGTATGGATTTGTTGTTTCAACTGTTGTAACACTAGCTCTGGACGGCCGTAAGTGGCGTATAAGCTGAAAAATGCAGCACCAATATGCTGACAGAAGCCCTCAAAGGAGCAAGTGCAGGTACTCGCTGCGAAATTTTCTAAATGAACTTCTGCTGTGTGGATCACCTTGCCTGCGACGGTGGCTAGAACACTAAGCCCTTTGAGATCAACCTCGGTCACGCGGCCTTTATGATAATACTCCCAGCCTTGCTCCAGACGGGTGGCGTCGAAGTGAAGCGGGATTTGCTTAATGAGGTAGTTCATTCGATTTTTGGGAATTTGAAGTTTCAACATGTGATCGTTCCTACCCTCCGAGCGGCGCATTCCTTCTTCCATAGTAACAGATTTTTTCCGAAATTGCCCATTTCCACAGTTTATGCCAAAGGTGATATTTTTAATCCGTGCCGAAAGGGGTTAACCCTGCATTCTCACCTAGAATATGATAAAGTGAAGCTATAAGAAATGCTTCTTGAAGGGAGACTGCGCGAGTGGGTATTAAATTTGGGCGTGAATATAAGGACATTGTGACTGATTTTGTACGTGGGATCGAAATGGTGAATGGATTCTACGAGCTGCTGGAGATGAATGCAGAAGACTGGCAGCAGCTTGATGCGAGTGAACAGGAAGAATGCCTGCGTACGCTGGCTGACGATATATTCTATGGACTAGGCAGTTCACCGGTCATGCAGGTTGGAGCGGGTTCAGTTAAACATGATGCAGGTAATCACGTGCTCAAGGTACATGATGGCGAAAAGTTAGTTTCGGTCATCTATCTGGTCTAAAACAGGCAGAACTGTGATATAGAAAGGTGTAAAGAAGCTATGTTGGATGGAGCAAGAAAGGTTCTGCAACAGGTATACGGGTATCCCGAGTTTCGAGAGGGCCAGAAAAATATTATTTCGAACCTTCTCGAAGGGAAGGACACCTTAGGCATTATGCCAACAGGCGGTGGGAAATCGATCTGCTACCAAGTGCCAGCCATGTTGATGGAGGGCGTGACTTTGGTCATTTCCCCTCTCATCTCCTTAATGAAGGATCAGGTGGATGCGCTTGGTGCGCTCGGAGTTTCTGCCACATTCATTAATAGTACGTTGGAAGCTAGAGAAGTGGAACAGCGCATGCAGGGAGCTATGCAAGGTAAGTATAAGTTGCTTTATATAGCGCCTGAGCGCTTGGAATCGGAACGGTTTCGTGCGCGGATGGCGGCGTTGAATCTGCCTCTGGTCGCGATTGATGAGGCGCACTGTGTCTCGCAGTGGGGACATGATTTCCGACCGAGCTACGTCTCGATTGCGCCGTTTATTCGTCAACTGCCGAATCGGCCGATTGTGGCGGCGTTCACGGCAACGGCTACCGCTGAGGTGACAGCGGACATTGCTAGGCTGTTGGACTTGGATGGGGCCGGGATTTTCATCAATGGCTTCTCCCGTGATAATTTGGAATTGACCATTCTTCGCGGTGAGAATAAGCGGGATTACATACAGAATTACGTGAAGGAACACACGCATCAACCTGGCATTATTTACGCTGCAACGCGTAAGGATGTTGAGGATTTATACGAAACGTTGCGTAAAAAAGGCTTCGCCGCCGGCAAGTATCATGCTGGGCTTTCGGATGATGAGCGCTCCTACATGCAGGAGGCGTTTCTCTACGATGATATTCGCGTGATGATCGCGACGAACGCTTTTGGAATGGGTATCGATAAATCGAACGTCCGGTACGTAATTCACTACAATATGCCGAAAAATATGGAAGCTTATTACCAGGAAGCCGGTCGTGCAGGGCGTGACGGTGAGCCAAGTGAGTGTATTCTGCTGTTCAGTGCGCAGGATATTATGACGCAGAAATTCCTGATTGAGCAGAATCAGCTTTCGCCCGAGCGCAAAGCGAATGAGTATAAGAAGCTCCAAACCATGATCGACTACTGCTATTCGCCGCGTTGTTTGCGGAATGCCATTTTACATTATTTTGATGAGCAAAATATTCAAGACACCTGCGGGAACTGCTCCTCCTGCAAGGACGATCGGGAAACGGTCGATATTACCGTTGAGGCGCAAAAGATTTTCTCCTGTATCCGGCGCATGAACGAGCGGTTCGGGATTTCGATGGTCGCTTCTGTTTTGAAGGGCTCCAAGGCGAAGAAGATCATGGAATATCGCTTTGATCGCTTGCCGACGCATGGCATTATGAGCAACCTGCCTGAGAAAGAGATCGCCGAGTTGATCAATGTGCTGATTTCCGAAGGTTTCTTGCAGTTGTCCGATGGGCAGTATCCAGTTGTGCGGTTAATGCAACCTGCTGCAGAAGTGCTACAGGGGAAGTTGTCCGTGAATCAAAAGGTACGCAAACAACCCGTTCGCGCTGTCGCTGCGATGGACAATACGTTGTTCGAGCAGCTGCGACTGCTGCGTCGTGAAATGGCTGCGCGCGAAAAGGTGCCGCCTTATATTATTTTCGCCGATAGCACGCTGCGTGAGATGAGTGAGAGCTGCCCGACGACCGAAGCCGCAATGCTGCGCATCAAAGGGGTCGGTGAGGTCAAATACCGGAACTACGGGAAGCCGTTCTTGGAGCTTCTTCGCACGTATGCGGGAGAGAGTGACATGGGCTCGGTTGCGTATGAGTTCGAGTGAGGGAGCGAAGCGGATGGAGAGGGATAAGTTAGAGCGGGGGACTATTGATACGCAATTGGCCGCTTTGGGGACGTGGTTCCTTGAAGCGGAGGAGAGCAAGTGGATCGTACGGAAGTATCGGTTTGCAACTTTTCTGCAAGCGATCGCTTTCGTGAATGAAGTCGCTCAACTGTCTGAAGCCTTGAACCACCATCCAATGATTGCGATTGATTATAAAATGGTTACGCTGCGCCTGACCTCATGGAGTGCTGGCGGTTTGACCGAACTCGATTTTCGGACCGCTGCGAAGTTTGATCAGGCGTATGCCCAGCTAACGCGCTAAGAGGATGGTTGGACCGGTATAGACCATGCAGTGGAAGTCTGCGGGGCCAGTTGGTGTCCATTTCTCGTAGTTGTCTGTCATGGTGAAGCCAGCGCGCTGGTAGGCGCGTATCGCTCGCTCGTTCCAGACGAGTACCTCGAGGTCGATTTCTTGCTCAGGGGAGCGGCGTTGGGCCTCGGCTACGAGCAGCTGAACAAATTGCGTACCGAGTCCACGCTTGTTAGCCCCGCCTTGTCCGCAAAGATCCGGTCGAAGCCCAAGGCCTAGCCGCGTGACGCCAACGATCGGGAAGAATTGAACGAATCCCAGTAGTGTGCCGTTTATATCCACTACACCGCGATATTGCTCGTCTCTGATAAGGGGATCAGCGAATTCCGATTGGTTGTCGAGCATGGTTTCCCAAGATGGCCAGTTGTAAATGGCATAAGGAGCCGGATATCGCCACGTACATAGCTCCTGACAAGCTGTTTCCGTTAATGGAACCACGTACCATGGTAAAGTTAAGGTAATAGGTTGAGGCATATTAGGGGCAACCTTTCTATAGGCAAGTATGTGTAACGATGAAGTATCCATTGTTTGATAACTCAAGATCAGATTCCCATTTTAGTTATACCATACCTAATAAAGAATAAGGAGGGCACCCGTGATGACACAAGTGACCATTCGTGAAGCCGTAATGTCTGATATCCCCCAGCTCAAAACTTTAATGCTCGCTTATATTGTGGATTTTTATGAGTACCGACAACCTGATGACGAGAAACTGAACGCTTTAATTCATGAACTTCTCGAACAGAAAGTGGGCATTCAGTTTGTTGCTGAGACCGAGGAAGGAGCGTTGGTTGGCTTTGCGACCTTATATTTTACCTTCAGCACGCTGCGTGCCTCCAAAGTTGCGGTGATGAACGATTTGTTTGTTGTAGAAGCGGAGCGTGGACATGGTGCGGCGGCAAAGCTTTTTGCTGCTTGTAAAGGATACTCGGCTAGACACGGATATGCCAATTTATCGTGGGTAACCGCACAAGATAACTTACGTGCGCAAGCATTTTACGATAAAATGGGTGGAGATCGAAGCAATTGGCAATCGTACTCCGCAAATCCCACAAGTGGGATGGGAGATTAAATGTAGGTTGGGGAAGGTGGCAGAAACCGTGGAGAATATCGTTAGTCAGAGTTGGCTGCTAGGGCAGATAGGGGATGCAAATATCGTAATAGTTGATTGTCGTTTTGCACTGGGCAAGCCTGAATCAGGCCGTGAACAGTATGAGCAGGGTCATATTGAAGGAGCGGTGTATGTCGATTTAGAAAAGGACTTATCCGGTGCGTTGATGGCGCATGGCGGACGACATCCGCTTCCGGATCTAGGTGCGTTCTCGATCCTCGTTGGCAGTCTCGGCATTGACGGCACGAAGACCGTCGTTGCTTATGACGATCAAGGCGGAGCTATGGCATCACGCTTGTGGTGGATGTTGAAATTCCTCGGCCACTCCGAGGTCTACGTTTTGGATCAAGGATACACGGCATGGAAATCCGCGGGGTACCCGGTCACGGCTGAAGTGCCTGCGGTATTCCCGCGCACCTTCTCACCGAAGGTGCACCGGTCCATGCTAGCGAGCATGGACGAAGTGAAGGACAAGCTCGGTCGCCCAGGCACCGTGCTTGTCGATTCGCGCGAGGAGCGTCGCTACCTCGGCTTGGAAGAGCCAATCGATGCGGTGGCTGGCCACATCCCAGGCGCGCGTAACTTCTTCTGGAAAGGCGTTCTCGGCGAGAACGGCGCTTGGTTGTCAGCTGCGGAGCAGGAACAGCATTTTGCCGCACTGCGTGACGCTGATGAAATCATCGTCTATTGCGGCTCGGGCGTGACGGCGTGCCCGAACGTGCTGGGCCTCAGCGAAGCGGGCTTTGATAACGTGAAGCTCTACAGCGGAAGCTGGAGCGACTGGATCAGTTGGGAAGAGAACCCGATTGCTAAGGGTGAGGAGAAATAGGCTTGAAGCCGCTTCGGACGCGGGTTGGAGGGCTACGACAGGTTGTGAGCAAGTGACCTGTTGCAGCTCTCTTTGGGTTATTTTGCAAAGGGATTGCGAGTGAGAATGGAACATTTCAATTTACTTTAAATTTCCAGAATTTTCGTGTAAAATATTAGCAGATATTGCTGGAATAAAGCGAAATATCATGAAGCATTGAGGCAACTCATGCTTCTATTAAGTGTGCGTGTACATCATGATTTGAGAGACTAGTAATTTGAACGATGTAATAAAGAGATTTGAACTCCGCAGCGGCAACGATTGTAGTAAGAATCAGCCGCTGAAAGATCTGCTAATCATTTTTTATTTGATGTAAAGGGGAGAGAAATAGGGTGAAAATAAAAATAGTTGCCTTTTGGCTGATGGTCCTGCTCATCGTATCGACCCTGCCAAATCCGTTCATGCCTGTTCGGCTGGCTTCAGCGGCAGTTATAGACATCAGCACGCCAGCGGAACTCGCTGCAATTAATGCTTCTGCGCTGAGTTTGGCGGGAGAGTATAGATTAACGAGCGATATCAATTTAGCGGGATACGATAACGGAGATCACGAGGGATGGCTTCCACTGGGAAATTTCACTGGAACGCTAGATGGCAATGGCTATACGATCCGCAATATGACGATCGACCGGCCCAATACCAATAACATTGGATTATTTAGTCGAACCACTAATGCTACGATTACTAATGTACATCTGACGAATATCACAGTTAAAGGCTTCAGCTATGTTGGTGGGATTGCAGGTGATGCGTATCGAACTTCTATTTCAAATTCCTACGCTGAAGGCAATGTGACAGGGAATGGATCCGTTGGTTTATTAGTCGGTTATAATGATGACTCTAACATCTCCGATAGCTATGCCCAAGGGCAGGTTAGTATCGGTCCATCTCCTGATGATAGTTTCGGCGGTGGGATCGGCTACTCTAGCGGCACGACAAACCGAGTTTACGCAACAACTTCAGTGGCATCTGGTACCAAATCAGGAGGGCTGATTGGAACAAGTGTTAGTGGAGGAATCACCTCTTCTTACTGGAATACGGAGACAAGCGGAAGGAGTACTTCCGATGGTGGAATCGGAAAGACCACTGCCGAGATGAAACGTAAAGCGACATACGTTGGTTGGGATTTCACCAACACATGGGGCCTTATTGAAGAGACCACGTATCCGCTCTTACGCAGCGACTACACAAAAGTAGCATTGACTTCGTTGACTGTGGAGGATTCGGCTAATCATGCGCCGCAGGCACTGAATCGTACGTTTAGCAGCGATTACGGGGTTTACATAGTGAAAGTCTTGAGTAAAACGGATCACGTTATCGTAGCGGGAACAGCGCTAAGCGGAACCTCGGATGTCTCCGTACAAGGAGGTTCTGGTTCGGAGATACTGTCCCTGAACCCTGGGCAAAATGATTTTCAGATAAAAGTAAGCGATGCAGTTGAGCCGACAAGGCTTAACGCAATCTACAAACTGACCGTTATCCGGGACGCGGGCACCATACAATATCCGCACCGGATCACAACAGCCACACAGCTTTCCAAGATTGGTGATTCAGCAGAAGGTTATGGGATGGCTGATGTCTATTCGCTGGAAAACGACCTCGATTTATCCACTTTCGGAGCAGGTGCGGGCTGGATGCCTGTGGGCACTACATTAACACCTTTTACTGGAAGTTTTGACGGAAAAGATCACACGATTGCAAACATAGGCATTCAACGATCGGTATCGGATGGCATCGGGTTATTCGGTTCTACTTCCGGCGCAACGATAAAGAACATTGCCCTGCTGAACACGGATATCCACGGCAAGGATAGGGTCGGCGGGTTGATCGGGGAGGCAGCCAACACTACAATGAGTGGTGTATCCGTACAAGGGGCGGTTTACGGTGTTAACAAGGTTGGTGGTTTAATTGGCTCTGTTGATGGAGTATCTACCACCAGTGAGTCATATTCAGCTGCGGCTGTTAGCGGGAGTATCGATACTGGCGGCTTGATTGGCGTCCGAAACGGCGGCACTGTGTCTAACTCATTCTGGGACATCAACAGCAGTGGTCAAGTAGCCTCAGCCGGGGGAACGGGTCTTACGACACAGCAAATGATGCAGCAAGCAACCTTTACCGCTGCTGGGTGGGAATTTGGCAGCGGCAAGCGGTGGGGGATGATTGAAGGAACGACTTATCCTATGCCATACGCTAGCTTCGGGGGAGTCCTGCTGAGCGGAATGACGGTCACAGCCCCGGGGGCAACAGTGTCTTTGAATTCTGCCTTTGACAGTAAGAGCGGAAATTATGTTGCAACACTTAACACGCCTGCTGCCGCAGCGCATATATTCGTCACAGCGGTTGATGCAGCGGGCGCACATGTAGCGATCAATGGCACTGCAGGCAACACGGCGGAAATCGACTTGAGCTTAGGGGATAACCCCGTCGAAATTCGAATTACAGATGCGGCCGGACTGTGGCAGGGTGTGTACCGTGTGAAGGTAGCTGTGCCTACTCCGCAGCCATCTGCTGTAGAGGTTCCCGCTAACGGAACATATGGCATCGGACAAAAGCTCGACTTCACAGTCACGTTTACGAAACCTGTCGATGTTGCAGGTACACCAGTGCTGCCTTTTCAATTGGACAGCATTGACCATGCTGCCCTTTATATAGGAAAACCTGTAGGCCACCCGGAAAAACTGCAATTCAGCTATACCGTCCAATCCGGTGATCTGGACGCGGATGGCATTGAACTAGGTGCGGCCATTGCCGCAGTTTCTCCTGCAGCTATCACCGCGTTGGGTGAAACCGTTTCTCTGAATCTGCCCGTTTCACGCCCGAATCTGAACGGAATTCTTGTCGACGGAGTAACACCAACAATCAGTCTCACACCTTCTGCAACAGTCCCGACCAACAGCGCAGTAACCGTCACAGTTCATGCTGATGGAACAAGCAGCGCGTTGGCATCTCTCAAGTGGGCCGCGGGCGTTCAGGATGCCGTCTACTTTGACACTTCGGGAACAGTCATAACGGGAGGAACCTTCTCAGTCAGCACCAATGGAAGCTATGCCGTATTCGCCAAAGATGGCGGCGGTAATACGCTTGTCAAAACAATCACGATTGCGAATATCGTTACGGAAGCTCCTGAAATTACACTGACCTATACACCAATGACCCCAGTTAGCACTGGGGTGGACTTAACTGTATCAGCAACTGTTTATAACCAGGCGGCAGGCAATGCATTGACTGATTTGCGTTGGGCAAAAGGTGAACACACAACCGAGGACTTCGCCGTCCCGTCATTTGGTGAGAATGTGCCGTTATCGAGAATTGTGTATATTGCCCAAAGCGGTAAATATACGATATTCGCAGCTGATTCCGTAGGAAATAAGCAGGTTAAGTCGATTGAAATTACGAATATCATCAGTCCTCCTTCAACAGAGGAGCAGGTGGTTACAGCAGTTCCAACGCCTGGTTCGTTCTTCATCGTTCCGGGGAAGGAATACACCCTGAGAATCGCTGGAATCACACTATTCATTCCTATTGGTGCTATCGAGCAACCGATGACCATAAACATGCAGAACATAACAGGTGAAGTAAAAGAGTTGCTGCATTCGGATCAACTGCTTCTTAGTGATGCATATGAAATAAAGAAAGATGTGCAGGGTAAATTTAAAATTCCTGTTCAATTGAGCCTTGAATGGACAAATAGGGAATTGGCTAGTGCACAGAAGCGGCCGGTATTAGCCTACTACGATGAAACCACCCAGCAGTGGGTGATAATTGGAGGTAAAACCGCTGGAAACACCCTGGCAGGCCAAACAGATCACTTTACCAAGTTTGCGGTGATCGCTGTTGCTGTGGAGCCGGGGCTCACCGATATCTCCGGTCATTGGGCGGAGCGGTCAATTCGCGACGGTGTTGCTAAAGGGCTAGTTAATGGTTATCCCAATGGCACCTTCCGTCCTGACACCCCTGTCTCCCGAGCCGAATTTGCACTTATGCTGCAGCGAATCATGGCTTGGCCGGACGGAAAAGGGGTATCTTTCCAAGATCAGAGTGATATCCCAAGCTGGGCAAGCGGTGCAGTGGCGGCAGCCGTGCAAACAGGTACCATCAGCGGATACCCAGACAATACGTTCCGCCCGAACTCGAACATCAACCGTGCGGAAGTGACGGTCCTAATTGCCAAAGCGGCTAAGCTGCAGACAGCAAATAAGCAGAGGACAACCTTTGCAGACGACGCTGCAATAGCCGGTTGGTCAATGCCTTATGTGAGCGCAGCCCAAAGGGCTGGTCTCGTGCAAGGCCAGAACGAAAATGTGTTTCATCCGCTGGGCACGACTACAAGAGCGGAAGCTGCCGTTTTACTATTACGGTTGACAGCATTTATCCAGTCACAAAGCCAATAAGGAATCATTCTTCCGTTTGGTAACCCTATCTACTTTTGTGCTTCAATCCTCTCTGGCCGCGAAGATAATACTAAATAATATGAAGTGCTACAACAAAAATGGTTCACTGCTAAGAAATTTGCGGTGAACCATTTTTTCGTGCGCATGAAATAAAATAGGTAATTAGTTGTATGGATGTATTTTCCAATTAAGGTTATATTCCAATTGGTTGACTAAATTGGAATTGTCAACCATTTAAATTACCAGTAACTTGCAACTTTTTTCCAACATTCACCGTCTACTTTATCATACGAATAATATGGAAATGAAAGGAAAATAAACCGCATGACAAGCTGGTTTCGTAAAAAAGGCACTTTGGAGACTATTGCTTTAGAAGAGGAGCCATTAGCTAGTAGCAGTTTCACTCGCAGCATTACGCCCCATACACCTTTGTTGAGGGTAAGCGATGTACATCGCTCTTTTCAAGTTGGAGGTGGGAAAATCGATGTTCTGAAAGGGATTGAGATGGAGCTGAGGCCGCTGCAACTTGTCATGCTCAAAGGGCGATCAGGTTCAGGGAAAACGACGCTGCTGAATTTAATCGGAGGGCTGGATCTGCCAACGAAGGGGGAAATTGTGTTTCAAGAGCATGCCTTTCACCATAGCAGTGATGATGATAGGACGTTGATCCGTCGTAAGGAGATTGGTTTTATCTTTCAGTCCTATGCCTTAATGCCCTTGCTATCTGCTTGGGAAAATGTTGAGTTGGCGCTGCGGATGGCAGGCACGCCGCGCTCTCAGTGGAAAGAGCGGGTGCATCATTGTCTTGACCTTGTCGGTCTCGGGAAAAGGATGCATCATCGTCCCTATGAGCTTTCCGGTGGTGAACAGCAGCGTGTCGCGATCGCCAAAGCGATTGCACATCGGCCATCGCTCATATTGGCCGATGAACCAACTGCTGAGCTGGATTCACAGATGGGCGCGCAAATTATGTCGGTTTTTCGCAACATCATCGCGACAGAGCAAGTTACGATTTGTATGACGACACACGACCCAACAATTTTGGAGGATGCCGATCATGTTTATGAAATGGTGGACGGAAGATTCGTCACGTAAGTGGACGATGAAACCACTCGCAGCATTAGTATTAAGTTCTACTCTTCTTCTATCTTCAGGATGCGCACTATTGCCTAAGGAACAAGATGAAGAAGCACTTCCGTCAATTAATCCACCGAAGCTGTCCAAGAAGCCTGAGTATACGGTGAAAACGGAAACCCTTGAGACGAAAGTGAGAGGGAGCGGGCGATTAATGGCCTTGCAAGAAGAGAAATTATTTTTCTCGGAGGATATGTCTGCCAAACGGATAAGTGCCATACTTGTAAAAAATGGCGATTCCGTCGAACAGGGACAGCCAATTGCCGAACTCGACGTATCGGATATCGAAAGCGATTTGAAGCGTAAAAAGCTTCAAACACGCAAGGATGAGCTGACAATGATCGAAACACTTCGCAAGGCTGACGAGATGTCGCCAGAACAGATCGAGCAGGCGAAGATTGATTTTGAACTGAAACGTGAGGAACTGACGAAGCTTGAATCACAAGTGGGTAAGGCGAAGTTGCTCGCACCGTTCAGTGGAACCATTGTCACCGTATCGGCTAAGAAAGGGGATACCGTGAAGTCAGGTGAATCCGTAGCCATTATTGCCAATCTGAATGAACTAACTGTCGCCGCAAGCATTAGTGCAGATGATGCGAAGAAAGTAGCGATTGGCATGGAAGCTCAGGTGGATATTAATTCAGCTGGTTCGCACAAAGGGAAAGTAAAGCAGCTACCAAACCCTCAAGCTGGAAACAACGCGAATAATGGTGGATTCCCCGGTCAGGGACAGCAAGGGGAACAAGATACGATTGATAATTATTTAGTCGTGCAGTTGAATGAGTTTCCCAAAGGGCTGAATCGCGGTACACCGCTAAGTGTGACGATTGTGACGCAGAGAAAAGAAAATGCCACGACAATTCCTCTTGCGGCACTTCGTTCCTATTCAGGCCGAAACTATGTGCAAGTAGTTGATGCCCAAGGCAACAAGAAAGAAGTGGACGTGGAGATTGGGCAGCAGACAGCAACGGATGTGGAGATCATCAAGGGTCTTACAGCCGGACAGAAAGTAGTAGGTCGCTAATGTCCATGCCGATGCTGCGGTTTTTATTTCGGAAAATGTGGAATACCCGCTGGCTAACGCTCAGCACCCTGCTTGGTCTTGTCTTGGCAGTTGCTTTCACCACCAGCATTCCTATGTATGCTAATGGGTCTCTGAAGCGTGTCGTAGCCAAATCCTTAGAAGCTAAGAGCGAGGGACTTCCGGCAGGTTCGTTGCTCATGAGGTATCAAGCAGTAGGAACAGAACGGGCAGATTTGAATGATCTAGAGAGCGTCAAGACGTATATTGAACAGGATGTTCCCACAGATATAGGTTTTCCAATACATACATATGCAAGTAGTTATGCAATTAAAGGAGCACAGCTAACTCCTGCTGAAGGGACCAAAGCCGATCCGAGTAAACGTCGTCAAATGACTTTAACGTCACTAAGTGGGTTAAAGGACCAAGTCGAATGGTCCAATGGCCAAATGGCTTCTGGAGACATGAAAAATGGTCAAATCGAAGCAGTTGTCATGGAAGAAGCCTTGTTCCGCAACGATTTGCACGTAGGTGACGTGTTCAATTATTCCGTTGCAAGTGCAAGCGGCAGTCAATTGCTTAAGGTCAAGATCGTGGGTTCCTTCAAGCCGAAGGACGAAACGAGCGCATATTGGTTTCAAGGGTTAGAGGGTTTAATCAATGCACTTATTATTAGCGATGATGCATTCATCAAGACGTTGTTGACGGATAAGAAAATTCCATTGCAACTTGCGAATTGGTATTATGCTTTCGATCTGCGAGACATTCAAACAAGTCAATTGTCGCCGCTTGATAACCGTTTGGAACGACTAGATATCAACTTGTTCCAGAAGCTTAAGAATACGAAGGTAGATGTCTCCTTCAAGCCGATTCTAAGCGAATTCAAAACACAAAGCCTACAGATGCAGATTCTCTTATTCACATTAGCGGCGCCGATGATTGCGATGGTTTTCTATTACATTCTGATGAATGCCAGACAATCGCTAGATCGACAGCGCGGTGTGATTGCGATCTTGCGAAGCCGTGGGGGCAGCACGAAACAAATTGTGGGGATCTACTTCCTAGAAGGATTATTACTAGGCGTGATTGCGCTGTTGATTGGACCCTGCATAGGCTGGTTCATGGCGAAAAGCATTGGTTCCACCAGTGGCTTTCTAACCTTCGTGGATCGCAAATCGATGCCGATCAGCCTTACACCAGAAGCACTGCTCTACGGTGGGCTCGCTGTTCTTATAGCCATTCTCGCCAGCGTCATTCCAGCTGTGCTTTTTGCAAGATCTTCAATCGTAAACTACAAGCAGCAGCTTGCAAGGTCAGACCGTTCGCCACTATGGCAGCGGTGGTTCCTTGATATCGTTCTGTTGGGGTTGGTTGGTTATGGCTTCTACCTATTTGACCAACGTCAAGTGTTATCTGTGCAAACAGGCATGACAACTGATCAACTGCAAGTTCATCCGCTGCTGTTTTTCGTACCGGCGCTATCGATTTTTGCGTTGGGACTTTTCTTTCTACGCATCTTCCCATGGCTGCTGCGATTGTTCAATTGGTTTGGCCGTAAGTTCCTGCCTGTACCGCTCTATTTAACGCTTGTACAGCTGTCACGTTCAGCTAAAGCCTATTACCCGCTAATGCTGTTGCTCATTCTTACGCTCGGCCTTGGCGTGTACAATTCTTCCGCTGCACGTACGATTGATTTGAACTCTTCGGAGCGAATCTTGTACCAGTATGGGACTGACGTCGTGATTCAAACCGTGTGGGAAGGTTTCTCGGATGATGTGCCACAGAATCCGAACCCCGGAGGGAATGGTGGCGAAGCTCAAGGCGGAAATGGCGGAGCTGGTACGGGTGGTGGGCAGAACCAAGGTCAGGGTCAAGGTCAAGGCCAAGGTGGTCAGAAACCTGGCGAGGAAACGCCTTCCAAAATCCGATATGTAGAGCCGCCATTTCAAGTATTCCGCGATTTAGAAGGCGTTCAGGCTGCTGCTAGAGTCATGCAAACCAAAGGGAATGTGGTTGTATCCGGTAAATCTACCGGGCAGGGACTTGTCATGGGGATCGATAACACGGATTTCGCAAAAGTAGCCTGGTTCCGTCCTGACTTGTTTCCAGCTCATCCGAATGAATATTTAAATTTACTAGGCAGCTACGAGCAAGCGGTTATCATTCCTTCCAGCTACGCTAGCAAATATGCACTTAAAGCGGGTGATTTGCTTTCCATTACAATTGGCCAACAGCCTTTGGAATTTGTAATTGTTGGGATATTACCGTATTGGCCGTCTCAATATCCAGATCAAATGCCATTTTTCATAGCAAATCTAGACTATATCTATGATCAAGCACCAATTATACCTTATGACGTATGGCTCAAAATGAAACCAGACGCTAAGGTGACGCCGATTGTTACGGCATTGCAAGACAAAGGGATTGAAATTGCTGCCATCAAGGATGTTCGCAATGAGCTCATTGTCCAGAAGAAGCTCCCAGCAAGAGGTGGTGTATTCGGTATTCTTAGCTTGGGTTTCCTTGTTTCTGTCGTGGTGTCTTTAATCGGTTACATGCTGTATTGGTTCTTTAACTTATCTAGCAGGGTTGTACAATTCGGTGTTCTGCGTGCTATGGGGCTCTCCCGTAAGCAATTGACGGGTATGTTGTTGCTGGAGCAAGGGTTCACAGCTGGACTATCCATCGTGTTAGGTATTGCAATTGGCAAGCTAACGAGTTATTTTTTCCTACCCTTTCTGCAAACGTCCCAGAATGTGAAGACACAGGTGCCACCGTTCCGAGTCGTGTTCGATTCCAAGGACACCTACCAGTTATATATCGTGGTTGCTTTCATGATGCTAACTGGGGCCATGTTGCTGTTCTTACATATTAGAAGGCTGCGTGTTCACCAAGCAGTGAAGCTGGGAGAGGAGAAATAGCATGATAACTTGCGAAGGCTTAGTGAAAATTTACAAAACCGACGAGATCGAAGTTGTCGCGCTGCAAGGACTTAATATTCAGATTAATGACGGTGAATTAATGGCGATTATCGGCAACAGTGGAAGCGGTAAATCTACGTTGCTGAACATTTTAGGAGGTCTTGATCGCCCCTCCGCAGGTGCAGTGAAAGTCGGAGATTGGGATTTGCTGAAGATTACAGATAAGCAGCTCGTTGATTATAAACGACATACAGTCGGCTTCATCTGGCAAAATAATGCACGGAATCTCGTTTCTTACTTGACTGCACTCGAAAATGTGGAAATGCCCATGATGCTGAGCGGGAACTACGACCCTGCTTACGCGAAGCAATTGCTGGAATGGGTCGGTCTTGGTCACCGCTTGAATAATAAACTACAAGAGCTTTCCGGTGGTGAGCAACAGCGCGTAGCTATTGCGATTTCATTAGCCAATCGTCCGCGTTTGCTGCTTGCGGATGAACCAACGGGATCGGTTGATACGAAGACAGCGGATATGATTCTTTCTATTTTTCAACGATTGAATAAGGAACTGGGTGTCACGATTGTCATAGTTACTCACGATATGTCCATGGCTGGCAAAGTAGGGCGCGTTGTTGCTATTCGAGATGGAATGACAAGTTCAGAGTTTATCGCTCGCAATCCTTCGAATTCAGCCGAAGAGGGGACTTCGACGGGGCTCTCAGGTGAGGCTCATGAAGAATATGTCGTGTTGGATCGTGCAGGCCGTCTACAGGTTCCCAAAGCGTATTTAACCGCACTGAACATTGAAGGGAAAGCTACAATGGAGTTTGATGGCGAGACCATCACAATTAAAGCACCGAGAGCACTTTCGGCAGAAGAGGAGCAAACGTCAATTCATCCACAAAGGGTCGGAGGAAAATCAAAATGAAACGTAAAATGATAGTGACAACCTTAACTTTAGCTTTAATGGCTCCACTTGCTGTTGCTTGTACCAAAGGGGAGAAAGCAGACGATAACCAAGAGCGTGTGCTGAGGATCGCGACGAATATGGGGTATGGTGGTAATTATGAATATTTCACACAGCAATTCACTGAAATATTTGAATTTGCCAACCCGAATATTAAGCTGGAAATCGTTTCAACAATGGATGAAAAGCTTATGAACGGTGGCCTTCAGCCTGGTGAGAAGATGCCAGACCCGATGGAGAAGTTAAAAGAAGTAATGCAGGGTGATAATCCGCCGGATGTGGTCATGCTTGGTTATGAACAGTTGCCAGAAATTATCGATAGCAATCTGCTTTTACAGCTGGATTCACGCATAACGAAGGATAAATTCGATACAGCCGGCATTGTCCCAGCCGTGATGGAGGGGATGAAAAATGCAGGCGGTGGTAAGATTTATGCACTTGCTCCGACATTCAGTTCCTCTGCACTTATTTATAATAAGAAAATGTTTCAAGATGCGGGAGTCGATTATCCGAAAGACGGCATGACATGGGATGAGACATTTGATCTTTCCAAACGATTGGCAAAAGGGGAAGGGGATCAGCGAATCAATGGGTTCTCTTTTACAACCCAAGCCCAAGGTGCGGATTTGTTCTACGGCATGCAAATGTATACAGCCCCTCTGCAATTAAGAATGTTTGATGATGCCGGCGAGAAAATGACGGTAGATACGGACCAGTGGGAGAAAGTATGGGCCAAAATGGCACAGTTGCAAAAAGATAATGTGTTCCCACCGGTAGCTGATCCTCAGAAACAAATGAATCAGAGGTTTGATCAGAATAATCCTTTTGCGTACGATGCTTTTATGTCGGGTCGCTTAGCCATGTCGATTCTTAATTATGGTCAACTTCCACAACTCACGAACGCCAATAAAAATGCAGCTAATTATAAAGGTTACACACCGATTGATTGGGATGTTGTAACAATTCCTTCTCACCCCGAAGCCAAAGGCGTTGGCGGCTCTATTTATATGAATGGCATTATGGGCATTAACGCCAAATCGCAAAATCCGGATGATGCCTGGAAGTTCATCAAGTTCATTAATGGCGATGAGTGGGCTAAACTTAAATCGCGTAGTCAAAATATGTTGGTGTCACGCTCGAAATACTTAAAACCTACAGAAGGACTGGATTTTCACATGGAAGCTTTTTATAATGTGACACCAGCTCCGATGGAAGATAATTCGAAAATTTACCGTAATAATCCTAATATTTATCAAGTGCAGGAAATTGGTCGTAAGTTGTTTAGTGATGTCTTACAGGGGAAAATGGCGGCACGAGAAGCATTAAAAAAATGGCAGACAGATGGCGATGCGATGATCAAGCAAATGAAAGAAAACCCAACAGCACCCGGGCAACCCATAATGAATCAAGCAATTGCAGTTCCAGCAGGATAAGAAGGAGATAGAAGGAGGCGAGAATCCATCATGATCATCCCAATTCACCACAAGCGCCTAGTAACTATAGCCTTGTCAGCGATGCTTGTGCTAGGAGCGACTACCCCCGTCTGGGCTGATAGCAGCCCCTCCGCCCCTGTATTAGATGTGGGGAAGGTAAACATAACGGGAAGCAGTTATTTTGAGTTGCAACAGATTCATCTTCAACAAAATGCTAGCGGGAAGTTAGCGACATTTACGATTACGATCCATAACGAGGGCAGCAATGAACTGCAATTTATTGATTATTGGACACGTCTGAAAAGTAAATCCGGCAAGCAATTCTCCGTACGATTACTTCCGGCAGACAAGGATAAGAACCGGGTAGCTCCCGGTTCAACGACAGATGTGACGTTTTATGCAACGGTGGATGCGAGTACGAATTTACAAGATCTTGTTGTGCAATTTATTAAGTGGGACTTCAACCAAACGGATTTTGAACGAATTATAGGTGAGGTAGCGATTCCCGATGATTATACGGATGTAACACCTGCTGATCTTGCCTCTGTGATTTCGGTTGGTGGAACTAACGTGAAGGCGTCGATTAAAAAGTTTGTCAGCAACAAGAATGAGAAATATCATGTGCCTACGGTGTATGTAAGCTTAGAGAATGTTGGAAGTCATACTGTAACCATTCCTGCGTACCTCTTCTCAATCCGCACTTCAGAAGGTCTCCTGTATCCGATGGAAGCCAAAGGATTGAAGGATTTGCAAATTAATCCGAAGGAAACCAAGGAAATTCAGCTCTCTGGTTCAATTCCAGTTGCTGTTGCTGCAGATGCTTGGCAATTAGCGATTGCGGAGACGATTGCAGACTTGAAATTGAATGTTGCGGTCGCGAATTTCCAGCTGCCAACGGTTTCTCAGCCTGAAGGTGGCTCTGTTGGTAAAGCATATACCTTCACCAATAAATCAGGTGTGTATACGGCGCAGCTGAACGGTTTGCACAGATTGCCGTGGGAGGATCAAGACTTACTTACAGCTGATTTAACGCTAAGCAATAACGGGGATGATTCGCTGCCTATTCCGAAATTATCCGGGTATTTTTTATTGGATGACGCAGTGAAAATTGATGCCAAGCTTATTCAAACAGCGAAAGTGATTGGGTTAGGAGCGGGTGCAAGTGTCAACCTGCAAGTTGCAGGCAAGGTACCTTATACGTATGAGTTCTCACAAATCAAATTAGTTCTCCAAGAGAATGAGGGGGAAACGACGGGAACCGGAACAGGCACAAACACAGGCAGTGCGACAGCGACTGATGTGCTGGAATTCTCGACACAGGCGGAGCTCCAGGCTATTCCATTGATGGGGATGGGGGAGTTCTATACATCTAATGATATCGGACGTAAAGCTAAGTACGGAGTTCTAAGCGTATCGACCTATGCAGACAAAACGAATACGATGTATTCGGCGATGGTGGAAGCGACTAATTTGGAGAAGCGATTCACGAATGTGTCTAAATTGGTTGCTAATTTCCGTTCATCGGACGGTACGATTTTCCCAGCAAACGTCGCGGAAGTGAAAAACAAAATTAGCCCTACGGGCAAAGCGCTGTTAAATGTTTGGGCATCGGTTCCCAAGGGATTCGGCACGACAAATATGAATTTACTTCTAGGAGAAGCCGTGACAGAAGGTAAGTTGTCGGAAGGTGAGAAAGCTGTCGCGGATGGCTATGTGAACCCAGTAGCTTATTTGCTGCCAGATGAGAAGAGCGATGTAGCTACAACACTTAAAAATGTGGAATTGTTCCCTTATACGATCTCGATTGAAAAAATAGGAACATCCATTTCGAACGGTGTATTTACATTGCAATTCAACTACCAGCTAACCAAGGAGAAAATGACAGAAATCAATACCGAAGGTCATAACCTACTGCTTGTGTTTGAAGATGGCGGCGGGATTAAGCGATTTGAGAAGAGATTTGATTTCAAAGATTTCGACGTCATTAATGGGGATTCAACGGCAGATGAAGATACGAAGATTCGCCTTGGTAACCGAGATAATTTCAAAATAACCATTCCAGATCCTGGCCTCATTTACAATACTAAATTTCTACAAAAGTATACGCTCAGCATTTATGATGAATTCCAAGGTCAGAGAAAGCTGTTAGCCACTCAGAAGGCTGACTGGTTTATTATTACGGACTAATGTTGAATAAAAGTCATTACAAGAGTGAAAAGCATACAGAGCGTGGTGCTTGGACCAACCAACACCGCTGCTCTGTATTTTTTATTTCCTGATATCAAAAATTTTGTGAAATCTTGAGATATCTTGTCGTCTCGATATGCTAGAATAATAGAAAGGATTGGGAATAATAGGCAGAGGGGTATTGTATGAGGAACAAGAGTGGGATTTTGGTCGTGGGTTGTCTTGGTTTTATTGGCATATTGGTGGTAATTGCAATTATTACGGCAGCCGTGGTGTGGGGACAACGGGGGACAGCCATTGCGTTGGATGAGCAAATTATGTCACAACATGTGGCGAATAAGTCCAACTACGATAACATGTGGAAACGGTTCAAAGAAATGGCGCAAGTCACTGATATGCAAGCTGATGATATCAAAAAAGTATATACCGACCTCATTTCAGGTCGTTACACGAATACACAAGCACTTTTCCAAGTGATACAAGAGCAGAACCCGCAAATGAGCAGCACTTTGTATACGAAACTGCAAAATGAAGTTTCTTCGGCGCGGACCGAGTTTGACCGGAATCAAAAGAAAATTGCTGATCAAGTCCGTGAGTATAACACGCATATTCGGAAGCATGTGCTGATGAACGCTATTTTCCATTTTGAAACCATGGATGCCGAGAAGTTTATTATTACTTCGGATCGTACGAGCGATGCGTATCAAACAGGCAAAGATAACGAAGTGAAACTGAGGTAAGCACATGGCGTATTGGTCAGCGTTTTTTCTCGTTTTGATTGTTGGTTTTGCCACTGAGCTCGTAACGGGACGCAAATGGTGGAGATATGTGGGGATATCGCTGTTGGCCGCCACCCTATTTGCTGGTGTAGTAGCTGGTGATTTTTATGTGAGGACGGTCGATACAGAGGTCTGGTCGGGGAGCGTGACGAACTGGGAGCACACGGAAGAGTGGGACGAGTGGATTCCAGGCAAGAAAGAATGTTCCACGGATGCTAACGGCCGCAAGAGCTGTACCCAAAATCCGGGGCACTACGAGCACCACAAGGCGAAAAACAAGATTAAAACCTCGGACAACGGATGGTTTGAAGTGGACGAGTCCATGAACGGGAGAACTAGGTTTAATGATCGCTCCCCCAACACGACAGCCGAATTAGCCAAATATTTTCCGTTGGGGACGCCTTCAGCATCTGTTCATTTGTATGTGAATAAGGTGAGAGGTTCTTACAGTCTTTTTAAACATGACGACATTGATCTAAAAGATTACCCCGACCTGCCAGGGTATCCGAGCCATGTATCTGAGTTGCTTCATGTCGATAGGATTGTAGGCGCTGTGCCGAATGGTCTGCAAGCCTTGCAAGCATTGGCGGCGTGGAATACCGAGCTGAACAAAGCGGTGCCTGACCCTGAGAATCCGGGGGAGACCAAGTCGTGGAAACAAGTCAATTTAATTTTTGTGAATGTGGGGACGGATCTGCCGCAAGAATACGGTTATGCTCTTCAGGATAAATGGAAGAACGGCAATAAGAACGATTTTGTCGTTAGCTTCAGCCCGTCAACGGATGGTTCGATGAGGTGGGTGCATGCTTTCTCCTGGAGTGAAGTAGATATGCTCAAGCTTGAAGTTCAGGACTACATGATGGCGCAGGGGTTTGGCAAAGATTTTGTGCCGATTGTGGACCATGTGGCCAAGATGGTGGCAGACCAATTTGTGAGAAAGCAATTTGCTGACTTTAACTATTTGCAAATTGAAGTAAGCGAAACCTCGACTTACATCATTTGGGGACTTGAGATGACGCTGCTTGCCTTTTATATGTACAAAAGGATTAGAACCTCCCTTCATCGTCGACGGAAATTAACATATGATTATTGATAAGAGCGTTCTCCCACCGGATGGTGAGAGGGCGCTTTTTCTGAATTTACTTTTTTGCATGAAACGTTTCAACAAGGCCCGTATTAGTCGTATAATTAATCTGTTTACAAATAGGAGATGGGACAGCCCAACCTCAACTACTCTACGATAAGGGCGTGAGTTCATTTGCGATTTACTTCCAAAGATTCTGTGTTGAGTCATCCATCGTTCAATTATTTCTGGATTTCGCGTATGTTTTCCTCTTCTTCTTTTCAGATGCTATCTGTTGCGATCGGATGGCAAATGTATGACTTGACCCACGATGCGTTCAGTCTCGGCTTTGTCGGGTTAGCTCAGTTTGTGCCGATGGTGCTGCTTACCTTCGTGGTAGGGCAAGTGGCGGACCGCTTCGACCGTCGGAGGATTGTCTTCATCTGTCAGTTCATCGAGGCCTTGATTGCCGTGCTGCTGCTGTTGGGCAACCTGAATGACTGGCTCGGACGAGAAGAAATTCTTGTGGCAGCTGCCATTCTCGGTGCTTGTCGCGCCTTTGAAGGGCCCACTTCCTCTGCGCTGCTCCCGCAGTTGGTCCCCAAATCCATCATGCAGCAGGCGATCGCCTGGAGCACGTCCGTCGGACAAACGTCGCAAATTATAGGACCATCGCTCGGCGGCTTGCTTTTCGCGATAGGGCCCACTTTTGTATACAGCACAGCGACAATTGCCTTGCTCGGTGCTGGCATCCTAACGTTCTTGATTCGTATGACGCCTATCGAACGTAAATTCGAGCCGGTCACCATGCGTTCTGTGTTCATGGGGTTAACGTTTATTTATCGCAAACCGATCATTCTCGGGACGATTTCTCTGGATCTATTTGCTGTTTTATTAGGCGGAGCGACAGCTCTATTGCCAATCTTTGCGCAGGATATTTTGCATACGGGACCTGTGGGACTGGGGCTTATGCGAACCTCACCGGCAATTGGTGCCTTATTGATGTCAGTCGTGTTGGCCTATTTTCCACTGCAAAAGTCAGTCGGACTTAAGCTCTTTGGGGCACTCGCTGTTTTTGGACTTGCAACGATGCTATTCGCCATCTCGACGAACCTGATCGTATCGTTATTCGCTCTATTCCTCGTGGGTGCTTCGGACGTAGTCAGCGTCGTGATCAGGTCATCCCTTGTGCAGCTGCAAACGCCAGACGAGATGCGAGGCAGGGTTAACGCCGTGAATTCACTATTCATTGGGACATCCAATCAGCTGGGAGAGTTCGAATCGGGCATCGTGGCTGGGTTCATCGGCGCTGCTCCGGCCGCGCTCGTCGGTGGCATAGGGACACTTGCTGTTGCAGGCCTGTGGATGTATCTGTTTCCGTCGCTTCGGAGGCTGCGGTCTTTATCGGGAAGTTAGAATAGAAGAAGGGAGTTGAGCCCTGTGGAAATGACATATTTGAGGACATTTCGTGAAGTGGCGAAGTATGGCAGTTATACGCGAGCCGCGGAAACGCTGGGCTATGCGCAATCCAGTATAACGGCGCAGATCCAGAAATTGGAGGAATCTTACGGCGCTGTTCTCTTGGAACGATTCGGACGGACGATGAAATTGACAATGGCCGGAGAAGCGCTGCTGCAATATGCAAACGAGATTTATCGTTTACATGAAGAATCCAAAGAAGTTGTATCCCAGCAATCCAAGGGGACGCTTGCGATTGGAACCATTGAGACGTTGGCCGCTTTCTATCTACCACCCCATCTTCAGGCGTATCGACGCCAATATCCGGACGTCAACATTGTCATTCATCCAGGGAACGAGCCTTTCATTATCGAATCAGTTAAAGAAGGGGCTGTGGATATTGGGATTATATTGGACCCGCCATTTACAGATCCAGAGCTAGACAGCACCATTTTGAGAGAAGAACCATTAGTCATTATTGCAAGTCCTGATCATAAATTAGCTGGGCAAACCGAAGTCCATGTGGAAGATCTAGCGCACGAATCCCTCATCCTGACCGAAGATGGCTGTACGTACCGAGCGATGCTCCTGAAAGTGTTGAAAGGTAATCAAGTGAGCTACAATTTATCCTACGAATTCGGCAATCTCGAAGCAATCAAGCAGTGTGTAACCTACGGGCTTGGCATTGCCTTGTTGCCGCGAATTGCTGTCGCCGAGGAACTTCGCAAAGGCCAGATCGTCGCAATACCATTCATTCATCCCGAGTGTAAGTTCTATACACAATTGATTATCGCCAAGAAAAAATGGAGATCGAAAGCCTATCTTGGTTTTCTAGAGATACTCGGTGGTGCTAACTAACTATCGAAATGAGTGAAGTCTAGTATCGATTTCTATCGATAACTCCAGTGTCGGTTCCTGTGTTACATTAACATCAAGAAATCGACAAACCCACTGGAGGCAACCCAAATGACCATTCCAACGAATAAATCACTCGTTCTCGAGATACCTGCCGCATCACCGGAGCTTACTCATCGTCATTATATGAATAAGCTTTCCGTGGAAACGGATGTTGCGGATGTGCGTTATGATATGCAACATGGCTTCAATGATTTTTTGCTCATCGATGTTCGCAGCACTAAAGCATACGGAGAATGTCACGTACCCGGTGCGATTAACCTACCTTCCAACCAGATCAACGAAGAGACGACTGCTTCATTCGCAAAAGAACAAACAATCGTCGTTTACTGCTGGGGACCTGCTTGCAACGGTGGAACCAAAGGAGCAGCTCGACTCTCTGGTCTCGGGTTTAAGGTGAAAGAGATGCTCGGAGGCATGGAGTACTGGAGGAAGGAAGGGAACAATGTAGAGGGAACGCTCGGCGAGACGGCTCCATTGATCGGTTAATGCTGTGAACAGCCTCTATTCAAGTCCCTTCTTACCGGGCATCCAAAAGGGCTTCGCTTTAATTTGACGATTCTCCCATTGGTGATGCATTTTCATATAGTTACGCATCTCGACACAAACCCGTCCATCGCCTCCCACATAGAGCATGCCCTTACCTTGTGCTTGTTTCATGATTAGCTCTAGTTGTTCCGTCAACGACTGTACAGGGTTTGCAGGCAAGTTATAGAAGGTGAGGGGAGATGTTCCATCCAAATCGGTGAAAAAATCTTGTTTATGATCGGCATAAATGAGGCTAAATACCTTTTTGTGTGGAGGGATTTGGCGATGGATTTCATACAAATGGGCTAATGAGGAGATGTCTCCGATAAGGATATAGTAATCAGGGGATTCATCATACACAAAATTTCCTTTAGGTCCTGTGAAATGAACGGTATCACCATTTTGTAGACGCTTAGCCCAACTTGCCCCAGATCCTGAGGAAAATGTGCAAGCCGCTATTTCAATGACTTGAGATGCCGTATCATAACGCCAGACGGAATAGGTTCGGATCATGTCGGTTAGTTTAACGGATTGATCAGCACCTACCAATACGCGCAGAAACTCTCCTGGCGTATAGGAAAGGCCTTTGGCCTGCTGTAGCTGAAGTGAAATTCTAAACGTATGCTCAGCAATTTGTTGCTTTTGAATGACGGTAGCCTTATGTGAAATGCGTTTACCCAAGTTTTCTAAAATCCCCATAGGAACAACCCCTTCAGCCGAATGGCATATTCAGCAAATTTTTCTGATCCAGATCTTTCAAAACCCACTTTTGGCCGCACGATTGTGCAAGCCTTCGGTGGGTTTTTCACTGCTTTAGAACAATCCGAATCGTTTTTTGCACGTATTTTTACGTCGAGGATCAAGAAGTTCAGTAACGCCTGCTTTGTCTAGCTTTTTGTATAATGCTTCGGCACCATGATTAAGTTTATAGTCCATTTCTTCACTATAAAGTGGAGTTAAGCTGAAGAAATGAACTTCTTTGTCTGGCGAGATGGTTAATGTGAAGAACTCATTAATTTGCTGCACGATGGAAGGAATCGTTAGCATCATGCCCATCAGCTTCGTGTTGCTTGCATAAGGTTCAGCAGGATTGTTATTGGGAATGGTGTGAGCAGTATACAGCCACGTATTGTATTCGTGTGGAAGTCTTGCTAGCGTTTTTAAGCTGCGGATCGGCCAATAATTTTCTTCTTTTTGCATGCTTTCGTTTGATAGCTGCCAATCTGCAGGAAGACAGATCAAAAGTTCGGCATAGCGGAAGGCTTCCGCTCCTTGTGGGACCGTCATGGGTAAGTTGCTCATGCCGGAGGTTACCAATGTGATGTAATTGCGCTCCTTAGTCGGAGCTACGTAAAGGATGTCAATATGAACCAAGTCGGAGATGATTTCATGGAATACGGATTGGATCGGTCCGATGTACGTCTCCACATGCTGAGAAATGAGTTCGATTGAAGCTTCATTCCCTTGGGCGAATGTGAAAGGTCGATCTGTTGCTTGATGGCGATATATGGTGCTGCCGCCTGAGGATTGCTCTTTAGTAGTCATTTGGACTCCTTCTGGAATGTAGAAATTGAGATTAAGTTAACTATATCGGTATTTGTTGTAATTGGGAATATTTAGTTTGATTTAGAGTGTGATCAGCACATTAACAAAATAAAAATGATTGCCTGCATGACGTTTTACAATGCTGTTGTACAATAATTGGACCCGCCATACGTATAGGAAGGGACGGTGGAGCCAAGATGCTGCGGAGATGGTGGCCAGTGCTTCTAAAGGGCTTACTCGTGGCCGTCATTTTGTATTTTGCCAAGAGAAGCTTAGCGCTAGAGCCGGCGGACTTACTAACGTTTCTGATGGATGCAGATTATCGTTTTTATGTATCTATGGTCCTTTTCACCGTGTTTTTAATACTGCAAGCGAGCATTTGGGTGCTTATTGTCAATGCCGTTGGAGCAAGAACGGACAGTCCTACAAGACTGGATCTATTATTAGGTCTGACTATGTTTATTAACTCGCAATTCGCCAAGTACATACCAGGTGGCTTCTGGAATTATGCGGGCCGCATTGTACTCGCCACAAGGGCTGGTGTATCACTGGGTACGCAGTTTGCCGCCATCCTATACGAAAACGTTCTCTTAGTGTCCGCGGCGCTTTCGTATGCACTTTTACTTGCTTTTAGCCTAGACGTTGTATCAATTCCTGTTTGCATATTCATTGTTGTTATTGCCGGTGTAGCCTATAGGTATTATTCAAGGATTACAGCTTGGTTAGGCCGAGTATTCGCTCACATTTCTCGATGGAAGGTACTCCATAGGCTGCTACAGCGATTCACTAATTCCGCCTATACCCTGTCGAGTAGCAGCGCGGGTGCCATCTTGTCCCGCAATCAATTTTTTAGTTATTTTTGTTGTTTTCTAGGCAGTCATTTCGTGATGGGAATCGCCTTCTGGATGTTGTCAAATAGCTTCGGAGCTGGCCGAATTAGCGTATTGTATGCGGCAGGTACGTTCGCCACTTCTTGGCTGCTCGGATTGTTAAGTCCACTTCCTGGCGGGCTTGGTGTTAGGGAGGGCTTCTTGGTTTACTTTTTATCGCACAAGCTAGGTGCGGAGGCCGCACTGAACATTTCGATCCTAGCAAGGATATGGAATATGATGGCTGAAATTACATTTTGGGTCGTGATTCAAATGGCCAACAGACTAGTTCGAAAGGTGAGAAGCTATGAATCGTAAAAAAGTCGTGCTTGTAGCTGGTGTTTTCCCTCCTGGAATTGGTGGTATGCAAAGTTATTACTACAACCTTTCTAAGCATACGAAACATGAGATTACAGTTCTCGCTCCAGCGTATCCAGGCAGCGAAGCTTTCGATGGTCAGCAATCCTTTCGAACGGTGCGTGGGGCATTCATGCGTAATGAGCGTGCGCACATTCTGAGCTGGGGGCGACTTTTTCGGCATGTGAGAAAAATGATGGTGGAAGAGCCTGATGTTACGGTCTACGGATATGTGCTAATTGGTATCATCGGTCTGTTGTTTCGGGTTTTTGGCAAACGACGTTATGTCATTTCCACGCATGGGATGGATATGCTGATGTTTCGTCGATTTATCGGCCTAAATCAAATCGTGAAGCTCATATTGGTTCATGCAGACGGTGTGTTGACGAATAGTATATTTACCAGAAAATTGGTAGAAGATTATGGCGTCGATCCTTCACGTATTCGTCTTGTACATCCTGGTGTGGAGGCTGTTTTTGACCAGAGATCTGCAAATGTGGAACTGATCCGACGCCATGGGCTTGAAGATAAGTACGTCATTTTATCCGTCGGTCGACTTGTCACTAGGAAGGGACAGGATCGCGTCATAGAGGCCATGCCCGAAATCCTAAAGCATATTCCCAATGCAGTGTATGTCATTGTCGGAGATGGTCCCGATCGTGCACGACTTGAACACATTGTACAGGTGAATGGCGTCTCAGATGCGGTTATTTTCATTGGTAGTATCAGCGGAAGTGAGAGTTTGAATGACTATTACAACATGGCAGATCAGTTTATTATGGTGTGTCGAGAGCTGGAGAAGGGGGATGCCGAAGGTTTCGGGATCGTCTACTTGGAAGCAGCCTCGGCAGGAGTGCCGGTTATAGCTGGAAGGTCCGGCGGAGCTCTGGAGGCGGTGCTTGACGGGGTGACGGGGCTGCTCGTTAATCCAGATTCACATACGGAAATTATAGAAAGCGTTCTCCAATTGGCCCAAGATCATGCGCTTAGAGATCGCTTGATCACAGCTGGCTATAAACGTGCGAAGACAGGGTTCCAGTATGAAGTCCTCGCGGAGATATTTGATCAATACGTGGAAGAGCTGTGTGCAAGCCCGCGGGCCAACAACAGCAAGCTAGTTAGGAAACGGCCTCGTATGAAGCAGGATATCCGGTAAAGGTTACAAAAAAAGGCTAGAAATCACCTCGAAGGTGGCTTCTAGCCTTTATTAATTTCATTAGACCGTAACAGGCATCAATTGTTCCTCATCGTGACTATCTTGCTTTTTTCGAGTGAGAAAATAAACGCTGGTTAGTATCAAAGCGGCTACCAAGTAGATACTCAGGTAACCCACTTGATGCCACATCTCCGCATACTGACCACTGGAAATGACGTACCGGAAACCTTGAATAGCATAAGTCATCGGCAGCCAAGGATGCAGAGCTTGCGCCCAATCAGGCAATAGCTCTAGCGGATAAGTTCCCGCACTTGATGCTAACTGTAGAATCATCAGCAGCAATACGACGAATCGACCAGGTTGATCGAGCCATGTGACCAGCATTTGAATGATCAGCATGAAAGTTAGGCCAACGACGAAGGTGAAGACATAAAACAAGGGAATGCTCTGTACCTTCAAGTCTAAGACATAAGTGAGAACGGTCGTTGCAATCAATGCTTGGAAAATACTCATCAAACTAAAGGTTAAAAGCTTGCTGACCAGCAACCGGAACCCGTGAGCACCTGTAGTGAACGTGCTTCTAGCTGCGTAGATCGTTGTGAACACGAGCGAACCTGCAAATAACGCCATGGATATGAAATAAGGGGCAATGCCATTGGCATAGATCGACACCTTACGGTCGTCATTAGCTGTAATCTTAACGGGCTCTGCCAGCATTTTGATCGTGTTGTCATCAGCTTTGACCGCGGCTGTCTGCGCCGCGGCATCGTTTAATTTCGATGCTAGCTGACCGCTGCCATCGACCAATTTCGCTGCACCTGTGTCAAGCGCAGTCGCACCCTCATTCAGCTGCGCGGCGCCACTTGCCACTTTATGAATGCCTGCTGTCATTTGCGTCATGCCGCTTGCCAGATCTCCGGCTCCTGTGCTGACTTGCGCCGCGCCGCTTTGCAGCTTGGTGGCGCCCGCAGCTAGCTGCGGCAAGTTGGCGTTAAAGGCGTGCAGGCCATCTGCAAGCTGCTGCCCGCCCGTTTGTAGTTGAGTTGCTCCAGCAACTAATTGCTTTTGACTGTCGCGGAGCTTCTCAGCGCCAGTGACGAGCTTTTCTGTGCCAGAGGCCACGGACTGGCTGCCTGTGAGCAGCTTCGACTCCGCATCATGCAACTTTTTGTTGCCTTCTGCGACTTCTTTGCTGGCTGCGATGAGCTTGGTCATTGTCGCATTGGAAGCCAAATCAGGATGCGCTGCGACGAAGGCTTCAAGACCAGTGGCGACCTGTGCGGAGCCATCTTCCAGCTTATTGCTGGCACTTACAGCTGATGTAAGGCCATCGACGACTTGCGTGCTGCCTTTGGCGGAAGCGGCAAGCCCAGAGGCCAATTGCTCAGCGCCGGTTTGGGAGGCTTGTAGCCCTGTTACCAAGGAAGAAGTGCCTGCTGCTGCTTTCTGAGCACCTTGCTCCAGCTGAGCGCCTGCGTCTTGCAATTGGTTGGCGCCGCTCGCTAGAGAAGCGGCTCCCTTGCTAACTTCCGATGCGCCTGAGCTAAGGGAAGCGGCTCCTTTTTGAAGTAAACCAGCGCTGTCGTCCAATTGTTTGGTGCCATCCGCTAGGATGACCAAGTTGGATTTGACTTGATGAATCCCGTCGCTTAAGGTTTGAGCCCCTGCCTGGAGATCGGAGGCTCCTTTGCCTGCTTCGCTGAGCCCATTTGAAATCGTTTCGAATTCAGAAAGAATGCTTGTAGAGTAAGCTTCCGTCAATGTGTGAGAAAGCTTGTTTTTTAATTCTTTTGTCGCGCTTTCCCCAATCTGACCAGCAACAAAGTTGTAATAACTGTTGGATTCGAAAATGATCTCTGCCTGCTTCGGTGTCGAGCTTGTAATCGAAGCGGCGTCTGTTGAAAATGAAGGCGGAACAGTAATCGTGGCATAATAATGGTTATTTCTCATCCCAAGTGCGGCTTCCTCTGCACTCATGAATCCCCACGCAAATGAGCTGTTTTTCTTCAATTCATCGATGAATTCATTGCCCACATTGCGGGATTCGCCTTCAAAATCAGCGCCTTGATCCATATTGACCACAGCGATTGGAAGTTTCTCCAATTGGCCGTAAGGGTCCCAAGTGCCTTTCAGTAAGAATCCGCTATATAAAATAGGAACTAAGGCAACAGCTATAAAGGTAATGATCATCATGGGGTTCTTAATAAATCGGCGAAATTCACCTGCGAATACTTGAAAAATGTTGTTTTTTTTCAATGGTAATGCTCCTTTCAAGATAGAATAAATAAACACAATCGTCGTAGAAAGACGATGCGGTCGGTTAATGTGAGTGATATTCGTCGTTAATGATGTTCCCTTAATCCAAACAATTATTCGAAAGAATAAGTTTCATTGAAGTGGTTTCGGCAAGGTTGAGATAGTTACTATATAATACCACTATCATATGATAAAATATATTTAAGTTTAATTTATTTGACTAAACAAAAAGTTAAGGATGAGCTATTTTGAATATCATACAACTTCAATATTTCATTGACTCGGCGGAATCAGGTTCGTTCACCGAAACGGCCAAAAAGCATGGGATTACCGTTCCAGCCGTAAGTCAGTCCATTAGCCAGCTAGAACTTGAATTAGAAGTTACGTTGTTTACTCGTTCCAAAAAAGGCATCGCACTTACACAGGATGGGTTTAAAGCTAGGCAATATGCACGTACCATACTGACGAATGTGCGGAATATGAGAAATGAGCTCTCCCAATCCAAATCCATCAATACAGGGAATATTGTGATTGCCACGATTCCTGGCATGGTTTCATTAGTAACAGATACCACGATTACTTTTATGGGGATCTATCCGCATATTAATGTGCAACTTTTGGAGGGCGATAATACAGCGGTGATGAATCAGGTGATGAAAGGGGAAGCGGACATGGGGTTCGTCTCTTTGTCGCGCGAGAGTCAGAACGATTCGTTCACGTGGGAGCCTGTGATTCGCGGGGAAGCCGTCATTGTCGTGAATAAACAATCCCCTCTGCGATTTTTAACTGCGATAACTGGCTCTGAGTTACATAATGAAGTATTCGTTATTTATAAAGATGCTTATATAGAAAGAATTGCAGCGGAGTTAATTTCCGGAGATTCAGGCAATCGAATTGCCCTGACAACCAATAACACGCAAGCCATCATGCAAATGGTTAGCCGCGGCAATGCGATTACCATTGCGACGGACTACATCGTGAATACTATGCCAGAGAAATTCAAGAACGGGGTCGTCTCGATACCGATTGGCACATATAAAAAATACCCGAACTACCTATGGCGTATTACAAAGAAGGATGTTGAAGTGTCCGCGGTAATTAAGGAGTATACGCAGCAGTTGTTTGCTAATTTGGAGTGAGGGGATGCGCCCCAAACGTAATCACTACATTCCCCTTCTTACGCCCTGTATCCACATAGCTGTGAGCTTCAGCCATCTTTTCGAGTGGATAGCGTCTATCAATTACGGCTTTCACGTGACCTGCCTCAAAAAGCTTCCCGAGAAAAGCCAGATTCTCTTTCTTTTGCTGTAAGCCCGCGGCTGTGAACTTGGCTTTTTTGCTGCTAAGCTTGGATGTCCATAACATCTGAAGCATGATGCCCAGTGATGGAACGGTAGTGAGATAGACGCCTTTGGCAGATAGCGAGTCTTTACATTGTGTGAATGAACGTTTGCCTATCGCATCGAAAATAACATCATACGACTGACCGCTTTTTGTAAAATCCTCCTGCGTATAGTCAATAACCCGATCAGCCCCCAACGATTTCACGAATGCGGCATTCGTGGAACTGCACACACCTGTCACCTCAGCACCGAAGTACTTCGCCAGTTGTACCGCGTAAGCCCCTACGGATCCGGAGGCGCCGTTGATCAAGATCTTTTGCCCCCGTTTAAGTTGGGCTGTATCACGGAGGAAGATCAATGCTGTTAAGGCACCGTCACAGAGGCCCGCAGCCTCTTCAAAGCTCGCATTAACTGGCAGACTAGCCATTGTGGCAGCTTCTGGCAGACATACGTACTCCGCATAGGCACCGAAACTAGTCGGACTAATACCGGAAACGCGGTCGCCGGCTCGAAAGGCCGTTACGCTTTTACCCACTGCGTCAATTTCACCTGCGAACTCGACGCCGAGTATCGTATGTTTGGGCTTGCGTAGACCATACATCAAACGGATGATAAAAGGATCAGCCTTGCGAAAAGCACAATCCGAAGGAGTGACAATAGCCGCGTGCAGTTTAATCCGCACTTCATTGTCCTTAGGTTCTGGCAGATCTACCTGTCTCAGCAGAAGAACCTCGGGTTTTCCGTACTTTGAACATACAATCGCTCTCATTCGTTTCCCTCCTGAATGGGTTGTTATTAGCCGATCTCATAACTGCTCTTCCTCAATAAAGAAAACATCCTCCAACGGTAACTTGAAGACCTGTGCAATACGAAAAGCTAATTCCAAAGAAGGGGAGTATTTACCCTGTTCGAGAGCGACGATCGTTTGCCTGGTTACCCCAACTTTATCTGCTAGTTGTTGTTGTGTCATTTCATCATGGTTAAATCGTAATTTCCGTATGTGATTGCTGAACAGACTTTTGCCCATCTTAAACTCCCTTCCGATAATGGTAGAGCCGCGTGAATACATTGGCCATTTCTGACATGAATCCTGAGAAGATAAGAATGATAAACATCGTGGTAGGCGTCATATCCAACACGAGCGACCCCATCGCTAGGAGAAAACCAAGCGTAAAGACATAATGCGAATTTCTTGTCGCTTTCAAATCAATGAGTTTATCAAGTTCATCCGAGAAAGAAGGCTCCACTTCTTTAGTTGTAATGCGATAAATGATATTGAAGATGATCGCAATGATGATTTTGGCAACAATGGAGACTGGTATTAAGATTAAGATGGCTGCCGCCCAGAAGTGAAAGGTTTCCGTTGTATCCATGCTCGTATCTTGAACCTTTTGAAAGATATACCAACAATAGAAACCAAAAATGAACACCGTGCTTATAAATGAGACGATATGCTTTTTCTCTTGATAGGACATTTCTTTGGTGCCTCCTGTATGCTCATTTTTACCTTTAGTAAAATACTCTATACACAATGTAGCGTATACTATACATTAAGTCAACTGTACAATACACTATTTATAAAAAAATGTCGTGAAGCTAAACATGATATAATCAGCCTAGAATGAATGATGCAGGTCAAAGGGGATAGCTATGAGTGTAATCCGTTTGGAGAACGTGATAAAGAAATATGAGGACGCGATGATTTTTCGCGATATTTATTTTAAAGTAAGTCAAGGTGAGCGAATCGGTTTGATTGGACGGAATGGTGCCGGGAAATCGACGGTGTTTAGACTAATCATGGGAAAAGAAGAGCCAACGTCAGGCAAGGTAGAGATAGATCCTCAGGTTAAAATAGGGTACTTCTCGCAATTCTCAGAAATGACCGGAAGTTTGTCCGTTCAGCAAGAGTTGGAAATGTGTTTTGAGCAGGTTGCACTGATTGAACGCGAGTTGCAAGAAGTTGGTGAAAAGCTCGGTACCGTCACAGATGACGGCGAGATGGATAAGCTTTTGACGCGGCAGGCGGAACTATTTGAGCAAATGGAGCATCTAGATGGGTGGAACGTATCTGTTGAAATTAACACCGTTCTTACCAAGCTTGGATTCAATGAGCGGTCGCGATATCAACCTGTTGATGAGTTGTCCGGCGGCTGGAGAAACCGTGCGGCGCTTGCCAAAATGCTTATAGAGCAACCCGATGTTGTCCTGTTGGACGAGCCGACGAATTACTTGGATATTGAAGGGATTGCTTGGTTGGAGCAGTGGCTGTATCGGTTCAAAGGTGCGATGGTGCTGATTTCCCATGATCGGGAATTTATCGATAAGGTGGTCACGCAAGTGATCGAGATCGAGAACTATCGTTTTCAAGAGTATGAGGGCAATTACACGGATTATATTCGCAAAAAGAAGATGCGCAAAAAGGAGCTCGACCGCCAATTTGAGTGGGAAGAAGAGCTGCTCCTCATGGAGTCGGAGGCTATTGATAGCCGCGCAAGCAAGAAAATGTCCAAGGACCGTCTCTCACGTCAACTGGCAGATAACAAGAAACGGATCGAGCCTCACCCCGTCAACGTGCTGATCACGGATATTTATGAGCGTCTACGGTTTCCGGACAAGCTGTGCGAGGTGAAAGGTATCGGGCAGACCTACGAGGGTCGGACCATCTTTGAGAACGTCAGCTTCGATATTCAAAAGGAAGACCGCCTAGTCGTCGTAGGCCCGAACGGAAGCGGGAAATCCACGCTCATTAAGGTGCTTACGGGACAGGAGAAGTCGGAGTCCGGCGAGGTGATCTGGGAGAAAGGCGTCAGCTACGCGTATTTTAACCGGATGTGGGAAGAGCTTAATCCGAAGGATACCGTTAGCCATGCGGTGAATACGTACGGCCTCGGACTGGATGCGCCGCGGAAAAAGGTGAATAAATTCCTCGCCATGCTGCAATTCTCGGAGATGGACCTCAGCAAGTTTATTGGCAACTTGTCTGGTGGTCAGAAGGCACGGGTCGCGCTTGCCAAATGTCTTCTCTCCGGCGCTGCGGTCATCATCTTGGATGAGCCGACGAATCATCTTGATCTCATGAGTATTCAAGTTATGGAGCAGGCGTTGATTCATTTCCCAGGAGCGGTCATTACAGTGAGTCACGATCGGTTCTTTATTGATAAAATCGGTACGAAAATGCTGACATTTGATCCGGCAACGGGTGTCACTCAGCAGAATTTATAGGGAGGAAAAGTTGGTATGGAACAGTTTACAGTCGTCAAAAGCATTTGGATTCAGGCTTCGCTGGAGCGTGCATGGCAAGCGGTGACGGAAGGCGAGCAGCTAACGGAGTGGTACTCGCCAGGCTCGCCATGGGACGTTGCCGAGCTTTCGCCGGGAGCTGAGGTCTACTTTCACCATGTACCGAATGAGTACCACGAAGGGACGGAGGTTGTAACTTTGCGAGCGACCATCGAGGCAGTTGAACTGCAGCAACGCTTCGCGTTGCGTTGGGAGTTCAGTGTGCCGGATTATGAGATGATCACGACATTTCTCACCGCGGCGGAAGGCGACGGCACACGTGTAACGATCACCGAGACGGGGTATGAGACCCAAGAGCAGGCGAAGCCGACCGAAGAAGGGTATGCGATGTCATTGGACAATTTGAAAGCTTACTTGGAGGGGCATGAATTGCCGTATTAGAAAGCGTGAGCCTCAGCATCTGGAGTTTGGAGTCATTAGCTGTAAAAAACGCAGTTAATTTTAAGGCTAGTTGTCAAAAACGGAAGAATGCGAAGAATTAACTGTACGTTTTCCATCTATTCAAAATAAATAGCTGATTCATGTCAAAATAGATGAAGTTTTTCAAGTTATTGGTTTATGAGATGTGATAGTGCGGCTGATATACATTGTTATTGTACCACCGACATGCTGACTTTCTGTCTGGCGACAGGGGGCAGAAAGCCTCATTTACAGGCAAATTTATTAATTCCAACAAAACCGATAGGAATTAATTAAAAAATGATTGACATAACTATCAATGCCATTTAAGATATGTTTACATTGAGATTCACACATGTCGTATGTATCTCAACAGAATATCGAATGTGATCTACTGGACAGCCAGAGATTCAACGGGAGCAGATGTAATCGCTCTTTGTTGTGTCTCTTTTTTTTATCTTCAAAACAACTAGAAGGAGGATGGCAGCGAAGAGGCAAGTCGGCACGATGGCAACTGTACACATGAAACCTAAGAGGAAAGGGATGTTCAAACATGGCTAACATTGGACTATCAAAATTTAAATTATTGGCAATACTCGCAGCGATTGCTGTACTTATTGTCATCTATGCGGTCACCGTATCCGCTTCGAAGAGCACGGATAATAATGGAACGAATGCTGTTGTGACTACAACAACACAAGCTCCTTCGGCAACACCGAAAGTGGAGATCCCGTCTCAAGCTGCGGTAGCCGCAGTTGCTGAAGTTAAGCCGCAAGCAGCTGCAACACCAGCTGTGGAAGCGACACAGACGCAAGTTGCTGCTGCAACACCGGCAGCGACAACTGCGCCTACAACGAACACTGCGGCAACCACTGCCGTGAATACAAAAGCGCCTGAAGTTAAGACAGCAGCAGTAACTACTGCGACTGAAACGAAAAAAGCAGAAGTCGTCACAAAAGCGGAAGAGCCTAAACCAACGGCTGAACCTGTGAAGAAAGAAGAGCCTAAAGCTGCCGTGGCTGAGACTCCACAACCTGCTCAAGTGAAGCCAGCAGCTACACCGGCACCTGCCAAAGCGGCTGCAACTCCTGCGCCTGCTGCACAAGATGAAGAGAACTGCGACATCGAAGAAGAGGGTTGCTAATCGGAGCCATACACTAACGAAACTAACACAGAGGAGAATACCATGACTAAATCATCGACTACGAATAAAGCCTTAACGCTGCTTCTGGCTGCTACGCTAGTTTTACCTTTTTTACATACGAACCAAGCAAGTGCCGCAGCATCATCAACGCCATCAGCACCACTCAACAGCACTTATACAAGTTATTTCAATCAAAAATATGATAATCTCGTTGACGATAAGAACGTTTTTAAAACAACAACCTATCATGAACTTGATTATTTGCTAGACTCCGAAGGAACCTATGTATTCCTATTCGGTGGTTCCTGGAGTAAAGATACACAAGCTGTTGTTGGATACATAAACGAGGTGGCACAAGCGAAGGGAATCAAGTCCGTCTATAACTTTGATACGCGGTTAGATGGTGCAAACCCTGCTACAGATATCGCTGATTCCGCCAACAATCCAATCTCGAGACGTTATGTCGATCTGGTTAATAAGTATTTAACGAATCTCAGCACACAAATCGAGGGTTCGGAAAGTGTCACTTACAGCAATGATGTGACGTCAGGCAAAGCGCCTAACCTCGTTACGAAAACCCTGACAGGAACAGCTCAAAAGATTCAAACCCCGTACTTGTTCGTGTACAACAAAAATAACAAAAATGGCGCAGCCAACGCTCCAATTATTTCTTCGGTAGAGGGAATCGACGCACTTTTAACCAATGGTGTTGTGGATAATGCCAAAGTGGATGCGTATAAAGCCAAAGTTAGCGCGGCATTTGATGCTGTTCCAGCTAATCTGAAAGCTGGCTTGCAAGCCGATCAAAATAACAACAACTATATTGCCTCCTCTTATAACGAATTCGCGGGAGAAACGATTTTTGGTGAAGCAGATAAAGACATCGTGCTTGATCCAGTAACTTATGACGAGCTTAATGGAGTGTTGAAAAGCGAAGGGAACTATGTTTTCCTATTCGGATGCTCTTGGTGCCCTAATACACGGGCAGTTGCGAAGTATGTCAATGAATATGCGAAGAAATACAATGTAACCAAAGTGTACAACTGGGATACGAAGCTGGACGGAGGCATTGGCGGTACGCCAGATGTGCCTGTAGGAACGGATAGCAGCAATTTCCTTCAAATCCGTGCAACTGGTGCTCTATTTTCCGATCGATACGTAGATCTGGTTAATACCTACTTAACGAATATCGAAACTCTTTATGCAAAAGCAAGCAATAACGTCAGCTACAAGGACGCGAATGGCGTTGATCATGTAGCTAACAAGCTGCAAGTGCCTTACTTCTTTATTTACAATAAGGATCATAAAGATGCGCAAGGCAAACCAGCCCCAATTCTTGATCATGTTGAGTTAATGTACACATGGAAAGATATTCAACCTGATTATGAACTGAATGGTAAAAAAGGTGTCAATTACAACAACTACATTGAGGCGCTAGATCGTGCCTTCTCAGAACTGCAAGGTGCGGCTGATCAAGCAGCTCCAACAGGACTGACAGGAAAAGCTCCGAAGTCAGATACAAGCAAAGATGGCCAAATTAGCGGTACGTCTACAGCTCTTGAGTACAAACGTGCAGAAGACAAAGCTTATGCACCAGTAACGGGTACGTCCCTTACAGGACTTACGCAAGGTACTTATTACGTGAGGACTGCAGCTAAAGCTGGCTTCAAGCCAAGTCCATCCACGATCATCGACTTGAATTTGGAACAATCAGCAGCACCTACAGGTCTTGGCACTGCAGCAGCAACGACTTCGTTGAGTCTTGATGGAAAAATCACAGGCACAACTGCGCTGTTGGAATATAAACTTGCGGGAACAACCAAATACACAGCAGCCAAAGCCACAGAAACGACAGGATTATCCACCGGTAAATATCAAGTTAGATATGCAGCCAAATATGGGTATAACCCAAGTCCAGCAACGGATGTTGCTATTACTTACACGAAATCTGCCTTTGTAGATGTGCCAGAGTCAGCGTGGCATCATCAAGCGATTAACTTCCTAGCAGCCAATAAGATTGCTGGCGGCACAGACGAGACTCATTTTAGTCCGAATGACAAGCTGACAAGAGGACAGTTCATTACGCTCCTATTAAAAGCATACGGCATAGCGCCGGAAGAGAACGCGAAAGACAATTTCGCGGATGCAGGTAACACATATTACACGCCTTATTTGGCGGCTGCTAAACGTCTGAACATCGCAGGTGGTGTTGGCGACAACCAATTCGCGCCGAATCAAAGCATCTCTCGTGAGGAGCTGTTCACACTATTACATCGCTCGTTAGGTGTATTGAATAAGCTTCCAAAAGGGAATGGGGCAGCTACATTGTCTAGTTTCACGGATGCGGGCCAAATCGCAGGATTTGCACAAGAGGCATTCAAGTCACTTGTTGAGAGCGGGATCCTAACAGGGGATAACGCTAAGCTTAACCCGCAAAACCTATCCACAAGAGCTGAAGCCGCTCAAGTGTTATACAACTTACTTAAATAAGAGGTGAAATGGGTAGCCGCAAGGCTGCCCATTTTGGTTAAAACGAACAGGGGAGGAGAGGCGATTTGGATTTCATCTTGGCATTTTCAGCGGGGCTGCTTTCATTCATATCCCCATGTGTTCTTCCGCTCATTCCTGTGTATTTCAGCTATATTGTAGGCTCCTCTATACCTGATATGGTTACAAATAAAGGGAAGAGTCATGTTGTCTATAAATCCTTATTCTTTATATTGGGATTCTCCCTCGAGTTTATAGGTTTAGGTATTTCCGTAAGCTCGATCAGCAAATTATTTACGTCCAATTTATCGATTTTCAGGCAGATTGGCGGCGTGGTTATCATCCTATTCGGACTTCATATGACAGGGATATTTAAGATTAAATGGTTGTATTCCGAAAAAAGGTTCTTAACCAGCGGCCCATCTGTGAAAAGAACAGGTCCGTTCCTGGTAGGAATGGCCTTCGCAGTCGGATGGACACCGTGTATTGGACCGATGCTCTCTACGATTCTCATCTATGCAGGCAGCATGGAAACCATCCAAAAGGGAGTCCTGCTGCTCACGGCCTATTCACTAGGTATGGCGATGCCTTTTGTGCTTTCGGCTTTTTTAGTTGAACATTTATCCCGATTGTTGAAAAAGGTGTTCAAATACTTGCCCATTTTCTCCGTTATCAGCGGCATCATTATGATCTTTATGGGCGTTCTTGTTTTCACGAATCGGATGGAGACGATTAATCAATCCCTTTCCTTTTTAACCAGCTCCTATAGCATTAGTGAAGAGGCGGTGGTGCAAACTTCCAACTTGCAGACGGTGGATGCGAATACGGAGAGCGCAGAGGGGGCGACAGCGCCCAATACGCTATTACTCGATGCTCAGGAGCGGGAGAATGCGATTGATTTCACCGTAACAGATTTACATGGGCAGCGGGTCACCTTAAGCGATCTGAAAGGCAAGAACGTGTATATCAACTTCTGGGCGACTTGGTGCAAATGGTGTATCAAAGAAATGCCGGACATGGAGAAGGTCTATCACGATTACAAAGATGACAATATCGTCATGCTGGCTATTGATGTCGGAGAAAGTCATGAAAAGGTAAGCGATTATCTGAAAGAACATCCTTATTCCTTCCGTGTGCTGCTCGATCCGGATAAAAAGGTTACCCAAGCGTACAAACTTCGATCCATTCCGGTTTCTATTTTTGTAGATAAGCAGGGACGAGTTGCCTACAACCGAGTAGGCACATTAACGGAAGATCAGATGCGGACAGTTATTAAGGGATTGCTGGCTGAGTAGGATTTTCATTGAATAGGAACACTTGATCCCATCTATATGTGCGTGATACAATTTTAGGAAATAGATGAGGGACGGTGGGCACGCAATATGAAAATTCAATTAGAAGGTATCACCATGTTATCGACAGATGTTGCACGACTAGCTCGTTTTTATCATGATGTGCTTGGCTTTCGAATTGTGGTGGAAGAAGCGGCGTATGTTGAATTTGAAAATAACGGCGTCCGTTTAGCGATCTGCTCGACTCCGCTTATGGCGGATAATACGAATGATCATCCTTCATTTCTGGAAGAGCGCAGAGGGCAAGCCTACGAGTTCAATTTTCAATGTGACTCACCAGAAGAAGTGGGAGCACTATATCGGGAGTATGTTTCGAAAGGGGCTACTGCGATTATGGAGCCAAAAGCAAAGTCATGGGGACACGTAACAGCCTTTTTTGCTGATCCGGATGGGAATATTCATTCGCTTTTTGCGGTTAATCCTGAATCAGTGTAAGACAAAGAACGCATCAGGATGGTTCCTAATGTAAGCAGCAATGCCATGTTGAGTGGTCTCCCTAGCTTCTAATAAAGCTGCATAGAGCGGTCTGACCTCAGACAACAGATCGGCATCTTGTTCAAGATCCGTTGTAGATATATCGAAGGTAGCCATATTCCTCGGGTGATTTCTTTGCTTCAGAAGCGACTCCATGCGCTCGACAAGAGGCAACGTGCAGCTGTCTTCGAAAAAGCGCAGCGCGCTTTGAATTCCAGCCCATTTTGCCGGCTGAGCTAGGAAATAGGCACTCCACCAATAGAAATCAGCCTGTGATTTGATGGCATGGGTATAATAGGTCCAGAAAGCAAACAGGGCTTGTTGGTCTGGCGTAAGCTCTTGATATAGTCCCGAGGTGAAATCTTCGCCTCGGGATTGAATTTCTTTATAGGCGAGGATGAGTGGTTGAAAACAGGCCATTATAAGTGCCTTGTCTTCTATAAGCGGAAGCGTATCGTGGCTCATTTTTACTTTTATAACAACATCACTCCTTTACTCCTATTATACTTGCGAATCCCAACGCGAATGAACATTTCCGCGATGAGTAAATTCGGCAGCCAACAGATCCAAGCAATGACGCCGAATGTGTCATTCGTATCCGTAAGGCCCCAGAATACAGCGGCTAACGGTGTCAGGATACGAAGCGAGATCGCTGCGCAGGACAACGCGTAATTTCGTAACATCCATTGACCGTGTACGCGTGGGTTGCGATCAGCAATGATGCTCCTAAGGCTTTGGTAAAGTGTGTACAACCACATGAGAGATAGGGCTGCAAAACCAAGCTGAGCACTCAAGCCACCGCTAGTGTAATAAGCCATGTAGAGACCTGTCGAACCTGCTGCTGTAATCATCGTTGCATAGACATAGCCAATCGCGCGATGAATATTCGGGGTTCGGAGGCGAATCCTCTTTATGAATTGCAGCCAACCAATGCCGAGCGCTACACCACCAGAAACCGCATGGACCCAAAGCACGGTATACCAGAGATCAGGCATGGTACCTTTTTCCGTAACGAAACCTTGATCTTTGATATCGTCTGGGTTGCCATAGAGTAACAAAGCATAAGCCGCGATCCCAACGGCTAGAAAAGCGAGAATGCCAAACACCCAATTCCGTCTTCTTCTTCGGTTTCTTTTCACTTTGCATCCCTCGCAGCTCATCGAATTCTTGTTAATTCGATCTTACCACTTAGGAAGTTATTTCCAGAAGAGACCAAGGTCGGAACGTGTGCTCCTCCTGAAGTCGGGGATTGGATTAGCCAACTCTCTAGGCTAAATCCAACTCCAAAACCACCGGACAATGATCGCTCCCTAGAATATCACAGGCAATTGATGCCTCCGTAATCATAGGTGCTAATCGAGCAGATGCGAGGAAATAGTCAATACGCCAGCCCACATTCCGTGCACGAACGCCTGGCATATTGGACCACCATGAGTATACATCTGTTCGCTCTGGATACAAGTGTCGGAACGTATCAAGGAAGCCTGCCGCCAGCAAATCCGTCATTTTGCCACGCTCTTCGAGGGTGAAGCCGGAATTGTTGTGGTTGCCCTTGGCATTTTTTAAATCGATTTCATGATGGGCCACATTCAAATCACCGCACACCAAGACAGGCTTCGCTGCATCTAGTCCGACTAAATAGTCGCGAAAGCGATCTTCCCATTCTAGCCGGTAAGGCAGCCTTGATAAATCGCGCTTCGCATTCGGGGTATACACTGTTACGAGATAGAAGTTCTCGAATTCTAGGGTCAGGATACGACCTTCCGGCTCAGAATCTTCTTCAATACCGTAACGGACAGAAAGAGGCTCCACTTTGGAGAAAACAGCCGTGCCGGAATACCCCTTTTTCTCTGCATAGTTCCAATATTGCTTATAGCCCTCTCCTAGTTCGAGGTCGATCTGCCCCTCTTGCAGCTTTGTTTCCTGTAAGCAGAAGAGATCCGCATCAACCTCTTTAAAGTACTCCAAAAATCCTTTATTCACACAGGCTCTCAAGCCGTTAACATTCCAAGATACTAGTTTCATAATCGGTACTCCTTACTCTCCATGTATGATAATTATCATCTAGCAACCAGTGTATCATATGTTCGCGTCATAGTTCTCTTCTAATTAAGCTTCTAACGCTCGTCGCCTATCGCTCAATATAAGAGAATGCCACACTCATTCATCAGGATTATTGATTTAATATCCCTTTCAGCAGGTGTTATACTTTACTTATCCAACTAAACGTATAGGTTTAATTACAAATCCGTGAAAGCGAGGTCTCACATGCCTAACATATATAATAATTTAACAGAACTCATCGGGAATACGCCGCTGCTTGAGCTCTGGAATTTCAATAAACAACAAGGACTTGAAGCGCGAATTATCGCGAAGCTGGAGTATTTCAACCCTGCGGGAAGCGTGAAGGATCGTATCGGTTATGGCATGCTGAAGGATGCAGAACGCAGAGGGAAGATCAAGCAAGACACGGTGATTATCGAGCCGACGAGTGGGAATACGGGCATTGGTCTCGCTTTTGCAGCGGCTGCACTAGGCTACCGCTTGATTATTGTATTACCGGATTCGTTCAGCGAGGAACGCCGCAAAATCATAAGAGCCCTAGGCGCAGAACTTGTGCTCACGCCAGCTGCTGAAGGTATGCAAGGTGCTATTCGTAAAGCCAAGGAACTAGCTGCTCAGCTGCCAAGTGCCTACATCCCTCAGCAGTTCAGTAATCCAGCTAACCCTGAAATCCATCGTGCGACAACGGCAGAAGAAATTTGGCGAGATACGGGCGGGCAGGTTGATATATTTGTGGCAGGCGTCGGTTCAGGAGGCACGATTACTGGGGTAGGAGAGATTCTGAAGCAGCGCCACTCTGATGTTCAAATTGTAGCCGTGGAGCCTGCGGGCTCCCCTGTGCTGTCCGGCGGCAAGCGAGGTGTGCACCAGATCCAAGGGATCGGTGCTGGTTTTGTGCCGGATAATTTTAACCGAGACATTGTCGATGAAATCCTCTCTGTCAGCAATGAGGCAGCGATGGAGACAGCTCGTCAGTTAGCCAAAAGCGAGGGGCTGCTCGTCGGAATTTCGTCAGGTGCTGCGGCTTATGCCGCCGTTCAACTGGCGAAACGACCTGAGAATAAAGGGAAGACGATCGTCGTTATCCTCCCTGATACAGGTGAGCGATATTTGTCGTCGGCCCTTTTTACAGAGCTTGAATAAGGAGAATAGGAATCCCCAATAGACCGTTAAGGGTAGCGAAATCGCACCTTCGCGGTGAAAATGCCAGCAGGCATCCAATTATCTACTAGTGGCGGCCCTGGCGGCGCGAAGGCAAAGGCTTCCTATACGAACCTGCAGGAATTAGTTGATGATCTAACGGTTTCGAACAACCATCTCATTGAAGCGATGCGTGCTTTGCCTGAAGAGGCTTGGACCGTGCCCGTAGATTCGCCGATGGGGCCTTCGACACCGCTAGAAGCAGTGGGAAGATTGATGTACCACACAGGGATTCATGCAGGTCAAATTTCTTTGATACAGAAGCATTTCGCTGTGAAAGAGGATGTCGTATAAGCTTGTTCCATTAAAAAAGAGACTATGGGCCAGTTCCCATAGTCTCTTTCAGTTCGGGCAGAAGCCCGGTGTTTTGGCGCAGATCAGCTTCACATATTTGGGATCAAGCTTAGCGAGTTCCGTATAATAGCTGCTAACCGCATGATTTCCCGCGAACGACCCCGTTGGAAAGGCGAGCTCAACGCCTCTTTTTACATGGATATAGTGATAGAGATCACCGGTACGAGGCGATTTATACACGAGAGGCGGCAGGAATGGTACCATATCATTGCGATTGTAGACGCGATAATGTGGCCCTGTTTTGAGATTAAATTGCTTGGCGAATGTTGTATTGCCGACTCTTGGTGAACCGAAGGTGTACACAGCAGGATTCTTGAACTTCGTGTTTGTTGCCAAATCAGCAGCACATAGCGTAGAGAGCGAGCCACCGAGACTATGCCCTGTCAGGTAAACTTGTTTGTGTGGGGATAGTTTGCTCATTGATGCTAGAATAGGTTTCCGTGCAGATTCGTAAATATCTAGAAATCCTTGGTGTACAAGACCACCATTTTTGGCATAGGGGAAATCGGTCTGTCTAGCAATAGCATCCGAGATCCAGTCTGATGTGGTGGAGGTTCCTCGAAATACAATCACAATTTGACTGTCGGATTCTGCAATAAAACCAAATAGCTCACGCCCGCCAAAAGCGGCATTTGCTGTGATCGGAGAAACGATGCGATAGGCAGCAGGTAAAATGATAGCTTCAGTTCCTTGTTCCAGTTGGGTATAGCTTTGACCGCACATCGCTGAAAGGCGAATGGCAGTTCGCGTATCCATCGTGTTGCTGAACATGATTCCATGCCTCCACAGCCAGAATAAGATATACCTATTCATATGAAAATAGTGGATACATGTCCTCTGGCAATTGCCTATTTGTGGAGGATTTCAGGTATAATATGTAAAGGAAAGGTGGAGTAGACACATGTTGAAAAGGTTTTTTTCGTACTATCGGCCCTATAAGCACTTATTTATCTTGGATTTTACTTGTGCAGTGGTGGCTGGGTTGTTGGAGCTAGGCTTCCCTCTGGCCGTCAACCAGGTAATTGATAAATTGCTTCCAGCAGGAAATTGGACATGGATTATTTGGGCGTGTATCGGATTGTTGGCCGTCTATGCGCTGAATACACTGCTGAACTTTGTCGTTACCTATTGGGGACATATGCTGGGGATTAACATTGAAACGGATATGCGGAAAAAGCTGTTCACCCATCTGCAGAAACTAAGCTTCCGATTCTATGACAATAACAAAACGGGGCAGCTTATGTCGCGGATGTCGAATGATTTGCTAGAGATCGGCGAAGTTGCGCATCATGGCCCGGAGGATCTGTTCATTGCCGTGATGACACTCATTGGGGCGCTGGTGCTGATGCTGCAAATTAATGTGAAGCTTGCGCTGTTAACATTCGTCATTGTGCCGTTCCTTCTGTGGATTGCGGTGTATTTTAATCAGAAAATGACAAAAACGTTCCGTCGCATGATGGGCGATCTGGCTGATATTAATGCAAGAGTGGAAGACAATATCGGTGGTATTCGTGTGGTACAGGCTTTCGCCAATGAAGCGCATGAGAAGAAATTGTTCGAAGTGAACAATGGCCGATTCCGACTGACGAAGCTGGCTTCTTATAAAATCATGGCGTGGAACATTTCATTAAGCTACATCTTAATGCGTTCCGTGACGGTATTCGTGCTTATCTGTGGAACGTGGTTCGTTATCGACAAGCAGATTACCTATGGGGAGTTCATTGCTTTTGTTCTGTTAACGAACGTATTCTTAGGCCCCATTCAAAAAATCAATAACGTTATTGAAAGCTATCCGAAGGGAATTGCCGGCTTCAAACGCTATGTAGAGGTGATTGACACCGAGCCAGAAGTGGCGAATCATCCGAATGCTCGTAAGGTGGATCACCTTGCAGGTCAGATCAAGTTCGATAGCGTTTCTTTCGGGTACGGGGATGAAGATCGTGTGCTGAACAACATCAACCTGTCGATCAAAGCAGGTGAAACGGTCGCCTTCGTCGGTCCATCCGGCGCAGGCAAAACCACGATCTGCTCCCTGCTGCCGCGCTTTTACGATGTCAGCGAGGGCAGCATCGCCATTGACGGCCTCGATATTCGGAGTATCGAGCTGGAATCGCTGCGCCGCCAAATTGGCATCGTGCAGCAGGATGTGTTCCTGTTCTCCGGCACGATGCGGGAGAACATTGCGTACGGCAAGCTGGGCGCGACGGATGAGGAGATCTGGAATGCTGCGCGTCGCGCGCAGCTGCAGAACTACATTCAGTCCCAGCCGATGGGACTGGATACCGTGATCGGAGAGCGCGGCGTCAAGCTCTCCGGGGGGCAGAAGCAGCGCCTCGCGATCGCGCGCATGTTCTTGAAGAATCCGCCGATTCTCATCTTAGATGAGGCGACATCGGCGCTGGATACCGAGACCGAAGCGGCGATCCAGCAGTCCTTGGCGGAGCTGTCGAAGGGCCGCACGACGCTTGTCATTGCGCATCGACTCGCGACGATCAAGAACGCGGATCGGATTGTCGTCGTAACCGAAGAGGGCATCACCGAGCAAGGCGCGCATGAGGAGCTTATCGCCGTAGGCGGTGTGTACAGCCGCCTGCATCAGGCGCAGTTCAGCTCTTAGGAAGCTTTCGCCTCCCTGATTGTTAGGGAGGCGGAGGCTTTTTTATTTTTCAACAGAATAGACTAGTCCTGTCCAAAACCTTCGTGATAAACTATGACAATACGATGACTATTTTACCTAAGGTAAATAATAAATGAGGTGGCACGGATTGAAGGTAATAGGACGATGGCTGTTGCTGGGTGTGATTACGCTAATCGGAATTTTTTTGCTGAGTAACATTCGGCAGATGTTTCTGTCCGTTCAACCTGATCAGATCAAGGTGGCAGTCAATTCCAGCATAAACATGCAAAAGGTCAGTGAGATGCTGCCAGGCAGTAAGGTTTTGAATGAGAAAACGGGGTTAATCGAGGTTCCCTACGGGAAGTTCTGGGAGTATCAGGGAACGGCTATGACGATCAAAGGTGTTTTACGATCTTCAGTCGTTCCGCTGGAGAAGCCAATCATATCGTGGCGCTATTATGGCTATACCGTCAAAGACCAGCTTAAGGGATTCCTGCATGGTGATTTTGGTAAATATCGAGATCCCTATACACGCAAAGAGGTTGCTGTCACACAAGCCATCCCGAAAATGCTTCTGAAAACCTGCACCTATTTCATACCAGGCTTATTGCTCGCGATTCTACTTAGTATGCTATTTGCGCTGTGGGCTTCGATCTCAAGACGTATTGGCGTTCTGCTAGATGGCCTGCATGCACTGCTAGTGGGTTTGCCGGACTTTTTCTTGATTGTGCTTATTCAATTAGGGGCTATTTACGCAACGAAGCTTCTCGGTCACTATGTGCTGCTGATTGTTCAGGTGGGAGATAGAACTCCTTTCCTCATTCCATTTTTGACAATTGCATTGATTCCGTCCGTGACGATTTATGGGACACTTCGTGTTGCCATTGCGCGGGAGCTGGGGCAGGATTACGTCGTTACCGCCTTGGCCAAAGGATTGACGCGCCGCGAGGTACTCTTCTCCCATGTGCTTCGAAATGTGATGGAGGATGTGTTGGCTATCTTGCCTAGAGCAACGACATTGGCCCTAGCCAGTATGGCTGTCGCCGAAGCTATTTGTGGCATTGGGGGCTTGGGGGGCTTCATCATCTTGCCGATTTATCAGGGAATCACGTCTATGTCTGCAATCTGTGTCGTGCTTGGTATTGTTGCGATGGCTTTCCATGTTCTGTATGCGCTGCTGCGAAAACGTTTCGTGGTACATGCTGAGGAGGTGGCTAGACCATGAGAAAGCGTCCTTCTACTGCTTTTTATATCTCCATCGCTTTCTTGGCGCTTTTCCTGATTGTGATGGTGTTCGGGTCTTGGTTGAAGCCGCATGGGATATCGCCAGAGGACAAGATCAACATGATTCAATATCAAGAAGATGGTAAAACCAGATACGCCATCCCACCGTATGCGCCGAATAGCAACTTCGTGCTCGGTACAGATCATCGTGGCTACGATATGCTCAGCTTGTTATTAAATGGGTTAAAATACACACTAGGTACGGCTCTTGGGTTAACCTTGCTTCGTCTTGCAGTTGCGCTGCCATGGGGATTGTCGAGCGGAATGACGGGCCGAGGGCGCGGCCTTCTCCGGTCCTTGCAGTGGGCAGTTGCGGCGGTGCCGGCCTTCATTTTTCTCTACCCGCCGCTAGCGGGGATGTATTATGGGTTAAGGCTCGATCTCGGGGCCAAGGCGGATCCTCACAATAAGCTATTGTTCAGCATCACCTTTATTACCTTAATTACACTGATCGGTATATTCCCGTTGGCTCATCAGATCGCAGATCGGACACGGTATTATAGTGGCAAAATGTTTATCGAAGCATCCCGACTCATGGGCGGTTCGTTCTGGCATCGGACGCTTCGGCATATTTTCCCCTCGATGCGGAATGAAATGATGTTCATCTTCTTAAGCGAGTTCATGCAAGTGTTGTTCCTGCTGGGGCAGCTGGCTGTATTTAATATCGTACTCGGTGGTACCGAAACGATCGGGGATGAGGAAGCTGGCTTCCAGATTACGATCAGTACCTCCGGTGAATGGCTGTCGCTGATCGCTTACGGCGCACGCTATATTCGATTGCACCCGTGGATTATTCTCAGTGCGGGGACAAGCTTTGCGTTGTTATTCCTTTCTCTGCAATTTTTCTTGAACCAGCTTAAGCGCCGCTACGGCGAGGAGCGCCAGTTGATGTAATAGAGTCGAGCTTTCATCTTATGGATGGGGCTCGGCTTTTTTGTTGCTTGTGGGGGGATTAGCATAAAGAGAACGGAAAAGTTTATTGATATAAAATAAGTGTTACTATGGTATATATTATATGTTATAATAATAAAAAAAGGAGGCGGATAACCATGGAAGACAAACAAGACAAGACGAAGCGACTCTCTGTTTATTTGCCTGAGAAAGTAAAATCCGACCTGGAGCGGATGGCCGAAGACACGGGCCTATCGATGACACAGTTGATCGTTATGGCGACGCAGGGGCTGCTGGCAAATTACGCGGTGCAAGGCGGCGCGATTTTTGCGGATTTGCTTTCGGCGAGACATCGTATCCTTCATGAGGTGAGGGAGAAGCAGACGCTTTTGGACCAAGAAAAACTAAGCATGCAAGCCTATTATGGTGCACGAGCAGAGGAGTATGAACGGATTTATCACCGCGAAGATGCGGGGTACCAAGAAGAACTGAGCGTTCTGTCCGATATGATTAGGAAACAGGTAGTTGGACGCCGTGTGCTGGAAATCGCCTGCGGCACGGGGTATTGGACACACATAGCTTCTGAAACTGCTGCACAGCTTGTTGGCGTGGACATACGTCCTGAAGTGCTGCGCATCGCGGAGTCGAAGACATGGCCCAAGGGGAATGCCACTTTTGTAGAAGGAGATGCTTATAAGCTCTCTGAGGTGCGAGGCGAATTTGATTACGGGCTGGCCAACTTCTGGTTCTCGCATATTCCGCGCAATCGCATCGATAGCTTTTTGCAGGGATTACATGAACGGTTGGGCAGCGGGGCACAGGTGTTTATCGCGGATAATGTGTATGTACCTGGAAGAGGCGGCGAGCTCATCACCCATGCGGATAGTGAGGATACTTACAAAAGGCGTGAGCTCGCCGACGGTTCCAAGCATGACATTCTCAAAAATTATTGGAGCTACGAAGAGTTGAATGATATTTTTCGTCCATTGTCCCAACATTTGCGCATCTTCGTAGGTGGCAGCTTGTGGTACGTAAGTTATACGATCAAATAGACATTTTAGTGCCCTGACGTGAATTTCAACCCAAGCACACCGACTAGGATCAGAACCATGAACAAGATACGAAGCAAACTGATGGGTTCATCGAGAAACATCGTGCCAATGATAATAGCACCAACCGCGCCGATTCCGGTCCAAGCGGCATAGGCTGTTCCGATCGGAAGCGTTTTGGTCGCTACGGCTAAGAAATAGAAGCTAACTATCATGCCAAGGATCGTAACAATGGAGGGGACGAGTCGTGTGAATCCATTGGAAAATTTCAATGAAATCGCCCACACCACCTCAAAAACACCAGCAATGACTAAGTATAACCAGGCCATGTACATACACTCCTTTCAAAGTGGGGATACACGTTGTTTAGTGTGACCAAAAAACAGAGAAAAGCCCGGAAGTAATATCGCTTGCGCGATAAGACTCCCGGGCTTTTCTCCCTCCGTGACCACAGCGTATCCGCTGTGTGTTTTCTCTCGGACCAGCCGGCGACGTACACCGCGGAACCCTAGAAAACGACATGCCGTAATTATAGGATGGGGTAACATGTGATGTCAAGTTACACATTATGGCTAGTTGGGTGTTTTGTTCCTACTCTTCTAGCGGAACGCCGTTTAATGCTAGATGGGCGCGGAACATTTCCATGCTGTCTGGATGCTCTTTCTCAGGCACCCACGTCGTGGAATCCCAAATCTTTGACAGCTTGAGGGCACGGCTGCAATGAATGAAGCATTCTTGCACTTCAACGCCGACAGCGGCGATGGGGGACTTCCCGTTTAACTGCATCGTTGACAATAGCTCCTCATCTTTCGTCAGCCAAGCGCGGCCATTGACGCGAAGCACCACGTCCACGCCAGGAATGATGAATAAGAGACCCACTTGCGGGTTGGTTAACATATTTTGCATCGAGTCCAGTCGACGGTTTCCCAGTCTTTCTGGATAGATAAGGCGATGTTCATCTAGAACGCGTACAAAGCCTGCGCTATCACCGCGAGGTGAAACATCGCATAGTCCATTCGCATGTGAAGTAGATAAGTAGAATAAGGGTGACTTGGCGATGAACGCTCTAGCATGTGCGTCGACTTGGTTGATCACTTTCTTTTGGACTGCTGGATGCGCCTCTCCGATATCTGCGCGAATCTCATCAATGGATTGAATGATGCCGGGGAACGGTGGGGGTGTAAGATCTTGTATGCTGTCCATGTATTCTTATCCTTCCTGGAGGCCGAAGGCCATTATGTATTCATTGTAGTATACGCAGATCTTCTCGCTCAAATGAATGAAGCCCTACAAACTGCTCTTACGAGCAAAGCTTGCAGGGCTTCATTCTGTGCCGAGAATATTACTTGGATTCAGCAGTTAGTTGATTGTAGATATCATCCCATAGAACTCGTCTGGCTGATACATACCGCTTCGCATAATAGGATTCGCTCAACTTATTCTTCACAACACCTTGATTTGTAGCGGAGTGAACGAATTCACCATCTCCAAGGTACATGCCTACATGAGATATGCCGCTGCCATCCGTGTTGAAAAATACAAGATCGCCCTTACGAAGATCCTTTTTGTCAACCCAGTAGCCTTCGCTGTTTTGTGATTTGGAGCTGTGTGGAAGGTCGATGCCGAAACCATTGAACAAGTAGGATGTGAAACCAGAGCAATCAAACCCTTTGGTTGTCGTTCCTGCCCATTTGTAGGGAGTTCCTACGAGATCTTCGACTGCGTTGTCCATAGAGGATGACGCGAAAACGCTTCCTACGCTTACGCTCAAAAACAAAACAAGGCTAAAAACAAGACCAACAACTTTCTTCAACTGCTTGTCTCCTTCCGGTGCCTACGAGGTTAGCTGGAGGGTTCGGTTGAAGGTTCCCTATGATCCCTGTCTTGCAAGATCAATTCACCCGGAGTGGTTCCCCCGTTTCCCCATAAACTGAGGAATTCGGCATGAAATATTTGGTTTTTTGATGCTAGTCCTTTTTATTCGTCATAAAGTTTGAAATTCCTCTTTTATGGTTACATAATAGGCAAAAAAATAAGCGGAATTGTTCGAGGAATAGACAAAAAAAAGGCCCCCTTCTCAAAGAGAGGGGGGGAATATTTGCCTATTGGCTGTTTCTTTGAATATTAATTGGATATTTTGGCAGAAAGCAGTTGATATTGAGAAGAAATCCCCCAAATCTGGATGAAAATGTGGAATAGGGGATATAGCTGATAAATGACTAGTGCTAGCAGTCCAGCCCATATGTAGGTAGCTGTGACAGTTACCCCTGCTAAAAGTCCTGTTATTACTAACAGAATAATGGCCAGTCCGACAATCGACAGTGAATGTCGAAAAAAGGAGATAACCGTAGATAGGATGCCTAGATTCGCCGCGATGGCGAATTGTACATACATAAAGAGAAGCTGTAAGACAAATCCGTAGACCAAGAGACTAAGTATCCAAGGCAGAAGTTTGATAATTACTTGCTCATAGGATCCGCTATGCGCGAGAATATATGAGGCTTTCGGTAGCAGCCAGATGAGCGGAAACAGGGTAAGTGCAATCCGGACGAGATACACGAGCAGAAACGGTAACATAAGTTTTTTCATCCCGCGAAAGAACCGATAGCCTGCATTCTGATGAGGGTGCGTAAGTGAGTAGTATACACCGCCATTTAGGAGTGGCGTCATCAGCATGCGAGCACACAAGAGAACAGCTAGCCACCATAAATAGGAATAGCTAAGATCGGTTTTTATTAACTGAAACTGGCCTTCAGCTAGGAAGATTTGCAATGCCTGTTTAGGCTGCTCGGCGCCAGGGAAACGATGCATGAGGGGGACAAGTATGCCCTGAACGAGTTTATACAGGAGAATACCCCAGCCCATCTGATATAGGAACAAAATGATTGTGGCAAATGGCTGTGCCATAGTTGCCCTGAAACCTGATTTGATATAGGTGGCCAACGAGGTCCCTCCTTAACGTTTTCTTTAGAAAACTAGCATCATAAGCATACCCTCAGCGTTTGTCATGAGACGTAAGCCAAGTCCTTACCAGGCGACCGAGCCGAAGACGGCTTGAAGGAACTGAATAATGCCGAGATTCCATCGAATTTGCCACTTTGTATCTAATTGGGTTTGGTAAAAGTTATTGATATGCTTATTCTCAAGAATAAGTGTGTATTTCGGATCAATACGCACCCAGTCGACAGGAGAGGCATGTGTTAATTTGAACTCAATACTGCCTTCTTTGCCATCCCATGTTTTATCTAATGTTGTCCCATCTGCGAAGTGGAACTGGATGGGTACTTCCGGTGAATTGCCACCAAGTTTAACGATGCGGACTGTGCTTTCGTAAGTCTCGGCACCTTTAACGCCCTGAGGCTGGACGTGAACACTCTCGACAGAATAGTCCATCATCATCTCACCATAGACATACTGATTGAAGAAATCGTCCCACTTTGTTTTGCTGACATCCTCTACCACTTGCTGGAAGTCCTTCGTAGAAGGGTGCTTAAACTGCCACCGCGCGAAATAGGTTTGCATGATACGGTCCATCATTTTGGTGCCGACCTGTTGCTCAATCGCTTTCAGTACTAGCTTGCCACGCGTGTACACATTTTCAGCATACTGGTCATGGCCTTTGTAAGCCCATGCTTCCTTCTGCAACCCATTAGGAGAGGTTATATAGCTGGATTCGACAGGTAAATTAGGCACCTCGCCATATTCGGCTTCCATGACCTTATCCTCTGCGTAAGAGGTAAAGCCTTCATCCAGCCAGGCTTCTTCGAATTCGTTGCTGGCGACGAGCCCGTAGAAAAATTGGTGGCCGATTTCATGCACGACGACACGTTCTAGTTCTAAGTCGGGATCCTTGTCACTAGCCCCCCAAGCCGTAACTAAAGTCGGGTATTCCATGCCGCCCGCGCCATTTCCACCTGGAGGCGGTACCACAATAGAAAGGGTAGAGTAAGGGTACGTTCCGTACCACTGACTATAACGGGAGAGTGCTTTTTTGGCCGCATACATATAACGGTCCTTTAAATCTTGATGATTGGGATCGAGATACAGTTTAATTTTGACACCAGGAACTTGTGGAGCAGAGAATGATTGTTCGGCATAGACGAAATGAGGCGAAGCCGACCAAGCGAAGTCATGGACATCCTCGGCGTAGAATTGATAGGTTTTCGTTCCTTTTTCCGTCACAGCGGGCTTCACAGGATGCCCAGTAGCAGCCACAATATAATTGGCGGGTACTTGAATTTTCACATCATACATACCAAAATCCGCATAGAACTCAGAGTTGCCATGATATTGATGGAGATTCCAGCCAGCCTCAGTACGGCCTCTGGTACCCTTGCGTTCATAGGCGGCAACCTTCGGAAACCATTGACCAGCCATAACAAAGTCATCAACGTAGCCCATTCTGGCAAAGGCTGCAGGTAACTTAACGAGGAATTCGGTTTTCACGGTGACTGTTTCGCCAGGTCCCACTGGTTTAGATAATGGGATTTTGAGCAGCGTATGGTCGTCCTTATTGCCGTCATCCGGCTGTACAAAAGCCATCCGCTTAGTAAGATCATCACCCGTATCCGATTTCACGGATAGCAGTTCCATACTTCCGCCACTATCTGCCTTCGCTTCATCGTCCCGCAGCTTCCCGCCGGATTCGCGCATGAATGTCGTTTTCTTCGATGCGAAAGCATTCGGATAAAGGTGGAAATACAATTCTTGTACAGGCACATTGCCTGGATTTTCCCACGTGAGCGTTTGTTGTCCTTGGAGCTGCCTCGTTTCTGGTGTGTACGCAACGTTCATGTGATATTCAGCAATACGATAACTAAGTGGTGTTGAGGTTTCTAACGGTTTGCCATTATCTGCAGGCTGCATGTCCGGTGTCTTCGCAATAGGTACCTCTTTAGAGACGACAGGAACAGTCCCTCTTGATGTGGAGGGGAGCAAGGTGTTCGTTATTAACACTGCGCCGGCAGCAAGGAGCATGACAGCAAACCACTGTACCTTGCGACTATTGAATAGAGCATTCATATCCATGAGATTCACCCCGCCTAAACAAGCATCTACAGCATGTATATGTAGACAACCTAGGGAATATTTCTGCGAGGTGAAAGAAATGTTAGAAAGGGCCATGCCATACTCCGCCCCTTGTTCTAAGAGATGACTTTCGCTACAATGAAAGCAAGTCGTTATTTTAACTTTATGTAGAGTGGAAGGTGCCCTTATGGAAGCGGATAAGAAGAAGCTGGCCTTAAATATAGTAAGTTCAAAAGTGAATCACAAAGGCTTCGGTGCAGGAGCCATTGATCTAAGCAACGTCTCCGGTATCATTATTGATGGGGATGAGGCTTATCTGGATGAAGGAACCCTGCATGCCAAGAGTAAGATTGAGAAAGGGATTAAATTCTCCACGAACAAAGAGGATGTTCCGAATGGCCGTAAAGCGTGGATCGTGTGGGTAGCAGTTGATCGCACAGAAGAAGGTGCCTACTACGCGGGAATGTCTGCTTGCGAGATGTTGATCGATACGGAAGCTCGCCGCGGATGGAAGATTCTTGCGGAGCACGTGAACAAAATGGATGGCGCTATGAAACGTAAATTTATCCTAGAAGGATTGTCAGACAACGAGCGCGCAGCGCTTCGCAATAGACTAATTGAGCATAACGAAGACTGGTGGAATCGCTCAGATCAGAGCCTCAAGGACGCGCTCTCCTAAGCTTTCTGTAGCCAATCTGGAGAATATGAACATTATGTGTCATCCATTGTTACACAATGTCGAAGCGGGTATACTAGACCCTAGTGTATGTTACCCTCATATACTAGGACAGCAAAAAGGCAGGACTAAGACGCGCTTAGTACTGCCTTTTTGTGTTTTCATTGAGGTGTAAATTAGTCATTCCACCAACGTTTGAGATCGTTCCACCAAGAGCCGTTAGCGCCTTTGGAACCATCTTTTTGACCACCCGCCGCATCTGGCTTTGCAGGCTTGCCTGTACAATAAGTCGTAGGCTCCGTACCAGCGAGGAAAGCTTCCACCTTGGCGTTCGGGCAGTCTTCATTGGACAATTTGCCGCTCACAGGATCAATGTAAACCGTCGATACACCCTCAGGAATCGGGAACAGCTTGGGCGGAATAGCATCCAAGGTCTGTTCGGTGAAATCCGCAAAGATCGGCGAGGCGAGGTGTGATTCCACCGTTGAAATATCTCGGCTCTTATCATAGCCCACCCATACCGCAGTAGACAGCTCGGGCGTGAAGCCGACGAGCCAAGCATCCGTATCGGTCGTGCCCGTTTTGCCTGCAATCGGCCGCTTGATTGTACTTGCAACACGATTGCCCGTACCGCCCTCTTCGAACACACTCTCCATTAAGTTGGTCATCACATACGCAACCGCAGGGGGAATCACTTGCTCCTCCGCAGGTGTCGCTTCATACAAAATACGTCCGTTCGCATCCTCAATACGTAGAATAGCTGTAGGCTCATGGTGTAACCCTTGATTTGCAATGGAAGAAAAGGCAGACGCCATTTCCAATGGACTCACGGGGAAGGAACCAAGAGCAAGGGAAGGCAGCGGCTTCATTGGCGAAGCAATGCCCAGCTTACGGGCGAAGTCGATAACTTTCTGCGGCCCTACCTGGAGAATCGTGTGCACGGCATAGATGTTGTCCGATTTTGAAATCGCCTGACGCATATCGATATTCCCATTGGTATACTGGTCATTAAAGTTTCGTGGCGTGTATTGCTGCCGCCCTTCATCATAGGTAAACACCGTCGGTTCACTTTTGACCATGGAGACGGGTGTAAAGCCATTCATAAGGGCAACCATATAGACGAAAGGTTTAAAAGATGACCCCGGCTGTCGCGTGTTCGATAACGCACGGTTGAATTGATTCTCGGTGTAGTCGCGTCCGCCGACCATAGCTTTGATCTCGCCTGTCCGTGGGTCAACCGCGACTAGAGCTGCCTGAAGATCGGGCTTGCCATCGAGCTGCTTCGTGATGACATTCTCAGCAATTTGCTGGGCATTCTTATCCAGTGTGGTATAGATACGGATGCCGCCCTCATCGAATTGTTCTTCCGTAATGCCAAGCTTCTCCGTCGCGAGGTTGCGTACATAATCCCTAAAATAGGGCGCTGCAGAAGGCTTCTTTTTGGTAAGAGGCTGAATCGTCAGCTTCTCTTTGGCTGCGGCGTCAGCGGCGCTTTGAGTAATGAAGCCGCTGTTTACCATCGTCTGAAGGACGATCTTTTGCCGATCCATGGCATTTTGCAGATCATAATAAGGGGAATAGTAACGCGGTCCTTTCGGAACCCCGGCAATCATGGCGCTTTCAGCTAAAGTTAGCTCACTGGCATGCTTGCCGAAGAATAGCTCAGATGCGGTCTCAATCCCATAAGTGGAGTGCCCATAATAGATTTGATTCAAATAGTCAGCCAGTATATCGTCTTTGCTCAGTTGCATTTCCATTTGAACGGCATATACGGTTTCTTTGATTTTACGCGTCCACGTACGATCGTGCGTTAAGTATAAATTCCGGGCTAACTGCTGTGTGATCGTGCCAGCACCTTGCACCTTGGCCATGGCTTGGACATTCACAATGGCTGCGCGTGCTACCGCTTTGACATCGACACCGAAATGTTTATAAAATTGTTGATCCTCCACAGCGAGCGTAGCATGTATCAAGTAAGGCGAGATGTCATTTAAGGAAACGACCTGCCGATTTTGGCCAGAATAAAAGGTGTCAATTACTTCGCCATGGACATCATACATTTGAGAGGTTTGCATCGTTTTGGTGACGGGCAGTGTTTGGGACCGCAAATAGACCAGGAAAACGGCTGCCCCAATGAGTAACAGCAGGCTGCAGGTGAAGAAGAAGGAGAATGTCTTCTTGATTCGCCGCATCCACCGCATAGAAGCAGGAATATCATCTTTTTGTCTAGCGGGTTGTGTTTCGGATGGTTGTTGGCGAGGTTTCTCGTTCTCGGACATATGCTATGCCTCCTTTCTCTGTGCCCAAAGGCGCTACTATCCAGTATGGAAAAGCATGGCAGTCCGTATTCAATGAATTGTAAATATTTTTTGTTTAATGGGCAAAAAGGGAAGGAAATTATTGCATTTTGGGGGTAATGAACTATAATACAATTTGTGCATGTCAAAGGACTGGAAATTAACGTCCGAAATCGTATGACTTTTTGGGCTGGTGGAACACTGTTAGAGATGACAAATATCAGGAATTATTCATCCAAATATAGAAACGAAAGAAGGGTTATTCATGGAATTATGGTACACGGAGAAACAAACGGATAGCTTCGGGATCACGGCGAAGGTTACAGAAACATACGTAAGAGAGCAAACAGATTTTCAAGATCTATCCATGATCGAAACCGAAGAGTGGGGCACAATGCTTACACTCGATGGTATGGTTATGACAACGGTTAAAGACGAGTTCGTCTATCATGAAATGGTTGCTCACCCAGCGCTTGTTACTCACCCGAACCCAGAGTACGTACTTGTTGTAGGTGGCGGAGATGGCGGCGTTATTCGTGAGATCATGAAGCACCCGAAAGTGAAAAAAGCAGTTCTTGTTGATATCGATGGTAAAGTTATCGAGTACTCCAAGAAGTATCTGCCAACGATCGCTGGCGAATTGGACAACCCACGCGTTGAAGTTATCGTTAACGATGGCTACATGCACATTCACGATCACAAAAATACGTACGATGTTATCATGGTTGATTCCACGGAACCTGTAGGTCCAGCTGTGGAGCTATTCTCCAAAGGCTTCTACCAAGGTATTTTTGATGCGCTAAAAGAAGACGGGATCTTCGTTGCTCAAACCGATAACCCATGGTTCAAAGCGGATTTGATCCAAACGGTTAATCGCGACGTGAAAGAAATCTTCCCTATCGTTCGTGTGTACAGTGCGAATATCCCTACATATCCAAGTGGTCTGTGGACATTCACAATGGGCAGCAAAAAGCACGATCCACTGCAAGTGGAAGAATCAGCAATCCCAGAATTCCCAACGAAATACTACACACCTCGCTTGCACAAAGCAGCGTTCGTATTGCCTAAATTTGTTGAAGATTTAATTAAATAAGCTGCGGAATTGCGGTTAATAGGATTTGATAGAGAGGGAGTCGACTATTCGGCTTCCTTTTTTGCGTTTTGGCCACGGGTCCGTCAACCGCCAATCCGACCCAACTCGCTTACGTTAATCTCCCATAAACAAATTTCAATCACTGCCATACAGCTGTCAGTAGCTCCTAGCTATACTATAAACACAAGGACAGGACATGAATCGCACTAGCACCAGCACGAGCATCAAGCTCCAGCGAGCCTGTACCACCATTCCTAGGAGGTTTTATATATGTTTACGACAATTGAAAGCTTTATCAGCGAATACCAAATGGAGTCCGCCAAAACTCAGCAGCTATTAGATACGTTAACGGATGAATCCCTCAAACAAACACAAGCGGATGGCTACCGTCCACTAGGTTATATTGCTTGGCATCTTGTGCATGCGGAACGCGGCATGTTGTACGGAACTGGGTTAGCCTTCGAGTCAGCACCCCTTGTAAGCGAGCCGCCTGCGCAAGCTGATATGATTGCTGATGCCTTCAGATCAACAACAGAGAATATCCTAAGCGCGGTCAGGACGCAACTGACGGATGAGAAACTGCAGGATGTTGTTCCGATGTTTGGACAATCGTGGACGATCAGCTATACCTTATATAGTTACTTCAAACATGAAATTCACCATCGCGGCCAGTTGACGATCCTGATGCGTCAAGCAGGCTTGCCGGTGATCGGTGCCTATGGCCCGTCGAAAGAGGAATGGGTCGCTTTTGGGCGACCAGCCCCAGCAATTTAGATGTGATAGAAGCCTCTACCTCCGTTACCTAACGGATGTGGGGGCTTTTTCATCCCCTTTTGCCGCCACAGAAACAAGCCCAACCCATCCTCCTGAGCCCCTATCCATTGAATTTACTTATCCTTTCATATAAACTATTACCTAACATGTCTACGTTCGGATATCCAATGTCCGGATATAGCAGAAGAAGAGGGGATTATCGAATCATGACGGATAAGCAGCGGGTGCGGATTCGAATTGAGAGTCGAAGCGGGAGCGAAACTACCGTGCAGAAAGCGCGCGGTGATCTGTACCGCAAAGGCGATCATACCTATATCCGCTACGAAGAAGAGCAGAATGAGCTTGGACGGACCGTGACGATCATTAAGCTCGAAGACAATCAGATCCGTATTCTTCGTCAAGGCGATGTACAAGCGGAGCAGACCTTCGTTCCCGGAGAGAAGCGGACGGGCTATTATCACACACCACAGCTCCGAATGGAACTGGAAATGGAGACACATCAGCTATCCTCGGAAGCCATCCATGGGATTGGAATTACGAGATGGAGCTATGATCTATATGCATCAGGCACGCATGCGGGGGCCTATCGAATCAAGTTGTTAATTCAGGAGGAGTAAGACGAAATGGATGTTCTTAACGAAGTGAAAGCAAACGTGAAGCAAGCGATCAAAGAAGCGGTTATTGCCGCAGGTATCGTCGAAGAGGCGCAGCTGCCAGAAATTATTCTCGAAGTGCCGAAAGAGAAAACGCATGGTGACTTCGCGACGAATGTGGCGATGCAGCTGACGCGCATAGCGAAGCAGAATCCTAGACAAATTGCTGAGCAAATCATCGCCAACCTGAACAAGGATGCAGCGAGTATTGCGCAAGCGGAAATTGCAGGCCCGGGTTTTATCAATTTTAAAATGAATCAAGTCTACCTCTATCCGGTGATCGCCGATGTAGCTAAGCTGGGTGACCGTTATGGCGAATCTAACGTGGGTCAAGGTCTCAAAGTGCAAGTAGAGTTCGTTAGCGCGAATCCTACAGGTTCCCTCCACTTGGGTCACGCGCGTGGCGCAGCGGTTGGTGATGTGCTTTGCAACGTGTTGGATCTTGCGGGCTATGATGTTTCTCGTGAGTACTACATTAATGATGCGGGTAATCAGGTAATCAACTTGGCCAAATCCATCGAGGCACGCTATTTGCAAGCGCTTGGTCAGGATGCGGAAATGCCAGAGGATGGCTATTTTGGTGAAGATATTAAGGGCTTCGCAACGGATCTTGCGGCTGCTGAGGGAGATCGTCTGCTTAGCTTGTCGGACGAAGAGCGTCGTACCTACTTCCGTACTTACGGACTTGAGAAAGAACTCGACAAAATCAAACGCGACTTGGGTCGCTTTGGTGTTCATTTCGACAACTGGTTCTCCGAAACGTCGATTTATGACAATAACTTTATCCCACCTGTGCTTCAGGAGCTTCGCGATAATGGGCATATCTATGAAGAAGATGGCGCAACTTGGTTGAACACGACACCGCTGGGTGATGACAAGAACCGTGTTTTGATCAAAAACGACGGGTCCTTCACCTACCTAACGCCTGATATTGCTTATCACCGCAACAAATTTGGACGCGGCTATGACCGCTTAATTAATATTTGGGGCGCTGACCACCACGGCTACATCCCACGGATGAAAGCAGCCATGACAGCCCTAGGCTTTGAAGCAGATCGACTTGTCGTGCTGATCGCCCAAATGGTGAGCTTATTCCAGAATGGCGAAAAGGTAAAAATGTCCAAGCGTACCGGCAAAGCCGTTACGATGGAGGACTTGATGGACGAAGTCGGTGTAGATCCGATTCGTTATTTCTTCGCGATGCGGAGCATGGATTCGCATCTTGACTTCGACATGGACTTGGCGGTTTCCCAGTCCAATGAGAACCCTGTGTTCTATGTGCAATACGCCCATGCACGGATTTGCAGCATCTTCCGTCAGGCGGAAGAGCAGAATATCGCAGTGCTGCCGCTGGAGCAGGTTGACCTGTCCCAGCTCACCTCGGAAGCCGAGTTCGACTTGCTGCGCAAGATCGGCGAGCTTCCGGAAGAGATCGCCATTGCGGCTGAGCAGTACACGCCGCACCGCATGATCCGCTATGTCTACGAACTGGCAAGCCAGTTCCATAGCTACTATAGAGGCCACTACGTCATCACAGATGACGCAGCCTTAACCCAGGCCCGCCTCGCGCTGCTCGGCGCGTTGCGCACGACCCTAGCCAACACGCTTCGCGTGGTTGGCGTATCTGCCCCTGAGCGGATGTAATCCCCGCTCAACGAGAATAAGCTCCCTTGACCATAGGTCAGAGGGAGCTTATTCTTTTAGGCGCTGGGGTTCCGTCAGCGCCATTAATCTTGCCCCGCTGCGCGGATCGCTCGCGGAGCGTTCAATTGCCCAGGCTGCCACTTGGCGTTGGCGCGCTTGTTCAGCGGGAATGCGCAGCGGCGCAGCGCATTCTTGATTTGCTGCGGCGACATGGATCGCAGCGAAAGCATGAGAGCGATAACGCCGCTTACATGCGCCGTTGCCATAGAAGTGCCGCTGAGCTCGTTGTATTTGCCGCCGAGCCAAGCGGAATACACACGCTCGCCAGGTGCATAGATGTCGATTTGTGCGCCTTGATTGCTGAAGGGAGCAATCCGGCCCGTTCGTGTTGTCGCGCCAACGGAGACGACTTGGGAAAAGCGAGCAGGGTAATCGACCGTTTTCTTTCTGCCGTCATTGCCGGAAGAAGCTACGATAACCTTCCCTCTGTAATAAGCATTGAGTACCGCTTGTTCCAAAGATGGGTTGTATGTCTTCATGCCGAAGCTCATATTAATTATATCGAGGTCGTTTTGCACGCACCAATCAATACCCGCGATGATATCGGATACATAGGCGCTTCCATTTTGGTCAAAAGCCTTAACAGGATGAATGATAGCTCGCGGTGCTACTCCTATAATACCTGAACTACGGCCTGTTGCCGCGATAGTACCCGCGATATGTGTACCATGACCGTTATCATCATGGGGCATCAATCTGCGATTTAATAAATTGATGCCTTGCGAAATGGAGTTTCGCAAATCAGGATGCTTGAAGTCAATGCCGGTATCGATGACGCCGACGTGAATATTTTGCCCCACAGATTTACTCCAGATTTCTGGAGCGCCGATTTGATCAACCCCCCATGGAATCGTGCGCGTACGTGAGCTGGATAAAATACTAGCTCGTTTGGGTACCGTCTTTTTACCCTTAATTTTATTTATTAATAATTTCGTATCCGCTTCGATACGTGTCGTGCTGGAAAAACTTCTGAGTTTGGTATCTGGACACAGCATGCAAGAGAAGGCATGAATAATGTCCAAAGGTTGAACTTGGGATAGTTTGGGGAGTTCAGACGTCTTGCGAAGGAGTTCTGACTTGCAGGCAAAGTAATCCGTCTTTGAGGTGAAATGGATAAGGTACTTTCTTGCTGGTTGTTTAGTAAGACCTACATCTTCATGAAGCAGATGAAGAAAGGTGGCTGTATCCATCGTGCCATCCCCCCGTTACAGCGTATGTTCGTATCTCCCCTATCTTATGTACAGGTCATCGCACTTGACCGTGTCATCGCCTTTATAGAGGTAGTCAAAAAGTCCAATTTTGATCACGAAGTAGTCCAAGATGCTTATTCGACATCGAATATTGAATTCAGCCGGAACTTCCGGTGCTCACGTAGCTTCCACTACGCTCCGCTTCTCATTTCCTAGCTTCTTCCAATCTTCTCGGTGCTGAAAATCGGACTTTTTAACCACACCTTATAGAAATAAATGGGTGCAAAGCCGTGTCAGATGCGTAGGTTCAACATAGGATACATAGAGAGGCGCGGGCAGGAGTGTCTCTTTCTCAGGTAGTGGAAACGACAGCTGCTCAATAACTGGCGGTTCCTATGGGTACAGTCGCGGGCGGGGGGGGACCTTCGCCTGTATTCCTTTTTATGGGTTGTTTTCAGGCGTTTATTTTAGGGTAGTTGCAATTTTAGAAAAAATAGGTTTTACTTAATGAAGATATTGGTTATGGTAGATAACGTAGTCAAGAAATGATCGAAAAGGATGTGCCTTAGATGAGCAACGAATACACACTCAAAATCACCACAGAGCAAGCACGCGAAATGCCCATGGTGGATTTGGCGTTCGAATTGCTGAAGTCGGCGAATACGCCGTTTTACTATCGTGAACTTATGGCTGAAATTGCTAAAATAAAAGGGCTTTCTGAAGATAATGTCATGAATGTAATTGCCCAACTATATACGGAGATCAACATCGATGGTCGTTTTGCTTGTGTAGGTACGAACCTATGGGGCTTGAAGCGTTGGTACCCAGTTGAGAAGTCCGACGATGCGGTTGGCAATGCGAAGCGTCCTAGAATTATCAATGACGAAGATGATGATCTGGATGAAGACGTGTATGCGGAAGAAGAAGATACATACGCAGAAGAAGACGAGTACGATGCATTTGGTACCGAAACCGAAGAGGAAGAAGAAGCGGAAGAGGATACTGAATTCTTCGAAGATGAAGAAATTGAAGAGGATCTTGGTGAAGCGGGTATCGAAGAGAGTGACGATGCTGACGACGAAGAAGATGACTTGGATGAAGATTCCGAAGATGATGAAGACGATTTGGATGATGACGAAGACGACAAATAACTTGTCTTGACAGTCACTACACGTTCAGAGTAAACTATTGCATGGGCTTTAAAAGAATCTTAACAATTCGCGCATGCGTTCAAAAAGTGCCCCGTCACTACGGGTGTCACTTTTTTTTGTTTTTTTGCGCTTTTTTTTGTAATTTGTTCATGAAAACACTTATTTAGCAGAAGCTAATGCTATTACACCTTTGTTCTGGCGACACCCAAGAGCTTATGCTTAAGAGGCCAGTTTTCTAGCACCTTTTCACACTTATTTTCATGTTTATAACGATGCCAGTAGTCTGGCAAAATCTAAAGCGGAAGCTTATAACTTTAAGGAGGCGTACATAGTGACAAAATACATTTTCGTTACGGGAGGCGTAGTTTCATCCCTTGGCAAAGGAATTACCGCAGCTTCCTTAGGAAGATTGCTTAAGAACAGAGGTTTGAAAGTTACAATTCAGAAGTTCGATCCTTATATTAACGTGGACCCAGGAACAATGAGTCCTTACCAGCACGGCGAAGTTTTCGTAACGGATGATGGTGCAGAAACGGATCTGGATTTAGGTCATTATGAGCGTTTTATCGACATTAACTTGTCCAAAAGCTCGAACGTGACTTCAGGTAAAGTGTATTCTTCAGTTATTACCAAAGAGCGTCGTGGTGAGTATTTAGGCGGAACAGTTCAAGTCATCCCGCATATTACTAATGAAATCAAAGAGCGTGTGATTCGCGCAGGCCGTGAAGCCGGGTCCGATGTGGTTATCACTGAAATCGGTGGTACTGTAGGGGATATCGAGAGCTTGCCGTTCCTTGAAGCGATTCGTCAAATGAAAAATGATATCGGCCGCGAGAATGTGATGTACATTCACGTTACGTTGATTCCTTATATCAAAGCAGCTGGTGAAGTGAAAACCAAGCCAACTCAACATAGCGTTAAAGAACTACGCGGCTTAGGTATTCAACCGCATGTGATTGTATGCCGTACAGAGCATTCTTTGACAGAAGATATGAAGCGCAAGCTTGCCTTGTTCTGTGACATTGATCCAGCAGCTGTCATTGAATGTAAAGATGCAGAAACCCTGTATGAAGTTCCGATGATGCTTCGTGAGCAAGGTCTAGATGATTACGTAGTGAATCACTTGAAGCTTTCAACGAATCAACCGGATATGACAGAGTGGGAAAGCCTTGTTCGCAAAGTCAAATCCTTAACGAAGAAAACCGAGATCGCCATCGTAGGGAAGTATGTTGCTCTTCATGATGCGTATCTAAGTATTGTTGAAGCGTTAGGACATGCAGGTATCGATAACGATTCCGAAATTGATATTCGTTGGGTTAACGCAGAGGATATTTACGACCATAACGTACATTCCCTTCTTTCTGGCGTTCAAGGTATTCTTGTGCCAGGCGGTTTTGGGGATCGCGGAATCGAAGGTAAAGTCGCGGCGATTCGTTACGCACGTGAGAAAGAAATTCCTTTCTTCGGTATTTGTTTGGGGATGCAAGTTGCTGTTATTGAGTACGCTCGTTCCGTTTGTGGCTTGGATGGCGCGAATAGTTCCGAGATCAATCCAACAACCGCATATCCAGTAATCGACCTATTGCCAGAGCAAAAGGATATCGAGAATCTAGGCGGAACTATGCGTTTGGGTCTATACCCTTGTAAATTGACGCCAGGATCACTTGCTGCGACGACATACAACGATGAGCTTGTCTACGAAAGACATCGTCACCGGTATGAATTTAATAACGAGTACCGCGAATTGATTGAATCCGCTGGCTTGCGTATTTCAGGGACATCACCAGATGGTCGTCTGGTCGAAATGGTTGAACTTCCAGGTCACCCATGGTTCTTGGCTGTGCAATTCCACCCGGAATTCACATCACGTCCGAACCGTCCACAGCCGCTTTTCCGTGAATTTGTGAAGGCTGCGCAATTGATTGCTCATTAAAATTTCACGTTGCTGAACTAGAGTACTCTCTCCTGTTTATCAACTTTTTTGTAAAAGTTTTCAAAATAAATGCTCTCCTCGGAAGGAAAACGAAAACGAATAGCGAATACCTTGACACATAGGATTGGAACTTGTTATTCGTTTTCGGGAGGGGACTTGGCTGATGAAGAAAAAAGTATTGGTAGTCGATGATCAAAATGGAATTCGTGTACTCCTCATGGAAGTGTTTAGTAACGAAGGGTACGATACCTATCAAGCCTCCAATGGCAAGTTGGCCTTGGAAATTGTAAGAAATGTTTCGCCTGATCTCATACTTCTCGACATGAAGATCCCTGGTATGGATGGACTTGATATCTTGAAGCATGTCAAAGAGATCGATGTGTCGATTAAAGTCATCATGATGACGGCCTATGGTGAGCTGGACATGATCAAAGAAGCGACAGATTTAGGCGCGATTATGCATTTTACGAAGCCATTTGATATTGATGAGCTGCGTCTAGCCGTTAATATGCAATTGAATAATGAGTCGAGCAGTGGTTTTGCTGTAGGATCCTAGTTATAGGGTCTTTTTTTGTTTATGGAAAAATGAAGGCTTGGTTATCATTTGAAAAGTTATGTGCTATAATAACTCAGGTATGAACAGAGAGCGGTATGCGCATCTACTAAAGAGGTTCTAGGAGGAAGAGAAACATGGCATTGGTTTCAATGAATGAATTTTTACCTAAGGCAAAAGCAGGGAAATATGCGGTTGGTCAATTTAACATGAACAATCTTGAGTTTGCTCAAGCAATTGTGGACGCAGCAATTGAACTGAACTCCCCGTTCATTTATGGTGTTAGCGAAGGCGCACTGAAATATATGGGTATCGAGTTTACTGTAGCTCTTGCAGAAGCAGCAGCTAAGAAATCCGGTCTTCCGATCGCTTTGCATTTAGATCACGGTAGTTCGTTTGAAGTAGCAATGAAATGTATCCGTGCAGGATTCAGCTCTGTTATGTTCGATGGTTCCCACTATTCTTTCGAAGAAAACATTCGTTTGACGAAAGAAGTTGTTAAAGCAGCTCGTGCTATGGGCGTATCCGTTGAGGGTGAGCTTGGAACAATTGGTGGCGTTGAGGATGACATCTCTGTTGATGAAGAGCACGCTAACCTTGCAAAACCAGAAGAAGCTATCCGCTTCTACGAAGAAACAGGCGTTGATTGCTTGGCAATCGCAGTAGGTACTGCACACGGTATGTACGCTGGCGAGCCAAACATTCACTTTGATATCATTGAAGCAGTTTCCAAAGCGATCCCAGTTCCAGTTGTATTACACGGTGGATCTGGCGTTCCAGACGAAATGATCCGTAAATCTATTGCAGCAGGCGTTGGCAAAATCAACGTGAACACAGAGAACCAAGTGGCATGCACAGAAAGCATCCGCGCAGCTCTGAACAAAGATGCTAAAATTTATGATCCTCGTAAATATCTAACCCCAGCTCGTAACGCTATGATCGAAGTAGTAAAATCCAAAATTCAATTGTTCGGAAGCAGCAACCAAGCTTAATTCCAAATTGTATAGACAGGATAGGAAATGCAGCAATACACAGATGGATGGTCGACAATCGTTGCCATCTGTCTGTGTTATTGCGGGCGTTTCCTTCTTCTATTTGTTGATATCAAGTTAAAGCAACCTTCTTTTGCTTCGAAATAACTGTGACAAACGTGCTTAGCCCTATGGGGGAGCGAAGTCGTTTGTTTACCTCGCCATTATTTATTTAATTCCTTTTTTGTGGATTTTCGTCGAATAATTGTGGAAATACGTAGGATTTGTTGATTGTCGTTCATGGGTTTGGGTTTGTGGTTAGTGAGAAGGCACCTGGTTTAGGGGGAGAAGTATGTTGGAGAAATTAATGGTCGTCGGTGGACGCCCACTACGGGGAACGGTTCAAATTAGTGGAGCAAAGAATAGCGCGATTGCACTTATTCCTGCTGCAGTGCTTGCAGAAACACCAGTAACGTTGGATAATCTTCCACATTTAAGCGATGTGGCTATATATACTGAAATTTTGACGGATTTAGGCGCGACGATCGATTGGAACGAGGATCGTATGACCATTGATCCAAGCCAGATGAAGCCTCTTGCAATGCCCAATGGCAAAGTGAAGAAGCTGCGCGCTTCGTATTATTTAATGGGTGCACTTTTGGGGAGATTTGGTGAGGCGACGATAGGTCTTCCAGGCGGGTGTAACTTCGAACCGCGTCCGATTGATCTTCATATCAAAGGTTTTGAAGCACTTGGTGCTGTAGTAAGTAATGAAAACGGTGCGCTTCACATTCGTGCGAAGGAATTGCGCGGAGCTAAGATTTATTTAGACATGGCGAGTGTAGGGGCTACGATTAATATTATGTTAGCTGCTTCACGTGCTAAGGGTTTGACTACAATTGAAAATGCGGCGAAAGAGCCTGAAATTATAGATGTGGCAACACTTTTAAATTCGATGGGTGCGAAAATCAAGGGAGCTGGTACGGATACGATTCGTATTGATGGGGTTTCTGAACTTCATGGCTGCCGTCACTCCATTATCCCTGACCGTATCCAAGCGGGAACGTACATGATTGCTGCAGCGGCGACGCGCGGCGACGTAACGGTAGACAACGTGATTCCGAAGCATTTGGAAGCATTGACAGCAAAGCTGCAAGAAATGGGTGTCCACGTTTATGAAATGGATGAATCCATTCGTATTGTTGGTCAGCCGATCTATGAAAGCGTAGACGTGAAAGCATTAATTTACCCTGGGTTTGCAACAGACCTACAATCTCCAATGTCTAGCCTGCTTTGCCAAGCCAAAGGAGTTAGCGTATTAACAGATCATGTTTATAGCAATCGATTTAAGCACATTCCAGAGCTTGTACGCATGGGAGCAAAGATAAGAGTTGAAGGACGATCGGCCATCATTGAAGGGTCGCAGCTGAGTTCAGCGAAAGTAAGAGCGACAGATTTACGCGCAGGAGCAGCTTTGGTTATTGCCGGCCTCAGTGTTATGACAGGCGGAGTTACCGAAGTGTCCGGTGTGGAGTACATCGATCGCGGTTATGAGAATTTAGTGTTTAATCTATCTTCCCTAGGTGCGGAAGTTTGGCGCGAGAACGAGGAATAAAGTGCCAGACAACAGGCAATGCTAGAATCCAATTGAAAATTTAATAGTTTGGTGGTTGAAACATGAGCATGCAGCTTGCTGAGCTTGAAGTACTCAAGCTTACTGAATTATATAAACTAGCTAAGAAATATCAGATTCCCTATTATGGTACGCTGAAAAAAAGAGAACTTATTTTTGCCATTTTACGTGCACAAGCAGCAGAGAGTGGATTCCTGTTCATGCAAGGTGTCCTGGAAATTTTGCAAGAAGGCTTTGGATTCTTGCGTCCCATCAACTATCTTCCTAGCTCAGAGGATATTTATATTTCAGCTTCTCAAATTCGGAAGTTTGATTTACGATCGGGGGACATCGTTTCTGGGAAGTGTCGTCCACCGAAGGAGAACGAACGTTATTTCGGACTGCTTCAAGTTGAAGCGGTCAATGGTGAGAAACCAGAGACGGCTGCGGAGCGCTTGCATTTCCCAGCATTAACGCCGCTGTATCCGGATACTAGGATTACACTGGAGACGGAGCCGAACAAGATTTCCATGCGAATTATGGACTTGCTTGCTCCTGTAGGTCTTGGTCAGCGTGGGCTTGTCGTTGCACCTCCGAAAGCGGGTAAAACATTGCTGCTCAAAGAAATCGCCAACAGTATCTCTACGAATTACCCGGAGATTGAGTTATTCGTTCTACTGATTGATGAGCGTCCTGAGGAAGTTACCGATATGCAGCGCTCTGTCAAAGGAGAAGTCGTAGCTTCTACTTTTGATGAGCTTCCGGAAAATCACATTAAAGTTGCTGAACTTGTACTAGAACGCGCTATGCGTCTTGTTGAACATAAGAAAGACGTTGTCATTCTGCTCGATAGTATCACTCGGTTAGCTAGAGCTTATAACCTCGTCGTTCCGCCTTCAGGCCGGACGTTGTCCGGTGGTGTTGACCCCGCTGCTTTCCATCGCCCTAAGCGTTTTTTCGGAGCTGCTCGTAACATTGAAGAGGGCGGCAGCTTAACTATCCTTGCTACAGCACTCGTTGAAACAGGTTCGCGTATGGATGACGTCATTTATGAAGAATTTAAAGGTACGGGTAATTTGGAACTTCATCTTGATCGTAAAATGGCAGAACGCCGTATCTTCCCTGCTATCGATATTCGTCGCTCAGGGACGCGTCGTGAAGAAGCATTACTCAGCAAGGATGAGCTCGAGAAAGTATGGGCACTTCGCAAAGGCATGAATGATTCACATGAGTACACCGAAGCCTTTATTAAGAAGCTTGCGGATACGAAGACGAATCAAGAGTTTTTGGACTCATTGGCATCCCCATCTGCGGGATCGTCATCAGGGCCAAACAAAGGCAAAGTCAAAAACTCAGCATCTTAAGCTTAAGATAAACGGCATCCACCCAAGGAAGTCGGTGAGGTCGTTTACTTTAACGTACAAAGAGGAGTACCGTTATGAACTTGGTTTATTCAGATTCACAAGGAAATGTATTTGATCATCCTGATTATTTGGCTTTAGGGCGAAATGCAGAAATGATTACTGAAATATTAGATGAAGAACTGATCCCTCTACCAGAGGGCTCAACTCTCGTTAGTCTGCCCTTCACGCGCCCGGTTGGTATTGATGCTGCAACAGGTGATATGAAGCTCGTAGAGGGTGATTATCACGCTGTTGGTGCGTTGCTTCCGCAAGGCTTCACGCGGTTACTCCTCCCAGGGTATGTGAAGTCCGATAAAACAAAGGCATTACCTTTGTTCGGTTATACGGCCGTAGTCTGGAAGGAAGACGGCTTCTACGTTGCCGCGCGTCTTACGGATAATCCTTACTTCTGGAATCCGATCCACTGTGATCCGGATGAACTTGAAGTTGAAGTGAAACGGCTAACAGCCAAATATCCGGAGAATCGCCTATATGCGCATCTGTCGAATTGTGCGCTAGGTTACGAGTGCTTAACGGCATCGAACACGTTCCTGCAGCGCTGGGAAGGGGCAGTTCCTGTCTCTTACTCCTGTAATGCAGGGTGCTTCGGGTGTATCTCTGAGCAGCCAGATGAGAGTGGTTTTGTCGCTCCGCAAACACGGATGAACTTCAAGCCCAAGGTCGAAGAGATTACGGAGATCATGTTAGAGCATCTGCGGACACCGGACAGCATTATTTCCTTCGGTCAAGGCTGTGAAGGGGAACCGAGCACACAGGCTGTCATTATTATTGATGCCATCAAGCGCGTGCGTGAGCAAACGAAGATGGGTTACATCAATATTAATACGAATGCTGGTCTTACGGACCATATCCGCGGCATTGTTGATGCAGGTCTGGATCTCATGCGTGTAAGCACGATCAGCGCTTTGGATGATCACTATAACGCTTATTACAAGCCAAGAGCTTATACCCTCAAGAATGTTGAGAAATCACTTCGCTATGCAACGGACAAAGGAGTCATCACATCGATTAACTATCTTGTGTTCCCGGGTGTCACGGATCGGGAAGAAGAAGTGGAAGCGATGATTGAATTTGTCCGCAGAACCGGATTGAAATTGATTCAAATGCGCAATCTAAATATCGACCCCGAGAGTTACTTAGGCATTATTCCTAAGGCTCAGGGAGAACTGTTAGGTATGAAGCAAATGATCGAGATCTTCGAGCAAGAATTACCGGATGTGGTTATTGGCTCGTATTCCCACACGCCGAAATTCTACACCAGCGATCGCACGCTCACAACAGTGCTTTAAAGCTAAGTGAGTGGAAGTATTAACCGAGTGATTTGGATTGCATCCAGACTCGTGAGTATGCTACAATGCTGTAGTACGTCCATTAACTCTGTTTCAGCAAATGATTCAGGGCGGAAAGAAGGTGAACCAAATGAAAGCAGGAATTCATCCTACTTATCATGCAACCACAGTGACTTGCGCTTGTGGTAATGTATTCGAAACGGGTTCAATCAAGCCAAATCTTCGTGTTGAGATTTGCTCCAATTGTCATCCTTTCTACACTGGTAAACAAAAGTTTATCGATGTAGGCGGCCGTGTCGACAAGTTCAAAAAGAAATACGGAATCTAATTGGCATCATTTACTTGATTGCCAATCAGCATAAGACATCCTCCCATGGTCATCCTAAGCTTAGGCTTAGAGTCCATTGGGAGGTGTTTTTATGTTTAAGGGTCTAATTAAACTTACAGGGACTGCTGTACTTGTTGCGAGTTTAGTGGGTTGTGGCATGTGGACGGGAAACAATAAGAAACCGAATGATACGTATAAGGTTCAGAACTACAAGCAAGACGGCATGTTGGGAATCACAGATGTGAACCCCAATAATCCTATGAACCCGACATACCATCATTATGAGGATGACTCGAATTTAATGAAGGCAGTGCTTGCACAGCTGCCAGGCATAGAGAAAACCAACATTGGGATCAATGGCACTTCGGTCAATGTGAAAATCAAACCTCAAGCCTCCTTGACGGCGGCGCAAGTAGAGGAGCTGCGTTCGCAAGCGCAGATGGCTTTAGAAACGAATATGCCGCGGTACAAAATATTCGTGCGAATGGTGCAGTAAGCAGAGAGATTTTAGCTAAGGCCAAAGATCCTATATATGTTACTTTTTCCCCTTAGGTTGCTATTTGGCATTGAATCAGCTATACTATTTTTACTGTGCTAGACGGGGAGGTAGCGGTGCCCTGTAACTCGCAATCCGCTGTAGCGAGGTTGAATTCCTGTTAGCGGTACTGTGATGTGAGGTCTGGCTTTTACACGTGGTGTTGAGAGTCGGGTCCTTCGCAATGGATGCTCATGAACCCGGTCAGGTCTGGAAGGAAGCAGCCGTAAGTGAGATGTTTCATGTGCCGAGGGGTTGCCTGATTTGAGCTAACGATAAGAGTTCGCTTGTATCCCTTTATCAATAACAGGTGCACGGTGTAATTATACCGTATTTGTAAGAACACATAACCAAAACGCCAGCAATTAGGGCGTTTTTTCTTTTACTATTTTTGCAGGAAGAATATGACTTTACAGAGAATATTTACACCATAGCCCCAACGGAATCCCGCTCAAAAGTAGTTCGATGAGAAGAAGAGAAAGTGAAGGAGCTGTTGACATGCCCATTCATTCGCCTCAAGTGTATTCGGTATCGATGGACGAACTACGAAAATTGTTCAATCATAGTATACAAACTGGCATGCTCATGGTTGATGAAGAAGAGAAGCTCTTACTTGCTACGGATCAGCTCTTAAAATTTTCAGGTTATTCAGTGGACGAAATTACGGGTGTGGCATTTTCTCAATTTTTCAAAGTGAGATCATCCTTGCGTGAGTTATACGAATTTCATTTTAACAATGAGATGGATGTGGGCGAGTGGCCTCATGTTTTCTTGAAGGGGAAGCATGGGGGAATGATTTACTTTCAATTTTCTATGCTCAAACTCACACAAGGGGATAGAACCATCTATCTATTGTCATTTAAAAATAAAGAAGAAGGCCAGCAATTAAACTTATTGCAGCGTTTTTCGGATGCTTTTTTAAAAGATATCAACTTAGGCGTCTTATTAATAGATATGGATTATCGCCTTGCCGACATAAGTGATCGAGCTTGCCAAATGCTAGCCATGGAGAAAGAACTTGTACGCAATAAGTCGTTGGATGAGATTTTTGCTTCGGTACCTAGCCAGCATCAACTCGTGCAAAAAACGATTTTGAATGGTGCGATTGTACGTAATCATGCCGTTTCGTGGACGAATAATCAAGAGCGCTTTGAGTTACTCCTCGATTCGAATGTGTTGAAAGATGGTCACGGGAACATAGTGGGTGCTTATGTTATTTTCAAAGATGTCACCAACATGCGCTCACTGGAACAAATGGTCTGGCGAAGTGATCGACTGGCCATGATCGGACAGATTGCCGCAGGTACAGCACATGAAATACGCAACCCTTTAACATCGATCAAAGGATTCTTACAGATGCTGCGACGCACCTTTGGTGAGCGTGGCATGGATAAGGAACAGAGCTTTACTGATGTGATGTTGGGGGAAATTGATCGGATTAACGCGCTTGTGAATGAATTTCTTATGCTAAGTAAGCCCAAGCATGTCGCCTATGAGCGTATTCATGTTACGGAGGTCCTGCATGAGATTGTACCGGTCATTCATAATGAAGCGATCCTCTATAACGTTCAGCTCCACCACGAGGCTTCGCCTCATCTCCCCGAAGTGATTGCGGATAATGAACTCTTAAAGCAAGTTTTTCTGAATGTTTGCAAAAATGGGATCGAAGCCATGCCCGATGGTGGGGTATTGACGATTTCGGAGCGTGTAGATACGATTGAACGCAATGTGTGTGTGGATATTCATGACACAGGCTCAGGGATACCGATGTTCGTGATTGATAAAATATTCGATCCCTTCTTTACGACGAAGGATACGGGGACTGGGCTCGGGCTCTCCGTGTGCCAGCGTATCATCCATGATATGGGCGGGACCATTCGTGTTGCTTCCAAAGGTTTTGGGACTACCTTCACCATAACGATTCCCTATACCTGATCCTCTATTTCATCCCTTGATGCGTTATAGTATAATGGGTATAGTCAATCCACCCAGGGATTATTGGAGAGGAACACTATGGCACACATTGCTTTGTATCGTACGTGGAGGTCGCAGACGTTTCGTGAAGTTGTTGGACAGCGGCATATTACACAAACGCTGCAGAATTCTCTGCGGGAAAATCGTCTAACCCATGCTTATTTGTTTAACGGACCCCGTGGTACGGGTAAAACAAGTACAGCCAAAATATTGGCCAAAGCTATCAATTGCTTGAATGGCCCTTCGGAAGAGCCGTGCAACCAATGTTCTGCCTGTGAACGTATCACAGAAGGTGCAGTCATGGACGTTGTAGAAATTGACGCAGCATCTAACCGCGGTGTGGAAGAGATTCGTGATATCCGAGATAAGGTCAAATATGCGCCGACGGAAGTCAGGCAAAAGGTGTATATTATCGATGAAGTGCACATGCTGACGACAGAAGCATTCAATGCCTTATTGAAGACGCTCGAAGAGCCGCCTGCGCACGTGATGTTTATTTTGGCGACAACGGAGCCTCACAAAATTCCTGCAACCATTATCTCGCGCTGTCAGCGCTTCGATTTTCGCCGTGTTTCCATGGAGGATGAGGTAGGGCGTCTACAGTATGTTTGTGATCAAGAGCAGATTTCCATTGATAAAGAAGCTCTTCACTATATAGCAAGACTATCGGATGGCGGGATGCGAGATGCGCTAAGTCTACTTGATCAAGCAGCGTCTTTTGCAACAGGGGAAATACAGCTCACAGATATTTTGTCTATCACAGGCGGTATAGCTTCGGATCAATTTAAGAGACTTGTTACGTTTATTAAGGAACAGAATCTGGGGGCAGCCCTAGAGTTAATTGATACCTTCATGCAAGAGGGCAAAAGCGCAGACAAGTGTATCGAAAATTTAATTCACTATTTCCGCGATTTGCTAATGGTACGTATGGTACCGAATTCACCTGTGATTTCGGAACGTGTGTTTGATATGGCAGAGATTAAGGAAGTTGCGAGTCACTTCTCCCCAGTCGAAATGATGAGCATGATTGAAACGCTCAATCATTATCAGAGTGAGATGAAATATTCCGTACAGCCGCAAACGATGCTTGAAATTGCCATTATGAAAATAAGCGGCGGTCATCGTGGAACAGAAGGCAGTCCAGTTGTTCGTTCTTTGGAGGAAGCAGGTGGGCGCGTCCCACAAGGTGATCTCATTGCTCAGATGAGCCAAAGAATGAAACAACTTGAAGATCAACTAGCACAACTGGTAAAATCGGGAGTGACAGTTGCTTCTGGCGAGAGCGCGAAGCAAGCGCCTGCGGCGAAAGTGTCCGTTGCCTCTGCACCAACTAAGAAATCGGGGCTCAAGCTGGGTCCTTATTTGAAAGCCTCCGAGGGTCCAGATACGAAGACTGCGCTTCTAAAGTGGAGTCAAGTATTAGGTGATGTCAAAGAGAGGAAAATTACCGTTCATGCTTGGTTAGTCAATGGTGATCTGGTAGCGATGTTAGATGATGTTGTACTCGTTGCGTTTAAGAATGAGATGCATCGCAATACGACGGAGAAGCCAGAGAATAAAGTGATTATTGAACAAGTTCTTTCTTCAGTGTTTGGGAAATCGATGCGTTTGTTAACCGTAATGCGTAAGGAATGGGATGATGCGAAGAGTGAATCGACGCAAGCCCCTCCTGAAGAGATGGAACTAGTGGCAGAGGATGGTCGCGGAAACGTGGTCAAAGAAGAATGGATATCTGAAGCCATCCAATTGTTTGGTGAAGACCTAGTAACAATCAAAGAAGACTAACCATAAGGGAGCGATCTATAATGAATAACATGAACCAAATGATGAAGCAAGTGAAGAAAATGCAAGAGCAAATGATGAAGGCGCAAGAAGAACTAGGAACAAAAATGATTGAAGGAACAGCTGGCGGCGGTGTGGTAACATGTATCATCAACGGACACAAGAAAGTTCAAAGCATCACAATTAAACCAGAAGCAGTAGATCCAGAGGATGTTGAAATGCTGCAAGATCTTGTGTTGACTGCAGTTAACGACGCAATGTCCAAAGCAGAAGAAATTGCGAACAAAGATATGGGCAAATTCACGGGCGGTATGAATATCCCTGGCTTGTTCTAAGACAACGTAGAATCAACGACTCTGTACCATGAAGGAGTACTTCCTTTGTATTACCCCGAACCGATAGCGAAGTTAATCGATGCCTTTTCCCGCTTGCCGGGAGTAGGTCCTAAGACAGCAGGGCGCTTAGCCTTTCATGTTCTTCGTATGAAAGAAGAAGACGTGATCGATTTTGCCAAATCGCTTGTTAATGTAAAGCGGAACCTGCATTATTGTTCCGTCTGTTGCAATATTACCGATGTGGATCCTTGCCGAATTTGTCAGGATAAAAGTCGTGATAATTCTGTCATCTGTGTCGTGCAGGAGCCCAAGGACTTGGTCGCGCTTGAGCGAACCAAGGAGTTTGAAGGCTACTACCATGTGCTGCATGGCGCTATATCTCCTATGGAGGGCATTGGGCCCGATCAAATTCATATCGCGGAGCTGCTCAAGAGATTGGGTGACGAAACGGTGCAGGAATTGATACTAGCGACCAACCCGAACATTGAGGGTGAAGCGACTGCGATGTACTTATCTAGATTGATCAAACCCTTCGGCTTACGTGTTACTCGTATTGCTCATGGTCTGCCGGTTGGCGGCGATTTGGAATATGCGGATGAGGTAACCTTATCCAAAGCGATGGAAGGCCGCAGGGAATTATAAAAAGAATAAATAGTAAGGAGAGCTGAGAAGCTCTCTTTTTTTTGCCCAAAAAGCATGGTAATAGTTCTGAAAATCCCTTAATTCCCATATGTATAGATCAACCCAGTTGTGGGAGGAATGGAGGTTTGCCTATGAAACCGGCTCTATTAGGCATGCGTGGATTTAAGAGTCCGCGAGCGAAGACTGTTAAGGAAGAATTGAAAATGGACAAGATCATGTTGATTCAAGAGATACGTTCAGCGCACCAGACTTGGGTGGCGGCACAAGCTCACTTTGACTTCGCTGTGGACAAGGATCAGATTGATTATACGATTTATGCAATGGAAGCGGCAGAGAAGCGTTTTGAAATGCTTATCAAACAAGCTAAGAAGCTTGGGGTAAGCCTAATTGATAGCGACCGTTTAATGGAGGTGTAGAACGTGATACTCAAATATACAATTTGGGGGGTGTTGATACTCTCCTCTCTGATGTTGGTGTTAATCGTATTTCGCAGTCGTGGTGCTAGTAGGTTGGCAGCTTCGCTAGGTCTGAATGTAGTAGTTGCCGCTTTCCTACTATATGTACTGAGTCTACTGAGTACGTACACACATATAGATCTGCCTATTAATACAGTTACCTTAGGTACCGCTACAGTATTGGGAGTACCTGGCGTTCTTCTGTTGATTGGTGTAAAAATGATGCTGCTGTAGATGTAAATATAATACATCTGGAATTGGGTTGACTCGGCTGTAGCATCTGTGTTATCTTATAAAAGTTGCCGCTGAGACATGCGGAAATACAAAAGTAACTTGAGAAAAACAAGTTGCAAAACAAAAGTAACTATGGTATATTGAACTTCCTGCTTTTGAAAGAAGGCAGATAGGACAAGCCGATTGATCTTTGAAAACTGAACAACGAGTGAGTAAGCACAGTCGAGTAATCGACTATAAATGAGATTGTAAAATCTCGCTAGCTTCAAATGAGCAAGTCATCTTTCTATTATGGAGAGTTTGATCCTGGCTCAGGACGAACGCTGGCGGCGTGCCTAATACATG
>NZ_JAVDSB010000017.1:0-127698 GCF_031455095.1 Paenibacillus qinlingensis
GACGTAATACTTAAAGTATACAAGAAAAAAGGCACAGCGCCCTCATAAAATGAGAGTCTGTGCCTTTTTTCTTAGTATACTTTTTCAGTGGCCTCTAAAAAACGCCAGCCCTCTTTAAAGGACTGGCGTTGTATGAAAGATGACAAAATCGATTATGAAAAACCATTGACCGCGTGCCGTGCTTATAGCAGCCGCTGTAAGCGCAAGATCGTAAACCGGTTGCGCACGAACAGCGCATCCTGCAGCGATGCCTCCACCAGCGCTGGCTCCACGCCAAGCTGGTCCGGCGTTACCGGCCCCTGCACCGCCGCGAGCCACGCAGCAAGCTGCGCTGGCGGCGGAACCGCCCGGGCGATGCTCTGCACATCGCCCCAATGCTTCGCGATGCGCGCCCCAAGCGCACGCGCATCCACCCCCATCGCCGACGCATTCTCGGCGATGATGGCCTCGGCCATGGCCCCGTAAGCCGCCCGGATGCGTTCCGCATCCGTCTGCGCACTCGGGGCCAGCCCTTGCGCTAGGCGCGCAGCCGCCTCGTCGGCCGTAAGCTCAAGCAGCGCCTGATAGCGCTGCGCCATGAGCACGGTCGCGACGCCGACCTTCGCGCCGTGCAGCAGCGCCCGGCGGCGCTGCTGCAGAAGCACCATCTCCCAATAATGGGAGAGATGGTGCTCAGCCCCAGAGGCCGGCCGCGAGTGGCCGACCAAAAGCATGGAAAGGCCGGATAGGATCAGGCCTTCCATCAAACGGCGCATGCCCAGCTCGGTGCGCTGCGCAATCTCTTCCAGATTGGCGGTGGTCAATTCCACCGCCTCCAAAGTCAAGCGAGCACTCAGCTCGCAGTAGTGCTCGTCTAACAGCACGCGGCCGAGTGCCCAGTCCGCGAGCGAGGTGTGCTTGCCGAGCATGTCGCCAACGCCAGCTGCGATCATGGCTTGCGGCGCTGCTGCGAGTATGCCCAAGTCAGCGAACAGCGCCTCGGGCGCAGAGCAGGGAATCGTCTGTTTGAAACCGCGAACGATGAGCGGTGCGCCCACTGAGGCAAACCCATCAACGGACGGCGCTGTCGGCACGGAGAGGAAAGGCCGATTCGTTCGATGGCTTACAAAGCGAACAATGTCATGTAGCGTCCCTGTGCCTACGGCGATCAGAACTTGTGAAGTCGTCGACGTGTCCAACATCAATTGTACGATAGCTTCCTCGTCAGCTGCGACTTCGCCCATCTCATTCTCACGAATGACACAAGTGCCAACCTTCACCTGTCCGTCTTCCAGCAGCGAACGCAGCTTTTCACCAGCCACCGCATAGGTATTCGCATCGGCTACCAGCGTTATTTCTTCATACCCTGTTTCCTTCACATAAGCAACAACATCAGCTAAAGCATTTTGAGCTATGACAATACGGCGAATCGGAATCTCATGCTTTTGCCCGCAGGCGCAATCTAGTCTTTTTCCCAACCACGCTTGTAATAATTCACTCAAATCTCTCATCTCCTAACTCGTACGTACAAGTGATCCTTCCTCCTATTCTAGCTCAACCTATGCTATAATGAAAGCCATTCTAATAGACTTTTCGCACGAAAAGAGGAGACAAATCCCTCATGCCGATTCAATCCGAAACAGAGCTATATGCACCGATCAAAAACTTCTTCGAACAGCGCGGCTACACCGTCCGCGGGGAGGTTAAGCACTGTGACTTAGTCGCCATTCGCGGTGAGGAACCACCGCTAATTGTTGAATTAAAGAAGAGCTTTAATATCCCGCTTCTCATTCAAGGGATTGATCGTTTACGGCTTACACAGGATGTGTATGTCGCTTTCGAACTCCCTAACAAGGGGAAAGCCCCCCATCGTGTGCAATGGGAGGACATTCGTCGACTTTGTCGCATGCTTGGACTAGGTGTCTTAACGGTCCAATTCTACAAACACAAACAGCCCACAGTCGATCTCGTCTGTGAGCCTACACCATATACCTTACGACCTAATAAACGGGCCTCTGGCAAATTAATGACCGAATTTCATGAGCGCAGCGGTGACTACAACGTTGGCGGCAGCTCCCAGCAGAAGCTAATGACCGCCTACCGCGAGAAATCGCTCCATTGCGCTTATCTGATGCAGCAACACGGCCCACTAAGTCCGCGCAAGCTGCGTGAGTTTACGAGTAATATGAATGTAAGCTCCTTGCTCCAGCAAAACTACTATCGTTGGTTTGTCAGACAAAGCCGCGGCATCTATCATCTTACGCCAAACGGTGAAAAAGCCTTACTAGACTATGCCCACGTAGTTACGGCTTTCCCAAGTATTGAGCTGAATTAATGGATTTTTTCGACTAGAATAAATAGTAGACACCTCGTAAAGAGAATAATAATCATATCAGGAGGTGTTCATTTTGGGTGAGCAGCGGCAAAGGTATAATGATGAATTTATACAACAGACGGTGAAATTCATTCAAGAACAAACGAAATCGGTAACACAGATAGCTGAGGAATTGAATATTCCGGCAGGAACCCTGCACCAATGGGTTGCGAAATATCGACAGTTTGATAGTGAATCTATTGCAACACCAGAAAGACTCCGCCAGTTAGAACAGCTTTTGAAAGAGAAAGACCGTGAACTCGCTGCCAAAGATCGCCTCATTGCAGATGCTCAAGAAGAACTTGCGATTGTAAAAAAGGCCGTACACATCTTCAACAAACCAAAGAACTAAGGTTCCAGCTCATTGAAAAGCATCGTTCTGAATCTTTCAATGGAGAAGATGTCTCAGACGCTTGAGTTTTTTTCGACTTAGAGCATCCCTCATAGCTCTTTTCTCTCCCCTAAGTCGATTTTTTCGACTTAGGGCATCCCTCCTATGACCGAATCACAACCCGATGAACATTGGACTCCTCATTCATCCGCAGCAGTGCTTTGTTCATCCATATCGCGGCTTGTGAGCCTTCCCCCATGGCAATCGTCACTTGCTCAGCATGGACACCTACATCACCCGCCGCCCATACGAATGGGACGCTCGTCATCTTACTCCGAGGGTCGGTCATGATGTGTCGATTCTCCATGCGTTCTGCACCCAGCTGACGTGCTAGATCGGACTTGACCTCATTCCCTCCGAAGGCAATAAAGCCTCTCTCTGCTTCAACTTTACTGCCATCTTTGAGCACAATGCCTTTGAAACGCCCCGGTGAATCGGCAATAACCTCGGCAAGATCTTCTGTCAAATAGGTGATGCCTTTATTCTTCATCTCCATAAGATGCTCACTTTTCACAGCACAGCTTTGGTGATTTACATACGTTATCCTCTCTGTTCGGTGGCGCAGCTTAATCGCCATTGCTGCTCCTGCATCACCTGAGCCCATCACCACCGTACTGCGATCCTTAATTTCATAGCCGTCGCAATCCGGACACACATATACGGTTAATCCCAAGCACTCCTTCAGGTTCGGGATTTCAGGCATGCGATCGATCAAGCCAGTCGCCAGTAGAAGCGTATTCGCTTCGTAACCTCGGCCACTTTTTCCCCATAGCTCGAAGCCATCACCTATTCTTCCTTTGGCGACAGCTTGGACAACTTCATCTTGGACAAAAACAACGCCTAACCGCTCCGCCTGCAACCTGCCTAATTGTCGTAATTGTTCCCCCGATACGCCGTCTGGCCAACCAAGAATATTATGATAGCTCCTACACAGTGTTGAACGCCCGTAACCCGCATCAATCACAAGTACTTTATGCTCATATCTGCCTAATTGAATCGCCGCTTGAAGCCCTGCAATGCCGCCTCCGACGATCAAAGCATCCACTTTCTCCATGTCCACAGTGCCCCTCTTCTTCAATTCACTACCAACTAGGATAACCGAATTGTGGGACAATCATCCTTTTCATCGATTCTTAATCGACCAAATCAAACCAAATTGCGTCATTGCGGCTAGCAACAGAATCCATGGAATGAGGCCGCTGTCCAAATCGCTCCCGAAAGTGATTAGAGCTAGAATGGAAATAACCCGCCCCACATTCAAGAAAAACTCCCGAACAACAACACTTTCGACCTTTAATTCTCCTTTGAGAGGAAGTCTCGCAATTAAGCTATAATAGAAACCTGTCATTGTATTCCCTTGCAGAGGTGCAAATATCGAATACAGAATCATGAAGCCGACGACCGACCACACATTTAAGCTTCCTATTATACAGGAGACACCCACAAGGTAACCTACCGTCGAAATGGTCAAATACATTCTTGCTCTACCCGCATTCGCGTACTTCGAAATAAAAATCCCCATCACGATACTTAGACTCGAATAAAGGACACCGAGATAACCGACCAAATCTTCACGAGGCAGTACTTTGAATAAGAGAATGTTCGGAAGAAACATCATCGTGCCCTGCAGCAAACCCATACCAAAGAAGCCAAACAACGCTTTCAACCACTCTTGTTTTTTCTTCATGATGAGCCCTGTGTATTTCAAATAATACACCCGATGATGCCCGCTTGACGCCTTGATTTTCAATGATATTAACGCGGCCAATACAAACATGATGAATGCGATGGAGAAGACGATGGTATATCCGCTTAAACCTTCTTTTAACCGAATAATGAAACCAGCAAGTGCCGGCCCTGCAAGCGTAGCCGCTGTGAAGAACATCATATTGAACGCGAGATAGCGAATCCGATTCTGTTCCGTCGACACATCATACATCAGTGTTAAATAGCCAACCCAGTAGAAAGCGCCAGCAAGTCCATTAAATATGGCAAAAAGCACATAATAATCGACCAACCGCTCCCCTGCAATACTCACACTTAAATAGAAGAGACCGATTAGTACGATGCCAAGCCGGTACGCGACCATACGATCCTTCTTCTTAATCATATAACCGCCAATGGCGAACCCTATCGGTGTTAAGATATACACGATGATGCTGTAAGTCCCATTCACGACTACACTATGCGTTAACCGCCATAAGTATAAATTGAGGAACACCCCTGACATGGAAGCTCCGAATTGAAAAATAGTATGAATAATCAAGGAAATAATCGCATCGCGAGACAACTTTTTCTCTAGCGGAAGCGCATTCCCTCTGTTCTGCAGCCATGCTCTAATTTTATGATTCATGGTGAACCCCCAGTCTTCTACATTGTAACAGCCATTGCGCGAACTGTTAAACAGCAAAAAGCCCCAGCATTGGCGCTGAGGCTTGACGTACGTCTAGATTCGGGTTACTTCTTAAGGCTATCCCATGTTTTCTGGAATTCTTCCAACATTTGATCCTTGGTATACTTCTTCGCTACATAACCTTGCATGATATCGCCGAATTTCTTACTCGATGCTTCTCCACCTGGGAATTTGAACCAGTTCCAGCTCAATGTTTTGCCAGCTTTGCTGTAAGCGATAATGTCTGCTGCTAATGGTCCAAGTACTTTCTCGTCAGCAGGAATGGATTTGAACGCAGGGATAAACTTGAACTCGTCTGTGATGTATTTCTTACCGATATCGGAGCTAACCATCCAGTTCAAGAATTTCTTAGCTTCGTCTTTCACTGCAGAGTTTTTGTTAACAACCCAGTTATTCGGTACGCCTACGAACAATTTGTCGTTCGCAGTTGCATCATCACTGATCGGCATTGGCAAGAAACCAATTTTGATATCAGGGTTTGTTTTGGAAATTTGAACTTGTGTCCAGTTACCTTGTTGCGTCATAGCCGCTTTACCCGTTGCAAAATCCGTTACTTGTGTATTGTAGTCGGTTTGTAGTGGGTTTTTGTTGCCATATTGCAATTGAAGGTCGAACAATTTCGCCCATTGGTTGAACACTTCGTTACCTGTAATTTTCGCTGTACCTTTGTTCAAGCCATCGATGAACGCATTTGGATCCTTTTGATAAGCAAATGGAAGGTTCACGAAATGGTTTCCAAGTACCCACCACTCCGCATAGCCAGTTTCAAAAGGAGTGATTCCCGCATCTTTCAACTTTTTAGCCGCTGCTTCTAATTGAGAGAATGTTTTTGGAAGCTCTGTGATGCCCGCTTTAGCAAATAGATCTTTGTTGTATTGGAAGCCATAACCTTCAAGGTTAAGCGGCTGACCGTATAGCTTGCCACCTTTTGTCATAGGCTCTTTCGCAACATCTACAAGATCTTTCACCCAAGGTTGATCGGATAGATCTTCCAAGTTATCGATCCATTTATCTAGATCCGTGAAACCACCGTTGTTGAAAATATCCGGTTTGTCACCTGCATTAAACTTCGCTAGCAAGGCTGCACCGTAATCAGCACCACCACCGACAGTGTCCACTTGAATTTTCACGTTCGGGTTCAGCTTCTGATACTCTTGCACCATTTTACCAAGTTGATCTGCAATCTCTACTTTGAATTGGAAAATTTTAATAGTGACTGGCTTACCGCCAGCAGCAGGTGTTGTTGTAGCTGTTGAAGCGCCCGTAGTTGGAGCTGGACTTGCTGTCTCGTCTTTTTTCCCGCAGCCAGCTGCTAATACGGATAAAGATAATACTGCCGCCATTGAAACCATCGTTAATTTTTTCATTTAGGTAATGCCTCCCTTTAACTTGTTTCTTCGTTTGTTCCCCGCTTACTTGCCCTTAACTTGCTTCCTTACATGATTCATTGTAAACACTTACATCGTGCCTTAACACCGAGTATATTGAACATAAAGGTGGAATATCTTGAACTTATTTGCAATTTTGTCATCCTTTTACTGAACCTGCCGTAATCCCTTCAACAATATGTTTCTGTAAGAACAAGAAGAAAATAACGATCGGCAGTACGCTTAAGGTTAACCCAGCAAGAGCTAAATCCCATTGTTTCGTATATTGTCCAAAGAAAGAGAAGGTAGCGAGCGGAATCGTTCGCAGCTCCGGATTGCCCAGTACGAGTGATGGAAGCAAGTAGTCATTCCAGATCCATAAACTGTTCAAAATGATAATCGTAATCGACATTGGCTTGAGCAATGGAAATACGATTTTCCAAAACACACCATAGGCTGAACTGCCATCTACTTTTGCCGACTCCTCAATTTCCAGCGGAATGGACTTGATGAAACCATGATACAAGAACACATTTAGTGAAACACCGAAACCGAAGTAACAAGCAACCAATCCCAGCTTACTATCCATGAAGCCAATTTGACTAGCTACACGTACTAGCGGAATCATAATCGACTGGAAAGGAATTACCATCGCAGCTACGAAAGCCAAGAACACCAAGTTATTGAATTTACTAGATTTTCTCACCATGCGATAAGCTGCCATGGACGAGATCACCACAAGGCCCACATTAGCCAAAACGGTAATGAACAAAGAGTTGAAGAACGCCTTTGGAAACTTCATGATACTCCACACTTTCGTGTAGTTATCTAGGTAAAGAGAGCTTGGAAGTTTCGCTGTATTCGCTGCAAGTTCAGGGAACGTCTTCAAGGAATTTGCGATAACAAAGTAAAACGGAATTAAGAATAGTAAGGCAACTAGAATGCCCAGGACTTCGAGAGCAAATAATCGACCTGTATATTTTTTGACGGAAGCCATTAGACCTCAACCTCCTTACGCTTGGTGTACATCACTTGGATGGTTGAAATGATGGCAACCACGATGAAGAATACGAGAGCTTTGGCCGTACCTAAGCCGTAGCGGTTATTACGGAATGCTTCTTGATAAATATTGATGGATACGGACTCCGTAGAATTGAATGGTCCGCCTTTTGTCAAAGAGAAATTCAAATCAAAGATTTTGAATGACCATGAAATCGTCAAGAACAAACAGACTGTCACTGCTGGCATAATGAGTGGAACGATGATGCTTCGCAATACTTGTAAACGGGATGCACCGTCAATATAAGCTGCTTCCAGCATATCCTTCGGTACATTCGACAAGGCCGCTATGTAGATAATCATTAGATATCCTGCACCCTGCCACACACTGACAATAACGATCGCCCAGAAAGCCGTCGGTGAATCGCCCAACCAAGGTAATTCGAAAAAGCCGATATGTGTAAGATTGCCAAGAGTCGCAAATCCTTTTACAAAAATAAACTGCCAAATAAAACCAAGCAACAAACCACCAATTACGTTAGGCATGAAAAAGATGGTGCGCAGCACATTTCTTGTTTTCAGCGCTTGCGTCAGCAATAAGGCGAGTAAGAAACCTACTAGGTTTGTCAGAATAACGTTCGTCACGGTTAAACGTGAAGTAAAGTTAAATGCATTGCGATAATCCTTATCATGGAATAGGATTTGTTTGAAGTTTTCCAACCCATTGAATTTCACTTCTGTTGTTACGCCATTCCATTCGGTAAACGAATAATAGATGCTCATCAGAAATGGAATCAAGACTACGATGGTAAAAAATACTAACGCAGGTCCGATAAAAACCCATTGCTGAAGCCATCCAGAAAGCATTCTTTTTGTTTTCACTGGGAAGTCCCCCTTACCATTTTGCTACTATACCCCAAGTATAGAGTGCTGCAGTACCCCAAAACACAGACAATGGTGACGCATTAGGTGGAATTTGTTGACCTCTCCTGCTACAATGTAGGGGAAAATCCTAATACAGAAACCGAGTTGATGACGTGTGATTCGACATAGTATCCGCAATAAACTCATCTTATTTTTGCTCATTGCCACGTTAATCCCCTTCCTCACCTCCCTTGTTGTGTCCTACTTTTTTACGAAGCAGAAGGTTACCGAGGATACGCTCACGAACAACTCCGTGCTGCTTACACAGGGTAAAACAAACATCGAAAACTATCTGAACGGCCTTGTTCAGGCTTCCTCGACGATTTACACAGGAAGAAATCTGGCTGAGCTTGGTCAATTTTATGATATTATTCAAACGCAGCGTGAAATCGACTATCAGAGCGATAAAGTGATCAAAAGCGGGCTCCAGGTAATGTCACACTCCGTGAAGGAAATCAAACAAATTTACCTGTATGCCTCAGTGAGCAACCGTTCTTATCTCTCCAACAATGACATCCAAGTAGGCATGGTGGGTAAATATGAAGGACTGCAGCCGTTCCCAGCGGACAAGCTTGTCTATTTTGAAACGACTCACCAGAGCAATTTATACGGGATGTCGCTTACTGCGTATTCTATCCCAACGCCAGTTATTTCTATGCACCGAAACGTCATGTACTCACCCAGTAATCAATCCATTGGCGAGCTGGTGATTGATTTGAAATTAGATCTTATTTCCGACATTTCCCAAAGCCTTTTCACCCATGATCAAGAGGAGCTCTATATTTTAGATGAAAAAGGGAAGATCGTCTTCGGCCCGGATGCAAGCAAATGGGGACTTCCTTTAGGTGACAGTTGGGGAAATGAAGCGATTCAAAGTACGCTTGATCGAGGCAGCTACGAGTGGACGAAAGGTGATTTTGCCGGGATTAATATGTATGAGAAAATGCGCGCAGACTATTTGAACTGGACCATTGTCAAGCGTATTCCCTATGAGCTTTTAACCAAAAATGCTCGCCAGTTGACTTTCATTAATGCTCTAATCCTTAGTTTCTCCATGCTGATTGTCATGGCTGGTACGGTCTATATTAGTATTCGTTTCACTGCCCCAATCAAGCAATTAATTCGGTACATTACCCGTATTCAAACTGGACAAGCTGGGCTAGGTGATCAGCAAAGCGATATTGAGTTGACCCGCGTGGACGAAATGGGGATTCTCGCAAACCGCTTCCATGGGCTTATGCAAGATCTAGATCAAATGGTTATGCGTGAATATCGGTTGGAACTCGCGAATAAATCGAATCAACTCATGGCCTTGCAAGCGCAGATTAACCCGCATTTTCTGAATAATGCCTTGCAATCTATCGGTACCTTAGCCTTGCAGCACGAAGCTCCTAAGATTTACACCTTGATTAATTCTTTGGCCAAAATGATGCACTACAGCATGAACACGAATGAATCGGTGGTTCCGCTTCGTAAAGAAATTGAACATACGAAAGCCTATTTGGAGCTGCAGAAGCAGCGTTTTGAACATCAATTTGAAATTGTTTATGCGATTGAGGAAGTCACTCAGACCTTATCTGTTCCTAAAATGATGCTTCAACCGCTTGTCGAAAATTATTTCAAGCATGGCTTTAAACCTAGCCAATCGCGAGACGTCGGTCTGTTGCGTATCGAAGCTGCGAAACTAATCACCGCAGAAGGTGACTTTTTGAAGCTCACCGTTGTTGATAATGGCATTGGGATGACGGAACAGCGGATCCATGAAGTCCGAAGTCGTTTGAAAACGCCAACTGCAGCAGATGATTCCTATATCGGTTTACGTAATGTTCTTACGCGCGTCCAGCTCTATTTCAATGATGATGCCACATTGGAGATCGACCATGTCCATCCCCAAGGCCTGCGAATTGTCATTCTTATTCCGATGAAAAAGGGAGTTACCTGAAATGAAAGTATTACTTGTTGATGATGAGAAGCATGTTCGTGATGCCATCCGATTGCTTGTGGATTGGAAGCATTATGGCATTGATACCATATTAGAAGCATCTGACGGGGAAGCCGCCGTTGCCTTGGTTGGCAGTGAGCATCCAGAAATCATTATGACCGATATGATGATGCCCGGCATGAATGGCGTGAAGCTGCTAGAGTGGCTGCATCGTTTTGCCCCTGATGCCAAGACGATCGTTATCAGTGGTCACGACGACTTTTCGTTACTTCGACATACGGTGAAGTTCGGTGGAACCGATTATATTTTGAAACCGATCGATCCAGATCAGTTGAACGAAGCTTTGGACAAAGCCATTCAGACCTGGCTTAAGGATGAAGAACAGCGGCATGCCAATCGAGAGCTCAATATCGAAGTGAACCAATTCAAACCGATTTACTGGGATAAGCTGCTTTCCGCGTTAATTGCCGAACCGAATACGTACGAACCTGTCGCTGACCAGCTAGAGCGTGAGCTTCATTTATCCAGACATGTCACGACCTGCCGAGTTGCCATTCTCTCGTTAGATACGATGGAGGCTAGTATCAAGAATAAATTCAGTCAAAATATGGATCTCCTTCTTTTCTCCTTGATTAATATTTGCAATGAATTTCTTGTTCCGCCTCAGCGCGGCTACGCTTTCCGACACTTGCATAATTCGAACGAAATTGTTCTTTTTTTATGGTCTGAACCTTCCCAAGCGGAGGAATTGCTCGCTACGATAAATGATGGGATTCGCACTGCTTTGCATGCCCGTGTGGACTTCGGGATTGGGCGTGAACATAGTTTTCCAAGTCAATTGAAGCTTTCCTACCAGGAAGCGCGCGATGCCCTCCGTCAACGTAATCTGAAATCCAAAGAAACCTGGATTCATACGAATTGGCTGCCTGCCAAGGTTACACCACAAACGTTAACCTTTCACCAGTTTGAAGAGCAAATCTATCTGGCGCTGCGCAGTGGGAATGTCGAGCAGATCCAAGAGATAGTACAGCTGTGGATCGACGCAATCCGAAGCTGTGAAGTGATTACGCCTGAGCAGCTGGAGCACTGGTGGGGAGAATATCGTGTGATGATGCGTCGTTGGGTCCAGCAGTTGCTGCCGAACAGCCGCGAGGAAGAGATTCATCCGCTGCTCCTAGAAGATAGCGTTGCTACGATTATTACACTCGATGAGAAGGGCATCCTCTCTTTGTCTCTCTGGCAGCAAGAGTTAACTCGCAGCCTCGTTCAGCTATCCAAACTCCATCTCGAGAGTCAGCACAAGGGGAACAATGTTATTTTCGAAATCGCTAGTTTTCTAGAAAAACACTACCACGAGGATATTTCGCTTGCGGATATTGCTAGCCGCTTCTATCTAAGCCGTGAGTATATCTCTCGCAAATTCAAACAGGAGTTCGAAGTCAATCTATCTGATTACTTAGGACAGATTCGGATGAGCAAGGCGAAGGTGCTGCTCTGCAACCCAAATCTGCGCATTTCCCAGGTTGCTGAGATGGTTGGTTATCAGGATGAAAAGTATTTCAGTAAGGTTTTCAAAAAAATGTCGGGGATGACCCCCAATGAATATCGAAAAACAGCGAATTCTATCTAAAGTTCCGAGAAAATAATGGAATATGCTATACTAGTATGTAAGAGGTGATTTTCATGAGTATGCCCATTGAAAGCGCAACGGCGAATTCTTTTCCCCGCACGTCGAAGGCAACAAGGGTCAAGAAGAAAACGTATGTCTACCTATTCGTGGGTTGGGTCATGCTGATCGCAGTCGGAGTAACAGCTACGATGATGTACACGGAGCATCTGAGGCAACAAATATCTACCGATATCGCACAGCAAACCCAGCAGCAATTACAGGTAATTCAACAAGATTATCAGAAGCAAGTCTCTCAATTGAAGGATAGTGTAACTACCGATATGAAGACTTTGCAAGCCAAAGTAGATTCATTGAATGAACTACTGGCATTCACCAAAGATAGCGCTAACAGCAAGACCGATAATAGTAATCAATTGTATACGCAGCTTGCAGACGTCAAAAAGAAGCTAGATGAGCTGACTAAGAATCTGGATGTGTTGAAATAATGACAGCAAATTCGATTCAGCAAATCAATCGTATGATGTTGCTTGTATGTGCCCCATTCCTGGGCATGCTGATTTGGCTGCTCTTCGTCTCCCTGCATATTTCTATTCCAGTCAATTCACCTATAGCGTCAATACCACTCCAGCTAGAGCAAGAGACGAATAACTTGAACAGCCTATTGACCAAGGCGAATAATGACGCCGTTCAAACGAAAACTATTATTCAACAGTATTTTCAGCTGTACGAGAAAAGCACGGCAGAAGTAACCGCCATGCTCCAAAGTGCGGCTTCGCAAGTCGTCAAACCCGGACTTATCTATGATGCACGTATTACAGCCAAGCTTGGAAGTCCCATCCGTTCAGCCACTTCTGGCAATATTGATATTCAGCTGTTCGCTTTGAATGAAAAACATTATTCAGGTTATGCTCTTAAAGTGAACCTCAAAAGTGATAAAGCGATCAAGCTTGTGTTAGGGAACGATAAGCTCGGTTCGAGTGAAACGACGTTAGCCGCGGCTTCGCGCTATGGCGCCGTTGTCGGCATTAACGCTGGCGGCTTCGCGGACGATAACCGTGGAAAACGCTATCCGCTGGACACCACCGTGATGAACGGGAAATATGTCAACGGCTTCTTCCCAACCAACAATGACACAGCTTTCATCGGTTTGAACAAGGACCGAAAGCTGATCGGCGGCAAGTTCAGCTCGCAGTCGGAGCTTGATAAGTTGAATCCTCTGATGGGTTCGACATTCGTCCCCGTGTTGATGAAGAACGGCAGCAAGACATCTATTCCGTATCAATGGCAGAGTTCACCAGCAAGAGCTGCACGAACCGTGATGGCTAATTACAAGCATGATCAGCTCTTATTCCTTGTTACAGACGGCTACGATGAGAGCGGCAATTCCGGTGCTACACTGGCTGAGCTGCAGGACAAGATGCAACAGCTAGGCGTCGTTGATGCTTACAATCTAGATGGAGGCGGCTCTACGACACTTGTCTGGGGTGGCAGCGTAATCAATCGTCCTTCCGATGGAAGACTCCGACCACTCGCTACAAACTTCTTGTTTTTCAAATGACCCAAATTATTCACACAATATTCGTTTCTTTTTTGGGGATGGTTGGGTATAATAAGCCTTAACTATGTGCAAAAATGTTCTTTAACCCTATAGGAGGTGCAGCAATGTTCGGTTTATCTACAACATTTTGGCTCGTTAATTCGGTTTTTCTATTATTCATCGTCGCTATGTTGACGGCTTCCTATAACGAGGACAAAACAAAAGGCCTATAAAAGCCAAGAAAAAAGCATCGTCTTCTCCAGTTGGAGAAAACGATGCTTTTTTTCATTTGTTAAACTACTAGGCTCTCGCCTTAAGCAGGTTCATTTCAGTTATACAAACGCCGCAAATATAGCGATCTTTGAATTCACTGACACTTTCCATGCTACCGCAGAATACACATTTCGGACGATATCTCTCGAGAATAATATGGTCTCCCTGCACTAGAATTTCTACAGGATCCCCCTCATTCATTTGGTATCGCTTTCTTAACGATTTAGGTAATACGATTCGTCCCAATTGATCGACTTTACGTACGACTCCAGCTGGCTTCATCATAGGACTTCACCTCTCTTTTCCCAGACGTTTTCTACATTTCCGGCGATTTCACTTCGACCATCTTAACCATATCGAGCTTACCGATACTATTCGCCGTCATTCATGTAATTCCTTCTGCCAAAGCCCTAAAAACTTTCTTTTCTTGTCAGAAATGTCGCTTGAGCACTAAAAAACGTAGGTCAGGAGTATTCCTACTCGAGACCTACAAATCCAGTTTGTCGTAATCCCTCATATAAAATAATAGCCGCTGAGTTGGATAGATTTAATGATCTTACCGCGTCGGACATTGGCAACCGTATTAAGGTATCTGGATGTTGACGAAGCAATTCCTCAGGCAAACCTTTAGTCTCTTTACCAAACACGAAAAAATCGCCATCTTGGAAAGTAAAATCGGAGTAACGTAGTTTTGCCTTCGTTGATGCGAAGAAGAATCTATGACCCTCATACGCTGCCATGACTTCATCGAATGAATCGTGATAGTCAATCTTTACGGAATGCCAATAATCAAGACCAGCTCGCTTCAGCGTCTTATCATCGGTATCAAAGCCAAGGGGTCTCACCAAATGAAGATGCGTACCTGTTGCTGCACATGTGCGAGAAATGTTACCTGTGTTCGCAGGAATTTCTGGTTCTACCAATACAATATGAAAAGCCATCTCTGTTCATTCACCTCATTCTCTATCCTATTATAACCTGATTCCGATTGCAATTTAACACAGGGTTAACTTTATCTTAATATCACGATGATAGAGGTACGTCATACTAGAGATATCCTTCATTAAAAGGAGATACCTAACAATGAAAAAGAAAATTCTTATTGTTGATGACGAACCTTCAATTTCCATGCTAATTGAATTTAACCTAAAGCTTGCCGGTTTCGAAGTACACTGTGTATTCGACGGAGAAGCTGTCTTCGGCGCTATTCAATCCTTTCGCCCTGACCTTATTGTCCTTGATCTCATGCTGCCCAAAATGGACGGCTTACAAGTATGCCGCAAGCTGAGAAGCCAGAACAACCTTGTTCCAATTATTATGTTGACGGCTATGCAGGATCTAACCGATAAAATTGCCGGTTTAGACAACGGAGCCGATGATTACATGACAAAACCTTTCTCACCGCTTGAGCTTGTCTCACGTATCCAAGCAATTCATCGCCGTATTCAAACCTTGCCTTCAACGACAGAAGAAGCACCGATCGCGATCGGTCAAATTTCCGTCAAAGCAGAGCAACGGGAAGTAACGATGAATGGCACGCCTATCGAGCTTACACCGAAGGAATTTGAATTGCTTCTATTCCTCTGCAAGCATCGCGGCAAAGTCCTTAGTCGACAACAGCTGCTTCACGGCGTGTGGGACTATCATTTCCTCGGGGATACGCGCATCGTAGACGTCCATATCTCGCATCTGCGTGACAAGATTGAGCAGAATGCACGTCATCCGGAATATATCATGACGATCCGCAACGTTGGTTACAAATTGACTGAGCCTGTCATCAAAGAGTCTTACGCTTAATGCACCAACTACATGAAAAGAAACATCCCAGAACATGAAATCATGTCTTGGGATGTTTTTTGTTTAAGATTTTCCTTTCAGCTCTGCTGCCGCTTGCTCAGCTTGCTTATGCTCCAAGGATTCGGTTAATCGTTCTTTACTCATGAGAACTGCTGCTATAACAGCCAAAGCTGTTGGAATCAATGCCCACATAAATGTATAGGAAATCGAGGATGATAATCCGGCTGTAATTTTATCTAGAGCAGGTTTTGGAATTTGGGCTCGCATTTCAGGTGCCAGCAATACCCTAGGATCACTAAACGCTGGATTGTCAGCCATGTTCCCTTGCCCGCTTCCAGCGAAAATATCCTTAAGCTTCGCTGTAAAATCATTCCGTTGAATAATTCCGAATAGTGTAATCCCTAACGTCATACCTAAGGAACGAACGAACGAGACTGTTGCATTCACTGAACCACGCTGGGACGGATCAAAGTGATGAATCGCCGCATTGGAAAGTACCGAGAAGCTCGCGCCGATCCCAACACCAACGACGATCATGCACATTGTCACATACAAGCGAGTTGTATCCGGTTCAAGCTGTGTCAACATGAACATACCCGCTGCTAGAATTACAACAAAGATCATCATAATGTTCCGGTAGGGCATCTTATTCATTAAGAAACCGCCGCCGACCGCTGAGAATACGGAACCTACCATCATCGGCAATAAGACGAGTCCCGAATTCGTAGCTGTACCGCCAAGTACCCCTTGAATATAAATCGGGATATACACAGATGCTGTGATGAAGCCCATCCCGCTCAATAAACCAAGCGCATTACTCGTTGTAAAAAGACGGTTCTTAAACATTGGGAATGAAATAATAGGCTCGATGACTTTTCTTTCGATGAAGATAAAACAAATCGTTAATACGGTGAAAGCTGCAAATAGTCCAATAATTAAGCTGGAATCCCATGCATATTTGTTTCCACCAAGCTCAAGGGCAAACATCATACTGACAACGGCACCAACAAGCGTAACGGCACCCCACCAGTCGATTTTCTGCTTCGTATGAATCGGTGATTCTTTGTAGTAGATTGCAATAAAAATAAGGGCCAAAATACCAAGAGGAATATTGACATAGAAGACCCAATGCCAGTTAATATAATCTGTAATATACGCGCCAAGCAACGGTCCGAAAATACTCGACAAACCGAATACCGCACCGAACAAACCGCCTAACTTCCCGCGTTGTTCAACAGGGACAGTATCAAACATAATTGTGAATGCAATCGGAATAAGCGCTCCGCCGCCAATCCCTTGAAGCGCACGATAAATGCTAAGCTGAACAATACTTTCTGCTGTACCACACAGGATAGAGGCAAGCAAGAATACAATTAAACCAAAAATAAAAAACCGTTTACGCCCGAACATATCGGATAACTTACCAAAAATCGGCATACCGGCCATTTCAGCAACCATGTATGCGGATGTTACCCAAACGAACTTATCCAGTCCGCCAAGATCACCTACGATCGTTCCCATTGCTGTAGCGACAATCGTATTATCCATCGATGCCATCAGCATCGCCAAGAGCAGACCTGCTAAAACAAAGCCTACTTTATTATTTGCTTTCGTCATTCTTACACATTCCTTTACTATTTCGTTTCGTCTGTCCACTTTAAACGGACAGGCGTACTACATCTTGCGTGATTCTTTCACAATGGCACCCTTCTTTTTCTCCAGATGCACCTTGTATTCAACCAGTTCGACTTCACAGCCAGGCCCAATGACAACTTGGTTACCGCGGACTACCTTCGCTCTCGTATGCTCCAGGTAAATATCATCCCCTTCAATCACCGAAACCATAACCTTTGCGTGCGGTGAGGGTCTAAAGAAAAAGCTAAACGGATGGAGCATGCTCGCTTTGCGAATTCTAATTTTCTCTCCACCAATCTCTTTCGCCGTTGAATCTTGAAATAGCTTGATATCGATCTCTCCTGCGTTCAACAATCCACCAACATCAAACATTCCCTTCAGATTAAACACATCGACTTCGCAATCCCCTCCTGCGGCGATATGCCCTTTAAGCGCGATCTTGGTGCCTTGCATATGGCCTTTCACTTCAATCGTCCCTGAACCCGTAAGTGAGCCAATTTCGGCATCACCACTGATACTCACCGTCCCCGAATTTTTCATTGTATCGCTTCGAACATTTCCCGTCAACGCAAAAGTGCCCACAATACCCGCTTGGCCTGTCTGCAAATTGCCTTCCATCTCTAATGTTCCGACACATTTCAGAAGCCGGCATTTCGTATCGCCTTCAATGCTTCCTTCTCCAACAATTTTCACACGATCGTAAAGACCACCTGCCACAGTAGAGCTGCCTGTAATGTTCAAGTTACTAATTTGCGAACGTTTGTTTGCATTCAATTCCATTGTACATCAAACCCTCCTCTCTCCGCTACACTTTTTCGCTGATCTTCACTTTGGATTTCTTATCCTGTTCGAGCTTGACCGTATATTCAATGAGTCCGATCTCGCATCCAGGCCCAATCGTAATATTCGCCCCTCTTACTACATCTGCCGTCGTGTACTCCAGATAAATATGATCGCCTTCGATCGTCTGGCACGTCAAATGATTGCCGATAGCTGCAGGCAGAATCTTCAACAAACTAGCAAAGCTAATACCCGGCTGCTTACGAATTTGGATTCGTTCTCCACCGATTTCCGATATTTTGCAATGACCGTGCAAGGTAACTTGGATGGTATCCGCATTGAGTGTGCCCACATGCAGCTTGCCATTTGCGTGAAACTTCTCTGCTTCACAGCTGCCGGTTATCGTGGATGCGCCGTGTATCTCAATATTTTCGCCAAAATAATTACCCTCAACCTTCACTCTCCCATGAATCCGTGTACGCTTAGCCTTCAAATCCCCCTGAATCGTAAGGGTCCCATTCATTTCCGCCGTTTCCGATTGGATGCTGCCATTCACTTCTCCACGACCATTTAGCGTAAAATGCGAGCAAATAACGTCCCCTTCCAGGCGTCCTAATCCATCAATTTTCACGGTACGAAAGCTCCCGCCATTCGAAGAACCTATCCCAGAGATCATCAAATTACGTTTCAGTTCAGCTGAGTGCATGGATGCCACCTCCTTACATTGTTGTCATTTTTAACTTCAACTCTTCAATTTTCTTCGCTACCTGCACGCGGAGCACGATCTTAGCACCACGCTCGCAAAACAGTTCACAGCCTGTCGTAACCAGGAAGAACAAAGTTAAGCCCATCTTGCGAATAAAAATTAAATCACAAGGCTTTCCCTCAAACTTGTCATATTGCTCTTTCATCGTCAGAAGCAGGTGCTTTCCTTCATCGAGGCTCATCTCACCAGTTTGTAAGCAATCCTCTAATAGGAACAGAAACAACGTTTCTTCAAAGCTGTACACCGCTGTCGCCCCTAAAAAGGGGGAAGCATATTCAATCGTCGTCAGTGAAACAATGTTTCGCTTCACAAGCTCTAATTTGTCTATTCTCAGATCACTCGGAACGATAGAGAACACATCCGCTAGTTCGTCAAGAGATAGATCATCTTTCATATTTAAAATTTTATCGATACGCGCCAGCATCTGCCCCTTCGGGAAAAACGTTTCCTGTCCCGTAAACGCTGATTTCCGTATAAACCATTCCTCAGGAACTAAGTTTTTCCGTTTCCAGCGGTATAATTGACCATAGGATATTCCTGTTAGCTCTAATAGCTCTTTTTTGGAGATCAAATCCTCTTCCAAACGACATCCCTCCTTTGCAAGTTTAATTTAACATAACATTGTTACGTTGACATCAGCCTTGAGACTGAACCCCCATCAGTCCTGGATACGATTCGATAACTGCAACTCGAATTTTTCAAGTTACAGCGGCTACTTCGACTCTTTCTCCTCCCGCAACTCGAATTTTTCGAGTTACAGGCTTATCGACCCGATTAGCTAGGCGCATAACCAAAAAAAACCACCCAGCAACCGCTGAGTGGTTCATTTTTTCACTTTATGTTTCACTTCTTAAAATATAAAGTCATCGTCCGTCAAAGCCTCGACGTGAATCGTGCGCACATAACCATTGCCTTTTTTGGAGAAAAAGTCATGCTGCTTTGTCTTCGTGCTCAGACCGTTCAATACAATCGGGTTGATCTCCTCTTCCGGGAACATCGGCTCAACACCCAAGTTCATGAACGCCTTATTCGCATTATAGCGCAAGAATGCTTTCACTTCGTCTGCTAGACCGAGCGGTCCGTACAGACTATCTGTATAGCCTTCTTCATTTGCATGAAGCTCTTTCAACAGGGCACATAGCGTCGCATACGCCTCATCTTGCTCAGCAGGGCTAAGCTCCGCGTAGACCTCTTGTGCCAACACGCCGATGTACAAGCCGTGGATACTCTCATCGCGTAGAATCAAATCAATGATTTCGCCGCTACTCGTCATTTTACCTTGGCCAGCCAAGTACAACGGATAATAGAAACCGCTATAGAACAAATAGCTTTCTAGCAAAACAGACGATGCCATCGCTAGATACAGCTCTTTGGTCGTATTAATATTTTCATAATAATGTGAAATCTTATTCGCCTTAAACTGCAAGTGTGGATTACGCTCCACCCATTGGAACAGCTCGTTGATCTCTTCTGTCGTAGACAGCGTCGTGAAAATCGAACTGTAAGACTTCGCGTGGATCTGCTCCATCATCCCCATGAAGCTAAGCACAGCTTTGCGCTGCAGCCCATCCACATGCTCAAGAATCTTCGGCATCCCAACGCCGCCTTGCATCGTATCGAGCAATGTCAGACCGCCAAGTACCTTCATATACAGCTCGCGCTCCACAGCGCTCAAGGTGATCCAAGACATTTTATCATCAGACAATGGAATCTCTTCATCTGTCCAAAATTGCATAATATTTTGATTCCAGAACGTATTCGTAAAATCATCATCAGGTCGGTTCCAATTTACCGCTTTACGAACGATTGGTTTATTTAGAGTAGGTGCAGTTGTCATGATTGGTAATCCCCTTCCTAATTATACCGAGCAGCTTACACATTCCTCAACGGATAGCTGATTGGTTCGTGTGTAGTAGAGCGATTTAAGTCCTTTGTGTGCCGCATACAGGTATAATTTAGCAAGTTGTCTTGTTGAAACATCACTGTTTACGTGTAAAATGGTCGAGATCCCTTGATCCACATGTGTTTGAATCTCCGAAATGAGGTCAAGAATCTTGAACTGATCCATTTGATATGCAGATTTATAGTAGAAGAAATTGTCACGTGCCATGAATGGCATCGGATAATACGTTGTTGAATTCGCATACGTACGTGTCTCAATTGGTTCAACGATCGGCATAACGCTGGAGGTTGAATTTTGGATATAGGAAATGCTCTGCGTCGGCGCTACTGCCAAACGATATGCATGATAGAGCCCGTGCTTCTGAACGTTCGCTTGCAACGCTTTCCAGTCATCTGGTGACGGAATCGGCATGCCTTCGAATAAACCTTTCACTTTGTCCGACAGCGGACGGTAATCTATTTCTGTATAACGGGTAAAATAGTTCCCATTCGCATACTCGGATAGCTCAAAGCCTTCGAACGTTTGCCCGGATTCTTTGGCAATCTCCATACTTTTTTCGATGGAATAGAAATTCATCGCTGCAAAGAAGGTGCGAACGAAATCTCTCGCTTCAGCACTCTCATAAGCAATTTTGTTCTTAGATAAATAGCCGTGCAAGTTCATAACGCCAAGACCGACAGAGTGCAGCTCACGGTTCGCTTTCGCAACACCTGGCGCATTATGGATCGTCGTCATATCACTCACCGAAGTTAGGGCAATCATGCCTTCATGGACGGTTTCGCGCAGCTTTTTACGATCCATCACATTGGCAATGTTCATGGAAGCAAGGTTACAACTGATATCGCGAAGAATAACGTCATCTTGACCGTAATCATTAATTTCGGATGTTTCTTGCAATTGGAAAATTTCTGTACAGAGATTAGACATCTTGATCGTCCCAATCCCTTTCAGGGCATGATCCTTATTCGCATTCGTACGATTCATCATATATGGATAACCGGATTCCAGTTGAGTTGTCGCAATTTTGGTCAGCATATCACGTGCCTGCATGACGACTTTCTTTTTCACTTTCGGATTCGCTAGGAGTTCATCATACATCTCATCCATATCCAGGTCATCGAGATGCTTGCCATAGGCTTGAAGAACGGTGTAAGGTGCAAAAATATGTAGAGGCTTGTTTTCCTCCGCCAGTTTATAAAACTTATTCGGAACAATAAGTCCGATCGAAAGAGTTTTCAAACGGGATTTCTCATCCGCGTTAATTTTCTTGCTATCCAAGAATTCCAATACGTCCCAGCCAAAAATATTATAATACGCTGCGCCTGAACCCTTGCGTTGCCCCATTTGATCCGCATAGGAGAACGCATCCTCCATCAGCTTAAGGACAGGTATAATTCCTTTTGCCGCGCCTTCAACACCTTTAATCGTTTCACCACGACCACGAAGCTTCGATAAATTCACGGCTACCCCGCCGCCAATTTTGGAAAGCTGCATGCACGTTGCGAGTACATAGTTGATGGAATTTAAGGAATCGTCCATTTCCAATAAGAAGCAAGATACCATTTCACCTCGACGACTCTTACCTGCGTTCAGGAATGTAGGTGTCGCTGGCTGCAACCGTTGCTCCATCATGGATAGGGCTAGCACTCGTGCTGTCTCGGCATTTCCGCGACCTAAGTACAGGGCTACAATCGCTACGCGATCTGGAAAATGCTCCAGATATAACGTCTTATCATCACTGCGTAAAGCGTAATCTGTATAAAATTTCGAAGCTGCCATATACGATGCGAACTCGAATTGATTGTCATGTGCCACTTGATACACGCTTTTAACTTCAGCTTCGGTGTATTTGTCATAAACATTCTCGTAGAAGTTATTGTCGATCATGTAACGAACCTTCGAAGAGGTATCGGGGAATGTGAGGCTTTTGCTGTGGACTTCCTTCATAAACACTTCAACAGCTTCTTTATCCTTCTCTAATTGGAAGAAACCATCCGTACCGCGTTGCATTAATTCATTATTAAGCTCAATGTGCCGCAATTGCTTGTACCCCCTGAACGAATCGTTCTACATCATTTTTGGTGCCGGATAATTCGAATTTCGTTAATACGGGAACATCGTAAAGAGCTGAGATCGTATCTGCGCTCTTGGCGAAGCCATCACCCCAGTTGCGATTACCGCTAGCTGCTACGCCTTGAAGACGAGAAGAATTACTTTCTAGGAAAGAAGCTACCTTGGGAGGAATTTGACCAAAACCAGTTGTATACGTCACGAGAACGAATGGCTCGTCCATCGTCATCGCTTCCTCAATCTGAACTGCAGGCATTTGGAGTTTCGCAATAAAACGGCGAACATTTCCAGTCTTCGAATCGTAAGCAATTATCATAGCTTCCGTCTCCTATCATTATCAATTCTCTCTATCTTGTGCCAACACTTGCTAGTAACCTATATGTAGTAAAAATGCTCATTCTATCGTCTGCCACTCGTGGGTGATACTACCCTGTAATCGACAGAATCTGCGTTTTCGTAACGACTCCGTACGCGGTCAAAAAAGCTTAAAACCTGCGTTATTACTTGGTTTCCGCCGCTATTTGAGCCTTCAGCCAGCAATCTCGCAACGCGCTTTTTATCACGACATCTAGTTGATAGATTCAAATTTATATCAATATATTGTGTTTGTCAACGAGGTAAAAGGCCTATTTACATTTCCAAAACACCAAATCCTAGACGGGGCGTGGCTCGATAGGTTTAGAAAAAATATTTTAATTTTTCACTTGATTTTTTCAGAAATGTCGAAATGCCTAGGACCATTATCACCCACTAGATCTAGTTGCAACTTCTCTCTCAATCAACCTCTTTAAACCTTCTCAGAGACCCTCTAGAGGCTTCAGAACACTTTGATTGAAACTCTATGCCTCCGACAAAAAAAAGCTATCCATGCACACACGAGGGTGCCATGAATAGCTTCCTTCTTTTGTATTAGCTGTTGCGTTGTTGGAAATCAGTCATGAATTCAGCAAGTGCTTTACATGAAGCGTAAGGTACAGCGTTATACGTGGATGCACGTAAACCGCCAACGCTGCGGTGACCTTTCAAACCAACAAAACCTTGCCCCTCGGTTTCTTTTATGAATTTCTTTTCCAGCTCTTCATCTTGCAAGCGGAAAGTAATATTCATGTTAGAACGGCTGCCTAGATCTACTGGTCCACGGTAGAAGCCATTGCTGCTATCGATTGCGCTGTAAATGAGGCCTGATTTTTCAATATTATTCTTTTCAATAACTGTTAATCCGCCTTGCTCCTCAATCCATTTCAACACCAGATTCACCATGTAAATGGAATAAGCCGGTGGCGTGTTATAAAGGGAATTGTTTTTGCTATGCGTTTCATAACGCATCATCGTAGGGATTGTTTTCGGCAGATCAACGAGTAAATCGTCTTTAATAATCGCCACAGTCACACCAGACGGTCCAAGGTTCTTCTGTGCTCCCGCATAGATCATGCTGAACTTCGACACATCAACCGGGCGGCTCAAGATATCACTGGACATGTCACCGATTAAAGGTATGTTGCCTGTATCCGGGAAGCTTTGGAACTGCGCACCCTCAATGGTTTCATTGGAAGTGATGTGCAGGTAAGCTGAATTCGGATCAAGGTTAATTTCACTTAGAGCAGGAATTTTCATGAATTTCTGTTCTTTCGAAGATGCCGCAAGCGCCACTTCGCCAAACAGCGCAGCCTCTTGCACAGCTTTCTCAGCCCAAGCGCCTGTCAGCACATAGCTGCCAACCTTGCCAGCTTTTAAGAAATTCATAGGGATCATGGAGAACTGAGAGCTCGCTCCACCTGTCAGAAAGAGAATTTGGTATCCATCTGGAATACCGAAAATACGCTTCAATAGCGCTTGTGTTTCATTATGTACTTGCTCATATTCCGAACTACGGTGAGATATTTCCATGATGGACATGCCAATACCTTTAAAATCAACAAATTCCTCTTGCGCTCTTTGAAGTACTTCGAGCGGTAACGCCGCAGGCCCTGCGTTAAAGTTATAGGCCCTGTTTCCCATGAGTGACCACACCTTTGCTTTTGTATTATGGCTATGATAGCAATATTCTGATCAAGCATCAAGTAAAACCTCAAACAAGCTCTCCAAGCGCAGGTCGAATACCGCTGTAAATTCCAACCATTTCCTCCAGCTTCATCCGAACTAGACCGCTCGAAGACGGGCATACATAATCGACAACACCGTCTACCATCGGGTTCGGTTGAATCCCCCATACAATCCCTCTGCGGCCGCTATATTGCTCATAAACACCTTTCCCCACGAAGCACACAACCTTAGGTCGGAAGTGCTCGATTTTCTCTTTCAAAATACGTCTGCCCTCTCGATACTCCTCCGCCGTGATTTCCGCTGCGGTTAGAGAGGGGCGTGCTACGATATTTGTGAAGCCGTACCCGATTTGAAGGAGATCGCCATCCTCTTGCGGTTTGTAGAGCCTGGGCGTTAAACCCGCTTGCAGCAGGATGCGATAGAATCGATTACTCGGATTCGCATAATGATGCCCCGTTTCGCCAGATCGAATACTCGGGTTATAACCAACGAAGAGAATTTGCAGCCCCTCCGCGATATGATCTGATATTGCTGCTAATTCCAAGCGTGCACCGCCTTCTATCTCTCATTATATGAACTTTAAGTTCTCATAAGATTTGCCCAGCACGCTGGTTGTATCTCCTTTTAACCACGAGTCAATTAACGTGCTATAGACGGATCGGAAATCCACCTCATATTTTAAATCATCATTGTCTAGATTACTCAAGTTGGAATAGGCGCCATACAGCCCGCCTTTTACTTTACCGCCAATAACGAACATCGGCGCCGCTGTACCGTGGTCTGTCCCACCGCTTCCGTTCTCTTTCACGCGACGTCCGAACTCCGAAAATACCATCACAGCCACACGATCCTGTAATCCTTGTGCCTGCAAATCCTGGTAGAAGGCCGTCAGCCCTTCATCGACTTGAGTAAGCATTTGTGCATGCTGCTGCTTTTCATCCGCATGATCATCAAATCCACCTACCTCTACATTGAAGAGTCGCGTACCCGACTTTCCAGCCAACAGCTTCGTCACAAGCTGCAAGTCTCTCGCAAAATTCGAATTCGGGTACTCTATTTTCTTTGTATAGGTGGCGGCCAGTGATTGAATCGCTTCGACGCTCTTATAGGCTTCTGACCCTCTGGTTGATGCAACACGCAGCTGTTCCAACGGATTGGATGCCCCATACATATCCAAGAAGGCTTTGGTTATTCTATTCTTGTCCATGAGTGCCGTCTTAGGATCAAATACATGATAGGATTCCAGGGATTGAATCACGGGAAAGCTGGATTGATCTGAGGCGAATGCTTTGCTGCCTGAACCGCCAATTTGAATCACTTTGAGCGGGTTTGGATTATGCTGCAAGGAAGACTCCGCGTATCTGGCCAACCAGCCGCTGCGGCTGATCTTTGCAGGTTCTGCCGTTTGCCAGATCTCCATAGAGCGAAAGTGGGAACGATTAGGCTCGGGATAACCAACTCCTTGTATAATAGCCATTTTGCCTAACTTATACAACGCCGCTAAGCCCGTGAGACTGGGATGCAGGCCAACTTGATTATTAAGGGTCAAGACTTCTTTTTGCGCATACGCCAGCGTTGGGCGCGTATCATAGTATATGCCTTGTCCATATGGAATCAACGTATTCATGCCGTCATTCCCGCCGCTTAATTGCACAACAACTAGCACCGGGTCATCCACGTCGGGTTCGGAGCTACCAGCCCATATAGATTTCCCTGTTTCTGTGAACAGTGCACCGCCAAGCCCCAGGGTTGCGAATAACGCCGTACCTTTAATTAGAAAATCTCTTCTCGTTAATTTCACAAAGTTCCCCCCTATTTCATTTGAGCTTCTGGACTGATCAATACGAGCTGCAAGAGACCGCGCAAGCCTGTCAGCTTCTGCTTCACTTGCGCGTTATGTACAATGGTATCGTCTGCATACGCACTTAAGCTTCGCTGTGTTTGTTCGGATAAATCCGTAACTCCTATGCGCTCTGCATAAATCTTCGCCCAGGCCAATGACGAATCTCCTTGATCAGGTTTAATTTCTGGCGCGTTCAGCTGTTGCCCGTTCATTTGCTTTGCAATGCCCTCCGCGAACTGATATCTCGCCAATAAGCAATTCGTTGTGAGCCATGAGGCGCCGCCTCTCCAGCCCGCAACGTCAGGAGGGACGAATAGCTCCTGCCCCATCTTGCGCATCGCTTGCGCGTGCCCCTTGGCGACTGAGAGCTTGCAGCTTTTGAGAATACCTGCTACATAATCCGCCGGTGTTTTGATAAGCGCCATCCTATGATTCTCTGCGTAGAATTCATCGGATAGGAATAGTTCTTGCAGCACTTCCCCCACGGTTTGTTTTTGTGTGATTAATGCTGCTAGGCTCTGAACCCAGCTATCCGAAGGTGTATCGGTTGCAAAATAGTGCAACAACTTAACAGCTAAGAACATCGGCAAAGCTTTTTGATGAAATAAAATGTCAATCACATCATCTGCATCTAACTTACCGCTTTCTCCCAGCAATGTTTTGGCATCGTTATCGTGTTGCTTCGCATTATAGTTCACCTTATGTTCGTTCTTATTATACGACCAGCCAGTGAGCGCCCGCGCCGACTCCTTCACATCCGTCTCGGTATAATGGCCGATACCTAGCGTGAATAGCTCCATCACCTCACGTGCATAATTCTCATTCGGCTTGCCCTTCTTGTTCTGATTCACATCCAGCCAAATCATCATGGCAGGGTCCTTGCCGATTTCAGTAAGCAGCTCTTTGAAGTTCCCCAGGGCATAGGTGCGAAAAAGGTCATTTTGTTTCGCCATAAGTGAGGCATCCTTCACTTTATAATTAGCTGTCGCAAAATGACCATGCCAAAACAGCGTCATCTTCTCAATGAGCGGCGTAGGAGAATTGACCATGCGATGCAGCCAATATATCTGCTGATCCACCAGTTGCAGCGGATCCAAGGCTTTTTTACCATCCGAATGAAATTGATCGAAGGGAGCTAGATCCGGTGCTTGATCAAGCACTTTCTTACCGCTGACTAAACGCCGCACCGTTTCCTCCCTGCCTAACGACAAGCAAGTCGCAATCTCCTCTTTCGTTGTACCAAATCCTGCACGACCTAACAAATGAACAACTTCCTTGTTCGTCCATTGAGCTCCCATATTCTTCCCACCGTTCATTTTTTACCACACTGTACCATATAATTGTGTCAAAAGTGTGTAGAAATACAAAAAAGGCCAAGTCTAGTGACTTGGTCCTTTTTGTATTTCTATATATATTAACGCGTTACCCTTATGCTCGTCCCGAAAGCTGCTCAGCAAGCGTAAGAAAAGAGCCGACCACACGACGTATTCTCTTATCGATATCGGGTTGAATGTCTTCGAAGCTAGCATCTACACGGAAGCTCTTCCGTTGATCCCCGCCAATAGAAATCCATTCCGGACAGTTAATTCCGTGAAGATTGCGAACCGTCGTCTGCATCTGTGTCAGCGAGCTGACAGCAACTGCTCCACCTGAGGAGCTGATAGATAGCACGGCTTTATTCTTGAAATGATCCTGCCCAACATGATCAAGCGCATTTTTCAATACCCCCGACATGCCGCTATGATATTCTGGGGTTGCTAGTACAATCGCATCGGCGGACAGCATCGCACGTTTAAATGCCTCCAAGGCTGGGTGAGTGTCCCCTTCAACTTCAGGCGAATAGAACGGTAACGGTGTTCGGAATAGATCTAGGAGTGCTACATCATGTTGTTCCTGCATAGCCAAATGCTGAATATATGCGGCAAGTCTTGTACTTGTAGCAGCGCTATGATTACTTCCCGCAACAATCGTAATTTTCATTAATGTCATCCTTCCTTTGCTAAACATCTCTCGCTAATTATACCTGACAATCATACTTTGTATATATTTATGTTTAGTAATTATTAAAAAAGAAAACTGCTCCTCCATAGCGTCCTATGAAGGGGCAGTTCCTATGATCATACTTGATAAGTGCTAAAGATTAGCAATCGAAGTAAAGGTTGTACTCGTGCGGGTGAATACGGATTGCAACTTGTTTCGCTTCGCCGCGTTTCAAGTCGATGTAGTTATCAATGAAGTCTTGTGTGAATACGCCGCCTTCAAGCAAGAAGTCGGAATCAGCTGCAAGAGCATCCAAAGCTTCGTCTAATGTACCAGGAACGCTGCGGATTTCAGCTTTCTCAGCATCTGACATTTCATAGATATTCGTATCGAAAGGACCGTATCCAAGAGCACGTGGATCGATTTTCTTTTTGATACCGTCAAGGCCAGCCATCAACATTGCTGCGAAAGCAAGGTATGGGTTAGCTGTGCTATCAGGTGTACGGAACTCAATACGGCAACCTTTTGGTGTCACAGCTGCGATTGGAATACGAACTGCTGCAGAACGGTTACCTTTGGAGAATACAAGGTTTACCGGAGCTTCGTAACCAGGAACTAGACGTTTGAAGGAGTTTGTACTTGGGTTCGTGATCGCGATCAACGCTGGAGCGTGATACAGGATACCACCGATGTAGTTGATAGCCATTTCGGAAAGGTTAGCATATGCGCCTTTTTCGTAGAACAAAGGGTTACCTTCGTTGAAAATGGACATATGAACGTGCATTCCGCTACCGTTGTCACCAAATAGTGGTTTCGGCATGAAAGTAGCTACTTTACCGTATTCTCTCGCTGTGTTAGCAACGATGTACTTGTATTTAAGCAGGTTGTCTGCTGTTTTAGTCAATGTGTCAAAACGGAAGTTGATTTCAGCTTGACCAGCTGTTGCCACTTCGTGGTGATGACGTTCGATGCGTAGACCTGCGTCAGCAAGTTTATTACACATTTCGGAACGGATATCTTGTTGAGAATCGATTGGAGCTACTGGAACGTAACCGCCTTTAACTGGAACTTTATAAGCAAGGTTACCGCCTTCTTCTTTACGGCCTGTGTTCCAACCAGCTTCTTCGGAGTCAACTTCGAAATAAGATTTGTTCATACCATTTTCGAAACGTACATCATCAAAAATGAAGAATTCGGATTCTGGCGCGAAGTATGCAGTTGTACCAACACCAGTTGTTTGCAAATACTCTTCAGCCTTTTGAGCGATGCTACGTGGATCACGGTCATAACGGTCGCCTTCAGGTGTATGGATGTTGCTCATAATAACTAGTGTAGGGTGTGCTGTGAAAGGATCTACATACGCAGTTTCCGTATCTGGCATCATTACCATGTCAGATTGTTCAATACCACGGAATCCTGGGATGGAAGAACCGTCAAAAGCTACGCCATTTACGAATGTTTCTTCATCTACTTCTGTAGAAGGCAAAGAGATATGCTGCGCTTTACCGGAAAGACCAACGAAACGAAAATCTACCCACTCAATATTTTTTTCCTTGATAAGGTTCAACACGTTTTGAACTGACATTTAAAAAACCCTCCCATTTCCGTACATTCAACGTACTTTGCATGATTAATGTTCAACTTTTGCTTGTTTTCTTTCACATATTATATAGCGATTCCTCTAAGACAGTCAATACTTATGTCAGGTATTTTTTAAAGATGTGTAAGCTATGCTTACACAATTTCACATAGTTCTCATATATCCAAAAACAGGAAACGGATTCCCCTATTTCTTGGGAATCCGTTGGTCTGAATCCGTATATTAGGCCAAAATAGGCTCTTTCTTCGTATCAAACTTCTTGCCTAGCAATGGAGCCAGCTTCTCAAGATCATTCAGCAAGTGAGCAAATTGATCTGGGAACAACGACTGTACGCCGTCGCCTGTCATTGAATTATCAGGATCCGTGTGCATTTCAATAATTAATCCGTCCGCACCCGCTGCTACAGATGCCTTCGTCATTGGCACTACAAGCTCTCTGCGTCCTGTGCCATGACTTGGATCGGAGATGACTGGCAAGTGACTTAATTGTTTAAGTACAGGAATCGCTGATAAATCTAACGTGTTACGTGTGTAAGTCTCGAATGTACGGATTCCGCGTTCACAAAGCATAACGTTCGGATTGCCGCCAGCAAGAATGTATTCCGCTGCGTTCAAGAATTCGTCATACGTAGAGCTAAATCCACGTTTCAGCAAAACTGGGGTTTGAATCGTTCCTAATTTGCGAAGAAGATCAAAGTTCTGCATATTCCGTGTTCCTACTTGAAGAATGTCCGCGTATTGCGCACAGACATCTACGTACTCCGGCGTCATAACTTCTGTAATCGTAAGTAGACCATGTTTTTTACCTGCTTCTGCCATCATGATCAAACCTTCAACGCCTACACCTTGGAAACTGTAAGGACCTGTTCTTGGTTTAAAAGCACCGCCGCGAAGCACCTGTCCGCCAGCTGCTTTCACTAAGCGCGCAATCTCATCGATTTGCTCTGGTGTTTCTACAGCACAAGGTCCACCCATGACAACAAGTTGTTCGCCACCGATTTCAACACCTTTAATAGAAATAACAGTATCGGCTGGGTGGAAATCGCGGCTAGCCAACTTGTATGATTTCGAAATTTTAACTACTTGCTCTACACCAGACATCTGACGAAGCTGTTCGGCTAATTTCGGATCCGCTTGACCGATGATCCCAATTACTGTACGATCCTCACCTTTGGATACATGAGCTTGAACCCCTTGCTTCTCGATAAATTGGACAATTTCCTGAATACGCTCATCTGACGTTTTGTTCGATGTAATTGCGATCATGTGATCCACGCTCCTAATTCATATGATATGGGATAATTTATTATAAATTTCACTTACACACTTCAACGCTTGTTCGCTTCTACGCTTTTATGCTTTTAACCACTAAAGCAAATATACAACGCTTGACGATATTTCGTCAAGCGCAAATTTATTATCTATTCTTTTGTTTCCGCAGGAGCCAACTGATCCTTACGGATTCTACGTTTTTCTTTACGGCGATTCGTGTGGTATTTAAGTAGGAGCACGACAGGGAAATAGGCAATAAGACCAAGAAAAAGACCAACGACCATCCCACCGACAATTAAATCCAAACCGCTGCGAATAATATTAGAGAGCAGATGCGGCAGATGATGGATCAGATAGATCTTAAAATGCTTCGGCACTAAATATTCCCCGACCTGCTTATTAAGAATGGAAAAAGGTATATAGATGACTTTACCGAACACAAAGCCAATTAATGCCGCAGGCAAGTTCCCTCTCAGTAGATAAACCAAAGGAAAAATAAGAACGAACGCAAATCCTGCTGTCGGTAAAGTGAACATCTCAACGAATAGACCAATCGAAAATCCCCTTGCTACCATGGAAGGTCCACCCTTGGCACGTAAAAGAAGTAAATATTTGAACTTAAACCAACGTTTGGTACTTTTCCAATCGTAGCGAGCTTTCATCATTTTCACCTTCTGAGTACTTTGCATGCTAGTTTCAATCCCGTCGAGTGGAATAAGCAGGAACTACACGGTACTTGCTGCTTTGGATTTAACAGTGGGAATTAGCTTCTTCATATTGATAGTACGTTTTATCTCCCAGCTGGTTTCATCTTTTGCATCGTAGTTCTCCAAGTAGGTAATTACCTCTTTGGTAATCGGTGTTGGCGTGGAAGCCCCGGAGGTTACACCGACTTTACGAACATTGGCTAACCAAGCTAAGTTCAGTTCGGAGACATCCGATATTCGGTACGCCATGACACCAGCGATTTCTTGCGAAACCTGTGCCAAACGGTTCGAATTGTTGCTTTTGGGATCTCCGACAACAATAACAAGATCAACTTCCTTGGCTTGCTCCGCGACAGCTTCTTGACGAACCTGCGTAGCTAAACAAATTTCGTTATGAATTTCGGCTTTTGGAAAAAGATCTAGTAACCGATTCATGATATGCTTGATATCCCATTGGCTCATCGTTGTTTGGTTCGTAATAATAATGCGATTGGACTTCAGCTTGAGCAACTCGGCTTCCTCAAGCTTCTCGATCAGATGAACATGTTCAGGAGCTACGCCGATCGCACCTTCCGGCTCAGGATGTCCTTTTTTACCAATATAAATAATGTCATAACCATCTGCGACTTTCTCACGAATCAAATCGTGTGTCTTCGTCACATCCGGGCACGTCGCGTCAACAACGGTTAAACCTTTGTCACGCGCCATCCGTCTAACTTCAGGAGAAACCCCGTGTGCAGTAAAAATAACAGTACCCGTTTCGACTTTTTCCAAAATCTCTAGACGATTCTCGCCATCGAGTGTAATAACGCCTTCTTCTTTGAAGAAATCCGTGACATGCGCATTATGAACGATCATGCCTAAGATATATATAGGTCTCGGAAGATTTAAATTTTTAGCAGTTTGCATAGCGAGCGCCATTGCATCAACAACCCCATAACAGTAGCCTCTGGGGGATATTCGAACAACTTCCATTTCTTCCACCTGCCTAGCCATCGTATTTCTTCTAATTATATCTGATTATATGGCATGAGGGAAGTTTGCCGGGATCCATATTAAAAATGTACTTCCTTCATCCTTCCGTGTAGTAACTTCAACAGAACCATCATGTTCATCAATGATCCATTTAGCAATGGAAAGTCCTAATCCAGTCCCTGTTGTTACGCCCCTAGACAAGTCAGCGCGATAGAATCGATCGAAAATATGGGGAATATCCTCTTTATCCATCCCTATGCCGGTGTCGGATATACGTATGCCAATAAAGGTGTTCCTCCGTATCGCTTCAATTGAAACAGTCCCAGCCGGCGTGTATTTGAAGGCATTTTCAATAAAAATAAACAGCAATTGCTGCAAGTAATCACGATTCCCTTGCACAATCGCATCCTCAAGCGCATCTAGATTGCCAACCTGCCATTCAGCCGTATGTTCGAGCAACTGCGCCCTCCGTACTACCTCATGCACTAAAGGCTTAAATTCAATGGGTTGTTTCTCCATGAGAACACCCGCGTCAGCCCTCGCAAGTGCGAGCAAGTCGTTGACTAATCTGCTCATTCGCTGAGCTTCCCCGGCAATATCGTGCATCGCTTCCAAGGACATCTGAACTTGCTCCGGCGTCGCCAACGCTTTCGTCCCTGACGTTTGCTTCCACATTTTCTCCAACAAATCCACATTGCCGCGAATTGTCGTTAATGGCGTTCTAAGCTCATGAGAAGCATCCGATACGAATCTACGCTGTGCGCGGTAAGCTTCATCTAATTCCACATACGTAATTTGGATACGCGACAGCATCCCATTAATCGTATTTGTTAACCGCCCTATTTCATCCAGAGGTCCATCATAGTGAATGCGCTTCTCAAGATCGTCACCACTCTCAATTTGGTTCGCTGCGTCAATGACTCGCTCGATTGGTTTGAGTGCCTTACGTGCCAAGAACCAACCTAACGAAGCTGCGACAATGATGGTTAATATAGCCCATATGATGAGGGTGTAACGCAGCGTAACAGCCGTTCGCTCGTAACTGCCAATTGGCACCGCTGATTGCAGAACCCCTATGAGTTTACCCTGATTATCCGAGATGATGCCTAAATTGTAGATTAAGAAATCTTGCCCCAGGATCTTCGTTTTCTGAAAAAGCCCCACTTCATCTTCCTGTTTATCCACCTGCCGTTGCAGCTTATCAATGATGGACTGGTCCATCGGTAACGTTTGGTCATAATATTGCAAATTCTGTGATCGGTTGTAGCTTTTCAGCGCAATATTATATAATTGCAAAAAAGTATTCGTAGTAAAGAAATCTCTACTCTCTAACTCAAGATCGACTACGAGCCCTTTCTGAGAAAGAGCAATGCTTTTTTGGATACGTGAGGAGCTGTTAACGGCCTCCCTCTTTACATCTTGACGGATTTGATCATATAGAAAATAGTTCAAGAAGAAATAAAGAACAATACCGAAGAGCAGCATCGTGATGGCCAAAATGCCTGAATACCAGAGCGTTAGCCGCAAACGAAGCGACATTTTAATTTTCCCCTCTCAATACATAGCCTGCTCCTCGAACCGTTTGGATCAGACGTTTATGACCAAACTCCTCTGTCTTCTGACGAAGCAGCGCTATGTAAACCTCCAGAACATTGGATTCTCCACTGTAATCATAGCCCCATATCTTTTCCATAATAATATCTCGCGAGAGCACTCGTTTGGGATTCTGCATGAACAAATGCAATAAATCGAACTCTTTCGTCGTTAACTCAATCAACTTATCTTCACGGAAAACCTCACGTGTGTCTAAATCCAACACAGCATCTTCAAAGCTGAGCCGGTTGTTCATCTGTTCAGGCCTTTCTGCTCTTCGACGAAGTAATACACGCACTCTGGCAAGGAGTTCTTCCAATGCAAATGGCTTGACCAAATAATCGTCAGCACCGAGATCTAACCCTTTTACGCGATCACTAATCTCGTCCTTCGCAGTCAACATGAGAATTGGCACCTCGCTGCCGCTTTCACGAATGCGTCGAACGACTTCCCAGCCATCAATATGCGGCATCATGACATCAAGAATAATAAGCTGTGGTTCGGTCACCAACATTTGCTTAAGACCTTCTAATCCATTCGCAGCCGTCGTGACTAAGTAGCCTTCAAAAGCAAGTCCTCGTCTGAGCATGGATGTGATTTTCTCATCATCATCAATAACCATAATATTTTCTCTCATTGCTCCGCCCCCATTCTACATCCTATTGTAACAAAATTACCGGTTAGCAAAAAGAAGCAGAGCCTGCAAGCTTGAGGCCGCGGACTCTACTCCTTTCATTTAGTTCTGTATACGTGCAGGTTACTCAGCCGGCGTCTCGGCAAGTGCGTTTTTATCACCAATTGTTACAGGGACTTCCATGCGTTTGCCGTCACGAATAATACCCAATGTCACTTTGTCGCCAACCTTTAAGGTTTGAACCTTCGTAATCAAGTCTTGTGAATTCTTGATCTTCGTACTATTCAAATCTACGATCACATCATATTGGCGAAGACCTGCTTGGAAAGCTGGTGTCTTGCGTGTCACACTACCAACCAAAGCACCATCTGTATTCGACAGCTTCAATTCACTAACCCAGTCTTTGCCGATATCTTGCAGGCCAACCCCTAAGTAAGGAACTGGTTCTTTCGGAATCGTAACATTGTTTTTCAAGTTCTCAAGGACGGAGGAAATCGTACTTGTCGGAATCGCGAAGCCAATCCCTTGTGCTTGCGAGCTTACTGCTGTATTGATTCCAATAACTTCACCGTTCAAATTAAGCAAAGGTCCGCCTGAGTTACCAGGGTTAATGGAAGCATCTGTTTGCAAGAGATGTTTATATTCGCGCGTACCCTTCTCATCAGGAATACTAATTGGACGTTCCTTCGCACTAAGCACACCAACGGTTACCGTATGGTCGAATCCGTACGGATTACCAATCGCAACAACCCAATCCCCTACGTTAACGTCGTCTGCTTTGCCAAGAGGAAGGATAGGGAATTCTTTGTCGCCCTCAATTTTGAGCACGGCTAAATCTAAGTCATAGCTGTTCCCCAACAATTTGGCTTTGAAAGGTTTGTCGTAGCCTTCTACGGTCACTTGAATTTCATCTGCACCGTCAACCACATGCTCGTTCGTTAGGATATAACCTGTTTTCTCAAAAATAAAGCCAGTTCCCATCCCCGCTGGTTGCAGCTGTCCGCTTCCTGCGTCATTTTGATTACTCTTCGGAGTCGTCTGCCCACCGCCATTATCACCAAAGAATTGACGGAAGAACGGATCATCAAAAAGGGAATTACCACCATTGCTTCGGCTTGAAGTCTTCGGCTTTACAAGCGATTCCACTTTTACAATGGCAGGTCCTGCGTTTTGAGCAATCTCCGCAATGTTACCAGGGCGTACTACATCCAAGGCTGCCTTCTTCACATCGCCATTGTTCGAACCATTTGCTACGGTTGTCGGGGAACTCGCGCTGGAAGCAAGCGGCTGGTTACCTGAGAACATGTTCGTCTTATCCGCTGTAAACATCAAACCACCAACAACGATCGCCCCTGCCAGGAAGGCAGCAAATATGCTCTTGACCGAGGAACGCTTCTTGGCATTCGGATCCCAAGCTGCAGGCCCCTGTGGTGAATTCTCTGGTCCGAAGCTGAAAGGACGAAGTGTCTTAGGAGGTGTTACTTCCACATTCGAAGTTCCTTCCGAGTTGGAGGAAGACGTCGTTAAGGCTTGCCCTTCACTTTCTTCATTAAAAGCAGATTTGTATGGCCCATATGAATAATAGTAGGAAGGTCTTTCTTTGTTAGCCTCTTGTCCTTCATTCCCTTGCGTATGCTCTCGTTTCGTCTCTTCGTTGTTATCATTATTCTGCGGCTTGAAAAAGTCGCTGTAGTCTTTTTTATTCTCGTCCATGGGTCTTACCTCCATTGATTAAAATGATAAGTGCATGCTCTCTTGAAGGATCATGTTGTTCTCTATGTGTCTATCATGCACTCACAACCTTAAACGAATATTAAAAAACAATAAAATGGAGGTAAAAATAGGACATATTTTAGTGAATCCAGGCTTGTTCAACTTTTTGGAGCACGTTCGCGGCTTCTTTCACCCATTTATCTTCGATCCCCGCGTCCGAATCCACTGGTGCTTGGAACTGATCAATTAACGCGCCTGCTGTTTCGAGGTCAGCCTCTGGATCTAGCCCTTCATTATAGACATGCTTTAGCACAAAAGGGGTACCTACTTCAACAAGCGCATCGGTCGCTTCGACATCACCGTCAATTCTACCCGTGATCACCTGTACTGGAATTCGCAGCCACACTTTATGCGCTTCATCTAAAGAACGATCAAAGTAGCCATGGTCGTAATCCCAACCGCCGCCCAAATTAAAATCAAACTGTTCAAGCTGGGCACGCACCTTGTCAAATGTTTCTTGAACCTGTTCCAAAGAGGAAGATAGTGATTTCATAGCTATTGGACACTCCTTAAGCGCTCATATTATTTTGCTTACGCATAGAATGTGCCAAATTGACGTTTTTATGTGCAATAATCCCTCTATTTGTTCGATTGTACTAAACCCATCCTTTACGATGAGCAAAAATAGCCAATTGCGTACGATCTTCAAGCTCACACTTCATCAACAGGTTGCTGACGTGTGTTTTCACCGTTTTGATACTAATAAAAAGCTCCTCGGAAATATCCTTGTTGCTTTTCCCTTCGGCAATTAAGAGGAGCACTTCTCGTTCCCGCGCAGTTAGTCCCTCTTGCTCAGGCAATTCATTGCGCTGTCTAATCCCTCTCGTTAGCGCTTGAGACACTTCCGCATTCATAATCGGCATCCCGCGGTACGCGCTCTGAATCGCATGAATCAATTGATCCGAAGAAACCGTCTTCAACATGTAACTAATGGCGCCAGATTCAACAGCCTCTAACACCTTGGCTTCCTCTAGAAAGGAAGTTAACATAATCACTTTCATCTGCGGAAACTTCTCACAAATCAACTTCGTCGCGCCAATCCCATCTAATACTGGCATCGTTAAATCCATCAGAACAACATCTGGCAGTAAAGCATCATGAACTTCATTCAACTGATCAAAAGCCGCTTGACCGTTCGATGCTTCACCTACAACTTCTAATCCAGGCTCAAGCGATATGTAAGTGCGTAAACCTACACGTACCATGTCGTGATCATCAACAATCATCACTTTAATATTCGGATTCACTCTTTTTCCCCCTATTGCCCAGAAAATCGCGGAATTCGCACACGCACACGCGTTCCAGAGCCTAATTTGCTATCGATTTCTACTTCGCCGCCTAACTTTTGTGCGCGTTCTCTCATGGTTGACAAGCCGTGGGAAGCAGAAGGAATATCACTTCGTTCAAAGCCTTGACCATCATCCTGCAATTGCAACACATATTGGTGCTCCCGCTCATAAATCGCGAGTCGAACCTGCTTGGCTGAAGCATGTTTAATGACATTCGCAAGTCCTTCTTGAATAATGAGAAAAAACTGATGCTCAATCGCTTCTGAGATGAGCTCAGGTAGCGAAACATCAAGTTGACCCTGAAGTTCATGCGTCCGGCAATATTCCGGAAACCATTTCTCCAGGGCTTCTTGTAAGCTCATATCTTTTAATTCGATCGGTCTAAGTTGTGAAATGAGACCTCGCATCTGCTTCTGAGCGTGATGGGACATCTCGATGAGCTGATTCATCAAAGCTGGTGCAGCTGCGGGATTTCTTTCTAATATTTTAGGAAGAGAAGAAGCCGACATATGAATGGCAAACAGTTCTTGACTGACCGTATCATGGAGATCACGGGCAAGCCGACGTCGCTCCTCCATCACAGCATTTTCTGTTAACTCTTGATCCCGAATTGCTTCGGCTTCCCCTAACTTCTGCAACAGCTGTACGCGTTTTTCAATTGAAGTCGCCATGCTGTTAAAAGCATCATACAAGTATAGGAAGGGCTCAACGGGCTCCATATCGATGCGAACCGCGAAATTCCCTTTTGATAGTTCCAACATCGCGACATGCAGTTCGTCTACCTTACGCTGCCATCTTCTAGTTGCAATGAAACCTACGGTCAAGCTCACGACAAGTATCGCGATAGCGAACCACAATCGAAAGTCCCAAGAACTCAGTTCCGTCTCGTAATACTCAAGTACGATATAAATACCTGAAACCGTTAATACGCTCGAGATGAGAAAGTAATTCAGCAGTTGCCACTTCATATTGAACATTCGCAATTTATACATGCTCCATCCTTAACCTATCTTCTTAATTGTGATATCACCGATAAACATGCTTGTCGTAACAACGATCTTGTGTTCAGCCTCTTCATAATGGGTAGTTTGTGTTCGAATGTTGCGCAGGAATCCACTCTCTCGACGATCAAGCACTTTCATATCACCGATAAATGAGCTAGCCATGACGCGCACCTCTACATCCATGTCATTAGGAATGAAAATCTTCACATCGCCAATAAAAGCAGTAACATGAATCGTAGTTTCTCCGCGAGGTATTGAGGCACGTGTTAAATCAATAACCGAATCACCAATAAAATGTGAGATTTGAACAGGCTTCAATTCCCATGCTTCTTGACCAAGATGAACATCGCCTATAAAACCATGACGGTGAAGCACATTCCCTGAATCAAAATTACGAACAAAACCATCATATTTATGTTGGTGATCGTTATCAAAGCTGTTTGTCTTCGGCTGACCAGCCCGACCTGCTTTTTCTTTAGCATCAATTTCGTCAGAAATCTGCCAGTCATCACGTTGGTTATCTAGCGGATAGGTACCATGAATATCCTTCAGAACTTCTTTTTCTTCTTCTGTTAGCCCATGTTTCACGTTACTTGTTGCGGAATGGTCGCTATACTCTTTCGGATTGCTGGATACATCCTTGGACATATTCCAAGCAGCTGACTCCCAATTCTTCTTATGATGGGCATGACGCATGCGATGCGCTTCTCTTCGCGCTTGTCTTTCTTCCTCTTTGGCTTTCTTAATAGAAGGCCAATCAGGTGACTCTTTCTTGCCAGGTCTAAAAATCACATGTAAGCCAAAGAATATTAATGCAACCGGAGCTAAAAACTTAAACATTTCTCCAATGGATAGATCGGTTAGGTTTAGATTTTTCAGTAGAAAAATGGTACCAACCCCGCACATCAGCAAGCTGCCGATGGATCCACCCCAATGGTATTTGCGCTGTGAGACAAAACCAATAAGACCGTAGCAAATAAGAATGGCTGGCCAATACGTGGAAAACAAATATCCGATGTCTACTTGAACGATTCCCAATTGATTTAGTAAAAAGAGTGTCCCCGCGGACACGAGAACTAGCCCCCAGATCACTCTTTGAAGCATATGCGGATTCATACGTTCTTCCTCCATTTGTGTAAAGCGTTGTTAAGATAACTCTAGTTTATAAGATCCAAGGAAATATGAAAAGAGACGTTAGATTGACGGCTCTCTCCGTCTCGAGACTGATTTTTTAGAGGCTGTGATTCCCAAACCTCACATGACTGTCGTATAAGACGAACAATTTGTCTTCCATGTTATGTATTCTTACGTAATTCGTTGACATGCTTATCATCAGAACCGTATAATTGGTGCTGAGAATGCTAGTATTATAAGGAGAGATTACAGGGATGGATCAAATCCAACAACTAACTTCTGGTTTAGACACGATTTGGGTTGTATTAACTGCTGCCATGATTTTATTAATGGAAGGCGGCTTCGCCTTACTAGAAGCAGGGTTTGTCAGACAAAAGAATGCTGTAAGTATCATCATGAAAGTGTTCGTAGATATCTCATTTGGTGCTCTTATTTTTTACTTTTTTGGATTTGCTCTTATGTATGGCAAGGATGTTGGAGGAATCATTGGTACAACGGGCTTCTTCATGGGAGGAGATCTATCACATATCGCGTTAACGATCTCACATGACACCTACTGGCTATTCCAATGCGCCTTTGTTATCGCGGTCATTTCGATTGTATCTGGAGCAGTTGCAGAACGCATCAATTTCCGCGCTTATATCCTGTATACGATTGCCATGACGGGAATTATCTATCCTGTCGCTGGCCACTGGGTATGGGGCATCAATGGTTGGCTTGGCAAGCTCGGCATGGTTGATTTCGCCGGATCGGCTGTCATTCATGGTCTTGGTGGTTTCTCTGCTTTAGCTGCAGCGATGATTATCGGGCCAAGGATCGGCAAATTCTCTGCGGATGGAAAAGCTAACATCGTCCCTCCATCTAACCTGCCACTTGCCTCTGTAGGCGCTTTTATCCTGTGGTTCGGTTGGTTCGGGTTTAACTCGGGTAGCACATTAAGCGCTACCAACGCTTCCATCGGACACATCGCGGTTACCACGATGCTATCCGCTGCGGCTGGTTGTGCCGCCTGTATCCTCTTCACCATGATGCGCTATCGTAAAGCTGATCCACCGATGGTTATCAATGGTGCGCTTGCCGGGCTCGTCGGGATCACCGCAGGCTGCGCCTTTGTAAGTGACGCTGCTGCCATCTGCATCGGTGCGATATGCGGTATAGCCATGGTCTATGCAACAGAATTCTTGGAATCCAAACAGATTGATGATCCGGTCGGGGCCTTCCCCGTGCACGGAATCAGCGGTTGCATCGGTACGATCGCAGTTGGCTTATGCGCGAAACCAGACGCGATCCGCGAAGGAACTGCTGGATTATTCTATGGCGGCGGCTTTGATCTTCTAGGTGTTCAAGCGTTAGGTCTTCTCACCGTCTGTGCATGGGGCTTTTTCATCACTTGGGCATTCTTGAAGCTCATTAAGCTCATTGTTCCTTTACGTGTAACTCGCGACGAGGAACTAGTTGGTCTAGATGTCGGGTCACACGGTGTTCCCGCGTATAGCCAAGAAGAAGGATTCTTGGATCTGCAGAACCTGAAGAATAACTAATAAACAGGACTACATAGAAAAGGACACTGCACACGCAGTGTCCTCTTTCTTTTATGAAAATATATCTTCGAATTCTTCTGGGAAAGTAATATCTTCCCCTGGCTTCGAATCATTCATGATTTGTCTCGCTTGCTCGATTTCGGCACGAAGCTTTCTTACCTGCTCCATCGGTTTCTTTACATAATGGATATACTCAACAGCAAGATGATGATCAGGCTTCTTACCGGAGAACATGCGCCGAAACGATGACATGGTTTGATAAGCCCGTTCTTCCTTCATTCTCTTAACTTCATAACGCTCAACAACCTGCTCAATTTCCCGAGCCTGCTGTTCTTTCCGCGTAATAAAAGCTTCCAAGAAGGGAAGTACCTCCGCAGCTTTCCTTGGTGTTCTTAAGGGCTTTCCATCCGATCGCAATGCTTGTAGCATAATCCGTCACCTATCTCTCCGTGTCAAGGTTTATAACAGTAATCTTATTTTACACTAAAAAGAGCGGTTTGAGAACCATTAATTTAACACTAAATCGATTCCAACGACACCAATTGGATTTCCCATGTCATCTATGACAGCTTTCGATAACGTAATACATGGTTTTTTCGTAATAGCTGACACGTACTCGTCCGAAATGAAGAGTTCACCAGCCATCGCACGCTTCCACCATTCTCTGCCTTTGGCATTCACTAGGCCTGCCTCTGGTTCCGAGTAAATAAAGGTGCCATCACCACGATTAGACCAAATCGCTTCAACTCCTGCTGTTTTCTTCAGTATGCCATGCAGATGGGAGGTATGCTTATCTTCCAGCAATGATCTGATGTCAGGTACGCGAACAAGCGCGTTCAACAATTGCTTCATTTCTTCAATATTCACATGTACGCTTCCCGCTTTACTCTTCAAGCCAACTGCTTGGATTGCCTGGATGAGCTCTGCAGAAGAACGATCTAAATTCTGATTAATATGCTGCAATCTCGCTACCTCGTGACGCTGCTTTTTCATCTGATCCAAGGTATGCTCAACACTCGACATCGTATCTTCCATCAACTCCACAACTTCCCCTAGTGATGACCTTGTCCCCGAAACCAGAGAAGATTGATGCTTCGTTGAGCTCGTTGTGCTTGCCACTAAGCTATTGACATTGAGGATCAATGAGAAGATCGTATCAATCTTGCCCTTCATCACCTTCATCTCATCAATCCCGTGCGTAACTGAGGCTTTCTCCTCAGCAACCGCTGCGACAACCTGCGATACGCCGCTCTCAATGTCAGCTAGAAGCTCTGAAGACTTCTGCACGGCTTCATAGCTTTGCGCTGCTAGCTTCTTAATCTCCTGGGCTACGACCGAAAAGCCTCTTCCATGTTCACCAGCTCTAGCCGCTTCGATAGATGCATTTAAGGCGAGCAAAGATGTTTGAGCAACAACTTCGGTAATGAATGTGTTGATTTCTTCAATCTTGGAGGTATGTGCTGTTAAATCCTGAATTTTCTTCTGCATCGTATCATTGTTCACGTGCAGATCATTCATCACTTCATCTGTCGTATTCAGGGAGCGACACACATCAACTACTGTATCTTTGGTTTGTTCACTTTCACGATGCATATGTAACGACGAATCCAAGATCTGATCGGCAGCGGCAGACACCTGCTGAATCGCCGCAAAGGCCTCTTGGAGCTGTCCTGCGGCATGCTGGCTGCGCCCCTTCAATTCCTCTTCACCTTGGATAGAAGCATCCGCAATTTGAAGCAAATGGCCAATGGAGCGATTCACTTCTTCAACGGCCGCAGCTAGGCGATCCGCAACAACTTGTGATTCTTGGATAAAGGTACGAAATTGCTCTTCGTGATCAAACGCGCCTTGCTCTCGGGCTTTACCTGTGGCTCTAGAACTAAGTAATGCGCTTACACCCATTAGCAGAAAAATAGCGACACTTACTAAGGCAACCCACTTTGCAGCTGAAAATATAGCAAATGCATTCAAACTGATACCTATAACGACAAAACCGTAGAACCAAGCTTTCTGCCTTGAATCCGTCCACATGCGCAACCGGAACTCCTCCCAAAAGGAACAAAATGTTAGTTTTTGTTACATTATATCGTAGGAAGGCGGGAAAAGAAACGAGAAAAACGGAGCCCCTTTCGGATCTCCGTTTTTGTTATCAGCTATTTTATTATTTATTTTGATTTTGTGTGTTGTTTTGTTGCTGCTTGTTAGGTACCGCTACTTCAGTAGCAAATTCAGCGTCTTGCGCTGCTTTCTTGTTGTTCTTGTTCTTTGCCATGTCAATCACCTCCTGTATGAGTATCTTTTCCCAAACAGGATTTTTTATGAAAATATTTTTTACTAGTTTGGCCATTACAGCGCTTTGGCAGGTGCCAAAATCTCATCTTTTAGCTGCTTCCAAATGACCTCTGTCACTTTGCCATTCCCTTTTTTCACTACAAAAACCTTAACGGTTTTCTTACCCCATTCTTTGTAAACTTGGTCCTTCGTATCAAAATACAGATCGATTTTCTTCCCCTTAATCGCACTTCCTGTATCCGCGACAACCCCGTAACCATAACCAGGGATAAACAAAACAGTTCCTAATGGAAACACCTTCGTGTCTGCAGCAATCGTTGATAAAGCTTTATCATCACGTTTGACCTTAATACCCGAATATGTAATTCCATAGGTAGGATGATCTGGGGTTTTCCCCGTCGATTCTTTGCCTGCAAAGTAACCTGTGGCAGTCACTTCGACTGCTGTGTATTTCGACAAATCTGAATCAAGATTGGGTACAAAACGGTAACTCACTTGCTGCTGATGCTCTTGAGCTACAGGTAATGCCACAGGTTCAACGATCCCGGGTTGTTTGCCTTGCTGAACTTGTATATGGGTATCGGTAATTGCCGCCCTGTCTGTACCTGAATGGCTAACCTTCTCTTCTCCAAAAATCACGACCAAAACGGTAAGCACCATCCACGCCAAAATCCATTTGGATTGTACCTGCGCATCGGTTATTCTCATTGTTTTAAGCCTCCCCCTACTAAAGTAGGCTGTCCATTTCCTATCATCAATAAACCTCCACATCTAGATTCCATGTATAACATGTCCTACTTTTAACTACTTATTCACCAACTTTCCCTATTTTGAACACAAAAAAGCCGAGATGTGTTTTCACATCTCGGCTTCCTACTTCTTATTGGAGGCAATTAAAGTTTTTGATTAATCTCATCGTTAATCATGCTAATGACTTGATCAATCGGCTGCGTACCTAAATCCCCTTGTCCACGTTTACGAATGGACAAGCTGTCATTCTTCACTTCATTCTCACCAACAACGAGCATGAAAGGAATTTTCTCCAGCTGCGCTTCTCTGATCTTGTACCCTAGCTTCTCATTGCGATTGTCAGCTTCAACTCGAATGCCAGCAGCTCTCAATCTATCTGTTACTTGATTGGAGAACTCTTCAAATGCTGGAGATACCGGAATTACTTTTGCTTGTGTTGGCATCAACCAAGTAGGCAGAGCACCAGCGAAATTCTCAAGCAAGAATGCAGTCATGCGCTCCATTGTCGAGATGATTCCTCTGTGGATGACCACCGGACGGTGTTTCTGGCCATCTTCCCCAGTGTATTCAAGCTGGAAGCGTTCTGGCAGCAAGAAATCGATTTGGGCTGTCGAAAGCGTCTCTTCTTTTTTCAACGCTGTCTTGATTTGAACATCTAATTTAGGACCATAGAACGCTGCTTCACCTTCAGCTTCAAAGAACGGCAAACCAAGCTCTTCCACAACCTCACGAAGCATGCGTTGGGAAGTTTCCCACATTTCATCATCTTGGAAGTATTTCTCCGTATCCTTCGGATCACGGTAAGAAAGACGGAAACGGTAATCCGTAATTCCGAAATCCGCATACACTTGACGAATCAAAGTAACAACGCGGGAGAATTCTTCTTTAATTTGATCCAAACGACAGAAGATATGTGCATCATTCAACGTCATGGCACGAACACGGTGCAAACCAGTCAGTGCACCTGACATTTCATAACGGTGCATGGTGCCCAGCTCAGCAATACGAACCGGAAGGTCACGGTAGCTGCGCATATCACTCTTATATACCATCATATGATGCGGACAGTTCATTGGACGAAGAACAAGCTCTTCATTGTCCATAACCATTTTCGGGAACATATCTTCGCTGTAGTGTTCCCAGTGTCCGGAAGTTTTGTATAACTCAACGTTAGCTAGTACAGGCGTGTATACGTGTTGGTAGCCTAAGCGCTCTTCCAAATCTACGATATAACGCTCCATTGTACGTCTTAGCTTCGCACCATTTGGCAACCAAAGCGGTAAGCCTTGACCTACTTCACGCGAGAATGCGAACATTTTGAGTTCGCGGCCTAGTTTGCGGTGATCCCGCTTCTTAGCCTCTTCTAGCAAGTGCAAGTGCTCATCCAATTGCGCTTTCTTAGGGAAAGCTGTTCCGTATATACGTTGCAGCATTTTGTTTTTAGCATCTCCGCGCCAGTAAGCGCCAGCTACACTCAGCAATTTGAATGCTTTAATGCGTCCTGTTGACGGTAAATGCGGTCCGCGGCAGAGGTCAAAGAATTCACCTTGATCATAAATTGTAAGAACGGAATCTTCCGGTAGATCACGGATCAATTCTAGCTTGAACGGATCCTCCATCTCTGTGAAAATACGGATCGCTTCTTCACGTGATACTACACGGCGCGTAATCGCCAAATTCTCATTGGAGATACGCTCCATTTCCTTCTCGATTTTGATCAAATCTTCAGGGTTAAGCGGTGTTTCCAAATCAATATCATAGTAGAAGCCGTCTTCGATGACAGGTCCGATCCCTAACTTAACTGCTTTATTGCCATAAATGCGCTTGATTGCTTGTGCCATCAAATGCGCCGTGCTATGACGGTACATTTCTAGACCTGCTTCGCTATCGAGCGTTAGGATTTCAACATCTGCATCATTGTCCAATGCGAAAGATAAATCAACGGCTTTCCCGTTTACTTTACCGCCCACTGCATTTTTCTTCAGACCGGATGAAATGGACTCTGCTACTTGTTCAATGGTCGTCCCCACTGCATACTCTCTCACTGCGCCATCTGGTAATTTTACTTGTACAACCATGTCCTTGCCTCCTATTGTGTTAGTGAATTGAACGCAAAAAAGCACACTGCATCCCATAAAGGGACGAGTGCGCTCAGCTCGTGGTTCCACCCTAGTTCGATTCGCTCCTACCTAAAGATAAGCCGAATCCTCATCAGCATTCGTTAACGGGAATGATTCCGGTACTGTATAGTATCGCACCTGCTGGTCAGGACGAATTCCACAGTACGGCTACAAAGGGGTAAACAATCCGATTTGCTGAAGGAGATTGCAGCCTGGTCTCCTCTCTCTGAGCAGTTCATACAGAAAGTTCATGTCTTTGATACTAACGCCTTCGATCACTATTATAAATGGCGAGAAGGGCAAGGTCAAGGGGATAGTTGATCCTGCTTTTTGGCATCTCCAAGATAGAGGTCGCAAGTTCGGCAATAACTGCACACCGATGTACGGTCCTCAAAGATCTGCCGAATCGTTTTGATAATCGTCAATTCAGGATCTCGCGTATGAATATAAATATTCGCAGGCGATACCGTGATTAGTGTACTCACGATCATATCCTCGAAATTAATGTCCTTCTCCAGCATCTCCATACGGAAACTTGCATCAAATTCGTTCGCATCAATCGGCTCCATACGGTCATTCAAAATAACAAACTCATGGCCGCCTTTATGAATCAGATGTGCTGCTGGAATTTTGGCCTCTTGAATATACACAAAATATTGCAAGAGCGAAATAAATTCCTGATATTGACGATCCATCATAAATTCATCAATCGCATACTCAGCAATTTCCCGCAACTCTTCCTTGTATTCCTGAATGCGAAATTTAAGAAACCCATCCAAGCTAAACTGTGGATTCTCCTCAAGCAAAATGACGATTTGCTCCTTCAGCATTTGAATGCGACGAAGCCGGCTTGGGCTGCTGTTCACCAGCGGTAACCCTTCCAGTTCGCTTTCTTGCTTTAAGGACTGCTTACAGTAGCCTTCAATAGCTTCAATATCCGAATGCTTTTCATATTTAAAATCCTTTGTAATCAGATTACGCAATATGCCCGATTCCTTGTCCGCTACGATGTGGCTCGCCAGCACTTCTGCCAGACAAGATCTCACTTGAGCTTCATGGATAACAGGATCGTGGATCACACTTCCGGCTTCTGCCTCCACATAAATAAAAGCACGTGTTTCACACCAAGTATAAGTAGCCTTCAAACCATTTTGGGCGATATGTAAATGCTGTAGCGCTTGATTCAACTGTGCACTCAGCGAACGTACATAGAATTCCTCAACATGAATTAGGGTAATTGCAAACAGTTCCATGTGCTCACTCCTTCCGTCTATGCATCCTCCTCTTAAGAGTATATGGCCCTGAGGAGGGAGATATACAACGAACAATTTGCCATTTGCGGCGGAAGGGTTAGAAATGCAAAAAAGGAGCAGCACAAGGCTGCTCCTCTCAAAGAAAAGGATGACAGGTTACAACTGCTCTAGCAGAGTCTTAACCAGTAAGAATGGGAGAGCACCGATAGAGATGAAAGCAAAAAGGAATCCTTGCATAAAATTTTTAAGCAGCTTCACAAAAATCACTCCGATCTTCAATCTCATATTGTGGTGTGCCTTTATTCTACTCCTATTGACCATTGGTTACCTGAAGCTAAGATTAATTTTACCTTAAAGTGGTGCGGAAATTGACGACAAAAACGCTTATCCATTCAAATCCCACCAGTGGATTTAAGCATAGATAAGCGTTAACGTTCCTATGTGTTTAGTTTTGCATCACAAAATCACGATCAATCTTCGCATTCACGTCATCAAACACACGTAGAATTTGATATTTCGTGTTCCGTTGCGCAGGAATTTTGCCTGCTTGGCGGATTATGTCCAGCGTCGAGCTAACGTTGACCTTGTGCGTAGTACCCGCCGCGGACACAACGTTCTCTTCAATCATAGTGCTGCCGAAGTCGTTACAACCGTAGCTAAGCGTCTGCTTGCCTACCTCAGGTCCCATGGTGACCCATGAGGATTGGAAGTTTGGCACGTTGTCCAGCATAATGCGGCTGATCGCTAATGTTTTCAAGTACTCTTCAGGCGTCACTTTCTCCGCCTTCATATTCGTGTTGTCTGGTTGGAACGTCCACGGAATAAATGCCAAGAAGCCTGGTGTGTTCAGCTTCTGCAGCAACACATCGTCTTGTGCATCGCGGATACGCAGCATATGCAGCGCACGCTCTTCCATGGATTCGCCGAAGCCGATAACCATCGTCCCCGTCGTGTGCATGCCTAGCTTATGCGCTGTCTGCATGACGTCCATCCAATCGCGCCAAGAGCCTTTGAGCTTGGAGATCTTGCGACGCGTACGGTCATCAAGGATTTCTGCTCCGCCGCCTGGCAAGGAATCCAAGCCCGCTTCGTGCAATTGACGAACGATTTCTTCCAGCGATAAACCGCCGGAGACATCTTTCATTTTCATAATTTCAGCGGGTGAAAAGGAGTGCATCGTAATATCGAAACGCTTCTTAATTTCACGTAAAATGTTCGTATAATAGCTAAATGGCAGATTCGGATTCGTACCACCTTGCATCAAAATCTCGGTACCGTCAACATCCAAAGTCTCTTGGATCTTCTGGAAAATCGTTTCATCCGGCAATACATAACCTTCCTTCGAACCCGGAGGTCGGTAGAATGCACAGAATCTACAATACACATCACAAATATTCGTGTAGTTGATGTTACGCCCAATGACGAAGGTCGTGATCGGATCGGGGTGCCACTTCTTCATAATAATATTGGCGGTGTCGCCAATTTTCTCTATTTGATCGGATTCGAATAGCGTAATACATTCTTCTACATCAATTCGTCCGCCTGCTTGTGCTTTACTTAATATGCGATCAATCGGTTTCATTGCAACTCACTCCTTTACTTTCTGAAGGCTCGTATCCGTTAATCGTACCATATTCATGCCAAAAAAGCAGCACAGGGCTGCTTTTTCCAGACGTTATTCCTTTGTAAATATGAATAATTTCTGAATACAGTAACGCTTAACCGCGTAGAGCTTGTTCCAAATCTTCAATAATATCTTCGATATCTTCCAGTCCTACGGAGTATCTCACGAGACCATCCGTAATACCGCGCAACAAGCGAACTTCCTTCGGCATCGCCGCGTGTGACATCATCGCAGGGTACGATAGAATACTCTCAACAGCACCTAGACTCACCGCAACGAGTGGAATCTTCACTTTGCTTAGCAATTTCTTCGCTTTCTCCCCTGAACCTACATCAAATGAGACGACAGCTCCGTAACCGAGCGATTGCTTTTCATGAATTTCTCTACCTGGGTGGTTAGGCAAACCTGGGTAGTAAACCACGTCGATATCTGGCTGCTCAGTCAGCCATTGTGCTAATCTACGAGCGCCCTTCTCGGACATTTCCATCCGAGCTTGCAAGGTTTTCATGCCGCGAATGAGCAACCATGAATCTTGAATGCCTAGGACGTTCCCCATACCGTTCTGAATTTGCTTCATACGACGGCCTAAACTGTCATTTGCAACAACAGCTAGTCCAGCTAATACGTCGCTGTGCCCGCCTAGAAATTTCGTCGCGCTGTGCAGCACGATGTCGATTCCAAGTTCAATTGGACGTTGATGATACGGCGTCATGAATGTGTTATCGAGCATCGTGAGTAGATCATGCTCCTTCGCAAACGCTGCAATCTCACCGATGTCCGTGATGCGAAGCGTTGGATTGGAAGGGGTCTCGATGAAGACAGCTCTTGTATTCGAACGAAGGGCCGCTCTCACTTGAGCAATATCCGTCATATCCACGAAAGTGGATTCCACACCCATGCGATTCATAATCGTTGTCAGCAAACGATACGTACCACCGTACACGTCTTCCGTACAAATGACATGATCCCCTTGAGACAGCAGCATCAATGCGGAGGAGATCGCAGCCATTCCAGAGGCGAACGCAAAGCCGCGCGTTCCGCCTTCCAGCCCAGCAATATAATCTTCTAAGGCCTGACGCGTCGGGTTACCTGAACGCGTGTAGTCATACTCTTGATTGGCTTCCAAATCAGCCTGATGGAAGGTAGAAGCCTGGTACAAGGGCACGCTCGATGCCCCTGTCGCTTCATCAATTTCAGCACCAAAGTGGATTAGTCTTGTTGCAAATTTGCCTTGCGGCTGGCGTTTGTCTTTATCCGAGGAGTGGCTCATGATTGTGGAGCTCCTTCCAGTTCGGCTTGTGACGCCTCAAGTGCGTTCGACAAATCTGCAATCAAATCATCGATGTGCTCGATACCTACGGAGAAACGAAGCAGACGGTCGTCTACGCCGATTTGCTGTCTAATTTCCAGCGGAATATCCGCGTGTGTTTGTACCGCAGGGTATGTCATCAAGGACTCCACGCCGCCTAAGCTTTCAGCGAAAGCAATGAGCTTAATGTGACGAAGAATCGGTTCGATCAATCTCGCATCTTTCACTTTAAAGGAGAAAATCCCTGTGTTCCCGTTCGATTGTTTGTTTTGAATTTCATAACCCGGATGAGACTCTAATGCTGGGTAGTACACGTCTGAGATCAGCGGGTGCGCAAGCAAGAAGTTCGCAATGGCTGTTGCATTCTGCTCATGACGTTCCATACGCAGTGCAAGAGTTTTCATCCCTCTCATCAGAAGCCAGCTATCCTGAGGTCCAAGTACCGCACCAATTGAATTATGAAGAATAGCCATCTGTTCAGAAAGTTCTTTTCCTTTTGTAACAATCAAACCAGCTAGCACGTCATTATGACCACCCAAATACTTCGTCGCGCTGTGGATAACGATATCCGCACCAAGTTCAATAGGGCGTTGCAGATAAGGCGTAAGCAATGTGTTATCAACGATAGAAACGATGCCCTTTTTACGGGCCCAAGTACATACAAGCTCAAGATCCGTAATCATCATCAACGGGTTCGTTGGCGTTTCAATAACAAGACCTTTTGTATTGGACTGATAGGCACCCTCTAGGGCATCCAAATCATTCGTGTCTACATACGTAGCCGTTACACCGAAACGGGACATGATTCTTTCTAATAAACGATACGTACCCCCATATAGATCCAAGGATACAATTAGATGATCTCCTTGGCTGAAATAGGCGAAAATCGTTTGCAATGCAGCCATACCTGAAGAGCAAGCAAATCCTGCATCTCCGGATTCAAGCCCAGCAATGGCGTCTTCTAGCACTTTACGGGTCGGACTCTTCGTGCGCGCATAATCAAATCCTGTGCTCTGTCCAAGCTTAGGATGGCGAAACGCAGTTGCTTGATACACTGGAAAGCTTACAGCACCTGTAACAGGTTCTTCAATGGAGCCAATTTGAGCGAGACGGCTTTCGATTTTCAACAAGGGAATTCCTCCTATGGATGTGGGTTCAATGAGTACAGATTACAATTGCGAACTTGCCAAACTTTCATTGATGTGAGTCGTCAATTCAAAAGGTGTTTCCTGATATACATAATAGTTCAGCCAGTTGGAGAACAGCAAATTCGCATGTGCTCTCCAAGTGTTGTAAGGCATTCTACTCGGATCGTTATTCGGGTAATAATTGTTCGGGATCTCGATCGGCAGCCCTTTAGCCACATCACGGTCATACTCCCATTTCAAGGAACAAGCATCATATTCCGAATGTCCAGTTACGAAAATATGCTTGCCATCGCGCGTTGCCACAATATATACGCCTGATTCATCCGATTCAGATAAAATTTCTAAATCCGGACATCGCTCGATATCTTCACGATTAATATCGGTATGGCGTGATTGCGGAACGTTGAATACTTCATCAAAGCCGCGCAGCAACTTCGTGTTCGGAACACTTACTGTATGTGGGAATACACCAAAAGTCTTCTTCTCAAGCGCATATTTGCGTACGCCAAAATGGTGGTATAGTCCTGCTTGCGCTGCCCAGCAAATATGCAAAGTGGAGGTAACATTACGTTTGCTCCATTCAAGGATCTGTGTTAGCTCCTCCCAGTAGTTCACATCTTCGAAGTCCATTTGCTCTACGGGTGCGCCAGTTATAATCATTCCATCTAGCTTATCATCTTTGATATCATCAAAGGTTTTGTAAAACATATCTAAATGTTCGAGAGATGTATTTTTGGAAGTGTGGGTTTTGGGATGCAACAGCACGAACTCCACTTGCAGCGGCGTATTTCCGATCAAGCGCAACAGCTGCGTCTCCGTTGTTTCTTTGGTCGGCATTAAGTTGAGCAGGGCAATGCGAAGTGGACGTATATCCTGGTGATACGCGACAGATTCGTCCATGGTGAAGATGTTCTCTTGGTTTAAAATTTCTTTGGCAGGCAGGTTGTCAGGAATCTTGATCGGCATCCTGTTCACTCCTCTTCTTTAATTTAAGTTAGTTTAGGTAAAAAATATCTATAGAAACGCAAAAATGACCCTCTCTGGGATCAGAGAAAGGCCATGGAAAATCAAAGTCAATGTCCTTTCCTTATCTCCCAGATTCGCTGTAAACAGCGTTTCCGCAAGAATTAGCACCGTGCTCCCCTTTTTACAAAGGTTTGTCGGTTGCCGGGTGTCATAGGGCTAGTCCCTCCACCTACTCTTGATAAGAAAACGTAACGTATGCGATTAGGATTATCATACTATAAATTAGGTGAAAGTCAAGATGGTACTGCTTGTATTTCTCATTAGAAATAGTTAAGATTTTGCATTTGCAGAGAAATAAAATAATGTGATACAATTTGTATCAAACGGACTGTGTTTCAATAGTTAAAGAGAAGGTTATATAAGTAGGATAAGCTATCGCACCACAAAGCACATTTAATTCCTAATCATAGCAAAGAAATGAGGGCTACTATGTCAACCCAAACCTCGGATAATTTCTCAGCTTTCGCTTCCCTACATCGCTACTTCGCCTTAATTGAAAGTGACAAGCCTACCCCTCAGCAAGCAGCAATCGCTGTTTCACAACTTCCTCTCGTCTATGGTGCTGTTAATGAAGATGACTTGATGAAGCGCGGCGGTCCTGAACTGATTCAAATGTACACGGACATTAAAAATAAAATCCTGAATGCCGCCAAGTAAATTTGGCGGTTATTTTTTTGACACCGACCTAGCCTATTTCCCATACGCTATCTAAACGTCATTTCCCCTTATTCATGTGACTTTATGGCTTGAAACGTGATATATGAACGGGTATACTAGACAAGTATTCGACACGGACGGAAAAGGAGGGCATACGCTTGGACGGAGAACCGAGGAGTAGAACCTGTAAAGTCTTTAGTAAACAATTTCAAAGTGTAGGAATGAAGTCGGTTATTCCATCATCCAGAGTATTGCTCTTCTAGATAGATGAACTAACCGGCTGATTCCATTCAAAGGGGTGGGCAGATGAAAACACGGTTGGTTCAAAATGGTATTTTTACGTTAGTAGAAGATGTGACCACTGCGCTATTACCTCCAAGCCAAGGTTTCTATTGGATTGATGCGGGGATCGAGGATTTAGAATTATTACAGCCTCTGTTCCATTTGCATGATTTGGCCGTAGAAGACTGTCTGAGTGAGGAAGAACAGCGTCCAAAGATTGAATTTTATGATTCTCATTATTTCATTGTAATTAATAGCATTCGGTTCGATGATGAAGAAATTTTCCTTCGCGCACTTAATTTATTCCTCAGCAAACATGTCATCATTACCGTAACACGACAAAAAATAAATGAACTTCGCGCGCTTAAGCCTTTCCTTTGGGAAGAAGAAGTGAACAGCGCTGATCGATTCTTATATCACTTAGTCGATCTTGTCGTCGATAACTATGTAGCGGTCGGTGACCGGATTGAAGCGAAAATAGAGAAGCTAGAAGAAGATATTCTCATGGCGACGAAAAAGTCCCATTTGAATGAGATTATTGGTCTCCGTTCTGAGATTCTATGGCTGAAAAAGATGCTAGTGCCTCAACGTGACGTCATCGGGACGCTAGGTAAAAAAGAGTTGAGACTGATTGATCACCAGCTTCAAAAGTATTTCGGCGACATCTATGAGAATGCTGTCAAAATCGTCGATACCTTCGATACGCTGCGCGATCTCATGGGGAACTTACGAGAAGCTTATCAATCCAGCTTGGCGAACCGCGCGAATGATATCATGCGTGTGTTTACCGCGTTGACCACAATCTTCATGCCATTGACGTTTATTACCGGTGTGTTCGGGATGAATTTCGATAACATTCTTGGTCTGCATCTAACCGATCATGGGGATGAAATTGTGCTAGCCTTTATGGGTGTGCTGGGCATTGCCATGTATATCCTCTTCCGTAAGAAAGAATGGTTATGAGCCTTTCCGATTTAATAAGATGGTGACTTCAAGCAGCATGTTGCTGGGAAGTCACCTTTTTTATATCTCACTTAGGTTAGCTTAATTTTGACAAACTTCCGTTTCCCAACTTGCAGGATATCACCATCTGCTGGTGTAATTTGCGCATGAATGTCGGTTAGCTTCGCTTCGTTGATTTTGACAGCGCCTTGCTCCACGCTCCGTCTTGCTTCCCCATTAGACGCTTGCAAAGCTAGATGGACCAACAGCTTGATAATTGAGATCCGTCCTTCATCCAACTGCTCGGAACTTAGGTTAACCTCCTCAATTTCATCAGGTAAAGACCGCTTCTGAAAAACAGTAATGAAATGCTGTTCGGCCTCCTCAGCAGCTATAGCGCCGTGGTACATCTCCACATACCCTTTCGCAAGTTTTATCTTGGCGTCTCTAGGATGGATCGTACCCGCTTCAAGCCCTTCTCGCAGACCTTCGATTTCCGCATTCGACAAGGCCGTCGTCAGCTCGAAATATTTGAGCATCAACGTATCCGGAATGGACATCGTTTTGCCGAAAATATCAGTCGGTGACTCATCGATTCCGATGTAGTTGCGCAGGCTTTTGCTCATTTTCTGAACACCATCCAGCCCCTCAAGCAAAGGCATCAGAATCGCCACTTGACCTTCTTTGATCTCATAAGCACCTTGAAGCGTGCGGCCCATCAAGATGTTAAACGTCTGATCAGTTCCACCTAATTCGATGTCACTTTCCAGTGAAACCGAATCGTAGCCTTGCATAAGCGGGTAGAAAAACTCATGTACATGAATCGGCTGATTCGCCGCATACCGTTTGGCAAAATCATCTCTTTCGAGCATGCGAGCCACAGTTACCTTACCTGCAAGTCTTAGCACATCATCAAAACGAAGCTCACCTAACCAAGAAGAGTTGTAATGAAATGTTGTTTTATTCAAATCCAACACTTTGGCTAACTGTGTTTGGTAAGTTTCTGCATTACGTTTGACATCTTCCTCTGAAAGCTGTTTACGCGTCTCCGATTTCCCCGTCGGATCCCCGATTCGTCCTGTAAAATCACCAATAATGAGCTGAACCTCATGGCCCAAATCCTGAAATTGACGGAGCTTCTGCAGGACAACGGTATGTCCGATATGAATATCGGGTGCTGATGGGTCTAAGCCAAGCTTAACTTTGAGGGGGATCCCGGTCACGACAGCCTTCATAATCTTCTGTTTCAGCGCTTCCTCTGGCACGATGTCTGCTGCGCCTCTTTGGAGAATACTTAATTGAACCTCCACTTGATGTTGTTGCTCTTCCGTAAGCTTATCCCATGAAACCATACGATCCCTCCGTTCAATTGGTAAAAAGAAAACAAAAAAGACAACCACCTCGTCCACAAAGGGACGAGAAGGTTGTCTCGCGGTACCACCCTAATTAAAGAGAGGGGTTCCATGCTTTACAGCATGTCACTTCTCTTTCACTTAGAAGAATAACGACAATAAAATTGCCGGGTGTAAGCTACTGATACTCGCATGAGTACGTTCCCTCCACCAACTCAGAACTGTAATTCGGAAAACATGCTTGCATCGGTTTGCACCTTCCACCGACTCTCTGCAGCAGCGGCATTTCTCCTACTTGGGCCATCGCCCGTGTTCGTCATCGCATTAACGGTTATTAGATTATTGACCATTTAATCATATCCGGTTAGTTCTTGTCAATACGCCTAACTAGCGGCTTGCGACGTAAATCTTTCCTTCTCCCTGCGAAAACGCAACCGAAGCAGACGCAGCCATTCATAGGCACGGTCTAACTCTTTACCTTTCAATTCATCCGTCCCCGTAAGGCTCTTGAGAACTGGTTTCAAATAGCGGTCACCTTCGGATTCATACGCATTCCAAGCCTTAATTTGCTCTTCTTCTGGGATCGTAGCAAGCTCTGCCTCCACAAGTGGATCCATATCATAGCCTTCACGATCCAATTCTTCCACCCACAGCAGTAATTCTCTTCGCGGCATCGTTAAATTGGCTTGAAGATCGGCTAAGTTGCCGCCACCAGCAACGATTTCAAGCAGTTTACGTTTACTGATCTCGCGATCTTGTTCGATACGCAGCTTCTGTTCCTTCTGTGCGAGCAGCCAGCTTTCGAATTTCATTGTATCCACATAGTTGGCCACCCAATCCAACGGAAAACCGTTGGTGCGCGTGCTTTGACCGATCAGACTAAGCAATTGCTCTGCGTACATTGCGGTTTTTTGCTCGCCGAAGCCAGGGATTTGCTGCAGCTCTTCCTTGGTCTGAGGCAAGAAGACCGAAATCATCCGTAGAACGCGGTTCGTTGCAAGGATATAGGGAGCCTTCTTCTCACGACTGGACTGCTCGCGGCGCCATATACGCAAAGACTCGTACATCGCATCATTCGGATTTTCCTCACAGTAATACGTTAGCATTTGGGTCATTTTCGCTTTGCCAGTAAGCCCATTCGTCAGATCTAATTCTGTGTGAACTAATGGCCGGAAGCCGATCCGAATCTTCTCGCGTAAGCCTTGACGGAACGCAAATAGCATTTCATCCCAACTAATGCCTTGGAACCATTCATCCTGCTCCAGCTTACCATCGAAGTCAGGTTCACTCCAATATACGCTCCAAATCCCCTGCTCCTCCACAATAGAAACCTGTGCGGAAATCACTTGCCCATCCCCCGAATTCTTCTCCAACGTGTTCAAAAATACAATGTTCATTGCCATGCCTCCCGACGATTTTATGAAATGAGTGTGAGAAAAACGAAAAAGCACCTCTACCGCCCGCTAGGGCAGAAAAGGTGCTTCCCATTTCCAATATCCAAATCATACCATGTTTGTCAGTTAGGCGCAAGGCAGTTTTGCCCGCCACCTTTTATCGGTTATAATGGGTGCATACTAGAAAGAGAATGGAGTGTCCTCATGTCTGATTATGACTTTTTATACGATCATCAAGAAGAAACAACAACACGATTTGTGTGTTTTGTTGGTAATGCCTTGCACCGTTTTGACCTCGCTATTATGACAACTACCCGTTATTACGGGAAAAAGTTGGTCATTGATTTACAATCAGGACGCAGTGCTGTCATTGGACCGGACGATTTGGACGAAGAAGGCTACCTCGAGCATGTGTTTAAGATCAACGAAGAACAAGCTCAAGAGCTTACCGAATTTTTATCCCAAATTATTGGATCCATACATTTCACGGATATTTAAAGGATTGGCGGGGGACACTGGAAAAAGCATAACCTGAAAAGGAGGCTTATCCATGTCCAAAAAGTCATCACAGAATAACCACGTAGAAGGATTAGGCTTCCTCTCAGAGGACCGCCTCGCCGCGTACACGGACCTCAAGACCGTAGAATCCCAACGGAACGATATGATTCCAGAGGAATTCCCAGAAGGGGCATACGGCACAAGCATGATGTCTGAGTCACTTGGGAAGAGCACCCCCTGGCGAGAAGATCAACGTCCGACTAACCGATTCGCTTATGAGAATCGCGAATTGCACGAGGGTATCACAAGGGACTATCCAGGAGCAGATGATGCGAACGGCGAGTCTACTGAGGGCTTGTCCTAAATGAGAAACGCCACGAACACCCGTCATAGGGATGTTCGTGGCGTTTTTTTGTTCACTTGATTATTTGCCTAGCAATTCCAAGTGTCTGCCAATATGGTGACGAAGACCTTCTGCGAATGTATCTTCTTGCTGGGCTAACGTTTGGAAAAACTCATCAGCGAACGTGCGGCTTCCATCTTCATTTTTCGCTTGAAGGAGCAGACCATACGTAATGTGCAGCAATTGACGCGCATTGTTCTCTTCCATGTAATCAGGCAGCTGCGCATCTGCTACATCACTAAGCAGAGCAATTGCGCTAATATCTGTCGTTACGTGGTAGTATGCTGTCGCCTCGACGAAGTGATCAAGTGCGTATTGGTGCATCCGACGATAAAGTGTAGGATTCACTTTCGCTACAACACGTACCGCTTCCAGCCAGTTTGTGCCCGCTGTTTTGATGTGGAACAGACCATTCGTGTATTGTCCGATCAACGGGAACACACTGAATTTATCACTGCCGGAATGGATGCTTAACTTGTATTCAAAATGAACAGCAATTGCAGCATGACTAGCTAGCTCACGCTCAAATTGTGCGATATCGCCAATGTAGTCGATCCCTTTTTGAAATTCGCCGCAGAAACGTGGTGCCATGCTAAAGATGGTAACACCGCGATCACGCAACTCATTCGCAACCAAATAATGGGCCTCAGGTGATGTTGGCGTCGCTGTTTCATCAATGGAAATCTCGAAATCAACCGCACGATCAAGTGTAACGATATACTTGCGGTAGATCGCTTCCATGAAATTAATCGCAGCATCATAGATTAGAACATCTTTTTTCAAGGCTTCAGCTGTGTAAGCAAGTGTGGCGCCTGGAACATTAGCGGCTGTTTGCAGGTAGCGCTCTTCATAGCGGTTGCGCAAACTAGCAGGTAATTGTTCGTATTTCGCTGCAATTTCTGCTTCAGACAACGATTCAATGGTATTGTCGATGTTTTCGGAGCAATCCAATGTCAACATCGTAAATCCAAGACGCAACGCGTACTCGATGTCTGCTTCTTTCTTCAAGTGGTCGCCGTCAGCGCCGTACCCATCTGTGTATCCTTCTTGCAGGACGGCATAAGCCGCTGCATCCAGAACATCCTCATAGGTGCGACCAGTTAGAGCAAGCTCACGAATGCTTTGTTGCGCAAGAACCGGACGAATATCTTTACCGCGGATCGTTTGGATATGACCAGGACTTGCGATACCAAGACGGTCACCTAAGCCCATCGTTGCTACTTGTGTACCGAAGGCTTGTGGCGCTGTGTAAGGTAAAAACTGATTGATTACCAGTCGGTTTGCATGTGTTAATGGCGCTACTTTTCCGCCTTCTACGACTTCACCTTGCAATTGGTCGAACAAATCTCCGGAGCCTACGACGATTAGCTGCTTGCCCTCTGTTGTGCGTACCATCAACAATGTTGTATCTCCCACTTGCGTTAAGGAAGACGCATAAACTTTAATTACTTCGGATGAGAACTCGTTTACTTTTCCTGCGCGTACTGCCTCTATAAGTGCGTTCATGTTTAATTTCCTCCTAATTTTGCAAGCGTTTGCTAATCATGCTATAGCTTCATTTTATCGCAAGTAAGGAGCGTTTTCTCTTCATCTATTCCTATTTTTAGCGAAAACTATTCATATTTTTCACTAGTTCTATGCTATACTTCAGTTACCTCATTTCACAATAAGGAGCATACTCATATGTCACGTACCGTCACCTTCGGCAATGAAGATGAAGGCCCCTTTTATATTCAGCATATTCATCGTTCCGGTCCCTTCGAGAGAACTCAGCACATGCATGAAATGTATGAACTGTATTATTTATACGAAGGAGAACGTATGTATTTTATCCGGGATAGGTCGTATCTCATTCTTCCGGGAGATTTGGTTCTCATCAATCGTCGTGAACTCCATGCCACTTCCGATTCAGATCGATTAGGACATGCAAGAGTCGTCATTAACTTTAGTGACAGCCTTTTGGAAAATAGAAAAGAGGAAGCCCCCTTTTTGCTCGATGCCTTCACACATGCTACGCCTGTACTGCGGTTAGATCTGCCTACCCGGCGTCTCGTAGAAGACATTCTCGGGAAATTGCTTTATGAAGCGAAGGAGCCACATATTGGGCAATCCTTTGCCATTACGCACTATCTGATTGAACTCCTTCTATTCACGGCACGTTTCGTTCGCGTACATCCAGTTACTTCACCCGAACATGTTTCGCCCTTACATCGAAAAATATCCACTATCGTCCGCCATATCAATGAGCATTCTGCTGAATCTGTGCGATTGGAGGAGCTAGCTGAACAGTTTGAAATCAGCCCTGCTTATTTAAGCCGGATGTTCAAAGAAATCACCGGATTCTCACTTGTTGAATATGTAAATCTCGTGCGCGTACAGGAAGCTCAGAGACTTCTAGCCACTACGAGGCTAAAAGTTATCGTGATTGCTGAGCAAGTAGGTTTCGGCTCCCTCGTGCAATTTGGGCGTGTATTCCGCCAAATGACAAAAATGACGCCGCTGCGATATCGGCAGTCGGCTATAGTAAGTAGGTAGGCGCTTTTGCGATGCGTAACTCGATTTTTTCGAGTTACGATCATCAGAGGAACACGGTCTCCTGAGCGGAAGTGGAGTTGTGACCTCACCTTCGATCCAATCACAGAAAAAGCCCGCACCATGCGGGCTTCACTTCCAAACTAATCCAAACGTTTCACTCGTATCAGCCTACTTTGATAATCCCCGCGCAAAGTCACAGGAATACCTAAGTTCATCAGTGTTGAGCCGTGACGGATGACAGGTTCTCCTCCATCCAATCTCACCTCATAGGAGGCATGAGACACAAGGTTTTGCAAAGGTAAATGCCGAACTTCCGTGCCAAAATGCTGCGATTGCAAGAAAGTAAATACAACACTTTCACTTCGATCCGCGCTATTGTACTGACAAGCAGCTATATTCGAATCTCGCAGCGAGGACAGGCGGTACAAGTCACCTTTTAAAATAATAGGCCTGATCTCTTTGTACAGTTCAACATAGCTCTTCGCTTCCTCTAATTCTGCGTGCGACCATTTGCTAATGTTCGCCCCAATGCCCAAGCCGCCCATCATGGCACTATGGAATCGGTAGGATAGAGGGAGACTCCTCCCGTTAAAGCCATGCGGCGACTCCGTTACCCAACACATCATGACAGACGGACTGTAGGCGAAAGAGAATCCCTCCTGAATTGCTAAACGATCGCGCGCATCCGTGTTATCACTAATCCATGCTTGGTCCGCATAGCGCAGAATACCTAAATCAATTCTCGCGCCGCCGCCCGCGCATGTCTCAAATTCCACATCGGGGAAGCGCTCCCTCAATTCCGCCCAAATGGCATATAAATGATCAACATGCTTGATCCAAATGCCTGCATGACCATCGTGCCCCGAGGCAATCGTGCCTGGCTCTGTCACAGTTCGGTTCATATCCCACTTGATAAATCGGATATCATAAGTAGTAAGCAAGGTCGTCATGAAGTCGAGAACGAATTGCTTCACTTCAGGCAGCCCCAAATTTAGCAGCAGCTGATTGCGCAGCTGTGTACCTTCGCGTGTCGGAAATTGATATACCCATTCCGGATGCGCTCGGAACAAGTCACTGTCCGGATTGACGGACTCCGGCTCGACCCATAACCCGAATTCCATACCCAGTTCCTTTACGTGGTCGATCAACTCCTCAAGACCATTGGGGAATTTCTGCGCATTGACATACCAGTCACCTAACCCCGCTCGATCGCTTTGGCGCTGGCCGAACCAGCCGTCGTCAACAACGAAACGCTCCACGCCCAAACGAGCAGCCTGGCCAGCAAGTTCCTTTTGCCCTTCCACGGTTACCGCGAATTCCGTTGCTTCCCATGAGTTGTACAGCACTTTGCGCAGCTTGCTAGTCGGCAGCACGCAATCTTTTTGGTACCGGTGTAAATGACGGCTCATCTGACCGAATCCACCAGATGTGAAGCCGCCGACAAAAACAGGAGAAACATATACTTCCCCCGGAGCGAGCATCAAGGGGCTATCAAAATCGTTCACGCCTCCGACAATTCGCACATGCCCGAAAGACGTTTTCTCTGCAACGATTTTCCAATTGCCGCTCCAGCCAAGAGCTCCGAACCACACGTGCCCCGATGTCTCGTCCGCTTTGCCATTATCAATGGCATACCATGGATTGGCGTGTGGACCCGTGAAGCCTCTGCGCGACTCCAGTACTTTTTTACCTTCGGATAAGACTGTTGATCTTAATTGATATTCACCTGCCCAGCGACCTGTCACATGCGTCATGCGGTAATCCGGCAGAGCCTGTACCGTCCAAACAGCTGCCATGATCTGCTCAATGCGAATGGACTCATTCACCCCATTTTTCACCTGTACGTATCGTTCAATGAGATCATACACGGGCAACGCCTTGTAATGAACATCAACTTCTAACGAATAGTAAGCATCCACCATCCGCAATACGATTTCAGTTTCGCTTACTAATCGATGTCCCTCATACTTCAGCTTCAAGTCCCGAACACCGTCTGCGAACGAAACTTTCAACGCCGGTTCCGCATAATGGCATCCACCCCAGCCTCCGTACTCCTCTGTCTCCTTATCGATTTCTGCATCGAAGGAGCTATGTAACCTGCTCACCAGTAAATACCCGCACTCCGAAGCCTCAATGTGTTCTCCCCAATACAAGTGCTGAATAGTACCTTTCTCATTGATCCCAAACACATACGATGATCCATCCGTGCGAATTTCAAAGATGTTTTCTTTGTCCAAATAGGTTATAGGCACCTCAATTGCCTCCTTGTTACTATCCTTTGATCGCGCCAGCGGCAATCCCTTTGATGATGAATCTCTGCATGAACAAGAAAAAGATGATAATCGGAATCATGCCCATAACCGCATAAGCAAAAGCCAGATTTAAGTCGCTGCTATATTGACCGAAGAAAAAGTACTGCTGTAGCGGGATCGTTCGGTAGTTTTTATCCTGCAGATAGAGGAGTGGAAGTAAAAAATCGTTCCAAATGTACAACGCATTAAGTACGAGAACCGTAGCTGTAACCGGCTTGAGCAACGGCATTACAACTCGGATAAATATACCCGGTGTCGAACAGCCATCAATTCTAGCTGCTTCCTCAATCTCACGCGAAATTCCTTTCACGAAACCTGTGTAAAACAGTACGCCCATCTGCACACCGAAACCGCCGTAGATCAGCGCTAGCCCCCAATGTGAATTAACAAGATGAAATGATTTTCCAATTTGATACAACGGCAGCATAATGACTTGAAAAGGGACCATCATACCCGATAGAAATAGGATGAACATGAAGTTATAAAATGGCTTATTTCTGCGCGCAATGGCATATCCCGCAAGTGCAGAAGCGAAGATAATTAACGCCACAGAGATGACGGTTACAATCAGACTATTCATAAATGCTGCGGGATACTTGGATGTGCTCCACGCATGCGTGTAATTCGCAAAATTCAAGCTTGTCGGCAACGCATAAAAGGAATCGAAAGTTTGCTTCGCAGTCTTGAGCGACATCAGTAGTGCAACATACATCGGAAACACAAACAGAATAGCCATAATAGCCACGGCAGCGAATGTGCTATATCGTGTGATTTTCATTACATTTCCACTTCCCGTCTTCTGAAAATGGATAATTGTACAATGGTCACGATGACCAGAATGACGAAGAATATCATGGATAAGGCCATGCCGTACCCTGCTTTAAAGGAGTTAAAAGCTGTTTTGTAGATGAACGTTGTAATCACCTCTGTTGCAAAGCCTGGTCCTCCTTGGGTGGTTACCCAAACGAGATCAAACACTTTGAGTGAACCCGTCAATACCAGCAGCAGATTGATCGTAATCGATGGTGCAAGCAAGGGTAATGTCACATGCCAGAACGCTCGACCCGCTCCTGCTCCATCCATTTTGGCACTCTCCACGAGCTCGCTTGGAATGCCCTGTAAACCGGCGATATAGATAATCATTGGGGCGCCCACGCCTTGCCACAAAGCCACTAGAATTAATCCAAATAAAGCATGATCAGGATTGCCAAGCGGACTTGTCACATCCAAACCGAACACGCTTAACAATTTGGGAAATCCCGTGCTGAAATTGTATTTCCAAATAAATCCAGATAATACAATAGACAGAATGCTCGGCAGGAAGAAAATCGTCCGAAACACATTCTTCAATTTCAAGTAAGAATCCAGCAGTAATGCCAGCAGAAGCGATAATACATTCACAAGCACCATGAGAATAAATGCGTATTTAAACGTATTTCCAAGCGCGGCCCATACGTCCGAGTCATGAAAAGCATGCACGTAGTTTTCCCAGCCAATATACGTCAGCTTGCGTGAAACACCATCCCAACTGGTGAAGGAATATCGCGTTCCAATCACAAATGGAAGAAGGACGGCTAACGTAAATAAAAGAATACCCGGAATAAGGAACAGAACATACCAGAACTCACCACGGATCATTCGTTTCATGTTTCCCATAAGTTATTCCCTTCCTGATGAATAACGGCACAGGCAGTCGCCTATGCCGTTATAACTCTGTCGTTATTTGTGGTTTTTGGCAACCCAGTCATCTAAATCCTTAATGATTTGTTCCGGCGTTGCTTTCTTGAAAAACACCTTCTGAACGTATTGCATGAATTGAGAATTCCAATCAATTGTCGTAGTGATAAAGGATTGTGAATCATACGTAAGTCCTTTATCAAAATACGGCTTAAGATCATTAACCGCTGGAGCAATGTCCGTTGACGCGCCTTTGACAAAGCTGAGTGAATTAATATTTTTCACCCAAGCATCTCCACCTTCTTTGCTAGCCATGAAAGCAAGGAATTTCAAAGCAGCTTCTTTATTCGCTGATTTGCTGTTCACCGCAAGAGAAGCATCCGGATTAAACTCAAGCTTATTCAAGCTCTCGTCATTGCTGAATGGATACGGAAAGTAGCCCATGCCTGTTTTGTACAAATCTGGATTCTTCTTCTGAATATCCGCTAATGGCCAAGTACCCATGTACATCATCCCTACATCGCCTTTGGAGAAGAGGTCAACAACGCCGTTGTAATCGACACCAAGCTGATCCTTGTTACCTAGGTCAAACAAATCTTGCGCATGTGCGATAACCGTTTTGGAGGCGGGGTTGTCTGCAAACTTCGCCGTGCCCTTTTCCACTTTGGTGAAAAAGTCCGCTTGTTTCTCTACCAGCACCGTGTTACTTGGCAGATCTCGGCTTAACCACATGGCTAACGTCCAGTTGTCTTTCCAGCCGAGGGCGAAAGGTGTTTTGCCCGCTTCTTTTATTTTTTTGGCAGCAGCAATCATCGCATCGTACGTTCTAGGAACCTGGAGGCCGAGGTCACTGAATATTTTCTTATTATAAAAAACAGCAATTGGTGTAGCATTAACTGGCATGATATAGTTCTTGCCGTCGGTTGCTTGTACTTTCAATACGCTAGGATCGAAGTTTGACATGAAATCCTTCCCCGTCAAATCTTCAAGATACCCGCCATCATGCAGTAGCTTCGTATTGCTGCCCGCATTTAACGTAAACACGTCCACAATATCGCCGCTAGCAATTTTCGTTTTCAAAAGCGTGTAGTAATCATCATATTTAACAGGCTGTACCTCGACTTTGATGTTGGGGTTTTGCTTTTCGAACTGCTCAACGATTTTGGCTACTCCGTCCGTAACATCACTTTTGAAATGCATGAAGGAAATCGTAACAGGCTTATCTACTTTGGCTGTTGCGGTAGCAGCAGGCTTCGTCTCACTGCTGGCAGCCGGCGCAGTCGTACTTGTTGATGTGCTCTCACTGCCGCATGCTGACAATAATAGCGCCACCATCGTTGCCGAAACACCTGCACTTACTAACTTGTTCATATCTTTTACCCCTCTTCCTCGTTATCGGTATAGAACAATCGTCTCTCGTTCTGAATCCTATCTTACGCGTGGAAAGAAGGAATCGTAATAAAATAAATTGTCGTTCTGATGTTCAAAATTTTGGTGTGAAGGATTTCGCCCCATGCCTCTCTCGGTATTCCGATGGAGTTTGTCCCGTGAATTTTTTGAACACTTGGCTGAAATAACGCTGATTTTCATAGCCCACAAGCTCGGAAATTTCACTGATTTTGGATTCAGACATATTCAGCAGCTCGCACGACTTTTCCATCCGTTTGCGTGTCACATACTCGATGAAATTTTCAGAGGTCACCGATTTAAACTGCTTGCTTAAGTAACTCGGATCCAGATGAAAGCGTGTTGCGATATCAATTAGACTGATGTCTTCAAAGTAATGCGCATCCAAATAGGCAGCGATCTCGTGAATAGAATGAACAGATGGCGTCATTCCCTTGCTCGCATGATATTCCTCGATAGCCTCAGTGAACTGGCTCAGGAAGTCGCTAAACTGACTATGATTTACGATACCTGATATCGAACGCGCATCGAAGAGCTGCGGATACGATAGCACCATTTCTGCCATTTCAGCAGCGGCGACCTCAGTTAGCTTTTTAAGTGCCCGCTGACCCTCACGGATGGTCAATCCGCTTAATTTCTCCGCCTTCAAAAGGACATTCCGCAGCAGCTCGCGACTCTCGCTCCCATTCCCTGCAGCAAACGCTTGCTGTAGACTCTTTAATTCAAACACCGTTAACAACTCCGACACAGATGGCGTCGATGCAACGGGTAATTCTGGCGAGCTCAGAGAGAAACTAGTCGCATGCAGTACATTGCTTCTCAACTGCTCATTAGCTATGTCAAAGGCGTCCGGCAATCGTTCCAAATGATGAAATACACTGCTCAAACCTGCAACCACGTCAAGCTTCAGCATCTGGTTAATCACATTGTGGAAGGTTACAAGTAAATCTCGAATTTGCGACTCCTTGTAAGCAGACTCAGGTACGTACAAACAGAGACTCATCCTGTCATCTGATTTGTAGATGTACGACGGAGCAGCATCCTGACCAGCTGAGGTGAGCACTTCGGACAATATATTTTCAATGCTGTACATTAACAAATCCGCATTGCCATGAAATTTCATCGTGGAAATGTCTTGGAATTGACGAAACATACAGAGCACTAGTCTAAAACTGCCTCTAGCGCAGGTTATCGAAAGTTCCTCCGCTTGGGACTGAATATCCACCACATTCGTGATGCGACGACTGGTCACATGCTGAAAGAACACCTCTCTGCGGAGTTGCCACATGTCTTGCGTGAATTTCTTTTGCTGCTGCAGTGTCAAATGGTTATGACTTGCCTCCATAGCCTTCACCAAAGCGCTCTTCAATTCCGTTAAGGAGATCGGCTTCAGCACGTACTCACAAGCCTGAAACGTTACTGCAGCTTTCATATACTCATACTGGGAGTACCCGCTAATGACGATCACCTTAATCTCCGAATAGTTCGTGTACAAGGCTTCGAGAAACTGTTGGCCGTTCATGACCGGCATGTTCATATCTGTCACAATAATATGTGGCTTGCTGATCCGCATAAGCTCCAATGCTTCTTCTCCATGCCGCGCTTCCGCGATAACTTCCAAGTCCAGAGAGAGTTCACTAATCATTTTACAAACGGACTTCCTGCCTAGCGATTCATCATCCACGACCATTACTTTGTACAAAGCTGTCACCCCCATTAGAATTGTAAGGAATACGTATACGAATCGTCGTTCCGATGCCCAGTTCACTCTCGATGTCCAAGCCAAATGGTGATCCATACACCAGTCTTAATCGTTCATGAACGTTCTTAAGCCCGATGGATACCCCATAGAAGACGTCGGACGATTTGTTGTCAAAAGACGACCGAAGAGCAACGAGTTTATCCGTTTCAATGCCCGGTCCATTATCTTGAACTGCCAGTACTACGGAATCCGCTTCCCGCAGCACACGTACACCAATCCGAAGGGACTGCTCCACCTCCCGCTTACTGAACGCATGCACAATCACATTCTCGAGAATCGGCTGCATGACGAAGCGAATAATAGCACAGTCCATCAGATCAGGGGCGACGTCGAACTCGATCTGCAGCGTTTCCTCGAACCGAAGCTGCTGGATGTACAAGTAATTATTCACATGTGCAAGCTCCTGACCAATGGTCGATGCTGCATTACCTTCGTAGAAGCTGTACCGAAACATGTCACCTAAAGCACGACACATCTCGTGAATTTCATAATCGCCGATAAGTACAGCCTTCCCACCGATCGTCTGCAGCGTATTGTACAAAAAATGCGGATTGATCTGCATCTGTAGGGCAAGAATTTGTGCTTCTTTATTGAGCAGCTGCATTTCGTATTTGGATTCAATCAGCTCGCGGATTTTATCCGTCATGAAATTAAAATTGCTCGTTAGTTCCGAAATATCGTCACGATAATTGGTATTCTGCTGTAGACTGACATGAAAGTTGCCTTTGCGTACAGTCTTCATTGCTTTTCCGAGTAACTTAATAGGTCTAGTAATATAATGTTGAGCAAGAATAGAAAGCAAGGAAATGCTCAGCATCACGATAATAAACGCGCCAATCGTCGTAAGCAGTATGTTCCTGCGGTTCTGTTCCAGTTCAGGGTTCGGATACACAATCGATAGCGCAATATTGCCATAATTGAGACGTGAGGTACCGACGAGCAAATCATTCTTCTTCATGAATGCGATATGCTTAGGATTATTTTGCGTGTTGAATTCCGGCTTTTCGTATTTGGGTATGCTATCTGCATATTGACCATTTGTCTGATAAAAAGGTTCCCCGCTTGCGTTCTGTAAGACGATGACGTTCGGCGTGTGATTGTTTTCTTCAATCATTTTTGCTAATTCTTTACTTTGTATATAAAAAACAAGCGTACCGAACTTCGTTCTATAGAACGGATCATAAATAGGAATCGAGTACACAAAGAAATCCTGTTGCAACGTGATGTCTTTATACGTAAACATAAGTGCTTGCTGAAATGGCAAATCGAGCATCTCCTTGTAATGAGGAATGCTCTGATCTATTTTGACAGACTCATAGCTGGCTGCTCTTGACCATGAGTCTTCCAGTTTATTTTCTTTCCCGAAAATCATGATCTTAATGATGTCTTTATTTTTATTTTGAATGAGCAAATCATAATTTTTGATGGATTCTCTGAGCAAGATGATGTCCGCATCATTATAGTTGGCCCCATGCTCCATGAGATTTAGAATCCGTTCGAAACCATATATTTGTAAGGCCGACGAAGAAATATTATTAAAATATTGATCTAAATACCCCGATAAATAGGCTGCATTCTGGTCCGAGCTTCGAAACATCGCGTTTTCCAAAGAACGGGTACTCGATTTATAGAAAATCATGGAGAGTACAAGCATGGGGATTAAGGAAATCAGAACACTGCTCCATACAATTTTGGTGCGGATGCTCCGATTAATAAATAGCCACCTGATCATGCGATCCCAACTTCCCCTGTTGTTCAACTTAAAATGCACTCGATTATACCACATTGTAACATCAATCCTGCTTCTTACAATTCAACTTATTGTAATCTTCATGTTCAAATTTTTGAAAAAGTTAAACAGGTACCACATGCCTAAACACATCTTGGACGTGTTTAGGTTGGGTACCTGTTATTGTTATTAAAACCTCATGTTACTTTTTATTTTTGTCCAAAATAGCTGTAGCTTCTTTACGGAAAGATGTTGCCCCTTCTTGCACGGTCATTTTCTTGTACATGATTTTCTCCGCAGTATCTTTAAGCAGCTTCTCGATCTCGATGGAACCGACTGGATTCGGAGGATCCATCGGTGCGCTATTTTTCTCAGCCCATGCGACATAGTCGAATACTTTGATCTCATTTGGGCTCAATAACGGTTTTAAAGCTTCTTTCACTTTGGAAGCTACAGGTACACCGCGCTCGCCTTTAATAATTTTATTCGCTTCAATATCATTGATCCAGAAATCGATGAATTTCGCTGCTTCTTCTTGCTGTTTGGAGCTGCTTGCGATGGACCAATACATACTCGGTTTGAGGAATAACCCTTTGTTTGCATCTGGACCTGGCATTGGCTGCAGGACAAGCTCACGTTTGGACGCCGTAGCTAGACCAATAAACTGATTAGACCATCCATTGGAGGAAATGGAATTACCCAATGTCAACTCGTCATCTTCAGGTGTACCTTTCTTCTGCGCAGCTTTATCTAGCGCCAGCACGCTGCCAGCGTCATAATATTTCTGAGAGCGGTTAAAATAATCAACAAACAGCTTATCGTCGGTATAACCAAGGGCTGTACCTTCTGCGTTGTACATTTTTTGTCCAAGTGTACGCAGGTAATACGGGAAGAAAACGTCATCACGGAAGCCCCCCGTAATTTTGCCCGCAGCTTTCGCTTTGGCCGTAATCGCGTCCATATCACTCCATGTCCAGTTCTTTTCAGGAGGCGTAATATTCGCTTTTTTCAACATTTCGAAGTCCATGATGCTGGTTAAAGCATTAACCCCTAAGTTCATAGCGACGAGCTTCCCGCCGACTTGACCACCTGAAACTGCATTCGGGCTTACGTCGTCCACGTTAAGAATTTTATTCTTCGTAAAAGGTGTTAAATCTGCTAATTGGTTTCTTCCACCATATTGTGTCAAATAAGAGATATCCATCTGTATAATATCTGGGAGTTGATTCGCAGCTGCTTGAGGAGCAAGCTTCTTCCAGTAATCATCGAAAGCTGCATATTCAGCTTCGATTTTCACATTCGGATGTGATTTCTCATACATTTCGATTACTTTCAGCGTATAATCGTGGCGCGCTTGACCGCCCCACCAGGCCATACGAAGCTTTACAGGATCTTTACTTGCACTTACTGTTGCACTAGGAGTCGTTGTTGTTGTTGGCGCTGTTGTAGCTCCTCCACTTGGGTTACTAGAAGTACCCGAAGAACAAGCGGTTGCTGTAAAAATCATGGATAATGACATTAATGTAACTACTGCCTTTTTCATGGTTTTTCTCCCCTTTGTACGTACATTTCAAAACCGTAATCGCTTACATTTCTATTATCTGCTAAAAATTAACATCCCGTAATTAAAAAAACCGTCTTCTTTGTTCAATTTTCCGTTTACGCTGTGTGTGAACTCAGAAAACTTACTTCCTCTCTTACTTCCACTTCTATTTTTCCATCTATTGCAAAATAAAAAAGACAATACCCGATTTTACAGGCACTGTCTCTTATCAGAACTCTCATCCGATCTCTTATCCGATCAATCTGACTAATCCTTTATACGCAATTTCATCAAATTTGCTAATGACCTTCTCCCGGTCCATCGCCCACGCGCAATCTTCTAGCGCACAAGCAACAGGCGCATCCAAGCGAATCGTCGCCAAATCCAGCGAAAGATGCAGCATATCCAGCTCCGCTTCGATCTTCGCACGCACACCCTTCGGAAGAGCAGCTAAGTTCTCGAGGATTCCAGCAATATTCACATATTCGTTAAGCAGCTTCGTTGCTGTTTTCTCCCCAATGCCTTTAACCCCTGGATAATTATCCGCGGTATCCCCCGTTAATCCCTTCAAATCAATGATTTGAGCTGGCGTTAGGCTTTTCTCCTCCATCAGCGTTTCTAGCGTGTATACCATGTAGTTGGATTGCCCTTTTTTCATAATAATGACTTCCGTGTTCTCATTGACAAGCTGGAGCATATCATGATCACCCGTTAAGATTTGCACTTTCGTCTCCGGGCTGTATGTACGAGCCAATGTGCCGATACAATCATCCGCTTCAAAGCCAACAACGCCTACATTCGGAATATTAAAGCTGGCTGTCACTTCTTTGACCAGATCAAATTGGGGAATTAATTCTTCAGGAGCAGGGCCGCGATTCGCTTTATAGGCGTCAAATTTCTCCGTCCGGAAGGTCTTGCTTCCCATATCCCAGCAGCACACAACGTGTGTCGGTTTGAATGTGCCGATCGCATCAAGCAAATATTTCAGAAATCCGTAAACACCGTTAATCGGCACACCGTGATCCGTTCTCATGATATAACCACTTGATGATGTTGCATAATAACCGCGAAATAATAAGGCCATGCCGTCTACGAGCAGCACAGATTCAGATGAATTTTGTGACATTGATAATAGCTCCCATTCCTGTGAAAATATGAATTCGTTACGAGTAGTATAGCACGGGACATGTGCTCCCGACACGCAAAAACCCGCCATCAGTAAAAGTTACCAATGACGGGTTAGGTAGGCTATGCGTTTAACGGCTCGTATGCCACTTAATTTCTTGGATGAATTCCGTTAGGGATTCGTTCAAGCGGGAAGAGATTTCATCATCGAGAATCGCTTGTCCTTGTTCACCCCAAGTTACTTGCTTATCAAGCACGTACACACCTTGCAGAATGTTCTGTGCGCCTAGGACAGACAACACGGGTTTAAGTGCATAGTCAATGGCTAGCAAATGTGCATAAGTGCCTCCAACCGCTAATGGCAATACGATTTTACGCTCGAGGCCTTTCTGTGGCAACAGATCCAAGAAAGCTTTCAATACACCTGTATATGAAGCTTTGTAGACGGGGGTAGCTACGAAAACAGCGTCAGCCTCTGCTACTCGCTTACTCGCATTCACAATCGCCTCGCTATCAAACTTGGCATACAACAAATCTTCAGCAGGCAGGTCGCGAACCTTGATCCAGTCGACTTCCAGTCCAGCTAGTTGAAGCTCATTCTTCGCAACTTCGATAACGCCATGTAAGCGTGAGGTTGGGGTTGGACTTCCTGAAATGATGACTACTTTCGCCATGTGATTCACTCTCCATTTGCAATGTGTGGGTAAAAAAAGAGACTCGCCTCCATGTGTTCGATACATAGTGGGAGTCTCCTGCTGTTCGGTCGACTTTTTTAATTCATAGTAATTCACTTGGGATTATATTACCATGGCTTATGAGGGACGTCAATCCGTCGACTCAAAAGAAATTCCAGCCCGGCATCCATCTTAGAAAGAACGAATATTTCGATGGAATAATCATCCCCGATAGAATCGGGTAAAACAGTGCGAATAGCACGAAGACGGCGGCTAAGTAGCCGTAAACCCATCTTCTTTTGTGCAGAGAACCTTGTTCCAAGTAGTCTTTGATGTAATACGTTAAGATCAGGACTAGGAACGGCACCATGGCAAAATAGTGATAAATAAACGTAAGTCGCGGCACTAACATCCACGGTAAATACTGCGAGCAATAGGCTACAAGCAGCACGCGCAGCAACTTATCTTTGCGCTTGATCGCAATGTAGAAGGACATTAACACCGCTATGAAGCCAGGCCACCACACCAGTGGATTGCCGAATGAAACGATACTCGAAAGCATGCCCGGCGGCATAAGCTTCGCTTGGTAATACCAGATTGGACGCAGCATCATCGGCCACTCCCACCAAGGTGAGGAGAACGGATGTGTGGCAACCAAATCCTTATGGTATTTGTACATATGTACCTGATAGGTGACAACATCTTTCAATTGATGCCCAGGACCTGGAACCATCATGAAAGGGATATAGGATAAGGTGTAGACACCCAACGGCACGATAACAAACATGAGTACACACCAAAGTATCGTAAGCAGTGTGTTTCGTACGAAAAGCTTCTGTACCCGTTGGAGCTTCGTCGATTCCTCTCCGGATAGCAGATCTTCGTAAACCGCGGCGCTCTCATCTGCTTCCGATTCATCACGCCTATTTTCCCTTAATACTCGCTTAGCAAATTGGTACTCTCTGTACCGCTCGAAAAGCGAGATAAACAGCAGGACGGCTAAGCCGGCACCGCCATAAATCACGATCCATTTGGAAGCCGCACCGATGCCGAAGAATAGGCCGGATAGTCCCAACGGAATCAGGGTCGTCCAAAGCTTTTCACGGAAGAAGCTCAGTGTCGTATACCAATACATGAAATAGAACATCAGCATGATAAAGAATACACCGTACACATCAATCGTGGAAATTCTGGTTTGCGCAAAGTGCATGAAATCAAAGCTAAGTAAGAAAGCCGCAATAAAGGCATATTCAGAACGACCGAACATCCGCTTAGCGAACACATACATAATAGGAATCATGCCAACACCGAATAGCGTGCCGATAATACGCCATCCAAACGGATTTAAACCGAACACATAAATACCGATAGAAATGAATATTTTGCCTAGCGGCGGGTGCGTACTTTCATACGGTTCGATCTTGTGAAGATGCTCATACGCCGTTCTAGCATGATAGATCTCATCGAAATAGGTACCATTCATATAGGTAGGTGTATACGGTACAACACTCGCCTCATCAAATAAATGAGCTGTGCTACCCGCATCAGAGGCATCGACATCGACTTCCTTCACGCTAGCGATCGGTAACGGCGTCGTTCCTCCATCTCCGAAAATGCCAATTTCATGAAGATGCAGCTTAGCGCTTTCTTGCGTGTCGATCACAATTTTCACATAACGAGCTGCTTTATTGGCTTCAACCGTATGCCAGGTGAACACCTTCGTATGGTCCGATTTAACAGCCATCGCATCTTGCCACTGCTCACCATCATTCGAGAACCAATAGGAGTAGGCGCCTTCCCCAACCCCAGCAAAACTATTAATGCGTGTAATCTGATGCGGGGAGCCGAGATCAGCAATGACCGCTTCACCGCCACGTGTAGGCTGCCAGAACGTAGTGGGATCTTTGTGCCCTCCGAGATGGAACAGCGCAATAATCGTATAGACTACCACAAGTGCGCCTAGATATAAAACATCTTTACGCGAGAAGAAGCGTCCGCGCTTACTTCTTTCTATATGATCCTCTGTCGGATGGAATATCGCCTTCCATAGTGAGGTCTCTCTGATATGCGTTGCTTTCACTTCAGGGTCATCTTCCACTTGAAACATGTCTACCTTGTCGTTGGCCGGAGGTATTGTCTCCTCCACATGGCCATCTTGATCTGATTTCACGAAAAGCCTCCATCCCAATATACATGCATAGACAAACATCATAACATTGATCCACGAAACCGTCAGCATTAATGGGTTATATCGCGGAATGTGATAGTCTTGATGAAAGCTTCGCAAGAGGACATCGCCGATATTAATAAAATGCGTGATACTGAAGCCGATAAAAAGCCACAGAATTCGCCGATCCTTCATATAAATAAAGCTCGTTAAGGCTAGCAGTAAGCCATAGTGCAAATAACGCTCGTGCATTTTGGTCATACACATAAATATTGCCGTGATAAATAAGAAGGATATGTACAATACGGCTCCGCGCCGCTGCTTACCCAACCAGTAAAGCAGACAAACATATAGGATGGACAGCACCATCAAAACGAGCCCAATCCATTTATAAGACAAATGCCAAAAGCCGCTGTTAATGTCGACAAAATTTCCGCCAAGCAGTGCAAACAGATTAAACGCATTGAGCGAAGCATAGGGATAAGAAGCTAGCGTGCCCGAATACAATTCAATCATCCAGCCATAACCTCGGCCTATTGCAAAAGGAAGTGCAAGAACAGCCATTGTGGCTAGTCCTGTCAAAACACTCAATATCCAAACCATCGCGTTGCGTGCACGTATCACATCAATCAACAAAAAGATACCAAACAGCAGCGCTTGAGGTTTAAGCAAAAGAGCAAGTGCGATAAAGAAGGCCGCTTGAGGCAATTTGCCCCTCATTTGCATCAATAAAGTCGCCACAATAAATAACATGAAAAATGAATCTACCTGTCCCCACACCGCAGAATTTGCCCAAATGGCAGGGTTAAAAGCGAACAGAGCAGCAATCCAGAGCGCTTGCTTCCATGTACGTGCCCCTTCGTGTTTGCTGATTGCTAATCGAAACAGCAGATAAACCGTTCCAAGATCCGCAAGGATTGCGGGCAGTTTAAGGATGATTAAGGAGCCGCTACTTTCCCAAGGAATAGACAACATATGATGTAAAAAGCCTACCACATATAGGACATACATGTAGCCTGGAGGATAATCCAAGAAATAATCTTTGGCATTCGTATATAAGTCCTTTAACCCTACCGTATAGGCGCGATCTGCCCATGCCATGAACGTTCGCACGTCCGTATCATAGCCTACCCATGTAGGTGCCAAAGTAAGTCTAAGTATGAGGGCAATTAGAAGCATGAATCCTAATAAAACGAATGTAGAGGGAGCTACTCCCCTTTGCTTGAACCAGCTGACCATGCGACATCTCCTTAGCTATGAACTATTCTCATTATACCTGTCCTCACTCTTGCAGAAAAGGAAAAAAGCACCGACGCTAGGTCAGTGCTTGGGTTCAATCTTTTCGATGCGCTCACAAATGTCATGCAACCACGCATAGTCTCCTGTAATGGAAGCGCAGAGCGATAAATTTTCTAATTTTAATCGATTCCACACATAAGTCGCATTCGCTTCCATGCACAGCATTAATTCTTCTTGCTCGCCTCGAGTTAACTCTCGGGCTCTGCGTAGTGTCCATAATTCCGCCATACGTTGATGAACGGCTAACATCGCTCTTAGCCCCCTGCCCCGTGAAGTCGCTTTCATTAGCTAGTATGGACAAAGTAAGGTGACTCAAAACAGAAATTAATAATCGCACTTGAATGAATTATGAAAAGAGAAAGCAAGAGAGCTCGTCCGCTCTCTTGCTTATTGTGTTGCTTCAATAGGGTACAATCATTAAGGAATATGAACGACAGCAATTTTATCAATTGGGAAATAGAATACAACACCGTTATTATTAGCAATAACAACATTACCATTTTGGATACCAAGAAATCTTCCTTGATGATTCGGTGTAGTACCTGCATGAATTGTAATAACCGTACCAAGTCCAACATGAGCCAAAGTAGCATATACAGAGCAACTCATTGTGTTTTCCTCCCTTCAAACTTTATATGATATCGTATGCTAGTTTCAAACTTTTGATATAGACAGATGCAGAAATAGATGCGTATATTTTAAGAGTTTGGTATAGAAACGCAAAAAAAACCTTTCTATCTCTCAACTTTCATTGAGATAGAAAGGTTTCCGTTGTCTCCAATTATGCGGAGGATACTTCTTCTGAATCTGTTGCCGAATCCGTGCCTTCTAGGAAGAATTGCACGAGTTTTGCATGCTTTTTCAACGATTTCTCGTGAATGAGGTTGATTTTCCCATTATCCAAAGAACCGAATACGTAGATCAACTCTTCATTGTCATGTGACCAATCAAAGCCATCTAACAACTGCAAGGACTGTGTCCACTCTTCGTTATATTCACCATTCGGGAATAAGAAACGATTGGCATACAGGGCAATACTCTCCTGAATGACACGATTCGCTGAAGTATATTGCGCTAATCCTGGCTGCTCTGGCATCATTGGCAAGATGGTGTTGAAGAATTGATGCAAGATTTCCACATAAGTCGATGGATCATGTCGAATCTTACGTTGCAATTCATAGGAAGGCTGCATTCTACCTGAGAATAGCATCGTCGCCGTCGCATACAACCAGCTGAAGCATGTAAAGTTGCGGTTAAAGGAGGTCAAGTTACTGCGTCTCTCTACACCCGCTGCCTTCAAATACACGTTATGGTCTACAACTTGTTGGATAACCAGATTAAGCGGATCGATGGAATCGAAGGAATGTCCTAATTCCTTACTAACTAGCTGCACTTTGGAGTTGATATCGCCGAATAACTGTTGCTCTTCTTCCTCCGTTAAGCCGATATAGATTTGCACAGCAAGCTGTGTTTCCATCAGGTCTAGACGTCTACCCTCAAGTTGATTAATAGTGCCTTCTGTTTCCTCAACCTCTTGCTTAATCTCCGCATCGTCACTAAACTTCCGTTGTTTAATCTTCAGCAGAGCCAGCTTCTTCTCATAACGGCGTACTTCTTTTTGCATCTGATCGTTCACATAACCCAGTGCTAGAATACGATGCTGACCATCTAGAATGGATAGTTTCGAGCCATGACGCAAGAGGAACTCCTTCGCTCCTTTGGAGAGCTGGTTCACCTCGCGAAGCGATAGCGTGACAGGACCGAAGAACACATGGTCTAACTCACGTTCTTGCAAATAAGTAGAGATCTTCCGGCGCTGCATATTACTCAGCTTCCGTTGAACCATCGGATCAATCATCGTATAGTTCAGCAAGTCCTGAACGCGCAAGGCTACAGTCGCAAGACCGAACCTTTCGCAGAAAGGATGGATAGTCATTTTTAGGCGTAATCCTTCCATTAGCTCACGTCCTCCTTATTCCCAAAACTAGCTTTATAAGCGTCAGCGTCACTGATTAGGAATGCATTCTGCTCTTGATAGAAGCTTTTAATATGGTTGTAAGCTTTCATAATCCGCGTGCGTCTTGGTAGACGGTCTTTTTCTTCCCCAGCATAAATGCTGTTCCAATTCACATGCGGCAATATTTTCAAAGCATGTTCAAGCGCATAGCGATTAAAGCTGCCTGTTTTCGTTGCTTCTTCGTGCATGAACAGGGCTAACGCAATTTGGATGTTCTCAGACCAGACGATTTCACCCTTTGTTGGTGACGGCAGGTGAGTCAACAAACCGTTAAAATATCCGCCTGCTAGGGAGATCAGCTCCTGCAAATCTTTATCGGCATATTGATAATTGTTATTGCGGGCAGCTGATTTCATTCTACCTTCAAACAAGCCCACTAGAATCTCAATTAACAAGTGGTAGGAGAACAAATACTCCGGTGATTTCCCACGCTCGGAGAACATATCGACAGTCAACTTCTGCATAGCTGGTGCTTTTGCCGCAAGTTCAGTTGCCGCAACATGATAGAACCGGCGTTGATCGCGAAGTACAGCTAAGTTCCCACCGAGCTTACGAGGAAGCTTGTTAATATCTGAGAACAATTGACGTTCTTGACGCGCATTGATATCCAAGTATGTCATAGTCGAGATTGGGAACGCATATAAACGGCGCAGCTTTTCCGTAATCTCTTCCATTTTATCGTATTCACGACGATCCTTCGCACGCGCCATCTGACTTTGCAGTGTTTCCATAATGCGCTGGAAAGCTGCCAAACGATGTTGGCCGTCAACGACATACAATTTCTCGATTGGCTGTAGTCGAAGAGCCTGATTATCCTCATCATAATGCCCTGCGCCTCTTGCTGAGAAAATAATGCCAGGGAAATAGATAGGCTGGCGATCTTCTAAATATAGATTCACATAGTCAATTAACTTGGAGAGGTTCCGCGGAATAATCGCACGTTGTACTTCTAAATCCACCTCAAAAATAGAAAATAGTTTGCTAATAGGTAGTGTTGCTGCTATTGTCGCTTGACCGAACGTTTGGCCTAAAATCCCGGGAATTTCAACGTACGATGACGGCTTCTGTTCAGCTAACAACTCCGATAGTGAAGAAATGGCATCCATATGCTTACCCCTTTCAACGTATAAATTTTCTCATAACCTTACACCTAAATATGTCTCTCATTCTCCTATTTTTGCCAAAATATCTAACTTTCATTCTAAGGATTGAAGCCAAGCTCCTATACGCCTTGCTGCCTCAAGTAATCGAGCTTCATCTTGCACTAAAGCAATACGGACAAATCCTTCTCCTTCAGCGCCAAATGCATCACCAGGAATAACAACTACACCTGCTTGAAATAACATTTCCCGGGAAATTTGTCGAGACGTCCAACCCTTGGGAATTGGAGCCCAAATAAACATCGTTGCTTTCGGTGGTGGAATAATCCAACCCGCATTATTTAATGCCGAAATAAAACCATTTCGTCTCTTCTCATACACACTTGAGACAGTGTGATCGTTTTCCATATCTTCTTCTAATGCTGCAATACCAGCTGCCTGAATGGCCCCGAATACGCCGTAATCAATATTCGATTTGAGCGTCTTAAGCGCTTTGACCGCATCCCCATGCCCTGTTAGAAATGCAATGCGACAGCCAGCCATATTGAAGCTTTTAGATAAAGAATGGAATTCAATGGCAACCTCCTTAGCACCTTCAATTTCCAAAATACTCATAGGCTTATAGCCATCAAAAGCCATTTCGGAATAGGCAAGATCGTGTACAACAAGCAAATCCTGCTTCTTGGCATAAGCTATCAAATGCTCAAAAAAGGCACGATCTGCAACAGCAGACAACGGATTGCTGGGATAGTTAAGCAAGATGAATTTCGCCTTAGCAGCCACGTCATCTGGAATGTCCTCTAGTTGGGGTAAATAATCATTTGCTGCACGCAGCGGTAGTAAATAAGGTTCAACACCTGCAAGTACAAGACTTGCCGAATATATGGGATAACCTGGATCAGGGACAATGGCAATATCCCCAGGATCACAGAGTGAAAGCGCTAAGTGAGCGAGCCCATCTTGTGAGCCCATCAGGGTGAGGATCTCGGTTTCTGCATCAAGCTCTACCCCGAAGCGAAAGTTATACCATTTAGCAACAGCTTCTCGAAAGGCTAAACTTCCTTCCGATGTAGGATAACCGTAATGAGCAGGGTTGCGCACGGCCTCAGCCATCGCTTCCAAGATGCGATTAGAGGGAGGCAGGTCAGGACTTCCTATACCTAAATCTATGACGTCCACCCCTTGGTTCATAACCTCTCTCTTCCATTCTGCCACTTCCGAAAAAATAGCCGAGCCTAGCTGTTGCAGTCGCTTTGAACCTTTAAATGTCATGGATAGCTTCCTCATTATATGAAATGTGATGTTAGGTAATGATACCGACCTGATGAACGAGTCTTATCATATAGAGTAAAAATAAGATTAAAACTAAATACGAAATCCCAAACTTCCAACGCGTCTTAACAGGTACTTCATAATAACTCTCTTGCATCCCGAGTGGGGAGTATTCCACTTGAACCTGGAGACCTAGGTGCAAGCCATCCTCTTTGTTCATACGTTCTGCTTTAACCAATTGCACTCTCTTCACAATCGCTTGCACAGGCAAATAGGCGTGCCCTTCGAATCCAATCGCTGGCCATGACATATGTAAGGTTTGTCGGCCCGCACCTGGTCCTTGCAGCTCCGAATAGGTGATATAGTCCAAGTCACGCGTATGACTCTCACCTGGAATCATATAGCCTTGCTGCAGCAAATGATTGGCTGGAAATTCGAATCGTGTAGCCACGGTTACACGTTCTTCTTTATGGCGATACCGCACGTATTTCTTGTACAAATCCCAGGCAAACATCGCCCAAATGAGGAAGAAAATGATTTTACTCGAAAAATAACTATCGAGATAGATAATAAGGATGAGCCCGCCAACTAAACCAACCAACCATAACCAGCGTGTTACTGCTGTTGAGATTCGTCCGCCGTCTAAGGGATGTATGGGCAACAAGTTGATCAGATTTAAGTAAAAAGCAGCGTACGCTACGGAAACGATCACCGCTGAATCCAAATACACACCTACACCGAAAGCGGCAACGCCTCCGAGAGTCCCCAAAATTGGACCTCCAATGCCGATGAAGGCTTCTGTTGCTGCATCCCTTGGGTTTTTCTTCATCGTGATCAGTGCACCGAGGAATGGGATGAAGACGGGTGCAGAAACGGGTAACCCCTTCATCTTCGCTGCAAGCACATGACCTAACTCATGAATAAGAATCATAAGGACCAAGCCAATCGCAAATGGCAATGGCGCTAAATAAGCGTATGCCCAGATCGTGATAAACATGGAGATGACAGCGCCGCCAACTTTCCCAAACTTCAAAGCGGTAAGCAGCAGCTTGCCTTGCGATAGGAGGACAGCGATAAATCCGCCAATGGCTAGTGGTGACTTCTTACGTGCTGGTTTCTTGTTGTCTGCCACGTCCACATCACCCTTTCGCCCAAACGTCCTTAAATGCCTCTTCTTTAAAGCCAACTGTTACTTTATGGCCATCGGTTACAATCGGTCGTTTAATTAAGCGACCATTCGATGCAAGTAATTCTAGCATTTGTTCTTGTGACATGCCGGGCAGCTTGTCTTTCAAATTCATCTCTTTGTAGACTTCACCTGATGTATTGAAAAACTTCTTAATTTCTAAACCACTTCGCTTAAGTAATTCTGCAAGTTCTATTGCTGAAGGCGGCGTTTCAAATAAAGGGACCTGCTCTGTTATTTCAATATCATGTGCTTTCAGCCACTTTACAGTACTCCGGCACGTCCCGCATTTATCGTAACCATACACTTTCATTCCCACGTTGTAATAACTCCTTTATGCTGTATGTTGATGAAATAGAACTACTTAAAATTTTGGGCTAATTATCAAGGAAAGTCAAGTAATTGCAAAGAAAAACCATCCAAAAATTGGAATGGTTTCGGTTTTATTACCTTTTTTCTTCTAACCATTGCTCAAGTTCCGACAAATCGACCGGTAAAGGCGCGTTAAACTCCGTCCATTCCCGTTTTCCTGGGTGCACAAAGCCCAGTTTGTACGCATGCAACGCTTGACGATTTAAGCGTTCGTTAGCTTCTAGTTCCGCTGCAACCCCACCATACTGAGGCAATGTGTACATCTTATCCCCTAGCAACGGATGACCTAAGTGCCGCATATGCACACGTATTTGATGCGTACGCCCCGTTTCCAGCCAAATCCGGACAAGGGCCGCCTTCTCGAACTGTTTCACGACCTCATAGTGGGTTACCGCACGATAGCCGTCCGGCCTGACAATACGTACATGCGGCTGATCGTCATCACGATCAATAGGCTCATCTATCGTCCCTGTTGGCGCAGCAACCGTGCCCCAGACGAAGGCGAGATACTCTTTTTTCACGAGATGCTGAATCATTTGCTCGGAAATTTGTTGGTGCACATAAGGAGTTTTCGCTATAGCGAGCACGCCTGAGGTTTCTTGGTCCAGACGATGTACAGGACGGAAACGACACGTAATTCCTGCTTGCTGCCAATGGTAGACAACCCCATTCGCAATCGTATTTACATAATGGCCATGCGTCGGATGTACGATAATCCCCGCATCCTTCGCTAGGATGAGCAGATGCTCGTCTTCATGCAGAATGTGCAGCGGAAGTTCCTGAGGCAGAATATCCTCCGACTGCTCCTCCTCCATCCGAATTTCTACCCGGTCGCCAGCCTTTACTTTAATATTGATGTACTGCCTTTCCCCGTTTACCGTAATCCCACGCTCCGTTAGTTTGATGCGGGATAGCAGTTTACGTGAGACCATCAACCTTTTTTGCAGCACCGTTTTGAGAATGAAGCCTTCTTCCTCTGTCGGAACAATGTATACTAATGGTTCATAATAACTCATGATTTACGTTTAAACACCTCAGCGCTGCGTATATATTCCACATCTGCAATCCCCTCACGGAAGTTCGCTGTGCGGGCAATTGTGAAGAACAGGTCGGACAATCGGTTCAAATAACGGCGCACCTCGGGATTAATCTCCTGTGTGCGTGCCAATGTGACGACAAGACGCTCAGCTCTTCGACATACCGTACGGCAAACATGCAAAGTCGAAGATACAGTCCCGCCTCCTGGCAAAATAAAACGTGTGATGTCAGGCGTCTCCGCATCGTATTTATCAATCCAACCCTCTAACGCTTCCACCATTTCTGCTGTTACCTTGTAGGGACGCAAATCCTGCTTCAACAGCGCAAGATCTGAACCGCAATCAAACAATTCATGCTGAACTTGCAGTAAATCAGGCAACAAGTCTGGGTATTTGTCAGGATCCATGAAGCTCATCGCTTGACCTAGGAAGCTATTCAGCTCATCTGTTGTCCCATATGCTTCAACGCGATCATCATCCTTGTCCACACGACCACCAATCACACTTGTTTGTCCCGCATCTCCAGTACGCGTATATATTTTCATCTCAGAACCCCTCCTGCCTCGTAAAATGTGTTACGCCCATCATCTCATAGATTCGCGTCATATCCAAGTGAGCTCGTACGTGCTCAGCCAATCGATCAAACGCCGCTTCTCGGCGCTCTTTATAACGAAGTCCTTGTGAGACTGGGGCTAAGCCTTTATGTAAACGAATGTGATTTAACCAAGATCTGCGGAAATCATCGTTGTGTAAAATACCATGGATATAGGTTCCCCATACGCGTCCATCTAACGTAACTGCTCCGTCAGGATGTAAAATGGATTCGGTGGTTATGGAGGCAATAGCGTTGGTTTCAGCAATTTGGAATGGAGCTGCAAGATCTTGCAAGTAATGCGTCCGTCCCATATGGATCTCGTAGCCATCGATTGGAAGTTCCGAGCCTTGTTCTGCAAAAATCGTGCTAACGCCTTGTATCCGTACTGTTCGTTTATCCGGTGTGAACACCGTCTGTGTCGGCAACAGCCCTAAACCTTCAAGCTCAGCGTGCTCGGATTCATACTTGCCTGGATCCGAAAGAGTAACCCCTAGCATCTGATACCCCGCACAAATACCAACGATCCACCCCTCTTCCTTTTGAGCAAAAGAAATGAGTCTCTCTGCTAGGCCTGATTCCTTCAGATAGTGCAAGTCTTCCATTGTATTCTTACTCCCAGGAATCAGAACAACATCCGGCTCGCCCCATTCTGCTAACGAATCGATATATCGGAAATGAATGTCGGCTTCTTCTTGCAGCGGATCAAAATCCGTAAAGTTAGAAAGGCGAGGCAGGCGAATGACAGCGACGTCCAATTGATCCTTTTGTTTGCCAAGACGGCTCGGAGACCTCCTGGTTTGTGCACGTTTGGAATCAAGAGATGCCGAGTCCTCGTCTTCAATACCTAGCTGCTGTAAATACGGAATCACACCGAGTACTGGCTTCCCTGTACGCTCTTCCAACCAGTCCAAGCCTGGTTTCAACAAGCTGACATCCCCGCGAAATTTATTAATGATAAAACCTTTCACGCGGTTTCTTTCCTCTGGCGTCAAGATTTCAAGCGTACCTACAATGGAAGCGAAAACCCCGCCACGATCAATATCAGCAACCAACACGACAGGTGAATCTGCCCAACCTGCAAGTCGCATATTGACGATATCCCGATCTTTGAGATTGACCTCAGCTGGACTGCCTGCCCCTTCCAGAACGACAATGTCATGCCCACTGCGCAGGCGTACCAAGGCATCCTTCACAATAGCTTCCGCTCGTGGCAGGTAAGATTCTCTATATGTTCTAGCATCCAAATCTGCATAGGGCTTACCGTGAACAATCACTTGTGCGACCATGTCTTGCTTAGGCTTCAACAGAATTGGGTTCATGTCCGTCGTTGCAACAATCCGGCAAGCATCAGCTTGCACACCTTGCGCTCTGCCGATCTCTTTACCATCAAACGTGATATAGGAGTTGAGGGACATATTTTGCGATTTAAAAGGTGCGGTCAACCAGCCGTCCTGTACAAAAATACGGCATAAAGCTGCCGTAAGAATACTTTTGCCCACATCGGAAGCTGTGCCTTGAATCATGAGAACCGCTGACTGTGATTCACTCATCGCCTACACCCTTTTCCTAGATAAGTCACTTATCATGTTACGTAAGGCTTGGAGTAAGCGCTCGTTATCCTCCCGAAGTCGTATGGCTACGCGACAACAACGTTCATTTAACCCTTCGAATAACGAAGCATCCCGAATCAAAATCCCTTGATGGCCCATATGTTGTTGCGCTTGTTTGACCTGAATTCCCATCGAGTCAGGAAATGAAAATAGGAGGAAATTCACATCGCTCTGGGCGACTTCCAGACCTAATGCGGTTAGCTGCTCGATAAGCCAAGGCTTCTCGACGCACAGCCACTCTCGCGTGGATTGTTCAAAGGTCGTATCTTCAAGAACTTTTGAGCCAATTCGTTGCGCGAGATAATTCACGCTCCATTGTACCTGCTGCCCTCGCAGCTGCTGAATGAGGTCAGGGTGGGCCACCATAAAACCTAAACGAATGCCTGGAATGGAATAAAACTTCGTCATCGAACGGATCACGATTAGATCGTGGCTTGTTGAAGCAAGCTTTAGCTGCGAATGCTCCGACTCCTGAGGAACAAAATCCATAAAAGCCTCATCGAGAATAAGCTTGCGTTGACTCTGGAGCAGATTGGTTAACACGCTCTGAGGAATTAGTTTACCTGTCGGATTGTTGGGATGCCCTAGGAAAAACAAATCAGCTGTTGGCAGCGCTGCTTCGACATCCTGCCATTGTAGTTCGAACTGATGCTGAGGGAGTAAAGGGATGTTAGTTACCTGACCACCCGTTTTGTGAACGGCCTCTTCGTATTCACTGAAGGATGGCCTTGCAAGTCCCGTCCTCTTTGGCTTCACTACACGAATAATCAAATCAATCAGCTCTGCAGCACCATTGCCAACTAAAATACTATCGGGATCAATCCCGTATTTCCGTGATAAGCACAGGCGGAGCTCACGAACAGCCGGATCTGGATATTTGACAATATCTTGCCAGCTCGCTGTCAGAATCTCTTTGACCACGTCAGGAGGCCCAAGTGGATTCATGTTCGAGCTGTAATCTAGAAACTGCTCCTTAGGACGATTGAAAGCTTCCTCCGCTGTCCACAGATCGCCTCCGTGACCGTAACGCTCTAACATCATCGTCATTCCTTTCAAGAAAAGATTAGAGCCCGCCTATCACACCAATATCACACCAATAAGGATGATGACAGCAAGTAAAAGTATGCTCTCCAGCAGCTCATTTAGAGCACCGTACGTATCTCCGGTAAGACCGCCAAGCTTGCTGCTGGTATAAGCTGCCATCCCACTTCCTACGAGCGTAGTCATGACCATAAAGCTCAGGATAATGCTCCAATTGGGTAACGTTGTTAGGCTGCTGCTGAAGCTCAGAAGCGTAGTACTTAATAGAGCTACTAAAAGGGATACCGTGACATGCTTAATAGTAACGCCTCGGAATAGACTGCCTAGTCCCGAATTTGGCCGTGCGTAAGGCCACATGCGAATGGCTGCCACCATGAACCAACGACTCCATATCGGTACGATGGCCAGTAGGATAAGGAGACTTCCTCGTTCCGCTGCACCGTTGGCATCCAGCATGGTATAGAGCAAGGAAAATTTTAGTAATAGGTGCAGGACACACACGATAACGCCCATCGCACCAACGCGGCTATCCTTCATGATCTCGAGCATTTGCTCGCGCGGGCGATGACTGAGGATCCCATCAGCGGTATCCATTAGACCATCTAAATGCAGTCCGCCTGTGAGCACGACCCAGAGTGTAAGGAGCAAGACCGCTGCTGGCATGGTTGGCAACACGTGGGATAGTAGATTGCCGGCGAACAGAAGAATAAGTCCGATTACGAAACCAACAAGGGGATAGAAGATCGAGCTGCGCTGAAACACGCGCTCGTTATAATCAATCTGCACCGGAATCGGCAGACGTGTTAGGAATTGAAAGGCGGCTAGACAAGCTCGCAGCCAGTCTATCCAAGCATGAGTACGACGCATAGGAGTCCTCCCATCACTACAAAACTGACGCCGTATAGCATGCTCACGGCGTGTACAATATCCCGCTGCGTACGCGGGCGCAGCGGCCAGCCCAGGCGGGCGCGCTCACTCGCCGCGCCCCCATAGCTGTTCAGCCCGCCAAGCTCGATCCCGAGTGCCCCGGCTACCGCCGACTCGGGGATCCCGCTATTCGGGCTGGGGTGTAGATGCGCGAAGCGGCGAATCGCCGCCGCCGCGCGCGGTGCTGAGAGGCCCGGCTTCGCCAGGGCCACGAGGACAAGCAAGATCCCGGTGAGCCGCGCCGGGATCCAGTTCATGGCGTCGTCCCAGCGGGCCGACGCGGTACCGAAATGACGGTATCTGTCATTTCGGTAGCCGACCATCGAATCCAGCGTATTCGATGCACGGTACAGCATCGCCAGCGGCGCACCGCCGATGAGCGCATAGAACAAGGGCGCGATGACCGCGTCCACGATGTTCTCCGCGACCGTCTCCACGACGGCTCGCGTGAGCTCCTCCTCGTGGAGCGCATCGGTATCCCGGCCAACGATGTAGCCGGTGTACTTGCGAGCATCCGCGAGATTGCCTTCGCGCAGCGGATGGTAGACGAGATACGCGGCGTCTTTTAGTCCCTTGATCGCCACCGTCGTGGAGATGAGCCAGGTTGACACCGCATAGCCTAGCCAGGGATGAATATCGTTTGCAAAATGCACGAGTACAAGCACAACAAGAAAGCTCAGTGCGATTGTAGAAAGTGTGAGTAGGGCGCCTTTCATTCGCAATAATCTGACTTGCTTCCCTACTAGCGCATTCATTATCTCTTCTTTGGGATGCAGCCTATCCTCAACCCAGCGAATCCAACGTCCAATGAGAATAACGGGATGCGTGGGCCATTTCGGATCGCCAATCATCCAATCCAATGCTATTGCAGCTGCCGTCATCCAGACGATTTCCTGCCATGTATAAATCCACATAAGGGTTTCACCATTCCAACCTTTGCATTTGCATCCAACAACTTATTCAATTACGTAAGCTCTGCTCTTAAGTTCGATCGGGATACCGACTGTAACTAAAAATACCTGCTGACACACTTCAGCCACGCGCTGATTCATCCGTCCGGCCAAATCTCTAAACTGACGGCCTAGCGGGTATTCAGGCACAATACCATCGCCTACTTCATTCGTAACTAGGATGAGTTGTCCACTGTAGGAGGACACGGCTTCCACGAGTTCGTCAATTTGCTTCGTAACAAGTTGCACTGCATCACTCATGCCTTCATAGTGGAGGAGCCAGTTCGTCAGCCATAGTGTCAGACAGTCCACTAAGACCACTGCCCCTTCACTCTCGCTGCTCTCGTGCAGCAGTTCAAGACAAGCCCCCAGCGCATACGGCTCCTCCCGGGTTTCCCAAGGGTATCCCGATTGAAGCCTCATCTGCTGGTGCAACTCCACCCGCTCCCTCATTTCCTCATCGTAGATGTGGGAAGTCGCGATGTACACCCCCTGCTTGCTGCGTTGCATCGCCAGCTTCTCTGCAAAAGAGCTTTTGCCGCTGCGCGCGCCACCCGTTACCAGAACCGCCATCGTGCCCGCCTCCTTCTCTCTGCTATGACCATTACCCTCTCGAAACGCCTGCGCTCTCAAAGGTCGCCATTTCCTGCATGATCTTGCCTGCGGCATCGATCAAGTGGAATGCGAGTACAGCGCCCGTGCCTTCGCCCAGCCGCATATCCATCTGCAGCATCGCTGCGAGGCCAACCGACTCGAGCACCTTCGTATGCCCTTGCTCCTGTGATAAGTGCGAGGCGAGCATGTAGGACGCGCTTAGCGGGGCTAATCGGCTCGCCACGAGCGCCGCTGTCGACGAGATGAAGCCGTCGACGACAACCGGGCAGCGATGCTTCGCTGCACCGAGGATCACCCCAACAAGTCCGGCGATCTCTAATCCGCCGACCTTGCTCAACACCTCAAGTGCATAATCTCCACTTGAACCTGCACTCGCACTTGCACCCGCACTCACACCTGCACCCGCACTCACACCTGCACCCGCACTCACACCTGCACCCGCACTCACACCTCGCCCAGTCAACCCATTCACATGCAACGCCCTATTCACAACCGACTGCTTGTGCAGCCATGTTGCATCATCGATGCCCGTTCCACGGCCAACAGCAAGACCGGCATCGACACCCGTCAACGCACACAAGATCGCGGCACTCGCCGTCGTATTACCAATCCCCATTTCTCCTGTAGCGAAAAGACGATACCCTTTTGCCACTAATTCATCCACAATTTCACTGCCTGCTACGATCGCTTCAATCGTCTCTTCCAGCGTAAGAGCTGCTTCTAACGCCATATTGCGCGTGCCTTTACGAACCTTGCGCGACACGAGATTCGGATGCTCCAAATCCGCATTGACTCCCATATCCACACAAATCACTTCGGCTCCAGCATGTCTTGCTAATACATTAACTGCAGCTCCGCCATATAAGAAATTAAGTACCATTTGCGGTGTCACTGCCGCTGGAAATGCACTAATGCCTTCCTCACAAACACCATGATCACCGGCCATGACGATAACCGCTTTTTTTTCAAAAGTCGGCATTACTTCACCCGTTATCCCTGCAACTTGGCGTGCAATATCCTCAAGCTTTCCTAAGCTTCCTTGGGGCTTCGTCAATTGGTTCAAATGCTCATTGGCTTGATAAGCACACTCTTGATCAACGGGTTTGATCGCATGAATTAATTGTTGTATTCGGTTCATCATCTTTCTCCTTCGGTCCTTCATTATTTACCAGGCTGTAATAAAATCTGTGGCACTTCACTCACTGGGTGTTTGAGAACAATAGGTTCTGTTCCATACACGTCAGCAATTTGTTCACTCGTAATGATATCTGCTGGCGTTCCAATGGCGGTTACCCGCCCCTCGTGCACGATCATTAATCGTGTACAATACTGCGCTGCCAAGTTCAAATCATGCAACACGGCTACAACCGTAAGCGCCGATTCTTCCTGCCAGCTTCGAATATAATCCATCATTTGGATCTGATAACCGATATCAAGAAAGGTGGTAGGTTCATCCAACATGAGTAAGCTTGGTTGCTGTGCCATGACTTTGGCGAGTGCAACACGCTGTCTTTCTCCTCCACTCAACCGCTCAATCGTTCGATCAACGAGCGGTTCTAACTCCAGCTTTTTAATAATTGCATCAATAAGTCCATTCGATTCTGTTCGATCTTCGCCAAGCCAATTTTGAAAAGGATAACGCCCCATCTCAACAACTTCACGCACCGTAAAGCCAACGGGCGGCAATGCATCCTGCTGAAGCACAGCAAGCCACTTGGCCAGGTCTTTTCGTGAATAGGAGGATACCTTCTTTCCTTGTAAAAGCACACTCCCATTAATGACAGGATCCATGCCAGATAGCAGTCGCAACAATGTTGATTTACCGCTCCCATTTGGGCCTATGATTCCAAAAAACTCTCCCTGCCCAACCTCAAAGCTCATATTCTCTAGCACTTGCTGCTCGCGAAAGCTCTGAAAAAGCTGCTCCACTTTAATCATCGTCATCAACCTCTTAACGTTTTCTTGTCTTTATGGAGCAGATAGGCGAAAAATGGTGCACCCAGAAACGCCGTGATCACACCCAAAGGAATTTCTGTAGGACTAAGGAGAGTTCGAGCCAACGTGTCTGCCCACAACACATAAATCCCTCCGCAAATCGCAGATAAAGGAATGATTAGTCGATAATCCGGACCTACCAACAGTCGCACCAAGTGCGGCACGATTAGTCCAACAAAGCCGATCACCCCTGCCACAGACACGGCTGCGGCCGTAATTAAGGTCGATACGATCAGCACGATTAATTTGGTACGCTCCACATGAACACCGAGATGAGCAGCTTGACGCTCCCCCAGTGCAAGCAGATTTAAGGATCTCGCATAGCCTAACAGAATTACGACACCTATTACGAGATAAGGTGAAATCATATACGTATATGACCAACCGCGCATTGCTAGACTGCCCATGAGCCAGAAAATAATTTCATTAATGGTTTGATTCGAAATCGATACCAGGAACGACACGATCGCGCCTAGAAAGGCTTGCATTACGACGCCGGATAAAATCAACGTTTCCATCTTCAGCTTTCCTTCAATCAGTGCCAGTTTCAAGACTAAGAACAGCGAAATTAGGCCTGTCGCAAAAGCCACAACTGGTATCGACCATTGCCCGAACCAAGCGAATTGCAACCCGAAATAAATTAGAAAAGCAGCACCTACGGAGGCGCCTGAAGATACACCTAGTGAGTAGGGATCAGCTAGTGGATTACGAAGAACCCCTTGGAAACCAGCTCCCGCAATGGAGAGTACAGCCCCAACAAGAATACCCAGTATCACACGAGGAATTCGCACTTTATTTATGATTTGTTCCGAGGATTGCGGCCAAGTCACCTCAATATGACTGCCTAGCCAAGGCATATGCTTACCTAATATCCCCACAATATGTGAAAGCGGAAGTTGAGCCGAGCCAATGGATAAACTCACCACAATAGAAAGAAGAAGGAGTATTAATCCTACTCCTCCCCCAAGCATCAATTTTCTTTTCATTATTTCACCAATTCAGGATAGATTCCTTTCGCCATTTCCAGCAACCCATCCGTCAATCTCGGACCTGGGCGACTTACGGAGTTCTGGTCGAGACCTATCACACGTTTATTTTTCACTGCATCAATGGCATCCCAGCCACCGCGTGTACGAATAATTTCTTCTAACGGCTTCTTACTTTTGATGTCGACGATTCCATTTGCGAATAAGATCACGTTCGGGTTCTGTTGAATGATTTTCTCTTCACTGATTTCATACCATCCTGCTTTATCCGCAGCAACGTTAATCCCCCCAGACAGGGTGATCAATTCGTCCATGAACACACCGCTTCCCACAGTCCAGCCAGGTGCAAACTCCATGTACACTTTTTTCTTATTCTCTTGTTTCACATCTTTCACAGCATCGACAACTTTTTGACGGTCTGCTTTCATTTTGTTGACAACTTTCTCCGCTTGCTCTTGATGATCCGTAATTTGTCCGAATGTTAGAATATTGCTCATGGCATCATCTAATGTTTTGGGATCCACTTTAAAGACGTTAATGTTCGCTGCACGTAAATCATCAACTACTTTAGCAGTCATGGAGACACCAGAGAAAACAATGTTCGCATTCGAAGCAATGACCGCTTCCATATTTGGTTTCGTGATGCTGCCCAATTTAGGCTTAGCTTTAGCCTCTGCAGGATAATCATCAAAATCCGATACACCGACAATATTCGCTTCTAGTCCAATCGCAAACAGTGATTCTGTCTCTGATGGCGAAACAGATACGATTCGTTCTGGCGCTTTGTCGAACGTAAACTCTTTTCCTGTCGCATCTTTCACTTTCAACGGATACGTCGTTTTCTTCGCTGCCACAGGCGCTGATGATGCTGTCGTTGTTGGTGCTTTGGTACCCGAACCGCCAAGCTTCGATGGATCGGTTATTTCCGTTTCCTTTTTCGCACATGCTGCCAATGAGATCGCTGTCGCAACCGCTAATGAAAGAATAAGACCTTTTTTAAACTTGTTTTGTGTCATCACATAAACCCTCTTTTCTTTATTTTCCATCCTCAATCCAAACAAAAAATCCCCTTGTTCACGAGGAACAAGGGGACGATAAATCGCGGTATTGGGCAACGAACACGTATACGTTGCTTCCTGATTTAACGCGATCCTTTTCCTCGAAGGATGTTGTATCGGCACTATAGGCAGGTATCCTGACTCTTCCGTCTTTCGCAAGACTGAATTACAGTGGCGGGACCGTGCCGGATTTGAACCGGCTTCCCCTAAACTAATAACCATCCGTGTGGAAGCTTACTAGTACCTATAGTTGCAAATTATTTGGATACGATCAAGCTATGGTCGATTATAGACGCTCGCTTACTTTTGTGCAATAATCTTCATCACTTTCAAGGCCTCGTCCATTTTGGGAGCATTCTGTGGAATGAACGCATATAAACCTTTGCCCTCATAACCTTGCTCTTTCATCCATTTGTTGCCTGCGAGCGGAATACCATATAAGTGCTTTTCCGCTGCTTTGCCTTCTTCTTTGATTTCGATAACACCATCCGGGTAATCCGAAGGATTAATTGTATTATCCAAAGAGACGAATCCTGCTTGATTACTCAAGCCCTTGAACTGTTCTTCTCCCAAGATGAAGATGCCGTTACCACCAGCAGCCAGCTCAACAATCATCTTTTCCATTGAAAAAATAGGAGATGTATTCAGCTTTACGGTAGGAAGCTCCCCAACCTTATCTTTCAAAGATAGTTCCAACTTCTCCGCCGCTTCACTTGGAAACCCGTTAGGTCCCATCATAAATACCGATACATCTGCTTTTGGTCCACCACAAGCGGTAAGTAAGAGCATCATTCCTAACATGACACCGAGTAACCATTTTGCCTTCATGTATGTAATTCCCTCCGTTAAGTACTCTCTCTATTTTGTCGATAGTCGCCAGAAAAGTCGGTTTTCACCGACTTTTCTTTCCAGATGTCATATATTCATTTATTTTGTGATCCAGCATTGTGCTTAATTCAACAACCGCATCAGATGTCATTTCTCGACCTTCCATGACCATCTGTTCCATTTTTCGTCGCAACGTATTGATCTCTTCTTCAAGTACAGTTAGGGAATGTTGCTTCTTGGCATTTCTGGTCAGCCATCGCTGTCCGAACTCTTGCTCTCGAATTTGAAATTGCTTCTGAAAGTTAGTAAGCTGATACTCCATAAAAGCCACGCTCATCCCTCCTTACTCTTAGAATACCAGTTTTCGTCTCCTATGAACATATGAATTTATTAAGAATATTATAATTTCCGCAAGAAATTACCGATTCTCTCTAATGCTTCATTCAGTTGGGAAACACTATAGGCATAAGAGCACCGTAGAAAGCCTTCTCCACCTAATCCAAATACATCGCCAGGTACTGCAGCAACCTTAGACTCATACAACAGACGTTGTGCAAATTCATCGGAAGTTAACCCTGTTGCGACAATACTTGGGAATGCATAGAAAGCGCCCTGGGGTTCATGACATTCGAGTCCAACTTCACGGAAGCCTTTGACAACCAATCGTCTCCGTTGATTATAGGATTCAATCATCCGATCTTTCTCTTCCAATCCATTGGTTAACGCTTCATGGGCAGCTACTTGCCCCATGACTGGAGCACACATGACGGTATACTGATGAATCTTGGTCATCGCCGAGATAAGCTCTCTATGTCCGCACGCATATCCCATCCGCCAGCCTGTCATGGCAAAAGCCTTCGAGAACCCGCTAACGAGAATCGTCCGATCCTGCATCCCTGGAACTGCTGCGAAGCTCACATGCTTCTGGCCGTAAGTCAATTCCGCATAAATTTCATCGGAGATGACAATTAGATCATGCTCTTCAACAACTTTCGCAATCGGCAGCCAGTCTTCATATGTCATGATACCGCCAGTTGGATTACTAGGATAGCAGAGAATTAATACTTTAGATTTTGGCGTAATCGCATCGCGAAGCGCCTTCTCCGTCAGTTTGAACTGATCCTTTGCAAATGTTTCGATACCTACTGGCACACCGCCACTAATGGCAGTGATCGGCGAATATGAAATATAACAAGGCTCCGGAATCAGAATCTCATCCCCAGGTGTAATCAATGAGCGAAGCGCTAGATCAATAGCTTCACTGCCCCCGACGGTTACGAGCACTTCATTGGATGGCTCATATTTTACTTTAAAAGACGTATACAAATAGTTCGCAATTGCTTCGCGGAGCTCAGGAATACCAGAGTTTGGCGTATATTTGGTTCTACCACGCTCCAAGGAGTGCACAGCTGCTTCACGAACGTGCCATGGTGTTGAAAAGTCAGGTTCACCCACACCTAGTGAGATAATATCCTCTTTACTATTGCTAACGAGATCAAAAAACTTCCGAATGCCAGACGGTTTCATCTCTCGTACCGCAGGGGCGAGGTAGTCCTTCATTGATTTTTTGCTTGATTGAATCGTAGTCTCATCCTTGATCATAGCGCTACCTCTCCCTTACGGCGATACAAGCATTCGGTGATCATCTTCCTGATCTTCGAAAATAATGCCGTCTTGTTTGTATTTTTTCAAAATAAAATTCGTTTTCGTAGAAAGTACGCGGTCAATTGGCGACAATTTATTAGAAACAAAAGAAGCCACCTGCTTAAGCGAGCTGCCCTCGATTTCAACGAGCAGATCATATGCACCAGACATAAGATAAACCGATTTGACTTCTGGATATAAATAGATCCGTTCCGCAATCGCATCAAACCCGCGTCCGCGCTCCGGCGTAATTTGCACTTCAATTAGGGCGGTAACCTTTTCGTCATCTACTTTGCTCCAGTTCACGACTGTCGCGTATTTGACGATGACCTTATCCGCTTCCATCTCGCTTATCGCTCGCGCAACATCGGCCTCCGCCGTTCCTAACATGGTGGCGATCAGATCCGCGCTCCTGCGGGCGTCTTCCTTTAGTAAATCGAGAATTTTAAGCTTCAAAGTATCCATGGTTAAACCTACCTTTCTGAGATATGTTTCATTCATCCATTCATCTTACAATGAATCGATGTCCTAATTCAATTACTGAACGCGGAGAATGGCAGAATATTTATATATATTTGAAAATTCCACTTCGATTGACAAAATAAAAAGCCATTGGATGACCTCCACATGGCTCCTATCTTCCAATATTTAACTCCTATCAAGCTAAAAGAGATCCATACTTAAATACCGTTCGCCCGTATCTGGCGCAATACAGAGCACTCGTTTACCTGCCCCTAACTTCCTTGCCACCTGTATCCCTGTCCATACCGAGGCTCCAGCTGAAGGACCCACCAGAATGCCTTCCTTACTCGCCAAGTCCCTCATTGTTTGGATGGCATCCTCATCCGACACTTGCACAATGTCATCATACACGCTGGTATTCAAAATGGCTGGAACAAATCCTGGGCTTGTACCCACCAGCTTATGCGGTCCTGGGCTGCCGCCAGAAAGCACGGGTGACCCCTTTGGCTCTACGACATAAATCTGAATATTCGGCAGCTGTTCCCGAAGTACCTCACCTGTTCCTGTAATCGTGCCGCCCGTTCCTGAAGTGGCGACAAAGGCATCTAATCGCCCATCCATTTGCTGCAAGATCTCAGGTGCTGTCGTAACGCGATGAATACTCGGATTCGCTGGATTCTCAAACTGCTGGGGGATGAAGCTGCCAGGAATTTGATCCCTCAGCTCAACAGCCTTAGCAATTGCCCCTGGCATCCGCAAAGCAGCTGGCGTGAGAACAACTTCAGCGCCGTAGGCTTTCAGGATATTTATCCGTTCCTTGCTCATATTATCCGGCATAATCAAAATCGCCTTATATCCCTTAGCCGCCGCGTTCATCGCAAGTCCAATTCCCGTATTTCCGCTTGTTGGCTCTATGATCGTCGCTCCTGGCACGAGATGACCTGACTTTTCAGCCTGCTCAATCAGATTCCAAGCAGCGCGATCCTTCACGCTTCCGCTCGGATTGAAGTATTCCAACTTCACGTACAGCTCCGCGGCTTCCGGCTCGACTAAACGTCTAACTCTCACTGCGGGGGTATCTCCGATCAGCTCTGTGATGCTATTCACCATTTTTGGCGGCATTGGTGCCCCCTCCTCCACGTTTAATCATGCTACTCACATTTTCATGTGGAAACCTAGTCCCTGTCAAGACTTGGTTGCCCGCAGCTGGTTTCTGATGAATACCCAGGAGAAGAACGTCGAGCTTCCGATTGTCAGCATCAGTACGTTAATAACAAGTGGATCCTTACTCCAAGAAATGACACATATGAAGAGCAGAACTCCCAATACGCGCCCCACATTCAGTGACAGCTCACGCAAAACAATGTATTCTTCCCTTTGCTTCGCACTCTGATCATCCGATCCAATCAAATCAAAGACAACAGAAACCATAGGAATAGAGTACATTGGAAAAAAGAGTGCTGACCCTATCCCAAACATTAGCAAGGTACTGAAAGTTATGGTCCAGAAGAACGGCAAAATGACGAGAACGACCATGACCGAGCCAATCAACATACTCATTTTGCGAAAAGAAGGTCGAATGAAACGCCCTGCTGCCCAGAAGCTAACTAGCGCTACGGATGAAGTAATTAGAGCGAAATTCCCTAAGCTGGCTTCACTTGAGGTCGATATGTACACGAGCAAACCAATCATAAAGCCAAAGACACCCTCACGGACTCCTTGAAAAAGCAAAGCCAGACTTACCCGCTTCCACGGTGTTTTCGCTTGTCTAAGTATCCGTAATGGCAGCAGCCATTCGTAAGTACCACTCAATTTTCTTTTTTTCAGAAAAAAACTAATGACTACGCCTAACAGAAATATACCAAGCGATATAGAAAAGATAAGCCGATATCCCGTTCCATCACCTAGATTGACAATGAGTAACCCTGAAATCCATGGAGCAATGATACCCGCACCTGCGCCCAAAAGGCCGACCCAACCATTGAATCGATCCCGGTTATCTGGATCTGTCACTTCGAAGTAAACGACATTGAAGGCTATCCAGAACAGGCCTACCGATATCCCTTGCACCATGCCTAGCCATACAAAATAGTGGACACTGCTGGTCCCCATCCAAAGCACCAGCATGTAGAAGCATGCTGATATGGATACACCCACACGTAAGCAGTTCATTTTATTATGTTCTTTCACCCATTTTCCAGCTAACCAAAAGGTAATGGCCATCGTCAAATGCGTCGTTAAAGTAAACCAGCCGATTAAGGTAAAATCGTTTTTGGCTTTCCAAAGATACACCCCGACGAATGTGCCTGATAGTGCGTTGGCTCCGCCAAATAACGCGTGAACAACGAGCAAAAGGATCGCTTGAGCATCCAGCTTCCCTTTGCTTTTCACATTCGTTTGATTCGTTTGCATAAGCCTCCTCCTCACTTTGATGCATGTAAGCTCTTGTTAAGCTTCCCCTTTGAAGTGAAAATATGAGGCGAATACGCGCAAAAAAACCGAATCCAAAAGGATTCGGTTCGTATCTGTGGCTGTTATTCCGATTTGATCCGTTCTACCATCAGTAATCGGTCCGTATCAGAGAGTACTTTTTCCACTCTGAAGCAAGAAGGACATACATAGACATCCGTCGTAAACGGACCTGTCAGGAAGGCACTTCCTAGCGTCTTAGGAATCGTTGGCGTAAAGGAAGCTCCGCTCGTCACTTCGGTTCCTGCAAGAAGCAAGAACTCATGACAACTCGAGCACTCTGGCGCTTCTTCCTGCTCATCCGTTAATTGTTGAACTTTTTCGCCATACTTATCTAGCGGTTCATCGGAATCATCCCAAGCCAATGATAAATCCTCATCGGACTCAGCGTATTCTTGTTCATTAAAACGCAGCTTCTGACCTGTTTGTTTCACCTTCAGATCAATGCTCCGGTAATCATTCAATTCATTAAAACAGTGCGGACACTCGTCTTCAGGTCCAATCTCGGGATCCCATACGATCTCTGTTTGGCACCACGGACATACAACTTCTTCATTACTACTCATTGCGAAATCCTCCAGCTAATTGCTTTATGCATATTTCCATACATAATAAACCCCTGCCGCTACAAACACAAGCGCAATAGCAAACAAGGTTCCCCACAGGTATTTCATTCTTCAAGCCTCCAAGACTATGTATGATACTAAGTTACACATGCTCCAACCACATAGGATAAGGACACAGATAACGTTAAGGACAAGAAACCAACCGCACGATTGTCCTTCTTTATTTCCTCATCAATTTTAAAATAAGGCGTTAAGAACTCAAAAATAAAGTAAGCAACCAACAAAAGCACGAACCCAAAGCCAGCCCATATCAGAGAATTAATCATGGTGTCATTGTTTAGAATGGCAAAGCGGAACAAGTTACAAATCCCAAAAATTTTCCCACCAGTTGCCATAGCAACCGATAAATTGCCTTTTTTAATCTCAGCCCAATCGTCATACTTTGTAACCATTTCAAAGATGGTAAGGAAAACAACAAGCGCGACCACTGCTACAGCAAAAAAAGCAAGCGTTGCTAAATACGGGTTACTTAACAAGACATCCACCTCTTCGTTCATATCATCTCCTGCCTTCCTTTACACAGTAGAGAGACTTTAACGATTAAAGATCCCTTAATCCCTATATATGGTAGTAGAGACTGAGTATGACTCAGTCTCTCGCAGGTACATCTATTATAACATTAGGATTGTTTTTTTTCAGCAAGCTTTGCACGCATTGCTGCCAGCTCATCATCAATTCCGCTGCTGCTTGCACCTAGCTGATCCAATTCATCATCTAAACTGCGGTTTTTAGCGCGAATCTCTCCGCTTGCTTGTGCTTCAGCTTCCATTTGAAGAACTTTCTCGCTCATGCGATCGAAACCTTTTGCTGCATTGTCTGTACCAAAACCAGACATCGCTTGGTTGATTTGTTTTTGCGCTTTTGCTGTTTCAGCACGAGCAATTAACAAATCCTTTTTGTTTTTCATTTTCGTGAACTCGTCTTTCATCTCCGTCAATTGAGCACGAAGTTGATCCGCGTTCGTTTTGGCAAGATCATATTGACGTTTCAACTCATCATAACGACCTTGGTGTTCTTTCTTATCTTCCAGTGCGCGGCGGGCCAAATCTTCATTCCCTGCTTCAAGGGCTTTCATAGCCTGCTCTGTACGTTTCGTTACCATTTCTTCAGACTCTTCAACTTGCAGCTTGAATTTCTTCTCGATCGCAATTTGCTTCGCTACTGCAGTTTCTGCTTCCAAGATATCTTCTTCCATATCACGTAAAAACTGATTTAACATTTTAACCGGATCTTCTGCCTTATCCAACAAATCATTGACTGAAGCCATAGTCATATCACGAAGTCTTTTGAAAATTCCCATTCTAAAATTCCTCCTAAAGTTTAATACTCTTCTATACCTATTTCATACGCATTATCAAAGAATGAGTTTCAAAAAGGATACAAATTTATAAAGTTATTTCATTTCAACAACGGTAACCCCAGCTCCACCTTCATTGTAATTGCCCATGCGATAGCTTTTCACGTGCCTGTGCCGACGCAAATATTCTTGCATCCCGGTTCGAAGCACCCCTGTGCCTTTCCCGTGAATTAAATACACTTGGCCGAAATTACTCAAGAAAGATTCATCTAAGAAGCGGTCTGCCTCAATCAAAGCCTCTTCCATATTCATGCCGCGCATATCCAATTCCATTTTGACATTATCATCGCGAGTCCGCTTCAACGTCGTGGCGACTTTTTGCGGTTGCTTCGATTGTGGCGCATTTCCGGTTTTCTCAAGGTTGGATAACTGAACTTTCATTTTCATAATACCTAATTGAACATTAGCTTCGGTTGTTCCCACAAGCTCAACAACGTGCCCTTTTTGTCCTAATGAAATAACCCGGACTTCATCCCCTGCCTCAATGCGCTCAGGACGCTTCTTCAAAGCACGCACTTGCTTGCTTCGAAGTTCCGGTGTCGCTTGATCCAGTCGCCGCTTGGCCTCAACGAGCTTGTGGTCCTTGACGCCTCCGGCCTCTTCCAGGGCCATGCGACGCAAGTCCGCAATAACCTCATCGGCCTCGCGGCGGGCTTTGACAACAGCTTCGCGAGCATCGCGCTCTGCTTTCTCTAGCAGCTTATCACGCTGCTCATCAAATTTGAGCTGCTGAGCTTCCAGCGATTTACGCATTGCTTCTGCTTCTCTGCGCAGCTCTTCAGCAGCATATCGCTCGGATTCCGCGATCAGCCGATTCTCCTCGAGCGAAGCGATCATAGATTCTACCCGCTGATCTTCCTCACCGACTTGTGTGCGAGCATGTTCAATAATACGGCGGGACAATCCAAGTCGCTCCGCAATCGCGAACGCATTACTACGACCCGGCACGCCAACTAACAAACGATACGTCGGGCTTAAGGTTTGGATATCAAACTCCATACTCGCATTAATCGTGCCTTGCTTTTGATAAGCATATGCCTTCAGCTCCGAATAGTGCGTCGTTGCAATAATACGGCAACCGATTTGATGGATATAGTCCAAGATCGAAATAGCTAAGGCAGAACCTTCAGCAGGATCCGTACCTGCCCCTAGCTCATCAAGCAATACTAAGCTTTTCGGCGTCATATCGCGCAAAATACTGATAATATTCGTCATGTGACTTGAAAATGTACTTAGGTTCTGTTCAATACTTTGCTCATCACCAATATCCGCATAAATGGCATCGAAAACACACAGTTGCGTGCCTTCCTCGGCAGGGACAAACAGTCCTGACATCGCCATCAGACTCAGAAGACCTACTGTTTTAAGGGAAACCGTCTTACCTCCCGTATTCGGGCCTGTAACAATAATTTGCGAGAAGTCATTGCCTAGCTCCAAATCTAGAGGTACTACAACGTCTGCTGCAATAAGCGGATGTCTGCCTTTTTTGATTTTAATAAAGCCGCGGTCATTCAATCTTGGCATAGTTGCCTTGAGCTCTCTGGCTAAGCCAGCTTTGGCAAACGTAAAATCAAGCTCAGCCAGCTGATCAACATCCATGACAAGCACTTCTACTTGTTCGGCTACTAGCTCAGTCAACGCACGTAAAATCTTCTCGATCTCCGCTTCTTCTTTGAACTTGAGCTCACGAATTTTGTTATTTAACTGCACAATGGCATCTGGTTCAATGTAGAGCGTTGCCCCTGAGGCCGATTGATCATGAATCATACCGCCAAAGCTAGAACGATACTCCGACTTCACCGGAATGACAAAACGGTCATTTCGAATCGTAATAAGTACATCCTGTAGCATCTTCTGGACAGAGGAATTACGAATCATCTGTTCCAGACGCTCGCGCACTCTCCCTTCGCCCGTTCGAAGCTCACTTCGAACACGCCCAAGTTCAGGGCTTGCACCATCTACAACAACCGCATTCTCATCAATACAGCTATTGATTTTATCTTCTAATTGTTTGTTTTCAGTCAACAATTCCACTTGTGATTTGAGCATCGGAATCGCATATTCCTCATGAGCAGCTAAAACAAACCGCTTCAATCTACGTGTTCCAAACATCGTAGTCGAAATTTCAAGAAGCTCAGTTGGATTCAGCATACCGCCGATTCTAGCTCTGTGCAGAGGCGCGCGAATGTCCCGGATTCCGCCAAAAGGAGCATTTCCTTTGAGCCGCTCAACATTAACAGCTTCGTCCGTTGCTTGCAAGCGAAGCTTAACGAGTTCAAAATCCCCTTTAGGCTCCAGCTTCTCTGCGGCATCTTTACCGAGCGAAGTAGACGCATGATGAGCTACTTTATATAAAATCTTCTGATATTCTAATGTTTTTATTATTTTCGGATTCAATGTTCCAACCTCTTTTCTCTAACCTATATTATAAACCAAATGGAACCTGATTAGCTACGGAGACAATGATTATATGGAAGATACTGCCCCCATAAATAACACAAAATTGGATACACTAAGCCCACGCATCTAATCCTCTGCCAAAAGGAATTGCAAATCCGTTTGACCATGACAAAAAGAAGGAGGTTCACGACATGCATCTTCTTGGACATCTGGTAAGGTTTATTGTTTCAGCTTTGGTTTTAATGTTTGTAAGCTGGTTAGTTCCAGGATTTAAAGTCGGTGGTTTTTGGAGTGCTTTTTTCTTAGCGCTAGTCATCGCTATCGCAGCTTGGATCATTGAGGGAATCTTCGGCAAACAAATCACCCCATTCGGCAGAGGAATCGTAGGTTTTATAGTGAGCGCATTAGTCATTTGGGCTGCTCAGTTCATCGTGAATGATGTTTCTACGAGTATGATAGGTGCCATTCTTGCTGCTTTAGTCATTGGGATCATCGACTTATTCATTCCAGTGAAAACCCCTTTCGAACAAGGGATCACGGGTAGAGAAGATCGTCGATAAACTTATCAGCTTCCATAGCTGATAGCTAAGGTAAGGCCCAAAAAAAAAGGTCGGCCTGCAGCGTTCTCACTCGCCGGGCCGATCTTTTATTTTTGTGGTTTCACTAGTTTGTCACTGTAATTTGGAAATAGGTCGTGTACAATAATGAGGAAATCATTATGTATACGGAGGGGTACGCATGAAAAAACTTACCATTCTATTGATGGGACTAGCAGTCGTCATTGCCATCACAGCATGTGGAAACAAAGACTCCAAAACAACAGAAGCTACTACTACACCAGCGGCATCTGCACAAACTAACGCAACGCCAGCTGCGTCTGCCTCAGCTACATCCGGTGGTCAACAAGTCGTATTAAAAGCTACCAATTTCCAATTCGACAAGACTGAATACCGCGTCAAAAAAGGCGAGTCCGTCACAATAACACTCGACAACTCCCAAGGTATCCATGGAGCAGCCATTAAAGAGTTCAACATTAATCTCAACAATGGTAATAAATCTGTTACTTTTACACCAGATAAAACCGGTTCATTCCCAATCAATTGCTCCATCATGTGCGGATCTGGCCATGCAGCAATGAAAACAACACTGATCGTTGAATAATTTATTATTCTTATCGGATAAGCCTTATCACGAAATTCGTGATGGGGCTTTTTCTATATTCAGTCTACTTGAAAATATCGTAAGAAATAAGGATACAAGTAAACAGAAAAGCAAGCATGCATCCATTTTGCGAACATGTCCGCATTTGCTAATCTAACATTTCTAGAATTCTTAAATAAAAACTTGTCGAATACACTAGTACCCTTATTTGGTTTGGCACGATCCGTTACTAGCCTATGTTGCTCGCTTTCGACTTCTATGGAATCTTCAATTGGTTTAACCAGCTTTTGTTTCCCCATACGTGCATATTGTTTGTGCAAGGCTAATTTAAGTTTTTCGAGTATCAACTTAGCCGTACGGTAGTTCACTCTCAACAAGCTTGCAAACACTGGAATTGAATAGGTCATCTCGTCTTGGATTAAAATTCGGATCGCTTTAAACCAAATTAATAACGGTAGCTTAGATTTATGCATTATGGTACCGGCGGTTATCGAAATCTGTGTCCGACACTCCTTGCATTCCAGTAGATTGCGTGTCTTTATTTTATAAAATGAATCGTGATCACATCTTGGACAAAAGAAACCGTTGGCCCATCGACTTTTGATTATGAAACTTTCACAATCTTCTTCAGATTGAAAAGCATTATTTAGTGAGCCTATAAGTTGTATATCCATTATCAGACTCACCTCCATTACCGAACATTTGTTTCTATAATCTAATTATATCGAACATTTATTTCTAAGTAAAGAAAAATTTGTTTGTTCTGAAGCGATGTCCTTCGGAGTTTTGTATTTTCTGAGATACCTACAAAAACTTTCGTTAGGCTTACGTCGGGATGTAGATATTATTTGGCTCGCCGAGGTCCGTTTCTGACTGGAGAATCAGTTCTTGGTGCAAAGCAAGATGACCCTTATTCAAATAATGGAGAGCTTGAAGAGATCCCTACACAGGTAGTAATGGAGACTGGCTTTAAATGTCTTTTTTTCGAGAAGATGTAGGCGCAGGTCATTGATGGGAATGTCGAAACTTGGAGTTGTAGATACTTCAGAAAAATTGTTTTTGCGATATACTCCCTCGTCCCATACATACGGCGGAATAAAAGCTTGAAAACAAAAAGAAACTACCGCTTTTTCAATAAAAGCAGTAGTTTCTTATAGGGATATTCCTTGTTTCCACAGGTCGTGGAGTTTCCCGGCAACTTGCGGCAGCTCAGTAATCAAATAAGGTGCGATGGATGAGTTTGCTAAAAGCTTCTGAGGACCATCGGAAGGAATAATCGTCATGACATTAACTGCAATAACGATGATAAGCAGTGCTTCAGCCAACCCTAGTAATGCGCCGCTCCAACGGTTAATTGCGTTGAGTCCAGGCGTTTTAGCTAGAATATTCAATGCTCGTCCAATGATCACCAGCGCGAGTTTAACACTGAAAAATAGAAGTGCAAAGGCAATAGCATTTAGGATGTAGACATCTAAATTGAGGCCTTTAACGATGAATTCATATTTTTCATAATTTTGATATGTTGGCAGTGATATTGCACTTTTAAGTAGAGGCGCTAAATCTTTATAAAAATAAAAGGCAACAAGGTAAGCAAGGATCATACCTGAAATGGAGACAATCTGAGCGATAAATCCTCTAAAATAGCCAATTAGGAGTCCCAAGATAACAACCGACATCAAGACATAATCTAGTGTGTTCAGTGTCACTTCGGTCTACCCAACCGGGCTATCCGCTTCTACAAGCTCAATCCACTCGTTGTATTCGATTTGTAATTTAGCATATTCCTCACGCAATTTCCTGTACTCTTCTTTAATAGCTACCAGTTCTTCTTGCTGTGCTTCGTCATTCATATTCATCTGGAGAAGATCTTCTTTCTCCTGTTGAACTTGGGCCAAGATACGCTCTATCTCTTCTTCAAACTGCTGTGTACGTGTATTTCGCTCGGTCTGCATCTGTGCAAGCAACTCTTCTATTTTGCCTTGATAATGTTGAATGATTGCCGCCTTTTGCTCCTCAAGCTGTTGTTGGAATGTTGTTTGTTGTTCTTGGAAATGACCTTCTAGATCCCCTTTTTCCACCTCAAAGCGTCGAAGCTTCTCCTCTTCTTCTTCCTGATAAAGCAACGCCAGTGAGTCTATATCTTCTTGATATGTACTAGCTGCAACTTCGAGCTCAGCTTGATGTTTCTGCTTAATGGCATGAATTTCGGCGTGATGGCCGCGTACAATAGCCGCAATTTCATTATGATGCTTCTTTGCATTAGTAGCTGATTCAGCGTCGTGAAGCTCAGAGAGCGATTTCAACTCTAATTTGATGGAAGCCACTTCATTTTGGTGACTTTCTGTCAAGGTCGCAATCTCGAAATGGTGCTCATCTGTTTGATTGGCAATTTCATTTTGAAGTTTATCTGCGATTGCTGTTAACTCTGTTTGGTACTCTTCAGAAATCGTTTCAATCTCACTTAAATGACTGTCTGAGATCGCTATTAATTCAGCTTGATGTTCTTCCGTCAAAAGAGAGATTGCGGCTTGATGTTCTTCTTTTAAGATCGCAATGGCTACTTGTTGTTCCTCGGCCATGAGATCTATCGCAAGCTGTTGTTCCTCAGTCATACGGGTTATCGCACCTTGATGCTCTTGTTTTAACTTCGCTAGTTGGGATTGATGTTCAAGAGCCATGGACGCTTGTGCGTCTTGGTGCGCCTTGGTAAGAGATTCAATTTGCGCTTGGTAGTGCTGATGGATACCGTCGATACCAGAAGCGCTTTGCTTGGACTGTAATGCCAGTGCTTCTTGATGTTGAAGTTCTATGATTTCTTTATCCTCAAGATGTGACTGGATAAGTAGTTGTTTCTCTTCTTGCAGCTGGTTTTGAAGTGTTTCATTCTCTTGGCGATGTTTGTCGACAATAGCAGACAAATCTGCCTTATGCTGTTCAGCCAGCTTCGTGAGTTGTTGTGATTTCTGTTGCTGAACTTGTGCGAGTTGTTGCTTACTTTGTTGATGATGTTGCTTTTCTTGATCTAACTGCTGGTTTAACTGCAGACCTTGGTTCTTCTCATGGTCAAGCTTCTGGTTTAATTCTATGCTAAGATTTTTCTCATTTTCAAGTAGTTGGTTTAGCTCTAAACTGCGGTTTTTCGCTTGCTCAAGCTGCTGGATGAGTTCTAGACTTTGGCTGTTCTCTTGTTCAAGTTGCTTGCTTAGCTGCAGGCTATGGCTCTTCTCTTGCTCGAGTTGCTGCTTGAATTGGTCAATTTGTTTGTTCACTTGATCTTGTTGTTGTTTGGCTTTATCGATCTGGTGTTTAGCTTGATCGATTTGTAGCTTGCTTTGAACTTGCTGTTGCTTCACTTGTTCAAGCTGTTGCTTGGTTTGATCTAAATGTTGCTTCCCCAGTTCGTACTTTTGTTTCATTTGCAGCATCTGCTGATTCGCTTGTTCTTGATCCTGTTTTACTTTGAGTATTTCTTGCTTCTGTTGTTTTTCTTGCTCTGTCATTTGTTGCAACTGCCCGTTCTGCTCGGTTAGCAGCGTTTGTTTCTTGTCGTCCGCTTCTTTTAGTTCTTGATATCTTGATGTAAGCTTTTCGTAGGCGATTTTGGTCGCTTCCTGTTCTCTCTGCATCTTGCTGAGCTCTTCCATGATTTCATTCATTCGGAAGCATTCATCTGCCATGTTGACTGCCGCTAAAACAGCGATTCGCTGCGAATCCAAACGAGGATATCCTTTGGCAATACGAAACATTTGATCATTCACATATTCAGCCACACGCTTCATGTGATTCGTGCTAGTATCGGCTTTGAGTTTATATTGGTGTCCATATATATCAACAGTAATTCGTGTTTTATCTTCAATAGTCAATTTAAAATCCTCCCTTAAGATGAAAGGCTGGCCCTATCGAGAATAATTTCGATAAGACCAGCCTATATTCCTGCAACCTATAAGGAAAGTTACACTATTTTCTTAACTCTGCCTCAAATTGTTGTTCCAGTGTTGACACAACTTTGGCATGCAGTTCAGTTACCTCTTCATCAAGCAATGTTCTGTCCGCATGACGGTACACAAGTGCGATTGCTACACTCTTACGATTAGCACCTAGGCGCTCTCCTGTATAGATATCAAACACTTGAATTGACTCCAGCAATTCCCCTGCAACTTCGGAAATCGCTCGCTCCATAAGTCCAACTGGAACGCTTGTATTCACCACAACAGCAATATCACGCCCGATTGACGGATAACGAGGTAACAGCTTATAAACAATCTCCTCGCCAGCCGCTTCCAAGATAGGTGCTAGCTCAACTTCAAGCACATACGTGTCGTCCAGATCACGCTGCTGTTGCGCAGTCGGGTGGAGTTGGCCTACACGACCAATAACTTTTGGACCTTCAGCAGATGCAAGTAAGATCTCAGCTGTACGACCTGGGTGGAAGCCTTCTGGTGCTGCTGATGTATATGTCAGACCCTTAATTCCAAGATACTCAACTAAACGATCAAAAATCCCTTTGATGTCATAGAAATCAACCGCTTCTGACTTCTGAGCCCAGTGAGCTTGGCGGCGTTTACCTGTCAGTACGATGGACAGTAACAGCTTTTCTTGCGGCAGAGCCGTAAGTGCTGCTTCCTCCGTAATGAACGCTTTGCCAATTTCGAAAATAGCGACATCATCCATTGTACGATTGCGATTATAGCTAACAACATCGAGTAAATGAGGTACTAAGCTAGTGCGCAGCTGACTGCGATCCTCGCTCATTGGCATCGCGAGTGAAATTGGCTTCGCCGTCGGGTATAGACCAGGAATCGCATCTACTTGCGCTTGTGGATTCACTTCAGCACTTGAACCGCCTTGTGAACGCGGGTTGGTGAAGGAATACGTAATGACTTCATTCAATCCGCTTTGCGTCAAGATATTCCGTGTAATCCGGCGGATGGATTGCTCTTTGGATAGTGACCCTGGCGTTGTAACGCCGGTCATCAAGGTTGTCGGGATGTTATCGTAGCCGAAGAGACGTGCTACTTCTTCGATCAAATCGACATCACGTGTAATGTCTCCGCGGCGGCTCGGCACATGTACGAGCAGCTTGCCTTCGCCAGCTTGCTCGAATGTGAAATGCAAGCGCGAAAGGATTTGCCCCATCTCGGTCAAAGATAGCTCTGTGCCGAGATAGTTGTTCACGCGGTCAGCCCCGAGCTCAATGCTGACCGACTTGTGTGTTCCGCTAGCGGCTTCTACGATGCCGTCAGCGACTTTACCGCCTGCGTATTGCGCGATCAGCGCAGCAGCACGGTTCAATGCCGGAATCACCGATTCCGGGTTCACTTCTTTCTCGAAGCGAAGGCTCGCTTCTGAGCGAAGACCTAACTGGCGCGATGTGCGGCGCACGGAGCTGCCAGCGAACTTTGCGGATTCCAGAAGGATCCGCGAAGTTCCATCGGTCACTTCGGAGTTGGCTCCGCCCATAACTCCGGCAATCGCCACAGGCTTCGTGCCGTCCGTCACGAGAAGCATGTGTGGCTCTAACGTACGTTCCACATCGTCAAGTGTAATGAGCTTCTCTCCTGCGTCAGCGAGTCGTACATCGATGTGGCCGTTGTTTAGCTTCTCAGCGTCGAACGCGTGAAGCGGCTGGCCGTACTCTAACATCACGAAGTTCGTGATGTCGACGATGTTGTTGATGGGGCGAATGCCCGCAGCCATCAAACGGTTCTGGATCCACAGCGGAGAAGTGCCCACGCGCACGCCTTCGATGAGGCGAGCCGCGTAGTGCGTGCACTGCTCCGTCGCTGTGATCTTCACGCTGATGCGGTCCGCAGCTTTCACGCCGGCAGTGCCTGCCGCTTGAAGCGCAGCTTCCGCATCAGGCAGCTTAACTTCGTGGCCAAGAATCGCCGCGATTTCGTAAGCAGCTCCGAGCATGCTCAAGCAATCGGAGCGGTTCGGCGTCAAGTCGAGATCCATGACTTTATCGCTAATTGCCAGTACATCCAGAATGGATTGGCCAATCTCAGTGTCCTCAGGCAACACCAAGATACCTTCTTGAATTTCTTTTGGAAGCAATTTGTCGTTAAGTCCTAGCTCTTTCGCGGAACAGATCATACCTTGAGATTCCACGCCGCGCAGCTTAGCGCGTTTGATTTCCAGTCCGCCCGGAAGGACTGCACCGATCATCGCGACAGGAACTTTTTGTCCAGCGTCAATGTTTTTGGCACCACACACGATTTGCAAGTCTTCGCCTTGCCCTGCATCGATCACACATACGCTTAGTTTATCCGCATCTGGGTGCTTCTCGCGGGATTTAACAAAACCAACAACTACGTTCGAAACCCCTTTGTTACGATCCTCAACGATATCTACTTCAATCCCGCTACGGGTTAATTTTTCAGCTAATTCCTCGGCTGTGAAGCCTGTTACGTCAACATATTCCGATAACCATTGATAAGAAACTTTCATGCTTTTACCCTCCTTTTCCTAATGCTTACACATGTAAAAATTGCTTTAAGAAACGCAAATCATTCGTATAGAAATGACGAATATCTTCAATGCCATATTTCAACATAGCAATACGTTCAACACCCATACCGAATGCGAAGCCTGTATATTCTTTCGGATCATAGCCACCCATTTCAAGAACTCGCGGATGAACCATGCCCGCTCCGAGAATTTCCAACCAACCTGTTTGCTTACATGTACGACAACCTTCGCCGCCACACATCGCGCAGCTCACATCAACTTCAACACTCGGCTCTGTGAACGGGAAGAAGCTTGGACGCATGCGAATTTTCGTCGATGGGCCATACATTTCTTGTACGAATTGAAGCAATGTCCCTTTGAGATCACTCATGCGTACATTGCGGTCGATGACCAGCCCTTCGATTTGTTGAAACATGTGAGAGTGAGTCGCATCGTCATCATCGCGGCGGTAAACTTTGCCTGGGCAAATGATTTTGATCGGAACTTCGCCTTTACGCTTCTCCATTGTTCTTACTTGAACAGGGGAAGTCTGCGTACGCATTAAAATCTCATCTGTCACATAGAACGAATCCTGCATATCACGAGCCGGGTGATCCTTTGGCAAGTTCAACGCTTCGAAATTGTAATAATCTTGTTCGACTTCCGGACCTTCGGCCACGGTGTAGCCCATCCCGATGAAAATGTCTTCAATTTCTTGAATCACTTTGCTCAAAGGATGCACAGCACCTTGCTGTGAAGGACGTCCCGGTAAAGTAACGTCGATCATTTCAGCGCGAAGTCTGTTTTCTGTCTCTTGCTTCGTGTATGCGGCTTGTTTCTCTTCAATAACAGACTCAATTGCTGCCCGAACATCATTGGCTACTTGGCCAATGACCGGTCTTTCTTCTGCACTTAACGCGCCCATGCCGCGAAGAACTTCCGTTAACGGTCCTTTTTTGCCCAAATATTTAACTCTTAAATCGTTCAGCTCCTGCTGACTTCCAACGCCGCTTAGCTCCTGCAGCGCTTCCTGCTTCAAAGCCTCTAACCGCTCTTTCATTGAAATCCCTCCTGATTTAGGCCTCTGAATCACCCTTTATGAAAACACAAAAAAGACTTTCCGCTCCCTCGCAAGGGACGAAAAGCCGTGGTACCACCCTAATTAGATTCGTCTATGTCCAGTTGACAAATAAACGAGTCTCACTTCATTCCAGATAACGGACGATGTGTCCGGTTCCCTCTAATGAGAAGCTGATTAGCGCTTCTGTTCAAAGGACTGCTCGGGAGCGAACTTCCACAGCCTGATTCTCGGGGCCAGCTCTCAATCATCGGCTTTCCCTCCCTGTCAAGAAGCACTGCGTACTCTTCTCCGTCAAAGCATTTCCACGTATATGTACCAGTTATTATATGCAAGATACAGAGGATATGCAAGTACATCCAACCTTTGTTTCTGAAAGTTTTCAGAAATATCCTGTTGACTTCATGCAACGACAGGTTTATATTTTACTTAAACAATTTAAATATTACTTGTTTTAATTATTATATTGTTTAATTATTAGACAATTCGAACAATTTGCAAGGGAGGTTATGACTTGGAAAATGATTTGAATGACTTCACCAATCGCTTTCGGACAACATTTGAATTAGCTCATCGCAAAATCTCACAAAGAGTCCTTGCGGAGTTGAATTCAGAGTTAACGGCTCCCCAATTATTCATGTTAGCGATGATCTCTAAAGAACAAACACCAAAACAATCTCAGCTTGCTGAAAAATTGGGGGTTAAACCAAGTGCGATCACGGTGATGATTGATCGACTTGTTCAGAGCGGGCATGTGATACGTAAACATCATGAGACGGATCGTCGGATCGTCCTGGTAGAAAACACAGCTGAAGGAGCTGCTGTTCTTGCTAAGGCTACCGAAGTCCAGAAGAAAGTAATTGCTAGTGGATTATCTCAGCTCCCTTCAGATGAGCTTCGCATTTTCGTAAGTGCTTTCGAAAAATTCACTACATCTTATTAATTCATCATTTTATTCATCAAAGGAGTGATACACATGGACAATATTCAAAAAGCAGCGCCGAACGAGCTCTCGGATTCAGCTGCACCTGAGCTCAAAAACCGAGGGCTCCTGCTCACTGGTTTGATCATCGCCATGCTCTTCGGAGCCTTGGACGGTACGATCGTAGGAACTGCAATGCCGCGTATCGTTGGAGAATTCGGTGGACTAGGGTTGATGACCTGGTTAACAACAGCTTACATGTTAACATCAACCGTCGTCGTGCCTATCGCGGGTAAACTGGCAGACTTAATTGGCCGCCGCGTCATTTATGTTACAGGACTTATTATCTTTATCGTTGCATCTGCGCTTTGTGGTATGTCACAGAACATGACTGAACTTATTTTGTTCCGTGGTTTGCAAGGTCTTGGCGGTGGTATCATGATGCCAATGGCAATGATTATTATCGGGGATTTGTTTACAGGTAAACAACGTGCCAAATGGCAAGGGGTTTTCGGAGCGATCTTCGGTTTATCCTCTGTTATTGGGCCGCAAGTTGGCGGATGGATCGTAGATGCTTGGGACTGGCGTTGGGTGTTCTACATTAACCTGCCCGTTGGTATCCTTGCTGTTATTTTGATCGCAATTGCGTTACCGAAACATAAATCAGTAGGAAAAGTTAAATTCGATATTCCGGGTATTGTTACCATGATCGTCGGGGTTGTGAGCTTACTTCTTGCTCTTACGTTTGGCGGTAGTGAATACGCTTGGGGTTCTTGGCAAATCATTGGTCTCTTTGTACTTGCTGTAGCGTCCTTAACTGCCTTCATCTTTATTGAGAGTAAAGCGGCAGAACCGATTCTTCCCGTACGTTTATTTAAAAATAGAACCTTCTCCACGATTAACGGTGTAGGCTTCCTTATGGCTGTCGGTATGTTCGGCGCAATTATGTTCGTTCCTTTATTCATGCAAGGTATTGTCGGTATTAGTGCTTCGGCATCCGGAACGGTCATGACACCACTGATGATTACGATGATTATTGCCAGCGTCGTTTCTGGTCAATTCATTGCCAAAATCGGTGTTCGCAAACAAATGCTCATTGGTATGATCGTGATGGCCGTAGGCTTCTTGTTCCTTGGCACGATGGGTATTTCAACAACCAAGTTGATCGCGTCCAGCTACATGGTTCTCCTTGGTCTAGGCATGGGGCTTGTTATGCCAATTCTTACACTTGCTCTGCAAGAAAGCTTCCCCAAATCGGAGCTAGGTGTTGTAACATCATCCAGCCAATTCTTCCGTCAAATCGGTGGTACTTTCGGGATGACGATTCTCGGTGCCATCATGAATCATAAATCAACAGTTTTGCTTGAAAGAGATTTGGAACCAGTCGTGAAGCAGCTGCCCGCGGAAGCAAGTGAGCTAGCTAATTCGATGACCGATATGATTCATACGAATCCGCAAGCCCTATATTCATCGCTTTTGGTGCCAGAATCCTTAGCTAAAATGCCAAAAGAATTCGTGGAGCATATGGTGCCAATGCTTAAAAATGCGCTAGTGACTTCCCTTCATTCCGTGTTCACATATGGCTTAGTGTTTGTACTTCTAGGTGCAATTCTTACGCTCTTCGTTGGTAATATTAAGCTTTCCGATCGTAAAAAGAAAAACGAAGACGACGGTGACGAAGAGAAACAAGTTTCCCCTCATCTCGCTTAAATAATGAAAAAGCTCCCTTCCTTGTAATGAGGTTGGGAGCTTCTTTTTTATATATGCTTTTTAATCAATCGTTCCTATTTGGCTAAGCGGAAATATCCGAAATACAGCTTTGCCAATAATATCTTTCTCCGCTACAAATGGTGTCGATGGCCACAAATGGGAATCATAACTGTCGTTGCGATTATCCCCTAGGAAAAAATACTTCCCTTCGGGTACAGTAACCTGATGGAAAGTATACGTCATAGGCGCTTGGATATAGGGCTCGTCTACTTTGACTCCATTCCGATATAAGGCACCCTCTTTGATCTCAATCGTATCGCCAGGCAGACCAATCAGACGCTTCACATAGCGGTCTTCATTTCCTTCAATTGGCGGCCAAAACACAACGATATCACCGAATTCAAAGTTGGTTAACGGCTTCATTTTCTCCACAATAAGCTCGTCTTGCAATTGTATGGTTGGCAGCATAGAGCCTGTTGGAACTGTCATCGCTTGCGCAACATACGTATTGACGACAAGCGCGATAATGATTGCGAATGCGATCGTAGGTACCCATTCTTTCAATAGGCTAAGCACATACTTTTTGACCAAAATACCAACATCCTCTCGTAAAAATTCATCCCCTCCTTACACCATAACCCATTTATGGAAAGCTTACATTAAGATGAGATAAACTTTGTTAATAATGCCTCTAGTAAGATGTTTACAGGAACCGAAAACTTTAACTTGCTAAATGTGGTAAAATAACAGCTAGTTGTATAATGAATTTGGATACCTATTGAGGAGAGTGCACAACATGAAATATCGTAGACTTGGCAAAACAGACCTGAAAGTTTCCATCGTTGGTGTTGGCACCTGGCAATTTGGCGGTGAGTGGGGATTAACCTATACGCAAGCAGAAGCAGATGCGATTCTAGATCAAGCCGCTGAGCTTGGAATCAACTTGATCGATACGGCAGAGTGCTATGGGGATCATCTATCTGAATCCTTTATTGGTAGTTATTTATCCCGCCGCGATCGCGATAAGTGGGTTGTGGCAACGAAATTCGGCCATCATTTCCATGATTTATTTACCCGGACTGATGAATTCAGTGCTGAATCCGTTGTCAAGCAGCTGGATGCTTCCTTACAGGCTTTACATACGGATTATATTGACTTATACCAGTTCCATTCCGGACCTGACGCATTATTCGATAATGATGATCTATGGACCACCCTTGATAAACAAGTCCAAGCGGGCAAAATACGTCACCTAGGTACTTCGATCGGCAGCAATGCCAATATTCATCAGACTTCCGCTTCTACAAAAGTGAACTCCAAAGCGATTCAAGTTGTCTACAATCGTTTGGATCGTGCTCCTGAAGAGTCCGTCTTCCAGTCCTGTATCGATCAAGATCTTGGCGTACTCGCACGTGTTCCGCTAGCAAGTGGTTATTTAAGCGGGAAATATAAGCCAGGTGCCGTATTCAGTAACACGGACGTTCGTCACCGTCACGATGCGGAAAGCGTCAAACAGAAGCTGGAAGAAGTTCAGCGCATACAGCAAAATGAGGTACCCGAAGGAATGGATATGGCGAAATGGGCACTTGCTTGGTGCTTGAAGCATGATGCCGTCACTTCCGTTATTCCAGGCTGTAAGAACCCTGAGCAAGTGATTGCGAATGCAGCGGCAACTGAGCTTATCAGTGACAATCATCCGCAAGCTTGGAAAGCCTAAGGAAGAGGAAGGACGGACTTCGCCATGCCTCACTTACAGCACGATGAAACTTGGAAGAAGTTGCATACCCATATCGACGAGTGGGTGGCTGGCAGCAAAACACATACCAAGGAAGGTCATGTCGCTTCCTATATTCCTGAATTAGCGAACGCTTCTGGGAATATTCTCGGTTTTTGCATCATGGATCATGCAGGGCAAACCATCACATCAGGTGATTCTGAGTTTCGTTTCACCCTGCAAAGTATTTCGAAAGTTTTCTCACTGATTTTAGCTCTCATGGATAACGGTGAAGAGGTTGTCTTCTCCAAGGTAGGCATGGAACCGACGGGTGATGACTTCAACTCCATGTTGAAGCTCGAACTCATTGAGCCAGGCATTCCTTTCAACCCTTTAATCAATGCGGGGGCGATTGCTATCTCTTCTTTGATCGGAGGGAATACGCCAGATGAACAGATCGATCGTATCCTTCATTTCTTCAGGGATATTGCTGATAATCCTGCACTTGATATCAATCAAAATGTGTTCAAATCGGAATCCGATACAGCTCATCGGAATCGTTCCTTAGCTTACTTCCTGAAGGATAATGGCGTTTTGGATAAAGAAGTTGACGAAGTGCTGCGTGTTTACTTCAGTCACTGCTCCGTTGAAGTGAATTGCACAGATCTGGCCAGAATGGCCCTTGTTCTCGCGCATAACGGCGTGGATCCGATCCGCAAACAGCGTCTCATCCCGCGGCGCTTCGTGCAAATCACCAAGACCTTCATGTTTACCTGCGGCATGTACAATGCCTCTGGCGAATTCGCGATGAATGTCGGGCTGCCTGCGAAGAGCGGTGTGTCCGGCAGTATCCTGACGATGGTGCCGGGACAATATGGCATTGGGGTCGTCGGACCAGCCCTCAATCGCAAGGGAAACAGCACAGCTGGTGTTCATCTTCTCGGCATGCTCTCGCAGGAATTCGACTGGAGCTTATTCTAAAAAAGCTCGCAAACAAAAAAGAACCTTCCCCTTGACCACGTTTCCGTCGTTCAAGGGGAAGGTTCTTTCCATTCACACCGTACTTTTATTGCATCGATTGTTTGACCCGTTGGAGCGCTTCAATCAACTCATCCACTTCATGTTCACTCAGCCGAATCGTCACATAGTTGGGTGAAATGCCACCGTCGTTAATCTCAATGAGCGCCGAATCATCCTTGTCATCTAACTTGACTGACAGATTGTCCTTGTCTAACATGAGAACCCAAGCCATAGGTAATCCTCCTCGTCGAGTGAATCTGCTTTATTTATCCTTAATATACGATAAAATCTTTGGTATAAACAGTCTCATTATCATCTGTATCCATGACACGCATTTCTAGCTCCCAATTCCCTCTAAAGGGCAAATACGGCCCTTCCGATTTGTAGCTAAACTTGGCAAATCCGTACGACTCCTCTTCCTTCGTATCTTTATAGATCGTTAACGGAATAGAAATCGGCGCGATCTCATTGTCATCCTTGTTATGCAAAACTAAGAGCACTTGCTTCGGTTGACCTGATTTCTCAGGCAGCCACACTTTGGCTACGAAAGCATTGTTTCCAGGGACCTTCGGTGTAATATCGACTGAAACATGGACCTTCTCCCCCATTTGATGCCATTGCAATGGCTCATTTGCTGGGATCGGCGCCATATACGTAAGCAGCCCTACTAAAACAACAATGATGACCATAAGCGAGAGATCTAGCTTAACCCACACGATGGATTGATTCACTTGTTTCCTGCGAAGGAAGAGGCGAATTACGAATCCAATTAGGGCAACAAGTACTACCACGCCTACTTTCACAAGTAAGAGAATTCCCCACGTTGTGTACGTCAAGTATTCCAAACTCGGTAAAAATAGCAGAACAGATAGAATCCCTGAAACGGTTAAAACAATAATCGAAATCAGTGCGAATTTTGAAAATTTCTGCATGTAGCTGCCGAGGTCCATCTTGTTATGACGCCATTTGGCATACAACAGAATCAATCCACCTACCCAACAAGCGGCAGCGACGAGATGGATAAAGTCGAGCCCAATCGTCGCCAATAGTGGAGAGAAGGAGGCTGCGTGGCCGCTAAAGCTTTTGACAGCCAATAGAGCAATTGACCAACCCACATCAATCCAAGCTAACCTCCCCAGCAACACAAAGCCTAGAAAGGATAATACAAGTAGCAGCACCCAAGAAATTCCGATATTCGTCGCACTAAGCAGCTGCCATATTTCTTCGACACCACCGCCACCTAGCAGATCCTCGATATGCGTGAAAATCAGCAATAATAGGGCAACAATGTGCGCGCGTTGAAGATTGAGCGTCCACGAAGAAACGAACTTTTGTGTTTCCTCGCCTTGCGGTCTCATCAATCGTAACCAGAAAGCCCATCCCGTCAAGGCTAACAACATCAAGAACCACAAGCCGCGAGAGGCGTATTGCAGCAATCCTTTTGTCGTTAGAGGTCCCGAGCTATGATCGTGCCCCGTATGGGCCGAAGGCACATCGAGAACATCTTCTTGTGGTGGATTACCGACTGTAATCGGATAGCTCCCACCTACCGGATGACCGTCAGCTGAGATAACGTGATAGCTAATTAAATACACGCCTTCTGCCAGCCTCGGCAAATCCAGTTTAATGCCCATCTGATCCTTATTCATGATTGCTTTGCGATTGGTCGTCTCTGTTCCATCATGATCATAAACTTTGATATAAAAGAGTCCGCTATCTAATTGTTCATTGAACGTAACGGAAATTTGCTGTGGTGAGGTTTCGAGCTTCGCACCCGCTTCCGGCGTTGCTTCGACTAATGAGGCATGCGCAGAAACGGTTCGAGGCGCTATGGCCGTGCTCAGCAACATAATCGCCAGTACAGCAAGCATGACGGCAGGCAGTCGCAAGATCCACTTGGTTCGTTGTTTAAATAATCCCATTATCCCTATCCCTCTAATCCGCTATTGGTCTACGTCCAGCAAAACCATCTTGCTCACCGTGATAATAACGAATCTGATCCTCTCCTTGCTTCCAACACAGCAATACTTCTTGTCCATTCATTACAGCTGGAAAATCCACAAGTCCTGAATCGATATCCTTCAGCTCAATGCCCGTCTTTTGAAAGCTTTGGATAAGCCCACGCGCTTCAATTTGCAAAAATTCCAGTGCCGCTTCCATGACAAAAAAGGGATCCTTTTCCCCGCTCGGCTTCTCTGCGTACTCATTCTTCTTATGGCGTAGTTCCATATATTTATCCTCAAACTCGCTCTTCAAGGCTTGCATTTTCTTCAGTTCCTGATTAACAAAAGGCAGTAAACCATTGGCCTCTTCCAAAGAGAACCATTTCTTCTCAGACATAACGCACCTCCATGTCCTTATTTTAGCAAAAAAACGAAAGAACTACGAATTCTAATCATGTGAATGAGGCTTATCGTGAACGTGATGATGATGTCCATGACTGTGGCCTTGCTCGTCTACATGTGTAACAGACAGCTCCGCGTAGCCAACCCCTTTTAACACTTGGATTCGTTGCTGCAGCTCTCTAAGTTTCTGCACCTCACCTCGAACGACGAGTATTTCCAAGCATTGCTGATGGTTTAAATGGATATGCATCGTTGAGATAATAGCGTGATGATAATCATGCTGAAGCTCCATTAATGTAATGGGCAGATCTCTAATCTCATGGTCATACACCATGACAATTGTTCCGGCAACCATTTCCTCTGGCTGCATACTGCTTGACGTTAAAAGCGCCTTGCGCGCGAGATCTCGGATCGCCTCTGAACGATTATCATACCCCTGTAAGGCAATTAACCGATCGAATTGCTCAATGAGTGAATGTGGCATTGAAATTCCAAAACGTACCAGATTGTCTTTCTCTGACATTCTTCTTGCTCCTTCATCAATAGCTTTGTGTATCATCTTACTGTATCAGAAAGTGCGGAAGTCGCAAACCTCCGACACCGAAGATTCACCTGCACGCAACATAAGCTAGACAAATAGCAAAAAAGAGAGGCCATTGCCCCTCCTACTTAGTCTAATTTCATGAGTTGTTTGACGCGGTTTTCCAGTTCTACGAGTGAGAATGGCTTCGTCATATAATCATCTGCACCCATTTGGAGTCCCTTCGCTACATCCGCTGCTTTCTTTTTGCCCGAGAGCATAAGCACCTTCATATCCTTGGAAAGCTCACTAGCTTCCCTCTTGATTTTCTCCAATAATGTAAATCCATCAAGTTTTGGCAGGATGCCATCCAAGATGCACGCATCGAAGGCTTGATTAGCCAGTAGTTGCCACGCTTGCTCGCCATCTGATACCTGCGTAATGACGATCGGCAAGTGCTCCAATTGGGAAGTCAAGATCGCTCTTAGAATGGGATCATCATCAACAATTAAGAGCTTCTTCTTCTGCAGCTGAGCATGTGCATGTGCGACGAGCTTCGTAAATTGTGCGCCCTCATCCTCTAAGTCAGCCAGTACGATACGATTCTTGCCCTGTTGCTTCGCTTGATACATCGCGTCGTCTGCCTTGGCAACCCACTCTGCAATCAACATACCTACTTGCCATTCGGCTACACCAGCTGAAAATGTGATCGAGAACGATTGGCCTTCATTTTTAGCTACCGCTTTCACACGGACTTTATCCAAAATATCTTGCATGATCGCTCGGGCCTGATCTACAGTCGTATTCGGTAGTGCGATCACAAATTCTTCTCCGCCAAAACGGGCCAATAAATCCGTCGACCGCAAATTCACCTGCATTAAATGTGCCAAACCTTGAAGAACCAAATCACCTACGTGATGACCGTACGTATCGTTAACACTTTTGAAATTGTCGATATCAATGAAGACAAGCGATATTGGCGCTGGATAGCGTTCAATACGCTGCAGCTCCAACCCAATTTGCAGATCAAAATATCGCCGATTAAACACACCTGTCAGCGGGTCACGGAAAGCTAATTGCTCAAAATTCCGCGTCCGTTTGAGGAGACCGTAAATGCGTGCCGCCAATTCCTCATATTGGAATGGCTTGGTCACATAATCATCTGCTCCCAAATGGAAACAACGAACTTTATCGCTGACATCGTCTCGTCCTGATAAAACAATCAGCGGCAGCCACTTAAGTGTAGGATCTTCCTTCAAAAACTCAAATAGCTCATAGCCCGACTGCGGATGCATCATCAGATCTAACGTAACGAGGTCATACGTATGTTCTCGAAGCAACTTTTTAGCCGATTCTACGTCCGCTGCCTCATCAACAACAGAGTCATCGAGTTGCAACCGTCTGGTCAAATAAGAACGAAGTACATCGTCATCATCGACTAATAAAATACGACTTTTGAGCGTTCGAAGCATAGAACCTGCAATAGGGTCCTGCTCCTCATCCATCTGAATTTCTGTTAAGCCAATGTCCAGTTCCATTTTCAATTGCAGCAATAGGCCAGCCGTTCGTTCTATGCTTTCAGATATAGGGCTTGTTGATTGAAGCAACTCATCGTCCTGCTTCTCATTGGCTAATGTCCACTCCCAATTCCTCACCAAATCCTCGGCCAATTTACCAATTCTCACATAACCAAATACGGGCGCACTGCCTTTGAGTGTGTGTGCAATCCGATAGCAATGCTGCAGATCCTCTAGGATTGGCTCCGTCTGAACGGCAGTCAGCAAGGACTGCAACTGCTGAAGCTGCTTGTCGTATTCACGAATAAAAATCTTTCTACCCTGCTTGAGGATTCTTGCTTCGCGATCCGACTCTGAACCTGAATCTTTGGATCTCTCTAGGTTTCTATGGCTCATAACAGACAATCACCCTTTTTAAGCTTAATTAATCGGATTCCAGCGACTGCTTGTCTAACCTATCGTTGCAACAGCTGCCCTATCGTGTCTAATAATTGAAGTGGACTGAAGGGTTTTACAATGTACGTCGTGACACCGGCTGCCTTCGCTTTCTCTTTATCTTTCTCCAAGGCCTTGGCTGTCAAAAGAATAACCGGCAAGTCCTTGTTCACATTATCACTTTGTCTCAACCAGGAGCATACCTCTACACCCGTGCGTTCCGGCATCATATAATCCAGAATGATTAAGTCGTAAGCTTCCTTGCCGAGCTGCTCGATTGCTTGTTGGCCATCCTCAACCTCCGTGATGACGTATCCCTCATCAGATAACGTTTCCGTCAGCAGAAAGCGAAGCGCCAGTTCATCGTCAGCTAGCAAAATTCTGTAAGATGACATGTTCTCTCTCCTCAAGTCCATCTAAATTAGTACTAATTATAGCATCATATCAGAGGGCAAGATAGGAAAATGTCGGAAAACCGCGAAAGAAATTACATGTTTTTTTGGTGCAAATGCTCTTTCCACGAAGATCCAGATATGGCTGGAAGTCCGCGCGGACTTGTGTAGCCATACACCCAGCCTTCCCGTTCTCCGTTAATATCCTGTACCCAAGTTCGCTCGTATTCATTATCCGGATGCCCTGGACTGTAGTACGTTTCCAAAATGTCCATGGCGGCTAGTCCTTCTTCTGTAACTTCAATCCATTCCCCTATAACCACATGATCATCATCACCTGTCCGAACTAACGCTGGATAGGGTCCAACATCATACAAACGACCGTTAATCGCCCCAGGTTGCACTGCCTGTAAATACGGTGAAACAACGAAATGATTACTTTCTCCTACAAGTAACGTTCCATACACGAATACAGCTATCATCTATACTCCTCCTAATTCTCTACATGCTCTATCTACATGTTTTCGGCGCCAAAACCATGGATTCCTACAGCTAACGATAAAAAGGAAAAAAGCAGCATCACAATGGATGCTGCTTCTATGCCTGATTGGCTGTTAATTCTCTTGTTTTAACAATAATTTTGCGGATACTGTCTTCGGACAAATGAAACACCTTGATCAGCTCTAAAACCGTCGAACCTGTTTGGTACAGACGGAAAATCTCACGATTTCTCCGCTCAATAATGATGCGAGTGCCGTTATTTTCTCCCCAACCTGCACGTTTCTGCTCTTTCTTAGGGATATACACGATTTCGCCTTGGATATATTCTTGTAATTGTTTTAATAGGTTAGGGGGAAGAACATCTTTCCCGTTCTTATAACTCATGGATGAAAACCTCCTCAAATTGTGCAAAGCTTAACTTTGACTGATTTGCAGAGAGTATCTTCATCGCCCCTTAACCTCCTACCATTCTCAAAAATGGAATAAAAAAAACACGATCATAATCGTGCCTGTCGGTTGTATATGCAATTATACAATTCAGGTGAACGGTTATTCCACGAATGATATTCAGTTAGGAGACGAGTACCTCTGCGGCGGCCGCAACATTCATCGCTACTGTCATTGTCATTGTGTACATTAAAAAGCACTCCCTTCACCGTAGTTTATTGTTGTGTTCACTTCGTGTTCACAATTTTCATTATATGTAAAAAGCTTCTCGCTGTCTACTCGTTCGTAAAAGTTATGCGAGGGCCTAGTGGCCCCCGCTTGGAACAGTGACCTCTGCTTACGCAGAGATCACCTCTGTTTGCGTTGTAATCACCTTGATCACTCCTTTCTTAAGGCATGGAAGCCGGCCGGCTACATATCTATTAACTCATATTGTGGGGCCGCTCTCAAGTGAAAGAATGGTTATAGGGATTCTTTCCTTATTCGGGGTACAGAAACCTTCTGAACTGACTGACTGATTGACTGGCTGTGACTGACTCTATACCTTTCAGGAATATAACTCAGTGACAAAATTCAAATATTGTCAGTTGTTTTTTGTAACTCAATAGTAGCATCCTTCGGCATATGCCTGTTCTAGAAAGGATGCGGGTTCACAGTTGGGGACTGCGTGCAGCAACTTCTTTAGCCCCCTAGCGGCAGCACCGCGATGCCGCCTCGTTCCAGCAGCGCGCGGATATCGCGCGCGAATTCCACGGCGTGCACACCGTCGCCGTGGATGCAGATCGTGTCCGCGCGCATGCTCAGATCCTCTCCCTCACGGGAGAGGACCTTGCCTTCGCGGACAAGCCTCTCCGCCTGCGCCGCAGCCTCGGCGGCGCTCTCAAGCAGCGCCCCCGGCTGGTCGCGGGGCGTCAAAGAGCCGTCCCGCTGGTAGCTGCGGTCCGCGAAAGCCTCGCTCGCGGTACGCAGCCCCGCGGCGGCGCCCGCCCGCAGCAGCTCGCTGCCGGGCGGGCCATACAGCGTCAGCTCCGCGCTGACGCTAGCCGTTGCAGCCGCAATCGCGGCGGCTAACTCATGGCGCTTCGCAGCCATGTGGTAGAGCGCGCCATGCGGCTTGACATGCTGCAGGCGTCCGCCTTCGGCATGGACGAACGCCTGCAGCGCTCCGAGCTGATACAACGTCAGCTCGTATGCCTCTGCCGGCGTGATCGCGATCTCGCGCCGGCCGAAGCCTTGCAGATCGGGCAGGCCCGGATGGGCCCCGATCGCCACGCCCTTGCGCAAGCACAGCTGTACTGTGCTGCGCATGGTTGCGGGGTCGCCTGCGTGGAAACCGCAGGCGATGTTGGCCGAGCTGACGTAGTCGAGCAGCTCCGCATCACGGCCGAGGCGATAAGCCCCAAAGCCTTCGCCCATGTCACAATTCAAGTCAATGCGCAACATCGCGCTCACTCTCCCTATTTTTTCAGGCCTCGGAACCAAGTCTGCATGCCTATCTCCAACAGCTTCAGATCCATGGCTTGGAGCAGTAACTGCTCCTGCGCTTCGCGATGTGTAACCTCTTGGAACTGCAGCATCCCGCCTGGCTTTATTTGCGCGACAAGCGGAAGGTCTGCGGAGATCACATGACCGATGTGAGGATATCCCCCTGTTGTTTGACAATCAGCAAGCAATACAATTGGTTGTCCACTCGAAGGAACCTGGATTGTGCCGCAAGCCACTGCTTCCGAAATCATCTCATACGATATACCCTCGGTAAGCGCAAGCTTACGCTCACTCGACAATCGATACCCCATTCGATCTGATTGCGAGGTAACCTGAAAGCTTTGAGACAGCAATTGCGACCAGCTCTCTGGCGTAAAGTAGGATGCTTCCTTACCTTTAACGATCCTTACGACTAGATTATCGCGATAGTCTGGACGAATTCGTGGACTCACAGACCTAGCTCGAAGGTCAACAGCGTTAATGAGCTGAATAGGCGATTCATCTTTCTCCATTTTTAAGACATCCCCAACCCGGAGAGTTCGTCCCTCATATCCACCCATACCTGCTCTCAGATACGTACTGTGACTTCCCAGTGCTTCCGCAGCCATAAATCCGCCATGCACAGCCAAATAGGCTCTACAACCCTCTACAGCGTATTGGAATTGAAGTTCACTTCCAGTGCGAAGAACGAAAGGCTGCCACAAAGGCGCTAAGCTTCCATCCACCTTCGCTTCCATATCTGCACCGCAAATGGCAACTAACCGATCACTCTGAGCAACTAACGTGGGACCGCTGAGTGTCATTTCCAATGCCACTGCTTCATAACCATTGCCCACTAATAAGTTGGCAGTTCGGTGAGCAAACCGATCCATCGGTCCCGCCACAATGACACCATATTTTCGATAACCGTAGCGTCCCTCATCTTGTAAGGTGGATAATAGACCCGGTTTTATGACCTCAAAGCCCATCGCTTGCAATCCCTTCTTCTAGCGCTTGAAACTCCCCTGATGAGATCGCCACAAATTTCACATGATCACCAACCTTGAGCAGAGAAGGTGGATCTGTGTCTGGACGAAACAAACGTAGTGGTGTTCGACCAATAAGTTGCCAGCCGCCTGGCGTTTCAAAAGGGTAGATGCCTGTTTGGGCCCCGCCAATGCCTACAGAGCCGGCTGGAATTCTTGTGCGCGGCACGGATTTACGAGGTGTCGTAAGCCTTCCATCCATCCCCCCTAAATAGGGAAACCCAGGTGCGAAGCCTATCATGTACACCGGATACACACGAGATGTATGCCAAGTTACGATGTCTGCTGTACTCACCTTATGATAATTAGCTACTTCCTCGAGATCAGGCCCATAGGCCGCCTCATAGCACACAGGAATATCAGTAATAGCACCTAATTGTCTTGCTGTACCTTCTTTATAGTTTTCTAGCAACTGAACAATGTGTTGCAAGACATAATCATACGGGTGCCAAGCCGCAGCCCATTGGGATTGTCCACTTTTTAACACAGCTTCGGAAGTATAGTTATAAATGCGGAAAGCATCATAAAAGATTGTAATGGTTGTATAGGCAGGGACTAGTTCTAAGAAGCCCTTCTGCCAATTATTTTCCAAATAATGTGCTACCTGCCTAACCAGTTGCAGTGTCGCTAACGAAATGTCCGATCCAAGTCGAATCACGATCGCCGAGTCTCCAAGCGGATGGCATTCGTAGACTAATTTGGTCATGCAAAATCTTGCTTTTTCAACCAATTTGCGCAAACTTCAGGCCAGACATAAGCCTCTGGATGATCTGCTGCGATTCCGATGCCATGTTTTCCTGATTCGAAGACATGCAGATCGAAAGGAACTTTATTACGGCTCAATGCACTAGCAAAAAGCAAGCTATTTTCAACTGAAACCGCTGCATCTGCTGATGTTTGTATACTACGCAAAATAACACAACCTTTTATTTTTATTGTATAATAGAAGTAAGGAATATAAAAGGAGACGGATACGATGGA
>NZ_JAVDSB010000018.1:0-120993 GCF_031455095.1 Paenibacillus qinlingensis
GGATCCACGCGTTCCCATCTCGAACACGACCGTTAAGCCTTCCAGCGTCGATGGTACTTGAACCGCAGGGTTCTGGGAGAGTAGAACGTTGCCAAGCAATTGAAAGAGCCTTATCTAGAGTATTCTAGGTAAGGCTCTTTTTTTGCATTCATGTGGGAGGGAGAGAAAGGCGAGCTTCGAGCTTCGAGCCAGGTCCCAAGATTTCGAAGAAATTTTGTTATTTTCACAAAAATATAAGGAGAATCGCTAATAAAGGCTTCATTTTATAATACAATAAAGCTTAGTTGACTTTTTGGGGAGTGATACATAGTGGAGAACGCCTATGTTCAGATAGGGACGGCGATGTTTCGGACGGGGATTTTGGGATATGGCGGCGGGCCGTCGATTGTGCCATTAATTCGGTATGAAGCGGTAACGCGTTTTAAATGGATGAAGGATGAGGAGTTCATGGAAGTGCTAGCGATTGCGAATACGCTGCCTGGGCCGATTGCGACAAAGTTAGCGGGGTATTTAGGCTATCGGTTGAAAGGCGGGTGGGGTGCGCTACTCGGCGTTTTGGCACATATTCTGCCTACTTGTGTGGCGATGGTAGGGTTATATTCGTTTATTACGTTCTTTAGCACGTCGCATGTGATTAAGGGAATGATTGCGGCAGTTGTGCCGATTGTCGCGGTCATGCTAGGCGTGATGGCGTATGAGTTCGGAGAGAAGGCGATCAAAGGGTTAGGATGGCCGGCGGGGGTTACTTTTTTCATCATAGCCTTCCTGTTGCTTCAACCATTATCGGTGCACCCCGCTATCGTGATATTCATGTTCCTCCTGTATGGAGCTTTCCATCATAAGCTAAAGGACAAGTGGACCAAAAGCAAAAAGACGCTTGGCAAAGGTGATGGCGTATGATGGATTGGTGGCATTTGCTCGTTAGTTTTTTTCTTGCCAATGTGTTTGGCTATGGCGGTGGTCCTTCGTCAATCCCGCTGATGTTCCAAGAGATCGTGACGAATCATAACTGGATGAACAGCAGTGAGTTCTCCAATATGTTGGCGCTGGGCAACGCGCTGCCAGGGCCAATTGCGACGAAAATCGCGGCGTACGTCGGCTACCAAATCGGCGGCTGGATCGGCGTGCTGATTGCGGTGGCGGCAACGGTAGTGCCTTCGATTATTGCACTGATTATTTTGCTGAATATGCTGCAGAAATACAAGCAATCCCCTGTGATTAAAGGCATGACACTGCTGGTTCAGCCGGTTATTGCGATCATGATGGTGCTGGTCACCTGGAGCAGTTTGGTGGAGTCTACAAAAGCGATCGGGTACCTGCAGTTTTTTGGTATCGCCGCGGTGGCCTTTTATTTGATCCAAATTCGGAAGATTCATCCTGCTTTTGTGATCCTTACTGGGTTCGTATATGGTGGGATTTTTCTATCCACGTAATTAAATCTGACATAAATTTGGCGCAAAGCACAAAGCTTGCGCCTCTTTTTGTTACGAAACCAAACTTGGAGTCATGTTTATTGACGCTTAAGATGAGCGGACCGTATAGTGATGTGAGAGGGATAGACGTGAATTGATCGGCGGTATCAGATTTCTGAAACAGCAAATCCCATAGGGGGAGATGCTGTTTTGTCATATCAGGGAGAGTAGCCAGTGTCTAACGGAATAAGGAGGTCAGAGACCTATGCGTACACACGAGAAAGATGCCGTTGAGATGGTCCAAATCGTTAAGCAATTCGGTTCTGTGCTGGCGAATAATGAGGTGGATTTCCGAGCGAGATCGGGGGAGATTCATGCGCTGCTAGGTGAAAATGGTGCGGGCAAAAGCACAATGATGTGCATGCTGTCAGGCGTATACAGGCCGACGAGCGGAGAGATTTACATACATGGCGAGAAGGTGCGTATTCGCTCTCCGAAGGGTGCGATGAGGCTGGGGATCGGCATGGTGTTTCAGAACTTTCGGCTCGTGCAGACCCTGACGGCTGCCGAAAATATTGTGCTTGGGGAAGCGGGCTCTTTCTGGCGCGGGCCTGGTTGGTTGGCGAAGAAATCGGAGGAGATTGAGGCGATTTCGAAGCGTTTTGGGCTGCTGTTTCCTGTAGATCGGCCCATCTGGCAGCTATCGGTTGGCGAGCAGCAGCGAGTTGAAATTGTAAAGACGCTCTATCGGGGAGCGGATTTTATTATTTTGGATGAGCCAACGTCGGTGTTGACACTGGGAGAGGTTGATCAGCTGTTTGAGACGCTGGACCGCATGAAGAAGGAAGGCAAAACGGTCATTATGACGACGCATAAGCTCAAAGAGGTGATGTTCGCGGCGGATCATATCTCGGTCATGCGCAAGGGCAAGATGATAGCGACGATGGCGAAATCGGAAACGAGCGAGCGTGAGCTGGCGCAGTTCATGGTGGGCGAGATGAGTTTAGCGAGCCGAGCACCGTTGAAAACGAAGGCGACTGGAAAGCCGATGCTCACGGTCAAAGGGCTTGATGTCTATGCGGACCATGGACGCAAGGCGCTGGATGGGCTTCATTTTGAGGTCAATGAAGGGGAGATTGTCGGTGTTGCAGGCGTCTCCGGGAACGGGCAGAAGGAGCTGGCGGAAGTGCTGACCGGGCTTCGTATGTGGAAGCAGGGGGAGGTCCATTTTGACGGGAAGATGATGCAGAATGGTTCGGTTCGGGGAGCGATTGAGCTTGGAATTGGGCATGTGCCGGAGAATCGGATGCGGAGCGGTCTTGCTGGGAGTCTAGGAGCGGTAGATAATCTCTTGTTTAAAACGTACCGTTCGTCAGAGCGATCGCGATTCGGCTTGCTGCGGAAGGGAAATAACCGGAGTTGGTCGCAGCAATTGGTCGACAAGTTCGATGTGAAAATGTCGGGGATCGATTCACCCGTTCAGTTCATGTCGGGAGGAAATCAGCAGAAGCTGCTTTTTGCCAGGGAGATTGATCAGGGTCCGAAGCTTATGATTGCGGTGCATCCGACACAGGGGCTCGATGTAGGTGCGTCGGAGGGTGTGTATCAGCTATTGGAGGATTTGCGAAGCAAAGGTCGCTCTGTGCTGCTCATTTCGGAGGATTTGGATGAGGTGCTGGGGCTAGCTGACCGTATTCTTGTGATATTCGAAGGGCGCATAGTTGGGAATATGCCTAGGGAAGCGGCGAGCCGCGAGTATATCGGCATGCTGATGACGGCGGGATCGGAGGAGGATACAGGATGAGCGATCAACAAACAGCAGGCAGTATTCCGATCGAAAATAAAGTGCCAAAGCGTGGAACAGGGTTTCGGTTGCCGTTTCGTTTGGAAATCGATCCAGCAGGGGCGAATAGCCCATGGTGGGTGACGATTATCGCCATCGTATTGGCGTTGGTGGCTTGTGGGGTTTTTATCGCACTGAATGGGATGAATCCGTTCATGGTCTACGGCAAAATGGTGAAGGGAGCTTTCGGCTCCACCTTTGGAATGACGGAAACGTTAGTGAAGGCGATTCCGCTGCTCCTTTGCGGGCTGGGCGTGTCGATTGCTTACCGCATCTCCGTGTGGAACATCGGTGCGGAAGGTCAGTTTGTGGCTGGGGCGATGGCGGCGACGGCGATTACGGTTTATTTTCCACATCTACCGATGTACCTCTCAATTCCAGCTATGATGGTGGCGGGCATCGTGGCCGGCGGATTCTGGGGATTGCTGACGGCGATACCACGGAACTATTTTCAGGTAAATGAACTGATTACCTCGTTGATGCTGAATTACGTGGCGTTGCTGGCGCTGAACTATGTGGTGTTCGGACCGTGGAAAGATCCCAAAGGGTTTAATTTCCCGGGATCGCCGATGTTCTCTGTGGCGCAGTCCTTGCCAACCTTTGGTACATCGCGGCTGCATATGGGACTGATTTTTGCCATTATCGCTGTCTTCATCTATGCCTTTGTTATCCGTTATACACGTTGGGGCTATGAACTGAGGTTGATTGGAGCCAATAGTGAGGCGGCTAAAAATGCGGGTATACGGATTTCCAGACATGTCCTGCTGGTGATGGTGATTAGCGGCGGACTGGCGGGGCTTGCTGGCATGGGGGAGGTCTCTGGAGTAGCGCACCGTCTTATGTATGGGATATCACCCGGCTATGGGTACACGGCGATTATTGTGGCTTGGCTGGCGAAGTTGAATCCGAGTGGGCTTGTGGTAGCTTCGGTGCTTTTTGGCGGGCTGATTGTAGGCGGATATAGTGTGCAAACGATCGGGCTTCCGTCATCCATTTCCTCCATGATTCAGGGCGCGATACTGTTCTTCCTCATTGCTGGCGGCATGGCGGGGAAATTTCGTATTCGTCGGAACACCTGAAGGGGTTGGATGGTACGGGGGAGCGAGGCGTGGGCTGCTGAGTTCGGGAAAGTTATTTTAGTTAATGATGTTAATGAACGAGGGGATAGAGGGGGTGCAGGAGATGGATGCGATCATCCAAATTATGGTTTCGGCGATCTCTTCGGGTACACCGTTGCTTTTGGCCGTACTAGGTGGCATCTTAATCGAAAGGTCGGGCATTATGCAGCTTGGCGCTGAGGGCTTGATGTTAATGGGGGCGGTGACTTCTTGCCTCGTTTTCATACATACAGGAAGTTTAGCGCTGGCCATTCTGTGCGTACTCGCAGTAAGCGGGGTACTCGGGTTGCTCCATGGATTTCTATGTGTGACGCTGCATGCCAATCAGGTTGTTTGCGGGTTAGCGATGACGATATTTGGTGCTGGTCTTAGTGCATATTTAGGAAAGCCTGTGAGTGGTCAACCCCTTGTGGGTGCGGTGCCGAAACTCGATATGCCGTGGTTGGAGCCTGTGCCGGTCATTGGTGGGATTTTTGCCCATATGGATTTGTTTACATGGTTAAGCTTCGTGCTTGTGCTGGCTATGCACTTGTTCATCCATCGCACATCATGGGGACTTCATCTTCGTGCAGTCGGGGATAATCCGGCTACGGCGGATGTGATGGGGGTTCCTGTAATCGCGATTCGTTACGGATGCATTGTCGTGGGTTCGATGCTGATTGGGATAGGCGGGGCAGATTTGCTGCTTGTGTACACACCGACGTGGAACGAGGGGATGACCTCTGGTCGAGGATGGATTGCGGTGGCGCTCATTATTTTTGCGAGGTGGAATCCGATTCGTGCGCTCGTGTGCGCTTATTTCTTCGGCGTGTTGGATAGTTTGGGGTTCCGCGTGCAGCTGATCAGCAGTCATATTCCTTCTTACTTTTTGAAAATGATTCCGTACGTCGTCACGATCCTGGTGCTAATGTTCCTCGGCTGGCGGAATAAGAATAAGCCATCTGGTGCGCCTGAGGCGCTTGGTGTGTCTTATATAAGAGAGCAGAGATTTTAGGATGGAGGGTAAACTATGAGTGAATTTGAGGTTCATATTCCTTATTTAAAAAGATGTGTAGAGCTTTCTCTGCTAGCCAGAGAAGCTGGCAATACGCCGTTCGGATCGTTGCTCGTTGGGCCAACGGGCGAGATTTTGCTGGAGCATGGCAATGTCGAGATTACCGAATCGAACTGTACGGGACATGCGGAAACGATGCTGATGGAGGTCGCCTCTAAGCGATATAGCAAGGAGACGTTGTGGGATTGCACGTTGTACACCTCAACGGAGCCATGCGCGATGTGCTCAGGAGCGATTTATTGGGGCAACGTCGGGCGCGTTGTCTTCGCGATGTCGGAGGTGATGCTTGCAGGGCTGACGGGAGAACATGAGCAGAATCCGACGTTGATGCTGCCTTGTCGTGAGGTTTTTGCCAGAGGGAACAAGCCGATTCAGGTAATCGGGCCTGTTCTTGAGGTTGTGGAAGCGGCAGTCGCTGCGCATAGCGGGTACTGGGATTAAAATAGGAAAGCCACCGGGATGTTTGTTGTCTTGGTGGCTTTTTGTGTTTCTGGGGGGCTGGCCGGTTGGCTCGGAAAGCGTGCCGGGCTGTCGAAGCTGGATTTAACTGGATTTTATGAAGTTAATTAAACGTAATTTTAGGAAAAGAATGAGTTACATGTATTTAATACAGTTAATTTTTAACAATATGCTCAATTCTTCAGAATCCATTGAAATTAGCTGTATATTTTACAGTTATTCTAGAAAAATCAGTCAATTCGGCGAAATTAACTGTAGTTTATACATCTATTGAGGTTGAGCGAAACACCGGTGAGGGCGAAATTAGTCGTGGGGGATTGGGGGATGGAGGTGAGGCGTAGGAAAAGTGGAGGTGCCGTTGGAGAGGAGGAGTGGTCATGAGGGTAATTACCATGGTGGAGTAACCAATAGGTACGAAGCACCACCGCCTGACTTTTTAGCAAAAATACAAAAAAACTTAACGATGTTATGAAAGATTACAAACTTCTTTCATATAAATTGACCCATAGGGATGTCGCCTTTTACAATGAAACAAATCTTGGTAAAGCATGCAGGGGATTTTAGGATGAAATCGAGGTGAAGAGGCTATGAAAATGAAGCAGAAGCAAGTCAACGATATGAGTCATGAAGCATTCGTGCTAATGTTTGGCCCTCTATTTGAGCATTCGCCTTGGGTAGCTGAGAGGGCTGCTGGTTCTCTGCCATTTGCCGACGTCAATGACATGATTAGTTCTCTTGAACAAGAAGTAGAGCAAGCGAGTCGTGAAGAACAACTGGCACTGCTAAGGGCTCATCCCGATTTGGGCACACGCGTACGAATGACGGATCACTCTGTCCAGGAGCAGTCTGGTGCCGGCCTAAGCCAGTTAACCCCAGAAGAATACGAACATTTTCTTACTTTAAATAAACAGTACACGGATCGATTCCAGTTCCCGTTTATCATGGCGGTGAAGGGACAGACCAAAGAAACGATACGCGAAGCGTTGCGTGAACGCATACAAGGTGCTCCAGAAGTGGAGCTGCAAACAGCGTTGCATGAGGTTTGTAAGATTGGGCGTTTTCGTCTGGCGGATATCGTGATGAATGAAATGGAGGAGAAAGCGATGGAACAAGCAAAAGGAGCAGAAAGAATTATGTACTACGGGAAAGGTGATGTTTGGGTCTATCGTTCCTATGCCAAGCCACTCACGAATATCACGTTAATTCCGGAATCGGGTTTCACAGGGCGAGATAATGTATTGTTTGGCATGAACATCAAGGTGGCGGTGAGCGGTGAGAAACTTTTTACATCGTTTAGCGAGGGAGACAACGCTAATGTTGTGGCAACGGATTCGATGAAGAATTTCATCCTACGCAAAGCGGGCGAGTATGAAGGGGCTACGGCTGAGGGTTTTTTAGCTTTCGCTAGTCGGCTATTTTTGGAGAAGTATCCTTGGATGACGGGGATCAAAATGAGTGCGGATCAGGTGGCCTTCGAAACGTTGCAGGTACCAGGTTCAAATGGGTTGGAAGCAGGAAATTTAGTATATCGTTATTCACAAAATGAACACCCTACTGCTTCGGTAGAACTCGTTCGCAATGCGAATGAAATCGTCGTCCTCGACCATGCTGCTGGCATTGCAGACCTCAAGCTGATCAAAGTCAAAGGAAGTTCCTTCGCCGGTTTCGTTCGCGATGAGTACACGACTCTACCGGAATCGTCGGATCGCCCTTTGTTTATATTTCTAGACATCGCATGGAGCTATGAATCGGGAGAGGATGCCTTCGATGCTGATCTAGGGCGCTATGTAGCCGCTGAGCAGATTCGTGATATTGCGCATACCGTATTTCATGAACAGCATTCGCTGTCAATCCAAAACCTCATCTATCGCATTGGGCAGCGCTCATTACTTCGCTTCCCGCAGTTGAAAGAAATTCGTTTCGAGTCCAATAATCGCACGTGGGAAACGATACTTGAGGAAGTATCTGTTGGGGAAGGCAAAGTGTTTACAGAGCCTAGACCGCCGTATGGTTTTCAAGGATTTTCGATGACAAAGCGTGATCTGGAGGGCCTATGAGCGTAGGGATCACATCGCACGTTCTGGATGTTAGCAGCGGCAGACCCGCAGTTGGTGTAAGGATTGACTTGTTTCGCTTAGATGGAAACGCAGCAGACCTGGTTCACTCTGGTGTTACGAATACAGACGGCAGGCTGCCGGAGCCGATGCTAAGTGGGGATGATTTTACAATAGGGACGTATGAACTTCTCTTCCATGTTGGCGACTACTTCAGGGAGAAGGGTGAGGAGCTGCCAGAGCCGGCTTTTTTAGACCAGGTGCCGATTCGTTTTGGTGTCGCTAATCACACTTCCCATTATCACGTTCCCTTATTAATAGCACCTTGGGGGTATAACACCTATCGCGGTAGTTAATCCAAACTAGTTAGCCTTAATGAGATATACAGAGAGCTTCGGGGAGGGTTTCGTAGGATGAATCGATTCGATCTTATCATTCGCAAAGGAACAGTAGTTCTGCAAGATGAGTGTCGGCAGCTAGACATCGGAATTCGGGACGGTAAAATTGCAGCGCTAGGTGACAACTTCGTGTACTCGGAGCAGACTCCTGTTTATGATGCAGAAGGCTTAATCGTTCTTCCTGGTATGATTGATGCACATGTTCATTTGAATGAACCGGCTCTTGGTCATTGGGAAGGCTTCCTTACAGGGTCTGCCTCGCTAGCTGCAGGTGGATGCACAACCTATATCGATATGCCGCTAAATGGCGTTCCGCCTACGGTTCGGCTCAGTGCCTTGGAGCTAAAATTAGAAGCAGCCGAAGGGCAATCCCATGTTGATTATGCCCTGTGGGGCGGGCTTGTCCCCGGCAATATCAGCGAACTGGAGGGTTTGGCGCAAGCGGGTGTGATTGGTTTTAAAGCGTTCATGTCATGCCCTGGCGGAGAAGGTGAAGATATATTCACCGAAGTGGATGATGAGACGCTTTTCAAAGGCATGGTGGAAATTGCACGCCTAGGTCTGGTGCTAGCTCTTCATGCGGAGAGCGAAGAGATCGTCTCGAAGCTCGCTGCCGAGGCTGCCCAAGCAGGCAAGCGCAGCGCGCTAGATTTCATTGCGACAAGGCCGATAGCCGCAGAAGTGGAAGCTGTTAACCGAGCATTGGGCTATGCGAAGCAGACAGGCTGTAAGCTGCACTTCGTTCATATCTCCTCCGCAGAGGCGGTGCAGGTGATTACGGAAGCGAAGGCAGGCGGACTTGACGTCACCGTAGAGACGTGCCCGCACTATTTGGCACTAACAGATACGGAGGTTGAAAACCTCGGACCCCTTGCAAAATGCGCGCCACCGATACGCACGGTAGAAGATCAAGCTCAGTTATGGGAGGAGCTGAAGGCAGGTCGGTTCGACATCATCGCATCGGATCACTCTCCTTCACCCAAGCACATGAAGCAGGGGGATTTCTTCGCAGCTTGGGGCGGCATTTCGGGCGCGCAAAGCTCACTGGAGCTTATGCTGCACGAAGGTCATCTCCGTAGAGGGATACCGCTTACGGAGATCGCTCGTATGCTAGCGCTCACCCCAGCCAAACGATTCGGGCTCTATCCTCGCAAGGGGGAAATCACCATTGGAGCGGACGCGGATCTAGCTTTGGTGGATTTGGCAGCCCGCTATACGCTGCAAGAGAGTGACTTACTTTACCGCCATAAACAGAGTCCCTATGTGGGCAAAATGTTCGACTGCAGCGTGAAAACAACCTTCTTGCGAGGTGTTCAGGTCTATGAGCGAGGTGTGGGTGTTGGAACAACGTTGGATGGAGCTTGGTTGCGTCACAATGCATCGATCGGAGGCGAGCTAGATGGCTAAAATACAACACCACCCACAGGAGGAAATGCTAGCTCAATACGGGGAACGCATGCTGCTAGCTTTGGAGTGGCTAGCGACCTTCGGCGCTGATCCAGAAGGCGGCGTGACCCGACTGTTGTATGCGGAGCCTTGGCTCAAGGCGCAATTAGCACTGATCGACAATATGCAAAGCATGGGGCTCAAGGCAGATTTTGATGAAATCGGCAATGTGTACGGCAAATTGCAGGGATCGGACCCATCGTTGAAACCAATGCTCACAGGCTCGCATATGGACACCGTCAAAAACGGCGGGAAATACGATGGAGCCTACGGCATTATCGCATCCATGATGGCGCTTGGTTATTTGAAGGCCGTGTACGGGACACCGAAACGGACTTTGGAGATGGTCTCCTTTTGCGAGGAGGAAGGAAGTCGATTTCCTTTGGCGTATTGGGGCTCCGGTCATGTGACTGGCATACTCTCACTAACCGATGGCATCGGTCTTGCCGATCCAGAAGGAGTAACCTTGCTTGAAGCCATGGAGCAGGCGGGATTTGAAACAACTCAAGGCCAGCTCTATCCAGCCAAACGTGAGGATATAGGCGCATATATCGAAATTCATATTGAGCAAGGCGCGGTTTTAGAGTTTAAAGAGAAGCAAATTGGTGTGGTAACGGCCATTGTCGGCCAAATTCGAATGACGATCGTTGTTGCGGGTACGCCGAATCACGCGGGAACGACCCCGATGACGATGCGCAAAGATGCGTTGGCAGCCGCCGCCGAAATGGTTGCACTGACAGAGAAGATGGCACTTGCAGAGGGTGAACCTTTGGTAGCTACCGTAGGACGCTTAGAAGTGAAACATGGAACATCGAATGTAGTGCCAGGTGAAGTGGAATTCACATTAGATATTCGACATACGGATGAACGAAAAATAGAAGCTTTTCGCGCAGAATTGCTAGCAAGATTTATGGAAATCGCTTTGCGAAGAGAACTTCATATAGATGCAGTGGAACATCTAAATGCCTTACCAGTGGCCATGGATAACGGGATATCAGCGGAAATTGAGGCTGCCTGCGACTTCTATGGCTACGAACATATGCGGATGCCAAGCGGGGCTGGACATGACGCGCAGCTATTCGGGCCTATCTGTCCGTCAGCCATGATTTTCGTGCCAAGCCGGGCTGGTATCAGCCATAGTCCCAAAGAGTTTACGAAGCCGGAAGATCTGATTGTTGGCTTTCAGACACTCGTTCATGTGTTATATCAATATGGTTACGGGGGAAAAGCAGATGAAAACCTATAAAGATTTATCACCCTCCCTTCGAACAATTATGACCCCAGGTCCTGTAGAGGTTGATCCTAGGGTGCTGCGGGCGATGTCCTATCCGATTCTTGGTCAGTTCGATCCAGAGTTCACAGAGCTGATGAATGAAACGATGGAGATGCTTCGCGAAGTTTTTCAGACGAACAATCAATGGGCTTTTCCGATCGATGGGACTTCCCGTTCAGGAATAGAAGCTGTGCTTGTGAGTATTATTGAGCCAGGAGATAAGGTGCTCGTGCCGATATACGGACGATTTGGGCATTTGTTAGTAGAAATCGCTGAGCGCTGTGGGGCCGAAGTGATGACCATTGAGCAGGAATGGGGCGCTGTGTTTGACCCCGTGGATATCATTACAGCCATTGAGCGGGAGAAGCCTGCCATTGTGGCAATGGTCCATGGGGAAACTTCTACAGGTTGTATACAACCATTCGATGGAATTGGTGCAGCTTGTCGTCAAATGAATGCTCTTCTTGTCGTGGATGCTGTTGCAACAATAGGCGGAGTTCCTGTGAAAACGGATGAATGGCTGCTGGATGCCGTAATTGGCGGAACGCAAAAATGTTTATCCGTCCCATCGGGCATGTCACCGATTACGTACAATGACCGCGTGGAGGCAAAGGTGCTGCGCCGTAAAACGATTGAGCGTGGACTGAGGGAAAAGGGCTCTCCAGTTGCGATGGGTAAAGCTGTAGCGAGCAACTATTTCGATCTTGGACAGCTGCAGGACTACTGGAGTCCGAAGAGGCTGAATCACCATACAGAGGCTACAACGATGCTGTATGCACTGCGCGAAGGCTTGCGCATTCTGCTGCAGGAGGGGCTGGAGACGCGCTTTGATAGGCACAAACGTCACGAAACGGCGTTGATTGCTGGCTTGCAAGCAATGGGGTTGACGCTATACGGGGATCCAATGTGTAAGCTGCCAGTAGTAACCTGCATTCGTATTCCCAGTGGGGTCGATGGGGAAGAGGTACGCGCGATGTTGCTGAATAGCTTCGGCATTGAAATCGCTTCATCTTTCGGTCCATTGAAGGGGCAAATTTGGCGCATTGGCACAATGGGGTTTAGCTGTAATCAGAAAAACGTGCTTCATGTGCTTGGGGCACTGGAAGCAACACTACATTGGCATGGTGTGGATATTTCTGTAGGGAAGGCGCTGCAAGCTGCGCTAGCCGTATACGCTCTGAAACGGGAGGGATAATCATGTTAAACATCATGCCACGAGCAGAGCAAGCCATGATTGCTACACCGCATTATTTAGCTAGTGTTGTGGGGAGTGCGATTTTGCAGCAAGGAGGCAATGCCTTTGATGCGTCTATTGCCATTAGTGCGACCCTCGGCGTTGTTTACCCGCATATGACAGGGCTTGGCGGGGATGCTTTTTTCCTTATGTATGATGCAACAACTGGCGCTTATACCGGATTTAATGGAAGCGGGAAGTCAGCTGCGAAGGCGACGCCTGATTTTTATCGCGAGAGTGGGATGGATAAGATTCCCCAGCGCGGCATTTTGAGTGCAATTACAGTGCCGGGGATGGTGGATGCTTGGTGGCAGGTATGGAAAAAGCACGGCAGGCTGCCTTGGGCAAAGCTATTAGATGCAGCGATTAGCTATGCGGAAAAAGGGTTCCCGATCTCACGGAACTTACTGTTCTGGATGCGGAAGGATGAGCCTTACATTCGGGCTTCTGCACAGCTTAGTGCGTTGTATATGTGTGAGGGCAAGCTTTTGAAGGAAGGCGATCGGCTGATTCAGCCTGATTTGGCGAGAACGTTGAGACTGGTTCAGCAAGAAGGCAGAGATGCGTTCTACACTGGCACGCTCATGCAGTCGATTATTGATTGTGTTAAACAAGACGGCGGTTTGCTGGAGGAAGAAGATTTCCGCAGCTTTTCCGGAGAATGGGTGGAACTGCTTTCATCGACATATCGCGATTATGAAATTTATCAGATGCCGCCGAACTCGCAAGGGTTCACAGCACTCATGATGATGAATATGTTAGAACATATTGATATGGCAGCTGTACCAAGGGCATCGGCTAATTTCTATCATCTCATGTCGGAAGTGATTAAGAAGGCGTTCAAAGATCGCGACCGTTATTTAACGGATCCTCATTTTAGGGACATTCCACTCGAAAGATTGTTGTCCAAATCATACGCGCGGGAGCTTTGGGATGACATTAAGACCAATCCAATGAAGGTTAGTGAGCACCTCTCGCCAGCCATCGGTCAAGATACAGCTTATGCGGCAGTTGTGGATGAGCAGGGGAATTCCGTCTCTTTTATCCAAAGTCTCTATTTTGATTTCGGGGCAGCTTACGTTCCAGGAGATACAGGTATTATTATGCAAAATCGCGGTTCCTTTTTCTCGTTAGATGCGCAGTGCGCGAACGTTTTGGAGCCTGGCAAACGATCGTTCCATACGTTGATGCCCGCCATGGTAAGTAAGGCTGGAAAGCCTTATATGCTGTTCGGCACGCAAGGGGGAGAAGGTCAGCCTCAGACGCAGCTTTCGATACTCACGGGGGTATTGGATTATGGATTATCGATTCAAGAAGCCATCTCGCTTCCACGTTGGGTATATGGACGTACTTGGGGAGAGGATGGAGATGCGCTAAAGCTGGAGCATCGGCTTGAACCTGAGGTTTATACAAAATTGAAGCAATGGGGACATCGTGTAGAGCCTGTCCATGCATGGGATGGCATCATGGGTCAGGCGCAGGGCATTGTCATTGACGAGCAAGGTTTCAAAAGCGGGGCGGCAGATCCCCGTGGCGATGGGTTAGCGATTGGCTGGTAACAGGTAAGCATCTACAAAAAAGAAGGAGCGATGAGCGATGGAGGCTTATGACATTCTGCAAGCTGTGGAAAGTAATACAGGAGCTCGTGTATTAGCAACAGTGATTCATGTGGAAGGCCACGCTTATCGCAAGCAAGGCGCTGTTATGCTGTTAATGGCAGATGGAAGTATGGTGGGGAGCATTTCTCCTGGGTGTTTGGAAGGGGATCTTGCTGCTTACGTGCCCAGTGTGTGGGAATCACAAAAGCCGCAAATGGTTGAATACGATATGAGGCCAGCTGACGACTTCGGTTGGGGGGAGACAATTGGGTGCGGTGGGTTAATTCGTATTTTGCTAGAGCCGCTTGCCGGAGAGCTGCTGGTTAACTTGCTGGTGGTGAAAAATAAGTTAGATCAGGGTGAAACCGTGGAACTTATTCGCACCTATACCGATGGGTATTCGGACATTAGGTATGCGTTACGGGGATCAGGTGTAGAGGAGCAAGAGCTTGCTGCATCTTCGGCTGTGAGGGAATCATTCCATGTCGTGACGAGTACGGTTTTTGTGCCAAAACCAAGGGTCATCATATTCGGTGCGAATCTAGATGCGATCCCGCTCGTGCAAATGGCTGCCAACAGCGGCTTTCGTGTGGTTGTTACGGACTGGCGAGAGGCTGTATGTCAGGCAGAAAGGTTTCCTGGGGTGGAAACGATGGTGGCTTTTCCAGAGACGCTAGTCAAAAAGCTTGCGCTAAATGAGCGAGACTACGTTGTTATCATGAGTCACCAGTTCGAGAAGGATACCGCTTTCTTGCAAGGAGTCATGGCCTATCCATTGCAATATCTCGGCATTATGGGCTCCAAGGAGCGTACGTCCAAAATGTTGGATGGCTTCGAGCGACCTGACTGGCTGCACGCGCCAATTGGTCTCAACATCGGCTCCGAGGGCGCGTTCGAGAATGCGATCAGTATTGCAGCTGAGCTGATTGCGATCAAACGCGGGAAACATGGAGCAGGATCGTGGCGATCCCCCGTAGCTCATGGACGGGATGTCCAAAGCTTCTGCTCATGGTGAGACCGAAACAAATCGTGGGTGTTTATTTGGCGGCGGGGAGTAGTCGGCGCATGGGGACTGCGAAGCAATCCCTAGAACTGGCAGCAGGCATCTGCCTTGGAGGTCTAGCGCTGTTGAAGGCGCTCGCCTGTGCGGAGTTAGCGCAGGTGATTGTCGTTGTACGACAAGGAGATGCGCTGCATTGGCTGCCAGAAGCGGCTCATAATCAGCTTGCTAGCGGCAGATGCCGACTGATCGTGAGTCCAGATGCGGAATTGGGCATGGCACATTCGCTTCGTGCGGGTATACAGGCGGCGGAAGAGTCGGAGGCTGACGGAGTTATGGTTATGCTGGCGGACCAGCCATTTATCGATGGTTCCACGCTAGAGGAGCTGATTGCTGCCTTTAACGTGGAGGTTGGCTGCGATTTCGTTGCTAGTGGTGACAGTGGGGTCCCTAAGCCGCCTGTTATTCTGGGGCGAGGCATGTGGCCTGCTGCTTCAGCATTAAAAGGAGATACTGGCGCGCGAGTGCTGTTTCACTTGCCTGCCTTTCGCGGTCAAATCATCGAGGCTGCCTCTTTGACATTTATGGATGTCGACACTGTAGAGCGATATAAAGAAGCAAAAGACATCTACAAACACCAAATAATGTTAAGTTAAATCATATATAAATGGCGAAATAGTGCATTGATACGAATGATGCACTATTTTTGTATATAAAAAACAAAATGATGTTATGTTAGTTGACGCAAAATTGGAATATTGTTTATAGTAAATCTAATTTATTAAACGTTTCGTGCGAACACCCAGCGTCACCGCGCAGCAAGCCGGTTTTATTCGGTAAACTCAGAACGCAACGTGGTCATTCAGAAACTCTGAGGAGGGTTGATTATGTCAGTTCCAATGTATCAACTACCTGAACAGCTCCCTTCCGTATGGCAGCCAACGAGTGTGGAGGAAGCGATTCAATTGAAGCATAAATGGGGCAGTGATGCGGTCATTGTTGCCGGAGGTACTTGGCTTCGCACACGGTGGGAGAATGGGCTTGCCCCTATGCCGCAGCATTTCATTAGTCTTGGACGAATTCTTGCACTCTCGGGATTAACCGTTAATGCCCAAGGGAAAGTTCATATAGGTCCTGGCTTAAGCATTGCAGATTTGATGAAAAACGAGCTCGTCCAACAGAAATGTGCTCTCCTCGTACAGGCATGCTCAGAGATTGCGGCTCCATCGATTCGGAACTTAGCCTCAATCGGAGGCAATGTGATGACACGTACAGGCGATCTGATTCCTGCTCTGTTGGTCATGGATGCACAAATACAAGGCACAGATGGACAGAACGAACGAATAATGGCGTTGAAGGATTGGCTAGCTGCTCCACTCGGGGCGGAGGATGAGATCATGACAAATATAATCGTGCAGACCGAGATTGTGAAAGAAGCGGGAATCCTACATGAGTTTTACCTCAAAGTGGGACGAAGAGAGGCATTTACGCCATCGGTCGTCACGGTTGCAGGAAGGATTTCCCTACTAGCAGATGGAACAATTGCCGACATCGCATTAGCGGTAGGTGGTGGCAATGCGATTCCTGCGAGGTTGTCAGCACTAGAAGCAGAAATGCGCGGAAAGCCATTATCGAAGGCTGGTTTACAACATCTGCACAAAGGCGTCATGGCGGACTTCAACGCTGTGACGGATGATTATGCAGGGGTTGCTTATCGTAAGCAGACGGCAGCGAATCTGATTGTATCGGAATGTTACAAAGCTTGGCGCAAAGGGGGCGGAGCCTATGCTTCTCAATCGTAATGCGAAGAAATGGATTATCAGACCTGACGGGAAAGAGAAGGTGACGGGGGAGCTTCGTTATCTGACGGATTTAACAGCGCCAGACATGCTTCACGGTAAGGTGCTTCGGAGTCAATACCCGCATGCTTGGATTCTTTCTATTGATACCACGAAAGCTAAACAATTACCTGGCGTACGCACAGTACTAACAGCTGCTGATGTGCCTGGGTTGAACTTATTCGGTATTGCTTTTCCGCATCAGCCTGTGTTTTGTCAGGATCGGGTTCGTTATATTGGGGATGCACTGGCATCCGTCGCCGCAGATACAGAGGAAATTGCCGAATATGCACTAAGCCTCATTGAGGTCGTGTATGAGCCGCTTCCTCTGGTCGATAATCCAGAGACTGCGTTAGAAGCGGGGACGATCCTTCTTCATCCCGAAGGAAATATGCTGCATCAAACAACCCTGCAACAGGGGGATTTGAATATTGAATCCGCTTTTCAAACTTGCACACACATCGTTGAAGAGACTTATCTGACCCCTCGGCAAATGCATACGTATATGGAAACCGAAGGTGGACTTTTTATTCCTGAAGTTAATGGAAGATTGACTGTCTACTCACCAACCCAACATGGCTATATGGATCGCTTTCAGCTAGCGCGCATTCTAGGCATGCCAGAAGAGCAGATCAGAGTCGTCTCCAGCCCGATAGGCGGATCATTCGGCGGCAAGGATGAGCTTAATGTGCAGCCATTCGGCGCACTGATGGCGTTAATGACAAATAAGCCAATCAAAATGCACAATTCCCGTCGTGAATCCGTCATCTCCGGCATTAAACGTCATCCGATGCGGATCACGATGAAAACAGGCACAGATGAGCAAGGTAAGCTGATTGCGCACCAAGTTCGCATCCTAGCGGACACAGGCGCCTACGCGACGTTAGGCTGCGAGGTTTTGAATTTCGCAACCGAGCATGCGATAGGTCCTTATCGAATCCCGCATGTGGATGTAGAAGGCAAGAGCGTTTACACGAATAACGGAGTATCTGGCGAGTTTCGGGGTTTCGGCGGTAATCAGGTGATCTTCGCGGTGGAGAGCCAAATCGAACGTCTAGCCGAGAAACTCGGCATGGACGCGTGGGAGCTGCGCAAGCTTAACTTGCGCCAGCCAGCCGATCTTGGCCCGATGGGTCAGCAGATCGTAGCTACCGAGGGCGCGGCCCAGGTGTGGGCCAAGGCGCAGGAGTCGCCACTCTTGGCGAATCGCCACGCCAAGCCGCTGGCGGCTGCGCAAGAGCCGTGGCTGCGCCGAGGCGTCGGCGCTGCGATGGTGATGCACGGTGCCGGGCTCGGTATCGGCATCCCCGACCATTCCAGCGGCCGCATCGAGCTCACGCCGGAGGGCAAGATCCAGGCCTCCTTCGGCTTCGAGGAGTTCGGCCAAGGGCTCTATGCAGCACTTACGTTGATGCTGCAGGACAGCTTCGGCTGCGCCGCCGATGACATAAGCATCGTCATCGGCGATACCGACCGCGTGCCCAGCAGTGGGTCGAGCACAGCTTCACGCGCCACCACGATGATGTGGCGCGCGCTCCAGCGGCTGAAGCCAGCCTTCGTGCTGGCGCTGCTGGAGCAGGCTTCGCAGCTCTGCGGCGTTCCGGCCGCAGAGCTCGCAACCGGCGCAGGCGGGATTCATCATAAGGGTGATGAATCCGGGGAGCCGGTTGTCACGTATGCGGAGGCCGCTGCGGCAGCAGGGAAGCCGATTCTTGCGCATACGGAGTTCGACTACCCGACGACGCCCGAAGGGCAGGTCGGGGCGCACTATCTGTACTCGTACGCAGCTGCGATCGTAGAGGTCGAAGTTAACATGTTGACCGGACGGGTCAAGGTGCTGCAGACCGATCACGTCATCGCCGCAGGTCCTGTCATTAATCCGATGGGCTTTCTTGGACAAATTGAGGGCGGCAGTGTCATGGCGTTGGGCTATACACTGACCGAGGATGCGGTGATGCAAGATAGCCGCTACCTAAGGCATAACTTGGACACTTACCTCGTTCCCACTTTCAGCGACAGCCCACTCAGCATTCAAGTTGAAGCCATTGAAGAACTGCCAGAGGGAGATACATTTGGCCCTCGCGGCGTTGGAGAAATCGGTTCTGTCGGTTTGGCGCCTGCCATTACGGCAGCAGTGCGGCAAGCAACAGGTATTTGGGTCAATAAGTTGCCCATATCACCAGAAGACATCGTGCAATCCATCGATTGGTTAGAAGGGGTGGAGGCCAGTGATTAATACATCTTTTGTGCTAGATTGCTCCATTAACGGGAAGGCGGTCTCCATTCCAGTCCCTGCATCCAAGCGGATGTCAGCGATACTGCGAGAGGACCTGGGGATGACCGGAACCAAAGTTTCTTGCGAAATTGGGCGCTGCGGCGCTTGTATGATTCTGCTTGATGGTCAACCTGTAAACTCCTGTTTACTGATGGCGTATCAGGCATCAGGCAAGGAGCTTACCACCATTGAGGGGATATCAGCAGGTGAAGAGCTGCATCCGGTTCAACAAGCGATGTTAGAGGAGGGGGGATTGCAGTGCGGTTACTGTACCGCAGGCATGGTAGTCACCTTAACCGCGTTGTGGGAATCCAATCCATCTCCAACGAGGGCTGAGGCCGAGAAAGCATTGTGTGGGAATATATGCCGATGCACAGGGTATGAGGGGATTTTCAGAGCAGTAGAGAAATGTGGATTGTCCATAAAAAGAGAGGGGTAGAAGCCAATGAGAAAAACCATACTGTCCTTAACTGCCATTATGTTAGTTATTCTGAGCGCCTGCTCCACAAGTACGACAACAAGTACTACATCACCGGCTTCCACCACGACGACTTCCACTACAACAACAACGGAGAAGAAGCTGCCAAGAGTTGCCTTTGTCTATATCGGTGTTCCAGGGGATGGCGGTTGGACGTTCGAGCATGATCAAGGTCGATTGATGATGGAGAAGGAACTTGGCATTAAAGCGACGACCGTTGAAAATATTCCTGAAGGACCTGATGCCGAACGAGTATTCGAAGAGTTAGCTCAGAAAAATGACATCATTTTCGGAACATCCTTCGGGTACATGGACCCCATGGTTGCGGTAGCAGCGAAGCATCCGAATGTGAAATTCCTGCATGCAACTGGCTACAAAACAGCACCAAACCTAGGCACGTACATGGGCCGGGAATATCAAAGTGCTTACCTGGTCGGTATGGCTGCTGGGAAAATGACGAAAAACAACCATATGGGCTATGTCGGAGCTTTCCCGATTCCAGAGGTCATTTATACGATTAATGCGTTCACGTTAGGCGCGCAAAGTGTGAATCCGAACATCGATGTCTCCGTCGTGTGGAGTAACACTTGGTTTGATCCTGCTACAGAGAAACAAGCGGCTATCTCGTTGTTGGATAAAGGTGTAGACGTCTTAGCGGCTTACCAAGATTCACCGGCAAGTATTCAGGCTGCTGCTGAGCGTAAAGTATGGGGCATCGGGAATGATTCCGATATGGGCAGATTCGCACCCGATACGTACATATCCAACCCGAAATGGAACTGGGGCCCTTACTATGTGAAAACGGTGAAAAGTGTTATGGATGGTACTTGGAAATCCGAGGCATATTTCGGCAGTATGAAAGAAGGCATCACGGATATTGCCCCACTAGGCAAAAATGTGCCAGCGGATGTTAAAGCCCTAGTAGAAAAGAAAAAAGCAGAAATTTTGAATGGTACGTTTGAGGTATTCCAAGGACCTATCGTGGATCAAGATGGCAAAACACGTTTCGAATCCGGGAAGAAGATGACGGATGATGAAATCCTTGGTACAACTTGGTTTGTTAAGGGCATTAAAGGTGTTATCCCTAAATAAAGGACGAAGGATGTGAGTGGCGATGACAATACAAGATATCGCATTAATTCACGAGTGGCACCCGGTGTTGTTGTCGTCAGCACTCACGGATAAGCCGGAAGCTGTTGTTGTACTTGGCGAAAAAGTAGCGGTATTCCGCACCACGCAAGGCGTCCACGCGTTTAAAGACTTATGCATTCATCGGGGTGTGCCGCTTTCACTAGGGAAAGTAAGCGGCGATGAGCTGGTATGCGCCTACCACGGCTGGTCATACAACGGCTGCGGTACCTGTACCAAAATTCCTTCTTTGCCGAGGGGGCAAGCGATACCCTCGAAGGCTAAAGCTTTCGTTTACGCCTGCGTAGAAGCGCACGGACTGATCTGGGTATGCCTTGGGACGCCAGCGGGACCGCTGCCTAAAGTGAGTGCCTATGTGCCAGAGGGCTTCAAGGAAGTATTCATGGGGCCCTACACCCTGCAAGCCGCAGGTCCTCGCATTATTGAGAATTTCCTCGATGTATCCCACCTGATGTTCGTGCATGAGGGTCTGCTGGGCGATAGTGACTTCGCTGAGATCAATGATTATCACGTGTTGGAAAAGGACGGCGTATTGCGTTCCGAAGAAATCATCGTGTATCAGCCGGATGCGGATGGGACAGGGCGCGGGGTGAATAGTCGTTATGTGTATGAGGTGTTTGGTCCTTTATGTGTAGCTTTAACGAAGAGAGATGACGTTTCCGATCATATTTTTCGGCTGTTTCTGATGGTGTTGCCGGTCACGGAGCAGACGAGCATTGCTTATATGTTGAAGCAAAGAAACTACGCGTACGACGAACCCGATGAGGTGTTCATCCAATTCCAAGAAAGGCTCATCGAGCAGGATCGGATGATGGTTGAGAACCAGAAGCCGGAGCTGCTGCCGCTAGATTTACAGGCTGAGCTGCATTTGAAATGCGATCGTTTGAGCATTGCTTACCGCAATCGACTGCGTGAGTTAGGCGTCACCTTCGGGACGGCCTAGCGAGATTTGTCGGATCTGGGATGAGTAGTGCGAATGACATGCATACGAAATAAAAAAAGGATTGTATAATTAGCTTAAGCTATTATGCAATCCTTTTTTTAATTTGGTAAAATAAGACTACTAGACTACCACCAGTAGTTAGAAGGCTCATTTGCATGTTGTTTTCTTGTGTCTGAAGGAGTTGTGAAAGTTTTGATAAGTGCAGCTGTTTCTTCAGCAGATAGAGGTTGAGCCACCATAAAGGAATCTGCTTGTTTGCGCAGTTCTGCGCGCTTCACTGCTTGTACGGAACGTTGCAATTCTGGGTTCAATTGAATAATTGCCATTGGTTTAGCTCCCTCTTTTTTAATAATAGATTACAAGAGTGATTATAGCAAAATATTGGAATTTAGGGGAGAGTTAATTGAAAATAATAGCGAAAATATTTGTTAGTATGTATCTGGTACTCTTCATTGCACTGCAAATCTGGTGTTCGTTTGTAACTTTCCATTTTCCCTATAATGGTATCTATTTAGACACGGCTCGTACAGACGAGTGGGTTGTCAGTAAACTTGAAGCGAATAGCACGAATGATAAGATTCATATCGGCGATAAAGTCATTGCGATTGATGGGAATCCACCAAATGAATGGCCAACCGTCAAACGTTGGAATGTGGTTGAGAAAGCGGATACAGTTGTGATTTGGAGAGATGGCGTTGTAGAATCGATCGATTTAAGGACCAGCCGACCATCCCTATTCGATATCATTTCGCTCGCGGAGGAATTTGTCTGTCTGTTCATGTGCGTACTATTATTGGTGAGGGAAAATCGTTCACCTTCCGCACGATTGCTCGCCTTTTCGTTTCTTAGCGCAGCCGTCATCTTTATGAGTTTAGGCGCATCCATGCGGGGAGATTTAATAGGCAAATTATTGATTGCTAGTTCGATGATGGTACTGCCCATTGTGTTTCTACATTTTCTCGTCGTGTTCTTCAAGGAAAAGGGAGACATGGAGCTGCCCAAGGGACATTTTAAATATTTATACGGGATAGCCTTAGCAGCATTTCTCTTGCGAGGTCTCTACTTCTTCCCTTCGATGGCTTTCATATATCGGCATGACGGATCCGTTACGATGGGATTCTTTATCATTGTTATTTCCTTGAATATTTCCCTGTTAGCAACGTTGTTTGTGAAAGTTAGGAGGGCGCAGACGCCGCTTGCTGGTATTATCAAAAGTGTGTTTTACTCATTGCTCATTTCATTTCTACCTATTATCTGTCTCTCTTTCATACCACAGTTAATTGTCGGAGAATGGATATTCGATCCTATTTATACCAGTTGGCTATTATTAATATTCCCTATTACGTTCTCCTATCTAATAGCTTCTGATCAGCTATACGATATTGGTCTTGTCGTACGGCGTATTGTATTTGCTAGTCTGATGGCGGTCGTACCCGTCAGCTTGTTTACAGGAGCTTTTGCTATTATTTTTCATGGGCAAACCAATGGGAAACAAATTTTATTCGTATTCCTAGGCTCAATAGCCCTTCTTTCAGCTGTGTTGTATGCAGCGGAGTATTGGACGACGAGATTGGAGCCCTATTTATTCCCTAGAAAATACATATTGCAGTCAGCGCTCAAAAAGATTTCCAAAAATCTGGGAACAATCTCCAGCTTTCGCGATCTAAAGGATATCATCCTAGTCGATATCGTTGGCACGTTGCAAGTGACGGGTGGGGCGATTGTTTTTCGGCATAAAAACGATATCGAAATCATTTGTGAAGGAGAAGTCGATACGGCAGAAATTCAGCATTTAGTGAATTCATCTGCGATTCTGGATCATCCCTACTATACATTCTTAGAAATGAACTGCCATGAAGAATACACGAGCTATCTCATCGTGACACGGAAGAAGACGAACACGCGAATCGCAAAAGAAGAATGGCAGTGGCTGCAGCTAATTACCTCGTATTTGGAGGTAAGTATGGAAAATGTGTATCTGATTCGTAAGTTAACCGGCCGCCTTCAGCAAATGGTTTCCCATCTTCCCCAGGAAGAACATCTCTGGTTACGGAAAGTGATGTTCGAACTGCAGGAAGAGGAACGGGTTCGCATTGCAACAGATCTTCATGATACAACGATGCAGGATTTATTTTTCCTCAAGCGAAGATTAACCTCATTAGCCGAGAAGCCGTCGATGCGTCAAGAAGATCGTGAACAGCTGAACAGTATGAACAATTTTGTGGAAATGATTAATGCCAGTTTGCGCCAGAGTTGCTTTGAGTTGAATCCCCACCTGTTGAAAGAGGTAGGCTTGAAGCAAACCTTGAAGACGTTCGTTGAAAAGGAATCCTATACGACGCCGTTCGATATTTCCTTCCGAGCCGAGCAAATTTCCGACATTGAAGGCAAGGATTTATCAGCGAAACGGCATATCTTCCGAATCGTACAAGAATTACTTAACAACGCTAAGAAACATTCACAGGCAGCCAATGTGAGCTTCCATTTATGGGAAGAAGAGAACTTCTTCTACTTAAGCTACCGGGATGACGGCGTAGGGTTTCTTGTGAAGGAAGAGGTCGCTGTTGAAATCGCTGCATCAGGGATGGGACTAGCCTATATGAGAAGCCGTGTTCTGCATGTTGGCGGCAGTTTCGAACTGGAGACCGCGGTGGGGGAAGGGACCCATATCTTAATCACAATACCAACTGAGGAAGTGATGTCAGCATGAGTGAAATCGTCAAAACATTAGTGGTCGATGACCATCCCTTATTCGCGCGGGCAACGAAGACGTTGCTAGATGAAATAGATCGTATTGAGGTTGTTGGGGTTGTTAGTAATGCCAGCGAATGTTTGGAGTATGTGAAGCTTCATCAGCCTGGGCTTGTATTTCTGGATTATCAGTTGCCTGATCAAACGGGCACGGAGGTAGCCGCGCAACTTAAACAGCTGTATCCGCACATTCATATTGTCATTTTCACAGGTATCGAACTCGCAGGCATTTACAATAAACTGATTGAAATGAAAGTAAGCGGTGTACTCTCGAAAGAGTCGACGGAGCGGACGATAAAGAATATGGTGTATTGTATTTTAGATGGCTATACAATGATTCCCCTGTCATTTTTCAATCAGATGCAGCTACATGAGGCTGATGCCGGAGAAGAATGTGAGCTGCAAGAGGAAGAAGTGCTTATGATGAACATGCTGGTTAAAGGAGCAACACACGAGCAGATCGCGGAGCGCATCTTCATGAGTAAGCGAACGGTCGATAATTATCTACGTAAAATATATGACAAGTGGGGCGCCAAATCGCGGACAGAAGCTTTGGAAAAATTTATTAAAAGTAAATATTACACCTGAAAGTAGGCGCTTTACATGCAGGACATTCAACAGCACATGGCACGGATGATAGATGATTATATGTTTGATGAGGATTTGAAAATTCTGCTGAAATCATGTCTGTCAGATTCGGAGACCTCAAGTCTATCTTGGTCCAAAGTCACGTTGTGTACACACGCCATGCTCGGCGGGAATTCGCCTGACATTCATCGTCGCGCGGCTTTAACAGAATTAGTTGTGCTCATCCTAGACATCATCGATGATATGCAGGATCAGGATAGCGACAGTAAGCCTTGGATGCGCGTTGACACGGCAAGTGCGTTGAATGCTGTATTAGCGTTAATTATGGGGGTTGTAGGTGAATTGGGCAGATTGAATGCCAGTGGAGCCATGCTTGTCGAAATCAGCAAAATCGTTGCGAGATCCATCAATGGCCAGCATAAAGATGTGACGAATGTGGTCTCCACAGTCGATGATTACCTATGGATGACCCAAGAAAAATCGGGTTCCCTCTTCCGACTTGCTTGCTTTATGGGTTACACCCATACAGGGTGTGCGGAACAGACAGTAGAGCAGCTGCATCAGTTGGCAGATTGTGTGGGGCTCCTCCATCAGATTCAAAATGATGTCCGGGATCTCGTTCGCTATGATGAAAAAAGTGATTTAATGGCGCAGAAGCGAACACTGCCAATCTTGTATCTCCTCTCCATGGAAGAGGAGAGTTTCTCTCCCGTGAAGGCGTACTATAAGGGGGAGATCACGGCTGAACGTTTTGCAGAAAAGGAAGATGAGGTCAAAGCGTTGATTGAGGATTCGGGCTGTTTGGAATACGCTAGGATTGTTCAAACAGTCTGTGTTCAGAAGGCTGAGGAGCTATGGGGAGAACTGCAGGCCTTGTCGCCTTGGAAGGAGGAGTTCCGAATGCTCATGTACGGCGATTTCATCAAGATGGGTATTGAAGTGGAGCAGGCGTAATGCCTGCTCTTTCTATGTATAGAAAGGGTGGAAAACAATGATTACCGTTGCAACGGATGGGAGCGGTGACTTCCTTAGCATACAAGAGGCTGTTGATCATATCCCAGAGGGACAGACGAAGCTTACGACTATTCACATTAAAAGCGGTGTATATAAAGAGAAGTTATATATCGATAAGCCATGGATATCGTTGGTTGGCGAAGGGGCGGACACGACCATCATCTCTTATGATGATTATGCGAAAAAGTTATTTCCCAGCGGAGAGCCTTACCACACGTTTCATTCTTATACGGCTTACATAGGCGGGGATCATATTGAGGTGAAGGGGATTACCTTCGAAAATACAGCAGGGAGCGGGGATATTGTGGGGCAAGCCTTAGCTGCTTATGTCGATGGGGACTGTATTGTCTTTCGGGATTGCCGATTCCTCGGGCATCAGGATACGTTATTCACGGGACCGTTGCCACCGAAACCGCGGGATCGCGGCAGCTTTGGCGGTCCAAGGGAAGATGCGCCGAGACGTTCAGTGAGGCAGTATTACGAACGTTGCTATGTGGAGGGCGACGTTGATTTTATTTTTGGCTCGGCGACAGCGGTGTTTCAGGAGTGTGAGATTGTCTCCTTGGGAAGCGGCTGGATTACAGCAGCCTCTACGCCGGAGGAGGTTCAGTTTGGTTATGTCTTTCTGAGATGCAAGCTGACAGGAGATGTGCCTGAGCAGTCAGTAGGTCTAGGGAGGCCGTGGCGGAACTATGCGAACGTTGCGTTTGTAGATTGCTGGGTAGGAGCGCATGTAAAGTCTGCGGGCTGGGATCGATGGAATGAACAGGAACCGATAGAAGCGGTTAGGTACATGGAGTTCGGAAGTGTGGGTCCTGGAGCAGTAACTAGCGGGCGCGCTGCGTGGGCAACGGAATTGAACGAGCAGGAAGCGAAGAAGTTGACTGCTGAGCACGTTCTAGCAGGTGCGGATGGTTGGGATCCGACGGTTCGCAGTGGGGATTTACACGTCGCAGCAGAAAAGCCCTCCAGCGCAGCGGAGGTGAAAGCTGAGAAATAGCGCCCAAAAAGGGCGCTATTTCTGCCCTCGCGGCAGCAGGTCCGAAGGATAAGGCCATTTTAGGGCCTTAAAGGTAGCCTCGCCAGTGCACTGTTCGTGTTGATAATGATTCTCGACAAAATAAAGTAAATATTATATAATAATAATTATAAATAAGATGTATAATGCATAACTCTAACGGCGAGCATGAACATAGATATTACATTTATGTGCAGCAAGCGAACCGTAAGTTCATGAACACCATACAATGAAAAATGAAAGAGGAGGTTACCCTAATGGTCAAACATGATCTGAATCAAGCCTTACAGCGGATGCGAGCTCGAAATATCCCGTTAACTCCACAGCGGCGAGCATTGTTAACATATCTTTATGCGCAGGAAAGTTACACGACGGTGAAAGACATTTGCGAGGCAATGGTCGGTGAGTATCCGCATGTGAATGCGATGACAGTTAACAGCTCTCTTCACGTTTTTAAACAGCTGGGATTAGTGAATGAGTTGGCAGTAGGCGAAGCTTCCTTGCGATATGAAGCAGCTATTTGTTCGTAAGTGAATTTTACTAGGGGACGGGATTAGTACGCGAGTAATCGGCAGTTATCATGCCATTGTCCATATATGTGATTGAGACGGGTATGTTCAATGAACTTGGTTAATCGATTTTGATATAAGGTTGCATCGTTCCGTACAGACTGTATATTGTCGAGTTTTACTCTCATATATAGCTCTGGCAAGGACTGAAAATGGCGATAGAGCACTTCGTCCTGACGTAATTGCGTTAGGATAGCTTCATCTATGACGAATGATGCGGTGTTCATATCGGGCAATACTTGATGTCCTGCTTCCGTCATGAAGCCTAATTTATCTAAACGCCGGACTCGTTCTTTGTTGAGTTCTGTCCATTTACTCTTCTTTTTTCGAGGGGAGAAGCGTTGCGCTGTGTGGGTGTCATCAACTTTCTTAGTTGTGCTGTCAATCCAGCCAAAGCATAAGGCTTCTTCAACAAAGTCAATGTAACTCATGGAAGTGCGCTGGGCAGGGACTAACCAACAATAATTCTCTGTACGGTGATGGTTAACTAGCCACTCTCGCCATTCTTGTCGCGACTGTACATGTACTACGTTATCTATGATCATAACTGCTAATCACCCCCGAGTTGTGGTAGGTACCATTTTCAAATAGTGAGCATTGTACATGATGCCTAGCACGTTTCCAAAAGGATCTGTGACGGAGGCTGTGATGAATCCCTCTCCGCGGTGTACTAGTGGTTCGTATTCGACTGCTCCCATAGCTTTCAAAAGGGTAAGCGTGGCTTCTATATCATCAACATGCCAGTACATGATGGCTCCGCCAGGACTAGTTGATGCATGCGTAGGGGCAAAGCGGCGATCGATCAGACCCAGTTCATGCTGGTAGTCACCAAGGCGAAATTCGGCATAGACGAGTTGACCATCGGGTCCTGATTTTTCGAAGTAAGGCTTCATGCCCAACAATTCGGAATACCAAGCCTGTGCAGCCCCTACATCATCTGCCCAATAACTGATTGTGGCAAATCCTCTAAGTGTTTGTTTTGTATTCATCATATAATTCCTCCTCATATATGAAGTATCGGTTCTATATGAGTATTGTAAACGGAACACACTGACAACTATATGTCAGTGTGTTTGTTATTTATTTTCAAAATATCCACATACGAGATTGTCGAAAAATATTAAAAGTTCATTACACAGGCCAATTGATGTCTAGGAACAACAAATGATTTCATATTGAGATGTTGAGAAACGGTTGAGAAACGCATCTTCACTCATTTACAGGTAAAAGCTAGAAAATGTGCCGAAAAAGCGAACTATTTAAAAGTATAAAGTAATAATTGTTCGTTTTTTGAAATTGACATGGCACGTTAGTTGGTAGTAAACTAGGAAAGCGGGAAATGAAGCCGCACTAATTGAAAATGTCGAATCAACTCGTATAAAATCAGGAATAAGGCCTGAAAGTATCTACCCAAAAACCATGAATTTTTGGACTACGAGGAAGCGAATGAGGGGAACCATAGGAAATGATGGTCTTTTTGCATTCGGTTCTTTTGCTGTCCAGCGTATAGAATCGTGAATTCTAGCTCTGGGCATTTTTTATTATAAAGGTGACGAAAGTGGGTTTAAGATGACGACGGTACGTGTTGGTGTAATTATGGGAAGCCAGTCGGATTGGGAAACGATGAAGCATGCTTGTGATATGTTGGACGAACTAGGTGTAGCGTATGAGAAGAAGGTTGTCTCCGCGCACAGAACGCCGGATCTGATGTTTGACTATGCAGCATCGGCGATCGAACGTGGGCTACAAGTCATTATTGCCGGAGCAGGCGGTGCGGCGCATTTACCAGGAATGGTAGCAGCCAAAACAGAGCTTCCGGTTATTGGTGTTCCAGTCAAAACGTCTACATTGAACGGTATGGACTCTTTGCTCTCCATTGTACAAATGCCAGGCGGCATTCCAGTTGCTACAGTTGCAATCGGTCATGCTGGTGCGACAAACGCAGGCTTGCTAGCTGCGCAAATTCTGGGCGCTTTTGATCCGGAGATCCAAGCGAGAGTAAAAGCACGCCGCGCGCGCATTACGCAAACGGTGCTAGAAAGCAGTGACAATCTATGAGTGACACTTCCAGCGGTAAAGTGATTCAGCCAGGCGGCACCATCGGTATCCTTGGCGGCGGACAATTAGGACGTATGCTTACACTAGCCGGACGCAACATGGGGTATCGCTTTGTGACGCTTGATCCAACTGAGGACGCACCTTGCGGGCAAGTGGCGACCCAAATTCAAGCGAATTTCGACGACGTTGAGGCAGCTAGAAAGCTAGCCGCATTGTCGGACGTGATTACGTACGAGTTCGAGAACGTCGACGCACACGTCACCAACATCTTGATGGAAGAATCCTATGTTCCACAAGGAAGTCATCTTTTATACACGACACAGCACCGTCTTCGTGAAAAGAGAGCGATTGAAGCAGCGGGAGTGCCAGTAGCGCCTTACGCAGAGATCAAAAGCGAAGCGGACCTGAGAGAAGCAGCGGAGCGCTTCGGTACGCCATGCGTGCTCAAAACCGCAACCGGTGGGTATGACGGTAAAGGGCAGTGGGTGCTTCGCTCCCTAGACGAAGTCGCAGAAGCCTATGATACGCTAAGCCGCGCCAAAACCGAGCTGGTGCTCGAACAATTCATTCATTTTGACAAGGAATTATCCGTTATTGCAGCTAGAAGTCCACGCGGCGAGGTTAAAGCATTTCCTGCTGCTGAAAATATACATGTACATAATATTCTGCACGAATCCATCGTGCCGGCACGTATTCCTGTGCCCGTGCAGAAGGCAGCCGAAGAACTCGCGATTCGCATCGCGGAGTCACTCGGTGTCATCGGGCTCATTGCGGTTGAGCTATTCCTAACCAAGGATGGTCAGCTTTATGTGAATGAGCTTGCGCCACGCCCCCATAATTCGGGGCATTACACGATGGAAGCTTGCCGGACTTCACAGTTCGAGCAGCACGTACGTGCGATCTGCAATTTGCCGCTAGGTTCAACAGAACTGATTACACCTGTAGTCATGGTAAACTTGCTAGGTGAGCACATAGCGCCGCTGCACGATAAACTTGCTGAGCCGGGCTTCTTAGAGAATGAAGCATTAGGCGTGTCTGCCAAACTTCATTTGTACGGCAAGAAAGAAGCGAAAGAGAAACGCAAAATGGGTCACATCAACCTTTTAACAAACGATGTTGAGAAAGCATTGACTTGGATAGAACAAACAGGCATTTGGGAAAGTAAGTAAATGAAACTTATTGGAGGTACGGGATTATGATTGAACGTTATACACGCCCTGAAATGGCAAGTATTTGGACAGAACAGAATAAATTCCAAGCTTATTTAGAAGTAGAAATTCTTTCTTGCGAGGCATGGGCAGAGCTTGGTGTTATTCCGAAGGAAGATGTCAAAGTATTGCGCGAAAAAGCAAGCTTCAACATCGATCGCATCTATGAAATCGAGCAAGAAACACGTCATGACGTCATTGCTTTCACACGCGCTGTATCTGAAACATTAGGGCCTGAGCGCAAATGGGTTCACTACGGTTTGACTTCAACTGACGTTGTCGATACGGCGATGGGTTACTTATTGAGACAAGCGAACGAAATCTTGGAAAAAGACATCATTAATTTCATCGAAATTCTTCGCAATAAAGCGATTGAACATAGAGATACAGCCATGATGGGAAGAACGCATGGTGTTCATGCAGAGCCAACGACGTTTGGTTTGAAAATGGCGCTATGGTACGAAGAAATGAAGCGTAACTTGGAGCGTTTCCGTACAGCCGCGAATGGCGTACAATTCGGTAAAATCTCGGGTGCTGTAGGTACTTACGCAAACATCGATCCGTTCGTTGAGCAGTATGTGTGTGAGAAACTAGGCACAACACCGGCACCGATTTCTACACAAACGCTGCAACGTGATCGTCACGCTGATTACATGGCGACATTAGCACTAATTGCGACGTCCATGGACAAATTTGCAACGGAAATTCGCGCGCTTCAAAAGAGTGAGTTCCGCGAGGTTGAAGAGCCGTTTGCCAAAGGTCAAAAAGGTTCCTCTGCAATGCCGCACAAACGTAACCCAATCGGTTGCGAAAGCATTTCCGGTCTATCCCGTGTGATTCGTGGACACATGGTGTCCGCGTATGAGAACGTGCCGCTATGGCATGAGCGCGACATTTCGCACTCCTCTGTTGAGCGTATTATCCTTCCGGATTCGACGCAATTGTTGAACTACATGCTGAACCGTCTTGGCAACATCATCAAGAATTTGACGGTGTTCCCTGAAAACATGAAACGCAACATGCGCAGCACGTATGATGTTCCTTTCTCCGGCCGCGTGATGACGAAGCTGATCGACAAAGGCTTTGCTCGTGAGCAAGCGTACGATACGGTGCAACCGAGAGCGATGCAAGCATGGGAAGAGCAACGTTCCTTCCGCGAAATCGTTGAGAACACATCGGTCATCACCGAAGTGCTTAGCCCAGAAGAAATCGCAGATTGCTTCGATCCTAGCTGGCATTTGAAACATGTAAGCACGATCTTTGATCGTCTTGGTTTGAACTAGAAGATACGTTTTTAAAGGGGAAGGGTGTGGAATTCGTGGCGGCAAACGCAAGTGGGATCGTGGATACAGCTGAAGAAATGATTAATGCGCCTCTCGTGCATAAAGGTAAAGTACGTGAGTTGTATGATCTTGGCGATAGCTTTTTGATCGTGGTAACGGATCGGATTTCGGCTTTTGATTATATTTTGAAGCCAGGCGTTCCGGATAAAGGGTACGTGCTGAATGCACTCAGCAAGTACTGGTTCGGCGTAACAAGCGGTTATATGAACAATCACATCATCCACACGGATGTTGAGAAGCTTCATGCAATCATTCCAAGTGCGGAAGATCGCGAACTGTTGAAGGAACGTATTATTGTAGCGAAAAAAGCAGAGCGTATCTCCATCGAGTGCGTGGTTCGCGGCTACATCACGGGGAACGGCTGGAGACAGTACGAGAAAACCGGAGAAATTAACGGCATTAAGCTTCCAGAAGGCTTGCGTAAAAACGAGCGTTTGGTCGATCCGATTTTCACACCGGCAGCGAAAAATGATGTGGGTCACGATGAGGACATCACCCTTGAGCAGATGAAGGAGCTGGTTGGCGAGGAGCTAACCCTAGCCCTGCAAGAGCGCAGCATTATGCTGTATGTGCTGGCGCATAGCATCTGTGAGCAAAAAGGCATTATTTTGGCGGATACGAAGTTTGAATTCGGTTTTTATGCGGGCGAACTTATTATTATTGATGAGATTTTCACGCCGGATTCTTCCCGCTATTGGTCAGAAGATAAATATGCTTTGGATATCGAGATTGATTCCATGGACAAAGAGCCTGTTCGCACGTATTTGGCGGGATCAGGATGGGATAAAAATAGTGAACCGGATGAGCTTCCAGCTTCTGTTGTGGAAGAGACTTCGAACCGATATAAAGGGATTCTGCACCGCTTGGTTGACTAAAAATAACGCTGAGGAGCGATTATACGATGAAAGCAACAGTCTATGTAACGATTAAACAAAACGTATTGGACGTGCAAGGAACGGCAGTACAAGGAGCACTTCACTCCATGGGCTTTGAAGAAGTTGGCAAAGTGCGCATCGGTAAATACTTGGAGCTTGAACTTGGTACGACAGACAGAGCAGAAGCAGAAGCACGCGTAAAAGCAATGTGCGAGAAATTGCTTGCAAACACAGTGATCGAAGACTACCGCTACGAGTTGGTTTAGTAGACAGAAGAAAACCAGCATAGGCTTACAAAAATAGTTTACTAAAGCAAACTTTTAGGAGGAAAAACGTCATGAATTTTGCGGTTCTTGTGTTCCCGGGATCGAATTGCGATATCGACTTGTACAAAGCGATTGAAGATACAATTGGTCAACCCGTTGACTATGTGTGGCATACGGACGGCGACTTGTCCAAATACGATTGCATCCTAGTACCAGGAGGATTCTCTTACGGGGATTACCTGCGTTGTGGAGCGATTGCTCAGTTTACGAACGTAATGAAGGCTGTTGTGAAGGCTGCGGAAGAAGGCAAGTACATTCTAGGTATTTGTAACGGATTCCAAGTGTTGACGGAAGCACGGTTGCTGCCAGGCGCATTGCTGCGCAATAACGGCATGAAATTCCGCTGTCACCAAGCGGTGCTGAAAGTGGAGAACAACACAACGGCGTTCACACGTGATTATGCCGAAGGTGAATTAATCAACATTCCAATCGCGCACGGTGAAGGCAACTACTACTGTGACGAAGCTACATTGAAAGAATTGCAAGAAAACAACCAAATCGTGTTCCGTTACGAAGCGGGCAACAACCCGAACGGTTCACTTGATGATATCGCTGGAATCAGCAACAAAGCAGGGAACGTAGTGGGTATGATGCCCCATCCTGAGCGCGCCATTCATGAGATTCTAGGCTCCGCAGACGGTAAGAAAATGTTCACATCAATTCTAAGTGCTTGGAGGGAAAAACATGACGCAGCAGCTATCCGCTAAGGAACCATCTCCAGAACAAATCGCGGAACAGAAGATTTACAAGCAAATGGGTGTAACCGACGAGGAGTTTGCTAAGATTTGTGGTTTCCTTGGACGTACTCCGAACTACGTAGAAATCGGCGTATTCAGCGTAATGTGGTCCGAGCATTGCTCTTACAAAAATTCCAAACCAGTTCTTCGCAAATTCCCAGTTACAGGACCTCGCGTTCTTATGGGACCTGGTGAAGGTGCAGGGATTGTAGATATCGGGGACAACCAAGCGGTTGTTTTCAAAATTGAAAGTCATAACCACCCTTCCGCAATCGAGCCTTACCAAGGCGCGGCGACAGGTGTTGGCGGTATTATTCGTGATATTTTCTCCATGGGCGCTCGCCCAGTGGCGTTATTGAACTCCTTGCGTTTCGGTAAACTAGAAAACGATCGTGTGAAGTACTTGTTCGAGCACGTAGTCTCCGGTATCGCTGGATACGGTAACTGTATCGGGATTCCGACAGTTGGCGGCGAAGTAATGTTCGACGAGAGCTACGAGGGGAACCCGCTCGTTAACGCAATGTGCGTAGGTCTTATCGACCACGACATGATCCAACGCGGTGTTGCCAAAGGTGTAGGCAACCCAGTGTTCTACGTAGGCCCGGCAACAGGCCGCGATGGTATCCACGGTGCGACATTCGCATCCGAGGAACTGACAGCTGAATCTGAAGCGAAGCGTCCAGCGGTTCAAGTTGGCGATCCGTTCATGGAAAAGCTAGTGCTAGAAGCTTGCTTAGAGTTGATCGATTCCGGCATCGTGCTAGGAATTCAAGATATGGGTGCAGCGGGACTTACATGTTCCTCCGCTGAGATGGCTAGTAAAGCAGGTAACGGCATGGAGCTGTACCTGGATGAAGTTCCACAGCGCGAAGAAGGCATGACAGCGTATGAAATGATGTTGTCCGAGTCCCAGGAGCGTATGCTATTCGTTGTTGAGCCGAAGGATGAGGCGCAAGCGAAAGGCATCTTCGAGCGTTGGGGCTTGCACTGTGCTAAAGTCGGTAAAGTTACTGACGACGGTTTCTTAAAATTGATTCACCACGGTGAAGTCGTGGCGAACATGCCTGTAGGCGCACTCGTTGACGAGTGCCCAGTTTACAATAAGCCAAGCAAAGTGCCGGCTTATTACGAAGCAAGCGCAGCGATCGATACAACACGTTACGAAGAAGTCGTGAAGTTGACAGATGCGCTGAAATCCGTACTCGCGTCCCCAACGGTAGCGAGCAAAGAGTGGGTTTACAACCAGTACGACTACATGGTTCGTACGGAAACAGCTGTGCGTCCAGGTTCGGACGCAGCAGTCGTAACAATCCGCGGCACGCGCAAAGGTCTTGCGATGACAACGGATTGTAACGGACGCTACGTATACCTAGACCCAGAAGTGGGCGGACGTATCGCGGTATCCGAAGCTGCGCGTAACATCGTTTGTTCCGGTGCTGAGCCTCTTGCTGTGACGGATAACTTGAACTTCGGTTCACCGGACAAGCCAGAAATCTTCTGGCAGTTGGAGAAATCCACTGACGGTATGGCAGAAGCTTGCCGCTTCTTGGATACGCCGGTTATCGGCGGTAACGTTTCGTTGTACAACGAGAACTCCAAAGGCGCGATTTACCCGACTCCGGTTATCGGGATGGTTGGTCTTGTGCATGACACAGATCACATCACAACGCAAAACTTTAAAAACGAAGGCGACATCATTATCCTGCTAGGCGAGACGAAAGCTGAGCTCGGCGGCAGTGAATTCCAATATGTGATTCACGGAGTAACAGAAGGCCGTCCTCCTGAATTGGATTTGGCTACGGAGAAACGTCTGCAAAACGCAGTACTTAAAGCGATCCAAGAAGGTCTAGTTGCATCCGCACATGACTTGTCTGAAGGCGGTTTGGCTGTCGCATTAGCAGAAAGCTGTATCAGCGGCAACATCGGCGCAGAAGTGAACTTCGCGTCAGATCTACGTCCTGATTTTGCATTGTTCAGTGAAACACAATCTCGTATCGTGCTTAGCGCGACACCAGACAAAGCAGACGCACTTAAGCACTGGATCGCTTCCCAAGGTGTTCCTTATCAAGAAATCGGTAAAGTAACAGGTTCTTACCTCACTGTGAAAATCAATGACGAACAGCGTCTCCAGTCTCCTGTAAGCGAGCTGGCGAAAGTCTGGAAGGATGCGATTCCATGTCTAATGGCGTGAAACAATCCAAGGCCCTGAAGCTTCCTGTGGCACCATTGGAGCAATTAGAGAATGGTCAGCATGAGCTTTGGACAGGTGACTATTACAACGAAGGTATTGGCGGCCAAGGTGGATTGTTCGATAAGCTGAATGAGGAGTGCGGCGTGTTCGGGGTGTATGGTCATCCCGACGCTTCGTCCCTGTGTTATTACGGACTTCATGCACTTCAGCATCGTGGGCAGGAAAGTGCCGGCATTTGTACAGTAGATAACGGTAAATTCAACTATTATCGCGGTATGGGATTGGCAAAAGAGGTATTTACGAACGACAATTTGCACCCTCTTACGGGTTCAACGGCTATCGCTCACGTACGTTATTCCACAGCAGGCGAAAGCAAGCTGGCAAATGCGCAGCCGCTTGTTTTTAAATACCGTGAGGGTGACCTAGCGATTGCGACGAATGGAAACCTTGATAATGCAAATATTATCAAGCGTGAGTTGGAGCGCAAGGGTTCTATTTTCCAAACAACAAGTGATACTGAGGTTATGGCGCATCTGATTGCTCGTTCGGAGCATGATGATATCGTTAATGCCGTTAAGGATGCGATGAATCAAGTCATCGGCGGCTTCGCTTTCCTCATTATCACGAAAGATAAATTGATTGCTGCGCTTGATCCGAACGGTTTACGTCCATTCATGATTGGTCGCCTCGGAGATGCTTACTTGTTCGCGTCGGAGACATGTGCTTTTGATGCGGTTGGGGCAACCTATTTCCGTGATGTACAGCCCGGCGAGATCATTGTGATTGATCGTGACGGCTTCCGTTCCGAGCGATTTGCAGAAGGTGGCAAGCGTGCGATCTGTGCAATGGAGTATATCTACTTTGCACGTCCAGACAGCGACATCGACACGGTCAATATTCACTCTGCGCGTAAGCGTATGGGTAAACGACTAGCGATGGAAGCTTTCGTGGATGCGGACATTGTAACCGGCGTTCCGGATTCCAGTATTTCGGCAGCGATTGGTTTTGCAGAACAAACGGGCATTCCTTATGAACTGGGTCTGATCAAGAACCGCTACACAGGCCGTACGTTCATCATTCCAAGCCAAGAGCTTCGTGAGCAAGGGGTTAAAATGAAGCTGAGCGCCGTTCGCAAGGTGGTCGAAGGCAAGCGTGTCGTGATGATCGATGACTCCATCGTTCGTGGGACAACGTCCTTACGCATCGTTAACCTGCTGCGTGAAGCAGGGGCAACGGAAGTTCATGTGCGGATTTCTTCGCCGCCTTTTATGAACCCATGTTACTACGGAATTGATACACCGGATCGCAAAGAGCTGATCGCAGCGATGAATTCCATCGAGGAAATTCGTAAGGCGATTAATGCGGATTCCCTTCATTTTCTAACGAAGGATGGGTTGTTGGATTCAATCGGTCAAGGTTCTGCTGGCAAAGAGAGTGGATATTGTACGGCTTGTTTTGATAACAACTATCCGACGGAAATCGTTGATGTGACGAAGGTTGGCTGTGCTTGTGATTAACAGTATGAGAGAGAAAACGGGGGTCTAGCGACCTCCCCATATATAGATAAACTAAGGAGTGTTGGTCAGTGTCGGATGCTTATAAAAAGGCTGGCGTCGATATCGCGGCGGGGAACGAAGCAGTAGAACGGATGAAAAAGCACGTGAAACGGACATTCCGTCCTGAAGTGTTAACAGATCTCGGAGGCTTCGGCGGGCTGTTCAGCTTGAACAAAGACAAGTATGAGGAGCCTGTACTCGTATCGGGTACGGACGGCGTGGGCACGAAGCTGAAGATTGCTTTTGCCATGGATAAGCATGATACGATTGGGATCGACGCGGTTGCGATGTGCGTGAACGATATTATCGTTCAAGGCGCGGAGCCATTGTTCTTCCTTGACTATCTTGCTTGTGACAAAGTCATTCCAGAGAAAATTGAAGCGATTATTAAAGGGATCGCCGACGGTTGTGCGCAATCAGGTTGCTCACTAATCGGTGGTGAAACGGCGGAAATGCCGGGCATGTATGCTGAAGGGGAGTATGACATTGCCGGCTTTACGGTTGGAATCGTCGACAAGAAAAAGATCATCGACGGAACAACGATCCGTCCTGGAGATGTCGTGCTAGGACTTGCTTCAAGCGGTGTGCACAGCAACGGGTTCTCGCTTGTGCGTAAGCTTTTGCTTGAGGATAACGGTTATACCCTTCAAGGGCATGTGGAAGAGCTTGGCGACAAGCTTGGTAACGTGCTGCTTGAGCCAACGAAGCTGTATGTGAAGCCAGTTCTAGCTATGTTGGAAGACGTAGCGATTAAAGGCATGGCACATATCACAGGCGGCGGTTTCATCGAAAATATTCCACGGGTTCTGCCTGATAACGTAAACGCAGACATTCAATACGGATCTTGGCCGATCCTTCCGATTTTCTCCTTGATGCAGCGTGTAGGAGGAATTAGTAATAACGATATGTTCCGCACGTTCAACATGGGAATCGGGATGGTTGTGATCGTGGCAGCTGACGATGCAGAGAAAGCGATCGCTGCAGCGGAAGCACAAGGCGAGAAAGCTTATCGTTTAGGCGTTATAACTGAAGGTGAGCGTGTAGTTACGTTCCAAGGAGCTGACGTGTAATGCAGCCTTATCGCATTGCAGTGATGGCTTCGGGCAGCGGCTCGAACTTTCAGGCGATTGTGGATCAGGTACAGAAGGGGAAGCTTGATGTTAGCATCGAGCTTCTTGTCTGTGACCGCCCAAAGGCGTTCGTCGTTGAACGAGCTAAGGAAGCGAAGGTATCTGTATTTGCCTTCAACCCGAAGGAATACGCGAGCCGTGAGGCTTATGAGTCGTTGATTCTGAAAGAGCTGCAGGACCGCCAGGTTGATCTGGTCGTTATGGCCGGGTACATGCGGATTATTACGAATGTGCTGGTTGAGCCGTTCTTCGGGCGGATGATTAACATTCATCCATCTTTGTTGCCTTCGTTCCCCGGCGTGCGCGCCGTGGAACAGGCGGTGGAGTATGGTGTGAAGCAGACGGGCGTCACGGTGCATTTTGTCGATGGCGGGCTGGATTCCGGCCCGATCATTGCGCAGCGTGCCGTGGAAATCCACGAGCACGAGACAGCCGATTCGCTCACGGAGCGAATCCACGCGGCCGAGCACGTGCTGCTGCCGCAGGTTGTGCGGTGGCTGCGCGAGGGCCGCGTGAGTTTGGACGGACGCAGGGTTAGTGTGCGGACGTAGCTAGCTCTATAACCACTATCCCATTGGCTCAGGTCAACCAGCATTTTGCTGGGTTCTGAGTCTAGGGTATAGTGCTGATAGCTAGTTCTATGACCACTATCCCAATGGCTCAGGCCAACCAGCATTATGATGGTTCCTGAGTCTAGGGTATAGTGCCGATAGATGGCTGCTTGACCACGGAACGCTCGGCAGCTGCTGGGCGGAACCGACTTTTTATAGTATTGAACTTATTTCATTCATATACAATCCCATTCCCTAAGGAGGAAGCATAGTGGCAATCAAAAGAGCACTGATCTCCGTTTTCGATAAAACGGGCATCGTTGAATTCGCGAGCGAGCTGTCAAAACTGGGCGTTGAGATCATTTCCACAGGTGGTACGCTTAGTTTGTTAAAGGATAAAGGGGTACCGGTTATTGGTATTTCCGAGGTTACAGGGTTCCCGGAAATCATGGACGGACGCGTGAAAACACTTCACCCTAACGTGCATGGTGGACTTTTGGCTGTTCGTGACAACGAAGAGCACCAAGCAAGCATGAAAGAGCTTGGCCTTCAGTACATCGATCTAGTTGTCGTGAATTTGTATCCTTTTGCAGAGACGATTGCTAAGCCTGACGTGACTTACGAAGATGCGATCGAGAACATCGATATCGGTGGACCTACGATGCTTCGTTCCGCAGCGAAAAACCATGCTTTCGTTTCCGTTATCGTCGACACGAATGACTATGCGAAAGTGTTGGAAGAAGTGCAAGAGACTGGTGACACTACGCTGGCAACACGTAAAACGCTTGCAGCAAAAGTGTTCCGTCACACGGGCGCTTACGATGCTTTGATTGGCGACTATTTGACTGGCCTCCAAGGCGAGCCTTACCCAGAGCGTTACACCGTTACGTATGAAAAAATGCAAGATCTTCGCTACGGCGAGAACCCGCACCAAAGCGCAGCGTTCTATCGCACGCCGAATGCGGCTGCTGGCAACATCACAACAGCTGAACAATTACACGGTAAGGAATTATCGTATAACAATATCAATGACGCTAACACTGCCCTACAGATTGTAAAAGAGTTCAGCGAGCCTGCGGTTGTTGCGGTTAAGCACATGAACCCTTGCGGCGTAGGTATCGGTACGAACGTGCTGGAAGCTTACACGAAAGCTTACAATGCAGATCCAACTTCCATCTTCGGTGGAATCGTGGCTGCGAACCGTGCGATCGACGAAGCGACAGCGCAATTACTGCATGAGATCTTCTTGGAGATCGTCATCGCACCAGATTTTACACCAGAAGCTCTTGAAATTCTGGCTAAAAAGAAAAACATCCGCCTACTCAAAGTAGCCGGTTTGGATACGATTGCTGGTCGTGAATCCCAACCAGTAATTACAACAGTTGAAGGCGGCATGCTGGTACAAGCTAGCGATGCTCGTCAATTGACAGAAGCGGATCTGACAGTCGTTTCCGAGCGTCAACCGACAGCGGAAGAAATGAAGCAACTTCTTTTTGCATGGAAAGTAGTTAAGCACGTTAAATCGAATGCCATCGTACTTGTGGCTGACGATATGACTGTGGGCGTAGGCGCGGGTCAAATGAACCGTGTTGGCGCAGCGAAAATCGCAATCGAGCAAGCTGGCGAGAAGTCCAAAGGCTCCGTCCTCTCGTCCGACGCGTTCTTCCCGATGGGCGATACACTCGAAATGGCAGCAAAAGCGGGCATTACAGCTGTTATTCAGCCAGGCGGTTCCATCAAAGACGAAGAGTCCATTCGCGTTGCTAACGAAAAAGGCATTGCGATGGTTATGACTGGCGTTCGTCATTTTAAACACTAAAACAATTGAGAATGCTCACGTTTCGTAAGGGGACCGTGGGCATTCCCCATGAGAGGGGATTCCATAGATGCGTGTATTAGTTATTGGACGTGGCGGACGTGAGCATGCGATCGTATGGGCACTGAGCAAAAGCCCAAAAATCAGCAAACTGTTCTGCGCACCAGGCAACGGCGGTATCGCAGGCTTAGCGGAGTGTGTGCCGATTACGGAATTACAGTTCGAAGAGATTTCTACGTTTGCGAAGGAGCAGGCGATTGATTTGGTCATGGTCGCGCCTGATGATCCGTTAGCGGCAGGTTTAGTCGACCACTTGGAGTCAAAAGGCATTGCGGCATTCGGCCCTCGCGCCAACGCAGCGATTATCGAAGGCAGCAAAGTATTTATGAAGCAGCTGCTCAAAAAATACAGCATCCCTACAGCGGCTTACGAGTCATTTGACGCGTATGAGCCGGCATTGGCTTACTTGCGCTCGCAAACAGCGCCAATCGTTATCAAAGCAGACGGCTTAGCCGCTGGTAAAGGCGTTACCGTTGCTCAAACGATGGAAGAGGCCGAAGCTGCGCTGAAGGACATCATGGTTGGACAGGTTTTTGGAGCATCGGCAGGCGCAAGCGTCGTGATAGAGGAGTTCCTGACAGGACAAGAAATGTCACTACTTGCTTTCGTGGATGGTTCAACTGTGCGTTTGATGGTGCCTTCGCAGGATCATAAGCCGGTTTTTGATAACGATAAAGGACCGAATACTGGCGGAATGGGGACATACTCTCCACTTCCACACATTCCAGAGTCCATCGTGCAAGAAGCACTTGTGAACATCGTTCAGCCAACAGCGGATGCGATGGTGGCAGAAGGCCGCCCGTTCAAGGGCGTGCTGTATGCGGGTCTGATTTTGACTCCGAACGGTGTAAAAACAATTGAGTTCAACGCGCGCTTCGGTGATCCGGAGACGCAGGTGATTTTGCCACGATTGAAAACGGACTTGCTCGATATTTTCCTAGCGATCAACAACGGCACGTTGGCTGAGCAGCCAATCGAGTGGAGCGAGCAAGCCGCAGTATGCGTCATCGTCGCTTCGCCAGGATACCCTGGGCCGTATCCAAAAGGTTTGCCAATCACGGGGCTGGATCAAGTGCAGGAAGCGCTTGTGTTCCACGCGGGAACGGCAGTTGATGAGAACGGGCAAATCGTCACCAACGGTGGACGTGTGCTCGGAATCACAGGACTTGGCAAGGATATCGTAGAAGCTCGTCAGAAGGCTTATGCGGATGCGGATCGGATTCATTTTGAGGGTAAGCATTATCGGACGGATATTGCGATGAAGGCATTGAGATAAGCAGTAGGAACAACAAAACACAGTCCTCTTAGAAGCGAATACCCGAATGGGGCGTACGCGTGAGGGTTGTGTTTTTTGCTTATCAGGAGGATTGGGTGGAACCACAGATGTGGGACTACTTAGTTAATAGGCTAAGCCGTCGTGATTAGGGCAGGTCGTTGTATGATATAATGGGAAGAAAGTCAATTACTCATTGGGTGGTTGGTTATTGGCCAAGGGGTCGTGCATACGTAGTGATTAACTCGTGCCATCACTGGTGAACAGCCGATGAAGGAGCGAGTTTTTTTTGATTACTTTTTATCCCAGTTACGTATATACTTGCTTCTGCCTCTGTAGACGAAATAACATGCCAATAAGGCAAGAACGACTAAGGAAATGGACAGCCAGTGATCAGTGATATACTGCCAAAATGCTTGCATAGCGGAACCTCCCAGATGTGGAGAAGCGTGGTAGTGTTAGTTTTCGCGAGTAGCGGCGGTTTTTATACAGAGCATAGAAATGGGGGGATTGCCGATGTTTGATAAAAGAAAGCTGATACTCGCTGCAGTCATAACGCTGGTTGGTGTGTTGGCTGGTTGTGGAAATAACCAGCCGGTGCCCGTGGTGGTGCCAACGGCAGAGGCTCTGCAAAGCGCTTTACCGCAGGCGACAGCAACTCAAACAACAGCTGTGCCATCCGAGGTGCAGGCGGCAACTACGGTTGCACCAGCCCCGGCCCAGACAGCGGTTCCGACGCCTGTCGCAACGCCAGAAGCGAAGCCGACACCAACGAAGACGCCTGCTCCAACTACGCTGCCGAGCGTCCCTAAAAGCAATAAGCTTGTCATGATCGACCCCGGACATCAGCGGGTTGGCAATAATGCGCCGGAGCAGGTCGGGCCTGATACGCGGGAAACGAAGGCCAAGGTCAGCTCAGGAACGGTTGGTGTACGTACAAAGAAGCCAGAATATGTGCTCAATCTGGAGGTATCCTTGCTGCTTAAAGATGAGCTAGTGCGTCGAGGAATTAACGTTGCAATGACCCGCGAGACGCATGACGTGGATATCAGCAACAAGCAGCGTGCTGATATGGCGAATGAGGCAGGTGCGGCGCTGGTGGTAAGGATTCATGCAGATGGCGATGCTTCGGCCAGTACGAAAGGATTTTCGGTCTTGTACCCGTCAGCAGCACAACCAGCTGTTAAGCCGATCGCAGCGGAAAGTAAGCAGGCAGCTGGATTTCTTCTAGCTGGTATGCAGCAAGCGACAGGCTCGAAGGGACGTGGCTTATCCGCGCGAGATGATTTGAGCGGCTTTAACTGGTCGAAGGTACCCGTCGCTCTCGTGGAGATCGGGTTCATGACGAATCCCGAAGAGGATGAGCTGATGTCGGAAGTTGCGTATCAACAGAAGCTTGCCGTAGGTATCGCGGATGGGATTGAGCAGTTTGTGAACGGTAAGTGAGGCGGACGGATGGAGTGCAAAGAGGTTTTATTTTCACGAATTCGTGAATAATGTAGTTAATTGGCACTGATTTGGTTGTGGGAGGGGGTGTTGCTGTGTTGCCTGCATTTTTTATTGCACATGGCTCACCGAACTTGGCTATTGAGCAGCATGCGTATACGGAGTTTTTGCAAAGACTTGCGATGTCGCTGCCAAAACCAAAAGCTATTGTTGTGTTCAGTGCACATTGGGAGAGCCCCGTGCAGAAGATTAGCTCAGCAGTCGAGCCGGAGATGATGTACGACTTCTCAGGTTTCGCCGAAGAACTTTATGACATTAACTATCCAGCCAGAGGGGATCTACTCCTAAGTCTCCATATCCAGCAGTTGTTTCAGCAAGAGGGCATACGCTGTGAGCTAAATGATAGACGAGGCCTGGATCATGGCGTGTGGGCGCCACTCTCGATTATGTACCCCCATGCGCAGATCCCGGTTGTGACACTTTCGGTTAACCCTCGGTTAACACCTGAGGAGCATTACCGAATCGGTGCCGCTTTAGGCTCCTTGCGGGATGAACAGGTGCTGATTATAGGGAGTGGCGGAACGGTTCACAATCTGCGCAAGCTGGATGAGAACAATCCGGTGCCGCAGATATGGGCCGTGGAGTTTGATGAGTGGCTAGCAGAGCAGCTAGAAACGTGGAACTTGGAGGCGTTGATTCGCTACGACGAACGCGCGCCGCATGCGCGGGAGGCGGTTCCGACGCCGGAGCATTTTGCCCCATTGCTCATCGCAATGGGCGCAGGCGATGCTTCACGGAATGCGAAGTTGCTGCATCATAGCTTTCAAATGGGGAGCCTAAGCCTATGCTGTTGGATGTTTGGCAGTCTACGCATACGTAAACAGGAGATTTAGGTTCGTTGTTGTTCGAAGGCCTGCGAGGTGCTGCAGGTTTTTTTGTCGTTATGGTGGAATGGTCTTGCGAGTTCCCTAAGTCGAAAAAATCGAGTTAGGGAATCGAAAAGAGGTCCAGCGAGTTCCCGCTCACTCCAAAAAACGTGCCCGATGCTCCGGCCTCGGCAGCATGCATTGCTCGCTCTTACCGAACCAGCGATAGCGGTTACGGGCAATGAAGCGGTATCCGAGGTTGCGGATCGGCGAGGGAATGACAATGGCCGCGTAGGCCAGCGGCCACGCGCCGCGCAAACGTCGGGCAATACGCAAGGCAGCCGAGCTGCGCGTATAGGCACGATCACCTTCGATCAGCACAATCGTGCTAAGTTGATCGAGGGGCATTTTGTGCTGGGCAAGAAGCCGTTGCCCAGTTTCGGATTGTAGAGTGGCGAAGTGAAACACGCCCTTCGGATCGCGCTGCAAGATGAATTGCACCGCGCTGCTGCAGAGCAGGCAAACACCATCGAATAAAATAACAGAAGTAGGAGTCGACGACATGGTATCTCCTTTGGGAGTTCACGATGTGAGTGAAGTTTCTTTTTATTATACGCTGGTGAGAGGATAGAGCAACATCGGAAAAGGTCTTGCGCATGTATTGGAGGTCGCAGAAAAGTGGGTCAGGGTTGACGGGGAATCGATATGGTTGTATAGTTCTTCTATACCCATAGGGGTATGCGTATAAAAGAACAAGAGTACTTAATTACCCCAACTATAGAGGTAGTGCAGCGTATTTTTTTTTGCTCATTCACATACCCCATAGGGTATGTAATAGGAATCACCTAATCCATAAATCGGAGGGACAACGATGAACCAAACCCAAGTACGCGGTATGCAAGCCGCTCAATTAGCTCAGAAAGTGCTGAATCAGCAACCTATATTCATCCTAGATGTGCGAAACGAATCCGACTTCGCGGACTGGCATATTGAAGGTAGCCAGATCAAGTCGCTGAATGTGCCTTATTTTGACCTAATCGATGGTGTCGAGGCTATTCTCGATAAGATCCCAAACGATCAAGAGGTGCTGGTCGTCTGTGCCAAAGAAGGCTCGTCTATTTTTGTGGCAGAGCAGCTTCTAGAAGCAGGCAAAAGCAACGTATCCTACCTGATCGGAGGCATGAAAAGCTGGAGCGAGCAGCTTTCACCAGTCAAAATCGGAGATCTAAACGATGGCGGCGAGATCTATCAGTTCGTTCGTGTAGGGAAGGGCTGCCTGTCTTACATGGTCATTTCGCAAGGGGAAGCTGCGGTGATTGATGCGGTGCGGATGACGGAGGTTTTTGAACAGTTCGCTGAGGCTAAGAACGTCGTCATTACCCATACGATCGACACGCATCTCCATGCGGATCATATCTCTGGTGGACGACAGCTGGCGGCGGCAACCAACGGCTCCTACTGGCTCCCGGCTAAGGATGCGACAGAGGTCCAATTCCCTTATGAAAAGCTTGAAGAAGGCCGCAATTTGATCGTTGGCTCTACGGAAATCAGCATCCAGCCGATCTACTCGCCAGGTCATACCATCGGAAGCACATCCCTTCTCATTGATGAAAAGTATTTGTTGTCGGGCGATATTTTGTTCGTCCAATCCATTGGCCGTCCTGATCTAGCTGGTAAAGCAGCGGACTGGGTTTCAGACTTGCGATCAACGCTTTACGAGCGTTATCAGGCGCTATCCGAGGAATTGATCGTGCTTCCTGCCCATTTTGGCAAGATGACAGAGTTAGGTGAAGGCGGGCGAGTAGCCGCGCGGCTGGGTGATTTATTTCAGCAAAATCCAGGGCTCCAGATCGAAGATGAATGGGCATTTCGACGGTTGGTGACAGAGAATTTGCCGCCGCAGCCGAACGCGTACGAGGAGATCAGACAGACCAATATGGGCAAAATCCATCCGACACACGGGGAGCAGCGGGAGATGGAGATCGGGCCGAACCGTTGTGCGGTTCATGATGGGGCATCCAATAAGAAGCCAGCGCAAAGATTCTCTCATACGATCACTAATACTGAGTTGCGTGCCAAGCTAGCAGCAGGGGAGAGTCTGCACATCCTGGATGTCCGCGAGCCAGATGAATTTGCTAATGGGCATATCCCGGGAGCGACTTCAATCCCGCTTGGTGAGTTGGTTAACAACCTGTCCCAACTCCAACCCGATCACACCTATTATCTGGTCTGCCGAACAGGAAGTCGCAGTGATATGGCTTGCCATACGTTAGCGGAGCATGGGTTTGCCAACATTCATAACGTAACACCTGGTATGTCGCAATGGACTTTTGATATCGAAAAAACTAATTGGAGGTTATTCCTATGATTCATTTAACTGTAGACGCGAAAGGTTTGGCATGTCCGATGCCACTCGTCAAAGCGAAAAAAGGCATGGATACGCTAGAATCCGGGCAAATCATGGAGCTGCTTACGACGGATAAGGGGTCGATGAAGGATTTTCAGGCATGGGTCGGCAAAACGAAAAATGAGCTGCTGGAAGCCAAAGAAGATCAGGGCGTATTTACATTTCTCGTGAAGAAAGGGTGAGGGCATGACGGAGATGGAAACGAAGGAAAAAACGACGATTGTGCTGTTTAGCGGGGACCTCGACAAGGCGATTGCGGCTTTTATTATTGCCAATGGGGCGGCGGCTTACGATCATGATGTGACGATATTTTTTACCTTCTGGGGGCTGAATGCGCTTCGTAAAGATCAGAAAATAGCCGTAAAGAAAGGCTTCGTTGAGCGAATGTTCGGTAAAATGATGCCGCGCGGTGCAGGTAAGCTAGGCTTGTCCAAAATGAACTTCGGTGGGATGGGTCCCCAAATGATCAAGCATGTGATGAAAAAGCATAACGCACTTTCGCTCCCTCAATTGATTGAGCTGGCTCAGGAGCAAGGCATCCGCTTAGTCGCGTGTACGATGACAATGGATTTGCTTGGGTTGCAGGCGGAAGAGCTGCTGGATGGCGTTGAGCATGCAGGTGTAGCGGCGTATCTGGGAGATGCGACGGATGCGAAGGTGAACTTATTTATTTAACGGGGGACAGAATTGCAAGTTGTTTTCATCCAGAACATGGGCAATAATATACCTATACAGGTATAGGGAAGGGTGGCTGTCTATGCAATACGATGATGATATGAAAAAAAGGCTAAAGCGCATGGAGGGCCAAATTCGTGGTATTTTGCGGATGATGGAGGAAGAGCAGGATTGTAAAGATGTTGTGAGCCAAATCTCTGCGGTTCGCAGCGCTGCCGATAAAGCGATCGCGACGATTGTCGCTGTCAACTTGGAGAACTGTATCAAAGAGGAGCAGGAAGCGGGCAGAGACTCGAGCAAGATCGTGAAGCAAGCTGTGGAATTGTTAGTCAAAAGCAGATAAGGACACCTTCCGGAAAAGAGGCCTCACATGGATAGTACGATGATTTTCAATATTGTGGCACTTGGGTTTATCGTGTTTTTCTTCTATTCTAGGTTCGCCGGTGTCAAAGGGCTGCGCAATCTATCTTCCGAGCAATTTCAGGAGGCTATGGCAGTGGACAAGGACAAGCATGTTCTTATTGATGTGCGTGAGCCGGGTGAATTGAAGCAGGGTTACATTCCAGGCGCGGTGAATATGCCCTTGTCCACGATGAACCGCAGACTAGCCGAGATCCCGAAGGATCGTCCAGTGTATCTCTACTGCCGAAGCGGCATGCGGAGCAAGCAGGCGGCGAGAATACTGCGGAGAAATGGGTTTAGTGAGCTATCCCACTTGAAGGGCGGTATGATGGCGTGGAAGGGTAGTGTAACACAGCAAAGCAGTGGTGGAGCGTAAAAGAATAGCGTAGGGCAAAGCTGTCAACGATCAATGCGTTGACGGCTTTTTTTTATCAAAAAAGATAAAATCGGATAACCAAGTATAAATCGTCTCATATCTTTGGCCACTTCAGTCAACTTATAATTATCCATGTAATCCATCAATAAAGGGAAGTGAAATCTTGGTAAGTGCTTTTGAGAGTCCAAATGAAATTGAGGAGGGGATTTATTTATGAGGAAGACCGTCGTATGGCTGTTACTTTGCACCATGTTGGTTGCAATGTTTCCAACGATGTCAGCGCGTGTTCAGGCAGCAAGCTTTATTAATGTGGTTAATCCAGGGTTCGAAGAAACAACAATGAATCAATCGAAACTGATACCGACGAATTGGACGACAGGGCTATGGAATAGAACGACGCCGGTGGATACGAGTGTAACGACAGCGGTTTATAACAACGGGGCAAAGTCACTCTCTATCTCTGCAACGGATGCGGGAGCGGCTGGTTGGGTATCCAAAGCGATTCCGGTCGACAGCAGTCCGCAAACCATTAAAACTACCGTGAAAGTGAAGAAATCGGGGGATTACGCCGGCAATAACCCATGGGTGTTCATCAGCTATGGAAATAGTGGTAGTTTCCTGGGAATAACCTCATCGAATATGACCACCGTAAGCAGTACAGATTGGACAGAGATCACGTTAACCGTCAACAGCAATCAGTTTCCAGTGGGAACGAATATGCTCTGGTTGAACTTAGCGACATCGAAAGCAGGCACTGTAAGCAACGCCGGGACACTCTATTATGATGATGTCACGATGGAACTGCTGGATACGGTGGCGCCAACAGCTCCAACGAATCTTGCCATTACGAGCCAAACAGCGACGAGTGCTAACCTGACATGGAATGCTTCAACAGATAACGTTGGCGTCCAGGGGTACGATGTCTACAATGGTACAACGCTGATTGGATCTACGACAGGGTTATCGTATACCGTAAGCGCTCTCAATTCAGGCGCCAGTTATACGTTTACTGTAAAAGCGAAGGATACGGCGGGCAATCTGTCTGTGGCCAGTAATGCTGTAAGTTTGACCACGCCGATTGAATTAAGCATCGCCAATCCTGGGTTTGAGATAACGACGCCAAGTGGAAATAAGCTTGTTCCTGTCAATTGGAATTCGAACTTATGGTCGCGAACGACGCCGGTGGATACAGGGGTAACGATGCTTGAGGCCAACAGCGGAACTAATGCCCTGTATATCAATGCAGTGGATGCAGGAGCCGCAGGTTGGGTATCCAAGACAATGACGATTGACAATAACATGCAAATCAAAGCGACGGTGAAGGTCAAGAAGTCGGCCGATTATGTCGGCAATGATGCGTGGGTTTTCTTCAGTTATGCGAAAAATGGTTCCTTTCTTGGCACCATGGTTGCGCCAAGTGTGGCGCTGAGCAGCAGTGAGTGGAGAGAGATTTCGGTGACTCTGAATACGGCTACCCTGCCAGCAGGCACGAATAACTTGCAGTTGAATCTAGCGACGCTGCGTGGCGGCAGTGCTAGCCAGCAAGGCACGCTGTATTATGATGACGCTGCAATCGAATTAATCCCAGACACGGCAGCACCTAGCGCGCCAACGAATCTCCACGCCGTAGGTCAGACGGCAGGAAGTGTTGATTTGGCTTGGAACGCCTCGACCGATAATATCGGGGTGACGGGTTACAATATTTATGAAGACACGGTTTTGGTGGGGACTGTGACAGGTTTAACCTTTACCGCAAGTGGCTTAATCGCGACAAATAGTTATACGTTTACGGTGAAGGCCGTCGATGCGGCGGGGAATATTTCCCCAGCAAGCCAGGCTTTCGTGACTAACGATACTCAGCCGCCGACAGCACCAACTAACTTAACGGCATCCGACATTAAGATGAAGAGTGTCACGCTCACCTGGAACCCGTCAACCGACAATGGGGGCGTAACAGGCTACGAGATTAACGATGGTACGAAGCTAGTAGCAACCGTCACCGGGGTGACCTATACGGTTACAGGACTCGAAGCCTATAGTGGATATGCGTTTACGGTGAAAGCGAGGGATGGTTCGGGCAATCCTTCTCCTGCGAGTAATGTAGCCAATGTCATTACCTCGAGCTATTATGATTTAGCGAATCCAGGTTTTGAAGAAACGAAAACAAGTGGAACGAAACTTGTTCCTGTGAGTTGGAACACTTCTTACTGGAGCGGGGCAAGCGGAGTCGATATGGGTAGTACCTCGGCAACGGTCAATAGCGGCACGAGCGCGGTATATATCAACGCGACAAGTACCGGAGCCGCAGGGTTTTCATCCAAAATCCTCCCGATTGACAGCGGTATGCAAACCATTAAGTTTTCAGTAAAAGCCAAGAAATCAGGGGATTACGCAGGGAATGGCGCATGGGTATTCATCAGCTATTTTAAGGATGGTACGTTCCTCAAGATAGATGAGGCTAACACGCCAACTTTGAGCAGCACGGTATGGACAGATATTTCCTTTACATTAGATAATAGTCAATTTCCAGCAGGAACGAATCAAATTCAGTTAAATGTAGCGACAACCAAATCAACAAGTGGTACGTATGCAGGAACACTGTATTACGACGACGCCAGTATGCAGTCCGTGGAATATTTCCCACTGAAGGCAGAAGCTTATGCAAACTGGTGGAGGATCGGCCAAAACGTGGTGTTTAAGGGTATCCAAGATCAACTGCCCACTTCTGTGCAAACGTTGACGGGGACGGTTTATGATACAGATAATCAAGTTGTTGGGCAAGCAACAGTAGATCGAGTAACATTACTAACAACGGGTTGGAGTTGGACACCTAGTCACGAAGGATACTACGAAATCGCTTTTGACTATACGAAACAAGGGATTACGGGAACGTTTCCTCTACAACAATCGTACCGCATTATGTCTAGCCCGAAACGAACGGCAGCAGAATTTGTACGTAATCGAACGTCCGTAGCTGTCGTAGAAAGTCAGTCCATAAGCAAAGCGGATCGTAATCCACTGTTTGGATTCAGTAATGGTTTTAGTGATTTAAGAGCAGTAGAACTCGCAGATTTAATTGGTTTTGACTTTGCCAGAATTCATACAATCCCATGGGGAGGACAGTTCAACGATACGAACATGGCCATTGAACCGAGTCGTGGTGTGTTTAAATGGGAAATGCTTGATGCACATGTCAATAAATTGCAAAGTACCGGCATGGACATCATTGGCAACATTGTGTTTACACCGCAGTGGGCGTCTTCGCACCCAGAAGATACATACGTATATATCGGTGTACCTGGGTATGCGGCTTATGCCCCAACCGACATGAATGATTTTGCTAATTTTCTAAGGGCACTTGTCGCGCGATATGGCGATCGAATTACCAAATGGGAAGTATGGAATGAACCTCATTTAAAGGACAGAAGCATTTTCTGGCAGGATACACCGGAGAAGTTCGTGGAATTGCTGCGTACTGGATATGAGACGATTAAAAGTGTTCAACCGAATTCTGAAATTTGGATCGGAGGCATGGGCGGCCATCGATACTTGCCTTTTTATAATGAGCTGCTGCGTCTTGGCGGAGCGAACTATTATGATAAGTTGGCGCTTCATGGGAAGCTGCCCGATCCTAAAGAGTACCAGGCCTATGATCAAAGATACAATGTACCTTCGAAGCCTTGGGTGTCTTCCGAGAGCCATGCAGGACTCGTTAATGCTTCGGAAACAACAACTATCCAACCTGAGCCTGTACTTGCAAGAAAGATGCTTTACGACTATATGTACCAGATGAAGAATGGGGTCGAACAAATTGCCTATTTTGACATGGTGAATAATATTGAAATCGAAAACATCCCATTCGCCAATGCCGAAGGTTGGACTATGGAATCTTCTGGATTATTCCGCAAGAAACCGAAGCTTGAACCAAGGCTCGGTTCTGTGGTCATGCATCGATTCATCGAGACACTGGGGAATGATATTGTCTACAAAGGCGAGTATGCGCTAAGTGGAAACCAGAAAGCTGTCTATTTTGAAAGTGAAGGATCGCCGATCCTCGTCGTATGGTCTGAGGATGCGAATGCGGGTGCAATCGCTCCAGCGCTTGCTAGTGCTTTTACAAGCAACACCGTAGTTCGCGATTGGATCGGCGGTACAGAGGCAGCAGCTCCTACACTGCAAGTGAAACCGAACAAAATGTATTACATCCGCAACGTGAATGCCGCTTATCTTGCTGGATTGACGTCAACGCAAGACGTCCTATTATCTGACTATGAAAGAGCCGAACAAAACACCAATATTCCCATCGCTGCTGGGAGTAAGAGCAATTTGTTCGACCGAACCACAGGAGCTTTGAGCTCGGATATTCATTGGATTACCGAAAACTGGGAGTTTAAAAGTTTGACTCCTGAACAACCCGCAGGGTTTGCAGCTCGAGCTGCAGTGGGGGCGGCCAATGATGGACTCGATCTCGTGATAGAGGTAACGGATGCCAGCTTCGTACCCAACAATTCCTACGGTAATTATTATATCGGTGACAGTATTCAATTTGGTCTTGATACGTCAGGAGTTGGCATGGTCGGGGCCCAAGTGGAATTCCAAGCTGCATTGACGGCTAACGGTCCTGTCATCTACAAGGGGACTGTGCCGTATATTGGAGGGGATTTGCCATCCAACTGGACGCCTGCCGGTCAGTTCGTTCAGCACGGCAGCATGCTCGTCGACAGTTCCCAGAGCGGCAAGAAAACCTACAAGGTTCATATTGCGTGGTCAGAATTATATCCTTACAATCTGGATACGACGAAACCAATCTTTGTCTCGCTGCTTGTCAATAATAACAATGGCAACGGTCGACTCGGATATTTGGAGTGGGCTAGTGGGATTGGCGGTACGAAAAACGTAAGTCAATACGGTAAAATCGTGTTGCAGGATTCAGCCCCTGAGGTAGATCCTGATGCGGTAAGCGTTCAATTGAAAGACAGCAACGGAAATGCCATCAGTGGTGGAGTCGTATCCTACTATGATGGGGGATGGAAAGAGTTCGGCGTCACGAATGCTGCTGGAATCGTAAGCAAGTCGTTGCCGGATAAAGCGTATACGTTCGCCATGACCTACGAAGGAACGTATACGGAGAAAGTGCAAAACACAGGAACAGATCCCGTGGTCGCCTTCCAGACCGTGAATGTGAAGCTGCAGTTGAAGGATAGTCTCGGCAATCCGCTTACGAGTGGGGCGGCGAGTTATTATGCAGGGAGTTGGCGGACCTTCGGGAATATCGCTGGCGGGGAAGTTCGCAAGGAATTGCTGCCAGGCTCGTATACGTTTGCGATGACTTACGAAGGAACGTATAAGGAGAGCGTGCAAAATGTAGGAACGGACCCTGTGGTCGCCTTCCAGACGGTTAATGTGAACGTACAGTTAAAAGATAGTCTGGGCAGTCCGCTGGATGGTGGTTCCGCTAGTTATTATGCAGGGAGTTGGCGGACCTTCGGCAGTACGGTTGGCGGTGAGATTCACAAGGAACTACTGCCTGGCGTCTATACGTTCGGTATGTCCTATGGTGGCGTGTACAAGGAAACAGTAGCGAATACCTCGTCCAACTTGGCCGTAAATTTTCAAATGTGACAAAGGGAAACTGGACCACGCTGAGGCGTAGGTTCAGTTTTTATTTGGAAGGGTAATGTTACATATAGATGGACTCAAGTGACTCTGCTAACTTCTATTCCTTAACTATCTAGCATATACTTCTCAAAGATCGATAGTCCACGAGAGAAGAGGTGCAGCCCCTTTGAAAGTTTTGCCGTTAATCCCAAAAAGAACCCTTAGCACATGGCTCGTACTTGGATGTTCTGTCCTGACCCTTGCAGGTTGCAGTGATGCAACTTCTGTGATATCTACAACGACACCGGAATCCGTCCCTGTGACGTCTTCAGCCACAACATCGCCAGCTACGCTGCCTGCCACATCCACGGTGGACACGCAGCTTCCTTTCAAGTTTCCGTTAACCGGTCTGCCTGCCGATCATGAGGTGAAGACACGTCCCTATATGGTCATGGTCGAAAATGCCCCGCAAGCGCGGCCGCAAACCGGCCTCGATCAGGCCGACATCGTCTATGAGATCCTAGCCGAGGGCGAGATTACTAGATTCGTCTCAGTGTTCCAGAGCCATGCGGCTGGAGCGATCGGTCCTGTGCGCAGCATTCGGCCTTATTTTGTGGAGATCGGCGATGCGCTGGATGCCATTATTGTACATGCTGGCTGGAGCCAGGATGCGATGGATATGATGGCAGGCCGTAATCTGGCCCATCTCGATGAAGTGTACGGCGACGGCGCCTACTATTGGCGTTCCACGGATCGGAAGGCACCGCACAATTTATATACCTCTGTGGATAAAATGAAAAAAGGTGCCGACGCGCGCAAGTTCCGTACGGAGTGGAACGGGCCTTTGCTCACTTTTGCAAAGCCAGGAGCTGTCAAACTCGCGGGAGCAGCCGCTCATTACATACAGATTCCATACCTCATGGGGTATTTCGCTTCGTATGATTATGATGCTGCGGCTGGTGTCTACATGCGTTCCATGGAAGGGAAGCCTCATAACGACAAGGAAACCGGCAAGCAACTGCAGACCAAGAATCTGCTTATTTTAGAGAGCAAGCATCAGATTATCGACAAAGAGGGTCGCCGAATTGTGGATGTGTTCGGACCGAACAAGGGCATGATCTTCCAAGAAGGCATGTCCCAAGCGATCACGTGGGAACGCAAAAACGGCATGCTACGCGCCTACGCCAATGATGGCAAGGAAGTGCCGCTGCTGCCGGGCAACACGTGGGTGCAGATTGTACCAGAGGGGACGAAGCTGAAGGTGGAATAGTCAGGTTTTACAATCCCTTTACATTCCCTTAATCGCAGGGAAACATTGAGATCCTATGATTACTAGTCATAGGAGGGATATGATGAAGATTTTTCAACGTAAGATTTCGATACCCGCTTATTTCATCTTCATTGTGCTGCTATTCGGTCTTCTTGGCGTGTATTCGGTGTGGGGGCAGGGAGAAGTAGCAAAAGGCACAGAGGTAGGGGATGCAGCATCAGCCGCTGAAGCCGAACCATTGGTTAATGAGGTTAAGAAAGTAGTCTGGTGGCACTCTATGAGCGGCGAGAATGGTCAAGTGTTGGACATGCTCGTAACGAACTTTAATGCTGCGCATAAGGATATTAAGGTGGAGGCTGTCTATCAAGGCTCCTACTTCGATAGTTTAACCAAATTGAAAGCATCCATCGGTTCCAAATTGGGACCTACCATGATTCAGGTGTACGATATCGGGACGCGGTACATGATTGATTCCAAGGCGGTCACGCCGATTGAGACTTTCGTGGATCAGGAGAAGTATGATGTCTCGCGAATGGACAAAGCCATACTCAATTATTATCGGGTGGAGAATACGTTGTATTCGATGCCTTTTAACACTTCCAATCCGATTCTTTATTACAATAAAGATCTATTCAAGGCTGCAGGGCTAAACCCAGATAAACCGCCGGTTCTTTATACGGATCTCGCACAAACGGCGAAAAAGCTAACCAAAGACGGCGTGTCCGGCGCCTATTTCGGCTCACATAGTTGGTACATGGAACAGCTCATTGCCAATCAAGGTGCGGAGCTTGTGAATGTTGGTAACGGGCGCGATGGAAGAGCAACGGAGTGGCAGTTGAACGGTGAAGCTGGCGTTAAGGCGCTGACTTGGTGGAAAGAGTTAGTCGACAGCAAAGCGGCGATGTACTCGGCGACTAAGAGCGACGAATTCAAAAAAGTGTTCGCCGAAGGCAAGGTCGCGATGATCTTCGATACAACGGCTGCGCTGCGAGATATCCTTCATTCCGTGGACGGTAAGTTCGAAGTCGGAACAGGCTTCTTTCCTAAGCCAACCGATGAAGGCGGCGGTGTGGTGGTCAGTGGAGCGAGCAACTGGATCATGAACAGTAAGTCGGATGCAGAGCAGCAAGCGGCTTGGGCCTTCATGAAGTATTTGTCTGAGCCAGAGCAGCAGGCTTTCTTCCATGTAAATACAGGCTATTTTCCGATTACAGAGAAGGCTTATGAGCTGCCGATCGTGCAGGAAAACATGAAGCAGTTCCCCCAATTCAAGACAGCGATTGATCAGCATAACGCCGCAAAGCGAAATCTAGCGACACAAGGCGGTGTCCTAGGGGTCTACCCCGAAGCAAGGAAGCTGACGGATAACGCCATTGGGCAAGCGCTAAGCGGGCAAAAATCGCCACAGGAAGCACTCGATGCAGCGACGTTAGAGATCAACGCCAAAATTGACGTTTATAATAAGGCGTTGAAATGAAGTAGAGGGGCGGGGGGGGGGATTGGCGCATGGAATCCGGCGGAATGGAGTCCCCTAAGTCGAAGAAATCGACTTAGGGCGTGGGAACCGGCGAATTGGTGTGCCGTAAGTCGAAAAATTCGACTTACAGCGGCGAAACGGCCGCACTGCCGCCCCCTAAGTCGAAAAAATCGACTTACAGCGTGGAATGCGCCGTCCTGCAGCTCCCTAAGTGGAAAAAATCGACTTAGAGCGGCGAAACGGCCGCACTGCCGCCCCCTAAGTCGAAAAATTCGACTTAGGGCATGGAATCCGCCGCACTGCCAGCACCAACCCCGCCTCCATTGCACCCGCCCCGCCCCGCTCAGCTACATTTACGCTACACAAAAGACCCTGAGGCAAGCCTCAGGGTCTTTTCATGCTCTTTTATCCAGCAAATGTGTCCTGCGGTATTCACCAGGGGAAGAGCCTGTGCGGTTCTTGAACATGCGATTAAAGGAAGAGATGTTGCGGTAGCCGACTTGAATTCCAATATCTTGGATATTCGAGTCGGTTTGGATCAGTAGCTCTTGCGCGTAACCCACGCGTCGATCGTGCAAATGCTCCATGAAATTAGCGCCGGTTTTCTCTTTGATATACGTCGAGAGATAGGAACTGCTCAGTGTTAGTTGATCAGCCAGAACATCGAGTGAAAGATCCTCGGCGTACTGATCTTTAATGACGTTAAGCACATGATCAATGATGGGATCATACGTCTCTTTCTTCTCACGGATGAGGTGAGTGACGATACGGAAATAAGCTTCGAAGCTTCGTTTATACTCGTCCAACGTACAGCATTCCTCTAATTGAAGCAGGATGGATCTCAGCTGCAAGGTATCATCTGTAAGAACCTTGTAATGCTCAAGCACCATTTTGGCTTTATCAGTTACAGCAAGCACCATGTGCTTAAACATATCCACAGAGGCTTCCTTCAGGTCAAGCTCATCCAGCCAAGGAAGGAAGAGGTCCAGCGTTTCCTGTTCTTTGCCTGATTTCAGCGCTGTTGTCAGTTCTTGCTCTTGGGTAAGGGTAAGCAAATACGCAGCGCGATCTGAACGATAATCAACGACGATCTGTGTTTCTTCACGTAACCGGGCATTAGCAGCTAATTCATTAACTTGTCGGTAGGCATGTCCGAACTGCATCGAATGCTCAAACGCCGAACTGATGGCGGCCGTCACTAGACAATACCGGAGATCCTCGTCTAGAACGAGCTTTACTTCTTCGAGCATATGCAGGATGCGTTCGCGTTCATTACCAGGGAATACCGTTAGGAACTGATGATGTTCCATTTGCAGTGTATGGGCATCCGGAAACCGCTCATCGGTTAGACGTTTGAGCTGCTCGCCGATCGTAAGCGAAATGTGTTCTCTGCTCATGGGGACTTGGGTGAATGCAGGCGAGCGGAAGCGCAGCTCATACAGCACAATGGTGTAAGTCCCCTCGGTGCCTTGAATATGCTGCCATTCATCGGGATCTGGATGGATATTTTTTAGCTTATTCATGAAATGATAGTTGATTAACTCGGATTGTTGATCCTGCAGTTCCTGCTGTATTTCACCTTTTTCTTGAATTAGTTGTCGGACGGGCTTATGAATACGTCTACTGAAAAATAAAGCGACGATGTAGGCGATGGCAATAGATACCCCTAACAGAATGATCATGAGAGTATCCAGACGAAGGATTTTGGGACTCGTTATCTTCATGACATAACGCAAACCGTCTTCACCTTGATAAGCAATATCAACGGGTTCAGGGAGCTGGCGTGTATCCTGGTGCGTTTCATAAAGGACCGTTTGGTTAGGGCCCAATATCGTGATGTCCAAATCGGGATTTTCCTTAAGAACCGCATCACGCAAGCGATTGGCGTCGATCATTGCAATCATCATATTGTCGGCTAGCGCTGGTTTAATGGAATAAGGAATTAATAGTCTTCCTGCCGATTCACCAGATGGCGTAGGGCTCCCAAATACAGTTCCCGGATGAAGCACATAATTGTCACTACGCTCAAACTGTGATTGCCAGTAGGAGAGCGGATAGGGCGTACTTTGGTAGATGCTGCTGAATAAATCAAGCGTGCTGCCGGGACCCAGCTTACTTAGCGTCAGATCCGAGGATCGGAACATGAGGATGATGTTATCCACATATAACTCCGAATCACTTGCGATGCTTTGCAAGCTCAACACAATGGGTCGCGTAGACAGTGTCTCGCTATCTCTCTTCAAAATCACTTGATTGTTAAGTGTAATGACATTCTTATCTGTAAATTGCTTGTATAAAGCCTCTCGTACTTTATCTAATTGAAATTGATAACGCTCAGCCACTTTCTGCAGTGTGAGACGATTCTGTGCCATCATCTCGCTGCGGAGGTGCTTTTTGACGAGCCAAAAAATCAAGAGATTAAACGAACAGAAGATGAGAATTAAGATCATAAAACTAGCTAGGATCGTTCGAAATAGTGATTGCTGTGTAGAGAAAAGTTTCATAAGCCGCAGGCTCCTTCTAAATGCTCCGCTGTCGTGCTTCCGCGAGTTATCTACCTTAATTGTAGATGAAAACGGTGGGGAAGGGTATGGGCTTTTTATTGGAAGCTGGGCGCTTTTATGTATTTTCAGCTTTATAAAAGCTTAAAAGAAAAATCGTAACAATCGAGCAAGAACGAAAATCATGTACATAGGCAAGGCGCAGACGGCTGGATATGATGAGCATGTAGCAACGAGGCTTAGAGAAAGGAGTCATCAGCAAAGTTTCATCATGCGTATGTGCAAATGAAGGATGAGGGGAAAAGGAATGTGTGGAACATTAGAAAAAGCATCATCGCTTTCGCTTTAACTGTCATGATATCTCTTACAGCAGCAAGTTCGGCAGGGGCGCATTTCACTTCGAGTGGTTATTCGGATATCCAAGTAGGTTCAGATACGATGACGTACCATCTCTCCTTATTGGAGCATGATTTTCTTCAAATCTTCCCCGATAAGGCAGACGGTGGCGACAAGATCAGTGATAAGCAATTAGCCGGTTCCTTAGGGGCAATCGGCAAGCTGGTCGATGATGGGATCATCGTTACTGGCGATGGCAAGGTTGGAACAGCGATCATTGTGGCAGCCAAACATGAGAAGCGTGCCAGTTTAGATATGATAGGCATTGACATTCGCTATACATTTGCTGCCACCGTGAAGCGTTATCTCATGCAGTATAATTTCTTCTGGTACAGCGGGGTTGATCCGAATCATAGCAACTATGCGACCATTCAAGTCGGTGGACAGACCATCGAGCAGGTGCTGGGCAGCCAGAATTATATTGTGCAGATTCAAGGGCCAGGAGCGGCTGCGGGGAATCCAGTTAATGCATCAGCGACAGCATCAGCATCAACAACCAAGCCAGTCAATGAAGTGTCTTCCAATGCAACTGGATCCTGGCAAAATACGCTAAAGACCTACGTCCTCATGGGCATGGAGCATATCTGGTCAGGTCTTGATCACATGCTGTTCCTATTTGGCCTGCTGCTTGCAGCCGAACAAAGGGTATGGAAAATCGTTAAGCTGATCACGGCATTCACAGTGGGACATTGCATAACGCTTGTATTGTCCTCCTTGGAGATCGCTTATCTCTCACCTACCATCGTGGAGCCCTTGATTGCCCTAAGCATTGTATATGTAGCAGCTGAAAACATATGGAAGAAGAAAGAGAGTGCACGCGTCGTCGTTACGATGTTATTTGGCTTGGTGCACGGCTTCGGATTCGCAGAAGTGCTGAGAGGAACACTGTCTGGACATATGGCGTTGCCTTTGTTCTCTTTCAACTTAGGCGTCGAAATTGGTCAGCTTGTTGTCGTAGGCGTTCTGATTCCTGCGCTCTTATTAATTCGCCGTATACCGCTAAAAATTAATTGGAATATGTATGCTTCCGGCATCGTTGGCGTATTCGGGCTGTACTGGTTGATTGAGCGTGTTCTTTTGTAATAGATAGCAGTAGGAAGTTTGGACCATTTTATAAGGAGAGGGCGTTACTACGTGTATAAAAAAGGTTTAAAAAGATTGGTTTCCGGGGTAACCGTATTCGGAATGATGTTCGGCATGCTGGCGCCTATGGCGGTTGCAGCGGACAACGGCGTTCAAGTGAGCGCGGTGGATTATTCGAAGGTACCGAAGCTGTTGATTACGGAGCTTGTGCCTGATACCGCTAATGTGGGCGGTGCCGATGCTTATGAATTCATTGAAGTGTACAACAATTCAAATAAGGAGATAGATTTTAAGGATTATAACTTGGTCTATCGCAATGCAGGAGTGGATACCGTTTGGCCAGGAATGCACAATGATACAACCCCGTATGCCACCATGAAAATCCCTGCGCAATCCACGATTACCTTATGGGTAACAAATACGCAAAATGGCACTAAGACGGTGGCTGATTTCAATACGAACTTCGGTACGAATCTGAAAGAATATGTGAATCTTTACAGTGTGGCTGGCAATGATGGCATGGCCAATACGAGTGCAAGAGGCCTTGTTATTCAAGAGAAAACTGGTACGGATATCTCAATTGCAAGCTACCAGACAAGCGCCGTAAGCGGGGTTGCGAAACCGGACAAAGGTATTTTCTATCGCTATCCATCAGATGGTACGAAGAATATGGCCATGTATTCTGTAGGAGAATATGCTGCTACACCAGGCGTTCTGGATACCACTCAAGTTCCAACGATTCCACGGATGTATTCGGAGCCGCCGGTTATTAACCACACACCGGTTACGCAAGCGGATCAGAGAGTGGATTTAACTTTGCTAACCCAAATAGCAAACCCTGAGCAGAATGAATCTGTGTCTGCAGCTGTGTATTATAAAACGGGTCCTCAAACCTGGTACGATTCGGTACCTATGACAGTACTAGGAAATACGCAGTATCAAGCGACTATACCTAAAGACAAACTTACCGACACCCCGTTGAATTATTACATTCAAGCGGATGACGGCTTTAGTACGGTTCGATCGAATGTTTATAGTGCGAACGTGGCTCTCCAACCAACGGATTTTACGAAGGTGCCACCGCTTCTCATCACGGAGCTTGTGCCTGATTCTACTGGCACAACGGACGAATATGAATTTATTGAAGTTTATAACAACTCGGATAAACCTGTTAATTATAAAGACTATCAATTGCTCTATCGCTATACGGGTACCGCGACGCCGGATCTCATTTGGCCAGCAGACAAGGAAGACATCGTCATTCCGTCTAAGGGGACGCTTGTCTTCTGGGTAATTAATGCTTCGAATGTGAATAAGACTGCGGCTGACTTCAATAAAAATTACAATACGACCGGTTTGGTAGAAGGTACGAATTTGGTACGCATTCGCAATGATGGCATGGCAAATAGCGCTAGTAGAGGCATTATTGTGGCTACGAACACGGGTATCGAAGTATCATCCGCCAATTACGTAGCTGGCGATTCCGGTTTAAATATGGGGATCCTCTATAAGTATCCGCGTGACGGCAAGAGCACAATGACCAAATACAGCACTACTGTTGCACTGGGAACGCCGGGAACCGTAGATCCGCTTCAAGTACCCGTTCAGACGGTCATCTTGACACCAGATACGATCAAGCCGGTTATCACCGATTTGACGAAAGAGATCAGCATTGAACAATCCAACGATCTCGAAATGATCGCCGATTTCAAGGATGAAACATCTCTTAAGACTGCAGCACTCTACTACAAAACAGAAAAGCAGTCGACGTTTACCAAAAAGCTTTTAAAAGAAAGCTTCGCAGATACGTTGTACCACAACACCATTTTCTCACCAGAACTCATCGGTAATGCTTATGTAGATTACTACTTTGTTTCTTCCGATGGACAAAATGAGACGACAACAGCCACGAAGCGCATTGCCATAACGGGTGGTTCTGATCACTCAGCTCTGCGCTTAAATTTCAAGGACGGTGACATTGTTGCTGGTTCGAAAGTGGTTAAAGGGACAGGTCAAGGACTTGGCGCTGATGATCTAAAGCTTGCGATTGATGGGAAAGATGTATCAAGTTCTACGTACCATGCTGTTGAACATAATGCGTACTTCGCATTTGAAGTCACAGGTGTAAATTACTATTTCAAGAATGCTGTTACCCAAGGGAAAGATATTCTCTATACGTTTCAAGACACGGTAGATAGTTACACCACGTTATCGACGCCGATTAGCGCGGACCGTTTGATGGAAGGCAGCAATATATTCTCCATCAGAGCGGGTTCGAAGGCTTCGCCTTTTGATACCAATGAACTGGAGAATAAAGATAATTTCGATGTGAAAAATGTTCGTCTCGTATTTGACGATGGTACGATTATTTATGATCCCAAATATAATGTTCCGTCCAAAGTAATTGGCATGGGGGATTCTTCCAATAAAGCACCCGTTGTCGATTTCAATTTCACTGTACCGGCGGGGCTATTAGCTTCCAAGGCTTATGAGTGGAAAACACCAACGACGAATGATGGGGAACATCAGATTACAGTCAGCAATGCGATTGCAGGTTCGTTTACCGCTAAAGTCATTGTGGATAACTCTGCGCCAACTATCGCACCTTCTATTGAGGATGGCAAAACGTACCGTGGTCCCTTTACTCTGGATGCGATCGTAAACGATGAACTAGCTCAAGTAGAGAAGGTTGAGGCCACTCTGGACAAGCAACCGATCACTTTACCGTTAGCAACGTCCTCAGCACAGCTTCCAGGTGGTAAGCATGTATTCAAAGTGAAAGCGACGGATAAAGTCGGGAACGTCTCCGAGAAGACCATTAACTTCGAGGTACCGAATGAAAATCCAGCGCAGCCTGTTCTCGTTTCACCAACGCAAGGCGCGGCGGGTATGAATAGCGATACGGAACTAAAGGTACAAGTATCAGACCCGATGAATGACGACATGAAGGTATCCTTCTATGGCGGTTTCAAATACGATGCAAGCACCCCAGGGCAGTTCACTGGCTACCGCAATGCAGCCGATACTGAGCCTCCTAAGCAGGAGAAGCCGGATGGAGAGAAACCTTTTGCCCCAGAAGATTATGAGAAAGTAAGTAAGGTTGATGGGAATTACCTAATTGATGATTCAGATGAAAAATTTCCGTATCAACGGTTTGAGGTTTCACTCGATCCAGCGATTCAAAGCTCAGATAAGGTGGAAATTAACTGGAAAGGGAAGTCACTAGACGGTCGCAAAGTTACCTTGTATGCCTGGAGTCCTAGCAAGCAATCTTGGAGTCCACTGAAGACGGTTATTGCTACCGGTGAGACGAATTTTGAATTGAAGGCTGTTGTAGCAGCTGGGGATTACGCGAACAAGGGTAAGATTCAGGTGATGGTCCAGGATCAGATTGCCGTCGTTCAAAATAATCAACCGGCAGAGACAACAGATTATGATTTCTCTTTTGTATGGATGTCCGATACGCAGTATTATTCCAAAGGCTACCCACATATCTATCAGCAAATGGTGAAGTGGATTGCAGATCACAAAGAAGATAATAAGATTAAATATGTCATCCACACCGGTGACATCGTTGATAATGCAGATCAAGAGTATCAATGGGTAGAAGCCGATAAGGATATGAAAGTCTTGGAAAAGGCCGGCATTCCCTATGGTGTATTGGCAGGTAACCACGACGTAGGCCATCAAGACAACGATTATAGCTACTATTCCAAATGGTTCGGGGAAGATCGTTTTAAAAATCAGACTACATATGGCGAATCCTATGATAACAATCGGGGACATTATGATCTTGTTTCCTCGAACGGTAATGATTTTATTATCATTTACATGGGTTGGGGTTACGGGGACAAAGAGATTGATTGGATTAATGGGGTTTTAAAAGAATTCCCGAACCGGAAGGCCATTCTGAACTTCCACGAATTCATGCTCGTTTCCAATAACCGCGCGCCGATGGCGGAAAAAGTGTTCGAACGCGTCATTATACCGAATAAGAACGTTATTGCTGCTCTTTCTGGCCATTATCATGATGCTCAATTAAAAATTGATGAAATGGACGATAATAATGACGGAATAAAAGATCGTAAAGTGTTTCAAATGCTAGCAGACTACCAAGGCGCTCCTGAGGGTGGGCTTGGCTATATGAGACTTATGCAGTTCGACTTGGCACATGACAAAATCAATATGAAGACATATTCACCGTATTTAGATGATTATAACTTCTATGATCCTATCGAGAAGCCTGGCAAGGACGAGTTTTCCCTAGATTTAGGCAAGTTAGGTTTGCAACCAGTAACGAAACGAGTGGCTACTGACTATATCGGGGTCAACGTGTACACGGATAAGAAAATCGGAAGCGTTGATGGTGTAAAAAGTGGACAAGAAGTATCTGTCGTTTGGCACGGCCTTGCTTCTAGTACAAGTTACCAATGGTATACGGTTGCCGAAGATGTGTACGAAGGCAGATCGCAGTCGGATATCTGGAAATTCACGACCCTAGGGGAGGATTCCGATTCCAGCGGCGGTAGTGGAGGCCCTAGTGTTCCATCAAATAACACAGAAGCCACCATTCCAGTCAATGGAGGAACTGCGACTCTCGATGGTGTGCAGATCGTTATTCCAGATGGTGCGGTTACAAGTAAGATTAAAGTAACTGTGAAGAAACTCTCAGATGCAGCATCGCTACCTGTTGCAACAACATCGAAACTCGTAAGTGCTGTATATGAGATCCTGAAAGATACTGCGGGTGAGTTTAATAAAGCGATCCAAGTTACCTTGCCTTTTGAGGTGAGTAAAGTAGATCTCAATCAATCAGACGTTAGTCTATATTGGTTTAATGAAACAACACGTACATGGGTGCAACTAGACAACATTGTCGTGGATAAGGTGAAAGGGACTGTGACGGGATCTGTTACGCACTTCACGAAATTCGCTGTCATTGCTACTCCGAAAGAAGAGGGTAAACCTGGATCAGATGGAGCCAATCTGACGGATATTAAGGGACATTGGGCAGAGGCTAGCATTCGCGAATTAATTGGGCAAGGCGCGATTAATGGCTATCCAGATAGCACCTTCAAACCAGAAGGACGCATTACAAGAGCAGAATTCGTCTCTATTGTAGTCAAGTTCTTAAAGCTCAGCGATCAAGGTGGTAAAGCGTTCAGCGACACCACGAACCATTGGGCTAAGGATGCTATCGCTACAGCTGCAGCGAATGGCATCATCTCTGGGTACACAGATACGACATTTGGTCCGGACGATACGATTACCCGCGAGCAAATGGCTGTCATTCTTGTACGTGCTGCTCATATGACGGATAAAGGCACAGTAGGAACGCAATTCACGGATAACTCAACTATTTCGGAATGGGCACAAGAGGCAGTAGGTGTCTTGACTTCCAAGGGGTTATTGAATGGGTACCAAGACGGCACGTTGAAACCGCAAGGGATATCGACGCGCGCAGAAGCTTCAGCAATCATTTTACGAACATTGAAGAAATAAATGGTCCAAAGGCTCCTACGTCTGAAAAGACGAGGAGTCTTTTTGTCATAATGTACGCGAATTAGGGTGAGAGGCATCATATTTGTATCCGGAGAAGAATAATACTAGATGGGATAGTACTACAAAGGGGGCGCAAGTAGGCGCCTGTGCTGCCGAATAGCCCGCGGGAGGTAACTGGAATGCGTGTTCTCATCGGAAGTCCTGTTTGCCAAGCACCTTCCATACTTCGATTGTTTCTGCAATCACTTCATCTATTGTCCGTACCAACGGCAGAAGTTCATTATCTCTTTATTGATGATAATTCGGATGGGGAATCCAAGCAGCTGTTGCGTCAATTTCAAGAAGATCATCTAGAGCAAACGACTATTTTTCATGAAAATGCTACTTCAGGCAATTATTATCGGGATCAATTGACGCATCATTGGAATGACAAATTAATATGGAAAGTCGCAGTATTTAAAAATCGCATCATTGAACATGCATTAGAAAACGATTATGATGCCCTGCTTCTGATCGATTCCGATTTACTGCTTCGTCCAGAAACGCTAGATAAGCTCTTGGAATCGGATAAAAGCATTATTTCTGAAATCTTTTGGACCCATTGGCAGACAAATTCAATTCCACTTCCTCAAGTGTGGGTAAGCGATGAATATATCATGTTTGAGCGAATTGGCAGGGAGGTACTGTCCAAAGAGCAGGAGATTGTGCGTCAGCATAGGTTCCTAGCCCGCCTTCGTCAACCAGGCGTTTACGAAGTAGGCGGTCTTGGTGCATGTACATGCATTCGGAAAGATGCCTTACAGAAAGGTGTCAACTTTAATAAAATCAATAATTTATCCTTTTGGGGCGAAGATCGCCATTTCTGTATTCGTGCTCAGGTACTTGGGTTTTCCTTGTTCGTCGATACGCATTATCCTGCTTTTCATATATATAGGGAAACGGATCTACCGGGGGCAGAAGACTTTATGCGGCGATATCATGTAACGCCAAGTACCCTGCAGCCATTGAATGAAACAGAGGTTCCTCCAACAATTCTCTTTCCAACCCCTACAATAGCCCGTCCCAAGCTCACACTTTCTATGATTGTTCATAACGAAGCTGGGAAATACCTAGAGCAGGTGTTAACCAAACACAGGGCGTATATAGATGAAGCCGTTATTATCGATGATGGAAGTAGTGACAACAGTTCGGAGATTTGCCGCGAGATCCTGAAAGGCATTCCTCTGCATTTGATACGCAATGAAACAGCCAATTTCAACAATGAGGTCATGTTAAGGAAACAGCAGTGGGAAGAAACGATACGCAGAGAGCCGGAATGGATCCTTAATATGGATGCGGACGAAGAGTTCGAGGAAGGTTTTGCTTCTGACATTGCGTCTGTTTTACAGCAAGTGGATGGAGATGTCGGATGCTTTCGTCTTTATGATATGTGGTCCGATACGCATTACCGCGAAGACGAATATTGGCGTGCTCATTTTGTATACCGTCCGCTGTTGTTACGCTATCGAAAGAACTTTGCTTTTAAATGGAAAGAACAGCCCTTGCATTGTGGGCGGTTCCCAGATAATATGTTCGACTTACCGGCTTTCATTCTGCCCAATCGTGTGAAGCATCTAGGTTGGTCAACGCCTGAGATTCGTGCGCATAAATACGAACGATACATGAGGCTTGATCCCGATGGAAGCTATGGCTGGAAGGAACAATATGAATCCATTCTGGACCCTGCGCCGCGTCTCGTGAAGTGGAGTGAATAGCAGTGGATTAGATTTACGTACCAATAAGGCGATCGTTTCCCTTCGAAAGGGGAAGCCATCGCCTTATTGGTATTCTAGGATTTCTTTTGTAATAGGGCACGGAAGCAGTAAAGTCCTCCCCAGAGATCAGTATTTAGTGCATCGGTTGGTTGTTCATAATCTACACTTCCGCAAAATTCGAACCCCGTAGTGTCAACGAGCTCCTGAAAATAACGCAAATTAACAGTGGGGTAGTCAAGTGTTAGTACGAGCCTACCATTGTCTTTCAATGTGCGATTGAACTCTAATAGCGCCGCTATGGCATCAGTTGGATGAAGATGCTCCAAAACAGAAATGCAAAATATGGTATCAAACTTATTCTCCTCGTAAGGAAGCGAAGTAATACTAGCTTGAATAAAGGAATGATTTATACGAAATTCGGCTGCGATTTGTTCGGCGGCATCTTCTCCGATATCGGTCTTAATCTCATTCAGTATGCTGTCGAAGGTGGCAATGGCGGGATCTAGGTCACAAGCGTAAGTGTCTCTACAGTGCCGTGCCAAATAGAATTTGAATGGATGCGAAATACCGCAGGCAGCGTCTAGCACAGTATCAGTAGGATTCGCAAAAGAGGAGCACCAGGCATATTCATAAGGGCGGCTCCACCAGGTAGTGGGCAATGGATAGATGAAATGGGGAACCGATGGATCGGAGTTTGTAATAAAACGGGAATCCAATAGTGGATGGGAAGATTGATTTGTCTTTGTCATGAGACAGCTCCTATTGTTTCTGAGATGAGGGACCGATAAGACAAAAAGCGGGAGGGTCCCCGCTTTTTCACTGTGTAGTTACGTTATCTGCGTTTGCGCTTAGCCGTGCCGGATGTAGGGCGGCCTTTGCGTCTCTTGCCTGTGCCGGATTTCTTACGGCGTTTGCGTTTCGGACGGAAGACTTCCTCCACGTCGCCAGAAGCGACCTTGCCTTTGCCGATAGAGCCAAAGAGCGTCTTCACCATCGGTGCCATTTGCTGAAAGGTAGACATGAACTTCTGAACTTTGCCCATCGTGCCGATGATGCCGTCAATACCACCCATCCGCTCGACGAAGCCGGAGATTTGTTTCATATTTAAGCCGCTGAGCGGGTTCGAGGAACCTCCAGCAGCACCACCGCCGCCGCCACCAAGGAGATTGCTTAGGAAGTTACCGCCGCCGCCACCTCCAGCAGCACCGGCGTTGCCTCCGCCACCGCCAAATAGACCACCGCCTGCATTGCCGCCACCGCCACCGAACAAACCTCCACCGGCGTTGCCGCCAGCAGGAGGACCGCCGAAGAAGCCGCCACCGCCTTCAAAGCCGCCGCCACCACCGCCAAAGGGATTGCCACCGCCTAAGCCGGGGTATTGACCGAAGCCTTCACCTGGAAGGGTTAAGCTCCTTGTTTCCACTACTTCAGGACGATTTCCGCCATTACCAATAATTTGTTGTCTTGGGTTGGTCACTAGGATTCACGATCCTTTTTATCAGATTTGTCTCCTACAGGATATGTCACTTGCCTACCTTTGGTATGGACGAATGTCACGGGTCAGGGGGATTTGTTGTGCGAATGCTCCTATTTTAAGGGCGATTGCCATGGTATTGTCATTGTTTACCTCATTAACGCATAGAAATTTTAACGAATCGCAATCCTAAAGGAAGGAATTATTCACGTCGCGTCGAATGATACACAGGAGCTTAAAGAAGTACCAATGAGCTAACATGCTTTTTGACCGGGAGTTGACAACAGATGCAATTAAAAAAATTAAATGATAAAGCCATAGACCAGCTTTTCGAAGCTGTACTAACCTTGAAGGATATTGAAGAGTGTTACGTCTTTTTTGATGACTTGTGTACCGTGAATGAGATTCAGTCGCTTTCGCAGCGCCTCGAAGTAGCTCGTATGCTGCGTAAGGGATGCACGTATAACCAGATCGAAGCGGAAACAGGGGCTTCCACAGCAACCATTTCGCGGGTCAAAAGGTGCCTGAACTACGGGAACGATGGTTATGTGTTGACGTTGGATCGTTTGAATCGTTAAATGATGACTTGTGAATTCCAAAATGAAGACGCTGGGAGATAAGCTATCCCAACGTCTTTTTATCTATCTGTTTGACATGTAAAGAAAACAAATTATGAAACTTATCGGCCGCGGGCGATGGGGGTTCAGGACTTACGTTTCCTGCATCGCTCTACGATCATTCCCATGTTGAGAACGTTATTTGTAACGCCCCTACCTTTTATTGGAAATAACACTTATAATTATTCGTATACTTATTAGTAGGGGGTTTAAAGCTTTAATGTTTACGATAGATAAAGCAACAATCGAAGCGGAAAGAGATGCAGACAACAACAAAAATATTCCGCCTTCTAGTAGACCTGCAGTGACTGATGCGTTCAAAAATACAATTTGGAACATCATTGATGGAGTAACAAATTTAAGCGGTACAAGCGTATATCTAATGTCTCATTGGATTCTTTACAACAATAGATGGATAGAAAATCTCACGCAGCCAGAGGTAACGAGAGATTATAAACGAGGAAGTATTGTATATGCAGAATTAGGTGCGATGAACTTTAGATTTGAGCCTTCTTTTGAACATCCGTGTATTGTTCTTTTTGAGCGTAAAAATCGAGTTCTAGTTGTTCCATGCAGTTCAAAACGATACCGTATACCAGTTGCATATTCTGACTGCATAAACGCAACCCGAGCGGATGGATTTGCGAAACCCACTGGGGTTCAAATTGAAAACATTCGATGGATACACAAGAACAGGATAACAAGAAAGTCAGGAACTGCGAGAAGTGATCTTTTAAACAAGATTGACCAGAGGTTGCTTGAGACGATTCCGTTGTATCGTAAAACTATTGCCATTAATACTTACTTACTGCAGGATAAGTCATTGTTAGAAGCAGATAAGGCGTCTCTGCAAGCTGCAAAGGCATTAGTAGATGTAACAGTTGCTGCGCAAGATGAAGATATAAAACAGCTTCAAGCAAAAATCAAAAAGTATGAGGCAGTAGTTGATAAAGTAAGCGAATCAATTAAAAAGAATCCAGCGCTAGTTGACCTACTTGGTGAAGAAATTAGTACAGCAGTACATAACGTCAGAGTCTCTTAAGAATACATGTTTACTTCCGGCCTTTTGTGGCATATAATAATATTACTGTTAGGGTGAAACGCCCGGGCGCGGTCTCTGACCTCGTGCTTCACATCACGGATCTGAGGGTTGAGCGGAAATTTCCTCCTCCCTCGTAATACCATAAACAATGCCGCTGCTAACGCAGCGGTTTTTTTGTTTAAGCGGCTACAGAACGAAAGGGAACTACTGTACATCTCCACGTGTAAATGAGGGGTTTTTACTTTTTATATAGGTATCAAATTGACATAGGTGAACACATTCGTTAGCATAGGAAGATAGGCTTAGTTCGTACGGGTGGGGGAAATTAGAATGAAGAAATATGGTGTGCTGGTCATTAGCCATGGATCCCGTGATGAGGGCTGGGTTCAGCTGGTGGAGAATGCCGTAAAAGCGGTTCGGATACCGGATGCCATGCCCATATATGCGTCATATTTGGAGCTTGTCGAGGGTAAATTGATACAAGATGGGATAACCAACTTGGAAAAACAGGGCGTGACCGACATTATTGTCGTTCCGCTGTTCGTGTCCTCTGGGAGTACACATATTGATGAGATCAGCTACGCGTTAGGTGTTATTGCCCAGCCGTTGCTCGAAACCGACATGGAACTTATGGAGATCCAAGCACGGATTCATTTCACGTCGCCGATTGATGATCATCCCGATATTGCAGCTATTCTCTATGGCAAAATCAAAGAGCTTTCGGTCTCGCCGCAGGAAGAGATTCTTTTATTGGTGGGGCATGGGAGTAAGGAAGAAGGCTTCCATCAGAAATGGCGCCAAGGACTGGAACGACTCGCGGAGCGGGTTCAAAAACTGGGCGGCTTCGCCGAGGCGGATATTGCTATGCTTTTGCCCGATCAGCTGGCTGAGAAGATGGCTTGGTGGGCACGCGAGAAGCCGTCGTATAAAGTCATTGTGGCTCCGCTTTTTTTAAGTGAAGGGTATTTTACACATAAAGTGATTCCTTCCCGATTGGAAGGGTTCACATACCAATATCATGGACAGGCTTTGTTGCCAAGTCCGCAAATTTCCGAATGGATTGAGGGGCAGATAGCCTCCGTATTCCCATCAGGTGAACAGGGGATGAACTGAGTGGTCAAACGAGCACGATTGATCTATAATCCGACTTCAGGCCGGGAAGAAATGAAAAAAAGATTGCCCGAAATTCTCCAGCGCTTAGAGCGCGGCGGGTTCGAGACCTCCGCTCACGCGACAATTGGTGAAGGGGATGCAACACTCGCAGCGACTGAGGCTGTGCGTAGGGGGTTCGATTTAATTATCGCGGCTGGCGGCGATGGCACCATCTGTGAAGTCGTCAACGGCATGGCCGAAAGAGAAGGCAGGCCGCCGCTGGGCATTTTGCCGCTCGGGACGACAAATGATTTTGCGCGTGCGCTCGGTATTCCTAAGAATTTGGAATATGCCTGCGACCTCATCATCCAGCAGTATACAACCTCGATTGATGTAGGCAAAATCAACAACCGTTACTTCATTAATATCGCTGGCGGCGGTTCAATGACCGAGCTGACGTATGAAGTCCCAAGCAAACTCAAAACCATGATCGGCCAGTTGGCCTATTATATGAAGGGACTCGAGAAGCTGCCTAGGCTGAAGCCCATCGAGCTCTATATCAAAGCCGGCGATCGCGAGATGCATGAAGAAGTCATGCTCTTCCTCGTGGGCAACACCAACTCCGTTGGTGGGTTTGAAAAGCTGGCTCCAGAAGCGAATATTAACGACGGTATGTTTGATGTGATTATATTGAAGAAATGTAATCTGGCAGAGTTCATCCGTATCGTCACACTGGCGCTGCGCGGCGAGCATTTGAGTGATCCGAACTTGATTTATTTTCAGACGAATCACATTGAGATTAATTCACCGGACTACGTTCAGTTGAACCTCGATGGAGAGTTTGGCGGGACGTTGCCATGCGTGATGACTAATTTGCAGAGCCATTTGCAGGTGATTGTGGATGAGTCGGGGCAGTCGATTTATAAGAAGAAGTTTTTAGAGGCATTGACCACGCCGTTTCATTTGAAGGGGCATGGGAATGGGCATGATGAGGAGTAGGGTTGGAAATGCGAGACCCAACACCAAAGAATAATGATTAATTTTAGGTAGAATTAAGTGAGGTTATTATGAAAACAAAAGGTACGTCTGGCAACGCGCCAGGTAAACATAGAGGTAGTGGCAGGTCGGGAGCGGCTGGAAGAGCAGGGAACTCGACAGGCAATAGAGGGAATGGTAGCAGCAAAGGGAAAAAAGAAGTGCCTGCTTGGATGGCTGGCTTGCCTGTGCAAATCGGACAGCAATACGAGGCTGAGATCATTGGGATCAGCCATGATGGCGAAGGGGTGGGCCGTGTGAACAGCTTTACCCTTTTTGTCGCGGGGGCGCTGCCGGGTGAGCGTGCGTTGGTTAGAGTAGGGCATCTGAAAAAGCAGTATGGGTACGCTACTTTGGTGGAACTGATTGAGAAGAGTGCGGATCGTATTGCTCCCGACTGTGTGATTTATGATGAGTGTGGCGGGTGTCAGCTGCAGCATTTGAGTTATGAGGCGCAGCTGCGCGTGAAGCGGCAGCAGGTTGTTGATAATTTGGTGCGGATTGGGAAGTTGGGGGTTGCGGGGGAACCTACAAACACTTCCTCTCCTTCTTCACCGCTTTCGGAAGGAATCCTTGTTCATCCCACTTTGGGGATGAACGATCCTTGGAGATATCGGAACAAGGCTCAGGTTCCTTTTGGGGAAGAGCAGGGCGGCCTCATCGGCGGATTCTATGCGCAGGGCAGTCACCGCATCATCGACATGGAAGAGTGCCTGATTCAGCATGGGGCTAACGACGAAGTCGTGGCGCGTGTGAAAGAGATCGGCTCGCGCTTAGGAATTCGCGCTTACAGTGAAGAGACGGGATCTGGGCTGCTGCGCCATGTCGTCGTCAAAGTCGGCTTCCGCACGGGCGAGGTCATGGTCGTATTGGTGACCAATGGTACGGAGATTCCGCGTGCGGATGAGTGGATTGCTGGCATTCGCGAGGCTCTGCCTGCGGTGAAGAGCATTTGCCATAACATTAATGTGAGACAGACGAATGTTATTTTTGGAGATGAGACGCGCACCCTCTGGGGCAGCGACGTCATCTATGACTATATCGGCGATGTGAAATTTGCAATTTCCGCGCGATCCTTCTTTCAAGTGAACCCCGTCCAGACGGAAGTCTTGTACGGGAAGGCACTGGAGTACGCCGCGTTGACAGGCGGCGAAACGGTTGTCGATGCCTACTGCGGCATCGGCACGATCTCCCTGTTCCTGGCGCAGCGCGCGGGACAGGTGTACGGCGTCGAGATCGTCGAAGAGGCGATCTCCGATGCACGTAAGAATGCCGAGTTAAACGGCATGACGAACGTGCACTTCGAGGCAGGACCGGCCGAGGTCGTCCTGCCGGAGTGGACACGTCAGGGCGTCCGGCCTGACGTGATCGTGGTCGACCCGCCGCGCAAGGGCTGCGACCCAGCGCTGCTGGCGACCATCCTCGAGCTGCGGCCGCAGCGCGTGGTGTACGTGTCGTGCTCCGCATCGACACTTGCGCGCGACCTACGCGTGCTGGTCAATGGCGGGTACGGCGTCGCGGAGGTGACGCCGGTGGATATGTTTCCTTGGACGACACATGTAGAAAATGTGGCGCTGCTAGTAAAGAGTGTGTCAAATTCATAATGCTATTACTAGGAAGGCATAAGTGTGAGACCGAAAAGAAAGCAAAAACAACCGAGTGGTGATTCAGGCGTACACCTGGATTCACTCGGTTGTTTTATTATCAGAATGAAATGAGTAAACAAAGCAAGAAAGCGGTGATTTCATTGCCGCGGCCAAATACCCCTAGATATTTCGATATTTCAACGTTGTTTTAGTTATTAATCCAATTAAACACCTTGTTCAAACCATATCCAACCTTGATCCAAACTGATTTTCATCGATCAATCCTATCTATTTCCCTAGATCATTTCTATCCTTTACCTTTCTTTATGTAAAGACATTATTCAGATGTTAAATAGTCATGCTACAAAAATCTGAATGAAGTAAAAGATGTACTGAGAGGGCAAGCTCAGATCGCGGCTACCGCTGATTAAGCCGACGAGGATTTGAAAGAAAAGAACAGTAGGCGAATTGGTATTAGAATAATGTCAACTTATAATAATTTGTTATTTTCTATTACAGGGAAAATATGGTATCGTTAAATTAAAATGTTCGGAGGGAAAAGCGTGCCAAATCCCAAAGTTTTTATTTCATCTACTTGTTATGATCTTGGTATGGCGAGAGAACAATTAAGGACTTTTCTATTAGGATTAGGTTATGAACCTATAATGAGTGAATATTCTGATGTTCTATTTGACCCAAGAACACACACACATACCAGTTGCCTTCAAGAGGTACCTAATTCCGATATGATTGTGTTAATAGTTGGATCAAGATTTGGTGGAAGAATAATACCAGATGCAATCTCCTCATTAAATATTGAAGATTTACTAACTTCAAGTTTTAATGTAGATGTACTAGATAACGTTGAACAACTATCAATAACTCAACTTGAGGTATTAAAAGCAATTGAAAGTTCTGTACCAGTTTTTGCATTCATCGAGGACAAAGTATGGCATGATCATTTTGTATATGAAAAAAATAAACAGCTAATAGGGAAAATTAACTTTCCTTCAATAGATAAACCTGAGACAGCAAAATACATTTTTGAGTTCATTAACTTTTTACGATCTAGAGTTAAAGGAAATAGTGTTATTTCATTTTCCAGAGTAGAAGATATAGAAAGCCATCTTAGGAAACAATGGGCTTCACTTTTTCAAAGGTTATTGAAAGAACAAAGAGAGATAGCTTTTGAATCTAGAAGAAATTTGAGTCTATCCGAACAACTTGAAGACTTGAAAACAGCGATATTATCAACTATTGGCAATACTCAGACTAAAGAAATTGCACGTGGAGTAATTAAATATCGAAGATTAGTTGATTTTTTAATTGGTCTTCGACTTCCAGATATCTCATTCATACTCCAGGGCAACTTTAACTTTGATGAATTACTTAAATATGCAGGAATTATCTCAATTAAAGATATTGACTCAAATAGACTCTCAGCCCGTTCTTTGTTAATAAAAGAAGATGGTAGTTTCTATGAATACAGATTTAATAGCCATGTTTTGTCTGATGTGTCTCTAGATTGGAAGAGTTTCACTGCATTACAAATCGATTCAAGGCAAGTAATTTTTGATGCTTTAAATGATGAGAGAAGAATGGGACCTGCAGTTTTAAGATATCGAAGGGATCCAATAGAAAAGTATTTTAATGATGGTGATATTGAGGAAGTTAATTTAAATAATGTTGTTTCATCAATAGAATCAGCATAGCAAATTGATAAGGTCAGCAACCGTTTTATAGTGTCAGCTCAGATAACGTAAATACTAGAATATTGTAAATGAAAAAAGGGAAAGATCGATAATGAAAATAAAAATGAAAAATGAAAAATGGTCTATTATTATATTTGTTCTATCTCTCTTTCTTGTTATCCTAGTGTGGGCATTATCTGGATATGGGATAAATAACTATTATGAGAATTTAGAAGAAAAATATGTAAAGGATTGTATAGTTTCAGGAAAGAATGATTGTCTTTCAGCTCGTGAAAGTATTGAAGGCAAGAGGGGCACTTTCGGTGATATGTTTGGGGCAGTTAATTCGTTATTTTCTGGATTGGCCTTTGCTGGGATAATCTATACGATTTATTTACAGAGAAAAGAACTTACTCTACAGAGGGAAGAAATTCAGAAATCAACTATTCCAGTTATTCTTATTAAAGAAGCATCTTTTGCTGCATTTAAGGGGAAAAATTCCTCTTATTTATTAAAGTGGTCTAACAATCGAAGTGATGAATCGGCAGATTTTAAACTAGAATTTTTTAATATAGGTCTAGGGGCAGCTAAAAATATACAACTCTCTTGGTCTTATGATGTCCAGTCACTTATAGATAGAATACATAAAAATAATAACGCCAATGTATATAGACTTACTTATGATAGTAAGACCCAAAGAATTGAAATAAACTCTACAAATCATTCATATTATTTTTTACGTGATTTAGAGTATAAAACGGACTATATACTCCCCGTAAATGTAATAAATGAATCAACAAAGATTGAATTACCTAGCTCCTATTTATTATTTTGCTCCGTTCTCTTAGATGTATTCGACAATGAAGAGGCTATGAATTGGCCATTATTAAATCTTAAAATAAATTATAGAGATGTTGTTGGAAATCAATATACTAGAGGAGTTACTCTTAAACCGTCAATTTATGTTATACAGAGAGTATCATCAGATCCTCTTATCACCTTTGGTCATTTTGAAATTATAGATAGTACATCTTGACAGTACTCGTCTTACATAAACAGGTGTGTACTATATTAATTATTGTATTAAAAATCCCCTCCTACTAATTATAGCAGGAGGGGATTTTGCTTAATGAACAACTTCAAACGTCGTTTCTTCACTAGAACCATCTGATGAAACAGTAATTCTCCTGTTTCCTAACGTTGTATTTCCACCAACACGCCAAGACCAACTTACATTTCCATTAGAATCAGCTTTTTTTGGTTCCAATCCAGCAGCTGTACTTGGTCCACTTTTGTAATGATCGACGATACTGGCTGTTGCTCCTGGTGCAACCTTAGCTTTTAATGTTGCTGTCGAGTTCCGTTGTGCTGGGGAGGAAACGGAAATGATTTTTTACAGTTGTTTTAACTTCTTTTGTTGGTTTTTCAGCAGTCTGTGTCTGTATTGGTTTTTGAGTCATTATAGGATCTGGACTGGCTTTTGATTTATCAGTTGCAGTTGCAGTTATAATTAAAGGTGTTGGGCTTGGAGATAATGCGGGAGTTGCAGTTATCAGAGGTACTGCTGTTGGTATTGCAGTTGCAGATGCTATTGGAGAAGGTGAAACTGTTGGAATTGGTGTTTTTGGTGAGTTTAGATTAGTTGTATTCGTATTATTAGTACTACACCCAGATAGCGACAAAATAACCATTACTGACAATAAAATACTAGTTAACTTCCTCATGATATACTTCCCCTAGGTTAATTGTTCTTTTACTAGATTTTCTCTTACCGCTCCGTCCAATAGCATTAATTCTACAACTTGGGAAAGATACCTTTAAATATGTAATATATTGTTTACGATATCCCGAGACTGTTTCTGCTGGCTTAAATTATGGAAATTAATCAAGCTTATTTCCTCTTCACATTTAAAAGGAGGGGATGACCTCTCTTTGTCGAATGGATTAGACCAATATCTACATTTTAGTAAAGTTCTCCAGATACTCTTTAAGAAACAGGTGATAATTTTGTCTCTACCAGTAGAACTTCATAATATATTCTCAAACAAACAAAAATCCTACAAAATGGTGCTCATCATAGCACTTATAACCGAGATTCAAGCAAGCGGATCCAGACTGGTATCTTTACTAAACTTAAAGCATAGATTCCTCTCATTGCTTCAAGAAAGAGAGTCGAACGGTCTAATTGTCGACCAACCACCAGATAAGGCCGGAACTAGCTGGAACAGTATGACCGTAAATAGCATTCAGTCTGTTATTTCCACTCCAATTGCAGCACTGTCCGCCATTCTTGAACAACAAGAAGACTCAATTGGCTTCAAGAAAGAGTTATACGAAACGTGGTCCAATGAAGTTCAAAGTGAGCTTTATGAGTACGCCCAAGCGGAACTAGTGAACTACTATAATCAGAAATATAGCGATAGTTTCTCCTTAAAAGAAGCCATATCCGATATTCTTTTCGCCTACATAACCGCTAAAAGAGAAACCTTTGCAGGACACAGACTAGGTAATCTTGTACGCCAAGAAATCCCCTCAGCGCTAAGGAAGCTTCCTTTCATACACTCAGAATTGAAGATCCAGGGATCGGTTGGACAAGGTAACTGGGCAACGATTCCATGGATATCAATTATGGATAAGCGTATTACAGAGACTACCCGCCAAGGCGAGTACCTGGTCTATCTTTTCGCGGAAGACATGCAGTCTGTTTACCTTACCTTCATGCAAGGTGTTACGATCCCAGTTGCCGAAAAAGGTAAGCCAGCAGCCTATGAATATTTCAAACAAAAAGTAAATGAAATTAGAAGCATGCTCCCGTTGGAAGGCATGATCAAAGATGATGCAATTTATCTAACATCTGGTGGTTTAGGCCAAGACTATCAAGTTTCTACGATAGCTTACTATCGCTACGAATTGGATCAACTTCCAGATGATGAACAACTAATTGCAGACTTAAAAAATACGGTCACCAACTATAACGAATACGTTCGTAGAGTCGTTAATCCGATTGAAGAAGCCGAACAGTCAATCAGTTTTAACTATACGATCAGCCATTTGTATGCTGGTCAGGGTATCTTAAAATACATCCACGAATTCGGACCAAACACTATTTCGTTAGAGACTTTAATAACCGATCAAGCCACAGTCCTTCTCTCCGGAGATGACGTGAAGCATCCCAAAGAGCGAGTTAAGCATCTCGGACGAGCTTTGCGAGATCTAGGTTTAATCACTATAAATGAGAACCAATTCTCATTAACTGATTTAGGTCAGGAGTACGCAAACCATTTCAATGAAAATAAATGGACACTTAGCGAAGCACAAGTCAGATTGATTCGAAGCAATTTAACCGACGCAGATCTCCAGACCCCTCTTGTTAAAAGTATCAATAGAGCTATTCAAATCTGTAAGGAATTAGAATCCTTCACCTTAGATCAATTCTCTCCCAAATTTAACGAAGCACTCGGCACTCTCGAGACTTGGGGAGAAGTTACCCAGAAACAACGCTCTATTTTCATGCTTAACTGGTTAGAGATATTGAAGTTTGTTTCTAAATCAAGCCAGCAATACACGTATACGGAGTGGGAGGAGACACCTCTGGTGGATTCAATGACGGTAATTGAGCGAGTAGCCACAATCAAGAATTTCATTGCTAATAAAGGGTTCATGTATCCTGACCATTGGATCGAGAACTTCTTCTTATCCCTAAAAACAAAGCCATTCGTCATCCTTGCAGGGGTGTCAGGTACAGGAAAAACGAAGCTGGTAAAACTATTCGCTGAGGCTGTTGGAGCTACGACGAGTAATGGCCAGTTCTCGCTCATCCCAGTTCGTCCAGATTGGAGCGATCCTTCAGATCTATTGGGATATAAGGACTTATCAGGGGCTTTTCGCCCTGGAAAGTTAACTGAGATTTTGGTTGAGGCTACAAAGTCGGGTAACCAACATAAGCCATATTTTATCTGCTTGGATGAGATGAATTTGGCTAGGGTTGAGCATTATTTTAGTGATCTATTGAGTGTACTTGAGACGCAGGAGTGGCATAATCAAAGGATTGTCACAACGCCACTTATACATAGAGACTCCTTACAAAATGAGTCGGATAAACAAATGTATGGCAATCTCTATTTGCCAGACAACGTCTACATTATAGGAACAGTAAATATGGATGAGACCACGCATCCTTTTAGCAAGAAGGTATTAGACCGTGCGAACACAATTGAGTTTAATTATATTGAGCTTGGTCAATATCCGTCGTTGGAAGATACTACAGATCGTACCGATGCCCCCTTGCCTCCGAATTCTTTATTACGAAGTGAATACTTACAGCTTGTTGATGTCTACAGGGATCATAAGCAGCTAACGGAAAATACGACCGAGTTATTGGTTAAAATCAATGGCATTTTGGAACAGATCCATTCACATGTAGGGTTTCGTATTCGGGATGCGGTTTGTTTTTATATGATTTATAACGAACGATTTGGATTGCTGAGTGGGGAAGCCGCGTTTGATATGCAGTTGCTTCAGAAGATTTTGCCTCGTATCCAGGGAAGTAGTGCATCTGTGAAAAAAGTTTTGCTTCAAATCATGCAAGTAGCTCAGGATCGCAATCTACCTATTTCAGAATACATGGAAGATGCCTCAAAGCTTTATCTTTCAATGGAGACATTGGCAGCGTCCAAATATCCACATAGCGCAAGGAAAATTGCCTTCATGCTACGGAGGTTAGAAGAAGATGGATTTACCTCATACTGGATCTCTTAATCAAAGTAGGGAATTACTAAGGATTGAAACGAATCTTTTTAATCTCTATATTCAGGGTAAGCCGTTCCATCCTACAGTTGAGACGTTGAATCTTCATCGTAATGGGGATCAGGAGTGGGTGGATGCACATTTTCATGCTGCTCCACTTAAAGATACGCTAAGTATCGAATCTATTTCTGTTTTCTCCCATGAGCATGGTACTGTAAGGGGCTGGTGCCCAGGCGATGCATGTACGCCAACTTTTTATGAGACACAGTCTTATGAGTTGGTAATCGAAAAGAAGCGGGATATTTCCTTATCCTTTTTCCATGATAATGTTCATTTGAGGCAGGCTGTTAAGCCGCTAGGGAAGATGATTTTGTCAGGGATTCTTAATTTTCAAAATGAAGTCGGCCAGTCCGAACTGGAGCTTCGTTTGAATGGGGAGGCTATTTTCCGCCTTCAGCTAGAGATTTTTCCAGCCAAAATCGATTACAAGAATGACTATCAAATGATTCTTAACGACGTTAATGCACAGATTTATAACTTATCTTTTGATTTTTTGCGCAAAACATTTAACATGACCGGTTTGAAAGAGACGAATCATCAGAGTTTGACGGAGTATTTTACGATCCTTCAGCATATATTTACGCAGCTTGTTCAGGCTGTTGAACGCATTAAGCTCTCACCCCACTCCAAGCTGCAGAGCGAGAATCGACTGGTAGACGCTGCACGTGTCAAAAGAGCTGGCAAAGAGAATATCAGCTTTCTAGCTAAGCGTCCACAACTATTAGTGAAAGACTCGGTGAACGGTGTTATTTCGGTAAGTGGAGAGCGATATACCCCAACTCATATGTTAGAAAATAGGCGCCACGTTAATTATGATACGGCTGAGAATCGTTTTGTGAAATGGGTGCTTGTACGTATTGGGCAAAAGCTTAAGGACATTAAAACACGTTTGGCGCAGAAAAGCCGCATGGAAGATCCTGAACTTACGAAGAAATTGAATTTGATGTTGAGTCATGTGCAGCGATTGTTGCAGCATGATTTTCTAAATGTAGGTGAGATGCGGCAGTTTTCAATATCGCTAGTCTTGCAAATGGCTTCAGGGTACCGAGAGGTGTATCGGTATTATTTAATGCTATTAAAAGGTTTATCGATCCAGAATGATCTATTCCGACTATCGATGAAAGATCTGGCTCAACTCTATGAATATTGGTGTTTCTTGAAGATTCACCATCTTTTAAGCAAAAAGTATGAACTATTGAAACAAGATATTATTAAACTTAATCGGAGTGGGCTGTTCGTCACACTGGATAAGTCGCAGCAGGCTAAGATGGTTTATAAGAATCCTATGAATGGTGAGATATTCACGCTATTCTATAATGCGCTGCCTAAGGGAGATAAGAGCCCGACTCTCTCCCAGCGGCCAGATAATGTTCTGACTTTGAAGAAAAACGACGCCGCGGCGGAGTATAAGTATATTTTTGATGCCAAATACCGGATTAATCCGGCTTATGAGGGGACGCCATATTTTGATAGGTACCGGATGCCCGGACCAGAAGAAGATGATATTAACACAATGCATCGTTATCGCGATGCGATTGTTTACTCCGAGGGACAAGGCCGAGAGTACGAGCGGAGCATGTTCGGGGCTTATGTGTTGTTTCCTTATCATGATGAGGAGCGGTTCCAGCAGCATAAATTTTATAAAAGTGTGGAGCTTATCAACATTGGTGCCTTTCCCTTTTTGCCAAATTCAACGAGCTTGATGGAGAAGTTCTTGGACGAGATCATTATGGATAGTCCCGAGAAGGCTTACGAACGGACTACTAGGCCGCGAGGTACGAAGGAGTATTACAAGGATAAGATGTCTGGTAAGAATGTTTTGGTTGGTGCTTTAAGTAAAAAGCCTCAGTTGGAAGCTGCTTTAGAGCATGGATTTTATCATACGCCATTGCGCAATATTACGGACCATAAGGTGTTGACTCGCATAGAGTACGTGGCATTGTACCAGTCCATTCGATTATTCGGAACAGAAGAAGCGGGTATTTCTTGGTATGGAAGAGTAAGGGATTGGAAGGTTGTTCCACGCTCAGCCATAACAGCAATTCCCTCAAGCCGTGGTGCGACGGACGAGCTCTATGTTGTTTTTGGAGTGGATAAGTGGGTCCAAAGAAATGCGGCCATTGTTCCCGCGGGACATGGGATTTATCGGATTTTGTATACGACAGATTATATCTTTAATAGGGCTAATGAAGTTTCTGAGTTACGTTTGGAAACGGAAGAGGAGCTTCGTGATTGGCGAGAGAAACGGCGTGCTGGTAAGGTAAAGGTGACGTTGGATCGGGAGCATTTGGATCAAGGTAGTTTGGTTGTGGGGATTGAAGTTGAGTAGGATGGAGGATAACGCAAATTAGGCTGCTAAAGGGGTATTAACCTTTTTATGCAGTCTATTTTTATGTTTAATATTTCAGAGTATCTAGAATTAAAGGAAAAATCAGGAATATTGTCGAATATTGTAAGTTTAGTGATAGTTTTGATTGTCGTCATGATAATACTCTTTAAAGGTGGTTCTAAAATGGCAAGAACGTATCATGCAGAAGGAAGGCAAGTAGCCTATATAATCAGAGGAATATCTGTTCTTACTGGTCTATCAATTTTCTTTTATACAGACTTAAAACAAATTTGGTGGATGTTTTTCGTAATTATTTTCTCTTCTATTCTGCTTGGTGAAATATTTGGTTCAAGATGGACGAAGAAAAGAAGGGCAGATAGAAAGGATAGAAATAAAACAGAGGCCAACAGCTCCAACGAAAAGAGCTCAAAGCAATAGTTTGTACTACAAAGATCAAGGTTATCAGGTAGAATGTATTGGTGGATCAGGTGATCACGAGGTTGACTTGATTCTAAAAGGAAAAGAAGGTTACAAAATTGCGGTACAATGCAAAAGATGGAAGCAAGATGTTGGGAACGATATTGTTCTGAGACTTAAAGCAGGGAAACAAGTTCACGGTTGTTACGATGCCTGGATTGTTACGACTAGTAACTACACAAGAGCTGCTAAAGAAGCGGCGGAGAAGCTTAATATTAAATTGATTAATGGTTTAATGTTAGACGATAAAATAAAACGATGGAAAGCCCAGAAGGGTATATCATAATTCTACATTCCCACTTGAAATTAGAAAGGAAACCACATATATGAACAGCGAATTATCTCAATTGGCAACACAAAGTTTTGTTGCACCATTTTATTTCATTGCCATGTGCATTGCTCTATTTACATTTATAGGAGCATTGCTTTATTACCGTTTCCTGAGCAAATGGTTACCCGAGAAGCTTGCGACACTAGTCTGGTTCATTGGAGCCGTCTTTATTTTATTTACAAGTTCTGAGAGATTTGATGATATAAAGGGTTTCGTTAAAAACTGGACTATTACTGGTATGGGGATAGGAGTATTAATTTCAGTTGTCGCTCTGGGTGTCATTGGTGTTTTACTTGTTAGCAAGAAAAAAGGCAGTGTCAGGAAAAGGAAAGTAAAAACTAGCAGTTTTAAGGTTCAAGGGCCTCGGATGGTACAAAATAGATCGGATCAAGAAATTTTAAATAGTTCGCTAGATATCTTATCTGGAGCGGAAATGAACAAGAAGATAAAAGTTCAACCGGTGAAAGATATAGTTCGAAAAGAGGTACTACTATCCCAAGCACAAGTCGCAGCTGCCAAAGAAACCACATGCACTTGTGGTGCTCCAATGGTTACTAGGAAAGGGAGAGAGGGGAAGGCGTTCTTGGGTTGTTCCACGTTTCCTAAATGTAGGCAGACCAGATCGGTTTAAGAATAACAAAAACTAGACTGAACAGGAGACGGCTTAACAGTAAGTGGACGTTGGTATTGGACATGAAAAGGGACATGCGAATTATGCACGTCCCTATTTCAATGTTATGCCGTTGAGGATGGATACATTTCCATCTGTTGAAGATCAATAACCATGTTACCACCTTTAAGTATATCTAGGCCAATAAGTCCGTTAATGTGATTAATATCATTGTGGAATACACCAAAATCCATTCTGATATGGTTTATAACGAGGTTGCCCTTTATAACAAATTGTCATAGATGTTTGGAGTAAATTATGAGCATATTCAATCTGCATGTCGTCTACTCCTATATAAGGGATTATGTCTGATTTCGATGGTTATAATTTCTTGACCGGTATGGTAGACGATGTAGTTGTCCTTACACTTAGATAATTCTTTAGTAGCTTCATCGGGGTCTTGAATCGCTCTAACCAAAGCGACTTCATCTACATACTGAACATTATCTTTGGTATGGGAAGTCAGGATTTCTAGCAAAACGTACTGGTGAGGGTAAATATTGCGTACTTCTTGCCATTGCATAGTACATGCACCTCATTTAGAGTAATTCTTATTAGAATTATATCATATAAAGAAGAACGAGCAATCCAGCTTACCCCTCAACCAAATCCACAATCTCCCTGATATCCTCAATCCCCAACGCCTCTGCAATCCGTACAATATGACTAAAATTAATATTCTCACGTTTTCCATTCGCCAACTCGCTAAGCGCGGCGTGTCTCACATCCGATAATCTCGACAGCTCACGTAAGGAGATGTTGTGTTTCTGAGTAAGCTCCGCGATTTTAACTACGACTTTTTTTGCCATAAAGGATCACCTTTCCATGTTTGGAGGTTGACTATACGCGATAACGTACCATATAATATGTTAAAAACTGGTACGTATATGCGTATCATTCACCCCCGGAGGCGATCCCATGCAACCCATCCAAACCCAATACGAATCCATCATCGAAGAAGAAGTCACGCTCACGCAAAGAATCTCCCTCTGCAAAGACTCCATCGATATCTTACTTGAATACATCTCCCGCCACGCCGATTCGATTCACATCCTCACTGCTGAGGATATCGTCACGACGATCCACGCAATGGCACAGAATCTCGATACAGAGCTGCTCCACGTCAGATTCGAAAAGGGGATTCTTGAGCACAAGCTCCACGAGTTGCAGCTGCAAGCGAATCTACATAGCGCCACTGTGCAATCCAGTTAGGTAGCACGGAACGGGTACTGGGAGTTGCTTCATTAATTACGAAATGAATAGTTTAGTATAACGAAACACCTGATACCCAAATCAGGTGTTTTTTACTTTTAACCCCCCTCATTTACACAATCTTATCCCCTGTTAACAATCCTCTAACAATCTTTTTAATCTTTGATCACACAATTCAAATCCCGAACACAATGCCCATAATTCGCTCACAATGTTTAACACTTTGAAAACAGACATATGCACTTTCCTGTCGTACCATGGCAATAGACAGATGAATTTAGCAAATTATCGAAGGTGAATAGGATGCGGAAGTGGATCAAATGGTTGGTAAGATTAGGTCTTGTCCTAGTGATTATAGCCGGTGCGTTTTATTATTGGCTGCGTCCGCTTTTGGTTAGAATTGAAAGCACGACGCTGGCAAGCGGCATACATGTCAAATTTAGGACTGTAGGAACGAATGTCGAGGAATACACGAATGAAGCCTGGCAGCCCTATTTTGCTAAGGGAATTAATATGGGGGCGACGATCCCCGGACATTTTCCTGGTGAACTGGTCATCTCGGAGGACGACTATGAGAGATGGTTCGGCATGATTCAGGATATGGGAGTCAATGTGATTCGGGTGTATACGATCATGATGCCTGAGTTTTACGAGGCGCTTTCCAAATACAACATGAAGCATCAGAAAGATCCGCTTTTCTTCCTTCAGGGCATTTGGAGCCCGGAGGAACAGTTGATTGAAGGGCAGGATGCCTTCGATCCTAAGATTAAGGAGAAATTCGAGCAAGAGATTAAGGACGCGGTTGCGGCAGTTTATGGCCAGACGACGCTCACACCCGAGCCCCATTCGGGAAAAGCAGGAGGTGCCTACAAATACAATGCTGGTCCGTATCTGATGGGCTGGATTGTTGGGACGGAATGGGATCCGAAGATGGTGAAGGGGACCAATGATCGGCACGCGGACACCCCAGACTATGACGGGAAATATTTTCGGAATAAACCGGGCGCGAATGCTTTTGAAAAGTGGCTGGCCTTGATGGTCGACACGGCGGCGCAAACGGAAATTCAATATGGTTGGCAGCATCCCATGGCTTTCGCCAATTGGGTGACGACGGATCCGATTGCGCATCCGGGCGAGCCGCTGGTTGAAGAGGATCTGGTTAGTGTCGATCCCACGCATATTGAGGCGGTGAATTGGGAGGTAGGCTATTTTGCCTCGTATCATGTGTATCCGTATTATCCGGATTTCTTCGCCTTTGATAAGTCGTTCCAGGAAATGACCAACAGCAAGGGGGAACCGGATAGTTACCTTACGTACCTGAATAAGCTAAAAGCAGCGCATCCCAATCTACCGGTCATGGTGACGGAATATGGCGTGCCGGCTTCCGTGGGTGTAGCTCACTTGGGCACGCTCGGCCGCAATCAAGGTGGTCATAGCGAGCAGCAGCAGGGAGAGATTGATGCGGATTTACTACAACAGATTCATGGCTCTGGCTACGCTGGGGCGATTTTGTTCACGTGGCAGGACGAATGGTTCAAGAAGACGTGGAACACGCAGCGCTATGATGAAGCGGACCGCCGGGCGTACTGGTATAACACGCTGACGAATGAGTCGTTCTTCGGGGTACTCGGGATGTACCCGAGTAAAGACAATAAACTCCTCATCGATGGGGACGCCTCAGATTGGAACAAGGTGAAGGATAAGAAGAAACTCGATGTGCAGGCACCCGGCTTTGAGGAGATTTGGGCTACACAGGACGAAGGCTACCTTTACTTGCAAGCCAAGTTATCTGAGCCATTTGATCCGTCGAAGGAAAGCATCTATTTCGGGGCAGATACGCTGCCCGGCGGCAATCGTCACGGACCAGAGCTTCACGGCATGACACTTGATGAAGGATTGGAAACCTTAATCGAGCTGTCGGATGACAAAAAAAGCCGTTTAACGATCGCTTCTAACTACGATATTCACGCTCGCCTTTATGAGCGTTCTGGGCTGCCGGAGGTCGATCCGAAGGAAAAGCAGGATGACTCGGGGATTTTCAAGCCATGGAAGCTAGCGGTTAATTATCTGCTGGAATATCCCGACTCCAGGGTGAATCACCCCTTCGGGGATGTAGAGGTTGGCCTTTTTGCGAGAGGCTATAGCGATCCAGCACGTCCTGACTACAATTCGAAGGCGATGTGGCAGGTTCAAGGGCAGGTGCTCGAAATGCGTATTCCTTGGATGTTGCTGGGATTCAGCGATCCAAGCTCTCTGAGCGTGATTAACTACACCGCCCCGACTAAGAACAAATTTGCAATGACGCACGTAAAAGGCGTTCGCTTTGTTCCATGGATTGTGAAGAATGAGCAGGTCGTTGGCCTAGACAACTCAGCTGCGGCTCAGCCGGTCCAAGTGTCTGAGATGCCGCTATACACCTGGCCGGGCTGGGAGGATAAGGTGAAATACGTGGAACGGCCGAAACAAAGCTACAACATCATGAAAGAGGCGTTGCAAAAGATCAATGGCCCCATTACGACTAACGTTCAATCGGGGAGCTGAAATAGAGGAGAGTGCAGGTGTGTACACCAATCTTCATGTAGCCATACAAGCGTTATATATTATTTTGGCTTTTAATCTGATTTGTGTGGCCATTATTTATGCCATTAAGTTGAGAAGTATTAGAAGGAGGAAGTTGAACGACCGCTTCCAAACGAAATTCAAGGATTACCTGACGTATGTGCAAGCCAATCTGGATGGGATGGAGCCGTTAAGAGTCCCTCCTTGGACCATGAACTCGGTGGAGAGAGAGGCGATGCAAGAGAAGCTGAACGACATGATGGAAATCTTTGCGGGCGAACAGCGGCACAAGCTGGTGCAGCTTTGCGTAGATATTGGGCTCGTGCAGCACCATCTGCAGCGCTTCAACAGCCGCTCTTATCGGGTGAAGCTGGATGCCGCGTATCATTTGGGTTGCATGCGGGTGAAGGAGGCAGCTCCAGCCCTACTGGACATGTTACAGAAGCACCCGCTCGATTCGTCGCTGTTTGTTGTCGCCCGAGCGGTCGCTAAGTGTGCCCGCAGCCAGCAGGATCTCCAAGCCATGGTTGGGATGCTGCTTCAGCACAATAAGAAATACTACGAGTTAATTGTGAATATTATCGCCGATTCGGACGTGGATGCCGCTTCCTTGTACACGGGCTATGTGAGTCATCAGAATTTGGCTTACGTTCGAATTGGGCTCATCGGGCTCAATGTCTACACCGATCCGGCAGCGGCTTCCGCGGTCTATCGTCTCATGGATGCCGAGCAGGAGGACATTCAAACGAAAGCGGTGGATTTGTACCTAAAAAGCTCCCGTCTGCTGCCTAGAAACATCGTTAGCAAGTTGCTGAATCATCCCAATCTGGGTATTCGCCATTTAACGATTGAGGCTTTGGCCGATCTCAAGAATACGGCTTACGTCGAGCTCATGACCATCAGTCTGAGCGACCCCGATCAACGAATCGTGTATGCGGTAGGCAAGGGGCTGCTCCGTATGGGAGAAGAAGGTATGGTGGCATTTTGTGAAAGTGCTGCAGCGGCTCAAGGCACGGAACGCGGTCAGTTCATGCAGCAGCTGATTGAGGATGAGATCAAGCATCTGTCGATGGGGCTGCACAATTGGAATAAGCTCATGCAATATAACACGCTGATGTATACCTATGACAAAATCTTTCGCAAGTCAAAACGTATCTATCGTGTCGTATAGGAGGGTTGTGTAAACATGTGGGTTTTTGGATATCAAGTGATATGGGATTCATTTCTCCATGGTTTAAGGGAATTTTTGCTTTATTATAGCTACGTCGCGCTCTTTTATGTCGTTCTTGTCACGCTGCTCTATTATTTCATTTTCGGATTTTCGATTCGGCATATTTTCGCGATCAAGCGAGGCATTCAGTATAACCGGATCAACAAGCTATCTAGTTCCAGTCAGCTCCCGCCGGTTTCTCTGTTGGTGCCGGCTTATAACGAGGAGTTAACCATTATTGAGAACGTAAGGTCGTTGCTGGCACTCAACTATGCGGAATATGAGGTCATCGTCGTCAATGACGGTTCACAGGATGGGACTTTGAAGTGCATGCTGGAAGAATTCAAGCTGGAGCTCATTCATCCGGTGCTCTCTAGCTCCATTAAGACCGGAAAAGTCAGAGGGGTGTACCATAATCCCGACTATCCCAATCTTTTTTTCATAGATAAAGTAAATGGCGGGAAGGCGGATTCGTTAAACGCTGGTATCAACCTTTCCCATTATGCGTTAATCTCCACGATTGATGCGGATTCTTTGCTTGAAAAGGATGCCTTAACGCGGATTGCCCGTGTCTATATGGAGAACCCCGAGGAGACGATCGCCGTTGGGGGCAATGTTCGTATCGTGAACAGCTGCACGGTGGAGGATGGCATTGTGAAGGATATTCAATTCCCACGTAAGCTGCTTCCAGCCCTGCAACATGTCGAATATACGAAAGCTTTTCTGGGAGGCAGGATTGGCTGGAGCGCTGTGAATGGTCTCATTATTATTTCGGGAGCCTTCGGCGTGTTTCAAAAAAAGATGGTCATCGCCGTCGGCGGTTACCGTGGGGGCTACCCCGGTGAAGATATGAACATTGTGATTAAGCTTCACCGTCACTGTTTGGAGAATAAAATTCCCTACCGGGTAGCCTTTTGCCCAGATGCTGTGTGCTGGACACAAGCCCCTGATTCGTACCGGATCTTGAGCAGCCAGCGTAAGCGCTGGGGGCGTGGAAATCTGAAAAATATGATTGAAGAAGGCATTCACATGGTGCTGCGTCCGAAATACAAAATTTTTGGGCTGCTGACACTTCCCTATAACATTGTGTTTGAAACACTGAATCCGTATTTCCGCCTTAGCGGCCTGTTGGCGATATTGGGCTACTGGATGCTGAATATGACAGATTGGCACACCGTTGTGATCTTTTCATTAGTCAATTTATTTTCCTGCTTTGCGTTAAGTCTGGGGGCCTTGTTTATTGAAGAGACGGCCTTCAGCCGGTATCCCAAGCTGCGCGACCTGAACAAAATGCTCTTGTTCTCGCTCCTCATGTTCGCGGGGTATCGGCAAATCGGTGTTTGGTGGAGGTTAAACGGACATGTTCAATTCCTACGGAATAACAACTCATGGGGAACGATGGTCCGCACCAATTTTAATAAATAAACAAAGACAAGAGGAGTGGAGAAGATGGCGGTACTCGTTCATGATCCGATTCAAGAAGCGATGTTGCAATTAGCAGAAAAGGTTGAAGCTTCCTATGAAAAGGGTGCTCCCTACGGGATGATCCTTGCGCCAAGCAGAGTGGTGAGCCAGAAGGTATTGGAACAAATGCAGTCCTATGTGAGCGGCTTTGAGCCGGAGGTACCCCTTCATTGCTTCTACTTAAATGCAAGCGGCCTTCTCGGAATTGTTCTATCTGGCCAAAAGCTCATCAACACCCATTATGCTTCTCTCGTACTCAAAGAGTTCCTAGAACAGCAAGATTTGCTCCAAGGCCAGATGGTCGTCGCCAGTTTCCCAGAGAGTGGGGAGCTGACGGAACAGTCAATGTCACAGCTGCTCCAAACAACGCTCCAAGGAAAAGGGGAGAGCCGAGATATTCACCTGTTCATGAATCATGGGGTTCAGCAGGGAATAACGTCGATTCTCATCGCCGATCCAGACGAGGTGAGCAGAGAGTTCGTCAAGCTGCGGCTTGAGATTAACGGATACAAGGTCGAGGAGGCCAAGGATGGCAGTGAAGCGCTCGAGAAATATGAGCAAACGATGCCGGACTTAGTGATTACGGAGCTGAACCTGCCGATTCTTGATGGGTACCAGTTGATTGACAAAATTCAGAGGAATTATGCCGGCGAAGGGCAAGTTATCGTACTAACGGACAAGCAGCTGCCGAAAAGCATGGACCGTGCCTTTGAATTGGGCGCATCGGATTATGTGACGAAGCCCTTCTCCATTTCGGAGTTGGAGTGGCGAATTAAGAAACTGAATTCCCGTCTGGGCTAATCTACGTGTAAACATAGGAGGGAGAATTACAATGAATGCATATAACCAATTAAAATATAAATTTCAAGCAAAAACAGCCGAAATCGGGGTCGTCGGTCTAGGCTATGTAGGGCTGCCTCTGTGTATGGAGATGGCGAAGGGCGGGTTTACGGTATACGGTATCGATCTTGATTTCAAAAAGGTAGAGTCACTTCAAAACGGTCAATCGTATATTCAGGACGTTCCGAGCGAAGAAGTAGCGAAAGCGGTAGCGTCCGGTCGGTTTATTCCAACGGATGACTACCATACGGTTCAAAAGCTGGATGCGATCTCGATCTGCGTACCGACGCCGCTTAGTGAGAACCAAGATCCCGATACCTCCTATATTCAGAGTGTCGTCCGAGAAATTAAGAAAAATCTCAAGCGCGGAGCGCTGATCATCCTGGAGAGCACCACGTATCCGGGAACAACGGAAGAGCTTATCCAGTTCGAGCTGGAAGCGCAAGGACTCAAGGTCGGCAAGGATTTCTTCCTCTGCTTCTCGCCGGAGCGGGTCGATCCAGGTAATCCGAAGTTTAACACGTTTAATACGCCGAAGGTGATCGGCGGTACGACGGAAGCGTGCATCGACCTCGGCGTCACGTTATACAGCCATGTCGTGAAAGACGTTGTACCGGTTTCCTCGCCGAAAGTAGCGGAGATGTCCAAGCTGCTGGAAAATACGTTCCGCAGTATCAACATTGCGTTCATTAACGAGATGGCCATGATGTGCGACAAAATGGACATTGACGTCTGGGAGGTCATTAAGGCGGCGTCGACGAAGCCGTTTGGCTTCATGCCGTTCCATCCAGGTCCTGGCATCGGCGGTCACTGCATCCCGCTGGATCCGATGTATTTATCGTGGAAAGCGAAGGAATTCCGTTTTTATAGCAAATTTATCGAGTTGGCACAGTCCATCAATGATAATATGCCGGAGTACGTCCGGTACAAAGCTTCTCAGGTTCTCAATATGTATGCAAAATCCATTCGCAATTCGAAGATTCTAATTCTAGGCATGGCGTATAAGCCCGATGTGGATGATCTTCGTGAATCGCCGGGGTTGGAGCTGTACGAGCTTCTACGGGAGAGCGGAGCACAAGTGGAATATTACGATCCACATGCCGTTTCCTTCCTTGATAAAGATGATAAGACGGTACACTCTGTGAACTATGATCTGTCCGCTTTTGCCCAATATGACTGCATGGTGTTGATCACGAATCATCGCATTTTCAATAACCGTGAACTCGCAGATCTAGGCGTGCCGATTATTGATACACGCAACGCTTTTGTCGACATAAAAGCTGATAATATTTACAAATTAGGAACTGGTATTCGCCAGCAAGAAGTAAGGCTCGCAGTAGGCGTGTAGAATCATCCTAAAAGAGAGAGGAGAAACCAACGATGTGTGGCATAGTAGGGTATATTGGAACGCGAGACGTGCAGCCGATTCTGCTGAACGGATTAAGCAAGCTGGAGTACAGAGGGTATGATTCCGCGGGGATCGCGGTATTGGTGCAGAATCAACTCAAGGTTAGCAAGGCAGAAGGACGCCTAGCCAATCTATCGGGTCAGCTGGATAAGCAGCCGTTGAAAGGATCGATGGGAATCGGTCATACGCGCTGGGCTACTCACGGCAGACCGTCGGATGTTAACTCCCATCCCCATACGGATATGTCGGGTAAGTTCACGGTCGTGCATAACGGCATCGTGGAAAACTACATGGAGCTGAAGAAAGAGCTGGAGGATAAAGGCGTCATCTTTACTTCCGAGACGGACACCGAGGTCATTGCTCACTTGCTTGCCGAGCACTACGAAGGTGATATCTACATCGCTATGCTTGCGGTCATTCAGAGGCTGCAAGGGGCATACTCGCTTGGCGTCATGACGGAATATGAGCCGGATAAGCTTATTGCAGTCAGACAATCCAGTCCGCTGGTTGTTGGAGCGGGTCAAGGTGAATACTTCATTGCTTCGGATATCTCCGCGCTGATTGAACATACTCGTGAGGTGTATATATTGGAGGATGGCGATTTGGCCATCCTTACGCACGAGGGCGTCTCCATCACAAAGGTCGAGACAGGGGAGCCGGCGGCATGTAAGCTGATGCATATCGATTGGAGCGCAGATCAGGTAGAGAAGGGGCCGTTTGAGCACTTCATGCTGAAGGAAATTCATGAACAGCCGTTAACCCTTCGCAACACGATGCTCGGGCGCATCAACGAGGGAGATGAAGTGAGCTTCCCGGAATTGGCGCATGCCGCAGACGCATTTCAACAGGTGGATAAAATCTTTATCGTCGCCTGCGGTACCGCCTATCATGCCGGCCTTGTCGGCAGCACGGTCCTTGAGAAGCTAACGCGCATCCCGGTGCAGTGCGATATCGCATCGGAGTTCCGCTATCGGGACCCGATTATCACAGACCAAACGCTGGTCATCGTCGTGAGCCAATCAGGGGAAACAGCGGATACGCTTGCTGCCCTGCAAGAAAGCAGAAGGCAAGGCGCCAAAGTGTTGGCGATAACGAATGTGCCAACCAGTTCCGTTGCGCGAGATGCGGACTATGTCATCGCGACGAAGGCCGGCCCGGAAATTGCCGTGGCCTCGACGAAAGCTTATACCGCTCAATTGCTTGCTTTCTATTTGTTCAGCATATATTTGGCTCAGGAAAGACAGACATTGTCTACTGAGCTTCATGCGGAACTGATCCAAGGCTTGAAGTCACTTCCCGTTCAGGTGGAGACGGTGCTGGAAGATGCTAATGAAGTGAAGCTGTATGCGGAATCAATTAAGAATGCGGAAAGCTTGTTTTTTATCGGCAGGGGATTGGATTACGCCGTTGCGCTTGAGGGCTCTCTCAAATTGAAGGAAATCTCCTATATCCACTCCGAGGCTTATGCAGCCGGAGAGCTTAAGCACGGTACGTTGGCGCTGATTGAGAAGGATACACCAGTGATTGCGCTGGCTACCCAGATGGATCTGTATGAAAAAACAGTTAGCAATATTAAAGAAGTTAAGGCCCGTGGCGCGCATGTCATGGGGATTACAATAGAAGGCAATGTGGGGCTGTTGAATAGCGTCGATGAAATCTGCTTTATCCCGCCATCTCACCAGCTCCTGGCACCGATCTTGGCTGTCGTGCCGCTTCAGTTAATCTCCTATTACGCCTCCTTGGCGCTGGAGAACGATATAGATAAACCGCGCAACTTGGCCAAAAGCGTGACGGTAGAATAAAAGCGTGATAGTTAAATAACGAACCAGAGGGGAGCTGAATCACTTACATGGAAGCATTCGCTATTTTGTTAGGGGCAGGTAAAGGCACTCGGATGAAGTCGGAGCTGCCCAAAGTGCTTCATCCCGTCGGAGGCGTACCGATGATCGCTCGTTTGGTGGGCAAGCTGGAAGCGATACCGATCACCCGGATATTGGCGGTGATCGGGCATCGAGGGGAGCTGGTCAAGAAGTGCTTGGGAACGCGTGTTACCTATGTCGAGCAGGAGAACCAGCTGGGAACGGCACACGCCGTTCAGCAAGCTGAGCAGCTGTTACGTAACCGTAGCGGCTCAACCTTGGTGCTGACGGGCGATACGCCTCTTATCAGGCAATCCACCATCGAACGGCTACTAGCGGCCCAGCGGGCCCATACGAGTGCTGGTGTGGTGTTAACTGCGATCGTTGCCGATCCAACTGGCTACGGTAGAATTATCCGAGATGCTGCTAGCGGGGAAGTTGTTGATATCATTGAAGAGAAAGACGCAACGCCAGAGCAGAAATTGATTAACGAGATTAACACAGGGATTTTCTGTTTCGATAATGAAAGCTTGTTTGGAGCACTTTCTGGCATTACCAATGAGAATGCACAGAAGGAATACTACTTGACCGATATCGTGAAGGTGATGCGCCAGACCGGTATTGCCGGAGGTCAGAAGCGATTTGAGGCGATGATCCTCGAGGATCCGACAGAGGTAATGGGGATTAATACCCCGGAACAATTGGAAGAGGCGAATCGCGCCTTTTATGAACACATGGGGATTTTTGCCTAACAAGTCATAGGGAGGAGAGCTGATATGGGAGCTATTTTCGGTACGGATGGTGTTAGAGGAGTTGCCAACCGCGGGTTAACGCCTGAGCTGGCTTTTGAATTAGGGTTGATTGTTGGTTATATGCTGACGCGCAGCTGTGAAGGGAATCGGCCTACTGTCGCCATCGGGCGGGATACCCGCATTTCCGGGCACATGCTGGAAGCGGCTTTGACTTCCGGGTTGTTATCGGCTGGGGCGGATGTGGTAAGACTAGGCGTCCTGCCGACGCCGGGGGTGGCTTATGTCACTCGGCAGTCGAGCATGGACGCAGGGGTAATGATCTCTGCCTCTCATAATCCGGTGGAGGACAACGGGATCAAATTTTTTGGCAGCGATGGCTTCAAAATGCCGGATGCCTGGGAAGCGGAAGTCGAGCTCCGCTTGCAAGGTGACGAGCATCGGAGTTCCCGCCCTACGGGAGCGGCGATTGGCACCTTGCGCGATGACCCACAGGGTGCGCAGGATTATGTGAGTTATTTGAAATCTACGGCTGCAGTGGGGCTGTCTGGCTGCAAGATCGTGCTCGACTGCGCGAACGGGGCAGCTTCTGTGCTAGCTCCACAACTGTTCGCCGAGTTGGGTGCGGAGACGGTGCTCATGTATCATGAGCCAGACGGTTTAAATATTAATCAGGATTGCGGCTCAACACATCCGGAGCATCTGCGTAAGGCTGTGCTGGCACATAGCGCCCATGTGGGGCTCTCGTTCGACGGGGATGCGGATCGGTTGATTGCCGTTGATGAACGGGGCGAAATTTTGGACGGGGATCACATCCTCTATATCCTTGCCGCTCATCTGGCCAAGCAGGGTCGTCTGCGCCACAACACCGTCGTTTCTACCGTTATGAGTAACCTTGGTTTTCATCAAGCGCTGCAAACCCTCGGCCTCGATTCCTATCAAAGCAAGGTCGGAGACCGACATGTCATGGAAGCGATGCAGAGTGGCGGGTACAACTTAGGTGGTGAATCTTCCGGACATATCATTTTGCTGGATGATTCAACGACAGGGGATGGCATGTTAGCGGCCCTTCAGCTGCTGCAGGTCATGCTTCAAGCAGGGAAGCCTTTGTCGGAGCTCGTGTCGCCTGTCGTCAAATACCCTCAGCTGGTGGTTAATGTACGCGTGATTCATAAATATAAGCTGGAAGGCAATGGCCGCATCGATGCCGTCATCCGTCGGGTGGAAAGTGAAATGGCCGGCCGTGGTCGTGTACTTGTGCGACCTTCAGGCACGGAGGCGCTGGTGCGTGTGATGGCGGAAGGACCGGATGAAAGGGAATTGTCCGGTTATGTGGAAGGCATTGTAGAGGTGGTCAAGGAAGAGCTTGAATATAGTATGGTTTAATCTGTTCGTTCCGATGAGAAAGACGATTGTATGCTTAATTCTTATTCAAATGTTAGCAAGCATTCCTTTATTTTTCCCCGTGTACTCGCTTGTCACGGAGCTTGGCGTGCAGGTCAACGGCGAGAAGATCGTCTTTACGGATGCTCCGCCTTACATCAATGAACAGACGGGGAGTACGATGGTGCCGGCTAGGGAAATTGCCGAAAAGCTGGGGGCTGAAGTGACATGGAATCGTTCCTTGGAACAGGTAACTTTTCGAAGTCAGCACGCAACCACATTATTGACCATTGGTCAAAATATAGTTTCGATCGACGGCAAGCAAGTCGAATTAGACGCTCCGGCAGTCCTGAAGAATGACCGAACCATGGTTCCGCTGAGAGCGGTTAGCGAGAGCCTCGGAGCCGATGTCGATTGGGTGGGAGAACGAAATTTGGTACTGATTACTTCGGCGGACAAAGCGCAAAGGTCCACTTGGATCTGGGACAGCAAGCTGATTCAGACCGATGGTGACCGCATCCTGCAGTTTGCGGCGAGCCAAAAACTGACATCCATTTATCTGCGCTATGAAAAAACATATCCAGGTCAGGATGTTTACCGGAATTTTATCCGCAGAGCGAATGAGCAGGGCATCAAGATTGAGGCGCTGGCCGGTCAATCGGATTGGATCTACGAAGATAACCAAATCGATATCCGGCAATGGATTGCAGCAGTAACGCAATATAACGCCTCGGCAGGTGCTCTGGAGCGCTTCCAAGGTTTCCATTTTGATATTGAACCCTATACCTTGGCTATGTGGAAGACCAATCAGACCTGGGTGCTCGAGCGGTGGATGGCAACGATCCGATTCATCGAATCGGAAATGAACAACTCGGATCGCAGCATGACGATGGGCCTCGATATTCCCTTTTGGATCAACAACAGTAAGGTTCCCGGATCTAACTACTCCTTTAGCGCTTGGCTTCTGGAGAAAGCGGATAGTGTTGTCATTATGGCTTATCGGAATAAGGCACTCGGCAGCAATGGTATCATTGCCAGAGCCAAATCCATCATTTTAGAAGCAGCTACGCTGAAGAAACAGGCCGTAATTGCCGTGGATACGTTGCCCAGTATGGAAGCCGATTATACGACCTTCTATAAGTCGAATTCCTCGATTATGGAGTCAGAATTGAAACAGGTCAAGGAAAACCTCTCCCTTTATCCGAGCTATATCGGCATCGCTATCCATGATTACGTGAGATGGATCGACCTATTGACCGCTAATCGTTGAACGGGTTCGATGAACAAGAAGGAGGAGGATGCAGCATGAAAAAAATGGCTTTAGTAATCTCTCTGTTGGCTGGTGCAGCGCTTGGTGTCTCAGGAATGGCCTTCGCAGGCGGTAATGAGGCGACCGGTACGGGCGGCACCTTTCAGAAATCTTCTTTACCAGGAGGCGGCCTAGAGGTCCCCCACAATGATCGGATTCATCTCTCTACCGATAAGCAGTGGATCTCCTCAGAAGGTCACTTGTCGGATCTTATCCGGCTGCAGTGGACCAAAGACCGGGCGAAGCCGGCCATCTCTTGGCTAGATGAGAAGGGAAAAGACAAGGCGGCTATCGTCGCTCATGCCAAAGCGAATAACCCGGAGCAGCACGATCACAATCATATGTCGTTCGAGACGACGATGGCACCTGACGGTAAGAACGCGAATGAGCTTTTCACGCGACTAGAAATTCCGTTCGACCAGGATGTAGCTGAAATTCGCACGCATTCCTCTAATTTTAATGTGATGGATGGCATCCTAAGGGTTGCCGGCACGGGTGGCGTTAATCGAGATCTCACTTGGGCCAAAGCCGACGATGGGAACGTGACGACGCCACGCTGGGCAATGCGTGCAGATAACTCCGAGGAAACCGGAGGAAACGCCGGCTCCAATCTGCAGATCATCCGTTATTCGGATGAGGGTAAAGCCTTGGACAATCCGTTATCAATTAACCGCAGCAGCGGCAATATCGGTATCGGAAATTCGGACGCCAAGACGAAACTGGACATCAGTGATGACAGCATCCGCATCCGAAAGTCTATGACGCCTGCCTCATCTACGGCCCCCGGAGAAGTTGGCGAGATGGCGTGGGATGATGGGTTCGTCTATGTGTGTGTGGCACCGAATACATGGAAGAGAACGGCACTTTCTTCGTGGTAACATACAGTTAATCAAAAAAAAAGAGACTGCTTCAAAAAGTCTAAACTGACTTTTTGAAGCAGTCTCTTTTTTCTGAGCTGTAAGCGATAAATACCTTGCAGTACGCGGGATCTGGCGGTGTGAGGTGTACGTATATTACGGTTTTTTGTCACTTTTTTGTAAGCGATATCATGCAATTCCTGTTGTGTAATATGAAGGATACGATCTCGAATACCCCCTTAAAATGGAAAAAGTTGTAGAAATCTATGAAAGGATCATGAATACTCCCTACACTTACCTTTAGCTAAAGCTAGGATTGAAGTGGGGGGTTTCTAGTGTATCAACCTTACTTATTTCAGGATGCTTAACACCAGTGGAGTTGACACATTGATGGTTATTGTTCCATCCAACCCCTCTATCCCATTAGCTTCCTTAGCGGATACGTTTGGGAATACTTTTCGCATTATATTGGCTGCGCCATTAACATCGGCATGGATCAAACCCTTCGCACTCTTATATAGTCCGCGATGGATCCGTTTCCCTGCAAACATCAAAGCACTCTCTTCGTCATAACGCAGCAATGCATCATGATCCAAGAAGCTGGCTTTCGAGGTGTAGGCTTCTTCTGTGAAGATAACGGCTATTCCCTGTGCAGCGGCTTTATATTGGAGCATCGAAAGGAACATCTGATGAGGGACATGACAAAAGGACTGATTATTTCGCCGCCCGATATTAGATGATTGCTTCCACCCGTCGTTATGCCCGATTACGATAGTGCTGATGTCTTGCTCCACAGCCAGTTTAATGATATGATAACTCGCTTTGTGGAACAGGTCTTTGAGCTTTCGATGGCGTTTAAGTTGCAATCGTTTTAAACGGTAGGAAGTATTTACGCCTTCTTGCGGCTCCTTACCTTGCCGAAGAATACCTGTATATCGAGCTTTCATTTTGTTGTAATACTGATTGATGGCTTTCACTACCTTGCCCTTCACCAACACCGGTTTGGATCCGGTTGTCGTGACGATGGTTGCAAGATTGTTGATGCCAAGATCTATTGCTAGTACATGTTTATTCTCTGATTCTTTCTCTTCAATCCGACATGCAAAGACCATTTCCACCATGTATTGTCCGTATTTTGGAACAACACGTACCTGCATCAACTGTCCATCGGTATGACCCAACTTGCCGATGTTAAGCTGTAATCGCGTTTTCGGAAGCTTAAGATATTTCCGTTCTTTAATCACACAATCCTGATTCGTGAAAACCACTTCTTTTGCTTGACTGCGGGCGTAGCCCGGAATACAAGGCTTTCCACTGTACTTCTCCGGATGATTATGGTAGTCGTTGATACTGGCGAAGTAGGACTTCCAGTTCTGAAACACAACCTGCATGACCCCTTGACTACTCTGGGTAGGGAGCTTTCGATAGTCGACTTGCTCCATCACTTTGAATAAGGCGTCTAGAAAGCGGTAATTGACAAAAGGACTCTCCTGCGATGGTAATTGAAATGGACGGGAACGATTCTTCTCACTCAGTCGTTCATTCATGGCGTCAATGTGCGTCTGTAGCGTGTCTATCACTTGTTGCTGTAGTGGTTGTAGTGGTTGGCTCTGTCCAGAAGCGGTAAAAACTTGTCTGATATAAAAGTTGGTCGTGTTGTAGAGATTTTTGGCATCCTGACACACCTTCTCCAGGTACGGATACAACCGATGTCCGGGCTTAATCCATACTTGATAGGTTCTGTAAACTGACTTTTGCGCTGACATGACTTCACCTCCAGTCCATATAGTGAATTAGAACAAATGTTCTGTACTCATTTTACCGTATATGAATTGGGAAAGGAAGAACATTTAAAGGGGGACCTTAGGAAGTCGCGGGTTCACCTCGCAACTTGCAGTGGTAGGTCCTCTCCGCGGAATTCATAGAAAGGTGTGAACCGTTTGTGACTTGGAAAGTGTTGATTGCGGATGATGATCCGAATGTGAGAGAAATCATCCGACTCTATTTCCGTCAGCAGCTTATCGAATTATTCGAAGCCCCTGACGGCGTCGCGGCCCTGACCCTGTTAGCGGAAGTTAAGCCTGATATCGTGATACTAGATGTGATGATGCCGGGGCTCGACGGTTATGAAACGTGCCGTGAGATTACCAAGCGTTATGAGGATGTGCCGATCATTATGTTGACGGCGAAGAATGATGAGTTTGATCGGGTGCTGGGCCTTGAGCTAGGCGCCGATGATTATATGACCAAGCCCTTCAGTCCAAGGGAGCTGGTGGCGCGCATTAAAGCGATTTTTCGCAGAATGCAGAAGGGACAGCCTACTGTTGAGGTAGATGCACCCGTCCAATATGAGTTTGATGATTTGGTTATTCATGTGAACCGCCGAGAGGTGCTCGCGGGGAGTACGAAAATTGACATGCGCCCGAAGGAGTTTGAACTGCTCGCCTTTTTTGCGAAATCGCCGGGCGACGTGTTTACGAGAGAACAGCTGCTGGAGCAGGTGTGGGGATATGATTTTTTAGGCGATATGCGAACAGTGGACGTTCATATTAAAAAGCTTCGAGAAAGATTAAGCCCGTGTCATCATGTATGCATTCACACGGTTTGGGGCGTGGGCTATAAATTTGAGGTAGCCGCATGTACCTAAATCATCTAAATCTAAATAAGAGCATTTTACGAAAAATGCTGACTAGCTCCGTCGTTACGGTGCTGCTTGGGCTATGTGCGGTGGGGCTCGTTATTTCGTTATTTGCCAAGGATTATATCGTCAATTCCAAAAGTAATGAGATGATCCGGCAAGCTAAGCAAGTGAATCTAGCCATTCAAAATCAGAAGGAATGGAGTGATCGTTCCAAGGAACAGCTGCACTTTTTCGATCAAGCCTTTGACTCCCGTATTTGGATATTTGACTTGGACGGAAACATCGTCACGACCTCATCCAAGGATGAGGTGAATGTAGGCAAGATTGTCAGCAAGGAAGTGATCAACGGAGTTCTGAATGGTGAACCTGCCATATGGAATCAATCCGACGGTTTTAAGGAAGGTATGCTTTCGGTTGCCGTTCCATGGGGAAAGGACAACGACGTGTACGGGGGGATTGTCCTGCATTCGCCTCTTAAAGGGATGAATGAGACGATCGCTCAGCTGAGAGAAACCATCCTTTGGGTTACGCTGCTCGGTATCTTTTTTTCATTTAGCGTATCCTTTTACTTGTCATGGACCATTAGCCGCCCCATCCAACAGATCGATAAGGCAGCAGCCAAGATTGCTATCGGTGACTATAGCGAGAGAATCCAGATTGATTCCAAGGATGAGATTGGCGAGCTGGCCACGACCATTAATCATATGGTGGAGCAGCTGGCGCGCGTTGATCTGGAAAAAAGAGAGCTGAACCAGCTGCGACATGACTTTTTAGCAAATGTTTCCCATGAACTGCGAACGCCGCTAACGGCGATGCGAGGGTTTTTGGAGGCACTTCAGGATGGTTTGATTGAAGATGGATCGCGGGATAAATATTACGAAATCATGTATAACGAAACGATACATATGAACCGACTGGTTGATGATATTACGGATCTAATGAAGTTGGAAAATAAGGAAATTGATCTGGTGTGGTTGGCGGTCGATGTTCAGGCAATGATGTCCAAGCTAGCCTTTAAATTTCAACCGGAGGCAGAACTACGCGGAACGTTCATTCACTGTTATGAGGATGACAATTCGCCGCAAGCTCATGCCGATCCGGATCGGCTAGAACAAATTCTGAACAATTTGATCAAAAATGCCGTTAAGTTCACCGAGAACGGAACAATCGAATTGAAGGCGATGGCCGTTCCATCGGAAGGGTGTGTCCTCATCACGGTAACCGATACAGGAATCGGTATATCACCGGAGGATCAAGGGCTCATCTGGGAGCGCTTCTTCAAAGTGGAGAGAGGCAGACCCGTGAAGCATAAAGACTCTTCCGGTCTGGGGCTTGCCATTGTGCGAGAGCTTGTGGAGCTTCACAATGGCAGCATTCGCGTGCGCAGCGAGTTGGGCGTCGGAAGTGCTTTTGAGGTCAGAATTCCGCTGTATGAAAGCCGTCCGTATGTGCAGCCGTTGGTGAGTTTGGCGGGCGTTGGGTAGTATATATAGAAATGCCGTAGAGAAGGAGGGTTCCTTTTCTGCGGCATTTTTTTTCCCTACTCGTAATACTTTCGCCATGTTCGTACTGTTCAAAATAAGCGAATATAGAACTTGTAAGACACATTGGTTCTTAGTCGGACGGTCGTAACGAGGCATGGATATCCGTTATCCCGCAGTGCCGTGCATCATATGCGACGGTATCCTGTACGCTCGGATCGATAAGAATCCACCATTGGGGTTCAATTCCCCAATCGCATATTTGAGCGATTCTGGTTGAACACTCGATTTCCAATCGAGCAAAAAATTTATTTTTTAAGACCAAAGGGTAGAATCCCTAGCGGCTAGTTTAAGCGCACTGTAGGTAGGCTTTGCAGTCCGTGGATACAGATGGGGCGAGACTCCGGTAGATTTTTTGGGAAAGAAGGGGGAGGAAGGGTGGCTGAAGTAGGGTCAACCTCCGGAATCCAATGTCCTTCAACGTCACAGGGGGACTGCTTATCTCAAACGGGATTCCGCCGGACTTACAGATGGGATTCTTCAACCGATGGTCGAACTATTTAGGAGGTAACGAACATGTTAAAAAAAATAACGATTCAAGCTGACCAGCGCGGTCTACTCTTTCATAAAGGAAGTTATGTGAAAAAGCTTATGCCAGGGACCTACCACTATATCATGTGGTCACAATCTTCGGTTGTCGTATTGAATATCGCGGATCCGTTCGTTGTAGCGGGCAAAGATTTACAGTTATTTCTCCACGATGACAACCTGGTGCAGGAACTAGAAATCGTTCGTGTACAAGATCATGAATACATGCTGCATTATGAGGAAGGTCAATTTATACAACTGCTCAAACCTGGTGTCTACGCTTACTGGAATGTCCTAAAAAAGCATACATTTTTACATGCGGATATTAGAAAACCAGAGTTACCTGTTGAGGTAAATCGTTCGCTTCTACCGAAGCTTACGGCCTATGTACAGGGCTATGAAATTGCGAGTTATGAGTCTGGATTTTTGTTTTATGATCACGTTTTGCAGCGTGAGCTTTCTCCTGGCAAGTACTACTTCTGGAGAGGTCCTGTCTCGACTGTGGTAAAAACGACTGATGTAAGGCAGCTGCAAATGGATCTAATCGGCCAAGAAATCATGACAGAAGACAAGGTTACCCTACGCTTGAACTTCGTCTGCCAATACAAGATCGTAAAGCCATTACGTGCCTTGGAAATGAAATCGTTTGACGATCAAATCCACATCCAGCTTCAGCTCATACTGCGTGAATATGTCGGAAACCTAAAGTTAGACGATCTCTTGAAAAAGAAAGAGGACGTTGCATCGTTCGTCTTATCCCGTTTGCGGGAGAAGGGCGAAGAGTACGGCGTACAGTTCTTGAACGCAGGAGTGAAGGATGTCATTTTGCCTGGCGAAATGAAAGATATCTTAAATACCGTGCTGCTGGCTGAGAAGAAGGCCCAGGCGAATCTCATTACACGTCGTGAAGAGACCGCATCGACCCGTAGTTTGTTAAACACCGCGAAGCTAATGGACGAGAATCAGACGTTGTTTCGTCTGAAGGAGCTGGAATTCCTCGAGAAAATATGCGAGAAAGTCGGTTCGATTTCATTAACAGGCGGCGGGGATCTGTTGGAGAGATTGAGTTCGCTCATTGGTGAAAAGAAGGCAGCTAGTAAATAACAGTATTGTTCGCGTCTGTGAAAAAGGAGCTTAGCGGTTTGATACACCTGCTAAGTTCCTTTTTAATTTCCACTTCTCAGAAGACCATGCAAGATAAGGTGATGGCATCATCTTAACTTGTGTGTTTTCTCATTTTTACTGGAAATAAAGTGATGGTATAACGCTAAAGTGTTGAGATACGCAGGAAACTTCGATTTTGAAGCTTTTAGCGTTATCGCATAACGTTATTTTTCAACTGGTTGTCCATTTACACGGATTAGCGTTTTCCCGTAACTTTATTTAAAGTAGTTGCGTCATTGAAGGTCTTTTGGTTACTTATTTATTTTTTCAAAAATATCACGCTCCTGACGAGCGGTAGCCCACCTGCACTTTTATAGATTTCGATCAAAAGCAGCTTGCATATGACCACAGCACGCATCCGTAACTATTAGCCCACGATTTGCATATATAATTTAGATACTCTAGGCTCCCATGATACAATGATGATTGTTTTGCAAGTACGACATCATTCGACAAAGTTATCAGAAATCATAACTTTTTCACTTTCTTCCACTTTGCACGAAAGCCATTTTCTGTTAGTATATAAAGAAAGGCGATAGATTTAGTAAGAATTAAAAGGAGGCACCTTTTCCATGGAAAAACTGATACTTGATTCTATAGATGAAATGACACATCTGGATCAACTCGAGGCTGAAGCGATTTATATTATCCGAGAAGTAGCTGCGGAATGTGAAAAGCCTGTGATGCTGTATTCGATCGGCAAGGACAGTTCCGTTATGCTGCATTTGGCGCTGAAAGCTTTTTATCCAGAGAAGCCGCCATTTTCTTTCATGCATATTGATACGACGTGGAAGTTCAAGGAAATGATTGAATTCCGCGATCGTAAAGCCAAAGAGTTCGGAATCAACATGATCGTTCACTCCAATCAAGAGGGAATTGACCAGGGGATTAACCCGTTCGATCACGGTTCCGCGTATACGGACATTATGAAAACCCAAGCCCTGAAAGAGGGATTGGACAAATACGGATTTACAGCAGCGTTCGGCGGCGGAAGACGGGATGAAGAGAAGTCGCGCGCGAAGGAGAGAATTTTCTCGTTCCGGAATAAGAACCATGCCTGGGATCCGAAGAACCAACGACCGGAAATGTGGAAACTTTTTAATACAAGAATTAATAAAGGCGAAAGCATGCGTGTGTTCCCTATCTCCAACTGGACGGAGAAAGATATCTGGCAATATATTCGCAGAGAAAATATTGATATTGTGCCGCTCTATTTTGCCAAAGAAAGACCTGTCATCGAACGTGACGGACATCTCATCTTGGTGGACGATGATCGCATGAGGATCGAGCCTCATGAGAAAGTTGAAATGAAGAAGATGCGTTTCCGCACACTAGGCTGCTACCCGCTTACTGGCGGTGCCGAGTCAGAAGCGAATACACTTGATACCATTATTGAAGAAACCCTGGGTGCAGTATCATCCGAGCGGACGACGCGGGTAATTGACCAAGAAGCGGCTGGAAGTATGGAACGACGTAAACGGGAGGGTTATTTCTAAAATGAAGAGTCTTCTTAAATTTATCACATGCGGAAGTGTGGATGACGGCAAATCTACGCTGATTGGACATATGCTTTATGAGGCAAAACTTTTGTTCGCCGACCAAGAAAGAGCGCTGGAACTAGACAGCAGACTTGGCAGCCGCGGCGGCAAAATTGACTATTCCTTGCTGCTTGACGGGCTGTTAGCAGAGCGTGAGCAAGGTATTACGATTGATGTGGCTTATCGGTATTTTACGACGGATCACCGTTCGTTCATCGTAGCGGACACGCCGGGACACGAAGAATATACCCGTAACATGGCTGTAGGTGCATCTTTTGCGGATCTGGCTATCATTCTTGTGGACGCGAAGAAAGGGGTTATTACCCAAACCAAGCGCCACTCTCGGATTTGTGCACTTATGGGAATTAAACATATCGTTCTTGCTGTGAATAAGATGGATTTAGTCGGTTTTGATCCTAAGGTATTTGATACGATCAAACAAGAATTCTCGCAATTGACCGCCGGGTTTCATTTTGAAAGCATTCAGGTGATCCCTGTTTCCGCCACTGAAGGGGATAACATTACGAAAAAATCACCAAATACCCCTTGGTACGAGGGTCTTGCCTTGTTGCCATATTTGGAAAATGTGGACGTTCATCAGAGCGATAATACGAAGCCATTTATGATGCCGATTCAGCGTGTATGCCGTCCGGATCATACTTTCCGAGGTTTCCAAGGTCAAATTGAGGGTGGTCGTATCGCGGTTGGTGATGAGTTGATCACGTTGCCTAGTCATGAGAAGGCGAAAGTCAAACGGATCCTCGTGGGCGACCAAGATCGAGATTATGCCTATGCTGGACAGCCCGTAACCATTCAACTGGATCGGGAAGTCGACGTGTCGCGGGGCTGTGTATTCACGAAGGATACTCAGATGCAAGAGGCAGACAGTTTTAGTGCTACGATTCTTTGGATGGACGACTCTGTACTGACGCCAGGCAAGAACTACCTGGTCAAAGTAGGAACGAAAATCCTGCCAGGTACTGTAACGGCGATTACACATAAAATCGAAATTAATACGGGAAAAACGGTGCCAACCGATCATATTGTCAAAAATGAGTTGGCCAAATGTGAGTTTTCTTTATCTGACGCTATCGTTATTGATTCTTTCGAACTAAATAAAAGCATCGGCGGATTTATTCTTATTGATCGTGTCACCAATATGACTTCTGCTTGTGGAGTGATTGAGCAGACTCTTCAAAGCTCCGACAACGCGGTAGGACTAGATACGGAAATCAACAGAGAAGTTCGTGCTCAGCAAAAAGGTCAGAATCCGTTGACCCTTTGGTTCACGGGTTCAGATCAATCGACCCTTGCGAAGGAAGTCGAAAAACGTCTAGTATCAACAGGCCATCACACCATGTTGCTGGGGAAAGGCCAAGGAGAATCGGCACAGCGATTAGCAGAACTTGCTAAATTGATGAACGATGCTGGACTTATTGCATTAGTATCGTATAATTCCTCGAACGGTAACGATCTAGAAACCGCACGGGATATCATTGGCAAAGAATTTATTGAGGTTCAGGTGAGCTCGGGCACCAATGGTTCTCTTGGCAACTCCGAAATTCAAATCGATGCAAGCAAGTCATCCATTGACGAATCTGCTAATTATGTCGTGAAACGAATTATCACATATTTAATTAATGAGAGTAGTCGTGGACAATTCCTTAATTTTTAAAAAATAAACAAGAGCACACTTGATAGCCAAGTGTGCTTTTGTTTGCATTCTGTTGATTTTTCGTAGATCATATAAGAAATAACAAGTACTACCAACCTTCGGAGGCCCATACATGAAGAAATGGCTCAAAATAACACTGATTTCACTTCTTTCGCTCATTCTTGTACTCGCAGTGGCATTTCTAATCTATGTCTCTAATTATTATCATGCGGTTGATGTTTCCAAGGATGCCTTAGTCAATGAAAAGACGATCACAACAGATGGCAAACTGACTATCCTATCACCTTCAACGCCGAGCGAGACGGGTTTCATTTTCTATCCAGGGGGAAAGGTTGAACATATTGCTTACTTACCTCTGCTTGAGAAGTTGCGTCAAAACGGGATAACGTGCGTGCTGGTTGATATGCCTTTTAACCTTGCGTTTTTTAATAGCAATGCCGCAGATGACGTGTTTGGCAAATTGCCCGAAATCAAAAACTGGTATATCGGTGGACATTCACTAGGCGGAGCAATGGCAAGCAATTACGCTGCTAAGCACCAAGATCAGATTAAGGGGCTTATATTGCTTGGCGCCTACATTTATGGTGACATTCCGCCAGCAAATGCGTTAACCGTATACGGCTCGCTTGATGGTGTACTGGATAAATCGAAGATCACCTACAAAGAGAACGTGTTCGTTATTGAAGGCGGTAATCATGGGCAATTTGGCAATTACGGTGCTCAAAAAGGCGATGGAACTGCGACGATTTCCAGTGAGCAACAGCAACAGGAAACCGTTGATCACATCATTGAATTTATCAAAATGAAAGATAAAACCAAATGAAAATCGAACTCAATAACACAACCATAGACGTCAACGTCCAATATGCTATCCGTAAAAAACTATATATCCACATCGATGATACAGGTTTCATTACGATCAAAGCGCCCAACGGCACCAGTGAAGAACAACTCATCGACGCTGTGCAACAACACAGCAAGTCTATTCTAGACAAGCTAGACGCCATTAACCGAGCTAGACAACCTATCCCGAAAGTCAGGGAATATGAAGACGAGGGCAAGTTCCTTCATCTTGGGAAATATTATTTTCTCCACGAGTTAATTGAAACGAATGGTCTTTCGCAGGATGAGTTGAAAATTAGCCTGAAGAAATTCTACTTCGCAAGCTGCAAGAAGGTCATCGCGGAGCGAATCAAAACGTATCAAACCCAGCTGAAAGTCAAACCCAAGATCATCGAAATCGATGAATCGAGAACAAAGTGGGGGAGCTGCAGCTCGGATAAAAAGCTAACGTTTAATTATCGCCTAGCCATGGCACCGGTTGATGTCATTGACTATGTCATCGTGCATGAGTTGTGTCATCTCTTGCATATGAACCATGATCGCTCCTTCTGGAGACGTGTAGGCAGCCTTATGCCGGATTTTAAAGAGAAGGAAGCATTCTTAGCCCGGTATGGTCAGGCCATGACGTTGTAACGTAAGACAACAAAGAGGAGCAAGGTTCCAAGAACCTTACTCCTTTTTTTAACCTATACCAAATCATTCTCATGCAAATAAGCAATCGTTGCCGACCTTCCAGAGACATTCAGCTTCTTATAGATAACGCTTAGATAATTTTTCACAGTCCCCGTGGTCAAAAACAGGTCAGCAGCGATAGCTTGATTGGACTTCCCTTGTTTTAAATTCCTCAGTATATTTCGTTCCTGGGTAGATAAACCAGCAAGCTTGTCATCCTGTTGTTGCACTTCGCTAGACTTTTCTTCCAGAGCTCGCTCTTCACATTCCTCTGATGTACGCATTGCTTGAACAAGCCTCGACTGAATACTTAAGGGGTATGTAATGCCGCCATCTAGACACACTTGAATGGTTGAGAGTATTTTCTTCGTCTCGACGCCTTTTACCAAATAGCCGCTGGCACCGTGTCGTATCGCTTCCCAGATATAGGATTCATCCTCAAACGTGGTTAAAATAAGCACCTTGATCTCCGGGAATTCGGCTTTGATTCGTTTGGTAGTCTCTAGACCATCTAGTTTAGGCATATGGATATCCATCAGAACGAGTTGAGGACGATGAAGTTGTACTTGTTCAAGGGTGGCTATGCCATCCCCCGTTGTTGCTACGACGCTATATCCCTCCTCCATGCCTAGAATGGCGGCCAAACCATCCCGGATCAGGGGCTGGTCATCTGCGATTAGAATAGTTGTGTGAGACAATGCAATCACTCCTTCAAACGTTCCTCCTACATCTTCTACTCTTTCCTCATGGCAGTAACATGCTATATTTTATTCATTTTACCATAAACATGACTTAAGTCATAGAAAACTGACAAAAATCGACAGTCTATTTGCTATTCTAGTGATTTTCTTCATCTTGGATAGGCCTTTAGGATCACTTATAATGAGGAGAGAGGATTTATGAAATTCCGAGGGAGGCATGTCCAAATGTTGATGATATTGTGGAACGTACTAGGTGGCATTCTTCTAATCTTGAGTTTATATATGCCCATTCGAATGTTATTGGAACGTAACCCTGAGTAGGAGGGACTACGATTCTATATTTTTTTTACATAATTTTAGCGGAACTAACACTCTCTTATTTCGTCTATTACTATGTTGCTATAAATTCAATGCTAGCGACAGCTGCGATAGAGGGAAAGGAAAGTAGATTATGTGGAAAAAGACAATGTTACTAGGCGCGCTGTTTGTCCTATTGTTTGCAAATAACGCGTTTGCTTACGATGTGCAACTCAAGCCCTTTCAGGATGAAGAACAAGATTATGCCAAGGACCCGATTTATACACTATCCGCACTAGGTATTATTAACGGCTACGAGGATCAAACTTATCGTCCCAATAATGATCTGTCTAGAGAGGCTTTCATTAAGTTACTCGTTATGGCAGGCAAAATAGAGAACAAAGCCACCGGTGGGCGTACTCCCGCAGATGTATCGAAGGATCGCTGGTCGGCACCTTATATTGCTGCTGTTCATGAACGGAAATGGTTAGATAACTTGATAGATCAAGCTGGTTTATTTCATCCAGAGCAGACGATTACTAGAGAAGAAGTTGCGATGCTCGTAGGGAAATCGTTGCTAGATTCCGAAAGCGAGAAGACACGCCAACAATGGCTAACTTCGGATTGGTTGAATGAGCGGATCGTTAGAGGTTTTAAAGATGATTCGGCAATGAACGAAGCTATGAAACCTTATGTGTATTACGCAGCGCATCGTGGCATTATGGAGGGAGATCAGTCGGGATTCAACCCGAAGGAGTCTTTGATACGCAAACAGGCTGCTGCTGTTATCTATCGTTTGATTGATAAGCGTATTGCCGAGCAAAAGATCGATGTCACAGGTTATTATGCGATCCAGTCCTATGCTGCGATTGAGCAAATGAATAAGCTTTCTCATGTCATATTAGGTTGGTCTAACTTGTCCTACAGTACTGCTGGCACAGCTTCATTGAATATCAACTCAACGGTTAATCGCGTGCCGAGTGGTTATGAAGAAGTCCTTGCTGCAGCGAATGCGGCTCAAATCCCGAAGGAATTGATGGTTTTCTATGATGGCGCTAATTTAAAAGACTTCCTGAAAGATCAAGCGGCCCGGGCGGCCTTTATGTCATCCTTGCTCCATACTTTGAAAGATCCAGCATACTCGTTTACTGGGGTCAGCATTGATTTTGAAGGTTTGAAGGATGCGGCAAGTGCGGCGGACTATACCCATTTTCTTCAGGAGTTGAAAAGTCAGTTAGGTTCGCTTACATTGTCCGTAGCTGTTCCTCCAACTTATTATTATAAGGGTTATGATTTAAAAGAGATCGGTAAGCTAGCCGATATGGTAATCCTTATGGCTTATGACTTCACGCATGACGATAACATGCTGCCATCGGCTCCGTTACCTTTAGTGAACGATACGGTGATGGCAGCGTTGCAATCCATACCGAAGGAGAAACTGGTTCTTGGCATTTCCAAACAAGCTAACCAGTGGATAACCACATCCGGCGTAACCGGATCAGCCCTTAATCCAGCTATTGCAGATGTTGAGAAAAGGCTGGCGATGCCAGGTGTGGATGCTGCTTGGGCGATGCCGTATTTCTTAAAGAAAGCTACATTCGCAGACGAGCGAGGCAGCCATGTGTTGTACTACGAAGACTCGCAGAGCATAGCCAAGAAAATTTGGCTCGCCAAATTCTATGATCTTCAAGGTGTTTCCTTATGGTATATGGGGAACTATACGAAATCGGATTGGGAACAAGTTGGAGAGCTGGCGGCTAAGTAATACAGTTAACATTTCGAATTCGAGGAATTCGCTTTAAATAGATGGAGAAACTCTAGTTAGATTGTGGGAATCAGAGGAAGCAGATTCATTACTCGTAAGTCATTAATGAAAGAAGAGGCTGTTTCAAAAAGTCTAGATTGACTTTTGAGACACCCTCTTTTTTATTTAATCTAAAATGCATATTGTATATTCCCCGCGATTTTCACCAGAACGAATAACCCCTAAATCTTTTAACTTTGATAAGTTTTTGGCAATACTTGATGAAGAAGCATCTAACGTATCGTCAAATAACTCTCTGTGGAATACTTCACCATCATCCATTCTGGCTATGAGCTCAAACATTGTCTTAGCATGGCCTTTTCCAAGGATCTCACGAATGTGCTTAATTCGATCATATCGTTGCAGCTCATTCAGTACTTTTGTAAGGGATGCATTAACACATTCCAGATAAAAAACTAAAAAGGGTTTTAGATCACCTTGTGTAGCAAGCATTAGGGTATCGTAATAATCTTCTATACGTTTATCAAAATATTCCTCGACACTGAAAGCATCTTTAATTTTAGCGAGATCATTATGAATGAGTCCAACTAAAGTTGAGAATGCTCTAGCAGTTCGACCGTTACCATCCGGAAACGGATGGACATATCCGACTAGGTGAAGAGTTATGCCGGATATTAATAGAGGATGGAGTTTTCTCTCATTAATAATTTCAGAATCATAGGCATGCAGACAACCGGATACACTTGTATACAACCAAGAGAAGAAGGCATTCATCAAAATGGGAACCTGAGTAAAAGCGGGAGGTTGATAACTAATGTGACCGTCATTGTCCTGAAGTGCAACAGGAATTTGTCTATAGCCATCAGGATAGTTGGTCAAGTCGTTCATCAGTAAATGTTGAATTTTTTTAAAGATAGGTTCATCCATATCGGAGAAGTCTCTAGAAGGGTCTAAGTCATAGATGAACTCATACGTCTCAAACACATTTTTAACTTCGAGCTGCGCCTTCTGTTTAATCGTTAATGGATTCTTTTTATAAGTCTGATAGACTTGTTCAACTTCTTTATATTTTAATTTGTTTTGTTCGATTTTAGTTGTGAAATGTGCAGTCCTTACCAAAGAATTACGTAGGATAGTAGGTTTTAATGGGTGACTTTTTAGACCCAATCGGGCAAGTGCTCCGATATTACGCTCTGCTTCTAGAATAAGTTGCTGAATCTCATAGTCAAAAGGATTAAAGTGAGGTCGATATACCAAACGATCCCCTTCGTATACAAAGTGCTCAGATGAAAAAGTATAAGTCATTTTACATCACTCCTTTACACTAAAAAGTACAATAAATTCAATGCTTTGCACTGATGATTAGTATATGTCAATACACTAATTATGTACATGAATAAATGGAGCTAAACTCCCACAATGTAACTCTGATAGAAAGATATTCACAACTCTTGTGATTGGATAGTTTTTCTTATTATTTTTCAACGTATTCCTATGCTAAACTAGCCTTACAAAGTTATTTCCTTTTGGAGGAATTATGAGTGATCTAGCCAAACAACTTGAGATTGCACGGAAAGAGATTGATCGGTTAAGACATGAAAATCTATTACTTAAGCAAAAGCTTGAAGAGTTAACAATAGCAGAATCTAAGCTTCATCCTTCTGCAGATGTTATCTTTGAAACAGCTATTACCAAAAGTTTAACGGCAAAAGGTTTTATTCATAATTACTCAACACCAAGTGAGAAAATCGCTTTATTTCGTTCGCTCTTCCGTGGTCGTGAGGATGTTTACCCTAATCGATGGGAAAGTAAAGCTGGAAAATCGGGGTACTCTCCTGCTTGTGCGAACGAATGGAGTTTGGTTTGTAAGAAGCCTCAAATAAAATGTTCAGACTGCTCCCATAGAGCTTTTCTTCCTGTCACGGATGAGACGATATCTCGCCATCTCGATGCAAAGATTAACCAGACAATTGGCGTGTACCCAATGCTTCAAAACGAAACCTGTTGGTTTCTAGCCATAGATTTTGATAAACAAAATTGGAGGCAAGACGCAGCCGCTGTTCTTGCTACGTGTGAGCAGCTTCAAGTACCTGCCGCACTAGAGCGTTCCCGTTCAGGTAACGGCGGGCATATATGGATATTTTTTGAGCGGCCAATTGAAGCAAGTGTTGTTAGATCATTTGGCTGTGCGCTATTAACCAGGACGATGGAGAGCAGACACGAGCTTGGACTCGACTCTTATGATCGTTTATTTCCTAATCAAGATACACTCCCCCGAGGAGGATTTGGAAATCTGATCGCTTTGCCTTTGCAAGGAGGCCCTAGGAAAGAAGGAAATAGCGTTTTTGTTGATGCCAATTTTAAACCGTACGAAGATCAATGGAATTTCTTAGCGGGGTTAAGAAAACTGAGCTTAACGCAAGTTGAGACTATTCTACAAGAAGTAACAAGGAACTCAAGTGTTCTGAATGTAGGGAACTGGGAAGATTTAAGTGAGGAGAGACCTTGGGACATTCAGCAAGTTCAAATTGATGATGAAGTAATGGGAATAGATTTACCATCCAAGTTACAGTTGGTTCTTTCTAATATGGTCTATATAGAAAAGCAAGCATTATCTAGCCGTGCAATTAATCGGATTAAGCAACTTGCTTCCTTTCCTAATCCTGATTTCTATAAAACACAAGCGATGCGCTTACCTACTTATGGAAAGCCTCGTGTGATAGGCTGTGCAGAGGAATTTTCAAGGCATATTGCACTGCCGAGAGGTTGTTTGCATGTTTTAACTAAATTACTTGAGAAGAATAATGTTCAGTATTCGATAACGGATGAGAGAAATGGCGGCGAAGTTGTAGACGCTCAATTTAATGGACAGCTTTCGGTCTTACAGGATGCTGCTGCTCGATCCATTTTAGCCCATGAGACGGGAATTCTTTCAGCCACCACAGCTTTTGGAAAAACGGTAGTTGCATCTTCTATTATCGCATCCAGAAAAGTGAATACTCTAGTTCTTGTGCATCGCCGGGAATTGATGGATCAATGGAAGGAAAGGTTGAGCACTTTTCTAAATGTGAATATCAAAGATATCGGTGTTATTGGTGGTGGTAAGGAGAAACGAACAGGCAAGATAGATATTGCTGTCATTCAAAGTCTGAATAATAAGGGTCAAATCAAAGATTATTTAATGGAATACGGACAAATTATCGTTGATGAATGTCATCATATTTCGGCTTTTAGCTTTGAGCAGGTGTTAAAAAAGGCGAATGCCAAATATGTCGTTGGCCTTACAGCTACTCCAGCCAGACAGGATGGACACCAACCGATCGTGTTGATGCAATGCGGTCCAATACGAACTCGAATTGATGCAAAATCACAAGTACTAACAAGAGGTTTCGAACATAAAGTTGTACCTAGATATACCTCTTTTCAATTGCCACCCCAGACAGTTCATCCATCGATTCAGACTATATATCAACATTTGGTAGATGATGAGAGTAGGAATGAGCTCATTTTTGATGATCTATTAAAATGCTTGAATCAAGGTAGATCACCGATCCTTCTCGCAGAGAGAACTGCTCATGTGGCATATTTTGAAAAGAGACTTGAGAAGTTTGCGAAGAACGTCATCGTTTTACGCGGCGGTATGGGGAAGAAACAGAGGGAAGTGATCAGGCAAAAGATTGCTAGTATTCCTGATACAGAAGAGCGGGTGTTTATTGCTACAGGTAAATTGATTGGTGAGGGTTTCGATGATGCTAGGCTAGATACCTTATTTCTTGTTCACCCCATTTCATGGAAAGGGAGCTTACAACAATACGCAGGAAGGTTACACCGTTCACATGCAAATAAAAAAGACGTTCAGATCTACGATTATATCGATATCCAAGTTTCTATTCTCATGAGTATGTATAAGAAAAGAATAGTGGGTTATCGTGCTATGGGATACAGCGGTATGGAACTATAGAGTATCAGAAATAGAAGAAGCACTCCACCCAGCCTCTTCTATTTTTTTATCCCCAAAACCATCTCCTGTCTAACACAATCACCCCTACATGCTCATTTAATATTACAAAGAGTAGTAGGAGGTTGTCCGATATGTCAGATAAGGATGATTGTGAGAAAATATCAATCTATGTTACCAATGATTTTCTGCCGCAGTTTGTGGATGGTAACTCTTTTGTTCCATTGGTAGTTAATTTGAATAGTGCACAGCATGGTTGTGGCATCGTTTTCGACCCGGGGACGGATACCCTTACAATCAAAAAATCCAGATTATTTCAATGTCAATTCACGATTCAACTTTCCAATGTGGCATTTCCGCCTCCAAGTAATCCGAATCCACTGGTTCGCTTTGAGGTGAGAAGGAATGGGGGAACCCTAGTCTCGTCGCAGACCAATTTCAATGCCAATAGCTTGGATACGATCTATGTGACTTCCACGTTGTTCACGGAATATTTCCGTTTTGGGGACAAAATTCAGCTTATCTTTGCTCAGCCTGCCCCTATTCCTAGCGGTTCCGTGCTGCGAATTGATTTTGCTAGCGTAACCTTAATTGAAATTTCATAGTCATCTTGCAGTGAAGCCTCATCCACAGTGATGAGGTTTTATTTTTTTATTTAATAAGGCTAAGGAAATCGTTCCCGGGCATAAATCAGATATGGTAAACTATAGGTATTAGGAACTAATTCTCTTATCCCATCTACTATATGAAAAGGCGCTGAAACCCTTCATGCTCTATTTGTACCGATCCGTCTTGAAATACCTAACGAGCAGCAAAAAAATATTCGCTGTGTTTCTAGCAGCTCTACTATTTGAACTTAGTTTTGAGTACTTTACCTCATTAAGTATCAAATATTTAATTGACGATGCTATCACGCCTCGCAATATGACTATTTTTTTCGGTCTATTGTCGGCCTTGCTGATAGGCGGGGTCTTGAACTTATTAATTGGCGTCGGCGGCGATTATGCGATGTCCAAATTAAACGAGACCATTCTCATCGGGCTGCGCAAAGATCTCTACGAACAGACGCAGAAGCTTTCTGCTCATTTCTTCTCGCGGTATCGGATCGGGGATATTGTCGCGCGGTTCACCATGGATATTCCAGCGGTCGAGCATGCGATGATGCAGACGTTTTCGACGCTTATTTTGGCTAGCCTCAGCATGGTGGTGGGGACCGTCATTTTATTTGTTTTGGAGTGGAAATTGGCGCTTGTGGCGTTTGTCGGAATTGTCTTCATGTTCGTCCCGCAAAAACTACTGAATAAACGCGCGCAGCGCTACAACGAGGAGTACGTTGGAATTGTAGAGTCATTTTCGAATAATATGGATGAGGAAATGAAGGCTTTTAAGGTCATTCGCGGCTTTCAACTACAGGAGTCTATGAAAAATAGATTCACCAAGCAACTGCAAGTTTGGTTTCGTCTAGGGGTGAAGCGAAGCTTCATTAATTCTAATCTGGAGCGTCTTCCGATCATGGTGTTATCCGTTATTAACGTGATTATCCTTGGTTTAGGGGGTTATTTCACGTTCCAAGGAACGATGACAATCGGGGATTTAATTGCCTTTTATTCGGTTTTTGATACGGTTGGCGTATCAGTAATTCAATTCATGGAGGTCGTGCCTGATCTAATTGAGGGTGAGGTTGGCATACGACGAATTAACGAAGTACTGGAGATCAAGCCAGATTTGGATGATGATGAGCAGGCTTCACGGTATCCCTCGTTGGCCAACGAGATTAAGTTCGATAATGTCACCTTCGGTTATACCGAGGCGCATCCTGTTATTCAGAATCTAAGCTTATCCATTCCCGTGGGCAGCTATGTGGCATTGGTGGGTCCGAGTGGTTCAGGCAAAAGCACGTTGCTCCAACTGCTCATGCGCTTCTATGATCCGCAAAAAGGCTCCATCCAAGTGGATGACCTTGATCTTCGTAAGATTCAGCTGTCTTCGTTGCTTACGCAAGCTGGTGTCATTTTTCAAGAACCTTATCTATTCAATACGACGATACGCGACAATCTACTGATCGGTCATCCCGATGCCACCGAGGAAGAGCTTCTTGAAGTCACGCTTGCTGTCGGTGTTCACGAGGCGATTATGCAAATGTCGAATGGCTACGATACATGGATTGAAAATGATGGGGCCAATCTGTCAGTTAGTCAGCGGCACCGGATTTCGATTGCGCGCGCTTTGCTGCGTTCGAACGAACTGACATTTATGGACGAAGTAGCGGCTTCTCTTGATCCCGAGTCAGAAATAGCACTGAATGAGACCATTACTCGGACTAATCAAGGGCGTACCGTTGTAGCGGTTTCGCACCGTTTGAAGACTGTTTCACATGCGGATCTCATCTATTTCATCCAAGAGGGGAAAGTTATCGAATACGGAACCCATCAGGAGCTGTTAGAGCATCAAGGGGCTTATCATCGTCTGTGGCAAAAGCAGCAAGGCTTCCAACTCTCCCACACAGGAGAAGTAGTTGTTGAAGTCGAACGCTTGCGACAGATGCCATTCTTTACATATATGAACGAAGACCTGTTGCATGAGATTAAGGATTTGCTGATGACAGAGAAAATGACCAGTGGCCAGTATGTTTTCCGGCAAGGTGAAGCGGGTAATAAATTGTACATCATTGTAAGGGGCAAAGTGGAAGTGTCGAAAAGGAATGCCCAGGGCGAGAACATAAGGGTCGCTGTTCTTCAGGATGGAGACCACTTTGGAGAAATCGCGTTGCTGAAAGATGCGCCCCGCAATGCCAACATTACAGCGCTAACGGATTGTACTCTGCTCTCGCTAACGCGTAAGCAATTGCTGCCTTTGTTGGATCGCTATGGAGATATGAAGGCGAAATTGAATCAGTCGTTGTCGGAGCGGAGTTAATAAAAGGCGAAGGAGTAGGTGAAATTATTTTTAAAATGGAAAAATAAAACATTGCATTCCTTGTCGAAACCATGCTATATTATCACTCCGGCCGCAAGACAGGCTGGCGAGAGTAACTGAAAGTAACTCGAAAAAAAGTAGTTGCACATTAAAAGTAAACATGGTATATTACTTCTCGCTGCTTCGGTAACACGGCAGTGAACGAAAGAAATTGATCTTTGAAAACTGAACAACGAGTGAGTAAGCACAGTCGAGTAATCGACTATAAAAGAGATTGCAAAATCTCGCTAGCTTCAAATGAGCAAGTCATCTTTCTATTATGGAGAGTTTGATCCTGGCTCAGGACGAACGCTGGCGGCGTGCCT
>NZ_JAVDSB010000019.1:0-114920 GCF_031455095.1 Paenibacillus qinlingensis
CTGACACAAGAGAAGGCTGATGAGATCATTAAAGGCTTGAGCGACCAATTAACGAAGCAAATTGATAGCACGGGCTTCAAAGGTGGTTTCCCAGGCGGCGATAAAGGCCGTGGACAAATGGGCAATCGTGGTGGCTTCCATGGCGGTAACGTAATCAAAGAAACAGCAACAATTCTAGGCGTTGAAGAAAGTGCTGTGCAAGAAGCACTTAAGGCTGATAAAACATTAGCAGCTTTTGCTGTTGAAAAAGGACTGACAAAGGAAGATTACTTGTCCAAGCTCGTAGCAGCCGAAACAGCTAACCTTACAGCTGAAGTAACCGCTGGCAAGCTGACACAAGAGAAGGCTGATGAGATCATTAAAGGCTTGAGCGACCAATTAACGAAGCAAATTGATAGCACGGGCTTCAAAGGTGGTTTCCCAGGAGGTAAAGGTGGCCCAGCAGGTCCAGGAGGCCCTGGCGGCTTCGGTATCGGACCGATCGGCAATCCAGAGCTTATCACAACTATTCTAGGTATTACGCAAGATGAGTTGAGAACAGAGCTGGAGTCCGGCAAATCCCTTGTAGATATCGCAACAGCGAAGGGGATTAGTGAAGATGATTTAATTAGTAAAATCAAGGACGGCATGACGGATGCCATCAAGAAGGCTGTAGAGGAAAAAGGTACAGCACCTAAACGCCCTGAAGGTGGCGAAGGTCGTCCAGATCGCAATGCCTCCAAACAATCAACAACATCTGCCTCGACAGCTACAAACTAAGGGGAAGTCATAGGAAGCTGCTCACAATGTGAGCGGCTTTTTGTCTATGTGTTGTGCTTGTGCGTGCTGAAGTGGAAGGTTCGCTGCAAGGTTACTGGGTGGGAGATCTTAAAGTAGCTCAGCCATTCTAGCTGGAAAACATACAGTTAATTGGGATTGAAATCTCGATTTCATTCTACTAACTGTAAAAAGTACAGCTAATTTCGAGCTATCAAGCCAAAAACGTCAAAAAGTGAAGAAATAGATGTATATTATCCATCTAATCACCAAATTTGACTGAAAATCAGATGATTAGATGGAGGTTTTCCAGTTATTCGGGCGACGGCGGCGGAAGTGGGTTGTTGCAGTGTTAGTGTCAGTTGGCAGCGACGGACGGAGCGGCAAGGTAGAAATTTTAGTGGTGGAACCGGCGCGCAACTCGTCCCCATTTTCAGCAAACGTTCAGCTTCCGTTCAACTCACTTTCAGCCTACGCTCAGACAGGTTTCAGTCGCCCCTAGTAGACTACATCATGTGAAGATTGTACGACCTAGGCAATGAGTGTCTGGGTAAACCGTGAGAGGGGTTATGACGGATGAAAGTAGGCAGTAAGAAAAGGTGGCTCATTGTAGCCCTAGCGGCCATCCTATGTGGGGCAGGTACTTATTATTATGTACATAGTAAGGCGAAGCCAGCGGCAGCAGCGACTCAACAAACAACGATGAAAGTGACCAAAGGAGCTATCTCCATGGCTGTCTCGGGTACCTCCCAATTGGACGCTAAGGATAAACAAAACATTGTGATTCCGATTGAAGGGATCATCAAAACCATGAATTTAACCCAGAATCAAGCTGTCAAAAAAGGCGATGTGCTCGTCGAGCTTTCTGTCCCGTCAACGGAAACGAATCTCAAGGAAGCACAAGTGAGCTTACAGCAGTTAGAGAGTGATCTAAGCGAGCTTCAGTCTGAGCAAGGAAACATGAGCGTATCCGCTCCGATGTCGGGCAAGATTACGTTGAATGCTAATTTTGATGTTGGCAGTCAAGTGAATAAGACGACAAAGATCGGTTCGATTTCAGATACAACGCAGTTTAAGGTGAAGTTGCCATTCTCGCTGCAAGAGGCTGTGCAATTGAAAAAAGGCGACCCCGTGGAGCTGAGCGTGGATGGGTACTTGTTATCTAAAGTTGGAACAGTGGATACAATTGGCCATGAAATTAGCGCAGACGCAAATGGGAATAAAGTGGTGCTTGTTGATGTACTGGTCGATAATGATGGCACGCTTTCAGCTGGGCTAAAAGTCAAAGGCAGCATTGGCAGCGGCGCTGCCAAAGTGGAGTCTTCCGATCAGGCTGCGCTTGCCTATGTGCGTACGGCTTCGATTTTCTCTGAAGCCAGCGGTACGGTGAAAACGTTGAAATTCAAAGATGGCGATACGATTAAACAAGGCGATCTCATCGTGACCCTTTTTAACGACGACCTCCAAAAGAATATTGTCGCCAAACAATCCGCGATTGATAGCCAGAAAATCCGTGTCAGCGATGCTCAGCAAAAGATAGATCAATTAACGATCAAAGCACCGTTTGATGGCGTGTTCTCGGCGGATTTTGCCAATAGTAAAAATAATGTACTACGCAATTATCCAGTTGGCGCGCAAATTAATGCGAACACGACACTTGGCGCAGTAGCAAGCTTAAGCACGATGCAGCTCGCAATCGCAGTAGATGAGCTCGATCTAACCAGCGTGAAAGTAGGACAGAAGGTTAACGTCAAGGTAGATGCCATTGCAGGGAAGACGTTCACAGGTGAAGTAACTTCCGTCTCCAATGTGGGGACTACGACGAACGGTGTTACGACCTATGATGCGGTTGTGGCGATTCCGAATACAGCACAGAATGATTTGAAATATGCCATGACGGCGACGGCTGAAATCCTCATCCAAGATAAGAAGGATATTCTCGTACTTCCAATTCAAGTGGTGACGACAACTAGAGGTAAGTCGACGGTTACGGTGAAGAAGCCCGATGGTACAACGGAAGAGCGAGAGCTAAAAGTAGGTATTCGAAGCAAAACACAAGTTGAAGTGCTTGATGGTGTAAAAGAAGGCGAAGAAGTTGTCATGCCAGTACGTAGAGCGACAACCACTACGAACCAGCAACAGCAAGGCTTCCCAGGTGGAGCGGGCGGATTCCCGGGCGGCGGAGCAGGAGGCTTCCAAGGCGGTGGTGGAGCAGGCGGAGGTGGTTTCCAAGGTGGCGGCGCAGGCGGCGGTGGCGGACGACAATAAGGAGCTAGCCTCGCTCGGAAAGGAGCTAATGGGATGAATATCATTGAGCTAAATGAAATAACGAAGAGCTACACCCGTGGTGCGGAGGAACTCCAGATTTTGCGCGGGATTACGCTGCATATTGCGGAAGGCGATTTTGTCGCCATTATTGGTCCCAGCGGATCAGGCAAATCGACGTTGATGAATACGATTGGGCTGCTCGATAGCCCTTCATCAGGATCTTATATATTGGATGGCGTGGCAACGGAAAAAATGTCAGACAACGGGCTTGCTTCACTGCGCAATCGGAAGATCGGTTTTATTTTTCAACAGTTTAACCTGTTGCCAAGGCTGACAGCGATGGAGAACGTGGAGTTGCCGATGATTTATGCGGGTATCCCTCCTAAGCAACGGAAAGAACAGGCGAAAAAGATGCTGGCGAAACTAGGGATGGGAGAACGCGGACATCACAAGCCGAGTGAGCTTTCAGGCGGACAGCAGCAGCGGGTTGCGATCGCGCGAGCGTTGGCCATCTCCCCTTCGCTGATTCTTGCCGATGAGCCGACAGGTGCCTTGGATTCGAAGACGGGCATCGAGGTACTCGAGTTAATCAAAGAGTTAAATCAACAAGGGAATACAATCGTATTAATCACCCACGATCATCACATTGCAGATAACGCGAAGCGCGTAGTGGCATTGCGAGATGGTGAAATCGTCAGCGATATCCGCAATGATGCTTGGTCGGTTGAAGTGCCTAAGCTAGAGGAGGCGCATTCATGAGAATATGGGAACTCTTCCAGATGGCGATGGCCACGATTCGTTCCAATCCGCTTCGAACCATTTTGACGATGCTGGGCGTTATTATTGGGGTTGCATCCGTGATCACGCTCGTGTCGATCGGTCAGGGGACATCCAAAGCCATCGAGAAGCAATATGAAGGACTGGGAACGAATCTCCTGACGGTCAATTTGATGGGGAACGGGCGAGCGACGCAGTTGAATTACGATGAGTTCATGACGCTGGAGGGCACAGCGGGTATCTCGTCGATTGCACCCACGATGACGCAGAACAGCTCTATTAAATTCGACCGCACAACGGAGAGCTACAATGTGATCGGAACGAATGACCGTTATTTGGAGCTGCAAAAAGGGAAGATGGCCAGCGGACGTTTCCTCGCTCAGGCAGATTTGGATTTCCGCAATCATGTTGCGGTTATCGGGAGCGAAGTGGCTGCGAAGTTTTTTGGCAAGGAAGATCCGATCGACGAAGAAATTAATGTGAAAGGCTACATGTATACGATTATCGGTGTTCTTCAAACGAAGGGCTCCAATACGAGCGGAACTTCGTTGGATAGCTCCGTGTTAGTGCCGTTGCCTACGATGAGCCGGGACTTTAAATTGGGTAACATCCGGACAGCATACGTGGAAGCATCCTCAGGCGACATGGTGTCACGTGCACAGCTCGCAGTAGAGGCTTACTTATATCAGAAGTTTAAAAGCACGACAGGCTACAATATTTTGAACTCGTCTGAGCTCATTAGCGCAAGACAAACGGCGTCTAGCACGCTGACTAACCAATTGGTTGCTGTCGCTGCGATTTCCTTGCTCGTAGGCGGGATCGGGATTATGAATATTATGCTCGTCACCGTGAGTGAGCGAACAAGGGAGATCGGTATTCGGAAGTCGATTGGGGCGAAGCGGAGGAATATTCTGCTGCAATTCCTAGTCGAAGCTACCCTGATTAGTGGGATGGGCGGATTAATTGGCTTAGTGGCAGGGATAGGCTTGTCACTGGCTTGGCCGTATATCAACCCAAGCCAAGAGACGAGTCTATCGATCAACGTGGGTCTTTACGCATTTTTATTCTCAGCACTTGTTGGAGTCATTTTCGGTTTATATCCAGCCAATAAAGCATCGAAATTAAAACCTATCGACGCTCTGCGTTACGATTAGGCAACAGGAGGTTTGTACCATGATTCGTCAACTAACATCAATCTCAATGAAACAAACAAGTCTGGCCGTGCTGCTGACAGGAAGCTTAATGGCTGCCTCATGGGCAGCTCCAGCCCCTTCCGCACATGCTGCTAATGAGGGCGTTTTTATCTCGAAGGACTCTTATTTTATGCTAAATAAAGCGACACTTTCGTCGTCATCCTTGCAATTTTCAGTGCTGTTCCATAATGGGGAAGGTCAGACGCTTGATTTTAACAAGTATGGCGTACGCGTAACAGATGGCGCTGGTCATAGCTATACAGCTAATCTGAGTGAGAAGAAGAGCGGTCTTGTGAGTGGCGGAAAAGAAGAGAGCTTTCGATTCTACGCAAATTTACCTGCTGGTGAAAACGCTGCTGATCTGCAAGTCGATGTATTCCGCTGGGATTACAATAAATCAGATTTCATGAATCATCTCGGTGAGCTGCCGGTGTCCTCGGTCATTCAAGAGGGGCAGCAGGAAACGCCTGAGGAAATCATTAGCTTACGCACGCTAGACAGCACACTCGCGAGTGATGCGTCCCTTGCCTTTCAGCTAGGCCAGAGCGTACGTGTGACGGAAAATGGCAAATGGTACATGTATACACAGGTAGCAGCGAAAAACCTAGGAGCTAGCAGTGTGAAGGTGCCAGCAAATCTGCTCGTACGCCTAGTGGATGCTAACGGCTTGAAATACACTGGTTCGGTTGCGAGTGGGGCGGATACGGCTATTTTGCCGAATCAGTCCGATACGTTGACACTTAAAACACTCATTTCCAAAGGTATGCCGACTAGTGGATTAGATTTGGAATATTATTACTTAAATCAAACGGAAGATGTCTCCTTGGGGACCATGAGTATGAATTCGTCACTGAATACGGTAGCCTTGGGTACGAAAACAAGCTATGCTGGGCAGCAAGATGGCGAAAATGTAACAGCGAAAGCAAGCTCCTCTACCTATTCGATTCAAGCGGATGGTGTGCACGTTCAGACTGTGGTTACTCTGAGCAATGATGGGGAAGTCGTCGCACCTGTACCTTCATTGACGGCCTCCTACCAATTTGGTGACTCCGGTTCATCTGTGTCATCGTCAGATAATAGTGCGCGCAACGGATTTTTGGCGCCGAAGGAGACGGCGACCTATTACTTCAATGCGACATTGCCAACAGGCGTGGATCCAAATACGACACAGCTGGTGCTGTGGCAGAAAGCTTCCGCGGGCACGGGCAGCTCAGCGGGAAGCGGCGGGACGACCGGTACTACGGGAAGTGGGACAACGGGTAATACAGGAAGCGGATCAACGACGGGTAACAGTACAGGAACGACGGGAAGCGGGTCAACGACGGGAAGCGGATCAACGACAACAACAGGGCAACAGCCTGTGGCAGTGTTCTTGCTCAAAGGTGCGAGTGAAGCCCAAAACGGCTTTACCACAGCGGTCGACTATGAGCTTGGGACCAAGCTTGTTCTGGGCAGCAGTGTCGTGAATCCTAATCTCGATGTATCACTCGTTGAGCTACATGCTCATGAGAATGATGATCTCGGCTACAAAACAGCGATTGCCAAATACAAAATTACCAACAACGGCACGAGCACACTCGCGCTGCCTGAGCTTCAGAATGAGCTCATTGATAATAAAGGCAACGCCTACACGGGCTCTCGTCAAAGTGCGGCCGCTGCACAAATCACGCCAGGCAGTTCTTATGTAGTTAGCTATTCCTATTTACTGCCTAATAAGGGTGGGGATGATGATAAATCCTTTGCCCTGAATGTGTATGACAATAAGTCCGTATCTGAAGGCAGTGTGTCCGCAGGGACATTTAAAGTTGCTATGCAGGAAGCAGAGACAGGCGATACCATTGCGATCTATCCATTCTCGCTTACCATCAATGACAGCTCGATTGGATGGACGTATAGCGGCGGAACTTATTCGTATGTGCTCAGTTTAGACATGGATATTACCCACGAGGATCAAGTGATTGTGGATTCGAACTTCTCTGGTATCCAATTCGAGATGGTTGATTCCCTAGGTCGTATTGTTGGTACACAAGATGCTGCTCTAATGGGCACGGCTAAATTAACGAGCGGCAGCCAAAAGGTCACCATATCTGGCTTGAAAAACGAGCAAGTGAGTTCCGGCATCGTCGTCAATATGTACGAAGTGATCAACACACCGAATGGTACAGCGAAGCGTCTGTTGAAGCAATTTAAGTAAAAGAGCCGTGAACAGGGCTTAGATAAACAAGAACTGCCGAATCCTGGCTTATGGTCTGGATATCTCAAATCACTATTATGGATCAAAATAAGATAAGAGGCACTGACCTAAACTAGGTACTGTGCCTCTTTTTTATTTCGGTAAGTCCATCAGATATAGCTAAATTAACGGATAGTCACGATTTGCCCACTTAAATGAGCCAAAGCGGCGAGAGAAAGCATTGTAGTTCGATTTCGCCGAACTATTTGGCCGAATGTCGTGGTGAACGCTCATAAAAGGCGATTTAAGTTGGAGAAATCGAACTGCAGCGGCATTACACCTCCAATGCCCACAAATAAGTGGGCAAAATCGAACTGCAAGTTCGGAGCATCGGTGTTGATGCTACTTCACGTCATACCCCTTGGCGATGGATGGCTCGATCCATCGCTTTTCAGTATGCTCGCGGCGCAGAATAACGACGCGTTCCGGGAAGACGTCGACGATCAAGCTCTGGCTGAGCGACTGTGTCTCGGGCTCGTTCTTTGCGCTCCATACCTCGCGGATGGAGGCGCTGGAAGCGGCAAGAAACTTCAGCTGCTTCACTTGGCTGGTCGTTTCAACGTTCCAGTGGGTGTGCCCACTGAACAATATGACGTTCGGGTGCGCGTCCAGCAGCGCACGCAGTTCCTTGTGCTGGACGACGCCCAGCTCCAGATCCGTGCCATCCAGCGTGCTAGGCAGCGGCTGATGGAGGAACACAAACACGGGCTTGCTGGCATCCGCCGAGCTCGCCGCTGTAAGCCGCTCGCGCAGCCAGCTGAGCTGCGCGGGGGAGAGATACGCATCCTCGCCGATGGATGCGTCAACGTCCCTGTACGCTTCCCCGCTAAGGAATAGGAAGCGGTAGCCCTCCACGACAAGCTCGTGATACGGCTTGTCGTAACCCATCATGCGGTCAAATAACGCGACCGCATCACGACTTTTCCACGAAGGATTCATCTTCGCGTAATCCATTTTGCCATCCGGCTTGCGCCACACGCCGTAGTAGTCGTGATTGCCCATGGTCGCCTGCACAGGGGCATGGGGCTGGCGGCTTAGCAGCGCCAATAAGCTGCGATAATCGCTCTCACTGCCATTCGTGAGATCACCGTTCAAGACAAGCAGCTTGCTGTCTGGGCGCAGCTCATGGTGATCCGCGAGCGCTTGCCGCAGAAGCAGCTGAGAAGAGGAATCCGACGATATGATATGAACGTCGCTCATCACCGAGAAGGAAAACAACGGTGCAGCGGTTTGCTGTTCTGTTTGTGTGGCAGCGGTTTGCGGCTCTGTTTGTGTGGCAGTGGTTTGTGCTTCAGCTTGTGTAGCAGCGGTTTGCGACGCCATTTGCACAGCAGCATGCTGGGATGCGCGAGTAGACTTTATTCCTTCCCCTACAGGGTTAAGCAATGCTAACCCCAACAAAACAACCAAACTACTCCGTATGATGATAGATAGAAACATAGAAACCCTACCTTCCAATAAGTGTGTCGTTATGCGCTTTTTCTTTTCTATGTCTTTAACCAGCTCTTCTTTTATTCAACCAATTCTTGATCCTGAATCTTGACCTCGATCGGCTCCCACCCCACGCCCTACTGGTATTCCCCTGCAAAAAAGAAATTATTTAACTACCCAAATTTTGTAATTCGCTTGACTTCAATGTTATTTGGTTGTATGGTTAATTACATGAGTAACTAACCAATGCAGTGACGAAAGTGGTGGTGAGAATTGTGGGACTAATGATGGACGATAGCCGCCCGATATTTGTGCAAATCGCAGAGCAGATTGAAGATGACATTATCGAATCACGCATGCCGGAAGAATCGCAGGTACCTTCGACAAATCAATTTGCAGCCTTTTATGGGATCAATCCGGCAACGGCAGCTAAGGGAGTTAACTTGCTGGTGGACCAAGGGATTTTATACAAGAAGCGTGGCATTGGCATGTTTGTAGCGGAGGGAGCGAGGATCAAGCTGATGGAAAAGCGAAAAGAACTCTTTTATGAGCAATATGTCGTGACGATGGTTAGAGAAGCTGAGAAGCTGGGCATAACGGTGGAGCAGTTGACGGAAATGGTGCGGAGAGGGGAGAAGGGCTGATGACGAACGTAGTTGAGGTAAAAGGACTTACGAAGTCCTATGGTAAAGTTAAGGCTGTTGACGGGGTCAGCTTCACGGTAGAAGCGAACAAAATCTATGGCCTGCTCGGCAGAAACGGCGCTGGCAAAACGACCATCATGCATATGATTTCCGCCCAGCAGTTTGCGACTAGCGGGGAGCTTACGGTGTTTGGTGAGGAGCCTTTTGAAAATAACCGAGTGCTGAATCAGATTTGTTTTATTAAAGAGAGCCAGAAATATCCGGATACATTCCGTATTAATGATGTGATGGCGGTGGCCAGATCCTTATATCCAAACTGGGACGACGCTTATGCTAACGCATTAATAGAAGATTTTCGACTTCCGATTAAAAGGAAAATAAAAAAACTGTCCCGAGGCATGCTGTCCTCCGTAGGGATTGTCGTCGGGCTTGCAAGCCGCGCGCCATTGACGATTTTTGATGAGCCGTATCTGGGATTGGATGCTGTAGCTAGAGTGCTGTTCTATGACCGCTTGCTGGAAGATTACGCAGAACATCCGCGTACTGTCATCCTTTCCACGCATCTGATTGACGAAGTGAGTCGGTTGTTGGAGCATGTGCTCGTGATCGATAACGGGAAATTGATTCTTAATGAAGACGCCGATGCACTTCGCGGCAGAGCTTGTATGGTTTCTGGCTTGAAATCAGCGGTAGACGCTTTTACACGTGGGAAAGAAGTGCTGGAACGAACGGCGATTGGTTCGGCTGCAACAGCAACGATCATCGGTGCTCTTTCCGTGGAAGATCGTAAATACGCCGAAGAATTGGGAATCGAATTTACGTCAGTTTCCATCCAACAGCTTATCGTTCATCTTACACGCACACAAGTTGCAGGAAAGGGGGCTGAATCTTTATGAATCGAGTCAACCAAGTCGTAAAGATGCATCTAAGGAACAAGTTCACGTGGTTTCTAGTTCCATGGGCTATCTTGGGCGCTAATTTTCTGATTAATGCTGTAATTGCTACTTCATTGAATGATGGTGAAGTTGTGAATACGGGTGCGATTGCCTCCATCTTTATCTACACATTGATAACGGGCACGCTAACGCTTAAAGAAACGTTCCCATTTGCCATCGGTCTTAGTATCCGCAGAAAGGATTATTTCTTCGGTACAGCATTGACTGTTCTGCTAGTTAACACGATTTCAGGGCTTGCCATAACCACTCTTTCTGCCATTGAGCAAGCGACGGATGGTTGGTATGTGAGATTACATTTATTTGAATTAGGCTTTCTGAAAGACCTGCCGTTCATCGGTATCGTCGGGATTAATATCATCCTGTTAGTAAATTTGTACTTCATTGGATTTACCATTTCGAGCTTGCATCGCCGATTTGGCAGCATGTCCATGTACATCTTTTTTACAGCGGCGTTATTGATAGGGACAATCACGTCCTATACGCTGACGCATTTCGGGCTATGGGTTGAAATTGCTCATTGGTTAGCCAATAACTATATGGACTTATTCTGGTGGATGATCCCGATGGTAGGCGTCTACATGATCATCTCTTATGGATTGCTGCGCAAAGCAGCTGTATAAAGTAGAATAAAAAGAGCCCCAGAATCAAACTTCTGAGGGCTCTTTTCTTGTTTATAATTAACCCGTGAACTTCGCCAAGTATTCGTCCAATTGCTTGAACGTCCCGCCAAAGCCTTGTTCCATAGAACCTTTCATCGAAGCGTAGAAGGCAATTTCTTCTTCTGTCGCGTTGATTGGGCCGCCCTTCATGGTGATAACGGTATGGCCGTCTTCTTCAGTCATCGTCAATTCAGTTATGATTTCTAGTGGAAAAACAGCGCTGAATGGCGCACGAATGATATTCCCCTCGCTATCTGCGAAGGAAGTGACATACACCAATTTCGTAGGAGCTTCCACTTCGCGGTAGGAGAATCTTCCGAACATTTCAAAGCCCTCAGGGCTTTTCATTCCATAATGAAAAATGCCGCCCGGACGAACGTCCAAAGACTTCACAGTCAATTCCATACCTGTTGGCCCCCACCATGCTGCCAAATGCTCTGGCTGTGTCCATACACTGTACACAAGCTCAAGCGGCGCCTTCACGATACGCGTAATCTCCAATTGAACCTCAGAACCGTTCCCTGTCATTTCAAAAGCATTTTGTTTCATCATTACCAAGCCTCCATAGTTTAAAATGTGTCACTCCACGCCAGACTATTCGTCAGTCGGCTTCGATTCCTTGGCTTGCAGCGCTTGTAAATAAGCTTCCATACGATCAAACTGAGTTTCCCATAGACGCCGGAACGGACCCAACCAGTCATCCATAGCTTGGAGGGACTGCGTTTGCAGTTTATAGACCCTCCGGTTCGCGATTGGCTGCACCTCGACCAGCCCTGCCTCGTGCAGTACCCGAAGATGCTTGGAAACCTGAGGTTGGCTGAGGCCAAGCCGATCGACAATGTCCCCTACCGTCAAAGGACCGTTTCGCAAAAGTTCAACAATGTGCAAACGATGGGGTTCGGCTAGCGCGCTGAATATCGTATTCATGAATTCAATATACCTCAAAAGGAATATTCCTGTCAAGGAATATTCTAACTCTTAATTGTTCTACTTATCTAGCAATTATTTCATAGGAAAGGTATATAAATAGTTATTTTTGCCAAGTCTAGTAGCTATAACTCTATTAACTTTTCGAGGAGGAGCTATCGCTATGTTTCGTAAACTATGTATTTCGACCTTATCCCTTACTCTGTTGCTAGGATTGTGGCTCATGCAAACGAAAGTATATTCATTTCCAACGAGTGATGAAGATGGGGGCATGCCGCCTGTCTATGCAGCATCTTCGATTGGAAGCTCTGATAAACCAATGGAAGAAGTTACACCGACTGCTATTGAGAAAGCTACAACGTCCTACCAAGTGAACCGAGGGGATACGCTGTTCAAAATTGCTAAGAGCTTCGATATTGCCGTTGATGATCTGATTTCCGCCAATTCGATTTCAAATCCGAATCAGTTGACGATCGGACAAAGTCTGACGATTCCCATTGTTGCCACTTCCGAGGGACAGCCCAAAATTATCAAAAAAGTTATTAATACAACGCTAACTGCGTACACTGCCGGTTTTGAATCTACAGGCAAAAAAGCGTCTCACCCCACATACGGCATTACTTACAGCGGAATCAAAGCTAAAGAGGGGCGCACAATTGCCGTAGATCCATCCGTCATTCCACTAGGATCAACAGTGTTCATTGAGGGGATCGGCATACGGAAAGCGGAGGATGTCGGGTCAGCGATTCGCGGCTCTAGAATTGATGTCTTCATGAATGATTTAGGCCAAGCACAAGAGTTTGGTGTGAAAAAGAACGTAAAGGTCTACGTGTTAGATAAGGAAACCGCGTAAGGTTGAATGCGATGGATTGGGGAGTTGCCTGCTGGCAGCTCCTTTTTGCCATGGTGCCAGACTTGGTATGGAAGGAATGCTTGTCTATCAAGGGTCGTAGACCCACCCCGACTAAGGTCTAGGAGCAAATACCGTCCACGGTCCGTTTTGGAAAGCTGCAATTTTACCTAGAATAAAGACATGAAGAAGACGACGACAAACAACGAAAGGCGGTGACGAAAAACGATGAAAAGAAACACAGGGTTAGCCGCTCTGCTAATCGCATTCGGCGCACTGATACTATTCAATAAGCTAGGTTTTCACTTGGGTCACTTTGTAGGCTCAGTGATGGGATTAGTAATTCCACTCATTATGATTGGACTCGGTTACCTAGGAATTAAGAACGATAAGAAAATTGGATGGGTTATTGCGGGTATCGGGATCATCATTCTTGTCAGTAAGTTGGCAGGTTGGATCATTATTCTTCTTGCAATTGGGTTAATTGGATATGGATTTTCCATGTTAAAAGGAAGAACAGCTTAATGTAAGTTGGACATGAATTGAATACAGAGTGTGAAAAAGGTGGAGTGAAGATGAGCCTATTTAGGCGGATGAGAGATATAACCGTGGCAACTTTGAATGAACATTTAGAGAAGTCGGAAGATCCGGTACGCTTGATTGACCAATACTTAGCGAACCAACGTGAGCAGCTTGTACAGTCTGAAAGATTGTATCAGCAATGCGTTAGTCACGCAGCATCACTTCGGCAGCAATATTTAACCGCACTTGAAACGAAAGAAAAGCGTGAGCATCAAGCGCTGCTGGCTTTGAAAGCAGGCGAAGAACACATGGCACGAATCGTCCTGCAAGAGAAGCTGCAGGCGGAAGAGAAAAGCGTGCAATACCATGAACTTTATGAGCAGGCGAAGCAGTCCATCCTTGAGCTGGATGAGGAGCTGCAACAACTCAAAGCAGATTACAAAGAAGTCGCAGACAAACGAAGCTACTACTTGGCCCGTATGGAGTCCGCTCGCTTGCAGCAAAGAATGCATGCTCGCAGCAGTGTCACACAAGATGGGGCACCGCGGATGTTCGGCCGATTGGAAGAGCGCGTATCCGATATGGAGCTGCACGCCAGGACACTTCGCGATGTTAGGAAGATGGGTCGCGAAAGCTTCTATAGTGGGGGAAACCCGGCTGTAGATGCGGAAATGGAAGCACTTCGCAATAGACTGAAACAGGAGGGAACACAGGATCATGAACAAACTATACCGCTCACGAAGAGATAAGAAAGTAACGGGCCTATGCGGAGGACTTGCAGAAGCCATGAATGTAGATGTCACACTATTACGTTTACTAGTCGTGATCACCACGTTTTTCACCGGAGGGACCGTCATTTTCATCTACTTTGTAGCGGCGATTGTTATTCCGAAGGAACCTGGGTTTGATCAGCCCCCATTCGATCCCTATGCAAGTTCGTATGGTCGTCAAAACTATTCAGGGAGAGCATGGAATCATAAATCCCATAACCACCATAACCACCAAAATCTCCATAATCATCATAATCACCGCCAAGCTGCTCATAGAGCGGATTACGTACCAACGGAAAACAACATTGATGAGATGATGAAAGACATTGAGAAGAAAGCACTGCAAAGAGAAGTAGATGAATTAAGAGCCAAAGTTGCTCGCTTTGAAAAACAAACATTGGATAGTAAAAAAGGAGACGTGTAAACCATGGGAGTATTCACAAGAATGAAAGATATGACAAAAGCATCCATTCACGAGGTATTAGATAAAATTGAGGATCCGATCGTGATGTTGAACCAATACCTTCGCGATATGGAGCAAGAAATTGCGCAAGCTGAGGTAACAGTTGCACGCCAAATCGCAAGTGAGCGCAAGCTGAAGCAGCGCCTTGAGGAATCCGTTCGCCTTGTAGCTGACCGTGAAGCGAAAGCTTCCGCAGCCATCAAAAACGGCCAAGAAGCGATTGCTCGCCAAGCAGTCGAAGAAAAACTGTACCACGAAGACAAAATTGTTGAGTACACAGATCTACACGCTTCTGCGAAAGCACATGCAGATGAGTTGACACAACAATTGCACGAGATGAAAGATGAATTCTACAAAATGCGCAACAAACGCAACGAGCTTGTATCCCGTGCTCAATTGGCTAAAGCGAAGAAACAAATGGCACAAGTGTCCTACAACGGTGTGATTGAGAGCGGCAACGCGTCCCGCGGCTTCCAACGCATGGAAGAGAAGATTATCCAGCTTGAAGTTGAAGCTGAGATCGCTCGCAAGCCATACGTACCTGCAGGCAGCGTAGGCAGCTACACGCCGGTCGACACTGCGAAGCAAGCCAAAGTGGATGAGCAGCTGAATCTGCTCAAAGAAAAATTGAACGGTCAAGCTGGCGAATAGCAGCTAGATAGCGTTGAAAGCCCCTCCTGGTGAGGGGCTTTTTGGCGTTGAGGCGGAGGTCACCAAACCAACCCAGTCTGATCGGGCAAAATCAACCTATCCCGGCTGGTATTGTGTCTCAGACTAGCTACATCCCCCATTTAGATGGAGAAAGTACATCTAAATTAGCGGTTTTCCAACGGAAATAAAGATTAACTGGAAAAAATGATGTTAATTTTCGAGTAACTGCAGGAAATGCGGATTTCACGTGAAAATAACTGTATAATTTCCAGTTATTTCAATTAAATTAGGAGAATGGATTAAAATAGCTGTATATTTTCCAGTTATCTTCGCAATTTGGATTTTTCGTTTTTCACTTTGCCATTTTTTTGCTTTTTCACTTTTCACTGAGCACTTTTCATTAGGCATCAAACACATATCATGTACCCCCTTGTACTGATCCACCTACCATACCTACTCCAAATCAGAAGATTTTCAATGTTTTTAAAGAGATTTATCCACTCTCATTCCAGCTTCTGGAAGGTAGAATGATCACAGAGGTGAGATCGACGATGAATGAGGAAGTTTTGCTCCGGATGGAAGGGATTGAGAAGCATTTTCCTGGTGTACATGCGCTGCATCAGTGTCAATTAGCGTTAGCTGCCGGTGAGGTACATGCGCTTGTCGGTGAGAATGGGGCAGGGAAATCCACGCTAATGAAAATAGCCACAGGGGTGTATCAGAAGGATGAGGGACGCATCTTCATCAAAGGCACCGAAGTGAATCTTCCCCATACAAGAGCAGCGCAGCAGCTTGGCATTTCGATGATTCACCAAGAGTTGAATCTGATGCCGGATTTGACGATCGCACAGAATATTTTCATTGGCCGCGAGCCGAGACATAGCTTCAAGCTATTCGTCGATGAGCGAAAGCTGAACGAGCAAGCGCAGCTGCTCTTAGATCAGATGAATCTGCAGCTAGACCCGCGAACGCTGGTGGCGGATTTGACGGTCGCCAAGCAGCAGATGGTGGAGATCGCGAAGGCCTTATCCTTTCAATCCGAGGTGCTGATTATGGATGAGCCGACAGCGGCGCTAACGCACGCAGAGATCGAGGAGCTGTTCCGCATCATTAACCAGCTCCGCAGCCGCGGTGTAGGAATCGTCTACATCTCTCACCGCATGGAAGAGCTGAAACGTATCAGCGACCGCATCACCGTCATGCGTGATGGCCGCTATATCGATACCGTGCAGACGCATTCGACATCCATCGATCAGATTATTTCAATGATGGTAGGGCGCGAGCTTTACGTAAGCCCGAATCAACAGCTCAACAACAGCTCACCCACCACGGTTCTGGAGGTCTCCAAACTCAACCGCGGCTCAGCAGTGAAGGACGTGTCCTTCCATCTGGCCAAAGGCGAGATCCTTGGCTTCGCCGGCCTGATGGGAGCGGGACGCACGGAGGTGGCGCGGGCCATATTTGGCGCAGACGCCATCGACTCCGGAGAGATTCGCATCCACGGACAACAGGTCCGTATCCAAGCGCCGCATGACGCGGTAAGGCATGGCATCGGCTACTTGTCCGAGGACCGCAAACGCTTCGGGCTCATGGTGGACATGGATGTGAAGATGAACATCGCGCTCGCCTCTTATCGCAAAGCGCGGCGACTCGGCTGGATGCAAGACAGCATCATCGGCGAGAAAGCGCAGCACTATGTGGAAGCGCTTCAAATCAAAACACCAACCATTCACCAACAAGTGAAATTTCTATCTGGCGGTAACCAACAAAAGGTCGTTATTGGCAAATGGCTGCTGCGGGACTGCGATATTCTCATTTTCGATGAGCCGACGAGGGGCATTGATGTGGGAGCCAAAACCGAGATTTACAAGCTGCTCGATGATCTCGCGGCACAGGGGAAATCGATTATCATGATCTCCTCGGAGCTGCCAGAAATATTACGTATGAGTCATCGCATCATGGTCATGTGCGAAGGTCGTATTACCGGTGAGCTCACGCAGCATGAAGCCACACAGGAAGCCATTATGAAATTCGCCACAATGCGAATTAGTTAGGAGGAGCCTCATGTCAACATGGCTTGCACACAAGAAAACCATGCCCACCTTGTCCAAGCAAAGCGGAGCTGCACAGAAATTACTGGCATTCGCCAGCTTAATTATGCTCGTTCTCATTTTTTCCATCTCGTCGAGCAACTTTTTCCAGTTCGATAACCTCGTCGCCATTATGCTCTCAACCGCTGTTATCGGGGTCCTAGCCTTGGGCTCAACGTTCGTTATTATCACCTCGGGGATCGATTTGGCCGTTGGAACCGTGATGACATTCTCAGCCGTAATGGCTGGTGTGATCATCACGACGTGGCAGTTGCCGATGCCGCTCGGCATCCTAGGCGGCATTCTCGCCGGAGCGATCTGCGGTCTCATTAGTGGATTACTTGTAGCTAAAATGAAAATTCCACCCTTCATCGCAACGCTCGCCATGATGATGGTGACGAAGGGCTTATCGCTTGTCATATCGGGAACGAAGCCGATTTATTTTAATGACACGCCTGGATTTACGAAGATTTCAATGGGTTCGATAATCCCTGGCATTCCGAATGCGATTCTCATCTTCTTTGGAGCCGCAATCATCGCTAGTATCATCCTTACCAAAACGATCATCGGCCGTTACAACTTTGCCCTAGGCAGCAATGAAGAGTCCACTAGGCTTTCCGGCGTCAACGTAGACTACTGGAAAATCGTGATTTACACGCTGACAGGAGTGTTCAGCGGGATCGCCGGCATCATGATGGCCTCTCGCCTCAACTCAGCGCAGCCAGCGCTTGGCTCAGGTTATGAGCTCGAAGCTATCGCAGCCGTGGTCATTGGGGGCACATCCCTAAGTGGGGGCAAGGGGTCCATCCTTGGAACCGTCATTGGTGCCTTGATCATGAGTGTGCTGACGAATGGACTTCGTATTTTATCCGTGAAGCAAGAGTGGCAGACGGTCATTGTCGGGATTGTCATTGTGCTGGCGGTATACGCAGATATGATGCGCCGCCGCAAGAAATAGCCTTGGTATTCACTCCGTCAGGAGTCTTATACAACCAAAAATTGAGGAGCAAGGGGCGAGGTACAGTGCTTAAACGGACAAAGACATTTGCTGTAGCATCATCGTTGGTATTGCTGTCAGCTATTTTATTGAGTGCGTGCAGTTCCACAACGAAAACAGCGACATCCACATCGGGAACGACAACAACCGTCAAGTCAGATAAAATCTATATTCCTGTCATCTCCAAGGGATTCCAGCATCAGTTCTGGCAAGCGGTGAAGCAAGGCGCCGAGAAAGCAGCGAAAGAATTCAACGTAGAGATTACATTTGAAGGCCCTGAAACAGAAACGCAGGTGGATAAGCAAATTGAAATGCTGCAAGCTGCACTGGGCAAAAAGCCGCAGGCCATCGCGTTCGCTGCCCTTGACAGTAAGGCGGCGACGCCGCTGCTCGAGAAGGCCAAAGCAAGTAAAATCCCGATAATTGGCTTTGACTCCGGTGTGGATAGCGACATTCCGGTAACGACGGCCGCTACCGATAATAAAGCGGCTGCTGCGCTCGCCGCCGACAAAATGGCTGCGCTCATCGGTAACGAAGGCGAAATTGCGCTTGTCGTACATGACCAAACGAGCCGTACAGGGATTGATCGTCGAGATGGCTTCACGAATCAGATCAAAGCCAAGTATCCGAACATCAAAATCGTCGATACCCAATACGGCGGTGGCGATCAGCTCAAATCCACTGATTTAGCGAAAGCGATTGTTCAAGCCCACCCGAATATCAAAGGCTTCTTCGGTGCCAACGAAGGTTCAGCTATCGGTGTTCTGAATGCGGTAACCGAGCTGAAGAAAGATAAAATCGTCGTCATTGGCTACGACTCCGGCAAGCAACAAATGGCTGCCATCCGCAGCGGCAAAATGGCTGGGGCGATTACGCAAGATCCAATCGGCATCGGCTATTGGTCCGTGAAAGCAGCTGTGCAAGCGATCAAAGGTGAAGCAGTTGCCAAGAACATCGATACCGGTTTCCACTGGTATGACAAAACAAACATTGATGCAGCGGATATCAAGCCGCTCCTATACGAGTAAAACGACATTAAGCGACGTTCTATTCTGAACTAAAACACGATCTGCTAGAAGCATCGTTCACGTTAACATGGTGAATGATGCTTTTTTGCTGTGTTGTTAAGCGCTCGGGACCATTGTTGATTCATTCTTGTTAAAGTGTACAATTACATTTAAAATCTGACAGAGATCGTACATCGTTCATTCAACAAGTGGAAAGCTATGTATAGTCCACAAAGGAGTAAGTCATGGAGACATATTGCAAGGTATTAATTGTTGATGATGAGATGCTGGTCCGTCAAGGAATCAGACATCTTCTCGATTGGGAAAGCGAAGGCTTTCAAATTGTCGGTGAAGCATCTAACGGTAAGGATGCTCTTGATATGGTGAAACAACTCGAACCCAACATGATCCTGACGGATATCGTTATGCCGGTCATGAGTGGGGAGGAATTGGTTAGGGTTGTAAAAGGTTTATATCCGGAGATTGAAATTGTAGTTCTCAGCAGCTACGGTGAATTTGAGTATGTGCGTTCTACGTTCCAGAGTGGTGTAGCTGATTATTTACTAAAGCCCAAATTAGATGCGAGGTCGCTGTTAGCCGTATTAAAAAAGACGGTAGCGGGGATGCCAGCCTTTCGACACTTGGACTTTACGAATGAAAAAGGGCAGTCCGTCGACTATGTGTTGGACAAGTTGATTTCCGGCTATGCCATGGAGGTAGATGGTGCAGAGATAAGCACCCATTTTCCTCATCCTTGTTTCGTTCTATTAGTCGCAGATAGGCAAGATAACACATCCTCGTTGAAGCGAAATGAGGAATGGATCGATGCTTTTCTGAACGGGATGGTTCAGGATATGACGGAACCATGCATCATTCACCGCCTGTCACATCAAGACAGCCATATCCGGTTTTTGCTGAATATAGAGGATGCTGGTCGAATGGATGTCATTCATTTGGCAGAGCAATTGGTAGAATCAGCCGTAAGGTCGGGTTTATCCTTCTATGTCGCACTTAGCAAGAATTTTACGAACATTACAGAACTCCATGACGTGTATATGCATGATAGTCTCAAAGTGTTGGATCATCGTTTCTTCCTGTCGGATCAACAGCTTTTCTTTGCTGACGAACTGGTGGAGCATGAAGGGAAAGGCGAAACATTTGATTCGGAGGCGTTTACTGCGGAGCTGAATCGTCAAGAATTTCAACAAGCTTTTGGGCGTCTCAGCCAGTATGTAGAATCCATGCCTGACAGGCTGGATACGGATATGTTTGAGTTTAAATCTTTTTTAGGTCACAGCTTATTCAATATTATTGTTTCCTTACTGCATTTTCACTACGAGGCAAGAACGCTGGATGAAGCAAAATATGAGTATTTCCGTGCCGTTCATGAGACCAAACATATTGGGGAAGTCCGCGCACTTCTAGCCAAGTTTCTTAATGAGGCGACAGACTGTGTGACTGGAAATAAAACGAGTTCTCCGGGCATTCAGAAAATTTTAATGTATCTGGATGAGCATTTTACAGAACCCCTTACGCTGACAGAAGTGGCCAAACATTTTCATTTCAACCCATCGTATCTTTCCAATTATTTTACCATTCATAATAAAGAAGGTTTTAATGAGTATTTGAATCGTATTCGAATCCAACGTGCTTGTGAATTATTAAGGGATAACGTGCATATTTCGATTTCGGAAATCTCCTCTCTTGTTGGATACTCGGATCATAGTTATTTCACGAAAGTGTTTCGGAAGTTGATGGGGACTTCACCTAGCCACTATCGAAAAAAATAGAGAAGAAGGGAATCATCACTATGGGGGCGTGGATTAGAAGGATCTCCGATCAAAGTTTATTCAGTAAATTGTTTCTAGTTATGGTGCTTAGCATGATTACGGTTACGGTGGCAACTTCTTGGGTTACCGTGCAAATGTCGGAGAAACTTTTTGTAAAGACATTTAGTATCACGAATTCCAAAATCATCGAGCAAATTAAAAGCGGTCTGGAATCCATTCATTATTCAAATGTAAATATTGTCGTTAACGCAGCGCAAAGCGGTGCGATTAAAAGCTTCCTGACCGAAGGAGATAGCGATTCGGTAACCAACTTCAAGGTGACCTTCGGTATGAGCGAACAGATGAAGCGAATCCAGTCGGGTATTGGAGCCAAGAACATTGGGATGATTATTTCAGGCATTAATGGCAAAAACTATACGAGCGATCGTACCTACTGGTCTGGTTCCTCGGCGGATTTAGGGCGAAATCCGATTACACAAGCGTCGCGGGATGAGCCGGGGCGCTTGTTGTACAGCTATTTGGATGAAGGAACACCAGGTTCTGGGGATCAAGGACTCGTTGCCGCCAAAGCGCTAACGGATTCTGTCAGTAAAGAATGGTATGGGACGCTTTATATGATCTTGAAAGAAAGCGATTTGCGATCTATTTACACCAGCTTTACGAGTGATGGGAATGATGTGATGATCTTGGATCGTCAGGGGCTGATTGTTTCAAGTAACCGAGCCGAGTTGATCGGTACAACATCGAAAGAGCTCTTAAGCAGTGCACAGAGGATTCAGCAGCAGGGTCTGGCCAAGGATGAAATGAAGATGTTCGATAAGGATGTCATTGTATTGGCGGGAGATTTGCCGTTGTACGATTTTTACATCATGAATGTCATTGATAAAAAGGTAACACTTGGTCAAATGCTCAATAGGAAAGCGATTTTCTTCATTGTTGCGGGAATCGTGGCTGTTGCTGTGCTCATTGTATATGTGATTACACGAAGGTTGACGCTCTCGTTAAGAAAGCTTGTTAAGAAAATGTCCACGGTAACGAAAAAGAATTTCCATAATTATATGGCGGTAACGGGCACCTATGAGACAAGGGAACTTAGCAGATCCTTTAATTTTATGCTCGATGAGCTAAATGACTACATTAGCCAGCTCGTGGATACGCAGAAAGAGCAGCGCAAGGCAGAATTAGCCGCGCTGCAGCAGCAGATTAATCCGCATTTTTTATATAATACGCTGGCTTCCGTTAACATCCTTGTCCAACGAGGGAGCAAAGAGACCGCCACCCAAACGATTCATGCGCTTATTTCTCTCCTGCAAAATACGATTAGTAATGTCAAAGAAACGATTCCCGTTGTGCAAGAGTTGGTGAATTTAAAGCATTACGTGTTCATCAATCAGATTCGTTATGGCCAAGGGATTAAGGTCGATTACTTCGTATCTCCGGACTGCTTGCCTGCGCAAGTGCCAAATTTGATGCTGCAACCTTTTATCGAGAATGCTTTTTTTCATGCGTTTAATAAGAAAGGCACGGGATATATATATGTCATCATCACGAAAGAGAGGGATACGCTGCTCTGTGAAGTCGTTGACAATGGGGATGGCATGGAGCTTTCGAATAAAGCGGACGAGATGCCGAACCCCACAAGTGCAAGGCAATTGTTCACAGGGATTGGTATTCGTAATGTTCATGATCGCCTAGTTCTTTTGTACGGAGAAGAATATGGCGTTGCGATAACAAGCACGTTGGGACAAGGAACGAAAATATCGATTACCCTTCCATGGCGTACAGAACAGATCACATAAGAAGCATAAAAAATAAAATAAATACAAAATATAAAAATAATACAAATGACCGAGGGAGGAAGGGATTTTAGACACAATAAAAACGCTAATTTCAGTAAATTTCGTTCTAACAAGACATTTAGCCCAAATGATATTATTTATAAGTAAGCACTTACAACAATACAAGCTCATCAAGGGGGATCACATGAAGAAGAAAATTTCTACGGTTTTACTTGCAAGTTTTATGCTATTGTCAGCATGTTCAAGTAACTCGCCAGACTCGACATCAACTACTACTCCTAGCGGCGGTGCTGCAAGCACTAGTAAGGAAATTACAGTTTGGGCATGGGATAAGAACTTTAATATCGCAGCGATGAACCTAGCGAAAGACGCATATGCGAAAGACCATCCTGATGTGAAAATCAATGTTGTCGAATATGCACAAGATGACATTATTCAAAAGCTGAACACAGGACTAAACTCCGGTTCAAAGTCAGGCCTGCCGAATGTTGTATTGATTGAAGATTACCGTGCACAAAGCTTCTTGAAAACATATCCAGATGCATTTGCAGATATGTCCGCATCCATTAAAGCTTCCGATTTCGCTGAATACAAGTTAGGTCCAACAAGCTTGAACGGCAAACAATACGGTGTACCATTCGATTCCGGTGTAACGGGTCTATACGTACGCAGAGATTATTTGGAACAAGCTGGCTATAAAGTCGATGATCTGAAAAATATTGACTGGCAGAAATTCATTGAGGTAGGTAAAGCGGTTAAAGCCAAAACAGGTAAAGACTTGCTTACACAAGATCCTAATGATCTGGGCCTAGTCCGTATGATGATTCAATCTGGTGGCGCTTGGTATCTAAAAAGTGATGGTACTACCCCGGATCTGAAAGATAACGCAGTATTGAAAGAAGCTTTCGAGACGTACAAAGAAATCATGAACGCGAACATTGTTAAAATCAACTCGGATTGGAACTCCTTCCTAGCTGGTTTCAACAGCGGTGCTGTGGCTTCTGTTCCGACAGGTAACTGGATTACACCTTCGATTAAGTCACAAGCTGATCAATCTGGCAAATGGGCGGTTGTTCCTTTTCCTAAGTTGAAGAATACAGCTGCTTCCGTTAATGCATCCAACCTTGGGGGAAGCTCCTGGTATGTATTGAACAGCACGGGCAAAGATACAGCTGCTGATTTCCTTGGCAAAACACTCGGTTCTGATGTGAATTTGTATCAAAAATTAGTTACTGACGTAGGGGTTGTTGGTACCTATAAACCTGCTGCACAAGGTGAAGCTTACACGAAAGCCGACGATTTCTTCGGAGGCCAAAAAGTGATTTCTGATTTCGCAACATGGACGGCTCAAATTCCTAAAGTCAACTATGGTCTGCATACCTATGCGATTGAAGATATTCTCAAAGTTGAGATGCAAAATTACCTGAAGGGCAAAGACATTGCGAAAGTATTCGGCGATGCTCAGTCCCAAGCGGAGTCCCAACTTAAGTAAGTTTCTCTTCCCATTAACCTATGGAACGCTGACCTCTGAATTGCGAAATATGCAAAACAGGGGACAGCGTTTCAATTTTTCATCGTAAATGATAGGAAGGATTTGAATCTAATGAACTACTCGATGCGTAGCCGTGCAAAGCTTACGGGATGGCTGTTTATCGCTATTGCTGTATTGATGATTTGTTTGTTTTACTTTTATCCCATGATTCAGGCATTGCTGCTTTCCTTTAAAACAGGTGCGGGTGCTAATCTGCATTTCAATGGGATAAGCAACTATAAGCGGCTTTTTAGCGATAAGACATTCATCACTGCCGTTAAGAATACGTTTATCTATTTGATTATTCAGGTGCCGGTCATGATCATTCTGTCGATGATGATTTCCGTCATGTTGAATGATAGCAAGCTTCGTTTCAAAGGGTTTTTCCGTACAGCAATTTTCTTGCCTTGCGTAACTTCACTTGTTGCCTACTCGGTTGTTTTCAAATACTTGTTTGGCAACGATGGTTTGATCAATATGGCTTTAATTAAAATTCACTTGATTTCACAGCCTATCGCATGGATTTCTGATCCTTTTTGGGCGAAGATTACGATTATCCTTGCCATTACATGGCGCTGGACAGGATATAATATGATTTTCTTCCTTTCCGCTTTGCAGAACATTGATAGCTCTATCTATGAAGCAGCACGTATTGACGGAGCATCTCCGGTCAAACAGTTTTTCCATATTACGTTCCCAATGCTTAAACCTATTGTTCTCTTCACGTCCATTACTTCGACAATTGGTACGCTCCAGTTGTTCGATGAGATCATGAATATTACGAAGGGTGGCCCAGGTAATGCTACTCTCTCGATATCACAATACATCTACAATCTTTCCTTTAAATACACACCTGATTTTGGCTATGCAGCAACAGTTTCCTACTCGGTTGTTGTCATGATCATTGTGTTATCTGTCCTTCAAATCAAATTGGCGGGTGATAAAAAATGATAGCTCTAAGACGTACAGTCATCTATGTCTTCCTTACAGCTGTGGCGATTATATCCATATTTCCATTCCTGTGGATGGTCATCAGTTCCACGAATCTGTCTGTCGATGTTACGCAGGGCAGAATGTTACCAGGATCGCATTTCATGGATAACTTCCATAAACTGACCGAATCGATTAATCTCGTTCCCGCACTTTGGAATTCCTTGAAGATCTCGATAACGACAACCATCTTGGCCTTGTTGGTGGCTTCACTGGCAGGTTATGCCTTCGAAATTTATCAGAGCAAAGCCAAAGATATCGTGTTCAATCTACTGCTTGTCTCCATGATGATTCCGTTCGCAGCGTTGATGGTGCCGCTTTACCAAATGTTTTCCAGCCTGTCGAGTGCGGTTCCGCTAATCGGGATCAACACGATGAACGCGGTTGTTCTTCCGACATTTACGACAGCATTTCTCATTTTCTTCTTCCGTCAAAGCACGAAAATGTTTGCGAGGGAGCTTCTAGAAGCTGGGCGGATCGATGGATTGACCGAATTAGGGTTGTTCTTCCGCGTATACATGCCGACGATGAAAACGACGTATTCCGCTGCAGCGATCATTACCTTTATGTCGAGCTGGAATAATTACTTGTGGCCGTTGATCGTCTTGCAAACACCGGAGAAACGAACAATTCCTTTGTTGATTTCCAATTTGGGCTCTAGTTATTCACCGGATTTTGGGGTGATCATGACGGCTATTGTCATCTCAACACTGCCGACAGCACTCGTATTTTTCTTAATGCAAAAACAATTTGTCGCGGGTATGGTAGGTTCTGTAAAATAGTGTGTAAATCAAGACCCTTCGTGGGTCTTATTTTTCGGGAGGCATATTAATGAAACATTCGGCACCTAGCCTGGAGTGGCTTCAAGATGTACAAGTATTCAAAGTGAACCGGCTGGAAGCCCATTCGGATCATCGCTATTATGAGGAAATGGCGTCTGCGGAGGCAGGCGCACCTATGGCTATGCGGCATAGCTTGAACGGGCGCTGGCAGTTCAACTACGCGGTTAACCCCGCAAGTCGTGTGCAGTCTTTTTATCAAATGGATTATAACTGCAGCGCTTGGGAGCATATCCAGGTGCCTGGTCATATCCAGCTTCAAGGCTGGGGACAACCGCAATATGTCAACACGATGTATCCGTGGGATGGGGTAGAGGCGCTTCGTCCTCCCCACATTTCGCAAGAGCATAATCCAGTTGGCTCCTATGTGAAAAATTTTGAATTGCCGGCTACGATGGTTGGCAAGCCTGTCTATATTTCCTTTCAAGGCGTTGAATCGGCCTTCTATGTGTGGCTTAACGGCGAATTTATTGGTTACAGCGAAGATAGCTTTACGCCTGCTGAGTTTGACTTAACGCCGCATATTCGTGAAGGTGAGAATAAACTGGCTGTTGAAGTCTATCAGCGAAGCACAGGAAGTTGGTTGGAAGATCAGGATTTCTGGCGGATGTCGGGTATTTTCCGTGAGGTGTACTTGTATACGGTACCTAAAGTGCATGTATGGGATATGCGTGTGAAGGCAGATTTGGATGATGCGTATGAGCAAGGGCTGCTTGAGATTGAGCTCAAGCTGCGCAATGAACAAGCGTCATCCGTTCGCGCAAAGCTTGAATTAAAGGATGCTGAAGGACTTGTGATTCTCTCCGAAGAAGGGGAATTCAGCCAAGACAACCTACGCTTCAACCTTGCAGCTGGCCATGTTCAGCCCTGGAGTGCGGAAAGCCCTTATCTATATGCCGCGTGTATCTCGATCTACGATGAGAGCGGACATGTAGTGGAAGCCATTGTCCAGAAGGTGGGTTTCCGACGTTTTGAAATGAAGGATAAGCTGATGTGCATCAATGGGAAACGTATTGTTTTCAAAGGTGTCAATCGACATGAATTTAACTCACGCAGCGGACGAGCGATCACGAAGCAGGATATGTTGTGGGATATTCAAACGTTGAAGCGCAGCAACATTAATTCCGTTCGTACGTCTCACTATCCAAACCAGACGCTTTGGTATGAGCTTTGTGACGAATACGGGGTCTATGTCATTGATGAGATGAATCTAGAGACGCACGGCTCCTGGCAAAAGATGGGCGCTATCGAACCTTCATGGAATATTCCAGGTAACGATATGCAATGGCAAGACATCGTCATGGACCGCGCGATTTCGATGGTGGAGCGGGATAAGAATCATCCGTCCATTCTCATTTGGTCTTGTGGTAATGAGTCGTATGCGGGGCAAGTTATTCTGAATGTTTCTAACTATTTCCGTGAAACGGATCCTACGCGACTTGTACACTATGAGGGAGTTTTCTACGATCGCATTAATTATGGTGCGACTAGCGACATGGAAAGCCGCATGTATGCGAAGCCAGCGGATATTGAGGCGTATCTGAATAATCAGCCGGATAAACCGTACCTTAGCTGCGAATACATGCACGCGATGGGGAATTCTGTCGGAGGCCTTCATAAATATACGGAGCTTGAGAACAAATATCCGATGTATCAAGGCGGTTTTATTTGGGATTATATCGATCAGGCGATTGTGAAAAAAGACCGAAATGGCCGTGAGTTTTTGGCGTACGGCGGGGATTTCAAAGATCGTCCAACCGATTACAGCTTCTGCGGCAATGGCCTAGTGTTTGCTGATCGTCAAATTACACCTAAAATGCAGGAAGTTAAATTCCTGTATCAAAATATCAAGTTGGAACCAACTCGCACTCATATTAACATCGTGAATGAGAATTTATTTGCGAATACAGATGACTTGGTACTTGTGTACCGTCTGTACCATGAGGGGATAGAAATTGGCGCTGGACAAGCAAATATTGAAGTCGAAGCACAGAGCGAATTCAGTCTGCCAATCGAATTGCCGAATGTAGATGGAACGCCAGGTGAGTACTGCATTCAAGCATCTTTAGTTCTAAGAGAAGCTACATTATGGGCGGATGCTGGATTTGAGACTTCGTTTGGAGAAACGACGTTCGTGGTTGGGGCAAGTCGTCTGCATGAGCAGCCTTCTGGCGAAGTCATCGTCGTTGAGGGCGATGTCAATATGAGCGTGACAGGGAAAGGCTTTATCGCCATTTTCTCGAAACAAGTAGGATCGCTCGTTTCGCTCCAATACGAGGGCCGCGAAATGATCGCTACACCGCCTGCGCCTTTATTCTGGCGGGCTACGACGGATAATGACAAAGGGACGGCAATGAGCTTTACGGCCGGAGCTTGGTATGCTGCCAGCCTAGCGCGCAAATGCGTCAAATGGGAGATACGCCAAGAACAAGGTTCTGCAACGGTCATTTTCGATTACAAGTTCAGCATTCACTCGGATGTTTCCGTTCGCATTGCGTACACGGTATTAGCGAATGGCACGATTCGCGTGAATACGCAGTACAAAGGTGCCGCGGGTCTGCCGAATTTGCCAATACTCGCTGTATCGTTCAAGATGTCTGCGGATTATAGTCAATCCGAGTGGTATGCGATGGGGCCTGAAGAGAATTATATAGACCGCAATTTCGGTGCTCGTTTGGGTGTATTCAGCCGTCCCGTGAATCAATTGCCTACGCCATATCTGGTTCCACAGGAATCAGGCAACCGCACGGGCGTCCGCCGTGTGAATGTGACGGATGTAACCGGCATCGGATTGTCGATTCAATCAGATCCACTAGCACCGGTAGAATGCAACTTGTCGCCATATACGGCATTTGAACTCGAGCATGCGGATCATGCCTTCGAGCTGCCAGAAGTTCATTACACGGTTGTTACCGTTGCGGGCAAACAAATGGGTGTTGGCGGAGATGATAGCTGGGGTGCACCTGTTCATGAAGAATATCAGATTCCAGCGGATCAGGAGATTCAATTTGAATTCTTCTTGTCTAGTCATAACGTACCTTCCTAAGCATAGTAGAAGTCATGGGGAAATAATCATACAAGCGATAGGGGCTGCAATTGTGCAGCCTCTTTGTGCGTTTGTCAGTGCATCGACTAGGGAACATGCATTGCCAGTTACTGGGACTGCTGTGTACAATATATAGAGAGCCTAATTCGATTTCGCTAGAGGTGAACCGAGATGTATACAATCATCATGGTCGATGATGAGGATGAAGTCAGAGAAGGCATCAAGAAGAAGACGAACTGGGAAGCTTGCGGCTTCCAGCTGGTAGGCGATTATGATAATGGGCGAGACGCTTATGAAGCGGTCGAGCGGTTGCAACCAGATGTGGTCATCACGGATATTAATATGCCGTTCATGGATGGACTTCAACTCACGGAGCGGATTGTCGCCAAGTATCGCACGATCAAAGTCGTCATTGTAACCGGGTACGAGGATTTTGACTATGCGAAGCAAGCGATTAAACTAAAGGTCAAAGACTATTTGCTAAAGCCGATCAATAGTGCTGAATTCACGGAATTCCTACAGAAGCTATGTCTCGAGCTGGACGAGGAGCGTAAGCAGCGTGAGGACATCACGTTCCTGCGCCATCAATTTCAAGAGAGCATGCCTTTGCTGCGTGAGCGGTTTTTGGAACGGTTGGTCACATCCGGCATGCGGAAAGAAGAGATCGAGCGGAAACTCCCGATGTTTGGCCTGGATTTAGAGAGCTCCGGACCGAGGCATACCGTGCTGGCACTTGATATTGATGATTTTGGGAGGGAGCTGTACAGCGACCAAGTGGCAGAAGAGGAGCTGCTGCGATTTGCGGCTTATAATATTTTGCATGAAATTGTGGAGAAGGAGCATGGCGGTGCGGTTTTCCGGACGCGTGATGATAAGCTTGTCGGGCTTGTTTCGGGCGCTGAGGAGCGGGTCGAAGTCGTCAGTCAAACGCTGGCCGAACAGGCGAGATATAGTATTGAGAAGTATTTGGGCATGACGGTCACGGTCGGCATTAGCCGCATGTGTGAGGGACTGCAGGAGCTGCCGAAGGCATTTCAGGAAGCGCTTACGGCATTGGATTATCGCTTTATGCTGGGAAATAATCGCATCATAGCGATTGGCGATATGGAGTTCGGGAGCAGTCAAGATAACACGAGCTATTTGCGTACAGAGAAAAGACTGATCGCAGCGATCAAAATAGGTGAAAAGACAGCCATCACGAACACACTGCAGGAGTGGATCGACGATTTGAAGAAGTCGGCGTGCCCAATGGAATCCTGTTATGGCAAGCTTCACAAACTGCTCGTCGCCCTGATGAATGCCGGGGTGGAGACGGGGGTGGATGGGGAGGACGTGCTGGGCGATCACTCGTTCATGGAACTTTACACACGCAAAACGTTAGATGATGTGCGGCTATGGCTAGAGGCCATTTGTGTAGCCTTCGTAGACCGGCTGGCAGAGAAGCGTACGCATGTGTCAGGGGCGCAGTTAGAATCCGCGGTTGCCTATATCCATGAGCATTATGCCGATGAGCAGCTTTCGCTGCAGCACGTGTGCAATCATATCTATATGAGCATGAGTTATTTCAGCGCCCTATTTAAGCCGTATACGGGGGAGACCTTCATTGAGTATGTGACCCGATACCGTTTGGAGAAAGCCAAAGAAATGCTGGCAACGACACAACTCAAAACATACGAACTCGCAGCGAAGGTAGGTTATGGGGATCCGCAGTATTTTAGTGTGATTTTCAAAAGACATACGGGTATGACCCCGAAGGAGTTCAGAGCCGCCAATAAGGCTGGGCTGAATGTATGAGAAGTGTCTACCATGCCTTTCAATTCAAAAGCATACATACAAAGTTCGCGTTGGCCTTTTCTTGTTTAATTTTATGTACAACCGTCATTCTCAGCTATAGTGCTTATCGTCTCTCGACGGTCGCCGTAACAGATGCGTCACTGACGTATACAAATCAGCTGATGGAACAAGTGAATAAGAACATTCAAACGTACATTGGCAATATGGAGAGTATCTCTACCCTATCTTTGAGCAACACCGATCTTAAGCAATATCTCTCATTGAAAAATCCACAGGAAGCCGAAGCGCAGCAGCTTAAACGCCAGATCAGCAGCTATTTTAGCACGATCGTCGCCTCGCGAAATGATATCGCTTCCATTGTGTTCATCGGTTCTAATGGCGCTATCGTATCGGATCGAGTTTCACCTGAATTTAAGCCCTATGCCGAGCTGATTTCTCAGGAATGGTACACGAAAGCGAGCAGGAGTAAGGGGGATATCGTCATTTCCTCCTCCCATGTGCAGCATGTGTATCAAGATGAATATAAATGGGTCGTATCTATCTCGAAGCAGATGCCAAGTCCTGGGCCTGGCGGCGCAAGCGGGGTGCTGCTCGTTGACCTGAACTTTAACCTCATTAATGATCTATGCAATCAAATTCAGTTGGGCCAGCGGGGGTACGTGTTCATCCTCGATCAAAGCGGAGATCTCATTTATCATCCTCAACAGCAGCTGTTGTATTCGGGCTTGAAATCCGAGGACATTCGCGCATTGATGCAGGCTCCGGATAGCACGTTCGAGACGGTGGTGACGGATGAAAATAAAATCTATACCGTGCGTACCACGAGTTTTGGTTGGAAAATGGTTGGCGTAACTTACGCCGGTGACCTCAGCGGGAACAAAAAAGAAATGCAGCTGACGTCCGCGATGTGGGGCGGTATTGCGCTTATTATTGCGCTGGCGATTTCAATATGGCTGTCGATCACGTTGACTAAACCGATCAAACAACTCGAAGTGCATATGAAGCAGGTGGAGAAGGGGAACTTCGACATTCGCGTCGATGTGGAGGGTGCCAACGAGATCAGTAAGCTGTCTCGGACGTTCAATCTGATGATTAGCAAGATCAAAGAGCTGATGAGCCAGACGGTGCTGGATCAAGAGGTCAAGCGAATTAGCGAGCTGAAGGCCTTGCAAGCGCAGATTCAGCCGCATTTTCTATATAATACGCTGGATTCGATTATTTGGATGGCCGAGATGGGGAAAGTCGATGATGTTGTGACGATGACTTCAGCCTTGTCCAAGCTGCTGCGTTCGAGCATTAGCAAAGGGGAAGAGCTCGTTCCCATTCGTGTAGAGTTAGCCCATATTGAGAATTACTTAACGATCCAAAATATCCGTTACCGCAATAAATTTACGTATGACATTGAGGTGGACGCGGATCTGTTGGAGGATCGTAGTTTGAAAATTGTTTTACAGCCGCTGGTGGAAAATGCGATCTATCATGGAATGAAACATTTGGCAGAGAGCGGGCATATTCGCATAACCGGGCGGAAGCGTGATGGTGTTATCGAATTGAAGGTCATGGATAACGGGGTTGGCATGAGCGAGGAGCAGCTGAAAGCTGTCCGACAAAAGACAACGCATCAATCGCAATCAGGCAAAGGTTTCGGTTTGCAAAATGTCAATCACCGCATTCAGCTATACTTTGGCGAGCTGTACGGATTGCAATTCGAAAGCGAACTGGAGGAGGGGACGACAGTCACGATTACGTTTCCTGCCATTCCGCCCGTTTCGGATCAAGGTGAAGGCTAGAAGTGGGGTGTTCTTTTGAAAATTAAAGTGAGTGCTGTTGTGATTATACTTGCTGCTGCAATTGGGATCGCGGGGTATCTGATATTCGGCAACCAATTCAGTGCTAAGAACCATGCAATCATTGTGATTCCTAAGACGATTGATCCACACGTTGAATTCTGGCAGGTGTTGAATCAAGGTGTTTTTGCTGCCGCGAAAGAGTACAATGCAGAAATCAAGATCATGGGAACGTCTTCGGAATCTCAAATCGACGAACAGATAAAGCTTGTGGAGCAAGCGATAGCGGAGAAGCCGAAGGCCATCATCCTGGCGGCGACGGATTACAATCGCTTAGTTCCTGTTGCTCAGCGTGCGGTAAATGCAGGGATTACACTGATCACAGTGGATTCGGGGCTTGCTGGGGGCGTTTCAGAGAGCTTCATCGCAACGGATAATTATGCGGCAGGGCGCAAAGCAGTGGAAACGATGAAAGGCTATGTGCAAGGGCCGGCCACGTATGCCATTGTTAGCTTTGTGAAAACTTCGAATACGCAGATGGATCGTGAGAATGGCGTGCGGGATCGTCTAAAAGGAGATACGTCTGTACAATTGTTAGACACGCTGTATAGTAATGGATCTGAGGATAGAGCCTATGAGCAGACGAAGGAGCTCTTGCGGGGCCGCACAGATATTAAGGGTATTTTTGGTCTGAATGAGCCATCCACCATGGGCGCGGCACGCGCGCTGAAAGAGATGGATCCCGACCGCACGATTAAACTCGTCGGCTTCGACAGTTCCATGAATGAAATTTCCTTCCTCGAGGCGGGGATCCTGCAAGGGACGATTGTTCAGAAACCTTTTAACATGGGATATCTCGCTGTCAAAACTGCACTTCAAGCGCATCGCGGCGAAACGGTCAAACGTATGATGGATACGGGCTCTGAGGTTATCACCAAGGATAACATGTATACGAACGAGAATCAGAAGCTGTTGTTTCCTTTTGTCGGGAAATAGGATGGGGACAAGAAGATCGGGAGATCATTCACCAGTAAGTTCGAGGGATTTAGACAAATGTTCACGCGCTTCTGCACAATTTCCCAGGAAATAGTAAGCGGCTTGTCGAAAGTTAAGTGGGTTAATGATACATGGAAAGCGAAATCGGAGGTCACTCACCTATGCCTGATGTGGTACAAATCGGTCCGCTGCAGTTGCAGGGGAAGTTAGTCGCTTTGTTGTTGGCTTGTGTACTTGGTTTTTGGCTGATGCGACGTGTAGTGCGGCTTTGGAGCCGGGTAGAGTTTGAAATGCCAGATGTGCAAGAAGTACCTGAAGTACCTGAAGTACCTGAAGTACCTGAAGTACCTGAAGTACCTGAAGTACCTGAAGTACCTGAAGTACCTGGTAATGAGCGGGTAGTTGTAAAAAGAATGGATGATCTGATTTTAAATAGTGCCTTGATCGTGTTTTTTACATGGCGCTTAGGTAGTCTTCTGACGCAGCCATCCTTGCTATGGGAGAGCCCGATGAAGCTGCTTATGACAGCAGGCTCTCAAATGGAGATTGTCGTAGGTGTCGTACTGGCATACATCTACCTCACATATCAAGTGCGCAAGCAGGGCATCGCTTGGCGGGTGTTGCTGGATATGCTTGCTGTCGGTGCTGCATCTGCGATGTTTCTTTATGCGGCGTTGATGCCAACGTTCGGACTACCCACCCAGCTGCCTTGGGGAATTGGCGTGGAAGGAACTGTATCGAGGTTTCATCCCTATCACGCGTACCTGGCGATCCTGTTGCTGCCGCTACTGGTGTGGCAGCAACTATGGATAGTTCGTTCGACACGAGTTCTAGGAACGGGCAAACTGCTGAAAAACACCTTGTTCTTTGGCGGTACAGCCGGGATGATCGCAAGCTATTTCGCGTTGGCTGAGCCAACCGCGGTGTATCTCACCCCTGTGCAGTTGATGAATTTGCTCATGCTGATTATTGGAATGAACCTCCCTATTTTGTCACATACTACGGGCAGAAGGGAGCTGATGGATATGAGTCAGAACGATTCCAAAACGCAAATTCAGCAAGAACAACAAAATCAAGAGCGTGATAAAAAACCTGTAAGTAAAGAGGGCTATGATAAAAAATTGGACGGCCCCAACCGCCCATCCACATGAGCGAAGATAAGAAAAAATCAGCCACCTTTTCGAAGGATCAAAGTGAGCTAGATCCTTTTGAGATCGACTTTCTACCTCAGTTTGAGCAAGGGCGAGGCCCGCGTGCGCCATTCGTGAACGAGTATGGCGTGACCATTGGCGATCATGATTATGAGTCCAACAATTCGCCGCTGGAGCAATGGACGTCGGACACGAATCCCGAGGTCATGGCGGGCGATCAGTGGGTTCATCCGTTCAAGGACGTCGGCTTCCAAAGCGCCCAGAATCGGGAGATCTTTGAAGAAGGCGTTGCGCCGCAAAGTGGGATTTTCACCCATGCGGATAAGAATGTGGCCTCAGTGACGGCCGAAGCGACGACCAGCAAAAAGAATGATGAAGCGGAAGCCTAAACAGCTTTCGCTTTATTTCTATTTTTATCAAGAGACATTGGACTTTGCTTTCACCGCTAACGGATGTATAATATAAATTGTAGTCATTACGTTTTAAGAGTAACTATCAAATCCTAAGGGGTGGCACATATGGCAATGTCTTTTGATTCATACATGAAAGATATGGTTAAACCGATGAGAGAAGATTTGACTCGTCTGGGTATTACGGAGCTTTTGACTCCTGAGCAAGTTGAGGAAGCAATTGAAAAATCCAAGGATGGCACGATGTTGCTTGTCGTGAACTCCGTTTGTGGTTGTGCAGCTGGTCAATGTCGTCCAGGTGTTGCAAAAGCCCTACAGAACGAAACAACACCAACTTACACATACACGGTGTTCGCTGGTCAAGAGAAGGATGCTACGGCGAAAGCGCGTGAATACTTGGCGCCATACCCGCCATCATCCCCATCCATCGCGTTGTTCAAGAACGGTGAGCTAGCTCACTTCATTCAACGTCACCAAATCGAAGATCGTTCCGCGGACATGATCGCTGGCGATTTGATTGGTGCTTTTGAACAATATTGCAAATAATAAGTGCAAGGCAACATAGAGGCCTACCTGCTGATGATGAGCGGGTGGGCTTTTTCTTTTTGCGGCTCACCTAAGGCGGGTGAGTAGGCCTCGCGAGTGGAGTTAGTCGGAGAAACCGACTAACTCGTAGGGTTTAGGGGCTTTGCGGGCGGAGTTAGTCGGAGAAACCGACTAACTCGTAGGGTTCAGGGGCTTCGCGGGTGGAGTTAGTCGGAAAAGCCGACTAACTCGTAGGGTTTAGGGGCTTCGCGGGTGGAGTTAGTCGGAGAAACCGACTAACTCGTAGGGTTTAGGGGCTTCGCGGGCGGAGTTAGTCGGAGAAACCGACTAACTCGTACGTCTTCGCGGGCCCGCCGGTGTAGATCGTCGATATTATCGACGATCTACACGTACCGCATAGCCCCTGTCTGCTGTTTTTCGAAATTACTGCCAGTTACACTTTGAAATTTGAGAGCCGAAAGTCTATACTAGATCTCAAAGAAGGCATCATTCCAAAATTTAGATAAAAGGTGGAGAGTTGCATGAGTTTACAAGCTGAAATTATCGCAAAGCTCGGCGTTAAACCGGAAATTGATATTGATGAAGAGATCCGCAAGCGTGTAGATTTCCTCAAAAATTATGTGCTTGGCGCGCACGCGAACGGCCTGCTGATCGCAATCAGCGGCGGTATTGATAGCGCGGTCGCTGCAGGGCTATGTAAGCAAGCTACAGACGAGCTTACAGCGGAAAAAGGCAAAGAATACAAAACCGTCGGCGTGTTCCAGCCTTATGGCCAACAAGTCGACATCGAAGATAGCTACGCGGTGGCGAAAGCCTTCGATTTGAAATATCAAATCGAAAACAACATCGAAGAGTCCGTCGACGAGATTGCCATCGAAGTCGAATACGGACTCAAGCATATCGGCGTTCACCAGCATGTGAGCCGCGGCGGCAAAGGCAACATCAAGGCACGGACGCGCATGGTCATGCAGTATGCCTTGGCTTTTGAGCTGGGTTTGATCGTCGTAGGCACGGATCATGCCTCCGAGGCCGTCACCGGCTTCTACACGAAGTACGGCGACGGTGCCGTTGACATTACGCCGCTGAGCACGCTGAACAAGCGCCAAGTGCGCTCGCTCGCAGCGAAGATCGGCGTGCCGCAAAGCGTGCTGGACAAAGCCCCGACAGCTGGGCTTTGGGACGGCCAAACCGACGAGGACGAGCTCGGTATCACCTACGGTGATAACAGCGACTACCTCGAAGGCAAGCAAATTTCTCCAGCTATTCAAGAAAAGCTGGAGAAGCAGTACCTGAAGACCGAACACAAACGTGTTCCAATCCCAGGCATTTAAAAGGTAGGGCAAGTTGATACCTAGCTAGCTGAGTAAAGACTATCCATGGTTACATGGATGGTCTTTTTTTATTTACATAGATTTAAAACAGCAAGACTTGACACTCGTTGATTACAACTGTAATATTCATTATGTATTACAGTTGTAATCCAAATGAAAGGAGGAAATGAAGTGAAGACGGTCCCTCATATTACGGATGCCGAATGGGAAGTTATGAAGGTACTCTGGAACGAATCCCCACGCACGGCGAATGAAGTTATTGATGCTATGCAGGAACGGACAGAGTGGAAGCCCAAAACGATTCGCACTTTGCTCAACAGGTTAGCACAGAAGCAAGCGATATCTTTTACACAAGAGAACAGGGTCTATGCTTATTTCCCTTTGGTCTCTGAAGGTGAGTGTGTGAAGTCGGAGACGCAATCTTTTCTGAAAAGAATTTATGGCGGGGCTTTTAAGCCGATGCTCGTTAATTTTTTGAAAGAGGAGCAGTTGTCGGAGGAAGACATCAAAGAGCTAAGAGATATGCTCGAAAGTAAAAATAAAAACAAATGACAGGGATACCGAGTACGGGCAGATCTGCTTCAGGAAGGTTTCGCTTTTATGAAATAAGGGAGGGGTGAACGTGAGCCGAATAAGTGAAGTTTTTACAGGTCTTTTTGGCTGGATTATATCCGTCTCGCTCATGGCAACGATTACTGTTGTGTTTATCCTGCTGATTCAGCGCATCCTGCATAAACGGATTAAACCTAGATGGCATTATCTCATGTGGTTATTAGTGCTCGTTAGACTGCTCCTGCCTTGGAACTTGGAAAGTAATCTAAGCATTTATAATTGGATATCGTACCCTGGGAGCGTTCACGAGATTGATTCGGTAGTAGACATTAGCATGCATGAGGAGTTTGAAGATAGCGGCGCAGCAGAGAATCTAATGTACAAGTATGCCATGTCTATATGGCTGCTGGGCATTGTCCTATTTGCGATATATACCGTAGTCATTAACCGTAAATTTACTTTGAAAATAAAAAAAGAAACGAGTCCGATAGCCGATATCGGCATCCTACACTTGTTCGCTCAGTGTCAACAGCTCATGTCGATACATAAACCTGTCACGTTAGTGGTCTCGGACAAAATCTCGATGCCGACGTTATTTGGCGTCAGGAAGCCTTGGCTAATTATCCCGCAGACAGTTCTCAACAGTTTAAATGAGGAGCAATTAAGGCATGTTTTTCTACATGAACTCGCACATTGTAAACGAAACGATATCGGTGTTAATTGGCTGATGCAAGTGATGTTAACTATTCATTGGTTCAACCCAATCCTCTGGTATGCTCATCAACGGATGCGTGAAGACCAGGAGATTGCAAGCGATGCTTTAGCGCTCTCTTATCTGGAACCAGCTAAAAGAGAAAATTACGGATATACGCTCATTCAACTATTAGAATCCTATGTCCGTCCTGTAAGTGTGCCAGGCAATGTTCATTTATCTGGAAACAAGTCACAGTTAAAGAGGAGAATTATCATGATAAAACAGTTCCAATTTAATTCATACCGTTGGTCGTTCCTTGGTTTGGCAGCCGTTCTCATTATTAGTGGCTGCTCGTTGACAAATGCAAGTGTGGATAAGAAAACAGCATCTGAATCCAATCCACCAATTGTTGATCAGAAGACAACCGAGACGAGTTCGCTAACAACGGGGACAAATACGAATACGAATACATCTGTGGATAAAAGCAGTGAAACCAAGGTTGCCGACACAGTGACACCTGCCACACCAACGGTAGAGTCAAGTCCAGCGCCAACACGAACACCAGCGCCCGCGCAAGTAGTGGAGGGATCAAGGTCGGAAGCTGCAGCAGCGCAAGCAACGGAGGGCTCAAGATTAGTACCTACAGCTGCGCCAGCAGCTGAACGGACAAGAACAGCCCCTGCAGCTGCGCCAGCAGTGGAGCGGTCAAGAGCAGCAGCCCAAGCAGCTGAGGGATCAAGAACAGTTCCTACTGCAATCCCGGCAGTGAGAGAGTTAACAGCAACACCGACAGCTGCTCCTGTAGCGGAGTAAACCTAATAGAAGAAGACCCGAGGCAAAATGATGCCTTGGGTCTTTTTTCGTGTGCCATGTTGGTTGCTCATTGACCGGGGGCGAGGGAATTGACAGCCTTACTTGCTAGGCAACTAGCCAGGCAAACTGAGCAAAGGGGATCCGAACTTAAGCTACGAAATTTACTCCGAGAGGAACGTAGGTACTCTATTTGTTCGATTTTTAGCACATTTGGCGATTTATCGGTCAAATAAGACACTCACGTTCCCTTCGACGTCCATAATGCTCATTTCCTCGTAAATAGCGGCCTCTCGTTCCCTCGCGCTTTGTCAGTAGCCACTCGGGCTAAGGCATCCGCAAGCCGCGGGAGCTTTCGAGCAGCGCGTACCACTCTTCGCGCGTCATGTTGTCCGCGATGCGAACCGCGTCCTCGCAAGCGACGATACGCTGCGCGGAGGACGTGCCGATGACCGGCTGAATGCGTGCCGGATGCTTCATGAGCCAGCCAAGCACGATGGCTTCTGGCGTTGTTTCTTTTTCCGTTGCCAGCTTCTGAACGAGTGCAGCCGTTTTCTTGACGGTTTCAGGCGCATCCTCAGCAGCGCCGCCGGAGAACTTACCTTTAGCAAGAGGGCCCCATGCTTGAATTTGAACATCGTTCATCTGGCAGTGTTCAAGGATACCATCGGCAAAGTTAACGCTGGCTCCTACCTTTTGATTCACCAGAATGCCTTGCTCAATCCAATCCAAGCGCGCCAAGCTCAGCTCCAGCTGGTTCACGACAAGCGGCTCTGGCAGGGAGTTTTGGATGAAGCGCATCTGTGCAGAGGTCATGTTAGACACGCCGAAATGGCGAACCTTACCCGCTGAGCGCAGTGTATTGAAAGCTTCCGCGATCTCTTCAGGCTCCATGAGCGGATCCGGGCGATGCAGCAGCAAGATATCGATGTGCTCCACACCAAGACGACCGAGAATGCCATCGACGGAGCTGAGGATATGGTTTTTGCTAAAATCAAAACGCTGCGGATCCTGTTCATCTTGGAAGCGTATCCCGCATTTCGATTGTAAAATGATTTGGTCCCGCAAATCTCGTCTATTCTTGAGAACTTGACCGAAGACGGTCTCGGCATTCCCTCTTTTATAAATGTCAGCATGATCGAACATCGTAATTCCAATTGATAATGCAGCTTCTACAGCTTTTTCAGCGGTGATGTAATCTTCCTTGGTTAATGGATTGCCGGCCCAATCTCCGCCTAATCCCATACATCCGAAGACAATGCGGCTGTTTGAAATCCCGCGTCTTTCCAGTGGCATGATTTTCACTATGATGGCCTCCTAGCTATAATTTCTATGCCTAGTATAACGCTTGCGGCCGGATGACATAAGAGCTGAAAATAGGGTTACTTACTTACCTTAACGTAACCTGTGGTGTTTGTGCGCGGCGGTTCCCTTGACCTTAGCCGAGGAATCGGTTAAATTGTACGCAAAGCGAATCGTTAGTAGAAATGAGGCCATTATAGCGATGATCATTGGGGTTGGAACGGATTTAGTTGAGATTGAGCGGATAGGCAAAATGCTGGAAGGGTCGTCTGGCGATCGGTTTCTGGAGCGGATTTTGACGCCGGCGGAGCGGGAGTTGGCGCAGAAGCGTCGCGGACGGCTCGCGGAATTCGTTGCAGGACGATTCGCTGCGAAAGAAGCGATCGTGAAAGCGATTGGCTGCGGGATCGGAAAGCAGATTGGATTTCAAGATATCGAAGTGCTGCCTGACCTATTTGGCAAACCCGTCTGCCAGGTGAAAGAGGAGGCTTTGCTGCGAGCAGGTCTTCAGGGCAGTCACCGCATACATATTAGCATTACGCATACTGCGTCAATGGCTGCGGCTTATGCGATTGTTGAGCAGGTGTGAGTGTCTGCCTACGTGGAACAAATAACTGGATTTTCTGCCGTTAATTGCACGGGATTTGGCAGTTAAAAGCAAATAGATGGATTTTCTACAGTTAATTTCAGCCGATGGAGCCAAAGTGGCTGTTTACGGCGAAAATAGATGCAGAAAATCCATCTAATCGTTGAAAAACGTGTATTTCTCTCAAAATAGCTGGAGGATTTCCAGTTAGTTTGGGTTGGTGTTTAACTAACTCTCTACCTCGCCCAAACCCGCAGCATATACCCACTCACGAGCAGGCTGATGCCACCCATTCCCTCGAGAATCACATCCGAATAGCCTAAATACCACACGGCCATCACCGCAGTTAGCGTGAAAAGCCACAATCCCACATAAATAAGCGATCTGCCGAGCAACATGCCAACCTGAACGAACCCGACTGCGAGTAAGAATGCCCGCAAGATAGGCGCAAACAGCGGACTTACAGCACCGATCGCATCCAATAATGCAACGGCGGCAACGAGTAGTGCTCCTGGCAGCACTAGAAATATAGGATGCCCCCAGCCATGCTTCACAGAATCCTCCGTATCACTTGTGCTTCCAGGACTCAAGGATTTGCGCATCCCCCAAATCTGGATCAAGCTAGCCACTACAGCGGTGATGAAAGCTGCTTGCTTCAACCAATCCAAATCGCGCCAGTAAAGGGCGAAATCAACTCCAGCGCTAAACACCCACTCGGCGCCCCAAATGAACACAAGGGGAATAAGTCCCTGAGCTTCGCGCAGCCAATCTCTTCTTTTATTTGTTAATTGTTGTTGCCCTGGTTTAGTCAAATTAGTTTGCTTCGACGTTTGCATACATTCACCTCTAGTTTTATGTTCCGAACTTCTCGTATAATGGTACCATATCCATTCATCCATTATAACTTGAACGTGCCCCATAGAGAAGGAGAGCTCATGTACAGCGAAGAACAGAAGATGTATTTTTCTAAGAACCTCTTGGATTGGTACCAGACACATAAACGTGATTTACCTTGGCGAAGAAGTAAAAACCCTTATTATATATGGATTTCCGAAGTCATGCTGCAGCAAACACGTGTGGATACCGTAATTCCGTATTTTCATCGATTTATTGATCAATTTCCAACTGTCGAGGCGCTTGCGACCGCACCAGAAGAAAATGTCCTTAAAGCCTGGGAAGGACTCGGCTACTATTCACGAGCAAGGAACCTTCAATCTGCCGTCAGAGAAGTACACGAACGTTACGACGGAGTTGTCCCTGCGAGTAAAGAGGATATCTCCGCGCTCAAAGGCGTCGGGCCTTATACATCAGGAGCGATCCTGAGCATCGCCTACAATAAGCCTGAGCCTGCGGTCGATGGCAATGTCATGCGCGTGCTTTCGCGTTATTTTCTCATTGAAGAAGACATTATGAAGCCGTCCACACGGACGATTATGGAAAAGCTGGCGCGCGAGCTTATCTTGGACGGAACTGCCAGCGACTTCAACCAGGCGCTGATGGAGCTCGGAGCCATGGTGTGCACCCCACGGTCACCACACTGCTTGACGTGCCCTGTCATGGCACATTGTTCAGCACGTGAAGCTGGCATGGAAGAAGCGCTGCCCATCAAAAAGAAAGCGAAGCCGCCACGTCCTGAGCTGCGCGCTGTCGCACTGATCGAGGGCACTGGCGAGCATGCAGGCAAATGGTTGATCAGACAGCGCCCGCAAGAGGGCTTGCTAGCTCGGATGTGGGAGCTCCCGCATGTCGAATGGGCGACAACGGCTTGGCAGTCTGATGAGGACAACCAGGAGGCACTTCGTGCGGCACTTGCGGAGCAGGAACAGATCGGGATCCAGCCTGAGGACTGGTTCATGGATACGGAGCATATTTTTAGCCATATTGTATGGAAAATGAAGGTATATCGCGCGAAGCTTGGCGACGCGAACCGTCCGAGCACTGGGGAGGAATGGATTCCTTTTCATTACCGCTGGGTAGGTCCGGAGGATCTTCAGAATTATGCTTTTCCGAATGTGTTTGTACGAATTATGAGGGAATGGCAAGAAGGTAATGAAGCGTAAAACGACAGCGTAAATCATAAAAAAGCGACCCGAGGGGGTCGCTTTTTTGCGTTAATATCAAAACAAAATGAATGAGATTCCTTTGAAAGGAATATCAATGGAGGAGAAAAGCTGGCGTGTAGATATCGCAGAATGCCGTTGTAAACAAACACTAAGGAGTTGATGTTCATGGAATGGTATTTCAAAGTCTTATCGAATTACGTTGGTTTTCAAGGTAGAGCAAGACGGAAAGAATATTGGATGTTTGTGCTTATCAATATTATTATTTCAATTGCACTTGGTATTATTGAAGCTATTATCGGAACGAATCAGGTCCTATCCTTTATTTATTCATTAGCTATCCTTTTGCCTTCACTTGCGGTTGCATTTCGAAGACTACATGACACGGGTAAAAGTGGCTGGTGGCTGTTAATAAGCTTAATTCCCTTAATTGGTTCCATCATCTTGCTCGTGTTTTTCTGTCAGGATAGTGATGCCGACGATAATCAATATGGTCCAAATCCGAAGAGATAGTTTCCTTTACAGCTTACTTATAATAAAGAAAAGCGGCCCTTTGGGTCGCTTTTCTTTATTATCTTAGCATGATTAGATGGGAAACTACCGAATTTCAGCCTTAATGGCTTCGATATTTCTTAATGTGATTAACTTTTTGTCAATGTAAATAAGCTCGTCATCCAGCATTTCCTGAAGTACTTTTGTGACGGATTCACGCACAGTGCCTACTAAATTTGCCAGTTGTTGATGAGTGAGCTTCACATCAATTAGAAGACCTGTAGGTGTCATAATGCCGTGCTGTTCGGACAAGCGAATCATCGTCTTAATAATGCGTGAGCGAACGCCTAGGAAAGTCAAATCAAAGATTTGATCATTGGCATGCCGTAATCGCTGCATCGTCATTTCTAGGAGTTTTAGGCATAGCTTAGGGCTTTTTTCTAAGAATGATGTAAATGACGTGCGGTTTAGGACGTAAAAGGTGCTGGAAGCCAACGTTTCGGCGGTTGCTGAACGAGTCATACCACTGCTAAGCAGAGACATTTCGCCAAAAAAATCCCCATCACGGAACAAAGCGAGTGTAATTTCTTTCGCTTCGTCAACGCGGTATATCTTCACGACACCGGATTGAATCAAATATAGTTCCTCGCCAACATCACCTTCGACAAAAAGAATAGTACCCTTATTCACTTTCTTTTCAGCAAACAAAGGGGCAATTCCGAACAAATCATCTTCAGCGAGCTCTTGAAAAAGGGGAATATGTTGAAGTAAAGGAACGATGGTCTTCAAGGATCGTCAACTCATTTCGCTGTAGGGTGATTTACTTTATGGTACAACGCAGATGATTCGACGTAAAGAGTATCGCTCGGCACTGAGTCTAAAGTCTTAATGAATTACCAATTTTTTGATAAATATGTCGAATAGGGCATTTACATGGTTATATTTACCCAAACAAGCATTTTACAGTGAGAATATAATGGACAATAACTTTCAGGAGGTGTAACTCATTGTGTTACAAGAGTGATAAGGGCAACTAAAAAGAACAGCACGAATTAGTTCACGCTCAGATGAGGAGAAGAAGGTAAGGATGTCAAGCTGCAAACCAAGAAGGAAGAAATCCGCTCCTTGTGTTGTCAAAGTAAGTTTAGAGTAACAAGGAACTCAGGGTCCACAGGGTATTGGAGGTGTACAGGGTCCTCAGGGTGTCGCAGGTGTTCAAGGCCCCCAAGGCATGCCAGGGGTAACAGGAGCTACGGGTGCAACTGGACACCATGGGCACAAGGGAGATACTGGAGCAACGGGCCCGCGCGGATATGACGGATATACGGGAGCCACAGGAGCTACAGGCATGACAGGTGCGACAGGAACTACAGGTGCCACGGGACAAACGGGTGTCACAGGTATGACAGGCTCGACTGGCATGACAGGAATGGCTGGGTCAATGGGAGCGACAGGCGCCACAGGCGCCACGGGAATGACAGGAGCCACAGGAAGTACGGGAGCAACGGGAGATCCAGGAGGCCCAACAGGTCCAACGGGCGGAACTGGAGCGACTGGAGCTACCGGAGCTACGGGTGCCACAGGAGGGACAGGATCTACAGGAACGACAGGAGCCACAGGCGATACAGGAGCTACAGGTGATGAAGGAGCCACAGGAGCAACTGGACCCACAGGAAGTACAGGAATGACCGGCATAACTGGAGCGACAGGGGCAACCGGAATGACGGGCATCACTGGAGCGACAGGAGATGAAGGACCAACAGGCGCTACGGGCGCAACCGGGTCGACCGGGTCAACAGGGCCCACAAGAAGTACAGGAGCGACGGGGGCAACGGGAGATGAAGGAACGACAGGTGCAACGGGTGCAACTGGAGGCGTAGGTGCCACGGGAGCCACAGGAGCTACGGGTGCAACTGGGGGAACAGGAGCCACTGGGGCGACAGGTTCTTTTGCGCCAACCTACGGTCAGATCTATAACAATACGGCGCGAAAAATTGATTCGGGTGATAGCATTATTTTTAATAACAATGGTATTTTGGTAGGGATGACGCACATTGTAAACTCTACGGATCTCATTGTAACGACTGCTGGAGATTATAATGTGGTCTACGAGGTTCTGACTAGAACTTACGGTGTAGATTCTTCGCTGAATAGCGCTTATGCCGTTTTCGTGAATGGCGTTGTGCAACCAACAACGCAATATGGTATTCATGCTGATGAGGGTATAAGTCTAGATCGTTTAATGACGGGTTCGGCGATCGTGACGGTACCAGCAATGGGAATTGTCACATTAAGGAACGTTGGGGTATCAGACGATATTCTTCCAGACAATGTGGATGGTGTGACTGTTATTAATGCCTCTCTCCGATTGATCAAATTAAGTTAAATCCTCGCACGAAAAAAGCGACCCGAAGGGGTCGCTTCCACTCAAATCCGTATTACTTCGCTGCGTCGTAACGTTTGCCAACTTCGTTCCAGTTAACAACGTTCCAGAAAGCTGCGATGTAGTCAGGGCGTTTGTTTTGGTAGTTCAGGTAGTAAGCATGCTCCCAAACATCAAGACCAAGAACCGGCGTTTCGCCTTCCATGATCGGGCTGTCTTGGTTCGGCAAGCTGTATACTTTCAATTTACCAGCTTTGTCAACAGCTAGGAAAGCCCAGCCAGATCCAAAACGTGTTGTTGCAGCAGCAGCGAAATCTGCTTTGAATTTATCAAAGCCGCCAAGCTCGCTGTCAATTGCAGCTGCTAGTGCGCCTGTAGGTGCGCCGCCAGCTTCTGGTCCGATTGTTTCCCAGAATAGGGAGTGGTTAGCGTGTCCGCCACCATTGTTGCGAACTGCTGTACGGATATCTTCAGGAAGGCTGTTAAGGTCAGCGATCAGGTCATTAAGGGATTTGTCATGAAGAGCTGGATGTTTGTCCAAAGCTGCGTTCAAGTTAGTTACATAAGCGTTATGGTGACGATCGTGATGAATCTCCATAGTTTTTGCGTCGATGTGCGGCTCAAGAGCTTCGTTTGCGTACGGAAGAGCTGGTAGTTGATGTGCCATTGAATAAATACCTCCTAAAAATTATGTAGTTTCAACTTCATTATGAAGGAACACAGCTAATAAAGCAACATTTGTGTTTACTAAGTCGGTCGTCTATTAAATACCGCGCCGCTCCATCTCACGTGTGATTTGATTGTGCATGGCTGTATCTTGTTCATGAAGGTAGGGAGATAAGTCGCTCATGGTCCTGTGGAGCTGAAGCAGCTCGATTTCGGTCCATTCCTCAGGCTTCTTGGTGCTTAGGAATTGGAAATCTGGAATATTACGGGGGTACTCGTGCGCCGTAAGTTCATGATCTAATTCGTTCTTGTTATCTGACATAGGGGTCACCCTCTTTCTGATTGGAATATCCTCCTATAAGATGGTGTTTTTTCACACATCTCATACATGCTTTATAGTATTTCCCCCATATTCTTTATTTGCGTCTTTACGTGTATACGTACATCAGCTTCCGAGAACGCGTGACCCCACTCATCCTGTACCTGCTCCCAAGCCTTGAATTGATAGGCGCGTGCATACAGGCCTAGACCGATGGGATCAACTTCATGCTCTTGCATTTTTTTTACTAAAGATTTCATCTGGGCTTCTAGCTGTTGATTGATCTCGGCTTCTAGCTTTGGCGCATCATTCCTCACATCGAAGGTGAAAGGTTTATCAGTCAATTGAATGGGCATGGAGCATTGGATGTCAAAAACGAACTTATTCTGCTCGAAGGTGACTTTCAAGTCCCTTTTAATACGCAAAGCATAGAAGCTGAGCGCGCCTGTTTCAAACAACGAGTCGCCTTTCTCATCTGGCAGCTTGACGGTAAAGGATAGAGCACCATTTTTCTCCTTTTGCAGCATCTGAAGAAGTTGGTTCTCCTTATTATTTATGGCGTAGGCAAACTTTCCTTTTTTACTCAAAAGCATTGTGCCCGCTGCCACAACTTCCGTATCCTTGCGGAGGTCAGTTAAATAGGGGGTAATTCCTTTCTCATACATTTGCCGATGAAGGTCAAATAACGTAGTGACTTGCACAAGGTTACGCATATGAGCGGTATCTAGGAGCTTGGCAATATGCATGGACAGTCTCCGTTTATCTGGTGGTGCAAAGTTAATAATCTCCTCGACAGAACCCTCAACAGCGATCACTCTGGCCGTTTCTGATGTTTTGGGGTCACGAAAGAAGACGTCCAGGAGCTTAAACCAATCTTCATGAGCTAAGATTCGTTTGCTGATGAGCACATTTTGGATCTTACCGGCGCTAACAAGTGCTGAAGCGCGCGAGTCAAGTTCGTTGCGACTATCCCTTACGTTAATCGATGTTACTTTGGTCACTTCATTTTTTTCTTTCGCTTCTTTGTTAAAGACCGGACTTGATGCATAAATGACGAGATTATTATCCTTATCCAAATCCAACCCGACCATAAGTACAAGCGTTACATTTTCTAAAGGCATTTGATCTTTACAGCTGGATATCCCAATGAAGAAAGCGAAAAGCGGAAATAAAATAAGGCTTGTACGCATCGGTTTCATGGGGAAGACCTCCTTAATCGACGCATGCCTATAAGAATGACCCATAAGAGCGGCGGTAAAACAAAAGCGATTCCGATTCCGATATTCTGAACAACATCTCTTAAACGCATACTGTCATTCCAACCAGGTTTCCAAACCCATGTGACACCTACCATAAGGGTAAGTATAAGGAGGATATGCAGTCGGGGCTGTCCTTTGAGCCCAAGCTGCTGCGTACAAATAACTGCAGCATATAGAACAGGAAGGAATGTTCTTATGATAATCAGCAAGTAGATGGAGAGGATTAGAATATCAAAGCGTTCCAGAAAACGGAACTCAAGGATTTTAAATAAGGAGATGAGCGTATTATGGTATTGTGTAATCTCGTCTGGACTGAAATTGACAAAAGCAAGTAAAGTAAACAGCATGTAAACAAAAAAAGAAGTTGAATTCGCAATTAAGATGCCGAGGGAAGCTGAACTTTTTTTTTCTAAGTAGGGATATAGAAAGAAGGCAATTTCAAACCCGACAAAAGACAGGATGTTGGTTCTTAGCGTTTGTAAGATGGGTATCCAGCCATGTTTCAGGATGGGAAGCAAATGAATCCATTGCGCATGTTTGAATAAATAGAGGGAAGTTAAAATTAAGCCGATGGAAAGAAAAAGGATGATTTCCGAATAGCGGCCAATGATGCGGAATCCACCTCTGGCAATCATATAAGCGGGAAGAAGGAAAAGCAGCATGAGTATAGAGACATTCGTTTGCTGCATAATCCAATTCTGAACTAGCAGCCCCATACGATTATAAATTAAGAAGATATAGAGGAGGAAATAGCCGACAAACATCACCATTCCTACTTTTCCAACCCATTTTCCAAAGTAGTGACGCAGTAAATCAATAATCGTGCCATTGGGGTGATACCTCATAATTTGAATGATAATCAGGCTGCTGATCATAGAAATAAGCCATCCGATGATGAGAACAATCCACCCGTCGGTTCCGCAGCCCCTCGCAAGATCGCCAGGCAGAGGGATAAGGCCAATGCCTAGTTGAACACTGTGAATAATCAAAATATATTGAAACAGTGTAATCTGAGTGCCTTTGCCTGGAATCATGAAGAGTCGTCTCCTTCCTTTTTCATACTGCCATATCGACGTTTTTGAAGCGTTCGTACACTTTTGGGACGGTGAACCATTTTTTTGAGCGGCAAGCGGATGAAAACATCCTTCCAGTCGGCCATTCGCAGCGGTGCTATAGGCGTGCTGTATGCTTCCCCAAGAGACTTTAAACTAATGAGGTGAGCCAGTATGACCATGGCACCTGCCATAATTCCAATGATTCCATATAAGGATGCAAGGGTCATCATCGGAAAGCGAATTAAACGAACGGAAGCCGCCATATCATAATTGGGGAGAATGAAAGAGGCGACAGCCGTAGAGGCAACTACGACGACCATGAGATTGCTCACGATGCCAGCTTCAACCGCTGCTTGCCCAATGACGATACCTCCGACAATCCCGACAGTTTGGCCAACCGGCGCAGGAAGACGGACGCCAGCCTCTCTTAACATTTCGAGCATAATCTCCATGATGAGTGCTTCAATGAAAGGCGGAAATGGAACCGCCGAACGAAACTCTCCAATGGATAGAATCAAGTCTAAGGGAATCAGTTCATGATTGTATGAAATGCAGGCAATATAAAATGCCGGAAGAAAAGCAGCGATAATACAAGCGAAGAAACGAAGCAGTCGAAAGAAGGTAGCTACGGGCCAACGCGTACTGTAATCATCAATGCCCTGGAAGAAAGCAGCTAGGCCAACGGGGGCAATCAATACACTCGACGATCGATCTACGACGAGACAGTATCTGCCTTGCAGGAGTTGAGAAGCGGCCGTATCCGGTCTCTCGGTTGTAATCATTTGCGGGAATAAGGAGAAGGGGTTATCTTCAATCAGCTCCGCAAGCTCCCCTGTATTTAAGATACAATCGATTTGCAAGCTGGAGATGCGGCGCTCTAATTCAAGACGAATCTCTGGCAATGCAATATCTTCCAAATATAAGATGGAAACTTTACTTTTGGTCCTATTCCCGACATAAAGTTCTTTAATCTTAAGCTCACGGCTTGAGATGTATCGACGAATTAAGGCAATATTTTGACTTCCAGTTTCAATAAAGCCTTGATGTGCGCCTTTCAGCGAGGCTTCTATTTGGGAATCCTCAATAGCTCGCTGAGGCCAACCTTGGGTTTCTAAGGAAAAGGCATGGGCTTGACCATCAATAAAAAGAATACTGTAACCTCGTAAAATTGCATTTTCTACGGATTCCCAAGAAAGAAGGCTTTTGATTTGTCCTAAAGCGACAGGCAATTCATCTCTGTCATCCGCAGTCGTGTGAAACATGAGTTCGTGGAGAACGTTATTATTGATGGCGTTTTTATCCACTAGCCCATCTAGATAGACAAGAGCTGCTGGAGCGCTGGATTGTTTATAAGTAAACGTGCGAACGATTAAATCAGGCGTATCGCTGAAAATCGTTGCGAGGTGTTCTATATTTGCCATTAGGTTAGGGGAAATTTCGGCCATTTCTGGTACAGGTGCTTCCAGACCATGTTCTGAGCTGATCTCGATCAACCGAGATGCGGTCTTAAATAATCGGCGGATTAATTCCATGTGCACCATCCCATAAATTCTCAATTTCACGATGCTGTCTTTCATTGTTCCTTGACTTACGATATTTTATGCGCATTTAAGTCTGATGCACATGGTGCTAGAGAGGTCTTACGAACTAAGTATATTGTGTGGCAATTTGTTGAAAACGCTTGCATTTAAGCGCTTTCAAGAGAAAAAACGAAAAAAACAAAGTTTTTTGTGAATTTCACCACATTTTTAGCAGGATTTCGAGTTTTTTTGTCGTATTTACTTCTTTACCAGAAAATTAATCTCTACAAATTAATATGGAATTGGGAGAGAACCGTATGCATGTTCGTTCATTTCAGCTAGGTGATACCTCTTCGGTTAAAGAACTTCTAGAAGACGTTCTGTCGGAAACCTGCTATGAGGAGACGATTGAAGCTTTCGCTCGTCAGCTATCGTGGGACACGGAGCTCGTATTAATCGCTCAGGAAGAAGAGCAAGTCGTAGGCATGATTATCGGCACGATTGATAATAACAATGGCTACTACTATAGGATCGCAGTCGCAACAGCATATCAACGTAAGGGTATTGGCAAAGCTTTGATCGAGGCAATGAAGCAGCGGTTTCTCGGGCGGAATGTGAAGAAAATTATGGTGACCGTAGATGTGCACAATGAAATGGTGCTGCCTGTGTATGAGTCTGCTGGCTATAGCGCAGATGACTTTTCCAGAGCAGCTCATCGGCTGAGTATTGTAAAGAAAGTAAGCGTCTAGTCGTTTACTTGGGGCATAATCCATAAATAAATAGGTTTGCCTTAAAGGAAGCATATCTGTGCCGCCATTGCAATTGGGGGTCAGATATGCTTTTCTTAAAATATGAGAAAAATTTCTAATCGATTTACTTCGAATCAGAAGGTAAGATAGTCATAGTTTCGTACGTTACGGCAGCCATTTACAGAGGAGCTTTGAACATGAATAATTTCACGCCGTATGTGATAAAAAGCTTCAAACACGACGGGCACCTACATCGCATGTGGTTGACGAATTGGCGGGTTCCTCATGAAATGCTCCATGAAGAGCATCAGAAACAAGGCATGATGGTGTTCATCAATAGCCAGACTAAAATTCAAGAGGCGGACGGCAAGGAGTGGGTCAGTCGCATTCCAGGGGTTTCTTTCTTTATTCCGAAAATGTGGTTTAACATCGTGGCACTTATGGAGGAGACCGGCGTGCGTTATTACTGTAATGTCGCCTCTCCCTTGTATGTGAATCAGCACATCCTTACCTATATCGACTATGATTTGGATGTTATTCGCTTGCCGGATCGGACCGTACATATTGTAGATCAAGAAGAATATGAGCGTCACAAACTCGTGTATCATTACTCGCCGCTTGTCGATACGAAAGTGAAGGCAGGACTTGCAGCGCTGCTCGCGCTAGTGAATGCGGACAAGCCTCCTTTTCAAGATGACTTGGTGATCCATTATTATGAACAATGGGAAAAGTTTAAGAGTGGAGGCGGTTGAATGAGCTTCTTCGTAGAACGAGAAGATTCGAATAAAGCAGTTTCTGCGCAAGGGCATGTACAAGAAACGAAAAGTTTTACGCATGAGCTGTGGGATTGGACGAAATCCATTCTCGTAGCTCTTCTTGTTGTTATCCTCGTTCATCAATTCGGCTTCAACCTTTCGACGGTTCGCGGTCATTCGATGGATCCGACACTTCGGGAAGGTGAGTGGCTGTTTGTGAATAAGGCCATTACGTATCTGAAGGCACCGAAGCGAGGAGACATCGTTATTCTAGAGGAGCCGGAGAAGTTGGCGTTACCCCGACACCCGTTGCTGGTCAAAAGGGTGGTTGCAGTCGCCGGCGATGAGGTGCAGGGTCGTGCAGGGGTTTTATACATAAACGGTGACAAAGTGACGGAGCCGTATGCGGATACGCCCATTGAAGATGGAGATTTTGGACCGACAGTTGTCGGACAAGGACAAATCTTCGTCATGGGCGATAATCGCCATCGATCGGCGAGTGCGGATAGCCGCATGTTCGGGGTGATACCGACCAGTCTTGTCCAAGGTCGGGCTGAATTTGTGCTTTGGCCGTTCGAGATGGCCGGAAAGCTATAAGTGTAACTATACGAGTGAGTGGGATGAAGAGAGAGGTGAGCTGGTTGACGGTTTCCATGGCAGCGCATATAGATTGGCGACAATTACAACAAGAGATCGTGGAAGCCGCGCCCTCTCTTGGGATAGATAAGATCGGCTTCACCTCCGCGGAGCCATTTCACGCATTGAAGGATATCCTTCTCCGCCACAGGGAGAAGGGCTTCGAATCCGGCTTTGAGGAGCCGGATATCGAGAAGCGGGTCCACCCCGAGCTGAGCTTCGACGCACCGCGGTCGATCATATCGATCGCGGTCGCGTACCCGTCGAAGCTGACCAACCCGCCCCGATCTGAGCCGGGGGCGTATCGGGGCATGATCTCGCGCTCCTCCTGGGGGAGCGACTACCACGACGTGCTTCGCGATCGGCTCGCGAAGCTGGAGGACTTCATCGCCCAGCGCGTGCCGGGGGTGAGATTACAAAGCATGGTCGACACCGGTGCCCTGGTCGACCGTGCCGTAGCCGAACGAGCCGGTATCGGCTGGAGCGGCAAAAACTGCGCCGTCATCACCCCCGAATGGGGATCGTGGGTATATTTGGGCGAAATGATCACGAACATCCCATTCGAATCCGATATATCTATCATGGACCAATGCGGAGACTGCACCATTTGTATCGATGCCTGTCCCACAGGGGCGCTAGTGGGCCCAGGACAGCTCAATTCGAGTCGCTGCATCTCCTTCATCACACAGACCAAAGGGTATGTGGATGACGAGTACAAACGTAAGATCGGCAACCGACTTTATGGCTGTGATACGTGCCAAGTCGTCTGTCCGAAGAACAAGGGGATGAACTGGACGCAGCATCCCGAGCTTACGCCTGACCCCGAGAAGGTCAAGCCGCTGCTCATTCCCTTGCTCACGATGTCGAACAAGGATTTCAAAGAGCAGTACGGACGCATCGCTGCGTCCTGGCGGGGCAAAAAGCCGATCCAGCGCAACGCGATTATCGCGCTCGGGAATTTCAAGGACCGCAGCGCGGTGCCGGTCCTGAGCGAGCTGCTGCGGAGCGATCCTCGCCCGGAGATCCGGGCTACCGCAGCGTGGGCTTTAGGGCGAATCGGCGGTGAGGAAGCTTTCGCCGCGTTAGAGAGAGCTGCTGCGACGGAGCAAGAACCACAGGTGCAGCAGGACGTAGAGAAGGCCATCGCAGCACAGAACGGCCAAGCAGTGGCCGTACAGGAGGAATAAGATGAAGTTGCCTCAGGAGACCCAGATGCTTTCTTATACGGAGATGGATTCTCCGATCGGTCCTCTTGTTCTCGTGGCATCCCCACAAGGGTTGTGTAAGGTGGAGTTCGGCAGTTATGAGACCAACCGAGTGCAACGTGAGCAATGGGCTAGCCGATGGTATGGTCAGTATGAATTTAAAGAGAGTGCCGAGCAATTGGCATCTATCGCGCAGCAGTTGATGAAGTATTTTGGCGGAGAACGCGAGGACTTTGAAGGAGAAATAGACTTACACGGAACGGATTTCCAAAAGCGTGTGTGGCAAGCGTTACGAACCATCCCCTATGGAGAGACAGCATCCTATAAGCACATTGCTGAAGCGATTGGTTCTCCGAAGGCTGTAAGAGCTGTAGGCGGCGCGAATAATCAAAATCCGATTCCCGTCATCATTCCGTGTCATCGTATTATTGGCGCGAACGGCGATCTTGTAGGCTATGGCGGAGGGCTTCCGACCAAAGTGCACTTATTAGATTTAGAACAAATGAGACAACGAACACGGCTAACCTAGACGTTTAACAACTACAACATGTGGAGTGAATCCTATGAAATATGTACATTTGGATTCTGTGGAGCCTGGTCAATATCTGGGACGTACGATTTACGCCAGTAATGGGGCTATTTTGCTTTCGGAGAATGTGCAATTAACCGTATTTATGATCAATACGCTGAATCGAATCGGTGTGACGATGATTTATATCAAGGACCCAAACCTAGCGGATGTGGAAATTCCGGAGATACTTTCGGATGAGACGAAGCGGCTTGTGATGACCCAAATGGGCCAGACGTTCGCGGCGATTCAGTCAGGTAAAGAGTTTAATTCGCGCAACGTCAGCATGACCATTAATACGCTGCTGGATGAGATTATGAAGAACCGAGATGTCCTTGTACAGTTGAATGATATTCGGTCTCAGGACAATCAGATGTACATCCATGCCATGAACGTGTGTATGATGTCCGTGCTGATTGGGATGAATGTGGGGATGAATGCGACACAGCTGAAAGAATTGGCCATAGGCGCACTTCTGCACGATATAGGCAAAGTGGAGTTATTAACCGACGATGAGTCGGAGGATCCGCGTAGACATCATACCTGGCGTGGGTTTGAGTTGTTGAAAAGCAAGCGTGAGTTCAGTCTGCTTATTGCACATGTAGCCTTCCAGCATCATGAGGAATTAAATGGAGCGGGTGTTCCTAGGGGGCTCATGAGTGAGGACATACATCTCTATGCCAAAATAACGGCCGTTGCCAATATGTACGACAACTTGCTCTTTGATATGTCATCGGGGAGCCGCAAGCTGCCGCATGAAGCTTGTGAATATATGCTGGCGCTCGCGGAGACGAAGCTGGATCGTGATGTTTTGATCCAATTTCTGAAAATTGTCTCGATCTATCCAACAGGTACATCGGTTCGATTAACGAATCGCGAGACTGGTGTTGTCGTTGGTCAGCACAGAGGGCTTCCTACGCGGCCGATTATTCGGATCGTGAAGCAGGATGCGACGGATAAAGTACTGGAGATCAAAGAAATCGATCTAGCAAAGGAAACCACTTTGTTCATTGAGCAGGTACTTTAATTTGTAAACCGTTGAACAGTAATGATATGATAGATAGAACAGGCATTCTATTCTAAATAAGTACAAGCAGGGGGCATAAGTTATGTGGAGTTATATCATTCCCATTCTCACATTGATTGCTGGTTTGGTTGGCGGATTCTTTATTGGTGTATTCTATCTAAAGAGACAACTGGAATCCATGCAGAACAATCCTGAGATGCTGGCCAAAATGGCGAAGCAAATGGGCTACAACATGAATAAACAACAATTGAATAAAGCACAACAAATGATGAAGAACCAGAACTTCAATCAAAAACGGAAATAAGAATTAGGGTGGAGTGGTAGAGAAGATGGCATCCATCGACTATAAAAATGAGTTAGTTGCGGAAAATCGCGAACAGATTGAAAAGCATGTTCGTGAGATTTTACGTTTAATTGGTGAAGATGTAGATCGCGAAGGTTTATTAGACACACCAGCACGTGTCACGCGCATGTATGAGGAAATATTCGCAGGGTATGCAGCGGATCCTCGGGAAGTTCTAGGGGTTACCTTCGATGAGCAGCATGAAGAGCTGGTTATCATCAAAGATATCGTCTACTACAGCCAGTGTGAGCACCATATGGCCCCTTTCTTTGGCAAAGTTCATGTCGGTTACCTCCCAAGCGGTAAAGTAGCGGGTCTTAGCAAATTTGCCCGTCTGGTTGACGTCGTAACACGCAAGTTGCAAGTACAAGAACGTATTACTTCTGAAATTGCTGACATCCTATTTGATGTGCTGAAGCCGCATGGTGTTATGGTTGTCGTTGAAGGCGAGCATATGTGTATGTGTGCAAGAGGCGTGAAGAAATACGGCAGTCAAACCGTAACTTCCGCAGTACGCGGCTCTTTCCGTAAAGACGCTACACTGCGTTCGGAATTTCTATCCCTATTAAAATAATAAGAGCACCGGGGAATGTGCACAAAGACAATGGTCTTGTGCATCATTCCCTTTTTTCCCTTGTGCGAGAACTTATGCTTGTTGGGGCATGTAGAATATAGTATCCTTTTAAATTAATAATCTTGCTGCATCGGGAGTTCGAATAGTGTCTATCGTACATGCTCTCGCATAAACTGATAGCAGTGTGAGGAACGCTTGAACAGCAGGATACAGATGAGAACGGCGCCCTACAGCGCTAGAGGGCTAGAGGAGGCAAGCATATGAACAACATACGGAAATTTCGGCCTGGTGAGGCAGCTTCCTCAAAATGGAGTGAAGAACGCGATGAGTTTGAACGGGATTATGCGAGGTTGATTCAATCGCCAACCTTTCGGCGTCTACAAGGGAAGTCTCAAGTGTTCGGAGCTGGCTCGGGAGATTACTACCGGACACGTCTGACCCACTCCTTGGAGGTCGCACAGATTGCTCGGGAAGTTGCGAAGCGTTTGGAACGGACCAATCCTTTTTTAAGCAAAAGAGAGCATCCAGGTCTGATCATCGATCCGACCGTGGTCGAATGTGCATCGATTGCGCATGACTTTGGCCATCCACCTTTTGGACATAAGGGCGAAGAAGTACTTAACCATATCCTCATGAAGGATCATGGCTTGAAATATGAGGGCAATGCGCAAAACTTCCGAATTCTCATGTTTCTAGAAAAACGAGCGGGCAGCGAAAGTGGCCTGGACCTAACGGCGGCCGTGCTTCTCGGTATCAATAAGTATCCTTTTTTGATCGAGGAAGAGGGTCGACTCAAGGGTGTCTACGGGGCAGAGTGGGACGTCATTCAGGAGCTGCGTGACATTTGGAAAATGCCTGTGGGTTGTTCCACATTGGAAGCGCAATTGATGGACCTCTGCGATGATATTGCGTATTCTACGCACGATATCGAGGATGGCATTCGAGCAGGCAAAATCCAAATGAACGCTACCTTCTTCGAGGATCAACGCTTAATTCGACATCTCGTGATGGAGATATTGAATGATCCCAATCAGCATAAATTCGGGTGGGAGCAGGTTGATATTGAACAAATGGTGCGCCGCGTGTTGCACGATTATTTGGAGCAATGGGAGCTCATCTTTGCAGAATGCAACCGTGAGGAATCACGGACGCGGAGAGAGATGAAGGCTCGCTGGGTCAGCTCTTTTGCTTCGAAGCTGGATATAATAGACGATACGGATCGCGGCTGGAAGAAAGTCGCCCTCGTCAAAGACGGCGCGGAGGACATGGACCTGCTGCGCACGATGGAAATTCTCAAGAAGCTGGCGTGGGTTACGCTGATCAAGGATTTCCGTGTCTTGCGCCTGCAAAAGCGCAGCGAGATCATCGTGGAGCGGCTATGGGATAGCTTCATCCATAAGGACAAAGGACAGTGGATCATCCCGACGGACTGGATCGATAGCTACGAGCGGCGAAGCAGCAACAGCAATTGGAGCTGGCCGCGCTTCGTCGCGGACTACATCTCGGGCATGACCGACGCGTACGCGGAGAAGGTCTATGCGGAGCTGTTTGCGAGTAAATCCGGCTCGATTTATGAGATGGATTGAGTGGAACTAATAGGCGAGCAAAAAGGAGCGTTAGCATTTATGCGACGCTCCTTTTTTGGTTTTTGGCGAAGGGGGAGCTGCTTTTTCATGCTGTAACACGAATATTTCGAGTTACGGAGGCAGCGAGGCTGTTTTCTCGTGCTGTAACTCGATTATTTCGAGTTACGGAGGCAGTAGAGCTGCTTGCTCATGCTGTAACTCGAATATTTCGAGTTACGGGGGCAGCGATGCAGCTTTCTCGCACTGTAACACGAATATTTCGAGTTACGGGGGCAGCGATGCAGCTTTCTCGTGCTGTAACTCGAATATTTCGAGTTACGGAGGCAGCGGCGCTGCTTTTTCGTGCTGTAACTCGAATATCTCGAGTTACGGGGGCAACGAGGCAGCTTTCTCGTGCCGTAACTCGAATATTTCGAGTTACGGAGGCAGCGGTGCAGCTTTCTCGTGCTGTAACTCGAATATTTCGAGTTACGGAGGCATCGATGCAGCTTTCTCGTGCTGTAACTCGAATATTTCGAGTTACGGGGGCAGCGGCGCTGCTTTTTCATGCTGTAACACGAATATTTCGAGTTACGGAGGCAGTAGCGCAGCCTTTTCATGCTGTAACTCGAATATTTCGAGTTACAGAGGCAGTGAGGCTGCTTTTTCGTGCTGTAACTCGAATATTTCGAGTTACAGGTGCAGCGAGGCAGCTTTCTCGTGCTGTAACTCGAATATTTCGAGTTACAGAGGCAGCGGTGCCTGCTAAACCGCAAAAAAATACCGACCTCATGAGAGGTCGATTTTATAGGGAGGAGGGAATACCAGCGTTAACGTGCTCGGATGCGGCCGGTGGTTCGATGCTGCTGAGGAAGTCCAGGGTGCGGCTCACATACGTTTTAGGCTCAGCACGGTACAGAAGCTCATGCTGTGCGTTAGGCAGAATCCATAGTTTAGAAGCGCTATTATGCTGATGTTTGAACATTGCTTCGACTAAGACATGGGGAGCTTTATTATCATTGGTGCCATGAATCATAAAGATGGGCATTTCATAAGATGTTGTGGTTACTTTGGTGTAAGGAACGTCCTGCAAGCTTACCCCATTTAAGAGAGGGAAGAAGAGTCGGACAAGCGGCAGAGAAGGGTATTTAGGCAAGTGTACGATTTGATTAATATTTTGATAAAGGGTGTCCGAGTTCAGCAGAAATGTACTGTCTAGGATCATCCCTGAAATATCCCCTTTTTGCTGTAGAGCTGTCTGCAAGGCAGTACCTGCCCCCATGGAAAAGCCCCAGATATAGATCGAACCGCCAGTAGACTGTTTGATGTAATCAATGGCTCCGAGTAGTTCCTTAGATTCTTGAACGCCGCCAGTCATAAGGCGAGTACTGTTCGTATTGACGTAGCCATAGTCGAACATGAGAACGTTGTACTGCTTTTTATGAAGCTCACGGGCTAAGGTGTAGAGCGGCACCCAAAGTTCTTCACGATTTCCGCCATAGCCATGAGAGAAAATAACGGTTTTACTTGATCCAACAGCTGGGATGAACCAGCCATTCAAAAGGGCTTTACCATTTTGACTTGGGAAGGATACATCGGTGTAAGGTAGTCGAACAGCCTTCATTGGATTCGAATGCAAAGGCTCAATGTTAGGTCTTGCTAAGTTCCAAGCTATATACGCATGGAAAATGAGCATGATGGAGGTGCAGGTCAGCAATAAGGCCAAAAGTATTGTGGTGATTAGTCTTTTTCTACGTAAAAAAGGTTGTGTGATCACCTGGTCAAGCGTGGGTTGAAGTGATCCTGTTACAGGATTTAGAGTGGTTGTAGACATCGTTAAAGCCTCCCTCCATGATGAATGTGTATGTGTAATGCCGCTAGGTAGAGGTGTAAACTTAGAAGGGAGAGTTAATTATTTAAATATTCTGAAAAGTATTTCTATACTCTTATAGTATTATGAATGCGCTTTCAAGTCAATGTGGATGCGGCATTTGTAAGCCTTTTGTAACGCTTCTGTAATAATGGGAAAATGAGGTGTTTGACCTTTACGGTTCCATCTAGTTTGGTTATACTGGACATAACAAGGTTTCATATAGTGAAACTGTTTGGCTCATGGAAAGTGGTGTTCATGGATGGAAGATGGCAAGCTTACCGTGCGTGCTGTTGAGCGCGCTTTAGATATTTTGCTTTGTTTTACCGGGGCATCGGAGTTGACGCTAACCGAGATTGCTACACGTGCTCAGCTTCATAAAAGCACGGTGCACCGCCTTCTAGCCTCGCTAGAAGGCAAGGGCTTCATCATGCGCGATGAAGCGACAGATAAGTATCGACTCGGCTACCGTTTATGGGAACTGTCCGCCAACTTGTCCAAAGAGGGCGATCCAGGCATCATCCTGCTGCCGGAGATGGAACGACTGCGCGATGTCCTCGGCGAGACGATCTCGCTGTACGTGCAAGACGGCCTGGAGCGCGTGCGCATCCAAGCCGTGCAGAGCAACCATGCCATTCGCCGTGTTGCCCCTGTCGGGGCGCGAATGCCGCTTTACGTCGGCGCCTCGAGCAAGGTGCTCGTCGCCTTCGCTGAGCCAGGGCTGCTGGAGCAGCTGCTAACCTCGGCCGATTGGCCGACAGGGTTAGGCACGCAGGCGTACCTGCAGCAGCTCAGCGATACAAGGCGCGCAGGCTTCGCCACGAGCGTCGAAGAGCGCGAGCCCGGCGCGGCGGCTGTGTCCGCGCCGATTCTTGACCGCGGAGGCCGTCTAGTGGCCGCCCTCGCGGTCTCAGGTCCAGCGAACAGGCTCACGCTGGAGCTAATGCAAGAGCAGGCGCCGACGATTATGGAGGCGGCGAGGCGGATGGGAACGATGCTGCGTTAAGCGGCATCGTTTTTTTTGTCGGCGGGAGCTGGGATCGAGCCCCCACCTGCATAATCGCAGGTATTTATCTATTTCCCTACATACGCAGGTTTTTCCCTTCCATGGATGCTTTGCAGTTGAAAAGCCATACTAAAAGGGGGAAAGGGAGTGGGAATGTCATGAAGAAGACAGCTTCGATGCTGGCGATCTGGATAAGTCTGGCCAGTAACATCGTGCTGACCGCCATCAAAATCATTGTCGGCCTTCTATTCAATAGCCAAGTGCTTATCGCGGATGGCATTCATAACGCTGGGGACGTAATCGCGACAGCAACTGCGTACAGTTCGATGCGAGTCTCTTCCAAACCAGCGGATGTGGAGCATCCCTATGGTCATGGGAAAGCGGAGGTGCTCGGAGCATTTATCGTCGCAATTATTTTGGGCGGAGCCGCTGTTTATATGGGGTATCATTCGATTCATGCCTTGTTCGAGCCAGCAGGTGAGGCGCATATTATTGCTTTTTGTGCGGCTGTCATTTCCCTTGTATGGAAGCAAATCCTGTATGTTTACACGATGCGCATAGGAAAGAGGATCAATAGCAAAGGGTTGATTGCCACAGCCTACGACCATTTAGCCGACGTCTACGCCTCTATCGCAGCTTCTGTGGGGATTGGTCTAGCTTTGATCGGAGATTATTATAGCATTAGTTATTTAGCGTATGGAGATCCAGTGGCGGGGATCATCGTCTCTTTCCTCGTGCTGAAGCTAGCTTATGAAATGGGCAGTGAATCCTTTGATATTTTGATGGAGCGCAGTGTCAGTCCCGCCTATATTGAGCAGTATGCTGCTTTGATCCGGGGTGTACCAGAAGTTAAGCGAATTGATCGACTGCGTGCGAGGGAGCATGGGCATTACATATTAGTTGATGCGAGACTTGGTATTCCGGGCCAGCTGACGATCCAAGAAGGTCATGATATTAGTCGCAGCATTAAGCGCAAAATAAAAGAAGCACACAGTGATGTAGATGAAGTGCTGGTTCACTTGAATCCTTGGTATGAAGAGCAAGTCGACGCATAAGGAGTGTGTAGACAAAAACACCTCTACCCGAGCTCGCTTCACCAGCGGCTTCGTGTAGAGGTATTTTTCAATTCATCGTGGTCGCACACGATTTACTTATTTATACAGCGAAGATATGATTCCCGATCTGCACCGTTTGTTCACGTGTCCAGATCCAAGCGCTAGTGGCTGTTTTTGGGTTGAAATAGTAGAGGGCGCCACCTGTAGGATCCCAGCCTCTTACAGCTTCTAGAGCCGCCTTGTAGGCTTGCGTATCTGGTGTTAAATTATACTGGCCATCGCTGACCGCTGTAAAAGCCCCACTCTCAAATACGATGCCTTGAATCGTGTTCTCGAACTGACTGGACTTCAATCGGTTCATAACGACCGCTCCAACGGCAACTTGCCCTTCAAAGGATTCGCCGCGTGCTTCACTGTAAATAACTTTAGCCAGCATATCCAGCTCTGGTTGATTCACTGTGAATTTACGCAAGTACTCCCACGTTTGCGCACCCACGATGCCATCTACGCTGAGTCCATAATTCGTTTGGAAATTACGAACTGCCGCGGCTGTAATCGGACCATATTTTCCATCTATATAAGGCTCATATAAGCCCAAGGTTTTTAGTCGGAATTGTGCGTCCCAAACGTCACCATTTTGTACTCCTTGCTGTAAAGTAGTAGCTTCTACTGCGGATGCCATCGGGCTCCACATTCCTGCGTTTATCCCTAAACCAAAGGAAGCTACGAGTGCGACTACGACTAGTTTTTTTATGAACATCATCTTCATCTCCCCTTTCGCTTTACTCAGTATAGACATCCCTATACGCGGTCTCAACCCGCAGTTTTTGGAAATGTAAGTCAATCCCTTGGGGGAGTAAGGCTCGAGCAAGGTCAATTTTTGATTAAAATGAGCAAAAAAACGTGATTTTTCCCATAAATATGTAAAAAACTCGAGACTGCCATGAAGGCAATCCCGAGCATTTGTGTGTGTTTTGCTGGAATTTATTGAAAATTAGTTCTTGTTCTCTGCAAGAATGGAACGAAGAACCGTTTGTAAGATACCACCATTGCGGTAGTAATCTACGTCTACCAAGCTATCCAAACGTACAAGCGCTGTGAATTCGAAGCTAGTTCCGTCTTCGCGAGTCGCAGTTACTTTTACAGTGGAACCTGGTTGAACATCATTGCTTAGACCTGTGATATCAAAAGTCTCGCGACCATTGATACCTAGGGACTTCCAGCTTTCGCCGTTAATGAACTGAAGTGGAAGAACGCCCATACCTACAAGGTTACTGCGGTGGATACGCTCGAAGCTCTCAGCGATAACAGCTTTAACGCCTAGCAAGAATGTACCTTTTGCTGCCCAGTCACGGGAAGATCCAGTTCCGTACTCTTTACCTGCGATAACGACAAGGTTTTGACCTTCAGCTTGATACTTCATGGAAGCATCGTAGATGGACTCAACTTCGCCAGTTGGCAAGTAAGTTGTTACCCCGCCTTCTGTTCCTGGAGCCACTTGGTTACGAATACGGATGTTCGCGAACGTACCGCGCATCATCACTTCGTGGTTACCACGACGGGAACCGTAGGAGTTGAAGTCTTCTTTTTTAACACCGTGGTTGATCAAGTATTGGCCTCCAGGGCTGTCTACTTTGATGTTACCAGCAGGGGAGATGTGATCCGTTGTTACGGAATCGCCCATAAGTGCAAGTGTTTTAGCTGCTTTAATATCAGCGATATCATCAAGAACTGTGCCCAAATCTGTGAAGAACGGAGGCTCTTGGATGTACGTGGAGTTCGTGTCGAACTCGTATAGATCGCCTTCAGGGATTTGAATTGCGTTGAAACGCTCATTCGCACGGAATACATTGCTGTATTTGTCGCGGAACATGTCAGGGCTCATTGCAATGTTAAGCGCATCTTGAATCTCTTGGTTTGTAGGCCAGATATCTTTCAAGAAGACAGGTTTGCCAGTGTGGTCATGACCGATTGGATCTGTCGCAAGATCGATGTTCACAGTACCTGCAAGAGCATAAGCAACAACTAATGGAGGTGATCCAAGGTAGTTCGCTTTTACTTGTGCGTGTACGCGGCCTTCGAAGTTACGGTTACCGGAGATAACAGCAGCTACTGTCATATCGTTGTCGATAATCGCTTTGCTTACCTCGTCTGGAAGTGGACCGGAGTTACCGATACAAGTTGCACAGCCGTAACCAGCAACGTGGAAGCCAAGAGCTTCAAGGGACTCAAGAAGGCCTGCTTTCACTAGGTAGTCTGTAACAACTAGGGAACCTGGTGTCAAAGAGCTTTTCACGTAAGCTGGTTTTTTCAAACCAAGAGCTACCGCTTTTTTCGCTACTAGTCCAGCACCGATCATTACGCTTGGGTTGGATGTGTTTGTACAGGAAGTAATAGCCGCGATAACAACTGCGCCAGTACCCATTTTAACTGTTTCATTTGGATATACAACATCAACAACTTCAGCCACTTTCTCTTCAGTCAACCCGTAGCCGCCTTTTTCAATTGGCTGACGGATGATCGCGTTGAAAGATTCTTTCATGTGCGTAAGTTCTACGCGATCTTGCGGACGTTTAGGACCAGCTAAGCTTGGAACTACCGTACTAAGATCAAGTTCAAGAACTTCTGTGAACACTGGATCTGGTGTGCTGTCTGTGCGGAACATGTTTTGTGCTTTGTAGTAAGCTTCAACAAGCGCGATTTGATCTTCATCACGGCCAGTAGCACGCAAGTAGTTCAAAGTCTCGTTATCAACAGGGAAGAAACCGATTGTTGCGCCATACTCAGGAGCCATGTTCGCTACTGTTGCACGGTCAGCCAAGGAGATGTTGCTTAGACCAGGACCGAAGTACTCAACGAATTTACCAACAACGCCTTTTTTACGCAAAATTTGAGTAACCGTCAATGCCAAGTCAGTCGCTGTAGCGCCTTCTGCCAATTGACCAGTCAATTTGAAACCAACAACGTCTGGAGCGACGAAGTATAGAGGTTGACCAAGCATACCAGCTTCCGCTTCGATACCGCCAACGCCCCAACCTACAACACCAAGACCGTTGATCATAGTTGTATGGGAGTCTGTACCTACAAGGGAGTCCGGGTACACGACAGTTTCGCCGTCGATTGTTTTTGTAGCTGCAACAGATGCCAAGTACTCCAAGTTAACTTGGTGAACGATACCTGTTGAAGGTGGCACAGCACGGAAGTTATCGAATGCTGTTTGTGCCCAACGCAAGAAACGGTAACGCTCTTCGTTTCTTTCGAATTCTAAGTCAATGTTCATTTCGAGTGCATCCGGGGATCCGAAAGCATCAACCATGACAGAGTGGTCAATTACAAGGTCTACTGGAACAAGCGGGTTGATACGTTTAGGATCTCCGCCTTCACGAGCCATTGTCGCACGCATTGCCGCAAGGTCAACGACGACAGGTACACCTGTGAAATCCTGAAGAACGATACGAGCAGGGATGAAAGGAATTTCTTTGTTCTCATCGCGGCCTTGAGCCCAACCAGCGATTTGTTTAACGTGTTCACTTGTAATTGCGCGACCGTCAAATTGACGAATAGCAGCTTCAAGCAAAACGCGGATAGAAACTGGAAGGTTGTTGATTGTGCCATGACCTTGACTTTCAAAGTCAGGAAGGCTGTAATACTGGAACGATTTCGTGCCGACAGTTAACTGCTTACGCACAGAAAAAGAGTCCTTGTTGGACATAGGTAGTTCCTCCTCATTAATAATATCTAACCATGCCATCGAATTTCATCTAGTGAAACTCGATTTCATAATTCCCTCTACCTCAAGTATAGCGCTTCGCCACGTGCGAGTAAAGATTAATTTCAATCATTTTTACGGTCAAAATGTCATATATTGAATCAATTCAAAGCAATTCGGGCTTGTCCTAACGAAACTTCTCACTACCTTAATAAAGTTTAAGGAGGGATACCAAGATGTCCTGGAAAACAGCGCTATATAATTACGTTCATGCGAAAAATCAGGCTGAGCTCGAGGGCTCGGCTGCACCTTTGGATGCATTTGTCTCGGACAGCGCTTATGTACGGAAACAGGATGTCAAGGTGCGAAGGCTCCTGAACAGTTACCGAGAACGTGATGCAAAGCTGCTGCGCGGAGAGACGAAGCTCCGTATGCAAGGTGTCAAAGAATTGCCATATGGGATTATTGCGGACATCCAGCTGCACCGATTTTTGACCTATCAAATAGATTCCATAGAGCATCAGGAGGAGCGGATAGAATCAGAACGTGTGGTCATTGAGCAGCATACAGCAGGCTGGAAGGTACAGAGTGCTGAGTCTTTGCAAAGCGAAAAGTCCCGGACCAGCCACGGTCGCAGCTACCATTTGTCAGAGAACGAAACATTCATAGATACCCTGCGCAGTTCGCCATCTCTTCCTTATATCAATCCTAGTATACGCAATACGAGTGGTCTGGAATCCGCTCCCCGGAAAATCATTTATAATCGTCCTAAAGCCGTCCAATATGCGGAAATGTGGTGGCAGAAACCGAATCCGCGGTATGATTATTTTGAAGTAGATTGCACGAATTATGTGTCTCAATGCCTCTTTGCAGGCGGGGCTCCAATGGACTATACTGGGAAAAGGGAATCGGGCTGGTGGTATGGGGGCAAAAAAGGGCATCAAGAGCTCTGGAGCTATAGTTGGGCAGTTGCCAATAGCTTACATCATTACTTCGAACGTCCTCATAAGCATGGTTTGACAGGTACAGTCGTTAAGGATGCTCGGGAGCTGCAGCCAGGAGACACCATCAGCTATGATTGGGATGGCGATGGTCGCTACCAGCACAACACATTCGTTATAGGTAAAGATGCCAATGGGATGCCGCTTGTTAATGCGCATACCTTTAATAGCCGGAATCGGTACTGGGCATACAAGGATTCACCTGCTTGGTCGGAACGAACGAAATACATGTTCATACATGTTGCTGATGAAATGTAATTAGCATAGAAATTGTAAATACTAGACGGAGGTACGTAATGAGCCGCAAAATACGAATTGGATTAATTTATGGAGGGAAGTCCGGCGAGCATGACGTGTCTTTACAAACGGCATTGGCCGTTATGAAAGCTGTGGATTTCACGAAATATGAGATTACACCGTTCTACATTTCCAAAAAAGGGGAATGGAGAAGCGGAACGCCGCTCTTAGGTCCAGCTCAATCGAAGGAAGCATTAACGTTTAGCACAGATGACGCTAGCGTTCCTGCTTCGAATGCTTTGGCGCCGATTTTTGGCGGCATTCAAACGAAGGGTGATGTAGCTGTTTCTTCTATTACATCAGCTGGTGCGGAGGACCTTGGTTTAGATGTCGTATTCCCGCTTTTACACGGTACCTTTGGAGAAGATGGGACAATTCAGGGACTATTGGAAATGGCGAACATCCCCTATGTAGGTGCTGGTGTATTGGCTTCTGCAGTAGGTATGGATAAAGTCATGATGAAAAAGGTTTTTGCACAGGAAGGACTTCCGCAGTGCATTTTCCGGCACTTTACCCGTACCGAGTGGGAGAAAAATCGCGCGTATCACCTCATGGAGCTAGAAACGGCGATAGGTTATCCATGCTTCGTGAAGCCAGCTAACTTAGGCTCTAGTGTTGGGATTTCCAAGGCGAGAAATCAAGAAGAGCTTATCGCCGCGGTTGCTTTTGCCTTCCAATATGATCGTAAAGTGATTATTGAAGAAAATATCGATGCCCGTGAAATTGAAGTTGCCGTTCTAGGAAATGATGAACCTATTGCTTCGGTGGTGGGTGAAATCGTATCCTCCAATGAATTCTATGATTATAAAGCCAAGTATCTGGATGGCAAATCAGCGATGATTATTCCAGCTGAGATCCCTCAAGAGGTATCGGATGAGGTCAGAGCACTGGCACTCCGTGCATTCTTGGCGGTTGATGGCAGCGGCTTGTCACGCGTGGACTTTTTCCTAGGTAAACTCGATCAAAAAGTATACATCAATGAAATCAACACGATGCCTGGCTTCACGCCATTCAGCATGTACCCGTTGCTATGGCAAGAAACAGGTAAACCATATAAAGAGCTGCTGGATGATCTCATTCGATTGGCGCTTGAGCGACATGCAGCTAAGCAAAATATCCAATATTCTTTCGATGCGGAGTAGATAAGCCATGGGTTTTCAAACGGAATTCAATTCGGTTTGCAAGTTTAAGTCTCAACAGGAGCTTTACGAGTTGCTGGAGTATGGCCGCGGCAAAATGGTGAAGAGCGGTTTCCGCGTTTTCCCTACAGGCCAGAAGGTTATTGCCTACACGCCTGAGAACCAGGCGGTTGCCATCGTACGAATTGTAGCCTCCATCGCGGAAATTAACTTCCAAGGCGAAGAGGTTACACAGGTGGAGATGGAGCTTATCCGCCCTCTGACGGATGAGGAATCACGCATTCAGACCTCGCTCGCGTACGAAATGTTTTTTGGAGAGCAAGCTTAAGTAGTAAGAGAAACACCGACCTTTTGGGGTCGGTGTTTTTTGTTATGCTTGCTAGCGCAGAGGAAGGGGAAATGGACGAACCACTCGCGTGAGACGTCGAAAATCGCCCGCTCAGAAGCACAATCTCACCATTCCCGCTCTGAGACGTCGAAAATCGACCTCTCAGTCGAACGAATTAGCTGAATGGATGAACCTCCCGCGTGAGACGTCCGAAATCGTCCGCTCAGAAGCACAATCACACCATTCCCGCTCTGAGACGTCGCAAATCGACCTCTCAGTCAAACAAATTAGTATGTTTATACGGTTTCCTTTGTCCCTTTCAAACGGAACACTAGCTTCATATAATAGCTTATCTTACTAGAAAGGAGTGAATAGAAATGAAAAAACACACAATTATCAGCACGGACGGCAGTTGGGTAAATGCGATCGAAAACGAGGCGATTCCAGCATGGGCGCAACCTAAAGAAGGTGAAGCCTATGTTTGGGGCGCGAGCGATTCCATTGGTCCAGCAGCAGTGGTCGCCAAAAGATTCAAAGTCCATTCCAAAGTTAAAAAAGCCACTTTATTCTTAGCTGTGGACAACTATGCTATCGTGCTCATTAACGGAAGACCCGTGGTAATCGATCGGCCGCAGGATACGTTAGCTTTTTATAATCCAGGCCGCACATTCCATATCGAGAAGTATCTTCAACAAGGTGAAAATGATATAGTAATCGCGGGTTTCAACTCGCCATCCAACGCTAACCGTAGCGTAGGTAATCCAGCTGGTATCCTTGCCCGGATCGAAATTTGGTACCATTAAATCCGTTTTCAAGTTTTCAAATGCGTAAAGGCCTAGGCCCTTATGACGTTCTCGAACGTCAAAGGGTCTGTTTGTATGTGTAAAGTATGTGTAACGATTCGCTAGGGTAATCTAATAGGTAGTCATAAACCATAGAATTTCCAATCGGAAATGAATCTGGAGGTTAAGGAATATGCTCATTCGCCTAGGATACGTAGCCATGTCCACCGTGGTCAAGAATGCTTCTCCATCCAAGACGATGACCGCTACGAACTTCAGCAACTTGCTCGATCGCGACGCAGCTATCCGCAAATTAGAGCGCATTGGTGCTGAAAATTTACATAACACGCTCCGACTGCTTAGACATAATCGTGCTCACGACATCATGGTGTTTAGGTTTTCTTCTCGTTTTATCCCGCTGATTGGCCATGAAATGCTAGGTGATTGGGACCCAATCCCAACGCTGTCCGAGGAATTTCTGGAGCTTGGCAGCTATGCCAAACAGAATAACATGCGCGTCAGCTTTCATCCCGATCATTTTACCGTGCTCAGCACGCCACGGAAGGACGTGTTAGAGAAGTCTGTGCAGGATTTGGAGCGGCACTCCGCCATGCTGAACGCGATGGGGCTTGGCATGGAAGCGATGTGTAACATCCACGTTGGGGGTTCCTACGGCGATAAAACGAAGGCCGCTAAGCGATTTGTTCAGAACTTCAGCGCGTTGCGTATACCAATTCAACGAAGAATCACGCTCGAAAATGACGACAAAACCTTCAATGCGCTAGAAACGCTTGAGATTGCCGAAGAAGTCGGTGCCCCTATGGTGCTGGATGTGCATCATCATGCGGTCAATAACAATGGAGAAGACATTGTCGAGCTATGGCCACGCATCCAGGAAACATGGTTCACACACGCACGCTTGCACTTGGACGATGCATCAGCCACACTGCCTCCCAAAATTCACGTGTCCAGCCCCAAAGGCGAAACGGAACCAAGAAGCCATGCCGACTATGTGGAGGTGGAGCCTTTATTTGCGTTTCTGAAAGCGATAGCCCCAATCACACCGAAACTGGATATTATGATCGAAGCGAAGATGAAGGATAGCGCTTTGTTCAAACTCATGGAAGACTTAAAGGGGCAGGAAGGTGTCACAGCCCTCGATGAGGCGTCGCTTCAGCTCTAATCCCATATTTTTCTTGAATTGTTGGACAAAATGGGGTAATTTGAAGGAATGAACGACTATCCATGCCATTGTGAGAGGGGCTTCTACGAACATGAGTCAATTATTAAAGGGAAAAAATATACTTGTAATGGGTGTTGCCAATGACCGCAGTATCGCTTGGGCCATTGCACAATCTTTAGCCGCACAAGGTGCGAATCTAGTATTCACGTTCGAAAACGAGCGTGTAGAAGAACGCGTGCGCAAACTGGCTGATACAATTCCAGGCTCAAGCTTAATGCCATGTAACGTAACAGTTGATGCTGAGATTGATACATTGGCTTCCGCGCTCAAAGAGAAATTCGGTGTCGTGCATGGCCTAGTACATAGTATTGCTTTTGCTAAAACAGAAGAACTTGACGGCTTGTTCGTAGATACATCACGCGATGGCTTCGCGCTTGCACATGATATCAGTGCTTACTCTCTCGTTGCAGTCTCCAAACGGATTTACCCGCTGATGACAGAAGGCGGAAGCATCATGACGATGACGTATCTAGGCGCAGAACGCGCTATGAAGAACTACAACGTGATGGGCGTTGCCAAAGCAGCACTTGAAGCAAGCGTACGCTACTTGGCAGCAGATCTTGGTCAATATGGCATTCGTGTGAACGGTATTTCCGCGGGTCCAATTCGTACTTTGGCTGCCAAAGGAATAAAGGATTTCAACTCCATCCTGCGTCAAGTTGAAGAGAAAGCTCCGCTTCGCAAAACGACAGATACAGCTGAAGTTGGCGACACGGCCATGTTCCTTATGAGTAACTTGTCCCGAGGTATCACGGGTGAAGTCATTTACGTTGATGGCGGCTACCACATCGTTGGTATTTAATCATAAGTAAATCCGCACGGCTTACTGCCGCAGCGGATTTTTTTTTGCCATTTTTTACACGCCAATGTGAAATTGTACGAATAAATTAGGATGAAACGCACTAGTATTAGAAACGTATAATTTACTATACTTAACCTAATATCTAAATTAATGAAAAGAAAGAGTTGATATATATGGTAGATGGCAGGACGGAAACTTTTGTTGTTGGGAGTAAAAGCTTTACAGCTGTAGCCATTAATACGGCGGCCAAAGCAGGTCAATGGATCAAGACGAAGCTAGGGGATATCAATCATGTGGGAACGAAGCACTCTGCACAAGACTTGGTAACAGAGGTCGATAAAGGCTCTGAGAAGCTGATTCGCAATCTGATTATGACACATTTTCCGAATCATTCGATTTTAGGTGAGGAAGGTGTGGAGCCAGGTCCGGAAGCATCGGCCAAAGCACTGCAAGAAATGAGCGACGAAGAGTATCTTTGGATCGTGGATCCGATTGATGGTACGACGAACTTCGTTCATGGTTTTCCGTTCTTCTCGGTATCGATTGCATTAGCACATAAAGGTGAAGTCATCGTAGGTGTTGTATATGAACCGTCACGCGATGAGCTGTTCGTTGCGGAGAAAGGGAAAGGCGCTTACATGCATGGCAAAAAAACAGAGGTCTCCGAAGAGGAGACGCTGCTCACGAGTTTAATCGCTACAGGATTCCCGGCTGATCGTGATGGGGCGCTGCCCATTAACCTAAAAGGTGTTCAGGCGCTGTCGCCTAAGGTTCGCAACATCCGGGTCGCAGGTTCAGCTGCGCTGCATTTGGCTTATGTGGCTGCGGGGCGTCTTAGCGGCTTTTGGGAAATCGGCCTCAATGCCTGGGATATTGCGGCAGGTGCTTTGCTCATTACCGAATCAGGCGGTCGCGTGACGGATACCGAAGGGAAACCTTATCATTTAGGTGTTCGTAACGTGATGGCAACGAATGGTCGCATTCATGAGGAGTTTAAGAACGAACTGGCAGCTGCCGAGGCGACAGGGGCAATAAAGAGATAAACCAATAAACCAACCTCTTGCATAGTCATTCCTTAGGGAGTGATCGTACAAGAGGTTTTTTTCCTCTATTTGGAAGTTGAGGGCTAGTGTGCAAAGGTCTGGTGAAATCCGTTCAAATCCACTATAATATGAGATATCTCATTTATTTAAACGTTTCAATTAACGGGACACGCGAGTCGTGATCGGAATGGATGGAGTGCTTCTATGTCAGTAAATACAGGATCAGGACCAGATATTATTACGTTTGGAGAGACAATGGCACTGCTAATGCCTTCAGGCGGCAAGGGCTTGGAGTACTCCTCTGAACTGCATAGCTTGTTCGGTGGTGCAGAGAGCAATGTGGCAATCGGTATTTCTCGTCTTGGCGGCCGTGTAGGTTGGTTCGGTAGACTGGGTAAGGACCCGCTAGGGCGTATGATTTTCAAAAAAATCCGTGGTGAAGGCGTCGATGTTTCTCGCGCGGAATTGACTTCAGAGGCACCGACAGGTCTCATGATGCGTGAAGTGCTAATGGGCAAAACGTCCGTTTACTACTATCGCAAAAACTCAGCAGCAAGTCAGATGTCCCCGAAACATTTGGACGAAGCTTACATCGCAGGAGCTAAAATATTGCATATTACCGGTATCACACCGGCTTTAAGTGAATCGTGCAAAGAGGCAGCTTTTGAAGCTGTTCGCTTAGCACGTAAGCATGGCGTGAAGGTGAGCTTTGATCCGAACCTGCGTTTGAAGCTGTGGAGCATCGATGAGGCGCGTCCAGTATTGCTCGAGCTAGCGAAGCTGTCTGATATTTTCTTGCCTGGCTTGGATGAGCTGAAGCTGCTGTACCAAACAGAAGATTGGGATGTCATTGTGAGCAAGCTGCGCGAGTTGTCGGCCGTTTCCATCGTCAAAGGTGGAGAAGATGTGACGTATGTTGTGACAGCGGATACGATTACAACTGTGCCTTACTTCAAAGCCGAGCAAGTCGTTGATACCGTTGGTGCGGGCGATGGGTTCTGTGCGGGCTTTTTGGTTGGCGTGTTGAAGGACTACGAATACCCAGAGGCAGTTCGCATCGGGAATTTGGTGGGCTCCATGATCGTGCAGACGGAAGGCGACTGGGAAGGCGCTCCAACGTGGGAACAAGTGGAAGCGGTACTTAACAACATTAAACATATAGAGCGTTAATCGATGACGTATAGATTGTGCAATAACGATGGCTAAATGATGGTTTACACATAGAAGGGAAGATGACTGTGAAGAAACTTCAATTACTTCAGCAAATTACAAATGAGGGTGTAGTCGCCGTCTTACGCGGAGATACACCAGAAGAAGTCGTCGAAATGGCGGATCAAGCGATCGCCGGCGGTATCAAAGTCATCGAAGTCACGATGACTGTACCTTTCGCGCTGCGCGCGATTGAGGAGCTGGCGAAGCGCTACTCGAGCACAGCGAAGGATGCGTCCAAGTACGCGATTATCGGGGTGGGCACAGCCCTAGACCCCGAAACGGCGCGTGCCGCGATCCTAAGCGGGGCCGAGTTCGTTGTCGGCCCATCTTTGAACCCGAGCACGGTTACACTATGTAACCGTTATAGAGTGCCGATCATGCCAGGGTGCATGACGATCGCGGATATTCAAGCCGCGCTTGAACTTGGCGTGGACATTGTTAAGCTATTCCCGGGCAATCTCTATTCCCCGGCGATGATTAAGGCCATTAAAGGTCCGCTGCCACAGGCGAACATTATGCCTACAGGCGGGGTGTCGCTGAGCAACCTCGGCGAGTGGATTGGGGCCGGCGCAGTTGCCGTCGGCATCGGCTCGGATTTGACCAGCGAAGCTGTCAAAACAGGAAACTACAGCCTTGTTGCGAAGAAGGCTGCCCAATATATCGAGGCCTACCAAGCGGCCAAGAAGTAGGCATTTATATGCGCTCCGTCGAAATAGGACGGAGCGTATTTTTTGTTGGCAGAATTGGGGGAGGTAATCATGTACCAAGGGCGGGCAAGACTTTTGCTGAGCGTGGATAAGCTGGAGGCCTCGTTAGCCTTTTATACCGAGCAGCTGGGATGGGAATTGATCGAGCTGGCTGAGGCGCATGAAGCAGCATTACTGCATATTAGAGGGACAAAGGATCGGGCTGTGTTATGTGCTGTAGGAGCTTCTAAGGAACAGCTAGAGTCAATTTTGAATCGTTGGCTGCAGCCTAATTATACGAATCCACAACGTGGAAGTCTTGTATACATTGGCGTCCCCTCGGTAGCTGAGGTGGAGTTGTATTTGCATGCATATGGCTATCAGGCTGAAATGATGAAACACGAAGAGCCGGGACATATTCGTGAATTGCATGTACCAACGATAGACGGTTACCTGTTGGTCTACTGGGAGGAATTGTTTCCGACCGACAGTGAGATCATGCTGATGTTCGAAGCGGGAGTAGTTGCACTGGAGAAGATGCTTGAGGGTTTATCAGCGTCTCAGCTCAGTCTGAGAGAAGTCCCTGGGAAGTGGTCGATTCGTGAACATGCGCTGCACCTCATTGACCTTGAAATGGTCGCCATGCATAAAGTGAAGTTTGCTTTGGCAGAGCCTGGGCGGAATTATCAAGGTAATTCCTTTCACCCAGATGAATGGGAGCGAGGCTTATCCTATGAAACGAGGCCGATCGAGAGTGAAGTTCGGCTATTCCGTGCGGCGAGAGAGCATATTTTATGCCTGTGCAAGCATCTGCCAGATGCGTTAGGCCGAACCATTCAAACCGCTGATCGAAAAGAGAGCGTTGCTCAGATTTTGAAAATGATGGCGGGACATGTGAATCATCATATTCGTGCGATGAAGCGGATTCGCGACAAGCATGGTTGTTAGCGCGAGGATTTGGAAGTATCATCACTATCCCCTTCGCTCAGGACCCATCAGGGTGCCGTCACTGAGCAGAGGGGATAGTGTGGATAGAACCATAACATGAGCACAATCCTTACGACTCAGGAGGCAGTGTGCTAACACACAAAGAACCCGGCGCCTCGTTTCAAGAGAAACGAGAGAACCGGGTTACTTTGTGTTGGTCCCTCTTTAACGTGTGGGAGGAGAGGGGGCTTAATTACTTCTGATGTTCCGCATCATACTCACTGGCGAATTCGGCCAGGGCTTTCACCTTACCATGTGGTGGATGCCCCGCTTGTTTACGACCCTTCCATGCAGCTTCTTGGCGGCGTTTCGAGTGGCTCATAGCTGAAACCTCCTGTGGTACGCGGATGGTGTTGCAGTAATAAAATGCGATAGATGGACGAATTTTATGCAATGGACATGTGGTTTCGATAAAAAACAGCACAAGACCAATTACAGGTCTTGTGCTGTTTGTGTTTCTACTATTCTGTAGCAACGGATTGGTCAGCTTGCATGTTGACCGGGGAGATACGGATAAAGTTAGCTTCTAGATTGCTTAGCAAACCTTCGATTTTCGCCGCGGCTTCGGATTGACCGGAGTTCGCAAGCTCAGCGTGGTAAGCTGTGAGCAATTCAGTAAGGTCTTTTTTACTTTGAAGACCGATAGGCTCAAGTTTAACTTTAGCCCCTTTTGCAATACGACGCTCGATCGCTGCTTGATCAAGACCCATTTCTGGAACTAGACGTTGGTAGATAACCCCACCGGTCATACCCGCACAGATCCATGGACCAGGATCGCCCATAACAACGGCACGGCCGTTTGTCATGTACTCGAACGCGAAGCCTTTAAGGTTCGCACGAGCTGCTAGACCGCCAAGCTCATCTCGTAGAGGAGTCGTGATTTCGCCACCGAAGACAACGTCAGCACCGGAGAACCGGATACATGCACGCGTATCTGCGCTGCCTTGGATCAAGAACAAGCCTTTTTGTGCGCCGTAACCGAACGATTTACCAACGCTACCGTTAATGAACGTGTTGTTTTGGCCAAGGGACTTCACGATGGCAACTTTACCACCGAACGCCATTTTACCAAGACCATCTTCAGCTCCACCGTGAACTGTGATGTTAACGCCGCGTGCGTTGAATGCCGCCAGCCCGTTACCAGGAACGGAACCGTCAACAAGGTTCAATGCAACAGCTGGAAGTTCATCGTAGCTGCCGTTGAAACGGTCTCTTACACGATGGCTGGAATAACGAGTTCCTAGGATACGGGACTCCGCATCCACTTTGGACCAGTTGCGAACAACAGGAGCGTCGAACGATACGGAATCAGGGAAGAATTCCAAACCTTCTGCGCCAGCCGCGATACGGATATCGGATGAAACTGCTGCTTCTTCAAGCGCTCTTTCAGCATCGGATATTTGGTGCATTGGAACAAAACGTAGAATATCGGACAGATCAATACGTTCATTGTGGCTGACTTGCTCCAAAAGATCGGAACGACCCACAAGCTCTTGCAAGCTTGAGAAACCAAGCGAAGCAACGACTTCACGTACTTCTTCGCCGATGCCGCCGAACAGGCGAACCAGGCTATCTACAGCTGTATCGAAAACACGCGGTACGAAACGGCGAAGACCTTTTTCTTCGGCTTCTTCCATGGAATCGATTTGTGTTGCGATACCAACGTGACAAGTGTCTAAGTGACAACCACGGCAAGTTGTACAACCGATGGACTGCATCGCGATGGAACCAAAACCTGCACGGTTTGCACCAAGCATAATCATTTTAACAACGTCGGAACCGGATTTCAGACCGCCATCAGACCATAGCTCAACGCGGTGACGAAGACCAGCTTCGATCAAAGCAACGTGAGCAAGTTTCGTACCGATCTCAGTTGGAAGACCAACGTGCGTCAAGGAGTGAATACGAGCAGCACCTGTACCGCCATCGAAACCGGAAAGCGTGATAACGTCAGCGCCAGCTTTTGCAACACCAACTGCAATCGTACCGATACCAGGAACAACTGGGATTTTAACAATGATTTTAGCTTTACGGCCGCTGCCTTCTTTAAGCTCGGAAATGATTTGCGCCAAATCCTCGATGGAGTAGATATCGTGGTTGTTGGAAGGCGAGATCAAGTCTGAACCGATTGTAGCGTTACGTGCTTCAGCGATTTTCGCTGTAACTTTGGAACCTGGTAAGTGACCGCCTTCACCTGGCTTTGCCCCTTGACCGATTTTGATCTCAAGGAAAGCTACTGCGTTAGCGAGCTCGATGTTAACACCGAAACGTCCGGAAGCGACTTGCGCTCCGCGCGTTCTTTTGTAACGGCCAAGCATATCTTTAATCTCTCCGCCCTCGCCGTTCATGGTTACCATGTTCAGGCGTTCGCCGGCTTCAGCGTAGGCACGGAAAGCTGTTTCGTTTTGTGAACCGAAGGACATCGAAGAAATCAACATCGGCAAGGAATGACCGCCAATGGAGATATCAACTTGTGACGGATCGAGTGGCTGACGACCATCGCTCAATGCTTTGGCAACGTTGAAGCCAGCAATGTGACGAATGGAAATCGGATTCTTCTTCTCTTCTTCACGCAGTTTGTCGCGGTAGTCGGCGTAAGGAGCAGCTCCTGATGCAGCATCGCCTAGCGCTTTCCACATACGTTGGAAGAAACGGAAGTTTTTCGCAGCTTTCGCTTTTGGATTTGTGAAATCCGCATAACGTGCTTCAGCCTCAGCTTCAAGCTGTGCAAAGCCAGTTCCTGCTTTTTCACTACCCAAGTAGTTCACGATATCCAGCACCTCGGATACTTCCGGATGGAAGCCGATGGAGGAGAAGAAACGTGTGTAACCACGAAGCTCGTGTGTTCCGATTGTTGAAATAACTTTTTCAAGACCTTTAGTAAGAGCCGCGTATACTTTACGTGCAGCTGCTGCTTGGCCTTCTTTGTCAGAAGCCGTGGAGAAGAGCAAGTAAGGTGAGATCACATCTGCACCAAGACCACAAGCTACCGCGATATCATGCAGACTGCGAATAGCAGCTGAACGAAGGATCAGTGTAACTTGACGGCGCAAGTTGTCGCCGAAACCGAGTTTTTCTGCACGAAGTGCAATGTCGATTTTGGAAACAGCTAGGTGCGGATCTAGCCACAAACGGTCATTCTGATGAGCTTCTGCATCGTCCAAGACGAGAAGAACAGCGCCATTACGTACTGCAGAGATTGCATCTGCTGCAAGTTGGTTCAAGCCGTCTTGTAGTGAAGTTCCTCTAGCGAAAGTTGTGGATAGAACAGCTACTTTGTTATCGCCTTGCGCACGGAATTGTGCAAGCAATTGCTCCAAAGAAGGCTGGGATAAATTCTCTTCGCTGCCTACACCGTTCGTTCCTTCAAGGACAAGTGGAGTTAGAAGCTCAAGACGAAGATTGTCATCCACTTGTGCAAATACCGGAAGACGAGCTCCAGCGATAACGCGCGTGGAGAAATGCTCCATTTCACGGTCACGGTCAATAGCTGGGTTCGTTACAACGGCAACACTTTCTTTAATGAAGTCAGGTACGTTGGTGCGTTCCCATGCAAGAGCCGCGTGCGGTGAATCATGACCTAATGAACGGATTGGCTCAGCGCCAGTTTCAGACATGGATTCAATGTGTGAAATACCGTCACGATCCCAACCAAATGCACTGTATAATTGGTCGGTTGTTACAGCATTCTCATTAAGTTCAGCTTCGGTATTCGTTACGGCAGGGTTCAAATAAGAGCGAAGACCGCCCAAATTTACACGCTTGCTTACACGATCATAGACCAAGGATTGAACTTCATGGTAAGGAATCACTTGAATGTGCTCGCCTGGTGTTAGAACAACACCGACTTTCTCACCTGGAGCGATCGGTTTCGGATCAGCGACCATTTCGCCAACCGTGATAACACCTTGCTCGGATGAGAAGTAGAGGGACGTGTCACTTTCAACCATCCATACTGGACGAAGACCTAATGCATCTACGCTGAAAATACACTCGTTGCCGTAACGGGAAACGATACCTGCTGGACCTTGTGCAAAGTGGCCCCAAACTTGACGGTAGTACACATAAAGATCTTGAAGCTCCGGACGGAACTGTTTCATTTCATTAATAATAGGAGGGAATACCATTTCCATGGCTTCGAATAGGGATAAGCCAAAACGGTGAATGAACGTTTCAATCGTTCTGTTCATGTCTTGGGAGTCAGACCCGCCGCTAACCAGTGGAACACCAACCATGTCAGCTTCAAGACGAAGTTTTTTCACTGTGTTGATTTCACCGTTATGTCCAAGAAGGGAGAACGGTTGAACACGGAAGAAGCTGGACAATGTGTTTGTTGAATAACGGTTATGACCAATTGTTACTTGGGAAGCAAACAAAGGATCACGCAAGTCATTGAAATATTTAGGTAGGATGCTTGCTGCACCTAGTACTTTGTAAGCAGATGTCACATTGCTTAGTGTTGCAACATGTACGTTGTAACGATCTTCAATTGCAATATGCAGTTCATAAAGATGATCGGCAACTTGACCTTCGGTTTTGTTGCTTATACCTGCAATTTGCCAGAACGTAGGCTCATCGAGTAAACCGTTAGCACCTAGTGAACCACTGTCAACCAGGTTTTCTTGTTCAAGAATAATGGATACATCATGGGAGGCAAAAAGCTCACGAATGCCGTTTTGAATCTCAGCAGCAGTCAGGTCCAACTTGCGTGGAACAAAGATATGTCCAACAGAAAAACGGTTATCATAAGCAAGCTTACCGTCCAGACCCGCATCTGTTAATTTCTTCTCCCACAAAGCACGTGGGATGTCTGTTAGAATACCGCAACCATCGCCCTCACCATTGATAAATCCTGAACGATGTTCCATTTTAACAAGGGCATCAATCGTTTTTTGGATGTTATCACGGGAAGGATGACCATTCTTCTCAATAATACAAATAATACCGCAGCTGTCGTGTTCGGTTCCTAGTAGATCTTGAAAACGGCCTTCATTACGCATAATTTCATTCATTGCTCTGGTCAGTCGCCTGACCGTCACCCCCCATACAAAATTAAACTCCTCTTACTTGCGCTTCTTGCATTCTGTCACGGTTAAACCTACTAGTCATCGCATTTTCCGGGTTAATCCATATTGTGGGCTAAATCCGAAGTATGCATGATCGTGTATAAATATGCAAAATAACTGAATATCATGCCAATTTACAGGAGGTAAAACTCTCAAAATACGGCATAAATCGACTAGTAACAAACTAAGGCATCACGCACAAAAATCTGTATGGTATTTGTAAATCATGCCCTAACTTTCTAGGAAAATACTGTGAAAACAAGTGGTTTCGCTAAAAGGGTAAAAGTAATCTTAGAATAGCATGAAAAAGTTCATCCGACAATACTTGCAGACGCAAATCACGAATGTAAGCGTTATCTTTTCTGTATATAGTTGAATAAAAGTATAATTCTAACAACTCATGTAAGGGTATAAAGACGAACGAACTATAATCCATACAGGATCATAGTTCGTTTTTGGGACAATCAGCGTGTTTTCATGATCTTAAAAGCCTGATCTGCAGCAGCGAGAGTTTGGGCAATGTCCTCTTCGGTATGGGCAATTGTCATGAACCAAGCTTCGTATTTGGAAGGGGCGAGATTGATACCTTGCTCCAGCATGAGTCGGAAGAAATCGGCGAAGCGTTCGCCGTCCGTATCTTGCGCTTCCTCATAATTGGTGATCGGATGATCACAAAAATGAGTAGAGAATGCGCCGCCGATGCGGTTCAGCGTCATGGGGATACCGTGGCGGGCAGCAGATTCCGCGATGCCATTGGCGAGTGTTGAGCCAAGCTGCTCAAGCTTGGTATAAACGCCCGGCTGCTGGAGCACCTCCAAGCAGGCGATACCGGCGGAGATGGAGGCGGGATTCCCCGCCATCGTGCCGGCTTGATACGCAGGTCCGAGCGGTGCGACCTGCTCCATCACTTCCTTGCGGCCCCCGTAGGCCCCGATCGGCAGCCCGCCGCCGATCACTTTGCCGAGGGCCGTCAGGTCCGGTTCAATCGCGGCGAACCGCGATTGTGGGTTGCCTCCCTCTAGGATAGGGAGGCCTTCATAGGTCTGTGCCGTTCCGTAATGGAATCGGAACGCCGTGATCACCTCGTCGTAGATGACGAGGGCGCCGTGTTTGCGAGCAGCTGCGCAGAGCTGCTCGAGGTAGCCGGCATGGGGCATGACCATGCCGAAGTTGCCGACGATGGGCTCGACCATTACCGCGGCAATGTCTTCACCCCAACGCGCAAGCGCGGCCTCTAGTGCCGGAATGTCGTTGAACGGCACGGTGATGACCTCTTGCGCGATGCTCGCCGGTACGCCGGCGCTGTCCGGCGTGCCTAGGGTGGACGGCCCGGAGCCGGCCGCCACGAGCACGAGATCCGAGTGGCCGTGGTAGCACCCGGCAAACTTAATGATCTTGGTGCGCTTCGTGTAAGCGCGCGCCACGCGAATCGTCGTCATCACGGCCTCGGTGCCGGAGTTAACGAAACGCACTTTGTCGAGCGAGGGAATCGCCGACTTCAGCATGCGGGCGAACTCGATCTCGAGTTCGGTGGGGGTGCCGTACAGCGTGCCGTTCTGTGCGGCGCGTATAATCGCTTCGGTCACGTGCGGATGCGCGTGACCGGTAATGATCGGGCCATAGGCGGCGAGGTAGTCAATGAAGCGATTCCCGTCTACGTCCCAGAAGTGTGCGCCTTGCGCACGCTTCATGAAGACGGGCGCGCCGCCGCCGACGGCTTTGAACGAGCGGGAAGGGGAGTTGACCCCGCCGACGATGTGTTGCAGTGCTTCTTGATAGAGGATTTCAGATTGCTTACGTTCCATGAGTAAATCATTCCTTTATATGTAGTAGTGGTATTAATTCATTAAGTAGCGAACCTGACCTGCACCAAACGAAGGGGAACGAGAGGACGCTATTTGTGGTATTGCGATTGTTATGGAGTGGGAAGGAGAACGAGCGTGCGCTATTTCACCGAAATGTCGTGAATACCTGCCAAAACTACAAAATAGTGCACTGACGTTCCGCTTCGTCGAAAAATTTGGTTGATCTAGAGCAAATAGCACACTGACGTTCCCTTAGGATTGGAAAAACCCCTGGCAACCCCGACAACCCCTCGTACCTTTCACCAACCCCCGTGGCAACTAACAAATTACGAATGACAAATTTCCAATTTTGTCATTTGTAAATATTATGAGCAGTTATACACCACCTCGGAGAATGAGATTCGGGTAAAATGATTTGGTGTTCCTTGTGTTCACAAATGACAAATTTCCAATTTTGTCATTCGTAGTGTTTTTGCAGCGTTATGCACCGCTTCGGGAACAAGTTTGGAGTGCGCACGTGCACATCTGCCAATCGCTTCACTCGACGCGAATGCTTGCTCATACAAAAAATAAGAGTGGATACCCACTCTTATTATCCGTTTTTCGCGTTATGCACGCAGCGTTACTATTTCACAGTTTTCCCAGCAACTTTCGGTGTTGGCGAAGGTGAAGGCTTGGTTGGGCCAGTATCGGCTTCTGCGGTACCGGCGAAAAGGTTTTTGATGTACTGCTGTAGCTTCAGTTTATCCGCTGTAATTACGGATGCGCCGCGGATCGTTTTCTCCATAAGCAAGTCGGATGGAGGGAGCTGCGACGAGACGATACCGTCTGCTTTGGCTTCATAGCCAAGGCTTCCGAGCTTGAGCATGTCCGTTACGCTAAGATTCGTATCAATGTACGGATCGATTGCATTCAGAATGCGCGGCAGCTTGATCAGCGATGAAGTGGATTGCATTTTAGCCGCAACAGCGGTCAGGAACTTTCTTTGTCTCTCTGTTCTGGAAAAGTCGGACAAGGCATCATGGCGGAAACGTACATATTGTAGGGCTGTTTTGCCGTCTAGATGCTGCTGTCCCTTTTTCAAATTAATATCGTAGACATGATCATCTTCGGAATCGGAATATTTCATGTCTTTCTCGACATCAATATCGATTCCTCCAACAGCGTCGATAAGTGCGATGAAGCCTTTGAAGTCCGTGTAAACATAGTATTGAACTGGGATGCCGAGCAGGTCACTAACAGTTTTCATAGCCAGGTTAGGTCCACCAGATGTTATCGCCGTATTGATTCGATCTTCGCCCTCGCCGGGGATTTTCACGTAAGTATCACGCAGGATCGAGAACAGATGAGCCTTTTTCGTGACGGGGTCGATGGAAGCCAGCATAATACTGTCTGATCGCGGTAACTCATTTTTTACCATGCCACGAGAATCGCCGCCTAACAGCAAAATATTGACCCGCTGCTTGCTTTCCCATTTCGGTGGCGTGTATTTTTCTCCATTATCCTTTACGTTATTCGGAATTAAGGTTGTGCTTCCACTTCCTTTACCACCAGTATTATCTGAATTATGAGAGATATTGTTAGCGAAGCTGTAGAAGGCGTAAGAATAATAGCCAGCGACCACGATAAGAAGCATGACAATTAGGAGCATGGTCCGTTTGAAGATTTTCATACTATGTAAGCTCCTCTCCAAGGTAAATTTCCAGGTCATTTTAAAAGGGAATATACGATGCGTGCTAATCTGTACTTTTTTTTCTTACAGAATTGAGTTATCATGAGCATGTTGATGTGGTAGGAAACGTCATTATGATCCATATTATAGATGCTACGAAACTTCGATAGCAAGTTATGACGAATGGTGCCGTAATCTGTAACCGAGACGACAAAGTCAGGGGGGAAGACGCATGTTAGCCATAGATGTTCAAATGCTACGCAAGGAATTTCAAGTTCAGCAAAGCCGCGGTGGCCTCAAAGGGGCCGTGCAGGATTTATTCAAACGAGAGTATAAGCAAATTACAGCCGTGAAGGACATAAGCTTTCAGATTCCGAAAGGCGAAATTTGTGGATATATTGGTGAAAATGGTGCAGGGAAGTCAACGACGATCAAAATGCTGACGGGAATTCTCGTGCCAACGTCAGGCCATATCAAGGTGAATGGATACGTGCCTTTTAAAGAACGTGAGAAATTCGTGGCTGGGATCGGCGTTGTTTTCGGTCAGCGCAGCCAGCTGTGGTGGGACATCGGTGTGGTAGAGTCGTTCCAGCTGTTGAAAAAGGTGTATCGGGTCTCCGAGGCCGACTACAAGAAACGTCTCGACGAGCTTGTTGACCGTTTGCAGCTGTCAGATCTTTTGTCACGACCTGTCCGTAAGTTGAGCTTGGGTCAGCGGATGCGCTGTGAATTAGCGGCTTCTTTGCTGCATAATCCCGAAATTTTGTTTCTGGATGAGCCGACCATCGGCCTCGACATTGTTGTAAAAACAGAGATCCGCGAATTTTTGAAGTCGCTTAATCAGCGGTATGAGACGACAATTCTGTTGACAACGCACGATTTGCAAGACATCGAAGCGTTATGCTCCCGTGTTATTATGCTAGATGACGGCCGAATTATTTATGATGGCGGTCTGGAAGAATTGAAAGCGAGATGGGGCAAGGGTAAAGAGGTTGTGCTTCAATTCGAGCAAGCGACAACGTTAGCCCGCCTTCAAGAGTTGACGCTAGGCTTGGATGTAGCTTGGCAGCTAGATAATGAGCTATCCGCCAAAGTGTTCATTCCTTATGAAAGAGCGAATATCTCTGATGTATTAAGCCGCGTTGTTGGCGTACTGCAAATCCAAGATATCAAGATTAATGAAACGAATACGGATGATATTGTTCGTGAAATTTATAAATCAGGTTCAGCCGAAGTAAAACGTTTGGACATCGTTCAGCCAGAGGGAGTCACGACACATGCATAAGGCTTATTTAGAAGTAATACGCATGCGTTTCCTCATGATGCTGGCTTATCGGGTCAATTACTACAGCGGGATTCTGATCTATGCGCTTAATATTGGCTCGTACTATTTCGTCTACAAAGCGATTTACGGCGACCAAGCAGTCATTGGGGGGCTTACCCTAGGTCAAATGACAACCTATGTGGCGATTTCCTGGATGGGCCGCGCTTTCTATTTTAATAACCTTGATCGTGAGATTGCTAACGAGATTCGGGATGGAAGTGTCGCGATTCAATTCATCCGGCCTTACAATTATATTTTTGTGAAAATGATGCAAGGGTTAGGCGAAGGGGTTTTTCGACTATTGCTCTTCACGACACCGGGCATGATTCTGATCTGGCTGCTGCTTCCAATTCAATTCCCTACTGATCCGAGCTTATGGGTCATTTACTTAGTCATGCTGTTCTTTAGCTTTTTGATTAATACACAGTTGAATATTATTACGGGCCTGTTTGCTTTTTTTCTTGAAAATAATGAGGGTCTTATGCGTATGAAGCGTGTAGCGGTTGACCTATTCTCAGGTCTCATCATTCCGATATCCTTCTTCCCAGGATGGTCCAAGTCCGTTCTTGAATGGCTGCCTTTTCAGGCGATTACGTACTTGCCCAGTGCCGTGTTTACAGGAAAAATAACGGGCAATGCAATACTTCAGAATTTTGGCGTACAGGTACTATGGTTCATGCTCCTCATTATTCCAATTTATGTACTGTGGGTAAAATCCAAAACACGTCTATTCGTACAGGGAGGGTAACGCATGTTTTATTTCACCCTCATTTTTGACTATTTCAAAAACTACATGAAAACAAGGCTCACCTACCGATCCGATTTTTGGATTGAAGTGTTGTCCGACTTGTTGTTCAATGGGTTGAATCTATTCTTTATTCTTGTCGTCTTTTTGCAAACGCAATCGCTTGGCGGCTGGAATCAAGAACAAATTTTGTTCATCTACGGTTATTTTATGATCCCATATGGCATATTTATTTCCTTTTTTAATTTATGGGGTTTTAGTGAGCGCTACATTGTCAAAGGAGAGATGGATCGTATCCTAACGAGACCTGCTTATAATCTCTGGCAGCTGATGCTCGAAAATCTGGATCCAGCTTCTTTGTTCAGTGCATTGGCTGGTTTGGTCGTCATGGTCTACTCCTGGGTACAGTTGGATTTGCCGTTCCACTGGCATGATCCGTTGATTTTCATCGTCATGGTGGTAGGCTCGATCCTTATTTATGCAGGCGTATATATCTCGTTAACCTCATTGGCGTTCTTCTCCGATGCACCAACGGGCATATTACCGCTCATATGGAATATTCAAAACTATGGGCGTTATCCGGCAACTATTTATAATAAATTGTTACGAAGTATTCTCACGTGGATTCTGCCGTTTGCGTTTGTTGGCTTCTATCCAGCCGCCTATTTCATTGATCCAGACAACTGGAAGTGGTTCGCGCTGTTAACCCCAGTGATGGGCATCGCTTTTAGTGCGCTCGGCATCACGGTATGGAACATTGGCGTGAAGCGGTACCGCGGAGCAGGTTCATAACTCAAATCATAAGGCCGTCCTACAAGGTAAATAACCTTGCGGGACGGCTCTTTGTGTTTGATCGCCAGGAAAACGAGCTGTAACGGCGAGAAATTTCATTTATTCTCAGAAGGAGGCTCTGAAAAAGGTTCGATTGGAGGTTCTACGTTCTGAAACGGCTGATTAACAGAAGTGGTGGATAACCTCCCCTTAGGCGCCTTCTTCGCTTTCGAGCAGGTTAGATCATACTTTCGACCATTAGCTCTGCCCAACCGGACGATTCGGCGGATGATGGATTTGTCTTCCAACTTGGTGAAGGGACAAGGATCTGGCCGTGTATTGACCTCTAGGATCCATGGCTTTAGCCCTTGGTCGACAGCGATGTCGATGCCGAGCTCATTCATGCCGGGATAGGTGCGGCTTAATTGAGCAGAAGTCCAATAGGCAATTTTCTCCATTTTAAACATAAGAATAGATGTGGCATCAACGCCGAACCGGGGTTCCAAAAGGTCGTAAGGGCTGTAGATCGTACCACCTTGACTGCCATTGGTGACAGCTTTCTGTGGATGGGCAACCCTAGCTGCTGTACCCGTACATACCCATTTTCCGGAGGGGGCGCGTTGAACCATGACACGGAAGTCGTAAGGACTGCCTTCGTGAGTCAAAACGTAGATCCCCTTCTGAATGAGATATCGTTTGGTGCCGCAGCGGCGCTGCAGCGATTGATACATGCGCTCAAAGGTCGGAAAACGATAGATGTTCACCCCGCTCTGATAGCGGTAAGTGCCTCCGCGTTTCTCGACGCGCATAACGCCTATCCCAAGGGAGCCGATGTCGGGTTTAACATAGAGCATATTGTGCTGGGCAAGCATGGATGACAACCTGCTGCGATCAAAAGGATGCGTAGTCGGCACATACTGGCGCAGCTTCACATTCCGAATCATGATGCGTGTTTTAATCCATTTGCTTGAAACAGCCTTCAGTGAACTTGTCATGGGGAAGATCCTCTTTCTACCGAGTACGGCGTTTCATTATTTCAATATGATATGAGGCAGAGGGGAGGCAGGTGAACAGGGAAAGTGGGGTTATCGCTTAGGAATAACGAACGATGGGTGAGAAGGGCGCATAGAATATGTAGGCAGGTAGATTTGGGTGCATGTTCCGTTAGTGGAGCTGAGAGGAGGAGCCGCACGTCTATGCACATGAAAGAAGTTACAAACAGGATGAAGCGGCAATTTCCTTGGTTGCTGCCAGAACTTGAGCAAGATGTTCCATCGGATAAAGAGGAATTTGGCGTGGTTGATGAATTGCCGCTAGTGACAGCGGGTATGTTGGAATCGTTTTACTATTCGGAGGCTAACCCGTTTCTGCTGCAAGCTGATATGAATCGGTATCAGACGTCAGGCACGAGCTCGAAGCGGCGGAAGACTATTTTTTATTCGCAAGCTGACGAGGAGGCTTATTTGCGAGTAAAATTGGACGTCTTTCGGGCGATTCTTGCAGGCACTTGTTACCGTACTGCGATGGCAGACATGGGGACTGGGCATGCGGAGGCGACGGCGGTCGAGGTGTTTCGCGAGCTCGGGATGGAGGTCGAATCGGTATCCTTTCGGCTGCCAATCGAGCAGCATGTGGAACGGCTTCAGAGCTTCAGACCCGAGGTGCTGTATACGATGCCGTCGATATTGGATCGGATTTTGCAAGCGTCGGATGATCCTGCAAGCTATGGCATCCAGCATGTCATTCTGGTAGGCGAAATAGCTTCGCCAGGCTGGAGGCTGCGGACAGCTGAAAGATTAGGGATAGCTGAGACGCAGATCACTGATACGTATGGCTCCATCGAGATAGGGACCATTGCTTACTTCTCACATGCATACGGCAGATACTTATTTGCTGAGGGCATTCTTGCAGAGGGTATCACGACGGAGCAGTTAGATGGCGAGTTGGAGCCTCTGCCGGATGAGTTGGAGCGTGTGTTGGTTCTCACCTCAACGATTAGAGATTCGTTCCCAGCGCTGCGATACGTGACCTACGATGTCGTACGTGATTTGAGAGCGATAGCGGTTGAAGGTGTTCTTACACAGAGTTTTCAGAGCATCGTAAAACGCATTGGACCTGATTTGAAGCACGGCGAGAAAATCAGTATCTATGATATTGAGGACGTCGTATATGCTCACCTGCGTGAAGCTAGTGTTCGTGTACAGGTTAGCAGCAACGCTTTAACTGTATTTGTTTACAGTCCACTCGCAACAACAGCGATTCTGGACAGTATCCGAGCAGACGTAGAAAATCGCATTCCAGCGATTGGCATGATGATTCAGGCGAAGCTTTTGGAAGGTATTCAGGTTATCGGGGGCACCTTTGAGGATTCACAGAACCGCACCTCCGTGAAAAATAAGAAGATTTTTTACACGTAAAGGAGGGGATGGCCATGGAGCTTGAAGGAGGTATTGTCCAAGCGATCGGGCATACGCCGCTTATTCGGCTATCACGTTTGTTTAAAGATCAACCCTTTGAAGTGTATGGCAAAATGGAATGGATGAACCCTGGCGGCAGCGCGAAGGATCGACCAGCCTTGTTCATGCTGCGGGAGGCGATCCGCCGAGGCGAGGTGACGAGCGAGAGTGTCATCGTCGAGTCTAGCTCTGGCAACCTGGCGATTAGTCTCGCGCAATTCTGCCGGTATCTCGGGCTTCGCTTCATCTGTGTTGTTGATCCTCGGACGACGCAGCAGCATTTGCAAATCATTCGCAGTTTTCATGGCGAAATCGACCTTGTTTCCGAGCCGGATGAGGCGACGGGTGAGTTTCTGCCAGCCCGCATACGGCGAGTAGCTGAGCTTGTGCGTCAGATCCCGCATGCGTACTGGACGAACCAGTACGGAAGCCCCGATAATGCGTTGGCGCATAGTGAGACGACGATGCGGGAAATCGGCGAGCAGCTAGGCGAGCTTGACTATTTATTTTGCGGAGTAAGCTCGTGTGGAACAATCAGGGGATGTATGGACTATATCCGTAATCGCGGATGGAAGACGCAGATCGTGGCGGTGGATGCCGAAGGCAGTGTTATTTTTGGTGGGGAAAAAGGTCCAAGAAAATTCCCTGGATTAGGTGCTGGTATAACACCGGGTTTGCATCGGCATGATGTGGCAGATAGGGTTATCTATGTTTCAGACAAGGATTGCGTGGAAGGCTGCCGTGCCTTAGTACGGGAAGAAGCCGTGTTAGCGGGCGCTTCCTCCGGAGGCGTTATTTCGGGGATACAACGAATGAGCAGCTTGATTCCTCCTGGAGCTGTTTGCGCAGCCATTTTACCAGACCGTGGTGAACGGTATTTAAATACTGTGTATAACGATAAATGGGTTGAACGAGAGATCGGGCATACACCGAGTAACTAGCATGGGAGACTAGCGGATGTTGTATTTACAGGATGACCATATCCGAGAAATCGGAATCGATTGGAAGAAGCTAACTAACATCATTCAGGATGTTGTTGCTATACAAGATAGTGGAGACTGTGCACACCCTTTGAAGCCATACTTACGCTTTCGCGATCCCCAAAATCGTATCATTGCGATGCCGGCCTATGTAGGCGGTCATATCGCGATGTCGGGCATCAAGTGGATTGCGAGCTTCCCAAATAATCGCCTAATGGGACTTCCTAGGGCTCATAATACACTGATTTTAAATAATCCATCGACAGGAGAGCCTACGGCATTTATCCACAGCGGCCTTTTGAATGGTCTGCGAACGGCAGCGGTTAGCGGCGTGATGATGAATCATTTCGTAAAAGCCCGGTCACTTGGACGTGTGCTCATCCTTTTGATAGGATGGGGGCCGATCGGACGCTTACATTTGGATATGTGTGTGGCTTTGTTTGGAGATCGGATTGATCGTGTCAGTATCTATGATCTCAAGGGAGTTGATCCTGCGACGATTCCTGCTGACATTCATGAGAAGGTGCAGATTGTAAGCGATTGGCGAGCGGGCTACCGTGAGGCTAATGTGATCTTGACCTGCACAGTATCCACTGAGCGGTATATTGATGAAGCTCCGCCTCAGGGGGCGCTCCTTCTCAATGTCTCCCTCCGCGATTATAAACCGGAAAGCGTATCTGGTGTGAAAGCGATCATTGTGGATGATTGGCGCGAGGTATGCCGTGAACAGACAGATATTGAGCAGCTGCACATCCTGTATAACTTACAGGAATCAGACGTACGAACATTAGCGGATGTGGTGCTTCGCGACCAACTAGCGAGTGTGGCAGTAGAGGAACCTGTGTATTTTAATCCGATGGGCTTAGGCATCTTCGACATAGCTATTGCAGGTTATTATTGGCGGGAAGCGTTGCGTATGGAGAAGGGTGTTACGTTAGAGAGAAGTAAGTTGAAATAGTTGAATATTTACAAAAGTAAACAGGGGGCGCCTCGTCGGGAGAGCGTCCTCTGTCTGTTATCCGCATTTATCCACAGAGTTACCCACAAGTCCACAGGGTCATAAGTCCCTGGTGTGTATAACTTATTTGACTCGTATCAACATATCCACATGCTGAGATATCCACAGAAAATTTACTGTGGATTATTTTTTGTCTGTGGATAGTGGTACCCGTCGCTGCTGACAAGAGTTAGCTGGTGGGAAAAACAAGTGTCAGGAGTAAGAGTAAGAGTAAGAGCCAAGAATCAAGAACTAGAACTAGAACTAAAGACTAGAACTAAAGACTAAAACTCAGGGCCCAACCCCAACCCCAACCCCAACCCCAACCCCAACCCCAACCCCAACCCCAACCCCAACCCCAGTAGCTGGTTCCAATCTAATTAACTGGATTTTCTACAGCTATTCGAACCCAATTTCATGTTTTGGATGGGTTAACTGTATTTCCTACAGTTATTTTTCGAAGATTGTTCCAATTCTATCGATTACCAATTTATTAACTGTAGTTTTTACAGCTATTCTCGAAAAAACGTCGAAATCGCGAGAATTAACTGTAGTTTATACAGCTAAAGGTAGAACAAGGTCCTCGCAAACCATAATTCCGCGCCTTGGAGCCGAACAAGCCCTCCACGCACCTTGGACCCGCGGTCGAGAGTGCAATTCCGCCATCCGCGCCCCGCACGCGCGAGCTGCCATCCCTCCTTACGTACCTCAACTCCATGTTGAGCACCCCATGAACAAAATCCTAACTACTTTTGTCACAAAACAAGGACCCATTTCGCCATATAGATATAAAGCGAAACGGAGGATGATGAAGATGATGACCAAATACGATACAGCCGTTATTGGTGGAGGCTTAGCTGGATTCATAGCTGCTCTCGAAGTAGCAAAAGGTGGCGGGAGGGTTGTTCTGCTAGAACGATCGGGGCGAATGGGCGGCCGAGCGATGACGAATAAAAAGAATGGTGCGCTTTTTAACCTTGGCGGGCATGCTTTATACCGGGCAGGGGATGCCTTTCGCATCCTCAAAGAGCTAGGGATTCGCATCGAAGGAGGCGCGCCTGCATCGAAGGTCAAAGCGTTGTGGAACGATGGTGTGGTGCCAATGCCAGCAACACCGCTCAGTATGCTCACATCGAAGCTGCTTTCGTGGTCTGGGAAGCTGGGACTTCTGCGACTCGTCATACGGTTAACGAAAATGGATGCCAGCAAAGTTGAGGATGCATCGCTGAGAGAATGGGCGGAGCAAGAAATTACTGATCCGATGGTTCGGCATATTTTTTACTCATTGTGCCGAACGGCCACATATGCCTATGATCCAGATCATCAGCTTGCTGGTCCGGTGCTTGGGCAGGTGCAGCGCGCATTAAAAGGCGTTCTCTACATTCACGGAGGCTGGCAAACGATCATCGATCAGCTTCAAGAGAAAGCGATTGAAGCGGGTGTCCACATCGTAAGCAGCTCTGATGTAAAAGAAATCGTGCATGCGAATGGTCAAGTGCAGGGCATCAAGCTGGCTGACGAACAAGTGCTAGAAGTATCGCATGTTATCAGCACGGCGTCCCCAATGGAGACCTACAAGCTAGTCCCGAATGCGGACCGTACGATATTGAAGAAGTGGAAGGAAGAAGCGCGCCCCTCGAAGGCAGCTTGCCTTGACTTAGGTTTGAAGAAGCTCCCCATCTCAGGACGAGATTCGGCAATCGCATTAGATCAACCGATCTTTTTCTCGCATCACACCTTGAATGCCAAGCTTAGTGAGGACGGCACTCTCGTTGTGCATATGGTCAAATATAACGGATCTGGAGAAAGTAATCCGAAAGATGATGAGGCAACCCTTACAGCTGTCATGAATACCCTGCATCCAGGTTGGGAACAAGAAGTCGTAGCTAGGCAGTTTCTGCCGAACATAACGGTCGCTAACGATACTTTACATGTAGGAAAAACGAATCTGCAAACAGGCCCAGACGTCCAAGGCCTTCGTGGTCTTTATGTCGCTGGTGACTGGGTAAGCCATGGGGAAATGCTGGCTGATGCTTCGGCCGCAAGCGCTAGACGCGCGGCGCAAGCTATTTTAAAAACGTCTTAGTTCGCTTAGAATGAACCTATCACAGTACAAACGGGAGGTGTGGCAAGATGGAGGAGCAGATCTATCTCTCCTATAAGCCATTGATGTTCTCACTTGCGTATCGCATGCTGGGTAGTGTGATGGATGCGGAAGATGTCGTGCAGGAGGCGTTTCTGTACGCCAATGAGACGAACCTGGACCATGTGCACAATCCCAAGGCCTATCTATGCAAAATCGTAACCAATCGCTGCATCGACAACCTGCGCTCGGCCAGTAAAAAGCGCGAAGTCTATGTCGGGCCTTGGTTGCCAGAGCCACTGTTGACGCCAAGTGCAGATCGTCAGATCTCGCCTGATCTTGCATATACACACAAAGAGTCACTGTCCACCGCGTACTTATTGCTCCTGCAGCAGTTGTCATGGATAGAGCGGGCGGTCTTCCTGCTTCGCGAGGTCCTGCAATACGAGTATGATGAAATCGCCGAGATTGTAGGCAAAAGCAGTACCAATTGCCGGCAAATTTTCCGACGGGCCAAGAATGCGATTAGCCTCCCGCCAGAGCGGGATCTGGAAGCAAAAGCACCGCTCAAACAAACGACAGCCGTCGTGGAACAATTCGTGCATGCTCTAATGTCCGGCAATATAGGCCAGCTGTTAACCCTTGTGAAATCTGATGCGGTACTGTTCTCAGATGGCGGTGGCAAGGTGAAGGCTGCGGTCCACCCTATTACAGGAGTAGAGCGGATCGCCAAGTTCTTGTCTGGGGTTTTGACCAAATTACCAGAGGGCTATCACTTTACCTTAACGTCAGTGAATGACCAACTAGGCATTGTTGCGTTTGTGAATGAGCTGCCTAATAATGTCATGACCTTTCAAGTAGAGGATGGTCAGATCAAGTCATTTTACATCGTCTCGAATCCTGATAAATTGCGGCACCTCGAGAAAAGCCGAACGGAAGCGTGAGGACAAGTGAAGACGAGTGAAACCATAACCACATCATATAGAAAGCTGCTTACGAGTCATTGCGATTCGCAGCAGCTTTTTTCCGTTTGATGTCATTCATGGAATGTCGCATAATGGATAAAGTTGATACTTGGCTAGCAAGAGACAGCAAGAGAAGATTGAGGAGAGAACTACAATGAAAAAAGGGAATGAAACAGCTCTAACGAAGCGTAAAGCACCAGCCTTTTCGCTGCCAGCTTCTAACGGCGAGAAAGTTTCTTTATCGGATTACAAAGGGCGCAAAGTCGTCATTTATTTTTACCCACAAGACAATACACCAACCTGCACACAGGAATCCTGCGACTTTCGAGACTATAACGGGAAATTTGCTGAGTTAGGTGTAGAAGTGATTGGCATTAGCCCGGACGAGCTGAAGGCGCATGATAAATTTATCGCCAAGTACGAGCTGCCATTCCTCCTGCTTTCAGACACGAATCATAAGGTAGCAGAGAAGTATGGGGTGTGGGCGTTGAAAAAGCTGTATGGCCGCGAGTATATGGGCATTATTCGGTCGACGTTTCTTATTAACGAAAAAGGATACATCGTGAAGGAATGGAGTAAAGTGAAAATTAAAAATCACGTACAATCGGTATTAGATGCTGTGATGGAAATGAAATAAACAATCCATACTTTGTATTGAGGTGGTATCCAATATGTGGCTTATGCTCAAAGACCGTAGAATGAAGTTTCTCATGCTAGCAAACATGTTATCCTCGATTGGCTCCGGGATTACGATGATCGGGGTGCCATGGTTACTGGTGAATAGAGCAGGGGGGAGTGAGATCTATGGGTACGCAACGCTTGTTTCTACCCTCATTTTGTTCCTGCTATCGCCTCATATAGGCGCGTATATCGACCGCATTTCCCGGAAAAAAATGCTGCTAGGCAGCGAGATAGTCGGCGGTACCGTGACGCTGCTATTGGCGTTGTGGGGGATTGCTGATGGTCATTTTGAAACGTGGCAGTTAATTGTGATCTACTTTAGTGGCTCTTTGTATTACAATGTGCACTTTCCAACGCAGTTCGCGTTTACACAGGAGATCTTCTCCAAAGAACAGTACAAGACATTAAACGCAATTCTTGAGGTACAAAATCAATCGACCTCCATGATCGCGGGGGGCTTGGCGAGTCTGCTTATCGACCATATCAACTTTGGATGGATCCTAATAGCGGATGCGATGACCTATTTCTTAGGATTCGGCCTTTTTCTACTCATTCCTTATATCAAGAATAAGTCCGTTACAGCAACGGGCGCAGTCTCCATGTGGGCGAATTTTAAGGAAGGATACACCTATTTGAGGACGAGACCGCTATTGGTCTTATTTTTCCTGTGTGCGCTAATGCCTTTCCTCTGTGTCATGGTGGGTAACTATCTGTACCCTGTGTACATAACCAGCGTTCTTCATGGCGGTGCCAATGTGCTTGGAGCAGCGGATATGATATTTGCTGTAGGAGCAATTGCAGCAGGTTTAACGATCCCATTGATCATGAAGCGTCTCGGGGCATATGCCACAACGATTCTCGCATTTGTTATGTTTAGTCTATCAATTGTGTTTTTCTATTCGTTCCCAATCGTTTCTATCTTTCTAGTATTTAAAACGTTGAATGGCTGGGGAAATGCGGGGAGTCGCGTAGCGCGGAATACCATTCTGATGGAAATGGTGCCAAACCACTTGATCGGTCGTGTGAACAGCTTCTTCAACACCGTAGGGATGGGGATGCGCGTTATGCTCATTGCAATCTGCACGCAAATCGTTTCCTTCCAAGGGGCGAGAAGCGCGATATTGCTGCTTGGTGTACTGCTCATTGTCAGCTTTGTAGGCTTGATAGGAAGTCGATCTCTGTTTAAAATGGGGACCAAAACGGAGCGTTCTACCTTGCCGCAGGAAGCGTAAGCTGTGAATAGATAAACCTATAACGATGCTTCTCCTTGCGGAGAGGGATCGTTTTTTTTCGTGTCATACTCTCGTACCTTCGCCCATATAATCTATCAGATGTCAAAATGATAGAACATGCGGAGGGATCATCGGATGCGCTTACAGGTACAGGCTCTTAACAACAGAAGGCTGCGGATTCAATTCATGATGGTTGTTGTTTTACTAGTTTCACTTTTGGTTGGTTGGATGCCAGCCAAAGCTGCGGAGTCTGAAGCGGATCCAGCCGTGCAAGAAGTATTTGGGCAGCTTCAAGCAGGGAAGCGACTGAAGAGCGATAGAACTTATGTAACACCGGAGCAGCCGACTGTGTATCTGACGTTTGATGATGGTCCTAGCAAGCTGACGAATCAGGTGCTGGATATTTTAGATAAAGAAGATGTCAAAGCGACGTTCTTTGTACTTGGCGAGCAAGCGAAAGCGCATCCTAACGAACTCAAAAGAATTGTAAAAGACGGTCATGCCATTGGCAATCATACCTATAATCATGTTTATAAAGAGCTTTATAGTGATTTTCAAACCTTCTGGAACCAAATCCAGCGCAGTGAGGACGTGATTTCAAGTATCGTGGGGATACGCCCGCAGCTTACACGAGCGCCTGGCGGGACTGCTACTAATTTTGATGCTAACTACTTCTACCTCATGGAGCAAGCGGGTTATATCGTGCATGATTGGAATGTCGACAGCGGCGACTCGAAGAGAGCGAACGTGCCTGTGAACGAAATTTGGCAGACGGTGAAGGCTTCACCGCTGGATCACGAGATCAATATTCTGTTTCACGATGGAACAGGGCATGAATCTTCTGTCCAAGTATTACCCCAAGTGATTAGCTATTACAAAAAGTTAGGCTATACGTTCGCTGCGTTAACTGAGCAAGTGAAACCCAAACAATTTGCCATCTCGAAGCCGAAATGGTCAAGAAGTATGAGTTTGCCGCGTTTTCAAGCGCTGTTAGATCAAACACAGGAATATGCCACCGCACACCCGAATGCTGCGAATGTAGCGAAAATAGCTGAAGAAAAACGCTTGGCTCAGAAACTGGAAGCTGAGGAAGAAGCAAAAGCCAAAGCGAAGAAGGAAGAAGAGGAAGAGGCTGCGCGTATACTTGCCCAACAGGCGGCATTGCCTCTGCAGGTTCATGTGCTCGGGGGGAATACATTTAACATAGAACCGTCCGTCTATAAGCTGCGTGCAAATCAAATAGAACTGCCTCTGCGCTATCTGATCGAGAAGATGGGCGGCAAGGTAGAGTGGCAAGCAAGTACGAAAACAGCCAATGCGCATTACGGCATTTATGATATGGATTATGATCTGACCAATAGAAGCATTCGTTTGTACACCTTAGGGACCCAAACAGCCACCTATTCGCTAGCGGATATGGATATGCAAAACAATCAAATTATCGTTCCGCTGCGCAAAACAATTGATTCACTAGGCGGACGGATTACGAACGCGGTGATGGCAGGAGACAATCGTCAAGTGACTATGGCGCTGCGGCCACTCTACTTTTTCAAAGAAAATAATAGTATTCTCAAAAACTCTCTATTTGCCATGGGTGGTTAATGTCTAAAAGAGTAGAGAGCTGGAAAAACTAGAAGCATACCCTTATTAAGGAGGCTTCTTGTCTATGGCGTCGAAAACCCGAATATTCGATCAACCGCAGCCTCTCGTGGAACGGATGATCATGAACGTAGAGAAAGTGATTGTTGGCAAAAGAGAGACGATAGAGAAAGCTTTTATCGCGATGTTAAGTGGCGGGCATCTCCTGCTAGAGGACGTTCCAGGTGTAGGCAAAACCATGCTAGCACGCGCGTTAGCCAAAACGATCGGTTGCGAGTTTAAGAGAATTCAATGTACGCCAGATTTGCTTCCTTCGGATGTGACCGGTGTTTCTGTTTTTAATGTGAAAAGCAATGAGTTTGAGTTTCGTCCAGGGCCGTTAATGACATCTGTCGTACTTGCGGATGAGTGTAATCGGACTTCTCCGAAGACACAGTCTGCATTCTTGGAAGCGATGGAAGAGAAACGAGTGACGATCGATGGCACGAGCTATGAGCTGCCTAAGCCCTTCGTTGTCATCGCGACGCAGAATCCCATGGATTATGAAGGCACGTATGCTCTGCCAGAGGCGCAGATGGATCGGTTCATGATGAAGCTTTCGCTCGGTTACCCTACGCATGATCAAGAAATTCTCATGCTGGATCGCTTGCAGGACCGCCACCCGCTCGAAAGTTTGAAACCTGTTATTGTGCAGGACGAATTTGTGCAATTGCAAAAAGAAGCGGCCATGATCCATGTGGATAACACGTTAAAAGATTTCATTGTGCGCTTAGCTTTAGCGACGCGGGATCATGCTGATTTCTACGTGGGCGCAAGTCCTCGGGCATCGTATGCCTTGATGCGTGCTGCGCAAACGGCGGCTTATGTGAAAGGGAGAAGCTTTGTTGTTCCAGATGATATTAAGGATTTGGTACTTTCCGTGTGGACGCATCGACTTATTCTGACTTCGGATGCTCGCATGATGGGGCGTTCGGCAGAACTCATTCTCCAAAGCATACTAGATGGCATGCAAACACCAGTTCTTCGTTATGTTACAGCGAAGTAGGGGGCCATTATGAGAAGCTGGGGGAAGACGTCTATACTGCTCATAAGTTGTGTGTTGGTGATTTATTTGGCTTATCGCCAAGGTGGATTTGCCGCGTGGTATCTCGGTATTTGTTTATCGTTGATCTGGATACAGGCCGGAATATTTTATGTTTTTGCCCTGAAAGGCTTGAGTTTAAAGCGACATCTGTCTGGTGATGTGTTACTCTCCGGTGAAGATGTGACGATTGTCGTGGAGATTAAGCATCAGTCTTGGGTGCCTATGCCGTGGCTGCTGATGAAGGAAACCTGGATCCATGAAGGAAGCGGGCGGAAGTTGACGTACAGCAAGCTGCTGTTCCCATGGTTTCAGAAGTCGCTGTTGCTTTCTTATAAAATGACCCATTTGATGCGAGGCTGCTACCGATTTGCTCACCTTGAAGCTGCTGCGGGAGATCTTTTTGGTTTCGCCCTTCGCAAAGTACATAGAGAAGATCTGCAACGATATGTCGTGTATCCAAGGCCGGATGCGTTGGGTCGAAGCGGGATGACCTTCCAATCTGATGAGGGCTCTTCCGGACATAAGTCAAAAGCCGAAACGCCGCTGATCAGCTCCGTACGTGATTATGTCAGCGGTGACCCGTATCACCGCATCCACTGGAAATCGACGGCTCGTCTGAGCCGTCTGATGACCAAGGACCCCGAGCAGACCGCCTCCACGAAGTGGATGCTGCTGCTCGATGTCGCGCCTGCGGCGGGCCCAGCAGAGGCGGCTCAGCCACTGCTGGAGAAGGGCGTCGCCCTGGCGGCCGGCTTCTTCGAAGCCGCCGCGAGCGGGCGAGAGAGCTGCGGCTTCGCCTGCAGCAGCTCCAGTGCTAGGCGAATCGCGCCGACGATTCGCCCTGACCTAACGCTCGCGTACGAAGTACTCGCGAGCGTTGGCGGCAAGCCCGCCATTTCCTTTCCTGACCTCGTCAGGAAAGAGGCGGCAGACTTGCCGCTGCATGCGTCGATGCTGTGCATCACATCGACGCTGGATGTGGCGCTGGTGCGCGCTATCGCAGATAGCGGCACCAGGCGCCGAGCCGTGCACGTGATCTACGTGCACGCGCGGCCTTCCCTCTCGGTCGCAGAGCGAGAGGGGGCTTCTCAGCTGCAGGCCGCAGGCTGCAGCTTCACGGAAGTGCCGCATCCGCAGAGCCAGTGGCCAAAGCCGGGGGGTGTTGCGGATGCAACCGCTTGAACCACGCCGCGGGCTGCGCGCGCGCACTTCACCTTTTAGCCGCTCTCGCTCAGGCGCTTCGCCTTCGGGTACTTTGCCCTCAGGGGTTTCGCACACTGGTGTTTCACGCTCTGATGTTTCACACTCAGGCACTTCGCCTTCAGACGCATCGCAATCTCGCACCAGCTCCCAACTCATTTTCCGTGCAGACAGCCTGCCGCCTATGCAAAGCAATCTCTTTCGAGACAGTCTCATCACCTTGCTGCTCTTTCTACTTCTTACGGAATGGCTGCGCCCGTTGGCTTGGATGGCTGATGAAGCGATACAAATTGGACCGGTCCTTGTTGTTTTTGCCTTTTGCCTGGCGCTGGATTGTTTTAGGGTTCCTTATGGCTGGGGATGGCTGGCGAAGTGCAGCATGATCGTGATGTTCATTGGCTATATGTTTTATCGGGAGACCTTATTTACTGGAGAATGGATCCTCTCTTTGCTGAGGACATTCGTGCAAGATTTCATGTACATCGTTCAAGCGCATTTTGATCTAATCAGCGGTGAGTTGCGAACACTCCTTTTCTTAATGGGCTGGGCTTTGCTGCTCTCTGTCGTCCAAGCGCTTATGCTGCAGCGCCAGCATAGTCTTTGGTTTGTGATGGCTACGCTGATATATCTTGTCGGTCTACAGCTCGTATTAGGGGCAGATACCGTGCAAGGGATTATTCGCACATTAGGCTATGGGCTTCTCCTGATGGCTTTACTGAATCTATCGAGAATCGAGCAGACATATCGCGTGTCAATGACACGTTCAACTAGTTATATGCAATGGCTAATCGTCAGTGTGATTGTGGTTGGGGTTCTGTCAGGGGTTGGCTGGTTCTCAGCCAAACAAACAGATTCTGAGCCTCTGATGGCACCGGTCAGTTGGACGCATTGGTATGATCGTTTATTTGAGCTCTATAACGAAGACATGGAAGCGAGTTCTGCCGTGTCGACATCTGGCTATGGTCACAACGACACTTCGCTAGGAGGTCCACTCCAAGTGGACACATCGCCAGTGTTTACCGCCAAGACTTCTGAATTAACCTACTGGCGTGGCGAATCCAAAAGCTATTACGATGGCAAAGGCTGGACACAGCCCGTTCAGAAGCTGGAGCCCTTTACGACCTCGAGTCTATCCTCATCGGCACTGCCAGACGTACAGCAGGAGATCTTGTGGAGTGGGAGCTCATCAAGTAAACAATTGTTCGCCGGTGGTCAGCTGCGGAGTGTTGACATGCTGCTGAGTGATAAAGGGAAGCTGATTTCGTCCAGTCAACTTTTGACTTCCAAAACGAGTGGCTTAATGACCTTGCCGGAAATGGAGGAATCGCTCTCCTACTACAAAATGACCGTACAACCCATCAAGGAGAACCCGGATCTGTTGAACACAGATATCGGTCCTTATCCGGATGAAATCACTAGTGAATACTTGCAATTGCCGGCAACATTGCCACGAACGGTGCGGAGCACGGCAGAGCAGGTAACCGAGAATCGGTTGACGCCATATGCCAAAGCGGTGGCCATCGAGCAGTATTTGAGCCAAACCTTTCCGTATAGTCTCGAAAAGCCTACCGCACCCAGCCGCAGCGAGGATTTCGTCAATCATTTCCTGTTCGTGGATAAGACAGGATATTGTGATCATTTTTCGACTGCAATGGTTGTCATGCTGCGTTCTGTGGGTGTACCTGCCCGTTGGGTGAAGGGGTTCGCTCCAGGATCAGCAGGCTCCAGTGATGACAATGGATTGCAAGAAGTTATCGTTCGGAATCAAGATGCGCATTCCTGGGTCGAGGTCTATTTCCCAACCATGGGCTGGGTGCCGTTTGAGCCTACTCCTGGTTTCTCAGGGATATCCGCAGACCAACCGAGAGATATGTTGACTAGCGAAGCTATGGAACAGCTGGGATTAACCGCTTCAATCACTCGTACACCAGTGCCAAGTTCTGTCATGACGAAGTCGAGCGAGTGGCTGCATACATTGAAGAATAATCTTATCCAATTGGTAAAGGCTTATAAGAGTGCTGTTTTCGTTGTGCTTGGGGGCATCTGCCTGCTTATTGGTGTGGTTATTTTGCTGCGACGTCAAGGTTATTTGTTGCGTAGAACGGTGGAGCTCCCCGGCTACAACAATGGAACTTTAACGCAGCAGCATCCGTTGACGCCGTATATGGATCGTTTGTGGAGACAGCTTTTCCGCAAATATGGTGTAAAACCAGCGAATCAAACGGTTCGCGAATACGTCACGAACCTTCAGGTGAACCATCAAGGGCAGCAACAGGCACTGATGACTTTCGCTCAAATCTATGAAAGTGTCCGCTACGATCCTACGCGTGCATTCGCTTATTCGAAGCGGGAAATTACAGCGATTTGGAAAGCCATTCAAAAGACACATTAAATCCCCTTTACATCCTAGGTGCCTAATGTTTAAAATTAGTACCTAGAAATAGCGGTAAGTGGACAAGGGTTCACCCGAAGCTTCAATCGCTATGAACCTAGGAGGTCGGATAATGAGTAAACCGAGTGAATTGATTGTTGTTTTAGATTTTGGAGGCCAGTATAACCAACTAATTGCTAGACGAATCCGTGATTTGGGCGTATACAGCGAGTTGCTGCCGCACAACACAACGGTTGATAAAATTCGTGAAATTAACCCAAAAGGGATTGTATTCTCTGGCGGACCTGCAAGCGTATATGGCGAAGGAGCTCCTTCAGTCGATGCTGGCATTTTCGATTTGGGTATTCCAATTTTAGGAATTTGCTACGGGATGCAGTTGATAGCCCACCAATTGAACGGAAAAGTTGAACGTGCACATACGCGTGAATATGGCAAAGCAGATCTTGAGTTCTCGAACCAAAGTCCGCTAGTCAAAGGTCTAGAGGCGAAACAAACGGTATGGATGAGTCATGGTGACCATGTTTCCGTTCTACCTGACGGCTTTGTTGTTGAAGCAAGTACGGAGTCCCTTCCAATTGCTGCAATGAGCAACCGTGATCGCAACATCCATGCTGTGCAGTTCCACCCAGAGGTTCGTCACTCTGTTCAAGGGAACGAAATGATTCGCAACTTTATTTATGAAGTGTGTGGCTGTCATGGCGATTGGACGATGTCCTCTTTTGTTGATGATATGATTAAAGAGCTTCGTGCTGAAGTTGGCGATAAAAAAGTGCTTTGCGCACTTAGCGGCGGTGTGGATTCCTCCGTTGTTGCGATCCTGCTTCATAAAGCAATCGGTGCGCAATTGACGTGCATGTTCATTGACCACGGTTTGCTTCGTCAAGGTGAAGGCGAAAGCGTTATGGAGACGTTTGTCGGCAAGTTCGACATGAAAGTCGTTAAAATCGATGCGAAAGATCGTTTCCTCGGCAAATTAGCTGGCGTTGCGGATCCAGAGCAAAAACGTAAAATCATCGGTACTGAATTCATTCGCGTGTTCGAAGAAGAGTCCAGCAAGTTCGATGACTTCACTTTCTTGGCGCAAGGCACGTTGTACACGGATATCGTAGAAAGTGGTACAGCTACCGCGCAAACGATTAAGTCTCACCACAACGTAGGCGGACTGCCGGAAGATATGAAGTTCAAGCTAGTTGAACCATTGAAAACACTATTCAAAGACGAAGTGCGTAAAGTAGGCGAAGAGTGCGGCCTTCCTGCGGCTATCGTTTGGAGACAACCATTCCCAGGTCCTGGTCTAGCGATTCGTGTTCTAGGTGAAGTGACTGAGGATAAGCTGAAAATCGTTCGTGAATCCGACGCTATCTTGCGCGATGAAATCGCCAAAGCTGGCCTAGATCGCGAGATCTGGCAGTACTTCACGGCGCTTCCAGGCATGAAGAGCGTTGGTGTTATGGGCGACGCTAGAACATACTCCTACACGGTAGGTATCCGCGCAGTTACATCCATCGACGGGATGACAGCGGACTGGGCGCGTATCCCTTGGGATGTGCTTGAGAAAATTTCCGTTCGTATCGTCAACGAAGTTGAGAACGTGAATCGTATCGTTTACGATATCACTTCGAAGCCGCCAGCTACGATTGAGTGGGAATAGGATATAGCTTGTAAAAATGACTCTCTTTTATTTGCGTTATTTAGCGAATAAAAGGGAGTCATTTTTTTATGACCAGAATTTGTATTGCCTTCTATCCTTTGGTGCGTGTAATATGAACATTACGTTTACTTTCACTAATGGGAAGTTCATTTATAGGAGGAATCCATGAACGCGCAATTTTGGAGTATAGCAGCTTATAGTGCTTTTTTGCTGTTGTTGCTATCGTCTGCATGCTTTGCACTTATGAAATTCAGAACTGGCCAATGGCGAGATCACAGGCTTGCAGTCAACAAAGAGAGCGATGAACCTGCCCAAAAAACTTCAAAGCTATAAGAACTCTTTTTGAGCTAAGCTAAAGTATACAGCTCAAAGGGAGTTTTTTATTTGTTAAGCCAGAGAACTGGACAAATATGTTACATTAATCATATGGCATAATTTGATTGGAGGAATAGTTATGACAATAATCGCAGCGATTTTGGTAGGTCTAGTTGCGCTTGAACATCTGTATATCTTGGTGCTGGAAATGTTCCTATGGACAACTCCACGTGCAATGAAATCATTTGGAATGACGAAAGAAAATGCTGGAATCACGAAGAGTTTGGCTGCTAATCAAGGGCTCTACAATGGTTTTCTGGCAGCTGGTCTTGTTTGGGGGCTTGTCCATCCAGATGCATCGTTTGGCCGATCGATTGAAATTTTCTTCCTTGTGTGTGTGCTCGTTGCAGCCGCATTCGGAGGGGCCACCGCGAAGAAATCAATTTTACTCGTTCAGGGTTTGCCTGCACTAGCAGCGCTTGTTTTCGTTCTTCTTTCCTAGCTGAAGAGCTGTAGTTACACAAAAATACTCCCTTTTATTTGCGCGTTTTGCGAATAGAAGGGAGTATTTTAAATTTATTTGGGAGGAGCTATAGCCTGTCACCTCACACAGAACGCTAGAATCCGCTGTAAGCTTGCTTGAGGGGTTCCGAAGGTAAATGCATATCTGTACGTAGTTGAGTCCACTAACGTAAAGCACAGCGACTTAGCGCGGAAGGATGACGGCTTCAGCCGCGAACGAGAGGCTCTATGACGAATGTCGATCTCGCCTCAGGTGAAGACGATTGCTCGCCGCGTACTACCCACCCGTATGAAAGCACAGCCGTTAGAAGGCTATACTCTTCTGACGAAAGGCTCGCTACAACTGACTCTTGACCCGCCTCGAGCTGCAGCTCAGCTTCCTGTCCGAACACGACAAGTATCCAGCTGGCAATGCCGCGGAGCGTGTTGTATTTGATTTGGTAGCCGTGCCGTACAGCTTGTTCGAATGCACCCGGATCGCTGCTCTCGAGCTCCGTTAAGCGCGCATAGTCAAATTGGAATTTGCTATCGTCTACCGGAAGCTGGTGGCCAGTGCGAACCCGTTGAAGCAGCTCGTCTGTGGACCATCCTTGATTCTTAAGTGATTCTAGGATGAGAGCATCCCATTGCGACAGTTTAACTGGACTTGATTCGGAAGTTGGCATTTGGTTTCGCTCCTATCTATGCGCATGGCGTTGTATGAAAGAGACTGCCCAATCGTCATATCGACGATGAGGCAGTCTTTAGCATGTTCAGCGGTGATTCTTACTTGCTGGCTTTATATTTGCTTAGGAAATCCTTTACTTTTGCAGGATCTGCTTTGACTTCTAAGCCTGTTTTGACAAGTGGGCTTAATGTCGAGATCGCTTTGAACTTATTGTTTTTGTAGTAAGCAAGGAATTCGTCTTGATTAATCGAGTGCAGCACAGCTTTTCTCAAATCAGAACTTTTGGCAATGTCACGGTTCTTGGTGTTGAACAGAAGGTAGGACACAGCGTTACTAGGCATTGTTTGTAGCAAAAGCTTAGTATCTGCTTTAACGACATCGTACTTCGTCTCGGACACACCGTAGTACAGGTGAATCTCACCACTTCTTAGTGCGGATAGGGAAGCTTCAGCATCTTTGATGAAACGAATTTTGATAGAATCTACTTTTGGCTCATACTTTGTGCCCTTCATATATCCAGGGTTTTTGTAGAAGACGGCTTCATAATCATTTTTGTACGACAGGATATAAGGACCGCTTGTTGCCAGCGTATTGTTGTATTTCGCACCTTCAGTAACCCCTGCTTGGTCGCCGTAGGCGATGTCTTTGTTTACATCATATTTGGCTACATCATATGTGTTGATGCTTTCGACTTGTTTCTTGGAGACGATACCAGCCGATTGATGAGCTAAATAGTTCAATACTTGTGGGAATGGCTCTGTTGTTGTCAATTTGATAACTTGATATTTGCCTTCTTTGTTGCTTACTTTTGTTTTGTCAGATACAAGGGAAGAGATTTTGGAGCCTAGACCCTTTTCCAAGCCTGCTTTGATCGTGTCGGAGCTGCCGGAAATTTTAATGGAGTCTAGTACTGCAGGGTCAGTCACAAGCTCAACATTTTTAATATGTTCATGCAATGTGAATGTACGGTGATTCGGTACGGAATTTTTGTTCTTAGCACGATTCAACGAGAAGATAACATCTTCAGCGCCAACGCGTTCGCCAGAATCAGCCCCTAGCTTGTTCTTGATTTGCGCAAAGTTAATATCGTCACGCAGTACGAAATAGTAGTCTGAATTCCCTTCAGCAATTGCAAAGTTGTGTGAGAGGGAACCCTCAGGCGTTAGCTTGTCGTCGTCCGTCAAGTTAAGTAGGCGTACATACATGTTTGTGTTAATGATGTTAATCGAACCGTCGTTCCCTTTGATCGGATCGAGGGATGTCAAAGACGGAAGAGTGGACTGAAGAATAATCGGTTCTTTCGCACGTTTAGCGGCATCTTTGAAATCAAGTTCTTCCCATGGGAGAGAGCGTGACTTCGAAAGTCGTACAGATTCTTTTTTCAATACATCTTGATTGAACGCTTGTGCTTTAAGTGAGTTGTAGAGTGGTGCGATATACGCTTTGTCTAGAACGAGTTGCTGCTCGAATTTTTTGTAAGTCTCTGCATACTGCTCTGGCGTCTGAGCGGCTGCTTGATCAATCAGTTTGTCGATTTCTGGATCGGACATGATGCTGTAGTCGCCGCCTGTTTTAAATAGGGAACGTACCGCATAGTCAGGGTTCCCGGTTACTGTAGTCCAGCTGGATAGGGCAGCGTCGAAGTTACCTGCATCCTGTTGGGCTTTGAACGTACCGTAATCCGGCTGAATGTTCAGCTTAACGTTGAAACCGTTCTTTGTAAGTTGATCACGAACGATGTTGAGGTCCGTTTCGTTAGCGCTCGTACCGAGTAGTTCGATATCTACTGGCGTAGTATTAGCGGCTGCTGTTGCACCTGCGGCTGGTGTTGGTGTTGCAGCGGCTTGGTCTTTGGTTGTGAAATTGCATCCGCTAAGCATCATGGAGACACCGAGGATAACGGGGATGACGACCTTGCTTTTCTTAATCATAGTTTGACCCTCCTAATAAATTTAAGTATATGAACGCACATTCATTCCATAATCCTTCAAGTTAAATCGTTACGATGAAGTCATGGAGTAAGAATGAATATTCCAAGAGGAATAGCTTGTTTAGTCGAGCTTGGGATCAAGCGCATCGCGAAGACCGTCGCCAAGGAAGTTGAAAGACAGCACTAGCGCAATAATGGCCAAGCCAGGGTAGATGGCTGTATAAGAGTGAGTTTCGAGATAGGAGCTTCCTACCTTCAAAATATTGCCCCACTCGGGGATATGCGGCTCAACGCCGAGTCCGAGGTAGCTTAAGCTGCTCGTAGAGATGATAGCCCCGCCTACGGTTAACGTAGATTTGACAATCATCGGCGCAATCGAGTTGGGTACGATATGTCTAAGTAGGATGATTAGATCGCCTGCACCGAAAGCTCGCGCTGCCTGCACATATTCCAGCGTAGAGACGAGCAACACGTTGGCTCTCATGGTTCGTGCATAGGTTGGGATCGCCCCAATACTGAGCGCAATAATAAGATTAACCGTGTTGGCGCCGAATGCCGCGATGATCGCAATCGCCAATAGAATGCCAGGAATCGCATAAAGGATGTCGAGCGCTCGCATGATGAGATTATCTGTATTGCGTCCGTAGTAGCCGGATATCGCTCCTAATGTCCCCCCAATGATCACGGGGATCAATGTCGAGAGAATACCAACGAAGAGTGAGATACGTGCACCGAATACAATGCGAGAGAATAGACATCGGCCAAAGTTATCCGTACCAAGGGGATAAGTAAGGCTTGGTGATTGCAGGATAGCTGAGTAGTTATTATCGATAGCTAGTCCATAGTCGAACGTTAAGTAGCTGCACAATGAAATGGCTATCAAGAATCCGATGAACCACAGGCCAAGCATGGAAGTCGTACTGCGGGATAGCCGCTCGACAACTTCATTTAATTTGGTTCCCGACGAGCCTTCCTTGTTCTGAAGCTTGGTTATCAATAAGATGCCAAGTGCAAGAGCGAAGAGATTGCCCGTTAGCGAGGTTGCAAGCACCAGGACGGCGACGATCCAGAACCATTTGGGCAGAAGTTGTTGATCTGCATAGCGGGAGATCAGAAGTAAGCCAAGTATTTGAATGACGCCAGCGAATAGAATGAGAGCCATACCAGGTACAAACATATTGGATACATAGGGCTTGAAGACGTTTAACGCCGAAACGGCGAACACAAACACAGTTGTTAATAGTGCGTAGACCGAGAGTGTGTAAATGGCACTATTCTTACGCTTAATGAGTTGAAAAGCTGCTGTTGCGATGAAGATATTCGCCGTCAGCAAGCTAACCAGCAGTACGTAACCTAGCCAACGCGTGGTGCGACGTATCTCTCCGTATTGGAGCAGGTCTCTGCGAATCAAGGCCATTGTCCCCAATTGGAGCAGAGCAAAGACCAAGTAAGAGACAAAGGCAACGAAAACGACTGAATTCGTAGCCAATTGTGCACCGTCAAAGCTGTTAAACAACAGAACCAACGCCAAGCTCAAGGTGGCGATTCCGGCAAAGCTGGCCTGTCCGTATTCGGAGCAGGTCTGTAATCTAAAGTGAATGTCCTGTTTACTAAGTATCGATTTCGTCACGTTGGTCACCTGCTAGTATTGTTTCATTTTGGAACGGATTCTTGGATCAAAAAATGCGTACAGAATGTCGATGATGACATTTACGATAGAGATGGTGATAGCGGTATAGACGACACCACCCATAATGGCCGGAATATCGGGGATAAACTGTTTGTCCACGATGTAACTCCCAATTCCGTTGATATTAAAAACCTTCTCCGTAACAGCTGCGCCTCCCAGCATCCCACCGAACTGTAATCCGATGACTGTGATAATTGGGATCAACGCATTACCCACGGCGTGCTTCCACAGCACTTGTCTGCGTGAGAGTCCCTTCGCCCGAGCTGTAATAATGTAATCCTCATGGATGACTTCCAATGTGGAAGAACGTGTCATCCGAGCGACCGCGGCTGTCAGTCCTGTCCCCAAGACAATGATTGGCATAATCATCGATAAGGCGTTCTGCGGGTTATAGGTAGCGGGCAGCCAGTGCAGCTTGATTGAGAAATTCAAAATAAGAACCAAACCTTGCCAGAAGTTAGGGATGGACAAGCCAATCAGTGCAATTAACATGAACGTATAGTCCACAAAAGAATTTGGCCGTGTAGCCGATATCAACCCGATCGGCAGTGCGATCAATACGGCAATTATCGTAGAGATAACTGTGAGCGTGAGCGTTACAGGAAACTTCGCAGCGATTGAGGTTGTGACAACTTCGTTGCCTGCGAATGATTTGCCTAAATCGAAGGTGATAATCCCCCGAAACGTATCCCACAATTGAACCAGATAAGGTTGATCCAATCCGTATAGCTTATTGAACGAAGCAATCTGCTCTGCTGTAGCGGTCTCTCCAATAATGTTGGCCGCTGGATTCATAGGGGACAGGTATAGAATCGTAAAGACGAGAAAGGCGACGCCAAATATGACGAAAACGGTCATCACGAGCCGCTCCATAATATATTTGAGATAGGCGTTGCTATAGACGAACATGAGTACATACATGAGAACGCCAGGTATTATGGATAAAGCAAGAAACGCTGGGTTTCGAATCAACTGGCTGAAAGTATCCGCATAGGTGACCTTCGACCTGTTGTTTCCCTCTTGCGCAGCTTCAAGTTGACTCAGTAAAGCTTCCTTAAATTTGATCGCCGTAATCTGATTAGCTTCACGTTCCAGCTTCTCAGGTGCAACGGTTTGACCAAAGAATCGGTGCTTGCGTTCAAGTTGTTCCTTCGTCTCTTCGAAAAGTCGATCTCGATAGCCGGAGGACGTCCATTGCTGCTCTAGCTTGTCCAGCTCAACCTTGTGCATACTATGCTTCTTACTGTAAAGATAGACAGAATAGACGATGAGGTGCAAGGGAGCTCCCACTAGCAGTAGCAAAAAACGGTAAGTAGGATGTAAAAGCATTTTGAAAAAGAGATTCCCGAGTCGATCGACGAGTAGGGATTCTGTAGCTGCAGTGTGCCCGGTCAAGTTCGTGTGCTCCTTTGTCGGTCAGTTTTTATATTGCATTATTCCGATCGATATAGTAGATTTTAAGAGTGGTAACGAAAAATGTCAATGAAAGTCGAAAAATTGTTTATTTTATTTGAATTATATAATTTTTTTATCGTTTTGATATAATTAACTTATATTTTAACATGTATTTACGTATGATAGAAACTTTCTTTTCAAGTTTATCCCAACTCAAAGGTGATTATATGACATCCATTTTAGAAGTGAAGCAATTGTCAGTTTCTTTTTACGCTCGCGATAAGGAGGTTGAAGCGGTTCGAAATGTAAGTTTCTCCGTTCGCGAAGGAGAGACGCTGGGCATCGTAGGAGAATCCGGCAGCGGGAAAAGTGTTACTGCACGTACGATCATGCGGTTATTGCCGTCCCCGCCTTCGATGGTGAAGGGAGGACAGGTCCTCTTTCAAGGTCAGAATCTAGCTGATAAGTCAGATTTGGAGATGGAACATATTCGCGGTCGCGATATCGGGATGATCTTTCAGGATCCGATGTCCTCACTTAACCCAACGATGCGTATTGGCCGGCAGATTGAAGAGAGTCTAATCAAGCATCGGGGACTGGGGAAACAGGAAGCACAGCAGGAAGCCATTGAGATGCTGAAGCTAGTTGGTATCCCTTTCCCAGAAACACGCTACTATCAGTATCCCCATGAGTTTTCCGGTGGTATGCGTCAACGGGTAATGATTGCAATTGCGCTTGCTTGCCGGCCGTCGCTGCTCATTGCGGACGAGCCGACCACATCGCTTGATGTCACCATTCAGGCGCAAATTTTGAATCAGATGAAAGAAATTCAGCGGAAGCTGGGCACGTCCATTATTTTGATTACCCATGATCTAGGTGTCGTGGCAGGTATGTGTGATCGGGTCGTGGTTATGAAGGATGGCGAGGTTGTGGAGACGGGCACGACAGAAGAAATTTTTGCTGCACCGAAGCATCCCTACACGATACGATTGTTAAATTCACTGCCTAGGCTTGATGAGAAAAAGAAACCAAAGCTGGTGTCCGCTGTAAGTCATTCAGCAGATGAACGTTCCTTGCTTCAGGTTAGATCACTGAAACAACATTTCAACTTAGGTAAGGGTCAGATCATCAAAGCCGTTAATGATATCAGTTTTGATATCCGTGCGGGGGAGACGCTTGGCGTTGTAGGAGAATCAGGTAGTGGCAAATCCACCACGGGTCGAACGATCCTACGCCTAAACGAGGCAACAGGTGGAGAAGTTCTCTACAAGGGGATCTCACTTAACCGCTTATCCCGCGGAGAGATGAAGACGATGCGACGCTATATGCAGATGATCTTCCAGGATCCGTATGCATCATTAAATCCGCGTATGCGCGTTGCCGACATCATTGGCGAGGCACTTGATCTTCATCGGATGACGAAAAGCAAGTCTGAGCGTCAGCATAGAATCGAAGAATTGCTGGAGATGGTGGGACTTAGCGCAGCTCATGCGATGCGTTACCCGCATGAGTTCTCTGGCGGACAGCGGCAGCGAATCGGCATCGCACGAACATTGGCAGTAGAGCCGGAATTTATCGTATGCGATGAGCCGTTATCGGCGCTGGACGTATCTATTCAGGCACAGATCGTTAAGCTTCTGGAGGAGCTGCAACAACGGTTAGGGTTAACATACCTATTTATCGCGCATGACCTCTCAATGGTCAAACATATCAGTGACCGTGTGGCGGTTATGTATAAAGGCAAAATCGTAGAGCTAGCAGAGAGCGAAGAGTTGTATGCGAACCCTTTGCATGCCTATACGAAGTCACTGCTTGCGGCCATTCCTGTACCCAATCCAGCGGTAGAGTCTCGCAAGAAGTTCGTGCCGCTCCTCGATCCGTCCATTCAAGATCCGTACGGGTTGGACCGTTCGCAATTTGTTGAAGTGCAGCCTGGGCATTGGCTGGCTGTAGCAGACTGACATCAACATACGATGAGAAGCGTGTCTCTTCATACAGAAGAGATGCGCTTCTTTTTTGCTTTTCACGCAAGTGATCCCCACGTTAATTTTGTTCTTTTTACGTGAAATAAAAAGACGAACGATTTGTTATAATTTACCCTGTAAACGTTCGTCTTTTTTTATTGACACTTGCCCAATTCTTCAATAGAATATGAAATTGGATAACAGTTTTTCGTATAATCTCGGGGATTGGCCTGGGAGTTTCTACGAGATCACCGCAAATGATCTGGCTACGAAAAAAAGGAACGGTATCCCTATGAGTTTTTTCTGTAACTTCACTTTCTGAAGGCAGCCCTCATATGGACGGCTCCTTTTTCGTACCCGGAATCAGACACCACGATTCCGGGTTTTTTGCTGTTGGCCGGAAAGCATATAGGTACACGTTGCTTTACACAACCTTTATAAACGCGTTCGTCCTAAAAGGACGATGGAGGCGTTTATCTGTGGTTCCCCACCATTCATTAGGAGGAGTAGGAAGATGGATTTGGATCGTTTTTTTAAGTTGAAACAAAATGGCACCACCGTAAGAACAGAAATCATGGCGGGGATCACGACGTTCATGACCATGGCTTACATCCTAGCAGTTAATCCAGATATCCTGAGTGCTTTTAAAACAGGGGCAACTGGTGGAGAATGGACCTCTGTGTTTTTAGCAACAGCTATCGCGGCAGGCGTCATGACAATTGCGATGGGGCTTTTCGTTAATTTCCCTGTAGCTCTAGCTCCGGGAATGGGTTTGAATGCGTACTTCGCGACGATCATCTTGACATCACAAGGTAAATTTACGTTTTCGATGGCTCTTACAGCCGTGTTTATTTCGGGGATTATCTTCATCATCCTTACGATTACGAAAATGCGTCAAATGCTTCTAGTCGCTATCCCAGATAGTTTGAAGCATGCGATTACTGTGGGAATTGGTTTGTTTATCGCGATGATCGGCTTTAAAAACAGCGGTATCCTTACGGTAGCCGTTGAATCAGGTACTGATATTAAAGCACATCAATTTACGGATGTTCTTTCTTTCGAAACTATTTTCCATATGGGTTCATTAGAAAATAAAGGTGTTATTTTAACACTCGTCGGTATCTTGTTGATTTCTATTTTGCTGGTAATGCGTGTGCGTGGCGCGATTCTATTCGGGATTCTAGGAACGACTGTAGTCGGTTATTTCATGGGTATGGTTGATTTAGCTACATTAACTAGCAGCGAAACAACATGGGTACCGGATATGTCAAAGCTACGTTTCGCAGATTTTGATTTCGCAGGCATTATGACAACAGGAATCGTATCTGTTATCGTTACTTTCACGTTCGTTGAGCTATTTGATACATTCGGTACAATGGTAGGAACAGCGAATCGTGCTGGTATTATGAAGAATAAAGAAGAGGGTACCAAACGCGTGGGTAAAGCGATGTTCGTGGATGCGATCGGCGTCAGCGGTGGTGCATTAGTTGGAACGAGTACAGTAACAGCGTTTGTAGAGAGTTCAGCAGGTGTAGCCGAGGGTGGTCGCACAGGTTTAACAGCAGTATCTACAGGTGTGTGTTTCTTGCTTGCCCTGTTCTTAGCGCCAATTGTTATGCTAATCCCTGGATCTGCAACTGCAGCGGCATTGATTGTGGTTGGTGTTCTCATGGTTCAATCTATTAAAGAGATCGACTTCCAAGACTTCGTTATCGCGATCCCAGCGTTCCTTACAATTGTATTGATGCCTTTCACATACAACATTGCAAATGGGATTTCCTTCGGTATCGTTACTTATGTAGTACTTGCAGCAGCAGCTAATGCTAGTGGCAAAAGTGAGAAGAAATACAGTGTCCACTGGTTAATGTGGATACTAGCTATTCTAATTATTGCTCGATACGTCTTTATTGGAAGCCAAGGTTAAAAGAAGATAAGGCTATGGTGCATCATGCGCCAGGGCCTTTTTTAATTGTCGTTTTTTCCCATGGGATAAAAACTTGCAATCCCTTGGAGGATTTGTTATATTACTCCTTGTCGCTTCGGCGGTCGAACAAAAGAACGAATGAACGAAAGAAACTTTCTGAAAAAAGTTCTTGCATTCGAACAAGTTGATGTGGTATATTACTTCTCGCTGCTTCGGTAACACGGTAGCGAACGAAAGAAATTGATCTTTGAAAACTGAACAACGAGTGAGTAAGCACAGTCGAGTAATCGACTATAAATGAGATTGCAAAATCTCGCTAGCTTCAA
>NZ_JAVDSB010000020.1:0-111818 GCF_031455095.1 Paenibacillus qinlingensis
GGCAGGCCTTTGAACCTGAGCCAAAGGGATAGTGGTGATAGAGTAACAATAAAGTTATACAGGGCTTAGCTTTGGACCTGAGCCAAAGGGATAGTGGCGATAGAGTAACAATGAAGTTATACAGGGTAGGGCTTTGAACCTGACCCAAAGGGATAGTGGCGATAGAGTAACAATGAAGTTACACAGGGCAGGCCTTTGAACCTGAGCCAAAGGGATAGTGGTGATAGAGTAACAATAAAGTTATACAGGGCTTAGCTTTGGACCTGAGCCAAAGGGATAGTAACGCTACGAGGGTAGCGATAGATAGAATAGATAGTGGTTAACCAAGATCAAAAAAACGAACCCCTAACGAGGTTCGTCTATCACATCAAGCTTCAAGCCTCAAACTCCTTAAATCCCCGCCGCGGCGTAGACCTTGTCGAAGCCCGCCTTGGAGCGCTCTACCAAGCTCTCTGGAGAAGCCGTCGGCGCTTCCGCCGTAAGGATCTCCTGTGCCACAGCGCCGGTGTAGCCAATGCGCTGCAGGCCTTGCAGGAAGCCGGCCAAATCAATAACACCCTCGCCCGGATACACGCGTCCGTTGTCGAGCACTTCCTCTACTGGCACATCCGGTGCATCGTTGATGTGCACGTGCACGATCTGATCGGCGCGGAGCTTCTCGATATCCGCGACAGTCCCACCATTCGTGTACCAGTGGTACGAATCGAACAATAAGCCCACGTTGCGCTCGCCAATCGCATCGATCCAATCCAACGTTTCATCAATGGTCCAGATGAACGGGTTCTGCCACCGTGTCCGCAGATGATGCGGACCGACGAACTCCAGCCCTAGGCGGATGCCGTAGGCGCCTAGGATTTGGGCGCACGTGCGCAATCTGCGCGTCGCGAGCGCCATGAAGTGCGCTGCCCCGAGGTCCGTCGAGGGCAGCACATACGTGCAGCAGCTCGTGCAACCGAGCGCTGCAGCCGCTTCCGCGGCTTGGGCTAGCTTCGGCAGCCCCTCGCGGAACACCTCTTCCGTGGAACGCCATTCCACGGGTAAACCAATGGACCCGACAACGAGTCCATTCTTCGCTAAAAGCTCCCGCGCACCAGCAACGGTGTGAGCTTCTACAAGGCTCACAGCGTCGATATCGACCGCTTGGAAGCCATTTTTTGCCGCTAACTCGATAAATTGCTCGTTGCTCTCGATCTTGCCAAGCCCTGCTCTAGATAACCCTCTAAGCATCGGATGATCCCTCCAAATGGTGTTTGTTTACTCGACTAATCCCAGTTCAACTTCACTTCACTACCTGTACGAGAAGATTCATAGATCGCATCTAGAATCAAATTGTTCGTATAACCAGAAAGCGCCGATGTGATTGGCTGTTTGCCCTCACGAATACAAGTTAGGAAATGTTGGCTGAGACGTTGGCGCTCACCTTCATCATTTTCAGGCTTTTTCAATTCCGTCTCGATCGCACGGTTGAATTTCTCTGTCAACAATTTACCCGTAGGACCTTTGTAGCTAGCTCCGCCATCTGCGCCCATGAGGTGTACGAAAGGCGTGTTGTCCGTGTCCATATGAACTGCCCAGCTCACTTCAAGCGTCAGCGTACTGCCATCCTCCATACGAATCAGTGCCGTTGCCAAATCCTCCACATCGTACGTACCGTTCCAATTCGGTTTCCCCCATGTGCCAATCCCTTTACGGCGTGGTCCGAATTCCGCATACGTTGCACCAACAACTGAAACTGGTTTCGGATTCCCCATCAAATAGAGCGCAAGATCCAGCATATGAACGCCGATATCGATCAACGGACCGCCGCCGGACTCATCCATTTTCGTGAACCAAGTCCCCCAGCCTGGAATACCTTTACGGCGGAACCAGCCGGTTTTGGCTGTATAGATTTTGCCTAACTCGCCGGCTTCAACCTGCTCCTTAATCTGCATAGGAACTGACTCCCAGCGCATTTGATGACCAATCATTACAATTGTATTCGAAGCCTTACTGGCATCATATATTTGTTTGGCCGCAGCGGCGTTAATCCCCATTGGCTTCTCGATAAGTACGTGTTTGCCCGCTTCAATCGCTTGTACAGCAAGGGAGGCATGGTATTGATTCGGCACCCCAATGATGACGGCATCGACATTTGTGCTTTGAATAAGTTCCTCTGGTGTAGCCGCGACATAGGCAATGCCATGCTCTTGCGCTTTCGCCTGAGCCAAAGGCAAGTAAGCATCTGTAATCGCCGTAATTTCGCACTGTTCTGCCAGCTTGGAAAATTCCCGAATATGAACACCGCCAATATTGCCTGCACCAATAATTCCAATTCTAATTTTGTTAACGCTTTCCACGATTCGTTCCTCCTCATAAGTACACGCTGTTGACCCTGCTTTTATGATAAAATAAGATCACTAAGAAGTCGTACCGTATATTCGGAAAACGTCCCATTTTTTCGAAGGAGCCCTGACTGATCATGACGTATTTTCCAGATTATCTAAAAACATACCCAAATATGCACTCTCCCTTCCCATTCCACCTTAGTAGAAATACATTGGAGCACGGCTTTCGCGCGCACCGACATGATTACCTGGAGTTCTCTTATGTTGTTGAAGGACGTGGAGCTGAATCAATAAATGATGTGAAACATACGATGGCACCTGGCACTTTCACGTTTGTTCTGCCCTATCAGGTGCATGAGATTTTTACAGACCCAGGTCAAAAGCTAGTTCTCTTCAATGGCATGTTCAGTATGGATCTGCTCATGGAGCCGGGAAACGATCAGGGACTGTCTGAGCTATTTCAGGACTCGAATGCATTGCCAGCCTATGTGCAGTTCGATGGGGCCGAACAGGCACAAATGACCGCCCTCATCGAAGATATGGTGAAAGAGTATCACAGCGACGAGCGCTATAGGCAGACGCTCCTAAAGGCCAAATTGAAGGAAATTCTGATCCGCTTTGATCGGCATCGCTACCAGCACGCAGGGCAAGAGGAAGAAGCTACGACGTTGGCCAAATCTCCATCAAGGTCCAGCCACGCCGTGTGGCCGATTATTCACTACATCCATCGGAATTATCAAGAGGATTTGGCGTTATCCGATTTGGCTGCCCGCTTTACAATGAGCGTCTCGCGGATCAGCGAGGTGATTAAGCAAACGACAGGTCAAACCTTCGTTCACTTCCTGCACGATCTGCGTCTGCGCCACGCCTGCAGCCTGCTGGTCTCCACTGACATGAGTGTCACGGAGATTGCGCTAGAGGTGGGGTATGGATCGTACAAAACCTTTTCGCGGATATTCCGAGAGACTAAGGGGATTGTGCCGAAGGAATACAGGCGAGTTGAGCATGGTCGGGCACTGACATAACTGATAAAGAACCTGCCATTTCGCACGATGCGAATTGCAGGTTCTTGGCAAGTTGCTATGTACTTGTTATATCCGCAAGAGCTGACAAACGGACAAATGAACCTTTTTAGCCACGGAAAGATCAGCTATTGCCCCTTAAACAAAAAAGGGACCCACAGCAACGGGCCGCGGGTCTAAGGTATATATATTTAAAAGGGGGTCGAGATTTAGTATAGGCTTGTTACCTTAAATCTACCTGAAGAAAAGATTGCAACCCTGTTACAATTACATAACGACTTGTTGCAGTTTGCTTTATTTATTCAGCACCCGATTGGAAACATCGCTGATTTGCTTCAATTCCTCATTGGTTAGTGTGAATTGCATCGCCTTCACATTCTCCTCCGCATGGTGCGTCTTCGATGCACCTGGAATAGCAAACACCGTCTCCCCATGTGCATGGATCAACCAATTCAGCGCGATCTGCGTTGGTGATGCATCATAAATGACTGCGAGCTCGTCCAACTTATCGATGAGGGGCTTCGATTGCTGTAAGCCCGCTCCTCTGAAGGCTGAAGTGAATTTACGAGGGCCCTTGATCGCTTTCACCAGCGCAGGATTCTTATGGAACTTACCGCTTAAGATCCCTTGCTCCAGCGGGGAGTACGCGATAATCGCGATGCCCAGCTCCTTCGCGGTATCCATGATGCCGTTGTGCTCAATCCGACGATCCAACAAGCTATATTTTACTTGGTTGGAAATGAGCCGGAGTCCGTGCTCCCGCAATACACGATCAGCTTCACGCATCTTTTTCGCGGAGAAATTGCTGACGCCCACGTTCTTGATTTTGCCCCGCTTCACTAGTTCAGCCATCGCGTTCATTTCTTCGCGAACGGACGAAAATGAGAATGGCTGATGCACCTGATGCAGCTCAATTGTTCGGTTCTCCAGCAATCGGAGACGATCATCGATGGTACTCGTGATACTGCTCGCCGTGCGCAGGGCTGGCCACCACTTTGTAGCTATGTGAGCCCCTTCAGCTAATGGCCCAGCTTCGCGCAACGCTTCTGCAAGCATTTGTTCGGATTGACCTTTTCCATAAACCTCTGCTGTATCAAACCAATTAATCCCGCCCTTGAGACTGGTCTGAACAATGCTGCGTACATCTTCCTTCTTCAGCACCGGCCAAAACTTGCCCACCATCCCTTGACCATTGCTAAACTGCCAACAGCCGAGTCCAAGAGGTGATAAGGCCAGAGACGAGCTGCCCATCTGCCTGATTACCGCTTTTCCCACCATACTTTCCCACCCATTCCTCGCAATGATGTGAATCTTCCATTGATTATACACGATCTCCGTTGGAATCACTCGATTCACGTGAAGATGCTCATTCTTCAACGAGAACGAGAAAAACCCAAACTGCCGAGAAAATCTCGGCAGCCTGGGCCTAAAGGTATCGCTTATAATAGCTGGAATGTAGTAGGGCTCTTATTGGTAATCCTTTGCTTTCTTCACCAATTCCTCATACGCCGCTTCCGGCGTAATTTTGCCGAACATCACTTTTTCGCCAATATCCTTGAAATCCTTAGCTGTGTAGTTACTCCAGCCTTTTGCCCCAGGGTTAAATGGCTGCGCATCAGGCGCAACATTCTTGATCAACTCGATTTGCTGTTTATCTGCCGGCGTCAGCTTCGGTGTCAAGTACTCGAGAACTTTTTTGGACACGGGTACACCACGCGTTGTTGTCAAAATATCCGCTGCTTCTGTATCGTTCACAAACCAGTCGATGAATGCTTTAGCCGCGTCAGGGTTCTTAGAATCCGCACTGACAGACCAGAACATGGACGGCTTCAGGAAGCCGCTGGCTTGCGCACCTTTAGGCTGTGTAACAAACTTATAAGCTCCCGGTTTTACACCCTCATAGCCAGGCAGCAAGGCTGCGAAACTACGCTTGATCAAGACCGTATCGTTGTTCATCAAATCCATCTTCGCATCGGATTCTTTATCTGTCGTCGCAACATCCGGCGGAGGAACTACACCTTCTTTACGAAGTTCAGCATATTTCTTCGCATACGTAATGTACGTATCTTTGTCCAAGTTGAATTTGCCTTCTATTGTAACCGGATAGCCCTTGCCTTGGCTGCTTTGGTAGGAGGAATACACGGTGTAGTCACTTGTCGCATCCATTAAGGCATATTTATCTTTTTCCAGCTTTGCTTTCGCATCTTTGCCAAATTGGAAATATTGATCCCAAGTCCAGCCATTAGCTGGAGGTGTGATGCCCAGTTTGTCTACAGCATTCTTATTAAATAACATCCCCGTAGCGTTATTGCCTAATGGAATCGCATACAACTTGTCTTTATATTTACCGGAATCAACCAGAGACTTATCTATATCTGCGATATTAATGCCTTTGGAAAGGTCCACGAGTTGGTTTCTACCACTGTATTCCGCTAACCAAGCCGGGTCCATCTGGATTACGTCAGGTGCGTTCTTTGCCGCAGCCTGAGTTGCTAGCTTATCCGCATAGCCATCAAACCCGGAAAATTCCGGCTCAAACGTAACGTTCGGATGCTTCTTTGTATAAGCTTCGAGTGCCTTCAAGGTCGCATCGTGCCTAGCTTGTGAGCCCCACCATACAATGCGCAGTTTAACCGGCTTATTATCGACTACAGCTGCTGTTGGTGTTGCTGCTGCACCACTGCTCGGTGTCGCAGCTTCGTTCGTTTTGGTTCCGGCACCGCATGCAGTCAGACTTACAGCTGTAAGTGCCGTAATTGTCAGTACACCCCATCTTTTTATCTGCTTGTTCATCATTTTGTTAACCCCTTCCTGTCTTCCATATTCAGAACTGTGTCAAAGCCGTTCCAATTAAAAACGAAGGTGCCGTAGCAGCTCCATTCATTCAGCAGCGCTTCTAGCTTCATTATATGAATGGAAGGACACAATCAAAATAAGGGTAATGAACACATTTCTACCACAATCGAGCACAACCTATTTTTTTCCGAGCTCACTGGGATTCATCCCATAATGCTTTTTAAAAATGGAACTGAAGTAAGCCACATTCTTGTAGCCTACCATTTCTGCGATCTCATAGATCATGTGCTTGCCTTCCGCCAGCAGCACCTTAGCTTTCTCTAGCCTTACACGGATCAAATAGTTCGTAAATGTCTCCCCTGTCGCTTTCTTGAATATCCGGTTCAAATAATTGCGTGTTAGATATAGTTGTTTAGATAAATCCTCCAAAGCAATGTCCTCTGCATAATGCTGGTGCGCATACTGAATCATAAAATCGATAGCTTCCTTATGTTTGGAATGTTCGCTCCATCCACGTTGTGAGGCAATACCAGAGATTTTGTTCTCGAGCCAATTCCGAAGCTCCTCGATCGTTGAGATCTTGGCAATTTCCTGGCTTGCTGGCAAACCGGGGAACAGATCGTCGAGCACGACACCTGTACTGTATAACGAATAGGCGAGAATCGTCCACAGCTCTGAGCATAAGTATTGTAGATAAGCCGGCGAAACGGGCGACATCTGGCGGAGCTGCGCTAAGTAGGCATCAACAATCGCAAGTGTCTCCTCCTTCTTGGCGTACACGATAGCCTCGGCCAGTTCTTGATAAAACTTGATGGGACGTATCGTCACAGCAGGCTCTTCTGCATCCGGGATCGATAGTCGAGTTCCATGATCTTCTTTCAACGTTTGCTGGAGTAAATCTAGGAACGCCTCTTCCGTTGAGTTGGGAAGCTGTCGCCAATCGCTCTGTACACTGCCAATTCCGATACGGATACTCAGCTTCAAATAGGTCTGCATACACGCCGTAAGATGCTCTCCGATATGCCTTATATTCGCCCTGGCCTCTGCATTCGATTGGGCTGAAGGGATGTGATACACGATGGCTGCATGATGACTGTGCAACTCAATGAATTCCGATTGTGGCCATTCCTGCTCTAGCACTTCACATATGATATTGGCTAGTGCAAATCGGAACAAGCTCCAATCTGTTAAGGTAAGATTCGATAAGCGATCCGTCCCCATCAGCTCAATGCCCATGACGAGATGCTTCTGCCGCAGCCACACTTTCTCGTCGATGGGCTCCATGCTTTCCTCTGCCATAGCCCGACCCAATGTACCCGTAACGACCGATTTTAGCCATTCCTTCTGCACGAAGGGTTCGTACATCATCAACCTGCGCCGTGTCTCCTCCTGCTCAAGCTTGGCCAATTCCTTGGTCTCCAGCTCGCGAATTACCCGCTCCAGTACGCCCCCCAACTCATCCATCGTAACGGGCCTCGACAAGTAATCGCTCACCTGTAAGCGCAGCGCCTGGCGCGCGTACTGAAAATCGGAATAACCACTGAGAATAATAATTTCTCCAGAAAATCCAACCTGTTTCAGCTGCTCAATCATCTCGAGTCCATTCATCACAGGCATGTAGATATCCGTTATAATAATGTCCGGGCTCGTTTCCTTCACCTTCAGAAGCCCCTCCTGCCCATCCATCGCTTCTCCTACCCATTCTGCCTCTAGCCGCTCCCAGGGAATGGATTTCTTCATCCCTTCCAACACTTGAAAATCATCATCAATAATAAGTACTCTCCACATGAAGGGCATCCTCCAGTTCTGTTTTATTATGCAAAATAGGGAGCAGCAGGACGACTTCCGTTCCACCTTCCTCTCTGTTTCGTAAAGTGACACCGTAAGGCTCCCCGAAATACGCTGCGATCCGGTCCATCACATTCCTGACGCCATAGCCTCCCGTTTTGCGTGGCTTCGGTGATGCCCAATCTGTCTTCAGCCCAACGCCATTATCGCGAATGATAATTTCTAATTCGTATTCCTTACGCTTAAGGGAGACGTTGACTTCCCCAGTCCTTCTGCCATGAAAACCATGAATGAAGGCATTCTCCACAAACGGTTGTATCGTTAAACGCGAAATATACAGATCTTTTAGATCTTCTTCGATATCCATGCTGTATGTGAGACGTTCTCCCCAGCGAATCTTTTGAATTTGCAGGTAGCACTCCACATGCGTTAGCTCATCCCGAATGGGAATGACCGTCTCTCCGTTCGAAAGGCCAATACGAAACATCTTGCCCATTAGCGAGACGATGGTACTGATCTTCTCTTGTCCGGAATCAATCGCTATCCAGTTCAACTGATCCAAGGTGTTGTATAAAAAATGGGGATTAATCATCGCCTGCAGTGCCAGTATCTCCGCTTCCCGCTTCCGCTTATGCTGCGATTGCAGTGATTTCAGCAGCTCTTCAATCCGCTCCATCTGCCGACGATAGCCATTAAATAAACTCCCGAACTCGTTCTCATAGTCCGTAGGCAGATCCACCACAGCTCCTGCAGCAGGTACTCGCCCCATTCGTGACAGTAACAATCGAATTGGTTTCGTGAACTGTCTGGATAGAAACAGCGTGAAGAAAGCGGTGATGAATATCGCGGTCAATCCAACGGAGACCAAAATATAAGCCAAGCGGATACTGCCATGTACAATCTCATTCCATGGCGTAATCTCAATCAGCATCCAGTCTGATCGCACCTTGCTCCATACGAGAAGCGCACCCTCGCCATGATCTTGGTTCACCGGTAGGTGAATATAATTCGAGGCGTTCTCCTTGCTATTGATCAGCCCAAGATCATTTTCACTTAATGTCGGCTTACCAATCGTAGCAATTGTCCTGCCGCTCGCATCCAACAACAGCCGGTTCTTCTCTTTGCCAGCGGACCCGCCCCGAACAAGACCTTCAATCGCCGTTGCCTTCACATTAAGCATCAGCAGCCCATAATATTTGTCCGAATTATTATAGAGCTTGCGGGCAAAGCTGATAAACTGCTGCGGTCCTTTATTCGTTGGGAGCGTCCGTTCCCCGACCCAGGTGAAGTCTAACTTCTCAATCTCCGGATACCATGACTCCTCCCGGACATGCGCCATATCCAGAATTTGCACAGGAGCCTGTGGATCGGTTTTCGTAGGGTTATCTATATATAAGTAGATCGACTGCACCATTGTCGTGCTGTAGGTGATGCTGGCCAGCATCCGCAGCATATCGTCCCTTCGATGAAATAATTCGAACGGATCCTTCTCAAATGGATCATACCCAATCGTATTCATATTTCGGGATGCCGCAAGCGACATCTGCTCAATCGATTTCAGCTGAATATCAATCTGCTTATTCAACTCATTAAGCATATCTTGCTGATAGTAAGAGGACGTATTCGCAAGTTCCTTGGACGTCGTACTGTAGCTAATCCAAGTAAAGACGAGCAGCAAAATGGATAAGAAAGAAGCGAAGCTCCCGAAAAACAAACGGTCAATCCGCACGCGTTTAAATAAATTCATACAGGCTCTCCCTTCTGGCGTAATCATGAAAGCCAAAAAAGCTGCACAATATCGCAGCTTTTCAAATAACTCTCCAAATTTTACCCCTTCACCGCACCGGAAGCAATGCCGTCTACAAAGTGGCGCTGAGCCATAAAGAAAATAATTAAGGAAGGTACAACCGATAGGAGTGACATTGCGAGCAGTTGACCCCAAGGCAAAGCAGACTGACTATCTACAAACAATTTGAGCGCAAGTCCTACTGTATATTTATCCACGGAGTTGATATACAACAGGTGCCCGAAGAAATCATCCCAGTTCCATAGGAAGCAGTAGATTGCTACCGTAACAAGTGCAGGCTTCGTTAGCGGCAGGACAATGCGCCAGTAAATACCGAACCAACTACAGCCATCTATTTTGGCTGATTCATCCAGATCCTTCGGAAGTCCTCTTATGAATTGAATGAGTAGGAATATGAAGAACGGTCCGCCTACCCCGCCAGCCAGAGCATGCGGGACATAGAACGGCAGATACGTATTCACCCAGCCGAATGTATTAAACATAATATACTGTGGAACCATCGTTACCTGACTAGGCAGCATTAACGTGACCATCAGAATAGAGAACCAGACATTTTTGAGTGGAAAATCAAGACGGGCAAATCCGAATGCGACGAGACTGCAGGAGAATACGGATGTAATCAGTACGCCCAGTGTAAGCTCGAAAGAGTTCATATAGAAGTGCGTGAACGTATATTTCGGCAAAGCCACCCAGCCTTCGGTGAAGTTGCTCCACAGCCACACTTTCGGGAACAAACTTGGAGAGCTCATCTCATCATTGGATTTGAATGCCGCTCCAACCCACCACAGGATCGGATAGACCATAAGAATACTAAATATCGCTAAAAAGATATGAGAGCCGAGGGTCCGGCGTTGTGTAATTGTCATTTCTTACGGCCTCCTTCTGTCTCATAGAATACCCAATAGCGGGACGATGCGAAGATCAAGGCAGTCGCGATGCCGATAATAACTAGCAGTATCCAGGCCAATGCGGAAGCATAGCCCATATCATAGCGGGCGAAGGCTCTTTCGTACAAATACAAGGCGTACATGTAAGTGGAGTTAATCGGACCGCCTTTGGTAATGATGAATGCCTGCGTGAACATTTGGAACGAGCCAATCGTCTGCAGCACTAGATTAAACAGGAGTACCGGCGAAAGCATGGGCAGCGTAATGGTAAAAAATTGTCTCAGCTTCGATGCACCATCGACCGAAGAAGCCTCATACAGCTCCGCTGGGATTTGCTTTAGCCCAGCAAGGAAGATGACCATCGAAGATCCGAACTGCCAAGCTACCAAAATAATTAAAGTACCTAGCGCTGTACCAGGACTACTGATCCAACTAATCCCCTCCACGCCGAAAATACTTAAAAATCGATTGATAAAGCCGTCGATGCCGAATATGTTTTTCCATAAAACAGCAACAGCAATACTACTTCCGATCAGGGAAGGCAAATAAATAAAAGTACGGTAGATCGAGATACCCTTGATATTCTTGTTAAGCAACATCGCAACCAACAGGGCGCTCACCAGCTTCAGTGGCACAGAGATGACAACGAACAACAGCGTGACGGAGAGAGACTGCCTGAACGTTTCATCATCAGCGAAGATCCGCTCATAGTTTCGCAAGCCAATCCATTCGGGAGCATCGAGCAAGGTAAACTTGGTAAAGGAATAATAAACGGACCGAATCATCGGCCATAAAGTTAAGAGTAAGAAACCAAGCAGCCATGGGGAGATGAACAAATATCCGGCGACAGGCGATTCCCAGCGGCCCTTCCAATTGAAGGCGGCGAACCGCTTTTGAGCCTGTTTACTGGCATTTGTCGTAGGTTGTGTACGCATATCGGGGCTCACCCTCTTCTCAAAGTAATTTCATATACCTGTAGTATAAAAGAGCCCTCCCTGCAAGAAAATGAGGGGATTGAACACAACTTCATCCCAATCGAACACAACCGCTGGGCCACACATTTCTAGCCCAACGAAAAAGGAGCTGCTCTCAGCAGCCCCCATCTCGCCTAACCCTACTCATACTCTCGCCCCTACTCCCACGTCCTCCTCGCTTGAGGACAACACTTCGCGTTTCATGAAGAAACACGTCATACATGCTACAACCCCGAATCCGAATCCGATGGCGACGATATACTGGAGGGTTTCTTCAACAAACGTAGTGATCCGCAGCATCACACCTAACATCAGCCCTTTCGAGGTATCACTTCCTTGATCCATCCTAAGCCCCCCTTTAACCATCAATGAGATTGATTTCCTTCACCCGTAATTGTCATTAAATGCTATACATCTATTGTACAGCTGCAGCCCCCCACGCTCATCAGCCGTGAGTTTTAGCCTCATCTCGGTCTAGAGATGTAGTTTGCCTGGCTATGGTATACTGTCCACATATGCATGATTGAAGGAGATATGATCGTTGAACGTGCTATACAAGCAACAAACCGACCACCATGGCATCTCCATTTATGATACAAACACCTTTTCAGGGGAAAAAGGCCGCTTTCGCATCTTAGAGTTTTCTAACCAAGCCATGCAAGGCGCGATGGATTTGGCGCATCCAGATCGCATTCTGTTCGAGTACCCGAGAGCCATGATTCATCTCATGACGGTGAACGCTCCTAGCTTTGATCGTGTTTTCCTCATCGGTCACGGCATTGGCACCATCGCCTCCCACCTCGCTGAGAAACGTTTCACTGTGGCAGAGCTGGATGCGCATGTCGTCGAGCTCAGCAGGCGCTACTTTGACTATAGCCAGAATAATGTACATATTGGCGACGGCAGGCAACTCTTAAGCGATGAACCTTCACACACGTACGATTATATTCTTGTCGATGCTTTTACCGAGAAGGGCACGCCCCTTTCGTTAACATCATTAACCTTTTTTCAAATGGCACGAGATAAGCTTGATTCCGATGGCGCGATTCTTCTGAACGTTATGGGGAAAGGTGAGCACGACCCGCTTCTCACGGCCATACATACCACGCTTAGCGAAGTATTTAACCACGTTAAAGCATTCGCCCTCCCCTCTGAGGGACGCCGCGATTTACTGAATATCATTCTAATGGGTCAAAATAAACCGATCACCAGTCACATGCGCCATATGGCGGGCTTCGTAGAAACAGAGTTAGGCTATGGGCATATCCTGATGGATGAAGCGTAATTTCCTTTTTTTATTCACCTGGGGGAGTTGTTTGCTTCCTATCGTTTATAATAAAATGTAAGAAGCAAAAAAAGTTCAATAGAAAAGGTGTCATTCATGAGCATATTAAATGTAGAACGACTTAGTCACGGATTTGGGGATCGTGCGATCTTCAACGATGTATCTTTCCGCCTGTTGAAAGGCGAGCACATCGGACTTATTGGCGCAAATGGTGAAGGGAAATCCACCTTCATGAACATCATTACCGGAAAGCTGCAGCCGGATGATGGTAAAGTGGAATGGTCCAAGCGCATGCGCGTAGGTTACCTGGACCAGCACGCGGTGTTGAGCAAAGGAATGACGATGCGCGACGTGTTGAAGGGTGCCTTTCAGTATCTATTCGATATGGAACAAGAAATGAACGATATGTATGGCCGTATGGGCGACGTTTCACCTGAAGAGCTGGAGCGCCTGCTCGAAGATGTAGGAACAATTCAAGATACACTTACGAATCAAGATTTCTACATGATCGATGCCAAAATCGAAGAAACGGCCCGCGGTTTGGGTCTGACAGATATCGGCTTAGATAAAGATGTCAATGATTTGAGCGGTGGGCAGCGTACGAAGGTCTTGCTGGCTAAGCTTCTTTTGGAAAAGCCAGACATCCTGCTTCTCGATGAGCCTACGAACTATTTGGATGAGCAGCATATCGAATGGTTGAAGCGCTATTTAAATGAATACGAGAATGCCTTCATCCTCATCTCCCATGATATTCCGTTCTTGAACAGCGTAATCAACTTGATCTACCACATGGAAAACCAAGCCTTGAACCGTTATGTCGGCGACTATGACCATTTCCTAGAAGTACACGAAATGAGAAAATCTCAGCTGGAATCGGCTTATAAACGCCAACAGCAGGAGATCTCGGAGTTGAAGGACTTCGTTCAACGTAACAAGGCGAGTGTCGCAACGCGTAACATGGCGATGTCTAGACAGAAGAAGCTCGACAAGATGGAAGTCATTGAAATTGCCAAAGAGAAACCGAAGCCACAGTTTAACTTTAAAGAAGGGCGTACGGCAGGTAAGCTCATTTTTGAAGCGACGGATCTGGTTATCGGTTACGATTCACCGTTGTCCCGTCCACTTAATCTGCGAATGGAACGTGGTCAAAAGATTGCGCTCGTCGGAGCCAACGGAATTGGTAAGACGACGTTGCTGCGCAGCATTTTAGGCGAAATCCCGGCGTTGTCAGGTTCAGTGCATAAGGGAGAGAACCAACAAGTCGGTTATTTCCAGCAGGAAATTAAGGAATCCAACAACAATACGTGTATTGATGAGGTTTGGAATGAGTTCCCTTCGTTGAATCAATTCGAAGTGCGCGCGGCGCTTGCTCGTTGTGGACTTACGACGAAACATATCGAAAGCAAAATCGTTGTGCTCAGCGGTGGCGAAAAAGCAAAGGTTCGCTTATGCAAGCTGATTAATCGCGAAACGAACCTGCTTGTACTCGATGAGCCGACGAACCATTTGGACGTGGACGCGAAGGAAGAACTGAAGCGTGCGCTGAAAGCGTACAAAGGCAGCATCATCCTGATCTCCCATGAACCTGATTTCTATCGTGATGTTGTAACAGAAACATGGAACTGTGAGTCCTGGACGACCAAAGTATTCTAAGCTGCACACGTAAAGAGCCTATCCCATCGCTTGATGATGGAGGTAGGCTCTTTGCTTTTCCACAAATCTGGACAAACCTCCTCTAAAATGATACATTATGTATCAGACGAAATTTGAACTAAGCCACGGAAAGCGAGGAACCGTATGCTTGTTTTTCGATTCTTCTTTACAAGCAAATTGCTGCTATCCCTGCTCATTCTTTGCTTCTTTGACGCACTATTTACCGACATTGGCCTGCAGCTAGCCCTCATCCAAGAGGCCAATCCATTGATCCGCTATCTCTACGAATGGCATATTATCGCCTACTATCTGGTGAAGCTCATTTTCCCAGTCGCTCTCATGCTGATATACCCCTACATTCGTCAAAAACTATGGGTAAAACCTTGCCTTACCCTCACCGTCGTGATTTATGCTGCCGTCAACGTGTATCACTTCGTCTGGCTTTCCTATGGACTAACCTACGTCGCTGGTCCTGCTTAGAAGGGATTGCAGCTCATCGGAAACATATAGAGAGGCCTGCTGTTACGTCTACCGACTCACTCGGTATTCACGTGAACAACAGGCCTTTGGTCTTTTTTATTTTCAATAACCCTCACGAATGGAGACGGTTGCGTCTTGCTGTCCCAGTATGCCGTCAATTTCATGCTGAATTCGTTTCAAAAGGGAGAACACCTCCTGTGGATCGATGCCTCTCTCCAGCTCTTTCTCCATCGCAAGGACCTGCGCTACCAGCGCGTCCGCGTAAAAATTCACAGCAATCCCTTTCAGCGTGTGGATCTTCCTTTTAACAGCAACAAGCTCTCCATCGCTAATAAAAGGTGCCAGCTGATCCTGAAAATCATGATAATCCATCTTGAATTTCTCAAGCATGTATTGAAAAATATGCAGCTTATGATCAATATTTCGCATTAACTGGTCCACACCAACACCTGGATATTGCTTTGACCAGTTCAACATGTCCCATTTCCCCAACATATCTGTCAGCTGGCGTTCCGTAATCGGCTTAATGAGCAAATCATTCATGCCCAGCTTCAGAAGCTGCATGCGATCCTGCATTAACATATTCGCGGTAAGCGCGACGATCGGCACAAGATTCAAGCTTTTGCGCTGCCTTAGCTTCTGTGTAGCCTCGTAACCATCCATCTCTGGCATATGTATGTCCATAAGAATCAGCTTAAATGTCTCTTTATCCGCCAATTCCAAGGCTTCAAGACCATTCTCTGCGATCAGCGGGTGATAGCCTAGCTGCTTCAATAACTCCGAAATAACCAGTTGGTTGATTTCATTGTCTTCTACCACGAGAATATTCCCTTTGGACGCAGCGGCCTGTTTATTCACTAAAAGTGCTTGTAGTACCGGCTCCACTGCAACGGATTGTATCCGCTCTTGAGCTAATCCTTCAATGACCATCTTCAGTTTAGCTCGGCTCACTGGTTTCACGAGCACCGCATCCGCCTGCAAAAGGTCTGGAAGTTCTGACATCTGTTCCCTTCCGTCAAGTGTCGTATACGCGATGACCTTCGTGCGTGAACGATCGATTGGAGCCATCACACGCTCTAGCCCATCTTGATACTGGAGTTCCTCCATTTGCATATCGAGAAGCACATAGTCCACAGGCGCAGCATACCAAGCATCCTCTTCCAACGTTCTCACCAAATCTGCTGTCGTTGAAACGCTGTCGATCTGAACAGGCATAGAGCTAAGCAATTCACGGATATGCGTTGCAACAAGCGGGTTATCTTCAGCAATCCGAATACGTTGGTTCTGAACGGAGTTCATCTGCCCATCCACATCTATAAGCTTCGTCCCTGCATCTGTTCCCGCTTTCCCCAGCATTAAGTTGAAGTAGAATCGGCTGCCTTGACCTAAGGTGGATTCCACTTGCAAGATACCGCCCATCGACTGAACCAAATGTTGGCAAATAACCAACCCTAAACCTGTCCCTCCATAACGCCGACTCATCGATGTATCCGCTTGAGAGAACGGAACGAAGAGCTTCGAGAGCTGTTCCTTGGAAATGCCAATTCCCGTATCCTCCATGGCGAATGAAAGTAAGTAACCTTCATCTGTTGTAGCCTCCAGAGCAACTCTCAACCTCAAATAGCCTCTCTTGGTAAACTTTATTGCATTATTCGTAAGATTAATGAGCACCTGCTCCAGACGAAACGCATCACCATTGACAAGATCAGGCAGATCCTCTGAGGTATCCAGCATAATCTCGATTCGCTTCTTTCCAAGTGAGACACTCGCAAGATCAGCTACTTTTTGGATGGATTCTTCGAGTGAGAAATCCAACGTTTCTAGTGTCATTTTGCCTGCTTCAAGCTTCGAGAAATCAAGAATATCGTTAATCGTAGCAAGCAGAACGTTAGAAGATGAATCAATTTTGTTCAAATAATCCTGCTGGATGGGGGATAACTCTGTCCGTTGCAGCAGCAAGGACAGTCCGATAATCCCGTTCAACGGTGTTCGTATTTCATGACTCATCCGAGCTAAGAACTGACTTTTGGCCCTGTTGGATTGATCAGCCTCTTCCCGCTTCTTCAGATCAGTGATATCGTGGACCGTTCCCGTTACACCATCAATCTCCTCATCCCCATCCATATAAAGAGGGGACAACGTGACATTATACGCGTGTTCCGAACCATCCGGATGCAGCAGCTGTATGCCGAATTGTTGCGTTTTCCGCTTCAGAATGGTTTGCTCGAATTTCATCTCCCACTTCTCTGGGTCATCCATCTGCACGACTTCCGTCAGCAGCTTTCCTTTCACTTGGTCCGATTCCAACTCGTAGGTAATATACATCTTACTATTCGATGAAGCTATTGTTCCATCGAGTCGAAAACGGAAGATAAAATCCTCTGAATTTTCTACTAATGTTCGATATTGCTCATCTCGCACTCTTGCTTTAACTAAGGCAGCTCGATGCTCCGTAACATCGCAGGCCGAGCCAATGAGTTCTGTCACATAACTATTTTTATAAATCGGTTGTAAGCTGACTAAGATCGTAAAGCCGTTATAATCATACTCATAATTCACACGTTCGCCCTGCCAGGCCCGTTCATAATAACCTTTGATTTGAGCCTGAAAAGCTGAAGTGAATACTTTCACATCATCTATCTTTTTGCCAATGAATTGATGTGGATACAGACCTAACATTTGCAGCAGCTGTCCTTCAATCACAATGAAAACGTATTCATCTCGATGTTTATGCAGTTTAAATGTGAAACCTGGCTGAAACCTAAGCATATCAATCAACTCATCTTCGACTTGTCGAAGCTGCTGCTTATATTCCCGATTTCGTAATAAATATCGCAAGAAGCACGCAATTACGAAGACACACATCAACTGGTAAGTGATATATTTCCAGATCGTATCAGGCGACGTCCCATACACCATCCACACCAACGTATAGTAGAAGACAAAAAAGAATGTGGAAGCCGACATCCATTGTAACCAATAGGTTTTTATTTTGGCAAAGATTATGCTCGTTCCCGTAATCGTTGCAAGCCCAATCAGCAATAGCGGCAAAGAAATCGTTCCGTCCATAATGAATCTCCCTATCCATAAACAAACAAAAGTGATAAATATTGAAAGCATACCACCCATATAGGCAGATAAGAGTAAACCTACACCCCTGAAATTTAGACTTACCAGCGGTTCCAACTGAATACTATAATTCAGTAAGACAACCACCAACGCTCCGTGCGCCAATCCGATATACACTTTAGTTACCCAGGTTGGCCTCTGATCAAGCTTCATGATGAGAAAGAAGTGTTCTACAAATACGACAAAAACAGTTATTACGGAAAAATTGATAATTAAATCACGTAACAGAACAATCACCAACCCGTTTATTGACTCTAGTGGGAACCTTATCTAATCCTTCATCATTCTATCATGTCTCTTAAGCTAGTTGAAACAACATTTGTTCGATAAGGCAAACTTCGACAGGCTTACTATAGTAATACCCTTGAACGAAGCGACAACCATACTCACGCAGCACCTGCAGCTCTTCTTCCGTTTCAACACCTTCCGCAACAACAGACAGATTCAATTGCTTCGCCATAGAAAGCATCGTACTCACAATAACAGCATTCACATGTCCATGTTGTAAATCTTTAATGAAAGATTTATCAATTTTCACTTTGTCGACGGGTAAGTCACGCAGGTAACCAAGTGAGCTATAGCCCGTTCCGAAATCATCCATCGCAATTCTCAGACCTAGCTTCTTGAGTTTCCCTAGCGCATCCGCGGCAAGTCTAGCATCTACACTTAGACTCTCTGTAATCTCTAATTCTAAGTACTTAGGATCTAAGCCAGTTTCCTCCAGAATGGCTGCAATCGTCATACTTAACCGACAATCATTAAACTGCTTGCGTGATAAATTCACGGCTACAAACATAGGTGGAAGGCCGGCCTTTCGCCATTTCTGGTTTTGTTGGCAGGCCTCTCTCAGCACCCACTCACCAATTTCGTGAATGAGCCCACTTTCCTCTGCAATCGAAATAAACTCCGTTGGCGGGACATCGCCAAAATCAGGATTATCCCAACGAAGCAGACATTCCAACCCGACAACAACGCTCGTACTGATATCAACAACAGGTTGATAGACCAGTTTTAACTCTCGCTTGGAGATCGCCTTGCGCAGATGAACCTCAATATCCATTCTTCTCTGCAGCATTACGCTACTGCTTAAAGGAGTGCTAGGCTGTGTACATTCCACATAGCCCTCTACATGGGCAGTGGCGGGGTAGACACCTTTGACCCCATTTTGAATAGCGACCTTACATCGTTCTAAGAAGTAGGTAATGACCCCTTCGCCATTTAATCCTGCAATTAACATCTCTTTATGAAAATAATCGACCGCGCCAAAGCGCATCGCTTGGATCGTTTGAACCGAGCCTTCTGAAGTATGTGTACTTAGCATTATCACAGGAATAGGGCTATGGTCCATAATGAGCTGAAGTGCTGTAAGTCCTAGTAAATTCGGTAAGTCCATATCAATAAGGACTAGATCAGGCTTATCACGAAGCATACATACCAATGCGGCACTGCCATGTGCTACAATTCCTGTCAGAATAAGCTGCTCATCCTGCTTCAATATGGTCGTAATGACCTCTTGAGTTTGTTCGGACACACTCACTACCAGTACTCCATACCTGCCTGTCAGACTCATTTTTTCGCCACCTTTTTAAGCCATTCTTACTTATAATCCCATTGTACTTTCCACTTATTAGGTTACTTACTTAAATCTCATGAATTTTTTTGCTCTATTTCGCTAATATTTTACTAACATTTTTTTGAAATCCCTATATGAAAACGGTTTACTCTTAAAATTCGACAGCGTATAATAGATTTATTAGCTAAATATTAGCAATATCACTCACCTCATCACTTTTTACGATATTCAAATTAGAAAACTATGCGTTAGGGGGTACTTCTAATGGACAGAGTTCTATTAATTGAGGACGATGATATTATCGGTGAGATGATCTGCATGTATCTGAAAGAGGAAGACTTTTTAGTTCTCAGGTGCCACAATGGACAGGAGGGGCTCACAGCCCTACATGATTTCCAGCCAGATCTGATTCTACTTGATCTTATTCTCCCAGACTTCGAAGGTACAGAGCTATGCAATTCCTTACGAGGGCTTACACCTGTTCCGATCATTATCATCTCCTCAAACTCTAAAGTCAGTGAGAAAATCGAAGCTTTTACCGTTGGCGCCGACGATTATTTATGCAAACCATTCAGCATGCATGAAATGAAGGCCCGCATTCAAGTTCTTTTACGCCGCTTCAAAAAGGAACTACCCGCTGAGCAGCAACCTGCTGATCCTGCCCCGATTCGCCAACGGATTACCGTTCCCGCTATGGAGCTCCAGATTAATTTAGAGAAACGAACCTTGCACGTGCGAGGCGAATCGATCGAAATGACCTTCTCTGAGTTTGAACTCATTCGATTGCTAGTTGAACACCCTGAACGGGTTTACCGCCGCGAAGACCTGATTAATGCCCTACGTGGATTCGATTCTTACATAAACGAGCGGGCGATTGATGTACATATTACGAATTTGCGTAGGAAAATTGAGATCAATCCCAAAGAGCCAAAATATATTAAGACCGTATGGGGCGTAGGCTATAAATTTGTCATCTAAGCGACTTACATATTGACCTGATCCTGGATTGGATTCGGTCTTATTTTTTTGTTCTTTTTACTGTAAAAGAGCAAACACTTTCAACTAATTATTAGTTGGCCTAGGAAGAGGGGACTTGAAGATGAAAGTTCAACAAGTTGTTGCTGGTGTTTATATGTTACCACTTGGGACCGTCAATGCTTACTTGATCCAAGCGGAGGACGGTCTTATTCTGATTGACACGGGAACGCCAGGAAGTGCACCTAAGATCTTGGAGGGGATCCAAGCCATCGGTTGCAAGCCTTCTGACTTGAAGACCATTCTCCTTACACATGGCCATCCTGACCATGTAGGGGGTACAGCTGCACTGAAGCGCGCGGTTCCGCATGTGAAGGTCTATATCAGCGAAGTGGATGCGCCGATCGTGGAGAAAGGACAGCCGCAGCGTCCGCTGACGGCCACGCCTGGATTGATGAATAAACTGTTGTTCCGTTTATTCATCAAAGAAACGCCGATAGAAACCTTTGCTATCGACGGTTATTTGAAAGCGAATGCCACGCTGGATTTCGCTGCTGGTATGCACACGATCGCTGCTCCCGCGCACAGCGCAGGGCAAATCGCCTTGCTGCTGCCGAAGCACGGCGGCGTGATGTTTGCCGCGGATGCAGCGGCGAATATGATGGGCCTTGGCTGGAGCATCGGCCACGAGAACTTCTCGCAAGCGAGGCAGGACTTGATCCGCCTAGGGAAGGCGGAATTCAATGCCGCTTGCTTCGGGCATGGCAAGCCCTTGCTTGCGAGCGCTTCGCAAGCGTTTCGCGCCAAATGGGCGTAGGATCGCCGCTGGCACGCCTATTAGTCCGATTTTGCCGAACTAATCCCACTACGCGCGTCGATACATCCTATTTAGTCCGAAATAGCCCAACTAAATCGCTCCAAACACCCGTTACACCAGGAAAATGCTGAAATAGTTCGGTAGAATCAGACTATTGGACTTGTATCACAAAAAATCCTCGATTTAGTTCGGCAGAATCGAACTAAACGAGGATTTCACAAAACTGAAGTAGACACATCTACTCTTCAGGCCGACCTGCTTGCTTGCTCACTCACTCTGCCTTCTTCTTCACCTTAATCGAAGCCAACGTCTCCCCTTCGGCAAGAGCATGTCTTCTCGATTTGGACAATCCTATCCGCTGTGAGGTGTAAATCCCTGAATGACCGGAGAACAGATAGCTCACGAGGCAAGCCATAAACATGTAGAGGATCCCTTCGGAGCCAAACAGCTCTACGCCCATGATGAAGCAGGCCAACGGTGTGTTGGTGGCGCCGCTGAAAACCGCAATGAGTCCCAACGCAGCCAAGAATGGCGCGGACAGCCCCAACAGGTCGGCCAACGAATTACCCAGCGTAGCGCCAATAACAAACAACGGGGTTACTTCCCCGCCGAGATAGCCCGCTCCGAGCGTTAGCGCAGTAAAAATCGTCTTCCACAAGAAGGCAAAATGAGCGACTGGCGCTTCGAAAGCTTGCTGCAGCAAAGGGATGCCCAACCCCAAATAGTCCCTCGTTTTGAATGCTGCAATAAGCGCGATAATCACAATTCCGCCGACAAATGCTCGCAGCACCGGGTTCGCGAATAACCGCGTATAGAGCTTTTTCATCCCATGGGTAAGCTCGCTAAATAGGATACTGGCTCCACCAAATAACATAGAAGCAATCACTACCTTGAGAACAACCCCTACAGTTAACAACGGGACTGCCCCCATCGCATAATGAATATGATGAATCCCCCACGCCATGGTCACCTGATGTGCTACCAGACTAGCAATGAAACAAGGAATCAGTGCTTGGTACCTCATCATCCCGATTGCAGCCACTTCCAAAGCGAAGATGGTACCTGCTAGCGGCGTCCCAAAAACGGAGCCAAACCCGCTGCTGATGCCGCACATGAGCAGGATTTTCCGATCCATCTCATCTACTCGGAAGATGCGCCCTATCCATTCAGCTAAGCTTCCCCCCATTTGAACAGCCGTCCCTTCGCGACCCGCTGATCCCCCAAAGAGATGCGTGACAAGGGTCCCGACGAGCACCAAAGGCGCCATGCGCAGAGGAATCCTCTCCTTGCCCTCATGAAGCTGTTCGAGGATCAAGTTATTCCCTTTCCCTGCATTTTTACCGATTTTCAAATAGATATAGGCCATGATTGCCCCACCTGCAGGCAAAAGAAATAACAACCACGGATAGGCAATTCGACGCTCCGTAACCAAATCTAGACTGACGAGGAAAAGCGCTGAAGCTGACCCCGTTAGGATGCCAACGATGCTGCCATAGCAAATCCACTTTACGAATGAAGCTAGTAAGGTAACATGCATGTATTTAGCTGCAAAATCTATCACTTTGGGACGATTATTCAAAGTAATTCTCACCTCTCGTGGAAAGGCCTCGTGTTACAGTGTTCCGACTCGATCCATAAGAAGCTTGCTCTCCGCGTTCAAGCCTATGATCATTACGGTTTTATTGATTTGCTCGTATCTTTGTATGGTTTTGGCAATCGCCGTCACCGCTGAATGGTCCCAAACATGAGACGAGGCGAAATCGATAATGATCTCTTCTGGATCATTTTTATAATCAAAAAGCTCAACAAAATGCGCCATCGTACCGAAGAATAGCTGTCCCTTAATACGATACACCTTAGCGCCATTCTTCTCAATTGTTGATTGTGCCTTAATTTTCGCTGACCGCCACCCGTAGACCAATGCACTCAAAATCACACCCGATACAACGCCAATCGCTAAGTCAGATGTTGCCAAAACAGCAGCCACTGTCACGATCATGATTAACGCATCACTCCGAGGAATTTTCGCGAGCGTTCGTAACGAGTTCCAATCGAAAGTACCGATTGACACCATGAACATGACGCCAACAAGTGCGCCCATCGGAATTTGCTTCACGACATCGCCGAGAACGAGAATAAGGAATAACAGGAATACCCCAGATACGAACGTAGATAATCGCGCTCTACCGCCGGATTTCACATTAATCACGGTTTGTCCGATCATCGCACAGCCTGCCATCCCGCCAAATAACCCTGAGACCACGTTCGCAATTCCTTGACCTTTTACCTCTTTATTTTTGTCGCTTTTCGTATCCGTCATCTCATCAACAATCGTCGCCGTCATCAAAGATTCCGTCATACCCACAACAGCGAGCGCTAAAGAGAACGGCAACATACGCCAGATAATCTCTAGAGAGAAATCAATTTGCGGCACATGGAAAAATGGCAGCTCTTGCGTGATTTTGCCCATATCCCCCACCGTACGAAGATCCAAATGCAGACTCATCGAGATTATCGTCATCACAATAATGGCTACGAGCGGTGAAGGAACAACCTGCGTGAATCTCGGCAGTATATAGATAATCACAAGCGTACCTGCAATCATCAGCGGCATTTGCCAATTCGCTCCTTCAAAGCTTGGAAACTGCGCCATAAAAATAATAATGGCCAGCGCATTCACGAATCCTGTCATCACCGAATGAGGGATAAAGGTAATGAATCGCCCAAATTTCAATGCCCCCATCACATACTGGAGTACGCCAGTTAGTATTGTCGCGGCAAATAAATACTCAATTCCGTATTTCGCTACCACAGGTCCCATTAACGAAGCCATAGCTCCTGTAGCCGCGGAAATCATACCTCTGCGCCCGCCTACGATGGAAATCGTAACTGCAATACAAAAGGATGCATACAACCCTACCATCGGATCTACACCCGCCAAAATAGAAAAGGCAATCGCCTCTGGAATCAGCGCTAAAGCCACTGTTATGCCCGCGAGTACATCCTTACGGACGTTAGAGAGCCACGCCATTTTAAACTTTTGAACCAACAACCTGTCTCCACTCCTTCTTTAAGTTTCTTGACCTTTCAGTCTCAGAAAAGTCGGGTCCGTTCGTCAACTTGTCTCATTATACACAAATGTTCGACATCCCTCTATGCAAAAATAAAGAGCTCCTCCATGAAACGGAGAAGCTCCTAAGTTATATCGTTCTATTACTGTGAAACACTAACCGATTTCCGACTAGTCACGACTTCTGGTTCAACTTCCTCTGCCTGACCTACACGTTTAATGAAAAAGGATAACACCAAGCCGACAATCGCGATGCCAATAATAACGAGATAAGAATCATTAATCCCCTGAATGGATGCCTCTTTAATCATTTCTTTCGTAGCAGTCGCCGTTTTACCTGCCGTCATTAACTCAATGACATGTGATTTGGTTCTAGTCGTCATAACCGTAATCAATAGTGCGGTACCCACACCACCAGCTACTTGCTTGATCGTATTGGATATCGCAGTACCATGCGCATTCAGCCTAGCAGGCAATTGATTGAGCCCCGCTGTCGTGATTGGCATTAAGAAGAGTGCCATACCAAAACGTCGTCCTGTGGACATGAGAACTAGGTACGTATAACTTGTAGAATCCGTCAAATTGATGAATCCAAGTGTCGTTATGATCGTAATAACCATACCAACAATGGACAACCATTTTGCTCCGAATTTATCGAACAACTTACCAGCTACTGGCATCATCAAGCCCATAAGCAATGCGCCAGGGAGCATAAGAATACCAGACTCCAACGCGGTATAGCCGCGAGCATTTTGCAAATACAACGGAAGCAGCATCATATCTGCATACATAACCATTGTTACAGCGATGTTGATTAAAGTGGTCAAAGTAAACATGTTATGCTTGAACGCTCTTAGATCTAGAAGTGGGTCTTTAATGACCAGTTGGCGCCATGTAAACAAAATTAATGCAACTACACCGACAACAATCGATAAGATGACCTCCATGCTGGACCAGCCTTTGCCGCCAGCACTACTAAAGCCGTAAAGAAGGAAACCGAATCCGATCGTTGAAAGAATGGCACCCCACGTATCAATTTTGGGATACTGACGTTCAGACACATTTTTCAGATACAAGAAAGCAACAGCAATAACGATAATAACAATAGGAATGATGCCGTAGAAAAGCGTACGCCACGAATAATGTTCCAAAATATAACCAGCAAGTGCAGGACCGACTGCAGGGGCAAAAATGATGGCTAAACCAACCATCCCCATAGCTCCTCCACGCTTATCTGCCGGGAAGATTGTCAAAATAACATTCATAAGCAACGGCATGATAATACCTGCCCCAGCTGCTTGAATCAGACGACCCGTCAACAATACCTCAAAGCCTGGCGCCACAGCTGATACAATGGTACCAATGAGGAAAATAATCATGGACGCTTGGAACAATTCCCGCGTCGTAAAGCGCTGCATGAGGAACGCTGTTATCGGAATCAAAACACCGTTAACTAACATGTAACCCGTAGTCAGCCATTGTCCTGTTGAAGCGGCAATATTGAATTCGACCATGAGTGGCGGTAAGGCAACGCTCATAATCGTTTGATTCAGAACGGCAATGAACGCCCCCAGAATCATAACAAAGAGAAGGGGACCTTTCTTAATAGAACTTGGATCAAATGCTGCAATTTTACTCATAGAATTATTCCTTTCACATTCGACTTCTAACTAATAGACATTGTGTTGTATAATTAACTCGATGTAAATAGTATTATAGTCATTGAACCTCATGTTCACAAGCAACAGCTTTTTTAGATATGTATATTAGTTAACAGTTTCTATGGATTTGTAGTCTATCTATTAGATAATCCACAGTTCCCGAAGAAATTGTCGTATATAACATTTGTGGAGAGGAAGAACTGACTCATGTCTACCAACATACAACGGATAGACCCGCGAGTACTTCGTACACGCCAATTAATTCGAGATGCTTTCATTGAATTGCTTCAGGAATTTGAACTAGAGAAAATAACGGTCAATCGCATCGCGAAGCGTGCCACCATTAATCGCGTCACCTTTTATCTGCATTATCGCGATATTCCAGATATGATGGACAGGTTGGCAGAGGATATGATTAATGATATCGATGCTATCCTGAAGCAAGCGCCGGATCCTCCCGGTTTTAACATGCAGATCGTCGTCCAAATGCTAGAGCATATCGCTGACAATTCGCGATTTTATAAAACGCTGCTCGCTTCCAAGCGGTTTCCTGTCTTTACAGAAAGGCTTATGAAGCTGATTGCTGAATTTATCACCAGTCGCATCGACAAGCTGGAGGCAGTCACCAAGCTGACCGTTAAGCGCGATATCGCGATCTGGTATGGCTCCTCGGCCATCATAGGCACGATTGTCTTCTGGCTTCGCAATGATTTGCCCTACACGCCAGAGTTCCTGTCTGCCCAGCTTGCGGAGCTCCTGCATCTGACCAAACGGGAATAATCCTCCCTACATGCGGGCATGTTATTTGTTATCTAAGGGTTAGGAAACAACAAAAGAGCGAACCAGAAATCAGTTCGCTCCCCTACATGAACCTTATTATTTTTTCATCGTTTTATAAGCATCGCTTATCTCTTTGTCGTAATCTTTTCCTCCAGCTCTTTCCCAAGCAGCCAGCATCTCCGCATACGTCTTCTCGAAGTCCGTAGAAATAATGACTTTAGAAACCCCTTCATACAGGCTCTTCTCGATGGCTGCAACGGTCTTCTGGGCTACAGGACGAGGTGAGTCGATGACTGTGTTCGGTTTGCCGAATTTTTTGAAAATATCATAATAAAGAACGAATGAATTCGCATACTCTTCACGCTGCTTTTGATCTGGAAGTGAGAGGGCTACTGACTTCAGCAGTTGTTCTTTGTTTAAGGCAGGTCCCCCTTGTTGAACAATAGCAAGATCTCCCGCAAGTGATACCCACGTGGTTTTCTTGTTCAGTTCGGGATCAATCTGGACTTTAACACCACCGTCATCCTTCCAGTTAACTCCCTCAATACCACTTTGTACGGTCGCAAGATTCTTCGGTTCAACCATCCAGTTCAGATACTTCATAACCGCATCCGGGTTCTTACTGGATTTCGGAACAGCCACAAGCATAGAGAAGTCGGATACCTTGTTCATCACTTGAGTGCCATCTGGACGTTTGAATGGCTCTACAGGTACCCAAGTTGCTGTTGGAACCGACTTACGTGTAGCCACATTCAGGTTCCAAGGGGTGTCGTTGGAGTCCACGAAGCCGGCAGCACCACTGTTGACCTGTTGCGTAAATTGCTGTGAGCTCACATCGGTAACGAACTCCTTGGAGATTAGCCCCTCTTTGTACACTTTGTTCATCCATTGGTAATAGGCTTTTCCTTCCGGTGTAGCAACGGAGGAGGTGAAGACACCGTTCTTATAGTTGCCATCTGGCGCATAGAACTGATTACTTGGACCATCCATATTGACGCCGAAGCCAAACATTGGACCATAATAGAAGGCTTTCATAGATTGGTTGATCGCAGGGAGCGCCCATGGAATCACTTTATCTTTTCCTACTTTGCCAGGGTCCTTCTCTTTAAAGGCCTTTAGCACTTGATAAAGTTCTTCGTTCGTAGTCGGAATCTTCATCCCTAGCGCATCAAGCCAGTCTTGACGAATCTTCATGTTAGGACCTGAATAGGTGTTTGCTTTCAAAGCAGGAATCGCATACCGCTTACCTTTGTACATGCCTACTTGGTCTAGCGCGACTTTGTTATTCTTAATCAAGTCCGGATATTTGGCAAGATAGCTGTCCAACTCCCATAATCCGCCTTGTTCCGCGTATTTGAAAATCGTATCCATGGAATAGGTTAGAATAACGTCAGGTGCTTCGCCGGATGCCATCCATACGTTCAGTTTCTCCGATTCCTGCGCTCTAGGCAGGGAAACGAATTCCACGTCGAGGCCAACCTTCTTCGTCTCATCGATGACATATTTAATAATTGGGTTATTACCCAGGTTCTGCCCCTCTGGCGCATTAGCGCGATCCCATAAGGTGACACGGATCTTGGCTGGTTTTTCAGGTTCCTTGCTTGGTGTTGCTGCGTTACTGCCACTAGGTGAAGTTGTTGCTGTGCTTGCTCCTCCATCCTTATCGGAACAGGCAACCAAGAAACCCGAAAGCATGAGCATAGCCGTCATACTTCCTAATACCCCTTTTTTAAACACCTTTACCATACTGCTTCCTCCCTAGTTTTCATTTTCAAGCCTACTCGTTGAACTGGGATTTGACCCACATCTTGTTGGGAATATATCTACTTAAGCGCTTGCATTGTAAATATAGGCGCAATCAATATGCGATTCTATTCGATAATTTTGACATTTTGTTAGTTTTTTTGTTATCAACTTTATTCTTTATCCTTTAACTGAACCGAGGAACGAGCCCTTCACAAAATACTTTTGCAGGAAAGGGTATACGATGAGAATCGGAACCGTAGCGAAGACAATCGTAGCTCCTTTCAGAGACTCCTCAATGACGTTGAGATTATCCAAGGATTGCATCGTTTCCAGAGAAGTATCCATCTGGGCCAGCAGCAAAATGTTCCTCAGTTTCACTTGTAACGTATAGAGCGCCGAATCGTCGATGTACAAGACAGCAGCAAAATAGGAATTCCAGTGACCAACCGCATAAAACAGAGAGATCGTTGCCAATACGGCACCAGATAAAGGAAGCACCACCTGTGCTAAGTATCGCAAATTGCCACAGCCGTCCATGACGGCCGCCTCGCGCAACTCTTCAGGGAGATCCTGAAAAAATGTTTTCATAATAATAACATTAAAAGCGCTAATCAAACCTGGAAGCATTAACGCCCATAAGCTATTCAACAACCCGAGCGACTTGATCAACAAGTAGCTGGGAATCATCCCACCGCTGAAAACCATGGTTACAATCATGAAATTCATAAAATATTTGCGTCCCTTCAAGTCCTTTCTTGAAAGGGGATAAGCCGTTGTAATTGAAAATAGCATATTAAGTGCAGTACCGGCTACCGTGATATAAATCGTTACCCCTAACGACCTGATGATATTAGAATCGGTAACGACCGATTTCATCGCATCAAGCTGAAATTCCACTGGCCATAGCACAACTTGACCCGTCTGTATGGCATGGCTGGAGCTAAAAGCATTAGCTATCGTATTAATGAAGGGAAATATGCATATGAAGGTGAACAGGATTAGCAGGGAATAGTTAACGATGTTAAAGCTAACGTCCCATCCCGAATACTTGCCGAATAAGCTGCGTCTATTTCCATATTTCTGTGCAGTAGCCGCCATATCTCTACCCCCTACTCGTTCGAATTTTACCAAAGTCCTTCCTTACCGAGACGCTTGGCAAAATAATTCGCACCAAGCACAAGAATAAGATTAATAATCGATTGCGACATCCCGATGGCCGTTGTAATGCCGAATTGCCCCTGTTTGATCCCCGAAGAGTACACGTATGTGCTAATGACCTCCGAAATATTCGTAACAACCGGATTCTGTAGGGCAAAAGGATGCTCGAAACCGATAGATACCATATGACCGATGTTGAGAATCAACAAGATAATAACCGTCGGCATGATGCCCGGCAGCGTAATATGTACGATTTTCTTCCATCTGCCTGCACCATCCATGACAGCCGCTTCGTACAAAGAAGGATCAATCATCGTCATTGCCGCAAGATAAATGATCGTTCCCCATCCCGCTCCAGCCCATACGCTGGACAACGTGTAGGTGATGACCCACCAGGTCTCATCGATCATGAAATAGATCTCTTCCATCCCAAAGAATCTCAACATACTATTGATGATCCCATATTTCGGGGAAAGCAGATTATAAATAATCCCGCCCATGATGACCCAGGACATAAAGTGAGGCAAATACAAAAGCGATTGCGATATTTTCTTAAAATATTTCGCTCTGATCTCATTCAACATTAGCGCTAGAATAATGGGTGCCGGGAATCCCACTATGAGACCTAGCACGTTAAGTAGCAGCGTATTGCGGACGATCCGATAGAAATCCTGAATCTGTAGCATCTCCTTGAAATGATGCAGCCCTACCCAATCCGAATCGAGGATTCCTTTGAAGATGTTATAATCTTTAAAAGCAACGACAAGCCCTAACATAGGAACATAACAAAATACAAAGAAAAAGATAATACCTGGGACAAGCAGTAAGTACAAATCGTAATTTTTGAACAGCTCTTTTGTAAAAGCACTTCTTCGTTTACTGTCCGTCTGTGCAATTACTTGGTGTTTCTGAGATTGTACTTCCATACCCTTGCTCCTTCCTTCACATACTAACCCCGTAACTTAGCCGAATGCGTTTCCTCCATTGTCAAACATTCACTGCACAGCCTATTCTTCTACTCATATCGCAAGTGTACTTCCTTGCTAAAACGATTGACATGCTAGAAATTTTACTTTTTATTAGTTTTCTTTACTTTATCTTTACAGTCCTTGCTTTTGTTAATCGATCCATAATTCGTACATACCCTGTAAGCAAATTTCGGCATGTTGCATCATATCGTCAATAAAGACGAACTCATCTGCTTGATGAACATGGGTGTCAACGCCACCAGGCAGCCCCGCACCGAATGCGACACCATTGTTCCGTAATTTACGAGCATAGGTGCCAGCCCCCATCCGCAGCAGCACGGCTTCATCACCCGTCATTTTCTTGTACGCACGGCTTAACCGGACAATGACAGGATGGTTCTCTGGCACATATACCGGAAGTAGATGTCGTGTCAGTTCAGTATGGATGCCACTTGTGCCCGCTAGGCCAGCAACTGTACTTAATATCCCAGCGCCGTCATGGCTGACTGGATACCGAATATTGCTTAGTGATTCCGCTCGATGGAGATCACAGGAAATGGTGCGTAAAAATAAGATCAACGCGCCTGACTCACTATCGCTGCAAGCAATACCAAGCGACTGTCCGCTTTTCTCCGCGCCAATCTTTTCATTAAGAAAATGTAAGAAGGGATCCCAATTGGTAGTCAAGCCTTGCCCTCTTAGGAAAGCAACCATATTCACGATGGCATTTCGCGAGCCTGTTAGACAGTCTGCCAGAAACTCGCTTCCTGCTGTTAGCACTAGCCTACCCTCATCGTCGTATACGAACGACATATTGGTCTGAAGGTTGACCGCATCGTGAAAGTCTGCCACCTGATTGTCGGTAAGTTGCGCGAGTGATAGCAGAGCTGTACAGGTCTCTGGAATCAGGGTGAGCATGTTCCCACCTTTCAGAGACAAAATCGTGAGCTGCGGTTTCGTGGAAGCAGATTCTTGTTCACTCGAGAACACCACGTTCATACTACCCATTTCCACATTGAAAATAGGGTATCCCGCATCAGGGGCAAATGCCATAACCGGAAGCTGTTCCCTCTCGAAATAGTACTCGAGATCCCTCATGCCACTCTCCTCATTCGTACCGAAGATTAAGCGGAGACGGCGACTGCCGGTAATGCCTAAGTCCATCAGCGTTTTTAGCGCGTACAGAGCGACTACAGATGGTCCTTTGTTATCGGACGCACCTCTCCCAATTATCTTACCATTCTCGATGAGGCCGCCAAACGGTGGGAACGTCCATCCCTCCCCTTCTTCTACGGTATCCAAATGTACGAGCACTGCAGCGATTTCCTCGCCTTGTCCGTATTCGGCATGACCCGCATACCCGTCCACGTTGGTCACCTCGAACCCTAACGATTCCGCCAGTTGGAGCATGTATTGCAGAGCACGATCAACACCAGCGCCAAACGGTTTTCCCGGCTCCGGGGTGGCTTTGATGCTTTTTATTTGTACAAGTTCGGAAATACCAGCGATAATCGCATCCCGATATTTGTGAATTTCTTTCCCAATGATCATCGATATACCTCCCACTTTCCCCTATTCGCTTCTAACCAATAATTAGTCGACATGATGAAGGCTTTCCACCAACATCAGCAGCGTCATGGATTGCCCGTAGGGCATCGGGCATAGCGGGATGTCGCGATAAAACTGTAACGTACGCCCCATGCGCGTTCCGTAAGATACGCCGTGAACAGCTCCTTTGGCGTCAACCTTATTCATGACCGCTTGCAGTGCCTTCAACCCGACTTCTTTGTAGACTTCACTGACATAACCTTTGCGAACAGCCTTTAATATGCCGTACGCAAAGCCTGCTGTTGCTGAGGTCTCCTCATAGGATGTCGGATCGTTCAGCAATGTCGTCCACATCCCGCTCGGTCTTTGCAGCTCCGTCAGTTTCTGAACTTGACGTTCTAGGGAAGAAAGCAGGAACACTTCCACACCAAGCGGTAGCTTAACAATATCTAGGTAGTCGACCAACCCTGCCGTGTACCACGCATTACCGCGCCCCCAGAGCGCTTCCGCGAAATTATGCCCCTCCTTGAAACTCCAGCCATGGAAAAATAGTCCTGTTTCCTTATCCGTCAAATACTTAAGATGAACGAGGAACTGACGGATACTTTCTTGGACATAGTGATCTTTGGTCAACAAAATGCCCATCCTACCCATGAATAGCACTGTCATATAGAGCGTATCGTCCCACAACTCACCTTCGTTCGCATTGTCAATCGTCTCATGCGTGATCCCAAACTCCGGCGTACGGGGCATCTCATCCGCCGCATAGCTAACCCACTCTTCACATATCCGTAAATACTCTGGATTGCCCGTTTCTTCATACAAGTAGCTCAGCGTAAGCAGAGGACACATCGTATTGACGTTCTTCGGTGGAAGTCCCTCGCGAATCCGACTGTCAAACCAATCGGTTAGATACGTGAACACATCCTGATTCTGGGTTTCCTTGTAATACAAATAGAGGGAGAACAAGCCGACTCCCTGGGACCAATCCCATTTATCCATTGTAATGATGCTGATTGGTGTGTCTTCCTGAATGGTTGCCTCTAGATTTTTCATCCCACTAATGACTTTATGAAGCATGATCTCTATCTCTTGCCGCTGTATTTGCGTTATAGTCACGGTAAGTACCTCCCAATACGCACTATGAAGTGCTTGTAACCCTACTGTAACGCACACGCCCAGCAGTTTACATACGAGAATCTTACCCTTTTATTAGATTTCTTTACCTCTGTTCTTATATTCTTTGGGCGATTGGCCTTCAAGCCGTTTGAACACCTGATAAAAATAGGCATACTCCTTATACCCTACCATTTCGCCTACTTCATTCACCTTATTTTTAGGATCCATGAGCAGACGCTTGGCGGTCTCTATCCGAGACTTAGATACCAAATCCACGAAATTTATTCCGGTTTCTGTACGCAGCAACCTGCTTAGATAACTTGAGCTCAGACCAAAATGTTCAGCCGTTGACGTCAAGTTAATGGGGTCGCCGATATGGCTGTTGATGTAATCAATCACCTTTTTTACAACAAGGCTGTACACCTTTTCCCCGCCTTCAAGCTTCTTTTTAACCGTCCCAATAAACGTCGTGAGGTAGGTAGACGCTTCCTTCATACTCGTGAGCCGATATACATCCTCAAGAATTTGGTCGACACTTTTCCCAAGACCGAACTCATCACCAGTTACACGGAAATAATAGCGCGCAACGGCAAGACAAACTTCGGAGAGCAAGCCCTTCACTACAAGAATATTCCCTTCGCTATAAGCGGTAATTTGTTTTAGAAAACGCTCCAAATACGCCATCACATCTTCGCTCGATTTGTCCTCCAACATTTGATTGAACTGCTCTAAATCCTGAATAATTGAGAATTTTCCCAGTTCCTTCTCTTGCTCGCTATGTTCCGGAAATAACACACTTTCCTCCATTCGGAAAAAGCTCCAATCCATAATCGAAGAAGCTTCCCGAAAAGCATTCGGCAGCTCATGAAGTGATTTATACACGGAACTGACTGCAAGATGGCAGGAGACTTGCTCCTTCATTTTAGCCACATCAATAAACTCATTGCAGAAGTTCTGCAGCTTCATTCTGTACTCCCGGTGCGACATTACCTTGGGAAACAGACATACAAATAGGAGATCGCTATTACGCAAAGACTCAATTACATAGAAATCGCGCTTGGCAGTTAGCTTATGTGCTTGTTCGGTTAGCCGCAGTTGCATCTGTTGCTTAAGCTTGATAGCACTCGCTACACCAGTCTGCCCCGTTTCATCTGTTATACGGACAATTTGCACAACGTATCGGCTATATGGGATCTCTAGCTTCTTCACTTGTTCCTGCATGTCTGCTGTTCCTGTAATCAAATCACCGATTAGCTTACTTCTAAGCGAGGGCATAGAATCGCTATGTTGTTTCTCCAACTCGACGTAAGCAGAAGCAATCTTGACCGTATTCTCATTCTCCTTGCGCTTAACATCGATCTCTGATATAGCGCTCCCGATCACTTGGCTTAGCTCTTCGTAATTGATGGGTTTGACGATAAAATCGAATACACCCAGTCGAACAGCCCTCTTCGCATATTCAAAATCTTGGTAACCTGTAATAAGGATAGTTTTGGCCAAAGGAAAGTCCGTACTCATCTCCTCAGCTAAATCGAGCCCGCTTAATCCGGGCATTTTGATGTCCGTCACGAGAATGTCTGGCTGAAGCTCTTGAATTAACCGTTTACCCTCTATGCCATCCTCCGCTTGACCGACTACGGTACAATTCAACTTATCCCAGGCGATCATTTGCACAATCGCTTGCCGAATCAGCGGTTTATCGTCAATAACCACGACTTTGTATGTCATTTGGAGCTCTCCTCCGTTAGAATGGGAAGACGAATCCGAATCGTTGTCCCCTGATCCATTTCACTCGTAATACTTAAGCCATACTCTTCGCCAAATAATATTTGAATCCGCTTATGCACACTAATAATCCCGACGTTCGTATGCTTATCCTTCTGTTTCAGCTTGGAGTGCTCTGGTGGGTTGAGCAAATGTTCCTTCGTTTCTTCATCCATACCTACGCCATTATCGGACACTTCGAGATAGAGGACGTCTTCTTTAATCCAGCTGCCAATACTGACAATCCCTTTACCTACTTTCTCTTCAATGCCATGTTTAATCGAGTTTTCTACGAGTGGCTGTAGAATAAATTTAGGAACCCTATAGGCCATCAAGCTCGTGTCAAAATAATAATTAACCTCAATTCGATTGCCATAGATAATCTGATGTATAGATAAATAACTCCTAATATAGTCCACTTCTTCCTGCAGGTAGATGATGTCCCCCTTTTTACTGATACTCTCTCTGAGCAGCTTGCCGAGAAGGTAGATCATTTCACTGACTTGTTCGTCACCTCGCATCTTGGCCAAGCTATGAATAGACTCCAGCGTATTGTAGAGAAAGTGGGGGTCAATCTGCGCCTGCAACGCTTTATATTCGAACTGCAGCGTGCGATACTCCGCTTTTTGCTTAAGCAGTTTCTCCTCATAAACCGTGTGGATTAACTCGCTGATCTTCTTCGCCATAGAATTGAATTTCTCTGCGAGCAGCCCTACCTCGTCTCTACTTCTGGGCACAATCACTTTATGCGTAAAGTCTACGGAGAAGTGAGTCATACTCTGGAGCAGCAGTCGAACATTGCCTGTGATGTTTCTAGAAATGACCACGGCTAGAAAGAACGCCAGGGATAGTGAAATGAGAATGGTGCTCAATGTCCAAAATTTGATAACTTCCGTGCCACGTGTTAATTCGTTAACAGCGATGACTTGGACAATCATCCACTTGTCATAAGGTGTTGAAATTATAGTAGAAATGTACGTTTGCCCTTCAAATTGAAAGCCCTCATTGAGACCAGGCTTCTGATCGTACATCTTGTTTTCGATAAAATAGCGAGTCGGCTCGGAAACAAGCCTGTCGTACATTAGCGGCTCGAGGACTTCGTTTAGGATGACGATGTTTCCCTTCGTAAGTTCGTTCACATTCGTGTAGATGCTGCCGATTAAATTAATGTCCACACCGACGATAATGATACCCGCATAACGACTAGACGTAACATCGTATACAGCCTTCTCCATGAAGATAACGTTGCTAGTGCCCGGCACCCAGGAAGTGCGGCCACGCTTATCTTTAATCATCTCGACGTCGAGATTCATCAATTGTTTATTGTAGTTTTGGGTCGCACTGCGTTCGAACCCGAATGGGTTGCCCGCCGTATCAATGACCATGACCGATAAGTATTCATCTTTGGAAAATACTACATCTTTCATAAACTCACTAATGACCTTATTTTTCATATATAAATCGGATTCACTTGCGTCTTCAGAAATACCCAGCGTCGTATTGAGCGTGGAATTGCGGAATTGTTGAAATACATGCTCCTCGATGTCCTTGGTCCGCTTCTCGAGATTTATACCAATTTGCTCAATTAAGTATTGAGAAAAAACGGATGTATTCTGCTTGATTACGCTTACAGATACATAGTAATTAACGATACTAATCATTAGCACAGTCAATAAGATCATGACTGTAAAGGACAGCAGAAACTTCGTACGCAATTTCAAATTTAGAAATTTGGAAATCACCTTAGACAAACGCTTCACCCGCATTCTGATGGAATGGCAAGTGCGCGAGCCCACAGCTCACGCACTGATTGTTAGCATTATAAACCTTTCCATGGTAAACGGCTATCACTTATGCTTTCACTCTATCGTGTAAACGGCACGGTACGCCGCTCCACGCCCTTGCCTTCTTACCAATACACCGGTTCGTTGCTTAGCTGTTGTATCTTCGTAGCCCTCGAATACATAAATCTCAGTGCCCACGCACCCTTCCATTCGAAGCGTCAACGTGCGTTCTGCCAACACCCAGCGTATCGACCAGCTCTCATCCGTCGCGCATACACGCAAATTCATCAAGTGCTGATAGCCATACTCGCTCCCGATGGGCGAACAAGGCTGCGTTTCGAACGCGGTCTCCATCTTCCCTTGGCAGTGGAAAAGCCAATCTGTCTGATGTTCCTCCGCGGTGATAACCTCAAACGTATCCGAGATGTATCCTTCTTGAAGGTGAATATCGCGCACATAATCGACACCAGGATATACCTCCTTGGCTTTGGCACGAACACGATTCTTCTCCGGTTCGAATTGTTCCACTCGCCCCCGCTCCGAATAGATCTGATCAACACCGTCGACGATAACCGTATTATGGGCGATTGTCTTCCGTTGCCACTCTAGAAACAAGAAAGATCCGTAGCCATTCGAAGAAATATCATGAGACCATAAGCAATCCGCGTCGAACAGCTCGATATTCATTAAATCAGGGTGTGCATGACTCCGCGTATTCAGTCCGTATTTCATAAATAAAGCCGTTTTTCCTGCATGTAACGAGCAAATATGAGAGGCTGGATAATTTTGCGTAGCGCGGAGCATCTCTTCCCCTGCATATTCCCGTTTGCCAAAAAGGAGACGCTGAACCCACCCTTGGGGTGAATTCTCGATCATCCCTCCATAAGCCATTGTTGGTCGATAGTACGCCTCATAGGATCTGGAAAGCGCATATTCAAAGGCTGGATCTGGAAACAATCGGTTCGCGTACTCATACTGTCCCGCATAGTGAGTCAGTGCGATATTGGGCCAGCCATCATTCGGATTCGGGAAAACACCGTTATCGAACACAAGCTCAGCGGGGAACACATACATCCGTTTAACGATCTCTTCCATCCCATTGCATGTCACATTATACATACGGGCGAACAACAGGAAATAAGTGAACGGTTCTACGCAATAAAAATGATAGTGAAAGGAGCCTTCGTACCAGAATCCTTCCGCTGTTACGCCCTGTTGCAATTGCTGCTGCAAGCCAAATGGCCCCTCCAAGGCTTTCTCCACGTAGCTACTATCACCGAAGAACATCCCAGTCATGCCCACAGCTGCCTTCATCCAACATGTAATGTTGTGAATACTTGTACAAAGTTTTTCCAGCAGCTCTACCTGGGGATCGAATAGATGACTTTTGTAGTGCCGAAGCTCTGTGTCGCTTAGCGTTTCCTTCACCATCTCCATGCCCTGCAATAGCCAAATCATGCCCACCGCATCGCAGAGATTAATGCCAGCTATTTTTCCAACATAACCGGCGGGAACGTCTACCTGGAGCTGCTCATAATGGTCACTATAGAAGGACAATACTCGGCGGATATAGGCCGGATAACGTTCATCGCCCGTGAGTCGATACAACACCCCTGCGTAAAAAACATGTTTATGAACTTCATCCCGGTACAAATAATTCCAGGCTTGATCGAATCGCGCCCCCTTGTTGACGTGACCACAGCTTCCGCAGCTATTCATATGAGGGGCTTCCCGCTCAAAATCAATCCTGCTCCCGCAAGCTTCACAGAAATAGTTATGACCCCACCCCGTAATTCTCTTTGGATCATCTGCGTAATGAGTGACCCACCACTCCGTGGTCTCAACCAGGGTATCATAGACGGTCTTCGCCCAAGCTTCCGTCCGAATTTTCTCTTGAACAGCCTGCCAATCCTGTACATAGCTCACGTCAACACTCGTCTCCTTCATACTACTTGCAATTTCCGATCGACAGTTTCCCTTAACGACTAGCGTGTCATTCCGACCAGTGCGCGATCTAGATCCTCGATTATCGAATCTGCACTCTCCAGACCAACCGAAATGCGCATTAGACCGATCGGAATTCCAGATAGGAGGGATGTCTCCTCGTTGACCCATAGCCCAGGGGAATTAATGAGACTCTCAAAACCGCCCCAGCTTGGGCCTTCTTCGAAATAACGCAAGCTTTTCATCATTTTCATAATCTGCCCTTTGTCGCCCTTAGGCACGAAGCTCATCAAACCGGAGTAACCGGACATCTGCCTGCACCCGAGCTCATATTGCGGATGGCTAGGCAAGCCTGGATAGTAGACAGCGGATACTTGCGAATGACCCTCAAGGAAAGCAGCGACCTTCTTGCCATTCTCCTCATGCTGCCTCATCCGAACTGTGAGGGTTCGCAAACTTCGGATAAGCAGCCAAGATTGGTGAGGATCCATAACAGCTCCAAACAAGCTTCTTTCGTTATTGGTAATCGATTCTAGAATCTGCTTACTGCCTATGATGACACCACCGAGAATGTCGCTGTGTCCTCCCAAATATTTTGATGCGGAGTGAACCACAAGATCAATGCCATAGGCAAGCGGATTCTGATAGAGTGGCGTCGCCCATGTATTATCAATAATCGTCGCAATCCCATAAGATTTCGCCAACGCGGAGATAGCCTGCAAATCCTGGAGCGAAAAAATGTTCGATAGCGGGCTTTCCAAATAAATCACTTTCGTGTTCGGGCGAATCGCTTGTTCGAATTCTTCGATGCTTTCCCCTGATACGAGCGTCACCTCACAGCCGAATTTCTTCATGTAAGTATCCAGAAATGCTCTTGCCGGTACGTAGGCCGCTCGAGGGCAAATCACATGGCTATCTTTCTCCAGGTAGTAGGACAAGGCAGCGCTTATAGCCGCCATGCCTGAAGAGAAACAACGTGCTTCCTCCCCACCTTCGAGCGCTGCGATTTTCATCTCAGCAATCTCCGTCGTCGGATTGGCCACGCGCGTATACGAATACCCGTGATTGACCGTTTTCCTTGTAAACAGCGTGTTTTGAAAAATCGGGGGGACGATGGCACCCAAATAGCGGTCATAATCGTCACCGAGATGAGCAAGCAGGTCTTCCTTGCTCTTGATATCATCCTTATCCATATCTGTCCTCCTTACGATCTGGAGGCTAAGAGTGGGAACATCCGACCGGCCAATGGTTGATTGTCCTGCAAGTTCAAATCCATCGTGATCGCATGCTTCTTCCCGCTAAAAGTCGTTCCGTCCGGCATGTAAATGATTGCTAATGCACGTCTAGGTTTATCCGTTACATTCGAATGCGCATAGTGAAAAGTAAGTCCATTATGAAACGTACAGCTTCCTGCTTTTAACGGCACCTTCACAGGCTTCGCATTCTCATAATCGGTCCCTTTAACGAACTCGAATAAATCCTGAGGATTTGCCAAATCGATGTGGTTGAGTTTACCAGCATTTTGCGATTTCGGTACGAACATCATGCAACCATTCGACTCATCCACGTCATCGAGTGCGATCCATATCGACATCGCTCCCTGCTCCGTCATTGGCCAATAAGGGTAATCTTGATGCCACGGGGTCGGTTTCGAGTCACCTGGCATTTTCCACAGGGCATGATCGTGAAAGAGACGAATGCCGCTAGCTCCCGTTAGCTCGAGTGCCATTTGCGCAAACCGCGGATTGAAGGAATATTTATGCATGCCACCATGATCGCGCCAGACGTTAACACGTTGGTTAAGCACGCGGTAGTAGCTTCCTCCTTTTTTATCCGTTTGTAAGGATAGCGCTCCTGACTCCTCGACCATCACTTCTTCCATGTATTGACGAAGCTCAATTAATTCTTGCTCATTCAGTACATTATCCACTTGCACGAACCCGTTCTCTTGATAAAATGCGCATTGCTCTGCGGTTAAAAGCGATTGAATCCCGTTGGTCATAGCAGCCAGCTCCTTTTATACTTTCTGTAATTTAACTTCACTTTATCATGTGTACATGGAAGCAGACTTGGTGAATCCGTCAGAGTTTGAAGGTGATTTGCCAGCTTCCCTTCTTTTTAAATATCCTCTATGATAAAAAGAAATGAAGCACTTATCTTCCTTTCCGGAGGTCTTGCCCGATGACCCGATTAGAAAATAAAGCTTATCTGGAAGCGCATGAATTCCCCTTTCATCTCGAGCAGTACATGTTCCAAAAAAAAGAATCCGTCAAGCCACACTCACACGAATTCATTGAGTTTGTGTATGTGGTAGAGGGATCGGGTCGCCATAGCTATGCAGGAGCGGAATACCTTATTCAAGAAGGGGATGTCTTCGTCATTGAGCCGGATGTCGAGCATGCATATTTCGTAGATGAACATCTCATCGTTTATAACATCCTGCTTGCTCCTTCCATCTTGAGTCACGAACTGCAATCGTTATCCAACGTCACATCGTTCGTCGACTTTTTCTATGTGGAGCCTTTTCTGCGGCAGTCTGTCCATTTCCAGTCTCATCTCAGGCTGAATCCACATCAACGAATTGAGATGAAGCAGCTGCTGGACCGCATCCTCAGCGAGTACACCGATAAGATGCTCGGTTATCGCCTGCTCGTGAAGACCAGGCTCATCGAAATGTTCGTATTCCTCAGCCGCTGTTACGATCAAATGCTGCACAAACCAATGACAGCGCTTGCTTCCGAGCATAAAATCATTGAGCGTGTAGCCGAATTTATCGAGCTGCATCACGCGAATCCGCTGTCGCTTGCCCAAGTCAGCCAGATGTGCGGCATGAGCCAGTCCGCCTTCACCTCTAGGTTTAAGCTCTACAAGGGCAAGACCTTCATCGAATTCCGCAATGAAATTCGCATCCGGATAGCGAAAGAGTTGATGCTCTCTTCGAATAACAACATTTTACAGATAGCGCAAGAGGTCGGCTTCGACGACTTGAGCTTTTTCAATAAGCTTTTTAAGCAGATGCATGGCATTTCGCCAGGCAAATTCCGCAGGAGCCAAATCTAGCCGATCACACGAATCTGAATATCCCAATCCGCCAACTGCTCATGGTCCGCTGCTACTTGAATTTCTAGCGGAACAGCTACGTGCATCACTCGTTTTCCTTCTTCCTTTGACCACGATACATCGATACGCCCGTAAGCAGTCGGAACGATTCCCTCTGCCCAGAGCAGTTCAGTCACAGGCGGGGCGATTCGAATTTTTCGGTAGCCCTCCTCTAATTTCTCAATGCCCAGCAGCTGATTCCCAAGGACAAAAGCTGGCGCAGCCGACCAAGCATGCGCATGACTCCTTGGGAATACCTGAAAGGTTTCCCACGTAGTGCTCGCGCCATATCGGATCATTGGACCCCAGTCCGTCTTCATCTGCGCAAGTGTGCGATCGAGTTCACCGAAGCGATTCCACACCTCGAACAAATAGAACGAGAAAAAAGGAGAGCCAATTTGAATCCAATCCTTCGGTGGATGAAGCAGTTGCGGCTCGATAATGGCCGCCTGTCGTTCTCCCAGACAGTCCGCCAGATACAGCAACACATGTGTCTGAAGACTTGTCGTTGTCGAAGGCTTCCCGGTACGGTGGACACCGTCTAGGTAAACCTGAGCCTCATCGTCCCATAAATGTACATTAATCGCCCGCTTCAACTGCTCCGCACACTGCAGCAAATCCTCCGCCTCGCCTTGTAGTCCGAGCAATTCCGCCATCTCCGCTGCGATTCGATGACACTGGGCCAACTGCGCCTGCTGCGCGGTGACTACACCGACTGAAGGAATATCGATTGGTGCCCAATCAAGCATATTCCAAGAGCTGGTGTCGAATAGGCCATCTCCGTTGAGAAACCCTCTATACGCTTCAAGTGTGATCCTGATTTCTGGATAGATCGTTTCGATGAAGGTAGGATCGCCACTGTAATCGACATACTCCTTACAGGCAATAATCCAACTAAACGTCCACATCGGAATAGCCGCCTGCCAATCCGTAGGGAGCAAGGCAAGCAAAAACGGACTTTGACTCCGCGAACGCGGTACCATTTCCAAGCAATGCCGGACTAGCTCATAGGAACCGAACAGCTGATAGTTAACAAGTGCGCTCACTCGGCAATCACCTACCCAGAATACCTGCTCATATGTGGGGCAATCGACGAATGTATCCTCCATGCACATGTGCGATGTATGTCGGGAGATCTCCCAAATGTCATTCAGCAAGGGATCTGAACAGCGAAATAACGCTTTATCCGTGCCCGGGTAGCTAGATTGGTTCAGCTGGACTCCGTGAATCCGTGTCTGCCTGCTTGCGCTGCGAACCGCCACAATCATATATCGGAAGCCCATCCGGGTGAAGCTCTTGAACACCTGCCTACCTTCACGGCATATGTATCGGAATGAATTATTGCAGCCGGATGTATAGGCATTGACGCCATTGATGCGATTCTCGAAGCCGTAGACATCAATCACCGTCCCTTGGGGTGCATCAACTTCGAGTTCAATCGTACCTACATAAATTTTTCCGAAATCCAACACGATTTCGAGATCCCCGCCTTCTACGGGATCAGGAAGCACTGTCGGCAGCCGATGGTCATGGAGCATTCGCTCCAGCTCGTTCGTAATGGGATAGTGCTTAACGAATCGTTTACGCATCATCAACGAATAAATCATTTTATTAACGAGCACATGCCTAGGATGAACATTACGGCACATGTCATGGTATGCCTCGAATGCCTTCAAGGTGGAGCAAGCCCCGATGTCCAGCAGCAGCGCATGCTCGTGATTCAAACCTGTACTCTTCTCAACGCCTCCATATACAGGTTGAAAACCATCCGCATACGACTCGATGGTCTCGATTGGGCCGATAGTTACGAATGAGGCGTCCTGATCACCACCCTGAGGATGAGCGAACAGTAGTTCTCTATCGAAATCGAATTCCATATGACAGAACAAATCATTATGAACACCACAAATCTCCATGAGGAACAGATGATCACCAGCTGCTAGCTGTATCTCGTCCTGATGAGCATACCAGCGGTCATCGATCTTAAACCGTCCCTGAACGCCGTTCCATTTGGAATGTGCAAATGTTAACCGACCTTTGGTTTCTGTCTCAACTACCAGCCTAACAGCCAAAAATCCGCTAAATATCTTCGCATTCGCATCGCGCGAGCTTGGAAATAGATTATCCCGCATATTGACGGAGATTACTTGACGGATCGGTACAATTTCACTAAGTCCGATGATTTGCTTCGGTCGGATGATCTGTGTCGACAATGGCTCGATGACTCGGGGATAGAGTCTCCCCCAAGGCGCACCGCCGTAGGAAGCAACAACCTCACTCCTCGCCCAACTCTCGTCATCATAGGAAGGAAATACCCATTGTTCACTCAGCGCATTGGCATCGTATATTTCCATCCAACCCAAATTCACGTTTCGCTTGACGACATCGGTATCATAGCCCTCATGTTTACAACAGAGCCATGTCTCATCTGTGCCGATCACTTGCATGCCGGCGGCGCCCTGTAAACATAATTCTGCTATAAGACCCGCTTCATTCTCAATGTATTGATAATTGGAATGACCGTAGTGCCAGACCTGTACAGCAATTACGTTCTTATCAGGCTGCAATAAGTGAGTAATATCAAACTCATCGTAATACCAGTGATCAGCGGTTGAACGAATAGGTCCTTCTCCCAGCTCCGTTCCATTCACCCATAACCTGTACTTCGTATCCGCAGAGATAGACAGCATCGCTTGATTGTATAACTCTGTCTCGTATGCAAACGTTTTTCGAAAAAGGATGTGCTCATTAATCGGTCTCCGCTCTCCCGACTTCCATATCCATTTCGCTTGTTCGAACATGCGGTGCTCCCCACCTTTTGTAGAAGTTATTCGTGTCCTTCGAATATGCGAGCTTCGATCAAGCGCATATACGTCCACATAAGCCAGCTTTTCTTGCTCCAAATACGGCTTAAGCCCTGCTTCCCCAGCATGGCAATCGTTCACCCCGAAACCAATGGTCACAAGATCCGGTTGATACGCAATCACATCCCGCTGCCATCTCACCTCCGACTTCACGACCCTTAGGCGCTTATGGAATCTGGCAAAAGCACTCATAACGGATCCACCAATGTATCCGGATTATGATAATTGCGTGGCCAATTGAACGGTTTTAATTGCTGCACTAGCTCTGGCGACAACGGCTTGCCATCCGATACTTTGAGATTGAGTTCCACTTCTTGAACGCTGCGCATTCCCGGAATGACGCAGCTTACCGCTTCATCCGACAGACAGAAACGAAGCGCAACTTCGGCAAGCGTCATTGTCGCATCGTAGTCACGAATCATCCGTTTGATCGCATCCACCTTCTCCAGCGTCCGCAGGAAACGCTCGCCCTTGAAATAGCTCCGTCTTACATCGCCTGGCGCAAACGTATCGTAAGTTTCCGGTATCCAGCTGCCGATTAGCGAACCTTCATCAAAAGGGACACGTGCAAGGACAGCGACTCCATTCTTCTTACATGTAGGTAACAGTTCTTCCGCAGGCCTCTGTTCGAAAATATTATAAACAACCTGCTGGGCTTGAATCAGCCCTGCCTCGGCAAGCGCAATACCGTCCTGCGGACAATAATCGCGAATAGACACGCCGAATTCACGGATTTTGCCCTCCTTCTGGAGCTCCGTCAACGCCTCATGCCATTCTAGATCCTCTAACCCCTTAGGGAACCAGCCGTGCAGCTGATACAAATCAATCGTGTCCACACCTAGCCTGATCAAGCTGTCTTCACACTGCTTGCGTATGTGAGCTTTGGGATAGCGCCCTGTCATTGCTGGATTAAGCTCATTCGGATGCGGCCATTGAACGGGTTGCACCTTAGAAGCGATATAAATATGATTGTGGTGCCATTCCTTGAGTGCCTGACCAATGACTTCCTCAGAGTGGCCTTTCCCATACATTTGCGCTGTATCTACCAGGTTGATTCCAAGGTGCCAGGCTTCAAGCAGCGTTTTAACTGAATCACGATCATCCACTTGACCGAAAGCCCCGCCACCGCCAATCTGCCAACCTCCGAAACCGATCTCTGAAATATCCCATCCCGTATTGCCAAATTTCCGATATTGCATAAGAAGCATTCTCCTCCCTCGAATCACCTTTCAGTATAAGGCGTTTGCGAAACGATTTTCTTGGTCGATCTGCCAGAAAAAGCACGCCAAATTCGTGCTTCACAGCTCCTAAAGGATGCGGTAGAATGTAGGAAATTCTGGACATTCCCACGTATCTGCGTCCGAATACATGGAGGGACGAAAAGTATATGAAGAAGGAATTGATTGCTATGCGAGGCGAGCAACATGCAAATTTTACCGAGGATGGAGCGTGGTGTTTCTTCGCTGACCCGCGGGCAGTCCGGTATGTCGGAGGGCAGGACCGTACCTATGTCGGTTGGTTGACTCAGCAGGGCCATGTCATGATCGGCACTTATGATCATCGTGACGAGTCCGTTAACTCCGTCATGATTAAACCAAGTCTGCAGAAGGATGACCATGCGAATCCCTCTTTGTATTTTCCTGAGGATGGGCGTGCAGTCATCTACTACTCGGCTCATAATGGGAAGACGATGTATTACCGTCAAATGGAAACAGCAGAGGATATCACATCCTTTGGCACTGAACAGGACCTTCCCGAGAATACGAGCGGCATGCATGGATATACTTATCCCAATCCAATCTATCTTCGTCAGGAACATCAGCAGTATTTGTTCTGGCGCGGCGGTAATTTCAAACCTAATTTCAGTTGTTTACATGATAAAGAGGGGACATGGTCGGAACCCCAAACCTTAATCATGGGAGAAGGCGCCCGCCCCTACGTCAAGTATGCCAGTAATAGCGAGGATACTATCTGGTTTGCTTTTACGGATGGGCACCCGAATATAGAACCCAACAACAGCATCTACTGTGCTTGCATCCAAGATGGCAGCATCTCTCATGCGGACGGTTCAGCCATTAAACTGCTATCCGACCTGCCTATGCTTCCCCGTGAAGCTGATGTGGTGTTCGATGGTACCTTGCACGATACGAAGGCATGGATTTGGGATATTGCGGTGGACGAAGGCGGTCGTCCTGTCATCGTATATGCCGTCTTCCACACCAATACGGATCACCGTTACTGGTATAGCTATTGGAACGGCCACGCTTGGGAGAACCATGAAATGACAGCCAGCGGCTCCTGGTTCCCGCAAACCGTGCAAGGCGCCGTCGAACGGGAGCCTTTCTATTCGGGCGGTCTTATTCTCGATCATGCCGATCCAGCCAACGTGTATTTGTCGCGTTCGGTCAATGGTGTTTTCGAAATCGAGCATTGGCACACGACAGATCACGGTAAAACGTGGGTATCCACTGCTGTGACCAGCGGTTCCTCTCACAATAACGTGAGGCCTGTCCTAGCTAGGAACAACAGGCAAGAAGACGCGCTCCTTCTGTGGATGCATGGGGATTATGTGCATTTTACTAACTATGAGACAGCTTTAAAAATGAAGTTGGTTACGGGGAACAGGTAGGCATAGGATTTCGCATCCAGAACACCGCCTGTTGGGATTTACGCCGTTTATCCTCCCTATCTCCACTATCCCCTTCGCTCAGGCTTCAATTCCTTGACTACCATTCAACAACTTTTTTATTCTGAGCCAAAGGGATAGTGCGAATAGGCGCCTAATAACCAAACGATGATGGCCTAGTACTGGGAGCAGAATAAGCCCTTGCATCCTTCCTATTGAAGGGCGCAAGGGCCTATTCTGAACTCATTTCACATCAACAACGAACGGCACTGTGAACACTTCTCCGTTATGCTGGCATAGGATTTCGCATCCAGAACACCGCCTGTTGGAATTTACGCCGTTTATCCTCCCTTATCTCCACTATCCCCTTCGCTCAGGCTTCAATTCCCTGACTACTATTCAATAACTTTTTTATTCTGAGCCAAAGGGATAGTGCGAATAGGCGCCTAATAACCAAACGATGATGGTCTAGTACTGGGAGCAAAATAAGCCCTTGCATCCTTCCTATTGAAGGGCGCAAGGGCTTATTATGAACTCATTTCACATCAACAACGAACGGTACTGTAAACACTTCATCGTTATGCTGGAACTGTCCCCACAGCTTATAGATGCCCGCTTCAGGAAATGCGGTAGCGAACTTAGCAACAGGGCCCGTTGAATTCTCCTCAAGGGGATGTACATGAATGTACTGCTCGGCATCGGCTGACAGAATCACAACATGGCCCACGGCGCCTAAGTATGGCTGCAGATTCGTGATCTCTTTATTCGTCTGAGCGTCTCGAATTGTAAAACGGAGCGTTACCTCATCTTTGGCCTTCAAGCTGCTCAAGGAAAGTTCAACTGTCTTACCGCTAACCTCTTGCCGCAGCTTGGCATCTGCTTTGAGCACGGTGTGCCCCGCCTCTTTACCAGTAACCTTCACCCATTGACTAAGCGTAGTGCTTGTTCCACCACTAGGGATGAAATCAGCGATGAGCTTGTAGTCCCCGCCTGCATCGAAGCTTGTGCTGACCGTAAACTTGCCATTTCCTTGGTAGGTCGGATGGATATGTTGAAAAGAAGATAGATTGTGATTCACTACAATCAAGTGCAGCAGCTTCTCATGATTAATTTCAAAATCTGTCACTGCTTTGCCAACATCGTCTGTAATTTGGATCGTTAATTCTGACTTCTCATTGGCTTTCAGACTTGTCGATCCGAACGTAAACGATGCTTTCAGGTTCGTGGCTGCCTTAGCCATTTCGCCCCCATGTCCGCTATGTTCATCGCCACTTGCTGGGCTGGAGGCTGCCTCGTGACTGCCATGCTGACTCTTGCTCGAGGCCTCTCTGACACTGCCGCATGCGCTCAGAAGCAATACGACAAGCATAGCTGAGATAAGCCCTATTTTATGCATATTCACGCGCTTCTCTCCTAGATCTAGGTCAATTCTTTGCGAATCTTCACACGTTGCAGACGAAGTGCATTAAGAACGACAGAAACTGAGCTTAATGCCATGGCTAGGCCCGCCACCCAAGGCGCCAATAAGCCAAGCGCAGCAATAGGTATCCCTAACGTATTGTATCCGAGTGCCCAGACCAAATTTTGTTTGATGTTGCGCATCGTTTGGCGGCTCATGTAGAGCGCATCCGGAATGCTCGCTAAATCCCCACGCATAAGCGTTACATCAGCAGCTTCCATGGCCACATCCGTACCCGTCCCGATCGCCATCCCGATATCAGCCGTCGCTAGCGCCGGTGCATCATTAATACCATCTCCAACCATCGCTACTTTCTTTCCTAGCGCTTGGAGTTTTTTCACTTCTACCGCTTTGCCTTCGGGTAGAACCTCCGCGAGGACATGCTCAATACCCACTTGAGCTGCGATCGCTTGGGCCGTCCGTTCATTATCGCCGGTGATCATGATAACCTGAAGGCCCATTGCCTTCAAACGGCTAACCGCGGCATGCGAGGTTTCTTTGACGGTATCCGCAACAGCTACTATACCCCCGTACCCTTTATTGATGGCGACAAGCATAACTGTTTTACCGGACTCCTCGAGCTGCGACATCGTGTCATAGGCAGCCTTTGCATCTACACCGAATTGCTCCATAAGTCGTCGCGTTCCGATGAGCAGCTCTTTCCCTTCAACAACAGCTTGAATGCCATAGCCCGGGATGGCTTCGAATGATTCTACTGCGGGTAGTTCAATACCCTTCTCTCTAATCCCAGTCACGATTGCTTCTGCAAGGGGATGCTCCGAGTTTTTCTCCGCGGCGCCAACAAGTCGCAGGAATTCGGCTTCGTCACCTTCCGCGTACACATCGGTAAGTGCTGGTTTTCCTTTGGTGACCGTACCTGTTTTATCTAAAATAATGACATCAATCTGATGCGTCTTCTCTAGATGTTCGCCGCCTTTGAACAAAATGCCCAGTTCGGCCGCGCGCCCGGATCCCGCCATAATGGAAGTCGGTGTCGCTAAGCCTAGCGCACAAGGACAGGCAATAACCAAGATGGCTATGGCTTTCTCCAAAGCCCCTGCAAAATCGCCCGGTGTCACGAAGAAATACCACACTAGAAAAGCAATAAGCGCGATACCCACTACAATAGGAACAAAGATCCCAGAAATCACGTCGGCCACCCGTTGAATCGGCGCTTTTGAACCTTGCGCTTCTTCGACGACTTTAATAATTTGTGCGAGCGCCGTTTCTTTCCCGACCTTCGTTGCTTGGATACGAAGCCTACCATTTTTGTTGATGGTAGCTCCTATTACCGTATCACCAGATCTCTTCGTTACAGGCAGACTTTCCCCAGTGAGCATCGATTCATCCACAGAGGAAGAGCCATCAAGCACTTCTCCGTCTACCGGTATTTTATCTCCCGGACGGACGAGCACGATATCCCCCGTCATTACTTCGTCAATGGATACGTTGAGCTCTTGACCTTCACGGATAACCAACGCGGTCTTGGCTTGCAGCCCCATCAAAGACTTAATCGCTTCGGATGTTCGCCCTTTAGCAAGTGCTTCAAACAATTTACCCATGATGACTAATGTTATCAGCACAGCACTTGTTTCATAGTACAGAGACGGTCCGTGATGCATGCCGCCGCCCCCGATCGCCCAATCGATCGTCAAATACAGACTATAGAAGTACGCTGCCGATGTTCCTAGTGAAACCAGTACATCCATGTTGGCAGAACCATTGCGCAGCGCTTTATAAGCGCCTTCGTAGAATTGTCTTCCGATATAGAACTGAACCGGCGTTGCCATCAACAATTGAAACCATGGATTCATGAACAATTCCGGTATCCAAATCCATGTGGTAAATGAGAAGTGGCTCACCATCGACCACAGCAACGGCAAAGATAAGATCGCAGCTATCAGAAGCTTACGTTTCTGCTTTGTAATCTCTTGTTGCCTGTGTTCAGCAGGGTCGCCTTGCTCTTGTTTCGGCACGGCTTTGAAACCGAGCTTCTCCACCCGCTTCTGCATGTCAGATACCGTAAGATCGGCTGGATTGTACACGACATGGGCTGTTTCCATCGCAAAATTAACCGTCGCCACGCTAACACCAGGCATCTTGTTTAAGGTCTTCTCAATCCGCTGGGCACAGGCCGCACATGTCATGCCTTCAAGCTGTAAATCAACGGTTTCCTTCGCTGTATCATAGCCTAGCTTCTGAATGCTTTGTTCCATCTTGGCAGCATCGATGCGACTAGGGTCATACGTTACCGTTGCTCGCTCCATGGCGAAGTTAACATTGGCTTCCGTGACCCCCTCCAACTTGTTCAAACCCTTTTCAATCCGATTGGCACAAGCGGCGCAAGTCATTCCCGTGATCTGCAGGGATGTTTGCTTCGTGTTTGTTGCAGCATCCGCAGTTTCCATGATCTACACCTCTTTTAGTTAACGTCGTAGCCTTGCTCTTCAATCGCTTCTTTAATCGCATCTTGTGTCAGTTTCGTTTCATCGAAGGCCACATTCACTGTTCCGTTTGCTAAGTCCACTTTTCCGGTTGCACCTATTGTTTTCAAAGCTCCCTCAACGGAATTCACACAGTGATTACAGGACATGCCTGCTACTTTTAACGTTACATTTTGCATATGGTTCATTCTCCTTAATTAGGTTTATTGTTATTGAGTTTAGTATACCCCCCTACCCTATAAAAAGTCAAGCCAGAGACTTAGCTTTTCTGGGGGTTCACCATAGGCATCCACCACATATGTTTCTACACATGAAGAGGATGAATTCGTACGCTTGCGCATATCCTATCCATAGAGCACCTTCGGAACTTCCTGCCTATTCGTTTAAAAAACATTAGATCCGTGTAATTAAACACAGGAGGTGTTTATTATGAAGATCATGATCACAGCTGCGGAAGCTATGGAGAAAGGGGTATGGCTAGAGCTCCTTCGGCTCTTCGGCAGAGATAAAGATGAGGATATTTGGCCTGGGCAGGAGTTTATTCTAACCGAACAGCAAGCAATTCATTTGAAGCTGATTAAGAGATAGACACCTGCTAACTTACATAGGGACCTCATCTATACGGTGAAGTCCTTTTCGTACGTTGGTAGAATATTTACGTCCCTAATCCTTATTTCATAAGCTTATTTATCGTGGTTAATAACTCGGTTATCACTTCTTCATCGCCTTCTTGAATACGATCAATAACGCAACTCTTCATATGATGCTCAAGTAGTTGCTTACTTACCCCGTTTAACGCGGATTGGATGGATGAAATCTGATTCAGCACATCGTCACAGTACGTATCCTTCTCAATAAGCCCCTTAACCCCGCGAATTTGCCCTTCGATCCGGTTCAAACGCGTAATCAGATTACTCTTGGCTTTATCGGAATGATGACTCTTTCGTTCACTTGTAGTTCCACACATATCGTGTGAATGGCTCTCCTCCGTCATCACAATCACTCCCTATTGATTGCATTTTATCATAGCCCCCCACCCTATGCAAATGACAAAAGGGGTTGCATTGTCATAAACGACCGGTCTAATATATAGGGGTAATAGAAAGGAGATTTCCTATGAAACCCAATACTCGCGACACGATCATCGCCGCCGCGCTTGACTTGTTTTATTCGCGCGGTTATACAGCGACAGGTGTGCTCGATATCACCAAAGCCGCAGGTGTGCCTAAGGGCTCGTTCTATCACTTTTTTCCAAGTAAGGAAGCGTTGGCTGAAGCGACCGTCATTGCCTACACCAAGAATAATCGTATCGAGCTCCTGACTGATTCCAGCCCTTCCCCACTTCAACGTATCCATAATCATATCGATTATCTCCTAGATTTTGCAGAGCGGGACGGCTATGTGCGAGGCTGCTTATTCGGAAACTTCTCGACAGAAATGCCCTCTCAGAGTGACTTGGTTTCGCGTGCTGTTGCGGCCGCCCTCGACAATTGGGTCAAACAGCTTACATTAACAATTATTGCAGCCAAAGAGGCTGGCGAAATCACCACGAACTCTGATCCTGCGAGACTTGCCACCCACATCGTTGCCAGTATCGAAGGTTCCCTTTCTCAGTCCAAGGTTTCCCGCTCCAGTGCACCTCTAGAACTAACCATCACTACAATCTTTACTGACCTTCTCTACTAGACAAACTAGACAAAATAGACAAAATAGACAACTTTATATGCAGCAAGTTGCCCAAAACAGCAGTTCAAAGTAATTTCCGAGCTGCTGTTTTTGACATTCATTTTTACACAAAGCTTGCAAATACTAGACGACCGGTCTATTATGAAGAAACAGAAGAAGGGAGGCTACCTATATGTTCACAGAACATGTTTTTGTCGGAAGCGTTTTTATAGCAGGATTACTATCTTTTTTCTCACCATGCATCCTCCCCTTACTTCCTGTGTATATGGCTCATCTCGGTGCGGTTTCACCCAGAAGTAACGCAAGGGCAGTTCAATTAGGAAAGATGAAGCTTCATCCTCATCTGATCGGTAATACCTTATTTTTTATCCTAGGCATCTCTGCCGTCTTCCTACTACTTGGATTTGGGGCAGGAGCCTTGGGAACGGTTATTAATAGCTCCTCGTTTATCGTCGTTTGTGGTGCCATTGTTGTTGTCTTCGGGATCTTTCAGACAGGTCTTATCCAACTACTCTTTCTACAGCGGGAAAGAAAATTAACGATTTCAACGAGTGAAAAGAAAGGTTTCACAGCGGCATTCTTGCTTGGCTTAACCTTCAGCTTCGGATGGTCACCATGTATCGGTCCTGTTTTAGCTGCTGTACTTAGTCTATCTGCAAGTGAAGGGTCGTCGCTTGTTGGCGGAGGATATATGTTCGTGTATACGCTCGGATTAGCCATTCCATTTCTGATTCTCTCCATCTTCTCAGATTTGCTATTAAGTAAGCTAAGAAAACTGAATGCCTATACACCTACAATAAAAGTCATATCTGGCATCTTGCTGATTGTGATGGGCGTATTGCTCATGACGAACAACTTGAATATATTTGCTCTTATTTTCAACTAACTAGGGAGGCGATTCTATCATGATGATAAAAAGAAACTGGATGATCACTACAGCGATCTTACTTACGCTGCTAATTCTTACGGCTTGTGGCAGTTCGCAAGCTGCACAATCAGAGAATTCACCGCAAGCTGTTCTAAATAAAGGACAGGCTGCACCTCCGTTTACATTGAAAGACTTAGATGGTAAGAACGTAGATCTAGCTAGCTTTGCTGGGGAAAAAGTTTATGTGAAATATTGGGCTTCTTGGTGTTCGATCTGTTTAGCCGGATTGGATGAAATTGATGAATTGGCCAGTCAGGACAATGATTTCAAAGTCATTACGATTGTTAACCCCAATTATCGAGGTGAGCAATCATCTGAGCGTTTTACCAAGTGGTTTAAGGGGTTGCAAGCCGACCAAACAGGAACTCATCTAACCGTTTTGCTAGATGAAGATGGCAAGTGGGCTCAAAAGTTTGGGGTCAGAGCCTATCCATCCTCGTACTACATCGGTTCTGATGGCATTCTGGCGAAATCAGTGCCAGGTCATAACGCGAATAGTGCGATACTCAACAATTTTGGTGACATCCATTGATAATTGAAGCTTCTAGGAGGACATATAATGAAAAAATTTGTTCATATAAGTAGTTTGCTGCTCCTACTGTTTGTTACAGCATGTGCCAGCCCAAGTTTCACTTCACAGGCAACAACGAAAGCGACGAAAGCGAGTACAGCACCGACAACTACCCGTTCAGAAAACCCGAATGATGCAATTGATTACACAAATAGCAAGCTGCAAACGATCTATTTGGCTGGCGGATGTTTTTGGGGCGTAGAAGCTTATATTTCACGTATTCCTGGTGTACAGAATGTAACTGTAGGTTATGCTAATGGGATAGGTGAGAATCCCACTTATAAAGACGTTGTTAGGGAGGATCGTAAGTTTGCCGAGACCGTTGAAGTTAAGTATGATCCGGAACGAATCCCGTTATCTGACCTACTGAAACGTTTCTTCAAAATTATTGATCCGACAAGTTTAAATAAACAAGGGAACGATGCGGGGATTAGTTACCGTTCAGGCGTTTATTATGTTAATGAAAGCGACGTCTCCGTTATTAATGAAGTGATCGGTAATGAGCAGAAGAAATATGATAAAAAGATCGTTACGGAAGTGCTGCCTTTAACGAACTATTACTTGGCTGAGGAAGAGCATCAAGATTATTTAGTGAAAAATCCAAATGGCTACTGCCACGTTGATTTGACGATTCTAGATGAGCCTGTCAAAGTAGACCCTACTTTGTACACACGACCGAGCAACGAAGAACTGAAAGCCAAATTATCGGATCTTCAGTACAGGGTCATTGTACTTGGAGCTGAAGAACAGGCTTTCTCCAATGAATACTGGAATACGTACGATCCTGGTATCTACGTTGATATCGCAACAGGAGAACCTCTTTTCTCTAGTCGTGACAAATACGATTCCGGCTGCGGGTGGCCCAGCTTTACTAGACCGATTGATCCGGATGTCGTAACTTATGAAAAGGATACCCGATATAACTTAGTTCGTACGGCGCTTAAGAGCCGTGTAGGAGCTATTCATCTTGGACATGTGTTTGATGACGGTCCTGCCGAATCGACAGGAAAAAGATATTGTATCGATAGCGCCTCTATCCGGTTCGTACCACAGGATAAGATGCAGCAAGAAGGCTATGGATATTTGCGCGCAGCTGTGGAATAAATAAGAATAAGGACCGGGAGCACTTCTTACAAGTGCTTCCGGTCCTTGCTATCATCGACTTTATTGATAGACTTCCATCTCAAAAAGCGAGTAACCATATTGCGTATTACGTTGTGTGCCAGACATTTTTACATACCTAGCGTTGGTTGGGCTGAAGTCAATGTTATTCAAGCCGCCAGCTCCAGTTGTTGTTGCGAATACAGGTGTCCAGTTCTCACCATCTGTTGATACTTCAATTGTATACGCTTTTCCGGAAGCATTTTCCCAGTACAAAATGACGTTACTAATTGAGACCGTTGCTCCCAAATCCACGCTGATCCATTGTGGATCGCTGAATGCGGACTCCCAACGGGAGCCTTTATTACCATCCACCGCTTTATTCCCGCCTTGAAGCGGATTCTCAGAGGTAAACGTCGGCTTGTTCAGCGCAAGATTAACGGCCAAATTCGGCGTGATCACCTGTTGAACCGAAGCTTCACCAAATCCAGTCGCCGGAATGCTGATTACGTAATTGCCGGCTTCTGTGAATAAGGAAGCGTCTAGCGTGATTTTCCCCGGTGTAATGGTATATTTCGCTGTGTTTAACGCAGCTCCATTAACCTTCACCGTCTGGATAGCCTCTCTCCATGCCGCATCATCTTCATAGGTGATCTCAATCGGCTGGCCTGTCGTATTCTTCGTCACATCTGCCGTTATAACAGGGGTTACTACGGGTACTACGGGTGCAGTTTCGGCACTGCCATACACTTCAAATTCAAAAAGCGAATAGCCATAATTCGTTGTCCGTGTCGTACCGTTCATCTTCACATATCTTGCGCTCTCTGGAGCAAATGTAAGATTATCGATTCCTGCCTTACCTGATGCTGTCGCATAAACCGTCTTCCACGTTACGCCATCCAAGGAAACTTCCAGCGTGTAGCTCTTTGCTGCTGCATTTTCCCAGTTCAAGCGAACGGTGTTAATGACATGCTCCACGCCCAAATCCACTGTGATAAACTGTGGATCGCTGAATGCTGACTCCCAACGGGAGCCTTTATTGCCATCCACCGCTTTATTCCCGCCCTGAAGCGGATTCGCAGAGGTGATCGTCCGTTTGTTCAAAGCAAGATTAAGAGCCAAATTGGTGTTCGTAGTCACTTCCTGCTGCACGATCGCATCGTTGTAGCCTGAAGCCTGAACGCTGATTGAATAGCTCTTAGCCTCTGCAAATAGTGACGCGTCCAAAGTCAATTTCCCCGACGCTATGCTATACTGAGCTGCAGACACAATCGCTCCGTTTAGTTTCACTGCGTTAATCGCATTACGCCATACTGCATCGTCCGCGAAGGTGATTTCGATCGGTTGACCGATCTTATTCGACGTGGTATCTGCATTCATTGCAGGAGCTGCTAACGCATTAGATGGGTTGCCATATACTTCAAACTCATACAACGAATAGCCATATGCCGTTGTCCGTGCAGTGCCATTCATCTTCACATATCTTGCGCTCACAGGTGAGAACGAGATGTCGTTAATACCTGGTTTACCCGAAGTTGTCGTATAAACGGTTTTCCAATTGGCTCCGTCTGTGGAAACCTCAACCGTATAACTCTTGCCTGCGGCATTTTCCCAGTTCAAAAGTGCACGGCTTATGGTGTGCTCTGAGCCCAGATCCACCGTGATGAATTGAGGATCGCTAAATGCCGATTCCCATCTTGTATCCTTGTTTCCGTCAACGGCTTTACTGCCGGCTTGCCCAGAATCCGCCGAAGTAATTGTCGGTTTGTTAAGCGCAAGGTTCACTGTTGAGCTCGTGATGATAACTTGCTGCACGACAGCCGGTGAGTACCCTTTGGCCTCAATCGCAATCTCATAGCTGCCGACTGCTGGGAATAACGATGCATCCAACGTAATTTTGTCCGCCGCAACACGATATTGACCCATGTTCAATACAGTTCCATTGACCTTCACAGCGTTGATCGCACTACTCCAAGCTACATCTTGATTGAACGTAATGTCAATCGGCTGACCAACTCTATTCATAGTCGTATCTGCTGTTAATTCCGGTGTATCCAGAACACCTGAAGGGGTGCCGAATACTTCGATTTCCCAAAGAGAATAGCCATATTGCGTTGTACGTTTCGTTCCGTTCACTTTTACATATCTAGCATCCACAGCTGGGAACGTAATGTCATCGATCCCTTCATGTCCGCGTGTTGTCGTGTAAACAGTTGTCCATTCTACGCCATCCTTAGAAACTTGAACGGTGTAGTTTTTGCCTGCGGCATTTTCCCAGTTCAAGCGTACTCGGCTAATTTTGTAGGCCGATTTCAGATTCACTGTAAGGAACTGTGGATCACTGAAATCAGACTCCCAACGCGTATCCAACTTGCCATCTACGGCAAAAGCTCCATCTTTGTTCGCCTTTTCCGTAAGGGTTGGTTTATTCAACGCAAGATTAACCGTGGAACTCGTGATCACATTTTGCTGAATCGCAGCATCCGGGTATCCGTCCGCTAAAATCGTAATTGTATAGCTGTTTTCCTCTACAAATAAGCTGGAATCCAACGTGATTTTACCTGCTGCTACGTGATATTTTGAAGCATCCACGTTGTTTCCGTTCACTTTTACCGCTTTAATCGCATTTCTCCATGCTTCATTATCAGCATAAGTCAATTCAATCGCTTGCCCCGTCGTATTCTGTGAGGAATCCGGCGTTAATTGTGGAGCTATCTTGTGATTCATGTCACTAACTTTCGTAGGATCAACTTTCACAAGGCTTTTCGGACCTACAATAGCCGAACCGGTAACGCCAGCTGCATTGTGGAAAGTGACCGTAACAGGCGCATTCGTCGGGTTCCAAATCATCGAGGAATACGTTGTACCCTTTTTATAAACCGTAGCTCCAGACCAGCCTGTCGCCCAGATCTCGTTGGAACGCTGACCCAGTGTGGCCATGTTATGAACGAACCAATACGTGTCGAAAATTTCGTTCTTCTGTGTACCTTCAACTGTCCATTTGTTCAGAACACTTTGTGAATCGCTTAACGATTGGATTGGCCAAACGATGTGCTGCCAAGCCGTCTCAGGCCCTTTATTATCTTTTACAAATCCATTGTACAAATCTGCAGCCTTTTGTGTATCAAAGCCATAGCTTGTCAAATATTCCCCAGTAGGCAGCCAATGGATACCGTATACATTAACAGGATCGCCACTGAAGAACGTACCGAAATTATAAGCACTTCCGTACACTTGACCGACCGATTTGTGCTTAAACCCTGGCAGCCAGTTATCGTTGTCGTAATTGAACCAATATTGCTCTACAGCTTTCAGCTCAGTCGTAAAGCCATAAATGGCGATATCGCGACTATCTTTATTACCGGATAGCAAGCTCCACATGTACTCCCCGACCCAGCCGAAAAGTGCCTCGCCCGCTGCTTCTTGGTTATTCCCGCTGTTATTGTCTCCATATCCGCCAGCCCATGAATGGCCTTCATACGGATCAAAGTTGCGAAGGAACGGATAAAGTGGATCGTTTTTGGACGGGTTGCCATAATCACGGATAAGATGTTCAACCATGCCGCCGTAATTGTCTTTAAAATCTTGATCGTAGGTAGCTAGAATAGCGGAAGCAAACGCATAATAACCATATGTAAAATGGTGATCGGTTAGTCCTGTGTTGGCGCCGAATTCACTGGATTTGTAATACATCGTACCCCAAGTCGGATCGTAATACATGAAGTATTCCGGTTCGCCCTTCGTGTACGTATACCAATCAGTTAATATCGTTTTCAATCTGCTTAGGAACACATTTTTATAATAGGTATCGCCAATTTGATCAGCAATCAATACCCCCATAGCCAAAGGATGAAGTACTTTTCCTTGCCAGTATGCATCGCCAGCCATGATGTTTTTGGAAGTCGACTCATCGAGGAAGTCCAATTGCTCTAAGAGGGCAGTACGTGAGTATGTGGGATCACTCGGCTCCGTGAACTGAGGCACGATTCCATTGAATTTGTCTACCGTGGTAAACGAGTTGCCTTCATGCAGCTTCAATGTACCTCGAATGGATGCATATGCAAGATTCGTAAGCGTGGAATCTGTCTGTTTCCATTGATGCGGCAGCAAGGTCATCAAGGTCGTTGGTGCTAAATCAGCCCGCTTCTGATCAATCGTAACTTCGAATTTCGTCGTAACATCCGAGGTATTTTCGTTAAAGTTCGGAGTTACCGTCGTATTCGTGACGAAAGCATACGCGTGTTGATAGAAATAGTTCAAATCGCCAGCTGTAGGAATGGTAGCCAAAGATAAATAATTTTGCCCATTACCAAGTCGTACTTTAATTTTACCCCCGACTTTCGTAAAGGTGGAACCTTCTGGTGCGAACACGCCGTAGTGGCGAGTAACCGTTTGCGGTTTCGGAGCGCCATCCAAGTTGGTGACAGTGAACCCGATATGGTCCGCTTTTACAGTAGCACCTTCTGTTGCCAAGATCGCATTGTTGTTGTCATCGAAAAACTTCGTTGTAGCAGGAAAGTATAATTCCGGTGTTGTAGGATCACTGAACTCGGAGTATAGATAAGGCGAGCCTTTGACAAAAGTTGTTTTCATTTTTTCTGTCTCATTGTCGCTTAACACAACAGTGGCAGCCCAGTCGCTATACCCGGATATTTTGTTCTTGATACGGGATGCACTGATATTGCCAGACATCAAGTACACATCGGGATCTCCACCTGCGTACTGTGAATTCCCACTTTCGTCCACCCAGCCCGTGCCGGGGTTTAGAATACTAAGACCTTGATTCGTATATTTGGATTTAAGCGGAAGCGTGATGAGGCTGTCACTCAAATCTTTAATCAATACCGACTGCCACCAGTCATTGGATGCAATCGGCGCAGCGACATTATCCGTTTTATTGACCGGTGGTCTAGGCTGGGGCATTGAAACATCGTTGGTTAAATAACTGCCCTTTCCAACGTTTACCGTAGAAGCAGTAGGCAATGTCGGAATGGTATAGGTTGGTTGAGGATCCCCTTGCACGTAATCATACACGGAGAAATTGAATAGAGAATAACCGAAGCTAGTCGTTCTGCTAATGCCTTTCATTCTCACATAACGGCCACTAGCATAGACAGGCGTGTCCATTAGTCCTTCTCGTCCGTTCATTTCTCTGTAAATGGTTTTCCAATTAACAGCATCATCCGATACTTGAAGGTCATAGATTCTACCAGCTGCATTTTCCCATTGCAGACGAATACGACCGATCGTGTGAACGCTCTCTAAATCCACATACAACCACTCATCACTCGTATCTCGGGAAGACCACCGCGTTTTCAAATCCCCGTCTACCGCATTCTGTGGAATCATCAGTGGTTTGTCTTTCTCAGCAACTTGGTAGGAGGAAGCGACAACTGGTTTATTTAATGCGACATCTTCTCCAAGAACAATCGGCCGAGGATTACTTCCGCCTGTCCCGTATACCTCAAATTCATAGAGTGAGACACCATAATTGCCAGCGCGCTCAAGCGACAGCATCCGAACGTAACGCCCAGCTCCCGTTAGCGCAATCGTATCCACGCCTCCATCACCGTTCTTGTTCTCGTAAATATCTTTCCACTCTGACTCATCGTTGGACACTTGAATCTTATACGACTTGGAATAAGCATTCTCCCAACGAAGAACAACTTGATCAATGGTTGCCGCAGCACCAAGGTCAACATAAATCCACTGTGGATCTGCACTAAAGGCACTGCCCCAACGAGAGTCTTTGTCTCCATCTACCGCTTTGTCTGGTGACAAGCCTCCCTCCATCGAGGAAGCATACGTTGCTCCTTCATACGAAATTAGTTGTGAAGTACCGGCAGCTTTGGCAGCCGTTGCCCTTGGGGTAGGTACAACGTTAAAAACACTAAGTGCCATAGATGAAGCGATCGAGAAAGTAATCATCTGAAAAAACTTCTTGCGCATACTTCTAGCTTGTAAAGCCATACCTATTTCTCCTCCTTAGATGTTACCCCTGTGGGGCTCAAGCTGTGAGTACAGTCATGGGCAAAATGGAACGATTACACGCAAATTTTGTCGACTAGTTTTCACAGCCTGATTATATTATCCACTGGTAAAATAAAACAATGAGCCCATCTACCTAAGGATTCCAGTCTAGATAGTCCAACTTATCTGTATGCAGAAAGCACAGTAACCCTATTTTCACATTCATTTTTTAGAGAAGTTAGAACCACAAATCCAAGATGGACACTGCACTCAACGCGTGTGCAACCCCTCTATAAACTCATGTAAATTAATGGGTATAAATTACTATAAAATGTTATTTATGATTGTAAGTTTTATATTATATTTTTTATGTAAAAAAGATAAATTATCATTGTACGGAAGTTTTGGCGAAAATGTCGAAGACGCACGTAAACAGAACCAGCCTATTTCTCTGGAACTATTTTTCATTGCAAATGATATGTACTAGATTACTTTACCCCTTTGGAATGTTTAGCCATTGATAAAAAGAGATCACTCACACAACTTCTGGCAAGGGATCTAGATTCAGGTGTTGCTCCCATACCCACGTACTGACATGATCCTCGACTACATATTCCTATGGTTATCGCTGCTTTTTCAGCTGGTGGAAACTGACTGAACTTGAATTCCAGCGGACCTTCCTTGAGTTCAATGTAACCAACATTTTCTACAACACCTACTTGGCATACCGGACAATTGCAAACACCCATGATGTCTTCATCCTTTTCTGTTCTGACTGTTGGAGTCCCAACGACACACATTCGCAACTTGAAGGAAGGGCGATGGTGATTTTCATCATCAAAAAGCTTCTTTTTTAGGTAACAGAAAACTATTCGTAGCATAACATATAATTACATATTTAACTAGTTATTTAGTCTTTTATGTCAACATTTCCATATGCTTTTTAGGGTGATTTGTTTTTATTTTGTAGAGTGATGCGATATAATAAAGCTTGTCAAGCTACAGAAAGGTGATCATTCATGGACGAAAAAAAGCTGCCACTTCGAGTAGCTCCAGACCTAGCCTTTAATGTGAATACGCAAATCAAGGAACAATTGAAATGGCTGATTGGTATTGGCCATATCGAACCTGGCGATATGCTTCCATCAACAAGCCAATTGGCTGATGAATTAGGGCTTAATTTAAATACAATTAATAATGCTTTCACTCAACTTCGTTATGAAGGGCTTGTCACCATGCAGAGAGGGCGAGGCACACAGGTTGTAGATGGCATCCAAACGGAAAGGCTCCGAAAGGAACGGCTTTCTATGCAAAAGCTGTTAGAGAAGACCATTTGTGAAGCCGTTTCCGCAGGCCATGATTTACAGCAACTTTTCACTGCCAGTCTCGCATATGTACTCTTGAGCACACCTCGAACCCAAGAGAAGTTACATATTGTTCTTGTCGAATGCAGAGAACATGACCACCAGTTCCTAAGTGAAGCTATTGCACAAGCAACCGATTGTACGGTGTCGTTGCTTTTTCTAGAGGATCCTTATCCGAACGGGGAGGAGTCTGACGAAATTCTGCGCCATGCTAATTTCATTATTACGACGCTTATTCACGAAGATGAAGTCAAGTCCCGCTTCGCCTGCTACGACAAAAAAATAGTGGTCATCGGCACTACCGTCGACACTTCCTGTCTTCTCCAAATTTCCAGGCTAGAATCGGATACGAATGTCACGTTCGTTTGCCTTGGCAAAACGGGCGGAGAATGGATGGCGAATCAAGTACGTGATGCGGGTATTGATCACATTCACTTTGGGACATTAGGCTGGAATGACCGCGAGAGATTGCCCAGCGTATTGCAGCAATCAGACATCATTTATGCTTCCTCCTCTGTCTTTCCTGAATTAAAGAAGTTAGCTTCCGAGAAAGTGGAGTTGTTCCCCATCCGATTAGAGAAAACCAGCAAAAGCTTATTAGACGAAATCTCCAAACAAAGCATTAGACGTTAGAAGTACAACCAACTGCAAGGATTTCCTCCCCTGAATGGCGTCTACCTATCATTCTTCCTTAAACCACCATTCGTTACCCTTATGACGTATATAAAAATAATATCCCCTTCGATTCCACTCATCCCTCATGTTTCATAAGGTTGATTCTGAGTGTATCTGCAAGGGGATATTTGTCTCTTGTTACCCTACCTTAGGCGTGATTGATGGTGATACCATAGCCATCCGGTTTTTCAACGATAGGAATAATGTAAAGATTGCAAGGAAGGCCACAACGATAGCCAGAATCCATATCGCGTTGTTGAAGCCAAACACTGTGGAAGCTACCCCACCACCGTAGGCGCTTAGGCCTTGGAACAAATAAGCAACTACCAACACAGCGGAGATAAACTGTACACGATACTGAGCAGGCGAGTTGATAACCACAATCCCGATTCCCCCTGAAGCAGAGAACCCGTAACCAAGTCCACCGAGGACGGACGAGACAATGAACAGAGCGAAAGAATGTAATTCCGAAGCGCTGACCAACATAACGACTGTTAAAAAGACAGCGATCATGCCCGCCCGAATGGATGTCCGTGGCCCTAAACGTCCTGCAATGGTTGCACTAACAGCACCGAGTAGATACGATATCGACAGAACGATTCCAATCACTAGAATGTCATTCGTTCCAACGACATCACGCGCGATCTGCGCTCCTAGCGATAAAAATACAGCACCATTGGCGAAACCCACTCCTACGGCTAAGGCGGCTAACGCATAAAGTCCGCGTTGTCCTGGTGGGATTTGAATGCCTTGCGGCCTCCAGCCCGTTTTTCTGACCGCTTTATTGTCGGGAATAAAGAAAGATAAGACCATGCTAATTAACACAATGGCGGTCAACACCCAGTAACTAAAATGCAGTGGTGATGGGGCATATTTAATAAGAACTGCACCGATAATCGTTGCAAAAAATAGCCCGCTAGCTTGTGTGATGGTATTAATGGAGCCAGGATATTTCTGATTGGACTTCGGGTTAAATTCGACAAGTGCCGCGGCACCAGATCCTGCTGTCAGCCCAACCCCAATACCTTGTAGGATACGACCGCCAAATAGCCAAAATACATTAGGGGCTGAGGCAAAGGCTAGTGCACTTATGAGAAGAAAAGTAAGTCCAATCAATAACGTGTTCCTGCGACCAATGTAATCCGATATGTTTCCTAAGATAATGAGGACCAGAATCAGTACGATCGGATAGGTGGCAAAGATACCTGTCGTTACTGCCTTAGAAAGATGCCATTCCGAAGCATAAATGGGAAAAACAATCGAAGGAGCTGTACTTGCCCACAAGCTAACCGTCAAAATCCAAGCTACCGCCCAGAAAGCTGCTTTCGTTGACAATGTTTTCATTCACATTTCCTCCTTCACTTTAAAGTTGTTCAGATTCTTCAAGCGAAAGAGATCTCGTTTACTCCTTAGCTTGAAATAGTTGTGGGTACAAGCTCGCAACTCCACCTGCTAGGTTTTTCTGCACCTTACGACTCGTGTCGTCAGCTAGGATCTCCAAGCTATCGGCTTCAATGCCGTCAATAGCAATTTTGGCGATATCCGTAGGATTCACTTTTGGCGCTTGAATATTCGCGGTCATATCTGTATCCATAAACCCAACGTGAAGACTGGATACTTTTATGTTGCGAGGAGCCAAATTCAGTCTCAGTACGTTAGTCAATCCCCACTCCGCTGCTTTGGCTGCGGTATAAGCACCTGCGCTATCAATACTGAACCAGGACAGGGCTGATAGTACATTCAGAATGCTGCCTCCACCATTCCGCTCAATGATTGGTGCAAATGCACGGGTCATGGCAAGTGTACCGAACACGTGCGTATCAAATTCAATATGAATGGTTTCCAAATCACTCTCCAGCAAGGATGCCCCCGTCGAGGATCCTGCGTTGTTAAGCAACAAGGTCACATCCGTTGCTATCTCCGCGGCAGCTGCGACCGATTTTGGATCTGTAATATCTAATTGGAGCGGAATCGCTCCAGGAATATCAATTGTCTCTGGGTTTCTAGCACCTGCGTATACTTTAGTCCCTCTAGCAATCAGTTCAAGCGCTAATTGGCGACCAAGTCCTCTGTTTGCTCCAGTAATTAATGCGATTTGATTTGACATGTTCATCGTATTTCCTCCGCTCATTTTGAGTTATTTTTTAAACATTAAAGAATGATCATTCCTAAATGGGATAAAAAAAAGTGATGTGCTCTGCCCTACGCGATCTAGCATATCTTATTTAAGAACGATTGGTCAATAACTATTTCTAGCCATTCCTTATATAATTAGGTTCTCCATCTCACAATCGCATTATACTTACGGAAAAATGAGGTCATTTAAAGAATAATCATTCTTAAAATAACAAAAGAATACCTATGGCTACGGTATCTTACATGAAGATAGACATAGCCACCGCGACAGCATCTTCCAGCACTTTGCGATCCGTAGCCGTTTTGGCCAAGACCAACAAACCATTTCTTGTGCTTAAGAGAAATCGAGCCAGCTCACGAATCCCATGTTTGCTCTTGAGTGCCCCTTTTTGTTGGGCGCGAATCAAGAAATGATAGAACGACGTTTCCATATCGATCATGTAAGCTTCCACACGCAGCGATATGACTGGGTCGCTATTCCCTATATTCATCGCCGTGTTAGCCACAAAGCATCCGCGGCGTTGCTTCTCATCCTCAAGTGATAAATCAATCAACTTCGTAAAGAAGCGCTGCAATACTTCCTTAGGCTCCCCCTCTTCTTCAAGGATGTGGAACGTACGTTCCTTCGCCACCATCCGGGAATGGTCTAAGCACGTTAAGAATAATTTCTGCTTATCCCCGAACGTATCATACAAACTTCCGCGGTGAACACCGGTATGCTCGACTAAGTCTTGAATCGAAGTTCTTTCGTATCCTTTTTCCCAGAACAGCTCCAGCGCTTTATCTAACGCTGCTTCCTGATCAAACTCTTTGGGTCTAGCCATGGATGATAACCCCCTTCCCCTGCTATCATACATGTTTAAGAATGTTCAGTAAAGAATGATTGTATAGGTAACAACAGCCTTTACTACTAAAATAAAGCTCCTGAGGAATAAAATCTCAGAAGCTTTTATTTGTTGGCTCTTCGTCAACCGTTGGCGAGCTTCATGACACAATCAAAATCATGCTTCAGACGCTCGAAGCCGGATTCTGGTGTATGGCACTCCAACGTCACCCAGTTGTTGTAACCTGTTTCTCGCAACGCCTGAAACAGCGGTTCATGATCGACTTCACCCTCGCCTAGCCGACATGGGGAGAACGTCTCAACTCCCCTCTGGGTTCTGTTCGTGAAGCTGCCTGGTGCACTGCTGTCTGAGGTTCTGCGTTCATCTTTGATATGCACATGCTTCAAGTGCCTGCCCAGCTTCTTGACCGATTCAAAGCCGTATTCGGTACCTGCAATGTACATGTTTCCGGCATCATGGATGAAACCCATCCGTTCACTGTTCACAAGTCGACTAAGCTTCAATGCGTCATCTGCCGTCTCGACGAGGGTTTCGTTATGCAGCTCAACCAGCACATCCACGTTATAAGCCTTCGCTTCTTCCGCACAGCACCCCAACCAATATGCAGCCTTTGAATAATGATAATCCTGCGCTAGAAAAGCGTTCGGCCCTCCCGCCAACACGCGTATCATGGAGGCCTCTAGTTGGCCGGCCGCCTCCAGCAACCGACGAAAGTCGTCGAAAGTCGCTGCAGCTTCTTGATCGCTTGCCGACGAAAACCTGCCTGTATACGTAGCTAAGACAGGAATGGCAAGCTGCAGATCTTCAGATAATGCGTGCAATTCCTTAAGCTGGGTTCTGCTTGTCATTGGAGAGAGATGATGTTCGCGGGCAGCAATCTCGATTCCGTCAAAGCCCAATTGCTTTGTGAGTCGCATCGCCTCCTGTATACTGTAGTCGATCAACACGCCGCTGAACGCTGCGAATTTCATGAACATGACTCCTTCCAAATTAGAGGATACTTATTTTTAACCCAAGTTGCACTTTGATGTCGTTCAATTGGCTTCATTTTATCAATTTCCAACCTGCCGTAGTTGACTTTTCTATTGAAGAAATTTTACATTTCTTTCGTTATGAGAAGCCTAAACACAAAGAACCCCGAAATTATGAAAAACATAATCTCAGGGTGGAATAAATCGACCGAACGTCGGATACAATATTCCTGCACTTTTATCTTTAATGAATCGATCTATTCAACCATCAGCGTGGCTGTAGTCCATAAAATGCAGCTTCAACCAGTTGTTTTACAAACGTATCTTGCAATGGTTCGCCTGTGACCAGCAGACGATAAAAAAGAGGACCATAAATCAAGTCCACACAGATCACTAAATCAATCCCCTGTCTCAACTGCCCTCGTTCTATCCCCTTATGCAATATCGCAAGCGCCTCTGCTCTACGAGGGAGGATGTAACGGGTCCGGCAAGCTTCCATTAAGACAGGATCAACTTGACCCTCGCCGATTATCGCAGCAATCATATGTCCTTCTTGGCTAACCATGAATCTACATAGGTTCGTAGTGTGGGTCAACACGTCTTCGAACACGTCACCTGAATCTGGGACTGGCAGCCTCTCTGTTGCCGCGTCCAAGAAACCATCCATTACCACAGCTGCTTTATTGGGCCACCATTTATAAATAGTCGCTTTGCTGACTCCCGCACGTTCCGCAATCTTCTCGACTGTGACACCTTTGAATCCATATATCAGAAGAAGCTCATAGGAAGCAACCAGGATGGACTTTTGCGTGCTCGGATCTCGCGGTCTTCCTCTTTTGGATGACATGATTGCCCTCTCCTTCGTCCAGGAAATATCTATAACTTAGTATAATAAGATTCTAGAACTTGATAAAGATTAAAATCCCCTATTTACAAAACGATACGTTCAGTATATATTATTCCCATCTCAATTAATAGACGTACCGTTCAGTAATTAGGAATTTTACTTACTATGTGAAAGGATGATGACAATGAATCAACCTAATGTTCATGATAAGAAAAGCCTCTCAACCGGCATGATGTTTCTTTTAGCCGCAGCATGCGGACTTATTGTTGCCAACCTCTATTATTCGCAAACGCTAGTAGGCCCGATCAGTTCAGACTTGGGTCTTCCTTCAGGAAGCGCAGGCCTTATTGTCACTATTACACAAATTGGATATGTCGCTGGCTTACTATTCATCGTGCCTCTTAGCGATATGTTAGAGAATCGCCGTCTTATCGTTACGCTAATTGCTTTTATAGTTCTTGCCCTGTCTGTGGCTGCTTTTTCTCGAGGGAGTTTTCTGTTCATGACCGCATCTCTCATGATTGGGCTAGGCGCTGTCGTCGCGCAGATTCTAGTGCCCTTCGCGGCTTATCTATCGACCGAGGAACAGCGTGGCCGCGTGGTTGGCAATGTGATGAGCGGGCTTCTGCTCGGCATCATGTTAGCACGTCCCGTTGCAAGCTTAGTTGCCGGCGTGTGGGGATGGCAAACGATTTTTGCCATATCGGCTGGACTCATGGTGTTATTGGCGCTTTTACTGAGAAGTCGGTTGCCTGTTCGGCAGCCAAGGCAAGGTCTGACCTATGGACGATTAGTTGCCTCCCTGCTCCAATTATTCAAACAAACCCCTATTCTCCGACGTCGTGCCTTCTATCAGGCTTGTCTATTCGGCGCCTTTAGCTTATTCTGGACGACTGTGCCCTTACGATTAGCAGACCAATACGGAATGTCTCAACAAGGCATTGCCCTGTTTGCCTTAGTCGGTGTTGCTGGAGCCATTGCAGCGCCAATTGCAGGAAGGTTGGCTGATCGAAACTGGGGCCGCGCCATTACGCTCAGCGCCATAACTATTGCTCTTATCTCCTTCATACTCCTAGCACTTGTTCACAACAAATCCAATGTTTCACTTGTATTGCTTTTCATTGCGGCGATTACATTAGATATGGCTGTTTCCGGCAATCTCGTTGTCGGACAACGGGCGATCTATTCATTAGGAAATGAAACGAAAGGGCGGCTCAATGGCCTTTTCATGGCTATCTTCTTTATTGGGGGAGCCGTAGGATCATTCGTAGGCGGCCTAACCTATGCGCATGGGGGATGGGTGCTAACAGCTTGGATTGGTGCTTTACTTCCATTCCTTGCCCTCTTATATTTCCTTACTGAATCCAGAGCTAAAGCTTAAAGTACCTGGCACACTCAACTACAAAAAAGGCATATCGACTGCATGAATAGCAGTTAAATATGCCTTTTTTCATACTAACGTTCCATCCGTTTCTTGAACTCGGCAGGCGTCAATCCGAATTGCTCCTTAAAAACTTGAGAAAAGTGAACACTATTATCATAGCCTACGGCATTGGCAATCTCGTAAACTTTTTTATCGGTTCCGAGCAGCATTTCCCTTGCCTTGCCCATGCGAATTTGAATCAAATAACTCCATACGGTGGTACCGGTTTCTTGTTTGAAGATTTGCGCAAAGTGATTTCGGCTGATGGCTACCTGATCCGCAATTTCTTGCAGGTTCAGCTTTTCCGCATAATGCTTGCCCACGAAATCCTTTACTTCCTCAACAGCACGACGTGTTGGATGGTCCTTCATCGCCTTCGATACCGCAAATATGCGATAAGCCCCTTCCTCCAAGCGCCTCACCGCACATAAACGAAAATAACTGCGTACCTTCTCCTGCGGAATCGTTTTTTCCCACAGCCCAAGATCCTTACCCTCATGCAACTCAATTCGGACTTTTTCCTTCTTGAGCTCCTCAACGATCATTTCGAGCCATGCCATCGATAAGGGATTCAGCAAATAGAATCGTTCACCAGCCAAGCTCTCGAGCATATCGAGCGTGTCGACGACGAGCAGGGGCAACGTCTCAAACTGAACGGTCTGCATCTGATTAATCCAGCGACGTACCATGCTTTGATGATGTGGTAGAGACCGCATGAGCTGAATGCTCGCTTCTGCCCTCCTACGGGAGGATACTTCTTGGGCTGCTCTCGCTAGTGCGCCATCTAACTGCTGCTGATCGACCGGCTTAATAATATAATCAAGAGCACCCAGCCGCATGCTGGATTTGGCAAAATCAAACTCATCATAGCTGGACACAACTAACGTAGTCATCCAAGGATAACGTTCGTTCACTCTCCCGATCAATTCCAGCCCGCCCATAATGGGCATCTTCATATCGGTCAAACATATATCCGCATAATGAGCATCAAGCCACTTCAGCGCAATTGCACCGTTTGCCGCTGTTCCAGCGACGACCGTCTCTTCGCTATACTGCTCCACTTTACTAGAGAGACTTTCTCGAATTAGCGGTTCATCATCGACAATAAGCACACGCAGCATAAAGGTTATCGCTCCTTCTCGATGTTCTTTTTGAAAGGTACTCGTACAGTTACTTTCACTCCGCCTAGACGGCTATCTGAATCGATGTCAACACCGATCCCGTTCATTTGGTAGAAGGCGAGAATCCGATAATGGACATTCAGCAGACCGACGTTCGTTAAGGTCGTATATTCTTCTTGATTGCGCATGGGTTCGCGCAGACGTGATCGGAATGCCTCCAGCCGCTCTGGATCATACGCATTCCCGTTATCCTCGAAAACGACACAGACCAGATCCCCCTCCCGATGGACGGTCACCTCTAGTCGAGTGGGCTCCCCGGTTGTTTCAATCCCATGCTTGATCGCATTTTCGGCAATCGGCTGCAGCACGACCTTGAGACATAGAGCATCCCGACAGTCATCAGGTAAATTAATATGAAAGCTTACCCCTTCACCATAACGAATCTGACTAATATTCATGTAGTGAATCACATGGGATATTTCATCCTCAACTCTCACATAGGTATCTCTGAAATTAGACGTATAACGGAGCATGCGTGATAGTGAAATGGAAGCTCTTTCGATTCGATCGTGTCCGGCCAAATGGGCCATCGAATTAATAGATTCTAACGCATTGTATAAGAAATGAGAATGGATCTGTGATTGCATCGCTGAGAAGGCAGCCCGCTGCTGCATGAGCTTCGTATCGGTCAGCTGTTGGATCGAAGAATCTAGTTCCTCGAGCATTCGGTTAAAGGAATGGCTAAGATCCGATACTTCATCCTCGCCTTTAATATGAAGGCGACTTTTGAAATTGCCGAACTGGGCCTGCTTCATATTCGAGCGAAGACTAGACAGACGGCGGGTGACAGACGTAGCGACAAGAGTCACAAATATAATCCCCATGATCATTCCGAGCGAGGCGACCACAATCGTTACATTGCGAACGCGATTAATGCTATTCGTAATATCATCCAACGATAAGATGACGACGGTCTTCCAACCTGTATAAGGTATCGTATCGAACACAATCAGCTGGTTCGTTTCCTTCCGAATGAAGCTGCCGCTATCTGAGGTTAAATGTGCAATGATGTCAGATTCCAACACGCTTCCGATCTTGTCTGCGGACTGGTGCACGAGAATCGTTCCATCCGGTTTAGCAATCAGGCTGCTCCCTTGTTTGCCTAGCTGCATTTGACTCAGAATCGATTGAGCGGGCTCCAAGGTAATGTCCATTTTGAGGATGCCCTTCGATAAAGGCCTCCCGAACTGACCTGCCATGGTCAGTACAAATTGCTGCTTCGGATTTTTGTTAACTTCCAAGTAATTCGTACTCGGCCCCACCCGATGCTGAACCTTCTCCCAGCTTCTGACTTCACTCAACCAGCCTTCATCCAGGAGCGAGTAATCTTTAGATAACCCCACTGACAAGGCGTAATGGAATTCCCCGCCTTTATCCGACCGCATCGATACGGACAAAATTTCAGGATGACGTAAAAGCAAATAGTGTAAAAAATTATTTTCTAAAGAATGATAGCCTGAAATAAGCTCAAACTGATCCTTCGGATCGATCTGAAGCCACTTAATAAATTCGTCACTCGTACCCAGCACTAGAAAGCCTCGCTCATATTCCATGTATTGTCGGTCCAAGTTCAGATTGGCCTGTCGCAGTATTTGCTCACTCGAATGAATCGCATCTTGTCGAATCGTTCTAGACGTATCGAAATAACTGAAAAATCCAATCATCGCTACAACCGATACTAGTATCGTGATTAATAGGCTAATCAGCTTCCATTTCAAGGACGTTTTTATTTTCTTGAACATAGAAGCCTCCCCTGCTCTATATCTTCGCATGTAGCGTAAAAAGCACAATCCTCGCCTAGTACAAGACTTGGCGAGGTTATACTTTCTAGTTTTAAACCTTATTTCTTCCTGTTTTTATTGTACCAGTCCGTACGTTCCTTGACCATCTGGTCTCCACCTTGCTTGCGCCAAGTTTTGACGAATTCGTCGAAGGAATCAATCGGCTCTTTGCCCAATAGAATCTTACTGGTCGCTTCAAGGTACATCGTGGCGATGTTGTAGCTTTCCTTCGCAGGCGGCATACCAACAGATTCGCTAGGGTAGCCTTCCTTGGAGGCTATCTCACGCGCTGTTTTCAGTTTACCGTAGGCAACTGGATTATTCAGCTTCGCTTCTTCGACAGCTTCATTGGTATCATGCAGCTTGAACATAATGTTAAACGGAGCCAGCTTCTCGATTTTGGCGGCGTCTACAACGATTTTGCCGTTCTCCTTCTTATACGAGTCGCCCTCTTGACCCAAATCTGTCAGCATTTGCCCTTCATCACTCATAAGCCAATCGAAATATTTAATAATAGCTTCTGGATTTTTTGTGTTTTTCATCACGATATAGGTTTTGCCAACTGGGCTCCAACGCGTTCCGAGTGGACCTGTATACCCTGTACCGCGCGGAGTAGGAATCGCAATAACATTCGGCTTCTCATTAGGAAGCGCCTTATCGAGGTCTGACTGCCACTGCCAAGCTAGGCCAATGGAATGTGTCCACATGCCAACGACACCGGATCTAATTTTCTGCTCCCAAATCGCTCTGGAGTTCGTCAAGAACTCGGAATCCATCACTTTTTCATCGACCATCGATTTAATATAAGAGATCGCCGGCTTCATATTCGGATGAATGTTTTGGAGGATGACTTCATTATTGTAGAGCACTTCTGTCCACTGTTGGTTCACGCCCCACATACCGAACAAATTCTCGCCCCAGGTTAATTTCTCGCGCATGGAGTACGGAATCTCATCCTTCTTCCCATTCCCATTCGGATCTTTATCCCGGAAAGCTTTCAGAACCGTCATCAATTCATCCGAAGTTTTCGGGACTTGCAATCCTAACTTATCGAGCCAGTCTTTACGCACATATGTCACAGCGCCCGAAAAAGCGATCGGTTGAGGAATAGCCAAAATTTTACCGTTAACCGATACCGCATCCCATGAGGCTTGCGGAATATTTTTCTTCAGATTCGGTCCGTATTTATCAATTAATGCGTTTAGCTCCAGCACTTTCCCGGATGCAACTAAATCACTGTCGGGCCCAGACCAAGACTGGTAGACATCTGGGAAATCACCAGAGGCAAATTTAAGCGTAAGCTGATCAGCGTACTGTGCATGCGGTAAAGTGACGATGTCCAGATCGGTGTTCGTTTTCTTTTCCAAATATAGAACATTCGAATCATCAGCTGCGACAGGTGGTTGCGAGTTGTCGGATGTGAACAGGCGAATTTTCGTTGGAACAGATGGTGTAGGCGCTGCAGATGCGGATGCACTTGCTGGTACGCTCGTGCTTGTACTTGATGGGCTTGGCTTTTCATTACTACAACCTACGACGAGCAGTGAACCCGAAGCTAACAGTATTGCGGTTTGCTTGATCCCTTTTCTCATATAAACCCTTCTCTCAAATAATTTATATCAAAGAATGGTTACTCTTTGATTGAGCCGATAAGCGCACCTTTGATGAAGTGCTTTTGGATGAATGGATAAACCAAGAGTATGGGTACAGTTGCTACGAGTATGGTTGCCATTTGCAAGCCTTGTGGGGAGAGGACGACATTCGATTCAGCAGCAGCAGCGAGCTCCTCGTTCATATTGAACTGTGAAATCAAGTAATACATGTACAACTGCAGTGGTCTAAGCTCGTACGTATTAACATACAGCAGGGCGGAGTAATAATTGTTCCAATGGCCAACGGCGTAGAATAGAATCAGCGTCACCATGATCGGTTTCGACAACGGCACAGCTATTTTCCAAAGGATAGAGAATTCCTTCATGCCATCAATGCGAGCCGATTCGAACAATTCCTCGGGGAGAGATCGAAAGAAGGTCAGGCAGATAAACATATTGAATGCGGCGAGCGCGCCCGGAATGATTAGCGCCCATACGCTGTTTAATAGGTGTAAGCTTTTCACAACTAAGTAAGTAGGAATCATCGGGGCTTGAAAAATCATGGTGAAAACGATCAGCATCAGGATCAAATTTTTACCCTTCAATCCATGCTTCGATAACGGATAAGCGGTGATTAACGTCATGAACATGTTGAGCGTTGTACCGACAATGACGACGAAGACCGTAATGCCGAATGATCGCCAAAATACCGAGTTCTCAAAGACAACTTGATAATTATTCAGGTTAAAACCTTTCGGCCATAAAGTGACTTCGCCTTGTATGATCGCCTGTGGTGAGCTGAGCGAGCTTGCTACGATATAGAGAAAAGGCAGCAATACGGCAGCGCAGGCTATCAGCAGGATGGTGTAGTTAAATGTATCAAAAACTTTTTCTCCGATAGTAGTACGGTAACGCATCTTGTTGAACCTCCTCTGCTAGAATAGCCGCTCCCCCGTCGTACTTCGGCTGATCCGATTCGCAATGATCAATAACCCAAAGCCAACGACCGATTTAAACAATCCGATTGCCGTTGTAAAGCTATACTTCGTCTTCATAATCCCTTCGCGATAGGCATACGTATCGATGACATCCCCAACATCGTAGGTTATCGGATTAAGGAAGACGTAAATTTGCTCAAAGCCGAGATCTAGAATGTGTCCGATCTTCAGGAGCAGCAAGAGCATGATGGTCGGCAACATGCCAGGCAGCGTAATGTGCAGGAGCTGCTTCCACCGGCCCGCGCCGTCAATACGTGCTGCTTCATAGAGTGCGGGGCTAATTCCCGCAATAGCGGCTAGAAAAACGATGGCGCTCCAGCCCATTTCCTTCCATATGCCTGATCCAACGACGATGAAGCGGAACCAGCTGGTTTCTTGCAGGAAGAAAATCGGTTCATAGCCGAAGGCTTTTACCACATGATTGACTAGCCCGATCTGAGGAGAGAGAAGCATATAGCCGAAGCCGGCAATAATGACCCAAGATAGAAAGTGGGGCACGTAGACAATGGTCTGAATTGTGCGACGCAGCGCCATCCTGCCAATTTCATTCAAGAGAATCGCGAGTATAATCGGTGCTGGGAAGGCGAATATCAATTGATAAAAGCTGATCGCCACCGTGTTCCATAGCAAACGCCGGAAATGGATAAACTCGAAAAACTGTTGAAACCACTTAAAACCTACCCATTCGCTTTGGAAGAAGCCGCCATACACGTTATAGTCCTGAAATGCGATCACACTTCCCAAAAGAGGTACGTACTTAAAGACTAAGAAATAAAAGAGTCCCGGAATCAACATAACGTATAAGGGCCAAAACCGTTTCATGTATCGATAGCTGGCAAACTTGGCTTTGGGATTCGATTTGAGTTGTGTTTCTGAAACACCTTTATTGGTTGAAACTGAGTGAATGACGTTCACCTCCTCGTCTAAGCTGCATTTTTACTTTATACCCTTATTGTAAATGAAGCGTTTCCATTGGGGAATGAGGGCATCCACCGAAAAGCATAGGAATCGTCTGCTCTTCATTCTTTCTCCCTATGAGCTAAGTAGCAGAACCCGAATATCTTGAGCCGCTAATTCGATCGGACCACTAACGGCCTGATTCGTCCAAACGTCGCGATAGCCGGAGCTAAGTGGTACGGACACTTCAGAGAAGGAGTGGTTAATAATAAAGAGCAATTCACGCCCACCTGCTCCCGCTTCTTTTCGAATAACAGCCTCCACACCATCTGGCAAATGAGCGAAATCTGTCTTAACCCTTGTCTCTTCTACAAGCTGATCCAGCAGTCGATACAATCCGTCCTGGTCAGGCGCCGTTCCAATATATACAGCGCAGCCCTTGCCATGCGCTCTTCTAGTGGCTGCAGGGGTATCACGATAATAACCATCCGTGTAAACCGCTATTGGCTGCGCAGCCGAATCAAGATCCAGTATGTCAATGACTTCATACCATTTCTTCGCAGCACTTACTTCACCACTTTTCAAATCTCGCATGCCGATCTGCTGACTAGCTTCGATGATCCCATAGTCTTCAATGCCGATGCCAAGTAAATCTCGAAATGCGCCTGGTAAACGCTTTTGTGTAATCTGGTTGCTCATTTCCTTCGCACCTGAGCGGAAATCCATGATCAAACAGCCGCCCTCTTCCACGTAACGGTACAGCGATTGGACCGTTTCGTCCTTAGCCATCATTAGATTAGGGGCGACAAGCAGCTCGTAATGCCCAAAGCTAGCTTCAGGTGATACGATATCCACCGTAATGCCGCGATCGTAGAAGTAGTTATAGTACGTCTCGAAATGCTTGATGTATTCATACCCTTCCATATGAGGCTGCAGCTCTAAGGACCACTCATTGTCAAAGCAGCGAATCATGGCAACTTTAGCCTGCGGGGAAGTACCTGCGAGCAGCGGTGCTAATTGCTCCAGCTCCTGCCCGATCTGCTTTACCTCTTCGAACTTCCGCCCAGGCTCGCCATGATGCTGCAAAATGCCATGCCATAGATTTTCGATGGAATACGGAAGCGTTCGAAAGCGGAAATACATGATCGCATCCGCACCGTGGGCGATGGATTGATACGTCCATCTACGAATCTCACCCGGCACGGGTGTCGGATACAACACGACCGCTCCTGGCGAACCGCTTTGGTGCTCTGTTATCCAAAAGTTCTGTCCACCTTTGAACCCTCTCGTTATATCAAGCTGCTCCGCCATGTAGGAAGGACGAGCCTTGGGATCCGATTTCATATTCGGGTACACATCCAGCGCGCACAAATCTAGTTCTTTGTTGAGGTCATAGTGGTCAAGTTGATTGAACTTGCCCATCGTGTTCGTTGTAATAAGATGACTAGGCGCGTACTTCCGGAGAATTTGGAGTTGCAGCCGCTGGTAATCGACAATAGAATCTGAAGCAAAGCGGCGGTAATCAATCGCCAGACCTGGGCTGTGGTGCGGATGCACGGAATAGGTCGGCAGATGCAGTTCGTCCCAAGAGCGATACATTTGGCTGGAGAAAACCGTCCCCCATGCTTCATTGACCGCATCAATCGTATCATATTTTTGCTGCAGCCAAACTTTGAAAGCCTGAAGGCAATGATCACAGTAGCAGCGTGCCGTATCGCATACGCCGAATTCATTATCGATCTGCCAGCCGAGCACATCCGTTAACGCGCCATAGTGCTGGGCCATCTGTGTCACAATGCGCTCTGTACAACGGTGAAAATCCGGATGGTTCATGCAATAATGCTTTCTTGTCCCGAAGCCTCTAACTTGCCCGTTCAAATCTCGCTGATACGCATCATATCGATCCATCAGCCACTTCGGTGGACCAGCCGTAGGCGTGCCGAGTACAAATTTTATCCCATATTGGCGCATGACATTCATCGCACGGTCAAGCCACGAGAAATCGAACTCCCCTTCAGACGGCTCCAATTTACCCCAAGCAAACTCAGCCAGCCGAATGACGTTAAACCTCGCCTCATACATGAGCTTAGCGTCTTTTTCCCAACGCTCCTCCGGCCAATGCTCCGGATAATAACACGCACCAAAATACATATTGTTTCCTCCTACTCTTAGTTGATTACTACTGAATATCGAACAGGCTTCGAATGGTTAGTAATTCCCGATTTACCGAAAAGAAGCGAGAAAACTCATAATCATGTCTTAATAGCTCCAAGGTCGGATCCACGTTGTCTCGATAATAAGGATCTTCAATCGCCCCATTATCCAAAAGAGTACGCAGCACTGATCCAGGGATTGCAGCCGCGTATGATTGTTCCATTGCGTCCGTGGAACATTTCCGCATGTTCCAAGTACCGTTTAAATCAAAGATCTGCATGTTTGGTTACACTCCTCGCTGAAATTAACATAAGCATTTAGTTCGATTTTGCACAATTAAATCCACCTTATGCTTCCTCATTGGGCGAATAGTCAGGTTTTGCTCAACTAATTTGCCCTTTTCAACTCTCGCACCTGAAAGATGGGCAAATAGTTCGTCAGAAACGGACTAAACGTGATATTTCGCTCGGAATCTCCGATTTAGTACGGCGAAACCGGACTAAATGAGATAACCAGCTACGCCGTCCACCAAGAGAACCTTATAAAGTCTTATATTTCAAAAAAGGGAGCGTCATGAAATTGACGCTCTCTCTTGGAAACTTATTTAACTTCTCGCGCATCATTATCCGGAAGGCTAGGGAACGGGGCATGCGGCTCCGCTTGATACCAGAACACCGTCGATGCAATGTCGCTTTGCTGTGGCAGATACCGACGGTCCGCACGCCAGCCGAGATCTTGAATCGTCACTTTCAGATCGTTTTCGAAGCGAATTGGATCCAAAACATGCCAACGATACATCCCAAATCGCTGCTGACTCCGATATAAGCCATCCGGCTTGATCGCTTGATGCATGCCCAGATATGCCGTCGAATACGTTCCGTAAGAACCGGCCGGCTGCTCCCAGTTCCATGCACCGCCGAAATAATCTTCCGTCCCGGTTCCACAGATCGTTGGAAATTCTTTGTCTCCGTCCATGTAGAACTTGATTTCTCCTTCTCCCCACCATCCACAGTTGTTGACCTGCCAAGCTAGGTAGGTGCCCACAAAATGGCCCTTTCCTTGGATGCCATCAATAAGCGTGTGTACGTCCTTGTAGGCCACTGGATGGCTTCGGCGCCATTGTGCATGGAAATATGCCGAATCATCAGGCACGTCCGTCAGCGTGTAATCGATCTGGTAATACAAGACAGCATTGTTGTCGTTCTTGTTTTCCATCGTGATCCTGGCGCTCTTACGGAAAGGCATTAGCCAATAGCTATTAAAGCCGCCTGCCGGATTAACGGCGATCGGAATGGAGTTGACGTTCGCCCGCTCCTGCCAGCCGTTGCAGAAGAAGTCACACACGGGCACTTCGACCGAAGGGTGCTCCTCATCATCCCAGTAAAACCGGAAAATCAGGTTTCGCCATCCATTGGGATGACTGGTAAGCCAAATATGCTGAATCGCGCCAGGACCTTGGATTTCTCCCATCGTGAATTCCACACCTGGTTCGATTTCCACAGAAGGGGAAACCTTCCAACCGATGCCGAGATCGCGCGCGCCAGCGGCTCCAGTCCCTTCCGTCGCCATAGCTCCTTGACCTTTGGCGCCCGTGAAGTTCTCGGGGCTAATCGATCTTGTCACCGCGTTCGATAGGCGTGACAAATTGCCCAATCCCATATCCAATCCGTTAAATGAATTCATGTTGTCTTCCAGCTCCTTATATATGATCTATTTCCACTTCAAAATAGCAACGTCATACGATTCCAGCTCGATCCGTTCCGCAAACGAACTTCCCGTGATGAGATCGACGCAAGATCTGCCTTTCAAATCAATCACGACGGGGTGTTCGAGGTGATTGAGCACAAATTGAAAAGATTTTCCGTTATCCTCGCGAACTGAAGTCTCCACGCCAGAAGGCACCAGGATATCCGGGAGCAAATCCAACCTCTCGGCAAGATGGCGAATCAGCTTATCCGCGAGCTTCTGCTCCGGAAACATGCCAACATAAAGCGCGCTGCCCTTCCCGTAAGCGTTCTCAGTGACCGCAGGATATCCTTCGTAATAATCCGCGGTAAACACGCCGAGTGCTTTTGCTCCCTCCAACCGGATGATATCGGCCCACAAGCTGCACGAATAGTCTCCCGAGCAATCGGGGTCCACCATTTGGAGACTTGACGTTTGCTCCGGTGTGAACGGATCGAACTCTTCCACGTGGATACCCAGAAGTTTGCGAAGAGGAGCCGGATATCCGCCGAGATGAATGCGGTCGTTCCGGTCAACCATACCGCTCCAGAAGGTCGTCAGCAACGTCCCGCCGCTCTCGACGAAGCGCTCCAACCGATCTGCTGTTGCAGCATCGATCATATAGAGCGTCGGTGCAAGCACCAGGTCGTATCCGCTCAGATCCGAGTGCGGCTGCACGATGTCTACGGCAACGTTCAATTCGTGCAGCGCCGTATAATATTTCATGACCTGTTCACGGTAGCGAATGTCGGCGCTCGGTTTGCCCGCCATCTCCACCGCCCACCAGTTCTCATAGTCGAACAGAATTGCCGTTCGGGCCTTGATTCGGGAGCCGACGACCGCTTCCAGACGTTGGAGTTCTTCCCCCAGCTGCCTCACCTCGCGGTAAACGCGGCTGTTGACATCGCCGGAATGGGGAACCAGCGCGCCATGGAATTTTTCTGCTCCTGCTTTTGACTGCCTCCATTGAAAAAACAGAATGCCATCGCCGCCTCGGGCAATGGACTGATAGCTCCACAGACGCATCTGCCCCGGTTTTTTCTGGGCGTTGTTCCGCCTCCAGTTCACTTGGGTCGTCACCTGTTCCATCAGCAAGTACGGCTGGCTATCCTTCATGCTGCGCAGCATGTCGAAATCCATCGCTTGGCTAACAGGAATACCCAGTCTCGGATCGGGATACGTATCCAAGCCTACGACGTCCATATGCTTGGCCCACTCGTAGTAGTTCAACCATTTGAACTCCATCATAAAGCTGGCGAGAATCGGCACGTCTGGCGTCACTTCTCGGAGTATCCTGTATTCATTCAAATACAGCTCTAGTAGGCAATCGTTCATGTAACGACTGAAGTCCAGCTCCTGACCAGGATTGCAGAAGGCGATAGGCGTCGTGCTAGGCGGCCCGATCTCCTCCCAATCGGAATACTTCTGGCTCCAGAACGCTGTTCCCCACTGATCGTTCAATTCATCTAACGTTCCGTAACGTCGTTGCAGCCACTCGCGAAAACCCGTGATTGCATCCGGCGTGTAGTCTTTTTGCAAATGACCGCCGTGTTCATTATTGATATGCCACATGAACAGCGCCGGGTGGTTCTTGTACCGTTCGGCAATCTTGCGTACAAGCTCAGCGCAGTACTGTCTGAACACCTTACTAGCCGGACTGTAATGCTGCCTCGAACCATGACGGTACGGATGACCGTTGACATCCACGTTCATGGTCTCGGGATATCGATGGGTCAACCAGGCTGGAGGTGATGCCGTCGCTGTAGCCAAATGCACGGCGATTCCGTTCTCTGCGAGCAAATCCATGATCCGGTCCAGCCATCCAAACTCAAATCGGTGTTCTTCTGGCTGAATCGACGCCCAAGCAAAAATGCCGAGGCGTACGATGTTAACCCCTGCTTCTTTCATCAACTTCATATCTTCGAGCCATACTTCTTCTGGCCATTGTTCGGGATAATAATCCGCGCCGTACAAAATTTGCCCCATCTTCTCTCTTCTCCACGTCATCGGTAAAGCTCCTCCCAGTCAATCGTTCAGTCATTAGGCTTGTTCATTATCTCAACATTCAAACTATACGCTTCCATCATAACAAGTTGCTCAGTACCCACCAATATGGGGATCGAACGATTTGCATTGTTATGGTCAGGTTATCCCCTCGCATTACATAAAAAAACACCCACCACCTCATAAGGTAGTGAATGTTGAACAGTAAAAATCGCTCTTGCCACATTGGTGAGGTGGATATATAATTACGCTAATTCAACTAGGTTGAATATCAAGATATTATGTTTAACGATCGGAGAGTGTGCGATGAATTTTTCACCCGTGCAATATAACTTCGAATTTGAGAAAAAACTGCGCATTTGTTTTATCGGGGCAGGTGGACACTCGTTCCGGAACATTTACCCTACGCTGCAATATGCGCCGGTAGATCTAGTCGCCATATGTGACACGAATGGGGATCGGGCAATGGCTTATGCACGTCAGTTCGGTGCGAATGCGACTTACACCGATTATAAGCTGATGTTCGCAAAGGAGAAACCGGACGCCGTCTTTATCGTTACAAGCTATACGCCAGATGGGCGTGTGCAAGCAACCGATATTGCAATGGACGCTTTGCGTGCAGGCATTCACGTGTGGATGGAAAAACCTACAGCCACTAGCAGTGACGAGGTGCATCAGCTGATTCAAGCAAGCAGGGATAGTGGATATTTCGTGATGACCGGACTAAAGAAACAGTTTTTCCCAGGCGTAGAGAAAGTAAAACAGATCATTAGCTCTCCTGAATTTGGTACACCGACATCGATCTCCATCAAATATCCGCAATCGATGCCGCCTTTTTCCCAGCGAGCTGACCTCAACAACGTAACAAGTTTTCTGGATCACATCTACCATCCCGGTTCTATTCTTCATTATTTAATGGGCAAAATCGGCACAATATCGTATCAGTGGGAGCCTGTAAATGGCAGCTCAGTAACTAATCTGCGCTTCTTATCTGGTGCAATCGGCACGTTGCATATGGCTCCTGGCATTGCTCGCAGCTCTCCGCTCGAACGGCTTGAGGTCTTCGGCCAAGGAGCCAACGTGGTTCTGGAGAATGGCGTAAAATTAACCTATTATCGCAAAACGAAAAGCGCTAGACCGTATGGAAGAACCGCTTCCTACCTGGTTGAGGACGATGAGGCACCGCTTTATTGGGAGCCTGAATTTTCATTAGGGCAATTATATAACAAGAACATATTCATGCTTGGTTACGTTCCGGAAGTGCTCCATTTTTGTGAAAGCATTCTATCTGGACAGCCGCCTCAAAAAGGAACATTGGAGGATTCCCTGGAAATTGCGAAGCTATTTGAAGCTTATCGGACAACACCGGAGGACACTCTGGCAACAATTAATGAATCTTGACTCAGAATGCTGGAGAATTCACAGAAAAAAACGAAGCACATTATTTCGTATGTGCTTCGTTTTTTTTATTCCGGTGTCCACCTTTACTCTGGTTCATGTTAAACCAAGACCATAACAATGCAAATCGTTCGATCTCCATATAGGTAGATAGTGGGCAACTTGTTATGATGTAAGCGCATACGAGTAAAAATCTTTCCATTTTAGAGGTCAAAGAGAATGGAGGTGTATTCCAAAGCAAGTAAGAAGGAGGTGCTCACTCTCTTTTTGATAAAGATTCGTTTTACCACGCGTACGTATCGGTAAAGCTGAAAAAGGATCACCTTGTCTCTAAAGTAGCCAATGGAAAACTTATATGGAGGATTGCTTAATGAGAAAATTCGCAAGAGTTCCATCCCTTATTCTCTCAATTTTTATCCTGCTTACCTCTTTCTCTTCAAACGTTTTAGCTGCTCAACCACCAACAGGTAGTCCGTCTAATTTCCTGGAGAAAGCAGTGAAGAGAACCTTCACACAAACGGAACCGGGGCTGACTAATCTTCCATACAGACTATATGTTCCGGAGGGAGCTGCGAGCATGGGACCTCTTCCCGTCGTTCTGTTCCTGCACGGAACCGGAGAATCTGGCACGGATAACGAAAAACAAGTCAATTCGAATGCTGACATCCTGTATCGACTGACCGACACCTATTATCAAGACCACCCCGCTATCATTATAGCGCCGCAGTCTCCTACTGTCGGCACCGCTGGATGGGGAAATGAACAGATGACCAAATCCCTGTGGGCCCTTGTCAATAGCGTACAGCAGGAATTTAACACGGATCTGAGCAGGCTGTATGTGATGGGTCTGTCTATGGGAGGTTGGGGAACTTGGGGGCTGCTTGAGCACTATGCCGATAAAATAGCTGCTGCAGCAACATTCTCGGGCTGGAGCAATGATCCCAAGACTCAAGCTTCCCTTAATAAAGACATACCCGTTTGGATATTCCACGGAGACGCTGACACCACAATCGTTCCAGCCCACTCGAGAAACGTGTTCAACGAGTTGAAAGCAGTCGGAAACACGAAAGTCAAGTACACCGAATTCCCTGGTGTCGGGCATAGCAGCTGGGTTAACGCCTATACGTATACGGATCCGAACGATGGTAACACAAACTTAGTCGATTGGTTGTTCGCACAGACCAAACCGACATACAATATTACCACGACTACGTCGTCGGTTTATGGCACAGTTACGGCAAATACTTACAGCAGTATCGCCGGGGAAACAATTGGGCTCACGGTTACACCTGCAAGCGGTTACAAGTTGACACTCAACTCACTTAAGGTGGGCGGTGGGGCTATTGAGCTGAAGTCTATTGGCAACAATGTTTTCACGTTTGTGATGCCTGCCGAGGATGTTACTGTCGCTGCTTCGTTCGAGTCCGCCAGTGCTTCAGTCCCGTACAATGTGAACGTGGCTGGTCCGTCTGCAAACGGCAGTGTCGCATCGGACAAGGCCACGGCCCAGACTGACGACACAGTTACCCTATCCGTCTACTCGGCAACGAACTATAAGCTTAAAACACTCACAGTCTCACCGAACGGATTTGGCATGAAGGTTGCGTTAACACCTGCTGGCAGCAACCAATTTACATTTAAAATGCCCGCTGGAAATGTCAACATTACGGCTGAGTTTGAGATCATCTATCAAGTCCTCTATGCTGAAACCTTTGACGCCAGTACTAGTGTTGGTGGAGGTGCGTGGGCCGGTGACACAGCCGCCATTGTCGCACGTCCAGGGGGAACTGCAGGCGACAAAGTCGTTGAAATTACTCAGGGCACAGGCAAAAACTTATATCAATTACCTGAGCTTTCCTACCAGTCGGGTGTCGACTATACCTTTGAATATGACTTCAGGGGTGACAACAGTATCGGTGGAAACAGTTTTTATTTTAACGACAGCCAAATGGTGTTCGATGACAATGGTTCTGCTACGGCAGGCAGTATGAATCTCTATGCATACAACAATTGGACCAAAAGGACTTATACCAAATACGAGTGGCACCATTTTAAATTACAGTTCAAACACGATGGTGTGAAATGGTACTTTAATATCTTCATCGACAACGTCCTTAGAGCTGATGGTGCTGTCTATTCCGTTACCGCACTTGGAAACCAGTCGGTGATGCTGAAGAACGGCAACAAAAGCGTTCCAGGTGGCAAAGCCTATTATGACAACTTCTTCCTCTATCGAGGTCAGAAGGAGCCTGTAACCGGCATTACTGTATCAGGTGCAGGCGGTAAATCCTCTGTCAAAACGGGAAATACACTGCAAATGTCATCTGCCGTTGTGCCAAATGCTGCAACAAATCCATCAGTTACATGGTCTGTTGTCAATGGAACAGGCAACGCAACGATCGATACAAATGGTCTTTTAACTGGAGGTTCTGTAGGTCAAGTAACGGTCAGGGCAACCTCTCAGGATGGATCAGGCGTCGTAGGATCATTGGTTGTTACGATTTCAGGCTTAGAAACATTCATACTACCTACGCCTGCCCAAGGTACCACGACTATGATTTATCTAGATGTTCAAACCTCTTTTCCTCAGGTAAACTGGCAGACCCTTGACCGCCTTTATATTCCAGCAGGGAATTATACACAATTTCAGGTTGGAAATCTGCCGCAAAGAAGTGCGAGTGAGCCGTTGATCATTACAAACTATGGCGGACAAGTAAAAATTGCAGGCACAGGCACTCCTTATGGCGTAAAAATTCGGGGCGGTTCGAATTGGATTTTTACTGGGAAATATGATCCAGTGCTTCGGACAGGAGACGTTAACTATCCTGGTCATTTGAACGGAAATTATACAAACTCTTCAGGCGATTACGGTATTGAAATTAAAAATGGCGCTGGTCATGGAATTGAAGTTATTAATGCTGCAACCCCAATGTACGCTGTTCAAAATAATGTAACGAATTATGAGATTTCATTCATTGAGATTGCTAATACTGGATTTGCAGGAATTGCTCTTAAAACAGATGGTGCGTCTAATATCGTGGATGGCGTCAAAGTTCATGATATGTATATCCATGATGTTGAAGCGGAAGGCATGTATATCGGTTATACTTTGGCAGCTACTGGCCAGAATAAGTTTACGAATCTCGAAGTTTACAACAACAGGGTTTTGCGTACAGGTGCTGAGGGCATACAACTAGTGAATATGGGGAATGGCGTCAATGTTCATCACAATACGGTTGTCATGACCGCGATGGATTGGAAAGATCCTTTTCAAGCGAATCAAGAGGGGAACTTGCAATATTACCAAAGAGACGGCAGCGCTTCCATCCATGACAACATCTTTATCGGCGGCGGCGAAATTATGTTCAACTATAAAACTTACAAAGCTACCACAGATGTGCTTAATTCGAATGACGAAGTGCATGTGTATAATAACTATTTCGCACACGCAAGAAGTTATTTTGGATTTATCGGTGAGGATACCACGAATCAGACTACCAAACTGAGATTTGAAAACAATGTGATAAGAAAGATTTCTTTCAGCTGGAATGAAGAAGTACATCCCACTGCAACAGACCGAAACATCTTATTTTATACCAGCGCCAACACGGCTAATCCGCTTATCTTCAACAATAATACTAGGGATGGCAGTCAGAAATTTATCGATGTGCTTACAGGTAATAATGGTACGACAAGCCACGTTAGTGCTTCTGGAAATACCACTGTCGCCACTATCGCTCCTGTACAATTTAGAGATCCGAATCTCCCAGCTGACTTTGACTGGCTCTTGGTTGAACGTTGGGCGAATGTTTCCGTTGATAAAGCGTGGCCTGGTATTGCTATTAATTTTCAATACGGAGATTATGTCTATCAGAACGGAAAAGATTATGCCTATCAGAACGGAAATTGGTATAAAAACATTCAAGCTGGAACGCATACTGGTAAAAACCCATTAACATCACCAGAAACTTGGCAACTACAAACACCAATGACAGATGATTTCAGGCTTCACTCCTCATCTCCGTATCAGAGCATGGGACTTTTCGCTGGTCAAGAATCTGCGCAAATGAACACATCATTGAGTGGTCCAGTTAGTGTACTGGCCAACCAAGAATTCAAAACAACCTATAGCCTATCGAATGTAGCGAACAGCGTATATGGAAATATTTATGCCCAGCAAGTATCGTTAGCTTTCGATCCGAATTTGGTTGAGTTCGTATCGGCAACTCCGATTAAACCGGGATTATCGCTGGTCACAAATACAGATACACCTGGGCTAGTTAAGCTTGTAGCGGTTTCCCCTGGTGTTGCGATTACGAGTGACGGAGGGGTTGTAGAGCTAACGTGGAAAGCGAAAGCTGTTACAGCTACCCAAAACGCATCAATCTCAGTAACTAAGGCTAAACTTTCAGACGGTCAGGGACGTGAGTCGGATGCGAATTTATCCACATATTCCATTTCCCTTGTCTATGTAGATAAGACCGCATTGCATACGAAGATTAGTCAGGCTCAAGCTGCTTATAACGCTGCTGTTGAAGGAACAGGACTTGGACAATATCCGACAGGAAGCAAAGCAACGCTATTAGCCGCAATTCAGGCAGCGCAGCTAGTCGCAGCAAATGGTCAGGCGACACAAGTAACAACAGACGATGCCCTTACAGCATTGAGCAGCGCACTGCAAACCTTCCAAAGAGCGGTGATAACCTCTATCAAAGGTGATGTTGTAGGAAACGATGGGCTCATCACGATCGGAGATCTTGGCTTAGTTGCGGCAAATTATGGTGCGGAACTAGGTCAAGCGAACTGGAATTTGGTGAAGAACGCAGATATGGATGGCGACAATAAAATCGGGCTATATGATTTGGCGACCCTTGCACGTAAGGTTCTAGAGTAGAACGAATTTGGTAAGTGATTCTCTGTCAGAGGAGGGCCGCATGTGAGGCTCTCTTCTCTGGCATGATCAGAAAGGAAAGATACAATGAGACAGCTTATGAGCAAAATCATGTTCCTTTCATTGGCAATTCTACTGCTGATTCCTGGGGGATGGCTTGTCCAGGCAGCGGAAAGTGCTTCTAGCACGCGGTTTCTACTATCGGTCTCCAGTACCGATGTCAAGGTCGGTGACGTGATCTCTATCGAGATCCAAGGTCGACAACTGACAGATTTATACGCTTATGAAGCGATAGTGGAATTCGATGCGGCTAAGCTGGCCTATAAGAGCGAGTCCAGTCTAAGGCAAGGGATATCGGGCGCGCCTATTCTCAAGAACGGAGAAGTCATTGTCGCGAATACGTTTGTCGGCAATAAACTTGGATCTACAGGGGATACCGCAATTCACCGAGTTACGTTTGAAGCGCGAGCAACCGGTCAGACCGTAGTGAAGCTGAAGTCAGTGTCTATGATGAATTCCACAGTTAACGGTGTTATTACCAAATGGAGTGAAGGATCGCAGATCGCAGTCACCGTGGGCAATGGGGTTAGCGCGCCACCGTCAAATTCAACGCCACCTTCAAGTAACCTCCCTATTATCTCTAAAAATGGTGATTTGACATTGCCTGTGGGTAAGGCAGGCGAGGTTAGTTTGAATGATCAGGTGACGATTACAATCCCAGCGGATGCTTCAGCCAAGGACCTTAAGGTCACGATCGACAAAGTGTTAGATACTCAAAAGTTACTAACAGGTAACGAGGTTTTAGCTAGTCCGATTTTCGAAATCTTGAAGAATTTCTCGGAAAACTTCAGTAAACCCATCACATTAACGTTTGCTTTTGACAAAAACAGCTTAAAAGCTGACCAGAAAGCAGCAGTTTTCTATTTTGACGAAGTGAAAAAAGTTTGGGTGGAAGTCCCTGGCGGTAAGGTAAATGGGAATCAGATCACTGTAGAAGTAAACCATTTTACGAAGTATGCGGTATTTGCTGTAAATCCAAACGCAGTAGTTCCTGAAAAGCCGCTCTTCGATACCATATCGAATCTTAGTGACATTGCGGGGCATTGGGCAGAAATTGATATCCGAGCTACGCTCCAATCAGGCATTGTGCATGGCTATGAGGATGGCACATTTAGGCCGAACCAGTTCGTGTCGCGTGCGGAATTCGTTGTTATGTTAACGAACGCGCTACACCCGAACGCAGGGCCAGAGAAACTGCCGAATTACACAGATGCCGCCGTAATCGGCGATTGGGCGAAACAAGCAATTGCGCTAGCCGCTAAAGGAAACCTCGTGCAAGGCTACGAGGATGGCAGTTTCCGTCCTGCTGAGCAATTAACGCGCGCACAACTGGCTGTTGTGCTGGCAAATGCGCTTGGCGTTGCAGCGGTAGAATCAAGCGGTTCAGCAGTATTCGCTGATGCTTCCGACATTCCTGCTTGGGCTTTGGATGCTGTAGGCATCGTGGCGAAAGCAGGGTTAATGAAAGGGTACGAAGCGAACCGATTCGGCCCGCTTCAAACGGTAACTCGTGCAGAAGCGATTATGGTAATTAACCGATTGTTGCAGATGCAACAGCAAAAATAAATGCTAACAAAATAACCAGAAAGACGCACGCTTCGAGTTCAAGCGTACGTCTTTTTTTAATTATTGGCTAATAGTTCGTTTAACCTGACGATAACCATGCAAATCGTTCGATCTCCATATTGGTAGCTACTGAGCAACTTGTTATGATCAAGGCGAATAGTTCGAAAAGGAATTGGCCTATTGGTACCTTATCGGCTATGAATGAAATCTTGTCATTTCAGAGATCAAAGAGAGCGGAGGTGAATTGTGATGTAAGTAAGAAGTGTTGTCGCTCTAGCAAGGTCAATGTAATGATGATTTGCAGGTCTTTCAAATGAAAGCGTTAACAAACCATGAAATTCATTTAAATGTAAAACACTTTATTTTTAGGAGGTAACTAATGAAAAGAATCAATCGTACACTTCTCTGCCTCGTAATCGCATTTTTAGCATTGACACAGGGACTTATCTTAACAGCATCGGCAAGTGTTACCATGCAGATCATTTCCCCTTATGCATCAGGGCAGGCAGGTACTTCTTGGTTTCCTATGCAAAATGCTTTTGAAGGGCCACCCACTTTGAATGGAAGTGGAAATCCTGTAGGCGGAACAAGCACGACGGATGCCCCCTATTATGTAAACGGTTATGGTTATATTGATTTTGGACCTAATTGGTCTAATACAAGAATATCATCAACATGGACGCAATACAGGCAATATACCAGTGGGAACCAGACGCCTTATGCTGGGCTTTGGTGGGACGATGATATCGACACCGTCAATGATAGCGGTTTGAACGAAACCCGGATAAACTTCAACAGTGCTCAGAATCTTGCATCCGTAGGAACCACAGAGCCCTGGATTAAGGATAGCGATGTCAGTAGTAACGCTGTTATTCCTCTGGGAAGGTATCTCATTTTGCATGCTCCGGCCACGATGACAAGACAGGCAAAAGAATATGCCATAGTTGGATGGATTGATGTACCTGTGACAGGAATAACCGTTACAGGGGCAGGTGGTGCAACAACAATAAGCACACAAGGTGGCACATTGCAAATGAATGCAAATGTAACACCAGCAAATGCTTCTAATAATACAGTCACATGGTCTGTTGTGGGCGGGACTGGAAGTGCGACTATAAGTTCAAGCGGCCTTCTTACCGCAGTTTCCAACGGAACTGTTACTGCAAGGGCAACAGCTCAAGATGGTTCTGGTGTGACTGGTTCTCTGACAGTGACAATCAGTGGTCAAGGCGTAAGTTACACTCAATTCACATTGCCTGTCCAAGGCGCGAGTATAATTTATTATCCGGATATTCAAGCGTCTTTTCCTCAGGTAAACTGGCAGACCGTTGACCGGCTTTATATACCAGCAGGGAATTATACACAACTGCAGCTTGGAAATCTGCCCCAAAGAAGTGCGAGTGATCCTTTGATCATTACAAATTATGGAGGACAAGTAAAAGTTGGAGGTGTAGGCGCTAATTATACCGCAAAACTCTTGGGCGGTTCGAACTGGATTTTTACAGGGAAATATGATTCTGTCCTTCAGACAGGAAACGTGAACTATCCTGGTCATTTGAATGGAAATTATACGAACTCTTCAGGTGATTACGGAATTGAAATTACAAATAACCCAAACATAGCTCATGGAATGGAAGTTTTAAATACATCAGGAAATACAAATATTGTATCGAATTATGAGCTTTCATTCATTGAGATTTCTAATGTCGGATTTGCAGGTCTTGTCCTTAAAACAGATGGTGCGTCTAATATCGTGGATGGCGTCAAGGTTCATGATATGTATATCCATGATGTTGGAGCGGAAGGCATGTATATCGGTTATACTTTGGCAGTTAATGGCCAGAATAAATTCACCAATCTCGAAATTTACAACAACAGAGTTTTACGTACAGGTGCTGAGGGCATACAATTATCCAATATGGGTAATGGCGTCAATGTTCATCACAATACGGTTGTCATGACCGCGATGGATTGGAAAGATCCTTTTGCTGCGAATCAGGAGGGGAACTTGCAATATTACCAAAGAGACGGTAGTGCTTCCATCCATGACAATATCTTTATCGGCGGCGGCGAAATTATGTTTAACTATAAAACTTATGCAGCTACCACAGATGTGCTTAATTCAAATGACCAAGTGTATGTGTATAATAACTATTTCGCACAGGCAAGAAGTTATTTTGGATTTATCAATCAGGATGCTTCCAATCAGGTTACCAAACTGAGATTTGAAAACAACGTTATCAGATCCATTGTTTTCACTTGGAATGAAGTACATCCCACAGCAACAGCCAGAAACATCCTATTTTATACCAGCGCCAACACGGCTAATCCTCTCATCTTCAACAATAATACCAGGGATGGCAGTCAAGCATTCATTGATGTACTTGGAGCAAACAATGGTACCAACAGCCATATAACCGCATCAGGAAATACCACTGCTGCAACTATTTCTCCTGTCCAATTTAAAGATCCAAATTTTCCGGCTAATTTTGACTGGAGCTTGGTTGAATTATGGGATGATTATTCGCAATGGTGGAACATCGCTATCTATTATCAATTCGGAGATTATGTCTATCAAAACGGTAATCTGTACAAATGCATCCAAGCAGGCACGCATACTGGCATCAACCCATCCACATCGCCAAGTACTTGGCAACTGCAAACACCGATGACAGATGATTTCAGGCTGCACGCCTCATCTCCGTATCAGAGCATGGGACTTCTGGATAAATAGTCGTAACAAAAAAACCTGCCCCTTCCAAGAGGGCAGGTTCTTCGCATTCATTTAGTCAGCAATTAGCGAAGATGCGCCGAAAATTTGCTGGAGCATACCCGTAGCAGCGCCTTGTAGGGCTCCCTTTTCCCCGTAGGATGCGGCGGCAAAACGATCTTCCGTGAACGCGATCGGGAACGGAAATAAAGCAAGTTCAGCATGAAGCTCGCGGATGAATCGGGGGCTGTCATTCATCCAGCCTTCAATGACCAGAAATTCAGGACTCAGCAGATTGATTGCGGAAGCAACCATCATCGTCATGGTGGTCAGCACTTTTGCAAATACCGGTTGAAGCCACGCTTCACCTTGTTCGTAGGCAGTAATGACATCCTCCATCGAATTCGGCACAGGTTGTTCGGCAACCCGGGCTGCCGCTTGGCACTTGTCCAAGAGGTACGGTGTTGTGAGAACCGTCTCGATGCAGCCATGCCTGCCGCACAAGCACAATGCCCCGTTCGATTCAACGGGAATGTGGCCAATTTCACCGGCAGCTCCCAGAAAGCCTGAATATATTTCACCATTCAGAATAATACCCGACCCGATCCCCTCATGAATGGTGATATAGAGCATGCTTCGCTTATTTTTCCCGACACCTGAGTAATATTCGGCAAATGCGGCTGCATTCGAATCATTCATCACGCGAATCGGAATGTCCGGATAGTTCGCCTTGAGCTGCTCTTTTATGTTAAGATTCGCCAGTTTCAGATGGTTGGAGTAGACAATCGTCGCTCCCTTCTCATCAATAATGCCTGGAGCTGCAATACCAACACCCATAATCGTACCGGAATCGAGCATGCTCTGCTGATCCAGACAGCTTTGAAGGGCAATCCTTATCTGCTCTGCGACAGCTTCATTCCCGGAAGCAATTTTCGCTTTGAATTCAGCGATGCATTCCCCGTGCAGGTTAAGCACAGCGCTGATGAGATAGTTGCTGCCCAGCGATATGCCGACCACATAGCCTCCGTCTTTATTGATTTGCAGCGCGATAGCCTTGCGTCCTGCTCCAACGGATGGTCTTTCGCCCGTCTCGGTCACAATGCCCTGGGCTATCAGATCCTCAACCAGCGCAGAAACGGTCGTCGCACTGAGCTTCGTTACCGTTGAAATTTCAGCGCGTGAGAGTTTGCCTTCTCGATGAAGCAAGTTCAATACGGACGCCGTATTGATTTCTTTCATGAGCTGCAAATTACCTTTAATTGCTTTCATAAGTATCCCTTCTGCCTTCCTAGCTCTTCTTCCTACATTATAACAAAAATAATGCTTAGACATTAGTCATGCGAGCCATTCTAATTTGGACTCCAACAATGCAGCTCCGCAAATGCTCGCATGGCATAATCCGATGTGGAACACATCAGTACCTTGCTGGCCTCCTGCGGCAAAAGCGCAGCATCATACGGATTGCGCAGTACGATGGCGAGCAGCGGCTTTGTTTTTGCAATCCGCCGAGCTAACTGAAGCTGTCCCTCATAAATATGCGCATTAATCGTTCCTAACATCACAACATCGTAACGCGTAATCTCCGCCATCATTGCTTCAATCTCGTCCTCGCTTGGCTGCATGGACGTATAGACGGTCTTCACGTGGATGTTGCGTTCCTGCAACTTCGCCCCGAGTATCAGTTCACTGACAGCGGCATTATCTGCAATGGTTAGCTGTTCCTGTCTTGGAACCAAAAGCACATACTTCGTAGACGGAGATAACGGCAGCAGTGCAGCTGGATCCCGCTCAACGACGATTGTTGCTTTGGCAATCGCCAGCGCCTCTGCCTCCCATGTCTCCATAGGAAGCGGCTGCGCCTTTTCACGGTACAGGCCAAAATTGTTTTTGAGCCGCTCAATCCGGACCAAGGAAGCATCAATTTGCGATTCGGCAATCTCTCCAGCTCTCACCGCTTGGACAATGCCATTCATGACTCTCTGTTGAAAATCCGGGGTATGGCACATAAGAATCATGTCATTCCCCGCTTGAATCGCCAATCTGCCGACTTCCTCAGGCTCGAAATTGTTTTTGATTGCGCCCATCTCCACATCGTCCGTGCAAATAACGCCTTCATAGCCAAGCTGCTCCCTCAGCAAATTCGTCACGAAATACTTGCTTAGAGATGCAGGAAGTCCCTCAGACTCCGGGATGTTTGGAAAAATGAGATGAGCCAGCATGATCGAATCCACTTGCGCTTCAATCGCCCTTTGAAAAGGGATCAACGGTCCCGTCAATAGATCCTCCACCGTGAGCTCGCACTCCGGCAGCACATAATGCGAGTCACCGCTGACCTGCCCGTGGCCTGGAAAATGCTTCGCCGTGGACGCAATCCCTGCGCTATGCAGCCCTTGAATGTAAGCCTCCCCAAATGCTGCGACAAGCTGCGGATCTTCACCAAACGCGCGGACACCAATGACCGGATTGTCGATGTTCGTATTCACATCCAGGACAGGAGCCCAATTCATCGGAATACCGAGTTCATGCAACTGACTGCCAACCAATCTTCCAAGCGCATAAGCAGCTTGTGGATCTTCCCTTAACGCAACAGCTCGATTCCCAGGGATATAAGGGAAAAATTCCTTAAAATTCGACAAGCTCCCTGCTTCCTCATCGATCGACATATAAAAGGGTACTCCGCCCCGATTCTGGCCTGCCGCTTCACGCACCTCTTGCAGCAGCTTCTTCGTATAAGCATACGACCCAATATCATGCGGAAAAATGCCGACGCCGCCAATCTGTCCCAGCCTGCTCTTGTCTTCGGACGGCGGCGTCTGCTTCGCAAGTCCGAGCACACACATTTCGGCCACTTTCTCTTCTAGCGATAAGTTACTGATGCTCATGATGATTGGTTCAAAATGGTGGTTTGTCATAGGTTCAAATCCTCATACTTCTTATTTTTTAGCTTTATCCAGTACGGCTTGAGCGGCTTTATCTCCTTCGGTCAACAGCTTGTTGATGTCGATTTTGCCAGACAAATAGTCTTTAATGATAGGATCAACAGCCCCCATCCACTCTTCCCATACCACGTTGTCGCCTAAGTCACCCGCATATTTCATATTATCTAAGAAAACTTTGATATGTTCTGGCGCTCCTTTGTGATCGGCAATGGCAGCTTGAGCTACCTTCTTATTCGCCGTAATGCCTTCAGCAAGTGTCGAATTCAACTTTTGCGCATCTTCACCCAGGAAGTATTTCATAAACTCCCAACCCGCTTGCTTCTCCGCCTCAGTAGCTTTCGCGTTCATCACCCACGTATTGGCAACGAATGCGCTGTAATTCACGCCGCCAGTCGGACTTTTTGGCACAACGGCAACATCATACTTCACACCTTCTTTGTCGTTGGTCAATCTTCTGGCGTAGTTATCGTAGAACATCGCAACGATTTTGCGCGACATCCATGTATAGTACTTATTACTGATTTCGCCTTCTTGATCCTTCAAACCAGGCGTCAAGCTTTCATCCCAAAATTTCTTCATATATTCGAAGGCTTCTTTTACTTTAGGATCACTTACCATCGTGCTTTTCGTACGTTCCTTGTTCAGCATATCTCCGCCAAATTGACGTACAACCGTGTACCAGCCATAGCGGATATGCTGTGGAAGGCCGATACCGAACTGTTTGCTGTTCTTGTCGGTCAACTTCTTCGCCGCTTGATAGACATCGTCAGTTGTCCAATTATCGTTCGGGTAAGCAACCCCGGCTTTATCAAACATCTCTTTATTATAGTAGAGAGCATTTACCTGAATCGCCTGTGGAACGCCAAAGATTTTACCTTGCGGCGTCTTAATCGCATCAAACCCGTAGTAATCGTCCAGCTTGATGTCCTTCGTATAAGTGGTTAAGTCCTGAATCGTTTTTTCCGTCGAATATTGAGGTATGTAAGGGCCATCCAGCAAAAATACAGTCGGTCCCTGCCCTGCCGCAAGGTCCACTTTCAGATTGTCATAGTGTGTCTGCCAGTCGGTGGCGATTTCTTCGACCGTAATGCTCTTGTTGGTCTCCATGAACTTCTTGATGATGTTCCCCATCGTAGCGCGTGCCGTTTCATCGGAGTAATACGCGACTTTGATTTTAACAGGCTTCGATGACGCAGCACTTGCTGAGCTCGATGCCTCAGGACTAGCAACAGATCCACTGTTCGAGCTGCAACCGGACAATAAAATGGATGAAGAAATGACGGCCGTTAAGGATGTTAACATGACTTTTTTCAAGAAAAAATCCCCCCATACTCAATATTGTTGTGTTTACATATATAAAAGGATGCTATCCTTTCACACCGGAAGAAGTCAGACTCTTTGTAAAATACTTTTGGGCAAAAATAAACAATAGGATGACGGGAATGACGAGCAAAACATCCCCCGCCATTTCGAGTTCAGGACGAGCATTATACTGACCTGTGGAAATATCCTTGATTCTCAACACCATCGTCCATAAATCTTTATTTTTGCCAATAAAAATCATCGGGTACAGCAGCTCAGCCCACTTTTCCTGGAATGTGAGAACCGCAAGGGTAATCATGGGGGAGGCGACGATGGGCAAATGGATTTTGGCGTAAATGGCGAACCATCCCGCCCCATCCATCTTGGCTGCTTCATCAAACTCTTTCGAGATCGACCGGTAATACTGCCTCATCAATACGATCCCAAAGGCTCCTCCAAAAAAGGAAGGTACGATAAGCGGCAAATGCGTACCGATCCAACCAAGATCCTTGAAGATGATAAACTGCGGAATCATGGTTACTTGAGCCGGTAAGAACATCGAGATAACAGCAAATCCGAATATGAAATTTTTCCCTGGGAAATCGATGCGGGCAATCGCAAAAGCGACCAGGCTGCACGAAATGACCATGCCAACAACGGATAGCACCGTGATTTTCACGGTATTGAACACGTACAGCAAGAAGGTTGGCCCCTGTTTGGGAAATATCAATTCCTTATAGTTGCTCCATTGAAGCTTGGCAGGCATCCAGTTAAAGGAATTGTAGAACTCCGCATTTGTTTTTAGCGATGCGAGGATGAGCCATATGAAAGGAAGCACCATACTCGCTGCTCCTAGCAACAGGATAATGGTAGAGACGATGCCCCAAACCGAATTTTTGGTGGATCCTTCGGCCTTTTTACTGTTTAATACGGTGGTGTCCAGTACTGCGTTATTTGCCATCATCTTGTCTCCTATTCTTCATAATGCACCCATGTTTTCTGGAGTTTAAGAATGACCAGTGTAATCAGGATTAAGCAGATGAAGACCACCCAAGCAATCAGCGAGGCATACCCCATATCCAGAAAGCGGAACGCTTTTTCGTACAGATAGACCATGAGATGCGACTTCGAATACATGTTGCTGCGGTTATACACCATCACAAAATGCTGATCAAATGTTCGGAAAGCATCGGAGATCGCCATGATTAGCACGAGGAAAATAGTTGGAGAAAGCAGCGGAGCCGTTATATTTCGCAGCCGCTGCCAGCTGTTCACCCCATCGATTTCTGCGGCTTCGTACAACGTCTCAGGAATGTTATTGAGCCCTATGTAATAGATGAACATGGCATAACCCAAGCCTTTCCATACGCCTACCGCTGCGAGCGTCGGAATAATCGTTGCCGAATCTACCTGGAGAAATGCCACCTTAGACATGCCTAGCAGCGATAAAAGTTGATTGACAATGCCGATGTCAGGGCTGAGCAGCCAAATCCACACCATACCGATAATGAACCAGGATGGGATGGCCGGAAAATAATAAACGGCGCGAAGCACGCTAGCAAATTTCCCTTTGATGTAACTACCTGAGCTGTAAAGCAGCACAGCGAATATCAATGGGATTATGACCTGCATAGGTACATATAGAAGCGCAAACATCCATGTGTTTTTAAATGCAATCCAGAACTGCTTGTCGTCCATCAGTTGTTGGAAGTTAGCCAATCCGGTGAAGGTTGGCGCTGAAATGACCTTGAATCTTGTAAAGGAATAATACAAGGACATGCCTGCTGGAATCAGGAAGAGTACGAACGCCCCTATCAAATAAGGAAGCGTGAAAGCGTAACCAATCGCATAGTCAGTATATTTTCTTTTCACGTTATGCCCCCGTTTCCATTAATTTGTTCACTGGACTAATTATTTTGATTATATGCCTGAATTACGATTTACGTCAATAATTAATATAATAATTGAATTCGAATTGTTTATTTTCACAGAAATTGACTGATTTATTGGTAATTTAATTAATCCACTGTACAAATTAATTGTTTAGAAGATATATTGATCATTTAACTCATTATAGCAAAAAAGCCCAAGCCGCGATTCTCGCGCGAGCTTGAGCTTTTGTTTTGTTGTTCCTTTGGATACTACTTTAATTACTCAACTGTTACGCTTTTGGCAAGGTTCCTTGGCTTATCAACGTCATTCCCACGCGCCAACGACGCATAGTAAGACAACAACTGCAAAGGAATCACGGACAACGCAGGTGTCAACAAATCCAACGTTTTCGGAATAATAAATGTGCTGTCTACCGACTTCTGCAGCTCCGTTTCACCTTCCACAGCAATACCCAGCACATTCGCGCCGCGCGCTTTCACTTCTTTAATGTTGCTCACCGTTTTCTCAAGCAGCTCATGCTGCGTCGCTAATGCGATTACCGGGATATCATCCTCAATCAACGCAAGCGTACCATGCTTCAACTCACCCGCTGCATACGCCTCAGAGTGAATGTAAGAGATCTCTTTCAGCTTCAATGAGCCTTCCAGCGCGACTGCATAATCTAAGCCTCTGCCGATAAAGAACAGATTATCATGTTTCGTCATCTCTTCAGCAACAACCTTCAACGCATCCGCTTGCTCTAGGATCTCGCTAACCTGTTCAGGCAACGCCTTCATAGCCGTAATGACTTCTTCGATTTCCTCAGGTGTTTGCGTGCCCAACGTTTGCGCTAAGTGCAAGCCTAAGAGATAAAACGCAATCAATTGCGAAGTGTACGCCTTCGTCGAAGCTACCGCAATTTCCGGTCCTGCCCATGTTGTAATGATATCGTTCGCCTCACGCGCAACGGAGCTGCCTACAACATTCGTAATCGCTAACACGTGTGCACCGCAACGTTTTGCTTCACGCAGTGCTGCTAACGTATCCGCCGTTTCACCGGATTGGCTCACGACAATCACAAGCGTATCCTTTGTGATAATCGGGGAACGATAACGATATTCAGACGCTACATCCGTTTCCACCGGAATACGCGCCATTTTCTCAATCACATATTTCCCTACCATACCTGCGTGGAATGCAGTTCCGCAAGCGACGATATGCACGCGGCTGATATTACGAATAGCCTCTGGCGTAATCGTAAGCTCGTTCAACGTCACACTCTTACCGTCAGGTGAAATACGACTTCCCATCGTATCGCGGTATGCTTTCGGTTGGTCATAGATTTCTTTCAACATGAAATGATCGAATCCGGCTTTTTCCGCCGTAACAATGTCCCAATCGACATGGAACATTTCCCTGGAAATAAAATTCCCCTCTAAAGTCATTAATTCGACAGAATCCCGCGTCAATAACGCCATTTCGCCATCATTTAGAATAAACACATTGCGTGTATACTCTAGAATCGCTGGGATGTCTGAACCAATAAAGTTTTCACCTTCGCCGATACCAATGATCAATGGGCTAGCCTGACGCACAGCAACAAGACGGTCCGGTTCGAACTCTGTCAAAACACCAAGTGCAAACGCACCTGTCATGTGCTTCACGGCCTTTTGAACAGCTTTGAGGATATCTCCCTCATACAAACTCGCGACCAAATGCGAAATAACTTCTGTATCCGTTTCCGATACGAACACATGCCCTTTCGCGATTAACTCTTCTTTCAGCGTAATATAATTCTCAATAATCCCGTTATGAACAACGGAGAATTTCAAAGAATTATCGGTGTGTGGATGCGAATTCACGTCCGAAGGCTTACCATGTGTAGCCCAACGAGTGTGCCCGATGCCAACGCTTCCGTTCAATGGCGTTTCACCAAGCTTTGACTCCAGGTTCGCAATACGGCCTTTGGCCTTCTTAATTTGCAAGCCATCCGCCGTATACACCGCTACCCCAGCAGAATCATAGCCTCGATACTCTAACTTTTTAAGGCCATCCAATAAAATCTCCTGAGAATTACGCTTTCCAATATAACCAACAATACCGCACATAGTTACAACCTCCATATTTTTATAAGCCGCATCGTAAAGGGCTGTTTGTCAAGGATCTGAATTCACAATCAAACATAACTAAATAAACCATCTATAAGGGCGTTCTTTACGTGTATATTCAAAATAAAGCTAATAGATGTTGGATACTTGTCTGCTCGGTCGCCCAAACGATTTTGCTCTCCAACTTAACGGCACTCCTCGTGCCGGAAGGTCCCCGCCGAATGTTTCGAACACCTTCACCTCGTCAACTCACCGCGTAGTAGTAGCTGTAAAGCCTACATGTCCGTCCCGCTTATGAGTTCTGGCGCTATTTGTTACCAATAACCTCTACCCTGCCTTTCCTTCTTGAGTAACTTCATCATATGCATTTTAACTTGGCATTGCAACTTGTTTTTGGCATGCCGGGTCCCCCATCTCGCCATTTTCTAGCAAAATGGGGGACTAGCACCCTATGATTAGACCAATTGCTCTTGAATGACCTTCGCAATATCGTGCACATATGCTTCTACTTGCTCTTTATCTGGGCCTTCCGCCATAACACGAATCAAAGACTCCGTACCTGATGGTCGAACCAATACACGGCCGTTATCGCCGAGCTCATCTTCTACCTTACGGATTGCTTCTTCAATGACCGCGTTATCCTTCAGCTTACTTTTATCCGCTACTCGAATGTTAACAAGCAATTGCGGGAATTTACGCATAATTCCTTTCAAATCACTGAGCTTACGCCCCGATTCAACTAGCGTATTGACCAATTGTAGAGCTGTTAGAATCCCATCACCCGTGGAGATGTAATCCAAGAAGATCACATGACCAGATTGCTCGCCACCAAGGTTGTAGCCGCCTTTACGCATTTCTTCCATCACGTAGCGATCGCCTACAGCTGTTTGCAGAGCCTTCAAGCCCGCTTTTTCAATGCCTTTGAAAAAGCCAATATTCGCCATCACCGTCGTCACAATGGTGCCGTGGTTCAGCTTACCTTTGCGATTCAGCGCATCGCCAAGAATACTCAAGATGAAGTCGCCGTCGACTTCATCGCCTTTCTCATCGATCGCGATCAGACGATCCGCGTCGCCGTCAAAAGCAAGCCCGATGGCTGCGCCATGCTTAACCACCTCGGCGCGAAGCTTCTCAGGGTGGGTGGATCCGCAATCATCGTTGATGTTGCGCCCATTCGGCTCTGCGCCGATGGTGATCACTTCCGCTCCCAGCTCGCGGAAAATCAAAGGCGCCAGCTCATAGGCGGAGCCATTCGCACAGTCAAGCACAACCTTGACGCCGGCGAAAGACGCGGACACCGTCTCCTTCAAGAACGCCAGATAGAGGTGCTTCGCATCCATCTGGTCCAAAACCGTGCCAATCTCGCCGCCTACAGGGCGAGGCAATTCATCCACAGCTGCATCAAGCAGCTGTTCAATCTCAAGCTCCGTCTCATCCAACAGCTTGAAGCCGTCGCCGCCAAAGAACTTAATCCCGTTATCCTCAACTGGATTATGGGAAGCAGAGATCATTACGCCTGCGTCTGCGCCTAGCTTTTTCGTCAAATAAGCAACCGCTGGCGTACTCACTACCCCAATACGAATCACCTCAACGCCAATCGATAACAGGCCAGCTACAAGGGACGCCTCAAGCATTGGACCCGAAATGCGTGTATCTCTCCCGATCACGACTTTCGGATGCTTTGCCTGTCTGGTTAACACATACCCGCCGCAGCGTCCTACCTTATATGCCAATTCTGGTGTGAGTTCGCCATTGGCGACACCGCGCACACCATCTGTACCAAAATATTTCCCCATTTTCGTATTCTCCTCTTTCTCTATTCCCCATTATGGATTTGTTGCTTTAACATTTTTCTCACTGATTTCAACGATCGCCTTCACATCTTGTGGAAGCCCCAGCTTCACGAAGGTCGGCATATTTAAAGTTACTTTCAATTCATGTTTGCCAGGTGGTAAATTACTAACATCTAGTATCGCTTGAATGTCTTGAACTTTCAATTGGTCAATGATGGCAGGAGCACCCTCTACCGTAATATTCAAGGTAGCCGTAGCAGGCTGCGTTACTTTGGTTTCGTAATTTTCATTGGGGCCAATAATCGTAATCGGTACATTCTCTACAGCTTTCGTTATCGAAGGCACAACTTCAACGTGGACCGTCACCTTCGCAGGATCTAATTGTGTTACTTTATTCCTGAGAGGAATGTCCAGTGCAAAATCCTTCGTTTCTTTCAAATCTTGCAGATTTAGCTGTGGACCTTGGTAAAATTCCAGACGATCTACGACATCTTGAGCTCCGTATACTGTGACTTTATCAGGCGTTTGTGTAATCATCGCGATACCAAAACCTGCAGGCGGTTCACCGGTTACTTTGATCTGCAACGGAATCGTTTGGAACGGGCTTGTGATCGGCACCTCTACATCGACAACCGAAGGGTTAATGTTCAGCGTAACTTCTTTGCCCTCTTTATCAAAAGCCTGCAATCTAACCTGCTTCGTTACCGCTGATTGTGCCTTATCCACAGAGACTTCGCCGCGGACATTTTCAATCTGATCAAGTTTACTCGTCTGCGCCGTAATGTACACCTTACCAGGCTTCACAATAGGTTGTCCCGCTTTGAGGCCTGCTGCAGGCGTTCCTTTGACATTAATGACCACAGGTACCTCTTTCATCTGCAACTCTTCTATCATGACGTGGACGGTCCTAGGAACGATCTCCACATCGATATCTGAAGGAATCCCTACAGGTGCAAGCGTAACTTGATGATCACCTTTGCCTACCTGCGTCAAATCAAGCTGAATCTGATACGTGTTGCTTGCTGTCACTTTTTTGACAGAAGATTCCTTACCACGCAAGATCACTTGAACATTCGCTGGCGACATCGACGATATGTAATAATGTGTTTCATCATATTTTGTTGTAATGGAGACATTATTGATCGTTTCCACACGTTCACGCAAAGGTGAATTCCCCGAAATATTGGTCTCTTCCATGTGAACAACAACCCATAGTAGAACCCCAATGACTAGGGCTACAATCCGGACAACATTCGTGTTACGTAACCATTTATCCATTCGAACGCCCCCTCCATTTCAAGAAAGGGTTCTTTTCTTTTGCCTTTGTCTTGGGCTTTAACTCTTCAAACAGCTTAGATATCAGCGATTCCTCTTTAATATCTCGCACAATATGTCCATTCATCGTGAGTGAAATTTGACCTGTCTCCTCCGAAACAATGACACACATTGCATCCGAAACCTCACTCATTCCGATTGCTGCACGATGCCGCGTTCCCAATTCCTTCGAGATGAACGGATTTTCAGACAGGGGTAAATAACAACCCGCCGCCATCAACTGCCCTTGTCGAATAATAACCGCGCCATCATGAAGAGGGGTATTGGGGATGAAAATATTTATTAACAGCTCTCCGCTGATTTTGCTCTCTATCGCAATACCGGATTCTACATAGTCTGTAAGTCCAGTGTCTTTCTCAAAAACAATTAATGCCCCGATCTTACGCTTAGCCAAATAATTCGCAGCCCGAATCACTTCGCTGATTCGTTTGGTCACATCTTGATCCTCTTCTGAAGAAGATCTGCTGCTGAATAGCTTTCCTCGACCTAACTGCTCTAGAGCTCGTCTTAGCTCAGGTTGAAAAATAATAATAACCCCAAGCACCCCGAACGTAAATGCTTGATTCATCATCCATTGGAGCGTACTTAATTGGAACCAAATACTAATGACCCATGTAATGACAACTACGAGGATACCCTTCATCAGCTGAATGGCCCTTGTTCCGCGCACCAATAGGATCAATTTATAAATCACATAGCTAACGATGAGTATATCGACGATATCCTTAGCCGAAATGCTCGTGAGTAAATCCATTGTATTCTCCCCCAGGCGACTTAACAAAGTTCTCTCTATAAAAGGATCATATCATAAACCTAGGTATACTTCTATTTATCTAGACTCATCGTACAAGAATTGGTTCATTTTTCCTATATAAAAATAAAAAAAGTCCCCTATAGTCTCCGCTATAAGGGACGTTCCGTTAAGGCGTGATTTTTCCTACGAATTCACCTAATTTGTACCAGACCCAGCTCAATGCTTCATCGACTTGTTTGACTTCCCCTGATATATGTGCCGTTGAGGCTAGATTGACTGAACCATCGATCACGACGACATTCCCCGTTACATCGCCTTCAACCTTTAGTTCGCCGCGTTTCACCACAAGATCACCATTCACAGTATGTCCCTGCGGTACAATCACCGTATCCCCTTGAATCACGACGTCCTGTAGGTTACTCCCCTGCACCATAAGATTCTGATCGTCATCCCACATAGATATGAAGCTACCGAACATAACGGCTCCAAAAACAACAGCAACTGAAACAGCAGGATGTCTGCGTACCCAGTCAGTCCAGGTATTCTTCTTTTTCGTTGGTGGTAATCCGCTCATAATCTGTGCAGTTAAGTTATCAGGTATTTTGATGGAGGGCAGCATTCTAACCAAAGCATCCGTTTTCTCTAGTTGCTTGAAAGAATTATTACACGCCTGACAGGCGATCAAATGTTCTTTCAATTGTAGAGCTTCCGTCTTTGGTAAATCACCGTCGAGGTATTCATGTATGAGCGGGAGGGCTTCCTTACAATTCACGTTACAGCCACCCCTTTCTTAGACTTTTGCATGTTGTGATATACCATACGTTTCGATTTCAAATATGTTTCAAATTCGAACAGGATTTGTACTAACAACTTGTTCCTCCTGCTCTAGCCTTTTCCGTAAGTACTCTCGTCCCCTGTGAACACGCGTCTTAATGGTCGTCACGGGCATATCGAGAACATCGCTTATTTCTTGCAGGGACATATCATGCAAGTATCTGAGAATGACAACCGATTTATATTTCTCAGGCAGCGTTTCAATCGCTCGGTGAATTTGTGCCTGCGTTTCCGATACGATCAATTGCTTTTCCGGTGTGTCCTCATTGCTTGGGAGCATCGCGTAGTAATCATTGCCTTCACCATCAGTCATTTCTGCATCCAGCGAGTATGTCATCTTTCTTCGTCTCAGCTTATCAATACATAAGTTTGTCCCTATCCGAAAAATCCATGTCGAAAACTTCTGATTCTCATCATATCGATGCAAATTCGTATACACGCGCAAGAACGTTTCTTGCACAGCATCTTCGGCTTCTTGCTTATTATTCAGCATGCGGTAAGCCAAATGAAAGATCTTGTCTTTATAGAGCTCCACGAGCTCTGCAAAAGCATTACGATCCCCATTACTGGCCAGCCTAGCCAGTCGTGCTTCAACAAAGTTCAATTGGTTTTCCTCCGGCTTCTCGACAATTCAACTACCCTTTAGTGAACATTCAAATCCCTCTACTACTTATATACGCAGAAATTACGATTTGTTTTCAGAAATTATAATTCCGCCTAGAATTAAGGCCATGCCTCCCCATTGTAACCCACTAATTGGCTCCCCAATAAGCAGCGCAGCAGCGAGAATAGCCACAGGCAACTCCACAGAACCAAGCATAGCAGCCAGCGTACTACCGATCTTAGGAATACCGATGTTAAAGGATACCGTAGGTATCGCTTGGCCTAGCAAGCCTAATAACAACCCCCATAGCAACAGCATACCACCATTTTCGTGAACAAACACGGTCGGCGGGTACAAAACATACATAACCGGCAACGCAGCTGTAAGCATAATCGCGGAATTCATGAGCGGAGGCAGTGTACTCACCACTTGTCCCGTGAAGAACAGAAAAATACTATAAGCTAACGCGGATAGAAGTCCAAATAGTATACCCAGAATGCTGAGCTCTCCCCAGTCGGTATTGAACACATTCACAGCGAGCAGTGTCCCTGCCAAAATGAGTACAATTGCTATCCCTTCCATTTTTTTAGGCAATCTGCGCTTCACGATACAATCCATAGCGATTGTCATCCACGTAAATTGAAAAAGAAGAATAATGCACAGCGAGGCATCGAGCTCCTCCAACGCAATATTATACATGACTGTCGTTAACGACAGTCCAAAAATCCCAATCAACCCAAGCTTAATCCAAGGTCCCTGGAATGGATTTACCCACGATTTTTTGTGAAAAAGAATCAAGACCCAGACCAATAGTGTACCCATCGTCATCTGCGCAGGTGTAATTTGTCCTTCTGTATAACCTTGATCATAGGCCATTTTGATAAACGAAGAAAGCAAGCCGTAGCTTGAAGCTCCAATAAGAACAAGAACGATCGCCAACCAACGCCCCATGCTGCCGCGCACCTCCTGACTTGGGCAATTCCCATACTTACAGGAAAAGCCGAGCTGCCTGCATTGCTGCAAGCCCCCGACTTTATCATCCTGTTACTTTGCTATGTTGTTATTGGATCAGCCCGTATTGCGAAGCCCCGCGGCAATCCCGTTGATGGTAAGTAACACTTCACGAAGAAGAATCGCATCATCTTCATTGTTCTCTCTTAGTGCGCGTAGCTCAGTAAGCAGTTCAACCTGCATATAACTTAGCGGATCCACGTAAGGGTTACGTAATTTAATAGATTCTTGAATGACAGGAACATTATCCAGAATCTCTTGCTGACCTGTAATTTGCAAAATAATCGAGGACGTCAATTCATACTCGTCTTTGATTAGATTATAAATACGATCTGCAATCGCAGATTCTTTGACTAAGCTGCCGTATTCCTTCGCAATTAGAAGATCTGCTTTCGCTAACGCCATTTGCAGATTATCAATCATTGTACGGAAGAAGGACCAATCCTCATACATTTCTTTGAGGACCGCTAGGTTGCTCTCATTGCCTTGTGCGAAGCTTTGTAAGCCAGTTCCTGCTGCGTACCAGGCTGGTAACAGATATCTTGTCTGCGTCCATGAGAATACCCATGGAATCGCACGCAAATCTTCGAACTTATCACTATTCTTACGCTTCGATGGACGGGAACCGATATTCAGCTCACCAATCTCCGGAAGCGGTGTGGATTCTTTGAAGAACGTTAAGAAGTCTTCGTCTCTGAAAATAAGATCTTGATACTTCGTTTGAGCTTGTTCCGAAATCCCACGCATAATGTTCTCCCACTTGTCTTCTAGCGGGTGTCTTTGCGGAGAGCGGGACAGCTTTGAAGCTGTAATTAACGCAAATGTTGCCTGCTCCAAACTACGGTAAGCAATTCCTTGTAGGGAATAACGGGAAGATAGTACTTCACCTTGCTCTGTAATTTTGATGCCGCCACCTAGCGTTTCAACAGGTTGTGCAAGAATGCTTCGGTTTAGTGGCATACCACCGCGTCCTAATGCGCCGCCACGACCATGGAAGAACTTCAGCTTCACGCCGAATTTCTTAGCAGCCTCAGTGATATCTTGCAGCGCCATGCGAAGCTCCCAGTTCGCTGTAATCACACCGCCATCTTTATTACTGTCGGAGTAGCCCAACATAATTTCGTGCAGCGGGTTTTCAGGATCTAGGCTTGCCCGGTAAGCAGGGATCGCTAGCAACGTGCTCATGATACCAGGAGCCGCGTGCAGGTCGTCAATCGTTTCGAACAGTGGAACTGACTGAACCGTACTTGTTACCGTACCGTCGCTCTCTCTGCGGTATAGGCCCGCCTCTTTGGCAAACACAACAACCTCAAGCATGTCACTTGCGCCCTGCGTCATCGAGATGAGGTAACTGTTGATACAGTTGCGTCCGAACTCTTTTTGCGCTTTCCCAACCGTACGATAAACATCTAAACATTCCTTCGTACCATCGGAGTAGTCCAAATACGTTGAAGTGATCGGACGTGGATCATTCAGCACATTCGTCAGAAGAGTGATCTTCTCTTCCTCAGATAGCTTGCTGTAATCTGGCGTAATGCCCATTTTCGCCAAAATTTCGGTCATCGCATTCTCGTGCTCTTTACTATGCTGTCTGATGTCCAGAGCAGCTAAGTGAAAGCCGAACAGCTCAACTTGACGAATTAGCTTCTTAATGTATTTATCAGCCACATAGTCTGCAAAGTGCGCACGCAAACTTGTATCCATCACTTGCAAATCTTGAATAAACTCTTCCGGACTATTGTACTTCTGGGAAGAAGGTACATTCACAGTGCCCGTGTTGTGAATTTTCTCAATCATATAGGTCGTCTTGATGCGATATGGCTCTTTCTCATTGCGCCATACATCTTGAACATTCCCCATCGCTTCACGGTCACATTGGATAGACGCGATAAGAGCATCGCTCACATTCACAATGTTCTTGCTGAAACTCATATGAGCCAAAGATTCTCTCAGAATCTCCTCATACTTTTGCAAAGCCAATTGACGGTGCAAACCAAGGGTTTCCCATGTTACATTCGCTCTAACTGAAGGATTTCCGTCACGGTCTCCACCGATCCAAGAACCAAATTTCAAGAAGGACGGCACATGCCATTTATCTTCTGGGTAATATTTATTTAAGCAACGTTCAAGCTCATGATACACTTCTGGCAGTACATCGAATAGCGTCTCATCAAAATAGTACAGCCCGTTACGCACTTCATCGATTACCGTTGGTTTCCGATCACGCAGCTCATCGGTTTGCCACAGATTAAGTACTTCTCCTAACAGCTTCTCACGTAATTGCTGGCGTTCACGGTACGTTAGGTTAGGGTTGTCCAGCTTCATCATATCATCCGAAATACGCAGATTAATATCAAGCACAGCACGACGCATAGCTTCTGTTGGATGTGCTGTCATAACGAGTTCTAGCGAGATCGCTTTAAGAATCTCTTGTACCTCTGCGTAAGGAATATGCGTATTCTTCAGCTCTTGCACAATGCTCTCTATAGAACCTGGTTGTACAGATTCACCAGAGGAGCGCTCGTAATCACGCTTACGACGAATTCGATGGTTTTGTTCAGCAATATTAACTAGTTGGAAGTATATAGCGAAAGCTCGTATCACTTGATGACGAATTTCTGGATCTAGTGAAGATATCGTTTTCTTAAATTCATCGTAGATCTCAATGACATAGTGTGCTCTTAACGACTTACTCATTTCACGAATTCTCTCGACAACATCCAGCAGATCATTCCCGCCTTGATGTACAAGAACTTCACCTAGTATGTGCCCAAGAAAACGAATATCTCTACGCAGCAGGTTATTCGTACTTTGTTTTTGTTGGACGATCTCACTCTCTACCATTACTCTCCACCTCATCTATTCACTATGATGCATTAATGCTTCTCTCTGCAAAAGCTAGTCGCTATAAAAACTCATTTCAGAATATTTTACCACAATCTCTCCGCTACACATAGTATTAAAATAAAAAAACCGTACGTTTTACGGTGGTAATTAATGTATTGATAAGATTCTACTAGTCTGTCCTAACTAAATAACCCCTATGAGTAGGCCATTTACAGCATATATAATTAAACTGTAAATATAAAGAAAAAGCCACCCGAAGGTGGCTCAGTCTTTGTTAAGCGGGCGGCGGGAATCGAACCCGCGCGATCAGCTTGGAAGGCTGAAGTTCTACCATTAAACTACGCCCGCGTAGTTTAGAAAATGATCGGGATGACACGATTTGAACATGCGACCCCCTGCTCCCAAAGCAGGTGCTCTACCAAGCTGAGCTACATCCCGATACCTTATAACTTATAATGAAGAATGGCGCGCCCTGAGAGATTCGAACTCCCGACCTTTTGATTCGTAGTCAAATACTCTATCCAGCTGAGCTAAGGGCGCATAAACAATTGGAGCGGAAGACGGGGATCGAACCCGCGACCCTCGCCTTGGCAAGGCGATGCTCTACCGCTGAGCCACTTCCGCAGGGTACCTCATTTGCATAAATGCAAGTGAGGATTTAATGCGCGTAGAGGGACTTGAACCCCCACGGTCACCCGCTAGATCCTAAGTCTAGTGCGTCTGCCAATTCCGCCATACGCGCATATAGGCAATAAATCTGAGAGACTTTAGTCTACGCCTAAAGATCCCTATGAATAAAAATGGTGAGTCATGTAGGATTCGAACCTACGACACCCTGATTAAAAGTCAGGTGCTCTACCAACTGAGCTAATGACTCAAAAATGGCTGGGGATCAAGGATTTGAACCTTGGCATGACGGAGTCAAAGTCCGTTGCCTTACCGCTTGGCTAATCCCCAATAAAGACATGCCGTCGAGAGGACTTGAACCCCCAACCTACTGATTACAAGTCAGTTGCTCTACCAGTTGAGCTACAACGGCATATAAAGTTAATGGTGGAGGCTGACGGGATCGAACCGCCGACCCTCTGCTTGTAAGGCAGATGCTCTCCCAGCTGAGCTAAGCCTCCATGGGACTTAAAAATGGTGACCCGTAGGGGACTCGAACCCCTGTTACCTCCGTGAAAGGGAGGTGTCTTAACCACTTGACCAACGGGCCTTACTAAAAATTACTGGAGCTTCCAACCGGAATCGAACCGGTGACCTCATCCTTACCATGGATGCACTCTACCGACTGAGCTATGGAAGCAATGGCTCCCCGAACAGGACTCGAACCTGTGACAACTCGATTAACAGTCGAGTGCTCTACCAACTGAGCTATCAGGGAATGCAGAGAGACTTTTG
>NZ_JAVDSB010000021.1:0-101031 GCF_031455095.1 Paenibacillus qinlingensis
CCAGCGTTCGTCCTGAGCCAGGATCAAACTCTCCATAATAGAAAGATGACTTGCTCATTTGAAGCTAGCGAGATTTTGCAATCTCAATTGTAGTCGATTACTCGACTGTGCTTACTCACTCGTTGTTCAGTTTTCAAAGATCAATTTCTCATGCTTCATTCCCGCCTTAACCTCAAGGCCGGACTTACAATATAGCATAATCACCCAAACAGATGCAAGCTTTATTTTTACAAATTTCGATAAAATTTGCAGCCCGTTTTGGCTGGATCAGTAAAATACCACGGGCATTTGGATAATGCAACACCTTTTTAAAAAGAATATCGATTCAATTCTTGCTGCACAAGTTCTTGCTCAAATTGCTCTTTCAATGAATCATTGCTTGGTGAAATCGATAGTCCCATTTCTCTGAACTCACGAATCAGATTCTGAATCTCATGAAAGTTTTCTTGCTGCACATATTGCTCTGTCTGATTAATAACATGGAACGCCATGGCTTGATAAGCATCAGTAAAGCTTTCATCAACTCCCTCTGCTCCCCGGTAGTCAGCATAGTACCTTTTAAAAGTATCCATCAAACTTTCTTCCATCTAAACCCACTCCTCTCAAGATATCGCATAGTTTTTCACTTCACTTTCCAAATTATACAATTAAATTAGAACAAGCTCCCTGCATGAAGCAAGGAGCTCGTTTGTTTGAATCTAACCTTTTTATCTATCTCTATTAGAAGTGCGAACTTTTTATCTCTATTTAACGTCAATTGTTGTAACGGATTGATTTTGGCCTTTAAGCTGAATCAGGTGACCAGCAGAGAAGTTAGCCAAATTACCTGTCAAAGCGAAAGTGGAAGCCACAGTATATGTAGTCGATTGATCAACGCCATTGATATTTTGTGTGATCGTGATTGTTGCAATTTTACCTTGCGCGTTAATTGTTGTTGAAGTCAATGTACCCAACACATCGAATGTAGCATTCACTGGAGCATTGCCTGTTACTTCTACAAACACAACTGTGTTGTTAAATGTACGTACTTTTACTGTATCGCCAACAGCGATTTGAGTAGCAGGTACTTTAACACCATTACGCAAAACGAAGGCATCTGGGTGCAATGTATACGTTGTTGTTGTGCCATTTTTAGTTAGGGAAAGAACATTGTTGTACACAGCTGCGTTGACAGTTCCTGTCTTTGTATTTTGATCTTCACCAGGTAGTTGCTCGTTTGTACGATCAAGAAGAGCTGCCAATTGAGCACGAGTTACATTTTGATTTGGACGGAATGTATTGTCTTCAAATCCATCAACTAAGCCTTTATCAACGGCTACTTTCACATAACCAACAGATCCAGCTGGAATTTGCTTCGCATCTTTAAATGTAAGTTGGCTAGTCATGTTTGCTTTTGCTTCCGCTTCTAATTTCAATGCTTTCACGAGTAGTGTTGTTGCCCACAGACGATTTGCTTCTTCATTAGGACGAACGCTATCATCACTTTCTGTGAATAGGTCATTCTCAAGAGCTACAGCCACATAACCTACTGCCCATGCTGGAACTTTGTCTGCATCTTTGAAGTTCAACTTCGTTGATTTTTCAGCATCGGACTCAGCTTGTTCACGCAATCCCATCAAACGAACAGCTGCTGTAATCGCTTCAATGCGAGTTACTGTTTTTTCTGGTTTGAAGCTACCATCTTCATATCCTTCGAAAACACGTTTGGAAGCTAGACTTGCAATGTAACGCATTGCCCATTGTGCATTCTTCATATCATTGAAATTAATGTTAATCGTAATGTTTGTATTGCCTTTGGAGCTGTTGGAGTTATTCGATTTATTGTCATATTTTTGAGTGTAGTTGTTGTTATTTCCTTTGTTGCCGTGATCATCGTTTTTACTGCCATTTGCAAATGCGGCAGTTCCGCCACCAGCAACCATAGTTAGTACAAGACCTGTAGCTACGAATTTTTTCATTAGGTTTTTTTTCATTTTAAAATCTCTCCCTTAGTCATGTTATGGTTTATACATAAGATGGAGCCTTCGCGAAGGGTTCCTGGTTATGCTACAAGGATTCGCCAATGCTTGTCATTTTTTGGGGGTGTTGTTTGTAAATCTTTCAAAATCAATTCTCAAAGTCTATTAAATCCACCTTGAAACTGCTAAACTGAACCATATAGTCTAACGCTAAAGGAGCTTATGTATGCGCTTACGAAACCCGCGAGTTCAACTCGTTATTGCTCTGGCTGTACTTCTAATCATTGGATCGGCCTACTCTCTCGGCAAAGTTTGGTTTAAGCAAGGAAGCATGAACGTGACTGCAGTAGTTGCTCCATCTGTAACACATCCTACTACGCCACAAGCAAGTGATGTGCCGACACCAGTACCTACCCAAGAAACGAAAACCGAGAGCAAGACCACATATCCAACCGAAAACGTTGATGTCGTCGTTATTGGAAGCGAGCTCGAAGGACTATACTTGGCGCGAGCGGCCATGGATGAAGGCCTCAAGGTGAAAATATTAGACCCTCACCAAGCCTTTGGTGGTCAAATTCTGCAAAGTCAGATGCTGTTTCTTGACGAAACACGCGATGAACAAGGTCATTTACTTGTACAAGGCCGCGCCAAAGAACTTTTTGATGGCTTCCGTAATGCTAAAATTCGTAAGTTGCCTGAGTTTACTACTTATATGAATAAACTGAGTAAGGACATCCCGATCGAGTCAGGGATTACCATTCAAGATGTTGAACAGATTCAAACACCTGACCTTATGCACAAAATTCCATCTCTCCTATATAAAACGAATACAAATGAAGTTAAGAAAATCACAGCCTCCTATTGGGTAGACAACAGTGATTATGCCGCACTAATCAGCCGTTTAGATGCCAAGCGCTTACCTGGACTTGAAAAGTTCTACGGTCAAAAAGAAATTGAGTACATGAGTGCGGGTATGATGATGAAATTTAAAAACGTGGATTGGCATAAATTCAATACGACATTTAACGCTTTGAAACCTGAGGACAGATCCAAGCAATTTGGCGGTGGAAGTGTCAGCGATAGCTTCGCAATTGGACTTAGCGGGATGACAAAGGCATACCATCCTTCTAATGATCGTGTTTTCCTAAGAGGATTAAATGCGGTAAATCAACGTGATGGTGAAGTCCTCATTAACGCGTTGCTCGTATATACGGTGGATCCTGCAAAGCCAGAGTCCATTCAAGAAGCTGTTACTTTAGGAAATAAAGAAACGGCGCTCATTTTGCAGCATTTCCGGAAAACCTTACCTGGGTGGGAAAAAGCTGAATTGGGCGAACTTCCAACCTATCCCTATGTACGTGAGTATAACCATTACGAAATGGACTACACCTTGAAGCCATCTGATCTCCTCGGCGGAGCCATGTTCTGGGACAATGTGAGTATTGGCGGCTATCCCCTCGATTTACAAGGAACAAGTGCGAACAAATGGGGAATTGAGATGGGACGTCCTGATAAGTATGGCATGCCACTACGCAGCTTTTTACTGAAAAATTATGATAATGTCATCGCCGCTGGAAAAAACGTAGGTTCGTCAGCCATTGCTTACGGAAGTACACGTATTCAGCCAAACACGAGTCTGGCCGCTGAATCCATCGGTGTTATCCTTGGCCAGCTTCATGGAAAGAGTAAACTGAGAGAAATTACACCAGAAGAAATGACGAAACTCCAAGCGTACTTAGCGACGCGTTATCAAATTAAACTGACAGGCGTAACGGCGACGAATAAGATTACAGGTTGGAACGAAGAGGAAATTCGTAAACTAGATACGGGTGAGATTACTTATCCGAGCTACATTCAAACACGTAAGAAAACAACCGTTAAATAAGAATCAGATCGTAGTGACCGTGCTCTCGTTCGTGCAACGAGCAAGCACGGTTTTTTATTTTGAAATAAGGATTGAAAGCTACTCAACATGCGTATACAATAAGCCATATACTTATAATTACTTAATATCACTTAAGTGAAGGAGGTGAATTCCCCTTGTTTCAGGAAGAACGACTTATCTCCATCCTTGAATACTTAAAATCAAATAAGCGTATTTCCGTGGATCTGATTTGTGAGCTCTATGAAGTCTCACGCGATACCGCTAGGCGAGATATGGTCAAACTAGAGGAGCAAGGCTCCATCGTTCGTACAAGAGGCGGAGCTATTCTTCCTACCCTTTATAAAGAAGTGGGCAATTATGATCAACGACTTCAAGAAGAGTCCTCTTCTAAATTAACGATTGGAAAAACAGCTGCAACCCTTGTTCAAGATGGCGATTACCTGATGATGGATGCATCGACTACGGTCCTACACGCTGCCACTGCCTTAACCTCCAAGAACAACATCGTCATCACGAGTTCGATTGAAACAGCTGCTATCCTCACCCGTAAGGAAGGCATTACGATTCATATGCTTGGCGGTGTCCTAGATACTAAACACCATGGCGTCTACGGGGCTAAGGCGATTGAAATGTTAAAAGAATATCACGTTGATAAGCTATTTATTGGTACGTGTGGTATTTCCGAGACAGGTCTGTCTGCCCCCAATGAAGAGGACTGTTATTTAGTTAGAGCCATGATGCAGTATGCAGATCAAGTGATTGTACTCGCGGATCATTCCAAGTTCGGCAAGCGCTTGTTCCATCATGTCGTTGGATTTGAAAACATCGATATGCTTGTGACCGATCAAGCGCTTAGCGAGGAAATGAAAGAACGTTTATTTGCCAGTGAAGTGGAAATTGTACTTGCAGGAGGAGAAGACCAACATGATTAAACTTATCGTTAGCGATCTTGACGGCACGTTGCTTGACCATCATAAGAAAGTAACTGAACGCGAACTAAATGCCCTACGCCAAGCAAAAGAAGCTGGCATCACACTTTGTCTAGCTTCAGGCAGAATGAATATGGAAATGCAAAAGGTACTTCAAGACATCCAACATCAAGGCCATTCTGTTTCCCAAAATGGTGCCTTTATCCACTTAGTGGATGGGACACTTCTGCAAGCAAAGCTATTTGAGCCTTCCATCGCTCATCAAGTCTTTCAGAAGCTCAAAGCATACGACGTGGTAAAGCTAATTTGTACCGGAGATGCCAATATCATCGAAAGCATAAGCCCGGCGTCCGACGAGATTCAAGCGAGAATGTTTGAACCCTTCCTTTTGAAAAGCGAGATTGAGCAGTCCTTGAAGGATGCATTCCCGATCTGCAAATTCTCTCTCTTTGGTCGCGTAGACGTATTACTAGAAATTAAGAAAGTACTAGAAAACGAACTGCCTGATCAACTGGACATTTATTTGGCGGATAAAGATTGTCTCGACATCATGCCTCATCAGGTTTCTAAAGGCACCTCCATATTGACTCTAATCGCACATTTAGGCTTCAAGCCTGAGGAAGTCGCATGTTTTGGAGATTCCTTTAATGATGTGTCCATGTTCGGCATTACACCGCATAGCTTTGCCATGCATACGGCTCATGCCGATGTGAAAAAGCAAGCCGCTTACACGGTGAATTCCGTATCCGAAGCCATAGCCCATGTATTTGCTTTCAATGAAAAGAAGACGACGGAACATAAAGGCAGTACTGTACGATGAGAAGACTGTTATTCATGGGCTGCTTATCCTACTTACTAACAGGCAGTACACACGTAATCTTTGGCGCGGTGCTTCCTGAACTAATGGCCCATTATGGTCGTAGCTATAGTGGCGGTGGCATGCTGGTCTTTTTGCAATTTGGAGGCTTCATGTTAGGCGTGCTTGCAATGCCAGCACTCATTCGTCGCATCAGTCGTAGAAGTACAATTACAATGGCATTTAGCTTATTGTTTATTGCCATGCTCGCTATTGGATTACTGCCACCTTGGCCCCTAGTGATTGGATTGACCTTCCTTGCAGGCATCTCCTTCGGTCTTGTGGAATCCAGCATAAGCACATTCGTTCTCACGGCAGCCAAAGATCAACAAGCCGTTGCCTTCAGCAAGCTTGAAGTTTACTTTGGACTAGGCGCCTTAGTTATGCCGCTAGTTGCCAGTTTACTTATCGCAAACGGCGTATGGAAACATGCGTTCGTTTTACTTAGTATAAGCGCATTGGTCACTGGACTCATTTGGTCCAAACTTTCCTTAGGTGAGCATGATGAATTACTTGCACATAAAGCTGACCGTACACAGAAAGCGGAGCGAATACCCGTTTTATCTAAAAAGTCACTCCTGTTTCTCTTCTTACTTATGACCGTTTTCTTCTTATATTGCGGTATGGAAAATACGATCGTTAATTTCTTACCCTCTATTTTTAAAGATCAGCTAAATGCTTCGAGCTCCATCGCTTCACTTGGTGTTACCGCTTATTGGCTAACCATGGTGATTGGACGTGTATTTGCAGGTGTACTTGCGGAAAAGATTACGTATTTAAAATATTTAGTCTTCTCGTTTGCCTTAAGCGTGCTAACCGTACTCGTTTGGCTATTTAGTACGAATTTATGGAGTAGCTTTGCCGTTATCCTCTTGCTTGGATTATTCATGTCCGGTATGTTCGCCGTTGCGCTTATCTACGCCAATCAACTATTGCCAGGGCGTACGGAACAAACAACGAGCGCATTGATCGCCGCAGGCGGTTTAGGTGGCGCCATCCTGCCGCTGGGTGTCGGTTGGGGCATGGATCACTTCCATGTAGGCGTCTCGATCTGGTTTGTTCTCATCAGTATGTGTGTTGTGTTCGGAATTATTATGTACACACGTAGATGGCAGGCACCAGTGATGCGTGTACAGCAGGATGATATTGTTACTTCCTAAACGAAAAACCCTTCAGATCCACTTGGTGGACTTGAAGGGTTTTTCGCTTTACTGGAATGGTTTAAGCTGGATAAGAATCGACTTATCCTCGAATACCACATTCTTGATCCCAATTAATTTGGGCAAATGGGATTGAAGTGGAATTTCAACTGGCGCTAATTGAAGCCATGAACTCGGCAACTGCCAATTCTTGATCTGTGTATTCACATGTTGAATGACCAAATTAGGCGGTTCCCAACTTAAAGTAAACAGCGCGAGAGCACCAATTGGGATCCGCTCGTGCCACCTCACATTGACATCTGCCTCAACCATCGAACCCTGCAGATTCAGCGTGGCGCCTTCCATGCGAAAGTCATGTGGCAGTTGGGTATGCGACGCTAATTGCTTTTTGAGCAATTGATTGACATCCTCTTCCGAAAGCCGGACTTCCAGCTTGCGGGAAAGGATCATTTCTGCAATTTTGTTGCTAATGGATATCTCTTTATACTGCAGATCAAGCGACTCTGTTGGTTTCACATACTGAATGACGATGACTAGCATCACCGCGGCGATGACAGCCAGAGTCAAGATAGCAAACATTAATTTCTTCAGCATGCTTTACACCCCGCAGATTGTGAATAAGCTTCCATTCGAAGCGTGCTATTCTTCTTTATTCTGCTGCTTCTCTTTCAACCAGCGCGGAGCGCCCTTGCTTTTGCGATCGCGCTCGCGTTGCGCTTTGCTGACGGCCTTGCCTGCGGCAGCCGTCTTCCCTTGCGCTGCCGGCTTCGCCGGAGCAGCGCCCTGCTGGCCGCGCGCGTCTGGCGCCGCGGCACTAACACGCACCGCGCCCGCTGGCGCGGCAGCATCACGCGCGCCGGCGGAGCCGCTGCGCGAAGGAGCTGCGCCGCTCGGGCGCGCGGCTTCACGGCGGCTGCGCATCGTAGCCGCACTGCGATCTTGGGCCGGGTCGACTAACCGGCCCTCGTACATAGCCTTCGGCTCAATCGTGATGCCGAGCTGCTTCTCGAATTTTTCGATGATGAAGAGTTCCTTCGAAGTCACGATAGAGATCGACGTCCCTTCACGACCCATCCGGCCTGTCCGACCTACACGGTGAAGGTAATACTCCGCATTCGTCGCTACATCCAAATGGAACACATGCGTGACTCCCTCAATATCGAGCCCTCGAGCAGCCACATCCGTTGCCAGCAATAATTGGAATTTCCCATCGCGGAAATTACCCATGACTTTGGCACGATCCTGCTTGCTGGCTTCTCCATAAAGAGCTTCAACCGAAAGACCTACATATTGAAGCTTGCCAACGACTTGAGCAATATCGTCAGTCACATTAATGAAGACAATCGCGGAAGTTGGCTTAATCATCCGAACAAGTCTTCGGAGTGTGTCGATCTTTTCGCGTTCCTGACACACCACATAGTGATGCTCTAAGGTTTCAGCCGTACGCTGGGAGGGGTTAATTTTGATAATTACCGGATCCTTTAACCATCTTCCTGCCGCCTGCTCTGTACTTTGCGGAATTGTCGCCGAGACAAACACCATTTGACTAGTACGAAGCATCCCCTTAAGTACCGCTTCTACATCCTGCATTGACCCAAGTTCAAATACTTGGTCAACTTCATCGACAATGCCGATTTTCACATGATGCAGTGTAAGCTTACGTACCTTCATCAACTCAAGCAAACGTCCAGGTGTTCCAACAACGATATGTGGGTGTAAACGCAGCTTTTCGATCTGTCTCGCAACAGCCGCTCCACCGATCAAAGATTGCGCACGAATAGGTCCCCCACTCGTCAGCTTCTCAATTTCTTGCATGATTTGCATGCCTAGCTCTCGTGTTGGGACCACAACCATGACTTGCAATTGTTTCTGTGTTGCATCAATCCGCTCTAGGGCTGGCAATAGATAAGCTAGTGTTTTCCCTGTTCCTGTCTGGGATTGAATAATCGCATCTTTTCCTTGCAGCAGAACGGGAATCCCTTCCGCTTGAATCGGAGTTGGCTCACCTATCCCTAATTCTTGTAATTTATCTAAATATGTCTGTGCAATCTGCAGCTCTTCAAAACTTGTGCTCAACGCTAAATACCCCTTTTCTCTTCCAACCTCATGCCCATATTATATGCTAGAGTGCCCCAGCAAACAAATATATGCCCATATCCCTCTATTGATCAGAGCCCCACTCCTTCAAAAACTTCTGCTTAATCGCGTCGCGCGCGCGAAAAAGCCGCTGTCTCACAACACCTTCGGTCACGCAGAGTTCACTCGCCATATCCTTGTATGATAAATTATGGATCCATTTCATGGCGATAATCTGTCTATAAGCAGGATTAAGTTGATTGATATAGGCGATAACAGCCTCTCGCATCACCTTCATTTCAACCTCTATATCTGGAGCTGCCGAATATTCCGAAGTAGGGGCTGACTCTTTTAGTGAAAACAAGATTTCCGTTTCAAGCTCATCTCGGTTACGTTTATGTTTACGCAAATGATTTAAAGTTACGTTACGGGTAAGTCTTTTGAGCCAACTCTCATATTTATCAATCTCTGTTAATAACGGGGCTTTGTGAACGGCACGAAGAAAGGACTCCTGGATAATATCTTCCACAGCCGCGTGATCTCTCAAAATAAAGTTAATCATCGGATAAACGAGCAAGTAAAATTCTTTATAAATTTGCTCCTGCATGCTCTTATCTAATGTGTTAAAGTCGCTGTTAAATATCTCTCTCAGTGACTTCATCGTGTTCCCTCCTAGCCTACAGGTAAAAAGACCCAAAATGTATCTACCTTATTTTAGGATAAAAAGGGGGAGTAAACAATCGTTCTGGTAAAATTAACGGAAAAATTTACCTTCGTGTCACGAGAACTGCTTTTTGACAGCGTCAACTTCATCTATTAAACTAATATTTAACTAAAAGTGTTCCAACTACCTATTTCCATCCGAAGGGATGAAGTCAATGAATACGGATTTCGAAAACGATTTTAACACGTTGGTTACCAAAACAGCCGAGCTTATTACCGGTGATTCGTCGCCAGAAATGATCGAGAAAATCAAAATATGGGCTTTCTTCAACCATGTTCATAAGGCTTTGCCTGCGCTCGCATCGCATTGGAATCAATCTCATCCTGAAGCGAAGGCAGAGATGCGAAAGATTTTTGAGGAAATTCGTGCGCTCAATCAAGCGAAACAAGCAGCGAAGCCCGATCAAGCAGATACGTAGCATATGCAGAAAAAAAAGCGACCCCAATCATCCGACTGGGAGTCGCTTTATTTTTTATTCATAATACCAGTAGCTAGCTTATTGAATAGTCGAGGAAACATATGAAACAATTTGACGCCAGCACCTGCTACAAAAGGCAGGTTCTTCTCGGGAATGTTTTTCTCTACGGCATGAATAAGTTCTTTAACAACTTTTTCTGGCTTCAGCATAAACCAGGCAATGTTCTTCACATAGTTACCGCTCGGGTCCGCTTTGTCGAAAAATGGTGTCGCAATCGGGCCAGGGTTAATCGCTGTTACCACTACCCCCGTATTCGCTAGTTCCATTCGCAAACTATTCGTAAATCCAAGGACAGCATGCTTCGTTGCGGAATAAGCTGTTGATTTGGCAGAGCCGATTTTCCCCGCCATCGACGCAATATTAACGATATGCCCATTACCTGCGCTCAACATATGCGGGAGAACAGCTTTCGTACATCTTACGAGCCCAAGGTAGTTCACATCCATCATCTCTTCAAAATGAGCAAGAGGCGCCTCAACAAAAGCTTCGAATATGCCATAACCGGCATTGTTAATCAGTATATCAATACGCCCAAATTCAGCGATAATTCGACTCACAACTTCATTAACCTCATCTGTCTTTGTAACATCCATAGCGTAGACGGCATGCCGTCCTTTCAAGCTGGAAGCAATTTGTTGCAGTTGATCTGTACGCCGTGCCGTTAACACAGGAATAGCACCCTTAGCTGCAAATTGTTGAGCCATTAAAGCCCCAATCCCACTTGAAGCACCTGTAATTAAGACGACCTTGTTCTTAATGTCCAACCTGTTCCGCTCCCTCCAACGCATAAAAAAAAGGAGTTACCATGATCTAGGTACTCCGTACGTTTCTTACTTATATTACGTAATTATTACTTGAATGTCTAGTTCACCAATGCCATCCATAATTAATGGAATCGTTAATGCTTTCTTCGGCACAAATCCTGCTGCCGTAGCAGATTGGACCAACTTCGGTGGCGTGATGTCTACCCGTACGCCTTGATTAAAGAGCATCGTGCTCGCATTCCCACTGATCATATTGCCCAGTTCCGAAATGGCACTCTTCCCCATTTCATCCATCTCCGTGACAACGAATCCACCCATCATGGCAGATACCATTTTCAAAGCAACATCTTCAGCTAAGCCAAAGACCACATCGCCTTCCATTTGCCCAGTCATCCCGATTTGGATCCAGATATAATTTTCCACAAATTTGACGTCTTTAATGCCGAGCTGCCCAGTTGTTGGGCGAATGTTAGCAACTTGCTCGATGACGATTCTAGCCGACTCCAAAAAGGGATTAATGTACTCAGCCTTCATAGCTCCGCTCCGATCTCATTTGCGAATAAGTTCCACAGAAAAACGACCTTTTTCAACATTATACATAAAATTTTAGGACAAGTATACTGTCAATTTAACAAAAATAGTTCTAACTACTCAGATACATACCCCCACTTCAACCTTCATACTTAAATTGTCGAAGCCTGTAATTGCCAGAAATGAAATTATTTAAGGAGATTAACATTGGTAAATTATACAATATATTAGCTATATCTGTTAAACTATTAAAATAATCTCGAAAAGGAGAGCTGAGAGTCAATGACGATGAACCCCCCTCCTGCAAGTGCGCGGAAATTATCGAAGTACTTCGTATGTATCGTAGTGCTCTTCGGTGTAGATTTATTTGGATTACAACAGCTAGCTTTTTTTCAACATAATCGCCTGGCAAGTATTTCTCTTGATTGCGGCGTATTCGTCGTATTCATGATACTTCTCTTATTCATAATTAAGTTACTCCAACAACGTGAAAATACGATTTCAGAAACGTCTGAGCGATATAAATCACTGTTTGATAACCATCCTGATTCCATCATTTCTTTCAGTTTGGATGGCGATATCCTGTCTTCCAATCATGGGCTTGAAAGCCTTCTTGGTTTGGGAGAAGAATCATCAAAATCCGCCTCTTTTCTTCCTATGATTCACCCGCCTGATCTACTCAAAACATTGCACCATTTTCAAGTGGCCTCTGAAGGAATGCCCCAAAACTTTGATGCTTCTTTCTTACATCAGAATGGATTTCCTATCCCTTCTAATGTAACTTTTGTTCCGACGAAGGTGGGAAACCAAATTGTTGGGGTTTATGCTATTCTCAAAGACTTGACGGAAATAAGAGAACAGAAGAAAGAAATTGATAAGCTGTATAAACAAAATCAACTCATTCTAAACTCGGTTTCAGAAGGCATTTATGGCATTGACACGAATGGACGAACTATTTTTTGGAATAAAGCAGCAGAAGCGATCACGGGTTGGAAAGTAGACGAAATGCTTGGAAGACGAATACATAATGTAATACGTCCTGTTCATCAGGATGGTACCTTCGTAATTCCCGAGGAAAACGCGACAGTCAATACCATGCTTCAGCGAGAAGGTTCGGTTCTTAATAAAGATGTATTTTGGAAAAAGGATGGGGCCAGCTTCCCCGTTGAATATATGTCTAGCCCTATGCTCGATGGCGGCGGTCAGCTTCTTGGTACCGTTATTACATTCAACGACATTACGGAATTGAAGAAAACGCAGGAATTATTAATAAAATCTGATAAACTATCAGCTGTAGGACAATTGGCTGCCGGTGTCGCACATGAAATCCGCAATCCACTGACTGCCTTAAAAGGATTCCTCAAGCTGCTCACAACGAGCACTTCAAAGGAGCAGTATTACATTGAAATTATGCAAAAGGAACTTCAGCGTATAGAATTTATTGTGAACGAGTTTTTGTTAGTTTCCAAACCACAGGCTACGCACTTCGTTACTAGCACGCTGCATCCGATTATCATGAGCACGGTCGAATTACTTCAGCCTCAAGCATTACTCAGTAACATTGAAATTGAGACAGAGGTTGACGCTGGACTTCCGCCAGTTACTTGTGATGTGAATCAAGTTAAACAGGTCTTTATTAATATTATGAAAAATGCCATAGAGTCCATGTCGCAAGGCGGCAACCTGCGCATTTATGCTGAATTGAAAGGCACGGGAGATCACATCATCGTCCGCTTCGTGGATCAGGGGTGCGGCATCGCACCTGAACGCCTCCCTAAACTTGGGGAACCTTTCTACAGCACGAAAGAAAAAGGAACTGGACTCGGCTTAATGGTTTGTTATCGCATCATTGAAGCGCATGGGGGTTTCATGAAAATAAGCAGTAAACTTACGGAGGGGACGATCGTTGAGATTACTCTGCCGACTACAACTTACCTATCTAAAGGAGCAGCAACAGGATGAACGGATTTCTGATCGATCTCGATGGAACACTTTACAGAGGACATGAGCCTATCCCTGGTGCCGCAGCTTTCCTGGAATGGCTGCACCAGGAGCAATTGCCTTACTTATTGGTGACGAACAATTCGTCCCGCACCCCAGAGCAGGTAGCCGAGCATCTGCAAGCGCTCGGCATCGAAGTGCCCGCAGACGCCGTCTACACCTCTTCGCAGGCGGCTGCACAGTACTTGAGCGAGCAGCACGCGGGTCATCGCGTGCATATGATCGGCGAAGACGGCTTGCGGATCGCACTGGACGCAGCCGGCTTCGCCCTAGATGAGACGACGCCGGATTACGTCGTCCAAGGCATTGATCGCAGCTTCACCTATGGGAAGCTGACGGAAGCGGTCCGCCATTTGAAACATGGTGCGACCTATGTTTTAACCAATCCCGACCGGCTGCTGCCGTCGGATGGAGGGCTAATGCCAGGGGCAGGCACCCTGGCAGCTGCGATCACCGCCGCCTCCGGCGTGAAGCCGGTGGTGATCGGTAAGCCTTCGCCGATCATTATGGCGTATGCCATTGAGCGGCTTGGTCTGCCTGCCGCCGATGTCTGGGTCATCGGCGATAACGTGCACACCGACATCCGCGGAGGCGCGATAGCGGGGTGCCGCACGGCACTTGTGCTGACTGGCGTCGCCACGCCAGACAATGTGCACGAGCAGCTGGCGTCGGCTGGCTTGACGCCGGACTTGGTCTGCGCGGATTTACCGCATTTCATAGCGCAGCTGAATGCATTAGCTGCATCGGGCAATTAAGCGATAGCTGTAGCTGCTCTTACGGGCTTAAATAGAAGAAAACCTGCGAATGTGCAGGTTTTTTTCTTCGTTTTACTCCTGTAACAGCCAAATTCCTGCGAATGTGCATCCTTTTATCCTCAATTTGCGATTCCAAGAGGAATTGGCTAAGAAAGCCTGCAGATTCGCAGGTATTTCATATTTTCGGGATAAATCCCTCAGAAAGCCTGCAGATTCGCAGCCTTTTCCATCACCTCATGATCTACCTAACCGTATCCCTCTAATTAAACAAAACAGTCCCACTAGCATGATAAAACCTGTCGACCATGCAAAGGTAAAGTCATTCTTATAAACCATGAAAGCACCCAGACAAATTAAAACAATTCCCATCACTATATTATATAATTTCATGATGTCTCCTTTGTTCAATAGCAGTATAGTAGTTATCCTACCAATAATGCCTTATAAAATCAAAAACCGCACTACCTTATTCATCAAGGCAGTGCGGTTCTTCTTTGCACTCTTTCGTTTTCTCCCTTACTCAATCCGATCCCAATCCACGTCGAGCTCCGAATTCCGCTCCTGCAGCCGCCCCTCGCGGGCATCACGCTGCAACTCTTCTAGCCACTTTAACTCGGTAAAAGCACGCTTATAGCTCCCGACCATCATCTGCAAGACGACGCGTGGAACAATGTTGATATGCTCGTGGTATAAGCTTTTCATCTTGTTCATAATCATTTTCTGTTCCAAGATTTTATGTTCAAGAATATCCGCAATTTTGGCTTGGTCGCCATGAACGGTAAACGGCAGAGCGACATAGAGAGGATGATAATGCTTAATCTCCTCATGCAATTGATGGGACAATAGTTCTTGAAACTTTCGCTTACCCGCTTCTGTGATTTGATAAATGGTCTTCTCGGGCCGATTCGTATCCCGCACGACTTCTAGTGCCTCTACAAGCCCCTCTTTATGCAGCTGATCCATTGCATAGTAGAGCGAGCCATCCTGCAGCTTCATATAATTCGTCATGCCGCGTTCTTTCATCGTTTGGCGAATCTCATAGGTATGCCGATTGGCTTCCATTAATAGTCCGAGAATGACCAGCTTTATCGACATATGTGTAAACCTCCTAGTGTCCTACTGGTACATCTCCTTTAACAGGCGCTTTACCAACTTCTAGTTTAGCATTTCCCATTAATAAAATGAACGCAAGACCTAGTACGGCTAACACGATCGTGGTTTGGAATACCACAGCAATGGAATCTGCCAACGCCGCCAGCAGTTTATGCAAGACTTCCGTTGGTATATTCGCTCTCACTTCAGGTTGAAGCAGCATACGCGCATCGTGAAACTTTTCTGCCATCGCTGGATCATTTAGTGAAGTGGTAATATTGTCTTTTAATGCATTCACTTGAATACTACCGAATATCGCAACCCCGATGGCAGAACCAACGGAACGAAAGAATGCAACTAAGGAGGTTACCGTACCTCTGCGACGGAAATCAACTTTGTGAAGTGCAGACATGGATGTAATTGGGAAACAAGCGCCAATCCCCAGCCCTAGAATAATCATATAGGTAGTAATGACCCATCGCTCGGAATCTATGGAAATGCCGCCAAGCAGCGATGTCGCTACAAGCAGAAGTGCCACAGAGACAAGCAGTACATTCCGGTAAGAGAATTTACCGATAAATCTTCCACCTAACGCGCTACTTACGACAACACCAAGCATCATAGGCGTTAATGTCGAGCCAGCAGATGTTGCAGATCCTTCGAATACACCTTGAATAAACAAAGGAATGTACGTACCTGCGGAGATCAGCACAGCTCCATAAGCAAAGCTTACGCCCATACTTGAAGTAAACAAACGGTTTTTGAACAAATCAAGCGGGACAATGGGCTCTGCTGCATGTTTCTCAATGAGAAGAAAGCCAGCAAGCAGGACAACAAAACCAGCGAATAAACCAATAATCAGCATGGAATCCCACGCATACTCTTTTCCGCCAAACTCTAAGGCGAACATTAATGAAACAATAGCAGCCGTTAAAACAACCGTTCCAGACCAATCAATTTTAGCCTTACTATGTTCCACCTTCTCGTGGTAGAAGAAAATAATCATTAGCAGTGAAATAATACCTAACGGCAAATTGATAAAGAAAATCCATTCCCAAGTAACATGATCTGTGAAATAGGCACCAATAATAGGGCCAAGCACGCTGGATAATCCGAAGACAGCTCCGAATAAGCCTTGCATTTTACCCCGTTTCTCTGGAGGGAAAATATCAAAAATAATAGCAAAGGTAATCGGCATTAATGCACCGCCACCTATCCCTTGAATAGCGCGGTAAATGATCAACTGCGTCATCGATGATGCTGTTCCACACAGGGCAGATCCAATCATAAAGACGACGATTCCGATAATGAAAAATAATTTGCGGCCATACATATCGGATAATTTACCGAATATCGGCATCGCCGCCACATTGGCAATCAGATAGGCCGAGAATACCCAGACGAATTGGCTGAAGCCACCTAGCTTGGATACAATCGTCGGCATCGCCGTGGAAACAATCGTCTGATCCAAAGATGCCAACAAAAGTCCCAGCATCAAGCCCACTACGGTCCAGGTCGGATTTGATTTACGTGTTAAAGACATAGGGTGAGTCTCCTCAATAATTATTTTAATTACATAAATTATTATATTCAAATTTGAGTATTTTTCAATTGAAAGTTTGGGTTATTTCCCACTGTACTTCGCTACCTTATGCACCATTCTCCACATTTATCCTGCCATGTTGCCTAGTTAGCACTTCCTATCATATAATAAAGTAAGAAAAGGTTTTTATTCCCTTTACAATTTCGATAAATTTTATTTGTACCTTAGGCACCCTAAATCTAACTTGCAGGAGGTAATCTCATGAATATGAACCAGTTAGAAACCCTGCTCACGATTTCCAAGACGATGAGCTTCCGTAAAGCTGGTGAAATTCTAAACTTGACCCAACCTGCCGTTTCCGCGCAAATAAAAAGTCTTGAGGATGAATTCGGTACGATTCTGATCGATCGTAATCAGCCCGTCACTTTAACGGATAGTGGAAAACTTTTCTTAGAACATGCAGAGAAAATATTGCGGATCACGAGTGACCTGAAACAGCGTCTTTCCGATCTTAGCCAAACACCACAAGGGCATATCCATATTGGCACAACAACTTCCATTGCCATGCAGATATTACCTAGGGTCCTCTCCTATTTCCAAGATCAATTCCCGCTGATCAAAACAACGATTCATTCCATGACTTCATCTCAGATCATGACATCCGTGGAAAATGGTCATATCGATATTGGGATCACGTATTTGTTTGAGAAAAATCCAGCACTGGAGACGTCCGTGCTTTACTATGATAATTTTGAACTCATCGTCTCCACGCACCATCCTCTTAGCCGTTTCACACATTTATCGATCGAAAAACTTAGAAACATTCCGTTTATCATGCTTTCCCCAGAAACTGCCGGTCGACGTTTCGTCGATCAAATCTTCAAGTCCTACGATGTCTCGCCTCATATCGTCATGGAATTGTCTAGCAGTGAGGAAGTGAAGCGCATGGTCGAGTTAAATCTGGGTGTTGCGATCATTTCCAAAATGTCTGTTGCTGATGAACTGCGACATGGCTCATTGAAGATGGTAAAAGTGAACGAATTGGATATTACCCATCCCGTAGGTGTAGTATATAAGTCAGGACGATACCTGAATTCTGCTATGCAACAATTTCTTCGCGATCTCAAAGGAATGCCTGAAACACAATTTATTGGTTCAGAATAGTTTACTTTTTAGGAGGACTTGCTGTGAAATTCGACCTACATACGCATCATGAGCGGTGCGGACATGCGCAAGATACTATACGTGACTATATTGAGGCTGCCATTGCAGCTGGCCTGCACGTCATTGGCATCTCGGATCACTCCCCATACTTTGGAAGCTCCGAAGATCGTGCACAACCTGCCATCGCGATGGCAAAAAGTGAATTTCCTCGCTATATTGAGGAAGTGCTTCAGCTTAAAGAAGAATATGCAAACAAAATCAATGTTCTGCTAGGTGTGGAGTCTGATTATTTTCCGGAACACGTGGATATTTATAAGCAAGAATATGCTAAGTATCCGTTCGATTATATTATCGGCTCTGTCCATCTATCTGGTGGTGTGAGTATCTTCAATCGCAACAGATGGAAGAAGTTGAACGCAGCGGAGCACGTTGAGCACAAAGAAGAGTATTACCGCCTCATTGCTGAATCCGCGCGATCCGGTATGTTTCAAATTCTTGGACATATCGACGCCATGAAAGGCTTCTACCCAGCCTTCTCGGATATTCCAACGCCAAAGGTTGATGAGACACTGAAAATTATTGGTGAATCCGGCGTAGCCATCGAAATCAATACATCAGGCAAAACAAAAGATGTTGGCGGCTGGTACCCTTCACACGAAATTCTAGCGCGTGCGCTCCATTATGGTGTTGAGGTTACTTTCGGATCTGACGCCCATATCCCTAGTCGGGTAGCTGACGATTGGGAAGAAGTACAGAAAACCTTGAAAGAAATTGGATTCAAGCAATGGGTCTATTTCGAAAAGAAACAGAAACAGATCGTCGCGCTATAGGGGACTTTTCTTAAATAAATCAAAGCGGTGCTCCCATCAGGGGCACCGCTTTTATGTTTCCTATTTTTATATATCATAGGTAGGAACAGTCTTTTCGCCTAAGAAAGCTAATTTCTCATCTAATCCTTTACAGAATATAACTTGCAGCTGCTCTGGTCCCATCGGTTTATGAAAATAAAACCCCTGGATTTGATAACACCCATTCGCCACTAGGAATTCCACTTGCTCTTCCGTTTCGACGCCTTCTGCAATGATTTGCAGCTGAAAGGCATTCGCGACAGAAATGATTGCTTTGATCATGGCCCGATCCTTGCTGTCGGTTTGAATGCCGCGGACAAACGACTGATCCAGTTTAATTTTCGTGACGGGGAACCTTTTCAAATAGCTGAGAGACGAATAATGGGTACCGAAATCGTCAACGGAAATGGAGATACCTAGCTCTCGAAGTGTATAGAGTACGCCCATCTTCTCATCTAGCATAGCAACATTCTCGGTAATCTCCATCTCTAGGTAGCGTGCTTCCAGTCCCGTCTCTTCCAATATGGCCATAACCTTATCCACAAAGTGTACGTCATTTAACTGCTTAACAGAAATGTTTACGGATATCATCTGCGGAACGTCTTGCAGGCTATGCCAGGCTTTCATCTGCTCGCATGCGCCGCGCAGCACCCATTCACCAATAACATCGATAAGCCCTAGCTCTTCGGCTAAGGGAATAAAATCAGCTGGCGAGATGTATCCCTTTGTCGTATGATTCCAGCGCAAAAGTGCTTCTGCACCAATGATTGTCCCTTGCAAGCAATCGATCTGCGGTTGATAAACAATTTCGAGTTCGTTACGCTCCAGTGACTGGCGAAGATGACTCTCCATTTCCAGCTTCGAGATGGAATGCATCTCCATCTGTTGATTGAAGAAACAGAAGGAACTTCCGCTTTCTTTTTTAGCCATATACATCGCGATATCCGCGTTCTTCAACAGGGCATCCCAAGTTGAGCCGCCATGCGGATACTGTACGATACCTATACTTGCATTAATAAAGAAAGCGCGATTCTCAAGTAGGCAAGGCGGTTTCAAGATCGCAATAAGTTGACCGCAAAATGCCTGAATATCCTGCTCAGTAGGACTGTTCTCTAACAAAATAGCAAATTCATCCCCACCAAATCTAGCAAAGGTATGGTAAGCCAAATTAGATTGCTGAATGCGGTAGACAACCTCCTGCAGCATATGATCGCCCATGTGATGTCCGTGGGAATCGTTAACCATTTTGAAATTATCAAGATCAAAGAATAGGACGACTAACGAGGTGCCTCTCTTCTCATTGTATGTAATCTGCTCTTTCAGCATCATTTGAAAATGTGCGCGATTATGTATACCTGTCAGTACATCATGGTAAGCCAAGTAGGACAACATTTGCTCCGATTCCTGCATCCGTTTCGTAGACTCTTGCAGCTCCTGCTGACCTGCAATCAACTCCTCATTGGCTGCGGTCAAATCTTCATTCGCAATCTGCAGCTCTTGTGTGCGTTCATCTACAGCTTGACCCAATCGATTCCTTTGGCGAATCATATTTATAAAGAAGAATAAGCCTAGAAGCAAAACAAGAAGTATTGCACAACGAGTAACTAGAATCTGATTATTAATCGCTTGGATGGCATGCACGGGTGGCGTTGCCGCTAATTCCCATTGTGTATCTCGAAGATCGATTACTGAGATCAATGGCGACTCAACGAAGGTAGCATTTTCCCCATAAAAAGCAGTCATACCCAATCTTCGAATAGCCATCCTCGGACCCTCAGGAGTCTCATCTTCAATCCCTGATTCACTGAGTAATTCGTCTACGTTAATTGCGACCGATACGAAGCCCCAGAAAACCCCCTCTTGAAAAAGTGCTTTACGAGCTACCAAGCCTTGCATGCCTTGAAGCAACGTGAATGGGCCATCCGTTGTCATTTTCTTCGATTGTAAACCCACTTGAACTTGTGCTTGTACATGAGCCCGAGGATCCTTGAGTAGATCCCAATTCATAATATCTTCGTTTCCTTTGAAGGGATAGACGTACTTCATAACCCCATGTGGTGCAATCACCACATTCAAAGCGGACGCCTGTGAACCTGCATACAAAGCTTCGATGTAAGCATGAATTTCTCCATCACTTTTATCTTGCAAGTAGCTGGCACTTACATAAGCTTCAAGACTAACCATCAAATTAAAGTTGCGATTAATGACAGACTGCAGGGCAACCGCTTTAGCGGATAATTGAGCCCGCTCTGTGCTTTGCAATTCATTAAGCAGCGATGTTTTATAGGTGGTAAGAACCGATTCAGATGAAGTAAAGAGAAGGACAAAGATGAGGAATAGGAAGGTATACTGTAATTTGTTCATAGGTCTCTCCTCCCATATTGAATTAGAACAAAAGACACGTTTCGACATTTCTCTTTATTATTTCATCTTCACTCCCTTACTGGCAATATATTTATTTGCTGCCCATGATGATTGGGATACGTTTAGTTCCTTCCAAAGTAGAATGCTTTCTATGGAATGGATTCCCACGTTTCCAACCTTGTTATATAATTAAGCTAGACGACCTCGAACGAATGGAGACATGAAGATGGATATACATACAATTTCTATGCACCTCATTGATGAAGACACGGATCAACCCCGTTATCAATTCGATGAAGAGGCTTTACAAGAGTTAATGAAAAGTATTGGCGAAATTGGCTTACTCTCACCGATTAAAGTACGCACTACCTCTGACAATCGGTATAAGATTATTTATGGCAATCGCCGTTACAAAGCTAGTAAAATGCTAGGTCTTCCAACAATCCCTTGTATCGTATCTACGGTAACGGATGAGATGGAAATCTATTTGGAGCAGATTGCGGAAAATCTAACCCGAGAAGGCTTCTCTCCGATTGAGGAAGCCGAAGCTTTTCATAAGCTCATGCATGAAGCGAAGTTTAGCTCGTCCATTAAATATCTCTCTAGCAAGCTGGGCAAGCCTGAATCTTATATCAAAAACAAATGTGAGCTGCTCAAGTTTGGGAACTCCGTCAAGAAGCTCATCGTAGGCGGAACCGAGATTCGCAAAGACAAGCTCACGGAAGATCAATTGCTACCGTTGAAGGATCTGCCAATGGAGCATCGTGATCCGTTAGCGCTAATCATGGCACGTGATGAAATGCCCGTCAGTGACGTGAAGAAAATTGCGAAGATGTTTAAGGACAAGGACATCTCTGACAGAATCAAAGGCCAGTTGCTGTATAAGTCTGGGCACGAATTAATTGAAACCTGGTCCACCTTTCAGAACAATCGAGCAGAGCGAGCGAAGCCTATTGCGGCCAAGGCACCTGCCAAGGATGAGAAGGTTACAGATCAGGTTAACAAAGTGGGCACGGCGGATACGGCCGCTGTTACTGTCAAAGATGTTGTCGTAGCACACACTACAGCTTCCTCGGAGCAACCTGACGCTCATGCAGGGGCTGTAAATCCACTACACGCTAAACTACAGCAATTGATTCAAGTATTCCCTGCTCCTCCCACTCCAAGTGAACTAGCTTTGGCGCAAGATGAGATGAATGAACAACAAAAAGAACTGTTCTCACACAACGTCTCGACGTTAGTGGAACAGTTGGAACAACAATTAGAAGCTTGGAAAAAGATTCAAGTATTCGCTGTTTCTAAGTAATGTTTACAGATACCGCATGTGACTCGCGCTGACCCTATCTAGGGAAGCTCGGGCTGCATGCGGTGTTTTGTTGTTTGTTCAAATCCATAAGCAATCCGAAGCAACGTAGGTTCACTATACGCCGTACCAACGAAAGTAATACCTTGCGGGCCTTTGGTTATGTAACCGCCTGGCGCGATAACCCCTGTTGCAGCGTACCCGCCAGGTACCGTGATTGAAGGATAGCCCGCTCTAGCGGCCAGATCAGCACCGCCTTCATTCCCTAGGAACAACAGCGCATCCAGCTGATGCTCCCCTAGGGCATGATCGATGCCGAGCGCACGAGCATACTCCCCATTTTGCCTCAGACTGTCCATATAGGCTTGTTCCGTCAATGTCCCGCTTGTTTGCTCTGACCTCAGTAAATTGCCTTGCCCATATTTCAGTGTCTTCGGCGCATGCTCATCATTAAAGGCAATGACTTCAGCCAAAGAATGCACCGGTACATGTTCGGGCAGCTGTGCTAGATAATCATTCAAGCCCTTTTTAAACTCGTATAACATGACATTGTAATCCCATTTTATTTGTTCACAGGGCAGTACGACCGGATCGATAATCGTTGCCCCTTTTTGCTTCAAAGCAGCAATTGCCGCTTCAACGATTTCAAGTCTAGCTTGGTCTAAATGCGCATAATAAAAACGGGGAATTCCGATACGAGCTTTTGCCAAGAAACCCTCTTCAAGGAATTGGGTATAATCCTGAACAGCATGCCCCTTACTTGATAACGTAGCCCCATCCCTCTCATCTATTCCTGTTAAAGCGCCAAGTACGATCGCTGCATCCCGAACCGATCTAGCCATAGGGCCCGCAGTGTCTTGACTATGTGCAATCGGAATGATTCCTGATCGACTAACAAGCCCTAAGGTCGGCTTGATACCAACGAGACTGTTTTGGCTGGAAGGGCTAATGATCGAGCCCGATGTTTCAGTGCCAATGGCAGCAGCTGCAAAATGTGCTGCCGTCGCTGCAGCGGAACCAGAACTTGACCCGCCGACGAAGAGCTCACCAGGGCCATACGGATTCAGGGTCAATCCGCCTCGCGCGCTATACCCTGCCCATATTTGACCGGACATGAAACCAGCCCATTCGGTCATATTGGTTTTGCCAAGTAAGACGGCGCCAGCTGCACGAAGCTGAGACGCAACAAAAGAGTCTTCAGCAGCACACGAATCAGCGAGGGATAGTGAGCCAGCACTCGTATGCATCCTGTCTTTCGTATCGATATTATCCTTTAATAGAATAGGAATACCATGCAATATCCCACGCACTCCTTTGGAACTTCTTTCTTTATCTAGCTCTTCCGCAATGTGCAGTGCATCTGGATTTATTTCCAAAATGGCATGCAATTCCGAATCATACTTCGTAATACGAGCTAGATACATGTGCACGATCTGCACCGAGGTAACCACCCCCGCCGTCATCGCTTCTTGGATGCTCATTATATCGGCCTCAATTAGCCATTTCTCTTGTATAGGGTCTATCGACATTGGTGGACTCCTCATCTTTTCTGTGATAGCTACAACACTTCTCGATCCGACAACCATTTCCTGTAAAAGGAAGTCGGCGAGTTTACCTATAAGCAACTGTCGGGGAAAAGTTACGTTAAAATCCAATTAATCACCCACTACCACACTACCATACAAGTATGGTAATATAATTTTAGGTTACATGTAGCAAAGGAGACCCGCATGGATTTTTTCAAAAAACCACTAATTAACTCAACCCGCGATGCTGTCTACCACACGCTAAAAGATCAAATTCTAAGTCTTACCCTGCTTCCAGGGGCCACCATTTCGGAGAAAGAAATGTCGGTTAGCTTTGGTGTGAGTCGGACGCCTGTTCGGGAAAGCTTCGTCCAACTCGCACAGGAAGGCCTGCTCGACATCTATCCGCAACGCGGTACGGTCGTCTCTCGCATTGATTTGGAGCTGGTCGATGAAGCACGCTTCATTCGCGAACATCTAGAAAGCGCTGTTATTCGCTTGGCCTGTTTGTCTTTTCCAGACGAATCCCTGCGTTTACTTCAAATGAATTTGGCCTCTCAGAAAGTCTGCATGGATGAACAAGACTACAAGAGAATGTTCGAACTTGATGAAGCGTTTCATCGCACGATTTTTGAAGGCTGCAAGAAAATGAACACATGGGCGGTCATTGGGCAGATTAATGTGCATTTGAACCGTACCCGTATGCTTCGCTTAGCAACGGATCACCATTGGGATGAGCTTTATGCGCAACATGGGCAAATTGTTGATGCCATCAAGGAGCAGAAGCCTGATACGGCAGAGCAGTTAATCCATGCTCATCTTCACGTCGGCATTGCCGATCAAGCATTATTGAAAGAGAAATTCCCTACGTATTTCAAATAGGTTGATGACAATGGAGGCGAGTGCACAGCTATGAAAATGGTATTCCGCTGGTTTGGAGAGGGCAATGATACGGTCACGCTTAAGCAAATTAAACAAATTCCTGGTGTAGAAGGTATCGTCTGGGCACTCCATGATGTTCCTGCTGGTGAAGAATGGCCAATGGACAAGATTCAGAAGATTAAAGCTGAAGCTGATGCCGCTGGCCTGCATATGCAAGTTGTAGAAAGCGTCAACATTCATGAAGATATTAAATTAGGACTGCCAAGTCGTGATAACTACATCGCTAATTATAAGAAAACGATCGCAACACTAGCACAAGTTGGTGTCAAAGTCATTTGTTACAATTTCATGCCCGTCTTCGACTGGGTACGTACGGATTTACATAAGGAGCTGGAAGACGGCTCGACGGCATTATTTTATGAGAAAAGTAAAATTGCCAATCTTGATCTCGCTGAGCATGTCGGTCGAATTAATGCCAATCCTGATTTCAGCATGCCTGGCTGGGAGCCTGAGCGGCTGGCTCATTTGACCGATCTTTTTGATGCGTACAAAGATGTCTCAGAAGAACATCTCTGGGCGAACCTCAAGTATTTCTTGGATGAAATTATTCCTGTAGCCGCCGAGCACGGAATTCGAATGGCGATTCACCCGGATGACCCGCCTTGGTCCGTCTTTGGACTTCCGCGCTTAATGACGAGCCAAGCGAATATTCGCCGCTTCTTAGCCTTGCATGACAGCCCGTATAACGGGCTTACGATGTGCAGTGGCTCACTCGGTGCGAACCCGAGCAATGATATTGTCTCGATCGTGCACGAATTCGCGGATCGGATTCCTTTTGCCCATCTGCGGAATGTTCGCGTATATGAGAATGGTGATTTCATCGAGACCTCTCATCGTACGAAGGATGGCACAGTGGATATGTCAGGTATTGTGCAGGCGTTGCATGCCAACAATTACGAAGGCTTCTGCCGTCCAGATCATGGCCGACATATTTGGGATGAGCGCTGCAGACCTGGGTATGGGCTCTATGACCGCGCATTAGGGATCATGTATTTATGGGGACTTTGGGACATGCTGTGTCGCCAAGAGGTTACATCACACAAAGGAGCTGTTAACGAATATGAGCGCATTAACTAATTTTCCATCCCTCAAGGGGAAAGTCGTTGTGATTACAGGGGGCGCTGGTGTACTTTGCCGCGTGATGGCTATCGAACTAGCTAGACAAGGCGCACGTGTTGCTATTCTGAATCGCACCCACGAGAAAGGCTTAGCTGTGGTTCGTGACATTGAGGAGGCTGGTGGCGAAGCGATCGCTGTTGCCTGCGATGTCACCGTAGCTGAAAGTGTAGAGCAAGCTGCAGCTACAGTGAGGGAATTACTGGGTACCTGTGATATTCTCATTAATGGTGCGGGTGGCAACCATGCCAGTGCGAATACGACGAATGAGATTTTCAAAATGGAAGATATGACGAATCCCGATGTACAATCCTTCTATGATCTAAGTATCCCTGGTTTCCGCAACGTGCTGGACCTGAACTTCGTGGGAACACTGATTCCAACGCAAGTGTTTACGAAACATATGCATGGCAAAGAAGGCGCAACCGTCATTAATATCTCCTCCATGAGCGCACCCTCGCCAATGACGAAAGTTCCTGCCTACAGCGCAGCAAAAGCAGCTATCGACAACTTTACGCAATGGTTGGCTGTTCATTTGGCAGAAAGCGGCATTCGTGTGAATGCCATTGCACCAGGGTTCTTTTTGACAGAGCAAAATGCCAAATTATTAATGAAAGAAGATGGCTCACTAACGGACCGCTCGCATAAAATTATTTCCCACACCCCGATGCGCCGTTTCGGCAAGCCGGAGGATCTATTAGGCACGTTACTGTGGCTAGCCGATTCCGATATGTCCCGCTTCGTTACGGGTACGACGATCCCAGTCGATGGCGGATTTATGGCCTATTCAGGCGTGTAGAACAAAAACCGTTTCATTGCATAACGCTCATTGTGAGCTATGCCGTGGAACGGTTTTTGTTTGTTTATTTTTGACACTGTTCCTTCATCACCGCTTACGCTTCATCCGGAATACAGACGATAATACGTTTAATTTCCGCTTCAATCTCAGCAAGCTGCTCCACGTAATTTGCTTTCACGACTATCGCGGATTGGAGCTTAACCGCTTCCGCATGCAGAGCATCGGCCGACAAGCTCCCTGCTACACCGATGAGGGTATGTGCTGCTCTTTTGGCAGCCACCCAATCCTCCTCACGTTGATATTCGCGAAGCTGATCAGCAAAATCGCTATAATTTTTCTTGAACAACTGCAGCATAACGAGAAGGATACTTTCTTTCCCCTCTACGCGGGCCAAAGCCCCTTCCCAGTCTATCGCAGCAATGCCTTGATAATAAGGAGTTTCTTCAACAAGGTATGGTTCCTTCATGCTTCTTTCTCGCTCATTCGCGCCCTTAGGCTCTATCCATTTATGCATGACTCGAAACAGATGCTTCACATCTAATGGTTTACTAACGATATCGTTCATGCCCATTCGGATATAGGCTTCATGGTCCTGTTTGACCACGTTAGCTGTAAGTCCGATAATTGGCAATTCATGAAATTTTGGATTCAGCCTAATACGTCTCGTTGCTTCTACACCGTCCATAACGGGCATGTGGATATCCATTAGAACCAATGCAAACTCGCTTTTTTCCAGTTTATCCAATGCTTCTTGACCATTCGTCGCTAAGATAACCTTATAGCCTTGCTCCTCAATGAGCTCCGTAGCAACCTGTTGATTAATATCATTATCTTCAACAAGAAGAATATGCCCCTTTGCATCATCAGCAAGGGAGTCATTCGATTTCGGCCCATCAGCAACTTCTTGTGCCTGATCCTTAGCGTGGAACAAATAGTTCAACGTCTGATGCAGTTCTAGTCGACTAATCGGTTTAACCAGCACCGCATCAGGCCTGATCTCTTCAGGAAGTGTGAGAAGCTCTTCCTTCCCCATGGAAGATGTCAAGCAAATGATGCGCGTACGCTCTCGATGAAGGTTGGTAAGGAGCGTATCCCATGTCTCTAAGCCATACATGTCATCACTTTCCATATCGAGGATGAGGCACGGATACTCATCATCTCTTTCTTCTTGGTCTCTCAGTTGCTGAAATAACGCAAACCATGAAGGAATGGTCGTGACTAGGAGAGAGAATGACTCCAACATTTCCTGCAAGCTGTTTCTCATCAGCGGATGGTCCTCGACAACCAATATGCGATAAGGGGTATTCCCCTCGCCAATATCCCACTCATCAGGATCGTCCTGCTCAATCACTTGGAATGGCAGCGTAAATACGAACCGGCTCCCGCTTCCAACTGTGCTTTGAACGTTAAGTTCCCCGCCCATTAGACTGATCAAATGTTGACTGATTGGAAGTCCCAAACCCGTTCCGCCATACTCGCGACTCGTTGAGCCATCTGCTTGAGAGAAAGGTTCAAATATGAAAGAAAGGCGATCTGTCGATATGCCAATACCGGAATCTTCTACACTAAACTGCAGTCGTATCTCTTCAGGTGTTGACTGCGGACACAGCTCGATATGCAGCATGACATAGCCCGCGCTAGTAAATTTAATTGCATTGCTGCAGAGATTCAACAGAACCTGCTTCAATCGCAGCGGGTCTCCTAGTAATTGTCTAGGCAGTTCAGCTGGCGTGCTAAAAATAAGCTCAATCGGATGGCTCTTCGATAACACACTGCAAATGTTGGAGAGCTCCTTCAGCAGCCCATCCAGATGAAAACTTGTTCGTTCTACTTCCAGTTTCCCCGCCTCTACTTTGGATATGTCCAATACATCATTGATAATCCCCAATAACGTATGTGAGGAAGAGGTTATATTCGTCAAATAATCCTTCTGATGATCAGAGAGTTGTGTTTTCCCTAAAAGTTGTGATAGCCCGATGATGCCATTCAAAGGCGTACGAATTTCATGGCTCATTTTGGCGATGAAGTGACTCTTCGCTAGGTTCGCTTGATCAGCCGCATGACGCATGGAGGCTTCCGTAAAATCGTGCAGCGTACCCACAATGCCTTTCACTTCACCTGTTGCGTGATGATAAGCTGAAAGTGTAACCCGATAGTTTCTTCGTATTCCCTCTAATGAAAGAAGTGTAATCTCAAACCTCACATTTTCTTCCCTGATAAGCACTTTTTGAAAATGCTGTTCCCACAGCTTCTGTTCCGAAAGAGGGAGAAATGCCGTCATTTTAACGCCTAGCATGTCCTCTAACCTGGTTTGCGAGAGCTGACAAGCCGCTTGATTCGCCGATGTAATTTCACCTTCTGTTGTGAAGCCAAGGATGCCTTCCTGCGAGTTCTCAACGAGAATCCGATTCCGTTCCTCACTTTCCTGTATGTGACGTTCCGCCAAAGTTCTTTCGGTAACATCTGTTGCTGAACCTATAACTTCAACCACCTGTTCGCCATCAAATACGGGTTGTAAAGTCGTGAAGATAACTTTCCCTTGGACGTCCATCTCATAAGCCACTGGCTTTCCTTCATAAGCTTCTTCATACTTCGCGTGTAAGAAATGCGCAACATCCTGCGAAAAATAGGGAATCGCATGAACATCTCGATCGAAATAGTCGTCGGGTTTAATCCCTAGCTGTTGCAATAATTGACCATCGATAATGGTGAATACCAGTTTATTTTGTACTTTTTTGAGCTTAAACGTAAGCCCAGGTTGGAACCGCAGAATATCCGATAGCTCTTGCTGCATATGACGTACTTGCCCTCTAAGTTCTTCAGCGCGTAGGAAATAGCGGATAAGTCCAGCTACGAACAGTCCAGCTGCGAGATGCAGGAGTAAGTTCGGAATCACAAGTTCAGTGGCAGGAAGATGATAAATCATGACCATATCGACGTATAAAACACTGACAGGACATAACACGAGCAGCAACCATTTGACCGCGAAGTCCCGGATGTAGGAATGAATAAGCGTGCATCCCGCATAAATAATAAAGCCCAGAATCGATACGCGCAGCAAAACCGCAGGATCTATAATCGTTCGACCAATAATAATGATAACCGTTGTGATAAATCCCGAGACGCCTCCACCAATGAACGTGGCCATCAATATTGCAATCGCTTTCAAATCTAAAATGTGCCTTTCGCCCACATGGACACCAAGAAAGGCAAGTACAACACCGAATAACCCGTGCGTAATACCCGCCAATAGTTGAAATTTCCATCGAGTTGTTGCCTTTAATTTAGGAGAGTAAAAAATCTGAACAGAAATAAATACAAATACCGCTACGATCGAAAAATTGTTTAATAGGTCTTTCAGCATCGTACCCACCCCATCGGTTTGCGCTCATCCATCTATCTCTATTATAGATATCAAAATAGGCAAGATCTATACGATTTCATAATCTACTTGTTGGATAACGGAGAAGACTAAATCGATCAACTCAGCACGAGCATGATGAATAAAGCCTAATGACGTCTGTTGTAGATATTCAATGGATATACAAGAGGTCAACATAATCTTGCTAGAGAATACGTACATGGACAACTCATAGTCAGAAGCGACACTTTTGATAACATCGCTAATGTTTGTTCTTTTATACGACTCTGGCAGCTCAATGGCATACATGAGATATAGTGGTTCTTGCCCGGTTTGAGTCATATGGAATATTTCTTTATAGGGAGTGGTTCCTTGTAAACGCCAAAGAAAACCGAATTTATACTGCGAGTCTTCCTCCCACACTTGCTCGAACTGGGCTGTTAACTCGATAAATTGCTGACGATAATAGTGGATTAAATTCATAGATGGCCCTCACAATTCCTTTAGAAGTTCTAACACTACTAGATCATATCTAGAAAATGTTGTGAAACTTCTATCTCGCATTTTAGGGAAGCATGTTTTTTACTCACACTTCCCTAACGAATCCAAGATGGCGTGGGGACTTATTACTTATTACTTATTTTCATTTATAAATGCCGTAACCCGACTCATCCAAGTTCCTTCCGCATCGGCCAGTAAGGTATGCCAACCAATAGCTCTAGCAGGCGCAAGATTGCGCTCTTGATCATCTACGAACAAGATCGCCGCTTGCTCCTTGGCCAAATACGTGTGAACTAGCTCGTACACCTCACCATTTGGCTTGCAGCACCCCACCTCGCTTGAGATCGTTGCACTTTTTAAATAGGGTCGAATGGGGTCCAGCAGATGTGTCAGCCATTCAATTCGATGATTGCTGAGCAAGTGAATATCCGCGTGCTGACTCCACGTTTCCAGTTGCTGCATCGCCGCTAACGGTTGTAATTGTTGGAGTATCCATGAACGATCAACCTTGTTGTTCAGCTCTGGAAACAAATCGTTCAACCAGACCCAGAAGTCCTCTTCTTTCATTTTACCGACCCACAGATCGCCCTTAATTTCTTTAAAGCGCTGAGGCAAGGAAACTAGGGACTCCCCCTCCGTGCCACTAGAAAATCCGCTCCAAGCTTGTGGTGAGAAATTCGTTACGAGTACGCCTGCAACATCAAGAACCAATTGTGGTCTAGCCATGCTGCCTACCACCTTCCCCCATTGGAATTAGCGCTTCTGTAAGGCAACCCACATGGATTTATTACGGAATTCTTCTTCTGAACCGAGCTCTCTTCCGAACCAGGCAGGTGGCACAAACTGCTGCGCAGCCTGCAAATTAGGGAACTCGACTTCAACGACAAGCAAATCAATTTGTTTATATTCATCGATTTCGTAAGTAAATCCATTCGCTTCAAGGGTCGTACGAATTTTCTCTAACGGAATCAATCCCGTGCGATCCAGCAACTGTTTATAGATGGGCTCAGTTATACCGTACTCGACTTCTTCTCGCACCATCCCGTGTCCCGATTTGAAGGTATGCGTATACTGTGATTCCCCTGAGCTATCGATGAGCTGGCGGACGCGAATTTCCTGATCATCGGAGAAGGCCAAATAGGTTTGATAAATGTATTGCTTAGATACTTGAGCCAATTCGTTATTTGCTAGTTCAGCCGCAGGAAATGCGGGCAATAAATACTTTCTTTCAATCTCGGCACCCATAATTCGGTTAGCCCCTCTCTATTTGTTCATTGTTCGAAAACGAACCGGTGAAATCTCGTTCCATACTCGAAACATTTTACCAAAATGAAACTCATCTGCAAATCCACAAGCATCCGCGATCGCCTTCATCGGCTCATCGGTCAGTAAAAGCATCGTCTTCGCTTGCTCATTCCGCACCTGATTTAAATACGCCTTGGGCGAGATACCCTCGTGTTTCATAAACATTTTACGTAACTGTGATACAGAGATATGGTAGGTTTTCGCTAACTCCTCCAGCCGAATGGGCTGATGATAGCAGGTTTCGATCCACATCTTGGCTTGCTGAAAGGCTTTCATATAAGGGTCACTGGACGTATCTGTATCACGCATGAATTGAATTAGCCGCACTAAGACATACTGGAATTCAGCCTGTCGTATTTCTGGATCTGTTCCATGAAAGGACCATAACCGGGTAAGCTGTGCTTCCAGCCAATCCGATTGTTCAAGCGTATAGGGTTTATAGAAGGGAATTGTCAGCGCATCTACAGAAATTGGCTTCAACCAATTCAGATTTTCATAGGGAATATCCCATGCATCAAAAAGGAGCATCCTAATACATAACGGCTTGTCTGTAGAAGATGTCATCGTTAGTGTAAATCCAGGCTTTAGATACAACAAATTCCCAGTCTGTACGTGCAGCGGCACACCATCCGTCTCATGGCGAAATTCCCCTTCACCACTCATAATCCAATACAGCGAGTGTACATCTGTCGTATTCCGAATATCTTTCCAACCGGGGACTGGCGGCTTCTCATACGAGAGTCGATGATGATAAATTCGGTGGTTATTCAAAAGAATGATTCACCAACCTTGTAGCGATTTTGACAAAAAGCGTTGCGGTTTATCCATTCAAATTCCTTCTTCTTCTATGATACGCTATACGAAACATACATGAAAGGGGCTTAATGAACGTGATACGTACTTTTCAGCAGCATAACTTGCGACCTACCCGAATTTTAGATGGATTATGGGATTTCATCACAGATCCTGACAATAAAGGTGTTTCCGAAGATTGGGCTTCTCACTTCCCAACGAATTCCAAAAAGTTTGTCGTCCCCTCTTGCTGGAATAATGAGCTAGGCACTTATGATTATATTGGTGCAGCTTGGTACCGCACTTATTTTGATACCCTGAAAGAAGCGAATATTCGACTGGTCTTTGAAGGCATTCTTCATCATGCCGATGTCTACGTGGATGGACAACATATCGGCTACCACTTTGGCGGGTTTACACAGTTCTCAATGATTCTCCCACACCTCGCAACAGGCAAGCATGAGCTTGTCATTCGCGTGGATAATACGGTGGATTGGCAGACACTGCCGACAGACATTGCCGATTGGCACTCCTACGGGGGCATTATTCGTTCTGTTGAGCTTCAAGAATTGCCTGACGTCTATATTGATTCAATGAAAATTGATTATCAATTGAATAACAACACAGCTGAAGTTCAGCTGCACATTCAAGTAAGTTCGTTAAGCCAAGAAGATTGCCAAATTGATGTGAGTGCGAGTACAGACGGACTTTCCCTATCCGCTGCACATGTCACAGTTGGTGCTGGTCAAACGAGCAGCATCTCCCTAAGTGGAAGCCTAGCTAATATTAAGCGTTGGGATGTCGGTCAACCTGCGCTTTATACGTTTACGGTTAAAACTGGTGATGATGATCTCATCGATCGGACTGGCTTCCGTACCATTGAAGTTCAGGGCAGTGATATCCTGCTAAATGGCAAAAAGCTCTATCTTCAAGGTGTGAATCGTCATGAAGAGCACCCCGAGTGGGGATTCGCATTCCCGCCTAAGCTCATGCTAAAAGATTTGGATATCTTGAACGACATGGGCTGTAACATTGTGCGCGGCTCCCATTATCCGCAAAGCCAGTTCTGGATCGATCTGCTCGATGAGCATGGCATGCTGCTCTGGAGCGAGATCCCGATGTGGGGTTGTTTCATGAGTGTGGAAACGCTGGCAAGCCCGATCTTCAGAGAGCGCGGCGTTCACATGCTGGGCGAAATGATTAGCCGCGACTACCATCATCCGTCTATCATTTTCTGGGGCGCACACAATGAAATCGATACACGGACTCAAGAAGCGCTGGAGCTTACCAAAGCTTTCGTAAGCAAAATCCGCAGCATGGACTCCAGCAGGCTCGTCACTTATGCGACGATGCAACCGGAGGAAGATATCGTATTATCTTACTTCGATGTCATCGGGATTAATAAGTATTACGGCTGGTATGAAGGCAGCGTTGACGGATTTAGTACTATGCTGCAGAACTACTATAAAAATGCCGAGAAACAAGGCGCTGGCGGCAAGCCTGTGATCATGAGCGAGTTCGGCGCAGCGGGCATTTTCGGTGACGCAGGCTGGGAACCGCGCCTCTTCAGTGAAGATTATCAAGCTGACGTCGTCACGCGCGCATTGAAAATCTTCCGCGACGATCCGCGCATCGTCGGCACGCTGATCTGGCATTTCGCCGACATTCGCGTCGATGTGCGGAGCGACCGTCCTTACTTTCGCGACCGCGCGCGGAGCTTCAACAACAAAGGATTGCTCAGCGAGTATCGCAAGCCGAAATTGGCTTATCGCTTAGTGAAGGAGATTTATCGCTCCGAACGGTAGGAGAAATAGAAGGAGCTAAGGGGATGTTGATGTTTCCCCTTAGCTCCTTAGTTTTTTTGAAGATACGATTACGCGACTTTGGTCATCTCATTTGTGTAAAATATCGTCCTTCAATGTAGACACCTTCGCCAACACTTGATCAATCTTATCTGCCCCCACCTCATAATGAGCAAGCGCATCATGAAGATGTGTCACAATCGCTGTAAAATGTACCTCCTGCAGATTCATCCCTGCATGCACTTTAGCCATGGATGCCCCTGTATACTGGTTAGGCCCCCCTAATGCAAAACTAATAAATTTTGCCTGATGCTTGCGCTGCTTTTCCATATCCGTGTTGATAAAAAAGTGATTGACGGTCTCATCCGCCAAAACCAGCTCATAGAAGTAGTCCACTACAGCCGTAATAGCCCCTTCTCCGCCGAGCTTTTCGTATAACGTTGTTTCACTCACTATGTATATCCTCCTTCAGAAATAAAAGACATCTCCTTATTTTATCCAAGATTTTGCAAAATTATCTAATTATTCCGGACTCCGCCCTTGTCCCGCACACCGTCAATCTAGTATGCATTCTATATACTGTTAGAGATGCTAACTAGAAACGAGGTGATTGGAATGGCTTGTAGTAAAGTTAGAGCTGTTCGTCAACCTGACTTAGTTTTGATTAACTGGTCTAGAAATCCTCTGATTGCAGGCTCTCCGCGAAGGATTACTGCTGTACGTGTTATTGGCAGTTCACAACCTTGCCGGGCTACCTTGGTCACCAATGGTTTGCTTAGTACGGCATTAAGCTGTTTATTGGACGATTTCAGAATCGTCTACCAGAAAAGAACGACAAGTATAAGCGGTTATTTGTTGCTGCAACGTTTTCGCATACCATCCTAAGAACTAAAGGGGCAGCTGAGGCTGCTTTTTTTTACGTAAAAATGGTGGAGCTACAACGAGCCAAAACATGAGCTCGGCGGACGAAACTCTCGTGTGAGACGTCCAAAGTTGCTCGCTCAGTTGCTCTTTCGCTCCAGTTCCCGTCTGAGACGTCGATATTCGACGTCTCAGCTCCAAAACATGAGCACGACGGACGAAACTTTCGTGTGAGACGTACAAAATTGCTCGCTCAGTTGCTCTTTCGCTCCAGTTCCCCTCTGAGACGTCGATATTCGACGTCTCAGCTCCAAAACATGAGCTCGACGGACGAAACTCTCGTGTGAGACGTCCAAAATTGCTCGCTCAGTTACTCTTTCGCTCCAGTTCCCCTCTGAGACGTCGGTATTCGACGTCTCAGCTCCAAAACATGAGCTCGACGGACGAAACTCTCGTGTGAGACGTCCAAAATTGCTCGCTCAGTTGCTCTTTCGCTCCAGTTCCCGTCTGAGACGTCGATATTCGACGTCTCAGCTCCAAAACATGAGCTCGACGGACGAAACTCTCGTGTGAGACGTCCAAAATTGCTCGCTCAATTGCTCTTTCGCTCGTGACGTTCTTACTTACACACGCCCACAAACAAAAAAAGGGACCTAGCCAACGGGGCCAGATCCAAAGTTTATATTAAAAAAGGGGGGTCTTGTTTATTATAATACCCTTCTTATGTTAGAGGACTGTAACGGGAATGTTCCAATTGTGTTACAAATTGTTTGAAATTCCCAACTAACACTCCACGTGGTCTTTATTTGAGCAATTTTCGAAGACCAACCGGCGGTGCCTCGAGCGGGAAATATTCCAGCCCCATATGCCCCTCAAATCCAGTCTCATCAATAGCTTTAAAAATCTGTTCATAGTTCAACTCACCATTGTCGAGCTCATGTCTGCCAGGGTTGCCTGCCGCATGAAAATGACCGATCCAAGCAATATTCTCTCGAATGTTAGCGATCACATTTCCTTCAGTAATTTGTTGGTGATAAATATCAAATAAGATCTTCACAAATGGGCTTCCAACTTGTTTTATGATGTAGAAAGCTTCTTCTGAAGAAGCTAGGAAATACCCTTGGTGATTGACACGCGTATTCAGCGGCTCAACGAGCAGTGTTATGCCCTCTTTTTCCAAAATAGGTACACATGCCCGCAGTCCTTCAATCAGTGATTGTGCCTGCGCCTCTCGCGGCACGCCTTCAAGTTCTTGTCCTACTTGGGTAATAAGCTGGGTACAATTCAATCGCTTGGCAACGGCGATCGATTCGATGAGTCCCTCCAGATAAGCATTACGTTGAGCAGGATCCACTAAGCTTGTGAATTTTGTACAAAATGTCGATATCGAGACACCCGCTTCAGCTACTGCTTCTGCAACGACGTCCACATCCTTTTGCCACCAGGACCAGAATTCAATCGTATCATAACCGATCTCCTTCAACTCATTCACACTTTCCTTAAAATCACGCCCTCTATAGAGCGCATCCATACAAACGGAGAGCTTCATCACAATCCCTCTTTCCATTCTAATCTTTTCCTATTGTATGGTAAAATGAAGCAAATGCCTATGCAAAAAACTACGATTAAGTTCCATAGTAGTCAAAATGATATAACTAGGAGTCTCACTATGATACGAACACTTGCCGTCACAACCGACTACTCCGTGATACACGATCTCCCTCTTGAGGAGCTTTCATCGCCAACAATTCGTTGGTACTGGGTTGATTTCTTTAACCCAGATGAGCAGGAAGCTGCCAACCTAAAGGATCATTTTCACTTTCATCCCCTCGCCATTGAGGACTGCTTTCATTTCATGCAACGACCAAAAATCGATCATTATACGGATGTTCATTTCTTTGTCATGCATGCCATTAATGCGAAGACCCTGGAAGCGGAAGAAGTCGATATGTTCCTCGGGAGCAACTATATCGTCACGTTTCATTTGCATGAATCCAGGGAAATAGATGATGCCTGGACACGCGTATCCGAGCAAGTAAACATGCGAAACCAAGGCCAGATCTATGCCGCGTATTTAATTCTAGATAACCTTGTCGATCATTATTTCCCTGGTGTCTATCAAATTGAAGATGCACTTGATGATATGGAAAACAACATGAAGGCCGAAGCTATTGATGCATTAATGAATCAAGTTTTTGAAATTCGTTCCCAGCTATTGCAGTTACGCCGAACAATCGTCCCCATGCGTGACCTTCTGTACCGAATTATTAGTACGGATCGGATTGAGCAGGTACGCGAGCATCTCGTCTTTTTCACGGATATACACGATCATCTACTTAAGCTGTCTGAAATGATTGACTCGAATCGCGAAATTACTGCTGACATACGTGACAGTTACATCTCCCTTAACTCGAACCGTATGAACACGATTATGAAAACATTAACGGTGATTACAACGATTTTCATGCCATTAACGTTTATTGCTGGTATCTATGGTATGAATTTTAGCTATATGCCTGAGTTAGCGTGGCATTGGGGATATTTTGCCGTACTCATCATCATGGTGGGCATTGGATTAGGCATGTTCGGCTGGTTCCAGAAGAAGGGTTGGTTTAAGTAGTAATGAAGAAGTTACCAGTACCAGAGCTACAGAGTCCTGAACCTTCAGAGGCGCAACCATTCAGCTATGCTATTGATGATTATACGAATCATTTTCTGGCTACCTACCCTGTACACAGTGAATTTCGGACGATTCCGCTCGAACAGCAGTTGCTGCATTCACATAATGGCTATGAAATCTACCTTGTCCTGCAGGGCAGCGGCACCTACCTTGTTGGCGATCGCATATATCCACTGCATGCTGGGAGTTTAACGATCATTCATCCCCATGTCATTCATCGACCGTTCCACGGACAAAGCAAAGAATTCCACCGCTATGTCTTATCCATAGATGAGTCTTATTTAGATCACCTGCACACGATTTGTCAGTTGTCGGATTTATCCATATCCCGGCTGCTTTCCAAGCATCATCCAGATTCCAGTCATTATTTCCTGAGCGCTCAACAGTTAGATCGTGTCCAGTCGATATTCGCTGAGCTGACACAGGCTTTACTTAAGCGTGAGATGGGCTATGAGCTCGTTGTGCTGCGAAGTATCGCTGACTTTTTCCTTATCCTATTTGGCTTGCAGGATGAGCAAGGTGAGCATGCATCGAAACCTACAGGTTACCAGCATCTCGCCCATGATGTACTCTCCTACTTGATTGGTCATTATCAAGAGTCCTTATTGATTGAGGATATCGTATCGCGTTTTCCCGTATCGCGTTCGCAGCTTTTCGCCTTATTTAAAGAAACCACGGGTACGACCATTAAACAATTCCTGATTGAGTATCGCCTAAATAAGGCGAAGCGCTTGCTGATGGAGACAGATTTGGCCGTCTCTGAGGTTTCATCAGCCGTCGGGTTTGGCGACATGTCGCATTTCTTCCATATATTTAAAAAGGAAACGGGAATGACACCGAAGCAGTATCGTGTCGAGGCTTTAAAACGGAAGAACAGGACATTGTGGTAATGATGGCCAACTCGACAAAAAAGAGGTACAGGATATCCTCCCTGTACCTCTTTCGTGGCTTCCTTTTTCAAATTGCGTTAACACTTACTTCACTTGAAGTAAACTTTGCGGGGGCTGTACCCGATTATTCCGATAAAAATCATTAGTCTTCCCAGGTGCTGCAGGCACCGTAATCGACATCTGATCTTCCTTGGTCGCTATTGTAGCTGTCACAGAATTTCCCTCTTGTCGAACATCAACCTCCGGCAGTTGGTCAGCCGCATTGCCAAGGGAAAGTTGGAACAGCCAGACAGCTTTTTGAATCGCGTGGAAATCAAACGCCTTCTCCTCACCCGCATACAAGACATAATCCAAATAAAGCTCATCTCCACTGCGTTCTGCTGCAACCTCAAGAGAGCCGTAATCGGACTCCTCCAGAATAGCTTCTATACGAAGCTGCGTATCTCCAAGTAACGTCGTCAGACGTTTCCCCTCCACCAAAGTAGGCAGCTCGAGTTCTTGCAGATCACCGCCGAGCAACAATCGAATGCGCAGATCCTTCGCTTGGAATTTGCCGTTGATCACATCCAAATCCTGATGCCAATCGCCATTATCAGTCGCCAAATTAAAGCCATACAACACATGATTACGTGATTGCACGCCCGTGAAAATGGCAGAGCAGAAGTCACGGCCATCTTTTAAAAACTGCAGCTGAACGAATACTTTCTTCCCGCCGACATCCACGAAGGCTAATAAGTTACGGCGTTGATTCCACATACTCCCGATCGTGTAGCTTCCGAGCGAAAGCTTGTCATTTTGATACGTCGTCGCATAGTTTTGATACCCAGTCTCTGCTGCCAGCAACGTTGGCTCCATGAAATACCGTTCCTCATTAGAGCTAAAATAAGCATGATACTGCTCTGGACACTTTATCCCTGTCGTTTCCTTGTTAAGCGCATTTCCCAGGAAATGCTTCTCTCGCTCTGTCATCAACGTGAAATACGTCCGACTGTATGGGCCGCCCCACTCGCGTGTAGCTGGATGGTAATGCTTCGCAATCATCCCCCAAGCAATATCCAATAGCTGCTCAGCAAGCGCTACAGCCTCCGTAGAATGCGACTCCTGATAGATGCTATCCAGCTCCTCAATTGCAAGTGGTGAATAACATGGACTGTTGTATTCCGAGAACGTACCGATACCTGAAGTAAACACATGGAATCGCTTCAAGCGCTGTTCCCCATAACTCTGAATCTCATTGTCTCCTAACAGCTCGCCACCAACCAGTGTTACAAATGCCCCCATGATCGCAATGTTCGTATAATGAGGTCCCACATTTCGAATCATGATGGCTTGGCAAGCGTGATAAATCGCCTCACGAATCTGATTCACCAATGATTGCGGAAGGGAGTCTGCATACTTCTTCAAAATAAGAACCAAACGCTTTCCATGGAAATCCGCCATGTTCCAGTCCGGACGATCCATTTCATCTAGCGATTCTTCATAAAAATAAGGCCAGATCCCGTAAGAAGCACGAGATGCATCTTGATCCTGTTGAGCAATGACGACCTCGAGAATCTCTGCCGCCCTAAGGGAATAGGCTTCTCCACCGTAGCGGAGTAGATCGTACGCATAACAAGTGGAAGGATACAAAGCGTATACAAAAGGGTGCTGCTCCGGCTTGAGCGCCGTATGATACGTTGCCGTGAGAGGAGTACGAACTAACTTAACGCCTGCATCATACTGCTTCTCTGTAGCCTGAATTGCCCTTAATAATTCATCTCTATCCATGTTTCACCATCTCCATTTGAAGTACTTTCGCGAACAGCATGAGTACGAGACCTTGTCCGTAAAGCGTTGGGTACGTTGGGATATCGTCTTGATAAGCCTGAATCGTTGGCATCACGGGTGTGCCGCCGGACACCCCATTCACGACACCTTCCTCCGTAATATATGGAAAAATGGAAGTAAACACGCGCTCCACGGAAGCAGCAGTCTCTTCTCGACGAGGAATTAAGCCCTGCTCCATCCCTTTCAATAAACCATAGGCAATACCGGCACTTCCTGACACTTCCCTATCAAAATGAGGCTGATCCATGACCGTACTCCACAACCCATCTTCCTGCTGGTACGCCAGCAATCCGCTCATGAGGCGTCCATATCTCTCCTGAAGTTCATCTGGGATCACAACCAACTGTTTGATTTCTTCCACGATTAGTGGAATACCTGCTGCGATCCAAGCATTCGCTCTTGTCCAACGTGCGGCCGACATATGATCCCCAGAGGCGCAATTCCAGCCATGGAAAAGCACATTCGTCTCGTCATCCTGCAGCACACGAAGGTGAATCAACACCTGCTTCAACGCCTCTTCTGCATAGGTGATATTGCCGACTAAAGAAGCCGTTCTCGCTAGAAACAGGACCGCCATGAAAATCGTATCCGCCCACACTTGTTCAGCGAATGCCACATTCTCCGTAACCGTGTGCTCGAAGGCATCTTCCCTTGTTCGCGGCGTTTCCTTAATTAGCCATTCAGCTACGCGAACCGCTTCATCTCGGAACCATTCATCATTCGTAGCACGGTATAGTGCTGGGAAAATAGCATAAGGCGCGATCGAATTGATAACCTTGGTGCCTTTAGCTTTTTCACTATTCAGCTTCACCCATTCCTGCAAATAGGCCATTACTTCTGAATGACGAGTAGCCTCATAATATTCCAACATCGCAATCACACCCACACCTGGTACCCAGTCCCAGTGATGAATGTCCATTCCCCATTCACCGGAATGATCCTTTATCATTTCTTGCCATACCTTATTCGCGTTGTTTGCATACGTAGAATTCATTGCTTCAGCAGCTCCCTCTTCTTAAATGACTACCTACAGCGTAGCATCATTCGCATAAGAGTTGCTTGGGCTTCCGTCTCAAAAACATGGGGAATCGTCCAGAAAAACGTGCCGAATTTTCACAAAACTTTTCCTGCTGCTATTTTACCCTTATACTAAATGGATACAACTGGTAAATGGAGGTATAGACGATGGCTTGGTCTGAATTACATAAGGTGCCCAATGAATACAGTGATGAAATGAGGAAGATTGATGAATCCCTTCTTCAGCTTTTAACAGAGCGCAAATCCCTAGCAAAAGGAAGACGGTTTTACCCAGAGAAGGAAGTCTTGCAAGAATGGTCAGCTCGATTCGGGATCGAGATCCCACAGATCAACTGGCTGCTGAACAGTCTGAATGAGCATTACCCTGTCATGCCGAATGAACCAGGTGATTTGGAGCATGTGATGCCCATCATGAAGACATCGGTGGTTGGTGACTTTGCGTATACATTGACACATGCGATGCAGCATCAGCACAGTAGTATTGTTTACGTCGAAATTAAGCTCCGTCCAATTGATGCACATTTCAGTAACTTCCGTCCACAGCTCCAGCTTGATATTCAAGGAAGTGAACACTATCGTATCGTCAGAAATGGTTCAAGAGGTGGTGGTGGTCAGACACAAATCACCTATCTCGTCTCACCTCGTTTACCTGATCATGTGGATGGGCTGCATTTTGCCTTAATTCCGTATGCCAGCCCGATGGAATCTCCGCCTAAGGAGATCGTTTTGGATCAGGAAGTTCAATTTGATTAATATAGAGGAAACTCACGCTCTGACAGCAAAAAAAGCCCATCACTGGGCTTTTCTTGTTTCATATACATCATTCTATGTTACTAATCGCTATGGTAACTGTCAGTGCCGCAAGATATAAGGCCAGAGGTGAACGTCTGCGCTTTGCGAGTTTTTTACTCAAACTTCATCCCTCCTAGATGTAAATTCTTCATAAGAAGATTTAACCAATCTAGCGAGGGATGAATCATTTTCGTAATTTCATAAAAAAAGGAACCCAGCCAACGGGGCCGGGTTCTAAAAAGTTTATATTAAAAAGGGGGTCTTGTTTATTATATTACCAAGTGAACATTATGGAACCATAACAGGAATATTTCATTTCTGTTACAAAATAGAAAACGCTTTATTATATCCAAAATCCTCCCACAATTTTAGTTGCACCTTTCACCTATGTGGCATATACTAAATACATGTTAATTAGAATTATTCTAAATAAGGAGGAAGCCTATGAGCGTCGAGTATGACTATCATCATCTCCACCATGTGAAAGTACAAAGTAAGTCAAGAAAAACCCTGTGGGTCACCCTCATGTTAACTGCATTTTTTACGATTGTTGAAATTGTCGGTGGGGTGCTCTCGAATTCCCTGGCTCTTTTGTCCGATTCTGCCCATATGATTTCAGATGTCATTGCACTAGGCCTAAGCATGGTGGCCATACATCTAGCTACGCGTCAGCCTAACGCCCGTTTCACTTTTGGATTCCTGCGCTTTGAGATTATCGCTTCATTTCTCAACGGGTTAGCACTGTGTATGATCGCATTGGGTATTTTTATCGAAGGTGTCCAGCGTGTCATCCACCCTCAACCCATACAATTGGGTCTCATGCTTGGCATTGCTTCCATTGGTTTCGTCGTTAACCTCGTGCTCACACTAGTTCTCCATAACAGCGTTAAGGAGGAGGATAATCTGAATGTGCAGAGCGCGCTTTGGCACTTTTTTGGCGACTTACTAAGCTCTGTTGGTGTCATCATTTCAGCCATTATCATTTATTACTCTGGCCTCCTCTGGTTCGATCCGCTGATTTCGATGGTGATTGGGGGCATTATTTTTACAGGTGGGGGCAAAATTATCCGAGAATCCTTCATGATCCTGATGGAATCTGTCCCTGAAAGGTTTAATTTAGATGAAATCCGCTCCGTGATCGCGAAGGTAGAAGGCGTAGAAGATGTGCATGAAATGCATCTCTGGGCGGTTTCGACCGACCATTATTCGCTGACTGCCCATGTGTTCATTAGCCCGAACATACAACCGTTCTGCGTCATTTTGGCCATTAATGAAACGCTAAAAAGCAAGTACGGCATCGAACATGCCACGATTCAAGTCGAGCACGCCGACATTAATCCGCATGGCACGTACGGGAAGGATTTTCTGCGACAGCAAAAACAGATCAAACAACAAACAAACCGTACATCACCTCTTCCGAAGTGATGTACGGTTTTATTTATTCTGCGTCGAGTTCCGCACAACCATTTCCATATCGATGAGCAACTCGTGCCCCTTCATCTGGGCTAAATATGAATCGAGCAGCTTCGCACTTTCCTCATCCAACTCTTCCCCTATCTGCCGCATGAGGAAAGCCGCGACTAAACGAGTTTGCAGCTCCACCGGCATCTCGAAGCTTGTAATGGACGGAAAGCTCGCTTTGGCGAAATGCTCATTATCCATCCCAATAAGCTGCACATCCTCAGGAACACGGATACCTCGCGCATGGCATTCAGCAATCAGCTCCAACGCCAGGGCATCATTGAATGTGTAAATACCAATAGGCCGCAACTCGCCGCTCACACGCAAGGCTTCATCTAAGGTGCCAGATACTCCTAGCTCGCCAGCATCCAAAAGTGCATGTACGGTTGACTCTGTTTGATCGCCCAGCCCAGCTAGAAAACCTTCGATCCGCTGCTCATTGGCACCCATTCCCTTACGTCTACCCGCATAGAAGACGGCTCGACAGCCATGTGCAAGGAAGTACTGTACGGCCTGACTCGATGCCTTGGCAAAATCCAAATTTACCGCCAGCTTCGTAATCTCATTCGGCCAGCCCCAGCCGTTAAATATGACGAGCGGCGTACCTTCGCCGACCAACTGCTGCGTGGAATGCATACTGATGGCCAAACCATGTGAAACCAACCCGTCCACACGCCGTTGTAATAAATGCTCAATATGCCGGGTCTCAACCTCAGGGTCCATGCCTGCAGCTGAAAACACAGATAAATGATAGCCATAACTGTGAAATCTCTGTTCAAGCTTTTCTGCAAATCGGCCGTAATACCCGCCAAAATGCGGGAGAATTAGCCCCAACTCATTCGAGCGCCGCCGGCTCAAATTGGTCGCCATCACGTTCCGACGGTAACCTAACCGTGCAACGGCTTCATCTACTTTACGGATCGTTTCCGGTGACATTGGAACTTTTCTGCGATTAATCACATTCGACACCGTCGCAATGGACACACCTGCCTCAGTGGCAACATCGACGATGGTAGCTTGTTTGTTTTTTTTCATCCCATGCCCTCATTCTTGAAACGCTTAAACATATTGTAGCTAGAAGGGGATAGCTCGTCAAATCACTCTTCACCCCCTATGCCAAAACAAAAAAGGCACCACAAGCAGATTAATCCGCTAATGATGCCCATGCCCCTGTTGCCCTTACTCGTCGTGATGCCCAATCAACGAAATGATCTGCTTCTTCAGCTTCACAAAAGCTTCCGAGTCCTTCACATCCTCTACTTGCCGCAGTCCGTGCGGGATGACAATCTCACTGCGAATCGTTCCAGGATGCGCCTGCATCACATACACCCGTTGCGATAGAAAGATGGCTTCCTCGATATCGTGCGTGATGAAAACAACCGTCGTTTTCTCCTTTTCCCAAATGCGCAGCAACAGCTCCTGCATGGCATTCTTCGTCTGCGGATCAAGCGCTCCAAACGGTTCATCCATCAGCAGCACATCCGGATTATTCGCCAACGCTCGCGCGATGGCAACCCGCTGCTTCATACCACCCGACAGTTCCTTCGGCAGTGATTTTGCGAATTTCTGCAAACCGACAAGCTCCATGAAATGATCGGATATGGCTCTCTTTTCAAACAAAGGAACTCCCTTCAACGTCAAGCCGAACTCGATATTCTCTCGCACAGATAACCAGGGAAACAAGGTATAGCTCTGAAAAACCATGCCTCTATCGGCACCTGGACCCTCAATTTCATGACCATTGATACTCAAATCCCCCATCGTTAAGGGCTCCAAACCAGCAATGATACGCAATAAAGATGACTTCCCGCAGCCTGAAGGGCCAACGAAACTAACAAATTCATGGGCATCTACATGAAAGGATACACGATCCAAAGCGACGAACTGCGACTTCTTCGAACTGTATACCTTCGTAACCTCGACAGCTTCGATTTTACGCACGGCTGCACGTTTCCCAGATGAGGGCACGCTGTTATCTACCAGATTCAAAGCTTCCATCTTAACGCCCTCCTTCCAACCATGGGAAAAACCGCTTATGACAATAAGCAAATGTGCGATCTGTTAATAAACCAAGCAAACCAATCGCAATAATGCCTACAAAAATTTGATCCGTATTCAGAAACCTCTGCGCCTTCATAATCGAAAATCCAAGACCACTGCTAGCCGCAACTAACTCTGCTACGACCAGATACGTCCATGCCCACCCAATGATTAAGCGCAGCGTGTTCATCAAATCTGGCAATAGTGCTGGAATCAGCACCTTTTCGATTACCTGCCACCGTTTCGCGCCAAGCGTATAGGAGGTTTGCAGCAGATCATTGGACACCGACCGTGTATTGTCTGCAACCATCAGCATCAGTTGGAAGAAGCATCCCAGGAAGATAACAAGAATTTTCGCCCATTCGCCAATCCCTGCCCATACCATAATTAAAGGAATGAATGCCGTCGCAGGCATATACCGAATGAATTCAGCACCAGGTACGAACAATGCCTCAGCAAAACGAAATGTTCCCGCCAATATCCCGAGTGGAATCCCGATTAAACAAGCAAGCAAGAATCCACCGCCAACTCGGAAAATACTAATCCAAACATGATCCCAGAATACGGGGTTCTGTAATTGAATCCCAAACTGCCGTAGTACCTGATCAGGCGTTGGCAGGAAGGTGCGATTTACGAATTCGCCGTAGCTCATTACGCTCCAGAATAATAAGACAACCGCAACGATGAGTACGACACCAGACAAGTAGGCTCTACGGCTTATATCACCACGTATGGCAAACAATGTGGACTTCCGTCTTTTTTTTAGCTGTGTTTCCATCTGCAGTCCTCCTGTTCAGCCTTTATTTCTTGCGTTCCTTCATGACTTCCTCAACAAAATGGCCGTCCAAGAAGGTTTCCGCTTTCGGTATGGTGCTAAGCATATCCAAGCCTTTTAAGAATTCGGCTGTTTTCACAGAAGTAAAGGCTAGAGACTCATAGGAATCCCCTTTGGCGAAAGCTTTGACGTTATCCTCCAGTTGGAATATCTTCACGCTATCCACACCAGCTTTGTATTCATCGACAGGCGTCTCTGCGGCTTTGGCCATAATTTTCAGAGACTCCTCTGGATTGGCTTTCCAGTAGTCCAAAGCATCGAACCAAGCGTTAATGATCTTTTTCACATCGTCTGGACGATTCTTCGTAATTTCTTCTTTAAACACGAGCAAGTCTGGGATCAATCCAGGTGTATCCTTGGATGAAAAGAGCAGCTTCCCTTTCCCCTCTTGAATGGCTTTGCTTAGGAAAGGCTCCCAGAGTACTGCAGCATCCAGATTGCCCGCTATGAACGCTGGCCCTGCATCGTTGACTGTCATATTCGTATAAGAGACATCTTTCTCTGCTAATCCTGCTTTCTCAAGCGCTGTCAGCATCAGAAGATGATCGACTGTTCCAAGCTCAGTAGCGACTTTCTTCCCTTTCAAATCTTTCAAAGAATTGATACTTGGCTTCACGACAACACCGTCGCCGCCATTGGAGTTATCATTAACCAGCACTGCTTTCAGCTTAATGCCTTTACTTGCTGGAGCTAGTGTATCACTTAACGTTTGACTATTTGCATCTACTTTACCTGATGCGAGAGCGGATAGGGAGTCACTGTATACAGGGAACCAGACCAGATCCACGTTCACGCCATTCTTCTCAAAAAAGCCCTTCTCCTTCACGAGGTACCACACGAACCAGCCCGGCCATGGACTAAGCGCCAACTTAATTGGCTCCTTGCTGCCTCCTGCTGACGTACTCGCTTCTTTGCTGCCACACCCGCTGATTACTGTAAAAGTAAATAATACCGCCAACATCAGAAATATTGTTTTTTGTCTCATTCTCCGAACTCCCTCTCTGTATAAAATGATAAGGAAAAAGCCCGGAATGATATCATATCCTGATATCCTCCCGGGCTTTTATCCCTCCGTGTGCACGATGAGGTACTCATCGTGTGTCTTCTCTTGGACCTGACCGATAGCCTTCATTCTATCGCGGAACCCTAGAAAACAAGTTTGCTATGCGGTTGTTTCTTCGTTGTCTTACTTTTGTCTATATCATACTTAGATTAGCGAGTCATGTCAATATATATAACACAAATAAATAAAAGGTTGTCAAAAAGGTCTGCTGCGTAATATTATATAACATATAGATGGGCTATTCGGAGGTGTCGCGATGCTTTCGATTCATTTCCACATTCTTATGTTAGATAAGAAGACTATCCCACCTGCCGCGACGCCCTCAATTGTTTTCCCCTATAAATAATCATGATGCAAGTGTATGCGTGTCAATCCCCGTGGTTCACTAACCTCTACACATGATTCAAAAGACCTGAGAGTCTGACTCAGGTCTTTTTGTTGTTCCGAGACGTGAGGATTCGGCGGGGAGTATCCCTGTACCAATTCCCCGCACCGACTGAGTGACATACACCCAATCCTTCTCACAATCTCCCACTACCCTCTTGCTTCTCATTATCTCTACTATCCCCTTCGCTCAGGTTACAAATTTCATTCCAACATTCAGCAACCTTTTCTTCTGAGCCAAAGGGATAGTGCCAATAGACCGATGAATAAGGACACACTACACCGCAAAAAAAAGCCCAGCACCCCAAAGGGTGCCAAGCTTTTATCTGTCAGCGCAACTTAACTTACACGCCTAACCATTTCTTGAACAAGTGCTTCGTCGTATCCAAGTTCAACGCTGCGATCGACGTTGTAAGTGGAATCCCTTTCGGACAGGAGCGTACGCAGTTCTGCGAGTTCCCGCAGCCTTCGATACCGCCATCTGTCATCAGCGTATCCAGACGCTCGTCTTTGTTCATCTCACCTGTTGGGTGAGCGTTGAAGAGACGAACTTGCGATAATGCGGAAGGCCCGATAAACGAGTTTTTGTCATTAACGTTCGGACAGGCTTCCAGACACACGCCGCATGTCATACATTTGGACAACTCATAAGCCCATTGACGCTTCGACTCGGCCATACGCGGTCCAGGACCAAGATCGTATGTTCCATCGATAGGAACCCATGCCTTAACCTTTTTCAACGCGTTGAACATGCGTCCACGATCGATTACAAGGTCACGCATAACAGGGAACGTGCTCATAGGTGCTACGCGAATTGGCTGCTCCAGCTTATCTACAAGCGCGGAACAAGCTTGGCGAGGCTTTCCATTGATAACCATGGAACAAGCGCCGCATACTTCCTCCAGACAGTTGGATTCCCAACATACGGGTGTTGTTTTCTCGCCATTCGCATTTTTAGGATTACGTTGAACTTCCATCAAACCGCTGATCACGTTCATGTTCGCGCGGTAGGGAATTTCAAACTCCTCTGTATAAGGTTTAGAATCCGGACTCTCTTGACGAGTCACGATAAACTTCACAGTTTTCGTTGCACTTAGTGTCTCCGCCATGATCAGGATCCCTCCTTTTTCTTCTCCGTGGAGTAGTCACGTTTACGAGGTTTAATCAACGATACATCAATTTCATCATACGAAATCTTAGGACCATCTGGCGTCCAGTCTGCGATTGTCGTTTTCATGAAGTTATCATCATCACGTTCTGGGAATTCTGGCTTGTAGTGCGCGCCGCGACTTTCATCACGCATCAAGGCGCCAACCGTCATCGCTTCAGCAAGCTCGAACATGTTCCATAGCTGGCGTGTGAACGCAACACCTTGGTTGTTCCAACGTGCTGTATCTGTAATGTTGATGTTGTTGTAACGTTCTTTCAAGTCTTTGATCTTGCCAATCGTTTCTGTCAAACGATCGTTGTAACGCACAACTGTCATGTTCGCATTCATCATGTCACCAAGCTCTTTATGAAGCACGTACGCATTCTCTGTACCGTTGTTCATTTTGAGCAAACTTTCATAACGATCTGTATGACGTTTCTTCTCACGGTCATAGATGATCGATGATGTATCATCCGCATGTTTGGATAAACCGCGAATGTACTCAACCGCTTTAGGACCAGAAACCATACCGTCATAGATAGCAGAAACAAGGGAGTTCGCGCCCAAACGGTTTGCACCGTGATGCTGATACTCACACTCACCTGCTGCGAATAGACCAGGGACGTTCGTCATCATGTTATAGTCAACCCACATGCCGCCCATCGAATAATGAACAGCTGGGAAAATCTTCATTGGAATTTTACGCGGGTCGTCGCCCATGAACTTCTCGTAAATTTCCATAATACCGCCGAGCTTAATATCAAGCTCTTTCGGGTCTTTATGAGAAAGATCCAAGTAAACCATGTTCTCGCCGTTAATCCCTAGCTTCTGATCAATACATACGGAGAAGATCTCGCGCGTTGCAATATCACGAGGAACAAGGTTACCGTACGCTGGGTATTTCTCTTCAAGGAAGTACCAAGGCTTACCATCTTTGTACGTCCAAATACGGCCGCCCTCACCACGTGCAGATTCGGACATCAAGCGCAGCTTGTCGTCTCCAGGAATCGCTGTTGGATGAATTTGAATCATTTCACCGTTCGCATATTTCACACCTTGTTGGTAAACCGCACTTGCGGCAGTACCTGTGTTAATAACGGAGTTCGTTGTTTTCCCGAAAATAATCCCAGGACCACCTGTTGCCAAGATCACTGCATCTGATGGGAACGTTTGAATTTCCATGCTGCGCAAATCTTGTGCGGCGATACCACGGCATACACCTTCGTCATCAATAACTGAACCGAGGAATTCCCAGTGTTCGAATTTCGTTACGAGACCTGCTGTTTCCCAACGACGTACTTGCTCATCGAGAGCATACAGAAGTTGTTGACCTGTCGTTGCACCAGCAAATGCTGTACGGTGATATTTGGTACCACCGAAACGACGGAAATCAAGCAAACCTTCTGGTGTACGGTTAAACATAACGCCCATCCGGTCCATCAAGTGAATGATACCTGGAGCCGCGTCACATAATGCTTTAACTGGAGGTTGATTCGCTAAGAAATCTCCCCCGTAAACTGTATCGTCAAAGTGCTCCCACGTGGAGTCACCTTCACCCTTCGTATTCACCGCACCGTTAATGCCGCCTTGCGCACATACGGAGTGGGAACGTTTCACAGGAACCAAGGAGAACAATTGTACATGAACTCCAGCCTCTGCTGCTTTAATTGTCGCCATGAGTCCCGCAAGGCCTCCGCCGACGACGATGATTTTTGAATTAGCCACTTCTGTTCACCCTCCCTTATTTCCCCGTATGCGCTTCTACTGGAACTGAAAATTCTGTACCTGTAAACGCAGTTAATGACATGATAAACATCACCGTCATTAGAACGAACAAGCCCATTGTAATGATAGTCGAAAAGCGTTGCGCACGCGGTCCAACCGTAATACCCCAGCTCACTAGGAATGACCATAGGCCGTTCGTGAAATGGAATGTTGCGGATACAATCCCGATCAAGTATAGCGTGAATACTACTGGATTCGTTGCAATATCGTGCATCGTGTTCCCAAGTGCCTCATGCGCCACATTGCCTAGGGCAACCTGAATACGAGTCTCGAATAGATGCCATGCAATGAACAAGAAAGTAAGTACCCCTGTTACACGTTGCAACATAAACATCGTATTACGGAAATACCCGTAGCTAGATACGTTATTACGCGATTGATAGGCTACATAAAGTCCATAAACGGCATGGTAAAGAAGTGGAAGCCAAATCCCCACGATTTCCAATAACAATCTCAACGGCAAATCGTTCAACCAGTTAATTTGATCCAGGAAGGCTTCAGGTCCTTTGGTAGCTTCATAGTTAGTGAGCAAATGCTCAATAAGGAAGAAGCCCACTGGAATGACACCTAGTAACGAGTGGATCTTACGAAAGTAATACGAATTACTCATAATGTAACCAATTCCCCCCTCAACAAAATTCAAACACAATTAACATCCGACAAGTTTTGACAAAAACAAGCCACATATCATTGTACTCTCGCCGCAAACGAGCGTCAACCCATAATCATCCACGCCTATTTTGCCAATTCATTCAATGATTATACACAAAGGTTCACGAAATATAGATAATTTGTGACATGTACATCGTACCTCTTTCATGCTTATAATGGAAGTGCCGTTTTTTTATATCTACTTATAACTATTTCACATATAGAGGCGAGGTAAACGTATGGAGCTGTTAGATGTTTTCGCCATTGTTGTCGAACAAGTCAGTCTTAACAAAGCGTCACAATTATTAAACATTTCACAACCTGCACTTTCACGGAAAATTATGAAGCTGGAAGATGAGCTTGGCGTGGAGCTTTTTATCCGGAAGGGGAAACGACTGGAGTTAACCAAAGCGGGGCAACTCTGCTATGATCACGCCTTGGAGAAACGTCTTCTTGAACGAAAGTTCAAGCAAGCTCTCCATAGCTTTAAAGCCGCGGGCAGTACTTCATCACTGACCATCGGCGCTTCACTTACAACACTCCAAGCTACACTGCCTGATCTGATCACCGATTACTTGCAGGATTATCCACTGACGGATATTAAGCTGCTAACTGGCAAAACCCATGAGATTGTCTCCCTAGTGAAAGACAACAAAGTGGATATCGGCATCGTTGCCTCTCAGATTAATGCGACAAGTCTGCATTGTGAACCGTTGTTCGATGATCATCTCTGCTTAGTGCTCCCATCCGGACATCCGTTAATCGATCAGCCGGAAATTACAATGAAGGACTTAAATGAATTGCCGATGATCCTTTTTTCGAAAGGGACTTGGTACCGCATTTTGATGGACGAGCTCTTCAATCGTTTCACGATCTTTCCTAACGTTCAAATGGAGATCGACTCCTTTGAAGCGATTATCCGACTTGTTTCCACTTGCAAAACAGCGACATTATTACCCAAATCCTACTTGCGTGAAGATTTAATTCAGAATAATGAACTAATTTTGAGAGAACTCCAGGAACTGGAACAAACGAAGCGAACAACCTCGCTTATTTACTCCGATCACTCTGCTGACAATGCAGAATCCATGAAGTTCGTCGCCCAAGCTATCAAATACTTCGCTAAGAACCGCTAGCCCCGCCTATTACATGCGTACGAATTTATAACCAACACCCCAAACCGTCCGAATCCATTTCGGCTCTTTGGGGTTATCTTCAATCTTCTTTCGAAGATTCGCAATATGTACATCAATCGCCCTGTCCGTTACAAAAGAGTCAAAACCGCGAACCGTCTGCAATAAATCTTCCCGACTATACACGCGCCCAGGGTTGTTGATGAAGCATTTCATAATCTCAAATTCGGAATAGGTCGTTTCTACGATCTCGCCATACACACTCATAGAACGCGTATTTATGTTAAGCGTTATTTTGTCGTGTTTATCCATAACCGCCGATACGGCAGCCGTTTTAGGCACTTCAACTTCGTTCACATCTCGTGGTTCCGACTGTGTCGCCTGAAGCTGGTTCATGGATGGATACATCTTAGCTCGACGAATGAGCGCATGAGCCCTGGCAATCAATTCATGCATACTGAATGGCTTGCACATGAAATCATCAGCGCCTGCACCTAGCGCATTCACACGTTCCACGATTTTATTTTTCATCGAAACAATCATGATTGGTATACTTGAGTTTTCACGAACTTGTCGACATATCGCTAGCCCATCCATGTCTGGCAGCACCCAATCCAACAGAATTAGATCTGGTTGAAATTGCGGGATTGCCGCGATGCCACTCATGCCATTCTCCTTACGGATGATATGAAAACCCTCTTCCTTCAAATACATCGTGACCATATCACCGATCATCGCATCATCTTCGATCATGAGTACCTTATACATGCGTTGTCCACCTTCATCAAAATTTCACTCGCTGCAGGACATGGAATGTGTGATCAGCCGATAACTTGACTTTCAAAATCATTAATCTGGTTGTTCGTTCCAATGAGTACCATGATGTCGTTCTCATTCACCTTGTCACCCGCTTGCGGTGCAATGATAACCCCAGTCTGCTTATTAATCGCCACAACACTGCAACCATACTTCGCTCGTGGATCTAACTCCTGAATTGTAAAGCCGCATAAACGTTTCGGGACCTTCAACTCAACAATTGTATAGTCTTTCGAAATTTCAATGTAATCTAATAAATTCGGTGTCACTAGCTGATGGGCTACACGAATGCCCATATCACGTTCCGGATAGACGACGCGATCGACGCCTAGTTTCGTCAGAACTTTTCCGTGAAGCTCGGATAACGCCTTGGCAACCACTTGGTTAACCCCTAAATCTTTCATCACAATGGCTGTCAAAATACTGGATTGAATATCATCCCCAATGGCGATGACAGCACAATCAAAATTACGAATCCCTAAAGATTTGAGCACATCTTCATCCGTTGCATCCGCGACAACCGCATGTGTCAACTGATCACTCATATCGTTCACGACTTCTTCATCCATGTCAATCCCTAACACTTCATGTCCAAGCTTCATTAATTCTTTAGAAAGGCTTGACCCAAATCTGCCTAGCCCTACTACCACATATTGTTTCTTCTTCATCTTGCTGTAACCCCTATCCAATCGTAATTTTCCCCTCAGGGTATCTAAATAATTCTTTTTCCTGCTTTGGTTGCAGCGCATAAGCTAGTGTGACGGTTCCTAGACGTCCTGCAAACATCGTTATACTGATTAGCACCTTGCCAAATGCCGTTAACTCCGGCGTTAATCCCATGGTCAGGCCCACTGTTCCGAATGCTGATGTGACCTCGAACAAGATTTTGATAAAGGACGAATCCTGCGTTGTAGATAAAATCATGGTGACGATAATAACTAAGAATAAGGACATCATGGTTAACGTAATGGCTTTAAGAATGCGATCTTTCGCTAAGCGGTACCGGAAAACAACGATATCTTCTTTTCCACGAATCATGGTAATAATGGCACTGATCAGAATCATAAAAGTAGTTACCTTGATGCCTCCGCCCGTCGATCCTGGAGAAGCACCAATAAACATAAGAATAATCATAAGGAATTGAGATGCTTGGCGTAACGCACTAATATCGACCGTATTCGGACCGGCTGACCTTGTAGCTGCAGATTGGAAGAAGGATGAGAGCATTTTGGAACCAAATTCTAAGGAACCTAAGGTTCTGATATTTGTAAACTCGAATATAAAAATACCAAGTGCACCAACAACCAATAGTAATCCACTCATGCTGAGAACAACTTTGGAGTTCAAGGATAGCTTCTTCTTTTTGCGGAGATCCATCATATCGGAAATAACGATGAACCCAATTCCACCAAGGATGATCAACATGATAGCGACAAAGTTAACTACGATGTCACCCACATATCCGGTAAGAGAAACGAAAGGAGAGTCAACCGTACCGAACAAATCAAAGCCAGCATTATTGAACATGGATACCGCATGCCAGATCCCGAAATAGAGCCCTTTGGCAAAGCCAAAATCAAACGAAAATCGAATGGTAAAAATGACTGCGGCAATCGCTTCAATGGTTAACGAATAAATGATAACTTTGCGAATGAGCCGTACGATCCCCTCCATGCTGCCTTGATTTAAGGCTTCCTGCAGGACAAGTCGTTCCTTCAAAGTGATTCGTTTCCGAAAAACGAAAGCGACTAGTGTGGCCATTGTCATAAAACCAAGCCCGCCTACTTGAATCAAAGAAATAATGACGATGTGTCCAAACGTTGTAAATGTGCTCCCCGTGTCTACGACAATCAACCCTGTCACCGTGGTCGCAGATACGGAAGTAAATAGTGCATCAATAAAGGACAAGGACTGACCTGTCGCCGAGGCAAAAGGCAGCGTCAATAGCCCCGCTCCAATAAGAATAATCACAGCGAAACCTAAAACCAGTATTTGAGGAGGTGTTAGTCGCCATATATTCAGTTTTGTATTCATCGTGCCTCCTGCATTTGTAAAAATAATCAAAATCCGCTTTGCCTATACAATAGAGTTCCCCGCTCAAAATGTAGAAATTCCGATAATTAGCAATTGATAGGTATTATATAATTGTTTCCGAATGTTTGCCAGCCAAATTGGCATTCATATTAAACTGTGTTAACGTTGAGAAATGATCGAGAATCCTGAGTTCAGAAGGGAATTGACTATGCGCAGGCTGAAATTTAATCGTTCTCTGCTCTTCTTGTGTTGTATTGGACTGCTCCTTTATTTCGGTGTTTCGATGTTGTACGGACTACACGAGGAAGAAGCATCCCCAGCGGATATGCCCACAATCTCCAAACAACAAGCAGCAGAAAGTGCGGCGTCCTTCATTCGCCAGCGATATGAGCTGCATAATCCACAAACTTACGTTGTCTATCAATCTAAGAAAGAACGAAACGGCTATTTTCAAAAAGAAAAATTACTAGAATCTTATACGAAACAATACGGCGAACGGTTCCCTATTGACTATTATCAAGTTAGTGTAAAGGATCCTACAACGAAACGGCAGTTTGAAGTGGATGTGAATTATACAAATTCATCCATCATCGGCTGGCATGAAAATCTAGAAATCAATCCGACAAGACAATCCTCACTGATTAGTAAGACGAAAGCAGATACGCTAGCGAAGGTAGAGCTTCGTCAAATGGGCTTTGATCCAGAGGATTTCAGCCGAATAGACGAAACTAGAAATAATTCGACAGAGGAACAAACAACACTTCTCTTCGAAAAACGCACGAATCCAATTGGCGAGGCTAAGCTTCAGGTTCGCGTGGATTTCGATCAGACGAATCTCACCGGCTTTCAAGTTAACTTCCAACTTCCTGCTTCTCACCTAGATTGGCTTACTAAGCAAGACGATTCCGCTTCACGCATGACGTGGGTATCCATGGGGTTCAGCTTGTTAATGACACTTGCTGCTATCGTTTTTGCCATTATCTATAGAAAACATATCCGATTCAGCAGAGGTTTGCTCCTAACAACCATCTTCTTAGTCATTTATATCATGAATAATGTGAATATGTATCCGGCTTTTCGAGTGATGAGCGGGGATATGAACAGTGATTTTGCTGTCCGGTTTACAATCCTATTTATGAGTGCCATCACACTCCTTTTAGGGATTTCGCTCTATCTTTCACTGGTCGCAGGTATTGGCCTTTGGAACTCCATTGGTCAGAATAAATGGCCTAGCTGGAAAGAGAATAGATTTGGCCAAGAGGTATATGACGGAATGGGACGCGGCTATCTGTTAGCTATCTTCGTCCTGGGAGTTCAGCAAGTCTTATTTTATGCAGGCGAAATGAAATTCGATGTATGGTCCGTCAATGACCCGACGGATTCCGTACTCAATATGCTCGAGCCTCGATTATTCCCGTTAATGGCGTGGGTTGCGGCTATTTCGGAGGAGGCCACTTTCCGGTTTCTAGGCATCATACTTTTCAAGAAGTTATTTCGCAACAACTTCATAGCCATCCTGCTTCCTAGTGTAATCTGGGCAGCTAGTCATACGCAGTATCCAATCTATCCGGTATACACGCGACTCATCGAGGTCACGATCATCGGTATCATTCTCGGTTATGTCTTTTTGAAATATGGGTTCATTACCGCTATATTTGCCCATGCTTGCATGGATAGCATTCTGATGGGCTTGTCCCTCTTCTCGTTAGGTAACGTTGGCGATGTACTTGCTGGCCTTCTGTACCTGATACTTCCCGGAATTGTTGGGGTAGGCTTGGCCTGGTTGCATGGAAAAAGGCGAAAGCCCCCTATTCCTGGGGAGCCGCCGCCTCGCCTTGAAGTGCTTTGATAATTTCATTCGCTAGTTTCTCGCCAATACCCAGAGGCTTGAAGTCCGTGACTTCAGCCTCTTTTATTTTGCGCACGGAGCCAAAATGCTTGAGCAGCGCCTTGCGGCGTTTCTCACCGATGCCCGGAATGGCATCGAGTTGTGAGACGACCATCGATTTGGCCCGCGTTTCCCGATGAAACGTGATCGCGAAGCGATGGACTTCATCTTGAATGCGCTGCAACAGATAAAACTCCTGGCTATCCCGCGGCAGCGGAACAATTTCGGCAGGATCACCGATCATCAGTTGAGCTGTCTTATGCTTGGCATCCTTCACAAGTCCGCAAATCGGGATATATAAGCCCAATTCATTCTCGAGAACGTCAATTGCGGCGGAGATTTGCCCTTTCCCCCCATCGACAACGATTAAGTCTGGCATCGTGAGATTGTCCTTCAGCACACGCTCATAGCGTCGTCTAACGACTTCCCGCATCGTTTCATAATCATCCGGTCCTACGACCGTCTTTACTTTATATTTCCGGTATTCCTTGCGATCTGGCTTACCATCAACGAAAACAACCATAGCCGATACAGGATTCGTCCCTTGGATGTTCGAGTTATCGAACGCCTCGATGCGGCGAATTGTGCCAATACCGAGCCATTCGCCGAGGTTCTCGACCGCCTTCGTCGTACGACGCTCATCCCGCTCAACGAGTTGGAATTTCTCATTCAGCGCATTCATCGCATTGTCTCTAGCCATATCGACCATTTGCTTCTTCAGCCCACGCTGCGGCATATGCACTTTCACCTTGAGCCACGATTCCAGCGCTTCGCGAATCTCCTTCTCCTCGCCCTCCGTGCGCCGGACTCCTTCGGCCAATGCCTCTTGCTGCGCTTCCGGCTCCGGCATCGTCGGCAGGAAAATCTCCTTCGGCAACGCCGGGTTATCGGCGTACATCTGCGATACATACGTCATGAAATCGTTGTATTCATCGCCGTAGTAAGGGAAGAGCGATACATGCCGCTCAATGAGCTTGCCCTGGCGCATGTACTGGATATGCACCGCCATCCAGCCTTTGTCGACGGCATAGCCGAATACATCGCGATCCAGCGCGTCTGCCGTCGTGATCTTCTGCTTCTCCATGAGCGCATCGATGCTCATGATGTGATCCCGCAGCTCCTTCGCGCGTTCGAAGTTCAGTTCCTCCGCTGCCGCCAACATCTTGGTCGTCAGCTCTTCTTTAATGATGTCGTGTCCCCCGTTCAGGAAACGACTGATCTCTTGCACCATCCGCTCATTCGTTTCCGCGGATACTTCTAAAGCGCAAGGCGCAAGACATTGACCCATATGATAGTATAGGCATACTTTATCGGGCATGGTCTTGCACTTGCGCAGCGGATACAACCGATCCAGCAGCTTCTTCGTCTGCTGGGCCGCGAAAGCATTGGGATAAGGGCCGAAATACTTCCCCTTATCCTTATACACTCGCCGCGTGACTTCCAGACGCGGCTGCTCTTCATGGGTAATTTTGATATAAGGAAACGTCTTATCATCTTTAAGAAGTACGTTATAACGAGGATGATGTTGCTTAATCAAATTACACTCAAGAATGAGTGCCTCCATGTTAGAGGAGGTGATAATATATTCAAAGTCGCGAATTTCGCTGACTAGCTTTTGCGTCTTGGCACTGTGACTCCCCGTAAAATAGGAGCGCACACGATTTTTCAATACTTTAGCTTTACCTACATAAATAATCGTGCCTTGATGGTTCTTCATAATATAGCAGCCTGGCTTATCAGGTAATAAAGATAGCTTGTGCCGGATCGTTTCCAGACTCTGTTCGCGGACGTCAACGTCCTCTTGCTCGAAGTCAGTCATCCTCTAAATCTCCTTCCAGAAAAAATCTTCGCGAATGAAAAAAAAAGCTCTTTCTCAGCATAGCAGAAAAAGAGCTTTTTCTCACGAACAATTGTTTCTAGTTTGTAACGGTTACTTCTTATTGGTGACGGGAAACAACGTTTTTCAACGCGTCTTTGGATTGGAAGCCAACCACTTTGTCAACCGGTTGTCCGTCTTTGAAAACGATCAACGTAGGGATACTCATAACGCCAAAGCGAGCTGCGGATTCCGGGTTGTCATCCACGTTTACTTTTGCGATTTTCAAAGATTCAACTTCTTTATCTAGCTCTTCCAATACAGGAGCGATCATTTTACAAGGTCCGCACCAAGGTGCCCAGAAGTCTACAAGTACTGTACCTTCTCCTTCAACTTCTGCTTTAAAACTGTTGTCAGAAACATTCACGATTGCCATGATAGTTCCTCCTTCTAAGAATGAATTTGATTTATAAGGTGAAAAGTAAGATTAAGTTAGTCACTTAACTTGCTTCGCATCACGTCAACATACAAAGTATACCACACTCATAGGCCTTTTCAACCAAGCCATAAGTTAGCAAACCCGGTATCCTTTGGTCTATATCGAGGGTAATTCAACAGGCAGCCCTTGGCGTCGCTGTTCCTCAATATAGGAAATACGATCCTTGAGATTCGCCTGGAGGAGCTGCAGCATCTCCATTTGTTTCTCGATTTCTTGCAGTTTCTCGGTGTACAGAGGCAGCAAATCATCACAGAGTGACTCTTGATTCTTCATCACACAGTTCAGAAAGCTCTCAATCTGTTCGGTCGTAAAGCCGAGGCTCAAATAAAATTGAATCGTCTTTACCCGCTCGACAACCATCTGATTGTAGACCCGATACCCATTCTCTTCACGCTGTGTTGCTATCAACCCTTTGGCTTCGTAGTAGCGCAAGGACCGAATACTTGCTCCGGTAAGCTTGGAAAGCTCACTAATCCGCATAGCCTCACTTCTTTCCTGTTCCTACATGTTGGAGGAATGTCTTTATTGTAAACCATAACACTAATGTCAGAGTCAAGAAGTATTTTGCCCATTCTTCTCGTTATTGCAATTGTTTGCACAATTGTCACTTTGATTAGCTTTACAACTTTCGACGAATTTGGGTATACTAGGCTTACAAATAAGAAAGTCGGACGTTAGGGGGTAACCACATGAGCAATCAACACCCTGAGCATCACGTGTACGAAGAACCACGTAATGATTTCATGGACGTAGGCATTGGCTTTGGCGTATTCTTTGGCGCATTGTTCGTCATTGCAGTCATTGCCACTGTCATCCAAGTGATGAAATAAGAATAGGTAAGAGTTTTTAATGAAAAGCCGCTTTGCACACTTACTGTGAAGTGGCTTTTTTCCTGCAATTTTGTACGTATCATCGTCTAAAGGGGAATCATCTATTCATGATTAAAGTTCAACCAGAACGCCAGAAACTCATTACATATATCGGCCTAAAGAATGAAGATTTACAGCTTTTAAAAAGCAAAGCAGAAGCCTTCCAGCTCATCGTCAATCTCCTTGTTGATGAACTGTACGCCGATATTATTAATTGGCCAGAGCTTAGAGAATTGATTGAGAAACACAGTACATTAGAACGCCTCAAAGAAACGCAACGTTGGTATTTCATGTCCATGACTTCTGGCGTGATTGATGACGAATTTATATCCAAACGTCTTTATATCGGTAATGTTCATTCCCGCATCGGTCTCACAACTTCGTGGTATCTAGGCACTTATCTCAAATATGCAGACTTAGCTACTGCGCATTTCAAACGCATTTTACCAGATGATTGGGCCCAAGTGATTTATGCATTAAGCAAAATGTTTAATTTAGATTCCCAGCTTGTCCTTGAAGCTTATGAGCATGACGAGAAGCAAAAAATACAAACACTCGCTGATGAACAGCGTCATATGCTGACAACAATCTCCAGCGCAGTTCAAGAGCTCGCTTCCATGATGGTTGAGCTAGGCAGCAGCAGTCAAACCGTTGCAGATACGGCAATTCAAACCGCTGAATCTCAAGATCTTTCCAATACGCGCATCGATGAGCTGAATGACGAAATTAAAGACATTGCCAAGATGGGCTCTGTCATGAAGGAAATTTCCGAGCAAACTCATCTTCTCGGATTGAATGCCGCCATTGAGGCTGCCCATTCCGGCGAATTTGGCCGAGGTTTTGAGGTCGTTGCCAACGAAGTGCGCAAGTTGGCTGCTAATTCCAGACAAGCCCTTGATCAAATTCAAGCGAAACTCAAGCTGATCACACAGAAGCTGGAGTTGGTTCGAAAAGGCTCCGAGGAAACGACGCACTATGCACGAACACAAGCTGCCAGCGCTCAGGAACTTACCTCGTTTGTCCAAATGATTGAGAAAATTACGGCTGAGCTTGAGAAGTTGAAAAAATAAAAATGCGTCTGCTACTTCGGGTTTAGATGGTTAAACCTACAGCTAATATGCCCGAATTTATCTTATTTTCTTGATTAGATGGAAAAAATACATTTAATTTCGTTGGAATTTGAATAATCGAGCAAATCGAAGGGATTTAACTACAGAAAATACAGTTAACCTTTCGAATTCGTAAAATTCACTACAATTAGATGGATAAAATCCAGTTAGATTGCGGAAAGAAGCCGAAGCAGGTTCATTATTCAAAGGTAATTAACAAAAGAGGCTAGTTTCAAAAAGTCTAATCGACTTTTGAAACAGCCTCTTTTTTCTTATGATTTCCCGCGTTTATTCGTTCCAGTCACTTCCACCACATCGACGAAAGGGCGTATCCGGTCCATAATCCGTTGCCCTTTATACTCTTCATCGCCATCTTTGTTCGTGAAGCTAAAATGCTTCTCTAACCCCGACAACGCATAATTTGAAGTGAAAAAGGTTGGTTTCCGATTCATCCGATGATTCACAATAGCGCCGATTACATGATCTCTTAGCCAAGGGTTCAGATTCTCTGCCCCAATGTCATCAAATACGAGCAAATCTGTTTCCTTCAGTAGATCGATCGTTTCCTTCAGCTTGTAAGGCTCCTGGAACATTCCCTTCAGGTCCTCAGCGAAGTCAGGCATGTAGACGATGGCTCCCGTCATGCCGACTTTGGCTAGCTGATGCAGCATGTAGCCCATCAAGAACGTTTTCCCAGTACCAAATGAGCCGGATAAATAGAGCCCACGCGTTTGAAGCCCCTCTTCAATGGTCAAGCTTACATAGTCATTGATTTGCATAACCGCTTTGGCTCGATCCAAATCCGTTTCCAAAATATCACCGAAAGAGAAACTTCGCGAAATCATTCGCGGGTCTACGTGAAACGTGCGGATCCGAGAGCTAATCGCATCTTGCTGTCCTTTGGCAATAAACTTCTTACAAGCTACCTTCTCCTCATGAATAAAAGGCGTCTGCCCCTCCACCGATTCGGCTGTCAGGATTGTATAATGGCCTGTCATATCATTGGGACAGTTCTCCAGACCAGGGCAATTTGAGCACGTTTTGAATTCAGTAACATGCTGATACAACTTGTTCATATTTATTTTAATCGCATAATCGTCCACAAAGGGATACTTCTGACGAAACTTAGCAATCAAAGGGTCAGCCATAACCCCTTGAATTTTCTCTTCTGCTTTTCTTTTCCACTCCGTATCAGGTAAGGACTTGAGTAATTGCGATAAGGATTCCATCATGTTCGGCACCTCCTAACAGTTCCATCGGACTAATCCTCAGATCCACGGCTCGGCTCTCATTAGCTTTTACGGTTAAATCGTTCATCCAGCTTCTGTGCCATCCGTCTAGCAGCCTCCAACTCCTCTGCAGACAGCCTAGTAGACGACGTAGTCCCCGTATCCGGCATCACAATAGGAATATGAGGCTTCTGGGTCTTACCCTGACGACCACGGGTAGCAGAGCCCCCACCAGCTTTGGCAGATTCCACTTTGGAAGCAGCCTTCTGTTTATAATTGATTTTCTCACGGACATACTCAACGGCTTGCTCATAGGAAATAATTTGTTTGCCGAGCATATCAGAGGCAACAGCCTCAATCGAGGATTTGGCCCAAGAGCGACGATCAATGTGCAGGAAGTGAATCAAGACATTGATGACTTCCTCTTTTAATTTATAGTTCAAATCGATTTTCTCGAAAATATTAAGTACGCCATCAGGTATCGAACCCTGTGTGAAAAACATTTTCAACACAGCCGTGTATGGCTCATTTCGCATGATGTAGTTGTATTGATGATCTGTACATTCGCCGCGCAGCTGCTGAGGAACCTCTAGATAAAAAGCCATCTCAACGGACTGCTCTTCCGAAACCTGTGTGTCGTCCTCGGATTTCGTTGTCGTCCGCTCCCGCTCCTCATCCCGCTTCTTACTCTGTCTATAAAACAGATTCGCATTATACTGCATAAGATCCATAACAAGTTCACCTTCTTCGGTGAACACGCCATCTTCGTCCAGCAAGCGACACGTTTCTTGAAGAGATAGATTATACTTCTTCGCCACAATATTAATAGCTATCATGTGCTCTGGCTTGTGCTTCAGCGCTTCAACGAACACGCGGTTACTCGCGCCACGAGGGAACCTCATGATGATATCCGCATACTTGAAGCCTTTGGTCGTCACGTCCATCCGTGCGTCCCCTTGCTTGCTTGCAGAGGCCTCATAGAGTGCTTGCTCCAGCTCATAATCCACGACTTGCGTGTTCAAGCGAAATAGCTCATAAAAAGGTACTGACAAGTTCTCTTCCGTAGCCTCTCTACACTCCTCAGGTTCGGGAGATAGAAGATCTTCTCGCAGCGACAACAGCATGAATTTGCCCACCTTGTCGCGCAGCAACAGGGTTAAATGCTGATTGCGGAAAAACTCATTCGGCCCGAGCGGCGCGAACAACGTATAGACGAAAACGTAATCCTCTTCTTCCGGAATGAATTTCCGTGTCGTCTGCAGAAGACCAATCGCTTCTAGTTTGGAAGATTGTTCTATTAAGTACTTGCGTCCCCGTTCGCCATGCTCTAGATCAAGCAGCAGAAACAACTTCCGTTGCTGCTCCATCGGTGAGTAACCGACTTTCTCCGCACTCATCTGCTGATAGAGTGCTTGATAGAGACTAATCGCCAAACCGCCTATCATCGGTTGATACATCATCGCTAACATTTTATAGTCCAAACTGCTCAAAGAAAACTCACGGTTCACACAAAACCTGTGATTCTCGGTGAAATGCAGCATATTCGTCATTCTCATCCCGTTACAGCACCATCCTGCCTCTGCTCGACTGAGCAATAGCTCAAATTACTGCTACCCCATGCCTCAGTCTCTCTCTATTAGTCTACCACAAAAATCGACAATCTTGGTATCTACAAGAGAAAAGATAATTTTACCTTTTGGGCAAGAAAAAGATTCCATCGCAATAACTCACTAGCAATGGAATCCTCGCTTGGCATTCTTAATGATAATTTTCAAACCCGTTCTCAGCGTCCTCTTCGGTCCCATACATCTGTGGATGAAGCTTCTGCGCAATAGCTAGATCCAGCTTCCAGCGCTCTTTCTGCTCCTTCTTGTCTAAGCTCTCTATCCACAGATGAATGATATCGTTCATACGTCCAGCGCTTTGAATCGGGACTGGATGCTTCGCACCTTTGATGAAAAAAAGAGAACTATTCGGCAGACCCTCATGAAGAATATGCGCATAAGGGTGGAACCCTCTATCCTTTTGACCATAGATCAATAAGACTGGTTGGTGAATGCTGTGAAGCCGAGTCGTGCAGCTGTAGTGAAACGATTGTTCGAAATATGATTTCACATTGGCTGCCGCATCGTGCAACGCATGTTCGTTAAGCTCCTGATAGGTTGTCTGTTTATCGGCATTGCCATACGTAATTGCATTCGTCAAAAGATTCATAACTCGGCTAGGATTCGCCATTCGAATCGCAAGCCACACTCTAATTCTATTGTAGGTGTCTGTCAATTCAGACATGCCACTTACAATAATTCCCCCTACAAATCGAGATGAGTATGCGAGCAGAGCCGCAAGCGCAACCGTTCCTCCGGTTGAATATCCGCACAGAAAGGCTTGCTCGATTCCTAAGAAATCAAGAAGCCCAACGATGTCTTGCGAAATAAGTTCATAACGTAACGGCATCTTTGAAGGAGCACTACCGCCATGCCCTCTAATATCGAAGGTAATCACTCGAAAATAGACGCTTAGTTGCTCTTTCTGATACTTGAACGCTTCGAGTGTTAGTAAAGGAGGGGGAATAAACACAATTGGCGTGCCCATTTCTGGCCCTGTCATCTCATAATGCAGTGATGTTTCATTCACATTCGCCCAAGGCACTTGTCGTGTCTCCTCCGCAATGAAGTTTAAGTAACTCCTCTTAGCGTGACCTGATTGGCCTTCCATTATGACGAATTAGAACATTTTGAACCCACGAATACGCAGTGCTTTGATGGCCGATCCGCTCAGAATAGCGCCAACTAAACCACCGATCGCTGGAATCACATCAACGACTGTAAAACTCTCGTCACTGGATAAGAAGGATGAGGAGCCCATATAGCCATAGATGATAATCCCAATCACCAATGCAATGAAAGCGTATAGCGGAAACCATGTTGTTTTCATAAGCATATTCAGAATAAAGCCAATCCCAAAGAATAACACCATCATTAAGACAGTGGCGATAATCATTTGCAGCACGATAGTTCCCCCTTGTATATGTAAGAAGCTCTTCCTAACATTGGCTTCTGTCGCTCCTATTATTGTAATCGACGAAAAGGTACAGGTAAAGTGTACACAAATTGAACAATTTATACGGGATATTCACCCTTTGTCCATTTGCCCTTTCTCCATGAATTGGATACAATGTAGGGGATATTAGCCCTTGAATGGAGGAAAAACAATGAGTGAAGCCGTACAAACGCTGGAAGGCTGGTATGCGCTCCATGACTTCCGTCTAATGGATTGGAATGCATGGCATGCCGCAACCCCACAAGAACGTAAGCTTGCAGCGGACGAGCTGCAATCCTTCTTGTCCCAGTGGCAACAAGTTGAGAACGATAAACTAGGCAGTACTGCCGTTTATAGCATCGTCGGTCAGAAAGCTGATTTTGTTTTCATGCAATTGCGTGAAACGCTGGAAGAATTGAATGAGCTGGAAACAGCTTTTAACAAGTCTAGCTTCGCTGCTTTTACTATACCCGTTTATTCCTATGTTTCCATCGTAGAATTGAGCGCATACCTTGCGAAGCCAGGTGTTGATCCTGCGCAAGATCCTGAGATTCAAGCACGCTTGAAGCCAATTCTTCCGAAATCCAAACACATCTGCTTCTACCCGATGAACAAACGACGTGAAGGCAATGACAACTGGTACATGGTTCCTGCGGAAGATCGTAAGTCCATGATGCGCAGCCATGGGATGATTGGACGTACCTATGCAGGTAAAGTCAAACAAATCATTACAGGCTCAGTTGGTTTAGATGATTGGGAATGGGGCGTTACACTATTCTCCGACGATCCGCTTCATTTCAAAAAACTCGTATACGAAATGCGCTTTGATGAAGTTAGTGCGCGCTTTGGCGAGTTCGGTGATTTCTATGTCGGCAATGTTATGCTTCCTGAGAAATTCGCTTCATTCATTCAAATATAAGACTAGTTAAGAGCAAGGGGCTTCTGTCCTTTGCTCTTTTTTACATTAATAAAAAAAGCACTGCTCTATGAGGAGCAATGCTTTTTGGCAATCATCTATTCATCGTCGTCGTCACGTAGAGCAGCTTCTAATTCAGCTTCCATCTGTGCTTTACGCGCCAGATAAGCTTCCGTGTCGCGGTCACGCTGACGACTTTTCTCTTTCAGACGCTCAATCGCAGGAAGAATGAGGATATCAATCTCCTTTTGGACTACAGCAACATGATCGTACCGTTTCTCAGTCTCTAAGAAGTGACCGACTTCGATCAAGGCATTGTAGCGATCCAGTTCATCCCTTGTAAGAAGTCCTCTTACTTGGACACTACAGTGTCGCATGGCAATCCCCCCGTTAGCATCCTTTGACTAGAAACGTCCTTTACGTATAACAAGTGGAATTCCGCCAATAATGTAAAGGTATCTCATATCGACCACTTTTTTCATCATTGCAGCAACATTCCCTTTCAATTTACGGGAACCAACGATACCAATCGCTTGACCTTTACCAAGGGAAGCAACTGTACCTTTGTTCGAATATTTGAAAGTTTTCATCTGGGATCCACGAATCGAAGCGATCAAGTTATGAGCAACAGCCTCACCTTGCTGCATCGCGATTTGAGCTGTTGGTGGATAAGGTCTGCCTTCATCGTTCATCACGATGGAACAGTCACCTACAACATAGATGTTATCAAAGCCTGGTGCATGAAGGTGCTCATCGACTTTGATTCTGCCGCGCATCGTTTCGAAGCCAGCTTCATCGAGCATATGGTTACCACGGATACCACCGGTCCATACAACAGTTGCCGCTTTAATAAACTCATCACCAGCAATCAATACGCCTTCTGGTGTACACTCTTTAATCGCCGTACCGATTTTGAAAGTGATACCTTTGTCAGTAAGAACTTTCATCGCATACTCAACGAGCTCAGGATCAAAACCTGGCAACGCCGTTGGAGCAGCTTCAATATTATAAATCTTCACGAGGGAAGGATCCACGTCGAATTCTTTGCAAAGTAAAGGAATACGATCTGCAAGCTCACCGATAAATTCAATACCAGTAAATCCTGCGCCGCCGATAACGAACGTCAAGTAATCTTTGCGATCTGGTTCACGTTTGAACTTCGCGAATTGATACTCGATATGCTCACGAATAAATCGTACACTGTTAATACTGCGAATATTCAAAGCATTTTCTTTCAGACCCGGAATTCCGAATGTTTCCGCTTCGCCACCAAGTCCGATTACTAGGTAGTCATAGGAAAGAGTTCCGTCTTCCAGAATTACTTTTTTCTCATGTGGACGAATTTGCGTAACCGTTGATTTCACGAAATCAACTTTAAATTCATCGATCAATTTCAAAATGTTCACGCGTGCATTTTCAGGATTATCTGTCCCTGCAGCTGGCATGTGAAGATGTGTTGTAATGTAGTGATAATCATGCTTGTTTACAAGCGTAACATCAGCTTCGTTGTAATTCAGTTCCTTCTGCAACCGAATTGCAGCAAGGATTCCGCCGTAACCGGCACCTAAAATAACGATTCTTGGTATTCTACTCATGTCTCTCTCACTTCCATATCCGTATTTTGTCCCATGGTCTCTCTATCTTGTGAAAAATTACACAAACAGCTTCAAAAGTAGTATACTGCTACTAGTTTGCACGCTTTCGAAGTGAATTATGATGAAACAGGTGGAGATTCGTCACAACCATGGTAAACCGATTCTCATGATATGATATAATTTTAATAAGTAAATATCAAGTGTCATTTTGCATAAAAAATCTTGTATTATAGGCGTTTAACCGCCCCAATCTATGTAAGCATTTACTTATCATAGCTATAAGCAATGGAATATGAAATTCCAACTTATCTGTTTCCTTTACTAAGAAGAGACGTTGAAAATGATCATGATTATCACTTTATTTCATATACTTACTCATATCGGACCAAATCGGAGGTTCTGCTATGAACGTGAGAGAAATAAATCAAGAAATCGTTGACATTGTTGTCATCGGCGGTGGGCCTGCTGGCATGTTTGCTTCCTTCTATGCGGGAATGCGTCAAGCTTCTGTGAAAATTATTGAAAGTATGCCTCAACTAGGCGGTCAGCTTGCTGCCTTGTATCCTGAGAAAAATATTTATGACGTCGCTGGCTTCCCTAAAGTAACGGCCCAAGAACTCGTCAATAATTTGTCTGCACAAATGAAACATTTTGCTATTACCATCTGTTTGGAAGAAAAAGTTCATCAGGTCGTTAAGAAAAAAGAGCGTCTATTCGAAATTACGACTGACAAAGGTGTACATTTGAGCCATGCCGTTATTATTTCAGGTGGCGTTGGGGCATTTGAGCCGCGTCGTCTTGAATTACCGGAAGCTGCTCAATTCGAGAAAAAAAACCTTCATTACTTCGTAAGTGATTTGAATGCATTTGCTGGACAAAAAGTTGTAATTAGCGGCGGCGGGGATTCCGCAGTTGACTGGGCCTTAATGCTGGAGCCCATTGCCGAGAAAGTAACCTTGATTCATCGCAGAGATAAATTCCGTGCGCACGAGCACAGTGTGGAGAACCTAATTAACTCGAAAGTTCATGTGGTGACACCAACAGAAATCACGAAGCTACACGGAACAGATCGAATTGAGCAAATTACACTTAAACATATTAGGTCAGGCGAAGAAAGTATCCACGATGTCGATGCAGTCATCATCAGTTTCGGCTTCGTATCCTCTCTTGGGCCGATTTCTGAATGGGGTCTTGCCATCGAAAATGGTTCCATCGTGGTTGATTCCCGAATGGAAACGAATATTCCTGGGATCTTCGCTGCTGGTGATATTACGACATACCCAGGAAAATTGAAATTGATTGCTGTTGGCTTCGGTGAAGCTCCTACGGCGATTAATAACGCCAAAGTATACATTGACCCAAGTGCTAAGCTTTCACCTGGCCACAGCTCGAACATGAAATTGTAATCAGCCAAAATGAAATGGGGTATTCTATACCTAATCTACGGATTAGGAGGAATACCCCTTTGTCATCTATATGTCCAGTTTGTAATGGCTTGCGAGAATTGCAAACCAACTGTCCTATGTGCTCGCAGCGTATGTGTGACCATGGTAAGCTGAGTGACTTGCTCGGTCCTTATTCGCCTTACGAGATGAATAACATTTCTATGACAAACCAAGATGGCGATGATCTAGATGCTTGCCTTCATCTCTTGAATTGTCCCGACTGTCATTCTAGCTTTACCCTACAAATACCTGCTGAGTAAACGTTAATTAAGTGGTGTTTCGTCCTTAACCAATACCGATAACTTTAATTTACGTCTTTGAATTTCCGCGAGCAAAAGTTCAAGAAAATCGGATTCTAATCTTAAATCTAGTGCCTTGTAATAAGAGTCGATCAATGTCTCATCGCTAATTTGTCTCACTGAAATCACCCATATTCTATAATTTAAACTTATAGTATCACGGGGTTTTTGATAGAACAAGCGTTCCGTTATCCACAGATAAGTGTGCATATCCTGTGGGTAAATTGTTAATATGTACCATGAAGGCAAGCAATGTATAGGGGGATAATGTGCATAAACTTATACACATCCAAAACCTGCCAATTACCGATAAAAAAAAATGATCACTAATTTAGGCATTTTTAACGTTCACTTAACATATCGTTCATCTTTTTCACAAAATTGAAAAGAAATTTTAATCATCCCTTAATATTCATCCTTTACAATAAGAGTTGTAAGCATAATATATAAGGAGATGAGTACAAATGATCGTCTATGATATCGTTTTGAATGGCGAAATTAAAGAAACCATTAAACCCCGCAAGAACCGTTTGAAAGAAATTTATGCCTATATGCAAGAACAAACGAAGTTAATGCAAGCCAAGTATGGTGACAATGTTCGAATTAAAGGCCGAATCGTGTATTAAGAAAGTCCTATCACCCTCGGCCTGCTCTTCTTCCACAATCAAATAATCAAATAATTCCTTTGCGATGTAACACGGTTATTAATCGATAGAAATCATAGCTCCCTTTCTCCGGTGTGTCGATGAGTCCTGCTTTTACCGCAGCATCAATGCCTGGTTTGGCCCAAGCCGGAATGACGGTAAGTGCTGTTTGCTCTTCAAGAGATTGAACTCTCTCATTTAACGCTGCGATTTGTTCCTGTAGTTTCTCTAACATCCGAATGACCTCCTCATCGAAGAAAGTTAACCCCTCTGTTACTATGATTGCATTTAGTTTACTTGTGTAGGCAGGGTCAGTCGCGTATCCACTTTGCTGTAAAGCTGTTGTTTGAGCCTGTGGACTGCCCGCTGACCGAACTGCCGCATATCGCGTTGCTTGAAATAGTAGATCTTGATCCCGAAATCCATCCTCAATAGAGGCGTAAGCTCGAAAATCCCCTATCACATTCGTCACATTTTGCCCATTTATGAATTCCCAGGTTCTTGCAGAGACACGATCTCCCCGCCAGTAAGGCGTCAGTACGCCATTCCCAACTTTGTAACCTACCAAATTGTTCCACGCATTGATTTTGCCACCTGTTTCTAGCAATGCTTGTGATATCCGGACAGATGGGAAAATCGGTGAGCCCTCTAAACGCAACTTAACTGCAATCGGTGCAACGAGATCGATGAAATCCTTTCTTGAAGCCATTGAACGCCCTCCCTTCTATCAACTGCATATGCAAGCTATATATTTATAGTATTCCATAAAATGGTAGATAGAGACGGCTAGTAGAGGGTCTAGATGTGGATATTTCATTGAAATTGTTCACAAAAAAAAAGGAAGAGGCTGCACCTCAGTCATTTTCATGACCTTCGGGACACCCTCATCTATCATTCTTTAATAAACATCGCGTTGGTAACGTCCTTGCTCTTGCAAGCCATTCAAATAAGCTTCAGCCTCTTCGCGGTTTAACTTGCCTTCCTTTTCAATAATATCAATCAACGTGTTGTGAACATCCTTCGCCATGTTTTGTTTATCGCCGCACACGTAGAAGTAAGCGCCGCTCTCTAACCATGCGAATAGCTCTTGGCTATTCTCTTGCATTTTATTCTGCACATACACTTTCTGCGCCGTATCGCGTGAGAAAGCTACGTCAATCTTGGTCAGTGCGCCAGCCTGTTGATATTGCTCCAACTCTTCCTTATACAGGTAATCAGTCGCAGAACGCTGGTCTCCAAAGAACAACCACGCTTTGCCTGACGCTTGGCTCACTGCACGCTCTTGAATAAAGGAACGGAATGGCGCAATACCTGTACCTGGACCTACCATGATGATATCCTGCTCCGAGGACTCCGGCAGGTTAAAATGTTTGTTCAGTTGGACAAACACGGGAACCGTATCACCTTCGTTCAGGCGCTCTGCGCACATCACGGAACATACACCTTTGCGCTCGCGGCCATGCGACATGTAGCGAACAGCACCGATCGTAAGGTGAACTTCCCCCGGATTGGCTGCAAAGCTGCTTGCAATGGAATATAAGCGTGGCGGCATTTTTCTTAATAAAGCAACAATATCGTGCGGGGAAGCTTTCCATGGACCAAATTCACTTAGCAAGTCAAGCAAATCACGGCCGTCTGTATAAGCCTTCAACTGCTCCGTATCTGCAACAAGCTGCTTCAATGCTTCATTGTCGGAAAATTCAACGGCTTGCTGAACGATTTTTCTGGACAGCAGCGTAAGCTCGAAATGCTTCAAAAGCGCTTCTTGAAGCGGAAGAGTATCGTTTTGTTTATTAATGACAACCGCTGTGTCCGCATCCCACTTCATGACCTCAAGAATACCAGCGACCAACTCTGGATCGTTGTCAGGCACTACGCCTAAGCAGTCACCAGGCACATAGGACAGGCCAGAGCCTTCAAGTGAAAGTTCAATATGACGTGTTTCTTTTGTGGATCCTTCACCGTTCAAATTCGTATTTTTCAACACTTTCGCCTGAAACGGATTGGTTCTAGAAAACAAGGATGGTACTTTTTCGACATCAGTAACTTGCATTTCTCTTCACCCCATGAGAATTTTTTTCATTTAGAATAGCACATGCCGCTCAACTTAGGAATATTTTTTAATTAACTCTATTATGAATTATTAGGTTTTTCCAAAAAATTAAACAATTTGTCTTTATTTGAGGCCAATTTTTCATTCAATGACCCTATTTCACACAAAAAAACAAAAAACCTCCCAAATCTGTGTTAAACATCAACACAAACTTGGAAGGTACGTTATCGGTTATTATGCCTCAACCTTATCATCGCAAGGCTCAGGTGTTCCTTCATAATCCGCTGGCTTGAAGGACGAGCCACAACCACAAGATGCTACTGCATTCGGGTTATTGATGGTGAAGCCGCCACCCATGCCTTTATCTTCGAAGTCGATTTGGACGCCGTATAAATACTTAGCGCTTTCCTCGTCAACAACAACTTTAACGCCGTGAATGGTAAATTCTTTATCGTCAGACTTTTGATCATCGTCAAAGCCCATTCCGTAAGAAAAGCCGCTGCAACCGCCAGCTTTCACGCCAAGGCGTAAGAATAGCTTTGTAGACTCTTCAGCAGCCAAAAGCTCTTTAATCTTATCACTTGCTGATTCACTAATGTTAATCATAATGGAAATCCCTCCTTGGTTGTTCCCTACATAATAAAGGAAACCTGGCATTCGCATACGAAGTGCTTGCTTCAAGTATACTCCTAATCCATCCGATGCTCAAGGGCAGTTGTTCACTGTTTAGGACGTCTTATGGCATAGTACTGCAATAATAGCTGGTCTAGATCTCGACTGCATTTCTGCACATCAGGATGAAGGAAACCATAAGAGGTTCCTAAACTAACCATTTTACCTCGTAGCAGTTCAATTTTATTATGAAGTCGTTCCTGCGGTTCGGTCACGAATAATGGTAGCACGATTATTATCACCTTTGGCCCTTACGTAATCACATTGCAATAGTATACAGGAATTTGTTAATATTGGGAATAACATTTGGCCAATTTCATCGAAAAAATATAAGATATGGATAAGATTGTCGATTTATCTTCAACGTTCTGATGTTGCCCCTCCTAAGTAGGAGGTTTATAATAAGATGGATGGAAAGCTTGTATCGTTATAGATCTGGTTGTGAATTCCTTCACCGAACGGGTTGACAGGTACGCGAGCAACTCACACCACCTAACGCACCTAGTTCTAATTGCTAGCTGCGTCGTTTCATTTTGCGGTTTATTTTATATTTATAGGAGGCATGGAACATGAGTATTACGACAGTAGACCCGATCAAACGGATGGCTGAGATTGCTGACAAAGTTGAGAACGGCGAACGTTTGACCATGGAAGATGGACTGTTTTTATATGAATCTGACGACCTTTTAACCATTGGTCAATTAGCTAATAAAGTGAACACACGATTGAATGGAAACAAGGTTTATTTTGTACAAAACATGAGCTTATATTTCACGAATGTTTGTGAGGAGCATTGTTCATTTTGTCATTTCCGCCGCGATGAAGGTCAAGAAGGAGCTTACACATTAACGCCGGATCAGATGTTAGATTATATTGCCGAGAATTTTAACCCTGAAATTAAAGAGTTCCATATTAGTCAGGGGCACAACCCTCATCTGCCTTTCGAGTATTATGTCGATTGTATTCGTCGGTTGAAGCAAGCTTACCCAGACGTAACGATTAAAGCTCATACGGCTGCTGAGATTGAATTTTTCTCCCGTATCAGTGGCTTAAGCTACCGCGAAGTGCTGAAAACATTAATGGATGCTGGACTTTCCACGCTACCTGGCGGTGGAGCCGAAATCCTTACAGAACGTTACCGTTCGAAAATGAAGGTCGAGAAAGCTTCCACCGAAGAATGGCTGGACGTTCACCGTCAAGCTCATCTTCTTGGGATGAAGACGCACGCGACCATGCTATATGGTTCAATTGAAACGAAAGAAGAACGAATTCGCCATATGATGTTGCTGCGCGAACTGCAAGACGAAACAGGCGGTTTCCTCGTATTCATTCCTAACTCTGTTCAGCCAGCGAGCAAAAATGCAAGTCTTAAACGTTTCGTTCCCGCTTGGGACGAACTCAAAACAATGGCGATAAGCCGCTTAATGTTGGACAATTTCCCACATATTAAGGCTTACTTCATCAATATTGGAACGAAACTTACGCAACTTTCCTTCACATTCGGTGCTTCAGATGCTCATGGCACGATCGTGAAAGAGAAAATCTCGCATGCTGCTGGCGCTCTTTCACCAGAAGGTTTAACACGCGATGAGATTGTATGGCTCATTCAAGGTGCGGGCCGCGTCGCGGTTGAGCGAGACACCTTTTATAATGAAATCAAAGTGTATGAGAGATAATAGAGAATAGATCATCGTTCAGAAGGGATATTGGTTAGCTATGAAAAAGTTTGTCATTCTCGGAGGAGGCTATGGCGGTTTGACCATAGCTTTAAACTTGTTGGAAAAGGATCTACCCGGCGAAACAGAAATTATTATGATTGATCGCAGTCCCTTTCAAGGTCTCAAAACCGAATATTATGCCCTTGCTTCAGGTACCATTGCTGAGACGCACATTCGAGTTGCCTATCCGGATGATTCACGACTACAACTTGTGTACGGGGAAGTCTCTGGTGTTGATCTTGGCACGAAACAAATCAACTTCTACGATAAAGAACCCATTACCTATGACTGGTTAGTCATTGGACTGGGTTGTGTTGACAGTTATCATGGAATTACGGGTGCTCAGGAGTTCTCATCCAGTATCCAGACACTGGCTCAAACGCGTGCAACCTATCAAAAAATCAACAACATTAATCCATACGGACAAGTGTCCATTATTGGCGGTGGCCTCAGCGGCGTCGAGATGGCTTCTGAGCTTCGCGAGAGCCGGCCTGATCTGAATATCCGATTGATCGATCGTGGTCCAAGTCTGCTTTCCGCTTTCCCTACGAATCTACAGCAATATGTGCGTGAGTGGATGATTGAACATCACATTGAGCTGCGCACACAAGTTTCGCTTGTTCGATTAGATGGCGGTGATCTGTACAATCTGGATGAAATTATCCGTACAGATGCGACTATTTGGACAGCGGGTATACAACCAACGCCTGTTGTCGAAGCTTTGAATGTACCCAAAGATCGTCAAGGACGTATTCTGTTAAATGAGTACCACCAAATTCCGAACTTTGAGGACGTATACGTCGTAGGCGACTGCGCGTCCCTGCCTTTCTCACCAAGCGCTCAAGCAGCTCAAGCGCAAGGCAAGCAAATTGCAGAAGCTATTCAAGCGATCTGGAAAGGCGAGACTCCTAAACTTGGCAAGATTAAGCTAAGAGGAACGCTCGGCTCACTTGGTAAGAAAAGTGGCTTCGGTATTATGGGTAAACGTACACTAATGACAGGTAAAATTGCTCGTATGCTCAAAAGCGGCGTGCTCTGGAAATCCAAACGCCACTTCGGTTAAGTTTTATTCACTAAGCAAGTCATACATGGCTTCAATCTCTTTGATCTTATCTAAAATGGCAGTATGGAGACTCTCTGCGCTTTCAGCAGCAATAATCTCGCCATTGACTAGCGCGTAGGGCTCCATATAACACTGTCCGCAATTGCCTAGACAACCGTATTCCATAACATCGAATTCGGGATTTGCTTCAAGGTCTTTCATGACTTTGTCAGTTCCTGTGTGCATATTACTGGCACAAAATTCTATAATTGGTCGCATTTAAAAATTCCACCCCATGCTGATAGTTTCAAGCCTCAAACCATTTTCATTTAAAGCGTATTGTACTATAATAGATAAAGAAAGGAGATGAATCAAATGACAGAAAAAACCAAAGAAGCGATTTACGATGAAGTTCTTGAGGTTTTAGATAAACTTCGTCCTTTCCTACAACGCGATGGCGGTGACGTCGATCTAGTTGATGTGGAAGACGGAATCGTAAAACTGAAACTTATGGGTGCCTGCGGTAGCTGCCCGAGCTCAACAATCACATTAAAGGCTGGTATTGAGCGCGCATTAGTTGAAGAGGTAGAAGGCATAACAGAAGTCGTACAGGTATTCTAATTACGACTATATCATAAGAAAGAGCTTACCTCTAGGGTAAGCTCTTTTTGCTGTACGATACGAGGACTATTCGGATTTGCGTTGTTTGATCACCGGGATTGGTTGGATAGGATCCAATGCACCAGAGATATCCATTATATTGCCGGTTATGAAATCTGAGTTAGGCGAACATAGAAAATCGATGACACGTGCAACATCCTCGCCTGTTCCTGGTCTCCCCACAGGTGTTTCCCCATCCACTTCTAAGCGTGCTTCTTCCATCGTGCGCTCTTTGTTCTTCCCGCGAATATCACCTGGACAAATCATATTCACCGTGATGCCATGCGCGGCTTCTTCCTCGGCTAATGTTTTGGTAAAGGAGACTAACCCAACCTTGGCAGCCGCATAGGCAGCTCTGTGCGTCCAGCCTCTCGCTTCTGCCGCTTTCCCGAACCCAAAATGAATAATACGCCCCCAGCGCTTCTCGCGCATCATAGGCAGTACAAGATGATCTAACGTCATTACGCCTAGCAGATTTCCACGCATTAAATAGTCAATTTCATCGATATCGTAGTCAGCAAAAAAGCGCCGCTCCCGAACAAAAGGCCCTGCATTGTTCACAAGTATATCAATCGACCCCAGCGCTGAGACCGTTTCTTCCACCATACGGATATTATCCTCGCGTTTGGCTACATCCCCTTGAACAGCGATGCTGCGCACGCCCATTACCGTCAATTGCTGAACAAGTTCAGCAGCTTCCCTCTCACTTGTTACATAATTCACAGCGACCTGGCAGCCTTTCTTGGCTAAGGTTAATGCCGTCATTTTGCCCAAACCCTTGGCACTGCCTGTAACCAGTACTGTTCGACCTCTTAATGGCATGGTCCCCTACCCCTTTGTCACATACGCCGTAATGTAAGTAAATGCTACTGTTAAGGTTCGGCATACCATGTCAAATCCCTGCTGCAAATCATCTAAATTTAGCTTCACATTCTCAAGATGTATGCGCTCACCAATCAAAGGTTCTTTCTGCTGGAGATCGTCCAGCATCTCTGAATTGATGTAGTGCATTTCCATATTACGCAGATTGCGGAGTCGTTCTAACGGCGTTTTATAAGCCATTTTGAGCGTATAGAGCTGTAGTTCTAACGAACCATGAAGATGCTTCTCATGCATATGGCGGAGTACCGTAAAATACGAGAATCGCGATTTTAATGTCTCTGTTTTTAAAGAGAAGAGGTCATTCATGAAAGTCCCTAGTTTGTCTAAAATAGAAAATAAACGAATAAACGCATTTTTGAAGAAGTACACAAATCGCTGATACGTCTCCGTTTCCTGCGGATTCATGTCCTCCAGAAAGCCCTTCACGATCATCTCACCATAGCGCTCGCAGCAATATTTGCTTTGTTCACATTCATCTAAGGCATCGATAAACCCCTTACTCCATATGGCTTGCCGATGAAAGATCGAATATTCCGTAGAGAGGTGACTCTGCTCGGTGGCGATCTGTTTCATATAGGCTCTTATAGCATCGCCTGCTTCCAGCAGGAGACCACTATCCACACGTTTCGGCTCATTAAATAAGACACGAAGCATGGGATCACCTCCCTTTTTATCATCATCTGATTATCTTGTTACTTCGATACCGTTGTGGCTGTTGGGACAGGCATAGCGGAACGCTTAGCTCCAGCAGTACGATCACGTTGCACGAAATACATCGCAGCCAACACACCTGCACCTCCCAAATACTGACTTAACGAGATCGATTCTCCAAGGAAAATGAAGCCCCCAAGGGCAGCAGTCACAGGAAGCAAGTAACCGTAAGCCGATGATTTAAATGGTCCTAACTTAGCTAAACTCCAATTATGCAGAGAAAACCCGACAGCCGTTGCCAAAAGCGAAGTATAGATTAAACTAATCCATCCAGCCTGCGAGATCGCTGCGAAGTAAGCACCATCCGCACGCAATATGACGAAGGGTAATAAAGACAAAGCTCCCGCTGTCATTTCTAGTGAAATGAGGATTGGAAGTGGATATTTTATCACCAAACGATTCATCCCAATGAGATAAATGGCTCCCATGAAACTGCGCATCAAGAGCAAGATATCCCCTCTCAATGTATCACTGCCTAAGTGAAAGCCCTCGGCGCCCCCTGAGACAATGAGCATTACACTACCGAGTGCCAAAGGTATCCCAAGCAGGATTCTCCAAGTAATCTTCACTTGCCCGACAATTACGGCAATGAGTACTGTGATGACAGGCATGAAGCCTCGCCCCAGCACAGCACCATTCGCAGCATTGGAAAACTGCAAAGCATATTGCAGGAGTGCTTCCATTCCAACGGCATTGAGTATGCCTAACCCACAAATAAGCAGAAGATCGCGACCTGCAATGTGAAAACGAAGCGACCGAGAACGATAATAGAAGTAAGTATAGACCCACAGGATCGGAATCATACTCGCGAAGCGTAGACCATTAAAGACTAAACTGTCCCATTCTCTTCCGCCGATTTTGAGAGAGGCCAAATTAATTCCCCAAAGCAGGTAGACCAATACAAATCCCAAATGTGGATAGATCGCTCGTAAACGTCCCGAGTTCATCACGTCATAACACCTCTATAATGGAAATGGCCTTCCGTTAGAAGGCCTTGTTGTGCCTGTGCCGCATGATGCTGCTAGGCTTTACGATCATATAACGTGAGTACACACAAATAACATAAGAATCCAAACATACAAGCCACAATAATGGCATGAATCATACCTGTAAATAAATAAGCAACTTCATTCCCTAAGGACCATGTTACGACTGCGCCGCTAATCACTTGAAGCGAAACGAGAATAAGAGCCCATTTGCTCCCGAACCAAAGCTTGTCCGTCTTCTGATAATGGCGTCGAGCTTGCAGGTACAGAAATAATATACATACAAAGAGCAGCAAAGCGGCAATCCGATGTGTAAACACAATGCCAGTTGCACCGCTAAGTTCAGGGATCACTTCGCCATTGCATAACGGCCAGCCCGAGCAGCCACCTGAAGAAACGGTATGACGCACGAATGCTCCTAAGTAAACTACCACGTAGCTGTAAATAGCTGTAAACCAGACGATTACTTTAAAATTAGTATGAATCTGCGTTGTTCGAATAAATTGTCCCCACGGGGTAAACACGAGTGCAAGCAGCAGGGAGAAAGCAAAGGCAAGCAAGGATAAACCGAAATGAAGAGCAAGGACAAGAGAGGATTGCGGCCAAACAACGGCCAATGCGCCCATAGCTGCTTGAATCAAGGTCATGACTACGGTTGCTGTGATAAAGAATTTAGCATCTCTACGCTTCACATAGCGGAAAACCAAGTAAAACGTTACAACAAGAATCATCGTCACAACACCTACAACTAAGCGATGACTGTACTCGATAAACGAAGAAATGGTATGTGCTGGAATGAATTTTCCATGGCATAACGGCCATTCGTCACCGCAGCCCCGGCCAGCGTCAGCCTTAGTAACTAAGGCTCCCATAGCAAGAATAAGAAACATGCCGATGGCGGATAAATTCGCAAATCTTTGGATCCATTTTTGCATGATTGCACCTACTTTATGTCATATCTACTGAGGATCATGTCGAATACTGTAGTTCCGCTTTAATTATAGCCGTAATATGAAGCCATTTCCATTCGCAATTGTTACAAAGCTCCGAAACAACAGGGGAATCAAGTTATGCCCAACACTTGGAAATAACATTATAGTGTGTGTAGTATGGAAGCATTTATTCCGAATATAAAAAAAGGTTCGATTCGGGCATGGCTAACATCAAAAAACACCATCATCGGATTAATCCGACGGCGGTGTCCATGTGATGTGTATGAGAACTCCTCCTTCTTAAGGAGCCAACGCATTTGAAACTTCAATTGCACGGTCAAGGAATTGCTCGATTTCCTCACGGGTTTTACGCAGTTTGCTGACGAAACGAACGACTTCTTGCCCGTTACGGAAAGCAATGAAACTCGGGATACCTAAGATGTTCAATTGTTCGCACAAATCCGGGAATTCATCACGATCCAGTTCAATGAAAGTAAGACGGCCTTCATAGGCTTGCTCTACAGCAGGCATAAAAGGATCAATATAATGGCAATCCTTACACCATGTCGTTTTAAAAATAGCGATTGTCACGCCAGACTGCGAAATTTGCTCTTGAAATTGTTGCTCAGTCGATACTTTACGCATAGGACACCTCATCACTTCTAGAATTTACTCTCTTATAGCATGTGAGAAAATCAGTGTCAAGCAGCTGGTTCAGGAAAGTAAACTTTTGAACGAGTATGACGTGTTTTTTATTTTCGGCATTTGTTGTAGAATGACATTATTACATAGACCTTTTGGGGAATAGCTATCCGATTGGAGAAAATAATGATCTATCAAAATTTAGAAGAATGCTTAGTTGATTTAGAAAAGAACGGACATTTGGTTCGCATTCATGAAGAAGTTGATCCTGAGCTAGAAATGGCAGCCATTCATATGAAAGTTCATGAAGCTGGTGGCCCAGCCTTATTATTCGAGAATGTGAAAGGTTCCAAGTATCGGGCGGTATCCAACCTTTTCGGTACCGTAGAGCGCAGCAAATATATATTTCGAGATACTTGGGAAGGCGTGAAAAACGTAATCTCTTTACGAAGCGATCCCATGAAGGCAATGAAAAGCCCACATAAACATATTGGTACGGGTCTGGCTGCCTGGAAAGCCTTGCCGATCAAAATAAACGGTGATCTTCCGGCTTCTTTTGAGGAAATCAACATTGCTGATCTCCCTCTCATCAAGCACTGGCCAGAGGATGGCGGTGCATTCGTCACCCTGCCTCAAGTGTATTCGGAAGATCCGGAGAAACCAGGAATTATGAATTCCAATCTGGGGATGTATCGGATTCAACTAAGCGGGAACGAGTATGAATTAAATAAAGAGATCGGCTTGCATTATCAGATTCATCGCGGTATCGGTGTCCACCAGGCAAAGGCGACTAAACAAGGAGCCCCTTTAAAAGTAAGCATTTTTATTGGCGGGCCGCCGGCGCACACTTTGTCAGCAGTTATGCCCCTGCCGGAAGGCATGAGTGAGATTACCTTTGCAGGCTTACTCTCAGGGCGCCGCTTCCGTTACAGCTATATAGATGGCTATTGTATTAGTCACGATGCTGATTTTGTTATCACAGGAGAAATTTATCCTGGCGAAACCAAACCGGAGGGCCCTTTCGGCGATCATTTGGGCTACTACAGCCTTACGCATCCTTTTCCTCTCATGAGAGTGCACAAAGTATATACGAAGAAGAAGGCAATCTTCCCATTTACTGTCGTGGGCAGACCCCCTCAAGAGGATACGGCGTTCGGGGCCTTAATTCATGAACTTACAGGCGATGCAATTAAGCAAGAAATTCCAGGGGTCAAAGAAGTTCATGCTGTAGATGCTGCAGGCGTACACCCCTTGCTCTTTGCGATTGGCAGCGAACGTTACACGCCCTATCAACAAGTCAAGCAGCCGGCAGAGCTGCTCACGATTGCAAATCGCATTTTAGGGACGGGACAAGTTAGCTTAGCCAAGTACCTATTCATCACAGCAGAAGAGAGCCAGCCTTTGGATTCTCATGATGTAGAGCAATTCTTACAATACATTTTGGCACGAATAGACCTTCATCGGGACCTTCATTTCTATACCAATACGACGATCGATACCCTAGATTACTCAGGTACAGGTTTAAATAGCGGCAGTAAGGTTGTATTCGCAGCAGTCGGTGATAAAAAAAGGGATTTATGCTTAGAGGTTCCTGGCGTTTTTAATGAAATACCAGGAATTCAACATGCGTGTTTGGTGATGCCGGGAATCGTCGCGGTTCAGATGTCCGAATTTAAAAGTTACGATGAGACACAGGTTGAAATGAACGATTTATGCGAGGCTATTGGCGCAAAAGGCCCACTCCCTGCTTGTCCATTGATCATTGTTTGTGATGATAGCCGTTTTATGAGTGAGAGTATTAACAACTTTGTTTGGGCTACATTCACACGCAGCAATCCTTCCCATGATATATATGGCGTGAACAGTTTTTATGCGAATAAACATTGGGCTTGCGATAATGTTGTGCTTGATGCGCGAATTAAACCGCACCAAGCACCGCCATTAATACCGGATCCAACAGTTGAAAAAAACATCATGCGCTTATTTGCCGAAGGCGCCATTCTAGGCGGCATTCAAAAGTAGTCCAAGAAAACCAGCCTTGCCCAATTCGGCAAGGCTGGTTTTTTTAAAATCTGTTTGTATTAAACTAGGGCTCGGCCGATGTTTGTTTATCGCCCAAACGCCCAAGCCACCATCCGTGGAAATACTTCACGCCACATCACATCGTCGTGTTACGCGACCCGCTCATTCATTTCAACGACCCCACCTGCATCGCGAAGTGCAGCCGCCCACCGGGTCGCGTTCTCAAGGAAGAACGGCTCCAGTGTGCCGGCTACGAGGTATGCGCTCGGTAGCAGGCTTGGCATCACGGCAGGTGGTCGGTAGCCCCCGCCTGGCGATGCGGAGAAGACCGTACCGTAGATGTCTGGATGCCTAAGCCCTAAGGCGAGTGAGAGCTCTCCACTCGCCGACACGCCGCACACGGCGGTGCGTTTGGCGGGAAACGCAACGCTGAAGCGCGAACGCACCCATCGGCGGACCTCTTCGACGAAAAATCTTTCATGTGCCGCAAACCGTTGGTGGTCGAACGGCGGTGAGTACTCATGAATGCGCACCATCTCATCCACATTCGACGTTCGGTAGGCACCTACGATCATCGTTGGCGGTACGTTGGCAACCTCAAGATACCCGCCCCACTGCGAGATAAGCTGACCGTCACCGGCAAACACAATTGCCTGGGGTGGGTCCGGAGGGACGTATACCGTAACCTGACGACCACCATCATACTCGAGCATCTCTGTGACGAGTTCTCCCGCGATCTTCATATCTCACATCTCCTGTATTCCTAATTAAGCTTATCTCGTGTAGCGCAACGAGGGGCTATATTTTTCTATTTATTATTTTTAAGAGCTGAGTCTGTGATTCCTAATTGCTTACCTTCTTCTGTAATACTATAACTAAACTGCATTACGTTATTATGGGCAAAGTATATGTACTCAACGTAAGGTTCATTTTCAAATACGACAACCGTGTAAAATGACGGTAATTTAATACCCCAGATTCCTTTAACCGATTTGATTTCATTCTTCTTGTAATCATGTTCATTTAAAAGGTAGTTAGTCACTTTATTCGCATAAATTATTTTGTTTACTTGTACGTAAACGAAGGGTGTGATGAAAAGACCAATTATTAATATGGCTGGTATCCATTTCATTAATTTCCTCAACGTAACACCCCATTCTACATCATTGCTTAACAAATTAATCTGCCCGTAACATTTATTCACTTAAATCAAACCCTTCAATACTAATCGCTCGACATGTATCTGCTGCGGTTTTTTCATTCAACATTAACTATGAGGAACTAAGTCTATTTTATAAGGACTTCTTAACAGACATACGGGAAAGTGAACTGCTTTTTTACGCTCTCCTGCACGTTCGGGGAAAAGACAACCGGTTGTGATGGCTGCCTGGTAATAGTCGGTCTAAGCTATAGTTCTCCGTGAGTTAAATGACCTTCACTTTTGAAACGATGAACTTGAAGGCGAAATTCTCTACTTCTCATGCTTCAAAATGATACTCCATATCCCCAGCCATTGACGCTGGCGTATCGGCAGTCTTTCGAAAGTCATGTGCGTACAGAAGTTGAAAATCTCCAAAATCCACTTGTTTATAGAACTCGTAACAAGGGAACCCATCATGACTTCCCTTCACCTGCACGGTACCATCTTTATGCGCATTAATCTGCAGAGAGTAGTCTACCGTCGGTGCATCAGACCTAAGCGGATTGCTTACGCTCGCTCGCATAGTTAATGATACCGTATCCCCGCTCCACACTTCGTCTTCAATTCGAATCCCGTCTGTAGATGCTTTTCCTTGTTTGTATTCTACTAAGCCGTCTGGGGCTGTCATTTTGAGGACAGTGACACCTGTATCGGAGAAAGAGTTAATGCGTTGCTTTACGAAGTCAATAACGACCTCTTGCTCTACACGGCAACGCCCTGTGTTTACTGCATACGGAGTGAATTCCCTTGCATCCCCCTGATATTCATAAATCATGCCTGAAGAATCTTGAATTGGTGGTAGATAAAGCATACCGCCGATGAACACACTACCTCTAATTTTAATTAATTCTGCCATAATAGTAACCCCTTACTCCTCTTACAAACTTATAATATTTTTAAAAGTATTTATAATATTCGTTGGATATTAATACTTTCCTTTTTTTGTAACTTTACTGCCAGTTAGCTGAATGCCTAAGAATATATGTAATATTGGTCTTGTCGGCAATCGGACTATATTCTTGTCACTCGACAGGTACGTACACTAGGAATCGGAAAGTTCTTGCCAAAAAAACGGAGAAAAATTTGTAGCGAGGACTCCTCCCATATCAAGGACCAATTCACCTTTAATAGTCATTTCAGCACCTACTCTTCTCCCTGTCACTTTCAACAATTCTCATAAAAGTCATGTCCTACACGGTAGCTGCACAGTAACAGACGTCCCTTCGCCTAGCGCGGATTGAATTTGGACACCATAAGCCTCACCATAGGCTAATTGGATACGCGAAATCGTATTCTTGATGCCGACGGATGCTGACTCCTTATACAGAATAGTGTCGATGCCATCCTTGCTGATCCCTCTTCCGTTATCGCGAATTTGGAAATATCGGCTCTCGTCCTCTGTCCATCCGCGGATTACAATGAGGCCGCCTTCCTCCAGACCGCTGAATCCATGTAAAATCGCGTTCTCAACGAACGGTTGGAATAATAGCCTTGGCAACTTCCCCTCGTAAAGCGAAGGCTCTATTTCATAAGTGACGCTGAATTTCCCTTCAAACCGAGCTGACATGATGTAAAAATAATTCCGCATCCACTCCAGCTCTTCTGACAAAGAGACAGCACCCCAATCTTTCCGGGATGTATAGTGCAGCATGCCTGACAGGCAAACGAGCATTTTGCTGAGTTCCTTTTGGTTGTTCTCGATTGCTGTCCAGTTCATGATATTGAGCGTGTTGTACAGAAAATGGGGATTCATCTGCATGTTCAGCGCGTGGATCTCTGCTTCTTTCTCCTTCAGCTTAATCTCGTAATTTTCCTTGACTAGCAGCTGGATGCGATCGTTCATGCGATTGAAACGCTGCGAAAGAAGCCCGAATTCATCGTTGCTGTCCACTTCAACCTGCTTTTGAAAATCCCCCTCCCCCACAGAACGCATCGCACTAATCAGTTTCTTAATCGGCACCGTGACATGCCCAAGGATGAAATATGCGAACAACAGCGCAACACCCCCAAGCACCAATGCGATGACAAGTGTCGATGTGCGGATAACGGGAACTAGACTTCCGACGAGCGCGGATTCCGGAGTAATGACGATCGACAACCAGCCAGTCACCGCCGAACGGTCAAAGACGACGATCTGATTGGCGCCGTTAAGCTTAAGTCGCGTAGTCCCGCTACCTTGCGCACGGAAGGCGCCTACCCAGTCCTGCTTATACGTTCCAGTGACCTGAGACTTGTCACTTGAAGCCACCACAATATCGTCTGGGTCCAATACCATGTAAGTCGATCCCGTGGGAATACTCTTCTCGAAGAGCTCGTCGAGTACCGTAGATTTGTAGCTGATCGTCAGCACCGGACGTTCCACGTTAGGTTTAAGCTTCACCAAGCTACTGTCCTCCAGATGAGAGAAGTTCAGCAGCCGAGTAGCGGTGAACAAGTAACGGTAGTCGAACGTTCCGTCCTCAAGCCAAGGCTGATCGAACATTTTGATAAAATCGTAGGTCGGATACCACACCATTTTCCCCGCCGCCTGCACGGCTGCCTTATAGATTTGCGACTGCGCAGGATCTCCTTGGGGCATCGCCAATAAACCAAAGCTGTAGTAGCTTGTCCACAGCTGCGCAGCATACACATTCTCACTCTGTGAGAAATACTTGCTCAGGATTGCCGTAACTTTGCGATCAGCAGCGACGAGTTCCTCTGCTGCTTCCGGGTTGAGATTGTTAAAGATTTGGAACAAATCCTTGTCCACAAACAAGGATCGGCTATTCTGATCCGCAATCCCAAGTTTCGTATTAATCACGTCATTATTCTTCTGTACAACGGCATAGACGTTCTTTTGCGCTTGCTCCGTGACAACGTTCAAGCTCGTTCGGTAAAAGATCGTACTCAACACGAGGAGCGGCAGCGCGATGAGAATTAAATAACTCAGCAGCAGTCGCGCTTTGAATGTCATGGGGTCCCCTCGCTTCCAGCCGACGGAGAAGGAATTCGTTTGTATGCTTCTGGAGACAATCCTACCTGTTTCTTAAACATCCGCGTAAAATATTTCGTATCCCGATAACCACACTGCTCCGCGATCTCGTAAATCTTGAGCTGCCCGGTGCTAAGAAGCTCTTTGGCACAGCGCATACGAGCTTCGGTAAGGTGGTCTGAGAATGATCTCCCCGTCCTGCTCTTAATTAACGTGCTGAAATACGAGGTGTTAAAATGAAACCGCTCTGCCGCCATTTCCAGCGTAAGATCCTCACGGAAATTCTCATCGATCCAACCGATGCAATCGTCCATGATCAGCTCGTTGCGGTCTTGCTTCCTTACAATCATCGAACGGTGCACCTTCTCCAAACTCTGGAGAATCACATCCATGAGTTCCTCACTGCTACGGCACATTGGGATTTCCGCAACGGCAGCCTCTGTCATGGCAATTCCTACATCGCGATCGACGATTTCTTTGGTACGGCTCTTCATCTTCATCAACGTCAACGACGCGTAATCCTTCATGAGCTTCGGATCGGTACTACCACCGCTTGCGAGTTCCCGAAAGGCTGTGCGGCACATGGCTTCAGCAGCATCCATGGCCTGCTCTTGCAGCGCCTCGAACAACTGCTCCCCGTTTAGCCGAAAGGAGGACGTCACCGGCTGCACAAGTTCCGTGCTGCTCGTAACCCCTTGCCATTCCGCGTGGAATGTATGTGTTAGCGCTATTTGCGCGTGCTGATAGAGCTGGGGAATATCCATCGACTCATCTGCTTCCGGTGGTCTGCACCCGATCCCATGGCACAAATGGCCACCTGCTTGACCGCTCTGAGATATCGCATGCAATAAACTACGAATCTCTGGTATATGCATGGGCAGTCGTGCGGGCTCGCTCAACTTGAGCGCGGTGACGACCCGCCCCCCTTGGTTCGGTACGGATTGAAGTGGGAAAACACAAACCTGACCGAAACCCGTTCCAAGCTGAGTCAACTGGTCCACCAATGCCTCCAGCGGCATTACCGAGTTGCCCCCAGTGCTGCTACCAGTGCCGATCTCGCTCAGAATCAGCATATCGACTTCCTGCAGCAACGCCCAATCGTCCAACCGTTCGCCTTCGCTCGGGTCTAACTCGCCATTCATCCATTGATGAAGCAAATGGCTCCTATACGCGGAAGAAGTCAGCTGCAGTCTATGCTTGAGGTCAGCAGTCTCCCCCTGTTCCATAATCTCCGCTGCTAGCTTTTGCTCTATCCGCTGAAGCAAGGCTTCCACCTTGTCAGCGTCAACCGGCTTAAGCAAATAGTCGCTGGCACCATATCGAATCGCAGTCTGGGCATAATCGAATAGATTGAAGGCCGAAACGATGATAACCTTCGTCTGTATACCCTCCACTTCCAACCACTTTAACAAAGAAAGTCCATCCATGTTCGGCATCTGAATATCGCTAAAAATGACGTCAGGCAGCTCCGAGCGAATACTCGCGAGCGCAACTTCTCCGTCCTTAGCCACGGATACATGCGCATGCGGACGCATAGCCTGAACCATAGCGGCCATTCCTCTCAAATGCCGCGGTTCATCGTCCACGATGAGAATTTTCACCTTGTGTTCCCTCCTCTCCACGATGTGTCCGATCAATTTCTACTACAGTACTACGTAATCCAAGTCTTGGATAGAGGGGGGACTTAAACCCCGCTGTCTACATTTCCTGCTACAATTACACTATTTTCCATATATAAGGAGTCGCTTCGTGCCCTATCCTACAAAATAGACAAGCTCTTGTCGTTCATCAACGACAAAAACTTGTCTACTCATACAATCTCTTTCGACCAGAATCGAAGCTCATTCGGCTCTTATCTTTCTTTTAGCGGACGGGCAGCTACTCCTTCAAACGTTAACTTCACCGGTCGAATGCTGCCATCCTCCTCGATGTACATGCGATCGATGCAGACAACTCGATGGTTCGCATCCGTTTCCGATAACGGTCTCCGATGGTAAACGATGTACCATTCGTCTAAGTCCGGCACCTGGATAATCCCGTGATGTCCTGCGCTAGTTGCGACATCCTTGTTCTGCTGCAGTATTTTCCCCACTCGTTTGAACGGACCTACGGGCGATTCCGCTATCGCGTAAGCAACAGAGTAATCCGGGCCGCCCCAACCGCCTTCTGCCCACATGAAATAATAAAGTCCGTTTCTCTTGATCATGCAAGGTCCCTCGACGAAAAGCTCAGGCGTGACTTCCTTGAACGTCTCTCCATCATCGAATGCTCGAATGCTGATCATATCTTCATTTAATCTCACAACATTACAATGACCCCATCCGCCGTAGTATAAATAAACGCTGCCGTCATCGTCTATGTAAACATGCGGATCAATGGGTTGGGCGCCGTGATAGAATTGATCGATCAGAGGCTTACCTATCGCATCAACGAATGGACCTTCGGGCCGGTCAGAGACAGCCACGCCAATGCCCCCGAGTTCATCATTGCTTTGGATATCATTCGCAGCGAAATAGTAATAATATTTTCCGTTTTGTTCAATCGGAGAGGGGGCCCATAGGGCTCTCTTTGCCCATGATATACTTTTCATTTCCAGTATGCGATCTACCTTCGTCCACGCCACCAAGTCTTCCGAGTAGAAGGCATCGAAGTATGTTTGCTCATCATACGGTGCTGAATATGTCGGGTAGATCCAATACTTTCCTTCGAAAATTCTGGCCTCTGGATCCGCATACCAACCCGGAAAAATCGGATTACCCGATCGTTTATCCTTCATTTCATTCACTTTGTGAACCTCCTGATTATGGATTAAAGTAAGCCACTGGTCGGCAACGGCAAACAATCATACCTTATCCTTTCAACCCCGTAAGCGTAATTCCTTCGAGGAAATAGCGTTGCCCTACCAAAAAAACAACGATGCACGGCAATACAACGACCGTTGATGCCGCCATTAGCAAGTCCCACTGCGCTGTATAGCTGCCTTGAAACATCTGCAAGCCAAGTGCAAGTGTGAACCGGCTATCACTTTTCAAATAAATAAGCGGTCCCATAAAGTCATTCCATGACCCCAGAAATGTAAAGAGAGCAACGACGATAACAGCGGAACGGCTGAGAGGCAGAATGATCCGCCAATAGATTTGGTAATAATTTGCTCCGTCCACAAACGCCGCCTCATCGAAATCCTGTGGAATCGTCATATAAAATTGGCGCAGCAGGAAAATATTAAAAATACCTCCACCGAAATATGCAGGAGCAATGAGTGGATAGAAGGTGTCGTAAAAGCCAAGCGTCTTCCAGCCGATAAAACTTGGAATAAGGGTAACCGCCCCCGGCAGCATCATGGCGGACATCAAGATGGCGAACACCACTTCGCGCCCCTTCCAACGGATGCGTGAGAAGCCAAAGGCCGCAACAGTACTCGAAATAACTGTGCCCAGCAAAACTGCGGCAACAATAATCAGCGTATTTTTGAAAAAAGCGCCAAATGGAACGACCGTAAGGGCATTTTTGAAATTTTCGAAATGAAACGGCTTCGGAATCCATTGCGGCGGCATAATGAAGATCTGGGATAAGTCCATAACCGAGCTGCGCAGCAGCCAAATGAACGGCACTATAAACATGACGGAAACGATAACAAGGGCAGTAAACCCACCTAGAAGCTTAAGTCTGGACTCTCTCATGCGCGATCCCCCTCATAATGAACCCAGGATTTCGAGGTTTTGAAGATCAGAAACGAAAAGATCATAATAATGACGAAGAGCACCCACGCTAGTGCTGAGGCGTAACCCATTTCCGAATCGCGGAACGCAGTTCGCCATAGATAGAACACAAAGAACAAGCTTTTGTTATTCGGTCCCCCTTGTGTCAAAATATACGCCTCACTGAATACTTGGAAAGAACCAATAATCGTCATGATCGTGTTAAAAAAGATCGTTGGCGTCATCATCGGAATCGTAATATGCCTCAGCTTTTGATACCAGCCTCCACCGTCTACATCAATAGCTTCGTAATAGCTTGAAGGAATGCCCGATAATCCTGCTAAAAAAATGATGACGGTTCCGCCAATTCCCCATAATGTCGTAAGCACAATGGAGGGAATTACACTGCTTTCGCTGAACAACCAAGCGCTGGTTGGGAGATGCAATTTTTCCAACACGGTATTTACTAAGCCCAGATCCGGATTCAACAGCCACAACCAAATCATCGAAGAGGCAACCGCCGGCACAATGCTCGGCAAGTAGATGATTGTCCGGAATGCGGAACGGCCTTTTACATTCATGTTTAGAAGAATAGCCAAGAAAAACGAAAAGATAATAACCGTAGGCACACGTAATACGACGAAATAAAAGGTTGTGCCAAGCGACTGGTAGAACAGTTCATCTTCACCTGAGAACAGCTTAATGTAATTGGTGAGTCCAATGAAGTTTGTCGTATCCTTGAAGACGTTGTAGTCCGTTAAACTAAGATATAAGCTCGCAACCATCGGTCCCAGCGTAAAAATAAGGAAGCCCACTATCGCCGGCGATGTGAACAGCAGGCCATAGAACAGTGCCTTCCGTTCCCGCTTAGTGCTCGTGCTGCGCGAAGCAGCAATGGACTTCTGATTGTCTAGTACCGAAATCTCCATACCGTATTCCTCCTATCTATGCCAGAGGACAACGCCTTTTGGAAGAAAGGGCCGTTGTCCTCAATTGTTCATCCGCTATTTCGGATTTGCTACTTAACGTCGCGTCGACCCTGTACATGTTCCTGCGCTTTCACAGCAACCGCGTCTAGCGCCTCCTTGGCTGATTGCTTACCAAGCCAAACTTTATCCAGTGCCGGATTAATATCATCCATGATTTTGCTGAAGTTTTTAACATAAGCCGTTGGTGTAGCATGGCTATGATTAAGCAGCATATCAATAACGGCTCCTTGGTAACCAGACGGACGCGAAGGTAGATTTTTCGTCCATTTCGCTAGCTTCTCATCATTTGTGTACCAGTCTTTGTGAGCAGGCATCAATGTGCCAGCCGTCAGCAAGTCGAGTGATGATTCCGGATCAAGCAGCGCCTTGAGCAGCTCCCATGATTCCTGCGGATGTTTGGTCGACTTGAAGATGGAGAACATCGCGCAGACAACGGTCGTAACCGGCTCTTTCATAACGGGCAAAACACCCACATTAAAGTTGAACTTGGACTGCGCGAGCGCCGTGCTTGCCCATTGTCCGTCAATCGCCATGGCTACTTTTTTGGTTTGAAGTGCTACGTTCGTGCCAGGAATATTTTTGGCCTGCAGCGCTGACGGTGCAACATGATGCACATTGATCAGATCGGCCAATTTCTGGATGGCTTCCGCTGCTGCCGGCTCATTAATCGCTAGCGTCTTGCCATCTGCCGACAGAAAGTCTCCACCATTTGAGTAAATAAAGTTGCTGTAAGCTCCCCACCAAGTCGGAAGGTTGATGCCGAACTGCCGAATGTTCTTCGGATCGAACCCTTCCTCCGTCGCATTTTTCCCTTTACTGTCAATCGTCAGCCGCTTGGCAATATCTACGAATTGATCCCAATTCCAAGCTTTGGAGGCATCCGAAGGCGGAGGTTCAATACCCGCTTCCTTAAATACATCTTCATTGTAGAAGAGACTGAATGTTTCTGGCCCTGACGCAATCCCGATCACATTCCCGGGTTCAAGCGAATACGTGATATTAGGTACCAACACGTCCATATTAATTTCCTTATCTTTTGCTAGAAAATCCTGCAAATTAAGGAACTTGCCTTGTTCGGCAAGAGGGAACGCAATGCTCCCTGATTCCATCATCGCTACATCCGGTACATCATTGCCGGCAACCATTGTCGTCAACTTGGTATCGTAATCTGCTGAGATGGCTTGGAAATCTACTTTAATATTCGGATGCGTCTTCTCGAACTTCGTAATAGCAACCTTGTAGGCAGCCAAATCATCCGGAGAACCCCAGCCCGTAAACCGAAGGGTAATGCGCTCACCATTGTTAGCCGTACTAGTTGCAGGGCCTGTAGAGCTATTCGTATTTGAACTTCCGCTATCCGATTTCGTACAGCCAGATAACACCAGAACAGTCGTCAGAATGAAAGCTAAACATATAGGGATAAATTTCCAACTGTTAATTGACACTAATTTGAGCCCCTCTCTACTTCCTTCTCATTTGCTCATAGCTGCAGTCTATGACTTCCTTCATTGTAAAAGATAGAGAGCGCTTACGAAACCCGATCATTTCTAGAATGGTGGACTTTTATTGCTTCTTACGTTGTGGAGCCTAAATTATTTTGTTGTTTATTGGAGTAACGTTCATGCGTAACGCTCGATTAAAAAACATATACAAACCTTCATCAAAATACTGGAACTCTTCCATTGTTACTCTATAACGAGTATACCCCTCGTAAAATGCCTCTAATAGTTCCGGCTCATTTAAAATTCTTCTAATCGCCAAGGATTCATCATATCGTGGGTCTCATCTGTATTACAATCACCGTGAATCATTGTTTGATTAACAGGTATAGGTCTATTCAGTATCAGAGATTCCAATAGTTCCAAATCTCCCTCAGTTTCCCCACAATCAACATAGCTTTTTGCCTTTTCCAGTTGACTCTCTAGCCAGTTCCCCTCTCGCTCAAGTGATTTTAGTGGGCTTTTTTCATAAAAGCAATTAAGGAATCGCCCGAAACTCATAAACAACTTTTTCTTCTCCAATGACGTAGCTTTTCCCAGAGCAGTAGTTAACGTGGTACCAGCCTTTAATAACATAAGTAAATGACTGATATCTGATTCCTCAAAGAAATGATAATACTTAGGGATCTGGAGAAGGTCATCTTGAAGCTTTTCTAAAATTTGAGCCTCATTTTTAACCACAAACAATACTTTTCCTTATTCGCACTTTTTAGTATGTAAGATCTTTCTTCCGTAACAATGCGGTTTACCTCAGATGTACAACCTTGCTCATCCAATAGTACAAAATCACTTACTTTACCTATTATTTCTTCGACTTTTACACATGCAGCATTTCCCGAATTGCCTTCCTTATCTTTGTGCGAAGTGAATGTATTACCTGTATTTCTGATTGCACCGTCTCCCTCATACTCGAAACGAATTCGAATGTTTTTTCGCCGTTGGACTCATTGCAGGGTTGGATCAATTCCAGTTCAATAAATCAATACTATAATAATTAAATTCATTACTATGGTAACATGTTTTTATTTCCGGAATAAATCCTTTATAATAACTGTGAAAGGAGTGGATTTCGTCATGAGCACTCGCGGAGCTACCAAAGAGGGGATTATTTCCACCGGGATAAAAATGTTTATCGAACATGGGTTTGACAAAGTCACCATCAATCAGATTTGCCAAGAGATCAACGTGACCAAAACCGCCTTTTATTATTATTTCAAATCCAAGGATGACCTTATATCCGAATTTTTTACGGTTGATAACCTCCTTTCCAATGAAGATCTGATCCATATCCTTTCGGCAAGCGATTATGCCAATCAAGCCATGAAAGCAATGGAGATCTACATCAACCACATTGTCCGCTCCGGATTGGAGTTGACCAAAGAATATTATCGGGTTCTCATGCGTAACGAGATTATCCCGCTTGATAAAGGCAAATCGACAGTACTTGGATCGATCGTACCGACTTTGCTTCAAAAGGCTATTGATGCCGGGCAGTTGAAAAATCCTTCAAGCGCCGAAGATTTGCATGACTCGATGTGTTGCATTGCCAATGGCGTATGTCTACACTGGGTAATCGAAGGCGGGGCTTTTAACCCCCTTGAATTAAGCAGAAAACGATTTGAAAATTTGCTTATTGTAAATTGACACATTCTGTTGTGCAGCGCGCCACGTTGACCGTGGCGTTTTTTTGTTTTGACAAAACATTACTTTGGTATTTACAAAACATTACCTAAGTAATATAATTCATATACGAAGTACAAAGAGTGGAGAGATGATTATGGATAAAGAGGTTTCAAGGTTGATATTGGTTATCGGCGGCACGGGAACACAGGGCGGTAACGTCGCCCGTGAGCTGCTGCACTATGGTCACAGCGTCAGAATATTGACTCGGGATCCGAGCTCGCCGAATGCGCAAGACATGGCAGCCAGAGGAGCCGAATTGGTACAAGGAGACTTGGCTGATCCGTCAACTTTAACGCTCGCAATGAAAGATGTATCGGCGATCTTTTCAGTGCAATATGCGGATCCCTACGATCTAACAATCGAGCCACGCAATGCTACGAATATGTTAAATGCAGCAAAGGAAGCTGGTGTCGAACAAGTTGTACACACCTCCGTATCCGGCAGTAATTTGCTCCCAAGATGGGATAAGCACAAGTATTTGCTTCAGACCTGGGAAAATAAGTTTGCAATCGAAGAGAATATCCGCAATGGCGCTTTCCGATACTGGACGATCTTGCACCCAAGTTGGTTTATGGAAAATTTCATACCTCCTCTCTCCTCTATCATGGCCCCAGAATTAATTAAAGGCATTCTGTTCGGGACGATGAATGAAAATACGCCCTTGAAGTTAAACTCTGGCGAAGACACCGCGATATTTGCCCGCGCAGCGTTTGAAAATCCGCAGAAATATCACGGACTGGATATCAATATTGCAAGCGACGAACTTTCCATGAAGGAAATCGCGCAAACCTTAAGTCGAGCGCTCGGGAAAAACATAATTTATGAAACGATTAGCAGCGAAGAAACTATGAATCGCGGGATGTTGGAGGGAACGACTTATTTTATGGAATGGCTCGAAGCCGTTCCGGGCTTCGGGTTTGAGCTTGAAGCGACCAAGAAATACGGCATTGCGCTTAAATCGTTTGTGGAATGGGTCGATATCAATAAAAGCCGGTTTGAATAATTTACGTGGAGCAACGTGCACAGAGCAATCCAGATAACGATTTATCCATTGGAGAGATCCTGCGAATAAGCAAGTATTCGTGAGAAAACCACATTTTACCGAGGGAGTTCAACGAAGTGGAGTCGGCTTTCCTGGCTAAATGCTTTATTAATGCGATTTCCGAGCTTTCCGTGGCAAAGAGATCGAGTTCTTGTCAATTTCGGCAATGTTCTTGTCACCTGACAACGGTTTCGGTTTGGGATGACAAGAACTTTATCTCATTCCCGAGGTGTGATGCCGCAGCAGCTGCCGCAGCGCATTTCGAATTCAAAAACACACACCCCGTTTGGTTGGGTGTGTGTTTTTAGAAATTTTATATAGAGTTAACAACGTATTTACTATGTGCTTTATTGTCATCTGTTGGATTATCAAAAATTCTCATCAATACACTTAGTGGTGTAAATGACTTCATTTTTCTAAGCGATTTCTTAATACTTTTTGTGCGCTTATCGCACACTTAATTTCAATCTTGCTTCTTGCCAGTTTCATATGCTGCCTGCTTTCCTTAAAGATGCTCCCCATTCGCAATTACAGTTAATTAACTTTGCCCTTTAATATTCAAGGTAGGCACCACGCAAATCTGCCCTTTAGTTGAGCGGAACTCACAGAAACGAAAACAAGCGATGGATTGGTTCCACCGCCACACTATAGTGTCACTTAGATTAATGTTTTGGAGAGATTCTAGGCGGGGTAAATAGATTTATTTCCACATTAAAACAAAAAAACTCTAGTCTGCAATAGATTAGAGTTTTTCTTCATCTGAAGAGGAGCACCCAATGAGGTGCTTTAACATATATACTAGTATTTTCTTCCAATACTTAGCATGATACAATCTAGTGAACAGTCCTATCAGGAAGGGGCGCATTAATGCAAACACACCAACAACCGGGCAAGGCTGCTCAGCAGACAACGACGACCGGCACCGCCGAATCGTTGAATATGGTTGAAAATGAAACGGCACAAGGCTTGTCAGGTCCAGCTCTTCAGCGTGCAACCAAGCTCCCGCAGGCGATGAGCCCGGCGCAGATGATGCATCTGCAGCGTACCATCGGCAACCGCTCGGTTGGCGAGCTGTTCAAGAAGCATCAGTCAGCGGCTAACCCCGCTGCGAGAGCCGTGGAAAAACCTGCGGAGCTGACACCAGCCGCTGGTACAATTCAAGCCGCTTCGCCATCCCAAAGCGCTATTCAGCGTAAGGTGTATATCAAGCGGGCGCTAATTGGCGGCTACAGGAACAAGACCAAAACCGGCCGCGGCAACGAAGGTGCAGGCGAGCGGAAAGTAGATAATATGATCGCGGACGGGAAATCACGCTATTTCAACAGTAAAGATGAAATGTCCCAGTACGCTGCGAAGACGACAGAGAAAATCGGGTATGTCGAGAAGACGGATACGTGGATTCGCATTCCGGATGAGCTAACGGTAATCGGGGAAGTCCATACGGAAACTACGTTGGAAGATGTTGTGAAAGCTGTGGGGACAGATAAGTTCATGCACGAAGCCTACACCGAACGTCCAGCTGAAGCTGCTGATAATCCTGAGCTGGAAGCGGCTATAACGAAGCGAGAGGTTGAGCGCAATGCCAAGTTCGGTGGCATCGGCACGGGTCCGGGGGCTAAATCGCACTATGCGGAAAGTTTTTATCCGAAAGTCATTCGAGGCTTGCAAGGGATTAATGTGATTTACGATTATCGGGTCATGGCGTCGGAGGCAGAGAAGAGATTATTCGGTATGGCGATTCGATTTGCGGCGGGTGCAGATGAAGACTCCGTACTCTATCAGACCTATGCGGCTCAGGAAGATCTGTGGCAGCGAACCGCTGCCAGCCTTGAAGGCGATGAGCAATCGGCGGATCCTTTAACGGAGGCCATGAAAGCTGCAAAGAGCAAGGATCTGTTTACTACGTTCGTTCGTGAAGTAACGGCTTACGCCACTACGAAGCTTCAAGAGGAGCAGGCACAGGCATCGGCTGCGGATAAGAAGGCTTTTGCCGACAATTGGCATGTAGCCAAGTCGGATTATGGTGCAGCGGATACCGAGATTATGAAAGCGGAGAAGGCCCGTGATTTCTCAATGTTCCAGCATATCAAAAAAGCGAAGAGCGAGGGGTATCTGTTGTACGGACTTGGCGATTTGCATCTTAAACGGCTTAAGGAGCTGCTCACTGCCGAGGGCATCAAGTCGGTGAACATGAACAAGTTCATTGATGAACAGGAGACGACTCATCCGCAAACGTGAGGTGGTCTTCAAGGCTGCATCGTAATAAAATGGCTCCAATCATGTCGTCTTCCTTTTAGGAAAAAAAACGTTTCAAAAGTGGCAAGGAAATAGTTCAAGTCACATAATTGGATTTTGTAAAACTAGTTTTTGCACTATCGTTCCCTTTAGTTGAACGCAAATTGGTTATTCATTAGTCAAGATTAATAACTTTATCAAAGCAGTATGAATCTTTGTCATAGCCATTATGCTCATAGAACGCATGGGCCTTGATGCGCTTCATCCCGGTACATAGAATAATGCTGGTTATTCCTCTGTTTTTCGCATAGTTTTCTGTGAATCGTAGCAGTTCAGTTCCTACCCCATGACGCTGATAATCACTATGAACAGCAAGACCGGTTATATGCAGATAACCATTCGCAGACCCTACAGCTAATGCATGAACGATAGATATGAAACCAACAATATGATTTTCAATTAAGGCTACAAACGTTTTGTAATTGCCGGCTTTGCTCATCTGTTCCATCGTAACGCGAAAGTTCTCAATCGTAACAGTACGAACGCCAAGTACATCGTTCCATAGCAAAACAACTTTAGAAAAATCGTTTGTTTCAATTTCTCGTAACTTTATTTCCATGTCCCTGCCCCCCTTAAAATGAAGTTTTCATGAGCAATGGATTCGATAACTGATGAAGCAATCCTCCCGATACTTCAAAACGCATCCTGCAGGATCTCTCCGGCAGGATGCGTTTTGAAGTATCGGTAACAATAGGTAAGCGTTTGATGCAATCTCCAGCTTTTCCCCTGTCCCACACGGAGCGAGCCTGTTTCCAAGCACTCCGCGTTCCATCTAACTGAATTTACTAAATCATAACTTCCTCGTTACTCATTGATTTGGGATATGTTAAACTGGATCTAATGCATATTTTTCACGGTATTGGTTGATCTTGTTCATCATCATTTCCGTTAAACCCAGTTTATTTTTGAGTACGTCAATCGTCTCTTTTTGTGTTTGAAGTATGAGTTGCCCGACCTCTTTTTGTAGGATGCGTAAGTTACTAAACTTGTCAGTTCCACCTGCGTGGGGCGGGATGTAGTGGTGGCAATGAACATCGGATGCGAAAAGATACATACCTGTAATTTCGCATTTCCCCATTTTCATGCTATACCGACTAATCCGATTATCCATATATTCAACACTTTGATTCGGGATGCTAGATTTCGATAGGAAGTAAATTTCCTGACGTAAATCTGGGCGAAGTTTTTATATAGTTGTTCTCTACCTGCAGTGGTAAAGAGTGAGAGACCTGTACTAAAGCCCATCGTGTTCTTAGTTTTCATATTGGCAAGAGGATATAAATAAACATCTGCTATTTTAAAAGTCCTGTAACTCAAGCTGTAAAATTTACTGTACGTTGGCGGTGGGTTTGCAGGATGCTCGTATTTCCCGATTTGTTTGAGACGATTGTACATGAAAGCTCGCAGATCGTAGACAAGACGTGAGAACGCAACACTTACATGTGTTGCCCGATTAAAATAATTGTGAATTCCTAAAACAAAACTGTTAAACCGTGCAGCGTTTAGAGCTGTTGGCGAAGTCCTCATTTTGAGGATGTGATTCTTGACTTCGCTTTTGATTCTCTGCCTTTTGCTCGCTTTAATGCCCGTATGTGCTACTCGTTTTTGCCCTTTTTGTTTGCTCGGATTGTAAACCCAAGGAATTCCGACTCTCGCTTTCGCAAGTTAATGATTTGCGATTTTTCAGGTGACACGTCCAGTTTCAGACGGTCTTTGAGATACAGAACAACCGCATGATACCACCTTTGGGCTGATCTCCAATCTCTGCAAATGATTTTAAAGTCGTTGGCGTAACGCACCAAGTAGCCTTCTTTCAGACTTGACCGTATCTTCGCTGCCTTTTCTCCTGTTCTTGATTTGAAAGGCTTCTTTAGAGGAAAGAGTTCCCATTGACCAGCCACCCAGTGATCGAGGTCGTTCAGTACAATATTCGAAAGCAATGTTGACAACAATCCCCCTTGAGGTACTCC
>NZ_JAVDSB010000022.1:0-76717 GCF_031455095.1 Paenibacillus qinlingensis
GACTATGCACTGCCTGTCAGCTATGTACTTCCGCCACCTCGCGGTGCACTGGAGACTTTCACTCCTTAGTCGATGCGCTGCCAAGCGCACAAAAGAGCACCCTAGGGTGCCCTTTTAAGATCAACTATACTAGTTAGCACTAACCTTCCTGTACTTGAGGAAGCTGCCAATCCGCCACACACAAATGTACAAATACGCCATAACCATCGTTAACACAGCGAATTCTGAGGGATCCAAACCTTTAAAGTATTGAGAAAGTATCAATCGAACCGCAATGACTGCCGCGATCACATATTTAAAGTTTGGATTAGGCTTCGAATAGACGAACCCATCCTCCCGCTTCTCATATCCCGTGTGGTAGAGCATAATACTCCCTAACGCCACGCCGAGAACGCCTGCACATAGCAGCTCCCATAAGGCAGGAATATGAAAAGGATGATCAGGTATATGTGTCAGCGAGTTAATACTCAGCCCGAACACTATCAGAAGCAGGAAAACGGGAATCAGCATGCCTCTTCCTTTATTTCGAATGGGTTTTGCTTTCCCTCGTGTGCGAAGCCAAATGACTAAAATAATAACAACAGCACCGATGCCATAACCGATGAGTGTTTCAGCATTCATTTCATAGTGCTCCTTTCGACGACTAATAGTATGAAAATTATACGGTTACTCGTAAGAATTTACCTCCGTCTTGAGACGGAAAAAGGCACCCCGCAGGGTGCCTAGTTGATTGGATATATGTAGCTTATCCCGATTAGGATTGAAACATTTGCTTCACTAATTCTTTATTCCGCTTCTTGAATGCTTGATTGTGCGAAGAGACCATTCCGAACTTCTCTGCTGTAGGCTGAATGTACTGTTTCGCTTTATTCACCGCATTCGCCGCGTCTTGGAAAGCTCCCGCGATCAGATGCACTTTGCCTGAATGATTAAGAATATCCCCAGCTGCATAGAGTCCTGGTACAGAGGATTCACTGTTCGCATTACCCGCGATATAGTAATTTTCCGCTCTCTCGATCTCAATTTCACTATTTTCAAGCAAGGTTGTATCACGATCATAGCCATGGTTGATAATGACTTCGTCCACTAACACAGAGGAAACTTCTCCCGTTTCATGATTCGTCAGCTCAACACATTCAATAGATGAATCTTCACCAGCAGCAAATAACTTCGTAATGGACGTATTTAAGTGGCAGATCGCCGTGCCGTTCTGTAACTGTTTCACTTGGGCTTCGTGTCCGGTTAGCTGCTCTTTACGATAGCTGAGAATGACCTGCTTGGCGACAGGCTCCAATTCATTCGCCCAGTCCACAGCCGAGTTGCCGCCACCGGAAATGACGACCGTCTTGTTCTTGAAGCGCTCAAGCGACTTCACCGTATAGTTCAAATTCGCAACTTCGTAGCGCTCTGCGCCTTCAATCTCTAGCTTTTTGGGGTTAAGGATGCCGGAACCGACAGCGACGATCACGGTTTTGGAGTAGTGCAGCTGGCCTGAGGTTGTGCGCAGGACGAAGATATCGTCTTCATTTTTACCGATAGCTTCCACTTTCTCATTCAACACAACTTCTGGGGAGAACGTAAGCCCCTGTTCGACAAGCTGATTAATCAGCTTCGCTCCTGGCGTCGGTGTAACACCGCCAACGTCCCAGATCATTTTTTCGGGATATACATGTATTTTACCGCCTAGATGCGGTTGAAATTCAATGATTTTGGTCTTCATTTCACGAAGTCCACTATAGAAAGCCGAGTACAGACCTGCTGGTCCCCCGCCGATAACCGTTACATCAAACAATTCGTTCTCTTCCATGCTTATTTCACTCCTTAAGTACCCAATTGCGATTGAGAATCATTATTAATGAATGATACTGCGTTTTGGCGATTTTATCAACTGAAAAAATGCTGAATACGCTGAGCAGGCCTCCTCTATCGGATAACTGGAAACATTCTTCCTTATATCTGCCTTGTTTCCGCACGAAGATTGGTAGTATGATAGGGTGACACTTATATTAACCAGAGGTAAATTAAATAATGAAGATCAGAGATTGGGACATTAATTTAAAAATCCGCCTCGGCGGAGAAACTGCTTTTAACGTTATTTTTTGGGCATTTTTCCCGTTTTTATCGATCTATTTTGCCAACTCTTTCGGTAAAGGCTGGACAGGCGTTCTGCTGATTTTGTCGCAGGCGCTTTCGGTCTTCGGCAATCTGCTCGGCGGCTACAGCGCGGATCGGTTCGGCCGGAAACGGATGATGGTGATTGCTGCTCTAGGACAAGCCCTAGGTTACGGGATCTTCGCACTCGCCGCTTCTCCCTGGCTGGCTATGCCTGTTATTAGCTTCATGGGCTTCAGCTTAGCTAGCTTTTCTGGCTCCTTGTACTGGCCAGCCAGTCAGGCCATGGTCGCAGATGTTGTGAAGGATGAGCATCGCGCCAGCGTGTTTGCCATCTTCTATACCGCGGCGAACATGGCTGTCGTCGTCGGACCTTTGCTAGGCTCTCTCCTCTACAAGGACAACCCTTATCTCGTTCTAGCCGCGGCTTCGGTCTTCTGCGTTGGGCTCGCGCTTATGATGGCACGTCGCTTAAACGAGACACTGCCGCAGCAGTTAGCCGATCGCCATCGCTTACAAGCTGATACCCCTTGGTACCATGCCATTGCGGTCCAGCTGCGCGACTACAAGATTATCGCTACAGACCGTGTATTCCTGCTATTCGTCATTGCTGGTGTTCTGCTTTCGCAGACCTTCATGCAGCTGGATCTGCTCTTCCCCGTTTTCTTGGAAGAAACCATGCCGTTAACGACGATCTTCTCCTACAATGACTGGGATCTCCAGTTAACGGGCAAGCAGCTATTCGGCTTAATTGTCTCCGAGAATGGTTTATTCGTCGCCATTTTCACGGTCATCGTGACTAAATGGATGCTGATGTATCGCGATCGCTATGTGTTCATCGGCGGGGCGCTTTTCTATGCGCTGGGCATGGTCATGTTCTGCCAGATGTCCACTTTCTGGGGACTGACAATCGCCATCGCCGTCTTCACACTTGCTGAGCTGATGTCAGCAGGACCACAGCAAGCCTTCGTGTCCAGACTGGCGCCGGATCATATCCGCGGTCAATATTTCGCGGCCTCCAGTTTGCGCTACACACTCGGGCGCACCATTGCGCCACTCTCCATTCCGATCAGCAGCTGGATTGGCTTTACGTGGACGTTCATCTTGTTGGCGGCACTTGCTGTTCTGTCAGCAGCCATCTACAACATGATGTTTAATCAATATGATCGACAGTCTGCGTCTGCACAATAGACGTGGTTGAACAGAAAAAGCACCCCTAAGGGTGCTTTTTTGGGAGAGGAGACATGATCCTGTATAGATTCATTTCATTTATCGTTGCTGCCTTAGTCTTCATTTCCATTTATATGATCTCTTTGAAAATTGTTCGATTTGTCATCTTAGATCACTTAACGCTGCGCTTACAACTGCAAAGTCTGGTTGAGATCATCACTCTGCTAATTATCGCCGTTATTTCTCTGGTTTCAACGGTCTCCTTGCTGAGATATCTCGTGCGACATCGATAGCGTTTCACTTGTCGAGTCTACCGTTTGGCCTCACAAGCAACGCCATCGCCGTCACCATCCAGCTTGGCGCTGTAACCAGGCTCACCTCGCTTGATGTTATACGCTCCAGCTGCATTCGCCTCCTTGCAGGAGTTATAGGATGCGGCTGGTTTCGGTTGCGAAGATGGGCTTGGCTTCGCCGTTGCTGTTCCAGCTGTGCCCCCTTTCACCACACCTTCATGAAACCCATCCTCTTGCGCATAATTTTCCACGCTCCAGATGTTCAAGCCTTTCTGCTGTGCCTGCTTCTGAATCTCCCGGAACTGATCCACATATTTCACATTAGGCGGGTAGATATAAGCCACACGGGCATACCCATTTTCCAGCAGCAAGGCGTTGAACATCTGATCCCCAATGTAGAGATAGCATAGCAGTCTGCCGTATTTATCCCGCTCCGACACATCCATTTCCAGTTGGACATCTTTGCCTGTAAGCATTGTTTTTGCATAATTGGACGCATCCAATGCGAATGGTTGCACCGGCTTCTCAGGATCTACGCTCTCTGGCGTATCCACAAGAAGTAAGCGAATTGTTTCTTCCTTGACTTTGCCGCCCTCGGTAAAAGAGACTTTCATCGTATCGCCATCAACGACGCGGACAACCTTAGCTGGAATACGCTTGCTGTTCTGCGCTGCTGAAGGCGCTGTCCCTGCAGTGGTGGCTACGGTCGATGACTTGCTGCCATGTGCAGCTGATTGACTATTCTCTCCCTCGGAGGGGCTGCAAGCCGTTGCCAGCAGCATAAGTAGGCTGAGTCCAGCAGCGACGATCTTCCTTTTTGCGATTATCATGAATGCCTCCAAATGATGACTGTTTCTATCTGTCTATGAAAGTATAGCAGACTTCAGACCTGGATGAATTCCTAAGCATGAAAAAAACGGCTTCCGCCGTCGTATTCGTTCGTGATATGCCATTGTTCCTACGAATCACCGTGTAATCACTTGGCCGTCAGGCTTTACGATCACCAGCCGATTTCTGCTTGTCATTTTGCTCGCAGCAGCCACTCCATTGGTTGGAGGTGGAGGGACAGGAAGTGACGTTCCGCATGAACAATCCTTGCTGCATGAGGTGATGGAAAGGTCACCGTCTGGTACATTTACGTTAAAGGAGCCTAGCAACGAGTTTACACTATCCAAAATATCTAGACCAACAAAAGAAAACATGACAATGTCATCTGTCGCGCCTAGACTTTCTACCAAAGTAATGGCATAAGGACCTTGGAAGGTTATCCCTAGGAAATTAAAATAGCCTGAACCGCTCACTTCTAATACCGTATCTCCCGTAAGCGAAGTGTAACATTTCGGAAGACTAGCGGAGCTGGACGTAAATGAACCGTCCTCGACGGTAAAATAGATCAAGCTCCCCTCCATCCTGCAATTGGGGCAAATTTGCAAACGCAAGGTCATTTCTTGCTCTTCCACATAACTGTTGACCATACCGCTGCAACTGCAGCATTTCTTCTCTTTCTTCGACGACGCGTTGCCTACATTGACATTAATTATTGGTTTCACGGCCACTTCAACTTTGTTTTTTTGCTCTTTCTTTTTATCATCCATAGTCCCTTCATCCTTTCTAGTTGGCATTGGGCCCTATAGGGACAAGGACCAATTACTCTATTCTATGAATAGCAACTAGTTAAGGTATGGGGACATTCCTAGCATTCATGCACCTATTTACGCTTCCTACCCTTATAAAATCACATCGTATTTCATATAAATCTGGTGTCGAATACTCGCTCTTAAACGATTCAGCACATGCATTCTTTCCAATTCCAATTTCAAGAACTCAAAGTTTTGTATATTATTCAAAGCTTCCAGACGATGCTTCGCCAACCAAATTTCTTCTACCTGTCTGCGCGTTTTCACTTTTTGTCTGCTAGTCATCGTAATCATCCTTACATCTCCTCATATCTACTTGTCATTTGTTGTTGCTGTTGTGACAAGCATACGGTCGAGATGTGTCAGACAGATGTCAGGATGTTACTTTTACTAACGTTAGGGCAAATATGGAGCCTTGCTCAGTACTTTCGCGTAAGAATAGCTGCCCTCCCTGTGCCTGAGCAAGCATCAGACTGTAAGGCAATCCTAAGCCCAGCCCTCTCACTTTATGCTTTTTGACACTTCCCCGGTAAAATCTTTCAAAGATATAAGGCTGTTCGTCTACCGCAATGCCCTTCCCCTGATCTGCTACATAAATCCCGATGTGTGTATCATTGTAATCATAAAGTGAAAGCAACAAGGGGCCACGACTAGCTCCAGCATGCAAACTGTTGTTGAGCAAGTTGATCAGAATCTGTTGGATGCGACCTGAGTCTCCTTTGATTTGAATGCTATCTCTTACACTCTGTATGTGAATCTCCAGCTTCTGGTGCTCCTCCTGTGCAATTTGCCACTGATATACGACTTCGCGGACAAAAGCGTTCAACTCCATTTGCTCATTCGTTGTTCGCAGCGCTCCGGTTGCAAAACCGTTGAAGTCGAGCAAATCTTCGACCATATGATGCATTCGCTGCGCTTCTTTCAAGGATAGCTGAATGAACTCCTCGCTCTCCTCGCCTTCAACCACTTTATCCTGAATCGCTTGCAAGAGCCCGCTTATCGACGCAACAGGCGTCTTCAACTCGTGTGTGACGCCCGCTAGCAATAGTGTACGAAGCGATTCCAGCTGCTTTAATCGGCTCGACATCTCTTGAAAAGTTGCGATTAACTGAGCAACCTCCTGCTCCTTGCTGTTACTTTTAAACGTCACATCGTAGTTGCCTTGCATCAATTGTTCGGCTGCGTCAGCGACTTCCTTAATTGGTTTAATTAGACGCCGAGTTAACATATAAATGACGAACCACCCCAACAAAGCACCTCCTGTTAAAAGCATATAGAGCGTGCCGTAGTCGACCTTAACCTCTGTGACCTCTTCCGAGTGAATGCTCATATAGATAGCCCCCACAATCGTATCCTTGTAGGTGACTGGCGCGGAAAACATATAAATATCCATGCCAGCTTCATCTTTCTTCGTTTTATAGCTCGAGGTTGTCGGCAAGATGCCATCCAGCATCTCTTCCGGTGGTCCCAATCGGCGGGGATCTCCGGTCAAATCACGTGGTCCGTCCTCTCCACGGGGAGGACCTTTGCGGGGATCACCACCATCACCTGGAGTACCTGGACCATCTGGACCACCTGGTGGACCACCGGGCTGCGGCCCGCCTTCTTGCGGGGGTGGAAACACAATTCGCTGATCAGCTGATTTGATATGGGCCTTAATCGGATTCTTGAACTCCAAATCTTTCTGTTGATTCCTGAGCAGAACAGCGATATCGTTCGTAGGGATGAATTCCCCCTTATCACTAACGACCTGTTCCGCCATCCGATCTGTAATATGCTGGATCGTTTGAATGCGATTCTGCCTAGTCGTGTACTCCATCCATTGAACAGCTAACAGACCAACCACGATGATCCCGACGAGTAATGAAACAAAATAAGTACGTGACCACACCTGCAGCAGCGATAATCGCTTTTTACTTGTCATTGACATAAAATTGGTACCCCAATCGATGCATCGTTCGAATTTCGCCCTCGTTCGACGACCAATTCTCGAGCGCTTTTCGCACTCTTTTGACTACAAGATCTACGGCTCTATCGCTTCCGTCATAATCAATATCCCACACGCTATCGAGCAAATGTTCACGTGTAAACACTTAATTGGGATTCTCTGCTAGCAATAAAAGGACAGATAAATCTCTCGGTGTCAGCAGCACCTTCGCTCCATTCAGATACACCTCATGCGACTGAAAGTCGATCTTCAGCGAGCCGTAGTAGCGAACATGTTTCCTTTCCATCACATGGGAGAACCGGCGCAACACCGCATTAACGCGAGCAACAACCTCCGCTGCTACGAAGGGTTTCGTTATATAATCATCGGCACCCAAGTTCAAACCGGAGAGCTTCTGCTCTGTTTCGGACAAGGCCGTCAGCATGATGACAGGACAAGCGCTCTTCTCGCGAATAGAGGTTAAAATCTCCCAACCATCCATCCCTGGCAAATGTATATCAAGCAGCACGAGATGAGGTTGAATCCGATCGAACACGTCGATCGCTTCCGCACCGTCGTGTACGGTAACGACTTCATAATGCTCTTTTTGCAAATAGGCAGCGATAACTCTCGCGATCGCAATTTCATCTTCGATAATCAACACTTTTTTCAAGATTTTCTCTCCTTCTAGGCTACGTATCCAGCGTTCGACTTGTCCTTTATTCCACGTAAAGTACGTGTATTCCTCGTTATGTGTCGAAGTATGTCGCAGCTGATGGTTCTCGTAGGCCGAGTCTACACGAATAAGATGTCAGGGGGATGTCAAAGCATGTAGACAAAAAAAACAGTAACTCTTGTGTCACTGGGTCACCAATGATTCATGTTTAGATGTATAAACTACAGCTAATGTGCTCGAATTCTCCGGATTTTCGTGATTAGATGGAAAAAGTGCATCTAATTTGCACGGAATATGAAGAATCGAGCAAATCGAAGATATTTAACTGCAGAAATACAGTTAATCTTCTAAATTGGAAAATTGCGCTACAAATAGATGGAGAAAATCCAGTTAAATTGCGAGAAGCAGGTATACTTACTACGCATCGATCATTAACGAAAAGAGGCTGCTTCAAAGTCTAAACTGACTCTGAAACGGCCTCTTTTTCATATTTCTATCGCGTTCCACTACGAAACGAAAGCGCCAGATCCAACACATGCCCCGTTTCATCATAGGAGCCCATATCCATCTTCTGATTACCGTCAAAATCAGCAACGACAGCACGCCTCTCTTTGCCTTGTGCCCAAGGGCCAAATTCGTTATCCAGCGGCTGGAAATGGTTATCGCCCTCGTTCTGGAATACCCGCCAGATGCCCGTCTCCGCGTTATACACAATCAGGTCGCTTCGCCCATCACCATTTGTGTCGCCGACTAGCAGCTGATCGCTATTCCCAAAGGAAACCCCACCTGCTGTTTGGGGGTCAGCGAACAGGCCTTGCCCTTGACGATACATAATGGATACACGTCGATCCTTATGAGAGACACACAGGATATCATCATCTGCAGCAGTGTTTTGCATATGAGCTGTGAATATTTCGGCATCTTCGGGCAGCTTCGTGTCGGACTCTTGATACGTCAACTGCTGATTCAACCAGTTCACTTGCACGAGCCCCTTGTCTCCTCTAGCAATCAAGCCCATGCCGCTGCTAGATCGAAGCGTACGAAGAGAGGAAAGTCCTAAAGGTAACGCCCCCATTGCGCGAACTGGCAGGAACTGTTTCTGATCGGCTATGGCTACCCGCACATTGCCTGTTTCTGCGTTATACGCGAGCAGATCTTGTCTGCCATCATTATTGACATCCACAAGCAGAATCTGCTCTTCAGGAGCAAACGTTTCTCTTAACCATACTTGCGAAGCTTCCTGCGGGCGATTTCTAGGCATTTCATAATTTCCAGGAATAACTAGAATACGATGGAGCTGTCGCACGACCACATCCGCATGTCCACGACCTGTTACATCGCCTAGCATCACATTCTGCAGCTTCGTTCTAGGTGGCAGTGTAACACGATGTGCAGGAGTAAAAGGGACGATATCGTGCAGTGACATCCAGCGGTAATCTAGCTTTTTAAAGCCTGCAATCAATTTATGCAAGTAAGACGATGTATCTCCCTCTTTATACTGATAGAGAGGAATACCCTCTTTCACTGCTGGATTTCCATCCGTCCCTATTACAGGTTCAAGGTGTGAAAATTCTAAAAAAGGATGGAAGTAAAAGGAGGCTAATCCATCATCCTTTGCTGCCTTATCCAACATTTGATCAACTGATTTGTCGTCGCTGATGTAGCGATATGGCGCAGGGATATAGACCGAACCCAAACTATCTTGTCCGTACGTATTAATCGTATCATAGGTATTCATATCATCACGTGCGCTTTTGGCGTAGAGATCAGGTTGATACATCAGCCCGACGAAAGAACGAAACACGCCTTGCTGCTCGTGGGTATCTTTATAGTGGGGAGACTCCCAGAAAGCAGGATGTAAACCTGCCCTAGCAAAGGCAGCCAAGCTTTCTTTCATCCGTTCCGCTGCATAAGAGAGCTCTTGCGTTTCCGGTGCATCCTTAATGTTAAACTCAGATCCTATTCCTGAGTTTTGCTCGCCATCCGAACGATAGGTCTCCCCATACTGATGACGGTACCCATGCATGCCTAATACACCGCCATGCTGTTCAGCCTGCTGAAGAACCTGAATAAACGCGCTGACAACTTCGTCTGGATTGGGGTCGTCAATCCCCTTTTCCTTCCAGACACCATCATCTTGCAAGCTCATCCTTCTGGGAATTACCGCCACATGAAAGGGTACATCCTCAGACTCAATGTAATTCATGACGGCCCGCAATTTCCCCAGGCCCTCGAGTGTATTGTAATCACCACCTAGTCCAACATCCTCCAGTCGGATCATGACATGACGTTTCCCTGCATTAGGGGAATCATTGGTCTCTGTCTGAGTTGGGATATAAACGGCCAGCGCAACGGCTGCTAACAGGCCACCAACGATACCAATTCCAATCTGCTGCCACAATTTACGTTTCACGCTTGCCTGCTCCCCCATTATGTAAAACGTAGATAATACCTATGATTTCGACATTTTCTCCTAAATTATATATGAATCTAGGTCTTCTTACTATAAGAGTTTGAACAGAGGTCAAAATGAGATAAAGCAAGGCGTGGCGCGCTTGGAATCGCTTCCATTTTAATGAAAAAACTTCCAACACAATACGTTAATAATGCCACTGCTTATAGGTAATAGATTCGCCTGCTGTCTCCTGTTTGCTATTAGCTTGTTTCATTTTGTCGGAGTTGGGTAAGAATAAAAATAACACAATCTCTTTACTTCCAGATAATATTGCAATGACATAAACATCGTATCCTAAAGATATCTTATTGTGACGGAGGCATCCGACTATGACAGCAAAAATCGGTTTCGTATTTTTCTGTATATTGTCCCTATCGGTTCTAGGTGTTGCTGCAAAAGAGAGTCAACCAGAGAAGCTATCAGAGAAACGCACTGACAATCACATTGTTCGTCCTTACTCGCCTGCCCTTTATGACTCCACGGAACAATTCGAGTATGAATTCGAGTGGCAAAATGGAAAGATTATTGCAAATCCACAGTAAGAAACCTTTTCCTACATAAACGTTAATTGACTAGTGAACTCAAATAAACCCCCGACTTTCACAGTCGAGGGTTATACTATTTTATTTTGTCCAATACACTTCTTCTTTACTGACTAAGCTGCTTACCAATCTTCTTACTCATCGTCCCGTTCTTCTTCCCCCACTCGCCCATGCTCTCTAGGATCGGTATGAAGCTTCGTCCTGCTTCCGTCAGTGAGTATTCCACCTTGGGAGGAACCTCCTGATACACTTTCCGATGAACCATGTCATCCTTTTCTAACTCTCTCAACTGCGACGTCAGTATGCCTTTGGATACGCCTGGCACCAGTCGTTGCAGCTCACCAAATCTCCTTGTTTCCCGTAAATGCCACAGAATAAGGATTTTCCACTTCCCAGCAATGACATTTTGGGTATCGGTAATGGGGCAGACTTCGATTTGATCCTCTGGAATTTCCCCCTGAAATGTTGTTCGGGACATGTCGAATCCCTCGCTTTCTCCATGGTCTTATTTTTGTGACTATGTTATATAATTATGACTACTTACATTTTTAGAGATACTATAATAATATATGACTATAACGAATTAACCAACAACTTTTTTATAAATAGGAGGACATTCATCATGTCAAAAATCGTGATTACAGCAGCAACAGGTGAGCTTGGTAAATTAGTGGTTCAGCACTTGCTGAACAAAGTACCAGCGAGTGAGATCGCTGTAAGTGTTCGCAATGTCGAGAAGGCCGCTGAATTTGCAGCATTAGGCATTGAAGTACGATACGGTGATTGGGATCATCCCGCTTCATTGGAGCAAGCTTATGCGGATGCGTCCAAACTCTTACTCATTTCTTCCCCGCAAGATGAATCGATCAGTCGTGTTCGCAAACATGTTAGTGCAATTGAAGCCGCTAAGAAGGCAGGCGTTCCCCACATTATCTACACGAGCTTCGCCTTTGCTGATGTAGATGCTTTCGCTCCTCTAGCTAACGTACATTTAGCAACCGAATTTGCTCTGAAAGCATCAGACATTCCAACTACGATCCTACGTAATACGTGGTATCAGGAGCTTTATGTTAATCCTAGCTTGCAAGCGTACATTGATAACGGCAGTATTATAAATTCCGCTGGTACAGGAAAAATTAATACAGTGACACGCGATGACTTGGCGCTAGCGACAGCAACCGTTCTTGCCGAAGATGGGCATCAAGGCAAAGTCTACGAATTAGCATCATCCGAATCATGGAGCTTCGCAGAATTAGCAGACATTTTATCTGACATATCCGGCAAAAAAGTAACTCACCAATCCGTCTCTGATGCTGAGTCCTTCCAAGGTATGGTTCAGGCGGGGCTTCCTGAAGGTCTTATACACTTCCTAGTGGCAATTGATCGTAAAATGGCCGCAGGAACAGAAGGACACACATCCCCAGACCTTGAGAAACTCATCGGGAAGAAACCAACTTCCATTCATGAAAGTATTGCGCTATTATTCAATAAATAATCTATGTTATCCATTATCGAGGTGAACCTTATGCAAGTTGAAATTTGGTCGGACTTTGCTTGTCCGTTCTGTTACATCGGCAAACGTCGCTTTGAGCAAGCCCTAGCGAGCTTTGCACACCGTGATCAAGTTGAAGTTGTCTATCGCAGCTTCGAGTTAGACCGTCATGCACCTGCAAGCGTCCCGCATGACGTATATGACATGCTCTCTTCCAGATACGGCATGAGCCGCCAGGAAGCGATCTCCATGAACGAGAAAATGCGTCAGCAAGCAGCAGCTGATGGGCTTGACTTTCAGTTCGATGGCCTCGTACTGACGAACACCTTCGATGCGCATCGGTTGCGGCTATACGCCGAGCAATATGGCCAGGGTGCCGCGATCTCCGAGCTGTTGTTCCGCGCCTATTTCAGTGAGTCCAAGAATGTAAGCGACCACAGCATCCTTGCAGACATTACGGAAGCGATAGGACTTGATCGCGAAGAGGCCCTGTCCGTGCTCGCCAGCGATCAATTCGCTGAGAACGTACGCGCCGAAGAGGAGCAAGGCAGTCGCCTCGGTATCCGCGGCGTTCCTTATTATCTCATCAACGGCAAACATGCGTTGTCCGGTGCACAGCCAAGTGGCGTCTACTTGAACGCTATGCAACAGCTATGGGATGCCGAGCGACCGGCACAGGCTGCTGAAACAGCCAGCGACGAGGCTTGTATAGACGGCACGTGCGCGGTTCCGAACAAACCTTAAGTATCGACGTCTACTCCTATTACCAGAAGAAGCACCCAGCGGGGTGCTTTTTTCTTGTTTCTTCGTTCTCAGAAAGCAATTTAAATCGGTTATACAATGTACCCCCTACCCCACTTTCACATAGAATAATCAAGCCACTAACGGAAAAAAGAAGCCGGAAAGAATTATCATGTATTAGTAAATATTTGGAAACACCTTATCTCAATTATATGGTAAAGTAATGTTGATCGACATTTTTTGAGAAATCCCCAAACTTCAACAGTCAGATGAGGTTCGAAATGGATCTACTTATCGATATGAAAACGATGCTGCTGACTCTCGTCATCGGGCAACTTTTTACGGCCGTGTTCATTATTGCCTACTGGCGGCGTAAGGACGAAAGTACAATTCGGTATTTCTTCTATGCCAAATGTACGCAAGCCGCGGCTTGGCTGCTTTTAATGGTTCGTGACGGCATTTCGGATACACTAACGGTATCTCTTGTGAATTCATTGCTATTTATTGGATACACATTTGAAACGATTTCCATCCTGAAAATTCAACATGCACTGAGCAGGCCGATTCGAAACATGTATGTGGCTTTGACCCTTTTCAACATAGTTGGCTTCCATGGCATCTTGCTTTTTTACAACGAGGAGAAGTTCCGGATTTCCTTTGTTTCCTTAGGCATCGCTATGGGACTCCTAGTTCCAGCCTTCCACATGATTCGTAAACGAGCTGCCTCTACATTGACTAAAGTCATTGGCTATTTCTACCTGATCATCGTTACTGTACTTCTTATTAGGGTCGTCAGCGCTTTATTTTTCGGCACACTAATGAGCTATTATCATCTCGGCGGTAATCAGACTATGATGCTGCTTAGCCAGTATCTCGCTATGTTTGCAGGCAATACAGGATTCATTCTCTTGATGAAAGAACAGACCGATCAGGCCTTACTTCGACTGGCCAACTATGACGATTTGACCGGTACGCTCAACCGGAGAATGTTCGTCACCCATACGAATCAATACATGGCTGATTACGAGAAGAAAAAGAAGCCAATTACCTTGATGCTGTTTGATATTGATAACTTTAAGTCAATTAATGATTCGTTCGGTCATGACATCGGGGATCAAGTGCTTGTTGATCTCTCGAAGCGAATGAAGGATCAGCTGGGTGCGGATGATCTATTCGCTAGATATGGCGGAGACGAATTTGCCATTATCATACCCGGCATGAATGAACGGGAATCAACGCTCTATTCTGAGAGGCTCAGACAGGCCGCTGAAAGCTCGCGTGTTTCTGGATTGAATATCTCCTACACGATCAGTATCGGCGTTCTCACGATCACCCCCAATGAGGGGACACACTTTGAAGATCTTTACTCGACTTGTGACCAAGCGCTCTACCAGGCAAAAAGAAACGGACGGAATAGCGTGTATCGCGGCTATATAAGATGAGGCTGTCGCATTCAGTTTGAGCGATAGTCTTTTTGTTGTTGTGTCAATAGGCTGAAATCCGTTTACATGAGCAGCGACGGCTTAATCACTGTTTGTGACAAACTATCAAACACTTCCTTTTTTCAAAATAAGGACGACAAATTTCCTGATACTTTTTAACTCATTCTTGTTAATTTAAGGCTAAGCACAAATAACCCTCACAGAGAGTAGGTAGGTAAGATGATTTCTCTAAATGATAAGCCCATGTATCTAGCACACTTTGCAAAGCTAATCCACATGGATGAACATCGGCTATTTCGTATATGTAAGGGGATCGAGGACAACGGCTATCGATTTAACCGTAACGAAAATGGGCATATTGATTTATCGGAGAATGATATTACGGTCGTGTTGAGTTTTTGTTTGTAAAAAGGGTAACAAATAGACCTCCTTAGCCGATTGCGCACAAGAGTGCGCTAGGGCGTCGGCGCTGCCCACGAAAAAGACTGCCCTAAGTAGATAATTCTACTTAGGGCAGCCTCCATTATCTGTATATGCTGAAACAAATTCAACGTTACTTAGGGTCCTTTGGATCTTTCGGATCTTTTGGATCTTTAGGCTCCTTTGGGTCCTTTGGGTCCTTTGGGTCCTTTGGGTCCTTTGGGTCCTTCGGATCCTTATGGTGTTTATCCGTGTAATCCACTTTCGGCGCTTTTAATCCGCCGGCCAGAACGGTGTCTCTGATGTCCTCACCGAGGTAGAAGCTCAAATGCGGCGGCTGATTATACGCCGTGTTCTGCCATGCAATACCGTTTCGATACACGGGATCATGCATAAGTGTATAAATTCGATACTCCGTAGGAATTGTCGTACTGAAGATTCTCAGTTCCGAGCTGTCCGTTGTCGGCAGAAGAACTTCCTCACGCCAATCTCCTAAGATATCGGCTTGTAAGGTAGGCGTCGCCTTGGTGCCATTGTTACTGACGACGTCTGCAAAGCTTTTGAACGGCTCCGCCTTCTTCGTGATTGGATTAAATTTGGTAATGGATGTATTATCCAGCAATTCATTTAATAAATCCCCGTCCCAGAGAAGCGAGAAGTTAACGGATACACCTGCCGTTCTAAAGCTATCCGCTTCAACCTGTCCTTGGACGTTGTAAATGCCACCTCCAGAAGCTGGCGTCGTACCTCCCGTACCCCAGAATTCAAAGCCTGGGCTTGCAGTAATATTGGACGCCAAACCACGCCCTGTGTCTACATAACCATTGTAGGACATCAAGGTTTCACCGGTTGCAGCATCATGGAGTTCTACGGATGCCACAGACGGAACTTCATGTACCGCCATAACCTGAAGGCCTTCCCGTGCAGGATCAAATGCCCCTACATGTAGCGCATCACCGTGTGAGCCCTGTTCACGCTGCATCTCGCCATCCATTTCATAGAGAATGGAACCGTCCTGATCCAGGGTCAACGAACCTGCAATTATTTCGTCGAAACCATCGTTATCAACGTCCGCTGTGGCTAGATTATGGAAGCCTAAGCCCGCACCTCTGCCCACTTGAGCGGAGTCGAAGGTCCACTCTTCTTTGAGCTTGCCACGAACTAGGCTATAGGCCACATACGTCGTCCGTTCATAATAGCCTCTGCCAAAAATTGCGCTCGGCTTCACGCCATCCAAGTATGCTAATCCAGCAAGGAAACGGTCCGAACGATTGTGCCACGTATCTCCCCATGAAGCGACATCCCCTAGCGGGAATGCATAATCAATCGTGTCGATGACCTTCCCCGTTTCTCCTTTAAATACGGAGATATATTCGGGCCCACCAAAAATATGGCCAGCCTCATTCACCCATTTGCCATTATCCGCTGCATTGCCAATTACATTGATAACCTTGGTGCTATCGAACTTCCCGCCCGTTACCCCGTAGACGGTAGTAGCATCCGCCGTTTTAATGAGGAACTCACTTTTGCCGTCTCCATCATAGTCCGCAATAATAAACTGATGATAGTGGGCTCCCGATGTGAGATTAAGCCCCATATTCATCCGCCATAGGAGCGTGCCATCCATTTTATAAGCGTCGAAAATCGTAGGCCCCGTCATAGCGTTCTGCGAGCTGTCGATGGCATTGGAGGGATACCACTTCACAACAACCTCGTACTCACCGTCACCGTCCAAGTCGCCTACACCCGCATCATTAACACTATATGTGTAGCTGCCTGTAGCCGTTGTTCCTCCTTCAGGCTTTTGCATCGGGATAGAAAGATAATCATTAGCCGCAGCTGTCGCCGCTGCTTTCGAATCTGATTTCCCCTTAACCAGCGTCTCCACTTTGTAGTCATCACCTGGGACACCAGCCGCATCCACATAATTGGTAACCGACAATGGTGACGTATTCAGCTTTTGCCCGTTGCGGTAAATGTTGAACTTCACATCGCGATCATACTCATCTGCCAGCAGACGCCAACTTACGAATATGCCTTCAGTTGATTTCAGAGCAATTACTCCTCTATCCAGCCATTCTGTCTGTCTTGCCTTGTCTGGTGGCGTAAGGCGGTTGTAGACATATTGGGTCGCATATCTGCCAAAACCGTTCTCCAAACTTGCCGGAACGGCAAGCTCTCCCTGAAACGTATACACGCCAGGCACACGCGGGTTCCAAGGTGTTCCAACATTGACCCACGAACTTACAGGAACAGTTGCCTTACTATTATTGGCCAGAGTAACGCTAACCGTTGGCGGTAATCCGATAGATTGAATATCCCGCTTCTTGTCTACATACACCGTGTGATAGGCTAACTTATCCACTTTTGTTATCCGATTTTCGGGGATAGGCTTATGATACACACCAAAGTTATCGAGGTACGTCGTCCAGGCAATATTATTGCCAGAAGTTCGCATGCCCACCAGTTTTACCGAAGCTACCGAACCGTCAAAAGCTACCCCTTGCAACGAGGACGTAAATTCTTGACTGGTACCTGCAGCTTTGTCGGTAAGCTTCAATTTAACGGCTTCATTTTCCACATCCAGATTGATTCCTACCTTATACCACGCCTGAGGATTAGTGATCCCCGTACTAGCAGCAGGCTGCTTTCCTGCAAAATATTGCAATGGCGAGTTATTCGTATTATTTACCGTAAACACCGTATTGCCCGTGCTATCTAGGAGTCTAAACTCACCGCCATTTTCGCTAGGATTACTCGCGGCTTTATCATTAACCTTGCCAGGATACCAATCAAATTCAACGAGAATTTGGCTGCCTTTGACCGAAGTACTAAAGTTCTTGGTCGCTACTCGCCCACCACTTTGGTTCGTCTGGGTAAACTGCAGCATCGGGGTGCTATTCCCCGCTACGCCATATGTATTAATAGATACGGTGGCATTCGCCGTCGTAAACCCCCAGAATGCAGGATCCACCGCAGCCGTATCGCCAAAATCACTATAATAAACGCTGTCGAGTTCGGTCCCGCTTGTCCCTTCAGCTGCGGACGCCATGGACCAATTTGGCATAAAGAGAGCGCTTGCAAGAAGTAACGAAACGACTTTTCTCCATGGTCTGTTAGATCGCATTGTTATTTTCACTCCTTCTATTCGAGTTATGAGAGACTCTTGATTACTCTCGCTACTTCCTCGTCGTGCAAGGTTTTACATAACTTACGAATCACCTTTTTGCCATCGGTCAGAACCGCTCCCTCATTCCCTCCCCGCCAGACAAGAATCGATGACCATGCCCCATACAGCTCCTACTTGCTGGTAAGTTGGCCCCTGTACTAACTGTAGAACCTGACAGATTGCACCGTCTATTAGACATTTTTATAAAATGAAACACTTAAGCAGATAGCCATTTGACAGGTATATGACATTTTTGACTCGACTTCTCTTTTCTTGATTGGTTAGGTTAAAAAGTAAAAAAAACACAAAAAATAGACCTCCTTAGCCAATTTCAGCCAAGAAAGATCTATTTCCTAGTAATATTTATGATTTACACGGTTTTCGTAAGCTCCATCATCTTGGCCTGCGATTCCTTCAGAATACGCACCAGAGATTGCACCTTATCAAACTCATGATCCCCTGGACCATAGTTGTCCATGAACATTTTTTTCAGCAAATCTGCGTAAAAAGTAACCCGTTGCTCCAGCGCATCATGCTCGATCTGAATAATTTCTTCAATGGAATGATTGCCTATGAATTCTTCGGTCTCATCTACAGGATCTTGCCATCTGCCGCCCCTGCGCTCCGCAGGATTAGACTCTTGTCTCTCATGTGACGGATCCAATTCAATCGATGTTCGTAAACTGGATAAAGCAATATTTTCTTTTGCCAACATGATTTGAAAATATTTGTTTTTGAATAAATCAATGATGACGAGTTTGCATAACTCACGGTTTTGAAGGAGCATGCCATCAAAGGGATGGATGGTCCAGTAACCATTTTTCAGAAAAAGATTTAGTTTGAACATTTCGCTGCCATAGACATATTCGATGTTAATATTTGATTCGGACATAATCTCAAATGAGAACTCTAACATAGATGATACCTCCCGGAACGATAGACATTTCCTTTTCGCAGCTATTCTATAGGTCTATTTACTGCCGACAACCCATCTTAAACCCCAATTATAAGCTTGATCCATTTCGGGGTGTCCCTTAAAATGCCGTACGATTCGCTCAATACTCAACGTTTCATCGTTCACATTTTGAATCAGAGCAATTGCACACATCGGGAGATCGTTCTCGTGCTCATCGAGTTTAACAATGATGTCTGGCCCGCCATTTTGTTTTACGGTTACTAGGCCATCGGCCTCCGACCATCTCGACACACCCTCATAGATGAAGGTAAAAATGAGTATCCGTTTGAAATGAGCCAGCTTAGTTCCATTAATTCGAATGTTCTCTCCGGTTTTAACAGAACCTGTGCGATCATCTCCATCAAGAGCTATAAAGGGTTCCCGCGTAAGTGATCCAAATGTATTCCCCAGCGCCTGAATTAACCCTTTACTACCATCCTTCAGTTCATAGAGGCAGGCCAAATCAAGATCGATCCCGTTTGGTGAATCTATCCAGAAGGCGATGTCTTCTTTTGGCTTTTGATTCCAGTTTAGGTTGATTAAGATTTCCCCCAGATTTCCCGATTTCTTCTCGAGGTTGATTTTATCTCCCTTTTTCGTTAACTCGATTTTCGAAAGTTTAATCGGTGCTAGCTTAGCCAACTCCGGCTCCGGCTCCGACTTCTGACTCTGCTTCGGTTCCGGTTCTGGCCGTGCGCTCTGCTGATCCTTATTTACAACGACACCATAGCTCTGACAAAGCGCTTTAAGGCCTCCAGCATAACCAGCGCCGATCGCGCCAAACTTCCACTCACCGTTGTATCTATATAATTCTCCTATAACAATCGCCGATTCTATAGAGAAATGGTTGCCCAAGTCATAACGAAGTATCTCTTGCCCTGTTGCTTGATTTGCGAAACGGATATAGACATTGCGAATCTGGCTAAAGTTCTGACGCCTCGCCTCACTTTCATAGATCGTAAGCGTAAAAGCCATCTTATCCACGGCTGTCTGTACACGTTTCAGATTGATCTGCAGTTCTCTTTCATTCGCCTTCTTCTCGATGTATGTCATAAAGCTATTGCTCGGGTTCCCGTAAAAGATAAGATCCTCGTCACCACGAACTTTATTGTTCTGCGCAAGTAAAAAGGCCGACGTATCGAGCTCGATTTGATTGGGAGTCTCCCAACCGATGAAGACAGCCAAGTTAGTAAGTGTTGTATGTACTTTCGTTACATCCACCTTTTGTCCTTTGATCACAGCAACAGCGCTCATGTTGACTTCACCCTTCTTCTAAACATATATAAACAGAAGGGTGGCAACCAGAAGGCAACCACCCTGTACAAGCGAACCTAGCTCAAGCCATAGTTCGTTACTAGCGCAGCCAAACCACCTGCGAAGCCACTACCGACTGCCTGGAATTTCCAATCTGCCCCATAACGATAAAACTCACAGAAAACAACCGCTGTTTCGATGGAAAAGTCTTCTCCCAAATCATAGCGAAGAATCTCATTCTTGTTCGCATCATTGACTACTCTGACAAAAGCATGACTGACTTGTCCAAAGTTTTGGCCGCGTTGCTGTCCATCATGAATCGTAACCGTAATTCCAATTCGACTGATCGCTTGTGGAACTTTGGCGAAATCGATCATAATTTTCTCATCATCGCCGTCGCCTTCCCCCGTACGATTATCTCCTGTATGAACAACAGCACCATCATAGGCTTTCAGGTTATTATAGAACACAAAATCACCAGCTGATTTTGCTTTACCATCTTCATGAAGAAGAAACGCAGAGGCATCGAGATCGAAATCTCCACCACCATTATATTTATTCGTATCCCAGCCAAGTCCTACAATAATTTTGGTTAGACCTGGGTTGGTTTTGGTTAGGTCAATGCGTTGACCTTTGGATAAATCAATCGACATAGTTATCTCACCTTTCAAATAGATCATAGACATGCATCATTGGGTTCTCTATCCAGTATATAGGTTTGGTTACATAAACCGCAATGATTCGACGCCTAAAATCCCCTAAAGTGGAACATGTCTAAGCCGAATTGACTAATCAGCAGTCACTTCTTCCCATGCAAGATATTTTTTATATAGCTAGGCAATACAAAGGAAGCTTTGAACGTTTCAGGATCGATATACTTCGTATCCTGCCACTGCAAATGACTCAAATCTGCCTCCAGAGGATCCCATTTCTTTGAGGCAATTACAAAGCTCCATATTCCCCCAGGAAACGTAGGAATAGTACATAAATAGGGATGTACTATTGGGAACAGCTTGCTCAGACTTTGAACTGTATTCCTAAAGATACTCTGGTTGTAATAGGGAGAACCTGATTGAAAGACAACGATGCCATCATCTGTCAAACTATTGTATACGTATTGATAAAATTGTTGCTTGTATAGACTGGTTGCTGGTCCATAGGGATCAGACCTATCTACAAGAAGTACATCTAAATTCTTTTTCTGTTCTTGAATCCACTTATACCCGTCCCTATATATCATGCGGATACACCCTTCACGCTCATGGCTGCCTTCTTTGGTCATCCATGCCCGGCATACGTCAACAACTCTTTGATCAATTTCCACTACGTCGATCTGCCCCACACTTTCATATTTCAGCGCTTCACGGGAAGGGCCACAATCGCCCCCGCCGATCATTGCCACTCTTTTAGGTTCGTTATGAGTGGTCATTGCAATGTGCGTAATCATTTCGTTATAAATGAAGCCGTCTTTGGTTGTAACCTGAGGGGTTCCATCGAGAACTAACATACGGCCGAAACCTTTCGTATCAACGATACTTATTTCCTGAAAAGGTGATTGTTCGTAATAGAGCAGCGCTTCGACTTTATAGCCGACCTCCATATCAAGTTCCGGTATATCGTCCCATAGCCACAGTTCCTCATTTGTTTCTTTGTAATAGCCAGTCAAAGAACTCTTTCTGTTCGTCACACGTTTGCCCCCCCATTTGAGCATTGTGAAACTCTATCTAGTAACAACCCATCGGACCCGTTATTTTCGCCTGTAACGAAGTCTTTCATGTAATACGAAAGGTATTTACCATATCCACTGTCTGTTTGAGACAACAGTTCGTCAACAAAATAAATACCTTTAGGAATTTCATCAAGCAACAGCGTGGATATAGCCCCATAGATACCGCATGCTACCTGGAAATAGGTGGCGTTCGTCTTGAATTCGGCAAATACGCTTTGATTACTCATGACGTTGTACATAAATCGTTCCTTATCTTTATACACGAGCAGCACACCTACCAAATCTTCCCCTTCCAGCTCGGCTTCTGCAGGGTCTAACACCCTATGATTCCAATTCCAAAGCTCGTCAGCATTGCTGAGATTGGCACAAAGTAATTCCGTTGTAACGTCATTCACCCGATATATAAAGCCTGTCTCCATGTCGTATGCTTTTCCCAACGTAATAACCTCTTCATGTGGCATCAAGCATCCATAAAACTGTTTGTTCCCTAGAGACACCTTAAACGCCAGTTCATACACATCGTTATAAAGAAATACAGGCATATTTCGCTTCATAAACATAGGATAATTCAATATGGCTTCATCCAAGAAGCATTCGGGAGACCATGTGGTATAAATCGTTCTTTTCTGAACTATCGACTGATCGATATAAAATGAATTATCATGCTCAATGATATAGCATCCAAGCGGCATTTCGCCGGGAGCTTGCTTCATCACTTCCAAAGCCATCCACTGCACGACGCCTGGATTCATACCAGATCCGATAATCGCTTTCATATTCGTGAAGCGTCCTCTATTTTCTTGAAAAATACGGTATCGTTCCAATAATGTAAATCCTTCAAGCTCTTCGTTTTCGTCCACCCACGTATTCTCTAAAGCTGAATTAATATACGGAATGCCCAATTCATCGCAGCATTGGAGCATCTCAACGGTATCTGCCCAAGAGATATCGATGACAAGCGTTGTCTTCGTACGGGTTAAATGCTGTCGAAACATTTTCAGATTACTCAAATCAAACTGATGTAACGTAATTGCATGGCTTAAATGAGGGAGCATTGATTCGTAATAGGCCACGTCCTTTTGCTTCAAATCGATTAAATGAATGTTACACTGACTGATAAAATGATAGATAGGGTCATTAACATCTTGAACCGACTTGTCTAATATGGCAAAAACGGATTTAGCTACTCCTCCAGCACTTCCAAGAATACTTATAATAACCTTCTGGTTGTTCACATCTACTCATCTCCTATTTACTAAAAATACAATCTAGTAATAATTTTCATATACAACTCCCTTCCTTCTTTTCTTTTGTCTATCATTGATAGAATATGTAGATTAATTATCATTTGACAGAGTCAGCTATCTTGTAAGGGTAGTGATTCTGACACGGAATTTATATGTCAATCATATTTCCTTTTCCTATCGGGCTATTAAACAAACCATTCCTACTAGAATTGAATACATATAGTAGGAATACTAGTGAAGGAGAGTGGTGGCTTATCAAAACATTCCGAGCAATCTTAAGAGGTCGAAATGAGGTTCCCCCAGTACGAACTATTGCCAGTGGAAACGCCTTATTACAGCTGAACAACAGAGGGAACCAACTCAGTTTTATTCTTGTTGTACGAAACATTTCTCGCGTGACACAAGGGCATATTCACCTTGGACGAGCAGGTCAGAATGGTCCCGTTGTTGCCTTTCTGTTTGGTCCATCTAAATTTGGTATTTCTGTAAGACGAGGAGTCGTTCGAGGCATCTTGACGAGTGCAGATTTAGTCGGCCAACTTAGAGGAAGATCCCTCCAGGATTTGGTGCGCGAATTCGAAAACGGCAATGCCTACGTGAATGTCCACACCATTCAAAATCCTGATGGGGAAATTCGAGGCCAAGTCACTCGTTAAGGACTCACTCCACCCACGTACAAAAGAAGAAGCACCTCAATGGGTGCTTCTTCTTTTTGCATTATGGTGTCACGTACTACTTTTTAAGCGCACTCACAATGGCATTAACGCCGTACAATCTGCTGATCGGACCAAAACCATAGGCAATTGAGCCATCCATTTTGTACACATGATTTGCTTTCACGGCTTTAAGTGATTTCCAAACGTCCGTTTTCTCCCATTCGTCCGCTAGAGCAGGTAGGGATTTATCCGTGTAGTTAAAGTATCCTAGGAAAATATAATCTGGATTGATTTTAGTTAAACCTTCAAGGCTAAGCTCTGCGCCTTCTCCATTCGCTTGCTCCGGCGGCTTCAGACCTAGCGGCTCGTAGTAATGACCGGCATATTTGGTGCCTTGCAGCCACATATTTTTCTCTCTGACCTGAGCGTAGGCAACCGTTCCTTCTACACCTTTCAGCTGATCCTTCGCTTGCGCGAACGCCGTTGTGAACTTCTCTATTGCTTGCTTCGCAAGATCCTCTTGTCCAAGCATTTCACCAAACTTCGTCATCACACCTGGCCAGTCATTCCAAACATCCATCTTCGTTTCATCAAGGAACACAGTCGGCGCAATTTTCGACAATTGATCTGCCACTTTTTTGTTCGTCTCTGTACCCGCGATGATAAGATCAGGAGCATATTGCAATAACTTTTCCAAGTTGACTTCCGTATTCTCACCAACGATCGTAATATCTTTATATTTGCTCGTATAAGGCTTGTACAACTCACTGCCCATTTGCGATTGCTTTTCCGTAAAAGGAAGTGCAACAGCAATTGACGGAACTTCAAAACTTAGGAAATCCTCCGTCAATCCCCAATGAACAAGCGCGACCTTTTCTGGTTTCTTCGCGATCGTCACTTGTTTCCCGTCGCCACTGGCGATCGTTCTTGGAAAGCTTGCCTTAGCCGTCGATGCGCTAGCTGTAGGCGTCGCAGACGGGCTGCTGCTGCTCTCACTGCTGGACTTGGAGCTGCTGGAGCATGCGGTTAGTAAAAGGAATGCCACCATCACACACGCTGTTAGAAGGGGCATGTAACTTTTTTTCATCATCATAATCTTCCTCTCGTGAACGCTGAATGAGTGATAACGATTATCATTATCGGTTTAATATTACCACTCTGTCCCGCTCACGCAAATAGAGATTTTCCCGATAGCGGGATGGATTTATTCCTTATTCGTTCCCTTTCAGCGAGGTTGGCGACCTACCATAATGCTTCTTGAACAGTCTACTGAAATAATAAGCATCCGGGTACCCTACACTTCGGGCGATGTCCCTCACGGCAAATGGCGTCGTCATCAGCAGCTCATAGGCAACCTTCATCCGATATTGAATCAAATAATGGATGGGTCCTATCCCTGTGCATCGTGAATGACAAAGTCACGTTAACCGCTAGCGGCTTGCCAGCGGGCAAAGAAGTCCAAATCGACTGGAACACGATGGTGGGTAGTCGTGTGACGGCTGCAGGATTTTCCGAGAGTGCCAAAAAGTTAACTGTGCTGACCTCTGATGAACAAGGGAAACTTACCTATGATTTCCGCATTCCAGTCGATTTGGGAGGCGTGCCTCATCGGATTGACGTTAAGATCGGCGACGATATTTATGGGCAGGCCTACTATACCATCCATCCCTCCATTGTTAGCATGACGCCCACTTCCGGACCTGCCGGCACCGCGGTTACTGTTGAGATTCATGGCGTGGGCTGGACGGAGTATGATAATGCTTTTTATTTGACCTATGATAACAGCTACATCGGCTATATGTGCGGCTTTAACTCGCAAGGGCACGTCAAGTTCACGATCAATGTAACCGGGGAACCGGGCTATCACATCATGGATCTCTATCCGGGTATTTATCGCGGACAGAAACAAAATCCGAACATTTATGTAACGCCACAGCTCACCTACGACCAAGATCATCCAGGTTCAGCGATTCCAGCGATCCGATTAGGCTTTGAGATTACGGCTCCCGATAAAGAACATAAGGATGAAGTTAAGAAGTAGCAGCAATGCACTATAGTTCTAGATCAAAAGAAAGAAGCACCTTCGATGGGTGCTTCTTTCTTTTATATGGTGGCGTATTTTATGTGCCCCTTGAATTCAAAGCTCAAGATGCCTTTTAAATGTCAATGCTTACTGCTGTTAATGCTGGATTTGAGAAAGCAATTACGTATTGTCCAGGGAACTCTTCGTTGGATACATTATCTATCCTAATTACAGTGAAATGATAATGATTTCTCAGGTAATCAGCCACGAGATTAATCGTTGTATCATCTGCTCCCGTTACGGTGACCCCACCTGGACTATTGAGATACCAAGGAAATCCACCTGCTGCAATATGAAAGCCGAGATCTTGGGTTACAGCCCAATTTTGCAATCCGAAATAAAACACGGTCAGTGATTGTTCATTATTCTTAAGATTGATGTAATCTATTTCATTCATTTCCGGTGGAATTTCGCCAGCTGCAACAGTCGTTCGGTCAAGCACGATTTGACCAGTAACCGGATCAATGGGTACTGGAGTTGTTGCAGACCATTCTATATTTCCAATATATCCATTGTACACGAACGCCACAACATCGTTCATATATTGAACATGAATAGAATGTCTTACAACGCCCTCATTTTGTGTTAACGATTCATTGACATAGGCAAACCAAGTTCCACTAAAATCAGTTGCATCACAATATTTGTTTACTATGGTGGCATTGTTTTTTACCCATGTCGTTTCTTCACCATACGGACTTTTCCAATCATTTGGTATAACTAACAATGACTCTACTTCTGCTTTTGTCATTCCTACTTTAACCTGATCATAATTGGCAAGCGTGCCTAAATGGGATGGTGTTACGGGGAAAAAGCCATAGTTTAATACTACTCTACCATCAACATAATACAGCCCTGCTGTTGAAACCCCATCAGCTGATTTATAGATTTGTGTATAATTCGTTCCCAGTATTGGAAATAAATTTCCTGTTGTATCTGTTTCACCATCCGTTCCAAATATAGCTGCTACTTGCTCTCTGGACATCCCATTTTGAATCAGGCTGAATGTGTCCTCTGTGACAGCTGGAGTTGGTGTTGGTGTAATTACCACGTTTGCCAATGTAGTCACTGTCAATGGTGCGCTAGCTGAAGATACGTTACCTGCCGCATCAATCGCTTTTACTGTATATACATAGCTAGTATTCGCAGTTAATCCATCTACCGTATAACCAATGGTTGCACCAGATTCAGTTCCTGTTACAGTCGCAACCTTTACGTCATCTTGATAAACATCATAGCCCGTTATGCCTACATTGTCAGTCGATCTCGTCCAACTCAATGTCACGCCTGTTTGGGTGATATCTGACGATGCAAAGTTTGTTGGTGCTACTGGCGCTGCGGTATCGCTTGGTGGTAGATATCCATCGCCGCCACCGCCACCAGTTGATGCAGGAGGAGGAGTTAGTGCAGGTGTTTCCTTAGGTACAGGAGCTGGTGTTACCGTAGGTATTGGAGCTGTTGCTTCGGGCTTATTGTCTTCTTTGACTTGCTCTACACTCTCAATGAAGTTTGAACCCATTTGTGCAGCCTGTTCACGCGTTGCGGTACCCTGCGGATTGAATGAACCATCTTCATTACCTGTAACCAGTTTATATTTGAAGGCAAGTGCAACATATTTCTTAGCCCAATCAGAAACACTTGCTGCGTCAGGGATTGTAAGCTCTGCTGAATTTTCGATTTCACCTTGTTTTTGTAAAGCTTTCACCATGACTACTGCTGATTGTTCGCGTGTCAGCGTCGCGTTTGGTGCAAACATGCTATCACTTATTCCATCTATGATACCGTATTTTTTAGCTGCTTCAATGTACGGAACTGCCCAACCTTCAACGTCCGTAAAGCTTGATACAGCTTTGTTATCAATTGGTAGGTTTAAGGATTTCACCATAATTACGATGAATTGCGCGCGAGTCAACGTTCCTTTAGGATTGAAATGCTCAGCATCCATCCCCGTTAAGATCCCTTCTTTTTGAAGCTGATTGATTGCGTCTTTGGCGAATGAACCACTAATATCCGAGAATGGACTAGATGAGGTCTCTGCCATTGCTGGCATTGCCATAGTTAGTAGGAGTGCACCAGTTACGATAGTTGGTATAAGCTTTTTCATGTTGTTGTATTTCCTCCAAGGTGTTAAATCGTATGTAGGTTTTAATAGCGTTTCAATAATGTATACTAAATGCAACATCATAGGCGAACTCTCAAATTAAATGGAATGAATGTAAATAGTTTCTGTTGATACTTTATTTAGCAGTACACAATATAACATGGAATCACATACCAAGTATTCAGTTAAAAATTTCCTGTTTGTATCTAATAGCTTTTGTCTACAGTCCATCTACATGTCCACCCTTACATAGAAAAAAACCGCTCAGTGAGCGGTTTTTTTCTATGGGGATGAGGCGTGTATTGGTGTACACATTGCGTTGGCATTAGCGTACGCGTTATCTCCATCAGTAACAACATTGAATCTCTTGTTACAACTGTCAATTTAACTCTGCTATGATTCGATGCAATATCTTTTTGCTTTCTAAGTCCTTTTGTCTAGGCTTCCTACCAATTCGCTCGTAAACCTCTTTTTCTTCCAAAAGTTGTCTTGGACTTAAGACAAGTGCCGTTATATTGTTCAACATAAAACTTTGTTGTGACAAGGAATCCGACCGCCATACCCAATCGGGTAAACCATTCATAATAAGATTTCCATCCATGGCAATGGTTATATAGCCAAAAGTAATGTCTACGTCATCCTTACGGAAATCGGACTGCCTACCTCTAAACTCCTCTTTCACAGGTGTCTTTTCAAATCCCGCTTCTGCAAGAGCCTGTTCTAACTTCTCTCGGTTCTGTATCCATGCAATTACGTCTATATCGTCATGCGGTCGAGTGACCTCGCCAAGTAAAAAATCGATTGCCCATCCGCCACGCAACCAGAACTTGCAATCGATTAATGCACATATTGCACTGATTTCGTTTAACACCTTTAATTGTATCTCTGTTTTAGTTCCGAACTGTGGATTTATCATACAAGTCCCCTTGCACAAAAACTAATTGCTTTCTTGCATATTTCTATCTGTTCAATAAAAGTCCATGTTTTATACAGTTTTTCTATGATACATATTGAATATAGGGATCGTATACATATCCCATTTATTTACGTCGTTGGCTGATACCCAAGCTATCTCAATAATATCGTCATTCGCCTCATTATCAGAATCCAGAAACATTTCTCCGCCATTAATCTTAGCTAGATAAGTGTACTTATCGTCCGTACAGTCCAAGAGTTGCTCAATAACAACATCATATCCTGTTTCTTCTTTCACTTCCCTTATACATGCTTGTTCGGCTGTTTCCCCTTCCTCAATGCCGCCACCAGGGAAATTCCATACGATATCTCCACGTTCGACGTACTGTTGAACCATAAGAACTTTATCGTCCTGAATAATCAATGCTTGTGAAATTATTTCTATCATTCCTTTCAAGTAACAATTCAAATCAAACTTTCTCTTTTATTACGTGTGACTCCTTACTCTTTTCCTAAGCGTGAAAATCATCAGAATAAGACCGACTAGATAACAGCCTATCTTCAAGTATTCATTCAATGGATTACTACTAATCGTAATAAGTATAAATACTAATAGGATTAGACCGACATTCTCTCTTGTATGTCTTTTATCACTCTTGCTAATGAAAGTACGATATACAACTAAAGCGTATAGGAATATAATCCATATTAATGTAAAAATTTTTAAGAAAGTATCCATATTGGGTTTTGGCTCCCCCCCTTTGATATTCTTGTTCTAACGTTAAAAATGTACTTTCATTAAAAAATGGTTGTAACTTCAACGTCGTTCCACAAATCTTTTACATGTCTACCTTCAATTGTACCTTTTTCAAATAGATCATTTGTGTCAGCAAACGACTGATAATCAGCGTAAAACTCAGACATAACGATATTGAATTAAGGTAATACCTTCCTACCTGTAACCAGTTCAATACTCCGCAAAAAGAACCATGTAAACCCTGCATAAAAACCTAATAATGGTCGCTTAAAGGAAGCAGGTTTATTTTTTTCAAAGTAAAAATGTCCAATCCATGAAAGTATATAATGGCATACCCCTAGACAAAGGGTAACTTTTAAATTAATAAATAAAAAAATCCAAGCAAGAAAGGCACATAAAAAAGCAAAATAATGAAGTATTTGATTCCATTTATTTTGATGTGCTTTTTGATACTGTATCAAATCAAATTTAAGCTTATCACGCATTGATGTTAACTCCATTCAGATGTAATTAACTCATTTCTTTGATCTAACCACTTATAACTTCCTTGCGCTGTAGCCTCATTATATCACCAATTTTCATAGACATATGCCCTATAATCCTGTAATCTATTGTGACACTAAAGGAATGTGGAGGTGCTTAAGCTTTGGCGAAAGATATCCGTTCAAGAATTGAAATTGATCAAATTAACTGTGAGAAAGAACTCACTCTCGCGTTAATCGGAGGCAAGTGGAAACTTATTATCCTCTGGCATCTGGGCATCGACGGTACGAAGAGATTTAGTCAGCTTCAGAGGCTCATTCCCCATATTACGCAAAAGATTTTAACCAACCAGCTCCGCGAGCTGGAAGAAGACCAGCTTGTCGAGCGAACCGTGTATCCGGTTGTCCCGCCAAAGGTTGAATATAAGCTGACTCCATATGGAGAAAGTCTTGTCCCGATTCTTAAGCTGATGTACAACTGGGGAAAAAATTATGGCGAAGAGGTGCTCGGCAGAACCTCTAATCCTGAGCTAATACCACTTCAAGCTACTGAAAAATAACGAGCATATATTTATTACAAACCGGCAGACACCGCATGGCGTCTGCTTTTTTGCGCTTTACAGTATCCTGCAGGATACAGACTGACTTGAAAGTGCGTACTTCCATAAATTTCGGTATCGTCCTACTATGAAGTCATCCCTAAAATAATAATTCATCTAAAGGAGACATTTCATTATATGGAACTTCAACTGGCACTCGACTTGGTCAACATCCCTGAGGCAAAACAACTTATAAAAGAGGTAGCGCCCTATATCGATATCGTGGAAATTGGAACTCCTGTTGTGATCAACGAAGGGCTTCGCGCCGTTAAAGAAATCAAAGCAGAATTCCCATCGCTTAAAGTACTCGCCGATCTCAAAATAATGGACGCCGGCGGTTATGAGGTGATGAAGGCTTCCGAAGCAGGAGCTGATATCATTACCGTGCTTGGTGTATCCGACGATTCCACGATTAAAGGTGCTGTGGAAGAAGCTCGGAAACAAAACAAAAAAATTATGGTTGATATGATTAATGTGAAAGATATTGCCGCACGTGCAGTAGAAATCGACAACCTTGGCGTTGACTATATCTGTGTACATTCCGGCTACGACCATCAAGCAGAGGGTAAAAACTCTTTTCAGGACTTGGCTACAATTAAGCGTGTCGTAAAACAGGCAAAAACAGCAATCGCTGGCGGCATTAAACTTCAGACACTGCCTGAAGTCATCCGCGCACAGCCTGATCTGGTTATCGTAGGCGGCGGTATTACCGGCGTTGAAGACAAACCAGCAGTTGCAGCTCAAATGCAGCAACTGATCAGACAGGGATAATGGAAATGAGTACGCTGCAATCTGTATCCTCTATTCTTCAAGAACTGGAGCGCACGCTTCAAGGTATTCAACCCAATGAGATTGATGAGCTTGCTCAGCAGATTTTGACAGCTGAAACGATCTTTGTAGCAGGAGCAGGACGCTCTGGGCTGATGATGCGCGCATTCGCAATGAGACTTATGCACATGGGCCACCGTGTTTACGTGGTAGGCGAGACCATAACACCAGGCATTACCCAAGGTGACCTGCTTCTGGTTGGGTCAGGATCTGGCGAGACCAAAAGCTTGACGGCGATGGCATCCAAAGCCCAAAGCACAGGCGCCTCGGTTGCTGCCATTACAATTGCACCGGAATCAACCTTAGGTAAATTATCTTCTACGGTCGTACGCATTCCCGCTTCTACCAAAGAAAGCACATCGGGCAGTTCCATGCAGCCTATGGGAAGCTTATTCGAACAAGCCCTCCTGCTGCTGCTGGATACGGTCGTACTAAGCCTTATGGAGATAAAGGAACTTCAAGGTGCCACTATGTTTAAAAATCATGCCAATCTGGAATAAGGCAACAAAAAAACTCGGTATCCATCCATCGGTATTTTACCGTATGGTGAGGAGGCCGAGTTTTTTGTATAAATGGTTGCAGTGTATTAGATTCTCTTGATGATATACAACAACATTTGTTTATTTAATTGCGTGGTCCCTACTCATACCGCCATAAAAACAAAAGACACTCGAATTGGTGTCTCTCGTAATTATAGAGGTGAGCTGTGGCTTTGCAAATCCACAATTCGCCGCCGCGTGATGCTTAGGTTGTTTGGGGAGGTAGCGTAACCTAATCTTTAGCTAGTACGGTCAGTTCCTTAGAATCAATCACCAGTCCAGATAAACGTATGAAATCAAACCCGAGTATACCGTCTATCTCCATGCCGTAATTCATATTTTCTACTTCAAACGATGACAACGAAACCTCTCCCTCCTTCACAAAATCGAAATGCTTGGAATACACGATTTCTACTCCACCCACGCCTCTAATCTTGTTCAAAAAATCACCCAGTTCAATCCTAACCCCAACAGAATCCACTGCATCCGCACTGAAAATAGTTCCTGCCGAACCCGTATCGAGCAATACATTTTTCAAATGTAATTCTTCACCTCGATAACAAATTGTTACTTCTATAAAGGGTAATCCATACTTTACATCTATGTTCATCTGGGTCCCCGTACCCCCGCCCATTTCTCCCGAAGCTCCAGTTTTTCGCGGGATGTGTGAAAGAAGCCGTATTACCGATAAGGCTGCTCCCGATGCAATTCATAATAACGTTTCATGGCAACAGTGGAGTCATCAAAGCGATCAATGACAGCCACCTCATCAACAAGCCAGTATCCGTCCTCCGAGCGGGATTTTAGCGCCTCACAAACAACCCATTCATTTGGAAACTGTTCACGAACTTCTTCCCATCTCATCCTTTCCACCTCCAAATCAATTTACCTTTATATTATAAAAGCCTAACCGGAAAATGAAATGCAGTGCTCCCTCCACTATCGCTCCGGTCCGCGCGGGCGAACCCTAGTCTCACCCATACAAAGAAAAAAGCACCCTCATTGGGTGCTTTCATCTTTGTATGGAGGTGAGGGGAGTCGAACCCCTGTCCGAAAATATTGCCACACAGGCATCTACGGGTGTAGTCACAGTTTTGATGTCACCCGAGCATCGCCCCGTAACCGGCTATGCGTTGGGTCAGCCTGATTGTCTTCCTACGTCCGACCCCAGGCGGAGACCAAACGTCGTATCCCACTATAGTTGAGCCCCTATCCCAGTCACATGGGCGATGCTGAGTAGAAGCACGCTAACAGGTTATTAAGCTGCTAAAGCGTAGTTGTTTTGTGTTTTGCCATTTAATAGGCTTTAGCGTTTTATAGTGGACGCGGCCCCACTACCCGCAACCCGCGCTCAAACTATCCCCGTCGAATCCAAGAACACCCCCGGATTGCCTTCGTAACCGTCATAGACGGTGAAGGTTAAAGGACAAGCTGTAGAGCCAAGTTACACTTGAAATCTCTTCGTTACATTTACTAGTATACCACATGCCTCAGCAAAGTGAACACTAGGTTCATGGAAGACAAGGTGGTAGCTTCCAATACATCCAAGCTATCTAGCAATCTTCTGCTTCTCACGCAAAGCACGTTGAATATCGCGTTGAGCGTCTTTCTTAGCAGCGGATTCGCGCTTGTCGAATTGTTTCTTCCCTTTACCAATACCAATCAACAGCTTCGCATAACCATTCCGGATATATACCTTTAATGGAACAACCGTATACCCTTCTTGCTTAGCTTGACCTAGGATCTTGGCGATTTGCACTTTCTTCAACAATAGCTTCCGCGTCCGTGTAGGATCTTCGGGATTGCTTCTGTTCCCTTGATCGAAAGGGCTAATATGCATATTGTGGACAAAAGCTTCGCCATTCCGAATCGTCGAAAAGCTGTCGCCAATGTTGGCCTTACCTGCCCGTAAGGATTTGATCTCCGTGCCGGTCAGGACAAGACCGCATTCATACGTATCTTCGATGAAATAATCGTGTGAAGCCTTTTTATTCTGAGCAAGTAGTTTGCCATCAGCCTTCTTAGTTGCCACGTGAGATCCTCCTCCCGCACGCTAAAATGCAGGTAAATCTTGCTACAATGTGCAACCTATTGTAGCAAGATCCCACCCGAAAAGCAAGAACCGGCGACTATCTCCGCCGCTTCTTGCTGCCATCGCCGTCGTCACTCCGTCGACGGCCGCCCTTGGCGAGCGCGTTCACGCCGCTCGCCCAATCGATGCCGCTGCGCTCCGCGGCAGCGCCACCGCCACCACCCGCTTGGGCTCCCCCCCCAAGCGAAACCCCACGGCCGCGCTCGCCGCTGCGGCCCGCTCCACTATCCGTCCGCCCTGCGCCGACGGATTGCAAACGCTGGCGCAAGCTGCCGCCTTCGCCGATCTTACCGCCTTTTTCGCGCGTATCGCTCCAAGGCTTACTACCACCCTTACCGCGGCGCGATTTCCCTTGACCGGCTGCATTGCCGGAGAAGCCGCCTTGGCCTGTGCCAATGCCCGCAATGTTCTCAGCTTTGCCATCCCCGCTTCCAGCATAGCCATCAGCTCCACCACGGCTGCCCGCATCTGCTTTATTCGAGCCTTTGCCTCTGGATCTTCTACGGCCCTGTTCGGACCCTTCCGTTCCACTAGCGCCTTCGGCTTTGCCACGAGCTGCCATCTCAATACGACGAGCTGCACCATGATCCGCACGGCCACGCTTCTTCCCTGGATTGCCTGTTGGTTGGTTACCAGAAGCATCACCACCCGGATTGGCCCCCGCATCTTGCCCAACAACAGCACCGCGATTGCTGCCAGGTTGTGTTTTGGCGAAACCACCCTTACCTTTGTAGCCGCCCTTACCCTTCTCTGGCCTGCCACCTTTACCTTTATCGGATCGGCCATTCTCGGGCTTGCCGCGGAATCCCTTAAACCCGCCTGCGCCTTTAAATTTACCTCCGCCGCCACCGCCGCGGTTAAATCCGCCCTCTTTACGTGGCTTCATATCCAATAATTCAAAATCAATCGTATGATCTTCCATACTCACGCGAGCAACCCGCACCTTAATGCTATCACCTAGACGATAAATCTTAGATGTGCGTTCACCAATCAACGCGTGCTGCTTCTCGTGATGATTATAGTAATCATCTGTCAAATCACTCAAGCGAATTAAGCCTTCAACCGTGTTATCCAATTCAATGAACATACCGAAACCCGTCACACTCGAGATAATACCCTCGAATTCTTCGCCGACTTTATCCAGCATGTACTGTGCTTTTTTCAAGGCTTCTGTATCTCGCTCAGCATCAACAGCAACACGCTCACGCTCGGAGGACTGTTGGGCAATATCGTTCATACGCGAAGCTAAATAATCATGTCGTTTATCTGGAAGAGTCCCACCGTTCTCCAACACCTCACGAATAACACGATGGATGACCAAATCCGGATAACGACGAATCGGTGATGTAAAATGCGAATAAAACTCCGCTGCTAAGCCAAAATGCCCTAAACTCTGTGCATCATACTTAGCCTGTTTCATCGAGCGCAACATTACTTTACTAATGACAGCTTCTTCCGGTGTATCTTTGATATCTTCTAATAAGGCTTGCAAGGAACTAGCATGAATCGCCCCACCCTTACCACCACGCATCGCATAACCGAAGGTCGTTACGAATTCCATAAAGTTCATCAGTTTCTCAGGATCCGGATCTTCATGGATACGATACAAGAACGGTACTTTCAACCATGAGAAATGCTCCGCAACTGTCTCATTCGCGGCTAGCATGAACTCTTCGATCATCATTTCCGCGACGGAGCGCTCTCTTTTGACAATATCGGTAGGCTTACCATCAGCATCTACAAGGATTTTGGACTCCTCGAAGTCAAAATCAATCGCGCCGCGCTTCATCCGTCTGGAACGCAATCTAGCTGCTAGTTCTTCCATCCGTTTGAAATCTTCCATTAAATACGCATATTTCTCCACGATTTCCGGTTCTGCCTCACCTGTCAGCAGCTTGCGTACATTCGTGTAGGTCATTCGTTCTTTTGTTTTAATTACACTGGTGAAAATCTCATGATTGACGACCTTCAAATCCTGGTCAAACTCCATCTCACAGGACATCGTCAATCGATCCACTTGCGGGTTCAACGAACAAATACCGTTAGATAAACGATGCGGCAGCATCGGAATTACACGGTCAGTCAAATACACGGAGCATCCGCGATTGTAGGCCTCAATATCAAGCGCCGTACCTTCCCGCACATAGTAACTCACATCTGCAATATGCACGCCTAAGCGCAGATTCCCATTCTCCAACAGCTCCACATTCACGGCATCATCCAAATCTTTGGCATCTTCACCGTCAATGGTCACAATGGTTTTCGCGCGAAGGTCACGACGGCCTTGCCCGATGATTTCTTCTTCTGTAATCGAATCTGGAGCCGCTTCTGCTTCCGCTAGTACTTCAGGCTGGAATGCTTCCGGTAGTTGATGTTGGCGTATAATAGCCAAAATATCTACACCTGGATCATCTTTGTGACCCAGAATCTCAATAACTTCGCCCTCGGCGGCCGAGCGCCCTTCCGGGTAATTCACAATCTTCACAACGACCTTTTGACCCGAAACGGCTCCCTTAAAGGAATGCTGTGGAATGAAAATATCCCTTGTCACACGCTTATCATCTGCAATGACGAAAGCATACGTTTCTTGGCTTTGAAAAACACCAACAATCTGCGAATTCGCCCGCGTAATAACACGTACGACTTCACCTTCCAAACGGCCGCCGCCTTGGCTGCGGGCTGTTACTTTTACAAAAACGATATCGCCGTTCATCGCTGTATTCAGGTCATTCGCATTGATATAGACATCCGGATGCTCGCGATCTTCAGGAATTAGGAATGCAAAACCCTTCGCATGCGCTTGCAGCTTGCCTTTCACCAAATTCATCCGCTCTGGAACGCCATAGCGATCATTAGGGCTTCTTACGATGTGACCGGTCTCTTCTAATTTATTTAACGTTTTAATAAACTCTTTGAATTCATTAGCACTTCCAACTCCGAAATGCTTCTCAAGCTCTTTATAGGACATAGGCTTATAAGCCTCTTCTTGCATCAAACTGATAATTTCATTCTCTTTTATCATTTACTCTCTTCACCTTCTTGTGTTGTTCTAGTCCGCTGTCTTCAAGTCCCTTACTCCATAGTATGCCACCTGCAACGAAAGGATAAACGCAGATATATCAGCGTAAATCTGCTCCCGCTCTTGATCTAGCAATAAGCCATGGGATGATTCTTTATAAATATGCAGTTCCGACATCTGCGACCCGACGGTATTCTGTATAAACGCTGCGCTGCTAGGATGAACGACCCCATCCTTATTTCCTTGCCCGATCCAAATGGGGGCATTAACCCGAGGCAGTACTCTTTTCACCTCTTTAACTAACTTTCTTAAGCTGACGACGCAGCGAATCGGCGTTTTGGTATATGCACATGACTCGTCTAACAATGTGGAGATCTTCTTCGGCTTTTTCTCTATGTAAGGCATTACATACTGCATAACCCCTGCTAGCGCCGATTTCCTTGACGTAAAGAAAATCGGTGCAGCCAATGAAATGATGCCCGCAGCAGCACGTTCTCCCGCTAACTTCAAAGCGAGCAGTCCCCCCATGGAATGCCCCATGATGACAACTTGCTTACAACGAGCGGCAAGCTCATCGTAACTCTCCAGCACATGCCCATACCAATCCGTCCATCCGGTGTTTCTCATATCTTCAGGTGAAGTGCCATGCCCTGGCAATCTGACCGCTTGAATCGTATAGCCCTCGTCCCGCAAGGTGTAGCCAATTCTTCTGAATTCCGAAGGAGACCCCGTGAAGCCATGGATCATCAAAACGCCAGTTCCTTGCTTCTCGCCATGACCCTTCCAGTAGAATGGCTCTGTTGACTTATAAATCCGTTCTTCAATAATGAGAACTCATCCTTTCACCAACACTTATACATAAATGAAAAAACAGCAGGAGTATAGTTCCCCTGCTGTTATCGTTTTATGTGTGCTAGCTCTTCACTACGTAGGCTACGACAATCGAAAGAATAAAGAATGCAGCAGCAAGCCCCATTGTTGCACGAGACAAAAATAGTTCCAAACCACGAGCTTTTTGTTTACCAAATAAGTGTTCTGCGCCACCGGAAATGGCACCGGACAAGCCTGCGCTTTTCCCTTTTTGTAAAAGGACAATCGCGATTAATCCAACCGAAGCTATGATTAACAAAATTTTCATAAAGATTAACATATTAGCACCCCAATTGCCTATTCTTTGCCTTATACAACTAGCATGAGTATTTTAACATAGTTCGTCCACAAATACAACCAAATCGCCTAAACGATGCCTCTGGCTCTAATCGCGAAAGGAACCCATCGTAGCAGGTCTGCTTGAACTTCTAGCTCTCTTACTTCGCCCTAAGAAAGCACTCACTGCTCGTTTGGCACACCAAAGTGCAAATAACGTAAAGCCGATCGCCCATATTATGGCGGGTATCCCCGTATGGTTGGCCAAGTTACTCGCATCACCGGCGCCCCCATTTTGCACCGCATAGACAATTAAAGATGCCGGTCCAAATACCGACTCCTCCAAACATAAGAAAGCTAGCAGCAGGTAGTAGAAGTCACGCAGCCATTTCGGCGTTAGCGCCAGCACGACAACTGTCAGAACAATAAATCCAACCAAAAACATAACACCAAACCCGTTACGCACGAATAACACCAAGGACAGAATGGATACAGCAGCCGTCACCTGCAAGCCAAGCCGTTGCTTCCCTTTTGCGTAAGCCGAGAATAGAAACCAAGCAAATACCGAGGCTGTCATATAGCCAGCCAACGACACTGGAATGATCGCCCATGACTTTGTCATCGTGGATAACGTGACACCGCTATGATTGCTATATAACTCGATATACATGACTTTACCGGATAACGCCAAGGTAGCGACCGCATGCCCAAACTCATGCACCATCGTGTCTAGGTTTCGAAAAAACGAAGTAGGGAGCCAGTGGGTTAGCACCGCGGAACCTATTAGAAACAGAATCGTTTTTACCCAGTTGCTCATAAACAGGCATCCTCCTTACCTAAGCGACTTCTACTACCATTATACGCCAAAACGGGCAGGTGTAAGCCACCTGCCCGCCTTGTATTTATATACGAAGCGAATTATTTGAAGTTTCTCAAGTTGTAGAATGCTTTTTTACCAGCGTATTGAGCTACAGTGAACAACTCATCTTCGATACGAAGAAGTTGGTTGTATTTCGCTACACGGTCCGTACGGGACGGAGCACCTGTTTTGATTTGACCAGCGTTTGTAGCAACAGCGATGTCAGCGATTGTGCTGTCTTCGCTCTCACCGGAACGGTGGGAGATAACTGCTGTGTAACCAGCGCGTTTAGCCATTTCGATTGCATCGAAAGTCTCAGTAAGCGTACCGATTTGGTTAACTTTAACCAAGATGGAGTTACCGATGTTTTCTTCGATACCGCGGGATAGACGCTCAGTGTTCGTAACGAACAGATCGTCACCAACGAGTTGAATTTTGTTACCCAATTTCTCAGTAAGCAATTTCCAACCTTCCCAATCGTCTTCGGAGCAACCATCTTCAACAGTGATGATTGGGTATTTATCAACCCAAGCAGCTAAGAAGTCAACCCACTCAGCGGATGTGAAGGATTTGCCTTCGCCTTCAAGGTGGTATTTACCATCTTTGAAGAACTCTGTGGAAGCAACGTCCATACCCAAGAATACGTCAACACCTGGTTTGTAACCAGCGTTTTCGATCGCTGTAAGGATTGTCGTGATTGCTTCTTCGTTGGATTTGAAGTTAGGAGCGAATCCGCCTTCGTCGCCAACTGCTGTGTTAAGGCCTTTTTCTTTCAATACGGATTTCAAGCTATGGAAAATCTCTGCGCCGATGCGAAGAGCTTCTTTGAAAGTTGGAGCGCCTACTGGAAGAACCATGAACTCTTGAACGTCAACGTTGTTGTCAGCGTGCGCCCCACCGTTGATGATGTTCATCATTGGAACTGGAAGCGTTTTGGCATTGAATCCACCAAGATACACGTACAATGGCACGTCCAAAGCGTCAGCAGCTGCACGAGCAACAGCCATGGAAACTGCTAGAATTGCGTTAGCTCCCAATTTAGCTTTGTTAGGAGTTCCATCAAGCTCGATCATTTTGTTGTCGATGCCAACTTGATCAAGAGCGTCTAGGCCGATGATTTCAGGAGCGATGATTTCATTTACGTTCTCAACAGCTTTAAGAACGCCTTTACCAAGGTAACGACCTTTGTCACCATCACGAAGCTCAACAGCTTCGTATGCGCCTGTGGAAGCGCCTGAAGGGACGATAGCACGGCCGAATGCGCCGGACTCAAGGTATACTTCTACTTCAACTGTTGGGTTACCGCGGGAATCCAATACTTCGCGTGCGTAAACATCAGAAATAATTGTCATTGTGATTAAACACTCCTTCAATAATATAAATTATTTGTTTAGAATCGTTGCACCCGTCATTTGCTGTGGTTGATTCAATTTCAAAAAATCTAGCATCGTTGGTGCAATATCTGCCAGAATACCGCCATCTCTTAGTGTAACAGATTTGTCCGTCACAATAAAAGGCACCGGATTCGTTGTATGTGCTGTGTTGCGTGAGCCGTCTGCATTCGTCACTACATCCGCGTTGCCGTGGTCCGCTGTGATGCAGACAACGCCACCTTTGGCTAGGATCGCTTCAACCACTTTACCAAGACACTCGTCTGTCGCCTCGATCGCTTTCACCGTTGGCTCAAGCAAACCAGAGTGACCTACCATGTCTGGGTTAGCAAAGTTCAAGATGATAACATCATGCTTCTCAGCTTCAACTTCCTTCACAACCGCTTCCGCTAATTCGTAAGCGCTCATTTCCGGTTTCAAGTCATACGTAGCAACCTTCGGTGAAGGAATCAACAGGCGAGTTTCACCTGGCAGTTCCGCATCACGACCGCCGCTGAAGAAGAACGTTACGTGCGGGTACTTCTCGGTTTCTGCTGCACGGAGCTGCTTCAGACCGTTCTGAGCCAGCACCTCGCCCAGCGTGTTATCGAGATCCTTCGGTTTGTACGCTACGAAACCGTCTACGGACTCGCTGAACAGCGTCAGACACACGTAGTAGAGGTTCTTTGCTACTTTAGGACCGCGATCGAAGCCGCGGAAGTCTTCATTCGTGAAGACTTGCGATAACTGAATCGCACGGTCTGGACGGAAGTTGAAGAAAATGACGGCATCGCCTGATTCTACAAGTCCTACCGGCTTACCGTTGTCACCAACGATAACCGTTGGCATAACGAACTCGTCATAGACGGATTTCTCGTAGGATTCAACAATCGCTTGCATCGGATCCGTATAAGTAGGTCCTTCGCCATACACCATCGCGCGGTAGGATTTCTCCGTACGCTCCCAGCGTTTGTCGCGATCCATCGCATAATAGCGGCCTTGTACGGTCGCAATTTTGCCTACGCCGACTTCCGCGATCTTGTTCAAAAGCTCTGCCATATACCCCTTCGCAGAATCTGGAGCCACGTCGCGGCCATCCAGGAATGCGTGGATGTAAACTTCGCCGAACTGTTCTTTCTTGCACAAATCCAGCAAGGCAAACAAATGCTTAATGTGACTGTGCACGCCTCCGTCCGAAAGCAAACCGTACAGGTGCAGCTTCTTCGCGTGTTCTTTGGCATGACGAACAGCGCCTAGAATGGTTTCATTATCGAAAAATTCGCCATCACGAATCGATTTCGAAATCCGCGTCAGATCCTGATACACGGTACGGCCAGCGCCGATGTTCAGGTGTCCTACTTCAGAATTCCCCATCTGGCCTTCTGGCAAACCTACAGCCTCACCGCAAGCAGTGAGGGTAGTATGAGGAAACGTCGACCAGTAACGGTCGTAGTTCGGCTTTTTGGCATGAGCAACCGCATTCCCCTGCTCTTCCGAGCGGAGTCCGAAGCCATCGAGAATGATGAGTGCTACCGGTTTCGGTCTGGACATGTTACTTCGCCCCCTGGATGAGTTGGATGTAAGAAGCAGACTCTAAGCTCGCTCCACCAACAAGTGCGCCATCGATATCAGGTTGTGCCATGTATTCAGCAATGTTGTTAGGCTTCACGCTGCCGCCGTATTGGATGCGAACTGCATCTGCAACGGATGCGCCATAAAGTCCACTAACCAATGTACGAATGTAACCAATCACGTCTTGTGCATCTTCCGCTGTGGAGGATTTACCAGTACCGATTGCCCAGATTGGCTCGTATGCGATAACGACTTGTGCTGCTTGCTCTGCACTCAGACCAGCGAAAGCTGCTTCTGTTTGTACTTTACAAACGTCTTTCGTTTGACCTGCTTCACGCTCTTCCAATTTCTCGCCTACGCAAAGAATTGGTTTCAAGCCGTGTTTGAAAGCCGCAACGACTTTCTTGTTCACGATTTCGTCGGACTCAGCGAAGTAAGCTCTACGCTCGGAGTGGCCGATGATGACATATTCAACGCCAAGATCTTTCAGCATCACGCCGCTGATTTCACCTGTGAACGCGCCGTTATCTTCAAAGTGAAGGTTTTGTGCGCCAACGTGTACGTTTGTACCTTTTGTAGCTTCGACAAGTGCAGGTAGGTTAGTAAAAGGGGAGCAAATAACTGCCTCTACGCCTTCAACCGTGCCCCCTTTTACTTCGTTCACGAAGCTGATTGCTTCGGAAACGGTTTTGAACATTTTCCAGTTACCCGCGATAATCGGTGTTCTGCTCATGAGTCAGGCTCCTTTTTTATGGGGAAATAATTTTTATTTATCGTTAAGTGCTACTACGCCTGGCAATGCTTTACCTTCCATAAACTCCAAGGAAGCGCCGCCGCCTGTGGACATATGGTTCATTTGCTCAGCCAAGTGGAATTTCTCAGTTGCTGCAGCGGAATCTCCACCACCGATCACTGTGTAACCCTCAGATGTTGCACAAGCTTGTGCTACTGCACGTGTACCGTGGGAGAAAGGCTCAATTTCGAATACGCCCATCGGTCCGTTCCAAACAACTAGTTTGGATTTCGCGATAACATCTGCGTACATTTCACGTGTTTTCGGTCCGATGTCAATGCCTTCCCAATCTGCAGGAATGCTGTCGATATCAACGATTTGCGTGTTTGCATCTGCACTGAATTTATCCGTAACAACGATATCTACAGGAAGCAAGAAGTTAACACCTTTTTCTTTGGCTTTCGCAATAAAGCTAAGCGCTAGATCAAGTTTGGAGTTATCCAAAAGCGATTTACCAATTTCATAACCTTGTGCTTTCAAGAATGTATAGGACAGACCGCCGCCGATCAAGACGTTATCTGCAATGTTCAGGAGGTTTTCAATAACTGCGATTTTATCTTTTACCTTGGATCCGCCCACAATCGCTGTGAAAGGACGCTCAGGGTTGTTCAACGCTTTACCAAGAACATCAAGCTCCTTCTCCATCAAAAGACCGGAAACAGCTGGGATGTAAGCTGCGATGCCTGAAGTTGAAGCATGTGCACGGTGAGCAGCACCGAATGCATCATTCACGAAAAGATCAGCAAGATCAGCGAAAGCTTTAGCAAGCTCTGGATCATTCTTCTCTTCACCTTCGTTGAAACGAACGTTTTCAAGCAAAAGAACATCGCCATTTTCAAGCGCATCCACTTGTGCTTTTACGATTTCACCAACGGATTGATCCGCTTTGATCACGTTTTGACCAAGAAGCTCAGCCAATTTCGCAGCAACTGGTGTTAAACGAAGCTCTTCCACCACTTGTCCATTTGGACGACCAAAATGCGCTGCAAGAATAACTTTAGCGCCTTGCTCTACTAAGTATTTAATTGTAGGAAGCGTTTCTCTGATACGGGTATCGTCAGTGATTTGACCGTTTTCTACAGGCACGTTGAAATCAACGCGAACAAATACTCTTTTACCAGCTACTTCAACATCGCGAACACTTTTCTTATTCATCGTAAAAGCCTCCTGAACGTATGGTTTTCTTCCGCTTCTATCCATTTACATGGTAAATCGCACATAAAGAGGAGAATCGCTTCTCCCCTTCATGTGGTTTTTTTATGTGATGATTATGAAATTACAGGCCTTTTTTCGCGATGAAAGCTACCAAGTCAACAACGCGGTTGGAGTAACCCCACTCGTTATCGTACCAGGAAACTACTTTCAACATGTTGTCGCCAACTACCATTGTGGACAAAGCGTCGATTGTGGAAGAAGCTGGGTCACCATTGAAGTCGCTGGATACAAGTGCATCTTCTGTGTAGTTAAGAATGCCTTTCATAGGGCCTTCAGAAGCTGCTTTCAAAGCTGCGTTTACTTCGTCAACAGTTACGTTAACTTTAAGCTCAACAACCAAATCAGTTACGGATACGTTAGGTGTAGGAACACGCATAGCCATACCGTTCAATTTGCCTTTAAGCTCAGGAAGAACTAGACCGATTGCTTTAGCTGCGCCAGTGCTGGAAGGAATGATGTTCTCAGCTGCTGCACGAGCACGACGAAGGTCTTTATGTGGAACGTCAAGAACGGATTGATCGTTTGTGTAAGAGTGAACAGTTGTCATCATACCTTTTACGATTCCGAATTGATCGTTGATTACTTTCGCGAAAGGAGCTAGACAGTTTGTCGTACAAGAAGCATTGGAGATGATTGTGTGAGCAGCTGGATCGTATTTGTCTTCGTTAACACCAAGTACGATTGTGATATCTTCATCAGTCGCTGGAGCGGAGATGATAACTTTTTTAGCTCCACCGTTCAAGTGAAGAGCTGCTTTTTCTTTCGCTGTGAAAATACCAGTGGACTCGATTACGATTTCAGCGCCTACAGATCCCCATGGCAGATCCCCAGGGTTACGCTCAGCAAAAACCTTGATGGAACGACCGTTAACGATCAATTCACCTTCGCCAGCTTCAACTGTAGCGTCTAGTTTACCGTGAGTAGTGTCATATTTAAGCAAGTGAGCCAATGTTTTAACGTCAGTCAAATCGTTTACTGCTACGATCTGTACATCTGGGTTGTTCAATGCTGCGCGGAATACGTTACGACCAATACGTCCGAAACCGTTAATACCTACTTTTGTTGTCATAGTCAATTCCTCCTAGGTTTACATGCATTTTATATATTTCAAAACGTAAGCCGATAAGGGCACACGTTATGATGTCATACTTCTTCATTGTACATGCTTCATAATTTCCAAAGCCGCTGCTTCATCCGTTACTAGCACATCTTCCTGCCCATGTCTGAGCACAGAAGCGATGGCTTCACCTTTGCTCTTCCCGCCAGCGACACCAATGACCACTTCCACCCGATGCAGATCCTCAAGCCGTAATCCGACTGTCGGCATCTTATGAACCACATTCCCTTGGCGGTCAAAATAATACCCAAGCGCCTCAGCAAGCGCCCCATCGGCTGTCAGACTACTCGTAGTCCCCGCATCCACCTTACGGCGGCGTGCCATGACCATAGCATCTCCGATACCATGTACAACAATGCGACAACTGCGCACTGCGTCAACAACTTCCTGAATCTGTGGATCCTGAATGAGCGATTGATACGCTTCTTCTCCAAGATGATCGGGCACATGCAGCAATCTGTATTTCCCGCCAGTTTTCTTAGCCATGATGGAAGCAATCGTGTTGGCTTGCATATCCACGCTTTCACCAAGTCCACCGCGTGCAGGAACGAACAAGCTGCCTTTCATTGATGATGAAAGTGCCAGGTTATTGGCTATTTGCGCCATCGTAGATCCACCCGTAACCGCGATGATATCATCTTTGGCAATATATTTACGTAAGGCGGCCGCGCCAGCGCGTCCAAGCTCCTTCTTCGTAAATACCGACGTGTCGGAATCCCCTGGAACGATAATCACATTCGACAGGTTAAATGCCTTGGCAATACTGTCTTCCAAATCTGTCAGACCGAAAGCCATCTTAATGATCGGCTGCATATCCTCCAGCAACTGACGACCAGACTCGCTGATCTTCATACCGCTTGCGTCAAATTCCAGAAGCCCAAGCTCCTTCAAGAAATCAACTTCACCGCGGAGCACGCGCTCCGTCATGTCGAGTGAGGACGCTAAGGTCCTTCTTCCAACGACGCCGGAAACCAAGATGTGCTGCAGAATCGAGTACCGCTTCTTCATGATGTCCATAAGATCAGGCATGAGCTGTTTCTGTATGTCTAGAATCTCTCTCATAGGACGACTTTGAACGCTCCTGATCCATTGTTGGACGTTTTATGTCCCGGGTATACATTTTGCGTCCCACCCGGGTGAAAAAAAAGTTCCTTGCGCATTTCTTATAATGTTTCTCGATTACAGTTTTTATTATAACCATTTCCTGCGCAACATTCAACATTTGTTCAAACATTTTTCTCCAAATGGGCCTGTAAGGGCTTACCTTCTTGCTTTTTCTAGAAAGCTGACTTATAATAACCCTTGCTTCACTATTTCTATACTATGCGCCCGTGGTCCAATGGATATGACGTAGGCCTCCGAAGCCTGAGATAAAGGTTCGATTCCTTTCGGGCGCGTCCAGTAATAATTAGATAGGCAGTACCCCAAATCAGCCTTTAGCTGATTTTTTTTGTGTTTAGTTTGACCTTTCTTGACCTTCGGAGGTTTTTTCGTTATCATACTTGTAGATACTGTAAATAGTATGTACCCAATAGTAGGTAACCCAACCCCAAGGAGGTCATTCTCATGAGTTTTATTCCTATGGTCGTCGAACAAGACGCGCGCGGTGAAAGAGGATATGACATCTACTCTCGCTTGCTGAAGGACCGCATTATATTCTTAGGCACGGGTGTCAACGATGTTGTGGCGAATTCCATCATTGCTCAGTTGCTCTTCTTGGCCGCACAAGATCCTGATAAAGATATCTCGCTTTACATTAACAGCCCAGGCGGCTCCATCACAGCTGGTATGGCGATCTTCGACACGATGCAGTTCATCAAACCAGACGTATCCACGATCTGCGTTGGTATGGCAGCTTCCATGGGCGCATTCTTGCTCACAGCTGGTGCCAAAGGCAAGCGTTACGCGCTTCCGAACAGCGAAGTCATGATTCACCAACCGCTAGGCGGCGCTGAAGGCCAAGCCTCTGATATTGAAATTCGCGCGAAGCGCATTTTGAAAATGAGAGACAACCTGAACACGATCCTTGCAGAGCGTACAGGACAATCGTTCGAGCGCATCGAGAAGGATACAGACCGTGATAACTTCATGAGTGCGAAAGAAGCAGCCGAATACGGACTCATCGATAAAGTCATCGAGCGCGTCTAATTTTATACATGAAAAAAACCAGCTTGATCCTCACGCTCCTGAGCGCTGAAGATCGGCTGGTTTTTTGTTTGTCTTATTTCAAATCTTCCAATGGGTAGAAAATTAAATCAATCGGGAACGCCGAGCCTGCTGGAGGTGTAAACTCAATATCGAGTGCATCTTCCGTCCCTGTCGTGCGTGCTAACACTTCCATGCCGTCGAACGCGGTAATAACACCGGAGTAAGGCACAGGAATGATCTCACCGTTAATTTTGAACGGCCCTTTGAACACACCGCCTCTGGCCATGATCATCACAGCCATTTTGCGCGGCTTATCCGCATGAATCTTATAGACCACACCGTAGTTGCCGCCATTCTCCACATCTTGCTTACGCATCACATCATACCCTTTGACGAACGGATCCGTTTTATTATCACCGATCGTTAAGACAGAAGGTTTCGTAAAGCTGGAAGCGTCAATTTTCCATTGAATCTCAGAAACCGGGAACGTACCCCGAACATGCCCATTAAACGCGAGTAAAGGCAACTCCTTTACTGTCGTTGGCGTCAGCATTTTATCCGTTGCGATAAAGGACATTTGAAGCTCGCCATTCGTCTCCACATCATAGAACAAATTCACACCTTGCCCAGGATAGAACTCAGGCAATTTCGCATACACATAACTCGCCCCTGGCAGAACCGTCATTTCATCCGTGTACACATTGTTAAGCAAGAAATCCACCGAAGCTTCGCTGCCGATCAAGTTCGCGTAAACAGAAGGATATACTTCACCTTTGTTTGTTGTTTTGATCGTAATCGGTTTATCCGTGTTGTTTGTTGCGAAGATAGCCATTGTCATCTTGTTTTTCGTACCATTGATATGATCCGCGTATAAACGAGCTTTACCATTGATATTATCTTGATACAAAATACCGCTGGATGTGAATTCTTCCGGACTGTCGCTGACAAGCAGCGTACGCCCTTGTACTTCTTTCACGTCCTTCGGAAGCATTGGCAATTCATTAAAATGATTCCAAATGGTCGCCCAGTTCGTTTTGATGAACCCGCCAACCGGCTTCATGTATATCGGGAACTCTACTTCAGATAAATACGGTTCATTCACCACAGTTACATAACTTTTGAACAATTTACTTACATGTCCATGACCATCCTTCACCGTTAAGGTTACTGGATATTGGCCAGCTTTGAAGAAGGCTTCTTGATTCCCTGTCCAATCGAAAGATACGATCCCTTCTGCATCTGGATCATAACTCAAATCCAAATACTTAACAGGCTCACCAAGCCTGTATGTAGGCTTCGCAGTCGCAAACTTGGCTACTGGGCGAGAATTGCTATCTTGATCGATGTAGATGCCCTCAGGCGCTTTAAAATGTACGATTTCTACACGTCTTAGTTCATTGTTATACGTGTACTTCGCACCCATGTAATCAGCTAACCATGTCAGCTTCACCAGCAACTTGCCATTCACAATCGCAGCCACTGAATTAAATGGAATGTCGACCCCATTCGTTGTCACCGTCTTGTGATCGGAATCTAGAACAATGTTATAGCCTGAAGGAGTCATTTGAATCGTACGAGACAATTCGTTCCATTCCACTTTAAATCCTAACGTATCACCCAAGAATTTGGCCGGAACAAAGGTACTGCCATCAATAATCGTTGATGGCGACTCTAGATGAATCTGCTCCTGATTCACAAATGCTTCTGCTTTATCGATATAAAGTAAAATAAAGGACGAGCTTGTTGATACTGCGTGCGCAGCTGGTGCTGTAATTGTGCTTACTAGAAATACAAGTACAGCAAGTAGAGCAATCATTTCTTTCTTTACTACATTCATTTCACTTCGGCTCCTTCTTTCAAGCTTAGGGTAGGCGGCGGCTTTTGAAATGCAAATAGCCTTATCCATCACGACCACGCTTATTAGACGTAGCCGAATGAAAAAGGTTTCCCCCTACCACCAATTGTTAACAAATTTGACACTTTTAGAATGCTCCTCATTCGCTTCTACAAAGTGCAAAAAAGCCCCCTCGAAAGGTGGCTTTTAAAGAAATTATTGGTTTTCCAACTCTTCCTTACTAACTAATGTGACTAAAGCGTTTACAGCCTGCTCTGCATCCGAACCTTCTGCACTTATGAAGACTTCGGTCCCTGTGCTGATCGCAAGACTCATAATTCCCATGATGCTCTTCGCATTCACTTTCTTCTCATCTTTCTCAACAAAGATCTCCGATGAAAACTTATTCGCCTCTTGAACAAACAATGCCGCAGGTCTGGCATGAAGTCCTGTTCTCAACTTCACAACGACTGGACGTCTGGACATGGAACTAATTCCCCCTAGTGTGGAGCTTATATGGATTACTATTAATAACAGCGTTTACCTTATGTTTTAATATTATAGCATTTTTCCTTCAAGTACACTAGAAAAAATGCGAAAAACTTATACAAGCGATGTACAGCCCCGTCTTATCTACGAATTTCGGTGTTTTTCGGCTAATTCGTCTATTTTTCGCAGGCGATGATTCACACCTGACTTACTAACACTGCCCGAAAGCATGTCACCAACTTCCTTCAAATTCAAGTCAGGATGCGCAAGTCTAATCTCCGCAACCTCTCTCAACTTCTCAGGTAAGCTATCTAGACCAATCTCACGTTGCAACAACCGAATATTCTCGATTTGCCTAACAGCGGCTCCGATCGTTTTGTTCAAGTTCGCCGTCTCACAGTTCACGATGCGATTAACGGAATTTCTCATATCCTTCATTATACGGACATCTTCGAATCGCAACAGCGCCTGATGAGCCCCAATGATGTTGAGAAATTCGATAATTTTCTCGCCTTCCTTGATGTACAGCACGAACCCTTTCTTGCGTTCAATGAAACGGGCGTTCAAGTCAAACTTGTTCGCAAGCTGTGTTAATGCTTTACAGTGTTCTTCATAAATCGAAGCGATTTCCAAATGATAGGAAGATCCCTCCGGATTATTAACAGAACCACCAGCCATGAAAGCTCCCCGAAGATAAGCACGCTTACAGCAATTGCCGCGAATAATGTCTTTGTTAATCCCCGTCGTAAAGATAAATCCCTCAGAGACAATCTTTAAATCACTGAGCAGCTCCTGTACTTGACCAGGAACCCTAACAATGTACACATTATTCTTCTTAAGACGCATTTTCTTACGCACAAGTAGCTCCGTGTGTGTATTATACGTCTTCTTGATCAGCGAGTAAATCCGCCGAGCTATCGCTGCGTTCTCCGTGGATACATCCAAGACAACACGCTGGCTCGTTAACTGTACAGCCCCATTCATCCGAATGAGTGCGGACAGTTCCGCTTTTTCACAACACGGCTCCGAATCATTGATTAAAGTTAATTCTTTTTTGGTTGTTGCCGCAAAGGACAAGGGACTCACTTCTTCCTTAACAGCCAGCTTTCGACGAGCTGATAGATATGGTCACTCAATTTCTCTGCATCATGACGAAGATAAGTACGGAATAAGACCAAACGATCGGCAATTACTCGATATCCTCTTTTCGTCACTTCATCCAAATCTAAATGAACCGCTTTTGAACCTTTTTCCGCATATTTGGCTTGCACCTGCGGTGGAATCTCACCATTATTCACAATCACATAATCGAACAAATGCTGACCTAAGTGTTCATAAATCGCATCCAGATGATCACTCACGGAATAATCATCGGTTTCACCAGGCTGTGTCATGACATTACATATGAACAATTTCACAGCATTCGATGCCTCGATCTCCTGCGCTATCCCTGGAACAAGCAGATTCGGCAGCAAACTGGTATATAAACTGCCAGGTCCGCACAAGATGGCATCCGCCTCACGTATAGCTTGAATCGCTTCGGTGAGTGGCGTTACACCCGCCGGCTCAATAAATACTTTCTTGATTCGTCCATTCGCCTTCGGTATTTTGGACTCCCCAACGACTAAAGTCCCGTCCTCCATAATGGCTTTCAACACGATCGCTTGATTCGACGCCGGAAGGACTCTTCCACGAACAGCAAATACGCGATTCATTTCTTGCACAGCGGTAACAAAATCACCTGTAATATCTGTCAATGCCGCTAGTATTAGATTTCCCAGACTATGTCCAGCTAAACCTGTACCATTCTGAAATCGATACTGCAACATCAAAGACAATAAAGGCTCGACATCCGCTAGTGATGTTAACACATTTCGAATATCTCCCGGAGGCGGCATCTGCAGTTCGCTTCGCAAGATACCCGAACTTCCTCCATCGTCTGCAACGGTCACGATAGCAGTGATATCAACCGGCTTTTCCTTCAGTCCTCTCAGCATAACCGAGAGCCCTGTTCCACCGCCAATAACGACTATTCGGGGCTTACGTTGTAATTGACCAAGCTCCATACTTCTTTCACCCTCTTATGAGAAAACCTCTATCGAAGTCGTTCAAAGCTGAGCGACCGCTGTAATAGGAAGGTTTTATCGCCAGTTAGAAAGCAGTTTTCGCAATCGGAAACTTATACTCTCTAACGGGGTCACATAGCCGTCTATAAACGGTCCCGCTCGGAATCGCGATGACTTAGACGCACGGTTTCAGTTTCACTGTTCCCCATGACTTTACCTAGATATTCCGTAATGGCAACTGATCTATGTTTGCCTCCTGTGCAGCCAATACCCACAACAACCTGACTCTTGCCTTCTTTTTTATACTGAGGCATTAAGAAATTCAGCATATCCAGCAGCTTCGTCAGAAATTCTTGTGTCTCCGACCACTTCATCACATAGTCGTAGACATCAGGATCTTGACCCGTTTGTGGTCGCAGTTGCTCCACATAATGAGGATTGGGCAAAAAACGCACATCGAAGATGAGATCAGCGTCAATAGGGACACCGTACTTGAAACCGAATGAGATAACATTTATAGATATGCGATTAGCTTCTAGATTGGTGAACCTGGAAATGATTCTTTCCTTCAATTGCACCGGCTTCAAACTGCTAGTGTCAATGACCTGCGTAGCCAGACCTTTGAGTTCCTCTAGCAGCTTACGTTCAAGACCTATTCCCTCAAGCGGCGCCCCATCTGGCGCCAATGGATGGCGACGTCGACTTTCTTTATACCGCTGAACAAGTGTCCCGTCGGTCGCGTCCAAGAATAGAATTTCGTAGCTAAGCGTGTAATTCTCTTGGATATAACGTAAAGACTCTTGGAGCGAAGTGAAAAATTCACGCCCGCGCAGATCAATAACCAAAGCTACTTTGCCGATTTTACCCATCGATTGCACGATTAATTCAGCAAACTTCGGAATTAAAACGGGAGGTAAGTTATCAACGCAGAAGAATCCTAGATCCTCCATACTTTGAACAGCAATAGTCTTGCCTGCACCCGACATTCCTGTAATGATGACCAGTTTCGCTAAAGGGTGGTTTTCTTCCATGAATGACACCTTCCTTTGGGGGGCTTTCGCAGACCAGCTCTGTCCTGTTCATCTACGAACCCGGTCTAGCCTTCTAGCGCAAATTCAACCCTGCAGCTCCAACAACGCCTGCGTCATTGCCAAGTGTCGCAGCAACGATCTCAACGCCTTCAGCAGCTGCTTCTGGTGTAAATTTAAGGAACGTTTCACGAATAGGTTGGAATAGAATTTCTCCAGCTTTCGATACGCCACCGCCAATAATGAAGCGCTTAGGATTAATCACAACAGCTAACGCCGCCATGGAACGCCCAATATAATAAGCAGCACGATTTACGATGCGCATAGCCACTTCATCTCCGCTTTTCGCATCATCAAACACATGCTTAGCTTCAATTTTCTCGTGGAGGGCTAATGATGTACGCTCACCGCGTTCCACCGCTTCCTTAGCCATACGAACTATGCCTGTTGCAGAAGAAACTGTTTCAAGACAACCCATTTGTCCGCATCCACACTGAATCGCTTCAATGTCAGGAACGATGGACATATGACCAAGCTCGCCAGCCATGCCAGCAGACCCTTGATAAATTTTACCGTTAATAATGATACCGCCGCCAACACCCGTTCCAAGTGTATAGCATACTACGTTCGGAATGCCCGCTCCTGCGCCAGCCCAAGCTTCTCCAAGAGCAGCAACGTTCGCATCGTTATCAATTTTAACTTGTTTACCCAGAAGCGCTTCAAGCGTCTTCTTCGCCGGTACGTTATGCCACTGCAGATTCGGAGAGAACTTCACGAAGCCTTCTGGAATATCCATAAATCCAGCTAAGCCTGCGCCAATTCCTGCTACTTGCTCCCACGAAAACTCAGACTCTTCGACAATTTGTCGTACATACTGCGCAATACGTTCAAGGACTGACTCTGCACCTAGTTCTGGTGAAGTTGGACCCTCTAACGTCTTAAGAAGCTTACCTTGCTCATCACAAATACCTACTTTAATATTCGTGCCGCCTAGATCTACACCGATATAAATTTGATTGGACATTACAAGGTCACCTCATGAATAATCATAAAATTTTCGGGCATTTGCTCCTGTTCCCACTATAAGACAACACTGCCGGGAGGTCAAGATTCTTCCATACCCTGTTAAAAGAGAAAACGTGGAAAGCGTAGCCCTCCACGTTAACTGAATTGCCATAACGACTTACAGAGAAATACTCCAGTCGTGTACGCTGTTGCCTTCAAGGAACTTCTCAGCTTCCAGTGCTGCAGCACATCCGCTTCCAGCAGCTGTAATAGCCTGACGATACTTCGTATCTTGCACGTCACCACAAGCGAATACGCCTGGGATATTCGTCTCTGTCGTACCAGGTTTCACGACGATGTAACCATGCTCATCTGTGTCAATTTGTCCACCGAGGAACTTCGTGTTCGGCGTATGACCGATGGCTACGAAGATACCGTCTGTTTCAAGGATTTCATCTTCACCTGTTTGGTTGTTTTTCACTTTAAGGCCAGTAACGCCTTTGTCACCCGCTACAACTTCTAACGGCGTGTTATTCAGCGACCACTTCACTTTCTCGTTACCACGAGCGCGGTCTTGCATGATTTTGGAGGCACGAAGCTCATCGCGGCGATGAACCAAACGCACTTCTGAAGCGAATCGAGTCAAGAAGTTGGCTTCTTCCATAGCAGAGTCACCACCGCCAACGACGATAATCTTTTTACCACGGAAGAAGAAGCCATCACACGTTGCACATGTACTTACGCCGTGCCCAATGTTCTCTTTCTCATTGGAAATTCCAAGCAATCTTGCAGACGCACCTGTGGAAATAATCAGTGTTTCTGTTTCGATTTCGCCTAGACCCTCAACTTGTAGTTTGAAAGGGCGGTTCGTCAATTCAACAGAGTTAACCCAACCTGTTTTAAATTCAGCGCCAAAGCGTTCAGCCTGCTTGCGCATGTTTTCCATTAATTCAGGTCCCATAATCCCTTCGGGAAATCCTGGGAAATTCTCTACTTCTGTAGTTGTTGTCAACTGACCGCCTGGTTCTGGTCCTTCAATAACGAGCGGGCTAAGGTTCGCACGCGCTAGGTAAATTGCTGCTGTTAGACCGGATGGTCCTGTTCCTACTACGACTGATTTGTACATATGATTTCCCTCCTAGTTGCTTTCCTGAGGAAAGCTATCTTTAGTTTAACAATCCATTCATCTATATGTATGAAAGCCGAAACTTTCATAAAGGGATCAAGCTCGGCCATCAAAGATTTGTAAACTTGTTGAAAATTGCATCCATTTTTTCGCGTAAACCACAGGTGTCGTCAATGAGCTTTACATGCCGACTAACCGTGGAAACCGTGACGCCATATCGTGTAGCCACTTCCTGATAGGAAATCGTACGACGATGCATTTTGGCAATCAAATATTCTAACGCTGCCGCCCAGCCCTCCGATTTGAGAATCTTAGGCACATTCGGGTACATCTTCGTTAGAAATTCGACCCACAGAATTTCTAAATCATACTGCTGAACCATATCGTAACGCTTGTGCATATGCGATAGCGCCGTTTCCATGACTCGCTGCCAACTTGCATCCCATACGGGAAGATGAGGCGAGTACGGAGAAGCCTCTACCATGATGTCCTTATTCTCGAGATAGGCAGGAAGGGACTCGCGAATGCCCATGCTTCGCAGTACGAAGATGGCAACCTTCTTCAAATAATCATCCTCTTTGTGATCTAGAATGAAATCCTGAAGAGCGTCTCTCACTTCGTTGTCCGCAATCAAACCAAAGGCTTGAATCACTTGAAGCTTCGTCTCTACATCGCCATGACGCAAAGCCCAGAAGAATGATGACCGCACAAGCGGGTCTTTCTTCAGTTGATCAGGAATGCCTTGCGTTGATTTCTCAAGTGCACGGAACTGCTCTTCGAATGGCAGATGATAGTGATAGCTCCAAGTCAGCGGAAGCGCTGATTTCTCTCTTATCCGTAGCTGCTCTAAGTAGAACTTCGAGATTTCAGCACCTGGATCCAGCTTCTGAACCTGCTTCCATAAGCGGTACGCTTCAGAGAACCGACCGATGTGGCACGCAGCAACAGCCGCATAATGATACAAGCAAGGGTCTGTACCTCCGTCCCCAGCTTTCAACAAACGTTTGAACAGATGGTACGCTTTCTCATGTTGAGCAAGAATACCCATCGTCGTTGCCAGCTTGAACACATGCTCCTGTTGGAACGGATACGTCTTACCTAACAGCTCAGTAAGCTCTGCAAGTTCCTTCTTGTTGCCGAAATGCTGATGGAAAATCGCCATATTACAAAGTGCATGGAGGTTACCAGGATCGATAACCAGCACTTCGCGGATCGTTTCCATTGCTTTCTCGAACTGGCCCATATAATAATAAGCCAGCGCTAAATTGTTGCGGGCTGCGGTGAAATCAGGTTGTTTCTTCACTAATTTCTCCAACTGCCTTACCGCTTCTGCGAACTTACCTTCCTCCAGCAACGCACGGGCTTTATCATGCTCGAACAGCCCTTCTCGACTCTTGATGCTAGTGAGAGGGGCGGGACGATCAAGCTCGTAGCTCAGCATTTCCATCATTTCTTCGGATTCGTCCATGAATTGCCCTGTGGGGTCATTCTCCAAATACCGAACCAATGCTTGTTCTGCCTGCTCGAAGTTTTCCATGTTGGCATAGTTGTTCGCCATATAAAAGTGACATTCTGTCATCTCGGGATCGATGGTTTCAAGGATATGCTGCAAAATTTGGTTCGACTCGTCATAATTGCCCACTTCGGAGAGAACTCCTGCGAGATTGCAGTGATTCACAGGATTATCCTGCTCATACTCTGCCGCCCGCCGGAAATATTTCAATGCCTTATCATAATGAAACCGATCCAAAGATTGAACCGCTCTCTCGAAAAAGAATGCGGCATCCATGTTAATTGATATAACTTTTGGTTTTGGCGCTTCGGATATACGCTTTTTCTTTTCCATAGCAAGACACCTCCGGCAATTTGATTACACTCAAATTATACCATAGATCGCTAAGAAGCCAAAAACATTATCCGAAGGTAAGATTTGGACCTGGATCCTATACAAATAAAGACTTAAAAAGTCGCCTTTAAGTTTCCTTATACGCCGCCGTATTTGAATAGGGAGGATAGGGACCCACCATCTGTAATAATGCGAACTGCATCGGACAACAATGGTGCCACAGAAAGTACATTAAACTTACTTGAATGGCCCTCTGGAATCGCAATCGAATCCGTAATAATGACTTCTTTAATGCTAGGGTGATCCAGACGTTGCAACGCTGGGCCAGAGAAGACAGGGTGTGTTGCACAGATGTAAACATCCAGCGCACCGCGCTCTTTTAAGCTTTCCACAACGTTAACAATCGTAGTACCCGTATCGATTAAATCCTCGATAATAATTGGTGTACGTCCTGCAACATCCCCGATCACGTGCGTAATCACAGATTCATTATGCTCAGGGCGTTTTTTAATCATCATGGCGAAAGGCGCATCGAGAATGTTAGCCATTTTCTCAGCTGTTGTCGCACGTCCCGCATCCGGAGAAACGATAATTGGATTCGGTAAATTTTTCTTCTTAATGCAGTCACTAATAAGATCAAGAGCTGTCAGGTGATCCACAGGGATATTGAAGAAACCTTGAATCGCTGGCGCATGGAGATCAATCGTAACAACACGAGTTGCGCCTGCTGACGCGAACAAGTCAGCGACTAATTTAGCTGAAATCGGCTCACGCGGAGCTGCTTTACGTTCTTGACGAGAGTAACCATAGTATGGGATGACAAGGTTGATCGTTTTTGCAGATGCTCTTTTCGCCGCATCCATCATGACCAAAAGCTCCATCATATGCTCATTAATCGGATGGGAGAAGGTTTGTACCAGAAACACGTCGCAGTTACGAATCGTTTCTTCGTAAAGGCAATAAATTTCTCCGCTTTTGAAACGTGATAATTTGATTTGTCCTAGCGGCTGGCCGAGCTCTTTACAAATACTTTCCGCAAGCTTCGGATTCGAAGATCCGGAAAAAATTTTAACATTGTCGCTATGCATGGTTAATGGTTACCTCCGAAGGTTCATTAAATAGATTATACAGTCCTATTCATTATACATGATACGTGTCGAAATTAAAAAGTCACAAGTTGTCGTTTTCGAGCAGAAAATGTGGCTATTTCGTTAAATCCAATCGTTTTTAATAGCTCTCTAGCCTCATCCAAATACTGAGACAACCGTTCCGGCTGGTGCGCATCAGATCCGAGGGTCACCGGAATTCCCACCTTATGGCAGTATTCCAGCATACGGCGGCTTGGGAACATCTCTTTACACGGATGGCGCAGGCCGGAGGCATTCAATTCGATCGCCATTCCGTATTCCTTCACGGTATCTAAAGCAGCCTTTTCCAGCTCCCACGTATCACGATCCGGCACATAACCAAATCGTTTGATCATATCGATATGTCCGATATAGTCATACAGTCCGGTTCGGACTGCTTTCTTCACTGCCTCGTAGTATTGGGTATAAACTTCAAAAATATCCTTACCTTCCCAACCTGCGAGCTGTCTAAAATCGGAAATATCCCACTCACCGAGAAAATGAACCGAGCCGATCACATAATCCCAAGGGTACGCATCAATGATGGCCGCAATATCTGTCTCGTAGCCCTCCACATAATCGCCTTCCAGACCCACACGGATATCGATCTGATCTTTGTATTTCTCTTTGAGAAGAAGGCATTCTTCCACATAACGGGGAAGCTCCTCCTTCGGCATCGCCATTTCTGGCCAATACGTCTGCGGGTCGACATGCAAAAGCGGCATATGATCAGAAAGCCCCAACTGGGTAAGCCCGATCTCGATGCCGCGTTTGACGTATTCCTCCAGTTCCCCAGAGGCATGACCGCAGCGCACATGATGTGTATGATAATCAATCAACATCGTGAATTCACTCCAGGTCGTTTACTTTATTTTTTGACGTGACGATTAGCCAGCTCTTTCATAATATCATCCAATGGCAATTTATTATTACGTAAAAGGACCATTAAGTGAAAAATAAGATCGCTCGCTTCATAACGAAGCTCTTCATTGTCTTTATTTTTAGCTGCAATAATGACTTCTGCCGTCTCTTCGCCTACTTTTTTAAGGATTTTATCGACACCTTTTTCGAAAAGGTAAGTCGTATACGCACCCTCAGGACGCTCTGCGTCACGGGAAGCGATCACCGCTTCGAGTTCAGCTAAAATAGCGAAACGATCGCCACCAGCCGTAGGCGCCGATGTTTCTTCAGAACCTTCCACCGGAATGTTCGCTGTGAAACAGGTGTACGTCCCGTTATGACAAGCAGGTCCTACTTGCTCAACAAGAACAAGAAGCGCGTCCGCGTCGCAGTCGTAGCGAAGTGCTTTTACCTTTTGCGTATGACCCGAAGTTGCCCCTTTATTCCAAAGCTCATTACGTGAACGGCTCCAGAACCACGTGTCACCCGTTTGAATCGTACGTTGCAAAGACTCGCTGTTCATATAAGCCAGCATGAGAACTTCTTTACTTACCGCATCTTGCACAATGGCAGGCACAAGACCCTGCGCGTCATATTTAATTTGATCTACTGAAAATGTCATCGAATCTCAACTCCTTTGCCTTTTAGGTCAGCCTTGACCCCGTCTATCGTTAATTCTTTATAATGAAAAATCGTTGCCGCCAGCCCCGCATCAGCTTTACCTTCGGTGAATACATCATAGAAATGCTCGGCTTTTCCCGCTCCGCCAGAAGCAATCACAGGAATCGTCAGCAGCTCGGATACCGCACGTGTCAGCTTCAAATCAAAACCGTCCTTCGTTCCGTCAGCATCCATGCTCGTTAGCAGGATTTCACCTGCACCTAACTCTTCCACGCGTTTTGCCCATTCCAACGTCTTAATGCCCGTCGGTTTGCGTCCACCATGGGTGTATACTTCCCACTCGCCCCACTCGGGATTGAACTTCGCATCGATGGCTACAACAATACATTGCGAGCCAAACTTCCGTGCACCGTCCGAAACGAGCTGAGGATTAAGCACCGCTGCCGTGTTGATTCCAATTTTGTCCGCGCCTGCTCGAAGAAGTCGTTTCATATCATCGACACTTGAGATGCCGCCGCCTACCGTGAACGGAATGGTAATCTCGCCAGCCGTTTGACGGACAACCTCGACCATCGTCGCGCGCCCTTCAACCGAAGCGGAAATATCGAGAAACACCAGCTCATCCGCACCTTCTTTATCATATATCGCCGCAAGCTCAACCGGATCACCAGCATCACGTAAATTCACAAAATTTACGCCCTTCACCACTCGGCCATCCTTGACGTCGAGACAAGGGATAATTCTTTTGGCTAACATGCTCAGCACCTCCTTTGAGACAACCTTATTTACACAATGTCAAAAAATTGCCCAACAGCTGCATACCGATATCGCCGCTTTTCTCAGGGTGGAACTGCATGCCATAGACGTTGTCACGGCCAACGATAGCTGTTACAGGTTGATAGTAATCTGTTACTGCCAACAAATCGCTTTCCCGCTCCGGCTTCGCATGGTAGGAGTGCACGAAATACACATGCCCTTCCTCAATCCCTTTAAAAATAGGACTCTCACTTTGCTTGTAGCTGAGACGATTCCAGCCCATATGCGGCACTTTGTAGTCTCCGCGGAAACGTACAACTGTACCTGGCAGAAGCCCTAGGCCCTCATGTTGTCCATGCTCTTCACTGCTGGAGAACAATAGTTGCATCCCTAAACAAATGCCAATCATAGGCTTACCAGACGCCGCATATTGCTTAACAACCTCATCCAAGCCCGACTCACGTAGATGCTCCATCGCATCCCCGAACGCTCCGACACCAGGAAGAATGGCGCCTTCTGCCGCCAGAATTTGCACCGGATCTCCGGTAACAACTGCTTCATAACCGAGCCGCTCCACCGCTTTGCTCACGCTATGTAAATTGCCCATTCCGTAATCGATAATCGCGATCATGCCTACAACATTCCTTTCGTCGAAGGAACCCCCTGCACACGAGGATCAATCGTTGTTGCTTCATCCAGTGCACGACCCAGCGCTTTAAATACGCCTTCGATCATGTGATGCGTGTTATCACCGTAATGCACAATAACATGCAAAGTAATACGAGCTTCTAGCGCGAATTTCCACAGGAACTCTTTTACCAGCTGTGTTTCAAAGCTGCCAACATTCGCTGTCGGGTACTCTGCACGGTATTCGAAATGTGGTCGGTTGCTGATATCAATCACAACTTGTGCCAATGCTTCATCCATCGGAACGAATACACTTGCGTAGCGTTTGATGCCTTTCTTGTCGCCGAGTGCTTCACGCAGGGTTTGGCCTAGACAAATACCAATATCCTCTACCGTGTGGTGATCATCGATTTCGATATCGCCTTTCGCATCCACTTTCAAGTTAAAAATACCGTGCTTCGTGAATAAATCGAGCATATGATTCAGGAAGGGAACATCTGTTTGGAGTTCCGAAATTCCTGTACCGTCTACGTCAAAAGAAAGTTTAATGTCCGTTTCATTCGTCCTACGGGCTACACTCGCTGAGCGAGCTCTTACTTGGTCCTGTTCCGCCATCTAGGTCAACTTCCCTTCCTTTTTAAGTCTGATTTCTACGGCACGCGCATGACCTTCCAGCCCTTCATTACGGGCCAAAGTCATGATCATCTCACCGTTTGCGAGTAAAGCTTCCTTGCTATAGTGAATGACGCTTGATTTTTTGAGAAAATCGTCCACATTCAGTGGCGATGAGAATCGTGCTGTGCCATTCGTTGGCAGCACGTGGTTAGGGCCGGCAAAATAATCGCCGACAGGCTCTGTGCTATAGGCGCCTAAGAAAATGGCTCCTGCATTCTCAATGCGAGGCAGCCACGTGAAAGGATCCTGCACCAGCAGCTCACAGTGCTCCGGCGCCAAGCGATTGATCACGTCCACGCCTTCGTCGAGTGAGTCGACAAGCAGGATCGCGCCTTTCGTCGCCGTGGAGACGGCGGCAATGGCTTTCTTCGGCAACAGATCCAGTTGCCGCCATAACGCTAGCCGTACTTCTTCGGCTAGCTCGGGTGAAGGTGTCACCAGAATCGACGGTGACATCTCATCATGCTCGGCCTGCGCTAGCAAATCGGCCGCGACGTATTCAGGATCGGCGTGCTCGTCAGCGAGCACGACAATATCGGTTGGTCCGGCGATCATGTCGATATCGACGACGCCGAACACAAAGCGCTTCGCCAGCGCGACGTAGATGTTGCCAGGGCCGACGATTTTGTCGACCGGCGCGATCGAGTCTGTCCCGTAGGCCAGCGCGGCAATCGCCTGCGCCCCGCCTACGCGGTAGATCTCTTTCACACCCGCTTCGGCTGCTGCCACGAGAATATGCGGGTTAATGCCTTCTTCGCCCGCGGTGGACGGTGGCGTCACCATCGCGATCTCCGGCACCCCTGCGACGATCGCAGGGATGGCGTTCATGAGCACGGAGGAAGGGTACGCCGCCTTCCCTCCGGGCACGTACAATCCGACCCGCTTCAGCGGTCGGATGATTTGGCCCAGCAGACTGCCGTCCGGCTGCAGGTCCATCCATGAGTTGCGTTTCTGCTTCTCATGAAACGCACGAATGTTAGCGGCGGCTTGACGCAGCGCCGCCAAGAATGCGGCGTCGACTTGCGCGTACGCCGCCTGGATCTCTTCGTCGCTGACGCGAAGCTCAGCGACTTCGACACCGTCAAACTGCTGCGCTAGGCGCCGCAGTGCGGTGTCCCCGTCCTGCCGCACCTCATCGATGATGCGGCGGACGGACTCATTTTGCTCCGGTGAGCCGTATTCGACCTCGCGGTTTAATTGAAATTCGGAGGCGGGCATGATCCGCATCTTCATCATCCTCTCTCATCTTGCGTTCTTCGAAATTATTGTTGCATTCACTCAATCACTCAAGCATTTCGAACTTTTCGCTTCAACTTATAGCTTCACTGTCGGCAAAACGGTCTGCAGCATATCGCACAACCGTTGGATAGAATCATTCTTCATCCGGTAACTCACTCGATTTGCAATTAAGCGGCTCGTAATCTGAAAAATCTCCTCTTGCTCCACAAGCCCATTTTCCTTCAGGGTCTGTCCGGTCTCCACCATATCTACGATGCGGTCAGCTAATCCAATCAGGGGAGCCAGCTCGATAGAACCGTTCAACTTGATTACTTCGACTTGTTGTCCCTTTTCACGGAAATATTGAGAGGCCACATTCGGATATTTGGTCGCAACACGCGGGTTAATGACTTCTTTCCAATCCGGTAGACCGATGACCGACATGCGGCATCGCGCAATCCCTAGATCCAATAATTCGTAAACATTCCGATTTTCTTCCATCAGAACATCTTTCCCTACAACCCCGATATCAGCTACGCCGTACTCTACATAGGTCGGCACATCGACCGGCTTGGCCAAAATGAATTCCATTTTCGCGCCAGGCACAGGGATAATTAAACGACGGCCTTCTTCCAAATCCTCAGGAATGGGCAATCCTGCTTTCGTAAACAGCTTCGCTGCTTGTTTATAGATACGGCCTTTCGGCATCGCTACTTTTAGAATGTCATCCACCGTTCCAACCTCCTTCTAACTTCCCTCATCTTGCTGAGAGGTTACTCCGCTATCAACTTAATGACTTCAGCATAACTAGCTTCATCCAGATCATTGATCTGAGTAGGCGTAATAAGTTGCGTGATCACCACAGTCGCTTCCAAGTTGTTATCGCTTCTCAGGCTCTTAGCCTGCTGCAAAGCTTCCTCGCGATGCTCCGCATCGTAGGCAATGAGCACACGTTTCGGTTGTGTTACCTGCTCCTTGCCTGTTACTTCGAGGATCCGATTTGTTTTCAACGCGAACCCTGTAGCTGGCGCTGGACGTCCAAACTGACTCAGTAAATTGTCGTAACGCCCTCCGCTACACACAGGGAAGCCCAGATCAGCCGCATACCCCTCAAACGTCATACCTGTATAATAGGAGAAATCTCCAATCATCGTTAAATCAATCACAACATGCTCACTCACGCCATATGCCTTCAGCACATCCCATACTTCACAAAGGTGTCGAATTGCATCCTGAGCGATTGGATGTTGAGAAACCATGCGAGCTTGCTCGCAAATCTCGTCACCGCCACGCAGCCTTAGCACGCCGTCCAGCTCACGCTCTACATCAGGCGTTAGGGATAACGTTTTAATAGCTTCCCGGTACCCAACGTAATCACGACTAAGCAGATGTTCCTTCAAAGCAAGCTGAGCTTCTGTGCGCCCGTCCAAGGTTTCTTGGAATAATCCGTTCAGAAAGCCAACATGGCCCAATGCAATTTTAAATTTCTCCACACCAGCTGCCTGCAGTGATGCGATCGCTAACGCCACAACTTCTGCATCAGCTTCCGACGACACATCCCCGATCAGTTCGACGCCCGTCTGATAAAATTCCGAATCTCTGCCCGCTTCTTCCTCAATCGAACGAAAAACATTGGAATGATAAGATAGACGAAGTGGAAATGCTTGTTCCTTTAAAAGCGATGAAGCTACACGTGCAATTGGAGCAGTCAGTTCTGAACGCAGAACAAGCGTCTTCCCCTTGCGATCTAGGAGCTTAAACAACTTCTTATCTTCTGTGGAGCTTGCAACACCAACTGTATCGTAATATTCAAGTGTAGGTGTAATAATCTGGTTGTATCCCCAGCGTCCCATACAGGCCAATACACGGAATTCTATATTTCTGAGTTTCGTAACTGCATCAGGCAAATAATCTTTCGCGCCTAACGGCTTTTCAAATACTTTTGGCTTAGACACCGTCTCACCTCAATAAGTAGGAGTATAATCGTTATCTTCATATATCTTATCTCAAAACACTTCAGCGCGTTAACGTGCTACCATACTACCAAAATAAAGAATGTACGGCTATTTTAACACGTATCCTATAGAGCGTCAATCATCTATGCCATGTTGAACGGCTCAATTTGCAGAACATATTTGACATGATTTTATTTATGAAATCCGTTTTAAGAATGGCATATAAACCCATAGCCCGTCAACTGTGCTAAACAAGTAAAAAAGACATGCTGTCACGGCAGCATGTCTTCTTAAAGTACGATGATTTAATCTTCGTCTACGGGCCCATTCGGCGTTTTTCCACCATTAGGTGCCTGTATTTGACCACCATTCGGCGCTTTACTTCCATTTAGCCCATTGCCATTCCCATTTCCATTGCCATTTGGCGACTGATATTGACCATTCCCGTTGCCGTTACCGTTTGGCATAGGCGCTTGTCCGTTTTGTCCATTTCCATTTCCGTTACCATTGCCATATGGCGCTGGCGTTGCTCCACCGTTTGGTGCTGGCTTTGGTCCACCATTAGGACCAGGTGTTTGCGTAGCGCTCGGGCCTTGACCTTGGCCTCCACCGTTGCCTCCACCTTCGATTTTACCGCCGCCTTGACCTTTGCCTCCGCCAATGCCATTACCTCCACCTTGGCCTCCGCCACCGCCTTTACCTCCACCTTGACCTTGGCCTCCGCCTCCGCCATTACCTCCACCTTGGCCTTGGCCTCCGCCACCGCCACTACCTCCACCTTGACCTTGGCCTCCGCCTCCGCCGTTACCTCCACCTTGGCCCTGGCCTCCGCCACCGCCATTACCTCCACCTTGGCCTTGGCCTCCGCCTCCGCCATTACTTCCACCTTGGCCCTTGCCTCCGCCTTTTCCGCGTCCTTGACCCTGACCCACACCTTTAAGCTTTAAATAACCATAAGTAATTGATTCGAGCGTACGGTTATCAACCGCGCCGGTTACCGGCAATCCATGCTTCTTTTGAAAATACTTGACGCCTTGAACTGTCGCATTATCGTAGTAACCGTTAATATCACCAGAATAGCTGCCTAGTGATTTCAGCATCCCTTGGATGACATATACATCAGGCCCATGTGCCGGCTTACCTACGGCCAAACTCGTCGTTGGCAGGGCTACAATCAACATGAGTGCAAATACGATTGCACCTACACGCTTTCTAATCGACCATCCAAAGTTACCTTTTTTCCCATCTACGTTTTTACTACGATTCCATTGCTGCACTTAACCGACACCTTCCCTTTGCCTATAATTTCACTGCGTCTTTACTATTCCCTATCTGGCATTTGTATTAGTCGTTTTTTTGAAATTCTACTCGAACAAATAATGAAGATCTAACATTTGTTGGAACAACAAAAAGACCCAACATCCTAAGATGTTGAGTCCACCGTATTTTCATATGTCTAGTCTATTGCGCACTGCTCGATCGAATTACTTGCAAGGGATTGCCTGCCACAAAACTGTGCGGAGCTACATCCTTGTGAACAACAGAACCAGCGCCGATAATCGCGTAGTCACCAATTGTTACACCCGGCAGAATCGTTGTGTTAGCCCCAACCATCACGTGGGATCCAATATGTACATCGCCTAATCGATATTCTTTTGTTAAATACTCATGCGCTAGAATCGTCGTATTATAGCCAATGATCGTATTGTCTCCAACATGAATCCTCTCTGGAAAAAAAACATCTACCATCACCATCAGAGCAAATGCCGAATTCTCACCAACGGTCATACCTAGAACATGACGATAAATCAAATTTTTCAAACGCAATGACGGGGAATAGCGCGTAATTTGAATAAACATGAAATTCCGCATGGCCTTCCATCGGCTTACGGTCTGGTAAATTTGCCACAACGCGTTCGGGCCATCTACTGGATACTTTTCTGTCTTCCTCAATCAGCCTTCACTTCCGCCGAAATCCCAACTAACGGTAACAAGTCAAACATATCATCAACAATATGATCAGGGTTGTATTGCTCTAGATAGGAGCGTCCCTTCCATGACCAGGATACACCCACAGAGGTAACTCCTGCATTCTGCGCAGCCTCAATATCATAATGGCTATCGCCTACCATCATAGCTTCTTCCGCCTTGCTGCCTAACTCTTTCAGCGCTGCAATTATGCCCTCAGGACTCGGCTTTGGCTCCTTAACATCATCCACGGTCACAATGACGCTGATATAAGAATCCAACCCACATAGCTTTAGCCCCATCAACGTCGTAAGTCTAATCTTGCTCGTCACGATGCCGATTTTAATACCTTTTTCGTGAAGCTTAGCCATCACCGTACGTACGTTCGGAAACTCTTTCACAAGCTCATCGTGTTTAGATAGATTAAACTCACGATACTTTGTAATGAGCGCTTCAACTTCTTTACGACCTGTAAAAAACTCCATCTGCTCCACTAACGGACGCCCCATATTAGGAATAATCAGTTCCCGGCTAACAGGCTCCGGCGTTTCGCCTTCCAAGCTATGCAAAAACGATTGTACAATCAACTCATTCGTATCTACAATCGTGCCATCTAAATCAAAGAGTACGGTTTGAATCATAGTTAACTCCTTTATCTGTCTCTTCCTCTTTTATCACTTTATTTTTATCTACCGCTAATGTCGATACAATAGGATCTGAGTAACGCGCGTTCGCGTATCCTTTTTTCCTTCTAATGATAATCATAGTCACTGCCGCGATAACGATTAGGAGCGCTAGCATCTGTGAGAATCGAATATTCCCTCCATAGGTAAGAACACCAGGTTCGAAGACAATTTTCATCGGTGACCAAAGCGTATTCATCAAGGAAGCCAGCCACGCAGGCCCTGTGATGTCCAAGCTGTCTGTACGTACCCCTTCAATGAAGAACCGTCCGATTGAATACCAGATAAAATAACCTAGGAACAGCTCCCCTGCCCGCAAGAAAGGTCTCCGACGAATCCATAACAAGAGCAGCAGCCCCACAAAGCTCCAAACCGATTCATAGAGGAACGCTGGGTGATAAAACGTACCTTCAATGTTCATTTGATTCACGATAAAGTTAGGCAAATGCAAGGTGTCTCTCAGGAATGACTCCTCAACTGGCCCCCCGTGAGCCTCCTGATTCATGAAATTCCCCCAACGGCCAATCGCTTGTCCTACAATCAGACCTGGCGCAAGGATATCGGCGATACGAAAGAAGTTGTAACCCTTCGCTCGAATGTAGAACGAGGCCCCAATGATAGCACCGATCAGTGCGCCATAAATCGCAATCCCACCGTGCCATATCATGAATACTTCCCATAAATTATCCTTATAATCAGCCCATTGGAAGGCAACATAATAAATTCTAGCCCCAATAATGGCAGATGGAACCCCAATTAACAATAAATCCATGAAGAAGTCAGGTACGATTTTGAATCGTTTTCCTTCTCTAATCGCCAACATTAAACCGATTAATGCTGCTGTACCTAAAATAATGCCATACCACCGGACATGAATCGGTCCGAGGGAGAACGCCACACTTTCTAACATAGTTTCACTCCCTTAGTTTGTGGTCAATCAAAATCCTCAAAATCCTCATTCAGCGATTCCGTCAATTTATTCGTAAACTGCAGAGCCGCGTTGTAGCCCATACGTTTCAAACGATAATTCATCGCTGCAACCTCTACGATGACTGCTAAGTTTCGACCTGGTCGAACAGGTATCGTTACGAGAGGCAAGTCGGTATCAATAATCCGAGTCAGCTCCTCGTCTAAGCCCAAACGATCATATTGTTTTTCTTGCTGCCAGTTTTCCAATTTAACCACGACCGAGATCTTCTTCACGTTACGAATCGCGCCAGCGCCGAATAACGTCATCACATTGATAATACCAACGCCGCGGATTTCAAGTAAATGCCGAATAAGTTCTGGTGCGTTACCCGTAAGTACTTTATCTCCATTTTGCCTAATTTCTACTGCGTCATCCGCAATGAGTCTGTGTCCCCTTTTCACAAGCTCTAGTGCTGTTTCACTTTTCCCAATTCCACTGCTACCGGTAATCAACATCCCTACGCCGTACACATCCACAAGTACACCGTGTATAGTCGTGCTGGGAGCTAGCTTGTTTTCGAGAAAACCTGTTAAGCGACTTGCAAAAATCGTTGTTGAAAGCTGTGTTCGAAGAACAGTCAAATCCCGCTTGGTCGCTTCCTCCAGCAATTCAACGGGAACCTCGAGTCCTCTCGTTACAATAATACATGGCGTTTCCTCGGAAGCACATAGCTGTTCAACCCGATTTCTTCGAACGCCAGTGGTCAACATTTCTATAAACGTAATTTCGGTTTTTCCCAGCATTTGAATACGCTCTTTGGGGTGATAATTAAAATAGCCAGCCATCTCAAGACCAGGGCGATAGAGGTCCCCTGTTGTAATTGGACGCTTTAAGCCACCCTCACCTGCTAATACTTCCATATGTAGCTGTTCCACCATTTCGGAAACCTTTACCTTTTTGGCCATCGTCCTAGCTCCTTCGAATTTGCTTATGTACCATGTGCTTGCCTTTGTAGCACGCAGGCTTCCAATAGTTTCATCGTAATGGAATACCTAGTTGAAATCAACTATTGTTGTTCATGATGCTCAAATTAAACAAAAAAACCAGCCGATAACGGCTGGCCTTTCAGTACAATCCTTATAGGTTAGGGTTAACCAAGATGGATAGTGTTGATTCTTTATCGAAGAAATGAACTTTGTTCATGTCTAGTGCCAATTTAACGTTTGTACCTTCTTTGATTCCGGAACGACCGTCAACACGAGCGATTACTGTGTTAGCGCCGATACCGTTCAAGTACAAGTACATTTCGTGACCCAAGTTCTCAGTCAATTCAACGTTAACGTTGAATACTGTGTTCGGGGAAGCTTCCAAGAATACTGGCTCTTCGTGAATATCTTCTGGACGAACTCCCAGAATCACTTCTTTGCCAACAAATCCTTTGTCTTTAAGAACTTGTGCTTTACCTGCTGGAACTTCAACGTTTACGGAACCAGCTTTGAAGAATACACCGCCACCTTCAGCAGCCAATGTTCCGGACATGAAGTTCATGGATGGGGATCCAATGAAGCCCGCAACGAACATGTTAACTGGGAAGTTGTAGATTTCTTCAGGTGTAGCAGCTTGTTGAATGATACCTTTATCCATAACAACGATACGATCGCCCATTGTCATAGCTTCGATTTGGTCATGCGTTACGTAGATTGTCGTAACACCAAGACGTTTTGTCAATTTAGTGATTTCCGCACGCATTTGTACACGAAGTTTCGCATCCAAGTTGGAAAGCGGCTCATCCATTAAGAATACTTGTGGCTCACGAACAATCGCACGACCCAAGGCAACACGTTGACGTTGACCACCGGAAAGAGCTTTTGGCTTACGATCAAGCAAGTGAACGATATCTAGAATTTTCGCTGCTTCGCGAACGCGAGCATCGATATCAGCTTTTTTGAATTTACGAAGTTTCAATCCGAATGCCATGTTTTGATAAACAGTCATATGCGGATAAAGAGCGTAGGATTGGAATACCATCGCGATATCGCGATCTTTTGGAGCTACGTCATTTACAAGGCGGTCTCCGATGTAAAGTTCACCTTCAGTGATTTCCTCTAAGCCTGCGATCATACGAAGAGTTGTGGATTTTCCGCAACCGGATGCACCAACAAGTACTACGAACTCTTTGTCAGCAACTTCAAGATGGAAATCTTTAACTGTTGATTCTTCTGCACCAGAATATCTTTTAACGATATGATTTAAACGTACGCCTGCCATGATTTCATTCCCCCTACAATTTATCGTTCAACTGCTTTATTTTTCAACATTTCTATATACACATCTTACCCTACGAACGGCGGACTGACTATGCACAATCCCTACAAAAAAATCACTTTCTTTTCGTTACTTTGTACAATAGCAAGGCCAGACGTACCAAAACCGCATGATTAAACGTTCTAACATCCAGTCCAGTCTCGTTCTTGAACTTGTCCAACCGGTAGAGTAACGTGTTTCTATGAATATAAAGCTTCTTCGCGGTTTCACTAACATTACAATCGAGTGTAAAGAAATGCTCCAGCGTCGTTACCGTCTCGCTATCCAGCACATGATCCGTGCCGCGGAGCACCTGCTCTAGGAAATCAGTTTTCTCTTCTTCCTCTATAAGGTGCAACAACTTCTCTAAGCGAAGTTCCCAACGCAAATGAATAAAACTGCCTACATGGAAGGATCGGCCCAGCATAATGGTCTCGCGCAGCTTAAGCACCGTAGCAAACATAGACTTTGCTGGTTTCACAGGGAAATCAATAGCTAAGTGGCATTCCCCTACCCATTCATTTGCTAACATCTCATATAAACCCGAGCCTAGTGCGTCGAGCGTCTGCTCAACACTTTCTTCCTCATCTCCATCACGTTCCTCACTGCCGCTAGTAATAAGGACTTCTGGCGCTAAGATCAACCACTCCTTTTCCAATAAAGGAATTAGAATAATCTCGGCTTCAAAAAATGATTCCAAGAGCTTCTTAAGCTCCGTGTAGGAAACACGCTGATTCTGAGGGTAGTCCCCATATAGCAGCAATGGAATTTTGGTGGAGTATAACGATGACTGCGAAGCAAGCGCATCTGGCAACTCAGCATGGCTCGTGCCACGTTCCATTTGCTGCAGCAGCCATTCTCTTAATTGGTTAGACTTTCTTTCATCTTCCGACAGATACGAACCAAATTGCTTCTTCTCTAAGGTTTGTTTGGACTCAATCGTTAGTTCAACAAGCTTGCGTTCTGATGTAGTCAGTTTACTTCCATCCATCTGCAGGACGCGAACTTCTTTATGCTCCATTGAAACGAAAAAAAGAACTTCCTGGCCCCGGATCACGCTTCGACTTACTCCTTCGTGGCGCTCTCCCTGATCCTCCACAAGCTGGTGCCAATCGGACTCAGGTATCAGGCTTATCTGTATTGGCGACTGTAAGACCGCTTCCAATCGCTCTTTGACATGCTCCCAAATCATCTGCCTTCACTCCTTATTGCCTATAGCATCTTCTATATTTTTCTCTCTATTGTATCATATGTCTGCCTATTGCTGTGAATGGAAAGGAACCCTCAAGTCAAATTGACTTGAGGGCCCTTATGTAAGTAGTGCTATTTGATTACGCGACGAGCTGTTACGTAGTGATCAGCCCACCATTCTTTATTAATAGATGTAAATTTTACGCCACCTTCACCATACGTATGAATCATCATGCCGTTTCCTACATAAATCCCCACATGCCCGATGTTTTTACCGGAGTCAACCGTTGTAAAGAAAACCAAATCCCCCGTTTGCAAATTGCTTTTGCTAACGAAAACGCCTTCCTTAGCTTGGTCACGTGATACACGCGGCAAAGTAATTCCATAAGCAGCGAACACTGTTTTTGTAAAAGAAGAGCAATCCATGGTTTTGGTTTGACCATATTTGGCACCAAATTCATAGGGAACTCCCAGATACTTCTGAGCTGTCAAAATCAGTTCTGCTTTCAAACGATCCTTAGCTGAAAGAATACTTCTTCCGCCAATGAAGCTGCCCTTAAGTTCGCTAACATTCCGAGTGATAACTTCATCTTTGCTCTGGGATGCCATAACCATCTTGCCTTGGCCCACATAGATCCCTGCAAAAGAAGGTTTTGATCCACTCCCAAAGAATAAAATGTCCCCTAGTTCAGCCTTATCTATTTTTGTGATTTTCGTTGATTTCATGTCGAATTGCGCTGCTAAAGTTCTAGGTACTGTGTAATTTAACGTTTCATAGACATAATAGATCAGTCCAGATGAATCAAATCCAGCAGACGGTGCTTCATTACTTTTCGCGTAATCGACACCCACCATTTTTTTGGCCAAAGAAACGGCATCCATATCATCATTTGCGGCATACGCGGAAACAGCAGTTGTAGCTGATAAGGCGATTGTGATCGCAGCAGTGATTCCTAATGTGCGGTGTGCAAGACTCTTTAACATTGTATATCCTCCTGTACATGCTCTCTTGGTTGAATTGGCTAAAATGGAAAACTTCTCAGTTACTAGTACAAGATTACCATGGTAATGAAAAGACTTTCATTCCTAAAATATTTCCTAACATCCATGAGATTGGCAATGATGCCAATTGTTTCATTTGTGTTCCACATAAGATCATCATAAACATTCTCATATTCTCTGTGGATTTGGAAATAATTGTAGTAGCACTTTATTATCTCGTTTTATTTCTCGTAGCTATGGAGGGGATACACATGCAAAACCATAATCATTACCCAACTTATGATGTCATGGAAGAAAGCAAAGCATGGGATGCACATACCAGATCTATTGTGATGGGTCGCCTCATTCGTGAGCAGTCATATGGCTATTTAACATTTATTGAGGCCGAAAATCTGCGAATTTGGTGCTCACTGCTTATGGATGATCATCGTGGAGAAATCATGCAATATATCATTAGCCATATCGATCGAGTACTAGCTGACAATAAAGGGGAAGGAAATAGAAAAGTGAACGTACCCCCGATTCGTACTCTAATCCGTCAAGGTCTTAAAGCCATTGATGAAACGGGATGGATCGCGAATAGTCAGCCTTTCTTTCAATTGGACGAATCGAATCAACGCAGCATCATGCTTCAAATTAGTAACGATAGCTATCCACCAACGACAAATTGGGAAGGTATCCCTCAGAAAATCTTATTTCAAAAGCTTCTTCAACTAAGTATTGAAGCTTACTATGCTCATCCTTTGGTTTGGTCCGAAATTGGTTTCGGAGGGCCTGCTTATCCACGCGGATACACACTTAACGGTCCTAGCGACTTAGAGTCCTGGGAGGCTGTGAAACGATCATGAAATGGCGTTGTGAAAATGAAACCGTGGATATTGTCATCGTAGGAGCAGGTGCTGCTGGAGGCGTTCTTGCCAAGGAACTCAGTGAAGCAGGACTAGGAGTCGTTGTCATTGATGCGGGACCATGGCGTGATCCAGAGAGCGATTTCGCCAGTGATGAGCTCAGTATGAAACGACTAGGTTGGGAGGATACGCGCCTTGTCGATGCTGCTCTGCCATTTGTTACAGGTAAACATCAATCAGGTATGGGGATTGGCGGGGGCACTCAGAACTTTACTGGTGTTTTTCTGCGATTTCATGAGTCTGATTTCAAAACAAAAGCCATTGACGGCGTCGGAGAAGATTGGCCCATACATTACAAAGATTTGGAGCCCTATTATACGAGAATTGAAAATGAAGTCTCCGTATCTGGCCCGAAACACTTCCCATGGGGAAACTTTCAAGGGCCCTATCCCTATCCAGCTTTAGACTCGCTTAGCCCTAATGCTGTCTTATTTCATAAAGGCTGCAAATCACTAGGCATCCAATCCACACCCACACCTTTAGCCATCCTATCTACGCCACTTGAAGACCGCTCATCTTGCACCAATCGCGGTTTCTGTCTACAGGGTTGTATGACTAATGCCAAATTTAGCACCTTGATTATGCATATTCCTAAAGCCGTTCAGGCTGGTGCAGAAATTCTAGCGGACTGCAGAGTCACTCAAATTGAAGTTAATGACTATGGGCATGCCTGCGGCGTTCTGTTTGTCCATGAAGGTGTTACCTATCGCCAACGAGCCAAAACCGTCATCCTCTGCGCGCATGCCGTAGAGACACCTCGGCTGCTCCTGCATTCAGCCACACCTCAGTTCCCTAATGGTTTGGCAAACTCCAGTGGTTGGGTTGGCAGGGCGATTATGACACATAGCAGTAACGATGTTTATGCTAAGTTTGAAGAGGAAGTTCGCTTGTACAAAGGAACTCCCGTCCTGGCGTCTACCCAAGAGTTCTATGAAACTGATTCACGCAGAGGCTTTGTCCGCGGCTATACCTTGCACGCGCATGGCTCAAGGCCTATTGAAATGGCAGAAGGTATTCGCAAAGCCACAGAAGCCCCTTTATGGGGCTCATCATTCAGACAAGCTATGCAGGATTACAACTATTATGGACGTCTCAAAATGGTAGGAGAAGTGTTGCCTGCTTGGAACAATCACGTAGCCCTCTCTGATGAAAAAGATGAATACGGCATGCCCTTGGCATCCCTAAGTTTTCATTACTGCGAGAACGATCTCAAACTCATTAATCACGCTGTTGAAAATATGAAACTGATTCTCCGGGCCGCTGGTGGAGAGATCGCCTATACCGTTCCAGACACACAACATCTAATGGGTGGTTGTCGAATGGGGAATAACCCTATGACATCCGTAGTTAATTCGTATGGGCAAAGTCACGACATACCCAACTTGTTCATTTGCGATGCTAGCGTATTCGTCACCTCCAGTGGAGGTAACCCTACGCTAACTGTAATGGCATTGGCCGCACGAACAGCCGATTACATCATTGACCTCGCAAGCTCCTGATTGTTATCCTTAACAGCAAGTACACAAAAAGGAAGGAGCCTGCTCCCTATGGCAATAGCTGAATTTACCATCATCCCCATTGGAACCGCCACAACCAGCCTGAGCGGCTATGTCGCTGACCTCCATAAAGAATTAGAGCGTCACACGGATATCCGCTTTCAAATGACACCGATGGGCACCATTCTGGAAGGTCCCCTAGACCGTTTATTCGAGGTCATCCGTGCCGTCCACGAGGTTCCCTTCTTGCATGGCGCTGCGCGTGTTTCCACGTCCATCAAAATCGATGATCGCCGTGACAAGCCCGCCTCCATGGAACAAAAAATGCAGTCTGTCGCAGACAAGCTCTGAACAGCCCTGCATACAAAAAAAGCATCCTTTTGCAGGGATGCTTTTTCTTATACCTATAAACAAAAAAAGACCCTACGGTCTTGTAAGTTTACTTATAAAAGTGAGTCATGTAGGATTCGAACCTACGACACCCTGATTAAAAGTCAGGTGCTCTACCAACTGAGCTAATGACTCGTAGGGAAAATGGAGGCTGATGGATTCGAACCACCGAACTCGAAGAGAGCAGATTTACAGTCTGCCGTGTTTAGCCACTTCACTAAGCCTCCAGATACGAGATACCCGTACTGCCAAAGCAATACAACCATCTCAATGGCTTTGGACGGAATCGAACCGCCGACACGAGGATTTTCAGTCCTCTGCTCTACCGACTGAGCTACAAAGCCAAAATGATTATTTATAGCATGTCCTACATTAATTGTAAAAGAAATGGCGGAGCTGACGGGATTCGAACCCGCGGTCTCCTGCGTGACAGGCAGGCATGTTAGGCCACTACACCACAGCTCCATGCTACAAAAGGTTAAACCATAAAAATGGTGCCGTCGAGAGGACTTGAACCCCCAACCTACTGATTACAAGTCAGTTGCTCTACCAGTTGAGCTACAACGGCATAAAGATGGTGGAGGCTGACGGGATCGAACCGCCGACCCTCTGCTTGTAAGGCAGATGCTCTCCCAGCTGAGCTAAGCCTCCATCTGGTGATTTGGTTTTATGGTAGCGGCAGAGGGGCTCGAACCCCCGACCTTACGGGTATGAACCGTACGCTCTAGCCAGCTGAGCTACGCCGCCACATAAAAGTGTATATATATTTGGAACTGGCGGAGAGAGAGGGATTCGAACCCTCGCACCACTTACGCAGTCTAACCCCTTAGCAGAGGGTCCCCTTATAGCCACTTGGGTATCTCTCCAAGATATATATACGATTCAGGAATAGTATTCCCTGAAAACTAGATACGAAACTCGCATAAAGGTAAAGTTCTTAGGAATTTGGTTAAGCCCTCGACCGATTAGTATTCGTCAGCTGCATACGTTACCGCACTTCCACCTCGAACCTATCAACCTCGTCGTCTACAAGGGGTCTT
>NZ_JAVDSB010000023.1:0-71080 GCF_031455095.1 Paenibacillus qinlingensis
ATCCTCGGTTGTAAAGTTAAGATTACTGCTGTAGTCTCCTGCTTTTCGCACTGTTTAGTGCTTATGGCAGAACTTGTCGTACTTCGCCAGTTAGCGTTACGAATGACGGTATATGTCATCACAAATTTTTCTACATGAATATTGTTTACATGAAAACTTACTCTATTTGCAATAAAACGACAAGAAATATTACATATTTTCTCTATTTCAATGAAATTAAACTTCGAAAATATACCTTCGTATACTGCTTCAACAATGTAATCAACTAAGCTAATATTGGGAAGGTTTGTAGCAGCTCTAGGTTAGAAACTACGTTTCAGACATCCCCATCACTGAAATACTTCCAAGTGAGATTCCAAGGTTAAGTAATTCATATATTTCACACTTTTCTTCTAATAAGACATCTTTCCCAACTATACACACGTCGGCAACAAGCGAAATCAGGTTAACTTATTCCTGCCTTCGCCAGTTCCCCGTCCAGATTCGTCTTCTGACGCAAATGATGCCTGCTGTGCATGCCAACCATCTCAAACCAATCCCCCGCGTTGAGCCACCCGAACCAGCCATGGCGCACCTTGCAAGCCGGATTCGCTTCATCTACGCAACCTGCCCAGTAGGCCAACTTCTCAAGCACCTGTTCCAAGCCGGCTATGATTTCATCCTTACTCTCGGGGTTGCTTGTCTCGTTGGCCGGTTGCTCAAGTTTCACACGGATATTGGGCCACTCCTTTTCCGCAAGCGCCTTCGTTCCGACCTCCGTTTTACCTTCGGGTTCTTCATGCGTTCCCTTTGTGCATGTTTCTATATACCCAATGTACTCTTTCGCCACCTCGATCACATGGATATACATTTGCCCGACCGACCACACGTTTTCTTTGCTTTTAAAACGCAATTGTTCTATCGAATATCTGTCTAGATTCCGAATGTATTGCTCGATAATTGCCGAAGAATCGTTTAACACCCAGATCCTCTCCCCGCTAATCCCAATTTTTTAACAATGGCAGCCTCATTTTTAACTAACGTTTCCCATTTATCGTAATCATTCATCACTGTGAGTTTAGGGAGCTGTCCCATTAGAAGTTACTCTCCAACCCAGTGTACTTTTCTTTACATATATAAAAGAAGAATTAATTCCTTCTACTTCGTATAAGTCGCCATATCTTGAATCATTTTTAATTTTTCCTTCATGAATTGAATTGCTGAATGCCTTTATTGGATGGAGAGTAAAAAATAAATCTTTACGAACTGCTAATTCTGCGGTTGCTGATGGAAAAAATAGTATATAAATAATGAGCAAAACTGAAAAAATGACCCAAAGATATTTCTTCCTCATATGCTGCACACCTCCTATCTTTTAGGGTAGATGTAATGTTCTACACTTAGGGTTATTTTCCTTCTCATTCCATTATGCTCGCGTTAGATAGATCGGTTCCATCACCCTAAAAAACTAGTCGCATATGCTGGTTTAGTTGAGTGAATGAGTCTCGCCTACTCTCCATCGTGAAACATCTGAGATTTAAGCGCAATTATTTTTAAATTTCCTCAAAAACCGAAGAAATCCTTTTTTCGATTTCCAGTCAGTTAGCGCAGAAGATTAATTTCTGGAACTTTGTGTCTTCGAGAAACAAAAAAAAGAAGACGCATTTAGCGCCTCTTCAATTGGTTTTTTATAAACTTGGGATGCAATTAAACTGAACTTGACGTACATCCTTCTTGTAATTCACAAGATAATATAGAGCTGATACCGTATCGTTTTTTAAAGTTAACTCAACATACTCGCTATTACTTCTAAGAATTCCAACGGTTATCTCAAAATACTTTTGACCATGTATAGCATCGACTGGCAGCTCTTTTGCTCGCTTTCTCAATGCGGTTACTCGTTCATTAATAGAGACAATACGGATGCATTTATACTGCGTGTGTTGTTCGTGATAAATACTTTGCAGTGATGAATACACAACTGGATGCAATTGCTGTAAGAAAGCTTCCTCAAGAAATTCTTCTCGCGGCTCAGCATACACGGTAGATGCCCCAAGAATAACTAGCGCACTAGTCAAGAAAATTATATTAATTTTAAACGAACTCACTCAAATCACCTCAGAGATAGATTCTCCAGCAATCTGAATAAGTATGTAAAAAACAGGGAATATCTGGGCAAATGATTAGCTAGTCGCTACGAAATATTACATTTCGAATCTGTCATGATTTTAGGAAAGTCTTATAAAAAAGCCATGTACAGTCCTTTACCTGGGATTAACTTAAATCCGAGATTACTATATAACTTTCGAGCTGGACTATTCTCATCATCTGTCTCAAGCTGTAATCGGGACGCTTTGTTCTCAATAGCTATGCCTATGGCGTATTGTACTAGTTTACTACCTACACCTTTATTCCTATGATGCGGCGATGAATATAAAGCATCTACTCGGAGCACAGGATACCCTTTCGATATAGAAAAACTCCATGACAGAACAATAAACCCTACATACTCTTGCTCGAACTTAGCCACATAACAATGCGACTTATTATTTCGTAAAAACCGGTATAAAATATCCTCGCATTCTCTTAATTGGGTAGTTGTTGTTTCTGATTCGGTTACACCATTTGATGAAGAATTCATATATCCAGCTAACAACCTTTTAACAGAAGGAACAAGAGACTCATTCAAAGGTACAATCTCTACACTCATTCACTAACGCCCTCCAATTGGTTGCCTCGGTTTAGGAAGGGAATCTAGCTGCTTCAAAATGCGTTCCAGTAGGATTTCCTAATATTCGACCTTCACCTTGAGGATTAATTGCAAACACTTGTACAATATCACCAGCTTGTAATTGCAGAATGCCATTAAGTAACATCGTTTCTACTAAAGATGGTGCACCATTAGGTTCATATCTGATCGAGATTTGAGTATTACCATTAACTCTAATATCAGCAGTATAGTTAGTTCCACTTTTTGGATTGAGACTTAAAGTTACCGTTACAGCGTATATACCCGAATATGTTGGTGTAAAAGTTGATGTAGCTGTATTGTATTCATTATTTAAATCAAATATTTCAAGTGTAAATAATACTTTTGTTGTAGCCGAAAAAGATGGTAATTGCTGATTTACATTAGCCGAAGCTCTAAATGCTGATATTGGCATTGTTGGTCCTGTTGGTCCTGTAACTCCTGTTGCACCAGTTAATCCCGTCGATCCTGTCGGACCTGTCGCTCCTGTAACTCCTACTCCTGTTGCACCAGTAGATCCTGCCAATCCCGTTGTTCCTGTACTACCAGTTGCTCCTGTACTACCAGTCTCCCGTTGCCCCTGTTACACCATGCGCCCTAGTAGATCCTGTCGCCCCTGTATCGCCATCAGCTCCAGTTGCACCTGTTGCTCCAGTTGCACCTGTTGCTCCAAGTGCACCTGTTGGACCAGTTGCACCTGTTGGACCAGTTGCACCGATTGCGCCTGTTGCTCCTTTTGCTCCAGTTGTTCCTGTCGCTCCAGTTGCACCTGTTGCACCAGTAGGCCCTGTTACTCCATTACTCATAGTTTGCACCTCCTAGTTAATCATGCATCAGCTCAACCTTTTTATAGCATCTCTTCATTATATGATTGCGAAATTTTAATGCATGGACGAAACTAGTAGACATAATAACCGAATACTTTAAGTCTAGTGCTATATTTTCAAAGTACAGGTGAGTTAAAGAAAAGCACGATTAAAAACCCACCTTGTATTATAAGGTGGGCTGCACTTATTCCAATTATCGGTCAACCATACAAATCTTCTATTGTAAGTTGATTTTTTTAATTTTCTCCATCTCGATCTTGGGTTCACGTTGAATTGTTAACAGGCCATTCACTTCTTGCTGCACGTCGGTTAACTGGGTATAGCAGAACCCGCTAACGTATGTTAAGTTTTTAATAGCTTGCGTGATGCTTTCATACCGCGCCAAAAATTCTTCTTCATTCTTCACTTGATTGCCATAACCCCAACCCTCTTCGCTCTTGAACGCAATACCGCCATACTCACTGATGATGACCGGCTGCCCCTTGTAGCTGTATCCATTAGCAAAAGGATATCGATGTTTGTCATGAGCAACTTCATTGCTAAGTAGTGCTTCTGGGTCCTTGTAACGAGCTTCGAGTACGGATCCTAGTTCCTCGTAATCATGCAACGTTATAATATCCGAAACCGTGTGCTCCCAACCGTCATTTACAACGACAGGCCGCGTTTGATCAAATGCTTTTGTCAAATGATAGATCGATTCGGTGAACTGCTGCTGTTTCCGGTCCGTAGAGATGCTTGAAATGCCCCATGATTCATTGAACGGCACCCATGTGACAATGCTCGGATGATTATAATACTGACGCACAACTTCGGTCCATTCCTTCGTGAATCGTTGTAAGGCATCATCTCCAAACTCATACGTGGATGCGAATTCCGACCATACCAAAAGCCCTTTGCGATCCGCCCAGTACAAGAACCTCGGATCTTCCAGTTTCTGATGCTTACGTACACCGTTAAATCCAAGGGCTAATGTTTTCTCGATATCTTCAATAAGAGCTTCCTCGTTTGGCGGTGTCAGATGAGTATCTTCCCAATACCCTTGATCTAGTAGCAGACGTTGATAATACGGATGGTTATTGAGGAGGATACGATTTCCCTTTATCTGAATGCGGCGCATACCGAAATAGGTGTAAACAGTGTCGACGGGCTTGCCGTCCTTCTTCAGAACCACTTCCACATCGTACAAATTCGGATGATTGGGATGCCAAGCATGTACCTTCCATTCGCCGACATCGTTCATAACGCTTAAATCCACTTTCACGAACTTCCTATCTACGTTCATTTCGGTTGAGCGAATCAGCTTGCCATCGTATCTTACAATTGTCAGCAGCGTCAATCCTTGGAATGAGCGAACGGTACTTCCCAGTTCGTATTCGAACGAAACGGATGCTTCCTCCAACTTCGGCGTAATCTTCGCACTGCTTACATAGCAAGTGTCGACGTATTCTAGCCATACAGACTGCCAGATACCCGTCGTCTGTACATACCAGCATCCATAGTTCATATCGATCCAGCGCTGCTTACCTCGCGGCTGCATCGTGCTGTTGCCATCCTCAACTCGGACAGTAATGCGGTTATTACCACCTTGTTCAACTGCATCCGTAATATCAAAAGAGAACGCTGAGTACCCTCCCTCATGCGAGCCGATATATGCGCCATTCACCCAAAGTTTAGTTATATAGTCGACAGCTTGAAAATGAAGCATGACACGTTTACCATTTGTTTCTGCCGGTATAGGCACGATTCGTTCGTACCAAACGCATGGATGGAAGCTCTCCTCGCCTATTCCGCTTGCCTTCGTCTCGTACGTAAATGGAACTTGAATTGTCCGATCGGCATAGAGATTGCTGTACCAATTGTTCCGTTCTCCTTCGAACGAATCATCGAAGCGGAAGCTCCACTCCCCATTTAACAATTGCCATTCGTCACGTATCCATTGCGGTCGCGGGTAATTTTTAACATACTTATGCGTGCTCGTCATGTTTGGCCAACTCTCCATTAGATTAACTTTTAAGTTAACTATTTAACATTAAAAAATAATTACTAATGGTCATATTATGCGAAATAACCTGTATAATGTCAATAATAAAGTTTTTTAGTTAACTAAAAAGTTAACCAATGAGTCATGTAATTGAGAAATAAAAACCTTGAATGGCACAAAGCCAATCAAGGTTTTTATAAATTGCTTTCGTGATAAACTGGCAAAATAAATCTAAATATCGACCCGATCCCGACGATACTTTGAAAGTCCAACCTGCCACCGTGGTCCTGTGCAATTTTTTGACAAATGGATAAACCAAGACCAGTACCATTGTCTTTTGTCGTATAAAAGGGTTGGAGTATCTTCGCTTGTTCTGCCAATGATATGCCTTGTCCAGTATCCTCAATTTCAACAACAGCATAGTTGTCTTCACGTTTTGAACGAATATAAATAGTCCCCGGTTCATTCATTGCTTCTAAGCCATTCCTTACAAGGTTTAGTAATACTTGAACCATTTTATCTCGATCAATATATACACATAAGGAGTCTGCAGCAGTCTCTAGAACTATTTTATGTCCGCGGGAAACTGCATCTGATTCAGTTAAGAATAACAATCTATCTAAACAACTAGTTACAAGTTCAGGTTTCATATTACTAATATTTGGTTTCGAGAACTGTAAGAATTCTGATGTTAGTTCATTCATCCGCGTAATTTCACTCATAATTATTTCAAACCAAGGTCCAATATCATATCCGTTTTGGGTCGATAATTGCATAAACCCCTTAATTGTTGTAAGCGGATTGCGTATTTCATGCGCCATTCCTGCCGCCAATTCCCCCACTGCTCTCATTTTCTCAGAACGGAATAAGCTCTCTTCACGTTTCAACCATACATTCCGTTTGTTTTGAAACAATTTTTCTTCTGCTATAGTGATTAGTTCTTCTTTCAAAGCTGACTCTTGTGGAAATTGCGTACTACTATGTGTAACCTGATATCCTAATACATCAGAACTCAGTAATTCATCGATTTCATGAATAATGTTTTCTTTTGCTGGAATTGTAATTGCAAACCGATCACCTGCATAACGGGAAATCATATAAGCATCTGAGAATACTCGTCTCAAAAGTAGTGAGATATTTACTAATACCTCGTTTCCGTTACTGATGCTTTGATTATTTACGGACTTAAAGTCTTGGAAATCAATTAATATCAAAACAAAGTTACAGGGTTTGTTTATCAAATCTTGAAGGGCATTGATATAACCTTTATAATTCAAAAGCTCTGTGAGAGGGTCATGTGTTTCTAAAAAAGCATTTTTCTCCTTCAATCTTATTTTTTCCAATTCTAAGTTGAGGAAATAATGATAGAGTAGCACGATTAAAGCTGCACCAATAAAATCATACACGGCAACCAATAAATTGTAAGTATTTATTGGTTGATAAGCTAAACGGATTGTAGAGTAAAGTGAAATATACATAAATGAGATAGGTAACTTTTGATTGTACGTCTGTTTCTTTTGAGAAGAAAGTAGAATTAAGATGTAGTAAAAAATTAAACACCAATTCAAGTGACTATACCAATGAAAAATAAGAAGAAACACAATCTGTAATCTATGTAATCTCGGGTATTTATTATGTACTGCTACACTAAACGCAAAGAGCGAACCGAATATGATTACCATCCAAATGTTTGTTACTTTTCCCAATAGCACGGAAGAGAGTATTGTGAAAAAACATATAAGGGGAACAAAAAACTTTAAGAGCATCTTAGAGTACCTCCATTTACTAAACCATTTCGACTTCGGGAGAGCTCACTTACTAAATACCGATCCGCTATTACTTAAAATTATTCGTGATATTTCATTCGTTACCTGCTCTTTCTGCTAATTAAAATTACCTTCACATTTGAAGAATAGAAGTAATGCCAAAACGATGTCCATGACCTTAAAGCTCAGTCGTTAATAACAAAAAAAGACCCACAGCAAAGAGCTGCAGGTCTATGTTTATAATTAAAAGGCGGCGGTTTTCACTAGTTAGGCTTTGCGAACGTTCAGCAGCCGATAAACGGCAACCGCAAGCAGTGCCCCAAGGAACGGAGCCGTGACGAAAACCCACAGCTCATTCCACGCTTCTCCCCCTAGCAGAATCGCCGGTCCGAAGCTTCTAGCTGGATTGACCGAAGTTCCTGTCAAGCCAATGCCGAGAATATGTACGAACGCGAGCGTCAATCCGATGACTAGCCCAGCGACTCTGCTGTTGCCGGGCTCCGAGGTCACGCCGAGAATCGCGTAGACGAAAACGAACGTCAAGACAATCTCCACCACAAAAGCCATCAGCGCCGTAATGCCGATGCCGTAGCCATCGCTGAAACCGTTCTGCCCAAGGTTTGTCACCGCCTTGCCCGTCGAGTCGATGATCGCGTACAGGAGCGCCGAACCGGCGACAGCACCAGCGACCTGGGCGACGACGTAGCCGAAGAAATCTTTGGCAGAAAGCTTCCGGGTGACGAGCATGACGAGTGATACGGCAGGATTAACATGGCAGCCAGAAATAGGGCCTATCGTGTAGACGAGTGCTACGATCGACAGACCAAAAGCCATTGCGATGCCCAAATACCCCAGCTCGCCTCCAGCAGTAGCTGCGCTTCCGCAGCCGAACAGAACAAGTACGAACGTGCCGATGAATTCAGCCACATACTTTTGAAATGATTTCAGATTCTACCCCTCCCAAGATCAGTTTGCTGTCATTATATGCGAGAGATCTGGACAAGATTCTAACTATTAGCGTGAAAACAACCGCTAGACTGCTCCACTAACTGGGCGAGATTTCGGCTTTTAAAGTTGTTTGGAATATAGAACGGTCAATTCTTCAGAAGGGCGAATACCTAGCTCCTGATGAAGCAGCCGAACATAATCCGTATACAGTACGGTCAATCCTTTTTTGTCCCCAGTCATCTCGCGTATCAACATCAAATGGTGGATGACCGACTCATCTAGCGGATTATTCTCGTTTAACTTAAGCAATAACTTAGAAGCGGAACCTGTATCTCCCGATGAAATAAGTACGTTGACGAGGCGTTTGACGAATGACGTGTACATTTGACTATAACGTTCCGTTTCGTGAATAGCCCATACATATGCTTTATCGCCGAACAGATCACCCGTAAAAAGCCGCTCAACCCTTAAGGCCAGTTCCACTTGACTGGCATTGATCGATTGCAGTTCTTTCGCTTGCGATTCGAACTCGACATAATCAATAGTAGCGTCCTTCAACTCAAGTACATAGCCATCGTTCTCTGAACGTATGGTTTCGCGCAAACCAAGCGGTTCTAGTGACTTGCGCAGTTGGTACACGGTTGTATTCAAATAGCTCACCGCTCCTGACTGATCTATACCGCCAAAAATATCAGTAATCAATTTGGAACGTGTAATACGTCTACCTCGGTAAAGCAGGAGATAGGCAAAGAGTTCCGCACATTTTCGGGAGATCCACTTCACTCGGCCCATTTCATTGCTTACAAGAACATCTCCAAGCAGTGTAATAGCAAGCCTTCCTCTATACTCCGCAGGTGGTGTCTGGGTTGCTGGCCTATGGAAAGCCTGCCAGTTCTGAAGCGCACGATGTACGGTTCGCTGCAGCCTTTCTTGGGAAACTGGTTTGACCAGATAGTCGATCACCGAAAGGTCATAAGCTTCTAAGGCGAAATCCTTGTGAGAGGTGACGAATACAATTTGAACCGGAGATCCAGTGTTTCCTAATCTGGAAGCGAATTCCAGCCCATTCTCACCTTTCATGGAGATATCAACGAATGCAAGGCCAATATCTGTGTTCTCTTGTAAAAAGATATCAGCAGATTTCGTATCCTTGAAGGCACCAACAACATGAACCTCTGGCAGCTTATGCAACATTTTGCTCAAAATTAAATGCATTGTCGCGTCATCGTCTACCAAAATAACTTTCAAGCTTTATCGCCTTCCTTCCAATAAGAGTCAATTACATCCTTCCCGTCTTTTGAACTGTGCAAAGTAAAGTAAAACGTCGTTCCTACTCCCGGCACGCTATCAAACGACAGAGTTCCTCCATGAATTGCAATAAATTCACGAGTCAACATAAGTCCAAATCTGGCATGCCCTGCAATTTGTTCAGTATCCGGCACTTTAGTAAATGTATCGTCACGGCGCAGCATGTTCACCGTCTCTTCGTCCATTCCTTCTCCATTATCGCGTATAGTCACAACAATCCTATCCTTATCCTGATCAGCTCCTATTTCAATCCATCCACCAATTCCCGTAAACTTTATCGCATTCGATAGCAAGTTCCGCAGAATGAGATCTAGCATCTCTTTATCTGCGCAAACAGTCAACTTCTCATCAATTTGCTCTCTCAGCACAATTTGCTTCATTTCTGCCTTCGACTCTGCTAGTAACAGGGCTTGACGAACGACTTGCTGCAAATTCCAGCCTAGCGGCCGAAACACGACATTGCCTTGCTGGTTGCGATACCAGTCTAGCAAATTCTCGACAAGATAAAATGTGTTCTGTACTTGTCCTTGGAGTACTCCGAATAATTCGGCATGCTCATTGTTATCCGCAGCAAGTTCTTCACCAAGCAGTTCGGTTATACTGACTAAATGCGCGATCGGATCACGAACGTCGTGTGCCACAATAGTAAACATCTTGTCCTTAAACGAATTTAATTCCAAAAGCTGCTTCGCACTCTCACGCAGCCTTGCCTCGTTTTCTTTCAACTCCGTGATATCATTAAACAGGATCATTTTTCCAATGTGCGTGCCTGAATCAGAGATGAACGATACACTACATTGATAATATTTATTTTTATTGCCATCAGCTTCGGATCTATAGAACGAGAACCGTTCGTTTCCCTGATGAGAGTCAAGAATGGGTTGAATCAATTCAGGATTCGCGGAGAGAACCTCCCCGACATAGGCAGGGTAATGTTTCGTCAATGTGAGTTCCGGTAAGACGCCTTCGGCTGCTTTGTTGTAACTGACAATTTGATCCTCGTAATCGAGCAGGATAACACCATCCCGGATGGTGTCGAACACTTGAGTCAACGCAAGTGGTGTAAATCGGAGCAGATTGAATCGCAGAATTCCCCAGACATAGACGATCCCAGACACTGCGAACCCGAAAGGCGTCAAATCGACATCCATGCCAAACCACAAGGTTATATTGAACAAAAAGGGCACTGCAGCTCCCATGGTCAGCACAATAATTTGCTTGCGAACGACTTTTGAAGACCGCCAATACATCGGGATAAATAGAAAAAATCCACACAATATTACAAAGTAATTATATAGCGTGTGTGCTTGATACCAAGGTCCTTTAACTGTTTTATACAACGGAAATGAAGTAGACTCATTGAAGATATATTGCTCATAAAAAAGGTGATGCCACTCATTGGTCAAATGGGAAATAAAGACCGCTACAGGGATAATGAATAGTGCCAGCGCAAGGCGTTTTCTGTAAAGCGAAGCCGTTCCAGAGAATTGGATGACTTGGATGAGCCACAGCGTTGTGACGAATGGAATTCCCACATATTCGATTTGAAGCGAAAATTTAACTTCATATAAATTGCGGCTTAATAACTCGAAAGCATAACCACTTGCGTACCAAGCAGCTCCAATCATAATCAGAATCATCGTTCTAGCGACTGGTAAATGCCGTTGCTGATAGGACAAAAACGCAACGTATAGCATGACTCCCGCTGCCAGAAAAAGCAGTAAGGACAACCATTGAATTATGTTCACTGAAGCGTCTCTCCTCATTATGTAAATGCCATGCGGGTCAGTCCTAAGTAACCCCCTTTTCAATATACATGCTTATTCATCGAGTATCTACCCTCCTTCCTTGTTATCCAAGTAAATAAGCAGCAACATTTCGTTAATTACTAAAATAAAAAAGCCGCATCACATGCGACTTTTCCATTATTAATGAATGCGTAAATCAATAAGATTTGAACTGATTTCTCATTGCTTTTAATCAATAAAATGCACGAATTGCAGGAACCTTTTTAGTATAACTGCTGCTTGCGCCCTCGTAGCATACTCCTTCGGGGCAAAACGTCCGTCATCCATACCATTCAATATTCCGTCTTCCAATGCTCGGACTACGGCCTCTTGCGCCCATGAAGAAATGGCTTCTCGATCCGTGAAAGCGTCTAGGCGTCTTCCCTCTTGCCCTTGCTCTTCACTACCAGTTCCATGACTGGTCAAGGTTAAGGCGCTGGCGATCATAACGGCCATTTGTTCGCGGGTAATCCGGTCATTGGGAGCAAAAAGGCTGGTACCCATGCCGCTAACCAGGTTGCTAGCCACTGCCGTATTTACTGCAGAGGCATACCAAGCAGATGCAGGGACATCCGTAAAACGGGCACCGCCCCCGCTCTCTTTTACGGATAGAGCTAGCCCGCGAACGAGCATAGCTGAGAATTCCGCCCGTGATATAGTTCCCTCTGGCGCGAAACGATCGGCCGCCACGCCGTTCACCAGCAACTTGGACGCCAAATGTTCCACAGTCGCTTTCGCCCAGTGATTGTTCAAGTCGGTGAACGTTCGTGCTTTCACATCTACAACCGTGTACAAGCTGTTATGTGGCACGTTCAAAATCGCTTCGTTGGTGCCATCTGGACTGGTTCCCTGCTGCGCCGGAACAAAAACGACGGTACCATTTGCCGGAATATACTGAACGGCAACCAGGTTACGGTTCATGTTCTCTCCGCTTAACTTAATAGTCCGAATCGAGTACGTTCCGCCATAGTCATGCACCTCCAACGTTTGCCCGTTTGCTTCCGCTGTCACCTTGTAGTCAAAGACATCGGAGACAACAGCAAAACCTTGTGAGACGCCAAGGCGATTAATCTCTTGTCGAACATTCTCTCCGACCTGCACCTGTATGATTCCTAAGGTCAATTCGGAGACTTCCGTGTCGAGACGCTCCGCCAAGCCGATCAGATTGATTGCGTTTAACCGCAACTGATAGCTGGAATTGTTCAGCCTCACCTCGATGATTGCATTCGGATAAACTTGAGCCATTTCTGCGATCCAGTCAGCCGGAAACTGTGTTTGTACCGCCTGCTCCCGATTGCCAATATTAATGCTGACAAAAGGTTCCTTCACATCTTTCAGAAGTTCCAGTACCCTCTCCCTCGTCCGTTCGGGGAGGATGACCTGCTCGACCACCATGCCGTCCGAAAGCGTGATCTTTGTGATGTCGGAAGGATCGACAATCGCAGTAATTCCTCCGTCCATATTTATCTTCACAGTCGTCCCCAATGTGATGGGTCTATCGCCATTATACGAAAAAGACGGGATTGAGATCCCAGTAACTGTGATGGTTTTCACTGTTTCATTTCCTGCTGCATCTACGGCATATACGGTATAGTCGCCGTTAGCACTAATCGCGAATTGAGATGACGCCAAAATATCGGTTCCTTTCGTTCCGCCAGAAAAATCAGCCTCGCTTAGGCTTCCAGACAGCCAACGGAGCTCCTTCAGCGCATTTCCCGCAGCTACGCCGTACACACTTGTGGTCACGCTTATCATTTTACGTGAAGATCCGTCCGATGCAGCCGTCAGGGTAACATCGGGCGGTATTGCCACGATACGTATTCCACTCAGATCCGGCGCTGCGTAAGTCAGCGAAGCTGCGAGTCCGCTGGAGGTGCGAATGATGCTTGCACCGTTCGGGAGGTCCAATGAAGCGGCAACTTTAATTCCGTCAACATCCGCGAGCCCTGCTGGAAGTTGGTATTCGAAATTAAGTTTTCTCAATGCTTTACTGCGCTCTCCTGTATATGGGGCATATACCGTTTGAGTGACGGAATCATCTCCAATCAAGATTGGAACCGCAGGTGTTCCCATCACGGTTACTTCGTATCCGTAAAATACGGTAAAGTGAATCGTGTCGCTTGATCCATACAAATCATTGGCCGATGCGGTTAGCACCACCCCTATCCAAGAGGCTTCAAATACCGCTATAGCGTCGTTCAAACTGACAATGGCTTCATTTAATCTAGTCTGAGATTGATTCTTCGCATCGTCGACAATAGTCTGCGCTGTATCAATTGCGGTCTGAAGGGCTGCGCGGTCTACTGCCGAAGTCTGCCCTACATCCGTACCTTCTGGATGATCCGTCAATGCTTGCTGCGCCGCTGTGATTGCTGCCCCCAGCGCTGTCGAATTTCCCGCTTGTATGACTGCGGCATTAAATACTTGTACCGCTGCGTTTAACTGGTTTACAGCCGTATTCAATTGATCCTGCGTGTAATTACCCGCGTTATCGAAAATTTGCTGCGCCGCATTGGATGCTGTCTGCAGTGCGGTGCGTGTTCCTGCCGAAGTCTGCCCTACATCAGTACCTTCTGGATGATCCGTCAGCGCTTGCTGCGCCACAGTGATCGCCGCTCCCAGCGCCGACGAATTGCCAGCTTGTATGACTGCGGCATTAAACACTTGTACCGCTGTGTTTAATTGGTTTACAGCCGTATCCAATTGATCCTGCGTGTAATTGCCCGCATTATCGAAAATTTGCTGCGCCGCATTGGATGTTGTCTGCAGTGCGGTGCGCGTTCCCGCTGACGCCTGTCCCACGTTTGTCCCTTGCGGATGATCTGTCAGCGCTTGCTGCGCTGTTGTTATCGCCGCTCCCAGCGCCGTCGGACTGCCAGCTGAAATAATTACATTTTCGAATGTATCTAACGCTGATTGTAAATTTGTAACAGCCACATCTAATTCGACTTGAAGATACTGAGTAGCCTGATTAAAAATTTGCTGGGCTACAGTGATCGCGTTTTGCAAATCGCTACGGTTTACCTCCGACGCCTGTCCCACGTTCGTCCCTTGCGGGTGATCAATTAACGCCTGCTGCGCCGACGTAATCGCCACCCCCAACGCCGTGGGATTACCAGCTTGGATAATTTGTGAACGGAATGCCGCGTTGGAAGTGGTCAGAGGAATTGCGGCATTAGCCAGGTCGGAAGCGTTGCTGGCATTCCCGATTCCGTCGATAAAAACCATAGCTGCATCATAAGCTGCAGACAAGTCGTTATAAGTATTGGCCGGTACTTGTCCTACGCCGGTGCCTGCCAGATGACTTTTCAACAACGATTTGGCTTCAGCAACCGCTTGAAACAAAACAGTTCCGTCCACAAACGAATGTCCGTTACTCGATGCATAAGCATATACGGGTGAATTCGCAATTCCGAATATTTTCAGATTGACCGGATTTCCTGTAAACACGCCTGACCCAAAAGTTGTTGCATCGCCTAACACAGTTATGCTTGTTAAGTTGTTATTATAAAATGAGCTACTGTCGACTTTCGTTACACCTGCTGGAATGACTAGTTTCGCAATGTGATTAGTGTCGAAAGCTCCACCGTTAATCGTCTTCAGATTTTCCGGCAATTTAATCGATGTCAACTTGTTCATATAAAAAGAATAATTGCCGATCATCGTCACACTGTCTGGAAAAACAACGCTTGTTAGCGGATTGTTTTCGAATGCGCTGGAGCCGATCGTCAACAAGCCGTCAGGAAGGTCTATGGAAGTGAGGCTAGTATAACGAAATCCATATGTTTGAATTACCTTTACGCTGCTCGGAATTATGACGCTCGTAATTTTAGGTTTCCCCGTACCGTTCGTATCAAATGCTGATCTTCCGATCTCGGTTACCGTCGTACCGGCATACGCTTCGGGAATAACCACGTTCAAATCCGTGCCCTTGTAGTCCGTAACTGTCGCGCCATTGGAACCAACTGTAAAAGTAAAATCGGTCTCAACTGCATACACAGGTCGAATTTGCGAGAATGAAGTCCAAAACACAAATAAAACAATAATTAGGGATAAGACTAATTTTTTCATGGTTTTCTCCTTTAATATGGATACGGAAACGTATCTGTGGTATCTGCAACTAGACGTTCACTATAAATCATAATAAAGAAGTCTAATGAAAGAATAATGAAAGAATCTTAAGTCGTGTAGTATCAAACCTTGTGGATTTTGGATAACGAGCGAGGGGGAATCGGAGTCTTGATGGCTGAAGTTGCAAATTGAGAAAAGGCTGCCGATTTACTCGGCAGCCTCGTCCTGGTTAGTCAATACTGCTCAATTAAACAGGTCCCTCCAGCTTTACAAGGATAATTAAGCATGTTACATTTATATTGCATTCATTGAAACTGTGTTTCACAGTATGAAATTAATGAAGGAGTGATGAAATGGATATTAAGGAACAAGTGAAAGCGCAATTCGGTGCCAACGCTTCTAATTATGTTGTTAGCACACGTCATTCATCCGGCCAGGATTTAAACACATTGATCGAATGGGCTCAATCGGAGAATGCTGTTCAAGCGCTCGATATTGCAACCGGAGGCGGACATTGTGCCTTGGCGCTGGCCTCCCACGTCAGTGAAGTGACCACATTGGATATTGCGACCGAGATGCTTCAACAAGCGGAAACTTTTCTTGCCGGCAAGGGCTGTACAAATATGAAGTACGTTGTTGGGGATGCGGAAAATCTTCCCTTTGTCCAAGAACAATTCGATATCGTCGCCTGCCGAATCGCTGCTCATCACTTCCCTAACCCCAACCGGTTCGTAGAAGAAGCCTGGCGTGTATTAAAGCACGGCGGCAGCTTCATTTTAATGGACAACGTCGCTCCAGAATCAGATCGGATTGACACTCTTTATAATCATATTGAACAACGACGAGACCCGAGCCACTTCCGCGCATGGAAGAAAACAGAATGGATTCGTCGCATTGAGTTAAATGGATTTCAGGTTGAACAGCTGTTGCAGACAGGTAAGCCTTTCGAATTCACTGACTGGTGTGCTCGAATGAATGTCTCCGACCAGATCCAGCAAGAGTTGGAGAATGATATTCTAAACTGGCCAGAAGCAGATCGACAGCAGCTCAAGGTCCACAGCGAGAATGGTAAATTGCTCAATTTCGAAGGCAGCTACATGATGATGAAGGCCCGTAAGTTTTAACTTGGGATAAGCTTGATGCAAGTTCTTGTTCTGCAATTATGACAAGAACTTGCATCCATAGGATAAAGACTCTGCACTACTTACCGCCATTACGGAATTATTTCAAAGTTATGGACATCAACTCAAACCTGAAATCGAGGTTGGAAGTTTGAATGCTAGGCTTCCTATCCCGTCGAATACCCTCTATACAAGTAATTAATATATTTCGCAATAGCCATAGACCAAATGAATGGAGTAATAGGCTATTTTGAACGTATTGGCATATAAAATAATATTGAATACAAAAATCGTACACCTAGGTTGAACGATTTTTGTGTTTGGTTGTTATTCATATTGAGTACGAGGATATTAATAAATGGCAAATTTATTTGTTGTTCTGAATGATTTCTTATTCAGGAAATTTTATACCGGTCAAGCTTTCACTAAGTTGCCAAAGTTGCTCGGCATATTCAGGATTAACTGCCCAAGGTTTTACCCCTGGTCCTGAAGGATTATCGGAAGGCACTGCCTGTGCAATATCAACATTCTCGCAATAGACTCCACCCTTGCCTTCCAGCTGCTTGTTTACAGCACACCAGATGATTGTAGCTGCACCTTCTGGAATAGTTTTCAGCTCATCGTTATACGCACTAAAACTCCGTTGCCCGTGTTCGTCAAGGGCCCCCATTGTACGCATTTCATCATCCGATAAATTACGCGACAAATCAGTTACAATAGATCCAGGGTGTACAGAAAAAGCACGAACGCCATGGTTTTTACCGCGTTTATCTAACTCAACTGCAAATAAGGCATTTGCTGTTTTTGATTGGCCATACGCCATCCATTTGTCGTATTCACGTTTCTCAAAATTAGGATCGCTAAAGTCAATACCGCTAATCATATGGCCGCGTGAAGAGACAGACACGACTCTAGCTCCCTCTGCTTTGACTAAAGCTGGCCAAAGTCTAGCTGTTAATTGGAAATGTCCCAAATGGTTTATTGCAAACTGCGATTCATACCCACGTTTATCGCGTGAAAGTGGTGATGCCATAATTCCAGCACTATCAACAAGAATATGCAAATGGCGATTAGAATGAAGGAACCTCTCAGCAAAAGCATCTATGGAAGTAGGATCTAATAGATCCAATGATTCTAATTCAACCCGAGGGATACCTGCAACTGAAGCAAGTGCCTTCTCAGGTGTACGCGCGGGAACAATGACAGTTGCCCCTGCTTCCGCAAGTATACGTGTTGTCTCTAAACCTAGACCGGAGTAACCCCCGGTTACAATGGCTACTTTTCCACTTAAGTCTTCTCCTTGTAATGCCTCTATCGCCATCGTTCTAGGACCGAATCCTGAATGAATAGGTGTCTGCATCGTTATGTCGCTATTACTCATTTGTATTTTCCTCCGTTATCATAGATGTCTGAATGATCTGTTGGTAGTTCTCCAGCTTGTAATTCATTCGTTCAAGCGACTCGGTCATTTCTGCGAGCTTGGTTTCAATGTAATGCTTGTGCTCTTTAAGCACGTTGTAACATTGGTCATATTGCCCTTCGTTATAGAAACGAACGTATTGTTCAATGTCTTTTAATGGCATTTGTGTTCGTTTGAGATGAGTGACAAACATAATACGTTCAAGGTCAGAACGGGAATAAATGCGGTGACCATTCTCCTTGCGACTGATAGGCGGTAACACGCCAATTTTCTCATAATAACGGATTACATCTATGCTCAGCCCTGTATGAGAAGCAATATCCGAGATTAGGTAGCTCGTGTCTTCCATGGATGACCTCCTTCATATCACGTCTCCTTTAGGAGCGTGTCCCCAGTCTACAACCTGATCCATAGTTCAGGTCAAGCTTCTAACAGCTTTTTAAAATGCCCTTTTTATCCAATCTCTATCGTCATGCTTGGATTCATATATTACATATCTTTTACATTACATGTACTATGATTTAACACTAGTTAGTTATGATGTAACAGTTAGCGAGAATATAACAAATAAAGAAATATAGGGAGACTATCCAAAATGAAAAAAACACAGTTGTTGATTGCTACTACAATGTTCGCGGGGATGCTCTTGCCCACTCTGCACCTTAATGCTGCTAGCTCGGATTATGTACCATTGCGTGAACAACTTGAGAAGATTGGATCGAAGATCAGTTGGGATACGAAAGATCGTACGGTAACATTCAAGCTGAAGAACGGCATTGCAGGGATTGTAACTATCGATGATGCGAAGTACCGCTTAGCTGGCAAAGAAGCCAAACTTTCTACTCCAGTGAAGTTGGTCGACGAAAAAACGGTTATTCCTGCATCATTGCTGCAAAGTATTCTTGCAGAAAATGCTAAATACCAAGATTCAAAAGATGTCATTCCGACTTTCTCCGTGAAAGCACAGGGAGAGACAGAAGCGGTTGACTCTGGGGAAGATGCCGCCGACGATCCATCCATTTGGGTAGATCCGAAGGATCCAACGAAGAGTAAGTTGGTCGCTACGAATAAAGCAGGCGGCTTGCTTGTATATAACTTGGACGGCAAGCAATTGCAGTCTTACAAAATTGGTAAAATGAATAATATTGACCTGCGATATGACTTCCCGTTAGGTGACAAAAAAGTTGATATCGTTGCTGCGTCCAACCGCACTACGAATACGATTGACGTATTTGTGATCTCGGGGGAAACAGGTGAATTGACGGATATCGTTGCCCAACCCATTAAGTCCAGCATGAGTGAAGTTTACGGATTCAGCTTGTACCACAGCTTGAAAACAGGGAAATTTTACGCACTTGTTCTTGGGAAAAAAGGCGAATTCGAACAATATGAGCTCTCAGATAATGGCAATGGTAAAATTGCAGGGAAGCTCGTTCGTGAGCTTCACCTCGCAACGCAATCAGAAGGTCTTGTAGCTGATGATGAATACGGAACGATGTATATTGCAGAAGAAGACTATGCGATTTGGAAATATAGCGCTGAGCCTGATGGTTCCAAAGAACCGCTATCGACTGTAGATATTGCAGATGGACGCCGTCTACAAGATGATATCGAGGGTCTGACACTGTATTATGGCAAAGATGGGTCGGGCTATCTCATCGCTTCAAGTCAGGGTAGTAACAGCTATGCTATTTATAATCGTGAAGGCAATAATCCTTTCATGACGACTTTCAACATTGCAGATGATGATAAAATCGATGGAACCAGTGAGACAGATGGTATCGATGTCATGAGCTTTGGTCTTGGAGCAAAGTATCCTAATGGTATCTTCGTTTCTCAGGATGATGCTAACATGGATAACGGCAAGAAGATCAACCAGAACTTCAAGATTGTTGGTTGGGAGCAGATCGCGAGCGGGGCTTCACCGAAGCTGGACATTCAGAACAACATGAATCCCCGTCAGTTAATTAATCGAAATACGAAATAAGGTTTGTTATAAAAATCCTACCTATTGTAGACCTCCATACACCGCGGAAGTGGTTTGGAGGTCTTTCTACATCCATTCACATCTCTTAATTAAATAAATGAATTAGTGTCGCATAGGTGGAGGATTTAGAATAGTTTTATCTGAAATGTAAATGATGCCATTATCGTCAACGGAAGCATAGAAAATATCGTCTTGGCACACCCCTCTTGCTTGCAATTGCGACTTCAGCCATAATGCGTCTTTTTTAATATAAGCAAGCGTTTCGTTGTATAAGGTCCCTTCTACGATTAAAGGATAGGACAAATCGATTTGCCGCTTGACTACCCCCAAATCTTCGAGAGTTGGTGCAGATTTCGGGCCTTTCTTGTACACAGTCAATTTACCGTTTGCCTCTAGTATGGCAAGATCGACATCCGGGAGATGAAATACATCCTTCTCTCGCAACATCTGAAGAATATTATCGATTGAGTAACGTACTTTCTTGAGGTTATTGACCAACAAGTTCCCCTGATGAATCACGATTGTTGGTTCGAACGAGATTAGTTTTCCGAATATTCTTGAATTAATCGCTAATATAGAGACAATCCGTTGCAGCAGACCGATTAAGACGATGGCTATTGCAATATGGACGTGGCTAATGTCGGGTTCGGCTATATCAGCCCCGACGACGGATCCCAAGGAGAGGATAACCAGAAAATCAAATACAGGCAGTTCTCCAAGAGACCGTTTACCCATAAATAATCCGACAATCAACATAAGAGGGAAAATCGTCACAATCCTTCCTGCGATCAGGAAGAAATCTTTTATGGTTTCCAACCACATGACGTACACGACCTCCCTTCTTGAACGAATTAATTTGTCAGACGATTGAACAATGGATTTATATTCAATATATCCAAATCGTATTTTTTTACTCTATACGGATTCGACTACCATCTTGCAGAGGCTCACTGCTCTCCATGATAATGGAGGATTGTTCTTAAACTCATGTACCCCGATCGTTCAATGAGAATCACAACTTCCACGTAAACCATCGACCATGTCCGTCTGTTTCTGCAAGTTTCTCTTTGTATTCAATTCCATTTATATAAGAATCAAGATGAAGGTCTGAGTCCCACATATTGTTATAGAGATGAAACACGTCCCTCTTTTTACCCAAGGCTTGAATTTGCTCAATCAATTTTCTCTTATCAGCAACAGGAATCTGGTTGGCTACATGGGTATGAAAAATACATATGGATGAATGTAGAGACACGGTTGGAATAATCTCCTGGAGCATGGCCACCCCATCCCCTTCAATTAGTTCGATAGGTTCGTTTTTCAGGCAATGTGCAGCTGTTTCAAAATACAAATTACGCTCCTTATGCTCAGGCCAAATTAATGCTTTTAGCCAAAGGTAATCTTCTGAATCGTTTAGGTTATTTACGTGTAAATCCAAACCGATTCTTCGAATGACAGGTGGACTATGCTCTAACAAAAATGGGAATTTATCTCCTTTAATCTCTGCACTAATTTCTAAAGTCGACTGCAAAGATCCGTACTTATGATTAGATTTATAGGAGTAGGCATACTTATCCCACATGAGTTGTAATCCAGCACCCGTTCCTATTTCTAAAAGGGTTAATGGCTTCTTTGACATTTCATAAATATGACAAAAGCTAGGGTACAAATAGGCACAACGTCTAACTTCGTTAGTTTGGACAAGTTTATTTGCTACAAGTTGAATGATCTCTTTTTCATTCTGCTTACAAAAATCCTTGAAACTATCTATTGCTCCTGTAGATACCTTTGGATTGTCTACTACACTAGCGTAATATGAGGCCAGCTCATGTTCTACACCACTTAATAGCAAATAATGAACTGCCCCAAGTAAGAGGTTAGGTACTGGTTGACCTGGTTTGGAGTGCGCAGCTAGTTGAAGCAATTCCAGGTCATTTGCGATGTTCCCAGCAAGATGTTCATAAAGGCGGCTTGAGTTCTTACATTCCCTTTCTGCAAAAATCCTAAAACGATCCGATAGTAATTTGATATCCAACATGACCACCACCTTTTCCAGATAGTGGTATATTATCATGAATATTCGATAAACATGGCTTTAATATTTTTATTATATTGATAGCGTTCCTTTATCACTTCACTTTCTAGCTAAGGCAAAAATGGACTGTCTCTTTTGGAGACAGCCCATTTTCAGTGCATGATTACATCTATTTTTGTAAGTCAGTATTTGATTACTTCATCGGTTGTATCGGATTGCTCTTCAAGATATCTTCTACTTCTTGATAGCCATCAGGATACGCAAAGTTATAGCGTGCTGGAAGTGCGAACACGTATTTATCATTGCGCGTCAGTTCGCTTGGGCCGATAGGCGCTGCGCCAATGTGGACTTTATCCTGCTGAAGCTGGTTCCATTGGTCGACCGTAAAGACGAAGATAGGGATATCCTGTCTAGGCTGTTCAGCCGTCCATTGGGGGTGGCGGATGCTGAGGCTAGCGCCGCTGATCTTTTCACCTTGCGTATCAGAAAGCCCCTCCCATTTGTCCGTTACGATCGTGTACCCTTTCCAACTGTCCGGCAGCGTGAAACGGAAGCCATATTGGGTATTCTCATAAACGGTTTGACTTAATTGACCCGTTTGTCCTACAATTCTAATCTCCCGTTTGTCCCCATCCCACTTTACGTCAGCTCCAAGTGACTCAGAAACAACCCTCAAAGGAACATAGCTTGATCCATCTACAATCTGCAAATCCGCATTGATTATTTTCCCGTTAATATATAATTTAATATCCGTTGCCGCATAAGCCCCAACAGCAACAGATGCTGCGATAACACCAGAAAGTCCAAGCGCAATTAACAATTTCTTCTTCATTTAAATTCCTCCTGATTTTGTTTTGCCATCATTTCTCTAATGCTTACGCTAGTTTCTATCTCCTCGTTGAAAGTAGTTTTCACTTACAATACTTCAAACGTACAATTGGTTGAATTTGTTGCACAATATTTTCACATTGTATGCGTGTATTGTTTCGGTGTCATCATTCAGTGGTTTCCTAAACCTATCATACCTATCATTCCTTTCTTCCTAGCACGAAAAATTATAACAAGATTAAACCGTCGGTAAATCTGTGAAAAGTCATGAAATGCATAAGAAAAAGGCACGACATTTGGCCGAGAACATGAATATTTTCATTCCCTATGCCAAAAGTCATTGCCTTTAAGTCAACTAAAAAAGCCCGCGATTTACGCGGACCTTCATTCAGACAATTGTTTTAATGTGATATCTTCTTCCTCTACCTGCTTTCACCATCCGAATATAAGTAGCCGGGCTTCCATTGTAGGTTACTTCTTTGTCGGTACATCTATAATGTACGAGCCTGCCCCGAATTCTTCCCCGTAAACTGTTCCCACATACCCCTGCGGTATACCCAGTTCAAGCTTCCATTGCTGAGTAGTGGTATGGTACAGCTTCATCTTGATTTCTCCTGCTTCCACTGGTAGATCTGCTTGAATCTCTTCAATCCCGCACGGGTCCGGGCTCAAAGAAAACCGCCGATGGCCAGGCTCGATCGACTGAAATCCAAAGATGCCTTCAAAAACAAATACAATCGGACTCGCTCCCCACGCATGACTAGCGCTTGAGAAATTAACTTGCCCATTTTTTTGTTGATGAAATATTTCCCAAATTTCCCAAGTCGTGTCTGAGCCGGCATCTAGCATAACGCCGTAACGCTCCTGAATTAGTTCGAGCGCTCGTTTCGCCTTGCCGAGCTTAATTAGCGCTCTACAGATAACAAGCATAAAAAAGGGGCTGCCCGCGGTAACATTCTTTCTGGCTTCCGGCTCGAAAACGTTCTTGTAAATTGCAATCGCTCTCTCGTCCTTTTCCTCATGTAGATGAAGAATGGCTAGTGCGTTAGTCGGTTCACTGATGCTGTCGCTGAGCGCGCCGTTAACAAGGCAATCGGCGTATGCGCCTTTGCTCTCATCCCATAACAAAGCAGGAATCGAAGACTTCAACGTACGAATCTTCTCTAAATATACCTCTTTCGCATCCGCGTCATTCAATTGCCCGGCAAATTCACATGCAATCTGCAGCGCTTCAAGGTATTGCAAGTTAAGCGGAGTAATCATGCCGCCCCGCTGGTCGTCTGGCACAGGGCCGTCTGGTCTCTCCCCCCAATCCGTGAAAGACCAATACGGAACATCAGCTAGGAGGCCATATTCATTTTCGTATGCAGAAAACCAACGAAGCGCCAATACAACATTAGGCCACCATTCCTGAATGAGCTCCAAATCCCCGCTGTACGTTTGATGATCCTTGAAAGAACAAATCCAAGCAAGGCAAAAGGAAGGAATCGGAGGAAAATTGTGATGTCCGTCCGGATATCTCGACTTGGTCATACCCATCCAATCCTGCGATTGTCCGATTTGTTTCAGCAGCTTGCGATGCAGGCGCGAATCTCCAGAATAATGATAGTTGATAACGGCCTGCCATCTACCGTCTCCCATCCACTGCTGCTGTTCCCGGCTGGATGAATCCAAAAAACCGTCTTGCATGCAAAGCCGAAGGGTACGTGCCGAAATATCCCAGATACCAGACAAGCGATCGTCGCTGCACACCATCTCTGCTGTCCTTTTAAGCGGATATTTTCTCGTTCGAAGACCTACACGATGGAACGTAACTGGCCCTCGGTGATTTCGCAATCGGAATTGCACGTATTTACAAGCACGCCAGGCAAACGAAGTTTCCAATACGTTGTGACCTTCGGTTAGAATGAATCGGTCAATAGACCTACTGCTGTTAAGATTAATTAAAGCCTTGCCTTCCCACAATTCCTCGGCATGCACAGCATCAATGACATCTCCTTGACAGCCGGTTACCTCCAGTTGCAAATAGCCAGCTTCCGTCTCAGCAAACTCGAATGTAATAACCGATGCTTCTCCTTCGGGAAGGGCTGCAAACATGTATTCGTCAAACCGCTCTTTGTCCTTGACTTGCATTCGAATGGATTGTTCTTCGGTGTGAATCTGTTTATGCAACTGGGACACCGGATAAGGGATCTCTGTCATGGTACCGATGCCCGCAATAATGTTCGCTGCCAATTCCGATTCTTCAAGCAATGGAATGTCACGCGCCGCCCAATTCCAGAACGGAGATAACTGGATCCCGCGACCCTTCGCTGCAATCCAGCTCACGTCATCAAAACCTGTTTCCAACCAGCCACCTGGTGCCAACCCGGCGTCGTAAATTTCAATCGGGCCCTGGCAGCCGTTAATTCTCGGTGCTTCGCGGTTGAATGCCTCTGCGAGGAGGCATTTCCAACTTGAATCGCTATGGACCTTAACTTGAAGGTGATCATCAAAATCAACAGTCGCTTCCGCTGCGATTGCGGGTATCCGGCTCACGGATTGCCCCGTTCCATATCCGTAGTGGGCGGCTAATACGGCAATCACATTCGGTCCGGGTCTCAGATAGGCGGAAATATCTAACTCATCGTAATATTGCATGCGTGGATCACTGCGGCAAGGACCACGGCCAATATAGACGCCATTCACATGCAATTTATATCTGGAGTCCGCGAAAATTTTGATCGTTGCGCTAACTGGCATCGCGGCAAGTTCAAACGTTTTGCGAAAATAGCAAAACGAGTTACGTGGCTGTTCATAATGGGTCTCCACCTCTGCCGGATGCCAGATTAATTCGGTTTGTCCTGACCAACCGTCAGATACAGAAGATTTTCTTGCAAATCGTTCATGGATTGCTCCTGTCATAAAGCTCAAACCACCTTCATCAAATTGTAAATCCTTTCTTTCTCGGTTTACAGTAAGTATAAAAGAATATCAATTAATTAATAATTCAGCAAAACAACAAATAGTAATACAAAATCTACGATCATTTTTGTTATAGATGAGAAAAAAGGCAACCGACCCAAATAGGGCAGCTGCCTTCTCTTGCGATTCAATCGTTCTCCGTAAGCTTAATCTAACCTCTTCGTAAATCAGATTCGTCTAAGTCGAAGCATGGCAGACTCACCCCGGAGTATGATAGGCTCCCGTAGGCTCAGTACCCCATCTCGGATACGCCCGTGTCGTGTGAACGTTAGACCTTCTGGTGCCTGCAAAACTTCGTAATGACCAGGTTCAATTTCTAGATTCCCCCAAGAGACACGAAGACCGTCAATGTCCCGCCATGCCTCCAGCACCGTTTGGCCAATAACGCCATCAATTTCTGTAGGCAGAATCACTGTTTGTAGCGATCCCGGCATAGGCGACTCATCCAGTGTAAATGCACGATAACCCTTCTCCAGCTGCAGTTGTAGTCGATCGGACGACGCCGTCCAGTGCACGCCTTGACTGTTTAAGCGATTTTCGATATTCCCTCCCTCTGGGAGATCGTGACCCGTACTCTCGTCACGAAGGTGGATCGGACTGGACATAAGGAGGGATAGATTCGCCTCGCCCTCGACGGACACGGAAAGTCGTCCGTCTCCCCATGCAATTGTAGAGAGCATGTTGCTCTGGGCGACGATGATTCCGTCTCGTTCGGCCTTCGTACCGTGTACGAGCAATAGAGATCCATCACGGACCGCCAGTGCCGCGCCTTCGAATCGAAATCCGAAACCGCCAGTATCTACTAGACCCTCCGGCGCCGTTCGTACGTATAGCATGGTACCATCAGCGAATGCCAATCGGATAAAGTCCTCGTATTCCTCCGACATTATCTCTTCTGGTGAATTGTCCAACCTATAGGGTGCAAGGGTCGCAACTAGGATAGCAGCGTTCGTCTTGGATGTCGCAAACGTCGCATGTACCTGTGTCATACCTGAGAAGCCAGCGACCGGAGGCACCTCCTCCCCATTGGGATCACGGAAATGAGTCTTAACCGAAGCCTGGTAACTGCAAGCTTTTCTACCAAGAAAGCGAACTTTCAAACCGGCCTTCCCCTTTTCAATCGTTGCGCCACCGTTAGAATCGAGCGTCAGACGCTGATTCGCATGTAGATTCCATTCAAAAGAGACACCAGCCGGCTTGGAGGTTGCTAAGTCGTCGATGACGACGAAGACAGAAGGCCTCACATAAACGATGTGTCTAAATGCGCGAGTAAGCTCACCCTCATAGGCTCCAACGGCATCACCAGTTGTAGCGTCGAAGGCGGGATGGGACGCGAATCCAACAATTCGCCCCTTGGCGTCGAAGTCGTTGACTGGCTGCCCCTGCCCTCCATCTAACGTGATCGCGTTCGCAGAGATCGTCCTTTTGGTGAACCCCTTGTGATGAGCGCTGTTGTAATAATCGTAGAATCCGCTTTTGATCGCAAGTGACTCGCCGTAGGCATGCAGGATGAAGCTATTTTGGTCTGCTAGACTATTGCTGTAACTGCCGTAAGGACTAGAACGGAAATACAGAGAGATTCTCTCAGGATCGGAGGTCATCGTGCATAGCAACAAGTCCAGTCGTCGGGAACCACTTAGATTTGGGTAGATCGCATAAGGGCAATTGACCAAGACGATCATCACCATAGATGTAATCGTGCAAACCTAGCGAGGGCTCTTCACCGATCGCCTGGGACGCCCACTTCATGCGCGGATCGCCATATATATGAGCCATGCGGTTCAAGAGACTGATGCTTGGCAAATCCGGTTTGTAGTGGCTATCATTGCCGAACACGCCGGACGGGCTTCCATGCGGGAACATGTAAAGCGGGTACAGTCCCTCGTTGCGAGAGAATGCTTTATCATATAGGTTTATGGCGCCTGCGCTCAGTAGAACGTCCATCAATTCCTTGTTGGAGCCGGACGACCACTGCCAGTATCCAGTTCCTTGAGACCAGGAGCCATCCTCTCCACCCCATGGTGGCAGCAGATTGATGAATGGGGGTATAGATTGTCGAACCCAGTCTTCAGCGTCCGGGATATCGTTCAACATGATCGTGCCGATAAGTCCGATATAGCCTATGATCGTCCAACCATGAGAATCAAACGGAAACTGATAGATAGGTTGTCGGACTAAATAATAGTCGATTAACGCAGAAACACGTGTATGTACCATGTGCTGAACAGCCTTTCGTTCTGCCGTCGACAGCAAATCGTACACCCAATCATAGGCGATAGAGGAACGGTAGGCGATAGCGCGGTGGACTTGATCATTGATATCGAATCGGGTTGCCCCGTCGCAGTCCCAAGAAGTGAATTCCATCAAAAGATTTTTAGCATGGTCTCCGATAACGCGGTCGCCCGTAAGAAGATAAACGAATGAGGCTGCCAGTAACCGGTCGAGCGCTGAATCGGTATATTTACGAAGGTCCTGCAGAGCCTTAACGTAAGCTGGGGAACCTGTAGATTGGGAACCGTCCATATAAGGGAAATTAGGGTCCTCAGGCAAAAGTTTTTCTAGACTTGCAAGCACTAAAGCGTGAGTCTTTTCGAATACCAACTTCGCGGTGCCATGCTGACGACGTGCACGGAAGTCAGAAAGTACTCTGGGATTCGTCCAAACTCTCGGATGACCGACCTCCATGCGCGCCAGCATCTCGTTTATCGGCGGCACGGGGAATGGTACGCTTGATTCCGTGATCCGAAACTTTCGGATAGGGCTCCATTCAGACCAGCCCCCTGCTAGATTATGGTACCTTACCCGCCAATACCAAATCCCCGCATTTAATGTGTAGGGAAAGTTAAAAAAGTTGTTCGTCAACTCCATTGTCTCGCGAGCGCCTCGATCCATGGCAGCCTCCTGCGAGAGTTCCAGCCAGTAAAGGTCCGCCCCGGGTACAAATGGCCAACTAAAGTCGGGGGGATTCTGTGTCGTGACGAGTGCAGCAGCCGGACGGAATGGGAAATTGGCGTTCGCCTCCAAATCGGCCGGCCATACTTGACGCGCATTTTGGTACTGCACCGGCGCCTGCGACTTCTCCTCCGATGAGGAGTCCAAATCTTCACTTAAGTTTTCCATGTATTTCCCTCCTGATCTCAAAATACCACATACGTTTACACGAACCAGTGCAAATTTTATACTTTTGCTTCCAATAGAAATGTATTATTTGAATTTTAGTGATATTTTGCGTCATTCGTGTTGAAAAACAACATAAACCACTGACATTCGAGTCAGTGGTTTTCAAAGAAATGGTTTACCGGCTTATTCGTAGGTCTTCTTGTAGCCCAGCATTTCAGCAACCGGAGCGAGTACCGTGAACACGGCTTTTTGAACGGCCCACGGCGGATTTACCGTGCGGATTTCGTTTTGGTATTTGAGCATCGGACGCGACATACGAAGCAGGCTGGGCAATCCTTTACTGTTGAGCATGCCGTTTCTGGCAAACGCGAAATAGCATTTGAAAAAGCCGTCGATCTCGAGCGCCGGATAAAATCGCTGAATCGTATGTGCTTCCTCGGCACTTTCATTCCAGAAATAATGCGCTACGCCGGCTGGAATCTCTAGGCTATCACCGGGCATTAAAATATGGGTCTTGCCGCCCATATGAAAATGAATAACGCCGGAGTCACGAAGCGTGGAATGTCTACCGCGGCCGATGTCGAAAAGGGTTAATTATTCGTGTTGACAGTGATCAGATAACAAAAAAAGCCCGCGGTTTACGCGGACTTCATTCGGACAATGTACTTGTCACCCGTCTCAATCTCTCACTTTTGATTTCAACTTCTCAAGTCTATCAATAATTTCTGAAATTGCGTTAATACTAATCGGCTTGCTGATGTATGCGTCCAGACCTTCAGATAAATATTTCTCACAGTCGCCTTTAATAGCGTGAGCTGTCACTGCCACAATATACGGGCGTTTCTTGCCATTTAACATGTCAGTAATTAACTTCGTTGCCGTTAATCCATCCATCCAGGGCATTTGAATATCCATGAAGATGATATCGTAATTGTTACGTTTAACAGCTTCCACGGCTTCTTTTCCGTTATGTACCAAGGTCGTTTTGTGCCCGAGTTTCTCTAACATTTTATTGATCACAACTTGATTCACTTCATTGTCTTCAGCAATTAATATTTTCAAGGGTTGTGCTGCTGAATTTTCGACGATATCATCCTGTTGTGGCCACATATCATATGGCGACGCATCTACATGATTCGATAAAACTTTCAAATTGGCTGTGAACAGGAAAGTTGATCCTGATTGATCTTCGGAAGATTCATGCCAGATTTCACCGTCCATAAGCTCAACAAGCTTTTTACAGATAGCTAATCCTAAACCAGTGCCCTCTGTTCGCCGAGTCATAAAATGATCAACTTGATAAAAGGGTTCAAATAAATGAACTACCTGTTCCTTAGGTACACCGATACCTGTATCTTTAATTGCAAATTGAAGACGAACTGAATTCAGGTCTTGCGATACGTTATCAACACTGATCGAAATCGCACCGTTTGGCGTAAATTTTACGGCATTGCTGAGTAAATTCATCAAAACTTGTCTCAACTTCGTAATATCTCCATGAACCAAGCTAGGAACCTTAGGACAGACCGATGTCGTGATCTCCAGATTTTTCTCTAGAGCTTTAGACATGACCATACTTAGCGATTCTGATATAATATCAGCCACATTCAAGGGTTCTTCCATTAATTCGGTTTTACCGGATTCGATTTTGGAGAAGTCCAGAATATCGTTGATAATCATAAGCAATGTGGAGCCACTCTTTTTAATAATTTGTACATATTCAATCTGCTCTTCGTCCAATTCGGTCTCTAAAAGAACATCTGTCATACCGATAACTCCGTTCATCGGCGTACGGATTTCATGACTCATCATGGCTAAAAACTCGCTTTTAGCTTTATTCGTCTTTTCAGCGGCTTCTTTCTCAATGATTAACTTTTTCTGTTCCGTCATGTCTTTCGCTATGATGTAAAAGCCCTTCGTCTGCGTCTGGATGATGATTGGAGCTAACGTTACTAACACTTCAACGGAATAACCATCCTTGTGTTGAATGAAAGTGATTTCTTTTTCAACTTTTTCGATTTCCACATGATCGTTTAATGCCAAAAGCAAATTCGTCGCATTTTTTTCACCTATTAATTTGGACATTCCATTGCCGATTAACTCTTCAATCGGATATCCGGTCATGTGTTGCACAATAATATTGCCATTAATAATAATGCCGTCCAAACCAAATGAAATAATAGCATCGTGGTTGTATTTCTTTAACGACGTATAGCGTTCAATGCTTTCTTGCAGTTTTAGCTCTGCTAGTTTGTTCTTGGTTACATCGATAAATTGGGTCATAAAATATATAGGCTTCCCGTCGTTATCATCACGAATTAATGAAACAAATACGGAAGCCCAAACGATATTACCATTTTTATTAAAGTACCTATTTTCTAATTCAAATGAAGGGATAACCCCATCCAATAAAGCAGTTAGTAAACCACTGGTGTTGTTTTTATCATCAGGATGTCGGATATCTTCTAGTGTGAAATTCATGAATTCTTCTTTTGAATAGCCGAAAATATGGCAAACCGCAGGGTTAACATTTAACCATTTGCGATCCATAGAGATTAAAGCGATCCCAATCGGAGCATTTCGATATAAGTGCTCAAATAAAGCTTCAGAGTCAAATAACTTAAGATCCTGCATCAACGTATTCCTCCTTTTGAACTAACGCGATAGCAGCCTCTTACTTACCCCATGGCAGCTACTCCTATATTACCATAAAAAGAGTACTTGTCCGTTAGCTTAATCTATATCAATTGAAGTTGCGTTCTGCTGCTCGATAAGCTCAGTATGAAATAAATTCTAATGATGGCTTATCTATCTGTAAGGATTCAATACAATTACCGTTCGTGTATTCGCTGATCGTCTTCGTCCAAAATAACTTCGCAACCAAGTTTTTTTCCAACCAAGAAACGCTCCAATTCCCTTTGAACATCGCAAACGTTTTATGAGCAATTTTTTTACCAATACCTTGTCCTCGATACTTTCTTAATATGAAAAATTCCGCAATTGAGAATATTGACGATTTACTATCAGCAATTTCACGAACTAAAACAAAACCCGCCAGCTTACCAGACTGCATAATAAAGAAGGGGTATCGACCTTCTTCTGTCCAATAATGATCAAGATACATGTAATCAAAAAGACCATACTCATTTACATCATCTTCACCATTATCCTCAAATTCACTCATATCGTACTGATATAGTTCCATGAGGTTGCGTAATATCATTTTCCTATCAAAGGATACCTTGATTAACTCCATACAATGCCCCTTCTTTCCATACTATAATTCTATCGTACCATTATTTAGCAAAAGTAACAGTTGGAAAATATATAAAAAAATAATTCAGAATTATTTTTTACACAAAAAAAATCACATCATGAGATCTGATGTGATTTCTATGACATATACCTCTACCTCAACATCGTGCAAATACTTACTTGGTTACATTGACAATCATCGTATCACTAGACGTGGCACCTGCATAGTTAACAAGTTCAGCTCGATAAACATAGGTGCCCTTTGCCTTATTGACTGCGACATTCAAAGCAGATTGAGCAGTCGGGCTGTTATTGGTCAATGCTTGTGTATAGATGAGAGTACCATTCTCATATAAGTTATATGTTGTCCCATTAACTCCCCACCACATGTTCATGTTGATGTTGAAGTTTCCGTCACCATCCCAGTTATCGTTGGATAGAACCGGTTTGGCTGGCGCTGCTTGCGTTACGTTTACCGTGAACACATTACTCTTCGTTGTACCATACGCATTGGTAAGCTCAGCGTAGTAACGATAAGTGCCATTAGGCTTATAAGTAATTGATGTAACGGTTGATTGGGCATTCGGCGTGTTATCTGAAAGAATCTTGGTATCGATTAACACATCATTTTCATAAAGCTTATAAATCTTGCCGTTTTCACCGTACCACATTTTCATCAGAATATTATAGTTACCATCGTTAAGGCCAGTATCATACCCATTATCATCGGAAAGGACAGCTGTGCCCGGCTTAGCTTTACTTTTGGATACAATATTGCTTACAAGATAAGAAGTAACATTCGATACATTACCGACTGCATCCGTTCCTCTTGCATAAATCGTGCTGTTTTCAGAGATAACCACTGGAGCGGCGTATGCCGTCCATAAGCCGTTATCTCCTACTTTGTATTCTTTCACCGCTGCGTCGTCCGGATAATTGATCGTTACGGTAACGTCCTTATTGGTTGGTGCTGTAACGTCAGCTGACAACACGGCTTCGACCGGTGCGATGGAATCGACGAACAACACGATGGAGACCGGGTCCGCTGAAATTCCTGCCGAATCGATCGCTTCAACGGTAATATTATTATTGCCTTGCACTAGCTGCAAGGTAGTGTTAAATCTCAAATCTGAACCAACTGATACTGAAGTCCCGTTTACTTTTACCGTCGCAGCCCTATTCAGGGTGCCCGTAATCGAATAAGTCGGTTGAGTTATGGAGCTGCTTTGTTGATCCAATGTAAGGACAAGCGGGCCTACCCATTGTTCATTGGAGAGGACAGCACTTATATAAGAATTTCCTTCCTTCTTCACAGTGAGCGTAGCTGTATAGGTTTCAAACTTGCTGCCGTATTTCGCTGTGATTACAACTGTAAATACCCCTGCGTTTATTTTACCTTTCGATTGCCAGCGGTAGAAGCCTCTTGGGTTGTTGGCATCCGGAGCCCTGAAATCTTCTAGCGTTGGCACAACCAGATTGCCATTGGCATCATACACTTTAGCGGAAGTGAGAGTAGCGCGATCCCCGAGAACAAACCAAGAGATCCAAACAGCACTGGCCGCGCCTGTTCCCGGTATCGGGTCCACCTGGCGGATTTCAATCAATTCGCCCTCTTTCGCTTTTACAGTAACCTCACAAGTGGCGATAATGCTGCCAATCGTCGCTGTAATGGTCGCCTTCCCCTCTGCATATGCGGTTACAAGCCCGTTTTGATCTACTGAAGCTATATCCGAGTCGCTCGATGTCCAAACAACGTTCTTATTCGTGGCATTGCCGGGTAATACATCGGCGATAAGCTGCTTCTTGTTTCCAGCGAAAATGGTAGTCGTCTCGGCATTTAACACGATTTGCTGTACGGCCACTTCCGTGGTATTTTTCACATAAACCGAGACTGGGACAGAGTTGCCATCGTCAAGCTTAATGATGAAGGCGCCTTTCCCAATGGGATATTGCCAACCCCTAAAATCTTCTTTGATCTTGGTCATGTCGCTAGTTAATGTAAGAGTAAGCACGCCCGCCGTTAAAGTGCCGGATGTGTGGCCCGACGCGTTTTTAACGGAGAAGAACTCAGCTTCATTGTTCTTGAGCAGGGTATAACCCATACCACTGGGCACGGAGTCGCCTACGAAAATCTCAATGGTTTTCGTCTGGTTCCCATCAAACTTAAGCTCATATCCATCTGCGTTCAAGTAATTGATTGGCCTGAATGGCATCAGATCCATATGGCCGTTTACGTCATACTCTAAAGCACCAATGTCGGGGGCCTCTCCCTTATAGCCTTTGCTGAAGTTGGGAATCACCCAACCGTCGTCTACACCAATGCTATCGGCCGTAAGTCGGTAGTCGCCTCTCTGGGGGTTTACAAACGCAGCCTTGGCTGTTTCGCCGTCATAACCCGTAAGCGCTGTAAAGCCGTGTTCTTCTTTAGGCTCGCCGACATAGGTGTTAAGCTGTATCGCTCCGTTAGAAATATCATAGTCGAAGCTGGAGCCGGGTACAGCGTACACATGGGCCATGCCCACCAGTTGAGGGCTGGCTAGTTCAATTATGTTATTTCTATAAAATGACCTGTTGAATAGCCCGCTAGTATTCGCTATGCCACCGCGCGCGCCAACAGCGCCTTCGGGGAGTATGATTGTATTGTTGAATACATGATCCAGACCACGGTAGTGATACCAGTGCGCCGGTTTCGAGGCGCTTGCATCCGCTGTGCCATGCTTTAAGCCGCCAACCGTATATTCAAGCTGATCCCCCTGATTGGTAATAAGGTTCCTGAACACGTATATAGGGCCTAGCGCACTGCTGTCAAGGCTTATCGGTTGGCTTGCGGCTTCTATTTTATTGCCGTAAACCCTAACGTTCATGGAGCCGCCGTCAACCTCAAGACCATCGGCGTTCGCGCCTAAAACATAGTTCCCGTAAAGATCGGAGTCCCAGCCTATACCTCCGTCATACGCGGAGTTGTTATAGGTTGAAAGACCATAGCTCCAGTATTTGTCGTTGCCCGCTACAATGTCATTATAGCGAATAACAACGCCTTCGCCGCCCCTCAAATAGAAACCGTCGACGCCAAGCGGATGCCGTTCGCTCCATCCATTAACGCCGGAGTTGCTGCCCCAGCCTGTGGCTGAACCTTTCGGGTCATGCATATAGTTTTTCTCAACAAGGATATAATCTACATCGCTAATGCGGATACCGGCATCGGTGTTGATTGGCCGTACGTTAGCATCATAGAACCACCCCGTGCGCCTGTCCACTATAGTCCTTCCGCCGGCGTCCGCCCCAGGAAGATTATTGCCCAGATACTGCGTGCCGTACCTGCCGAAGCCGGAGACATCGCAATTCACAATGCGAATATGTTTCGCCGAGCTGTGAACGGTTATACCGTTGCGCAAGCCGCCTCTTACAATCAAGCCGTTAAGTTCAACATACTGAGAGTTGCCCAGGACGACCGTATCCCAGAACTCGTCGGTGGCGTTAATCACGATTCCGTATTTGTTAGTTATTTTAATCCATGCGTCGGCGGTACCTTTCAAGCCCTGAAGTGATAATGGTTTGCCTGCATTCGCCATCTCGGGTGTGTAGAAGTCGCTTACGTCATATTCAGTAGAAGAATAGGTGATTTCCTCACTCAAGGTTGTGATTGAAGCTACTTTTACAATGCTTTTACTTTCAATCGTTAGTCTTACTTCATATATTGTGCCCGGTTCAAGCCCCACGATAGAACCCCTGAAGTTTTTGTAACGATCGTCATACATCAGGTTCATGGCTTTTTCCCAATTGTTTTCACCCTGTTTTCTGTACTCCAGAGTATGATCTGTGTTAAAGGGAATAGAAGCCGTTACCGATGGTACCCAACTTGCTGTTGGTTTCCAATCAAACCTTTCGTTGGCCGCATAATCATAGTCAAAGTACACGCTTATATTTTCAAACGTGGCTCTCAACATCAGTTCATTATTGGTATAAGGAACGAATTTTCTAAAGAATTGTTCGTTATATATGTCTGAGCCGATCCCAAACCGCCCAGCCTTCGTTGTAACTGTAGTTTGGAATTCATACGGGGCGCTGCCATTGGTAGGCTCAATCCGTACCCTAAGCAGTTGAGTCTCTTTCTCGTTTAGATGTCCCACGCTACCTACAAAACCGGCTTGTCCGGGGAAGAATGTAGACAACTTATTAACATATTGCGGTTCTGGCGCGAGTACCCAAGCAAACCCTGTGTTTACAGTATCCATCTGCGGGCTGAATAACTGCTCAGGATTTGTTGATCGGCGCCAAACCGTTACTTTAGCGTCCGGGTCGTCAAGCGGAATCTCATACCACCCGTCTCTGGATAAGCCGTCGGTTTTGATTTGATTTGCTGTGGCTTGCGGGATATTATTTACATCGTACAAAGTAGCGTCAAGCGTTACAAAAGCTTTTACCGCCGAGGAAGTCGCTTCTATATTCAGGTTTATAGCGTTCTCACCGAATACCTCTTTATAAACCTTTACAAGGGTTTCAAGCGGTATATAGTTTAAGTCTCCTTCCCTGTAAACCTGCGTGCCTGTTGGAAGATTAATTGTAGTCCCTATGCTTCCGGCACCACCGTAAGTGTTATTTGTAACGGTAACAAAGCTGTCGCCATGCTTGGCTATCATTTCAAAGTAGTCATTTTTCATAGCAAAGCCGCTGCCGTCAAGCAAATTGTAGGATAACGCGCGAAAGTCGTTTGCCATTGCCTCTGACGCTACCCAAAGGATTCCATTTTCATCGTACTTATTACTGTCTAGTACGCGCACGAGCAGGCTGTTAACATAAACCTCAACCTTTTCGTTGCCAATGGTACTCGCGTACGCTGTGTACGCCATTGGACTTCCAATAGGTGATATGAACGTGGCCAGCAGTGACACGATAAGCGCCACCGCCAAGAACTTCAATTTTGGAAAAAAACTCTTTGTCATTCCTAATCCCTCATTTTCTTAGGTTTTTGATATTCCACACATTCAAACTTGATGCATAAAACATTTAAAACAAAACTTAAACGAGGTCGTTATTAATCAGCTGCTTGAAATCTCATTTCCTCCTCCCTTGCACTTGAATGCGGAACCATGAATGGAAACGATTACAAATGCAGTGTGATTTTATATTGCTGTGTTGTCATAATTGGAGTCTGCACCTTGATGAAATCGGTATTATGATCCCATTGTAGCCCCATACTTTCGTATTGTCTTTGCCCTGCATTGTGTTAAAATGTTGTTGTATTGCGATGCGTTATATGGAGGTCATCCTACTGACTCTCTTTTAAGGATTTTCATCTGCATAGGTCCAACCTTCTATTATAGACAACATGCTGAGCAGATTTCCCATACTGCAGAGCTTTTTCCGATCCTCGTGGAAAAATACATAACCAAAAGCCGTCGCACAATGTTGCGACGGCTTTTGTGATATGAACTATAATTCGCTTTTCTTTAGAAGTTACCTTAAAACCTTTGAGTGTATTGATGGTGATTTTATGCACTTATTATTTTCATATATAGCTTTTATTAGTGATATTTCAACGATTGTAGTTGTTAACGGTTCTATTCTTGTAGTGCAATAAACAATGGCCTCTTTTAACTTCTCTTCGTTTAGTCTGTTAGCTATTGTACAGTGAGGTATCCAATTATTCGGAAGATATTGAGTTTCAGCGCTAGTTTGATATATTTCAAAATTCTTATGATGGTTATTGTGGAATTCTAAGAACTCTCTGGAAGGAACAGGGCTAAGGAATAGTGCTCCTGAGTTTAAGAAAGTCCCTAACGAATTCAGATTAATTGAAATCTGTTTTTTAGATTCATAGAAGTTGTCAAACTTGGCGATAAATTGTTCAATATTAACACCAGAATCATACCCTGCTATCGTAATATGTGGTCGTCTATCTTGTACTTCCTCAGCATATTGAGATAAAGCTTTATCACTCAACTCTTTCCAAACCTGCTTTATATAGTTTTCCGTATTTGAGTCTAAATGAGCAACAACTCCGTACATGTTATCTCCCTCCAAAAAATTACTAATAGATTACTATTTTGGATAATATTAGACTGCGTCATTTAACAATCCTGCCAGTTACTTGAATGAAAACAAGGAGCAACTGTCACCGCAGTTTACTCCCTGTTATTGTGCTAGTTTTATCGTTACCTACTAACATTTCCAAAGTTGGTATCCGATTGAACTGTCGTTCCCCGTCAATAATTTGACTCACTGTATTCATTTTACAACTACATTAGAAATTACGTCTTTTCTCTACTATCCACACTACACTAAATATCAGAATTATTAGGAACAAAAGGCTCACCGTCAAGACAATCCAACTTTGCTGATAGAATCTATTTGAACTCTCCACTGAAACTTGAGAAGATTCTTTTTTAAATACAGTGGGTTCGAGTTTAATCTCCCTCATTGCTGCTTCTTGAGCTGCATCCCAAACACCAGTACCACCGCATAAATTGGTTCTTAACTTCCCTTCCCTCTGGCTGCCAAAAACCAGATAATCGGCACCAATTGTATAAGCATCCCATCCGGTATCATAAATCTCGAATACGGGATCCTCTATGCCTTTCCATGCTTTCTCTACTTGGAAAACAGTTAGTCCTTCGGTTTTAGTCTCAATCACTCTTCCCTTAAAAACGACAGAGCTACGTTCCATTTCCTGGATAGTTGGATGTGGTGCTGCGCAAGACAAAGCCTCCACTTTAGGCACGGTATTCAAAATAGAACCAATCACAGCAAACATTACAATTACAAAAAGTTTCTTCACAAGTTATCTCGCCCTTAACCGTATTATTTTATTTTTGACAAAGTAACATTTTCGTAAATTTAACGTTTAATTCATTAAACAATAGATAATGAGGTGAAACCCTAATGAAGAAGTTCGGTCTTCAAAAATTCGCTGCTCTCACAACTGCCGCCGCACTATTGCTTACCGATCCGCTAACGTCAGCCGCTTACGCTGCCAGCAATTCCGTGAAAGTCAGCCTACCCACTTACCCTGTACAAATAAACGGGGGTATCATCGATTCGTCCAAAGCACAATACCCGCCTATCGTCTACAAAGACATTACTTATTTGCCATTAACCTGGGATTATACTCGCTCTTTATCTTTAGAGTACACGTGGAGCGACTCGGAAGGGCTTCATGTCAATGCGACTGGAAATCACTATCAGGTACCGCCAGCAGCTGATAAGAATAGCAGCAACAAAAAACCGACATATACAGCAGAACTCGTGAATTATCCCGTCTTTGTCAACAACAAACCGATCGACAATCAATTGGAGGAATATCCGCTGCTAAGTTTTCGGGATATTACATACTTTCCGATGACCTGGCATTTCATGCATGACGAATTCTACATGAATTTGTTTTGGAACCCAAGAGACGGATTCGCCGTCGTAGGTCCGCAGCGTCATTACCTAGACTCCTTTGTCAACGACTCCGCCGATTACCTGTACCTTTACTCTGGCTTACAAACGTTTAAAATTGGGAAATCATTAACTGATCAGCCAACGCTATTGACAGAAGAGGAAAGCCAGAAGCTTTCCGCCATGCCGACGAGATCAGGTGCCGAACCGTTATCTAAAGCGGAATTCATTTCACCAGACTCTGCGTCCATTGAACGAAAGGAGAAAACATTTTATTACAAAGGACATGAACTACTCTCGTTGATGCCTGCGGACGGTACAACTTCTTCGGTGGGATTCATGGAACGTTCATACGCGGGCTTAGAGTATAAGGAAGCATGGCTTGATCTGGGAACAGAAAGAAAGATCTTATCGTTAGTAGAGACGGACACCAATAATCAAATTCTTCCGGACTTTTCTACCTATTACCGCTATTTCTTCGTAGATGGCAATGAACGACCTGTACCCTTGAATGAGTTCACCCACTGGCCCATCTCCAGTGTACAACCAAATCCAAACGGAACTTGGTGGTTGACGAGCAGACCAATTGCAGGGGATTATATTAATGGTCGAAATGGTTTTATCAGAGGCGAGCTCAGTCTACTCCAGCCAAACGGTCAATCCGTTTCCGTGAACCGTCAACTGAAGATAGACGAGATTGAAGTACTTTCCCATCAAGAGGACGGCACACTCATCTTTCGTGCTTATACGCGTACCATGCAGAGAGAAAATCCTGCCTTTGGCATTTATAAAATCGATACCTCAGGAAATCTTGTCAAACTGAACGATCTATTCGGTCAAGCCTACGTAAGTAGCGATGGCGACCTTTGGGCAACGGACCGCTACATAAACCGGATTGTTAACATTACTAAGAATATGAACAAATTGTGGATGGACTATGAATTTCCGTTCCCCGACAACAATTAAGCTCATACGGACAGACGGCAGCCATCCCTGGCTGCCGTCAGGTTCATTCTTACCCAAATTATGGATATACGCTATATGAATAACTCACTTTTCATAACTGTAATTGCTTGTCCCGCCATCAAAACCCTGTCTTGTTGTAATTCTAGTTTTAGTAAGCCACCTCGTGCAGAAGCTTGATACGCATACATTTCAGTTTTGTTTAATTTCTTGCTCCAATATGGAGCAAGACCACAATGCGCGGAACCAGTAACGGGATCTTCGTTGACTCCTAGTGCTGGGAAGAAGCACCTCGAAATAAAGTCGAAATCGTTCGATTTGCTTGTGACATTTATCCCTCTTGTTTTGATAGTCCTCAACATAGAGAAATCAGGTTAATTAGTTCCAAAGGATAATCACTTTCACTCACAGGTTCCGCTGGAAAGTTCATTTGAATCCACGAACCATTCATACTCGCAGTCAAAAGCCCACTTTTTGTATAGAAATTTGCCTGTTTATCTTTTGATAGCATTTCTGTTTCCCACAAGATGTGTGCGCTTGCTAACGTAGCATGTCCACACAATGCAACCTCAGTGTTAGGTGTAAACCATCTAAGTGAATACCCCTCCTGCTGAGGTGACAAGAAGGCTGTTTCAGATAGATTCATTTCTGTAGCGATACTTTGCATTAAAATATCATCGAGTTCACCCGAAACTATATCGTTTTCCCCTTTTTCTTCGCATCTGCATCCTTACCAGCTCCAATTGCTAACCCCATGCACATTCCAATTGATATTCCTATGCCAATATTGTCAAATACAGTTAATCCAAAAACAACACCAAAGCTCATCCCCAAGGACATGAAAATTCCTGTGTAATATCCCTCTCGGATCAACTTATGTTTTATCTGAAGATGAGAAGAGATGTGATTAATTAATTGTTTATATGGCTTCAATTTAGTATCTTCTATCCTGTTCGTATCCTCTTTTATTAGCATGAGACAATTCATTAATTCTAGTAGTTGTTGCTCACAATCCTTACAACTTGAAGAAAAGGAATCTAACTTTTCAACTCCCCGTTCACATTTATCTAAATTGAGCTTCTTTAAAATTGATTTGCTAACAGTACCCCTAAGCTCCCTTAAAAGAGTTTTAACGTGATCTACTCGGTTTTCCAATTAATCTCCCCCTCCTTCTTTTTACATTAACTTTCTCACGCACCAAGTACTCATACAACGCTGACCGGCCACATTGACCGTTTTAATAGGCTCAACAAGTATCCCCTTCAACTCTTCCGTAGTTTTGTGTAATCTCTCCTCATCTACAAGAAAACGGATGCTCCCGTCTGGAAGTTTATAACGTTCATCACCGAGTGGCTTTACCACCGTTTCAATTCCAATTGAGGATGCAAGTCGTACAAACATCAGCCCGCCAGGCTTAAGTACACGCCATAATTCATGCACCATTTGCTGAAAATGGGCCTCATTCTCAGCAAAATGCAGAACGGCATTACTAATAATAAAATCAAAATAGTGATCATCAAAGCTCATCTTCTCAACAGCTTCAACCCGAGTGCGCTCGTTCGACCAGTCAGGTGCTAGCTTCATGGCAAGCTTCTGAACAGTGTCAATCGCTTCCTCAGATCGATCCACAGCATACACTTCATAACCGTTACGCAGGAAATAAATAAGATTGCGACCAGGGCCGCATCCGGCATCGAGAATCCGCATTCCTGGCGTAATACGACCTTTTAATAGCTGATCAAATAAATAGATATCAATATCGCCAAACTGCTCTTTTAGATTCATATGCTTCACCTGTTTACCTTTAAAATACTCAGCCCAATGATAATGGATTGATTTCATTATGTAATTTTCGGCCTAGTCGTGTTGGCTTGCACCGCAGGTTTCCGCTTCTCAAAGCTTATCCACGCCAAACCTGCAGCCATGAACAAGGCACCGAACAATTGCGAGCCTGAAATGCCCTCGCCGAACCAGAAATATCCCGTAATCACGGCAGATGCTGGTACGACGTATCGAAAGAAATTCGCTCGTGTTACACCGATTTTGAACATACATGCATTCCATACGATGAAGGCTATCACGGTGCTGATCAGTACGTTATACAGGATGGCAACATAGCTAGCTGTTCCAAGATCTCTCCAGGCAACCTCGCCCCAAGAGCCAATTGTAAATGGAAACATAAATAAACTGCCAAACAGGATAAACCAAGTACTCACTCGCAGGGCAGAATAGCGTTTCATCAATGGCATGCAGACAACGTTAAACAGCGCACCCACTATGCTGACTCCGAACGCAAGCAAATTACCAATCATATTGTCCGAACCGAGACTGAACCCTTCATTACCTCCGAGAATGATGAGGCAGACACCGATAATTGCCGCGACACCGCCTACGACCAGACGTAATGATATCGCTTCACGCAAGAACAATGGAGCGAACAAAGCCGCAAAAATCGGCCATGGTGCAACATTAAGCAGCGAAGAATTAGCTAGCGTTGTGTATTTAATTGAATACATGACGCCGATCTCCAAAACCGTTATCCCAATTAACCCGATCAGCGCTAGTTGCACGCCTGTTTTGAAAGGAATGCATACGTTTCCTTCCTTCACCTTAAGGAGCAGGAAAAAGATGGGCACCGCCAGGCCGAAGCGCAGAAATGTGAATAAGATTGGATCAAACGTCTCCATCGCATACCGGGATACCCCGAAGTTCGCCCCCCATATAGCTGCGACGACTACTAATCCTGCATAACTAAACCATTTTTTTGTCAATCCTGTCCCCATCCTATCTAAATCTATTCGTTATCCAACAAAAATACAGCAAGCTTTAGCTAAGAAACCCTCGTGATCCAAGGGGAATGCTAAACAAATCATCGAGATTCTCTTCCGAGGACCCTCTATCTGCCCTCAAAAAATACTCATATCTACCGAAATTAGCAACTGCCTCGTGGTCTGGGAGCCACACCCATTCGTCAATTCCGGTTTGACATCGGTGGGCCCGAAACGCGGCGAGTTTGGCTTCCAAGTGAGCATGCACATCGATTTTCATAACATCCTTACGGGAATACCCATACCGTTCCGGACGCTCCATTGCGTTACCAAATGTAATGAAATATAATGCACCCCGAATCCCACTTCTTTGAAAAGCTGCTGTTGTTGCCTTCCCAATTGCACAATGGTCTGGATGTCCACCCAATTTCTCATGAAAAGTAAGTACGACATCGGGTTTTACTTCGTAGATAAGATCCGCAATGCGTGAGGTCAGGCTACTTTCATCAGCAAACTCAACTGTCTTATCACGGATATCCAAAAATAGGAGACGTTGGATTCCCAAACTGTCGCAGGCACTTCGTAATTCCATTTCACGTGCAGCTGCCATCGATTCACGGTTAAGATAAGGTGGATTGCCCATGCGTCTACCCATTTCTCCCCGCGTAGCACTCACTAGCGTTATGTCGACACGTTCACTGGCATACTTGGCGAGGGTACCTCCACAAATAAACGACTCATCGTCGGGATGGGCAAACACCGCGAGCAGCTTTTTCAATGGCGATTTATTCGTATTGTTCATTCAGGAAACGGCTCCTTTCCGATGTGCAGAGCAACATTCATCCGACCTCTGTCATCATAACCAGCCAATAAAAGACGACCATTCGCATATATTTCATAATGAGTGAGTGCCTCCATTCGCAGCCAGCCATGCCCATCAAATCGAAGAGCGACACGAAATGGACCTTCTCCTGCTATAAAGGCATGGGTTACATTGACCTTACAATTGCGAACGAATACAAATGAAGTTGCTTCGCTGTGAATATATGCATCAGAGCCGATGAAGGCCTGAAGCTCGGTTTCTACTTTCGACTTCATGATTTTAACCATTGCTTAGCTTCTCTTTTCTTCTGGAAGGAATTTTATTGTATTGTTACATAATCGTATCACAGCTTATTAAACAAATGAAATAACCGCTTACTCCAATTCTAATAAAAAAGGAATCAAACAGGGGGTATTGCCCCTAATTGATTCCCTCAACATGTGTAATCTCGTTGCTTACTCCCTTTTAAGTTCAACACCTACTTTGCCATCTTCTACATTCACTTTATATGTTTTCACCCAAACCTTATCGTTAAATAGTGATTTGCCTGTTCGAATATCAAATTCCCAGCCATGCCATGGGCAACGGATGATTTCGCCGCTTTTACCATACTCATATTCATAAACGTCCGAAGGCATTGTAGTACCAGAAACGAGTCCTGCACACATCGGCGCCCCTTGGTGGGGGCAATAATTGTTTAATGCGAAATATTCGTTGTTTACCCGGTATATGCCAATGCTCTTCCCTTCAATCGTAACGACGGCGTGTCCGCCTTCGGAGACAGCGTCTGTATCAAGCACATAATGTACCGTCATAATGTCCTCCGTGACTTAAAGATGATAAAGGCCCTTCGCATTTTCGTAAAAAATTTTACGTTTCGCTTCAGGTTTTAGCCTCCGCAGAATCATACTTGGCGAATCAAAGTCCCAATGCGGATAATCGCTTGAGTACAAAATCATATTCTCAGCATCAATCATATTAAACAAATCGATCAAATGCTGAGGATTGTCTGGTTCCTCAATGGGCTGTGTCGTTAAATAGCAATGCTCTCGAATATACTGACTGGGCATTTTCTTCAACCATGGGACTGTGGAACGTAAAGCTTTGTAGTTCTTATCCAGCCTCCACATCAGGTGTGGCAGCCAAGCTATCCCCCCCTCAGTAAGCACCACTTTCAATCTTGGGAACTTCTCAAACACACCTTCGCATACCATGCTGACGAGATGAGCCATAAACATTTGCGATAAGCATGTATGCCACTCGATGTATCGAGAAGGATAGCCTGCTGCAGTAGGGGCCGTAGAGCTGCCCCCACCTTCCGCACCTGGATGAATTGCAATAGGTAAGCCATTTCGCTCCGCAGCCTCATAAATAGGATGATACAATCGTTGTCCCAACGGTGCGCGAGCCGCACTTGAAATCATCACTTCGACGATATCGGGATGCCCTCCGATGCGATCAATCTCTCTGGCAGCAAGATAGGGGTCTTGTGTGGCGACAGCCATGGCGCCTTTGAACGCCTTATGTTTACCAAGCCATTCAGCAATCAAATAGTCGTTATAAGCTGAACAAATCACTGCTGCATAGTCGGGATCGTGCGTCGTAGAAATATTATATACAACCCCGGTTAGCACGCAGTATTCAACATTGTAGCCCTCGACCAGTTGTTTAATCATCAAATCAGGATCAGAGCCCGCTTTACCACCGCCAGTAGGAATAGCATCCTTCTTCATGACACCAACGGGCGAATAGTAGCCAGATCCAGCATAACCAATGCCAGTTGCCGCTACACGTGAACGCCATGGTTCAGCCAGATACGGTAGTAAATCCACATCATTTTGTTCATTATGGACATCCACATCAATAACTTTATAATCTTCAGCCATAAGGTTCCCTCCGATCCAGTGAATAAGAAATGTTCACTTCACTGCAAGAATGTTTATTTCTTGCCGTATGTGCGCGTATAGGAAGCATTGTACATGGCAAGCAATTCGTCAGCTCCGAGTTTCTTCGTTTGATCAATGAATTCTTGATACGTCTTATCATTGATTGGCGTCTTGCCAGAGACGAATTCGGTTAGCTTCTGTTCTAAGAATTTGTTCAGGTTGTTTAGTTTCGATTTTTCCAACTCCAATTCTTCAGTTGTCTTCACAATTTGTTTAGGTGCTGGAATAATAAATGACTCATATCTCTTGTTAATGTCCTTACTCTTGTCGCTTAAGCCGCGCTCCCACACCTCACGAGATTTGGCATTATCAAGTGTAAGCATATCGTACCAAACGCCCCAATCCTTACGTAGTGTCGTGAATGGCGAAGCACCAAAATCTTTATTGTAAGAAGGTTTACCGTTTTCCTTTGTATACGTTTTGCCCTCAATTCCGAGCGACAAATAGTTGGATCCTTCTTCTCCCAGTAAATAGTCAAGAAATTGAACAGCTCTGTCCTTATCTTTAACCTTAGCTGAGATCGCCCGGCCAGAAGCACCAACAACCGAACGGGAGAACTGGTAGTTTCTGATGCCGTCTGCAGCAAACTGAGGAATTGCATCGAGCGTGTAATCTGCAATACCGGCTTTACGTCCTTTGTCCATAAGCGTCTCCAAGTCAGCCTTCCAGAAATACGTCACAAGTGATTTGCCTTTAAGAAGTCGCTCTTCCCACTGGGCTTGCGTAATCATAGAGAATTCCGGATCTAACAACTTTTCGTTAAACAGTTTGTTCAAGAAAACGAGGGAATCCTTAAATCCTTTATGGTATGGAGCAAATGCGTATTTATCGGTGGATGGATCGACGTTATAGAATCCTTGAATGCCTGTGAATGCTCTTCCGAAGGTCGTAAATAACCCTGTATCGCCGACTAGCGCATTATTAATGAGCGGATAAGTATCTGGTTGTTTATCTTTTAGCGTTTTCAGGAAGAGATAAAATTCATCCACGGAAGCCGGCGCCTTCAGTCCGTACTTATCCATAATGTCCTTACGTGTATACCAGATAAAATTAAAGCCTTTCCCTTCCGCGTCTCCTTCGATGACAGGGACTGTATAAATACCACCATCAACGCCGGTTGCAACTGCTTTGGCCTCCGGGTATTTGTCATAAAACGCCTTAAGGTTTGGTGCCTTATCTAAGTAATCTTTTAAATTCAAAAACACTTTATCTGGACCATGCTGTCTTCCTTCTAATGTATCTACCTGAATGAAGTCTGTGACTGAGTTTGTTGCAATCATAATTTGCTTCTTTTCCTTTAAACCTTCCTGACTAACCACTTGAAATTCTACTTTAACGCCTGTTTTCGTTTCGATTTCCTTAAATATATCCCAGTCCTGGCGCACTTTTCCTTCCGGGCGATCGTAGGCCAGCCACGTGAATGTGATTGGCTTTTTTGACTCGGTTGGTTTGTTTGTTTCTCCTGCTGAGGGAGTACTAGTCGCTTCGTTCGAGCAGCCTGCAGCTACAATACCTATGAGCATTACCGTAGTCAAACCTGTTCCGACAGTTCTTCTTTTCATTTGAAAACCTCCCTATTATGGTGAAAGCAGCCATTCCATCTATAGCGATAGATTCCTTAGAATCTAGAACTATCCTTTAATACCACCAATCATAGTTCCCTGTACGAAGTATTTCTGAATGAATGGATATACACAAAGAATTGGTAGCGTGGCAATCATGATGATGGCGTACTTCATGGTTTGCAGCAGGCTTAAATCGCCTTCACCTTGAATCGTAGTTCCAGCTACAAGAATGTTTCGCAGCATGATTTGTAATGGATACATCGAGCGTTCGTTCAAATAAATAAGCGCATCGAAGAAGGCGTTCCACTGGTTTACTGCCGTGAATAAGCCAATCGTCATCATGACTGGCAGAGATAGCGGAAGTACGATACGCAGCAGCACTTGTATGGAAGAACAGCCATCTATCGTTGCTGCATCTTCAAGTTCTTCTGGCAATGCCTCAAAGAAAGTCCGCATAATGAACAAATACCATGTGCTAATCAGTGAAGGAAGGACTATGGCCCATATTGAATTTAACATCCCCAACTTCTGTACAACGAGAAACGTTGGGATCATACCACCGCTAAATAGGAGTGTGAAAGCAGCCATCATCAGAATGATTTTACGGCCGGGGAGCCATTTCTTTGCCAAGGGATATGCCATTGCCGAGGTTACAAGCAAGGTTAGTATCATTTGAACAATTGTATAACGGATTGTATTCCAATAACTGATCCATAGATCTGGATTGGTGACCAGTTGCTTATAGGCAATGAGTGTCACCTGCTTAGGCAAGAGAAGTACATCCCCGCTGGATACGAGCGCATTATCGCTAATCGAAGCACTGAATATATAAATCAGTGGGTAGACCATAACCAACATCAACAAGATCATGATGACATAGTTGAAGGCATCAAATATCTTTGAAGCCAGCGATTCTTTGATTTTCAATAGGCTTCCTCCTTTACCATAAGCTTGTTTCAGAATATTTTCTTGCAATACGGTTAGCGGCGATGACAAGAATTAGTCCGATTACGGACTGAAATAACCCAACGGCAGTGGCGAAGCTGAAATCCGCGTCCAAGATCCCACGCCTATATACAAAGGTGTTGATTACATCCGAAGTTTCGTAGTTCATAGAATTGTAAAGCAGCAATATCTTTTGGTACCCTGTTTCCATAAAATGACCAAGCGTAAGGACAAAGAGGATGATCATGACTGGCACCATGCCGACGAAGGTAATATGACGCATTTGTTGATAGCGGTTTGCCCCATCCATCTTAGCTGCTTCATAAAGTGTTGGATCAATACCAGCGATGGCAGCCAAATACAGAATCGTCCCCCAGCCGATTTTTTGCCAAATCTCAGAAGAGATATAGATCGTTCGAAACCAAGACGGTATTCCTAAAAATAGGACTGGCTCCATCCCAAACATTTTGACAAGAAAGAAATTGATGATTCCAGTTTGCGGAGAAAGAAACGTGACGAGAATCCCAGCAATAACAACCGTAGATAAAAAGTGAGGCATGTAGCTGATGCTTTGTACAACTCGTTTAAATGTTGTGTTCTTAATCTCGTGGAACAAGATAGCTAAGATAATCGGTGCAGGAAAACCAAATAGCAAATCATAAACGTTAAGCATGACGGTATTTCGGATCAGTTTCCATGAATCTGGATTCACATAGAAGAATTCAATAAAATGTTTTAGTCCTACAAACTTACTGCCTAAAATACCTTTACCGATCGAATAGTCTTGGAATGCAATGATGATTCCATACATGGGTACATATTTAAAAATGATGTAATACAAAATCCCAGGAAGCATTAGTAGATATAGTGCTCTGTGTTTCTTTAGCATGTACCACATAACATTTCTCTGTGTCATTTCACCCACTCACCTCTTTCGGCAGCATTACATTCATCAGTTGATTGCCTAACTATACAATGATCTCTCCCCCCTCCGTAAAGCATACATAATTACCCAACGTCTCCTATTTTGCGTGCGCTGTAATCCTAGGAATACCAGGCTGCTTGGGAGTGATGGAAGAAAAAAAAGAGACTTCAGAAAAAATGAAGTCTCTTTTATTAATTGTGAATCGTCCGATATTTTGCCGGCGTAATGCCCTCATATTTACGAAACGTTCGAATAAATGAGTTGCGTCCCCAGTAGCCTACCTTTTCAGCAATGTCATCGATTTTATAGTCTGTCTCCAACAAAAATTTCTTAGCCATCTTCAGCCTGTATTTCGCTATATATTCCACGTACTTCTCTCCTATTTCATCTTTGAAGGTGCGGCTGAAGTGACCGTTGGACATATTCAAGAGCCCGGCAAAATATTCAATAGAAAGTTCCTCATTATAATGCGTATGGATATAATCTAAAATCTCAGTAAACTGCTTCGTTCGCTGATCAGGCTCTTTATTCCGAAATAAGACACTATGTATATCTAGGAAACAGTCTTTAAGTTCTTTGCTGGTCATACTGCGCTCAAGCCGCTCGAACAACTTGGAAAAGAACAGCACATTAAAATCATCATGCTCGGTTTCTATAGCACGGATCCACGTGTTGAGAATATCCGTACATAAATATTTGATTTGAATAGCAGTGACGTTCTTACGTAATCCATCGTCCAGCATATCTAACGCGAATTGCAGAAGCTTCTCGTATTCGCGTGTCTTGCATTGATTGAACATACGGTTTACATCCTGCACAGTCAAAAAGCTGTCCCAATGCGCGCGATCCCCAACGTAGGGTCCTCTGCATATCTCCACTTCAAAATCAAGTCGCCGATTCTGTAGCACTGAAATCCCAAGTTCATATGATTCATGAAGTAGCTCAATGGCGTTTACCGTCTTACCTATGCCTACTGTTGCTTTAAAATATTGGCTGTACTGTTCGAGAATGACGCTGATAATATTAGCTGCATCCTCGGCACCAACATGTAGGAACGAATCATGCAACACGACGCATGCCATAACTTCTGGTTTCGTTTGGCAGAGCCAGACAGGCGAAGGTGATAACTTGCAAATACGTTCCTTTAGTTCTACGAATAGGAATGACTTCGTCGGCTCCGATAATTGTTCATAGGTTACATTATAATGAAAGGCAATACAAAGAACTGTGCGTACATCATTCTTGTTATAGGCAAACGCGATTTCCTTTGCATAATTTTCAATAGAACACGCATCTCGATACTCGCCAAGAAGCATCTTGGTTATGAAGTGCTCATGCAACACGTGGGACATCCCACTCACCCTTTGAGACAGTTCTTCATTCGCTTCCGTTATTTCCTGAATTGGGCGGTACACACGACGGCTTAAATAATAAGATATGATGCTGCCGACGACGAGGAAAAAGAAAAGAAACGCCCAGCTAATCAATCGCGTAATATGTGCGGGCTTCATCAGTGTACCTAGATCCGCTATGGTCACGTAATACCAAGAATCGTTAAAGCGTGATTTCACAAGCGACATAGCGACTTCGTTCGTGATGAGAAATTGGGAGCCCTTGGAGTTAGATCGCGTATGCGCTAACACGGCTGCCCCCTCTTGATCTGTCAATCCAACCTGATTCAGTATGAATCCTTGACTACTTGCAATCGCTGTTCCCGTCACCCATTTTTCGGGATTGCTTATCAAACTTTTAAGCTTTTCCTGATCAAAGTCAACTACCAGGTATACCTCTGGATTATTGGTGTTAAACGGATAGCTCATGACTGCTGACATGCCATGCTTGTTCGGATCGGTAAAATCCATCATCTTTTTTCCACTGAAATGGGACAATTGCGCTTTTCTCTGCTGTTCATCTAACGGATAACTAAAAGTAAAGTAATACCCTTTGTCGGTATATATATCCTCATCGACGACAAGGTCGTGATTGACAAAATATAAGAAAACCTTTGAAACTAATTTGTCCGATTGAAGCTTATTCAGCTGCTCTTTGAGCGCATGAAACTGTTCTGCGCGCTGTTGATTTTCTTGCGATTCATCCATGATGTTGAGCAAACTCGTTAAATTGGATGAGCTTAGCATGTTGATCATATTGCTTTTGAGCGAATCTAAAGCCGTATCCGCTTGCTTTGAAATTTGACTAATAATGACGTCGTTCAGTTTCTCGGCATCGTTCTCAATCGTGCGGATCACAAGAACGTGAGCTAAAATACAGGCGACAATAACGGGGACAAGAATTACGATAAAATAGTTGGTGAATAGCCGCCAGAAAAGCGCTAGACGGAATTTGTACAACTTCGAAATTGTCATCACAATCACCTCACGCTCCATATAAACGTCCGTAAATGGTTACAAATACATAAGTGAGTGTAGAATTATTGCTGACAACATGATTCATAATTAATAAAACCTCTATCAGGGTCTTGTAAGGATGAACGACCATGTCTAGAGGTTTTTGATATTAAAAATACTCTTTTGCGCAGCACGCATGAGCACCATTTGAAATTAATTCAATATTAACCAAATATTAAAAAACGGTCAATACTTTTCGAAATATTTTGTTAATTTATTGTATATTTTTAATTTTTTATTTTAAAGTCAGGACTATTCGTTATAGCGTACCAGTGCTTTCCGACGATTGAAAATAAATTGCGTAACAACTTCTGCATATTTATCAGGTTCTTCCACTCTCACGTAGTGTCCACTTTCATAAAACATCTCAAAACAATGATTAATAAATTTTACTTTAAACTCGTTTATTTGTTCTTCACACGTTATCGGATCATGCATACCTTTAATTAGTAATGTCGGTTTATCAACCATAGAAATGCTATCTAAGATAGAATGATACATTCTCCAATCCTTCATCAGTTTACTTCTTGTATGATTAGATTTTTTCCAGAGATCCAATGTCTCGGGATTGGCTCCGACTATCCGATTGATTACTTGCTTATCATCGCCATACCAAAACACAGGACCATCATCACCTAAGTCGTTAAATGCTTTGCCCATGATAGCGTTAATTTTTTTATAGTCAGACTCTTTGCTAATAGACTTTACATAATATTCGAAAAGTTCTTCTTTCCCATTTATTCGAAGTTGATCAGCAACTGCTCTGATAAGCGATCGTTCGGATAATGCAAAAGTAAAAGACGGTCCTTCAAAGATCATACAATCAATCGACTCTGGAAACATATCTACATAAAGAGATGCAACATATCCCCCAAATGAATGAGCAATTACTGACCAGCTAGTTATTCCTAGAACGTTTCGTAATTCTTCGTAATCATAAATTAGATCTTCGAATGTAATTTCCTCGTCGACATATATGGCTTCTGATCGCCATACACCCCTTTGATCTACTGCAACTATTTTAAAATGTTCACTTAGTCGTTTCCCTTGATATTGCACGAAATCTGTTGAACCAACACCACCAGGGCCGCCGTGAATGTGTAATATGGCTGGCAGTCCTTCCTCACCTAACACTTCTACATAAAGGTTTTTTCCTCGAATGTTAATTACATGTTTAATCATGTTGAACTCCCATTAAATAGTTATTACAATCATTGCGGTAAGTGAATCATGTTTGAGTTTTTCGACGGTATCCCTCATCTAGGAATTGTTTCAAACCTTTCGTTCTTTTTTGGATAAATGTCTGCCAGAAAACCCTGCCTTTTTCGGACAATTCTTCATGTGAATAGCTTCCTTCTTCGAACTTTCCCCAACAACCATCTTGCGTAAGTTTGTCCCATCCTAAGTAATCTGCGTAAAGACGATTTTTTGAAGGTATATCTGAGCCCATTGATTTCATTTTAACCAATTCAGGACAAAGCCACATTGCTGTACAAACAGACAATAACCCGCCATGCATTTCGTTCAAGCCTTGTAACCCTGCAATCTCTAATGCGTCTTCCCATGCGTTATGATTGTTATGGTAAGCGGATATTAAGATAATCTCAGGGTACTTGTAATTCATATGTTTGACAAATGCTCCCTCCCAATATGAGCCGCCGTGTCCAGTACACACTAAAAACTTCCTAAACCCTTGTCTTATGAGGTTGCAAATAATCTCCTCCAGCATAGCTGTCAAAATATTGGGACTTACCGTAACTGTCCCTTTAAAATTGGCGTGTTCTTCCGATGTATTAAACGGAATGGTAGGTAAAACGTAAGCGTTTAATTCTCTCCCATATGCATCTGCATATAATTCGGCCATCAGCGTATCCAAATGCATGGGCAAATACGGTCCAAATTGTTCGGTTGCTCCTACTGATAGAACAGCCGTGTCAACCCCGCTATTTGCAATTTCCTTTGTCGTGTTCTTAAAACTAAGCATCTTAACACTCCCTAATAAGTCTCGATCATATAATACCATTTTAAGGCAGTTGAAAATGCCTATAACTAAACTCTACCTACTTTGAACTCTTCTACGCGGTAATTCAATAGGTAAAACGAGTTAAAAACCCACCCTACATTGAAGGTGGGTGGGTAAACTTTTAGGTCCCTTCTCCCCGAAGAGGCAATACACGCTTGCCAAGCATGGATTTTGCCACGTTACTACCAATATCAATGACTGTTCCTACGCCCTCATATCCTGGAATACATGGGAGTGAGATACGATGTCGATAAGCACCGCGAATTGGGATCAAATCAGATGGATTTATGGGACGAGAGATCATTTCCACCAAAATCTCATCTGCATCTAGAGAAGTCACTACTTGCTGTTCTACTACTAAGACGTCTTGTGGTTCACCGAATTCATAGAAACTAATTTTTTGTCCATTCATATGCTTCATCCCTTTTGTATGTCAAAAAATTCATTTCTTTTTTCCGTAGACATACACATTTGCCTTCGTTTGTAATCCCTTATAAGTTGCTGTTAATACCGTTTGTCCATAGTTAAGCCCCGTCATATTACCGTAACTATCTACGGACAATATGGAAGGATCAGCTATTGAATAGCTGCCATAATGGCTAACATTGACCTGCTTACCCTCGTAGACTGATGTGAGAACCGTATCTAAAGTTTGTCCGACCATCAGACTATAATCTTCTGAATCGAGCTTTAGCGCTGTTTGTGGAGGGAGCGAATTTTCTGCTAGTTTCAGGAGCGTGTCCGGAGAAGAAAGGATCAAATACCCTCCGTTTTTAACTGATATCGCTTTTGTCAGACCACGAATAGGCTTTGACCATTGCTTAGTCCCAGCAGCATCGGTTTTGATAAGGAGCTGCGATTGCCCTATTAAATAGCCGCCATCACTGGTATTCGTTAAGGAGACTGTTTGTCCTCCATTCATCGTTTTCGTCCAACTCTCTTTACCCATGGCATCTGTTTTTATCAGAACAGTTTTGCCTTCTGGACGAGTTCCAACGATGACATAACCGCCGTCAGGTGCTTGGATAACATAACCGCCGTTACAATTATATGACTTCTCCCACACGATTTCACCTGAAGAATCCAGCTTCCAAATGGCAACATTCGTATCCTTGGTGCCGCTGACTATATAGCCGCCATCTGCTATTTCTTCGATCGTGCGTGCTTGTACTTGCGGACTATTCGGTCCACCTGAACCTAAGACAGTCGTCCACTCGGTAGTACCGCTGCGATCCCTTTTTTGAACAGCCGTTTGAAACGACCCTACATTTAGACTCTCCGAAAAAATAGCATTCATATAACCACCATCTTGTGTATCTCGAATCATATTAAAGTGACCATTGGCACCAGAGTCAAATACCCGTGTCCACTGAATGACTCCGTTCTCATCTGTTTTGGCAATGACATAATCATTATAGCGAAAATAAAATCCTGGGACAGTTCCTCCTACGATGTATCCCCCATCATCTAGATGGTGAATAGAAGAAACCGTTACGTTTTTTTCAACACCAGATGTATTAATAGCCTGAAGCTGAAATTCTTTTGACCACAACTGATTACCCTGCTCATCCATATTAGCTACAAATAAGTTGCCATCACCAGAGGTCCCCATCACGGAATACCCATTTCCTTCCATTTCTTGTACTTCCGAGAGTGCAAAACCTGTGTTATAATTTTTTTCCCACAGAGTCTCAGGTGATAGTCCTTGGGCAACACTGTGCCCTGTGTTCCAGCCAATGAATAGGTTGAATGCGAGTGTTCCTGCTAATATTAACTTCCTCCATGAAACTCTTTTCTTCATAATTCGCCATCTCCTTATTCGATTTGTAACTCTGCTACTTTGACAATCAGAACGATCAGTCCATCCTCCTTCTCCTAAATGAAATACAAAATATTGTATTTATTACATATATTCGGATGAAAATCGCATTAAATGTCGTATTAACAAAAAAATACGTCTATGATTCAAATTTCATCATGGCGTGTAATGATTGGCGTATACCCGTTTCATGGGCACTTGCGGCCTGAGGAGAAGAAAGCGAGGTCACTATCAAAGGAGGCATTACCCCTATGTGCAAAAAAATCCAGTTAGAACAAGCTGCGAAACAAGTTGCTGAACAAAATAGTGCACCGCCGTTTCTGCACGAGCTGGGTCCGGAGAAGGGCCGCGAAACGGTCGATAAAGTGCAGTCTGAACCTGTACACAAAGAGCCCGTGGATATCGTGGATTTGATAATCCCGGGTGGCCCGAAGGATGAAGTATCGATCCGTATCTTGAAGCCGAAGAACGCGCCGGAACAACTGCCCGTCATCCTATACATTCATGGCGCAGGCTGGGTGTTCGGCAACTCGCATACACACGACAGACTCGTTAGAGAACTGGCCGTCGGCTCGCAGTCGGCAGTCTTGTTTGTGAATTACACATGCTCGCCAGAGGTGAAGTATCCCTTCGCGCTTGAAGAGATTTACGCAGTGCTGGAGTGGGCCTCCTCCAGTGGGCACTCTCACGGTCTCGACGCCAACCGCTTGACCATCGCTGGCGACAGCGTGGGCGGCAATATGGCCGCCGCGATCACACTGACCGCTAAGTCTCGCAGCGGTCCCGCAATTCATAAGCAACTGCTGTTTTACCCTGTCACGGATGCCTCGTTCGAGACGGAGTCGTATCAGCAGTTTGCTGAAGGCTATTTCCTCCGCCGCGACGCGATGGAGTGGTTCTGGAAGCAGTACACGGCCGATCCGCGACAGTGTGAAGAGGTCACGGCTTCGCCGCTGCGCGCCACGATTGAGCAGCTGAGCGGGTTGCCGCCCGCCCTCATCATCACGGGCGAGGCGGATGTGCTGCGCGATGAAGGTGAAGCCTACGCGAATAAACTGCGGGAAGCGGGCGTGCACGTGACGGCTGTGCGGTTCCAGGGCATCATCCATGATTTCGTGATGCTGCATGCCTTGGCAGATACCGCGGCGTGCCGCGGTGCGCTTTTGTTGGCGAACGCTTGGCTTCGGGAATGAGGGATATTACCTTGCTAACACTCAACTCTCCAGGAGGGAATACCATGAGCAAACATATTATCGGTGTATTCAACACGGAAGAAGAAGCGATTCGCGTCATTAACCAATTGAAAGCAGACGGATTTCACTCGGATGAACTCTCGGTTGTAGGTCGCAACAGTGACGATCTGGATCACCTTGAAGTAGCAAGCGCTAGCAAAGCAGAAGAAGGCCTTGCAACAGGAGCAGCGACAGGCGGTGCGTTAGGCGTGGTGACGGGACTTCTCTTAAGCATTGGCGCTTTGGCGATTCCCGGGGTGGGTCCTATTATTGCTGCTGGTCCTATCGTGGCAATTTTAACAGGTGCCGCTGTTGGAGCAAGTGCAGGTGGACTCATCGGCGGCTTGGTCGGACTCGGTATCCCCGAGGAGGAGGCGATATATTATGACGAATATGTTAGAAACGGGAAAGTGCTCGTCCTCGTAGCGAACGACCCCGTCCGCGCCAATTTGGCGTATCGGATTTTCCGTGACCACAAGTCGCTCAATGCAGATATGTATGACCCTGATTACGGGTATACAAGACAGTACATCCGGCGCGAATGACCGTTATCGTAATAACTTGTAAAGTAGTGGAATGTTTGCTTTACAGCATGAATGCCTGCTTATCCTGATGGATAGGTGGGCTTTTTTGTGAATATGATGTCATGCTGCCTGAACTTGCTTTTCATCCAACTCATAGCGGGTCGCGATAATGCCTGAGTTGAGCGTTCGGGTGGACATAAAAAAACCGCGCTGCGCGCGGATATACACATCGGAATATGTATAAAACGGAGCCAATTTAGCAAAGTGGCTCCGCAAATATTACTCCGGTAGTTGGGGTACTCATTCAACAAATTGCATCAAGAGCTGATTAAACTTATCCTTTTCGTCAAGGAAAGGAACATGGCCGCTATTTTGAAACGGAACAAGAACTGAATTGTGAATGAGCTTATTGGTTTCCTGAGCATTGACAAACGGTACGACTTGGTCATGGACGCCGTGAATAATCAATGTAGGCATGCTTATTTTTCCAAGATCGTTTCGCACGTTCTCGTCTCTTAACGTAACCATAACGGCTGCAGTTGACCAGCCAGCCCCTTGCAATCCAATTTGAAAGAACCAATCCGAGAAAGGGCCGGTAATATGTTTGAAAAAAAAGGAATCAGGTAATCCGGCAAGCATGTTAGGCCGATCGGTTAACGTTCCTTCAATAAACATATTTGCTGCTTGTTGCGGTACAGAGCCAGGGGCTTGGGCGTCAATTAGTACAAGCTTTGAAACCCCGTGACTTTGATGTCTCGCCATGTATCGAATGGCAAGTGCTCCACCTGCCGAATGCCCGGCCAGCGTGATGTCTTTTAATTTCAAAGTCTCAATAAGAATGCGAATGTCGTCTGCCAATCTATCCAAGCTGTATCCGACGAAGGGTTTATCCGAATTTCCGAACCCTCGCCAGTCCATCCCGATGCACCGAATGCCCATGGCAGGAAGAATATTAAATTGATATTCATACTGCTTATGGCTTAATGGCCAACCATGAATGAACAAGATCGTCTTTTTTCCCGTCGGGTTCAAATCCTGCACAAATACCCGCACTCCCGGTTCTACCGTGATAAAGTATTCCAAGATGTTCCCTCCTAACTAAGAGTAAAACACCTTAGAAATATATTTAAACGTTCATAACTATATACCTATTCAGACTACGCCGTCTTCGACGTTATTTTCCTACCAAGAAAGCGGCAACCTCCGCCAGACGCGTAGCGAAGCCCCATTCATTGTCGTACCATGTCGCGACAGACAAGAGCTCACCTTCCACGTGAGTGAGCGGTAGATCAATGATCGATGTATGCGGATCACCGACGATACGCGAAGATGCCCATTCTCCTTCAAGCACATCCATAACGCCTTTCAGATCGCCTTCTCTCGAGGCGCGGCGGAACATGTCATTCGCTTCCTGCACCGTGCACGGCTTCACTGTGATCAGGTTAAGTTCAGCTATACTGCCCGTGCGGGTCGGTATACGGTACGCTTTGCCCGTGATCTGCAGATCCGGCCAGATGAACTTAAGTGCCCTGGCCGCGCCAGATGAAGACGGAATGATGTTCTCGGCCGCCGCCCAAGAATCTCGGCGATCGCGCATCGGCTGATCCGTCAACGATTGCGTGTTCGTATAGGAATGGACTGTTGAGAACAGTCCGAATTTGATGCCATAGTTTTCTTTAACCAGCTTGACGACGGCAGCCAAAGCGTTAGTCGTGCAGCTAGCCACGCTGATGATTCGGTGCTTGTCTGGATCGAAACTGTCGAGGTTAATACCCTTCAGTAATACGGCGTCGCAATCGTCGAGGGTTTTACTTGGCCCGCTGATTAGAACTCGTTTCGCGCCACGGTCCAAATGTATCTGTGCGACGGAACGGACAACGGCACGGCCTGTACAATCAACGACGAGATCCACACCGAGCGCCTTCCAATCTGGCACTTCCTGCGATGAATTAATATAAAGAATTTCTCGTCCGCCGATGACAATCACACCCTCTTTGGTGGATACGTCCTCGTGCCAACGCTTATAGTTTGAATCGACTTCAAACAGTGCGGCAAGCGTGCCCTCGTCCTTGATATCCGATACAGAAACCGGAACGAAGAGCTTATCCTGAAGTGCAACACGCAATAGTATTCTGCCAATGCGTCCAAATCCAAAAATTGCAATTTTGCCCATTCCTTATCCTCCATTTACCTGCTATTATCGATGACAATTGAAAGAAGTCACTACTTTCCTCCTCCAATTAACACATTATTCCCGAATATTTGTTTTCATAATAACTTCAATTTCTGGTTTTGGATAACCTTCCTGTTCGAAATTCTGCGGATCCCTTATTGACCACATAATGGTAGTTAAATATTCGCCATCTGGCACACGTACTTCATCAAATTCCGTTACCAGCTCTTCCGCAGTAGCTATTATTCTATATATGATAGAAAGTGTTGCTGTATTTGCTGCAATGTTTCTATCGACAATATTAACTGTACTGATATTGCCTGGCTCAAGCTCAACACCTAAAGCAACGTTACCTGTATTGAGATTTTTTCCGGGTTCTGCACTATTCGTATCAGCTCCCTGCGCCAATCCAATCTTGCAAATGTACAATGTTGATTCATTGTTTAACCCAAACTCTTTCGTGCACTGCGCATCCATATATGCCTTGTATTGCTTTTCAAAATCTTCTCTTTTTAGTTCCTCTGTTTCCAATAGCTCTATTCTTGTCATTATTATTAATCACTCCTTACATATTTGGGTGAAAATTTATATGCTCATCGTTCTTAATGTACCCAGTAAATGGGTTATTAACTACGATCTCTTCGCATCCTGAAGCTTGGCCCTCTTTTGAAATTATGTACCCAATCATTGATTACGGCCGAATCGTAACTCGAGTATGAATGGTGACAAGTTCAGCGAGCTGTAGGACATCCTCATTATACATTCGGATACATCCATGACTAACTTCCCTTCCGATTGAAGAAGGATCATTGGTTCCGTGGATGCCGTAATGGGGCTTAGATAAGCCCAACCAGAAGGCTCCGAATGGACCTCCGGGGTTGGCTTGTTTATTAATAATCGTAAACTCACCTTTAGGTGTCTTCGTAATCATTTTGCCGATTCCAACCGGGAATGAACGTGTAACCGTATTCCCATCGAGCAAATACAGATTACGATCAGACAAATCGACGATAATGCGATAGTTTGGCATTTTCTCCGCCTCCTAAGCACCATTCTATGCTTGCCTTGTTTCAGAAGTGACGGAAAGTATCTCATGGAAAGTTTAATTTAAGCTATTTTCTCCCACGATTTCCAGACTGGACTCGCATATGATGAGGGTATACTACAAGTAAAGTTATACAAAGGAGAAATTTACATGTCTGAGGTCATTCTTAACTAGCAATTTCATAGTGCAATCTGTTTGGCTTTAGCGTACGCGTGTGAACCGTTCAAATGGACAGGTTTGTTTCGTCGTGCTCTGCTGGCGGGTTGCATGCGATGCTGTTAAGAACATCAGTTTCTCCCTAAGCGGACTGGAAACGATTGTTGTTTCCAGTCCGTTTTTTTGTACCCAAAAGGAGGCATTCATTTGAACAAGTCCACTTATCAACGTTTGGAATACGACCGAGTTAAACAGCGTTTGGCTGACTTTGCAATGAGTTATTTGGGCCGTGCCCACATTGAGAATATGGAACCAAAGACTGAGATGGCTATTGTCATAACACTACTTCAAGAGACTGAAGAAGCTGTTCGTGTCATCGCCCACGGTGCCAGTGTACCGATCCCCTCCCTCGATGGAATTGAGCCGCTTATAGGCACTTTCGGGAAAGGATTTGTTTTTACACCACAAGACTTTATGCACATCGCAAGATTCATCGAAAGTACACAGCAACTGAAAAGTTTTATGAAAAAAAAGGAATCTGTCACTCCGCGCATCGCCTCCTACGCGCTAACCTTATTCGACCTCAATGAACTGTTGACCGAGATCCGGCGCTGTATCCGCAACGGTCAAGTCGATAACGAGGCCAGCGCTGCCTTGTCGCGAGTCCGCAAAAAGATAATCATACTAGACGAGCGAATCCGCAAAAAACTCGACACGGCCTTGTCCAAATACCGCAGCTATTTGCAGGATAGCGTGGTCTCGACTCGAGGCGGCCGCTATGTGTTGTCCGTGAAGAAAGAATACCGCAAACAAGTTAGCGGTGCCGTGCTGGACGAGTCGGCAAGTGGTCAGACCGTATTTATTGAGCCGGCAGATATCGCTGATTTGTATGCTGATCTTGCACATCTGTTGTCTGAGGAAGCAGCTGAGGAAACAAGAGTACTCAGCGAACTTACGGATCAGGTTGAGGGCAATACGTATGAAATTTCTATTAATTTGGAGACGATTGGCCATTACGACTACATGTTCGCAAAAGCTAAATACGCGAAACTCATCGACGGACGAACGGTTAATCTGAACGATCGCGGTCGGATCTCCATTCGTAGCGGACGCCATCCCCTGCTCGGTCGGCATTCGGTACCACTTGATTTTCACATCGGCGAGGATTACCGTGCACTAGTAATTACAGGCCCTAATACAGGGGGTAAGACCGTTTCGCTAAAAACCGTCGGTTTGCTGACCCTAATGGTGCAGTCCGGTTTGCTCGTTCCCGTAGGAGAAGGAAGCGAATTTGCCGTATACAGATCCATAATGGTAGATATTGGAGATGGACAAAGTCTTGAAAATTCGCTCAGCACCTTCTCTTCGCATGTCAAGAACGTAATCGGCATCCTCAAGGCTGCTGGTCCTTCTTCGCTGGTCCTTCTCGATGAGCTTGCCTCAGGAACTGACCCCGGCGAAGGAATCGGCCTATCGATTGCCGTGCTTGAGGAATTATACCGGCTCGGAGCAACGATCATGGCAACGACACATTTTAGCGAGATTAAGAAATTTGCCGACACTGCGCCTGGCTTCGAGAATGCACGCATGGAATTCGATACGGAAACACTGGAGCCCCTTTACAAATTGACGATTGGTCAAGCGGGATCCTCCTATGCCTTCTATATCTCACAAAAACTCGGTATGCCGCTCGCGCTTATCGAGAGATCGAAGCAGATCACAAAAGATGTGACGCAACACACACCAGAGGCACCTGCAATAACTGTCGTTGTACCAGGAAAACCATCCGTAACAGTCCCATTGCAGGAAAAAGTGGAACGAGCAGCAATACCGCATTTTGCTATAGGTGACTGCGTATGGGTGCATTCGCTGCGCCGTACAGGCATTGTTTGCAGCGAGCCTGATCATCGGGGAAACATTACGGTGCAAATTCAGAAGGAAAAAGTGCGAATCAACCGCAAGAGATTATCTCTCTATATCGAGCGCAGCAAGCTATATCCAGAAGGAGACTACGATATGGACATCGTGTTTGAATCGAAAAGCACAAGAAAGAAACGAAAGCAGATGAGCAAACGTCATGTTGAGGGGTTAACGATCGAGTATAAGGAAAATCAATAGTGGCGTTTTGGGGTAATTGTGACTGGCTAACACTTGATTAGATAAAGTCCTAGCCAGTCACTGTATTCGCTTCTTTATTTTTCAAGAAAACCTGTAGAAGGGTTTGTTATGAAGAACCCTGGATCAGGTACATAAAAATACTGAATCCAAACGCCATCTAAAAGGGGTTCGCGTTTATCTAATAGGATCTCAATGTCTTTGTCTGTTTTCACGATTTCATCATGTTCAGTAGGTGTATCCAGCTTTATATCATAATGACCATGATCTCCATGATTCTGAGTTATAAAAACACGAATCATCTTTCCCCCAACCGCTTCTTCACTATTCAGCAAATTTTTTATTACGGTTGCAGCGTTCCGATTAATTTTACATTTCATAGGTGTGTCCTCTATTCTTATTTTATTACTGTAATAATATTAATTACAGTATGTTTTGTCAAGCTATAGATTCATAAGCATATCAGGCGCGCGGTTTCTTCACGAGATTGACAAAATGAAAGCGAATGCTATAATTTTAAAAACGAACGATCTTATTTTTTGGGTGTGATGAGAATGAAAAAAGGCGAAAAAACCAAGTTGCATATTATTGAGCAAGCAGCGATTTTGATGAATAGAAAGGGTTTTTTATCTACCCCACTTTCCGACATTGTAGAAGTTACTGGCATGCAAAAAGGTGGGCTCTATAACCACTTCAAAGATAAAGAAGAATTGGCTCTACTAGCATTTGATGAATGCAATCGAATCATTCATGATTACATTGCAAAGGAACTCAACCTCAAGATTACGTCAAAAGAACGAATAGTAACCTTTATTGAATCCTACTTATCCTTTGGAGAGAATCCCACGCTTCCTGGTGGATGTCCTATTATGAATGCAAGTGTTGAAGCAGATTTCGGGCAATCCGAGCCGTTGATGAAAAGAACACAATCTGCTATGCAGAGTGTTATTGATTTTCTCTCGGATATGATTGCTGAAGGAATCACGGACAAGGAAATTCGGTCTGATGTGAATCCTAAGCAATCCGCGGTGTATATAATGGCTACAGTTGAAGGTGCCATTCTATTAAGTAACGTATTTAACGACCGGTCACATATCAAGACAGTGAACGATCAATTAATGAATTACATCGATAATCTTTTCGATTAAATGCCAATTGTCACTAAGTATGCCCACTTAAGTCCCCAAAAACAGACCCTCATTACTTTTGAGAGGTCTGTTTTTTTATCCAAATATTGATATCATGCAAACCAAACAAGTCGGTTGACAAATGACTAATATTCGCTATAATAAAAACGAACGGTCGGTATTTTTTATATCAAAACAAGCGATAATACCAACATAATCTAGATTTCTGAAGGAGACGATACGAAATGAATGAGTTATTGGCACTTGCGGTAAAAGCACATGGTGGGTTGGAACAGTGGAAGAAATTCTCGAAAGTAAATGCACGAGTATCCGGTGGCGGTGTACTCTGGCATTTAAAAGGCAATCCGGGTCTTTTGGATGACTATAACCTTGTAGCCGACATCCACAAACAGAACGTTGTAATCAATCGTTTTGGTTCTGTTGATCGCTCAAGCACGTATAGCCCAGACCAGGTTTCCATTAAGGATATCAACACAGGAGAAACCCTTCAAAGCCGTGAAAATCCGCGTGCCTCTTATGAGGGGCATGTGTTAGAAACACCTTGGGACGAGCTGCAAGTGGTCTATTTTGCAAGCTATGCCATGTGGACCTACCTGACACAACCCTTTTTGTATACCTATCCCGGCTTCGAGACTGAAGAGTTGACGCCGTGGCAGGAAAATGGTGAGTCTTGGCGTCGGCTTAAGGTTATTTTCCCAGATTATATCGCCAGTCACAGCCGCGAACAAATTTCATATTTCGGCGAAGATGGCTTATTGCGTAGACATGACTATACGGTTGATGTAAGTCCTGGCGCAGCTGGTGCGAATTATGCTTCTGATTACCAGGATTTCAATGGCATCCTTGTACCAACAAAACGCCGGGTCTACATCCCTCAACCTGATGGTCAAAAGCAACCGGAGCCGCTAATTGTTAGCATCGATATGAGTGAAATCTCATTTGAGTAATGTTTTGAGTATCGAAAATCAGGAGGATTAAAGAAATGGGCTTTCTGCCCTTGTGACATTTGACTATATGCGGAATATCTTAGTACCAAGAGATTCCCAAGACGGTCACAAGGAGATTTAAATATGGCATACTACCAACCTTATATCCAGGGCAGCGCCTGGCAGCAAGGTCCCGATTCTTTTCCCAGAGGTCCTGTTAATCTATTTGCAAGATTTATTGGACCCAATCCTATAACAGCGGCGAATCCCGTACCGCGGTCTCCTTCCATCCATCCAACGGCTTTTCTTAGTCCGTTCACTACGGTTATTGGCGATGTGCAAATCTCCGACAAAGTGTTTGTTGCGCCTACCGCAACGCTTAGAGGAGATGAAGGAACACCATTCTTTATCGGTTCGAGCTCTAATATTCAGGATGGCGTGATTTTACACGGATTGGCTAATACAACGATTCAGGTGGCTAACAAGTCGTATTCTATCTTTATTGGCAACAGAGTCTCTATAGCTCACGGGGCCATTATTCACGGGCCTTGCTTGATTGAAGATGAAGCATTCGTTGGTTTCAAGGCTATTGTCTTTAATGCTTATATTGGCCGAGGCTCCTATATCTCGAACGATGCACTTTTGACCAACGGAGTGCGGATAGCCCCTAACCGGTTTGTCCCGCCAGGCGCACATATTGACACTCAGGCCAAAGCCGATTCACTTGCTGCTGTTCCCAAGAATGCCGAGGAGTTAGCCGAACAGGTTATCCGGGTTTACAAAGAATTCCCTCCCTCCTATGATGCCATGTTTGGCACTCACCGCTGCTCCTGCGGAGTCGCATACAACTCTGCGAAACTGTTAGGTTAAACATAAAGGCCGAGAACTTTCCGCGTAGGAAGTTCTCGGCCTTTATTTCAGTTACTTATAAGGTTATCGTTTGCGTTGCAACCTTTTCTCGGAACGCTTGATCATGCTCGACAAAAATCATTGTTGGATTAAACCTTTTTATCAGCTCTTCAATTTGCATGCGAGAATAGACATCAATAAAATTAAGGGGCTCATCCCAAATATATAAATGAGCTTTTTCACATAAACTTTTAGCGATTAGTAACTTTTTCTTTTGTCCACCAGAATAGTGGGATATATCTTTTTCAAACTGAATGCGCTCAAAATCCATTTTTCTTAGAATAGATTTAAATATAGGTTCATCAATCTGATTTTCTTCAATAAAGTCAGATAACTTTCCCTTTAAATGAGAGGTATCTTGTTGTACATAAGAAATGATAAGACCAGAACTAACGTTCAAATTACCTGTATGTTGAAGTGGCTCACCAAGAATTAAATGTAAAATACTACTTTTTCCACTACCATTTTTCCCATCAAGAACGACGCGGTCTCCTTCTTTTACTTTAAAACTTGTAGGGGTATTCACTATCTCATCATTATACATGACAGACACGTCTGTTAACTGAACTAGTTCCTTAGATTTAAATGCTAAGGGCTCTAATTGTAAGGACTCCGTTTTTTCCACATTTTTAAGCAGAGCTGACTTTTCTTCAATTGCTTTATGTTGCCTTGATTCTAGGTTCTTCGCACGTTTCATCATTTTAGCAGCTTTATGTCCTACAAATCCCTTGTCCAATTTGGAACCAGAATTCGTTGTTCCATTCTTGGAAGCTTCTACTTGATTAGACCAATTAGCCGAACGTTTAGAAGATTGCTGCAGCCTTCCAATGTCTTTCTGTAAACGCTCATTTGTTTTTTCCTCATGTTCCTGCTGTCTATCAAAATTCAGCTTCCAAGAGGAATAATTGCCACTTTGCACTTCTATATTCGCTTTGTTTATGGACAAGATGTGGTCAACACAGCCATCCAAAAAGCATCTATCATGTGAAATTAGAATGAATCCTTTTTTCCTTTTCAAATAATTAGAAACACTTTTTCGACCATTGATATCTAGGTGATTGGTGGGCTCATCGACTAATAAGAATTGCCCTTCATTCAAAAAAAGTGCAGCCAACAAAACCTTCGTTTGTTCCCCATTGGATAATGTTTCGAATGGCCGGTACATCACTTCAGCATCAACATCTAAATAAGAAATTTCTCGAAGAAACTCCCAATCTTCTGCCTCTGGACATATCTCTTCTATTATTTCATACGTGAATCTGCTTTTATCTGAGACTGGGTATGGAAAATAGTTGAATTCAACTGAAGAAGTAATGTTTCCGTTGTATTCATAGTTACCTAATAATAAATTGAAAAACGTTGTCTTGCCTCGACCGTTACGGCCAATAAATCCAAGTTTCCAGTCCGTATCTATGTGAAAGCTAACATCTTCAAAAATAGGATCAAAGCTGCTGGGATATGAAAATGTCAGGTTTTGTACATGTATCATTGACATGGTAAGTTCCTCCTTTTTATAACACACTCTGTATAAAAAGTCGGTTCATACCCATCTAATCTCAATTTCTCCGTATAAGTTAAATGGATATTAACGACTTATACGGAGTAAATCATGTGTAATAATACTATCTGTACTCATGTGACCCCTCCTTCAGCTGTAACTAAAGCGTAGTTCAAGTTCATATAATAGGTTAAATCCTGTCCAATAGCAATATTAATCGCCACCACATCATTGTAGTTCTTAAAAAGCAAAGGCCAGGTACACCTATCATAGGTGTCCTAGCCCCTGAACTTAATATACTTCTAGTTCGAACAATGAGTAGCCGTATTGAGTAGTGCGCTCTGTACCCGTTACTTTCACATAGCGAGCATTCGTTGGGTTGATAAGCAGATTAGCAATGCCTTCGCGACCATTCGTTGTGGCGAACGCTGTCGTCCAAGTCACGCCATCAGTGGAAACTTCTACACGGTAAGATTTCGCAGCCGCGTTCTCCCAGTTAAGTACAACACGATGGATTGTAGTTGCTTCTCCAAGATCAACGCTAATCCATTGTGGATCTATGCCATGTTGGGACTCCCAACGTGTAGCTTTGTTGCCATCTACTGCGTAGCTGCCGCTTTGCAAAGAACCGTCAGAAGTAGTGGTTGATTGGTTCAACGCCAGATTATGATAAGATCCTAGCGTGACTAATTGACTAACTGCGTCATTCTTATAGCCAGTTGCCGCAACTGAAATCTCATAAGCTTTAGCTTCAATAAACAACGAGGCATCTAAGGTTATTTTGCCTGCTTCCAAGTGATATTGGGAAGAGTTCAATGATACTCCATCTAATTCTACAGCATGAATTGCAGCTCTCCATGCCGAGTTATCGCCGAAAGTAAGTTCAACTGGCTCTCCAATTATTGCCTTAGTGCTAGCTGTAAGAGCTGGACTATCGATCAAGTCAGCAGTACCCGCATATACTTCGAACTCCCATAAGGAGAAGCCGTAAGGCGTACCACGCTTAATGCCGTTCATCTTCACGTATCTCGCTTCTACAGGCGAGAAAGAGATGTTATCAATGCCGCCATTTTCTTTGTCAGTCGCATATACAGTATGCCAAGTTTCACCGTCAACAGATACATCAATGGTGTAGGCTTTGCCGTAAGCATTTTCCCAGTTCAGAAGTACGCGGTTAATGGTTTGCTTCGTGCCAAGGTCTACGCTCATCCATTGGTTATCCGCGAATGCAGATTCCCAGCGGCGATCCAACCTGCCGTCTACAGCATCAGAGCTAGCACGATGGTAATCCGGCGATGATGAGGTTTGCTTATTCAAGGCAAGATTGCTGCCTGGGTTCACTGGCGGATTCGTTGGTTCTGTAGGGTCTGTAGGATCCGTAGGATCTGTAGGATTCGTAGGTCCCCCGTCTCTCGTTAGAACCGTTTGATAGACTACCGTATTTTTGAAACCTTGAGACTGAACGGAAATCCAATATGGTTTCGCTTCGTTAAACAAAGTGCTGCTTAACGTCAATTGACCTGCGGTCAGTTTGTATTGTGAAGGGCTAATGACAGCGTCGTTCACTTTTACTTCGCTAATCGCGTTTCTCCACTCTACGTCGTCAGCAAACGTGATATCCATCGGTTGACCGAGCACATTCTCCGTCCGATCCGCGTGTAATACAGGGGCTGACTCAATTCCTGAAAAAGCGTCACCGTACACTTCCAATTCGCGAATCGAAAAGCCGTAGTCTGTTGCACGCGTGTTGCCATTCATTTTCACATATCTTGCTTTCTTAGGTGCGAGATAAATTTTATCTTTATGGTTGGGTTCACCTTGATAGGTTGTAAAAACAGTCGTCCAAGTCAAACCATCCTCTGACATTTGAATATCATAATTTTTCCCAGCTGCATTTTCCCAATTCAGAACGATGTATGTAATGTCATCGTACACGGCGCCTAGATCAACTGTAATGAATTGGTCGTCGGCGAATTTGGATTCCCATCTTGTTTCAGGGTTTCCGTCAACCGCATTCTTAGCCTCTTGAAGTGCATTAGCCGATGCGAATACCGGTTTATTCAGTGCAAGATTTTGTGAATAATACGAGATAATAGGCTGCTTCAAATCTGCACTCGCATAGCCGTTTGCTTCAATGCTGATGTCGTAATCGCCCTCCCCTCCAAAAAAGGCACCGTCCAACAGGATTTTGCCGGATGTAATAACGTAACTTGAAGGATCTTGTAGCGCATATCCATTTATCATTACAGCAGAGATCGCGTTTCTCCATTCAGCATTATCCGGAAACTCGATTTCGATAAACCGCCCAATGATATTCTTTGTGCTATCCGCAACTAGCTTCGGCGGATTCAATAGCTCTTGTGCACTTAGAGCCTGGTTTCCGAGTAAAGGAACCTTAATGGCTGTCGGGTGGGGTGCTGAGGCAGCGTGCGTGACGGATGCCAAGGGAAAGGAACTCAAAAGCACAGATAAAGCGATAGACGTTGAAGTGACGATTAGTGCTTTTTTTCTTACAATTCTTAGATGTGCTTTCATTCTTCGTTTTCCTCCTCTGGTAATGGACCAAATTGCTCGAACTGGGAATTGGAATCTATTTCTTTTTATTCCCAAGGCAACATTATCATTTAAAAGAACGTTTGGTCAACAAAATAGTTGAACGATTGGTCTAAATAACTAGTCTTTACCCAAAAAACGAAAAAACAGCCTATTAGGAAGAGTAATAAAGTCCTAAAGTGCTGCTTTTTTATGGTACATCAACGAGGATGAAAATAGGGTTCATGAACTATAGTGCTAGTAGAACAAACCTGTTAGAATAACCAGCCATCGTATTCTACTCTATCTCTTATTTTAATAAGGACATATTCATTTCAATGATGTGATTTAATTTATCTCTGTCAGTAATCGTTTTTGCAATGATTCGAAGACCAATTAACGCATTATTTAAAAAACTTGCAAGTTGATCAGCGTCAATGCTTTCAGCAAGCTCACCTTCAAGTTTTCCTCTCACAATCAAATCTGCGATGATCTCTTCTACTCGCTCCCAGTTCAGACGAACGCATTCTCTGGCCTCAGCATCATGGAAGGACAGCTCTACCGCGGTATTCACGATAAAGCAGCCCTGTGGAATATCTTCACGCTGGTGTATGGCTAAATCAAATAACATTCGAATTGCCTCTTTGACAGAACGGGTATCCGCTAGTCGAAGCTTAACCGACTGCTCGGAGTTTTCACTATAACGTTTCAATGCTCTGATATATAGGGATTGTTTATCTCCGAAGGTATCATATAAGCTCCCTTTATGAATGCCCATGTGGGAGACAAGTTCTTGCATGGATGTCTTCTCGTAGCCTTGTTTCCAAAATAGATGCATGGCCTTAAGCAACACGGCATCTTCATCGAATACTTTATTTCTTCCCATCGTATGATCCCTCCTTCCAAAGAAACAATACCATTTCAAGAACGTATGATCAATAAAAATGAATGATGGTATCAATTATAAAATAATTCCCCCTGAAGTTGGTGCATGAATAAAAAAAGAAGCACACAAAAAGGAGGCCACTGAAAAAGTATACTAAGAAAAAAGGCACAGACTCTCATTTTATGAGGGCGCTGTGCCTTTTTTCTTGTATACTTTAAGTATTAC
>NZ_JAVDSB010000024.1:0-68843 GCF_031455095.1 Paenibacillus qinlingensis
TTGCTCATTTGAAGCTAGCGAGATTTTGCAATCTCTTTTATAGTCGATTACTCGACTGTGCTTACTCACTCGTTGTTCAGTTTTCAAAGATCAATCACTCTTGTCCAACCCGCTCTCTTTCGAAAGCCGGAAGACCAATATACCACACTGAGTTTTTATTTGCAACTCTTTTTTGAGTTGTTTTTTGTTTGTTTCTTGTGTTTCTCGTGTTGTCCTCAGCGGCAACTTTTATAAGATACCACAGACCACATACACTTTGCAAGTCCTAATTTCAAAAAAATTAGAGGCACCGAATGGCGCCTCTAATTCAACCAATTACTCACCTTGACGTTCACGCATCAACGGGAATAATAAGACATCACGGATGGACGGCGCATTCGTCAATAGCATAACCAAACGGTCAATACCTATACCTAAACCACCTGTTGGCGGCATACCGTACTCAAGAGCACGAATGAAGTCTTCGTCCATTTCATGTGCTTCATCATTACCTAGATCTTTTTCACGCAACTGAGCCTCAAAGCGCTCTCTTTGGTCAATAGGATCATTAAGCTCTGTAAAAGCATTCGCATGCTCACGTGCCACGATAAAGAGCTCAAAGCGATCCGTAAAGCGCGGATCCTCAGGATTCTTTTTGGCAAGCGGAGAGATCTCTAATGGATGTCCATAGATAAACGTAGGCTGTATCAACGTCTCTTCAACAAACGTTTCGAAGAACTGGTTCACAATGTGACCAAACGTCATATGAGGCTCCACAGCAACCTTGTGCTCTTTGGCCAAGCCATGCGCTTGCTCATTCGTCATATGAACGCTAAAGTCTACACCAGTGACTTCTTTGATCGCATCAACCATGGATACACGTCTCCAACCCACAGCCAAATCAACCTCATGGTCGCCATAAGGAATCGTCGTCTGTCCAAGCACTTCTTGCGCGATATGAGCAACAAGCTCCTCTGTCAGCTTCATGATGTCTTTGTAGTCGGCATACGCCTCGTACAACTCGATCATCGTAAACTCAGGGTTGTGACGCGTAGAAATACCCTCATTACGGTATACACGACCGATTTCGTACACTTTCTCTAGTCCGCCTACGATTAGACGTTTCAGGTGAAGCTCGATTGCAATACGCATGTGCAGTTGCATATCTAGCGCGTTGTGATGCGTGTTAAAAGGGCGTGCAGAAGCACCACCTGCGATTGAATGCAAAGTCGGTGTCTCCACTTCCAAATAGCCCAAAGAATCTAAATAACGGCGCATGGATTGTATGATTTTGGAACGAAGGATAAACGTCTTCTGAACATCTTGATTCATAATCAGATCCACATAACGTTGACGGTAGCGAAGCTCAACATCACTAAGACCATGGAATTTATCCGGCAATGGCAGCAATGATTTCGTCATCACCTCAAGTGATTTCACTTTAATAGAGGTTTCGCCTGTTTTCGTTTTGAAAACAACGCCTTCAACCCCTACCATGTCACCGAGATCAAGAATATCAAAAGCTTTATATATGTTGGCATCCAACGCATCTTCACGCACGTAGATTTGAATTTTCCCAGTGATGTCTTGCAGATGCGCAAAGCTAGCTTTACCCATGCTTCTCTTTTGCATGATACGCCCAGCAATACGAACTACGACATTCGCTTCATCTAGTTCTTCTTTGCTCATCTCTTGATAAGCAGTAAGAATGTCCCCTGCTGAATGCGTTCTTACATATTTGCCGCCGAAAGGATCGACACCAAGTCCGCGGAGCTCGTCCAATTTGTTGCGCCTGATAACGAGCAATTCATTTAATTCTAGTTCCTGACTCATACTTTCATCTCCTACTAATTTAGTTTAGGGCTGTGAACGGAAAAAAGCTTCCTGAGGGAAGCTTTCCAAAAGGCTTGCGGCTGCACGCTACTTTTTAATATCAACAATTTGATACTGAATGACGCCAGCAGGAACGACAACATCAACGTTGGTGCCCTTTTGCTTGCCAAGAATAGCTTTACCCACAGGGCTTTCATTGGAAATCTTATTCTGCAATGGATCGGATTCAGCCGAACCAACAATGTTGTATTCTACCAAGTCACCGTATTCCAAGTCTTTCAGCGTAACAATCGACCCAACACTAACCGTGTTAATATCGACATCATCGTTATTAATAATCCGCGCATTGCGCAGCATTTTTTCTAAAGTAATGATTCTTCCTTCAATAAAAGCTTGCTCGTTCTTCGCATCTTCGTACTCGGAATTCTCACTAATATCGCCATAACCGATGGCAACCTTAATTCTTTCCGCGACTTCCCGGCGTTTCACGGACTTCAGATGCTCAAGCTCATCCTCTAATTTCCGTAGCCCTACTGGTGTAAGAATGACCTCTTTTTCAGCCATTGCCAACTGATCTCCCGTCATGTGAAAGATTTTCATATCGTTGAATCGATGCTTCCTGCTAGGAGTTAGGTCTTTATAGAGCTGATTCAAGTAGTATGAATTCACGTTTCATAATAAGTTGCTTACTCGTTAGTCTTTCAATATATGCAGGAACACATTAATATTGACTGATTATATTGCAACGGTTTCAAAATGTCAATGTCAACCATTGTTGCATTTTTTTAATGCAGCACAGCTGATTCTTCCGCTGTCCCAGACGCTGAACTTACAGCAAGATGCTCAACGTAAGCGTCCAATGTACGAACCATTTCATCCCGCTTTTCAGTCTCCATAATGATGTCTTTCACACGCGCTGCTCCAGTCATACCTTTGAGATACCACGCCATGTGTTTGCGCATTTCCTTCACGGCTACATGCTCACCTTTGAGGGCAATTAGACGGTCCATATGCAAGATAGCGATACGGATTTTCTCTTCAGCTGTCGGTTCCGGCGGAAGCTCTCCATTCGCTAGATATTGTACAGTACGATACAACATCCATGGGTTGCCTAACGCACCGCGTCCAATCATAACACCGTCTACACCCGTTTGATCCAGCATGCGCTTTGCATCCTCTGGTGTGACGACATCCCCGTTACCAATCACGGGAATCGAAAGAGCTTGCTTCACATCGCGAATGATATCCCAATCCGCTTTGCCGGTGTAAAGCTGCTCACGAGTACGACCGTGCACACTAACCGCACTACCGCCGCCTCTTTCGACAGCTTTTGCATTTTCGACCGCATAAATATGTTCGGAGTCCCAACCAATACGCATCTTTACAGTTACAGGCTTACTCACTGCTGCAACAACAGTTGCGATCATGGCCTCAATTTTATCCGGTTGAAGCAACCATCTTGCACCCGCATCACACTTGGTGATTTTGGGAACAGGGCACCCCATGTTGATATCAATAATATCGGCATTCGTATGTTGATCAACGATTCGAGCCGCTTGAACCAACGTATCCGTATCGCCTCCAAAAATTTGAAGACTTAACGGCTTCTCACGATCGTCAACGTAGAGCATCTCCATAGAACGTGTATTACCGTGCACGATCGCTTTGTCACTAACCATTTCAGCACAGACTAGGCCTGTACCAAACTCTTTGGCAATTAGGCGAAACGCCGGATTACATACGCCCGCCATCGGGGCTAAGACGACTTTATTCGGAGCTTCGACATTTCCTATTTTCAGCATTCAGATTACACTCCTCTCATTTCGCAATAACAGCTACTAATTCTTCCGGTTCTATATTTAGAACTTGTGAGATATTTTGAATCATTTTGTTATCTGGCTTCCGTGTTCCTCGTTCAATCGCCCCTAAGATGGCAATAGAGACGCCTAACAAATCCGCTAGTTCACTCTGGGTATACCCTTTTAACTTACGAAAAGCGCGTATGCGCTGTGCTATTGAGCTTTTTTCCATAGAATAACGCCTTCCTTTCCTTCCAGTTTCTCCAAATGTGCAGAGATGGATTCAAATTGGACGGCCTGCCGCGCGTAAAGAACCTCAGAGAGAGGAACTAATACAAAAGCCCGCTCATGCATCCGCGGATGCGGAATGATCAAGTCGGGGGTCGTTAACCGATGGTCACCATATAGGAGCAGATCCAAATCAATCGTTCGAGGTCCCCAACGCAAGTCACGCGTCCGACCCAGACGGTTTTCGATGGCTAGCAAGGTAACTAATAAGGCTTCAGGCGATAAGTCCGTATGAATTTGAACAACCATATTTAGAAATGCAGATTGATCCACATAGCCTACAGGCTCGGTCTCATAGATGGAGGATTGCCCCGTCACCGAGATGCCCGATTCTTCATTCAGCGCTGTAATCGCACCCTGCAAATAATGTTCCCGATTATCAATATTGGAGCCTAATGCGACGTAAGCAATGATCGTGCGTTCTTGTTCTTCGGCTGTCATTCCAATGCCCGCTTTCGATTAATCTCTATTGTAACGCCATCAAAAATGACGGCAAAGGGCGGATGCGGCTTAATAACGCGAACCGTCACTTCATTGATACTAGTATAAGTATGCAGGAGCTCGGATGCAATATTTTCTGCTAATGCCTCAATTAATTTGTACGTACGCCCTTCAACGATCTCTTTGATCAGGAAAAAGGCCTCGCCATAATGTACCGTTTCTGTTAAGTCATCGTTCTTGCCAGCTTTATCTAAAGGGAGCATTAGCTCTACATCGACGTAGAATCGCTGACCCAGCGTATTTTCTTCAGGGAACACACCGTGATTACCAAAAAACTGCATGCGGGATAGGATGATTTTATCCATAGTAGAAGCCTCCAGGGTTAAAACAGAATATACCTTCTCAATTAAAGGTTGCTGCGAAGAATGGCGTCGGTCATCACGGCCAGCCTTTTAATTGCTTGGACATCGTGAACTCTAACAATGCCACATCCCTGCGCAATACCAAGGACTACGGTTGATGAAGTTCCTTCGAGACGCTCCTCAGGAGGCAATCCTAAGGTTAGGCCGATAACACTTTTGCGCGATGTGCCCAATAGGACGGGGTACCCCAAATCAACGATCGCACGCAGGTTGTTCATCAGGTAGAGATTCTGTGCATATGACTTGGCGAAGCCAATGCCAGGATCGAGAATAATATGCTCTGGCTTAACACCAGCCTGCTGAGCCTGATCCGTGCAGCGGAGAAGATCAGCTATCACCTCAGGGAGAAATTCGACATATTCTGAGTCTGTTCGATTATGAGTAATGATAAACGGACATTCCAATTGGGCTGCCACGGCTGCCATCTCCGCATCCGCTTGACCACCCCATACATCGTTGATGATATGCGCGCCTGCATCTATAGCTTGCTTAGCCACTTCAGCTTTGTAGGTATCGATTGAAATAGGCACGTTGATTTCTCTGCGAATCGCTTCGATCACTGGGATTACGCGTTGCAACTCCTCATCGACAGTGACCGTTGCTGCTCCAGGCCGAGTGGACTCCCCTCCTATGTCAATGATGTCTGCACCTTCCGCTACCATGTGCTGAGCTCTACGTAGCGCATCCTCAATACGATTATAGCTGCCTCCATCCGAAAATGAATCTGGCGTTATGTTTAATATGCCCATAATGATCGTACGATCACCAATGGGCAGCTCGTGTCCTCTACAGGATAACACATTCATCTTAGGTTCACTTCCTATTCATTGCTGTTCGTTGCCGTTCATTCGTTCGGGGCCTTACTGAGCATAATGTTTCGTCAGTTGGCGGGTGATTGTGCCTGGTGAGCCAGAGCCTAATGTATAGGCTTGTCCACTCGGAGTGTACAAGGTGTTAACAGGGACTATTTCTTGAATCGAATTGACGAGAAACGCCTCGTCCGCTTCTATGAGATCTTCCCACCGATACAAACCATCTTGGATAGGAATTTGAAGCTGCTGGGCAAGGTCCATGACATAGGCTCTTGTGATGCCCGGTAAGATTCCCGTATCGAGAGATGGGGTATATAGGGTATCTTTTTTAACGAAAAACAGGTTACTGACGATCCCCTCAGCCACATAGCCATCCTCTGACAACATCAGGCCTTCAGCCCCTGTTGCCCATGCATATTGCCCAAGCTCTCTTTTGGCCAAAATGTTATTCATATAATGAAAGGACTTAAACCGATATAAGCCCTCTGGTGTATTTCGTGGCAGTTTCAGCAGTTGTAATGCCTTGCCTTGAAGGTAAGTTCTTTCATCCCTTGGAGGTAGTGGCTTGATGTAAATAATTTCTGTTGGCTTCGTATAGTCACTGGTTGGAAGACCTAATGCCTCTACGCCTGCAGAGACCGAGTAACGAATGTACGCATCCTCTAAATGATTCGCTTGGAGTAATTCTTCAATAAAGCGTGACAGATTCTCAAGGTTAGGCTCGTAGACAATACCAAGCTCCTGACACCCATCTGTCAAACGACGAATGTGTTCAGCAAGCAGGAAGGGCTTACGATTATACGTGCGAAAGGTCTCAAACAAGCCGATGCCGTAAAGAAAACCGTGATCATATACTGAGACCACGGCTTGTGTTTCTTCAACTAAGGTTCCATTCATGGAGATGATCATGCGTTAGACTCCTGTTTTGGCTGTGCGACGAAGGAAGTTGCGCAGCATTTGATGTCCGTGCTGGGTAATAATCGATTCCGGGTGAAATTGCACCCCTTCGATTGGATACTCTTTATGGCGTAAGGCCATGATTTCGCCTTCTGCTGTTTGTGCACTGATTTCCAAGCAATCAGGTAAGGTTTCTGTTTTGACAATCAAAGAATGATAGCGTGTGGCGATGAAAGGAGACGGAAGTCCTTCAAACAAGGTTTTGCCGTCATGGAAAATCTCCGAAGTTTTGCCATGCATCAAGCGCTCTGCGCGAATGACATCGCCGCCGAAGGCTTGGCCTATGGACTGATGTCCCAGACAAACGCCGAAAATCGGGATGATCCCTTTAAAATGGTCGATCAGTGATAAGCTAATTCCAGCTTCATTCGGTGTGCACGGCCCTGGAGATATTAAGATATGGTCTGGCGCGAGCGCCTCGACGCCTGCTAAGTCAATCTCGTCATTCCGACGAACGATGACTTCCTCCCCGATCTCTCCTAAATACTGCACAAGGTTGTACGTAAACGAATCATAATTATCAATCACTAAAATCATTCTAAGCTCCCCTTTCGTCTCAGCCCGCTTGGGCCCTAAGCTCGGCTCATGCTCCGCTCGCTATATTCAATGGCTTTCCACATCGCTTTGGCTTTATTCAAGGATTCGATGTATTCTCGTTCTGGAATGGAATCAATAACGATCCCCGCTCCAGCTTGAATATGTCCCATCCCTTCAACAGCTACTAGCGTGCGTATAATAATATTAAATTCCATATTGCCATTATAGTCAATCCATCCCATGGATCCTGTGTATGGACCACGACGTACGGGCTCTAGCTCTTCAATGATTTCCATACAGCGAATCTTCGGCGCACCCGTAATGGTACCGCCAGGGAAGGTGGCCGCAATGACATCGTAGGCATCCTTGCCCTCGGCCAATTCGCTGACGACTTCGGAGACGATGTGCATCACATGGGAATAGTATTCGATGACCATGAAGTCTTTGACATGGACAGAACCATACCGTGAGATGCGTCCCATGTCGTTGCGCTCGAGGTCGACGAGCATCACGTGCTCAGCACGCTCTTTGTCGTTGTGGATGAGCTCGCCAGCTAGGCGAAGATCATCCTGGTCGTCCTTGCCGCGCGGGCGCGTGCCAGCGATAGGACGCGTCCGCAGGACGCCGTCCTCGAGCTGCACGAGCAGCTCCGGCGAGCCAGAGACGAGGGCGAAGCCAGCGAAGCGCAGCAAGCCCATGTAGGGCGAGGGATTAACGATGCGCAGCGCCTCGTAGATTTCCTCCGGCGTCGTGCGCAGCTGCCGGCTCTGCCTGACGGACAAGTTGACTTGGAACACGTCACCTTGGGAGATGTAGGCTTGGATGCGCTCCACCGCAGCCATGTACGCTCCTTTGTCGAAGGCAGGCTCGATGCCTGCGATGCTTTCGACGTCGATGTGCAGCTGCTCGCGCGCCATCGTAGGTTGGTCGGCACCGTTCAGCGGTGTGCCGGACCAGTTGCCTGCGCGGATCGCGTGCCAGCGGACGAGCATGGCTTCAGCGCGAGCGTGCGCCGCAGCGTAGAGCTCGTTGATGTCTGCGCCTTGGGCGAGCGGCATATGCACCGCGATGAACAGACTCTTCTCCGTGTGATCTAATGTCCACACCTGATCATACATAGCGAAGCTGTAATCAGGAATGGGCAGATCGTCACGCGACTGCTCTGGCAGCTTCTCAATGGTGCGAATCACATCATAGCTCCAATAGCCTACGCAGCCGCCGACAAACTTGGGTGCTCCTTGAACTTTAGGGCTGTTGAAGCCCGACATCCATTGCTTCACGATATCGAGCGGCTTGCCTTGTACGCGAGAATGTGTCGAGTTCGTGTGAGTTGTGATGTCAGCTTCCAAGCCTGTCCCCCGTACAGTGGAAAAGGGATGTAGTCCAAAGTGCGTATATCTGCCGCCTTTTCCGCTTTCGAGCACGAAAGAATCCGGAGAAGCTTCTTTCCAAGCATCTTCCCAAGAGGCAATTCGATCATCTGCCAGTCCTAATTTTATTATATACGGCAGCATCGTGTAGTCTGATGAGGACCACTCCTGCCATTGTTCCACTGAAGTTAAAATCATGCCTGTTCTCCTTCAAATCCGTTAATTCGTTGTCCATTAGTATACTCCAACCCTATACAGAAAAAAAGCCCCAGCTGCAATAGCTGAAGGCTTGATCTTGTTTGGCTTTAATCTTATTGCTCTTCGAATTGGTACAAAGGCGTGGACAAGTAACGCTCACCGTTACTAGGGATTACCGCAACAACACGTTTGCCAGCGCCAAGCTCTTTAGCAACCTTCAATGCTGCGAAAATCGCTGCACCGGAGGAAATTCCGCCAAGGATTCCTTCTTCTTTAGCAACACGACGTGAAGTTTCGAACGCATCTTCGTTCTCAACAGCAATGATTTCATCGTACACATTGGTGTTCAAAATATCAGGAACAAACCCTGCACCGATACCTTGGATTTTATGAGGACCTGGTTTACCACCAGAAAGAACTGGGGATGCCGCAGGTTCAATTGCGTAAATTTTGATGTTAGGGAAGTTTTCTTTCAGAACGCCACCCGCACCTGTGATTGTACCACCAGTACCGATACCAGAGATGAAAGCATCCAGTTTACCATCATGAGCGTTAATCGCTTCTACGATTTCTGGCCCTGTTGTTTCACGGTGAACTTTCACGTTCGCTTGGTTCTTGAATTGTTGTGGAATGAAATAGGAAGGATTCTCAGCTTGTAGCTCTTCCGCACGTTTGATTGCACCCTTCATACCTTCTGCTCCAGGCGTTAGAACAAGCTGTGCACCATAAGCGCGAAGCAGGTTACGTCTTTCCAAAGACATTGTTTCTGGCATAACGAGGATCGCTTTATATCCTTTAGCCGCTGCCACTAATGCGATCCCGATTCCTGTGTTACCACTTGTCGGTTCTACAATTGTGTCACCTGGCTTCAATTTACCTTCTTGCTCCGCTACTTCGATCATGGAGATGGCAATACGGTCTTTAACACTGGCACCCGGGTTCTGGTACTCTAATTTCACATAAACCTCTGCACTGCCTTCTGGAACAACACGGTTCAAACGAACTAGTGGTGTATCCCCAATCAAATCCGTAATGCTCTGTACTAATCTTGCCATAATATTTCCCCTCCAGATTGAGTATTGAATGATTTCCGAGTTGTTTAGTCGGTATTAATTATACTAATCTTATCAATGCGCCTACAGGTTGTCAACCATATTTTCACATTCACCTATCGGAGCGTCGGATCCAGCACACTAACCTTCCATTTAACGCGCAACTGCACGACAAACTCCTTCAATGGAGGCGCTTCTTGCAGTGCTAGCTCCTTTCGCACACTCTCTCGAATAAACGCCATATCCGGGTTCTCCTGATCCCGCTTATTCTTAAGTAAAATGACGGCAAAGCCTTGTGAAACAGGTATGGGCTTACTCACTTCGCCAACCTTCATCAATTTCGCCGCTTCCAGAATAGAGCCCTCAACAAAAGGATCGTCACCTTCAATCCAACCCAAATCACCACCGGTGTTATGGGTTGCATCATCGATGGATCGATCTCTGGCTAGTGTCACAAAGCTCACACCTTTGGCCAGTTCCGCAATGACTTTCGTTGCTTGCTCCTTCGTGGATACAATGATCTGCCCAATGTTGTATTCCGTTCCTTGTTCAAACTCATCCGCATGTGTCTTTATGTAGGTATCAACCTGAGTATCTGTAATGTGAATGGATGCCGTTGCTAGCTTCTCAAGTAACAACTTATTCGCTACATCCTCTTGGATTTCCTGCTCAGACAAGCCCAACTGACTTTGCATGGAGTCATAAAATTGCCCTTCACTTTCGTACCCTTGCTGCATCCTTTTCAGCTCACGGTTGATTTCCGCACTCGCTACCTTAGTCCCCGACTCATTTCCCTCTAGGCGAATTACTTCTCGATCCAACATTTGACTCAACTGCTCCGGCCCATAATGGCGCGCGAGCGCTGATTCGAGCTCACTCATAGTAATTTCCTGATTCCCAATTTTGGCGACAACTCGTGTATTCTTATTCTCACCCTGCTGTTCTGGCTCCGGTGATTGTCTTGGTTCTGATTGGTTGATGGCATGACTGATCAGCAAGGATGCGAGTACGAGAATACATATCGCCATCGCGATGATGACTCCCCACAATCGCTTTACATTGCGCATCCTATTTCCCTCTTTTACTTCCATATTGCTTCTAGCTGCTTGCATCCGTGTTCAGTAGCTAAATCAAGCAGTTCACCCACGCTTACACATCAATCATCCGTTGCAAATCTTCGCCTTCATACCGGTAAGCTTCATTACAGAAATGACAGACGACCTCCGCAACTCCTTCTTCTTCCAGTATCTCTTGAAGTTCTTGCTTACCTAACGATATTAAGGTAGACTCCACTTTCTCCCGACTACATTTGCATTGGAACCTGACATCCATCTCATCAAGCATACGGAAAGAAGGGAGTACGGTTTGTAAAATTTCCTCTAAATTCAATCCGCCGCCTAACATGTTCGTGAAGCTTGGGATTTGGCTTAGCATGGCTTCGATCTCATCAATCTCACTATCCGTTAATCCTGGGAGCAGTTGAATCACAAATCCACCCGAAGCAAGAATCGAGTGATCCTTATTCACCAAGACCCCTAACGCGACTGCCGAAGGTGTTTGTTCTGACTTTGCAAAATAATACGTAAAATCTTCCGCTAATTCACCTGAAATTAAAGGAACACTTCCTTTATAAGGCTCTTTCATTCCTAGATCTTTCGTTATGTATAAAAAACCGTCTGTCCCTACCGCAGCGGCAACATCTAATTTGCCATTCTCTTTGAGCGGCGGATCTACGAAAGGATTATCTACGTAACCACGCACTTCACCCTTCGCATTCGCATCTACAACGATTTGTCCGATCGGTCCATCCCCTTTGACCTGAACAATGAGATGTTCTTCACCTTTGAGCATAGCAGCTAAAAGAAGCGCAGCGGCCGCTGTTCTCCCTAACGCGGCTGTCGCTGTCGGTGTCGTTTGATGCCTGCGACTAAGCTCTTCGGTTAGGAGAGTCGTCTGAACAGCAAACGCACGTACACGCCCATCTAAAGCTGTTCCTCGAATTAAATAATCACTCATGTCAATTTCCTTCCTTATACTGCTTAGACATTTTTCTCGTAAATCATTTGTAACCCTTGTAGCGTAAGCAATGGGTTGACGACTTGAATCGTCCGCGACTCGCTAGAAATGAGTTCTGCTAATCCACCCGTCGCAATCACTGTTGGATTTACATTAAACTCCTGAATGACCCGTTCGACAATCCCGTCAACCTGGCCAACATAGCCATAAATAATGCCCGCTTGCATTGCTGCTACGGTATTCCGACCAACCACACTTTTCGGCTTAACCAGCTCAATACGCGGCAACTTCGCTGCCTTCTGATACAGCGCTTCCGTGGAGATCCCAATGCCTGGCGCAATGGCGCATCCCACTAGCTGCCCTGATGAATCAATGTAATCGTAGGTTGTAGCTGTGCCGAAATCAACAATAATACATGGAGCTCCATATAGCTCCAGTGCCGCTACCGCATTCACGATGCGATCTGCGCCAACTTCCTTCGGATTGTCTACACGGACGTTCAATCCTGTTTTGATCCCTGGACCTACGATAAAAGGCGCCCTTTTCAAATAGTGTAAGCAGAGGTTTTCCATAGCATTCATCAACGGGGGCACGACAGATGAAATAATGACACCTTCTACTTGCGCAAAGGAAATGCCCGAATGTTGGAACAAGCTGTGCAGCTGCATGCCATATTCATCCACGGTAGCCGAACGATTCGTGCTTACACGCCAATGATGCAAGAGCGTACGTTCTTGGTAGAGGCCGAGTACAATATTCGTATTCCCGACATCGATAACGAGAATCATAATGCTGTCCCCTTCCGCTCATTCAGATCTAGTGAGATATCGAGCGCTGCTACCGAGTACGTCAGCCGTCCAACGGAAATCACGTCTACACCCGTTTCCGCCATCGCTTTAATCGTTTGCGGGGTGACCGAACCTGATCCCTCTACTACAATATGCGGCGCTTTGCTTTTAATTATCGAAACTGCTTCTTTCATTTGGACTGGAGCCATGTTATCCAGCATGATGATATCAGCTCCTGCTTGGAGCGCTTCATGCAGCTGTTCAAAGTTCTCCACTTCCACCTCGATCTTCATCGTGTGGGGAATGTTCTGACGTGCGGCTTGAACCGCCTGGGTAATGCCTCCTGAGCCTTTGATATGGTTATCCTTAATCATAACCGCATCATAGAGGCCAAAACGGTGGTTGTAGCCGCCACCAACGCGCACGGCATACTTCTCAAGCAATCTGTGTCCAGGCGTTGTTTTCCGTGTGTCTACAAGTCTGGTTGGCAATCCTTCCAGAGCCATCACAAATTCATGCGTCTTCGTGGCGATCCCCGACAATCGTTGCATCAAATTCAGACTCAATCGCTCGCCTAATAGGATGCTGCGTGTATTGCCTTCCACTTCAGCTAGTATGGTCCCTTTATGAACAGACGATCCTTCGGCCACTTTTGTTTCGAAACGAAGAGAAGCATCGACCACAGCAAAAACCTCCTGTGCGATGCGAAGTCCACAAACGATTCCGTCTTCTTTGACGTGGATAATCCCCTTGGATACTTGTTCCAAAGGGATTGTTGTTATAGTCGTGACATCGCCCGTGCCGATATCTTCTTCTAGCCATAGGCGAATTTGCTTCCGAACTAATTCCATATTTATTTCTAACATGCTAAATCCACTCCTCAATCCTATCTTCCCCGCGCTGGAAAACAATATGCTTCTTCCATACCAAGTCATCCCGTTCTGGGAAATCTTCTCGATAATGACCGCCGCGGCTTTCCTCACGGGTTAATGCTGCTGTTGTTGTTAAAAGGGCGACATTGAGCAAATTAGCGAACTCATACTCTTCACGCTTCGTCATGAGAGAATCAAAGATTGACAATTGTCTCGCCAACTCTTCATGCCCTTTTTGCAAGCCCTTAGCTGTGCGCTTGAGACCTGCATAGCGAAGCATAACTTTCTGAAGCTTCAACTTTTTCTCTACAACCGCCTGATTAGGAATCTCTGTCCGTGGGGCTTCCGATTCCGCACGGATCTGAATATTACCTTCCAGCGGAGGCAGTTCTTGAATCCGCTCAATAATTCTGCGACCGAACACAATTGCCTCGGATAAAGAGTTACTCGCTAAACGGTTAGCGCCATGTACGCCTGTCGACGAAACTTCACCACATGCAAAAAGGCGACGAACTTGAGTCTCTCCGTGTAAATCGGTTTTCACGCCACCCATCATGTAATGTGCGGCTGGTGCAACAGGGATCCAATCGGTACTCATATCGAGCCCGTAATTCAGACAATATTCGTAAATCGTCGGGAACCGATGTTTAATCAGTTCTTCCGATTCGTGTGTAATATCAATATAAACGAAGGTAGATTTACAGCTCTCCATTTCGTCAACGATCGCACGAGCAACAACGTCTCTAGGCGCTAGCTCTAGTTGTGGGTGATAGCGCTCCATGAAGCGTTCGCCCTTGATGTTACGCAAATAAGCGCCTTCGCCCCGCACCGCTTCAGAAATCAGAAACCGTGGTGCGCCCGGGTAGCATAATGCTGTGGGGTGGAATTGAATGAATTCCACATCTTGAATCTGAGCACCCGCGCGATGCGCGATCGCAATCCCGTCGCCCGTGGCGATGTCGGGATTCGTTGTGTAGCGGAACAGCTGTCCCGCGCCACCGGAGCAGAGAATTGTAGCGTTGCCACGCACAAATACGCGCTGTCCGTTAGGTTTCTGAACGAGCGCTCCGTAACATTCGCCGTCTTGGGTAATCAGGTCGATCACGAAGTGGTCGTCCCAAATTTCAATATTCGGATCCTGTTTGGTACGTTCCGATAAAGCTCTAACAATTTCCGCACCTGTCGCATCTCCATTAGAGTGCAAAATACGTCGTTGGCTGTGCGCCCCTTCTTTGGTTAAAGCAAACTCCCCGTTCTCTAGATCGAACTGCGTTCCCATTCGAATCAAATCCTGAACGCCTTCTGGTCCTTCATGGACAAGTACATCAACAGCTTCCGACGAACAAAGACCTGCTCCTGCAATCACTGTATCTTGACGATGATATTCGGGTGAATCTTCATCCGAGATCACTGCGGCAATTCCGCCCTGCGCATAACGCGTGTTGCTATCCAAGAGAGATTTCTTCGTAATCATAAGGACTTTTTTATTCTCGCTCGCACGAAGCGCTGTGAATAGTCCAGCAATGCCTGCACCAATAACAATTACATCCGTATGTATATGAGGAATCGAATCTAAATCAACATCTACGAGATATCTAGGAATCATGACGTTTCACCTGTTCTTCACCCTTAATACCTCGTAAAGCAACGTCAGTACGTCCATACTCGCTCATTAGATCGATACTAGCCTTGCTTCACGAGGGCATCTATTCAAGACAAGAGAGTAGCGCATGCTACTTAACTTGTAACATGCGCTCCAAGGACAATCTTGCTTTATCTGCCACATCTTCTGGTACATAAATCTCTGGTTGCATCGTCTCTAGACATTTCACAATTTTCTTCAAATTGTTTACTTTCATATTCGGACACACCAGATATTTGGTTGCAAAATGGAACTTCTTATCAGGACTATCCAGGCGTAATTGATAACCAGTCCCATCTTCTGTTCCTACAATAAACTCTTGGCAGTCCGACTCTTTGCAATATTTAATAATTGCAGTTGTACTACCTACAAAGTCCCCTAGTTTCACAACTTCTGGGCGACACTCTGGGTGAACAACAAACTGTGCATTCGGGTATTGCGCTCTCATTTCTTCCACATCTTTAACGGTTAACATATCATGTGTATTGCAGTAACCTTCCCAGATGATCACTTTTTTGCTTGTGAATTTTGATACATAGTCACCCAAATTTTTATCCGGTACCCAGATGATCTCATCTGAATCGACGGAATTGATGACATTGATCGCATTCGCAGAGGTACAACAAATGTCTGTTTCAGACTTCACATCGGCCGATGTATTAATATAGGCAACGACCTTGGCCTTCGGATGCTGACGTTTAAGGGCGCGTAGACCTTCCACATTCACCATATCGGCCATCGGACAGCCAGCCCGTTCGTCTGGAATAATCACGGTTTTATTCGGTGCGAGAATCTTGGCACTTTCCCCCATGAAATGAACACCACAGAATACGATGACATCCGCATCGGTTTGTGCGGCCTTCTGAGCAAGCAAAAAGGAGTCCCCTCTAAAATCCGCTACCTCTTGAACTTCGTCACGCTGATAATAATGAGCAAGAATAATGGCATTCCGTTCTTTCTTCAATTGCAGCAGTCGTTCTTTGAGCTCACGGTTTTGTTCCGCTTTGCGCTCTAATGCTAAGGCTTCCATGGTGCTTCCTCCCCTATCTGGGACGTAAAATGGTCTCGTCGTCTATCTAAAAGTAGTATGATCTAAATGCAATAAAATTAGAGATTTACAACTAATTTACACATTCTCACATCGCCTGTCAATGCGCAAATACAGTGAAAAAACTCGGAATTCCGCGCACACTTGATGTGTACAACGGATTTCCGAGTTCGCATTGCAACTTACTCTTCTGTTTGATCCGGTTTGATCTCTTTAACTTCTTTATCTTTATCAAACTCCAGCTTATTGCTCTCACTAGCTTGACTTTGACCTTGAATAGTAACTTTCACATCTTCCTCATCGGAGCTGGCGCTAAGCTTACCTTTTTCCAAAAGTTCGATGATTTCGTCTTTATCCAACGTTTCTTTCTCAAGCAATGTTTTGGCTACAAGGTGAATCTGATCCGCATGCTCCGTAAGAATCGTGCGTGCACGTTCGTAGCACGTACGAATAAAGCTTTGCATCTCTTGATCGATCTCGTAAGCAATGGCATCACTATAGTTCTGTTCATGTCCGATGTCGCGGCCCAAGAATACTTGACCTTGTGAGCTACCGAACTGCATCGGTCCAAGCTTATCACTCATACCGTATTCCATGATCATGCGGCGAACGATTCCTGTTGCCTTCTGGAAGTCACTGTATGCCCCTGTGCCAATTTCTCCGATAAATAATTCTTCGGAAACACGACCACCCAAGAGTCCAGTTACTTTATCCAACAACTCGTTCTTCGTTTGCATCATGCGATCTTCGCCTTCTTTAGGCAACATCATCACATAACCGCCAGCGCGTCCACGAGGCACGATTGTTACTTTGTGAACCATGTCCGCATTCTCTGCATGATAACCGATAATCGCGTGTCCTGCTTCATGATAAGCTACGATACGTTTCTCAGTCTCAGAAATAATACGGCTTTTCTTCTGTGTACCCACGATAATACGGTCAAATGCTTCTTCAACTTCTGCCATCGAAATATCTTTACGATTACGACGAGCAGCGATCAAAGCCGCTTCATTTAATAAGTTCTCAAGATCAGCGCCCGTAAAACCAGTTGTATAACGTGAAAGTGAATCTAGCTTCACATCTTTCGCAAGCGGCTTGTTACGTGCGTGAACTTTCAATACAGCTTCACGGCCTTTGATGTCCGGACGATCTACCGTAATTTGACGGTCAAAACGACCTGGACGCAATAAGGCAGGGTCTAAAATATCAGGTCGGTTAGTTGCTGCAACGATAATAATACCTTCGTTCGCACCGAAACCGTCCATTTCAACAAGCAATTGGTTGAGCGTTTGCTCACGCTCGTCATGTCCGCCACCTAAGCCTGCGCCACGTTGACGACCAACCGCATCGATCTCATCAATAAAGATAATACAAGGTGAATTCTTCTTCGCGTTCTCGAACAAGTCACGAACACGGGATGCACCGACACCGACGAACATCTCAACGAAGTCAGAACCAGAAATACTGAAGAATGGTACGCCTGCTTCACCAGCAACTGCACGAGCTAGCAACGTTTTACCTGTTCCTGGAGGACCGTTCAATAGAACACCCTTAGGAATTCTAGCGCCAACTGCTGCGAATTTGCGAGGATCCTTCAGGAACTCAACAACCTCGATCAATTCTTGCTTCTCTTCATCCGCACCTGCCACATCTTCGAATGTGACACGTTTCTTCTCCTCGTTATATAGGCGCGCACGGCTCTTGCCGAAGTTCATCACTTTACCGCCGCCGCCTTGCGCTTGATTCAATAAGAAGAAGAACAAAATGAAGATAATGACGAATGGAATAATGGACGTAAGAAAGCTAATCCAAACGCTATCACGTTCCATCGGCCCGTACTCTTCCGAAGGTACGCCGTTCGCTTCAATCATTTGTACAACTAACGGCTCGTAAGGAGCATGTGTTTCGAAGCTCTTCTTATCGGCGCCATTAGGCGGGTTAATATACTTACCCTTAATGGAATAGGTATACCCATCAAACTTTAATACTACGGACTCTACATTTTTGTTTACTACTGCTTGTCGGAATTTATCGTAGGTGATTAACTCCTTCTGTTCATTTTGAGTACTAATGAAATGAACGATCCCTACAGTAACCAAAAATATAAGCAAATAAAAGCCGGTATTCCGGATAATTCGATTCATAACGAGCCTCCTCTCAAACGGCACACAATTATTATTTTACCATATCCCGGTAAAGCGCCACAACATTACTGTCCTACTGCGCGTGCGGAACATGACACTAGCTCGAATAGATCTCTGGTTTCAATATGCCGATAAATGGAAGGTTACGATACTTCTCTGCATAATCCAGACCATATCCGACAACGAATTCATCTGGTAGCACATAACCTGCATAATCAGGCTCAAGCTCTACCGTTCTTCGTGCCGGTTTATTAAACAGCGCAACAACTGAAATCGTCTTCGCATTGCGACGTTCTAGCACATCTATCAGATAACTAAGCGTTAAGCCGCTATCGATAATATCTTCCACGATCAGAATATGACGTCCTTCAACCGGAACATCAAGATCTTTGATAATCTTAACGACTCCTGAAGATTTCGTGGATTGACCGTAGCTTGATACCGCCATAAAATCAATTTCCAAAGGTACTCTAATTTGTTTTACAAGATCCGCCATGAAAATAAAAGCGCCCTTCAATACACAAATAACCAATGGATTCTTGCCTTCGTAATCAGTGGAAAGCAATTCCCCTAATTCTTTAATCTTGCCTTGAATCTGTTCTTCACTGTAAAGTACTTCTTGAATGTCGCTGTACAAGGATGAACCCCCTAGATTATATTATGAATCCTTATAAATTTACATTCTAGAAGAACGAAATTTACGTATGTTTCTGCAGCACTAGCTTCATATGAAGCACACGTTGTGTGTCTGGTCCGACCATAGCGTGTTTGGACCTACGAAATCCAGCAATCCAGAGAATCTTTCCGGATGCGTCGACCAGTAGTGGGATAACCTCACGCCTCGTTGGCGGCATTTTGGCATCAATGAACATATCCTTTACTTTTTTGGATCCGTTTAAACCAAGTGGTTCCAATCGGTCGCCCGATCGGCGGCTTCTAATATAAAGCGGCAATTCAACTTGGTCCAAATCCAAAAAAACGTCGCCGTTATCATCTGGGATTGCTTTCTCGTACGAGCTTAAAGGCATCCAGGAGTAGATCAGCTTGGCGTTCATGCCTGGCAGGTTCACTTCATTCGATGCTAACCTAATCTCATAAGCGTAAGGCTTCGGATCGGGTGCAAATGTCTGAAATTGAATAGATCCATATTCTCTCACAATATAAACCTGTTCATCCACCTGTAAGACTTGATTCGACATCTGATCTTTCACAATTAACTCGCGAACACGCTCAATTCGTGTAAATACCAGCCGTTCCCTTTCCAAACAAAGACAGTTTAATATTAATTTAATCAAACGCCTTTGTAAAGCAACGTGAAGCTCGGCGAAATCACTCCTATTTAAGCGGCAGATGTTGGACTGAAAAGTCACGATTCGGCGAAAAACGTTATCCGTTTCCCCATCCAAATAATCATTCTCAGCTTGCATCACTTCCGTCAATCGATTGAGTGACTCTGGAAGTTGTTCATTATACTGTTTCAGCATCGGCATCAGATCTAGCCGAATCCGATTGCGGAAATACTTCCGCAGCTCATTGCTGCTGTCCTTACAATAGGTAATTTCATGCTGAGCGCAATAATTCACAATATCTGATTTGTATATACGTAAAAAAGGACGAATCAGTTCCACTTTTTTTTCGCGTCTGCGTTCTGGCATTCCGACAAGCCCTGAAGGGCCCGTTCCTCTGAGGATTCGCATGAGCATCGTTTCCGCTTGATCATCCGCATGATGCGCTAAAGCGATCCGTTGTGCGCTGTATTTATCTGCTACTTGGTGAAGAAATTCATACCTTTTCTCACGTGCTGCCGCTTGCCCATTTAGAGAAGCTTCCTCTATATAGGCAGGAACATCAATTTCCCCAATTTCACAGGGAAGCTCCAGCCCTGCCGCAAGCTCCGCAACGAAATCTGCCTCTGCATCCGACTCAGCACCTCGGAATTGATGGTTCACGTGAGCTACAACGAGCGTCCACTGATACGTCCGAGAAAGCTGAAACAGGACATGTAATAAAGCCACAGAATCAGGCCCCCCTGAAACCGCAACAATCATTACATCTCCTGTATCGGCGAGCTTTTGCTCTACTATTCGTTGTTCTACACTGGCAACTAAACCCGTTTCCATGCCACTTTCCTTTCTGCCAATCCCTTACCCCACACTACCAATACTTATATATCGTTACTCCAAAAATAAAAATAGAGGCAGCAAAGCATATTTTGAGCCATGGCATTTTCAACGTAGCCTGCGCGGCTTTCTTGCCCGTTATTAACTTCTTCCAATAACTAATCGCTTCTTCCGAAGTGCTGAACTCGCCGTGCAGGGCTTTATTCAAAAAGGGAGCCAGTTGTGCAGCAATTGGATTTTCGCGCATAATCGCAGTTAACTGATCTAATTCTCGATTCTGTGGCAGCATTTTAATAAATCCTGTGAAGCGCTTGCGATGATCTAGTGTCTTTAATAATAAAATAGCGAATGAAAATAGATCGTAGCTTTCTTCCGCAACCCGCTCCCCCATATTCCAAAACCCGCGATCGTAGACTTCCGTTAGTTGTTTAATCGCTCGTCCCTTAGAGGTTACACCGCCAAAATCAATAAGATCCACATCTCCATACTTAGACACAATCATATTCTCAACCTTCAGGTCCCCGAATACATAACCGCTTCTATGGATTTCTGTGAGCTTTTGCAAGAGATTCGTGCCTATGACATATATCCAATCTTGGCCACGCTTATTTATAAAATCAGAAAGACTTGCACCTTCAATATAGCGCATGACATAAAAGGAAATTCCTTTTCCCTGAATAATCATATCGTCTGAATCGATCAAAAAATTCTTAAATGAATTCTCTTTCAATGAAATAGCCAGCAAGGAATTGATCTCCGACTGATGGTCAACGGTTTCATATCCTGCTTTAAGCGCAAATCTAGCGTTTCCCCTGCGTACAAGAGCAACAATACCATTCGAACCTGCACCTAATAAACGCTCGACCACATACACATGGCCATTCCACTTCCCTTTAATCTCAGACCCAGGGCGAAAGGCCTCATCATACCACGTAGTCACTCAGCATCCCTTCCTCGGTCGTCTTTGGTGAGAAAGGCTTTTCTGTCACGAACTGCAACGTTTGCAGTAGCGCTGGACCCGTTGGCGTCGTACCCTTCATGTTTATTTTATAGAACATCTTATCAACATTTGCAAGCTGATTCGTCCAACCATGATCCATTTCTAATTCTTGATCACTTGATTTCGTTGACGGGAAATGGAAAACAGCCAACTCACTTACACCGCTACGGGCTCTTAGACTCAGCAGGAGATCATGGATCGCTTCACGTACCGCGGCAAGCTTCGGCTTCATACTGGCACTAGCATCTATTAAAAGAGCGACACGCAGCGACGTGGTTTCACTCATATTATCAATCACTTGTACGACTTCGGCACGTTTCTCCGGTGGTAATTGTTCAATTTGAGAAATGCCCAGAATGCTTTGCAGTTCTTTGCCCACAGCATGCTGGATAGTGGCATTGACGGTTTTACGAGTCATCATTTGCACCGTATGTGAAAGCTGTTCGGAATTAACAATTCGACTCATGCCACCACCGGCTGCCGCAATCTCTCGAATTTCTTCTGATCCTAGCACGCCTAGCTCTCCATGATCAATCACACCAATGACATTCACCGTAACACCTTCTGCATGCGCTTGAGCCGCTGCGATAACCGGACTTACACCAACATTGGAACAACCATCTGTGATTAATAGTATTTGTTTCATCATGAACCTCTGCCTCCCTGGCGGAAAAAGATTAGCTCTCTAGTAGTTTCTATCCTAGTTTTTCCATTTTTAAGAGTGTCTAATCATCCCAAAGTTAGCGTTACTATCTATGTATTTTTGGATTTCAAATAAACTTCACATTTATTTTCATTAAACATAGACTTTAGTCCCGCCATTAACGATATAATAGGTAAAAAGATCTACTTGCAATGGAGGTGAATAGTGCTTAGGTTGGAAAATATCGACATTTCATATCAACTTGGCTTCTACATACGAAATAGGATTAGCAAATAGATATAAACATGTTGAAAGTACTGATTTTACTCAATTACATGGCCATTCATGTTTAAGGATTCGGAGGACCGATTATGCGTCAATTATCTTCTCGCGTGAAAAAAAAGCGCGCCATGCTTCAATTTCGCAATAAAATTCTCATCCTGCTTTTCACACTTTCTCTAGGTGTATTGCCCTACTACAATTTTGTTGCAATAGCAGCGTCTGTTAATCTTACTCTGGAGAAATCGGTCGACAAAACTACTGCTAAACCAGGGGAAACGATTACCTTCACGATCAAGTATGCCAATCCAAGTACCACCGTTGCCGCTGAAGATATGGTGATTACGGATATCCTGCCTCCAACGCTCGATTACATTGACGTGGATACCACAACAGACGTAGCTACAGTAGATGCCACCGCAGGCACAGTGAAGTTTAACATGATCCACATTCTTCCCGCCGGTAAAACTGGCGTACTCAAGTTGAGGGCGAAGTTCAAAGAAGGTGTTACCCGTCAGGGTGACATCGCACAGAATACAGCTACTGCAACAGCAGCTAACGGCGTTCCTACTTCGTCTACAGCCCAGGCTGTAACTGCTACTGTGGATGCACCAGATTGGCTTATCGAGAAAAGCAAAATCAATCCCACTGTAGATCCCGCCTTAGATAGTGAAGTCACCTACGAAGTCAAACTAAAAGGCAACAGCAAACTAGGCGGCTCCAATATTAGTCATGTAGGCGTTTATGATACACTTCCGCCGAACTCTACGTTTGTTTCTGCTACTGGCGGCGGCGTTTACGATTCCGTGTATGGCAGTGTGTACTGGAACATTCCTACATTAAATGTAGGGCAGCAAGTTACTTACCAAGTTGTGCTGAAATTCCCGAGCCCGCCCTTCAACATAGGCAACTCCGTAACCAATTCGGTTTATGCTGCAGGAACGAGCCTCGCTGGAACTGCTCTTATGACCAATGTGGCACATGTTACGCATCTTCTCGCGGCCCCGACGCCAGGCATATACGGAATTAACAAAGATGCTCGTCAATCTAATGACGAATATGCCATTGGTCAAATAGTTGATTACAAAATCAATAGCTTTGGCAACAGCGGCAACGTACCTCTGAATAGCCTGATTGTCGAGGATGCAATACCTGCCCAGATTAATCTGACTAAGGTAACGACGGGTTCCTATGTGAACAATTCAGGAGTTACTGTATCTGTCTTTTATCAAAAAAACAATATCAACACTTGGTTCCCTTGGAACGGTGGCAGTGGCTTGAGTACGAGTACTAGCCAGGATTTAGTTGTTTCCAGTTTAGGGCTCGCAGGTGCTGATTACGTGTCGAAGGTCAAGTGGGAATATAGCGGGGCTCCTGCTGGATTCCGTGTTGCTTCTGATCTTCACGTTTATGGTGAACTGCTAAGTACAGATCATAACGCAAACCCTGTCGCAACAAATCAAGTGATTCCAAATACCGCTACGGTTACCGCGACATATCTCGCTGCTTCACTTACTAATAGCGATACCGTTACAATAAAAGTGGTAAATCCTCAGCCTTGGATCGTGGCCGACAAGTCCGTAGTAGGCAGTTCCACTGTGAATCTGGGCGATACCGTTACCTATAAATTAAGAGTACAGAATCATCCTTACGCTACTGGTAACCTGACCTCTCCGACGATTCTTGAATTCTTTCCGAAAGAACTAGACGATTTTACAATCGTTAGTGAAGATCAAACACACGCTCACACTGGTGGGACGATCAACTTCAGCCATACAACGCCGACTGTTGGCACTGTCACTTATTCTGTCTATAACTGGACATTTGCAGGCGCTGTTTTACAGCCTGGGGATTATATTGATGTGACAATCCGTGGAAAGATCAAGACTGACGCTTTGAATGGCAACTTCAGTAATACGATGTATGCCGCCAGCTCAGTCACAGATACCTTCCGAAGTGACGTCCCTACCATTCCTGATAGCATCAATTGGGATGCCAATGGAACAACTACAAAGTTTGTATCTGACACAGCGAATGTGTACGTGAAATTCAGAGGATCCCTTGAATCCATAAAGTGGGTAAAAGGAGAGCTAGATAGCGGCTTCTCCAAGTATCCAGCTACAGGGAAGACTCTTCCTGGCGGAAAAGCGATGTATCAATTAAGGGTTAAAAATGCTGACTCTAATGGTCCGATCTCGAACATCGTCATCATTGATAAATTACCTCGCATTGGTGATACAGGTGTTATTGATTTGAGTGAACGAGACACGGAATGGAGACCCTATCTGGTTAATCCTGTGACAGGTCCTGACGGCGTTGCTCTGAATTCTGAAATCAAAGTCTATTACTCCACCAAAAATAATCCAAATGTCAGTGATCTTTCAGATCCACTTCATCGCTCAACATCAAGTGATTGGACAACTACGATTCCAGATGATATTACAACCGTAAAAGCACTGAAATTCGATTTTGGTAATATGTCGCTTAGTAGGGGCGAATCCGTTACCTTGGAATGGGATATGCGTGCACCTGTTAGTGCGCCAAGAAATAAAATTGCTTGGAACTCATTCGGTTATGGTGCTACCTATCCAGATTCAAGCGGTCCACAAGCCTTCTTACCTTCTGAACCCATTAAGGTAGGTTTCGGTGTAGAAAGTATAGATCCCGCAGGAACGAGCAACTTAGGTGATTTTATTTGGGCAGATACGAACGCAGATGGGATTCAAGATGCTGGGGAAGTTGGCATTAACGCTGTTTTGGTCAATTTATATCGCGCCTCAGCACCTACAACACGAATCGCATATACTAGAACTGGATTTGAACATGGAACGAATAAACCGGGATACTATGAGTTCCCTAACCTTATCGCAGACAATTACATCGTTGAATTCGTTATGCCAAGTGGAAGTTATTATCTATCACCTCAGGATAATCCATCGGCTACAGATGCAACAGATAGTGATTTTGCTTTATATGATTCAGGTGACCAAACCTATCGTACGCAAGTTAGCCTGCCTGCAAATACAACCAACATGACATTAGACGCAGGTATTTACACGAAGGGCGAGATTGGTGATTTCATTTGGAATGATTTGAACGCCAACGGCAAGCAAGATAGCGGTGAACCAGGCATTAGCGGAGCGACAGTGAAGCTGTTCAAATCATCCGATTTGGACCCAGCACATGTCCTTCAAACGACAACAACGGATGCGTCTGGTAAATATTTATTTCCTCAATTGGATCCAGCCCATTATACGGTTCAATTTATTAATCCTATCGGTTATAAACCAACTCTTCGAGATCAGGGAGCCGATGATGCCAAAGATTCTGATCGAGACGTAATAACAGGCTTTAGCCATTCAATAGCATTGACATCAGGAAAACAAGACCATTCTGTTGATGCAGGCTTCTACCTCGGCGAGATCGGCGATTTAGTCTGGTACGATCGCAACGCCAATGGCGTTCAGGATGCCGGAGAGCCTGGTATTTCAGGCGTAACCGTCAAGCTGTTCGATGCTTCACATCTAGCAGCAGCTTTAATGACAACAACAACTAGTAGCAGCGGAATTTATAACTTTTCTAGCCTCTTACCCGGCAGTTATGTTGTAAAGTTTACAAGACCAGCCGCCTATAACTTCTTCTCCTCTGCTAATCAAGGGGCAGATGACTCGAAAGATAGCGATGCTATCTTTACAACCCGCGAAGCTTCAGAAGCAACGATTAACAATATTTCGCTTCTGGATGGCGGACGTGATTATACGTTTGACGTAGGTCTATATAAACCAGCTAGTTTAGGCGATAAAGTCTTCCTAGATGCTAATAAAAATGGCATTCAAGATACAGGTGAGGCCCCTGTCCCAGGGGTAGTAGTAAAATTGTATTCAAACACGGATCCTACTCATGCAATCAGTACACAAACTACAGATGTCGCTGGATTATATAAATTTGAAAACTTGGATCCAGGCAGCTACATCGTAGAATTCGTGAAACCTCAAGGCTATGGGCTATCGGCCAAGAATCAAGGCGGTAATACCGCTTTGGACTCCGATGCTGACCTTGCAACAGGTAAAACAAGCGTCGTAACCTTATCTGCCGGAGACGATAACATCACCATCGATGCTGGACTTTATTTATTGACAGACGGCTCACTCGGAGACATCGTGTGGCACGATCTTAATGCCAACGGCCTGCAAGACACCGGTGAACCTGGGATTCCTGGAGTCACGGTGGAGCTGTATACGGCAGGGACGGCAACATTGCTTGGCACGCAAACTACGGATGCTGGAGGGCGTTACCTGTTTACAAACCTCCTGAACACAGGTAGCTACCAAGTGAAGTTTATTGCTCCTGCAGGCTACAAGAAAAGCCCTATAAATGTTGGCAGCGACGATAGCAAAGATTCAGACGCTGACCTAACGACAGGACTTAGTCATTCCATTTCCTTACTGACTACAGTTAATGATTTGACCATTGATGCAGGCTACTATAAACTTGCAAAGCTGGGGGACCGGGTATTCCTGGATTCAAATAAAAATGGATTGCAAGACGCCACAGACGCTGGCTACCCTAAAATGACAGTCAAACTTTATCTCACATCTAATCCAAGCGTCGTTCTCGATACACAAGAAACGGATGTCAACGGTAACTACTTGTTCGAGAATCTAGAACCAGGTTCCTATGATGTCGCATTCCAACCTGTCAGCGGTTATTTATTCTCAACTAGCCTTATTGGCCCAGATCGTGCAGTTGACTCTAACCCTAACAGTTCTGGTCGTGTAACAGGGATTGTCCTACAATCTGGCGACGACGATCGCACGATCGATGCTGGTATCTATCTGCAACCTATTTTCTATGGCCCTGGACCAGTACCGACACCAAGCGTTACACCAACACCGACGCCTAAACCTAGCGTGACACCAGGAGTTACTCCAAGCGCCACGCCTAAACCTAGCACAACGCCTTCTCCAGCTCCTTCGGCGACGCCAGCTGCGCCTATTACAACCGATGAAGATACATCCGTTGAAGGCATCATTCCGGTGGTATCTCCGAAAGCGGAAGAATCTATTTATGTAGCTCCTGGAAATGGTGATGTCGAGTTAACAGACGATGGCAAATGGATCTATACGCCTAAAGAAGGGTTTAATGGAACCGATGGCTTCACAATCGCCATTAAAGAGCCTGATGACTCCATTACGTATCATGATGTTCAAGTTCGTGTATTACCAAAAGGCAAAAAGAATGGCAGCGCTGCTTCCCTTGTTCCGAAAACAGGCCAACAAGCCTACAGCAATTTCTATTTAACCGGATTAGCCATGGTAGTTGCAGGATTAAGCGTTTTTGGAGCTACCCGTTGGCAGCAACGCAGAAATAAATAATCATTGACCCTAGGGGCACAACATGTGCCCCTTCTTAATTCTCTTTTGAGTAACCATAATGAATCAGCTAAGGAGATGACAGGTGCATGTTCAGGCTAAAAACACCGAAACCAAAAAGATCGTATGCCATTTCGTATGGGTTGGCAGGGTTTCTACTTGTTGCTGGAATCTCCTTTCTCTTTGTCGATTCGTATACCCAACATAGGGAGAGCCAGCAGTCCCTCACTTTACATAATCAACTCTCACAGCTTTATTACTCAAATCCAACATCCCCTGCCTCCATTCAACCTAAAGCAGCGGATACACAAACAGATGCACTTCCAACATCCCCGCTGATGCCAGAGAACACGCCCGCATCCATTCGGGACAAAATTAAAAGCCTAACCGTCGTGAACAAAGAAATCAAGGGCTGGCTTCGTGTCGATGGCGCTGGTGTCGATTATCCTGTGGTCCAGCATACCGACAACGACTATTATTTGCATACGGATGCTGCAGGTAAACCATCCATATATGGGAGCATTTTTATAGATTCTCGCATTGATATGAATCGTCCACAACGTAATATCGTTATCTATGGGCATAATATGATCGATGGGACTATGTTTGGAAGCTTAGGCAACTTCAAGAAGGAATCTTTCTACAAAGAACACCACTCGATTCAGCTCGACTTACCCGATGAAGTTACAAACTGGGAGGTATTCGCTGTCTACACGTTAGATGCGAGTCAGGATACCATTGAAGCCTCTTATGATAATGATCAAGCTTTTCTTCAAGCACTACATGAATACCGCCAGAAGTCACTTTATTCCACAAAAATTAACCCTACGGCGAAAGAACAAATCATCACGCTTGTTACTTGCAGTAATGAGACCGATGATACGCGTCTCGTTGTGCATGCGGTCAAAAAAAAGGAGCCATAGGCTCCTTTTTTATTTATATTCAGTTTCAGCGACAGGGTAGTCACTTTCTTCCCATGTATGCTTCATGCCCTTGAGCGCTTTACTCGTTACATTATAATAATCCATTGATGGATTTGATGTTGAATCATTAAATACAGTATCAAGCATATACCAATTATCCTCGATGTTCACTTCATTCCACATGTGCGGTTGTTCTACATCATCATTAATATAACCTACGATTAGATGGCTTGTAATTCCCGCTTTGTTCAGCAGTAGATTTGTAAGGATTGCATAACCCTGACATACCGCTTTCTTATTGTATAACGCTGAATATGCCGTATGGCCAATCTCGCCTACATCTTCATACGAGGTATGTGAGACAACAAAGTCATGTATAGCTAACTCTTTCTCAAAAGGAGTCATCTTCGCCGTAATGATCTCACTCAATATACGGTCAACTTCCTCGTCCACATATTGGTCCTGCTCCAGTGTCGTTAAATACTCCGGATGCAATGTAATCTTCAGCTTGCCGATACTACCTTTCATGGAATAAGTAAAACTCTTCATATTCCAAAATAATTCTTCTGCTAATCCACTTTGAGCTTCGTGAATCGTATCCTTCACACCTTGCAAATAACTTGTTGAATTTGTCGGTCCTTTAGCCGTGTAAAGAATCGTTATCTCCTGTGGTTTCTTGGCTAACTCTTCTTGTAGCGCTGCTTCCAGCTCCACTAAATCATTAACCTCTACTACTGAATTGGTAGAACTGGAGATTGACGTTGCCGCGCTTACCGTTGTAGAGACCATGAAGATAAAAAGCGTGAATAGGGCAAGGGACAAATATAACTTATTACGCATAACAAAAAACCTCCTTTGTAGTGAAGCCAAAAGAGGTTAGATTTACTCTACTACCCCTTGGCGGCCCGACGATCATAGCGAATGCTTTAGACTCGTGGCTTTGCGTCCCTGCCTTTCGACAGGTTTGCCTTTTTCAAAAGTTAAATGATATAAAAACTATATGTCTATTCTACCATTTTCGACATCGAAGTCAATTGAATTGTTTCAATTGGTAGTCGAGGAGAACTAGGTTTAAAGTAGTACGTATCCTTTCATGCAAAAGTGGCTGTTGCCCACGAGGGCAACAACCACTCCTTACTTCCCTCCATTTCAATAGGCTGTGGTGCCCCCATAACGTCAGCTAACCGTCTTCGGCCGCTCCATACGCGTAATGCCTGGCCAACGAAACGTCGCCCATTCGGGTTGCCGTCTCTCAATACGTGCTACAACAACCGTCATATCATCCTGAATCTCGCCATGATGATGTCGGAAAATACGTTCCAACAAGCAATCAGCGAAATCCTGCGGTAAAGTTGTATCAATCTCCTGAATCATGCGCTTCATCCACATCTCCTTGTTCACAGCATGGCCTGGCGCATCAAAGATACCATCAGTCATCATCACCAGGATATCTCCTGATTGCAACGGGATAGAAACCAGATCAACATCAATCTCGCTCAAAATGCCTACCGGTAAATTATTCGCCGAGATCGCAAAAACCTCTGTCCCCCGCTTAATAAAGCTTGGCGTTGAGCCAATCTTCATGAATGTCGTATTCGCGTTGTACATATCGATCAACGCCATATCCACCGTCGCGTACATCTCGTCGGAGGATCGCAGCATCAACACCGAGTTCAGCGACTTGATCGCCAGCTTCTCGTCCATCCCCGACTGCAGCAGCTGCTGCAGGATGCTAAGCGCCGTCTCGCTCTCCGCGCGCGCTCGCTCGCCATTCCCCATGCCGTCGCTCAGCGCAACGGCATACTTGCCATTGCCCAGCTCCACCGTGGAGTAGCTGTCGCCCGAGAAGAGATCGCCTCCCTTGGCAGCGCCGGCGACTCCGGTTTCGACCTCGTATTCCTTGGCGGAGCCGAATACGACCGTACTGTAGCCCTCGCCGCGCGTGTGCATCTCCTCACGCATCACAGCGACGTTCTCACCGATGATTTCGCTGAGGAGCGGCGCGATGATTTTACGACATTCATCAAATCCCTTCGTATATTGATGGATGATTTCGATTTCGATATTTCCTTCATCCAAGGAAATAACGTCAATCGTATGGATGGACAGGCCTAACTCCTCCAGGGCATTACGAATTTGCTCTTCTTGGAGGAACAATTCCTGTCCTTCCCTCTTAATTTCCTTCGCTAGGTCTTCCATGACCTGCGAAACGCCTGATAATTGGTCGGCGACCAGATGTCGACTATCGATGATCTGCTTTTTCCAATGCATGTCATTCTTATATAAACTATATTGCTGCTTCATCACGTCTAGCACTTGCTCCGTCTTGATACATACCTTCTTCCATTCGGGTGGAATCTGCTTTTTCGACATACTCTCCTTCGTCTCAATCTGGCTCATCATATCCGTCATATAGGTATAGGTTTGATAGAATTTCTGGTCCCAGCACTGGCTCTTCTTCCAACAGGACTCACACGCCTTCTGGGTGACTGCATTCATAAAGTGCCCGACATCCTCCTCCTTGCGGCTCACCTCGTCTTCCGTTGTCAGCTGTTTGAAGCTGCGCGCCAACTGGCGAAACACCTCCGAAAATTGCTCTACGCGTCCTGCCGTCACATCTCGCACACGCTTTGCATAATCCTGCTGCGACTTGAGATTCTCTTGCGTGCCAGGCACATACTTGGCCAACATGAGAATGACGCTCCTAGGTGTCAGTAAGAATAAGGCCACAGCCGCTAATGATTCCCAGGCGGAGTTAATAACATCCACACTAGAGCCCATATAGAAAGAGAGAATAGAAGATCCAAGCAGCATCCCAAAGGCAACCATCAAGCGATTCCCCTCTTTAAGAAGACCAGCGAGCATTCCAGAGAAAGCAAGTAGACTCATCTGATAGATGGCATTACTGTTCGCCAGACTGAGAATAAGACCTGTCACAACACCGACCGACGCTCCGAACGGTGCTCCACCTACTAAGGCGAACAGTAGAATTAAATACCGAGACAACACATGCTCTATCGTAACAGGACCTGCGATCCAACCGACCGTACCTGTCATCACCGAAGCCAACAAAATAATTAAACAAATGATCTCCTCATGTTTCAGATGATAGTTTTTACGGGTAAGTGTAAATACAGGGATAGCTTGAATGAAAATGAGCGTCAGCACCAAACTTAGCAAAGCTTCAACGGTGAGCATCATCAGCGAGTACCACGTCAGATTAGAAACAACCAATTCTGCAAAGAGCTGCACGAGGAATGTGGAGCTAAATACGAGCAGCGGTGCTAACGAAACGTCTGATCGTTCATATTTTTCCAGCGCCTTCTGGATCCCTAAGAAAATAATAATTTCGGTTACGAGATAACCGGTGTTCCCATTTACCGCGAGCAAACTCCCAGCAAAAGCAGCAATGCCTACCCAATGCAAAATATCTTTTCTTGTAAAATAGATGACTGCAATAAACGCCAACGCAAATGGTGATAACTGTTCCAGAATCATCGCACGACCTAGCAAGAAGCCCATAACGATAAGCAGTAACGACCACTTCTTAGCCACAAAAGCTTGCACCCATCGATTCTCTACAGCTGCACTGTGAACACCTACTTTTGCTTTCTGCCATACTCCCGACCATCCGCCACCCATCACCGCGCCTAAGCTTCGTCTTTGCATATTCTCGAACACCATCCATTTCTTCCCTTATTTGTTACTCTAGTATAGAGACAATCTAGTAGAAAGTTTGTCAGAATGAGTTGATAGATTCAAAGAAATTTCCGACATGTCCCGATGTCTTTGTCAACAGCTCTCAGCCCTTGCCTACTCTAGGTTCCTTGTATTGAAAACGTTTCCAAAAGTCTGATTACCTCGAACTTTCGCCCTGCATATGCGGGAGATACCCGTAACTCCATGTCGATTGATTTGCACTCGTTTGAGCTGGATTTGTCACACCCGAGCATTCGCGGCAAATAAAAAACCACATTCGCCTAAGCGAATGTGGTTCCTTATCTGCATCTATTAGTCTCTTCTTCCGCCTCGGCCACCGCGTTTGGACTCGGTGTTCTTCTTCAAGGACGAAATCCGCTCTTCACTATCTTTGAGGAAACGAGATACTTTATCTTCGAACGAAAACGGTCTAGCACCGCCCTGCTGCTTGTTAAAGCCGCCGCGACCACCACCGCCGCCGCCACGATTGAAGCCACCGCCGCCACCTGGACGACCGCCACCACCACCTGAACCACCGCTTGGAGGGCCACTACGTTCTCCACCACCGCTTGGACGACCACCTTGGTAACCGCCGCTTGGACGATCTCCACTAGGGCGACCTTGATAGCTGCTGCCACCTGTACGTTCAGGACGAGCTGGTCTTTCCTCAACTGGCTTGTCAATCGTTTGCTTGATCGACAGTCCGATCTTGCCATCCTTGTCCACGTTAATTACTTTGACCGTTACCTTGTCTTCAAGCTTCAAGTGGTCATTAACGTCCTTCACATAATTGTCCGCGATCTCCGAAATGTGAACAAGACCGGTAACTCCTTCAGCAAGCTCGACGAATGCTCCAAAGTGAGTAATCCCCGTCACTCTTCCCTCTAACTTGGTGCCAACTTCAATTGCCATAAAGTAAAATGTTCCTCCCTTAAAATGTTGAAAACACTGGCTACGCCGATTATAACCGATGCAGAAACCACGGTCAACACGGCATTCGCCACTTCTTCGTAATGTTTTTTATTGCGACTTCGAGGCGCTTAGTGGCGTCTCTCCCGTTTTACTGTAATGAAAGTCTCGGCGAATGATCTGATCCAAATATTCGTCGTTATGCAGCCGTGCGATTTCCTTCGTCGTTTGGGCATTCACCTTCTGTGCCTGAGCGAGTTGTTGTTCCATATCCGCTACGACACTTCTCTTCTCGTGCAGCTTGGCGAACTGCCCCCAGATATTAACAGCAGCCCAGCTCAGAAAACATAAGACAATGATCAAAAGGATACGCAGTCTTCGCTTCGAGCCTTCCCGACTGTTGCGCTTGGTTGAAACGGTTGCTTGAGCATGCATGAATAGGAATTCCTCCTACTTCGAGAATATCCTGCGATAAAGCGCAATGATACGTCCCTTTAGTTTCTTCAACCAGTCAGGGATCACCAAGTACTTATGCACAGGCTTAGTCATCCAGAGGAATAATCTCCACACAGGATACAGCAATTGTAGCACAATTCTGTAAAGGAATATAGCTACGGCTAGCAAAAAGCCTAAAATTATCACCGTTAGACGATATAAGCCAATAATCGGTTTAATGATCAGAATTTCGACAGTCCGCGTAAGGAAACGGTAAATCGCCACAATAATTCGAATGATGATAAGTGTAAGACGAACCACTAGGCGGCTCAGAAGCGCGAAGTAGAAACAAATTCCGATCCCTATCCCGAGGAAAATAAAAATACGAACTTGTCCTTCATTACTGTAAATGAGCATCTTGAACACCAGGATTGTCGCCACAATCCAATAGATACTATCTACAATCGGAATGCTCCAGCGCGGCAATCGCAGCTTGCCCGAGAGTACATGAAAAACATCGAACAGAGCTCCTATGCAAATTCCACTCAGGAACATCATGAAAATCGTCTGAAATTGAACGTGAAGTGTCACTTAAATAGCTTTCCAAGAAACCCCTTGGATTTCTCCTGGGTATTTCCGTCCACATAGGCTAATTCATGAATGATACCTTCAATGGCGACTAATCCTTGCTCCAAGCTCAAGTTCTTGATGTGCAAATTCTGCCCCTTAATCATCAAGTAGCCCATTTCCGTTTCTAGGAGGAATTCTTCGCTATCAAAGCTTTCTACGTTCAAAACTCCTGAAATTTCCAAGAGCTTGCGATTCAGCATCTTAATTTCTTGCCTTTTATTACTATTTTTCACGGGTTCGATCATGGCCTGTACCCCTCCTTCACCTAATCTTACGATATGGGAGGACGTCCTTTTTTAGAACCAAGCCTTGTACCTGGGCCTACAAAAAAAGCAGCCTAAAATTCCCTCTGCAGGAATCCCAGGCTACTTCATCGGTATGCGTTATTCGGATTGGAATGCTTCTTCCTTCAGCAGCGTGTACATCTGCGCAGCGTCTTCCTTACGGGTAGACTCCGTCAGAAGCTCAACGCGAATCGTTACTTTCTTCTGACCGAACTGAATGGACAGCTCATCTCCAACTTTCACATGTGTACTCGCTTTAGCGTCTCTACCGTTAATCCACACGCGTCCTTGGTCGGACACATCCTTCGCAACCGTACGGCGTTTGATCAGACGAGATACTTTGAGAAATTTATCGATCCGCATTATTTTACAGCGTCTTTAAGCTTGTTACCTGCTTTGAAAGCAGGAACATTGGATTCTGCGATTTCGATTGGGTTACCCGTTTGTGGGTTACGACCTGTACGGCCGGAACGTTTGCGAGTTTCAAATGTACCGAAACCAATCAATTGTACTTTATCTCCGGATGAAAGAGCGTCTGTCACTTCACCAAGGAATCCGTTAAGGACAACTTCTACGTCTTTCTTAGTAAGTCCGCTTTTTTCAGCGATGTTGTTGATCAAGTCTGTTTTGTTCATGTGTTTTCTTTACCTCCCAAAATGTTTGAAGATCAGGTCTTCTATGTACCAATTGTGGTTACATTTCATCATTATACCTTGCAACAAGTCTAGTATTCTGCTTTTTTCGGCAAAATCCTTCTATCGCAGATCAAGTTTTACAACTTTTTTTGCTTCCTGCCAATATTGTTCCATCTCTGATAACCCAGTTTGTTCAAAAGATAAGCCCTTTAAACGTAGCTGTTCCTCTATATATGAAAATCTTTGCATAAATTTACGATTTGTTTGGGCTAGCGCTTCTTCAGGGTCTACTTTGAGGAATCTAGCAACATTTACGATAGAAAAAAGGACATCTCCCAGCTCATCGCGACGCTCTTGAGCACCTTCTTCTACGGGTTTCGCTATCGCTTCACGCAGCTCTACAAGCTCCTCTTCCACCTTAGCAAGTACATCATCCAGCTCCGTCCAGTCAAAACCGACCGTTGCCGCCTTCTTCTGCAGCTTCAGAGCCTTCATCAACCCCGGCAGCTCACGCGGAATCCCATCCAACACAGATTGCTTCGTGACATCAATGCCTTTCTTCCGCTTCTCTTCAACCTTGATCGCATTCCAGTTAACTAGTGCTTCATCAGCGTCATCTGCCTTCGACTCCCCAAACACATGCGGATGACGGCGAATCAGCTTCTCATTCAACGTAGCGATCACATCATATACGGAGAACGTGCCGATCTCTTCTTCCATTTGCGCATGCAGCATGACTTGTAAAAGCAAATCGCCAAGCTCCTCACACATGTGGTCCGGATCATCTTCATCAATCGTTTCGAGCACTTCGTAGGCTTCCTCAATCAAATTCTTACGAAGACTCTCATGCGTCTGTTCACGATCCCATGGACACCCTTCTGGACTGCGCAGCGTCTGAACAATCTCATGCAGCTTACCAAATGTCCGATAGTAAGGCGCCTCCTGCTCACTCCGTGGTACCCACACCAGTGACAGGTTGCCGTACCCCTTGACATGATCCAGCTCGTGGAGCGGCACTTCGATGATCTGTTCCTGACCTGCCACACCTAAAGAGTGGCCTACTACAACTCTATACTCGTCTGGATAGGCATCCATCAAACTAATTTTCAGATCAGATGCTGTATAGGTATCGTACACTTGCCCAATGACCGTATGCAGCTGCGGATTCAAGGCATAACGGCTGATACTAGTCGCATCAAGCAACTGGAAGCCATCAATGGGATCGAAGCCAAAGCGAAGAAACGCTTGGTCCAGAAAGCTCTCTCCGCCTGTGATTTGGAGTTCAATACCTTCCGATGGGCAGCGTTGTTTCAAAAGTTGCACCGTGTACTCTGCCACCATGGGATGGCCTGGGACAGCGTAAAGCACTCCAGCCGTATGGCTTGTCGCTGCCGTGATTAATTCTTCCGCAATAGATTCATAGACGCCCTCGAATGACTCATTCGACATGTAATTAGCATCGAACGTTTCATACGGAATCTGATTGGCATCCAGAAGTTGCACCATGGGATGATCTTTCGTCCGCAGGAACAGCTTGGCTTGCGATTTTGCCGCTAGTTGAAGCTTCTTCCATACACCTAATGTTAGTTGATCTTCGTCTCCTGTACCGAGTCCAAGGACGGTAATTCGCGGGTTGCTCATTGACATCGGATGACACCTCCTGATTAATAGTTATTTAATGGATCTAGGGAGTCCAGTAATAGTAAACCTACAACAACAAACCTACTACTGCTCGCGCTTCGTCAGCCTCAGCTTCGCCAGGACCGACGCCAGCTTTCGGTCCAGCTCCGGCATCAGCCGCATCTCCTCGCGGCTGATGCTGCCGCTGCGCAGCAGCGCAAGCGCGTAGACGGCTGCGCCGCCGGCTACGCCAAAGATGGCGATGGCGCTAGCGCTCCATCGCTCAGGCACGTGCCATGCCGCGCCAGCGAGCATGGCCAGCCCTTGCAGCGCCGCGAGGGCGCCGCCCATCAGCCCCACGCCCAGCGCGGGACTGACGGCGTACGGCCGCAGCGCGAAGCGCACCCCGGTGCTGCGGCGCAGCTGCACCAGGTTCAGCCCCGCCGCAGCGGCGTAGGCGATCACCGCGCTGAGCGCGGCGCCGTCGATGCCCCAGCGGGGCATCAACATGACGTTGCCGAGTGATTTCAGCACGATGGCAACGAGCAGAGCCTTAGCCGGCGTGCGTATCGCGCCGGCGCCCTGGAGAACGCTGGCGCTGACAGCGTTCAACGTACTAAACAAGGCCGTGAAGGCCAACACGGCCATCGTCCAGCTCGCCTCGGTGCTCGTATAGAGCATCAGATTGATCGGCATCGCTAAAAACGCGAGGCCAAACGAGGCGCCGAGCCCGATCAACCAGGCGAGCCTCACGGACATCTCCGCGCGGGAGCGAATAAGATCAACCTGCCCGCTTAGTTTCGCTGCCGCAATAGCTGGTACCAAAACGGCTGACATCGAGGATGCCACCATGACCACCAGCTGAACGAGTGGCAGCCCTCGGTTATAAAGTCCGAACTGACGCATTGCCGCAAGCTCACTGCCCATTGCAGCTTTTAGTAATCGAGGCATCGTGAACGTATCCACCAATGTGAGCAGCGGTACGACAATCGCACCTAAACATACGGGGATCGCATACAACGTAATCTTTTTCGCCCATTGCCATGAAGAGATTTCTTCCTTGACCTCTAAGCCCGCTGCTATCGCTTTTCTTGCTCCCTGCTCTACCTCTTGCCCGTTTCCATCCTGCCTCTCCTTATCAGTCGGCAAATCTGCTTCGACATCTCTCAGCCGCCGCTCTCGCTGCCAGTACACGACCATCACGCCGAGACCCGCTCCAGCGCCTGTCACGGAGCCGAATGTTGCTCCTGCTGCAATCCATGCCTCATCGTACGCGAGAGCAACCAAGTACAGAAGTAAAGCGACCATCGTAATCACACGAATAAGCTGTTCAATAACTTGCGATACCGCAGTCGGCACCATGTTCTGATACCCTTGGAAATAGCCGCGGAGGACGGCCAGCACAGGAGACAAAAGCAGCGCAAAGGATATGCTGCGAATGGCTGTCACGGTCTGCTGGATGCCAATCCAACCAGCGATGGTCTCCGCGCCGTAATACAACAAAACGAATAAAAGAAGCCCTGCACTCATTAATAACGCTGATGAAACGATCACAATTCGTTTGGCCCCAGCATGGTCCCCTGCCATAACGCGTTCAGCTACAAATTTAGACACAGCGACTGGGAATCCAGCCGTAGCTGCAAATAAGATTAAGATATAGAGCGGATAAACCGCATTATAAATACCAAAAGCCACATCTCCGGCTACGTTTTGCAAGGGGATCTTCTGCAGCGTTCCCAATAACTTAGAAATTACAGCAGCAGCCCCAAGCAAGGCAGCGCCCTTTAATAGCTTATCCCCCTGTTTACCTGCATTCCCTCGGGGCCGGCCGAGCTGATGAGGCTCCCATTTCTTGTCGCCCACTCCCATCCGATTTACCCCTCTACACTTTCATAATTCCTATGTACGTATTATAACGAAATCTGCCAGTTCAGACAAAAAAAGCTTCACTTACAGATGCGTCACCATCTCCGTAAGGAAGCCTTCGTTTGGCATTATGTGTTCACTGCTCCATCTGCTTCGCTAGAAATCCAGCGGCAGTCTCAACCATTTTAACTTCCATATTGCCCATTTTCACATTCTCATCCTTCGAGATCAGGATTACCGAACCAATGGGATCCCCTCCTGCGACAATCGGCGCAGCTACGAAAGAAGTGAACGTTTCATTGGTATCTTTAATAATCTCAAATTGACCCGAACTGCTTTCAATGACGGCCTTACGATTCTCCATACAAGACTCGATGATCGCCCCAACGGATTTCTCTAAATAATCTTTCTTGGATCCGCCAGCCATAGCAATAATATTATCTCGATCTGAAATCAAGGCAACATGATTGGTGCTTTCAAAAAGTGACTCTGCATATTCCTTTGCAAAATCCCCCAGCTCACCAATCGGTGAATATTTCTTCAGAATGACTTCTCCATCACGATCAACGAAAATTTCCAAAGGGTCACCTTCACGAATGCGTAGGGTGCGTCGTATTTCCTTGGGGATTACAACTCTCCCTAAATCATCTATCCGACGGACAATTCCAGTTGCTTTCATATCTCTAGATGCCTCACTTTCCGCTTACGAATTAGATACGACACGAGCATGAAACCTTGTATGCTAGATCGGGATTTGGTGGGAACTTGAAATCTATCCATAGTATTCTTCACTTCCCATTCTTCTATGCAGACGCCCCGACTAAGCAATTTACTTTATTTAGCTCTGCATCCTGCTGCGCTTATCATGTCCAAAAATGAGAAATAAAAACAGGATGTCCAATGTCGGACATCCTGGTAAGTTCTTACTTTGCAGCTGGGCTCGCAGCAGGACTAGCTGCTGGACTTGCCGCCGGTGCTGGGTTTGTTTCCACTTTTGGAAGGTTATTTGTTTCAATCAATTTCGGATATTCTGTTTCAGCAAACTCAGACAGGGATTTCTCTGCAAGCTGAGATTTGATTTGTGTTTTAAGTGTATCATCCAATTGCTTCGTGCTTCTGGATTCAACTTTCATCACGTGGTATCCGAATGAGGATTCAACAGGATCACTGACTTTATTCAGTGGAAGTGTGCTAGCTGCATCCTTAAATTCTGTTACCCATTGATTAATGTCAGCATCTTTGTACGTACCGCCATTATCTTTGGAACCTGGATCATCGGAAAACTCTTTCGCTAACGCTGCAAAGTCCCCGCCAGCATCTAGCTTCGCTTTCACTTCTTTCGCTCTTTTCAGCGCTTCTTCTTTCGTACGAAGATCTGCTTGTGTCGCAGAATCTTTCAATCCGATTAGAATATGGCTAACCGTTGCAACATCGAAGGCATGCGCTGCCGCTTGCTCTTTATACGAGTCTTGAACAGCTTGGTCTGTGATTTTGCTTTCCATGCTGCCCATTGTGTAGAAGCTTAATTTCATCAAGGACTCGATATCTTTCAATTCGATTCCGTTGTCTTTCAACTGCTTGTCCATTCCGCCTTCTTGTTTACCGAAGTAGTCCGTAATAGCTTTCATTTGCTCTGTTACTTGTTTGTCAGCATCCGCTTTCACTTTGTCATCCGCTTTAGCGGAAAGAACACGGAAAGTAACCATTTGCTTCAACATATCTTGTTGAAACGCAGGATCTGCCAAATACTGTGCTAATTGTGGAGAGAACATTTTGTTTACGTTGATGAATGAATCGAATTCACCGCGTGTAATTTTCCCGCCGTCTTTGTAAGTAGCAATAATATCACTTGGATTACCTGTCGCAGCCGCTGATGCGGAAGGCGAAGCTGTTGCAGCGCCTTCCTTTTTGCTTCCACACGCGCTGAGGACAGAGAATGCAAGGACTACTGTCACCAAACCTAATATCCATTTTTTCGAAGTACGTCGTTGTCTGCTAGTTTCATTTGGCAACATCCTGTAATTCCCCTTTCGTTTTCAGAACATCCTTATATTGTACCAAGAATTTCTCCAACAATTCGATGGAGGCTTCCGGCTTCATACCTTTAAAACGAATAACAATTAGTAGCTGCGGATCTGCATTCAATTTGATACGACCATCAAAGCCTTTGGACAAAGCAAGCAGCTTCTGTCCATCCAGCCTGCCATTCTGGTCGATATGCACCTTGATTAGGTAATCCTCCCCTTTTTGGCTAATCGTTTCAATCCGGTATTCCGAACCGTATGCTTTCAAACGAGCCACTGTCAGTAGGTTGAACACGGACTGCGGCAGATCACCGAAGCGATCAACGAGCTCATCATGCAGATCCGCGGCTTCTTCCAGCGTACGAATGGCGGCCACTTTTTTATAAATTTCGATTTTCTGCATGCTGTCATAGATGTAATCAGATGGCAAGTAGGCATCCAATTGAATATCGATCGACGTATGCCATTCTGGTTCTGGAATGACCGCTTCTCCATCTATTTCAAGCTTCAGCTTAGCAATTTCTTCGGCTAGCATTTGAGAATACAAATCAAAGCCGACAGAAGCAATGAAGCCGTGCTGCTCAGCACCCAATAAGTTCCCTGCGCCACGAATGGATAAGTCCCTCATCGCAATTTTAAAGCCTGAACCAAGTTCTGTAAACTCTTTAATCGCTTGAAGTCGTTTCTCGGCAACTTCTGTCAGTACTTTATCACGTTGATACGTGAAATAAGCATAAGCGACGCGATTCGACCTGCCTACACGTCCACGCAGCTGATAGAGCTGGGAAAGCCCCATTTTATCCGCATCATGGACAATGAGTGTATTGACATTCGGGATATCTACACCCGTCTCAATGATACTTGTGCTGACAAGGACATCGTACTCTCCGTCCAAGAAATCGAGAATCGTCTTCTCCAGCTCCTGCTCGCCCATTTGGCCATGTGCAACAGTTACCCTCGCATCTGGAATCATCATCGATATTTGATCAGCAATTTGTGTAATACCCTGTACACGATTGTAGAGATAGTACACTTGCCCCTCACGCGCTAACTCACGTTCAATGGCTTCTCTAACCAGCGTCGGACCGTATTCCACTACATAAGTTTGCACCGGGAAACGGTTCTCCGGCGGAGTTTCAATGACCGATAGGTCACGAACGCCCAGCATGGACATATGCAAGGTTCTAGGAATTGGCGTTGCGGTCAGAGTAAGCACGTCCACGTTCGTCTTCAGGCGCTTCAGCTTCTCTTTGTGAGACACGCCGAAACGCTGCTCCTCATCGACAATCAGCAAGCCAAGGTCCTTAAACTGGACATCTTGTGACAAAAGACGATGTGTCCCGATGACAACATCAACGGTACCTTTCTTAACGCCTTTCATTACCTCGGTTTGTTCCTTCTTCGATCGGAATCTACTTAACACCTTTACATTAAACGGATAGCCGGAGAAGCGTTCACGGAACGTCTCATAATGTTGCTGCGCCAAAATCGTTGTTGGTACGAGCACTGCCACTTGCTTCCCGTCGATTGCTGACTTGAAGGCCGCGCGGACCGCAACTTCGGTTTTGCCGTATCCAACGTCGCCGCAGAGCAACCGATCCATTGGACGTTCTTTCTCCATATCCTTTTTGATTTCCTCAATAGCGCGAAGTTGATCTCGCGTTTCATCGTAAGGGAACATGGCCTCAAACTCGTTCTGGTAGGAGCTATCTTTACTGAACCCGTAGCCAGTCGCAGCTTGCCGCTCAGCGTATAACTTAATCAGCTCGTCTGCAATATCTTTGACAGAAGCGCGTGCTTTGCTCTTCACGCGAGCCCAGTCTGCACCGCCAAGTTTATATACCTTCGGTTCTTTCTCTTCGGAACCGACATACTTTTGAATCAAATCAATTTGATCGATCGGAACAGACAGCTTATCGCCGCCGGCGTACATAATATGCAGATAATCCTTATGAATGCCGCCAACCTCTAAGGTGCCGATACCAACGTATTTCCCGATCCCGTGATTCACGTGAACAACGTAGTCGCCGACCTTAAGCTCTTGATAGCTCTTGATCCGCTCCGCATTCTCCAGCTTCTTCTCCACTTTGCGTGCCTTACGCTGCTTCTGAGTGAAAATCTCACCCTCGGTAATGACAACAAGATGGATTGAAGGCATTTCAAAGCCCGTTTGCAGATTGCCATCAACAATTTCAGGTACTTCAATCTGGTAGTCACCCAGAACACGACGTACACGTTCTGCACGGTCTTCCCCGTTCGCCAAGAGAATGACCTTACTGCCATTCTTCTTCCAGCGCTCCATCTCCGCCTTGAGCAAATTCATCTGACCATGGAAGTTTTGCATAACACGGCATACGAAGTTCACAATGTTTTGCGGCTGGATTCCCGCTACCTGGCGAAGGAAAAGGGACACATACAACGTTGGGAACGGTCTGCGATGTAACAAGGTTTCGTAAGATTTGGACAGCACAAAAGCCGGCAAGCTCTTCCCCTCAGTTAACGCATGCATCATCCATTCGGCCTCATCGCGTTCAAGCTGCTTCGCTGTTTCCAGGAGGCGGGCCGGTTCATCGATAATGAGAATCGAATCTTTGGGCATGTAGTCCATGAGCGTCTGTCTTTCCGTGTATAGGAGAGAAATATATTTATAAATGCCTGGGAACGTCTGACCCTCGCGCATCAACTCAATATCACGACCTATGACCTCTAACAGCTTGTCTTTGGCTGAACGTTCAGTCATCTTCGCCAGCTGGGCCTGCAGCAGTTCGTACGCGTGCTGTGCCGCTGACTGTAAACGCTTTCTATCCGCTTGAATCTCTCGGCATGGCGGGATCGTCACGGTCGTTAATTTATCAATTGACCGCTGGTCACTTACATCGAAAGTCCGAATAGAGTCGACTTCGATATCAAAAAGCTCAATCCGAATGGCATTCTCAGACGTTAATGGAAATAAATCGAGAATACCGCCTCGCACACTCAGTTCACCTTTAGTTTCAACACGTTCAACCCGTTCGTAGCCTAGGCTGGATAACGAAGCTAGCAGTTCATCTAATTGAACCGTATCGCCCACATTAATCGTTACACGAGATTCCTCGAACACTTGTTTGACTGGCAGCAATCTTCGCACGCCTGCAAAAGGAGCAATGACTACACCTCGGTAACCGCCGGCGAGTTTCGTGAGAACGTCAATACGCTGCGCTAGCATCTCTGGGCTTGAAGCCGCTTCTTCTGTCGTCAGAAGCTCTTGAGATGGATAGAGCAGCACTTCATCAGGGGATAGACACTCCAGGAGGTCTTCCGCTATTTTTTGCGCGGCGAACATATTATGCGTGACAACGAAAAGCGGACGCTCAAGCTCACGCGCGAGTGAAGCCAACATCACTTGCCTGGAGGAGCCAGTTAAACCGGCAATGAGCTGCTCTTTCATTTCGGACTTGAGGCCTGTCACAATCGTTTGAAAGTCGGTATCCGCAGAAAAAGCTCCAATTAAAGCTTGCAAACAAGTACACTCCCCTCACAAAAAGAAGCCTCGGCACACTTGCCTCGGCTATTAACTCTTCATTTTCATCATAATTATTGCAACGGACTGGCTAGCAGGGATAATTCCGGGTTCGCTTCTAATGCCTCATGACAATAGTCGCAAACGACTCTAACCGTAACATCGCCATTCGTATTATACGATATTATATCTCTACGCTCATCAGGGGTCAAGAAATGGAAGCCTAACTGCTGCTCCGTAATGGCATGCTGATTAATTTCCCCGACAAAGGTATGACAATGCCTGCAAATATACTTGATCATATGTATGCCTCCTTCGACAATTCGATTACATCCTAGTATGACCATTCTTCGGAGAAATTAGCCGAATCTGCCATTGTCATTTCGGATAGGTTGCATACATATCATCATCTATACAATTATTTATTAAACTTAGCCATCGTCTTCTCGAAGGTCTCCCCAAGACTGAACTCCATCGCATCGCAAGTTAAGTCCAGCACATCGTTAATAGACTTCATCTCATCCTTAGTAAAGTTGGACAGCACGTAATCCGCAATATTGTAGCCAGGTGCCGGGCGATTCACACCAATCCGTATGCGATTGAAAATTTGTGTGCCCCCATGCTGAATAATGGACTTAATGCCATTATGTCCGCCTGGACTCCCTTGATAGCGAAGTCGAATTTGGCCATAGGTCGTATCCATATCATCATAAACAATAACAACGTCATCTATTTTCGCTTTATAGAAATCGAGGAATGCTCGCATGGATTCACCCGAAAGGTTCATGTAGGTCATCGGTTTGAGCAAATACACCTTTGTCCCATTTACATTGCCTTCGGCCAGCAACCCCTTCCCTTTATTCTGAAAAGAGGTGATCCCCCATTTGGCGGCAAAGCGGTCAATCGCCATGAAACCGACATTGTGCCGATTTAGCTCATACTGCTTTCCCGGATTTCCCAGTCCGATAAAACATTTCATAATTTTCAAAATCCCCCTAAGGATAAACTAAAAAACCTTTGCGGAACCCACTTTTAAAGGTTATTGTTTACAATATAACTGTAATCCGCTGTCATCCATCCCATAAAAGCTGTAGGTGATAAAAGAACGATGTATCTTCATGGACAACAGCTTACAGAAGATGATCATTTCCAAGATCATGTCGATGCGGACGTACCCGTCCAAGTATACTACCAAAATCTGCACAAGGATATAGGATTCATTGAAATGTACAACCGTCATTTCGTGAAAATCAATCGTATCTTTTATAGCAGAAAGAGACATACTTTTATATCGCGTCCTGGATATTAAGCGCTTTCATTGGTATGGCGCTTCAGAGAACTAGAAAAAGAACCCCCTTTGGTCTCGCTCAGCTTGGTCGCTTTCACGTATGCAAGCTGAGTGGGCAGCTACTCGTTTCTAGCGTACCCTACCTCAAGAGGTTCCATTCCTTCTATTCATTCCAGCCCTAGCACATGATCATCCGCCAAATATCAACGGCCTTTATTCTCTTTCTTCGCTTTCATCCGCGCTTTAATCTTCTCGGCATAGCCTGCCTTATTCTCTTGTCGCACGCGAGCGATAGCCAAATCGCCTTCATTCACATCATGTGTAATCGTGGCGCCAGCAACGACGAACGCACCGTCCCCAATTTTCACAGGAGCAATCAAATTGACATTACTGCCAATAAACGCGTCGTTCCCAATTTCGGTTACGTTTTTATTAAAGCCATCATAATTCACTGTAATCGCACCGCATCCGATGTTCACATTCGTTCCAACCACAGCGTCACCAACATAGCTCAGATGAGAAACCTTCGTTCCTTCACCCAACGTAGCATTCTTAATCTCTACAAAATCGCCAACCTTCACTTGCTTGCCAAGTTTAGCACCTGGTCTCAAATACGCAAATGGACCTACCGATGTTTCGCTATCTACAAATGCCCCTTGAAGAACGGATTGCTTAATCGTCACTTCATCATGAATCGTGGAATCGATGATTTCGGTTTGCGGTCCAATCGTACAAAGCTCACCAATACGCGTATTTCCGCGTAAAATCGTACCCGGCAGTAACACGGTATCGGAACCGATCGTAACATCCTTCTCGATATACGTATTCAACGGATCAATGATTGTAACACCATTGAGCATGTGCTGGCGGTTAATCCGCGCTTTGAACAGCTGCTCCGCTTCTGATAAGGCCACCCGATCGTTCACACCAATCGATTCAGCCGGATCTGCCATGCAATAACCTTGCACGACTTCTCCCGCGCCTGTCATAATCCCGATCACATCGGTTAAATAGTACTCATTCTGAACATTCTGGTTCGTTACCGAAGCCAGCGCCTTGAACATTTTACGATTATCAAAAATGTAAGTACCCGTGTTAATCTCCTGAACAGCCGCTTCCTCTGGTGTGCAATCCTTCTGCTCGACGATACGCGCAACGCGCCCATCTTCTCCTCGGATAATACGACCATAGCCTTGCGGTTGATCTAGCTTCGCCGTCAAAATTGTCGCAGCCGCACCCGATTGCTTATGCAATTCGATCGTGTCTTGCAGCGTAGCCGCTGTAATAAGCGGCGTGTCGCCGCAAATGACAACCGTCATGCCCTCTTCCTCACCAAGCAGTTCCTTCGCCTGAAGTACGGCATGCCCCGTTCCTAATTGCTGCTCTTGCAGCGCATACTGAGCACGATCTCCGAGATAACCTTTGACCGCCTCCGCACCAAATCCAACGACAACTACCGTTTGCGTTACTTCTATATCTTGCAGCGTATCCACAACGTGACCCACCATCGGTTTACCAACAACCGGGTGAAGCACTTTGTATAGCTTTGATTTCATTCGTTTCCCTTGTCCTGCAGCCAACACAATTGCCATGAGCTTCAACGAATATCCAACTCCTTTATAATGAATGATGATTTCTCTTTTCTGTCTCTGAAGTCTATCTCTTAAACGATGAGTTCTTCCCCCAATATAGCATCATTACCAGCCAAAAGAAAAGAGAGCCCTAAGGGCTCTCTCAATAATCTGAATTATGCGCCTTCTTCAATAACTTCCTCTTCTACAGCCGCGCGATCGTATTCAGCGAGTACCGCTGCTTGAATTTTCTCACGAGTTGTGGACGAAATCGGATGAGCGATATCGCGGAATTCACCATCTGGTGTTCGTTTGCTCGGCATAGCAACGAACATTCCGTTATTGCCATCGATGACACGAATGTCGTGTACGACGAACTCGTTATCAATGGTAATAGAAGCAATCGCCTTCATCCTCCCCTCGGAGTTTACCCGGCGGAGTCTTACATCTGTAATTTGCACTTGTGTTCACCACCTTTTTCCATCTCTGAGACTTGGGTGATATATTCAACATCTCCATGCAAATTCCTTCTTATTATTTTGAAATTTTTGATAATTTAATGTGATCTTAATGTTAATGTTAAATTTCGACAGGAATCACAGCAATTAGTTCAATTTCGACATAAACATCACGTGGCAATCTTGCAACTTCCACCGTAGATCTAGCAGGTTTATGATCACCAAAGTAGGTTGCATAGATTTCATTAAGCTCACCAAATTGGTTCATATCTTTCAGGAAGACAGTTGCCTTCACGACATCGCTGAACGATGAACCCGCCGCCTCAAGCACGCCTTTCAAATTCGCAAACACTTGATGCGCCTGTTCCTTGATTCCACCCTCGACGATCTGGCCATCCAAGCCTAACGGGATTTGTCCCGATGTAAACAAGAGGTTCCCCAGCTTCACCGCTTGGGAGTAAGGTCCGATAGCAGCCGGTGCTGCTGATGTTGAAATGAGTTCCATGCTTTTCGAATCTCCTTCTTTTAACAAATAATGAGATGTGATAGCCCTCAAGGAGGACTTCATCGTTTATTTTGCGTCAAAATAGTTGCCTGGCTCTACTGTAATTTGCTTCGTCTTGGAGTCTACGCCATATAACCGAGCTAGTGACACGTAGTTATCAACCAACTGCTCCTCGGCCTCGCAGGATTCCATGAATACGCCTACGCCTTGCACAGTCGCTTTAAACTCCGCCAACAGATCCATCATTCCATGAATGGTACCGCCTACATGCATGAAGTCATCGATGATGAGCACCTTGGACTCTTCCTTCAGCGCGCGCCTCGCTAGTGACATGGTCTGGATCCGTTTGTTGGAGCCCGACACATAGTTAATGCTAACCGCAGAACCTTCCGTCACTCGGCTGTCTCTGCGCACGATAACAACAGGCAAATTCATATAAGTGGCCGTCGCATAAGCGAGCGGTATCCCTTTGGTTTCAACAGTCATAATCACGTCCACGTCCCGACCAGCGAAAGCGGATGCAAAGGTTTTGCCAATTTCGTTCAAATATTGAGGTTGTCCCATGATATCTGACATATACAAGTATCCACCGGGTAGAATCCGTTCTGGTTGTTGGAGCTGTAGGCACAGATTCTGGATAAACTTCAGAGATATTTCTTTCGGCACCTTCGGTGAGAACTTCACGCCTCCGGCGGCACCAGCAAGCGTATTCAGCTCACCAAGTCCTTCTTCTTCAAATACTTCTTTAATAATTGCAAGATCTTCGCTTATGGAAGATTTCGCGGAGTTGTAACGCTCGGCAAAAGTCGTTAAAGGGATTAACGAGTGGGGGCGAAACAACAAATATTGTGTCATTTCTACCAGCCTAGCGCTCCTTTTCAACTTTTTCATCGCACTACCCCCAAAAATCCGAATATTATAATGAAAATATACCACTTTTATACGTATTTATTCAAGCTTACCATGAAAATTATGTTAACACGAACCTCACACAGATATAACATCATCCAAGATTTAGACACGACTCTTACCATTATGCCCCTTTAGATGAAAAAGAGCCCCATCACGGGGCTCAAATATCGCCATTTACGTCAACATGCGCACCGCGTAAACGTCTTTACAAAAACCTCGCAGTCCATTGTAGATGCGCGGCACCTTGGCTTCCTTGGAAACGAGACCAAACACAGTCGGCCCGCTACCTGACATCAACACGCCGTCTGCTCCCAAACGCTGCATGCATTCCTTCAGATGTCTGACTTCCGGATACAAGTCCAGCGTCACTTCCTCCAGGACATTGCCTAGATTATCGCACAAACGATCGAACTGCTTGTCCCGTATCGCACTCAGTACACCTGCTGTGGATGGGTGTTGCTTGATTTCACGTGCATTCAGCTTTCCGTAGATCTCCGAGGTCGATACGTTGATAGGCGGCTTCGCTAAGACAACCCAGCATTGGGGAGGAGCAGAGATATGCTCCAGCTTCTCGCCACGTCCTGTTGCAAGTGCCGTCCCCCCCGTTACACAGAAAGGCACATCAGAGCCAAGCTCAGCGCCTAGCACCTGCAGCTCCTCATTGGAGATATTCAGGTTCCAGAGACGATTGAGGCCTCGCAACGTCGCCGCCGCGTCACTGCTCCCGCCTGCCAATCCTGCCGCTACAGGGATCCGCTTGTCCAAATGAATGTAGACGCCTTGTTTGACGTCATAGCGGTCTTTAATGAGACGCGCAGCCTGAAAGGCTAGATTCTTCTCATCAAGCGGAATATACCCCGCCTGACTAGATATGATGATCGTATCACGCGCCATCTCCTGCATTTCAATCCGATCAGCCAGGTCTACCATCGTCATCACCATTTCAACTTCATGGTAACCGTCAGGTCTTTTATGTAGAACATCAAGAGACAAATTAATTTTAGCCGGTGCTTTCTCAAAAATCTTCATCCGATCACCTTCTTTTGCTCGTTTGCCATTTCGATATTATAACAAAAGCGCAAAAAAAAAGCTAAAGCATTTGCTTTAGCTATAATACGGACGTTGTGTTCCCTGTCCAGATTGCTGATAACTTTGATTCATCGCACCCGCCTGCTGCTGGTAGGTGTTATAGGAAGGTGTAGGCGCCTGCCCATAATTTAAAGGCGGACTAGCTGTCGTCTGGCGATAGTTCAAGGGACCCGCATGCACGTTGTTCGAAGCACCGACGTATTGCTTAGCGAGATGCTCCTCCGCAATTTGAATAGCCCGCTTCACCATATTTCCTGCATCCTTCGTACGAATACCTGCCCAACCTTCACGTTGCACAACGTCATAGAAACCAAGATCCTTCGCTAATTCATATTTAAAACTTTCGGACATGACACTTCTTCTTCGACTCATACCAAATCCTCCTTATCATTTTCGCACAATGAACGCTGCAACCATCATAAGCAGTGATTGACGATTTCGATTAGTATGTCCTATCCATGTAAGTCCATGCACCATCAGGTTACCCCTGAATAAAGCAAAAACAGACCATAAGGGCCTGTTCAATATCGGAACGCTATTAAGCTAATGCTGTATGTAAGTGATGCGGACTTGACCATCATCATTACATACAGTAACTTCGACGGATTCAGTAAGGATATCGGCGTAGCTGTATGACACTCGTTTGAAGGCGTGAGATTCTTGATCTAATTTCACAATAAACACAGAAGGGTAGGTTTCTTCTAAAACACCAGAACGCTCGACTGTCTTACGACGGCCACCATTCGCTCTCAACATGATCTTCTGCCCAACGTGGGGTTCCAAACTGCGTTTGATTTCCAATAGCGCATTTTTTGCCATTGTCAACTACCACCTCTTTCCTTGTCAATTATAACCCATTTACCCCTTCATGTCAAATGAGGGCAAATATTATATCAGCACCCTAATCCCGTTGTCAACGGCATTTTTGTTCGTTTTCCGATTTCTCCTCCCTTCAGGTTGTCACCAATGTTCGCAAATTATTCACACTTTTCCAGTTAACGAGAAACTATTTCCCGCCTCCTTAGACATGCCCGCTTCTTTTCGAGCAAATAAGGGCTATTCAAGCTATCATTAAGCAAAAAAAAGAAACACTCGCCGTCGCTCTCCTCCAAGGAGTCTGCTGACAGGCTAGTATTTCTTTTAAATAGCTGAATTGTGGGATGTGTCCATGCCACGAAAGCACTAGCCACTATGCACCATCTTCTAGAAGCGCCATATTTAGCTACACAGACTCTTCCGTGTGATGAATACCAGGAATGCCCATCCGATAACTACCGCGCGTCTCTACGCCTCCTAGGCCCTCTAAACCGGTCACCGTTAAATCCATAATATCCAACATCGAGATTGTCTCTCTAGTTGGCGTGTAGGACAGCTTAGCGGCGATGCACAGCGGATCTAACGCGTGAATGAGAATGCGCGCAGGAGAACTTGCGAAATTAGCCCCTGCCCGCAGCAAGGCTTCGAAATGGGACTGACAAGCGCCTGCAACAATAATCAAAGAATCACGATCCCTCTCATATTGTCTGGCAACTCGCACGGCATTCACAAAGTTTTGAGAATTCTTGTAACTAGACAGATTGCTCGGGCTGGCACTTTGGCGGCTTTTCAAAATGCCATCATGACCAGTGATGACGACAATATCTGGTTTATATTGAGGAAGCAATCTTTGCAGTGCTTCCGCCATTTGCACCTCAGGAATGAAGAAACCTTCTGCTGGCACACGCAATTCGCCATATAATTGCATACTTTTGCGTAGATAACTTGGATCGCCATCTAAGTGAAGCACCCTTCCTGGTACTTCAAAATAGCTATTATTCGTAGGTAATGACTTCTGTTTATGATTGATGGCTAACTGATTCTTCTCCTGTAGTTGCACTTGGGACACCGCTAGTCGACGCAGCGACTCACGAAACTCAGGCGAGCTTGACCGTGGATGATCTAAGGTCTCCTTAGGATTCGTTTTTGTCAGATCCGTGAGCGGCGCATCTGCAAGCAACCGAACATCAACACCTCGCAGAATGGCCTTGAGATGCTCAATTCGCTCAATTTTAAACACGACGTCGCCGCCATAGGAAATACGGGTAACAAAATCTCCTTGCCTCATCGCACAAATCCCCTCCTAAGGGTATCCTATGGCGAGGCTAGGCATTTGGTGCGGGTTATTTGCAGCCGTGCGCGCGAAGCGCCGTTGACAAGCGCGCGAACTCTTCCATGCTGAGCGTTTCGCCGCGGCGCGAAGGTTCAATTTGAATGCTGTGCAGCAGCGCTTCCAGCTCCGGTTTGTTCTCTTTCGTAAAGAACCTCGCCGCGAGGTTGTTGTAGAGGGTTTTGCGACGCTGAACGAAAGACGCTTGGACGACAGCGAAGAAGAAGTCCACGTCCGCCACTTCGACCGGCGGCGCTTGACGCACACGCAGGCGGATGACAGCGGAATCGACGTTCGGCTGCGGCACGAAGACGGTGCGAGGCACGATCGTGACGAGCTCCGGCTCGCAGTAGAACTGCACGGCAATGCTCAGGCTGCCGTAATCTTTGGTGCCCGGACGAGCCGCCATGCGGTCGGCCACTTCTTTTTGAATCATCACGACGATATTCTCGAGTGGAAGCTTCTCTTCCAGAAGCTTCATGATGATCGGCGTCGTGATGTAGTAAGGCAAGTTGGCGACAACGCTGACGCCTTCCACGCCTTCAAAATGCTGCCGGAACAGCTCCGGCAGGTTGGTTTTCAAGATATCCCCATGAACGACAGTGGCATGGGGGTAAGGCGCCAGCGTTTCGTCCAGGATGGGCAGCAGGCGCTGATCGATCTCCACAGCCAGCACGCGGCCAGCGAGCTTGGCTAGCTGCTGTGTGAGCGCGCCAATACCTGGGCCGATCTCCAGCGCAGCTTTCGTAGGGCCGAGCTCAGCGGCCATAACGATTTTGCTCAATATATTCTGATCAATCAAGAAGTTCTGGCCCAAGCTCTTCTTCAGCACGAGTCCATTCTTCTTAATAATTTGTTTCGTTTTACTTGGCGTTGCCACATCTTCTGCTGTTACAACAACCTCTTGTCCGTTTATATTCATAGTATAGACCTCGTATCTATAGGTTCTCGTTCTCGTCAATCAATTCAAATGCTCAAGTGCCGCTTCGAATTCCTCTCGCGATATCTGGAACATCGCGCATCGCTTATAAAATTGCTTACCATTGCAATAGCCAATGCCAAGTGCATTGCCTACCGTCAATCGACGAGCCGCCGCATCGGGATGCACGATGAGGCCGGCAGCAATCAGATCCTCCATCGTCAACTGCGAGACGGCAGCGTTATACTCCGTCCGCAGGCTCTGGAGCGCCTGCCGGATTGTCTCAGGCGTCGCGTTCTCGACGCCGATATCGCCTTTATACGCAGCTTGCTCCTGCGTAATGAAAGCATGCTTGCAGCCAGGCACCTTGGCTGCTACGATTTTACGAATCCGCTCACCGGCGTGGTCCGGATCTGTGAATATAATGACGCCTCTACGCTGCTGTGCCAGCGCAATTCGCTTGAGAACGGCTTGTCCGATAGCGGAGCCGCCTGTTTCAATCGTATCCGCCTCCACAGCGCGCCTGATGGCCGCCGTATCGTCCTTGCCTTCCACAACGATCATTTCTTTTATCATCACCGATTTCCTTCCCCAGTACGCAGAAAAAGAAGAGGGGTCTCCTCTTCTTTCGCGCAGGCAGATGCCAAGCTACGTGTATTTAGTAGTGTTCCCGTCAAAACTACCGTTTACACGTTAGTTTTGGGACGGTTTTGTAGGGCCAACTACATACACAGTGTACCCTTGCTTCGTGCCGAATTTATTCGCATAACCATGATCTTCATAGTACACATCAATCATTTGGCCTTTCACGCCACTGCCAATATCCTCAGCACGACGGAAGCCAATTCCTTCGATGTATACCCACCATCCAAGCGGAATTACTTTCGGATCGACCGCAATCGTACGACCTTCGGTCACGGTAGTACCTGTGTAGGTTTTACCATAGCCCGAGGAGCCTTCGGTTTTGCCCGTCGACGCAGCGTCCGCTGAATAAGCTGTAAGCTTCACGTTTTTGAGAATTTGTTTGTAACCGAAGGTCACACCGTTCTTGGAAACCTCATCCACACTCGGTGAAGAGGCAGAGAGAACAACCACAGGGTTTTTGGTGCCAACGGAAACTACTTTTTTAACACTTTCTGTTTGTACTTCTTCACCCACAACTGCTTCCGCGACTAAAACACCGTCTTCGAAAGTCTTTTCTTTCTTCTTGACCAATACGCCTTCTTTACCCTCTTGGACGATTTGCTCTTTCCCTTTAAGTAAAGACGCGTCATTCTTTTTCTCTGTCTCGAATGCGATCGGTTCAGAGACTTCCTCCGTCTCTTTCTTCACACGGACGATTTTGATTTCATCGCCAGTCGTAAGAGCGGCCGTCGGTTCGGGAGTCATTCGGTCGTTCTCCCCAAGTGCAATATTTAAACGTTGCAATGCACTTTCTACCGTTCTTGCAGTTGTGTAAACAGTGGTGGTCTTTCCATCAGCAGTCAATTGAATTGGTGAGGCATGCTCGATAACAATTTTGTCTCCACCCTTGAGCTTGGTCGTGAGTGCAGCTGAAATTTCATCGTGTTCACCAATCGTTATGGCTTGTTCATCCAGTAGGCGTTGCAGGACCCATTGCTTCGTGTGCACAACAGTTTCTTGTCCATTCACAACCACGGATACGCTCTTGGTAGCCGTTCCGTACAACAACACCAAAAACATGAAAGTCATTGCGATTGAGATTACAGCTAAGCTTAAAATCAAACGCAAGTTTTCATGCTTCCATCGCAATGCGAAGGACATGCTGGATGATCGTTTTACATGGGTCTCGCTAATTGAGATACTGCCCACTTCTTCGGTCCTCCTTCAAAGCCTCGCCGCCAGGTTACAGCATGATTAAATTTGACGCGACTAAGGTTTTTTAGTTTAACTTAACATGCTCGCCATCATCAGCCGAAAATATACCTAGGCCGAATCTGGTCGTCCCCCCCTTTTACCTATTCATCATCCTATGAATTCCGGGTTATTTTATGTCTTCCGATCTGTGTAGAACCCTGTATGTGGACAAAAAGCCAGCAAGAAGAGGACTCTTCTCGCTGGCTTAGTTTGCATAGTGAAATACAAATAGCACGCACGACAATCGTTACCTCTCTTACGCTTACGAGGTTAGCTGACGGATTCGGACGTGAGAGTCGCCCTACGTAGACGCAAACTGCTTGTTTAACGTCTATGATTCACCCCTATTACTCTCTGCTTACTTAAACTGCATTGGTGTGCAATTCAAGTTTGCAGTGGTTCCCCCGTTCCCACATTTGGAACTCAGCGAATGGAAATTTGGCAAATTGGATATTAAGTTATTATGAAAAGTATATTACGCTGTTAATCTCAACCTGTAAAGGGATTAACACCCGTTAAAAAGGGCTAAATCGATTAAATTTTGATTATTTTTCGAATATAACCCAACTATATCTACATTTTTCTAACTATAACGTACGTATACGCTATTTTTCATAGTATAATGACCAAAACTAGGCTAAAAATGCAAATTTGTTTATAATGATTCTGGAAGTATTTGATTAAAAAATACCAATAATTTGCTATTTAGGGAGGCAATTGAGATGGGGCCCATCTTGCAAGTAAACGCTTTATTCGGTGGATATTTACCCAATAAACCTGTTCTTCACGATCTTACCTTTTCCATTCGTCAAGGTGAAATGATGGGATTGATCGGACTCAACGGTGCAGGTAAAAGTACCACCATCAAAAATATACTTGGACTGCTTCAACCGCAAAAAGGATCCATTCGCATTAACGGTTTAACGTTAGCCGAAGATCCATTACCTTACCGTGCGACGTATGCGTATGTACCTGAAAGTCCAGAGCTATACGAAGAGCTTACGATACGCGAACACCTTGAATTAACGGCCATGGCTTACGGCGTTTCCAAGGAGGATTACGAAACCCGTTCCCAATCCTTGTTAGAACAGTTCCAAATGAAAGACAAGCTGAATAGCTTCGCGAGCCATTTATCCAAAGGGATGAAGCAAAAGGTCATGATCATGAACGCCTTCCTGATCGAGCCCTCTTTATATATTATCGATGAGCCGTTTCTCGGACTCGATCCTTTAGCGATTCGTTCCTTGCTCGAATTAATGGTTAAAATGAAACAAAAAGGTGCATCCTTTCTCATTTCCTCACACATTTTGTCTACAATTGAAAAATATTGCGATGGCTATGTCGTTCTCCACAAAGGGCGTATGGTAGCTCAGGGAGATTTAGTCGAATTACGCGAACAAACCAAGCTGCCTCAGGCGTCATTAGACGACATCTTTTACAAGCTTGTTCAAGGAGACATGGCATGAGTCACTTATCCGATAGTACACATGCATTTAACACACATGCATTATGGAAGCAGCGTTTCCAACATTATATGAAGGAATCCATGGGGTATTGGCAGTATGCTGCACGCAGCAACTTTATTGGCTTCTTGTTGTTTCTTGTCATCGTTTCTTCCTATTATTATGCAAAAACATTACAGCGTCTTCCGACAGATTATCCCTACCTGTGGATTGTCCTGCTCGTGCTCGTTCCACTCATTGCTTCGAGCTCTATCCGAACGCTGACTCGCAGTGCTGATCGCATGTTTCTATTACGGATCGAACATGAAATGGGTGCCTATTTTCGAAGCAGCTTTCTATATAGCTTTTCGTTGCAGGGCATTTGGTTATTTCTCGCTTGGGTCACCTTAAGCCCCCTGTATAAGCACTGTTTAGGCACGGAATCACAGCCATTTTTACTTATGTTAGCTCTGTTGCTTCTATTAAAAGTAGCGAACCTATTAGCGAGTTGGCAGGAAGGAAGATTTGCTGCTGAACGAACAAGGGTGATATCTGTCTGTTTTCGATGGATCGCCACTATCGCTTTAGTTACAATCCAATTTCACTACAGCAGTTTATGGGCAAGCCTTGCTGCCATCATTCTTGTATTCGTTTGGCTGATTGCATTCCGAAACGTAGCCAAATATGTGATTGGATGGGACTACCTGATTGCCAAAGAGAAGCAGCAACAAGCTAGACTCTACGCCTTCTTCAACTGGTTCGTAGATGTACCTCAATTGCCAACGCGAATATCCCGCCGAGGATGGATCAGCGGACTTACCCGATTGATTCCATTTCGACAGGATTCGGCGTTTCTCTACTTATATATGAAGACATTGATTCGCACTGAGTTGTTCGCCATTGTGCTTCGACTGACCCTAATCGGCGTCTTAGCTATAGCTGTTGCAGACTCCACTACTGCGCGAAGTGTCATCCTGCTCATTGCGCTGGCCATCTCGATGGTTCAGCTTACTTCATTAGAACGTGCACATCGATATACATTCTGGCTCGATATGTACCCTTTGGAAGCACAAGCCAAAGCTGGCTCCCTTGCTTATATCATCTGGTTAACACTTACCCTGCAACTAGTCATCCTGACGATTCCATTTATGATAGGAACCCCTATCTTGTATCTCCTAGTTCCCTTGGTAAGTCTGGCCCTTATTTCTTTCGCGTGCGGCGTTGTGCTTCGCCGAAAGTTCAAGAAAAATGCCTTACTTGAGGCCGAGTAATCGTATCGCATTATTCGTCGTAATCTCAGCGATCTCTTCCAGTGACATCCCTCGAATTTCCGCGGCAGTTTCAGCCACTAAGCGAACATAACCTGTTTCGTTGCGCTTACCGCGGAAAGGATGGGGCGTTAAGTACGGAGCATCCGTTTCGATGAGTAGACGATCAAGCGGAACTTTCGCCAAGACTTCTTTCGGTTGCACAGCATTTTTGAACGTAACTGGCCCACCAAACGAAATATGGAAATTCATATCCAGACATTGCTTTGCTGTTTCCCAGCTACCTGAAAAACAATGCATAATACCTCCGACTTCGGCTGCCTTCTCCTCTTTGAGAATCGTCAGAATGTCCTGATGCGCATCTCGATTATGAATCACAATCGGCATGCCCAACTTTCGCGCAAGACGAATTTGCTCTCGAAATACGCGCTGCTGAACATCCTTCGGTGACTTATCCCAGTAGTAATCCAGACCGATCTCCCCGATAGCAACCACTTTCTCATGCTGACATAGAGACTCAATCCATTCTAGATCACCAGGCATCATATCAATAGCATCAACGGGATGCCAACCTACCGTCGTATAAATAAAATCGTATTTCTCAGCTAACTCAATGGAGCTAGGAATCGTTTCACGATTGAAGCCGACATTCACAATTCTCGTCACGCCTGCTTCTAGCGCCCGCTGAATGACTTCCTCTTGATCATCTTTAAATTGTTCGGCATTTAAATGTGTGTGTGAATCCGTTAGCATGACTCTTCTCCCTTATGTATCTGAATATGTTTTGTGTTCCATTATCATTTTGAACCTCTGATTGACCTCACTTAATCTTGCTCCCCCAACATCTCCCATACATCTGGATAGTCTTCCGCATTCAAACGCTCCAGGAGTTCCTCAGGATAGTACACATGATGCTTACCCATTTGGAAGCCGCTAATGGACTTCACAATCTCCGAGCGTTGCGTGATCTCCGTTAAATTATCCTTATGATCTAATAAAAGGATTGGCAAATTGTCATCATTTTCACCAGCTCTGTACACGTCATAAGATTGATTCGAAGGGAAATCAATTTCCATATAGTAAGTTGGGTCAAAGCCAACTTCTTGCATGACTTTTTCCATGCGCTGAATAAGCTGCTCCTGCTCGCCATCGAAAGTACTGTACTTGTACAATTTGCGATCTAAGAAACGCTTGCACATATCCCCCAGCATACCATCCTTTTCTTGACTCCAAAAGGTTAGCATCGTTTGCATGACCGACTCATCTAGCAACAAGTAATCTTCCAAGGAAATACGATTCTGAATGAGATGAAGGATCGGTTCAACCATAAAGCCGAACGTATACCCTTCATCATATAAATGCTTAGCACGCGCAAATACTTTGTGCAACAGAATTTCTGCGCTTCGCGTCACGGGATGGAAATACACCTGCCAATACATCTGATAACGAGACATGAGGTAATCTTCTACAGCATGCATACCGCTTTCTTTGACCACAATATGCCCTTTGTACGGCCGAATCACTCGAAGAATCCGCTCCAAATCGAACGTACCATAATTTACTCCTGTAAAGTAAGCATCACGCAACAAATAATCCATGCGGTCCGCATCCAGTTGGCTGGATACCAAGCTCACCACAATTTCTTCGCTATAGGATTTACAAATGACCCCTGCCACCTTTTTCGGAAAATCAGGTGAGACACGACTCAACACTTCATTCACTTCGGTATCTCCTAGCACGATGCGGCAGGACCAGTCCTCATGTCTTGTACCAAAAGCCTTCTCGATTGAGTGAGAAAATGGCCCATGGCCCAAATCATGCAATAATGCCGCACAAAGACAGAGCAGACGCTCTTCCTTTGGCCAATCCTCATAGTGATTGCGTTCGAATTGAGAAATAATTTTCCGCGTAATCTCATAAACACCAAGCGAGTGTGAGAAGCGACTATGCTCAGCGCCATGAAACGTTAAATAGGACGTGCCCAGTTGACGAATACGGCGTAAGCGTTGGAACTCCTTCGTATTAATTAAATCCCAAATCGTTTCATCTTGCACATAGATGTACTTGTGAACGGGATCCTTAAACACTTTTTCTTCTTTCATGTGGCATAGCCCCCTTAGTATCGTAAATGTTTTCGACATATTCGACATACAACCCTCTTCCATGTCGATTATTGTCGATTTACAAATTCCAATTTATTAACGAATTTAGATAAAATTTTTCCAATACTTCTCACATACTCAAAAATCAAAATTATGTAATATATCACTTACAATCCCTTATTCTTAGCGTGATTACGGTTTTTTTACCTGTCACATAAATGATAAATTTGAGAAATTCGCCCTCTGTTTTCAGCGAAAATATGGTTGACTATTTTGGGAATCGTTGGTATCATAAGTCATAAGCAAATGTCGAAACATGACGATCTTGATTAAAAATTGATAAAATCGAAAGGGGTTTTATATATATGATGAAATCTACAGGAATTGTTAGAAAAGTGGACGAACTAGGACGCGTTGTTATTCCAATTGAGTTGCGCCGCACTTTGGGAATTGGCGAGAAAGACGCTTTGGAAATATATGTAGACGGCGAGCGCATCATGTTGAAGAAATATGAGCCTGCTTGTATCTTCTGTGGCAATGCGGAGAATGTTTCGTATTTCAAAGGAAAAATTGTTTGCCATATTTGTTTAGCAGAAATGCCAACACCTGTGACAAAATAAGAAAAGTAGTATATAATAGAAGTAGCACTTATCCTATTGGTAATTCTAACCTTTTTCATATCTCCTTTCATCTCTAACTTTGTTGGCTTCGGCCACGGGTTAGAGATCTTTTTTTGTCTTTGCCAAAGAAGACACCTAGTACGCTGCTGTCTAGGCTGAAAGTTTAAGAAAGAAGTATCCTCTATATGTAAATGGATCCGGCCCCTGAAGGGGCCTTTTCCTTTTTTATGCCTATTAGGCCGAGCTTAGCACTTTAGCGCTCTAGCAGCGCATTATATACATCACGTTTCGATAATCCACGATCCGTCGCAACCAGCTTCAGCGCATCCTTGCGATCGATCCCTCGCTCCTCATAGTGGGCGACATGCTCGCCGAGCGTCTTCGCCTCCCACCATCCATCCGCCGCTTCCTGCACGGCTGCGTCTGATGCGCCTTCGGCGATAATGCAGTACTCGCCCTGCGGCGGGTTCTGCTCTAGGTGCACGAGGCACTCTGCAATCGTGCCGCGCAAGAACTCCTCGTACCGCTTCGTCAACTCGCGGGCGAGGCAAACCCTGCGCTCCGCCCCCCACACTTCTGCCATGCGCAGAAGTGTTTTCTCCACGCGGTGCGGCGATTCATAGAACAGCAATGTGTCTTGCACATGCTGCAGTCCTTCAAGCAACTTCGTCCCATCCTTTTTCTCCCTGGGGAGAAAACCGACGAAGGCAAATCGCTCTGTCGGCAGGCCTGATGCAATCAGCGCCGACAGGGCCGCATTCGCGCCGGGGATGGGCACCACCGGCACGCCCTCGTCTACGGCCATCCGCACCAGGTCATAACCTGGGTCGGATATGGCCGGCAGGCCGGCATCGCTGACTAGCGCGATGCTCTGCCCTTCAAGCAGTAAGCGGACGAGCTCCGGGCCGCTTGCTTGCTTGTTGTGTTCGTGATAGCTGACCAGTCGCGTCGCGACTTCGAAGTGAGTCAGCAGCTTGCGTGTTTGCCGCGTGTCTTCGGCGGCAATCAGGTTCACTTCCTTCAGCGTGCGGATCGCGCGGAAGGTCATATCTTCGAGGTTGCCGATCGGCGTGGCAACCAGGTAAAGCGTACCTATACCGCTAGGATCCTCGCGGTAGCTCTTCTGTATTGTTACACTCACAGTTAAATCCCTCATCACTTTATTTTAATCGTACAGGTAGCCTAACTACGAGAACTCCAGAGCGCTCCGGCCCCCATAATAAATCTCTTTCAACTCTTGGCAGTATTCCTCGTTCTCTGTGTATACGATCAGGGGCGGAAGCGTGCGAATCTCTGGCTTACCATCCTTCATCCCTTCAATCAGCACCATCATCGCTTCTTCTCCCGCACGTGCGTGCACATAACGGATTCGTTTCGGTTCGATACGATACTGTCTCATCAGACAGATGATGTCAACTACACGCGTCGCGCGGTGCACCATAGCTACTTTCCCGCCTGCTTTTACTAACTTTGCACTCGCCGCAACGACATCCTCTAGCGTGCAATGGATCTCATGACGCGCTGCTGCAAAATGCGCATTACTATTCTGTTCACCATTCGGCACAGGCAGATAAGGCGGATTCACCGTGACGGCGTCAAACTGACCATGTCCCAGAGTTTTATGAATGGTTTTCAAATCCCCCTGCACCATGTGCAACCGCTCAGATAGATCGTTAATGTCCGCATTACGTACGGCCATATCTGCCAAACGTTCCTGGATTTCGACGCCCCAGATCTCCGCTCGTGTCCGTGTTGATAGCAATAGGGGTACCACGCCATTACCTGTGCATAAGTCTATGATTCGCCCCTTTGGCGGAACACTGCTAAACCTCCCTAAGAGTACCGCATCCATCGAGAAGCTGAACACTTCGTCACTTTGGATAATTTTCAAATCATATGTCAATAAATCATCAATTCGTTCAGTCGGTAGTAAGGGAACTTGCTTCATACGTCTTTCCTTTCTCTTCCTTGCTTATTATGGAAAAAAACCGTAAGGGATAACCCCTACGGCCAAACGACTTATTTATTTAAAAAGGATAAGCAAAACAAACAATCGCCCTCGGTCCGAAGGTGTCCATAGTACACATTGCAAATATGAAATCCTTCATTGTATAAGCGGGTTAAATTATCATATCCGGCCCCAGGCAACTGTACCGGTTCGTCATCAGTACTCCGTATCGGCTCCTCGACCACCGTTTCCTCTTGGCGGATAAGCTTACGTAGTTGCTGATTCTCTATGCTTAATCTCTTATTTTCTTCGATGAGGGTAATAATTTGTTTCTTCAAGGCACCTAATTCCGCATACGTGGTACCCATTCTTTCTTCGATCCCATCTATTTGTTCAAAAATGTCCTGTTTATCCACGCTTTCACCTCTAGTGCCTTGCATGCTTACTGGCCAGCGCCTCCTTGGATCCTCGATCTTCTATTCCTGTTCAACAACATCATCGAATGGTAGATCTAGCGCTTTCCCAAGATCAAACAATTGAACCTTTGCCGTGCGTTCTTTAATATTAAGCCCTAATACCTTCCCACTACCAAAAGAAGTTATAACCAAACGACCAACTGTCGGCAGCGAATCTTTGGCACTTTCATAGTTATCATGTTCATATTTCAAGCAGCACATTAATCTTCCGCATAACCCTGAAATCTTCGTTGGATTCAAGGAAAGATTCTGATCTTTCGCCATCTTAATGGAGACTGGCTCGAAATCACCTAAGAAGGAAGAACAACATAGAATTCGCCCACACGGACCTATGCCACCCAACATCTTCGCTTCATCGCGCACACCAATTTGACGGAGCTCAATTCTTGTCCGAAAAATACTCGCCAAATCCTTAACAAGTTCGCGAAAATCGACGCGTCCTTCAGCCGTAAAATAAAATATAATTTTATTTCGATCAAAGGTATACTCTACGTCCACTAGCTTCATCTTAAGACTGTGGTCTTTTATTTTATCATGACACGTTTGGAAAGCGTCCTTGGCTGCTTTTTTATTCTCTTCAACCAAATCAGCATCCGTATCATCCGCAATGCGAATGACCTTTTTGAGCGGCAGAACCACATCATTTTCTTTAACAATCTTTTTGCCCACTACGACCTTGCCGTATTCTACACCGCGTGCGGTCTCAACAATAACGGCACTCTCTTTCTCGATCGGTAAATCAATGGGATCAAAATAATATATTTTACCCGCTTTCTTAAAGCGGACGCCAACCACTGAGTACATCTTACACCCCCTGCATCTCCACGAGCATTTTCTCTATAACCAGCTGAGAATTGGCATTGGAACGCAGTCGTTTTTGTAAATCTACGGCTTGCTCCATCATACGCACCCAGACTGAGACATCTCGGCTTAACGCGAGAGAGCTCATCCAGTCTAGCTGGTCATTATATACAAGCTTGTCTCTGCGCTCAAGGCGCAACTGCACCATATCTTTAAACCAGAGAATCAATAAGTCGAACAACGTCGATACATGATCCGCAAGTTCTGTTTTCACAATCCGCTGTTGCACGGTAATCATGGAAGTAGGGAAACGTGTGAGCGTCTCCTTCGCTAATTGTAACATTACGGTTCTCATTTCTGCAAACCAATTTGCTGCAATTAAATCTCTCGCTGCTTGCAATCCTGCTGTGACATGTACTGCAGGCCCAACTAACGCTGCTGGAAGTCCTTCTTCCAACAGGGAGAGCACCATTTGCTCACGAGCCATTGGTGTAAACTGGATCCACTGCGCCCTTGATTGAATCGTTGGCAGCAGGGCATTTCCGTTCTCGGTAATGAGTATTGCCACAACACGAGAGTTCGGCTCCTCCAGAAATTTCAACAAACTATTCGCAGCCTGTACCGTCATTTTCTCGGCTTGGTGCAGGACATATATTTTCGTACCCGATGCTGTTGCCCGGTACGCGAACTCCTTTTGCAACTCTCGAATCTGCTCAATCTTAATTGAAGCGCCTTCAGGAGCAACCACATGGAGATCTGGATGATTGCCATGTTCAACCTTACGGCATTCCAGGCATTCGCCGCATGCGTCATCCGTTCCATTCTGGCAATAGATCGCTTTGGCAAGAGCTATCGCCATATCAGAACGGCCTGTCCCAACTGGACCGCTGAAAATATACGCATGCGAAAGTCTATCTTGACGCAGTCCGTTCTGCAGCAGCCGTTTGGCTGCTGCTTGTCCCGGTATCGCTTGGAAGGACATTTATTTTCGCCCCATTACACGCTTATATTTTTAAAATAACAAATTAATCAACATCCCTCGGATTTCTCCGATGCGATGCAAGATCTCGATCCGCCCCTGCTCATTTTCCAACAAATCATCGGCTAATAAGAGAAGCTCTTGATCGATTTCTTCCAAAAGCTTATATCGCTTCGAACGACCGCGTCGATCCCAGCCCTTCGTATCTCTTAAATTGACCCCTCGACGAGCCGTCTCCTCGAGAAACTGACGAATGAGCAGCTTATACTGCAGCAGATCTCTCACCGTCATACCTCTGGACAAGCGATCGCCTTGAATCGTAATTTGCTGCACCATTTTGGCGAGTTGCTCCTGCGTGTACTTCTGATCATGCTGCTGCATAATGTCAGAGAAGTTCCGAGGAGCCATCTGTGGTGGAGGGACATTCTCTCCGACCTTAATATTTTTACCGATGGGCTGCAACCCCGGATTAATTTTCAAGACGCATCCATCCTTGTGTAGATCTGATTATGGTTAGAAATGCTCAAATCGTTCAACTGGCAAGACGAACACGGCAGCCCCGCCAACTTGCACTTCCACTGGGAATGGAATGTACGAATCGGTCGTTCCCCCCATTGGAGAAACGGGTGTTACTAGCTGCTCGCGAATTTTACAATTAGCTCGAATCACCTGCATCACCTCTTGTACTCGGTCATCTTCCGTACCAATCATAAAGGTTGTATTCCCTGCACGCAAAAATCCACCGGTACTTGCCAACTTCGTGGCGCGAAACCCTTCCTTAATTAAAGCGTTAGAGAGACGGTTACTGTCCTTATCCTGAACAACGGCTACGACTAGTTTCATAGGTGATGCCTCCTTATATTATAAACTAAGAATTGGTTTTCCGCTTTAAACGGAAATATGTTCCTCAAGCAACTGTTTACAATCCTGCCAAATATCCGCGGCTATCTGATCAACAGTTCGATTCGCATCAATCATAAGCACACGTTCTGGATGATCCGATGCAATTTGGTGGAAACCCGTACGTACTCTGCTGTGATAATCAACATTTTTCTGCTCAATGCGATCCAACTGTTGTGTGAACTCACTAGCACCAGCTCGCAAACTTAATCGCTCTAAGCTCACTTCAACAGGAACATCCATGATGTACGTCCTTGTCGCTTGAAGCCCTGAGCTAGCGTATTGGGAAATACGCTTCACCATCTCGATATCGACACCAAGACCATAGGACTGATAGGCCACACTAGCATCAATGAAACGATCGCAAAGAACAATACGGCCCGCTTTCAAAGCCGGAAGGATTAACTCATGAACGTGTTGCGCACGTGATGCTGCATAAAGCAATACCTCTGCTTGATCCACCATCTCCTCGTTCACAGGGTCAAGAATAATACTGCGGATTTTGTTACTAATGGCCGTACCGCCAGGTTCTCTAGTAACGAGCACGTCATGTCCTAATTCTTGCAGTTCCTGAGCAATTTTCTTAAGCTGTGTTGTTTTTCCGGAGCCGTCCGGCCCTTCAAACGTAATGAATATTCCGTTCACGTGTTCCTCCTGCATACTTGCCTCACGAAGTCCCTTCGTGATCTGTGTATATAGTTAATTTGTACGTCTGTCCAAAATGGGTTCCTTGGAACCGGATGCCCTGGCTAGCCAAAAACACAAGTGCCTCAGCAACAGAAACCGTAATGATTTCACCTGGATATAAATAAGGAATACCGGGCGGATAAGGAATTACCATATCACCTGAGCGCTTCCCAATGGCTTCCTCCATATTAACCACGCGAGTCGTTGCTTGAAACACAGTGCGATGGTCAAACGGTATTGGCGAGGAGATGCGTGCGTAGGTGGGTAATTTAATTATATTCGAGATGGGCGCCTGAAGTTCCTGCTTATCGTCCTTGATGTCCAAACAAATGTTGCTTAGAACGTGTAGAACATGAAGCATATCCTCTCTACGGGTAGCAGGCGAAAATACGAGTAAAACCAGATAACCATCTGTCATCTCGACGAAACAGCCCGCGGCCTCTAACCTATCTTTGAGCTCGGCTCCGGATATACGGCGATTGGGATCATAGATAGCTATTTTAAAAGGATCCCGCGTTTCGACGACTCTCCTGCCGCTTAACTCCGAATAGGTCTGTGGATAGTATCGGAAGCGCTGCAAGGCCTCTACACCTTCTCTAAATTCTTTCATGATCTGAAGCCCTTGCTCCAACCAAGCGTGACCCTCCGTGTGCATCCGCTTTCTTGCTAAGTCCAGCGAAGCCATAATCGGGTAAGAAGGACTTGAGCTTTGAAACAATGCCAACAAACGTTGAATTGCCTTCCTATCGATCCTTGGGCCCTGTACATGGAGCATCGCTCCCATCGTCATAGCGGTCAGCATCTTATGCGTAGACTGCACGACCGCGTCTGCCCCTTGCCATAATGCGGACGCTGGCACCTTCTCATGGAAGCCGAAATGCGCACCATGCGCTTCATCGACTAACAGCAGTTTACCTGTTTCGTGCAGCAAATCTGCGAAAGGCTTTAATTCCGTTCCGACCCCATAGTAAGTAGGATTTGTTATAAATAATGCCTTAGCAGTCGGATACAGCTCCAATGCCCTTCTAACATCCTCGATATGTAAGCAAGTTGCAGCACCGGTCTCTAGATCAACCTCTGGCGCTAAGAATACCGCTTGAGCACCTGCCAGCATGAGCGCATGAATGACCGATTTATGTACGTTTCTTTGAACAAGTATCAGATCATCACGCTGACAGACAGCTCCGATCATCGCTAAATTACCAACCGTGCTCCCGCCAATGAGAAAATACGTCTCCTCCGCGCCAAAGCACGCCGCCGCGAGCTGCTCCGCCTCCTTAATCACACCTTCTGGATGATGCAAATCATCAAGGCCTGTAATTTCTGTATAATCAATGGACATGACCGATTGTAGAAACGCATTTCCTTCTTCCAAAAGCCCCTGGCCTGATTTATGTCCGGGTACATGTAAGCTAACAGACTTCTTATCGTGATGGGCAACCATAGCCTCATATAACGGGGCTCGAGCCTTCTCTAAATGTTCGCCGTACAATCAGATCAAACTCCTCGAGCTTCGTGAGCTACTTATTTTCGATTTACCCTTCTATAGTAGTGGATTAGCGACAAAAAAACAAAAAAAGCTTCTGTAAAAGAAGCTTCTCCTCTTAATTCATATACTGTCTCGAATTCCCCATGTAAAATGCCTTCTTCATCTGACTCACAAAAAACGAATACTTCTGATCAGAGACGTTCGTTTTGACGATTTCTTTACTACATTCATCACAAATGAAAGCCGTAACAATGTGAATCCCGCCAACTCGTTGCTGTTCGCAAATCATACACAGTCCAAACCGGTTCTCCTCCATATGATCACCCCACGATCTTTTACGACTAGTATGTCCGATTCATGATTCTCCTAAACTAGCTAAACGCTCATATTTTGGAAGGGAAATGCCGATAATACAAACATAACGCGTTACCGCGGTGCGGAGGTCCTAGTATATGTCAATCAAACAAGAATCCAACTTATCCAAAGAATCTACGATTTATAGCTATACTTTAATGAAGCGATTTTATCATTCTATATATAAAATAGTTCTCTATTATACATCTCTAATTCTGATAGTCTTCTATAAATTTGACTCCAGCCATTGGCTTCCGCTGCTTGTAAGTTACCCACTTGTGCTCATTTTTCACACTTTGCTTATTCGCGCTTATTTCCATTTTACCATCGGCATGGCGATGCGAGGTTGGTCTTACCGCTTCGGAATCTTCTGGTCAGGTTTCTTGCCTGAAGGCAATGCCTCCGTCCGTCTCGTCACCAAAGTACAGGTTCACCTGTTCTCCATTGGGCTGGCATTGATCCTTATCTTATATCCGTGGATACCAGGCACGTGGCTGGTTCACCTGACCATATTCCACTGCTGGATGCTGATCCCGAGGCTATGGATGCTCCTTCGTCTTCAACCTTACCGCAAGAGCGGGTTAGTTAAAATTTCGAGCAAAGAAACATCTTGTTACCTACAGTAACGATATAATAGATGAGTTTTCTCCCGCTAATTTCGTTGATTTTGGGCTATAAGTAAGAAATCTCGAAATTAGCTGTAGGAAACCCATTGGTAGTCTGCGGTCACGAAATGCTAAAAAAGAGCCTTACTTGGAATAATCCAAGTAAGGCTCTTTCAACTGCTTGGCAACGTTCTACTCTCCCAGAACCCTGCGGTTCAAGTACCATCGACGCTGGAAGGCTTAACGGTCGTGTTCGAGATGGGAACGCGT
>NZ_JAVDSB010000025.1:0-68786 GCF_031455095.1 Paenibacillus qinlingensis
GTAGGTTCGAATCCTACATGACTCACCATTTGCCTTATTTACAGCATGCGCGTATGGCGGAATTGGCAGACGCACTAGACTTAGGATCTAGCGGGTGACCGTGGGGGTTCAAGTCCCTCTACGCGCATCAAACATCCCCAAGTCGTAGCTTACGGCTTGGGGATCCCTATGCGGAAGTGGCTCAGCGGTAGAGCATCGCCTTGCCAAGGCGAGGGTCGCGGGTTCGATCCCCGTCTTCCGCTCCATTTTTTTTATTAAGCGCCCTTAGCTCAGCTGGATAGAGTATTTGACTACGAATCAAAAGGTCGGGAGTTCGAATCTCTCAGGGCGCGCCATTTTTATCACTATTGCATCGGGACGTAGCTCAGCTTGGTAGAGCACCTGCTTTGGGAGCAGGGGGTCGCATGTTCAAATCGTGTCGTCCCGATCAAGAAAGAAAGCATAGACTGTCAGCTTCATGCTGATGCGGTCTATGCTTTTTTTGTGCATACGTAACTGCTATTAACTGGGATTCGAGGGTAGGTTGGTGTATAGTAGACAAGGAGGAGGGCTACAACATGGAATTACGATGGAGGAAAAATCTATTTATTTTATGGATTGGAGCATTCTTTTGCGCGATGGCGTATACGCTTTCCATCCCATTTATCCCTATATTTTTGCAAGAGGACTTGGGCATACATAGCGGGTTGGAGGCATGGTCGGGGATCACGTTCTCTGTGAGCTTTCTGGCGAGTGCGTTAATCGCACCGTATTGGGGCTCTCTAGCAGACAAATACGGCAGAAAACCGATGCTGCTTCGCTCAGGACTAAGCTTAAGTGCTGTCTATTTTCTTAATTATTTTGTGAATGATCCCTATATGTTTATTGTTGTTCGTGTTCTACAGGGACTTATGGCGGGTTATATTCCCGCATCGATGGCGTTAGTCAGTACGAACACACCTGAGAAGCATGTTGGTTATGCCTTGAGTGTTATGTCAACGGCGACAGCAGCTGGGAGTATCCTAGGACCCTTGTTTGGCGGGATGCTCAGCCATTGGGTAGGTACGAGAGAATGCTTCCTAGCATCTGGCTTCGTCGTCCTGATTTCTGCTGTGATTGCTGTAGTCGGTGTGAAGGAAGTGCATCATAAGAAGGCAGGCGCACGTCCAAGTGTGCTTCAGGATATTAAACAGGCGACTGCAAATAGGCAGTTATTATCCATTTTTGGACTAACCGTATTAGTGGCAACTTCGGTAATGATTTTAGAACCGCTACTAACGATTTATGTCGTGCAAATTGGTGGAAGCGCTAAGGGCGCTTCATTAAGCTCGGGTATTATCTTCTCGGCTGCAGGGGTGGCGACCGTCATCATGGGATCAAGATGGGGCATCATTGGGCAGCGAATCGGCTATGACAAGACGCTGCTCATTGGCTTAATCGGTGGCGGTATTGGGAACCTGCTACAGTTGGCTGCGCATAATTTGATCGCTTTCGGTGTGCTTCGTTTCAGTTATGGGTTATTCTTCGCTGCAGTCTATCCCGCACTGAGTGCGCTTATTGTAAAAGCTTCCGATGCTGATTTCCGAGGGAGGGCTATGAGTCTTAACCAAACGTCGAATCAATTGGGGATGATGATCGGTCCTTTGATTGGCGGATTTTTAGGCGGTTTAGTTGGTATTCATTCTGTATTCTTATTAACAGGATGCGCGTTACTGCTAGCAGCCGGCGTGTTACAGCTTAATCTGAGGAAGCAAATGAAACAGATATCTGCCGACTGAGGTTTCAAAGCGCAGAGATTTGTAAATAAAGAGAATACATACTCGATGATAGAAGGAGCTAATCTAATGATGTTGAAGCGAACGTTAGGCCGATTGAATAAAGAAACCTCTGTAGTGATGTTTGGCGCAGCTAGTCTAGGTCAAGTCACTCAGCAAGAGGCTGATGCCTCAATCGCTTACGCACTGGACCATGGTGTTGATCATTTCGATACAGCGGCGAGCTATGGAGACGCAGAAATACGGATGGGCCCGACGATTAGCCGGGTGCGTGATGACATTTTTTTAGCTACCAAAACAGGGCAAAGAACGAAGAAAGAAGCGAAAGAAGAGATTTATCGCTCCTTGGAGAGAATGAAGGTGTCATCGGTAGATCTGCTGCAACTGCATGCCGTGGGATCGATGGAGGAACTGGACAAATGCACAGCCAAGGGCGGCGCGCTGGAAGCAGCTTTGGAGGCGCAAAGCGAAGGCATTGTGAAGGAAATTGGGATTACAGGACATGGACATGAGGCGCCTGCTGTTCATTTGGAAGCGCTAAGGAGGTTCCCTTTTGCCACCATACTGTTCCCACTGAACTACTACATGTATGGCTTACCAGCATATCGTGAGGCCGTTGATGCTCTGATGGCGGAAGCGAACAAACAGCAGACAGCGATTCGTGTGATCAAAGCGATTGCGAAGGCGCCTTGGGTTGAAGGGGCGGAGCGTCCTTATGCGACGTGGTACGAGCCTTTTGATCAGCAGGAGATTATCGATGCTTGTGTGCATTTCGTGCTGTCATTCCCAAGCGTGTGTGGTTTTGCGAGTGCGGGGGATGTGCATTTATTCCCGAAAATCGTAGACGCTGTGGAGCGCTATGGTACGATGAGCAAAGGGGATATGGAACGCGTTCTGAGCGGAATTAGCGGGTATGCGAGTGTTTTTGGAGCGCCAACGTCAATAGCTTAATGTGAGAAGTCTTCAGCCTAAGGAAGGTGGGTTGAAGGCTTTTTTGTGTCTTCTTACACGCATAGGACACTTATTGGAAGTGTCATACGAATAACTATGAGGTACGTTAGGAGGCATGATCATGTTTAAATTAAAGGCAGTACCTCGACGCTTATGGCAATGGGGTGTTGGTATAGTCCTGCTCGTGAGTGTGGGTATAGTGTTAATGAGCTTTTTATATATAAAAAGACTGGATGTGTCGCTGCTGAATCAGCCGCTCCCTGAAGCATCCATCGTGCTCGATAAAAATGGTCAAATGGCTTCACAGCTGTCCGCGTCAAAGATTGATGCGGTACCTTTTAAAGACATCCCACAGGTGCTGATTGACGCGATTGTCGCGGTAGAGGATAGACGTTTCTATGAGCATAAAGGAGTTGACATGAAGTCGATTGTCCGTGCTGTCGCTCGGGATGTACTCAAAGGAAGCTATTCGGAGGGAGCAAGTACCATTACGCAGCAGTTGGCACGTAATCTTTTTCTTACTGCGGATAAAACGGTAGGCCGGAAATTGCGGGAAGCGGCTTACGCTATCCAAATCGAGAGTAGCTACAGTAAAGATGACATTCTAGAAATGTATCTGAATAAGATTTATTTCGGCGAAGGCAGTTGGGGTGTGCAGGGAGCGGCGAAGACTTATTTTAATAAAAATGTGACTGACCTCACCTTGCCAGAGGCAGCGGTGTTAGCGGCATTGCCTAAGGCACCAAGCCATTACTCCCCTTTTCAGAACGAAGAACAGGCGTTGGAGAGAAGGAATACGGTCCTTAAGCTGATGCAGAAGGAAGGTAAAATCTCTCAAGAGGAATACGAGAAAGCAGCAGCTGCAGCACTGGGTGCCGTGAAGACGGTCAACACGAATGAGGCGAAAGGGCGATATCGGGCTTATGTTGATGCCGTTATCGAGGAGGCCGTGACCCTGTATGGATTTACGGAAGAACAATTGCTGACAGGCGGATTGCGGATTACGACAGAGTTAGATCCTGCGGTGCAGAAAGCAGTTACCGATGTGGTTAACAACGACAGTCTGTTCCCTGCGAGTAAGCCAGATCAGCTTATCCAGACCGGCGCTGCAATTGTGGACCAGCAAACGGGAGGTGTTAGAGCCTTAGCCGGTGGACGGGGTGAGGGGGTCTTTCGGGGGTTCAGCCGTGCAACCCAATTAAAAAGACAGCCTGGCTCTGCTTTTAAGCCTGTGGCGGTATATGGCCCGGCTTTAGAAAGCGGGTATAAACCTTCGTCCATGTTGTTTGATGGACCCCTGAATATTGAAGGCTATCAGCCGCAAGATTGGGATCACCAGTCCAGGGGGCAAGTCTCGATGCAAGAGGCTATCACATCATCCTGGAATATTCCTGCGGTTTGGCTTTTGCATGAGATCGGGATTGATAATGGATTGAAATTCGCGAAGTCTCTGGGGATAACTTTACCCGCACAAGATCGGCAATTAGGTATTGCGCTGGGCGGCCTATCCGAGGGGGTATCACCGTTACAGATGGCACAGGCTTTTAGTGCTTTTGCCGCGAAGGGCGTTCTGACTCCTGCGCATCTGATCACCCGTATAGAGACAAGTGATGGGCACCTGCTAGTTCAATCGAAAGCAAAGGGAATATCGGTGATGCGTGCTGAAACGGCAACGACGATGACTGCGATGCTGCAGACGGCCGTAGCGCAGGGGACAGGGAAGAATGCGGCCATGAATCGCCCCGTAGCAGGGAAATCAGGGACAACGCAGCTGCCCGGTACGAAGGAGTTCGAGGGAATCGGCAGCGGAAGTGCCAAGGATGCGTGGTTCGTTGGCTACACGCCGGAGTTGACGGCAGCGGTATGGGTTGGTTATGACCGTACAGATGCGCAGCATTATTTAACAACCTCAGGAGGGGCAGTGCCTGCTGTATTATTTCGTGAGATGCTCAGTCGTGCGCTAGCTCAAACACCAGTTATTCCTTTTGACATTCCGATGAGCGTGACGGAGAAGCCTCAGAAGGAAGGCTCGACAACAGAGCCTCACTCCGCAGAGCCCTCAGGGAAGCCTGATAAGGGGCCGCACAAGCAAGAGGAACAAGGACATGGACATGGGAAAGAGAAACGGAGATAAATAAGAAAGCCCTCGAAATCCGATTACGGAGGACGAGGGCTTTCTCTTTTCTAGTTAGTCATTTTTATTGTTGTTACCGGGCTTTTTGTCATTGTTTTTGTCTTTTTGAGGTTTCTTATCATCATCTTTATCGTGTTTTTTCTCAACTTCTTTGTCATCTTCTTGGTCATTGGCATGTACATTCAAATGAACATTCAATTTACTGGCTTCTAAATTGTATTGTTTGGCGAGCTGCTGGCTCACTATTTCCCGTGCATCAGGTGCAGATAAGTCAATAGAACCCAGAAGTTTGGAGATCCAAGCTTGAGCTTGCGATCCAGTAAGATGAATTCTGCCGGCATGCGGAGACTGGATGCTCAGATCATATTGAGAACCATGTGCTCCTTTCGTTTGCTTCAAATGAAAATTGAAATGCTGCCCATCTACGCTTATGTCCACATCCTTCAGGTTCGACCGATTGGTTGGTGGCGAAGCTGCTGGCTTATTCCCTACTTTCGTAGGGGAAGAAGTTGGCTCCGCGGATGAGCTAGGAGCGGCCGAAGAACTAGGGACAGGAACAGCTACGGGTGTAGGTGATTCACTAGGAACAGGTGATACAGACGGTGTTGCTCCAGAAGAAATCGCAGTTGCTGAAGCTCCCTTCACGTAGGCGGCCTGTTTTTTGTTATTGAGAATGACATCAATCTCATCCCCCGTGTGTAAATCGCGTAACTGTGCTTTCTCGTCATTCAGGTAAACCCAGACGGACGTTGCTAAAGGAACGGTCTGATCTCCAGTATCCGTATGTAAAGTAATCGTATCCTCCGTTAGGGTTGTCAGCTTACCCAAGATGGTTGTTGATGTTGCCGAGCTGGATGACGTTGCAGCGTAAGCGGTCCAACCACAGATCGTTAATGCAGCTATGATAATAGCTATCAGTGTTATTCGCATTTTTGAGAACATAAAAACACCTCCGCTAACAGCTTTCGGGCTGAAGGGAGGTTTTGGGACGGTACATATCTAATTCACTAGCTGAAGGAAGAACGATTAGTCGGTGTCGGATTGCAATCGCTGCATGAATTCTTCAACTGCACTGTAGCCCTGCTGGCGCAAATACCAACTGTTCGCAGCAGCTTCAATAAGTCCAGCAACATCACGTCCAGGTTGTAACTGGATCTCAATATGCGGAATTTGAATGTCCATATAATCGGTGAACGTGGGTTCTAGCTCAAGATCATTGTTCAGCGCATGTTCCTGCCACTTCGTAAGCTCGATATCGAGTACGATGCGTGTTTCATCTTGAAAAGCCTTGCGGCCATACAGCCGTGAGACATTGATGAGTCCGACACTGCGCAGCGCGAGGAACTCCTTCGTTTTGCCATTATGCGTACCGAGCAGTGTTTCAGGGCTAATCTTCTTGAGCACCACGATATCATCGGCAACGAGACGATGCCCTCTACGGATCAGTGTGTGGGCGGTTTCGCTTTTGCCAACACCGGATTTCCCGCGCAGCAGGATGCCGATGCCCGAAACATTGACGCAAACCCCGTGGACGGCGATCTCCTGAGCAAGTGATTTGCTTAAAAATAAATCGACTAAGTCTTGAAATTTACTCGTTGGTGAGCTGGTACGCAGAAGAGGGATGCGTTCTTCTTCACAGTATTTGGTTAAGTATTTTAAGCCTTCTTGGTTTCGTGTTACTACAAAACAAGGCGGGTGATATTTGACAATATTACCGATGTGCAAATTGCGTTCATTTTCGCTGAGCTTATGCAGGTAGGTAATTTCTTTGCGACCAAGGAGCTGAACATGTGCTTGTGGAAAATATTCAAAATAGCCAACGAATTCCAGACCGGGACGATGTGCCTTTGTTTTCGTAATAGGACGGTGGAGTTCCGAATGGCCAGCGAGAACTTCGAGCGAAAAACGTTTAACTAAATCATTCACAGTGACGGACTTCAAACGGGAGATCCTCCTTCAAGATGAGCGGTAGTAAGGTAAATCTAACAGGAACAGGATAGATAAACGCTACATGAGATTTGAACTGTCTTTACTACATTCTCTTTAACCTAGTCACAATCCTTTATTGAAAGCGTTTGAAAGCGTTTAAACAGGGGAAATGAAACAAATAACGCCCTGCACCTTGAAGGTGTAGAGCGTTTAGGAGTCTCATTATTTAAACCACCTCTCTGTATGTAAAAGAAAGCAGCTATCTGTGAAAGCCGCATTTTTTGGCAAGTGTTGGCCATGTCGAGAGAAACATGCTTTCCCACCTGTCTTCAGGTAATACGAGGATCCATCTGGCGATTTGATCCAAGCCCATTTCATTAAGCGTGTGAAGCACTTCTTCTTTTTCAGAACCGGTTTTTAATGCTAACATCTCAAAACCACCTCAATCGAATGTATTCAAACAATTATGTATATGCGAAGTTTTGAAAATATGTGACGGTTATTTTCAAAATGCTCATTTGGAAGTAGGGATGAGCCTGTTTCTTTGTACCATTTTGGAGATAAACGTGTATGATTTAGGGTAGGCTTGTCTAAAGAATGGGAGGCGAATGCGGGTATGGTGCACATTAGAATGGAGCATAAATCCGATCATGAGCAAGTATCTCAGTTGAACTATGAAGCATTCGGGAATAGAGAAGATGAATCCAAATTGATTGAAAGAATTCGTGCGTCCGAGGGATTTATACCGGATCGGATTTAAGCCTGCAAGAGCACATGGCTTTGAGCTAACGCAGTAAACACAAAAGGTATCCGCGTGGGAGACACGAAGGATACCTTTTGTTATAACACGGATTGTGGCAGGCCATCATATTCACATCATCATTTCAGCTGATTCCGTATGTTCGGATCCAGCGTTTGGAGCACCTGAGCCAGCTCTTCGTCTGAAATCGCTTCTCGTCCGTAACGCACCCGATTATAAACACTGGTGAGTGCCTGGACAGAAGCCTCTGCAAGCGGTGTTTGATGCGTGAGCTCCCAGCCTGTTTCGTTAGGGGTTAACGCGCGTTTGAAGGAGTAACCGCTCTTGCTCGCCTGACCAATCAGCACACGATACAGATAGCGGACACGCTCCTGGTTATTCGGCAGTTGCGACCAAGACGGATCGCGTTGTGAATTTGGCCACAACGCTGAGCTAGCTTTGCGCCACCAGAGTTGAGGAAGCTCTTTCCAGTCGAGAAGGGCTTCTTTTTCATCCGAATAGCCATCGCTCGTATCTCCTTGTTCGTTCCGCAGCGACTGCTTCCAAAAGCGCCTCAGGAAAGAAAAAAGGGCTGGGCCAAGCTTCTTTAGGAGCAGATAGAGGCATAACAGCACAAGTGCAATTACGAAAATATAGCCAATCACTTGCGCAATAACCTGCATGAGAATGTCGAACCATCCCGGCTCATCCGGAGGTGCTGGTGGAAACGCCATTGGAGGGGGCGCTGAAGGGCTCGCTACGGGCACCTCCGGTGGTGCTTCAGAGGACATCAGCCCTAAGAGCCAAGCAACCATGCCGAGTAGAAGGTTCGTTAATCCTTGCTTGATTTGCTGAAAATAACCGACAGCGGCGATCACCGCAATAAAGCCGATCAGCCAGATGCGACTGGAACGTTTTACGGTTTGCGACAGTGACGAGGCGGCATCGCGATCATTGCCTGCTAAGGTGGCGACAAGGAGCTGCGTGCGATTCGTTATAAAGAAGTAGAGAATCAGCGTGCCGAATCCGAGTCCATTTAAGGCCAACTGATAAGGCTGAATCATTTCCACTCGTGTCATGATCGGAACGCCAATGAAGTACATCACGCCTGAGATGACGAAAATGCCAGGTGTATACTGCGAGCTCCATCCATCTTTGGTATACCGTATGCCTCGATAGACGAGAAGGGCTCCTATGGCCGCACCTAACGCAGTGTGTAAAAGAGACAATTGAAAGAAATAGGATAGTCCAAAACCTACAGCTATACAGATGAGGTGTTCGTACCCTTTTCGAGACAGCCATGTGAAGTGACCGAAATAGGCGCCGATTACATAGCATAGCAGTACCTGGATACAAGTAATAACAAGCGTGCTATCTAAGGCATAGACTTGAGCCAATATAACTAGAGGGGCAAAGCTAATAAGCTCGACAAAGCCGAATAGGAGAGCAATGCCGTATGTTCGTAAGATGGCGTATAGATGATTAGGGCGAGAGTGCGTTTGATCAAGCAAGGGCTTGAGCATCGGATGGAGTCGCCTCCTTCTCGTCGAGTTCAAGCAGGTTGTGATCTAAAGGAACAATGAATACGGAATGTCCTAAGGCTTCTAGTCGTTCAATGCTTCGTGCGATTCCCTCAGACACGTAGGCTGTCACTAGGATGATATCCAAAGCCTCGCCTACAACCTCAATGCCATAATCGAGAAAGTCTTCACAGGAGCGGGCACATGAAATAGCGAGCTTGGCCATGGTTTGATAAAGATGCTCCAGATGCGACCAGCCGCCATCGGGTTCACAATAGACGGGAGCACCTGGCTCATTCAGCAGCCAACCGTTGTAGCCAAAGCCAACGGGAACCCCTCGGCTAATGGCATGTTCAGCTAATGTTGCTGCATAGGAGAGGGCTTTCTCCACGAGTTCAGGATCGGTAACGGCATCCCACATCGTTGGCGTGACTTGGCTATTAACAACGATAAGTAATCGGGGATCTGCCGTGAACTCCCGATTGTACACTTGAAGCCGCCCACTTCGAGCGGTAGCTTTCCAGTGGATACTGTTCATCGTATCTCCATAGCGGTATTCCCTTACACCGGATACGAGAAACGGATCGGGCATGATCCAGCGTTGAACCGTCACGTCACCCTGCCACCGACTGGAGAGGAGTGGTATATCATCACGATTAACCAAACGTGGGTATACCAGCAGCTCGACGTGCATGGAATGGGTGGTCGAAGCTGCTTGCACACCGACGAAATCACCGATCGTCGCTGCAACGGTTTCCAGCTTGTACCAACCGCGTTTCGCTGCGTGCACGCCATGGCGCCGAACGATGCGTGTATAAGGCATGAGGCTGAACAAGCTGCGGTGATTCTGAAAAAGGGAGCCGCTGCTCACTTCCAGATTATTCATCCGGGTGAAATGGAGCCCCGCATGAATGGTGGATTCCAAGCGCAGCCAGGGAATGGGTGCGAGCTTCCGATTCACGATGGTCTCGATCATTTGAATCTCATCGCCGACATGGCAATGGGTTTGGTTGAAGGTTCGTTCGATACGAAGTCCGCGAAACCCCCAGCGGGCAAAAAACTGAAACTGGAGGAAGAAGAGAGCGGCAGCGATAATCACAATCCAGCTTATGCTCATCGTTACCCCAGTTTCACTTCCGTAGGAACGGGGGTAGCGGCAACTATGCGAGTCAGCAGCGCGAGCACTTGCTGATCCTGCTGGCGCGAGCGCGTACGCAGCATAATGCGGTGCGCCCAGACGGGCGCGAGCAGCGCCTTGACGTCGTCCGGCAGCACATAATCGCGGCCGCGCAGCGCCGCGTAGACCTGCGCCGCCTTCATCAAGGCGCGCACGCCGCGCGGGCTGACGCCGAGCGCGGCATCGGCATGCGTGCGCGTCGCTTCCGCGAGCTGCACGATGTAGTGCAGCAGCTCGTCGCTGACGCGCACCTGCGTGAACAGCAGCTGCGCTTCGAGCAGCTCGGCGCGGCTCACGACCGGCAGCAGCTGATCCAGCGGATCTTGCTGCTGGTAGCGCTGCAAGATCACGACCTGCTCGGCTGCCGTCGGATAGCCGAGGGACAGCTTCATCAGGAAGCGGTCGAGCTGCGCTTCCGGCAAGGGAAACGTCCCCTGATTCTCGACGGGGTTCTGCGTCGCAATGACGAGGAACGGCGCTTCGAGCTTGCGCGTCTCCCCGTCGATGCTGACCTGGCGCTCCTCCATGCTCTCCAGCAAGCTGGACTGTGTGCGCGGCGTCGCGCGGTTAATCTCATCGGCGAGCACGATGTGAGCGAAGAGCGGACCTGGGCGGAATTCGAATTCGCCCAGCTTCTGGTTGAAGAAATTGATGCCGCTTACATCGGACGGCAGCAAATCGGGCGTGAACTGGATACGCTTCATGGAGCCGTCCAGGGAGCGCGCAAGTGCTTTGGCCAGCTGGGTTTTTCCTGTGCCGGGGACATCTTCGAGCAGCACATGGCCCGATGCAATCAGCGCGATGACCATGAGCTCGATGGTGTCGTCCTTGCCTATAATAACGTGACCAACGTTTTCTTTGATGAGGGAAGCGATGCGTGAGATCGGTGTGATATTCAAATAGTTAACCTCCTAAATGATAAATGAGATGAATGTCAGGATTTACATATACATGAGCTAATTCTACCACCCATTAGGGGATTTTTACCAACTTTTCGTTTGTCGACTGTTAGCGGGGAAAAGCGGTGGGGTGACGCTAGTCCAATTGTTGAGACTGTCGATTAAATGTAGACTAATTTCATTGTTGGCAAAAGGAACTCGCACGAGCAGCAACGCCGTCAGCGGCAGCCTGTTCTATTCCGATTTAGTCCGAGTTTTCCCAACTAAATCGCAAATTCCGAGGGGGAAAGCATGAATAGTCCGATTCCATCGAACTAAATGTCCACTTTTTGCGGGAGAAGGTTAGTTGGGTTGATTTAGATCGGTTAATTCGGACTAAATGAGGATTGTTGGCGCAGAGCGTGGATTTAGTTCGGACAAATCGGATTATTGGAGAAACGGCGGGTTATTTGTATTTCTCACGCACATCATGATTTCTATTTGTATATTGGGTAGCCAGTGAGTACAATGATGGTGATCATTAGAAACGTGAAAGTGGATACTTCTACTATGGGAAGTCCTAGGAGGTCAGCATGTACAAGCTGCTGTTAGTGGATGACGAAGAGGATGTACGGGAAGGCGTCGTCCGTGAAATAAATTGGGAAACCATTGGCTTTGAAGTTGTCGATAAGGCGGAGAACGGGAAAGAAGCGCTGGAGATGGTCGAGCGTTTGCAACCGGATGTGGTTGTGACGGACATTCAAATGCCTTTTATGAATGGCTTACAGCTAGCAGAAGCAATTAGAGAGCGCTTTCCCACAATTAAGCTCATCATCCTGACAGGGCATGATGAATTTGAGTACGCGCAGCGGGCGATTAAACTGCACATTGATGAATACGTGCTGAAGCCCTTTTCTGCACAGGAGCTGGTGAATGCTCTTTTGAAGGTAAAAGGACACATCCAGGAAGAGGTTGCGCATCGGGAGGATGTGCAGCTGCTGAAGGAGCATTATCGTAAGAGTATGCCTGTGCTGAAGGAGAATTTCTTAGCGACATTAATGAATCGTAAGCTTCCGCGAGACGAAGTGAATGAGAAAGCAGCGAATTACGGGATAGCCCTAAGCGGCAATAGCTATGTGGTGGCTGTGTTGAGCATCGATGGGGTCTTTATTTCCGAAGAGGATTCGGAGAATCGGGAAGAACTGTCGAAGTCGGTATCGTTGAAATACTCGGAAGATCAGGCGTTGAAATATTTTGCACTCTTAAATATATCCGAGGAAATCGCAGGCAAGCGCGGGCTTGGCCTCGTTTTCATGCATGATGATCAAGTTGTGTTGTTAGCAGCGAGAGAGAATCAAGATCAGGAAGCGGCGCTGCAAGAAACGATGCGTGTGTTGGAAGAAATTCGACAGAGCGTGGAAAAATATTTGAAATTCACCCTGACCGTCGGAGTCGGAAGTGTAATGAAGGATGTAACGAAAATCAGCTATTCGTATGAAGATGCTGTTCTTGCCCTTGATTACAGACTGATTCTGGGCAGTAATCGTATGATTTACATAGATGATGTGGAAAAGCGCAGCGTGGATAAGATTCGATTCGATGATGTGAAGGAACATGCGTTGACCCGTTGCATTAAGGTAGGCACGACGCAAGAGATCCGGGAGACGATTGATGAGCTGTTTCAAGGCATCGAGGCTGGTGTGTCGGTGAAGGATTATCAAATCTATTTGCTTGAGATTCTTACTTGTATCTTGAAAGCAGCGAAGGACTCCAATCTGAATGTCGACGAGGTCTTTGGCGAAAGCTTCATTCCTTTTACAGAGATTAATAAGTTCACCTCCTTGGAGGAAGCGAAGCATTGGTTGGCCGAGCTGTGCGCCAGCATGATGACTCATATTGCAACAGATCGTCAGTATACCTATAAAAACTTGGTGGAAATGGCGAAGGATTATACGAAAAGCCATTATCATGAAGGGGATATCACGATTAATAAAGTGTGCGGACATCTGCATATTAGCGCGGGATATTTTAGTTCTATTTTTAAAAAAGAAACCAAAATGACCTTCGTGAACTATTTGAACCTCATACGAATGGAAGCCGCGAAAGAGCTCCTGCGCTCTACGGACATGAAGGCGTTAGAAATCGCTGAAAAGGTCGGCTATGCCGATGCGAATTATTTCAGCTTCTCCTTCCGCAAAAATGTCGGCGTTTCCCCGAAGGAGTATCGCAATAACAGCACCAAAGGGCTGTAGAAACTAAGAAAGGGGAGAGTTGGTTGAAACGCAGAGTGAGTACGCTGCTGAAAGCTTTATATAACGTTTTGAACGACACGATGCGGGTAAAAAGTATTCAATTTACAATTACAATGTCATTCATCCTTATTACTGTAACGGTCATGCTCGTTGTTTCATTGGTCCTTTATAATAAATTTGCTAAAACGGCCGAAGAAGGAGCTTTTCTGAGTACGGCACAGGTGATTGAGCAAGTGCAATTCAACTTGGAGCAGTACATCAAGGGGATGTCGGATACATTTGAGGTCGTGGATGCCAAAATTGCAAGGAGCCGCGGCATCCCGTCGGACAAGCTGCTCGAACAGTTAGACACCATAGCCAGTACACGTGAGGATATTGTGTCTATTCATTTATTTACTGCAGATGGCGGGTTGGTCACGGGTGTGCCGATGACAGAAATGCGTAAAAATACACGGTTGCTCGAGCAGCCGTGGTTTAGGTCTGCCCTCGATAACCCCAACCATCTTACTTTCTCTTTACCGCATATCCAGAACCTATTCAAAGATCCCTACAAGTGGGTGGTTTCCATGAGTAAGGGGGTCACGATTGAACAGAATGGGAAACTGGTGAATGCGGTTATTTTGGTTGATATCAATTTCAAGACACTGGATGATGTGTTCCGTACGGTATCGCTTGGGAAGAAAGGTTATGTCTATATCATTGACGATTCTGCGGGCAGCATCGTGTACCATCCGCAGCAGCAGCTTATTTATATTGGTCTAAAGTATGAAAATGTGGAGCAGGCACTCAAATTCTCCTATGGCCAATACATGGACGAACGAGAGGGAGAGTCGCGGCTAAACGTCGTGCGGACGGTCAATAACATCGGATGGAAGATTATTGGAGTCTCCTATATGGATGAGATGGTGACAACACGCAAGGAAATCTCAACCTTCATGATCTGGCTGTTAATGATTGTATTGCTGTTTATTCTGCTGATTTCTGCCTTCATGTCGGCAAGGATTTCGCAGCCTATCAAGCGATTGAAGAAGTCAATGGAAATGGTGGAGAAAGGACATTTCGACACCTATATTCATGTGCGCGGAGCCGATGAGGTTGAACAGCTGTCAAGGCGATTTAATCTGATGGTTTCTAGAGTTCGCGAGTTGATGAATCAGAGTATCGAGGAACAGGAAATAAAACGGAAGAACGAGCTGGAGGTACTCCAGTCGCAGATTAATCCCCATTTTTTATACAATACACTCAATTCGGTTGTTCGCATGGTTGGTAATGGAAAGAAGGAAGAGGTTGTGACAACGATTACGTCGCTCTCGAAATTTTTCCGGATATCGCTGAGCAAAGGTAAAAATATTATTACGATTGGGGAAGAAATCGAGCATATTCGCAACTATTTGATCATTCAAAAAATGCGCTATAAAGACAAATTTGAATATGAAATTCGTGTCTCGGAAGAGCTGTTTCCTTACAAAACACTGAAGCTGATTCTGCAGCCTTTTGTGGAAAATGCGCTTTATCACGGGATCGAGTACATGGTGGACGAAGGGTTCATTGAAATTAGTGTGACGATGGAAAAAGGGAAGATTCTCTTTGAGATTCGAGATAACGGGGTGGGTATGTCAGAGGAAACCCTAAAGAGTATTCTGTCCGGGCAAGTAAAAAGCGAGAAGGGTTCCGGCGTCGGATTGCGCAATGTGCATGAACGTATTCAGCTTTATTTCGGCATGGACTATGGCGTCCACGTGAGCAGTGAGCTTGAAGAAGGAACGGTCGTTCTGATTACCATTCCTGCTTTATTAGATGACGAAGGGGGAAGTGAAGGGTGAAAATGAAACCGTTAATGATCGCAGTCCTCATCGCTATGCTCTCGGTGTCCTCCTGCACCGAGAGTGTCGAAACCCTCCCGACGGAGCAAAAGAAACACTTGGAGGTCGTTCTCCGAAGTCAGGAGGGCGATTACTGGAAGACTGTAAAGCTGGGTGCAGAGGTCGCGGCGAAGGAATTTGATGTTGCTCTGGATTTCCGTGCACCTGGTGATGAAGCCGATGTGAAAGGACAAATTGCCTTGATGGAGCAATCCATTTCCAGTGGTCCAGATGCGATTGTGTTGGCGGCGAATGATTATAAAGAGCTGTCTGCTGTTGTTGATGAAGCGAATAAAGCGCATATTCCGGTTATTACGATCGATTCTGAGGTTGAGAGCAAAAATGTACAAAGTTTCATTGGTGCAAATAATTATGAAGCGGGTCAATTAGCGGGCAAACAGCTGATCAAACTGATCGGCAGGAGTGGGCAAATCGCGATAGTCAGCTTTCAGCAAGGGGAACGAAATACCGAGCTGCGAGAGAAAGGCTTATTGGACGAGCTAGCGAAGTATCCGGATGTACAGGTGATCGATAAGGTCTACAGTTTGACTGATCGTGAGCTTGCCGCTCAACTGACCCACACGGTGATTGATAAACATCCTCAGTTAGACGGGATTGTCGCAATGAGTGAAATTTCGTCAGGCGGAGTTGCCAGCGCGGTTCAAAGTAGGAATTTGCAGGAGAAGGTGAAAATCATTACTTTTGATAGCACCTCCGAAGAACTCGAGCTTTTACAGGAGGGCGTTATTCAGGCGACGATTATACAAAATCCGTTTAGCATCGGGTATTTAGGCGTGAAAAGTGCTGTAGAAGCTGTCCGAGGTAAGAGTGTTCCAAAACGCGTAGAAACAGGGATTAAGGCGATTGATATCAACAATATGTTCTGGTCAGATAATCAAAAGCTGCTTTTTCCATTTATTAAGTGACTAAAAGTGATGAGGATATCGATAGAAGACATGAGGATATTGCATTTGTTTATATCTTTTGAACCATTATAGTAAGGAATGTAAACAAACAACATACCTTTGAGGGAGGGTCTTATCTTGAAAAAATTACTTACACTTGCCGTAGCAGGCGCGCTAGTTGCAACCGTAGCAGGTTGTGGAAATAAAACAGAAACTCCAGCAGCAACAACAGCTCCAGCAGCTTCCACAGGTGCGGCAGCAACAACAGCTCCAGCAGCTGGTAAAAAACCAACAATCGGTGTTGCCATCTATAAATTTGACGATACGTTCATGTCTGGTGTTCGTGCAGCGATCTCCGACGCGGCGAAAGATAAAGCAACTGTTGATATCGTAGACAGCCAAAACTCCCAACCTACACAAAACGATAAAGTTGACCTTTTCATCACGAAAAAAGTAAATGCGCTTGCAATCAACGCAGTTGATCGTACGGCTGCAGGTGTTATCATCGATAAAGCCAAAACAGCGAACATTCCAGTTGTCTTCTTGAACCGTGAACCACTTGATACGGACATGAAGAAATGGGATAAAGTTTACTACGTAGGCGCTAAAGCTGAGCAATCCGGAACCATGGAAGGCCAACTATTGGTTGACTACTTCAAAGCTCACCCAGAAGCTGACAAAAACAAAGATGGAAAAATTCAATACGTGATGCTTAAAGGCGAGCCAGGACACCAAGATGCTGAGCTTCGTACGAAGTTCTCCATCCAAGCGATTACAGATGCTGGTTTGGGTGTAGAAAAAGTAGCAGAAGATACAGCGATGTGGGACCGCGTTAAAGGTCAAGAGAAAATGGCAGCATTCCTAGCTTCCAGCGAAAGCAAAATCGAAGCTGTTCTTGCGAACAACGATGATATGGCTCTAGGCGCTATCGAAGCTTTGAAAGCAAAAGGCTATTTCAAAGACAATAAATTCCTTCCAGTTGTGGGTGTAGATGCAACAGCTCCAGCTCTACAAGCACTTAGCGATGGAACGCTTCTAGGAACAGTTCTCAACGATGCGAAAAACCAAGGTGCTGCAACTACAAGCGTAGCAACAGCTCTTGCTAATGGTCTAGTACCAAGCAAAGAAACAACTGGCTATGATATCACGGACGGTAAATACGTTTGGATTTCCTACAAAAAAATCACAAAAGCAAACATGAACGAAGCGAAGTAATTGTGAGAACGGGCAAGAGAGGCGATATGTGATGAACAGTCGCGCTTTTGCCTTCCTTTTTTGGAAACCCGTGCAAAGATAAAGAGAAATAAGCTTCGAATAAAGGCTTCACTTTGTGGGGATTATCGTGAGCTGTAGGGGGAGTTACCATGACTGTACATGACTATTTATTGGAAATGAATCAAATCTCCAAAGAGTTCCCAGGCGTCAAAGCGCTGGATAATGTCACCCTCAAAGTTCGTCCAGGAAGCGTACATGCGCTGATGGGAGAGAACGGTGCGGGGAAATCGACGCTCATGAAATGCTTGTTCGGCATTTATAAGCCCGATGGTGGAGAAATTAAGCTTCATGGAGAAGTAGCTTCGATCACGAACTCCAACGATGCATTAGCGAATGGTATTTCCATGATTCACCAAGAGCTTCACCCTGTTCCACATCGCAATGTGATGGAGAACATTTGGTTAGGCAGATTTCCGCTAAAAGGTATCGGACCTTTGAAACTAGTGGACCACAAAAAAATGCGTACAGACACAGAGAGTTTGTTCAAACAACTCCAAATGGACATTAAGCCGGATACACTTGTTGGTACTTTATCAGTATCCAAAGTGCAATCCATTGAAATTGCTAAGGCTGTTTCTTTCAATTCGAAAGTCATTGTTATGGATGAGCCGACTTCCTCCCTTACGGGTAACGAAGTTGAGCAGTTGTTTCGTATCATTCGCGATCTGAAGAGCCGCGGTGTTTCGATCATCTATATTTCACATAAAATGGAAGAGATTTTGGAGATTTCCGACGAAGTAACGATTATGCGCGATGGTACCAAAATTGGCACATGGGCATCTTCCGAGCTTACGACAGACATGATCATCTCCAAGATGGTTGGACGTGATTTGAAAGAACGTTTCCCTGAGCGCAGTAATGTGCCAGAAGGCGTATTGATGAAGGTAGAGGACTTGACTTCGGTCGTTCCTAAATCATTCAAGAATGTGTCTTTTGAGTTGAAAAAGGGTGAGATTCTCGGTGTTGGCGGCCTTGTTGGGGCACAACGGACCGAATTAATAGAATCCCTATTTGGGATGAGAGGTATTGCTTCAGGAAGCATCTCTATTCACGGGAAACCTGTAAAGCTAAAATCGCCGATGGATGCGATTAAGCAGAAGATTGCTTTGCTAACGGAAGAACGCCGTGTAACAGGTATTTTCCCAGTGCTATCGATTCTTGAGAATACCGTTATTGCGAATTTGGATCGATACATGAAGTTCGGATTTATCCAAGAAGCAAAGCAAAGGAAAGAAGTAAAAGAAAGTATAGAGAAGCTTCGTGTAAAAACGCCTCACATGTATCAACTGATTAAAAACTTATCTGGTGGTAACCAACAAAAGGTATTGCTAGCCAGATGGCTGCTGACCGATCCTGAGATCCTTTTACTTGATGAACCGACGCGGGGAATTGACGTAGGAGCGAAATTCGAGATTTACTCCATCATTGCTGACCTTGCGAAGCAGGGGAAAAGTATTATCATGATCTCTTCTGAAATGCCCGAGCTTCTTGGGATGTCAGACCGAATTATGGTTATGTGTGAGGGACGTCTTACGGGCATTGTAGAAGGAAATAAAGCAACAGAAGAAGAGATTATGCGCCTTGCTGCACAGCATATGGCATAATGGAGGGGGCCTAGAACCATGACTACAAAAACAGAGACATTGAAATCCAGAGACCTTAGCGGGTTCATTACCAAATACGCGATCTACATCGTACTAGTTGTTCTAGTGATTGGGATCGCGATCTATGATCCGAGATTTTTATCCGTAAGTATCTTACGTGATATCTTATTACAATCATCCACACGTGTTATTATCGCGTTGGGTGCAGCGTTCATCCTGATCACGGGCGGAACCGATTTATCAGCAGGCCGGATTGTTGGTTTATCGGCGGTTATCTCCGCATCGATGCTTCAAACAGAAGAGTACGGTAGACGATTTTTCCCAGACTTACCGCAATTGCCAATGTTTATTCCGATTATCATTGCCATTGTTGCTGGTTTATTAATTGGGTTAATTAATGGAATTGTCGTTGCTAAGTTCCGAGTCCCGCCATTCATTGCGACACTAGGAACGATGGTAGCCGTGTACGGTGCCAATTCGTTGTACTTCGATATGAAGCCAAACCAATCACAACCTATCGGTGGTCTTCGCCCTGATTTCAGTAGTCTAGGAACGGGAGCCATTGGATCAAGCTCAACGTACTCGATTCCATATATCGTTATTTTCGCGATTGTTGTCTCGGTTATTGTATGGATTGTATTTAATAAAACAAAGCTTGGTAAATATATGTACGCGATAGGTGGTAACATTCACGCCGCCGTCGTGTCTGGTATTAACGTTAATCGTTACTTGATCTACATTTATGCAATTGCAGGTGCACTTTACGGACTGGCAGGGGTATTGGAAGCAGCTAGAACGGGTGGAGCAACGAATAACTACGGAAACATGTACGAGCTTGATGCGATCGCAGCTTGCGTCGTCGGTGGTGTTTCGACTTCAGGTGGTATCGGAACGGTTCCTGGTGTTCTTGCCGGGGTATTGATTTTCAGCGTAATCAACTATGGTTTGACGTTCATCGGGATTAGCCCATACTGGCAGTTGATTATCAAAGGTGTGATCATCGTTGCCGCGGTAGCGTTTGATATGCGGAAATATATGAATTCGAAGTAAGTTAGGCAGGCTGTCGACATGATCGGCGGCCTTTTTTACCGGATTTAATGTAAGCGTTTACCGAGAGGGGCGAAGATTAACTATGAACACCAATCAATTCACATCTGATAACACATCTGACAGGAAGAAACGGGTCTCTTTTATGTCTCTGCAAACGAAACTAGTAGGTGCTTTTGTTCTTGTTTCATTACTCGTTGGGATTACGAGCGGACTGTCTTATATGTATATTAAAAAAGTAGATAATTCGTATACAGAGCTGCTCGATAAGAATGTGAGGCTGCTTCAAGATGTTGCAGAAATCAAAGTGAAAACACAGATGCAGACCAGCTTATTGTTTGGTTATGTGCTGGATCCGACGAAAGACAGGCAGAAGCTCTTAACGGACATGAATGGAACGCTTTCCTCAATCATCACGAGAATGAAAGATGCGGAGGGGAATGAGGAGGAGCAATCTGCCATTGGAGCGATGCTGGAGGCGAATCAAACTTTCGCTAGGCTGGTTCAGAAGGTCGTCGCTTACGGAGAAAAAGGTGACACAGCCTTAGCTAAAGCGGAAGCTATGCAGTGGGCGATCCCAACGACGGAAACCTTGACACAAGCAGCAGCTAAAATAGACGAGCTAGAAGCAGGTATACAGGCAGAAGCTTCTTTGCGAAATCATGAGACCGTCTCGGCGACGATAATGACGTTGATTTGGGTGAGTGGAGCGGCGTTAGTTTTTGCGCTGTTGGTGGGGCTTTGGGTATCGCGTTCGATTGTGCTGCCCGTACGCGGCATGGTAAGAGCGGCAGAGCGAATCGCAAATTGCGATTTAACGGTCGGTGACATTGGGGTGAAAAGCCGCGACGAGCTGCGGGATTTGGCGACTGCTTTTAATCAGATGAAGGACAATCTGCAGGGCTTGATTCGCCAGGTGGGCAGCAGCAGCGAGCAGGTTGCTGCGGCATCGGAAGAGCTTAGTGCGAATTCCAATCAGGTTAGTGAGTTATCTGAGCGAATCATAGGAACGATTCAGAGCATCTCGCAAGGAACGAGCGCGCAGGTAGGCAGTGTGCATCAAGGTGTGGCTATCATGGAGGAAATGTCAGCAGCTGTCATGCAAATTGCTAGTGTGACGCAAACCGCGAATAAGCAGTCTTTGTTGGCCCAGCAGGAGGCTGGTGAAGGTACTGCAGCGATTGAAACGGCGATGGTGCAAATGAGAGCTATTTTTGAAAAGATGAGGGAGCTCGCTGTGGCGGTAGAACGTTTGAGCAGCCGATCCGAGAAAATCGTGGGCGCGAACGCGATGATCGCAGGCATTGCGCGCCAGACCAACATGCTGGCGCTCAATGCTTCGATTGAGGCGGCACGCGCAGGAGCCGCTGGCAAAGGGTTTGCCGTGGTTGCGGAAGAAGTCCGCAAGCTGTCTATGCAGACCGGCGCAGCGGCGGAAGAAGTGGCTCTGCTCGTGACGAGTATCCAAGAGGAAACGAGAGATGTCATGAGCTCCACCGAAGCGGGAAGCCGCGAAGTGGAGGCGGGGCTTGAGCTCGTCGGCGAAGCGGGAGCGACGTTCCGCCGCATTCGTTCGGCGATGGACGAGGTCGCTCGGCAGATCGAAGAAGTGGCGGGCTGCTCGGAGGCAATCTCCGAGAAGACGCTCATCGCCGCCAATGTAATCCGCGCCATCGACGAAGTAGCGGGACAGACTGCTGCGGGGACGAAGAACGTCTCAGCCAACATCGAAGGGCAGTATGCAAGCATGGAGGAGATCGTCTCCTCCGCGACGGTGCTGAGCAGCATGGCTGCTGAGTTGCAGGGGTTGATTGGGAGGTTTCAGGTGTGAAATAACTACCCATATATTTACATTTATAGTATAGTAAAAGTATTAAATCGGTGGTGAAGCACACCCCTGACTGGCAAGCGTAGTTTATACGCCTGCTGGTCAGGGGTTTTTGCATTCCGTCGACCAAACAAGGAGGAAGTAGAAAGATGAGACAAGCATTGTTGTATAAAACACCTGAAGAGTTCGCAAGCATGTTAATGAGGCATTTAGAAGAGAGTTTAGGCATGCTAATCCAGCAGAAGGAACCAGAAAATGATCCTCTATTGTTAAGTATAATGAAGGAAGAAAAGGAGGAGTTGGTAGTCAGTCTTCATCGTGTATTCCAAACTTATCACAATTCAGGAGACATCAATGCAGCAATTACTTATTTGAATGGCATTCTAAGTGCTGTGGAGTATTGCCAAAATCAAGATGAAGTCCTGAAGCTGGATGCTTCGTATATTTATCCTGTACTTCGTGGTGCTCAATTTGTAGAAGAAGCGGGGAAAGGATTACATATGGTCGTGGACGAGATTATACCAGGCATGTGTGTTCTTTTCCTTGAGATTAAGACAGAGCATAACAAAATTGTGACTAGGAGTATGTTAGAGGCAAATCCAATGTTAACAGAGGAGAAGGTCAAACGAATCGGATACCGTAACTTAAGAGCTGAGGGTTGGACAAAGCCGAGGTTAGAACTGTTAAGCCCAGCTAGGAAAACCTGTACAGTTGATGTGTTTGTAGATAATCTCTTTCCCTTCGAGTGTCAATTTTTAAATTCAGGTTGGATAAAGGAACACATGCCGGAGAGTTTCCTCATCGCCTTTACGAACCGTAAGCAGACACTTGTCATGCGTTCAACAGAGCCCATCGATTCCGAGGCTGTTGCCATTAGGTTGGCAAAGAAAGCAAAGTTTACGGATGTTGTTCGCAGAAGCTATTTGGTAGCGCCACATCCAGTATCCGACCATATCTATTGGGTACAGAAGGGGACATTTCGTTTACTGGACATAGATTAATTACATAAACCTTTGCGGGCTGTCCTCAAGTAGTCATATCTACTTCGAAAGACAGCCCCTTTGTCATTTCTAGCGAGAAAAATCCAGCCTAGCGACATCTTTCCTTGCACTTTGAACAACAGAAAGCAGATATGTCCTATAAGTCCTGCATATAATCCAATATCAGCAGTCTTTGTACGATAGCAAACGAACAGACGCTTTCTTGTGAATTCGGGGAGTCGAGATCGCACAGAGAGGAGTTATTCCCTTGATGGAAGCTGCAAGTAAAATAATGAAACTAATTATGATTACGGTTGGGGTCGTTGTGTTCGATATTTTCTTGCTTTCACCAGGATTCATTGGTCTACAACTGCTGGGTGGTGATCCCCTCCAGACGGCATCAGCTGCAGCTATTCTGCTAGCTAGCACGCTCGGGTTGCTCTTTAGCACCTATCGTATATTAATGAAGCCAACGGTAGTGAAGCGGCCTCCTTTAGAACAGATGAAGGGGCCAGTAGATCTTGAACGCGCTTTGCAGGGTTACAAGGGCATGAAATCACTTGAGCAGGAAATTGCACTCGCTTTACATCAAATAGAGCGTATGCGTAAGAAGCAAGAAACTTTACTAATGGTATTGAACCAGCGATTTGAGCCTACGGGACTTAGCTTTCAAAAATTTGCATCGGCGATACACGAAGTGGAGAAGTTATTTTTTCTCAATGTTCGGAGTATGATAAACCGACTTCATGTGTTTGACGAGCAAGAGTATCAGAGTGTTATGAGTAAGTCATCGAGTCAGTTGTCTTCCAAGCTTCTTCAAGAGAAACGAAATTTCTATCAGACGTACTTATCGTTTATTCAAGGTGCTTTACATATGAACGAAGAGATTTTACTCAAATTAGATAAACTGCTCTTAGAAATCTCTCGGCTAGATAGCGTGGAGATCCGTGATATTGAGAAGATGTCTGGCATGCAAGAAATCGATGCTTTAATTAAACAGACGCATTACTATAAGTAGATGAGGTGAACTAGCTATGAAAAAGAGTAAGTTCTTCCTGCTATCTGTCTTTTTAATCATAATTGTATTTATTGCGGTCTATGCCGGCGTCAGCTACACGACCCATCTAGGCAAAACAGATCTGCAAATTACAGCAGAAGATGCTGCGAAACAATTGAGCAAAGCCTATGGGAAAATTTCTGTGACGAACGGAACGCCAGTCAAGGGTCAGATTGATATTAATCCCGCGGATGTGGCCTCATCTTTACCGGATATTTCGAAATTTCCGATAACCGTGAACAATACGACAGACAACTTTGTGGAAATATTCTCCTCGACTGAGAAATCCGGCAGTGGCGTTGACGGCTGGTTAACGGATGTTGCGAATGCTTTTAATAAAGCCCAAATTCAAGTGAATGGAAGGCCTGCATCAGTTAAAATCCGTAATATCGCTTCCGGGACAGCGGCGGACTATATCAAATCAGGTGCTTACCTGCCGGATGCCTATACACCTTCGAATGAGCTTTGGGGCGAGATGGTTAAGGCGGCTGGCGTAAAAACACAGCTTGTTGCCAAACGACTTGTTGGGAATGTGCCCGGCATTGTGATTTCAAAGAAAAAGTACGATACGTTAGTCGAAAAATACGGTCCGATCAATGTTCAAACGATGACCGAGGCGATTGCCAATAATGATTTTGCCATGGGCTACACGGACCCTTTCGCAAGTTCAACAGGCCTTAACTTTCTGGTAACGGCTTTACGTACCTTTGATAGCGCCAATCCAATTAGTGAGAAGGCTGTGCAAGGCTTCGAGAAGTTCCAAACGAACGTCCCGTTCATTGCGTCTACCACGCTTCAAATGCGGGATGCCGCTAAGTCGGGGATGCTGGATGGCTTCGTGCTAGAATATCAAACCTTTCAGAATGCATCGGAGCTTACGAGTGACTATATGTTTACACCTTTTGGCTATCGTCATGACAGTCCGCTCTACGCAATAGGGGATCTGCCAGCAGCGAAACTTAATGTGATTAACCAATTTGCCGAATTTATTGCACAGGCCAAATATCAACAAGCTGCTAAAGAAAAAGGGTTTAACGGACTCGAAAATTATAAAAATGATCTCACAATCATGGATGGCAATATACTTACTTCCGCGCAAAAAGTCTGGAAAGAAAAGAAAAATGGCAGCAAGCCGCTTGCAGCAGTGTTTGTGACGGATGTATCGGGCAGTATGGACGGTAAACCAATCAGTCGATTGAAAGAATCCCTGCTTAAGGGTCAGAAATACCTAGGCAAAGAAAATAGAATCGGTCTCGTCTCCTACTCGAACGGGGTGACCATTAATCTTCCAATCGCCAAGTATGATACCAATCAACAGTCGTTATTTGTAGGTACTGTGAATAGTCTGCAAGCAGGCGGCGGGACCGCAACCTTCGATGCCATCGTCGTAGCGATGAAAATGTTACAGGATTACATGGCCGCAGATCCTAATGTGAAACCGCTGATTTTCGTATTAAGTGATGGAGAAACCAATGCAGGTCATTCGTTAAAAGATATTCAAGGTATGATTGAAAGCTATCATATCCCCATCTACACGATTGGTTACAATGCAGATATTGAAGCGCTCCAGCGTATTTCAAGCATCAACGAAGCAGCGAGCATTAATGCAGACACAGATGATGTTGTTTATAAAATAAGCAATCTGCTCAACGTCCAAATGTAAGGTAACTTATACCGTTCAGAGGGGGAGTTCGATTTGTCATTTTCGATGGAAATAGCAGGGGATGAAGAACTGAAAGCCGTTGTTGAGGAGCAGGTGAGGCCGGTTCCGGAGGAAGTTGTTAAGCTAAAAGCACAAGCCGAAAAAAATGTCCTAACGATTATGGAGCTGGACCTTGATTCTTTGGAGAAACGCAAGCAAATTCTCGCGACAGTCGAAAACTTCGGCTTGGAGACTATGCGAGCCTCCTCGGAGAAAAATGCTTTGCTTCATGTAACCGTAGGTAAGCTTTCCAAAGCGGGGGATGAGGGGGGCGTCGTGGCCCAAGGGCTTGGCGAGCTGCAGATGCAAATGAAGGACCTCGATCCCAGCGGTATCGACTTCGCGAAACGCGGGTTTCTAGGGAAATTGTTCAACCCGATGAGAGCTTATTTTCATCAGTTTGATAAAGCCGATGTTGTTATTGCCAATATTATCGAGATGCTTAATAAGGGTAAAATGGGACTGAAAGATGACAATACGACACTTCTCATCGAACAACACGCACTTCGGGAGCTGACGAAGAGGCTCCGTAAAGAGATCCAATTAGTTGCCTATATGGATGAATCAATTGAATCCCAAATCGCGGTGGCCAAAGCAAGAAACGATGACCCGGAGAAGATTAAATTCATTACAGAAGAGATCCTGTTCCCACTTCGTCAGAGAACGCTAGATATGCAAGCCATGATGGCAGTCAATCAACAAGGTTTCATTACCTTTGAAGTGGTTATTCGTAATAATAAAGAGCTTATCCGTGGCGTCGATCGAGCGAGTACAGTCACAGTTGCCGCATTACGGGTCGCTGTAACAGCTGCGAGTGCCTTAGCGAATCAAAAAGTGGTGCTGAAACAGCTTAATGCCTTATATACAACAACGAATACATTCATTGAACATACGGGTCAGATGCTGAAGCAACAAGGTGTCGACATTCATAAAGGTGCCATTGCAGCCAGTATTTCGGCGGACTCCTTGAAGAAAGCCTTCGTAGACAGCTTTGAGGCGCTGCATGCAATCAGCACCTACAAGCAAGAAGCGCTTCCGAAGATGCGCGAAACGATTGCGCAGTTCCGCGAATTGGCGGAAACAGGCGAGAAACAAATTCTGCGGCTGGAGAAAGGTGCAGCAGTGGGACTATAAAAGAAACAACCTCCGACTTCAGTTGAAGTAGGAGGTTGTTTTTGTTTACCCGTCTATCATAGTTCAAGATTAGCTCTCAGTACTATCCCCTAGGCTCAGGTGACCTCTGTTTTAGTTGGTGTTCCGCGCGAAGGGGATAGTGGCAGAAGAAGAATTTATCATCACTATCCCCTAGGCTCAGGTGACCTCTGTTTTAGTTGGTGTTCCGCGCGAAGGGGATAGTGGCCGAAGAAGAACCTATCATCACTGTCCCCCAGGCTCAGGTGAGCATTACCAGTGGAGGTTCTGAGCCTAGGGGATAGTGGCCGAAGAAGAACCTACCATCACTATCCCTTAGGCTCAGGTGCCCACTACAAGAGGAGGTTCTGAGAGAAGGGTATAGTGGCCGAAGAAGAACCTACCATCACTATCCCCTAGGCTCAGGTGACCACTACCCGTGGAGATTCTGAGTGAAGGGTATAGTGGCCGAAGAAGAACCTACCATCACTATCCCCTAGACTCAGGTGACCAGTACCAGTGGACGTTCTGAGCGAAAGGGATAGTGGCTGAAGAAGAACCTATCATCACTATCTCCTAGGCTCAGGTGACCACTACCAGTGGGTGTTCTGAGCGAAAGGTATAGTGGCCGAAGAAGAACCTATCATCACTATCCCCTAGGCTCAGGTGACCACTACCAGTGGACGTTCTGAGCGAAAGGGATAGTGGCCGAAGAAGAATCTATCATCACTATCCCTTAGGCTCAGGTGATCACTACCAGTGGACGTTCTGAGCGAAAGGGATAGTGGCTGAAGAAGAACCTACCATCACTATCCCCTAGGCTCAGGCCACCACTATCAGTGGAGGTTCTGAGTGAAGGGGATAGTGCCAATAGAATAATGTGTCATTTATATAGTTAGTCGCGGATTTCAACGATGAGCTCAATTTCCACTGGCGTGTGGAAAGGAAGATCACTAGTACCGATCGCGGAGCGGGCATGCTTGCCATTTTCGCCAAAAATATCAACAAGGAGGTTGGAAGCGCCGTTGATGACATAAGGCTGGTCACCAAAACCGGAGGCGCTGTTGACGAAGCCGAGCATTTTTACGATTTTGACTACACGATCCAAATCGCCCAAATAGCCTTTCATGACGGCTAAGCAGTTGATGATGGTCTGACGAGCTGCTTCTTGACCTTGCTCAATGGTGACTTCACGGCCGAGTTTACCTTCGTACATGAGCTCACCGTTGATGCGGCAATCTTGTCCTGACAAGTAAATTAAGTTACCGGTTTGCGTACATGGGAGATAGGTGAAACGCGCTTCTGGGGATGGGGGAAGTGTGATACCAAGCTCTTGCAAACGGTTTTCGATAACGGACATAGGGATGACCTCCAAGTCAAAGTTAGGTTTTGTTATAAGTTTTAGCTCAAAAGATTAATGACGACAGCAATGCTGTGCGCGAATGAAGCTGCCTTCCCGTGCTTGGGTGTGTTGACCACCGGTCAATGATAGCGCGCCATTCACAACAACATGCGAGATGCCATCCGGATATTGTCTTGGATTTTCGAATGTCGCATGATCCTGAATGGTATCTGGATTGAACACCGCAACATCCGCGATGTAGCCAGGAACAATCAGTCCTCGCTTACCAAGCTTGAAACGCTGAACAGGGAAGGATGTCACTTTGCGTACCGCCTGCTCCAAGGTCAGAATGCGATGCTCGCGAACGTACTTCGCGAATACACGAGGGAACGTCCCATATAAGCGGGGATGCGGCTTCCCAGTGTCACAAGTGAGACTATCTGACGCGATGAGCGATTTATCGTAAGCAACAACTTGCTGCACATCTTCGTCAGACATGTGGAAGTAGACGATGGAGATGCGGCCTTCTTCTTCCAAAAGGAGATCCATCATACAATCGGCTGGCTCCTGCCCGCGAATCTCGCTAATCTCGGCAAGGTGTTTGCCTTCGAGATGGCGATTGCGTTCCGTGTGCATGGCGGAAAGGAACACGCTTTGCCAGCCTGTGGAACAGACTAGGTTATCCCAGGTCGTCTGTTCGTGGCTTAATTCTTCACGAACACGGGCACGAAGCGAGGGATCTCGCAGCACCTCAAGCGCACTTTCTATGCCGCCTTCTAGCACCCATGGAGGCAGAATCGTCGTTAAACTGGTGGATCCAGCATTGTACGGATACACATCGCATGTAACATCCATGCCGCGTGAGCGTGCATCCTCAATGAGCTCCAGCGCATCGGTAATTTGCCCCCAATTGCGCTTGCCAGCTGCTTTGAGGTGAGAGATGTGGAGGGAAACGCCGGCTTTTTCGGCAATCCAAATGACTTCTTTCACAGAAGGCAATAGATTGTTTCCCTCACCCCGAATGTGTGTAGAGAAGAGTCCGTTATATTTCGGTAAGACAGAACAGAGCTCAGCAATTTCCTCTTTGCTCGTATAGCTGCCCGGCGCGTAGAGCAGTCCGATGGAGAAGCCAATTGCACCAGCCCGCAGACCTTCTTCGAGCATTGCTTTCATCTGTGCGATTTCGGGCCCAGTTGCTGGACGATTGGCAAAGCCCATCACCGCAATACGCAGTGCCCCGTGTGCAACGTAAGTTGCCATATGTTCAGATGGACGCGAATGAGCAACAGCATCCATATATTCAGCAACGGATTCCCATGGCCATTGCCATTTGGTTTGACCGAGCACAGGCTGCACATAGCTTTGAAGCAGCTCAGCTTGTGAGGGGACAAAGGGAGCAGGAGCGAGTCCGCAGTTGCCGACAACTTCGGCGGTAACGCCTTGACGCATTTTGATTTCACTGTGCGGATAATCGAAGATCATAAGATCGGAATGGCAATGCCCATCAATAAATCCAGGTGAGATCACTTGTTTGTTCACGTCGATGACTTTCAAAGCTTCCTCATGAAGCTGACCAACAGCGACGATCTGGTTCCCTTGGATACCGACATCACCGGCAAACCAAGGATTTCCTGTGCCATCGACGATGCGGCCGTTTTTCAAAATAAGATCCAACATCAAGTCTTCACCTCCGGAATTTATTCCAACATGCCCCGTGCAAGCACAGGCAAGCGTTCGAATGTGTCTCCACGCTGCATGACAACATGATTGTGCAGGTTAATGGTACTGCAAATATGATTCGGAATAATGCGCAGCTGGTCGCCGACTTTCAGGTCAGCGGCTTGCGCCGATGGGCCAAGCTCGATCATGCCGTGCTCTTCGGTCATGCGCACGAGCAGGGCATCTTCCAGGCCATGAATATGGCCGAACCCGCGCAGCTGCAAGGGATGCGTGCCTGGCTGCACATCGGTGGCGAAGGTTTTGCTGCCGCCGTCGATGATCGCCAGATCCGCCGAAGGACGGCTCACGACTGTGACGAGCACGCTGCCGGCGCTGTCACCAAGCCCGCAGACGCCTAGCTGCGCCTGCATCCGGTCTTGATACACGTAGGTGCCGGGACGAACTTCCGTCACCCCTGGGACTGCCGCCGCATACAGTGCCGTCGGCGTCGATCCCACGCTGACATCCGCGATGGCGATGCCAGCGGCTCTAAGGCGGTCGGCCAGCCGGGCCATGAGCTGGCCTTCTTCCAAACCGGCTGCTGCCACGTCGAGCGTGGGCTTGCCGGCAAGCAGGGCACCGCGGAACGTGTAGATGCCGGTTAGCCGCAGGTGCGGCATGCCCGCAATCTCCAAGGCAAGCGCTTCCGCCGCTTCATACGGCACACCGGTTCTGCGCAGACCGGTGTCAATCTCTAACCGAACCTGCAGCATATGACCATGCTTAGCCGCGGTTTGTTCCATCAGCTTGGCGCCGGCCAAGCTGTCTACGCCCACGAGCAGCTCGATCTCCTCGCTAAGACGAATGGCTCGTTCAATCTTACTCGCAGTCACCAACGGATAAGCGATAAAGATATTCATAATCCCATGCGCAGCCATGACTTCGGCTTCGGAAACTTTCGCCACGGTTATGCCGACGGCACCTGCATCGATTTGTTGATGGGCGACAACGGGAAGCTTATGTGTTTTGGCATGCGGACGCAGTTGAACACCATGCTGCTGAACACGCTCTGCCATGGTTGCTATATTCCGTGCCATGATTTCTGTATCAATAAGGACACAGGGCGTTTCTAGGGAGATGGTCATAGGGAATCACTCTCTTTCGCGTTGCTTTTACCTTCTTCCAGATGGCTGTACAAGGTGTATTTGGAGATGTTGAGATACGTGCAAATTTTCTCGCCGCCTTTTTTAATCAGAAAAGCACCCTTGGCATCGAGCAGCTGAATCATACGCATCTTATCTTCTTTGGTCATGACGGCGACGGGTTTGCCGATGACTTCTTGTGCTTCTTGAATCAGAGCATCGAGGAGGTCGCTTACGCTCGTTACGAACGATTCCCTCACCTCAGATGGCTCACCAGCGGGATTGATCAGGTTTTTCAATGTCTTCTCGGCGACCATGAGATCCGTGATATCCGTGTTAATACAGAGAGAACCGATGATTTTGCCCGCTTTATTTTTCATATAAATCGAGCTGGATCGCAGAATGCGTCCGTCCTTCGTTTGGGTCAAATAGTTAAATTTGTTGCCGTTTACATGATTGCCTCGGAGGAGCTCAAGACCTAGATTGGTGCCAGGATCTCCGACTTTGCGTCCCGTGATGTGACCGTTGGCAATGGCGACGATGGTGCTCTCATAGGAACCCGTCAAATCGTGCAGTACGACTTCGCAGTTCTCGCCGAATTGAGCGGCAAGACCAGTCACCAAATCAGCCAAAAATACGAATTCATCCTGAATGGATTCCATAGTGGTTATCCCCCCTTGCAGGTTGTAGGTTATTATGAGCAAAATGGTATCACAAACTTTTCGAATGTCAAACAAAAAGTTTGTTAGGCTAAAAAAAAGTATGATTTTCCACTGTTGCTCATGATACTATGGTAAAAAGATCATGGTAAGAGGAATGCTATGTGTTACCAGAAGATGGATCTGCTAGATGAATGGAGGATCTCCCATGAAGCGGTGGTTTGCCAAATCACTCAATCGCAAGCTCTCATTGTTAATTTTATTCGCAGTTGTTTTACCTTTACTTACGATGGGAACGGTCTCCTACCGCATTGCAACCTCGGTCACGGAGGATAAAGCGAAGGAAGCGGGCATGAATACCCTGAGGCAGATGACAGACAAGCTTGATTTTGTTATTCAGGATGTGGAGAACATGTCGATCTTCTTAATCGGGCAGAGGGATGTTCAGGCTTATCTTGGTAAAGAAGAAAGCGATATTAATCTGTATTCGCAGCTGATCGGGACACTATGGAACTTATCCTATTCCAAAAAGTATATAGCCAACATTACGATTGCGCCAAAAAATAGTAATCCTGTGTTATACACAACAACGATTACGAATTCAGGTATGGTGCCACTTTTGCAACAGTACGAAACAACGAATAAATCAGCACCCAAATGGTGGTCGCCGCTCTATGACATTCAGACTTCCGACGGTTTACGTAAGGTCATTTCACTGGTTAGACCAATCCGGGACTTCAGTTTATTCAAAAACTTAGGCACCTTATCCTTCTCCTTAGATCAATCAGAGATTGAGCATTACTTGACCGAAGCAGGCTGGGAAACGAGTGGATTTGTTGTGTTGGTCGATGCCAATAATCGGATTATTGCTGGCGGCGATTCGAAGTGGCTGATGAAGGATATGTCCGATGTATTCCCCAACCTGCATGGACTTACAGAAACAAGCGGCGTGTCGAGTGTACTGCAAGGGATGCATCCTTACACCGTTCTATACAATGGACTTCCACGCGTCGGATGGAAATTAATAGGTTTCATTCCGACTGAAATATATCAAAAACAAAACGGATTCGTCCTGACGGTTACAGCCGTCACCATCCTCATTGCACTTTTGCTGGCGATGGCGCTGGTTATTTATTTCTTGCGATGGGTCACGAATCCGCTGATGATATTGACCAAATATCTCAAAGATCTGAATCCTGACGAGATGATTCCTACGTTTGAGGTGAAAAGCGTGGATGAGGTCGGTTTGCTCGTTCACAGTTACAATAAGCTGAGTGACCGGATCAGCCGTCTGAAGGATCAAGTGCAGCTCAACGAAGCGATGAAGAAGGAAGCTGACATTATGGCGCTCCAAGCGCAGATTAATCCACACTTTTTATATAACACCTTGTCATCTATCCACTGGATTGCTCTGATGAATAAAGATCGGCAAATTGCCGAGATGGTCGGTGCACTCAGTGACTTCTTACGTTTTAGCCTAAATAAAGGGGAGGAGTACTGTGTTGTTCAGCAGGAGGTTTCCCATGCACGGAATTATGCGTACATTCAAGCGATTCGATTCCCAGATCAGTTCGATATTGAATTTTTTATTGACCCAGGCATGACACAAAATGTCATGTTGAAGTTGCTGCTTCAACCCTTGATTGAAAATAGTTTAATTCACGGTATTCAGAAGAAAAAAACCAAAGGCCATATCTATGTCCACGGCGAGCTGCGGGAGCATGATATGAAATTTGTTGTGGAGGATACAGGAATTGGGATGGATGAGGCTAAGCTACGTGACATTCATGGACAATTAGCGAGCGCGAATCAGAAGCTGGGTATCCGAAGTGAAGCAGATGCAGAGAGGAAGAAAGTCGTGACCAGCTATGGACTCGTTAATGTGCATCGCAGGTTGCTGCTGCATTATGGTGCAGGTTCTGGTCTCGTACTGGAGAGTACGTTGGGTACGGGTACCCGAATTACATTCATCATTCCTCGTGAGATGGGAGAGTAGTCAGTATGAGAATTTTAATTGTGGATGATGAGGTTATTATACGAACGGGCTTATGTACCGTGATCGATTGGAAAGAACTTGGCTTGGAGCTGCTGCCTGCCGCTTCGTCTGCAGAAGAGGCTTTGGAGCGCATTCCGCAGGAGAAGCCGCATATTGTTTTGACCGATATTCGGATGTCGGGGATGGATGGCATCGAGCTTGCTCGGGAGATCAAACTTATTTTTCCGGATACGGAAATCATTATTCTCACCGGATATGATGACTTTAGCTATGCGCAGCAGGCTTTACGTGGCGGTGTGATGGATTATTTGCTTAAAACAAGCCGCCCGGAAGAGATCATTAAAGCCGCATTGAAAGCGAAGCAGAACATCATGGATAAATGGGAGTCGGTGAAGCAGGATAACCTTCAGCAGGCTGCGTTGCGCTCACAATTGCTGGAGAGGGCTTTGAATCGTGGCTTGCACGATGATGAGGAGGCTCGTGCACAGCTTCATCAGTGGTTTTGTAAAAATGGTGTCGACACCAAAGCAGATCATGGTGCGGGGATTGCCAGACAGGTACTTCTTGTATCCTGCTCGGGCTGGGTGACGTTTGCTGAGTTGCTGCAAGGTGCGGCTGAGAATATACTGTACGAGCTTTTGCCTTGTGTAACGCTGATGGATAAGGACCATCTCGTCATGGTTGTTCGATATGAAGCTGGGCTAACGGATGTCGCGGCTCTCCATAAAGCGATCCAACGGGTCACCGAAACACTGAAATGTGCTGTTTTTGCAGCGCTTGGACCTGTTGTACACGATGATGAGGGACTCCGTATGTCCTATCGGGTTGCGAAAGAAGTGTTTACCTTCCAAGGACTGCTCGGTTCAACAGGGCTGTATACCCAACAGGATATTCAAGATCGAAGCGGGAGCCGTACGGTTTGCACGGAGAAAGAGGAGGCAGAGCTTGCTGCTATCCTTATGAATGATAATGCGACAGATCTCAGACATTGGGTCAATTTAAAAGTTCGAACACAGCTTGAGGACGCCGCGGCTACACCGCTGTCTGTCCAAGGATACTTGCAGTCGATGGTGATCGCTGGACATCGTTGGTTAGAGAGAGCCAGTACGACAGAGCAGGATCTATCGGCATTAAGCGCACTCTCTAAGCTAGAGGGGGAAGGACGTCCTGAAGAGGAAGTATTCAAGGTGCTATCAGCGATCATGAACATCTTCCATCAGGGACTAGATCAGAATAAGTATGCCTACATCCATAAAGCGATTGCGTATATTCGGGATAATCTCCATCAGCCTATATCGCTCCAACAAGTTGCAGGTTTCGTCCATATTAATCCCAATCATTTCAGTGAGGTATTTAAGCGGGAGACCGGCTGCACCTATATTGAGTTTGTTACTCGGGAACGTATGAAGCTAGCTACGGATATTGTGCAGAGCACGCAAATGAAAGTGAGCGATATTGCTAGACGCGTGGGTTATGAGGATATCAAATACTTTACGCAGCAGTTCAAAAAGCACACGGGAAGAACACCATCCGAGTTTCGACAAGGAGGCAAAGACTGAAATATGTCCCCCTTCGCACCGAAGTCTCTCCCGTACCTTGGCAGACGAATGTCCCCTATACTAAAGGAGTAACGAAGAGCGCTCGCAAGTAAAGGAGCTAGTTGCTACGAAACTTTTGGGAGGTCCGAACGAATGAAAAAGTCATTTATCGTTACACTGGCGGCTGCGATGTCACTTTCGTTGATGGCAGGTTGTGGGTCGAGTGGAAATACAGATGGAACGAAAGATACCACTGCACCGGCTAAAACAGAAACAGCAAAGCCTGGTGAGAAAGTTAAGCTTTCTATCTGGCACAACTATACAGGCGAAGATACACGTGCCAAAACCATGCGCGAATATATGGATAAGTTCAAGAAGGATCATCCGAATGTAGAGTTGGATATTCAGGGGATTCCACCCGATGGATACCGCCCACGTCTAAAAACCGTAGCTGCAGCAAATGAAATGCCGGATCTATTCGTTATGTGGCCAGGCGTAATGACGAAGGAGTTCGTCGGTGGTGACTTAATCCAGCCAATTAATGAGCTTCTTGATAGCAAAGCGGAGTGGAAAGGCAACTTTATGCCAGGTTCCTTCGACGATTTCACCATTTCTGGCAAAACGTATGCGGCACCTATGGCCTTATCGCCAACATCCATTCTTTATTACAACAAAGAAATCTTCAACAAATATAATGTACAACCGCCGAAAACATGGGATGACCTGATGAAACTGGTGGATACGTTCAAAAAGAATAACGTAACGCCAATCGCGCTTGGTAACAAGGCGGCGTGGGTAGCACAATCAAGTATCCTGAGCTCCTTGGCCGACCGTGTAACAGGAACAGAGTGGTTCTTGAAAGCCGTTGATCAAAATGGCGCGAAATTTACGGATCCTGAATTTGTTCAATCCTTAACGTACTTGCAACAGCTTGGCAAAGCAGGCGCTTTCCAAGAAGGATTCAACAGCATCGACAACACACAAATGGAACAAATGTTCGCTCAGGGGAAAGCCGCAATGATGATCGATGGCGGTTGGGCATTGCCGAACCTAGCAGCGAGCGCTTCCAAAGAAGCTCTTGCGAACTTGGCAGTTACTGTCTTACCATCCGTACCGAATGGTAAGGGTGATCCGAACACGCTTTCCGGTGTTGTTGGAACAGGTTTAGGTATGAGTAAAAAAGTAACTGGCGCGCAAAAAGCTGCCGCTTACGAGTTGATCTACGCGTTGTCAGGGCCAGAAGCACAGAAAGCGATTCTAGAAGGCAACCAGCTTGTAAGCTACAAGGTAGCATTGGATACAAGTAAAGTAACTTCCCTTTTCGCCGAAGTTTACAAAATGATGGGCACTGTAAAAATGACGCCTGTCTACGACGGCAGACTAAGCTCCTCAAGCGCAGATGTCGTGAACAATGGACTTCAAGAGCTTCTGATGGGCGCTAAGCCAGAGGATGTTGCTAAGAAAGTGCAAGATGCGCAAGCGAAAGCAATTGGCAAATAAGATTATGCACAAAGGACTCCAGCCTCAGCTTGGCTGGAGCCTTTTTTCCAAAAAAAGCTTACAAGGAGGGGCATCATGAACGTGTCCGCAAGAATGAGAGGATTCATCACCATAGGGCTCCTTCCAGCCTTAATCATCTATTTGTTTTTTGTTGTCGTACCGCTGTTCTGGTCGGCGTACTATGGCTTTTTTGACTGGAAAGGCATTGGCGCAGCGAAATTTATTGGGATGGATAACTATATCGAAGTTTTTACAGATCCGATCTTTTGGAAAGCTTTTAAAAATAACATGCTGATCGTTGCCGCCTCTGTCTTTGGGCAAGTGCCGATTGCGATGATCCTAGCGCTTCTCTTAATGCGCAGTACACCTTTTCAACGAATCATTCGTGCTTCCGTCTTTATGCCCATGGTATTGTCCTCTGTCGTTGTCGGGATTATCTGGGGATACATCTACCACCCGCAAATCGGTATTCTGAACTTCTTGCTGGATGGCATTGGCCTTGATAGCTGGAAGAAAGCTTGGCTCTCCGATCCGAAAGTATCGATGTTCGCACTGATGGTGCCGATCATCTGGAATTATATTGGTCCTTACATGATTATGTTCATTGCTGCCTTACAAAATATTTCTCCTGAAATCGAAGATGCTGCTCAATTGGATGGCGTCGGACCGGTTCGCAAGCTATTTGCTGTCACACTGCCCATGATTTGGGATACGGTGAAGGTAGCGATCGTGCTTTGTATTTCAGGCTCCTTGAAAGCGTTCGATCTGATCTACGTCATGACAGGCGGCGGCCCTGCGCATTCCACGGAATTGCTGGCTTCCTATATGTATAACAGTACCTTCAATGTATATCGTTTCGGGTTCGGCAGCGCATTATCCACAGCGATTATTCTTCTAAGTTTGCTTCTGATCGTGGGCAGTCAATATGTAATGAAGCGAGACTATCGATAAGGCAGATCAAATCATTCATCTCTTGTAGGAGGGACATCTATGAAGCAGGTAGTAGCGATGCAGACGGGTTTTCCCGCTGGAGCTAAACAACGTAAAGTGTGGACGCGCGGTGCCATCAATGCCGTTCTTTCCTTATATGCACTGGTCACGTTGTATCCATTAATATGGTTATTTATTAGCGCCGTTAAATCAAATGAAGAGTTTTATTCCCGGCCTTTTCTGCTGCCAACCGTGTGGAAGTGGGATAACCTCGTCCGCGCATGGAAAGTTTCCGGAATGGGACTTTCTTTATGGAACTCCACGGTTGTAACGGTAACTTCCTTAGTGTTAACACTAATTCTAGGCGCTTTGGCAGCCTTTGTGATCGCACGGTTTGAGTTCAAATTGAAGGCATTCTTCACAGGACTATTCCTGCTAGGCATGCTCATTCCGATTCACAGCACATTAGTACCTCTATTTATTATCATGAAAAAAATAGGGCTGTTGAACACATACGGCGCACTAGTGCTGCCCTATGTTGCATTTGAATTACCGTTAGCGATCTTCATCGTAGCAGCGTACCTAGTCAGTATTCCAAAAGAAATCGAAGAGGCCGCGCTGATTGATGGTACGGGCTACTGGGGTATTTTCTTCCGCATGATGCTTCCGCTAAGCGTACCAGCGCTTTCTACCGTTGCCATTCTGGGCTTTCTACGATTCTGGAATGACTTCGCTTTCGCTCTTGTTTTCATTAGTAAGCCTGCGCTTAAAACGGTACCGCTTAGCTTGTCCGCCTTCGCAACGGGGTACATGACGGATTATGAATTGACCATGGCTGCGCTGGCCATTGCCGTGCTTCCAACGATTGTTGTGTTCTTGCTGTTCCAAGAGCAGATCATGAAGGGAATGACGGCGGGGGCTGTGAAGGGGTAGGTTTTGCAGCGTTAGATAGGTAAACACGCTTCTAGATGCAGGGCTCTGCGTCTAGAAGCGTGTTTTTGTCATCCGCGCCCGCATCGTCAACTGAAAACAGGATTAGTCCGATTTCTCTGAACTAAATCGAGGTTTTCAAACTAAAAAGGTCCAATAGTCAGATGCGAGACGGGACATCTCAGGATTCGCGGCTAGCTTTAGGCTCGCTTTTCACGATACTGAGTGGGTGTCATGCCAGTTGCCTTCTTAAAAGCGGTAAAAAAGTGGCTCTTGGATTGGAAGCCGGACTGAGCAGCGATCTCAACGATCGACCAATTGGTTTCCAAAAGCAGTTCTTTCACTTTCTCAATTCTGCATTCTAAAATGTAATCCGAAACTGAAAATTGATAGTGTTCTTTAAAAATTAACCGTACATAGTTCACAGATAGAGAGACATGATGAGCGATATCGTCGATCGTCAGCATGGGATCATGCAGATGATTGGCAATATAGGTGAGGATATCGGTGAACACCTCTTCTTTTTGTGCATGACGATTCGACATGTCTTCCATGAGGTTAAGCAGCAATTGTTCAAGCCAGACCTGAATTTCGCGGAGATTTGTGAATTCATTTAATTTTTGCTCGATATCCTCCATGGCAAGGGGACCTTGAATTTGTTTGAAAGATTTCTGCAAAGTGAACAGGAGCTGAGTAAGCTGCAGTTTGGATTCATTGGCAGGCAATACTTTTAATTCTTCAAACAACGTATGCAGCTGTTTAAGAACAGCATCTTTGTCACGCACACGTATAGACTGAATGAAAGTAATGAGTTGGTCAATATCCAGCCCGCTGACTTGGCCTTCTTTGACGACGGTACGGAGGTCACTTTGCCTGAAAATAAGGTTATCGCCAGTAATAAAACTGAGCTTAGATAATTCGTAGGCGGATTGATATACCTTGTAAATATCTGCGGCAGGGGAGGTTGTGGATTCACTGAGTCCAACCACTGCGGGAATATCAATCCAGCGATTTAATTGAAGCTTGGCTTCTTCCAAAATTGTAACGATGGTTGTCTCCGATTGTTGTTCGCACTCCTGTGAAGAAAAGAGCATCACGATATGGTCAGAGCCTAAGTCCGCGGACTCCGAGGTTAACCCGTAGTTCATCACAACCTCGCTGATAATATTCTGCATAGCAAATTTCATCAGTTTACGTGATTGGAAGCTGTAGTTGGCGTTAAATTTACTGTAATTTTCAATACGAAAAACAGCAAACCGAATCGGCTCATCGAGATTAATTTGGATCATCTGCCCTAGCTCTTCCTTCAACGAGGAGGTGATCTTATTACTTAAAATCCACTGACGAAGCAGTTCCTCTTTGACAATATGACCGCTGCTTTTTATTGAACGGTCTTGCTCCTCGACACGATCCACAAGCGTATCAAACCCCGAATGGATCAGCTTATAGCCTTTACTTAGTGAATACCACGACATATCGTCTTCCATTGATTTATTTCCGCCATAATAGCCGCGAATTTTTTGGAGCACCTCAACAAAGGGTTTAAATGTCTGCTTGGACAGAAAATACAGTAACACCAATAAGAAAGCAATCATGATAAAAAATGAACCTAGAATCTTCAAATTCAAGTTAAATAGCTTGTCTTTCCATATGCCTAAAGGGGATACCAGATACAACTTCCAGTGATCTCCTGCTAAGGAGATCGATTGAACGCCCCACTCTTGCCCATCATATTTCCAATCAAAGCCTTCAACGACAGCATTATCTTCCTGTAGATGATGGTTGCCTTTGTTAGTACCGCTTAAAAATTGATGAAACGCTGACTCAAAGGTATGGTTGATGTCGCCCATTAACAGGGAGTTATCTGAATCAAGGACTAACAGCTTGCTTTGGAACTCATTGTTATCTAGCAAAAGTTCTTCAGTAAGGAGCTTCTGATCTAATACAACGGCTAGTCGTCCTTGTTGGGTGACATTGATGTCTTCACTTGGGAAAAAGAGCATAATCTCAGGATGGCCATTTAACACTTGCTTCGAGAACTGAAGAGGTCCTTCTGGCTTTTGGATAATTTTTTGCAGGAAATGTTGATCGCTAAATCCATTAAAAGGACTAGAGCCGCCATTTGCGGCAAGAATCTCCCGTGTAGCGGGATTGAAGAGATAGACCTCTTTTACAAGTCGCTCGGAGGCTTTGAAGTCGATAAGTGATAAATCCACTAAGTGATCCAGGTAGGTATCTCTATCTTGGGCTGCTAGCCAATAACCCACATTACGGTTTTGATACAAGTTCGTGCTATTAATTTTCAACCGTTGAAGGATTAATTCCATACTATTTTTCACATGCGTAATCTTAATAGAAGCAACGTCATTGACTTCATTAATGGCGTATTTTGAAATTTGACTCGTTAAGTAGTAAGAATACAGACTAGCCATCGTTAAAAACAAAAAGGCCACTAATAAAAAAATTCGCACATATAAACCTTGCATGCGATTCAGCTTTAGCATCTGACGCTCCCCCAAGATGTGAGTTTAGGTTCGTATAGTTTCTACCTATTTGTATTGTGGAGGCGCCATGCCTAAATTGCAAGACGGTAAACCCGAATTGTGAGTATTCAAACTAGGTATGAGAAGCAGAACCTAGGAATCGTTCATTTCAGAACCACCTGTAGATTCAGAACTATGCAACCCTGCAAGGCATCCATTATGATCAGGGCAATCCATCGATTCCAAGCATGCATGCAAGATCGAGAAGAAAGGTGACTTTATGGAAAAGATCGTTGTACATCGTGAAAGGGTGCGTGAGCGTGAAAATGCGTTAATCCGATTACTAAAGTTGATGCACCTTCATAGGGTTCACTACTTTATGTTACTGCCAGGCATTATTTATTTTATCATTTACAAATATTTACCTATGTACGGAGCAGTTATTGCGTTTAAAGATTTTAACATTACGGAGGGGATCGTAAACAGTCCGTGGGCGAATCCCTGGTATAAGCATTTTAAATACTTTTATGATTCTCCTTACTTTGGGCAAATCATGACCAATACGTTGTTAATCAGTGTGTATAAGCTCGTATGGCTTATGCCTCCGGCTATTCTGCTCGCTATTTTATTATCTGAAATTCGTGGGAAGTACGTTCGCAATGTGGTTCAATCCATTTTGTATATGCCTCATTTTATTTCTTGGGTCATTATTTATGGGATTTGTCTCTCTCTATTCTCGGAGGCAGATGGTCTATTCAATATGATGCTCAAAGATGTCGGCATGAAAGCAGTTCCTTTCCTGACATCGAACGAATATATACGTTCTTTAATTGTAGGAACAGATCTCTGGCAAAACTTAGGCTGGGGCGCAATTGTGTATTTGGCTGCCATAGCGGGTATCGATCCGACGCTATATGAGGCGGGGAGAGTAGACGGTGCAGGAAGAATTCGGATGATATGGCACATTACATTGCCGGGAATCCGAAATGTGATCATCCTGATGTTTATTTTACGGTTAGGGACGATATTAGACGCAGGCTTTGAACAGATCTATGTGATGTACAACATCCAAGTTTATGAAAAAATCGATATTATCGACACCTGGGTGTTTCGAACAGGTCTTGAACAGTTCAATTTCAGTCTTGGTGCAGCTGTAGGCCTCTTTAAATCGCTTATTGCTTTAATCTTAGTTGTTGGAGCCAATAGCTTAGCGAAGCGATCGGGGGGCAGTATATGGTAATGAATTGGAAAGAACGGCTATTTAGCAGTGTGATTTATGCGATTCTGCTGCTATTATCCGTGTGCGTGTTATTCCCGTTGCTATACGTGCTAGCGGTATCCCTGACTCCCTTCAGCGAAGTATTGAAGAACGGCGGATTTGCGATCATACCGAAAAAAGTGACATTCGAGGCTTATGCTTTATTTTTGAAAACATCAACCATCCCACGGGCCTACGGCATTTCGTTCTTTGTTACGGTAATTGGAACGCTCATCAATGTTGCACTCACTGTATTAATGGCGTATCCACTTAGCAAGAAGACGCTGCCAGGACGTTCACTGCTATTATTTCTCATCATGTTTACGATGATGTTTAGTGGGGGAATTATCCCTACCTATTTGATCGTGAAGGCAACAGGGCTGCTGAATTCGATTTGGGCCATGGTTATCCCAACAGCCGTGGGTACATTTTCGCTATTGATTACGAAGACGTTTTTTGAAAATATTCCAGAATCCTTAATTGAAGCTGCTCGCATAGACGGTGCTTCAGAGAGCAGAGTTCTGCTCAGCGTTATTTTACCGATGTCGCTTCCTGTTATTGCAACGATCAGCACCTTCTATGGTGTGATGCATTGGAACGAATTTTTCAATGCGATTATGTATATAACGGATTCTTCCTTATATCCACTGCAAGTGGTGTTGCGCAATATATTGAATGCTTCCATGTCATCCGAGATCAATTTGGAACAGACCGTTCCACCAACGACACTTCAAATGGCAGGTGTCATCTTGACCGCACTTCCAATTGTGACTGTGTACCCTTTCATCCAAAAGTATTTCACCAAAGGAATGCTAGTTGGCGCAGTGAAGGGTTAGCAGTTAACATATAGCTACACGAATAAAATATAAGGGGATGTTCGTATGAAGAAAACGTTGAAATTAGGTGCTGCGGCATGTCTATCTCTAAGCCTGGTGCTGAGCGGATGCGCTTCCAAAAGTGAAGGTACCAAAACGGAAGGCGCTCCGAGCAGTCCTATCACGTCAAGTGCACCTGAGAAAGCGCCAGAGAAATCAACTGCACCTGTTAAACTGAGCGTACTCGTATCTGGACCTGGATTAAGTGAGGATGACAAAGCGCTTCAAGGGGAAATCGGCAAAAAGTTGAACATTAACTTTGACTATAATGCCATTGCCCCAGGCAGCAATAACGAATATGTCAATCAGATCAACGTAAGAGTTGCATCGAATAATGCACCGGATGTTTTCACCGTCTCTAATGATCAAATGCTGCAGTTTACGAAGCAAGGCGCTATTCTAGACCTGACGAAATATTTAGATAAAATGCCAAATGTCAAAAAGGCCTACACAGAAATTGATTTAGCAAAAGGGAAAGTCGATGGCAAGCAGATGACACTTCCCAAACGTGCCACGGTTCCTTATCGGGCTCTCATGATTCGCCAAGATTGGCTGGATAAATTAAAGATGCCTGTACCGAAAACGATTGAAGAACTAGCAGCGACGATTAACGCCTTCCATGACAAAGATCCAGACGGAAATGGGAAGCAGGATACCTACGGTCTAACAGGATATGGGTTAGATGCGTTCGCGCCAATCTTTGGTGCATTTGGAACTAGCTATGGCTACTTCAATGCATCGTTATCGATTGGAAATCTAATCGTGAAAGATAACAAGGCGATGTACTCCACCACACAACCAGAAATGAAGCAAGCCCTGACGTACATCTCAGATCTATTTGCAAAAGGTGCCATTGATCCAGATTTGCTAACGAATAAAGGAACTGCCGCACCAACGAAAGCACAAAAGGGCCAAGTGGGTATGATCTATGCGAACTGGTCTGATATGTTCAAGGATGAGCACATCAAATTGATTACAGAAACGAATCCCAATGCCAAATTCATTGCCATTGAACCTCCTGTAGGCCCTGGCGGCAAGTTTATGGGCGCGTTTGACGACAGTGCTGCCGATTGGCGAGTTGCTTTGCCAAAATCGTTGGAAAAAACGCCGGAGAAATTGGATCGCGCATTAGCCTATTTGGATTATATAACTGGCGCTGGTGAGGGACAAAACTTAGTGATGTTTGGTAACGAAGGCGTTCACTATACCAAATCAGGTACGACCATTACGCCGCTTCCTGAGATGTCAAAGCTGGGTACGACGTACCAATTGCAACTTACAGGCAGGGACGAACTTCCGTATCTGTACACCAAGTTCCCTAAGCAAAAAGAGTATATTGATCAGGCCGTAAAACAGCCTTATATCAAAGTGTTCAATAACTTCTCGGCCATCCCTGAAGGTGTGAATAAGTCCGATAAGGATCGCTATGAGAATGAGGAAATGATTAAATTCATGTTTGGCAAACGTCCTTTAGCTGAATTTGATTCGTTCCTTAAAACACTAAACACAACGTACCAATTGCAAAAATATGTGGATGAAGCAAGTAAAGCATTTAAAAGTCAGGGATTGATCAAATAAGGCAGACACATGTACAAGGAGATAAGGCACGCTTTGTCTCCTTGTTTTTATCCCATTCATAATGTAGAAAGTGAGGTTATGCCATCATGCAAATGTGGAAATCGCTGGGTCAAAGAATGGTTGCCTTATTCGTTGTATTCGCATTGATCGCTGCTGTTAACCCAATGTCTCTGCTCCCAGAATCTACAGCCGATGCAGCCGTCAATGGTTACGTAAAAAGAAACATCGATAAACTGTATGAGGATTCGAATGGCAATAACATTCAGGATGCTGCTGAACCCGATTTCCGTTATATCTCAGTCAATATTCCGGATGCGCTATTAATTAACATTTATTCGCCAATGGGAAATGATTCAGAACGTTTTCGAATCCCATCGGATGATGAGCTATTGGATGCAGTGAGAACGGTAAAGGCAATGGGCGGCAGGGTATTTCGCGTTTTTGCGATGAGTTCTAGTCCGACATACAATGCAGTTCGCATGATTACTACGAATAGTGCGAGTCCTAGCGCAGCTGTCACTTTAAATGAAGATGCGATGAAGGCGTTTGACCGATTACTGCAATATTGCAATCAAGAGGGAGTGCGTGTGTCGATCGGATTTACGGATAACTGGGCTTATGTTGGGGGGTATAGTGATTATGGATCGAACTTCTTTACACCAGGAAATGCTACGAATGTAAAGTTTAAAAATATGATTTCGCAAATTTTGAATAGAACGAACAGCTACACAGGAGAGCAATACAAAAATGACAAAGCGATCTTTGCTTGGGAGTCCGGCAATGAATTGAGTGCCAGCAATGATGGCGTATTAGATACATGGGTGTCCGATTTAGCGAATTATGTAAAGGGCATCGATGCGAACCATCTATTCATTGACGGTAGAAATTCGCCTGCTACGTTTTATAATCGGTATACCGTTATGAATAATGCGAATATTGATGTGCTATCCTACCATACTTATATCAATTTATCAGGTATGAATGCAGTACAATCATTAACAGCTATGCGGAACTATACAAAAGATCAAAAGGTGCTGAATGTGGGAGAAATTGCGATGACCATGCCCACGAGCACGCTGTTAAGCTTCTTAGATGAAATGATCAGCGGGGGGACTAGCAGTGCAAGTTGGTGGGCTCTGCGGTTTCATGCGCGAGAGGGCGGATTCTATCATCACGCGTCCTATGAAGATCTTCACTGGCCAGGCTTTACCAATACAAGTGGCATATCAGAAATCGCAACAGAGAAGGATATCCTGACGGCTTTGGCAGATCATGCTTATGAAATTCAAGGATTAACACGACCAGCCATTGCCGTTCCATTGGCGCCAGTGCTTCTGCCAATCCCGGATACAGGTCACATTTCATGGAAAGGATCGACGAATGCAAGTGCCTACGATGTGGAGCGGGCTACAAGCAGCAGTGGACCTTGGACAGTCATTGCTGCGGATTTCATGGATAATGTGATTGTGAATCGATCACTTCTCTCTGATACGACGACATCTCCGGATGTATCTTATTATTACAGAGTTAAGGCAAAGAATACCTCTGGCACTTCGGGTTATTCCAATGTTGTTGGGCCAGTCGTGGCAAGTTCAAGATGGCTGGTAGATAACTTATTTGATACATCGAAAATGAGTGCGCTTACTTCCAACATGGTAATTGGCAAAAGCTACTCCAACAAAGAAGTCGGAAATGATTTAGCTGTCCTCTACCGAAATGACGCCAATCCTGGAGAGATCGTATACACGACACAGGAGGCAATAAGCTCTTTCAGAATTGAAACGTATTCGTATAACACGACCGATTTGAGCGTGCTGACTTCGCCAGATGGGGCAACCTACACGAGCTTTACGCCAGCCACCACCTCGTATTCAGGCAGCTATAACAAACCTAAGGTCGTATACACCTCATCCGCTCTGCCTACAGGTACGAAATATTTAAAAATTGCGGAGCAAGGTACCGGTCAACCTTATAAGAAAATAAGCCGAATTGAGATCGAGTCGGGGCTCACAACAGTTCTACCTCCGACATCTACCAATATAGCTCCGACTGCAACGTTAACCGTAGATTCGTCCAATGTCAGCTATGCCAAAACGAAAGCGGTAGACGGTATCAAAAACGATAACAATAGCCGCTGGATTTCAGCGAATACGGCAGGAACCCACGTCTTCCAGATGGATTGGCCGACTGCCAAAACCATTAACAATGTGAAGCTTTGGAGTGGTTCCGTAACAGTTGGGGGTACGCAAATTCGCGACTTCACCATTCAATACTGGAATGGCAGTGCCTGGCAGGTACTTGCTACCGTCGTTGATAATGCGATAGATGTCTATAACGCTCAATATAATGACTTTAGTTTTACGCCAATAACGACGACAAAACTTAAAGTGGACATCACCGACGGTTGTGATTATTTAACGTATGAGGACGCTAGAATCAATGAAATTGAAGTTTACGGATATTAGTTTTGACAAGCAGTAACGAATGAAATGTGTAGGTGGAGGCAGGGAGAACATGGATGAACGAATAAAAAGAGGAATGTTAGAGCATCACGAATACGACTTCATCGTTGCGGGTGGCGGTTTGGCTGGGGTGTGCTGTGCGATCTCCGCAGCAAGAGGAGGACTTCGTACAGCCATCATACAGAATCGACCTGCTTTCGGAGGCAATTCCTCTAGTGAAATTCGAATCGTTCCTGTTGGGAGTGTCGATTTCAATTCATGGACGATGGAGAGCGGGATTATAGGTGAGATTCTGCTTGAGGATCGGGCAACCAATCATGAGAAGTTCGGCGATGGCGCGATTAACACGCTGTATGACTTGAATTTGTACCAAGCCATCTTAAAGGAACCGAATTTGACGGCTTATTTGGATACACAAGTAAACGGCGTAGAAGTAGATCCAGAAGCGGAAGGCGTTAGTTCCGAGCTGAAAGCGATTTACGCGACACAGCTTGGAAGCGGGAAAGCCTTTAAATTTACAGCTCGTCAGTTCGCCGATTGCACGGGGGATGCTGAGCTTGGCTTTTTGGCAGGCGCTCCTTATCGTTACGGCAGAGAGGCGAGAAGCGAATTCGGAGAGCTGCTGGCGCCAGTGGAAGCAGATAATCATACCATGGGAAGCAGTATCACTTTCTATGCCCGTAATGCCGGCAGGGAAGTACCGTTTACAGCGCCTGCCTGGGCACACCGCTACGAAACCGCTGAAGATGTAGGCATATATCGAGATATTAACCACATTAAACATGATCGCTTAGCTGGCTTCTGGTGGATGGAGCTTGCCAATCCATTTCATCAGGTCGATGATTTTGGCGCAATGAAGCATGAATTGCTGCGATATGTGCTCGGATACTGGGATTTCCTTAAGAATCGAAGCAAGTATCAGGAAACCCTGTCCACCTATTCAATTGATTGGATTGGTATGTATCCTGGAAAAAGAGAGAGCAGACGTTTGGAAGGCGATGTGATCGTATCCGAGCGTCATATTTACGAGGATCCATGTTGGCCAGATCGGGTAAGCACCTCTGGCATGTTTGTGGATATCCATATTAATGGAGGTCTCCTAAATCGAACGGAACCGCCAGAGCTTTCCAATGCCGATGCCAACTACAAGGATTATACGTTGGTCGCGCCTTATTCCATTCCGCTGCGCTCGTTATACAGCCGTTCCATCGCCAACCTATGGATGGCAGGACGTAACATTAGTGTGAGTCGAGTGGCGTTGGGTTCTGTTCGCAATCAAGTGATTTTGGCGAATATCGGTCAGGCAGTGGGCACAGCAGCAGGATACGCAATCCGCCATCAAATCTCACCAAGAGAAGCTGCTGACGTATCGCAGGGACATATTCAGGCTATTCAACAACAACTACTGCGTGATGATGTGCCAATTATTGGCCTGAAGAACGAGGACAAATACGATTTGGCTAGAGAGGCGACAGCGACAGCTTCGAGCGAGCAGACAATGTATCTGAACGAGCCTGATGAGAATGCGATGGTTCCGCTTGACTCAACGTGGGCTCAGGTTCTTCCGATAACCTCCGACCGCATCGACACTGTCGAATTTTATGTAAGCAATACATCAGAAGAGACCGTTTCGTTGAAGGTGTCTGTCTACCAATTGGAGCGCATATGGGATAAAGGGGAGGGGGTTCCTGTTGGAACTGCGGAGCTCCTTATTCCTCCGCTGCATACGGGGTGGATCTGTGCAGAATTGAATCTCCGTGTTGCAGCAGGAAAACCGCACCGCATTGCTCTAGAGAGCCATGAACATATCGCATGGGCCAAGTCAACTGAGCAAGCAACCGGGACATTAGCTCAGTACTATGTCAAATGTGAGGGCGGACCTCAGCCTGAGAATAAGCACTATCCGTCGTTTCAAGAAAGTGAGCTCGTCATCCCGCCTTATGAACGTTGGAATGAGATCAAACGAAAACGCTTTTCGTTTGCAATGAACGTACACCCTTGTCCTGCTCCGTATGGGGGGGATCAAGTAGTGAGCGGAATAGCTAGACCAATTGCGATGCCAGGACTATGGATATCGGATCGGGCGAGCGAACTTCCGCAACATGTGGCGTTGAAGTGGGAAGAAGAACGGACATTTAACGAGGTCGTTGTTACCTTTGATACCAGTTTAAATCAGAGCTACGCGTATATGCCTGCTTTCTGGAAAGCGCCTGAGTGCGTGAAGGATTGGCGATTATGGGTGTATGTCCATGACGAGTGGAAGTGTGTGTATGAAGAGCATGGCAACTATCATCGTAAAAGATCAGCTACATTTGATACCGTCACGGCCTCGGCAGTGAAGCTTGAGGTGCTCGCCACGAATGGCGATGCCAGTGCCAGAGTTTACGAGATGCGCGTCTACTGCAAATAACGAAAGAGAGTGCTCATTACGGAATACCGTGAGCACTCTCTTTTTCACTTTTATTTAATGGGAACTAACCGGTGCATACCAAGTTTTTGGAATGACATCTCGCTCCAGCTCCAACAGCTCTTCAATAATGAGATCCGCGTCGGCGATAGAGTTCACCAACGGATCTGTCAGCATAGCCCGTCTAAGCAATTCTCGACTGCTTTCAACCACAGCTTGCGCCGTTAGCTCATGCGTATCCAAGACGAGCTCTTGCAACCCGCGAAGTCCACGTGGCATATCGCCGACAGGAAATGGCTTGACACCGTCCATAGAGACTTCACACAAGAGCTCTAAGAAAGCGCCATCATTCATATTCGGAACGGCCCCTTGATTGTAGGTGTTGATATAGAAAGGCTTGCCTAACCCGCCAACCATATTCTCGATAATGTCGGTAGCATGGTCAGGGCCGAAAGTGTCCATATACGTCTCAATCGGCAGTCTGCCTGCGATGAAATCGTCCACTTGCTCCCACATGGCCTCGTGACGAATATAGCGCGCTTCGGTTTCCCAAATGGAGAGGGGCGCAATCTCATCCGGCGTTCGACCGAGTCCCTGCCAGAAACGCAGGTATTCTTTTGTATGCGGGGTACATGTCGGTACATAGCCATAAATATCATACAATTGATAGCTAATGGCATCATTGTCTTTCGCTTTAGCGCCGGTATCTCCGCCGGCCGTCTCTGTTTCCGCCGCTTTTTTCAGGGAGGCCGCAATGCGAGGCATCACATCAACACCGTCATAAGTAGCTTGAAGCATCCAGGTAAAATGGTTGACGCCCGCGATCCGCAGATCGAATCGGCTGTCGATGTCTGCCGTGTACTCACTTGGATCCGCGATAATTCCCGCCCGCCAAGCATAATTAATCTTTTTCCCCGGCATATGATGGCCATCGCACAACGCAAAGCTCTTCAGTTTGGGCGCATAGCGGCTCAAAGCCATGCCGTGAACGGTCGAAGGGTTAATGTAATTAATAACCCAAGCGTCAGGGCATAAACGCTCGATGTCGCGAGCGCAGTCCATAATGACCGGCAGCTCACGCATCGCGCGGAAAATGCCGCCCGGACCGATCGTATCGCCAGAACACATGCGGATGCCGTATTTTTCCGATACCGCACAATCCATCCCGCGATACTTGACGGTATCATCTGCGAAGCTAAGCACGACGAAGTCTGCACCCGGCAGCACGTCTTTGCGGTCGGTAGAGCCTTCAATCGTCAGTTCCACGTTGTTCTCGGCAGCGACCATTTTAGCGAGCGTCACCATTTTGTTCAGTCGTTCCTCATCCGTATCCACCAAAGCCAACGTTCCTTTGTTCAAGTACTCGGAATGCACCATTTGCCAAATGGACTGGCGTCCAAAAAACAAGCTTCCTGCGCCAATGACGACAACTTTAGGTTTCTGAATCTGCAAATTAGCCATGATATTCTCCTCCATGTCAGGGTATGCCTTAATTATAAGGGAATGAGCCTGAGAGAAAATGCAGGATAGTTCCTTATTGATGTCAAATAGTAAGATATTAAAGTCAATAAATATTCAGGATATAAATAGCTATAGATACGTTTCGTCAAAAAGTAAGGAGGAGATCGCGGATGAACAGCACCGATCTGTTCAATGATTTGTCCGAGCACGTCTCGCTTCGCATTACTTCTTATAATACAGTTCTCCATGCTCCAGGCTTAGTCGAGAGCAAGTCCCATCATAATTATGATCTTTGGCTGATCCAAGAAGGACAGGTTGGGATTCAAGTTGGGGCATCCCTGCATAAGGCGACTGCCGGTGATTTGGTGTTATTTTATCCAGGAATTGCGTATACAGCGACGAACGGCAGTCATTCATGCCGCTTTATTTATCTTCATTTCGATTTCGGTTTGGGGGAGCAGCAGCGGATTCTGGCGTCGTTTCCATTGTGCGGGATAGTGCCCGGCAGGCTTGTTGAAATGGAAGCGGATGGATTGCGGAAAATCTTCGAAGAGAACCAGCAAGCGGTCGGTATGTCAGGCATGCGATTAAAGGGCTGTTTAATGATTCTGATCGCCAGAATCTTGGAATGCTACGGGGCCGAGCTCTACACAGGAGCCTTCGGCTCCGATTCCACTAGGCAATCTTCTGCCGGCAATTTGTTTGAATTACAATCAACCATTCGCTATATTCAAGAGAATCTTCATCATCCTATTCGTATTCCGGAGCTGGCTGAGGTAGCAGGCATGTCGGAGAAGTATTTTATCCGGTATTTTAAGCAAGCTTTAGGTGTGACGCCGGGGCAGTATATGTTCCAGTTACGAATGAATCGGGCTAGAGATTTGGTGTATAGTCAGCGTTATTCCATGCAGCAAATTGCCTCCCTGCTGGGGTACCCTGACCCCTACACGTTCTCGAAGGCATTCAAGAAGCATTATCAAGTTGCTCCCAGTAAATTCGTGTAAGTTTAAAATAGATCTGCCCAGTTTAAGCAACTGGGCAGGTCTATTTAGCGCTACGATTTCCCCTTGCGGGACATCTCCGCAATCGAAACCCACTGCTCATCGGTCACCTCGAGCAGGTCGTTGAACTGCCCGGCGCCTTGCAGCCACTCGCCGCCGTCAATCGTAATCACTTCGCCGTTAATATACCCGGCGAAGTCCGAAATCAGATAAGCGGCGAGGTTCGCCAGCTCATCTTTTTCCCCGACCCGTCCCAGCGGGACACGGTTCAGGAGCTTCTGCGACAGCTCGGGCGTGGGAGCCAATCGGCTCCACGCGCCGTCGGTCGGGAACAGACCCGGCGCGATCGCGACTTGCCGGATCCCATACCGCGCCCACTCTACGGCGAGTGAGCGGGTGAGGGCAAGCACGCCGGCTTTCGCTGCGGCGGAAGGCACAACAAAGGCGGATCCCGTGGAGGCGTAGGAGGTCACGATGTTCAGCATCGTACCTCCTACGCCTTGCTCGATCCACCGCTTACCCAACTCCAACGTGGTGTAGAACGTCCCGTGGAGCACAATGTTCAGCACCGCATCGACTGCTCGCGGTGATAAGTGCTCGGTCGGGCTGGCAAAGTTGCCCGCTGCATTGTTCACCAGCACATCGATGTGACCGAAGTGCTGCTCCACAGCCGTGATCATCGCATCGACCTGCTGCGGATCACGCACATCGCAGGGATGGTAGAAGACATCCCCGCCATGCACTCGCAGTTCAGCCGCTGTCTGGGCTAACACGTCTTCCCGTCGACTCGTGATAGCCAGCTTCGCACCGAGCGACAAAAACTTTTCGCCCATCGCACGGCCGAGCCCCGTGCCGCCGCCTGTAATGAGAACCACTTTATCCTGGAGTAAGGCTCCGTCGAACATAGGATTCACGCTCCTTTTTGAAATATAGAGTGTTTTTGGTTCGAATGAATAGATAGCGCTTACAAAAATGCTTTTAACTCATGTTCTCACACCAGCAACCGTACTGTCCAGTACCCTTAGATGTATTGTCATCGTGCACGAAACTTACACTCCACGTTGTGCGGTTCGCTAATAAAGGTTGAATTGACCGTTGTCATGTTGTATTCTAGCTAATAAAAATTAGTGATAGAGGAGTGGCGAAAGTGGAGATAAAAGTAGATGATTTATCTGGTCCTGAAGTAAGAGCGCTCATTATGGAGCACCTTCTACATATGCAATCCTTATCCCCGCCTGAGAGTACACACGCGCTGAATGTGGATGGTTTAAGAAAACCAGATGTGACATTTTGGAGTGGATGGGAGCAAGGGGAATTAGTTGGATGCGGAGCGCTTAAAGAGCTAGATCATCAGCATGGTGAGTTAAAATCAATGCGAACATCATCCGCACATCACAGAAAAGGAGTCGCTAAGCAAATTCTGGCCCACGTTATTAATGAAGCAAAGCATCGCGGCTATACGCGAATTAGCTTGGAAACAGGCTCAATGGAAGCATTCGAACCTGCAAGAAAGTTATATGAGAATTTTGGATTCACCTATTGCGGACCGTTCGCGAATTACACGAATGATCCGCTAAGTTCATTTATGACGATGGAATTATAAACTCATGAAAGCGTAGACCTTCAGGACCGTACTGGAGGTTTTTTTATTCGAATTTACCGAACTATTTTCAGTCTCTACGCTGATAAATCTCAAATAGTCCGAATTAGCCTAACTAAATCACCTAAACTAGGCAGCACGCAACGAAAACAGACAAATAGTTTGGCAGAATCGGACTATCGGCTGGCTATCGAGGGAAAATCTAAATTTAGTTCGGCAAAATCGGATTATCGGCCAGTTCCAGCGAAGCTAACAAAGGAGCTACGCGCACAAACGCGTAGCTCCTCTTTAGCACGTTCCATCACTTACTCTGCCAGAACAAACTTCTCCAGCACATGCCTCACGCCGTCCTCATTATTACTCTTCGTCACGAAGTTGGCCAACGCTTTAAGCTCAGGCAAGGCATTCTCCATCGCAACGCCAAGGCCCGCGACTTCAAGCATTTCCCGATCATTCCAAGCATCGCCGAGGGCAATGACTTCATCTAAAGAACAACCGATATGCTCTGCAAGGAACGTGATCGCATGCCCTTTGGTACCTTCCTTATGCATGAACTCCAGATAGTGAGGCTTGGACTTCGTAATATGCAATTGATCACCGAGCAGAGGGAGAAGCTCTTCACGGATTTGATCGCAAACTTCTGGTTTATCCACAATCAGCATCTTAGGCTGCGGAATATCAATCCACTGGCGCAAATCCCCAATGATATAAGGCGTTTTGGACAAGCTTACATAGTTTTTAATCTTATCGTTATCTTCTGCTGCATAAAGCTCGTCCCCATGGTAAAGCTGGAGATGGTAGTTGTTTTTCTCGCAATAATCGAGCAGGAAGCGGGCGCTCTCTACAGGAACTGTGCGCTCATAGAGCACTTTTTCGTCTAATAAATTTTTGATCAAAGCGCCTTGATACGTAATAATGGGTACATTGAGTCCAATGCGATTGGCAATTTTGGCAGCGGAAGGGAAGCTTCTTCCCGTGGCAATGGTGACCAAGACCCCTTTGGCAACAGCTTGATGCATAGCCTCAACCGTCTCTTGGGAAATCGTCAAATCATCACGCAGCAGCGTATCATCTAAGTCAGCAGCAACTAATTTATACGTCATGTTTCTCACCAATCCTATTCGTCTTCTCTATTAAAATTCTGCTAATAGCATACCCGAATTGCTAGCGAATTGCTACAATAAGCGCATAGGAATTAGCTACAAGGAGGTTCTTTTACGATGACATCAGCTTATATGAATGAACTTGAAAAATGGCTTAGAACCCATGCGAACACGGAAAATGCCCCGAGCATGGAAGCTTATATGAAGAATCATTTTCCTTTTCTAGGCATTCGTAATCCGGAACGTGTTGCGTTGACTAAGCAATTCACCAAGGAACATGGTTTTCCGAAAGGGGAGGAGGCTGTTCGCGTCGCACAGGAACTGTGGCGATTGCCCGAGCGTGAGTTTCACTACACGGCTTTGCTAATGCTTATCCAAGTGAGAAAAACCGTCCCTGCCGAGCATATTCAAGCGCTGGAACAATTTGTCGTGACGAATTCCTGGTGGGATTCAGTTGACACGATTGCTGATCACTTGATCGGTTATCATCTGCAGCGATTCCCAGACTTAATTCCAAGTTATGTAGAGAAATGGTTAGCTTCCAATAACATGTGGCTGCAGCGAACGGCTATTCTTTTTCAGTTGAAGTATAAAAAGAAGACGGATGTCCCGTTGCTATTTCATTGCATCAGCGTAATGGCGGACTCGAAGGAGTTCTTCATCCGCAAAGCGATAGGCTGGGCGCTGCGCGAGTACTCCAAAACCGATGCTGCAGCCGTACAATCTTTTGTTGCAAGCACGGCGTTATCACCGCTAAGCGTCAGAGAGGCATTGAAGGTCATAGATAAGAAATTAGCAGAAAATTAGAATATATCTACTGGAGCCTCTAATGCATTGACATTGAGAATCATTTTCATTATTATGGGGTGAGAATCAATATCATAGTCAAGAGATAATCAGGAGGGTTTCCCGTGCTTCGTTTTAACCAAACCAAAACAACTAAAGTTTCATTCACTGTGCTTTCCGTGTGTATGGCAGCACTACTAGTAACGGCTTGTGGAAGTAATAAAGATGCAGCAAGCACAACAACACCAGCAACTTCAACTGCTCCAGCAGCTACGGCAGCGGCGACAGCAACACCGGCTCCAGCTGTTGATAAAGTTATGAAAGATGGCATGGGTCATGACGTGAAAGTACCGGCTAATCCGAAAGCCGTTATTGCTTCCTATCTAGAAGATCCGCTTCTTGCATTGGGTATTAAACCAATTGTTCAATGGTCTGTTAAAGAAACAAGTGTGCAAGATTATTTGCAAACACAGCTAGCTGGTGTTCCTATGATTCCTTCCAATCTTCCTGTGGAATCCATCTTGAAAGCTACCCCAGATTTCATGATCGTTGGCAGTGAGTCAGCGGTTGAAAAAGGTCTATATGAGCAATACTCCAAAGTTGTACCGACATTCGTTCTTGGCAGCGAAGTAATTGCGGACTTCCGTAAGACGCTTTTGAAAATGGGCGAAATTCTTAATAAGACAGATGCGGCGAACGCAGCTCTAAAAAAATATGATCAAAAAGTAACAGATACAAAAGCAAAACTTGCTCCAGTACTTGGCGATAAAAAGGTTGCCATTCTCTGGGTAACGAATAAAAACTTTTATGTCGTTAATGGTAAAGTTGCCAGCGGCGCGGTTGCTTACGGCGATCTTGGTTTGAAACTGCCTAATATTTTGGCTGTACTACCGGATGCTAAAGCGAATTGGGTACCAATTTCACTAGAAAAGCTTGCTCAATTAGATGCCGATTACATTTTCTTGGTTAACAGCGATAAAGGTCAAGCAGGGAACCTGGAAGACCCGCTTTGGAAGAACGTTCCTGCTGTGAAATCAGGTAAAGTGTTTGAAATGGACAAGACAAGCAGCTGGTTGTACAACGGTGTAATCGCTGGCGAGCGCGTAATGGACGATATGGTTAAAGTCATTAAGTAAATTGGGGGCTGTGTATGATGGGTTCAAAAAGCCAAGTTCCCTCAGCTAAACCCTCATTGAAATCGCGTCCTCTTGCTGCGACAGTCATTATGATAGGTGGATTAGCCTTGCTAGTGATCAGTTTAATCACCTCCATTTCAGTAGGTGCAGCTGATATCACTTTCGGTGAAGTATGGCGAGCGATCTTCCATTTTAATGCGGATAATACACAGCATTTGATTATCCAACAACTTAGACTTCCGCGAGCAATCGCTGGAGCCCTGGTTGGGTCTGCGTTTGCTGTAGCAGGTGCGATTATGCAAGGTGTAACACGCAATCCATTATCGGACCCGGGTATTCTTGGTATTAACGCAGGTGCAGGCTTTATGCTTGCCCTGTGTTTTGCCTTTTTTCCGAAGCTGCCGTTTCACTATGTTATTTTATTTTCCTTTCTAGGTGCAGCGGTAGGGACCGCGCTGGTATATGGGATTAGCGCGTTGGCTAAGGGAGGCGTAACACCGGTTCGAATCGTCCTAGCGGGGTCAGCTGTTAGCGCTTTACTGCTGGCACTCAGTGAAGGGATTGCGATCTCCTATCATATTGGACAGGATCTCGCTTTTTGGTTTGCAGGAGGGATTGCAGGTACGAAGTGGTTACAAGTTGACATCATGGCACCATGGATTGTCGTTGCTTTACTAGGGGCGCTTCTCGTCTCACCCTGGATTACGCTGTTAAGCATGGGGGAAGATGTTGCCATAGGCCTCGGATTACGGATAGGATACGTTAAGCTAGCCGCATTCGTGCTAGTTCTGGTCCTTGCTGGTGCGTCTGTGGCAGCAGTAGGAGCAATTGGATTCATTGGCCTTATTATTCCACATGTTGTTCGCTATCTCGTAGGTGTTGATTATCGTTGGATTATCCCGACGTCAGCCGTATTAGGCGCTTTGTTGGTCGTGGCTGCGGATATCGGAGCTCGTATGGTGAATCCTCCTTTTGAGACGCCGATAGGTGCGATTATTGCGCTGATTGGTGTACCTTTCTTCCTCTATCTTGCACGTAAAAAGGGGAGGGACTAAGTATGACAACCTTGAAGCAGGAAAGTATGAAGAAACCGAGATTGTCAAAAGCCATCACGGTCATGTCGATTTTAACCGTACTCATTATTATCGTTTTTATTATAAGCATGAATACAGGCGTCATTCGTTTGAGTCCGCTTGAGGTGTTGCGAACATTGTTCGGGGGCGGGACGGCAAAGCAGGGACTTATCCTCTTTGATTTTCGGCTTCCGCGTATTGTGATCTCAATCTTGGTTGGAGCAGGCTTAGCTGTTTCTGGAGCCATCCTACAAGGGATTTCGCGAAATATGCTGGCTGACCCAGGGATACTGGGCATTAATGCGGGGGCAGGGCTAGCGATTATTCTAGTCGTCTCCTTTTATAAAAATAATGCGGCGAGTCCATTGTTCTTCATGCCGATGATTGCTATGCTCGGTGCGGGCTTGGCCGCGCTGCTCATTTATACCCTCTCCTATGTCAAAGGCAAAGGCATCTCGTCATCTCGTCTTCTCCTTGTGGGAATCGCGGTTTCTGCGGGGATTGCTGCTCTGATGATGGTATTATCCATTCGCTTGGATCCAACTGATTTTCAGTTCGTTCAGGTTTGGTTAGCGGGTAGTATCTGGGGAACAAATTGGAAGTTCGTTCTCGCCTTATTGCCCTGGATCGTCATCCTTATTCCTTATGTCATGTTCAAAGCGAATGTACTGAATGTGTTGAATCTAGGGGAAATGACGTCCATCGGATTGGGGATAAGGATGGAACGGGAACGGCTTGGGTTGCTTGCTGCAGCTGTTGCGCTTGCCGGTGCTTGCGTCGCTGTCGGTGGCGGGATTGGTTTCGTAGGTTTGATTGGTCCCCATTTAGCAAGAAGGCTAGTTGGTCCTAGGCATCAATACTTGCTTCCAGCTTCAGCGCTTACTGGCGGGTTGATACTAATCGTCGCGGACACGCTAGCGCGGGGGATGTTTCAACCCACCGAGGTTCCCACAGGGATTGTAGCCGCGGTTATCGGGGCGCCGTACTTTCTATATTTATTAGTTCGAACGAGGACTTCCTAAGAAGTCTGAGATAAAGATCCACAATGGGCTTCATAGCCTGTTGTGGATTTTTTTATTTTTTGCTGCTCCATTGTAAATGTCAGGTAACATAACGCATATACTAAATAAATCTAAATAAAACGAATTATTGTTATATATATTGACATAATACTCACATTCGTTTAAAGTAATAAAAATTCTTCTCAAGCGCACTAGCGCCATTGAGAGGCAAAGGGAGAGATGAGAGATGGCTCACACTCACATGCGAACACAGGATTTGTTAGCTAGATTACCAAAGGTGGATCTTCATTTACACTTGGATGGCAGTGTGAAGCCCGAGACGATTTTGGAACTCGCTCTCGAACAAGGTATATCACTCCCTGTTTACGATACCGATGGGCTAATTCCACATATGCGAGTGACGGACACTTGTGGAAGTTTGATTGAATACTTAGGTAAATTCGATTTTACAACACGTTTTCTACAAACAGGCGCAGCCTTAGAGCGTGTTGCTTATGAAGTGGTCGAACAATGCGTGGAGCACAACTGTCGGTATGTGGAGGTGCGTTTTGCTCCGCAGCTGCATCGCAACATGGGGTTAACGCTCGAAGATACGTTTCACTATGTGACGCAAGGGTTGAAGCGCGCAGGGCGCGAGTTTGGAACGAGATTCGGTGTAATTGCCATTTGTATGCGAAATCACACGTGTGCAGATAATTTGGAAGTAATTGAAGCAGCGGCTAAATTCTTAGGCAAGGGAGTCGTTGCCGTTGATTTAGCGGGGGATGAGGCGAATTATCCACCTGAGTTTTTCCGAGAAGTGTTTGCTAGATCACATACATTAGGCATTCCTGTTACCATTCATGCAGGTGAAGCTGCAGGTGCAGTTAACGTTTACAATGCGGTTACACATTTGGGGGCTGCGCGCATTGGGCATGGGGTAAGACTTCGTGAGAATGCAGAGATTCTAGGAATGATCAAAGATCGCCGTATCCCACTGGAAATGTGCCCAATCTCCAATATCCAAACGAAAGCTGTGGCTTCGTGGGAGGCTTACCCGATCCGTGAATACTTGGATCAAGGACTGATTATAACGATTAATACGGATAATCCTAGTGTGTCTGGTACGAACATTACGAAAGAGTATCGCGCGATTGCCGATCGATTCGCTTTTACAACACCAGAACTAGTGAAGTTGATCATGAACGGTGTGGAAGCCGCCTTTATGGAAGAACACGATAAAGTGCTATTTAGACAAGAGATGGAAGATGAGCTTAGCAGTTTGGGTGTATATCATAATTAATTAACAGTGGATGGGGATCTGTTGCGATGAGCAGCAGATTTTTTTTGTGCTTAAGAAGGTGTATGTTATGTTAAAATAAGGGAAACTTCTCAAATTCTTGCGGTTGGAGGCGGACGATGTGAAGGTCTCATAATGGAAGTCTGTGAGTTAACATAAAGACTGGGAGTGTTGAAATGAGGAAGTTTATTTTGGGTCTAGTCTGTGGGATTGGATTGACTGCGGCTACGGGTGTGTATGCATCGGATATGGTGCAGACTTATCTTTTTCCAGCGAAGTTCATCATTAATGGTGAAGAGAAAAGCACAGAAGGTTACGAAACATTGAACTATGAGGGACATGTTTATGTTCCTGTACGCTTTATAGCAGAAAATACGGGGAACACAGTAGTTTACGACGAGACTTCACAAACCATTGTGGTGGATGACGGTTTTACGATTAGGGATATTAATAATCCTGACATGCGTGCAGGGCACATAGCGGTTGAGAAGGAGGGGGCCCATTCCATTATTAAGGGACAACTCTTTATTGGCCACGATGCCTGGGATTACAAATTACTTAGTGCCTATCAGTCCATGAACCCAGGGGGCAATTCAACGCGAATAGATGCAGCAGGTAATCTGGCATTCTGGAACGATAAGGGACAGCTGCTGGAGAAAGTCCCTTATGTGGTTAATCAAATCCCGACACTGAAGGAGCAAATCATCTCGTTTGAAACAAAAAGTTTAACGGATATTTCGAGTTATACGATGGTTACCCTAGAAAGCAAAACGCCTTCACCTACACGTATGCCGGGGTATTCCGTGCCAGCGTTCATACAGGATGCTTCCCATAAGGTTAGTTTCGGTCTCGTTGATGTGCTGCGCAGCGGGGAATACACAATTGTTAGAGGTCTTTTAGGCAGTGTGGTCGAGAATGCATTACCTGCAAATGCGCCGATCGTTGTTACCTTTTATGACGAAAAAGGCAGTATCTTGGGTACAGCTACTACGACGCTTGGCGTGGAGAGACCACAGGGTATTCAGCCTTTTGCTGTGTTTGTCGGTAAAGGGGATTTCACGAATTATAAGTCAGTTCAAGTTACGTTGGCTCCATAGTGGAGATGCGTGGGTAGTTAACGGAACATCTGCGCGTATCGCTAATCTCAAAAAGAATGGAAGACATCTATGGATACTTATCTCATAACTGGCGGTTCCAAAGGGCTGGGCGCTGCCATCATCTGGCAGCTGCTGGGACAAGGAGCTGCGGTCCACTATATTTCCCGCAGCGAGAACGAGACCTTGCGCCAAGAGGCGCTGCGCGTGGGAGGTCAGCTGACCTTCCACGCTTACGACTTGGCGCAAACGGAAGGCCTAGATTCGCTCATGGAGCGAATCCTCTTGGGGCTGGATGGCGTGGCCTCCATCACGCTCATCAACAACGCGGGCATGCTCGAGCCGATGACGTCGATCGGCCGAGCAGCCCCTGACGACCTGCAGCGTAGCCTGCAGGTCAATCTCGTCGCACCCGCGGTGCTGACGAACAGCTTCATTCGGCTTACGCAGGCGTGGCCGATCTTGAAGCGGGTCGTCGGCATCTCCTCGGGCGCGGGGCGCAAGCCCTACCCCGGCTGGGGGGCGTATTGCACCGCCAAAGCCGGGCTGGACATGCTGACGCGCTGCGTCGGCATCGAGCAGCTGCAAGAGCCTCACCCGGTGCTGATCTGTTCCGTAGCACCGGGCGTGGTGGACACCGAGATGCAGCGGGAGATTCGCGCTGCATCCGAAAAGGACTTCCCGCAGGTGAGCCGGTTCGTCCAGCTCAAAGAGCAGGGTGAGCTGAGCTCACCCGAAGATGCGGCTAAGCAGCTGCTACGCCTGCTGCAAGCAAACGCATTCGAACAAGGCGAGATCGCTGATCTACGCAGCAAAGAGCCCGTGTCGTAATCCGACACGGGCTCTTTGCTATACCGATCTATTGAATGCTGCCGCTAACTGTACCACCGGACGAAAGCTCCGAAGTACAGAATTTACAACGTGATGCTTGCGCGGGAATTTCAGATAAGCAATGCGGGCAATCTTTGGTTGTAACGGCTTTTTCCTTCGGCGCTTCCTTCTTGCGGAACTTGCCAATTTGACGAACAACCATGAAAATGACGAATGCAACGATTAAGAAATCCAAGAAAGTGGATAGGAATTGTCCGTATCTAAAGACGGCGGTAGCCTTAGAGGCTTGATCAAATGTGTCGTAATGTTTCCCATCTAAGGCAACATACAAATTATTGAAATTCACTTTACCAATGAGCAAACCAACAAGTGGCATAACCAAATCATTTACAATGGACGTAATGACTTTACCGAAAGCCCCTCCGATAATAACCCCGACTGCGAGGTCGAGCATGTTCCCTTTGAATGCAAAATCTTTGAATTCTTTTAGCATGATGTACCCCCATGAGACTATAATTAATAGGATTGTACCATAGTTGATAGAGCCCAAACAAATACGATCCCATAAGCTAAGGGGGATGTTTTTATAAACGAGATCTACGCCTTTACAGCGACAATTTCCTTCAAAGCCTGGATAAGCACGGCATTTTCCTCGGAAGTACCAATCGAAATCCGCACATGATTCGGAAGATTCCAGCCGCCGCCATATCGAACAATAACCCCGCGACGCATCAAAATATCATAGATGGTTTTGGCTTCTGCGCCCAAATCGACGAGTACGAAATTACTCATACTTGGCGTAAAAGGAAACGCTAAAGCGCTCAGCCCGGCGTAAAGCTCTTCTTTCACCTTCGTATTATTAGCGCGTGTTGCCTCGAGATGTTGATCATCCTGGATAGCAGCAGCAGCGCCGACCTGGGCGAGTGTGTTTACGTTGAAAGGCTCTTTCACTTGACGAATCTTTTGCAAAATCCCAGCATCTGCGATGCCATAACCCACGCGAATACCCGCCAATCCGTAGATTTTTGAAAAAGTTTGCAGGACAACTACAGGATAGCCTTCTCTTACTAAGGCAAGACCATCACAATAATCATCAGCTGTGACGAAATGGCTATACGCACCATCGAAGATCACAAGCACGTGAGAGGGGAGACTCTTCACAAGTCGGTGCAAGTCTGTTTTGGTTATATAAGTGCCCGTCGGATTGTTAGGTGAACAAATATAGAGCATCTTCGTACGTGCCGTTACTGCCTCCAAGATCGTTTCAACTTCGTAGCGGAAGTTCTCCCCAAGAGGAACGTTAACGATACGGGCTCCAAGTAAGTTGGCTCCGAATTCGTATTCGCTGAACGTCGGAGATGGCACGATGACCTCGTCCCCAGGTTCTAAGTAAGTTTCAGAGAGAAGCGTAATCAGCTCGTCACCGCCATTAGTAACCAGGACTTGGTCAGGGGAAAATCCCCGTTTCTCTGCAATCGCTTCTCTAAGGTTGACTGTCTCTGCATCGGGATAGCGATGAATTTCAGATATGTAAGCTTGAATTGCTTCAAGTGCAAGGGGGGACGGGCCTAATGGATTTTCATTGGAGGCCAATTTGGTAACCGATGTGAGCCCGAATTCGCGTTGAACCTCCCAAATGGGTTTGCCGGGGGTATAGGGCTTCATGCGTGATAAAATACTGCGGGGATTGATGTTTTGAACTCCTGGACCTTCCATGTACAACACTCCTTTTTAGTAAATGCTTTACTTAAATACTACATTAACTTGGTAAAGTAGTAAAGTAAAAAGTTTGCATACCCTGATAGCGTTTATTTGGTATATGATACAGATACTAGGCGTTTATCAATAGAGGGGACGGCAGCAGGATGAAGAAAATGAGATTCGGTATTCGTGCCAAAATTATGATTGGATATGCATTCATCATTTTCTGCTTAACCCTTTCATTTGTACTTGTTAATTATCAGTTAGCCGCCATGCAGAGAGACCGCAATTATGTGATCGAACATGATTTTGCCGTCAATAGGGAGTCGAATCTTCTAGAGAAATACGTCATGGATATGGAAAACGGGCAGAGGGGCTATTTACTCACGGGGGAAGTCAAATATTTAGAACCGTATACGAGCGGACAGACCAAGTGGAGGGATTCTTTTAATCAATTGAAAGAATTAACGACCGATAACCCTGTACAAGAAAGAAATCTGCTCGCGCTTAAAGAATCTATCGAGAGTTGGCTTGTACAGACGGGTGGAACCATGCCGACAATGAGAACTGGTCTCGAGAATGAAAGTTATTTTAATTTCAGCTTTTTTATTACACACCAAAATATCCTAGATATTCGCTCGCAATTGAGTCGCTTTCGCAGCTTGGAAATGGGGTATGTGAAGGAGAGAGCAGCCCATCTGGATGCTCAAAACGAAATGTTGACCCACTCCTTATTTGCCATGCTGGGTGTGGTGCTCCTCTTTTCATTGATTGCAGCACTTCTTATTTCGAGATCGATTGTGGGGACCATTAAGCAGGTTACCAAGAGTATCATCAAGCTGAGCTCGATGAAGCGGGATCGTTCGAAGCGCATCCATGTCACGATGAATGATGAAGTGAAGGATTTGGCTGATGCAACGAATATTTTGTTGGAGAGTCAAGAAGAAATCGAGTGGCAGCAGCGGAAGCTGACGGAAGTGGTGCATATGCTGCAAGGCATTTCCAATTTGGAAACGTTAGGGACTATCTTTATACGCAAAGCGGCGGAATTGTTTGATGCTTCTTTCGGTGTTTTTTACATAAGAAACGTGCATGAATCTAAGGATTGCATGATGAGGTTGGCGACGTATGCCGCGATGGGAGAGAATGCGGAGGCTGGAAAGCCTTATTTTCAAATCGGAGAGGGCTTGCTTGGTCAATGTGTGATTGATAAACGAATTGTACATCTTACCCATGTGCCTGAATCTTATATCTCTTTAAAATCGGGACTGGGGTCAGCCGGTGCACAAAGTGTGCTCATCGTTCCGATAATTCATAATCAAGAAGTCATTGCCATCATGGAGCTGGCTTCGTTTGATAAGTTTTCATCGCTCCAACTGAGTCTATTGGATGATATTCTAGAAGTGCTTGGAACGATTGTAAATAGCGTACAAACACGTGTTGAGGTTGAACGTCTGCTAAGAGAGTACCAAGCGATGACAGAGGAACTTCAAATTCAACAAGAAGAATTGCATATGACCAATGAACAACTAGAAGAAAGAAATCGCTATGCGGATGAAAGGTCAAGGGAGCTGGAACATATGAAAGTTTCCTTTGAAGAACACGCCATTCAATTAGAGGTGAGCTCGCGGTACAAATCAGAGTTCTTGGCGAACATGTCGCATGAGCTGCGAACGCCGCTAAATAGCATACTGATTCTTTCTCAAATGCTAATGGAGAATAGTCATCGAACCTTAACACAGGATGAGCAAGAATATGCGCGTGTGATTCACTCTTCAGGGAATGATTTATTGCTCCTTATTAATGATGTTTTGGATGTGTCCAAAGTTGAAGCGGGTAAGTTGGATATTCATATAGGGGAACTGCACACAGAGTGGCTTCCCGAACTATTGCAAAGTCAGTTTGAGAAGGTGGCTGAGCAGCGAAAGCTTAATTTTGAGATCGACATGGATGCTCAAGTGCCGGCAGTTTTCTATACGGATGAACAGAGGCTTAGTCAAATTATCAAAAATTTACTCTCAAACGCGTTCAAATTTACGCATCAAGGTGCTGTGCAAGTAGAATTCCGCATGTGCAAGGCTGATCAAATTGCAGAGTTGTTGCCTTCGGCTGCCCATATGCAAGTTATGGCTGTTACGGTTAAGGATACGGGTATAGGTATACCACAGGACAAGCAAGAAGTCATTTTCGAGCCTTTCCGGCAAGCGGATGGTACGACCAATCGGAAGTATGGAGGGACTGGGCTTGGCTTATCGATTAGTCGTGAGCTAGCTCGACTTCTAGGTGGCAGTATCCATATGCAGAGTGAGGAGGGCAAAGGAAGTACGTTTACTTTATATGTTCCATCACTGCCGCATCTAATGGGAGTGAGTAATACGGTGCACAAGGAAGTGGCAGCCGCATCAACAAACGCCGATAATGAATACTTCCTTCGCGAAGTAAGCAAGAAAACCGCTGAGCAGGAGAATGGTTATAGCCATCATTTTAAAGATAGAAAAGTGCTTGTTGTGGATGATGATGTTCGTAACGTATTCGCGTTATGTAATGCTTTTGAGCAAGAGGGTATCATCGTGAGTGTCGCTCAGAACGGGCAAGAATGCTTAGATCTATTGGCAAAAGATGATGGGATAGAGCTTATTCTCATGGATATCATGATGCCAGTCATGGATGGCTATGAAGCGATGCGTCTTATTAGAAAAAATAGTCGATACGCAGATGTTCCGATTATTGCGCTTACCGCCAAAGCGATGAAGCAAGATAGGGATATCTGCTTGCAGGCAGGTGCCTCGGACTATATCAGTAAGCCGCTGCATGTTAATCAGCTTTTCTCGCTTATGCAGGTTTGGCTGAGCCAATAAAACATAAAAGACCTTTGATTACCTTCCAGGAGGAAGATGTCAAAGGTCTTTTGTGTCATTGGACATTTCGTTCTGTATGAACTTCAAAATGGTAAATCGTATTGCGCGTCAGGACACGGAAATCCAGACCGTCTTGATCAATCGCTTGAACACGAGTTGTTTTGAATGGTGTATGTTGTCTAACCCCAGATAACGTCATTGGACATCCTACCTCGGTCGGGTTCACTTCAAGAAATGTTTGCCCTTGAATCTCATCGAAATCGAATCGATCTGACCGATGCTTGGGGGTAATCCCATCCACCTCATAGATTTGCAGCAGCTTTAACAACCTCATTCTTGACCCTCCCATCTTCACTTTCGACTTCATTATACACGGACACTTTCATTTTGGCGAAATCTACAAACCTAACATAAACCTAAAGAAGTCCTGATACTTTCTTAGCTTCAAGGCGATACAATAATGCTATCTGAATCGGGGGTGTTGCGCATGCTGCACACGAAAGTAGTCATAGGGGAAAAAGAAGTTCTGATATTTTACGAATCCATGTACCAAGAGTATTCATCTCAGGCTATTGAAACGATAACAAAGCATTTAAATAATGTGCAGGTAAAGGAAGTATTTGATAACCTAGGCTTGGTGCATACAACGAATAAAGAGGTAACGCTCTTCTCGCTCAACGGGGAGATGGAGACCCTACTCATGACCTGATCCGCGGTCTAGCCCTTTTTATTATTTTTAGCTAATATTAAGGGTATTAGAATGAGGAGGTAGATACATTTGGCTGTTAAGAAATTGGAACATGTTGGCGTCATGGTAGCAAACTTAGAAGCTTCTATTACATTTTATGAAAATGTGATCGGACTTAAGCACAAAGGTACGTTGATTCATACGAATGGCGTTATTCGTCTAGGCTTTCTGGGCTTTGAGGTTGAGAATGAAACGGAAGTCGAATTGATTGAAGGATATAATGCGAACTTGCCTCAGGAAGGTAAAGTGCATCACTTGGCTTTTACGGTAGATGACATTGAAACTGAATTCGTAAGAATCCAAGGTTTGGCGATTGAGCAACTGGATACGGAAATTACAACGCTCCCGAATGGTTCTAGGTATTTCTTCTTTAATGGATTGGATGGCGAGCGCATTGAATTCTTTCAATCGACGCGTGGATAGGTTTAACATTTGCTAGATACGGGCATCCTTTTTACTAGAGTCATAGATTCTAGTGAAGAGGTGCTTTTTTCATGTCGAAGCGATGGACACAAACGGTGATTGGCATTATCCTACTTGGCTTATTCTTCGGATGGGTTCGTCATGTAGATGCCGAGGCAGAACAAGATGCGCAGCTATTACTAAGTGTGGCTAAGCCAGTTATGCAGACCAATCAAAAGATCACTTTCAAATATACAGGTTACTTTGGAGCATGTAGCGGTGTGAATGCTAGAGTTATCGCAGCTGGCCAGAGTTTGTCGCAAGAGCTAGGGTTCAGAACTAAGGATAATGAACAGAGTTCTAATGTGCAGGGTATTTATACTGTAAAATCTGAAGTAGCTGCTGGCGCGGTTATGACTTTAACGGTTGCAAGTCCAGTGGGTCAGTCAGCCTGTTATGCGGTCATACGATTAGATGCTTTGGGAAGCGTTGAACAGGACCAACTGCTGAAATGGCAGGAAAAAATGACTACACTGCTGATCAACCAAGGTATTCAAGGCAACTGGAACGTAATGATCCAAGGGAATGCGGTTCAGGACCTTGTTTTGGAGAATAGCCCAAAGGAATTCTTAACGGACCTCGTTCGTTCATATAAAGGATATGTCGTGGAGAGTTATGAAGATACAACAACTTTCAGTTTATCGTTGGCCTCTTCTGATTTCGAAACTTCCATACGAAGCGGTGATCAAAAGGTGAATGTCCAAATCGCGCTTCATCTAGATACAACTTCTGGCCTCTGGCGATTGACGGTAGGGACACCGATTATCACAATGGAATATTAAACTGCGAAGAGGGTGCTGTCGAGGCATCCTTTTTTTCGTTGCCTACTTGTAGGCACAATTCGAAAGAATGGCAATAGTGGAACTTTTCCAAAGGGGTTGTAATTGATTTCTAGGCATGGTACATTAGTCCTCGTTGTTCTGAAGCAAACAACCACGGACGAAATGAAAGTGGACTTGCTTTCCAACAATGAGGTATGGTAAGATGACTTTCCGACAGACACCGACTTAAATTGACAAGAAAAAAAGTGCTTGCAATTGAGAAACGATCTGTGGTATATTACTTCTCGCTGCTTCGGTAACACGGCAGTGAGCGAAAGAAATTGATCTTTGAAAACTGAACAACGAGTGAGTAAGCACAGTCGAGT
>NZ_JAVDSB010000026.1:0-60297 GCF_031455095.1 Paenibacillus qinlingensis
AAACCAGTTATCCGGTCTTAGCTATCGTTTCCGATAGTTATCCCAGTCTTAAAGGCAGGTTGCCTACGTGTTACTCACCCGTCCGCCGCTAGCTTGTCCCGAAGGACAAACCCGCTCGACTTGCATGTATTAGGCACGCCGCCAGCGTTCGTCCTGAGCCAGGATCAAACTCTCCATAATAGAAAGATGACTTGCTCATTTGAAGCTAGCGAGATTTTGCAATCTCTTTTATAGTCGATTACTCGACTGTGCTTACTCACTCGTTGTTCAGTTTTCAAAGATCAATTTCTTTCGCTCACTGCCGTGTTACCGAAGCAGCGAGAAGTAATATACCATGTTCATTTTTTAATTGCAAGCTTTTTTTTGAATTCTTTTTTTCGTTACCAGCCTGTCTATTTCTTGTCTATCTCTTGGCCGGATTTGTAATATAGCATGGATGACAATCAGATAGCAATGTTTTATTTTTCCAATTCACAAAAAAATATTCACTCAAAAAAAAGAGCTAAATGCCCAGACATCACGACACGAAATGTCGATATCTATGTCGGAGCATTCAACTCTTTTACATTGCTTATGGTGTAATAGTTAACTTGGGCCGATCCGTGGTGGTGATACTCTCACTTGAAGCATAAGACACATTCCCATTAGAATGCACAGGTGACGTGCTGTACACCCGAATGGAAAGCTTCTTGCCGGTGGACATCGCCGCTTGTACTTGAGAAGTTACATTAATCGTAATCGGCGTACCCGCTACAATTGTATAGGTGCCAAGCACAGTGCTGGAAGAAGGCTTCGTATCCCATGTGATGGCGCCTTCTGTCCAGGTGTTGTCGCTAACGAGTGCGACCTCATTTTGGATGCCGCTCATTGCAACTGTGATTGGCTTCAATGTGATCGTTGCGTTAGAGACAGTCCCGCTATAGCTATTCCAATCCCATTTAAAATAACCATCACGTTTGTAGCTAGTTAAATCGTTCTTCGTATCAACGGTAACAGCCGTTGTTCCAGCTTGATTCGCTGTAGCGTAAGTGCCGTCTCTTACATTCGCATCATCCACGGCTATCCATGTATTCGGCGTCGTAAGGACGATACCCGCTCCATTGTAAGCGCCGCGATTCGGTGCAGTCGACGATGAAACGGTGTTGCCCCAGTAATCTTTCCCTCCATTATTACTGATAAGGACACCAGAGGATAAGGCTGGGGAACCTGTTCCCAGCTTATAGCCATTGACTGTGCTTAAACCAATACCACCGCTGCCCGCTCCAGCCAATAGTGGATCACTCGTTAATTTATGAGCATCGCTTGGCTCACTGGCAGGATGGTTACCATAGAAAACGTTGTAATCATACACGTCATTGGCTTTTACCAAGTAGCCACCGCTGCCCGCGTTATAGATGATGTTGTTTTTAACAGAGAGCGGATTACTTCCACCAATCCCGGTTGTGAAGCTTGTGCTCAATCCAGAACCAATATAGAACGTATTATTATAAATTTGGTTATTTAACGGCGTGTAGCTGCTATCAAATTGGAAAATACGCGCGCGATCATTCTGACTGATATTATAGCGGACAATCATATTGTCATTCCGTTTTGCTCCACTTCCCATAACTAGCAGAAAGCCACCCTCATTATCATGACTATAATTGTACTGAACCGTACAGCCAGTCAAATTAAAATCGCAGTCAAACCCTTGGCCGTCATTCGTTGTTTTGGTATTGTAGGCTTCATTATATTGCATCACAGGACTCGTGCTATTGATCGCCCAGATCGCTACATTGTAATGGGTATCCCGCGCATGCGCTGTATTCACAACATTATATTGAATTAATCCATTAATGGATGCCCTCATGACAATACCGTCTCCGCCAATATCATTCAGCGTGTTGTTGCTAATCACAAGATTCGTGTAGGGCTCGAAGTTGCCCGCCCCGTCGTTGTTCCCCCAAGAGCTGCCATTACTTATTCCCGTACGATCTGTCCGTTCAATTGTATTACCATCAATGAGTACGTCGTTCCATTTGGTTCTTACCGCGGTACCAGATACAAGGACATAGATACCTCCGGTAACTTTCAACGCATCGGTATTCGTTCCCGTAACATCGTGGATATACATATTTCGAATATAGAAATGGTTGTAGGTTCCCACATCGTGCGCCTCAACCTTGACCCCGTAACGGTCACCTGCCGAAGCTGATGTATTCGTGACCTCCAAGTTATTCAATTCCCAATACTGCTGATTGTAAAAATAGACCGTTCCTCCGGTGAGCCCATTCCCATTAATAATCGGTTTATTGCCTGTGCCGTATTTATCTATGATGATGGGTGACCCCGATGATCCAGACCCCAGCGGGTGCAATTGCCCCGTCCAAACGGAGCCCGATTTAAAAAGGATTTTATCCCCAGGTAAAAATGTCGTGCTGTTGACTTTGGTCAACGATTGCCAGGCAGTCCCTGTACTTAAGCCATTATTGCTATCATTGCCTGCAGCCGAATCCACATAGTAGGTCGTATTATTCGCATACGTCGTGATCGTTAGCCCTGGCATGGATACGACGACTGTCATCAGAAGTGTGAAAATTAGCCCTACTGACAGGCATAGTTGAAATGCTTTTGACACTCTCATCAATCATTCTCCTCTCTACTGTACCTTCATTGCGTGAAAAACGTGGTCCACAATCCTCACTTGTGCAGCTTCTACTAATTGCTTCACTTGCTCTGCGTAACTAGCGTCCAGCGCACGTTGCTGTTGATCTTCCGTTAGGCCACTACTGGCGCAATCACCTCCCTTCGGTACAGTCTTTTCTTTAAACACGGCTTTTACTTTCAAGACTAAGTTAGAAAAGAGATACGTGTAATAGCCGCGTTCCTCATATTGTCTAGGACCGTAGATGACTTGGTTATTCTTAATCGCTTTCTCCCTGCGCTGATTTTCCTGAGACCAATTCGCAAGAAAGGTTGTATAGCTAAGATCATTCACAAGGTCGTATTGCTGGGCCAAAAGCTGTTGAACCTTAACCTCTTTCAATCGCTCTAGGGCAAGTTGCTTAGCTTTCTCGATAGGCACTTCCCCCTGAAAGCTCTTCGTCCAGAAGGAGTCTGAATCATCCGCGTTATAGGTTTTCTTGAAATAACCCGCCGTCTGCGCCTTCACATCATTCAAGAACAGCTGAAACTCGCGCTCATCTATCGCTACATCATTGATATAGGCGACTGTGGCATAAGAAGGACCTGCCAATGATGATTTCTGCCATTCCGTACAACCTGTAGTCGCAAATATAGAAAGAAGAAATAAGATCACGATTGGCTTCATAATTCCCCTCCTCCATAGACAGGTTTGTCGTTTATTTTAGTTTTTCAGCCATTTGAAACACCCAATTGCCTTGTTGCACGGCATGACGAAGTTGAAATTGGATGCGATACAGGCTGTCGCCCCACACGCGCGTCAGGCTTTCGTCTGTTACGGTGATGTGCTCAATTACGGCCTCCCATTGTTCGTGCTCATAAAAAAGGATGAGCTGATTGTTCGCCTGATCTTGCAAACGTATCTGGCCCTGCTTAAGATGCTGGGGAGGTTGGCTCGACATCATGTGGAGAAGCAATTGATCAGTAGGCTCTGTAAACAAGCATGACTCCTGCAGCTCAATGATTGGGTTCAGCCCTCTACGCAACGTTAGACTACGGTGCCAACTCTGCACACCCGCTTCAGCAGGATAAGCGCTGGCTAGCTCTACCCCGAAACGAACAGTGTCCACACTGTTCTCATAAGTGACGTCCTCCGCGCGGAAGGTACGGCCTTCCTTTTGCTCAAAACCGTTGATGACCGGAACACTATGATAGCCAGACTGCATCGTCCAGATCTCATATCGCTGTGGGCTAAACGTCTTCTGGGTATACATCTCTACCCCGATATCAATTAAGAACGGCTTCCCGTTCACATAAATCACAAAATGACCGATGTCATTATGGTTATGGCTCTCATCATTGTGACCGCCTTTGATTGCCGCAAATAGGCCTTGAGACGAACCTTCTAATTCCCTGGCGGCCATCACTTGCAGATTCGGAAGCCATACATCTTGTTTAAGAGGGGGAGCCAGCGCTGCCTCCTGCTGAATATTGGCAAAGCTATGCAAGCTGATCATTTCTTGAAAAAAAGAAATCCCCTTCCCTCTGCGATCAGGAACTCGATAGGTGCGGAACCCAATCTGCCCCAATGCACGCAGCTGATCATCCTGAATACGCGAACCATATAAATGGATCATGCCGTAGTCCTGTGAAGCGATCGCCGAGCCATCTGCGAAATTAACATAGTAGTGACCGTCAATATTCATGTTGTAGACGAATTGTCCTAGCTTTTTAATCAAAGGTTGGTCGTAGACCGACAGCGCACCGTCCGAAGCACGATACAATAGTTCAAGATTGACTAACAGCATCCCGGCCGCTCTAGCCCAGTAGGTTGAACCTTCATCACAGCCGCCATCATCGAACTGCACCTCTACGTACCGATCCAAGCTGCGGAGCACCTTATCGTAGAGCGCTGCTTTCCGCTCTGGCTCCATATCCAGCAATAGCAAGACTGTTAACATATTCGCATTGCACCACGGGTTCCAGTTGTTTACCTCTCGTTCCCCAAAGCCCATCCACCAGAAATCATTTCGAGCCATGTAGGGAGCAATAATGCGGCGTTCTAGTTCCACACGGATGCGTGCTCTAATGAGGGGAGAGATCTCATCTAGAGGCGACTTCAGCAAGTGAAATGTCCAAGCGAGTAGCGCTGCGGTTTCACCCGCCGACAGATCAAATAAGGGCTCCTCGACATTCGAAAGAAACTCCTCTGGCTTCAGGGATAAATAATGATGAGCTGGCGCACACCACGTCGTCTGCTCACAAAGGAGCCAAACGACGTTCATAATTTCCCGCAAGAACCGCCCTTTGGCTTCGATGCATTCCGCGATTAGGAGTGTGCAAAGCGCATTGCGTCTCTCTGTTTCAACCGAATCGTAAGGCTTACGGCTTCCCTCTTCGAAGTAGGCCATGAAGGCGGTCGCACGCAAAGATGGCCATTCATAGTCCAGGTACGACTCTGCTTGTGTCACCCAAGCTTGCTGTAAGTCGATGGGTACGCCAGCCCAAGCCTCGCGATCATCGCGTGCTGGAAAAATGCGTCCCGCCATGCTTTTGCCTAAAATATAAGTTCTCACATCGGAATTGGTTATGAAATCTGTCAGCTTCATATCGCTAAGCTCCTCCTTGTTGGGGTAAAGAAAAGACCGCCTCATCTGCAGTTTGGCTACGAATGTGACAGTCTTCTAATTTAGAGAAATGAATTCATTTGCTAACTATTTAATGACCTCGGTGTACTGCTTTTCAATCTCGTTCGCTCCGGCTGATCGTGCCTTTTTGACATAATCATCAAAGGAGTCAACGGTTTGCTCACCTGTAATGATTTTGATGTAGTTTTCCGTCGTCAGCTTCTGCAAATCCGCTGTGTACTTGCCGGAAGCTTCTACGCTTGGCAGATAAGATGGCGGTGTGCCTGTTCCTTTCACTTTATCCGCGACGACATACTTCGCTTTGAATATCTGCTTCACTACATCCGGATTGTTCGTGTACATACCGAATGTGGAGACACCGCGTTGTGCGGTTTCAGTTGGATTTTTGAGCTTGGAAGCGACAGAGCCGTCTGCGTTAATCGCATAATCCTTGTCTTTGACACCGTAGTTAGCCAGCATGTAATAGTCTTTGTCAGTGACGAGTGTATCCAGCATTTTCAAAATTGTATCCAGCTTTCTCGGATCTTTCGCTGCATTCTTGGTAATCACGAGTGTTTCGTTATTATAACCCCAAATGTTTGCACCATAGGCTTTGCCATCCGGTCCTTTAATGGCTTTGCCGAGTGACCAGGTTTCCTCATATTTGGCATCTGGCTTCACTTTGATAAATTCTTGATAAACGGCCCCACCTTTATCTCCCTCTGTAAGCGGCGGTGTCCAGTGGTAGTACATCACGTTACCTGTTACACCAACGCGATTGTTAATGAAGGCATGCGAAGTCGCCCAATAGCCGCCCTTATTTTCACCCGTTACGAATTCAGGATCGATGACGCCGTCTTTGTACCATTTGGCCAGCAACTTGAGGCCTTCTTTCATTTCTGGTTGAATGGCATCCATCGTCACTTTGTTATCCTTCACGGTATACCAGAGGGCCGAGTAAGGCGTTGTTCCTTTGATGACATCCGTCGGGATCGGTCCGAAGGCGCCTAGCACTGTTTGCATAGCCGTACTGGAGAGGCCGTACGTGTCTTTTTTGCCATTTTTATCAGGATCATTGTTCGTAAACTTGTAAATCGCATCCTCAAACTCAGCTAACGTTTCAGGTACTTTGGTAATACCGACATTCTTGAGCCAATCGGTGCGCCATACAAGGCTGGTTGGATAGGTGCCGTCAAGTTGGAAAGCGGACAAGCCATAGTTTTTGCCTTTGTACATGCTGGAGCGGAAAGCTGACCCTGAAGTGTCATTGTCCATGATTAATTTGTAGTAGTTCGGTGCTTTCTGCTTGATCGTATCTACTGGAATTTCAGCGGCTACCCCACTGTCCACGAGTTTGGATAATTCAAAGCCTTTCAGCCTCAAAATATCCGGAATTTCTCCCGATGCCATGCGGACGTTGAACACTTCACTGTATTTCTGCGAATCCGCTGTCCAGACATTGATTTTCGCATTAAAACGTTTGGACACTTCCTGTATGATCTCTGAATTCGCATCTGGTGCTACATCGTTGATGTTATAGCCTGCCCATTCAATTGTTACTGGTGCTTCATTCTTCGCTGCTGCTGTTGCTGTTGTACCTGTTGCTGCGGGTGCTGGGGTACTTGTCGTACTGCTCTCTGTGCCGCTGCTGCATGCTGCCAAACTCCCTACTAATAAAGCTGCGCTCACCAAGCTGCCTACATGACGAATTGCTTTACGCTTCATTTTTAGACCCTCCTAGACATGTATGTTAGTGAACCATCCCCTGTGAGGGGGCTGGGATTAACCTTTTAATGAGCCAATCATGACGCCTTTGACGAAATATTTTTGCAGGAAAGGGTAAACAACAAGCAGTGGAATCAGGGATACCATGAGTGCAGCCATTTTCATCGTGTCGGTGTTCGCATAAATCGTATTCGCAGCCTCAACAGCCTGTGGCTCAGAGCCTTCAAACATAATTTTGCGCAACACAAGCTGCAGGACCGCTTTCTTCGAATCCTTGAGATAAATCATGGCGTTAAACCATTCATTCCAATGGTAGACCATCGTCCACAGGCCCACTGTAGCGAGGATCGGGATGGAAATCGGCAAGATGATGCGCGTTAGAATAAGGAACTCATTCGCCCCATCGATACGGGCTGACTCTTGAATCTCCTCGGGTAGGGACATAAAGTAATTGCGGATAATCAGCATGGTAAAGGTATTAATTGCGACAGGCAGCACAAGCGCCCATACGCTGTTATAGAGACCGACGCCTTTGACAATCAAATAGGTCGGGATCAAGCCACCGCTGAAAAACATCGTAAACACCATGAAAATCGTCCAAAACTTGCGATGCACCAAATTCTTTTTGGACAAGGGATACGCTGCTAGAATCATTAGGGTCATGGAGACGATAATACCTAGAATCACGCGAACGAACGTATTCTGGTACCCGGTCCAGATTTGCTGATACGCTAGAATTTTGCGATAGCCATCCCAATCAAATTTGAGTGGAATCAGATGAATACCGTAACTGCTCACCACTTCTGGCGGACTCATCGACACTGTGACGACCTGCATGAAGGGGATAATGGTCAGCACACTGAGCAGAATGAGCGTTGTATAGACAATCGTATCAATTAAGAGATCTTCAAAGGTTCGTTTCTTTTTCTTGCGTGTCGTTACCATTTTTTGAAATCACCTACCATAAGGAATAGTCATTGGTTTTCTTTGCGACATAATTGGTTAGCAAGATGAGGAAAAAGGCAATGATGTTTTTGAATAAACCGACAGTCGTTGCGAAACTGTAATCGCCTTTCACAAGTCCTATCTGATACGTATAGGTAGAAATTACATCACCAACGGAGAGAACGGAGGCATTGAGCAAGTTGTAAATTTGATCAAAGTCATCATTAATGATGCCGCCTACCGCAAAAATGAACATGATGGTTACGACTGGCATGATGGATGGCATCGTGATGTTCCATATTTTCCGGAGACGTCCCGCCCCATCCATATCCGCTGCATCATATAGCTCTGGATCAACACTTGTGATTGCTGCTAGGTAGATGATCGTTGACCAACCGACTTCTTTCCATATGGAGGAGAGGACTAGGATGGACCGAAAGTAGGTCTCACTCGTCACGAAGAGGATCGGTTTATGGCCAAATTCCATGATGATCGCATTGATCAAACCTCGTGTCGGTGACAGAAATTCGATCACAATACCACCAAGAATTACCCAGGAAATGAAATGCGGTAAATAGGTGATGGTCTGAACGGCTTTCTTGAAGAAAACTAGGCGTACCTCATTCAATATGAGACAGAGAATAATCGGTGCTGGAAAGCCAAAAATCAATTTATACGTAGAGATAATAAGGGTATTCTTCAGTACCGGTAAGAAATACAGACCCGTGAATAGCTCCTTAAAATGATCTAACCCTACCCATTCGCTCCCTGCGACGCCCTTAAGTGGATAGTAATTCTGAAAGGCAATAACAATTCCATATAAGGGGGCGTAGTGGAAGATGAGGTAGTAGGCAATGACCGGTATTAACATGAAGAAAAAATATTTTTGTTTCCAATACAGCTTGATAGCACGTTCTTTATTGATCTGCGGTTGCACGCGCTGCTTTGCTTCCCGTGCTGCGATGATTGCGTTGCTTTCCATGCCATGCCTCCTGTTCCGAAGTCTTGTGTGCTGTGCAATTTGATTTGTTTTGTTTTAATGCCCTTATCGTACGGCCTATGCAGGGAGATCGACAACGCCCAATAACTTTACGGAAGTGCTGTTTTTTTTACGTCTTCGTGAGAATCATGGATTCGTGGCGTGTTTCTGCTGTGGGATGACAGATATTTTTACCTGTGTTGTTTTTTTGCTTTCTAGGGCAAAGAAAAAACTGCCATGCATAGTGCATCGCAGCTCTCGTAGGGAGGACTAGCTTTCGAGGCTATCTCGATAGCTTTTGGGCGTACACCCGAAGTTCTCTTTAAACACATTTGCAAAATAACGAGGACTCGTATAACCGAGCTTCGCTGCGATCTCTTTAATCGATAAGTCCGTTTCTCTGAGGAGGCTTTCTGCGTGTTTCATTTTGATCCCAGCCACATGCTCGGAGAAATTCGACCCCATAACGGATTTATAGATCCGACTCACATAGCTCGAGTTCATATTAATGCCTTCGCTTAATGAAGAAAGGGAGATCTCGTTATAAATGTTCTGCTCAATGTAGGCAAGGATCTGACGTTCTAGCGCGGTACCTGGGTCATCATTGGTCGCAGTGGTGGTGTTGTACTCCATAATTTGCACAGCTACACCAGTGAGCCAGTCCGTTAAATCAGCAACATTGTCCATTTTCCTGCCATAATCCCGAATGTCATAACCAAGGAATCGCTCTAAATCAATATCCATTGAAATCGCGGTTGTCCGGATAATTGAAATCGCATCAAAAACCGTATTGCGGCAATAATCAATATGATACCTGCCCGAAACTAGCGCTTTCCGTAATATATCCAGAATCGAAGTCACCATCTCCTGATTCCGATTACGTACAGCGACAGACAGCTGCTCGATAATTTGCAGGCCGCTTCCGTGCTCTTTGCGTTGAGCGATGGCGAGGTCTTCATAAGCGATGCATGATTCCGTTGGCATGATGAAGGCGTAGTTTAAACACTCGCATGCTTCTGTGTAGGATTGTGCGATGTTGGCGTAGGCATGGTCGTACTCACGTCCGAAGCCGATTACGAATCTCCCTTTCATCTGCTGGCTGATACTGCTGTGAATTTGCTCCTTATCCAATTGGTGCGAATAATTGAGTATCACAATAATATGCCCGGCGTTATCCATGGTCGAATTTAGTTTATAGTTACCAAGTTCTTCAACATGCTGCAGCATACTGTATTGAATCATCATCTCGTTCTTCAGGCCAATTCCCTCTGTACCGAAAACCTTAAGAGCCATACAGGCTGTTTTCTCACCGTCAAAATGAAGCTGGAGCGTTTTCTCCATATTCGCTACTTGTGGATCGGTCTGATTGAGGTCCCCTTGCAGCAGCCGCATGATGAACTTGTCGCGAATAATTGGTTTATTCGTCTCCATTTGATGATTCAAATCAGTAATCGTATGGGATACGCGGTCGATCACCTGATGAAGCATCGTGTACTCGTTCTTCGCATGCTTTTCTTCGCCATCTGAACTTCCTAAATTGCGAATGGTTTGAATGATGCTACGCAGTGGTTTATTCGCCCAGTGGGTCATGTATATCGAGAAAAGCAAGCTTACCGTGAGCAGGCCGATCGTTGTGATCAGCAAATAGTTCTTGAGCTGCTTGGATTTCTGATACAGGGTATCTATCGAAATGACGGATACGTATTTCCAATTGTTATACTTGGATTTGGCGAAGGAAACGACACTTTGGACGCCGTCGACGGAAGCTTCGAATGTACCTGATTGCGATTGTTGCAGAAGCGTCGTCATGTAATCCTTCTGATTCAAATTCTGACCAACGAGTTGGCTGTCGCTATGGACGAGTACTTTTCCTGTTTCATCTACAATAAATAATACTTCTCCATCTGTCGGAGAGGATTGAATGAGATTGTGAATCGCACTCTCTTTGATGTTAATGGCAACGACAGCTTGCCGATTCGCGAGGCTATCGATCAACGGAATATTGGATAGATAGGTGATCACTGTCGTATTCGATGGCGTGGTTACACGAGGGGGCAACCACCGATTGGGAGTATTCATCGTACGCAGGAAATTAATCCATGTTTCATCTAAGCTTTTGAGCGAGCCTGCCGAATCCAAGTACGAACTATATTTATCATTAATGTACACGTTTCCCGCTGTATACCACACTTCAACGGATTGCAAGAAGTTCAACTTGTAAGGGATGTCCGTCAAAAAGTTGCTAACCTCAGCAATCTTGTAGCCATTGCCGCTAATATCGTGTGTGAGCGGATAAGCGAGTACTTCATTACTTGGAATATCGGAGAAATAAATATTCACCAACCGGATGACACGATCTAAGATTGTTTCGTCCACAGCGTATTTCAGCTTGCTGACATCTTGTGTACTTTGTCTATTGATTTCTTGATTATAGGCGGTAGAGAAATAGTGGATATAAAAGAGCTGAGGCGCTAACGAAAGTATGATCACAAGCAAAATGTTGAACAAGAGGATTCGTGAGTAGATAGTGCTCATCCTAGCTCGGATGTTAAACATGTAAGATGGAGCACCTCCTTGCAAGGTGGGATGAATGATGGCAGATCGGGAGCGTGATAAAGCGTTTTCAAGCATTAATTCTACTATATCATAAATTTGAGGCTTGTCATGAGTGATTAATAGTCATACGGGGAGTTACTGGTGTGTTAGAGCGTGGAGTTGATGGAGGGCTTCGAGAAATGTTGGGATATAAGACCCTTTTGGGGTCTTATTGAGGCGAATCTGGGGCTGGGTTAGCCATGGGCGGTGTAATAAGACCCTATTGGGGTCTTATTGGGGCGAATCTGAGGCTGGAGCGGCGATTTGATGGGATATAAGACCCTTTTGGGGTCTTATTGGGGCGAATGCAGGGCTGGGGCGGCGATTTGATGGGCAATAAGACCCTTTTAGGGTCTTATTGGGGCCAAGCCGGCGCTGGGTCAGCGATTTGATGGGCAATAAGACCCTTTTAGGGTCTTATTGGGGCGAATGCGGCGCTGGGTCAGCGATGTGCTGTGCTTTGAGCATCGGAGTAAGTGTTAGTCCGATATTTCCGAATTAAAACGAGGATACCTCTCACAAAAGCACAAATAGTCAGAATCTGCTGAACTATTTACCCAGTTTGTAAGAAGAGTGCGTTTCGGTCTATTTAGTTAGGCTATTTAGGACTAATGAAGATATGTTGGCGCAGACAGTGAAATTAATTCGATAATGGAGACTGTCGATTAATTCCCAAGCGTTTGCCCTACAATCGATTTTAATGAGTGGGCTCAAAGCAAAAAATATAAAATCGATTTAGAATGACCTGACAGAACGTTTCTCTACTCTACAGCTAAATTTTGCACCCCTGAAATATTTAATCGACAGTCTCTAATGTCGGACTAATGAGTCTCGAAAAGGAGTAATCTGAGCAAAGTCCAGCCTAGAATACAGCTTTCTAATTTATGGGGGGAGCTTTTGAAGACTGCCACGCAAAAAAAGAGCCAAGAATGACTCTTGGCCCTCAATATTTAATACACATTTAAGACAGTAGCTGTCCTGCAACTACTTCCACGGCGTTAATGTACACATGCGTATTTACGGATTCTGGATGCTTCATCCCTTTGACAATTAATCGAATCTCCGTCTCTGTCTCAGGATCTAAACTAGACACACTATAAACTGATTTGCGGAATCCAGTTTGCTGTTTATACGTATCAACTGTCCCTTGATATGTACCATTCAGGTAAACATCGAAGAATCCACCGTCTGCGCATTTCTTCCCAATAACGCTGGCAGCTTCACCCTTGAATCGGAATGATAATTCAGCTCCAGCTGTACCTGATTTGGCCAGTGTTCGAGCGTAGACGTTCCAATCACCATCAGCACGATCCCACTCACCTGAATAATGAATGGCTGGATTTGTGTTTAGGTAGCGCGTACACGACACAGGAGAAGATTCCCGGATGGGTTCGATCCGCAATCCACGGAAGGCGTGACGATGATAGCTGCTTAAGAGCGCAGCATGGCCGCTCGGAATCTCGCTATCTGTATACTCAAACAATTGCTCACCGTTCCAATAGGCTTTGATGGTTCTGCCTTCGAATGCCAGCTCCAAGGCGTACCACGCTTGCGGATCCAAGGCGGTTGTGTCTCCCTGCAAAAGGGGATATTTCCCTTTCATCAGCTCATACCGCCCCGTATGTCGCATGCGCAGCCAGTAGCCTTCCGGCGGCTCATTGCTTTTGGATGTATAGCTGATGCGGCCGCCTAATCCGATATAGCCTGCCTGCTGTTCCAACTGGACTTCTACCGACAAACGATAGTTGGTCCATTCCAGGCTGCCGAAGAGCGTATAGGGTTCGGGTGTTCGACGATACGTCCAGTCAATCGGGATTTGCTCTTCCTTCACTTGCTGCCGAAGGATTAGGCCCCCGTCATCAGAATTCGACTCGAATTCAAATGCGCCTCCTTGATCGGACAAATACTTCGGATTGCCACTGGGACGACCGTCCGTGAAATCATCTCTATACGGAAGTGGGAATACCGATTCCGCTGTTATACTGAGTTCTTCATCGCCTTTACGCTGCCCAGTTGTCGTTGTGATCGTATAGATGGCATATGGCTCGGCTGTGAATTGGTACGGGCCATCTGACTCCAGATGTGTAGCAACCAGTTGAAAATGAGCATATTCGGTTGTCTTCCAGATATACAGCTTCCGATCGGCATTCCCCGTGTTGAATTGGTAACTACATGACGCTGGTCCATTGTTAAGCACGACGATAGAGATATCCTTCGTGTTGGGATCGGTCAGCGTCACATAGCCGCCTGTCTCCAATTGTCCACATGCGTCATCGAGATAGATCCAGCCTGGCTGCATAAATTGTGTAAAATGAGCGATTACCCAAAAACCAGGATCGATCCGGTAATGCCCCGACCATGGCCAAGTGGCAACTAAGATGCCTTTGTAATTGAATGGCGTGTTCTCGTACTCGGCCTCCAATAATGGATGCAGCTCGTATTTCACCATCTTGCCATCGACATACATGTCGATGATGCGTTTGCCGATATGCAAAGCACCTCGGCTAAAGCTGTGTCGGAATGGCGCGAGGTCCTCGCTTAGCCATAGCGATTTCCCGCTGACCTTGGCCGTCTCCGTGCTGTCTTGGCGATAATGCACGCCATAGGCGTGCACAGCCTCGAACAGCTCCGGATCCTCGGCCGCATGGTCGGCGATATCCCAGCCATGGTCGCTATCGTCAGCGACCAGCTTGATATGGCCGAAGCCTTCCCGCCTGAGGCCAGGCACCAGCGTATTCACCGTCCAGTCGCGACTGAATGCGCCCTCATTGATATCCGGACCGAGGAAATCGAATTCGAGTCCGTATTCGTCCCTTGCTCCGCGCAAAAAGTTCAAGTAATACGCCAGCTTATCCTCATCGTTCTGAATCCAGAGCGGCGTCCCCCAGCGCAACGCGTCTAGCAGCAGCGCTGGGTTAATCGCCTTAGCCAGCTTAGCGATCGGCAGCCCGTAGCCTCGCGTAATGTCAAAGTCCGTTCGACTCCGCATATGCGAAGGCTCGGTACCCGCCGAAGTGTTCACATCGGAACCAAGTTCCACCTTCAAATGCTGTAAGCTAACCCCATACATCGGCTTAAACAATAAATCCATAATTTCGTTACGCTGCTGCTCCGGATAATCCATAAGCAGCTTTGACATGCCGTTGCTCGTAATGCCGCCAATGCCTTCAAACACTCGGCCCTGCTTGGCATCCACGCACTTAATGACTCGCGTCTGATTTTCCATCGTAGTTCCCCTTTACTGGGCAGATCGCTCTGATGCGTCTGCCCCCCTAAGGATTATTTTTTAATTTCACTCATAATTTGTTTATACTTCTGATCCTGCTGCTTCGCGATTTCATACATGTCCTTCGCTAAGAAAGCACTATCTTTCTGCGTTGCGTACCAGTTGGTCATCCACTCTTCGACTTTCTTACCATCTGCTTTTTCCCAAATGCTGATCGCTTCTTTCATCGCATCTTCGGTGGAGTATTTATCGCCTTCCACGATGGATTTGGCCCAAACCGTCCCATTCCCAGCACCAACCATGCTATTCACTTGTTTGTCTGTGTTCGTCACAATCGTTGCAAGATCTTTCGGCAGCTGCGGCATATGTTCCGAGTGCGTCAATTCTGCGTAAGGTAAATCGAATGTTAGGTAAGTATCACGCAGCAATTGGTAGTAATCCTGCACACGTGGGTCACTCTTATACTGAACCGCTGCTGTGGAACATTTATTAAAGCGCAAGCCTGTATTCGTCAGCATTTTCATATAAACCGTGATGTCGCTAACTTCTTTCTTAAATTTGTCGGCATCGATAATTTGTGCACAACCGTCAACCGTTTTCGTATGAACGCCTTCCGTCCCATTATCCAACACATCGGCCGTGGAGTCTTTCGCCATGAAATCAATATATTTCATCACAGCGTCTGCATTTTTCGTGGAGGCCGCAACGGCACCTGTCATTTGCACCGGATTTTCCAACGAAGGCGTATAGCGTCCGAATGGACTTGTCGGGAACGGCATCAGCGTCATCGTTGCAGTAGGTACGTTCTTTTGAAGCGGATCTAGAAACTGTGACACGATATCCTGCGGTGTATTAAAGTTCGGTGAAATGATGCCAACTTTACCTGTGATAAAGTCTTGTTTGGCCTTCGCCATATTTTTATCATTGAAAAAGTCCTTATCTACAATGCCTTCACTGTACAGCTTTTTCTTAAAATCGGTTGCAACCTTAATGTTTTCCCAGCTGTACGTCAACTTGCCGTCTTTGACAACCCAAGGCTTAATCGCATAGAACATTTGGTTGATTGTGTATTCCATGGAGCCAGCCAAGGCGATACCAAACGTATCCTTTTTACCATTGCCATCTGGATCCTGTTCCGCAAAAGCCTTCGCAACCTTATATAAATCATCCGTTGTTTTCGGCATGTCGAGACCGAGCTTCTTCAACCAGTCTGTACGGATAATGACGCCACGAAGCGGATTCACCCATTGAATATGGCCAACTTCATAGAGCTTGCCATCTGGCTTGGTGCCAGCTTTACGGAGCAGTGGATTTTGCTCAAGCAGCTTTTTGTAATCTGTGGAGCTCTTTGCAATCAAATCATCCAGAGGCAGCAGTTGCTTCTGCTCGTACAAGGGGTTTCTGATCGTTGGATCAAACACCATTAAGAGGTCTGGAGCAGAACCAGAGGCGAACATGACATTCGTTTTTTCTTTAATTTGGGCAAAAGAAACCGCTGTGAATTTCACATTCTCAGGCCCTTTTTCGTTGATCCATTTGGTCCAGCGATTGGACTCATTGGTTCCTTCATCTTGGGAAACACGTCCTGTGTCGTAAGCGGTTACGGTAATGTCTTTGCGAACCTCTGGCGCTTTGGTTGGTGCCGCTGACACTGATGACGATGCCGCTGGTGATGCAGTAGAAGTGCTTCCCTCATCCTTGGAACAGCCGATAACCGTTAAAGCAAGTACAGCCGTTCCCGCTAAAGCAAGCTTCACTTTCATATTTCTCATGTCTACGTACCCCTTTCATATATGAAACGCTTGATAAGCATGGTGAATCCGATACTGGATGAATCTAACCTTTTACAGCGCCGAGCATAACACCTTTCACGAAATACTTTTGCAAAAAAGGATAGATCACGATCATCGGCAGCATCATAATCATGACACTTGCCGCCTTCAAGGATTCCGGCACAACTTCAACTTGGGCGCCTGTTAAAACAATCTCCTGCAGAAGCTGCTGATTTTGAATCATATTTTGGACAAGGACCGCCAAATTATATTTCGCGGATTCATTGATATAAAGCATCACATTGAAAAATGAGTTCCAATAGCTGACCGCATAAAATAGCGTGATCGTCGCCAGTACAGGCTTTGATAATGGCAAAATGATTTGCAGCAGCTGACGCCATTGCCCGCACCCATCCATTTTACCCGCTTCTTCCAGCTCATCTGGGATGTTCTCGAAGTACGTTTTCATGACGAGCATATTGTATGTATTCACGAGAGCGGGAATCCATAGTGCCCAGTAACTGTTCACAAGTCCGAATGTTTTCACAATGAGATACGTGGGAATCATTCCACCAGTAAACATCATGGTAAAAATCAAAGCCAAGGTCACATAGCGTCTGCCGGGAAATAATTTGCGCGACAGTGGGTAAGCGGTCAGTATCGTAACTAGCATGCTCAGCGCTACACCCACGACAGTAATCACAACACTATTTCTGAAAGCAGATAGCATCCGTGTCCCATCAATCATCGACGTAAAGGCATCCGTATTCCAGCCAACTGGCCAGAACGTGACTCTGCCTGAAAGAATTTCCTGCGTATGACTCAGCGATAACGAGGCAATATGCAGCAAAGGCAGCAAACAGGTCAAGGCGATCAGCGCCAGTAAACCATAATTAAGTCCGAAAAAGAGGCGGTCTCCGAAGGACGTTCTCATGTTTTTATGTCACCTCCACTTTTAAAATAATCCATGTCCGAAACGGCGAGCCAGCGCATTAGCAGAATAGACAAGTACAAAGCCTACAACGGATTCGAAAAACCCCATTGCTGCCGTCAGGCTAAATTGCCCGCCTTGAAGCCCCACGCGATACATGTAGGTCGAGATGACCTCGGAGACACTGGCGTTTAATGAATTTTGCAACACATACACATGATCGAAACCAATCTCCATTACCTTACCTAACTGTAAAATGAGCAGAAGGACGATCGTTGTGCTAATCCCCGGAATCGTCACATAACGAATCTGCTGCCATTTGTTCGCTCCGTCGATATTGGCTGACTCATACAGAGAAGGATCAATAGCCGTTAATGCAGCTAAGTAGATGATGGCATTAAAACCCATTTCCTTCCATATGCCTGAAGAGATAAACACAGCGATCCAACTCTTCGTATTGTATAAGAATGCGAAGGGCTCTCCGCCCGAAAGCTTGATCCAGTTGTTCACGGTGCCTGATTCAATCGACAGGATGGAGATAATCAAGCCGCCCACAATAACCCATGAGAAAAAGTGAGGCAAATAGAGAATCGTCTGCACGATCCGTTTGAACCACATCCGACGAGCTTCATTCAACATGATCGCAAGCGCGATTGGAATGGGAAACCCACAAATAATCGTTAAACCGCTTAGTACAAGAGTGTTGCGGATAATATCCAACGTCTGGTCTTGTTTAAACAAGGTTTCGAAATTCTTCGTCCCGACCCAAGGGCTATGAAGAATACCGTCCGTGAAATTGTAGTCTTTGAAGGCAATGACGAGCCCTCCCATCGGCAAATATTTAAACAGCACATAGAACAATATGCCGGGAATCAACATGAGAATAAGCGGTAAACTTTCCTTCCAGCGAAGCCTAGATTTGGCTTTCACTTTACGCAGCTGACTCGGCATGACTGTGGTATGTATCTCCGAATTTGGGTTCATTGTATCTCTCCTTTCTACTTCTTATTATAGAAGGAAAGTTTCAAACCTACCTTGAATCTGATAAGCAATACCTCGAAAATTATACGGAGATTAAGGAGTAAAAAGAGAAGGCACGCAGCGAACTCGCTACATGCCTTTTAATCTTATAGCCAAACTACCCCATCTTCCGATATTCACTCGGCGAGCAATGCACCCAAGTACGAAAAACCGTAGTGAAATAGTTCGGATCCTCGTAGCCGACCGATTCGGCGATTTCGGATATTTTCATATTCGTATTGCTTAACAGAATTTTCGCCTTCTCCAAACGGAACTTCGTTAAGTAGTTGGTATAGCTTTCGCCCGTTTCTTTTTTGAAAAGGTTGCTAAAGTAGCTCACACTGAGATGTACATGCTGGGCGACATCATGAATGGAGCAAGCTCCCTCGTAATTTCGCTCCATATAGGCGATGGCTTTATCCAGTAAGTTGACATTTTTACCGGCAAGCCACGAATTTAACAGCCACATAAAGGCCTGTATCTGTTTGGATAGCCACTCCGCGACTTCGATGGATAATCGAATGGGCTGCAGCGCCTCAATCCACTCCCCGAGCCCCTTCTCTTCGGCGTCCTCTCCATCCAAGGCCCGCTTACTTGCTGCGGCAAGTGCCAAGGCCGTGCTGAGTCCCTCGATTTTAGCATCGTTCACATTCATCTCGGTCACTTGCCGGAGATGCATCTCCAAGTATTCACGCAGCTGTTCTGTTTTTCCCTGTACGATGAAGGACATCACTTCGGTTTGGATGCTTTTGCTCCGAGCAGCATGATCAGGGATCTGCAGTTCCGCTTTGCCGCTCCCCTCATAAGAAGCGAAATGACCATATAAAGGGCGTACGCTCTCATAAGCTTCTGACCGGAGTGTTAAGCCGAGCAGGCTTTGTGTGGATGCCACCAACCCAAGCTCGAAGGAGGTGAGCGAGTAAGATTTATCGGTCAGCACAGCGAAAACATCGTGCTTCACATTCGTAATGCTGCCAGATAACTGCGAGATGGTAAGCCATTCCTTCATCATATTCAGTAAGGCAAATTGCAGCAGTCTCGCGTCTTCGCGCCGATAGCTTTTGGATGTCGGTGTGTAAGTGTCGACTGCAAATACCAATAGCTGTCTACCCTCACAGGTCATTTGCAGACGTGCCACTGCATCTTCATCCATCGGGAGGCCCACCAGCCATGACTGAATTTGATGCTCGAACAAGCGATTTTGCTCTAGTTGACTGCGTTCAGCCTGCTCTTGTCGCTCCGCATACAAACGATAAGCTTTCTCCAGTGGAGGTACCAATTCTTGAGCGGAGATTGGCTTCAGCAGGAAATCAATGGCCCCATAGCGTAGCGCCGCTTGTGCAAATTCAAAATCCTTATGCGCTGTTAGCACCATCACGTCGATTGAGCGGCCTAACTCAGAAATGCGCTGGCAAAGCTCGACGCCGTCCATTTCGGGCATGCGAATATCTGTAATGACCAGATCCGGCTCAAGCTCTTCGATGAGAGATAAAGCTTGTACACCGTTCTCAGCCTCACCAATGACAGTCCAACCGGCATGGCTTGCTTCGATCATTTTAGACAAGCCCCTGCGTATGAGATGCTCATCGTCTACAAGTAACAGTTTCCCTTTCATCGCTGCCGACTTCCTTCCATCTGGGTTTGAACGGGGAGTATTAGTTTCATCGTCGTGCCCGCATTAGGTTCACTGTGGATAACTAATCCATACGGAGAACCATACATAAGACTGACACGTCTGATCACGGTTTTCAGTCCAATTCCACCAGTGGCACATTTTGGCTCCTCTAGCCTGCGATGCTGCAGCTGCATGATTGTATCCATCTTCTCCTGTGTCATACCTCGACCATTATCACTAATTTCAATACATAATAAGGATTGATCAATGTACACCTTGATGCGCAGAATGCAGATTTTGGACATTTGAGCAAAAGCGTGCACGAAAGCGTTCTCCACCAGCGGCTGCAAAATGAGCCGAATAACTGGAAGCTGCTCCGCTTCCTCGTCTACTTGAATGAACGTCTCGAGTCTGCCGCCAATCCGTACACTTTGAATATGGATATATTTCGTAATATGTTCAATCTCATCTTTTACGGTCGTATAGGCATTCGGATTCTGCAGCGCATAGCGCAGCAGCCCAGACAAGGAAAGCACCAACTGAGCCGCCTGTTCGTCATTCTCACCCAGGTACAGCTTCATATGAATCGTATCCAAAGTGTTATAAAGGAAATGAGGATTCAATTGGGCTTGCAGCGCTGTAAGCTCAGCTTCCCGCTCATTCAACTTACGTTCATACACTTCCTCAACAAGCGACTCAATATTCGCTGCCATTTCATTAAAGCTATGGCCTAGAAACGCGAGCTCGTCTTGAGTGGAGATGCGAATCCGCGTATCGAAGCGGCCACTGCGGAGCTTTTTCATCCCCGTAACTAATGTGTGCAGGGGTTTGAGCAATCTTTTGCCCGTGAAGAAAATGAGTAAAGAAGCTAGTAATATACTGACAAGACCTGAATAGAGGGCGATTTGGAAAATAACCTGACTCTTCTCGTTAATGGACTTCAGTGATAAGGTGCTGATGAGTGTCATCCCGGAGTCTTGCGTCTTATTGCGGCTAACGAGGATCGACTCCCCATTCGACTTCACTATTTGGGAGTTTGGTACGTGTAACAGGTCCTCTAACGTAAAGTTGCTATTAGGCTTCACATTTGTATACACGACTTTATCATTACTATCGAGCAAGATCACCTGCGCATTCTCACCTCTGGCTAATTCATCGAGAATCGAACCAAAGATGGATTGATCGTAAAATAAAATCAGATTGCCGTAGAGCTCTTGCTTCTTGTTCTTCATATAGCGTGCCGCCGAGATCACGTTGCGATAGCCGGAGCTTTCGATGCTCGATATTTTCAAAGGCTGCCACACCAGCTCACCGTTAGATCCCTCTAAGGAGCGAAGAACTGCTGCATAGTTGGCATCACTGAGGGGGATGACGGTACCTGCATTATTTTCAAAAAAATAGCCGGAGCCTTTCGTATTGTACACATACATGCTGGAAAGCTTGGGTTCATCAATCGAGATCTGATTCAGCAGCTTCGTAAGCTCGTCCTGATCGAGTAATCGGTTGTAGAAAGTATCATCGGCACGCTCTGCTGAGCGCCTAAGAATATCTTCAATGTAGGGATGGAATACGATATAATTCGTCGCTTTATATAGATTCTGAATTTGTGTTTCGACACGAGCAGTTGCTTGCTCATTGGCCTTAGCGAACTGTTTGCTAATTTCCGTCGTAAAAAGTTTGAGATAAACGGTATAGGTGGCATACCCAGAAATGAGGAAGATCACCATAATCAACACGGATAACGAGGCGATGAGTTTAAACGATAAATTCTTCTTGAACATGTGCACACCCCCGTACACGTATTATAGCTTACAGGAGATTCTAACGCCTCGAAAATTATACGTTTTCTCTCGAAAATTATATAGAAAAACCTCTGGTACAAGTACCAGAGGTTTGCGTATATTACCAAGCATGACTTATTTCTTCGCAGTTGCGTACCAATCGTTCACTTCTTTGAAGCTTGCATCTCCGCCTGAAGTTTTGAATTTCGCTTGGAATGCTTCAAGACCTGTAATCGCTTCAGCACCAAAGATTAGCTTCGTTGTGTAGTCGTTAACCATTGTGTTCAGCTGTTGGAAATTCTTAGAGAATTCAGGCAGGTAAGGAGCAAAGCCTAATGGATCGATGATTCTCGTATTTGCTGGTTGAATTGTGTTCATGAAGTTCCATGCATCGAACAAACGCATATCTTTACGAACACGTGCTTGCCAATAAGTCGGATAGATTTTATCGTCTGTGCCCGTCAAGAAGTTGTTAGCTTGATTTCGCTCATCCGTAAAGATTGGAAGAATTGGTGTATAAGCGCCATCTTTTAACGTGAAATGTTTATTTTCTTCACCAATCGCCATTGTTCTGAACGTATCTTTTTCAAGCTTAGCGTTCATCCACTTGATCGCATCTTCCGCATGTTTCGAAGATTTAGGAATATAAGTAATACGATCGAATCCTGCAGAAGCACTTAAACCCATTTTTCCATCTTTACCTTTTAGCGTTGGAATATACGTTGCTTTGGCTGTAGGGATATTTTTGATCAATGCATCATTAATGGTAGGTACATCAGCCCAGTGAAGCATGATAACACCTGCTTTACCGCTTGAGAATTTCTCTTTGGCTGTTGCATCTTTATTAGCTGCGAACTCTTTGTCGAGCAAGCCTTGTTTGAACAGATCACCAACAAAGTTCACGTAATCTTTATAAGCAGGATCCAACACACGCGGTGTTAGCTTGCCGTTCACATCATTCCAGAAGTTCGCGATGCCAAATGCACCAGCAATGTTAGGGATAATAGGAGCTTCACCTTTGACGGTTAAAGGGATATTTTTATCACCGTTTCCGCCAGGATCTTTTTCTTTGAACGCTTTAAGAACAGCAACAAGTTCGTCTGTTGTTGTAGGCGCTTTCATACCTACTTTGTCAAGCCAGTCTTGACGAATGTACAAACTTTCACCTGCAAATGGCGTTGTTTTTGTTGGGACCGCATACAATTTCCCATCTATTTTGGCAGCTTCTAAAGCGGTAGGGTCAATAGCTGCTTTAATGTTCGGACCAAATTTGTCGATTAGCGGTCCTAAGTCTGTTAAAGCGCCTTTTTTAGCATAATCCGCATATAGGGCTTTGAAGTCAGTTGATCCGACCGTTGTAATTGCATCATACGGCTCACCAGAAGCAATCAAAATGTTAAGTTTGTCTTGTGGCTTATCTTGTGGCAACATATCATATTGCACTTTATAACCTGTTGCTTGTTCTAGGTATTTAGCTACTGGATATGTGTTATAATCATCCTTTTGCCAAATTTGAAGCGATTTCAATTCTGGCTTTGGTCCAGCTGGAGCAGTACTTGCGGCTGCTGTGCCAGCAGGTGCTGGTGTGCTGCTACCTGTATCCGTGCTTTTGGAAGCACAACCGACAAGAGATGTTACAGATAAGCTCGCTGCTACAGCTAGAAGCATCATTTTCTTTTTGTTTTTTAACATGTGTGTAAACCCTCCCTAGTCTTGTGTTTAATATATCATTAAACCCTTGATGATAACATCAAGGGCGTTAATGCAAATTCACCCTTTTACGGACCCAATAAGTACACCTTTGACAAAATGCTTTTGCAAATATGGATACACGAGCAACATCGGGATAATCGAAGCGATTACGGTTGCAGCTCGAATGCCTTCCGGTGATACGTTCATCATATCGTCGACACTTTTGAGCGCCGCACTGGAGCTGTCAGCATCCATGACGATATCACGCAAGTAGAGTTGCAGTGGCTTAATACTTGAGTCATTGATGTAAAGCATAGGATGGAAATAGTCATTCCAGAAATAAACCGCATAGAAAAGTGCAATTGTTGCGATTACCGGTACGCTTAAAGGAATAATAATCCGCCATAAAATCGTGAAATTTCGAGCGCCATCCATTTTGGCTGATTCTTCAAGTGCTTCTGGTAAGGATTCATAATAACTTTTGATAACTAGCATATTGAATACACTAATCAGTGCTGGAAGCATCAGTGACCATAAGCTGTCGATGAGATGCAACTGTTTCATCAGCAAGTAATTTGGAATAATACCGCCGTTAAACATCATCGTGAATATAAACAACACCATAATGATGGAAATACCGGGAAGATGTCTTTTGGACAAAGGATAAGCTGTTAGTGCCGTCACCACAATCGCAAGCACTGTACCTACAACCGTGATCAAGAGTGAAATCCAAATCGAGCTAAGGAACTGGCTGGAGGACACAACATACTTCATCGTATCCAGCTGGAAGCCGACTGGGAAAATCCCTACTTTACCCGATACAACAGCCGATTCATCACTGATCGCTTTGGACAAAATATTGGCTAGTGGCAGCAAAGTAGCTAAGCCGCACAGCAGTAACACTAGATAAATACAGCAGTCAAAAATCCAATCACCAAGCGTTTTCTTATGCATACTTTCCCCCCTACCATATACTTCGTTTGATTAGTTTTTTGCTGAGTTCATTCCCTGCTATAATCAGGATAAAACCAACAAGAGAGTTGAATAACCCTACTGCTGTACTAAAGCTATAATCCTGTTGTCCAAGCCCTTGTCGATAAACGAAAGTACCGATGACATCTCCGGATTGATAGACGACAGAGTTATACATGGTCAGAATCTGTTCCGTACCTGCTTCAAGCAGATACCCCATGCGTAAAATTAAGATCAGAATGATCGTTGGAACAATACCTGGTAACGTAATGTGGATCATTTGTCTGATGCGGCCTGCACCATCAATGGAAGCAGCCTCATACTGTTCTTGCTCAATACCTGCAATAGCTGCGATAAAAATAATGGCGTTCCAGCCCGATTCCTTCCAACCTGCTGTAAATACGACCACACTTCGGAAGAAGTGGTTGTCCAGGAAGAAGGAGATCGGTGTCCCTCCGAACCAAGCAATAACATTGTTTACTAGACCGCCTGACGGGGACAGGATATTAATAAATAGCCCTGATATGATAACCCATGATAAGAAATGCGGAAGGAATATAATCGTTTGAATCGTCTTCTTGAAGAAAGCTTTCCGAACCTCATTCAGGAAAAGTGCAATGATGATCGGTAACGGAAATAGAAGTACGATTTTGTAGAGACTGATTAACAAGGTATTGATGAAAACCTGATAAAACTCTTCGGAATGAATGAGCTTCTCGAATTGATCCAGCCCTACCCATTTACTTCCGGCAAAGCCATCGAAAATATTAAAGTCTTGAAAAGCAATGATAATCCCATACATAGGCGCATACTTGAATAGAAAAAGAAATAGTAACCCTGGCACTAATAATAGGTATAAATCATAATTAGTTACAATAAGCTTCCAACGTCCACTGCCTTTAGTTTTCGGCTTGGCGTGAGCTGTTTTTTGTTCAATCTCTGTTAGGGTAACACTCATGAATGGCTCACCTCCGTGTTCTTATAGGTCAATTATATAGGTCGCCAGAGTGGACTTGTAGAAGGTAATATTTTTGTTTCTGGTGCAATCTTATGGTATTTCGCAAAAAAAGCCGACCTCTTTACCGAAGAGGCGGCTTTTCTCATAACGTTTATTATTTATTGATGCGACACTTGCCCTTGCTTATAAAAGATTACATTCTGACTGCTCAGCGCATTGTGAAGCGTGTCGATCGATACATCCTGAACGGGGCAGGAATCGTCCGTCGCGATGGATGCCGCAATCCCTGCGGCTTGCCCTAGCGCGTAACAAGTAGCCTGTACCCTCATGGAGGACATCGCTACATGCGTAGCTGATATTGACCGTCCCGCTACCAGTAGGTTATCCAACTGTTCTGTCACCATACAACGGTAAGGGATGTCGTAACCATCAACCTTTCGCTCATCTGTCGTTTTTTTACCATCAGGGCTATGGATATCGATCTCGTAGTTCGTTTGTGCGACCACATCCGCAAAGCGTGTCCCGCGGACAACATCTTGCTCCGTTAATGTGTATAGACCTTGAATCTGGTTAGTTTCCCGGACTCCCACTTGATTCGCGATATGCGAGAGTGTGTAGGTTTCAAATCCATTGCGTTGTAAGTAATTGACGACAGAAAACACTTGTCTCAATGCCTCAGTTTCCGCGTAATTGACATCTTCAATTTTCGCCCCATTGCCTTTGACACGCGTCATATTCACCAGCAATGTTCCGTCATTGTTTCGTTCCCAGTATAAGCGGCGGCCCTGAGGTAGATCCGATATTTCATTATATAGATAGCAGCCTTCAGGCAAAACTTGCGCTACTGGCTTACCTGTGTTTTGCATCATAAACATCAATGTCATGGGTTGGGTCATGCCATCTTCATCTCGTCCGGACGTGTAAGGTACACCTGCATCTAATGCTGCTCTTGCATCTCCCGTACAATCGATGAACTGCTTGCCTTCAAAAGCTTTCAGTCCCTCACGCGTCGATACAATGACAGCCTTCACGCTTCGATCTTCCTTCACCGTGCCGATGAACTCAGCATGATAGATGACTTGAACGCCTTCCTTCTTCATTTTCTCATTTAAGTATTGTCTCAGAATGAAAGGTGAATATTGCGGAGCAATCGACACATCGTGATCCTTAGGCAAATGGTCGGCCAGTGCTTCGGCAATCATCTCACGGTAAATACCAGTTACATTACCAATCGGCATAAAAACACTGACGTTCCCGAGCGTCCCCATACCGCCCAATTGGCCCGATTTTTCCAACAAAGTAACTTTCTTTCCTAGTCTCGCTGCACTAATGGCAGCTGCTGTTCCAGCAGGTCCACCGCCAATAACAACGACATCAGCTGAATCGTACGTTTCAATCTTTCTTTGAAAATCATAAGTTTGAGTTGGTTGGTTGCTCATCGTCATCCTTCTTTCATTAAATGAAGTTAGTTATTAGTTTGGAAAGTCCCTGTGTGGTTAGCCTTCAGCCTCTTGCAGCTTCGCCCAGGCTTGGAAAAACTTTTCCCGTTCCGCCATATCCACTTCCGCAACCTGTCTAACGTAATCCAGGTCCTCGCCGAACATCTCCGGCGTCCACTTGCGGCCGAAAGCAGCATGCGTCACTTCGTCGGCCCAGTCGTAATCTTGGAACCGCTCCATCAACGGGTGTTTGGCATCGTCACGGCAGAATTCGTACTCGGCAATTTTGCCAGGACGCCTCATCGCCTTCTCCTCAAAACCAATGCTCAAGAGCGCATATCGCTGAGCGGGAAGCTTTCCGATAATTGGATCATAGCCGCCGACGTATTGCCGCAACGCCATCCAATCGATTCCTTCTGCCTCAAGCGCCGCCTGACCAAACAACGCATGTCTTACTTCATCCCACAGATGCCGTGCCAAATCCTGATAAAACTCCCAAGGCATAAGCTTCAGGTCATAAATGACGCTAGCCAGATTCTCTACTGCGGACATTTCCTCTTGTCTGGCCTTCATCATTTGGATCAATCGGATTTGCACTGGATCATCCGGCAGATTCGGTATAGCCGTACGTCCCATTGCGGGTGACCCCATTCTTTTCGCATCCCGTACAGCCTGTTTCGGCATTTCATACACGTTGCCCGACCGCCATCTGGCAGGAACATGCGTGGAAGTACCGTGCTCGCCGCTAATGCCTCCGGCTGCTTCTAAATAGCCTAGAATTCTGGTTTCGAATTCCGCAGATAGCTCTAACGATTCCCCTTCTCGCTGTAAGGCCTCAATCATGCCCTCTCCCCACTCGATCTGTTCTCGTAAATCGGAGGAAAGTGACTTTAGCAGACGTACCGTCGGATAATCGACAAGGGGCTGGGTATCTGTCATATGTTGTGTATATGCTTTCAGTAAGGCCGGTTTCATTACCCTATACACGCCGACAAGCAGTTCTATATCGCTTTCCGCATGAATTAACTCTTCAAAAAGCAAGGTAAGTGTTACATTTGGATCTTTTTGCAACAGCATTGGAGAAGTTCTAAGCTCTAGAATGCGCCAACGGAGTGAACCTGCCGCCTCTGCGTCCTCATAAAGATGCTTGCCTAGCGCTGCCTTCAAATGCCAATGGGCTCTCGCTGGAAGCTGCCCCGCTCCTAAGCGGAACAATTGCTCATGGATATACCTGTATCTTCGCAACACCTTCGAGTTCTGCTCTACACTATAAGCGCCAGTACCGAAAGGATTTGTAATACCTGCATACGAGATCATATTGGCCTCCCTGAGTTTGAAGTATAGGGTGTATGGCACCATTATAGGTGGAGAAAGCCTCATTTGGCTTTATCAAAACACGCTTTTGATTTATCAAAACGTCTTTTTCGTTTATTCGCGTCTCAATTGGCTTGGCGGACATCCAAATCGAAGTTTATACATTTTTGAAAAATGATGCACGCTCGAAAATCCACAACTGTCAGCGATGCTTTGCAGCGACATGGAGGTGCCACGCAACAAGTCAGTCGCATAATTAAGCCTCAGCTTCAACAAATATTGATGAGGAGCAACTCCGAATTGATTTCGAAATATCAGAGAGAAATAAGAACGGGACATAAGCGCTTTTCGGGCCATTTCCTCCACAGAAAGGGGCTCAGACAACCGATACTGCATGTAAGCAGGTACCCAATGTAAAGAGGATGAGCTTTTGTGTTCTGAGCTGTCTACTGGCGTATATTCTTTAAATAATTCCAAGATGATTTCTGCAGCATGTACATGTGCTTGAAGGAGATCGAGGACATTTTTTCGGTTCCAATGCTCAATGATTTGCTGAAAGACATCTGCCATCCACTCGTTTCTGGTTGACTTAAATACGACAGGCACAGCAATGTCTGCAAAAGTCGTGAGGTTGGGTTGCATATTCGTCATAACAGGGGGAGTGACAAGCTCGACGGGTACAATCATTGGCGGCCGCTCCCCACCTCCGGACGGAAGCAGCCCAAAGTGGAGCGCCAAAACAGTCAGAGGCGACTCCGATTCGAGCTGATGCAGAATACCAGGTTGAATAAAACTGAAATACCCCGGCTTCAGAATATGTGTATTCGCATCAATAGTTAATTCTGCTGAACCTTCTTGTACGTAAAGCAGCAAATAATCTGTAATGATTCTCGCGTGCGTATTCCACTGTTTAAAATACAACTGATCAGCGTATCGAATGTGTGGTATTACATCTTGATTTAGAATGGATTCAGCTGCCAATTCCTTTGCTTCCTTTCAACCCGCCCAGTATGAGACGGAAAAACCTTAACCACTGTTAAAAAACAGAGAATAAGGTTTTCCATACCTAGAAGGATATTTAATAGGTAAACCAATTTAAATCAGCGACGGAAGTTCCGCCCTTGAATACAATGTACAGGTTCTTCATTCCACTCGCTCCTGTTACAGGTACTGTCGCTGTCTTGTAGGATGTCCAGCTCCCCGTACCTGCTAAGGAGACTGAGCCCAATAATGTCCCCGTCGTACTTCCACTGCGCAGTTCCAAAGTAGCATTCGTATTCGCCGTTGCGTATCTGAAACGAATATTGGAGACACCGCTTCCGAAATTGACGTTATTGTAGTACACGTAATCGTTATTCGCGGTTTGACCGACTTTGCTGCCTCCACCAACATCTGCAGTCGCAGCTACGACGATACCAGACTGTCCGCTATAGTTTTCTGCTTCCACTTTGGTCGTGGACTTCAGCAAAGTCGGATACATCCACGAGTAGGACAAGTAATAACCGCTGTTGCTGTTAACATTGGCTGTAATGGGACGATAAGGAGCAACGTAGCTTTCGTAATTCGGATCTTGATACACTTCAGCCATTGCTTCAAAAAGATCCACTGGCCATTTATTGGCTACCATCGGATTCGCAAAATTTTGCGTTCCGCCATATGGCCATTCTGCCACATGTCCATTGACATAATAGAAATATTTGTCTAATGCCAGCTTGATGCTTTTGCCGTTTGGTGAGGTCCAGTTATACAAATCTTCACCGGTATCATTGTACACAATTTCGGCTGCCGCAGTTATTGGGGCAAGTGCGAAATAGTGATACCACATGGCATTAGCGCCTCTTGTTGTTTCATCCGTAATAAAGCCTTGTGAATCTATTGACGTATCGATCTGGGTTTTCAGGTTAGCAACTTCTGCTGCAAAGGCTGTGCTGTTATCTGTGAAATGATAAAATGACAACTGCGCATACAGACTCCAGTCCCACCAGTTGTTTCGCTGACCAATCGCATCCCATTTGTTCAAGCATTCATTGGTTACCCAGGCAATAAATTGATTCTGGTCTGTGCTGCTCCAGCCGGAGTAGCCCTTGATTATTTCAGCGGCTTTAATTAAGCCAACAGCCAAGTAAGCTGTTACCAATGGAGCATCTGATCCCGTAATGTTGGTATTGGTCGTTGCCCAGCTATTAATTAAATCTCTAGCTTTATTGGCATAAGCTGTGTTACCTGTGTAGCGGTAAGCAAGTGCCGTCGAGTACGCTGCTTTGGCGTCAATTTCCATTGGCAGCTTGCCAGCCTGGTGTCCCGTTGGATCGGAATAGGCATTAGGTATATTCCAGGTTGCTGTGGCATGACTAGTAACGAGTAGCCCCGCATTGGCGTCCGCCAACATACTCGTATAAGCACTATTCCAAGGCGATTGATTCGCTGTCACTTTACTACTCGTGAAAGCGATATCATATTCGGTCGTAATACCTCCAGTATGTGTGTATGCCATCGCAGCACTTGAGAAAACCATCATAGAGGATAACGCCACCGCTAAGCCGATCGTAAACTTTCGTATTTTCATCATCAACCCTACCTCCTAATTTTCATTCATTCAAGCGTAAATCTAAGTAGAAACCGCTTACACCACCTCTTTGAGAACAATTATATCGAGGTCGTAAAATGTTAGGTAGAAGGTAATATTCCTGTTTCTGGTGCAATCCTAAGGTTTTCGTGAGTATATCACTAAACCAAAAGAGCATTCTCCATCAATTGAGGAATGCTCTAGGAATGCTCTTGGTGCTAGCTGTTGCTATTAGGTTCGATAATTTGCTGCTGTAATTGAAATCTCGCTGTAATCGTGGTTCCTTCTCCTAGCTGAGATTGAATGCTTAGCCCATAGGCTTCCCCGGAGAACAAACGAATTCGCTCATTGACATTGTATAAACCATACGAGCTGCCAGAACCATCTGTTCGCATAGCCGGCCTAGGTTCTGTAAGCAAGGTTTGGGCAAAATCAGGATCCATACCAATACCATCATCGGTAACAGATAAGAATAAATTATCCTCTTCGATGTAAGCACGAATCGTAATTTTACCTGTCTTCCCTTTGGATTTACGTATGCCATGAAGTAAGGCATTTTCTACAATTGGCTGCAAAGTGAGTTTAGGAATGAGACATGTTTCTAATGTATGTCCTCCTCTTGTTTCTTCCTCAGCTTCATCTTTCCCTGCTAGCTCAAAGACGAATTCGAAGCTTTTGGGAAAACGCGACTGTTGAATTTCTAGGTATACCTTTGCAAGCTCCAACTCATCCGTAACGGTTACGACATCTTTCCCTTTATTTAAGCTCAACCTAAAATAACGAGCAAGCCCGTCAATCATATGACTAATATCGTGCACTTTATGTCCGATGGCAATCCAATTAATCGTATCTAATGTATTGTAGAGAAAATGCGGATTAATTTGCGCTTGCAGGGCACGCAGTTGCGCTTCTCGCTCTTGTACCTTCGATCTGTAGGTTTCCTCCATTAAATCCTTCACACGATGGATGAGATGATCCACACTTTTTTCTAGTAGATTAAAATCGCCATCCGATGTGACCGTCCTTTCCTCCAGGCCAGCCACACCCTCACGTTTAATGGCTCTTATCACCGTCTGGACGCGGCGATTCATGCCACGAACGATAAAGGCTAATAAAATGAAAACGAGGATCAGGAATAGTATCGTCACCCCTGTTAACGTAGCAACACTCGAAAATTGATTTAATGAGGCAGCCCTTGAGTTAATCCCCTTCTTGGGGACCTCGGCAACCAGTTTCCAACCTGTAGCATCGATCGTGGTGTAAACGACATATTGTTGCGTATCATTTTCAACAATTGGCGATACACCTTCCTTATTTGCTTCAATAGCTTGTAAAACCGCTTTCGATTCTAGCTTTGTCCCTAATAAGGATTTATCGCTGTGAAACACAATGGAACCATCCGGAGCTACGATAAAGACACGCTGGTCATTGTTCAGCGAGATACCTGCCACAATATTTTCAAGCGTCTTCGCTTCTACGTCTAGGGATAAGAAACCTGATACATTGTCATAATGATTCGGGTCTCTTAGAAGGCGAATGCCCGAAAAAATAAATTTGGTATCCTCTGGATTTTCAATAAATTTCTCATCATAAACACCTGTCCAAACGAGACGACCGCTAGCTGATTTGACTTTCTCATACCAAGGACGTGTCATAAGCGTTTCGATTGTGAAAAAATTTACTTTCTCATGTGAGAATAGCTTTTGCTCATCTACATACAGTCGAACACGAAACACATTCGTATTGATCTGGATATTATCAATTAATAATCGCATTTCTTTTAAAGCATCAATTTGTTCGCTGTAAGAGGATGAGTTATTTAAATACTCCACCAGCTTAACATTCGTAAACAACGAATTGGACGTATCCCGCAAGTTATCGAACTGATGATCCAAATTAATTTCAGCCTGTTTCAACGTTTGCAGCATCGAACGCGTCACTTCTTCTTCCAGAATGTGCGAATATCGCTGCGAATAGGCATATAGAAAAATCGAAGCTGGAATTATAATCAACACTACATAAGCTATCAGCCACAGCCTCGCTGCAAGAACACTTTTGAAAATCATCGTAATAAACGCCCAGCTTCTGTTCTTGAAGTGCATGCTTGCCCCTACTCTCTTTACATAACTTGATCGCGGAAGGTGCTCGGCGTGTATCCCGTATATTTTTTGAAAATCTTGCTAAAATAACTAGGATCCGAATACCCTACCGCATAGCATACTTCATAGAACTTATTGGCGGGATCCTTCAAGAGTGCTTTCGCCTGCTCGATGCGAACCTTCGTCATATATTCATTAATCGTTTCCCCAGTCTCTTGTTTAAAAAGCAGGCACAAATATGTCGTAGATAAGAACACTTCCGTCGCAATATCCCCCACTTGCAGGTTCTCTGCATACCGTTTGTCAATAATGGATCGTGTACGCTCGATCACATTCTTAGATTTGCCATTACGCTTCTCACTAATTCGCTCACAGACCTCAAGCAAATACGCTTCCACAAGGCTGCGTAATGCGCCTAACGTTTCTTGTTGAAATACTTTAGACAGCAGTTCGTTCTCTTTGCTTTCGAGATCCCCTTTCTGGACATGCAGCTCCAACAGGATCCGGCTGGCTAGAAGCAGCAGTTGTAGACTGATGTTGCGTCCGTAAGCAATGCCATCTGTCCGATTCCGTGAAAGCGCAATGTAGATTTCGTACAAATCCTCCTGTACTTTTAGGTTATCGGCTGACCTCAGGGAAGACACAATCCGCTCTTGCTGCGCAGCATCGAATCGATAGACGCTTTCTTGATCTTGTTCCAAATTATCCATGGAAATAATCTGATTTTTGCCAAGAAACCAACGCTGGTCAGAAGCTTCCTTCGCTTGTAAGTACGATTGTGGCAAGCTCGCAAGCTTGTAAATCCGTTCCCCTACACCAATCGTCACGCTGATTTTCAAATAATTATGAAGGCTCTCACGCACTTCCTCCGCTAAGGTGAACAGCTGGCTTTCCTGATCATCTTCCTGCGTCAAGCGTAGAATGCCTACGAATTCACCGATCTGATTTTCAAACACATAGCCGCCAATATCTCGTTCTATCAGCTCCTGCACAATATTCAAAACGGAATACGAAAGCAACTGTTGATCTCTCTCGGAGCGGGTTTGCGCTACCTCGCTTGCATCATCAATTCGAATGGCGATGACCCAATAGGCTCCCTCCATTGGCAAGTTTAATCCAAGAAAATCGATACGGTCTTGCACACGGCTAGGATAAATAACCCCTTCACGTATCAGGGACATGAGAAATTTTTCCCTCAGCAAGGGCATGCTTTGAATCAGTTTGACCTGCATGTCCTCAATGAGCTTACGCTCGTGATGCTCCGCATTAAGAGCGCTTACTAATCGTTCGATCACAATCTCTAACTCACCCAAATTGACGGGCTTAAACATATAATCAACCGCTTTAACCTTTAGCGCGGATTTCAAATATTCAGCATCATCGTGGCCGCTGACAAACACAATTTTGATATGAGGAAACTTGCCACTTAACTGGTTGGACATCTGAATCCCATCCATATTAGGCATTCGCACATCCGTGAGCACGATATCCGGCTTCTCACGCTCGATCACTTCTAGCGCAACGTCACCGTCATCTGCTTCGCCTACAACCTCAATTCCGTAAGCCTTCCAGTCAACATAATTACTCAATCCGAAACGAACGGTCGGTTCATCGTCTACAATGACAAGTTTATACATCTGATGTCGGCCTCCCTACTAGCAGTTCTCTACATTATAACTTGGACTAAGCCATAGGACATAGGAAGATCTTATGATTTCTGGTGAGATATTATGGGACCCTTGCGAAGGACAGGAGCTGTTGTAAGACCTACATGAAACTCACCTTGAATACGAATATGTTCAAAAGGTAATGTCGGATTCGCAATCCGCCACAGCATGCGATCCGCTGCACGATATCCCGTTTGTGCAATCGGTAGAAGCGGTCGTGTGAATTCCGGCAGCGTATCGAGCTGCTCATTTAATAATCCAACTAAGGAAATATCGTCGGGGACTCGTAAGTTGAGCTCCTTGCAAATATCATGCACGATAGCTACTTCATGATCAATTCCACAAATAATGGCGCTGGGTTTATGGTGTGCGATTTGACTGGCGAGTTGCTTACACCACTGCATATCTACATCGCGCAGTCCGATGCTGTGCTCAGTAGGTATGATCGTAATACCGGATGCATGCATCGCATAGTTGAAAGCCTGCCAACGTAGAATCGATCCTCGCTGCATCTGAATATCGCCAACATACATGATGCGCTCATGTCCTTGACCTCGCATATAGGCGACCGCTTGACAAGTCGCTTCATAAACATCCCAGATCACACTATCTATTTTCACACCAGTTGGTGGAAAACTCAGTAAAATTCGAGGGATAGGCAGGTTAAAAAGTGCTGCTTCCCACGCCTGAGGCAAAATGCTCGGTGCAATAAAAACACCATCCGCATATTGGACGCCTGCTTCCTCCAGCCATTTGCCCATCTTCTCTTGCTTGACACGCTGCGGCAACATGAGTAGCTCAATCCGATGACCAAAGGAGAAGAAACGTTCTTGCAGTCCTTGTAGCAGCAGGCGGTTATATGACACGGATTCCGCTGTCTGTATGAGGAGGAACCGCAGCCGTTCATTCGGATAAGGTGCGATATGGTCGAGTCTTAAGCTGCGAATTTGATCCATCGTATAATAGCCGAGCTTCTCGGCAGTCTGAACAATGAGCTGACGGGTTGCTTCCGACATGCCTTGTTTGCCTTTCAATGCTTTATTCACAGTTTGCACCGTTAAGCCAAGCTCTATCGCGATGGTTTTCAAGGTGACTGCTTTACGGGTTGGCATAGGAAAGGGTTCACCTCCTGAGTATGACGAGAAAGGTTAGAACGTTACGGATATGACAGGATTCAAACTCACTATATCATGCTTACTTTTTAGATGAAACAAAAATTAAACTATCTCCTAACAAGCAGCGATCTATAATGAAAGCAAAGACACTAGGAGGCCTATTCGAATGACAAATACAACAACTAACAACTTAACCGTTACGATACCTGCTCAAAAACTTAGCGTAAGTCACACACCTGATGTCGTCGTCATTGGCGGCGGTGCTACAGGTATCGCAGCTGCTATCGCTGCCGCTCGTAATGGTGCTAGTACACTATTAATTGAGCAACGCGGCTATCTCGGCGGCATGGGAACTGCTGCTTTAGTACCTGCATTTTGTCCCTATACAGATGGTGAGAAACCTGTTATTCGCGGGATTGGACTAGATCTACTTGAGAAAATGAAGCATGCCGCAGGTTCAGACTTTCTGAACCGTTATGAAAAGCAATTGGACTGGGTACCTATTGATGTAGAAACGCTCAAACGCGTCTATGATGCCGAAGTTTTAGCTAGTGGTGCACAAGTGCTATTCCATACCGTTGCGGATCAAGTGCTGCTCGATGGCGATCGCATTAGCGGGTTGGTCATTAGCAATAAATCCGGACGTTCGGTTGTGCAAGCAAAGCTGTACATCGATGCGTCTGGCGATGCCGATCTTGCTGCATTAGCTGGTGTTCCTTTCCAAGTTGGCGGGGAAAATGGTGAACTGCAGCCAGGTACGATGTGTTATGTCGTGACTGGTGCGGATCAGGAACGATTTGAAAAGTATATTGCTGAAAGTGGTCAGCATAAGCAACTTGAAGAGCTCGTGACATTGGCCCAGCAAAAAGGAGAATTGCCTGAAGGCCGCAAACGGATCTCTGGCATGGCCTGGATTTCCAACTCCGTTGTAGGCTTTAACTTTGGTCATGTTTTCAACATTGATGGCACGAAAGCCGAAGATTTGACTCGCGCGGCGATTGAAGGCCGTCAGTTGATCGAAACCCAGATTCGTTTTCTGAAAAAGTACGTGCCTGGCTTCGAAAATATTTTCCTCGTCCACTCCGGCGACCAGATCGGCATTCGTGAAACACGCCGCATTCAAGGTGACTATACGTTGGTTGTGGAAGATTTCCTTACGATGCGTAGTTTCGAGGACGATATCGCGCGCAATTCCTATTTCATTGATATCCATTTGGCCAACGCTGGCTCTACGATGACGATTAAACATTTGCCAAAAGGAAAATCTCACGGCGTGCCTTATCGCTGTATGCTTCCACAAGGTAAATCGAACCTGATCGTCGCTGGACGCTCCGTTTCATCCGATCGTCCCGTGCAAGGTTCGCTTCGCGTTATGCCGAACTGCTTTGCGATGGGAGAAGCCGCAGGCGTTGCTGCTTCAATGGCAAGCGTTGATGGAGTTGGCTTCCGCGAAGTATCCATCCCTGCGTTGCAACGCAAGTTGATTGAGCAAGGCGCTTATCTGGGCGAAAACCCTGGTGTGGCGGATGCGGTACAGGAAGTCGCTGCGGGTGCTGTTAAGTTCGAGGATGAGTGTTAATTGAAGGAGTGACTGGCCAGTATGGTAACCAAATGGGCAGGAAAAACCTGGGGAACACTCGGTGACAGCATTACGGAAGCAGGCGGCTACCAGCCGATTGTTCAGGAAGCGCTAAGCTTTGCGAGCGTTTTTAATTATGGTAAAAGCGGCTGTCCGATGACCGCCGGCGGCGATCGTGACTATGGTGCTACGACGCATGTTGGCCGGACGATTGACCCTGCGCTGGATTGCGTTAGCATCTTCGCAGGCGTGAATGATTTTCGGCTGGATAAGCCGATAGGCGAGCTTGGCAGTACAGACGTGTATACGTTCCACGGTGCGTATGCCACGTTGGTTGAGGACATACTGACGAGAAATCCGACGTGCAGGTTAAGCCTGTGGACGCCGCTGCAGCGTGACAAAGATCAGTATGACATTTTCTATGTCAATGCCGCTGGGCATCGACTTGTTGATTATGTGGACGCGATTCAGCAGATTGGCCAGCTATATGCGCTGCCTGTGTTGAATCTATACGCGGAGAGCGGAATGAATAAGCTGACGCTACCGCACTTCACATCGGATGGCTTGCATCCGAATGAGGCTGGGCATCGGCGGATTGCCGATATGATTGTGCCTTTTTTGTTGCGATTATAAAAGATAAGGAAACAGCCGTCGTGGGGTTAGCTACCTGCGGCGGCTGTTTTTTCGTGAGTGAGTGACTAGTGTGGGAGAGCAGTTGCAGGCAGGTGAATGGTGGAAATGTGTGGCGGCGGGGAGGGGTGATACTAGATCAGGTAAAGATGCGAAATAGCTGGATTTTATCCAGCTATTTCAGCGACTTTAGCCTGTTATTTGCGAATAAATGGATAAAGTCCATCTATTCTTAGCCCTTTAGGCACTATTCGTTGTTTCCCTCGAAATTAACTGCATACTTTCCATTTAATTGAATAAATCGATGGTTTCTCGATAAATTAACTGTATATTTTCCATTAATCTATATTTGCGAGCAAGCCACTTCCAACTAACGCGTACTTAACGATACGCTGCCCCTTCCCACTATAAGCTGGCGTGAGCAAGCCTCTCGAGCAAAGCTTCTTCAGCATCATGACTGCTGTCCGATGATCAATATCAAAATGCTGCTCCACATCCTTCGGCCGAATCGGCTTTGCACGCTGAAAGGCGAGACGAAGGACTTCTTTTTCTGCCATGTGAGCCCGTGGAACAGGCGTTGAACTCGCTTGATATCTCGCTATCACCATTCGAAGCAAGGTTATGCACAGCTCTGGCCTTTGCTCAACATCATCATAACTGAAAGAAATGACTTGATACCCCATCGCATGAAGAAACGTTTCACGATTTAATTCATTGCAAAATTTTTGCCTGTCCAAATCACGAACATGCGAGGCATAGCCTTTTATTTCTATAATCAGTTTCACAAAACCTGGCAACCACGCAAAATCCGCAAAGTAAGAACGTCCGCGCCAATCAAGTACCTCATATTCAGGGTGAAGATTTTCGAAGTCCCCACGTAGGATCCACCAAATTTGTTTCGCAAATAGCGCCTCCCCATGCCCATGTCCTCTATCCAATCTTCCGCGACGCTCCCCACTACGATTGTCCAAATGTTTTCGAATAAATATGTCATGTTCTTCCTCAACATTCATTTTGCTCATTCCTCTCTAGAAAAATAGAAAAACGCCCCGCAGCCACTCAATTGAATGGAACGGGACGTTCTTCGTCACTCAATTGTCATTATAAGGGAATTTGCGATGAATGACTAGCCCTCGGCCCTGATAATCTAGAATCCACAGCGATTTAACGAGCAGTTAACAATATACTTTTTAACTGGATTTCCTGCAGTTAATTTGGCGGGATGGAAAGTCGCGAGTGGGTGCGGGGAGTAGACGCCAAGGACTACAAGAAGCAAAATAAAAATAAGCCCCTCGACCTATCGAAGGACTTACCGTCTCTAGCAGCCCTTACAGCTACTTCAATTTATAGCTCACGAACGCCAATCGCCGACTATCCGGCGACCACGAGTTCACGTTGATCGTTCCCTGTCCGCCAAACAGTGAGACCAACAGCCGTGAAGGACCTCCCGCGCTGGCCATGATACGAATTTCCACCTCTTTATTCGGTGGATGCGCAGCAGGTTCCACATCTCCCTTGCGATAGGCGATAAAAGCAACCGTATTCCCGTCCGGGGCTACGTGCGGGAACCAATTATTGCTCTCATCGAAGGTCATCTGCAACTGCTCACTGCCATCCACCTTCATCCGCCATACTTGCATGAGACCGGATCGCGTCGAGTTAAACCAGATATGCTGACCATCGGGCGAATACTCGGGGCCATCATCCAGCCCTGGCACATCCGTAAGCTGCCGCTCCACACCGCCAACGACGGAAATGGTGTACACATTGTACACGCCATTGCGCTCAGCACAATAGGCGAGTTGACGCCCATCCGGCGACCACCCATGCAGATAGCTAGGGGCCATCGGCGTAATCAGAACAGGTGGTCCACCTGCCAAAGGAAGAACATAAATACGTGACTGCCCATCTTCCTCCGTGTGATGACTAACGGCAATCTGCTTATTATCTGGTGATAGCACATGGTCATTATTGCACCAGTTCGCATAGCCAGAGTCTATCACTTTACTCTCTCCAGTAGCGATTTCATAGGCGTAGAGCAGGCCTCGCTGATTGTAGATGAGTCTCTCGCCATCCTGCGTCCAATTCGGCGCCTCAATCAAGTCATCGAACTCGGCCAGTACTTGCCGTTCTCCTGTCTCCACATGCACAATTTCAAGAAAGCTGATCACATTCCGTTCTTCACGCTTGCGAGGCTGCTGCAGCGTATTCATTGGGCTCACCGTCCTTTTAAGACCATCATAAGAGTTCGCTCAGAATGATGTCAAATCTTATTGCCGGCGGGCTCAGGGCCCAATCCCACTACTTAACTCCACGTAACTAAGTGAACTAATAGTGCGTTCTTGTCGGCCAACCCTACCTCCTTTATACTTACAGCAACAATAGGATGATGAGAGGATGATTCTAGCAGATGAAGTATAGAAATATGGGACGCAGCGGGTTAAAAGTAAGTGAAATCGCCTTAGGAAGCTGGCTTACATATGGAACAGCCGCCGAGCAAAAAGCCGCAGATGCTTGCATCGCGAAAGCTTTTGAAAGCGGCATTAATTTCTTCGATACCGCGAATGCTTATAATCGTGGTGAAGGCGAGAAAGCCATGGGAGCCGCCCTAAAAGGGTACGATCGCTCGAGCTATGTGCTCTCGACGAAGGTGTATTTCCCGATGGGCGATGGCCCGAATGATCGCGGTTTATCCCGCAAGCACATCTTCGAGCAATGCGATGCCAGCTTGAAACGACTTGGCGTGGACTACGTCGATATCTATTTCTGCCATCGGTACGACGTTCACACACCGCTGGAGGAAACGCTTCGTGCGCTGGACGATTTGGTCGCGCAAGGCAAAATTCTTTACCCCGCCGTCAGCGAATGGAACGGCGCTCAAATTACGGAAGCCGCAAGCATCGCTGAGCGTCTTCGTCTTCGTCCGCTGATTTCGAATCAGCCGATCTATAATATGTTCGAGCGCTATATTGAGCGCGAGGTACTTCCTGTCTCCGAGCAAAAAGGACTCGGACAAGTTGTTTTTTCACCGCTTGCACAAGGGATTCTGACTGGCAAATATAAGCTGGGACAGCCACTACCAGCCGATAGTCGTGCTGCGAACAACTCCGTAAATAGCATCATTAACAGCTATCTCAACGACCATATTCTCCAGACCGTTCATGAGCTGGAGGAACTTGCACAAAAGCTAGACATGTCCCTAGCGCAGCTTGCAATAGCATGGGTTCTTCGCCAACCAGGCATTAGTACCGCGCTGATTGGTGCAACCAAACCTGAGCAGATCGAGGAAAACGTGAAGGCTGTGAACGTTACACTCGGAGCAGAGACATTGGAGCAGATTGAGACTATTTTGAAAAAAGTTGCCGACTTCTCTCCAGCACGATAATACCCAAATAAGCAAAGCAAAAGATGCCGTTTCTAAGGTCAAATGACCATAGGAACGGCTTTTTATGATAGAATAGGTGTTATTTCCCAGTAGAAGTCTTGTAATAAATAACCAATAAGAGGCGTATTACTTCATATCTAACAAATCAGAAAATGGGAGGCTTTTATGGATAACCGGCAAATATTATCCGCTTTAAGCTATTTCAGTGTATTTTTTGCTCCATTTCTATTGCCTATTGTTATTTATTTCGTTGTTACGGACCATGAGGTTAAACATCATGCGAAATGGGCGTTCCTCTCCCATTGCTTACCCATTGCAGGCTTCATTCTTACCTGGCTATTGGGTTTAAACAGTATCGTGAATGGCGGTCACATGTCACAGTTCATTATTCCGTTGATATTAACCGGGCTTGCTTATTTGGTCGTCTTTATTTGGAATATTGTGATGGGCATTAAGGTGTTGGCTCGTTAAAGAGACCACCCGACACATCCTCGTGTCAGGCGGTCCGCTGGATGACACGCTTTAGCTCACGTTCACTCTCACCGTTTTCTTAAAAAATCCAATCCCGTATGAGATATCTAGATAGGATACACCACTTGGAATTGTGTAGGCCGCTCTCAAATAATAGTCATTGCTGCTCGCCTCAGTCACCGTAATCTTACTCTGACTTCCTGTATTCGTCGTGATAACGACTTGCCCCGTTTCGGCTGAACTTTCGTTGAAGTTAAGCGGTGCTTTCAGCCGAATTCCGATTGCCGATCCCGCTGCTGCTGAACTAATCTCCGTACTAAATGCGGAATTGAATGCTTTGATTTCCAAATCATCCGCCGCAGAATAAGCGAGAGAATCATTCCATGCTGTATTAAAAGCAACCCAACCCTCGGTGTACCCATGATCCGCCGTCGGCGTGAATGGATACGCCGTTTCTTTTGGTGCGCCATCTAGAACGCCTGGTACACTCATAAGATGACCATAACCACCATTATAGAAGTTAAACCAACCTCTATTAACACCTGCAATCTCCGTAACGGCATCATAACTAAAGTGCCTGCCAAAGGGATTGCGTCCAAACACATCATCAATTTGTGCAATACCAATTTGCTCAAGTCTATCTTTCATCGTGCTATTCGTGAGCACTCTTCGTGCAGCATAAGCTGATGCCAAGAAGCCTGCAGGACTCCCCGGTTCGTTATACGCGGTTAATCCCCCCGTCCATTGATCCAGTGTTCCCGTCCCATCCGAAGGATCGGCATACTTTCTTAGATCCCACAAATTATTGGAGCGTTTGATCATCAGATCAGACCACGCATTAATTTTGGCTGATAGTCCAGGTGGCGCCAGAGTAGGATAGACTTCTTGGAAATAGGCCAATGCTTCCATCGTAATATGCTCACTCATGCGCTGTCCTTTGGTGTTAGCTGGATTGTTCAGATCTACATTGTTAATTAACCACAAACAATTGTTATACGCCGCATCAAAATAAGCTTGATAATTGGATAATCCATCGCGCTTTGCCACTTCGTACATGAGTAAATTCGGCACAATGGCATAGCCTGGCGGCTGCTGCCCTTTCACCGTTCCGATGACCGACTGCGTCGCAAATAAATTATTATCACTGGAGCCACCCACATCATACCATTGCAGATTCGAATTGGGATTCGACCACTGCTGAATCGTAAAATCTCTAATCTGCGTATAAAAACTGCTGCTCACATAGTTGCTAATCTGCGGATAGAGGTAGAGAAAATAAGCCAACTGCCCTTTGATGAGCGCATGCAAATCTTTGGCATTATTCGTCTTGAGATCGTAATAACGTTGAGCACCGAATTTCATGTGCCACACAATATCGGGTTCATTTTGCACACGAAGTTCGGGATACTGACTGGTCGATAAATTGGAAATACCATACGGCATCCGGTCATAGGCACTTGGGTTCGCCATATATTGCAGCACTAAGGAGTTTAATTCGAACGAAAACTGATGACTATCGCGCCATCCATACCCTGTGTTGCCACCTACATCAAAGGTATCTTGACGGGATTGATCCATAAAACGCAAAGCAGGAAGAATCGAAACCCGCTGCATCCAATACTTGCCTATCGCAAAATTGTAAGAGTTCTGCCCACTGCTTTGCACGTAGTACTCACCGATGGTCGCAGGATTAAAGCTTGAGAAATCAGCGATTTGCCCGTTGACGGAACCTGTAAATACAGTGGAGTTGTCTGTTGCCTTTTTCACATAAAAAGGGGTGCCATTCGCTACATTCGTGACGGTTGCCCGCTTCGGTTTATCGAGATCATACCCACTCTGATTGACAAATACCGCAATCGTCGTAGTATCTGACCCCGAACCCGGCGGTGTTACAGGCTCTGCCGCGTCCGCTGTTGCCTCGAATTTCACAGCATTAGCACGCGTATTCCCCGACTTCACTTTCAGCGACACCGTGAGGGCCGCATCGGCAGTTGCACTGACGGTGGCAATTTTGTTCCATGTGTTCGGATTCAGCGTCTGATTTACCGTTTTCGCCCACACCCCGTTCAAAGAGGTGACGGTATAATCAGCACCTGACGTGTTATTACTGCTCGGGTACCACGCATACACATGGTAATTGCCTGTTGCTGGCGCGTATTGGCTCCATGTTGCCGTGCTATTCGCAGCTGTCGAATATCTGGAAGCGGTTCCATTATAGCCCGTAAGTGAACTATTCAGCCACGTTCCAGTCTCCGCGTAATCCGCATCTCCATTCGTAATGATGATCGGTGCAACTGCCGTTCCATCGTCAACGACGATAGCGTCGAAGCTAGCGCTCTGACCATACGTACGCAGACCGACTGCGCCTTGAGTGATGGTCGTGTCAGTTGTGCTAATTTTAGCTGTTGTCATATCGTCCAAATAACCTTTCAGCGCTGATCCACTCACTTCTAGCTTCAACGTGTGCCACGTGTTCAAATCCATCGCAAAACTATATGTACCCAGGAGTGTAAACGTCCCACTGCTTTTGCGATAAAGCTGCAGCCCGTTCGTTCCGTGAATTCGGAGCAAATAATAATTGTTTGCATCCGTGTAACGCGCAATAACGCCTGAAGCGGCTGTTGTATTCATCGTATTGAGCTTCATACTAGCTGTAACCGAATAATTGGCCCAAGTCGCACTTCCTGCAAAAACAACCCCTTCTGCCGTTGAACCCGTATTCGACTGTTTGTACGTGTACGTCCCATCTGATACAACAGACCATGTCCCACTCGCAGCCGTCCACCCTGTGGCATTCGCATCCTCGAAATTGTCGTTGAAGATCGTTGCCGCGTAAGCCCCATTTCCAGCTGGTAAGATCCCGAGCATGCATGTAAACAAACTGATTATAAGTAGATAAGCGGTCACCTTCCTGCTACATTTTGTCATAATCTTACACCTCCTATATCCTTGTAATACCTCCTTCACCTAGTCATATGTTCGTTATACATGATTGAATACGTTTGTCGAAATAAAAAACAAGCCGTCCCAGCCATGTCATATGACCTGCGGAACGACTTATTTATCATCGGATATGCCCCTCTATTCCTTCTTTGTGTACACATAAAAATAATAGATATAAGGATTGGCCTCATCTGTCTCTCCTTGCTCCACCGAAACCTCATTCCACTGCGTATAGTCAATCTCGGGAAAATAGGTATCTCCATCAAATTCATGATCGATTTTGGTCATGTAAAGCTTGTCCGCATAGGGTAAAAACAAACGATATATCTCTTCTCCGCCAAAAATGAAGATCTCTTCCTCGCCACGGCACATCTCGAATACCTCTGTAACGGAATGTGCGACCTCGCACCCCTGCGCTGAAAAGCTGATATCTCGGGTTAGAATAATATTTCTTCTACCTGGAAGAGCTTTGCCGATAGATTCAAAATTCTTTCTCCCCAAAATAATCGAATGTCCCATCGTCGTTTTCTTCACGTACTGCCACTCTTTGGGCAGTCTCCATGGTAAATCATTATTTTTACCAATCACACGATTCTTGTCCATGGCCACGATAAAAGAAATCGTCATACAATCACGCCCTTATCCCTCTGAAAATACCATTTTCATCATAATGCCTGCTATGGTTTGATCTACATGATTCTTTTTCTTCTCAACCTGATAGGGCTTGAATCCTAATTTGGCATAAAATAGTAACCCTCTTGTGTTCACATTGTGACAAACAAGATGCAATTCTTTTACTTGGAGCTCATCCTTCGCTTGAGCCATCATCGTTCGAATCAAGGATTCCGCCGCTCCCTTACCTCTGGCCTCTGAAGATACAATGACATTGCCAAGCCAGCAGCGATTTCCCTCTTCATAGCCATAGATATTGGCATATCCGAGCACCTGCCCCTTCTCATCTACCACGACCGTTTGCTTCAGCCTATTTTGGGTAGACGCTATGAGTTGCTCAGGCGTGAGCGGAAATTGGAATGCCGGTGACATGAAATACAACTCTTCCGCGTTCCGTGGAAAGGTGCTGATGATGTGGAGATCCTCTGTACTTGCTGGTCTACATGTGTACATAGTAAGCCTCCTTCGTTTTCTATGGCTCTCGCCGTAAACACCTTTCAGCCTAGCACGCCCAAGCCGATCCGCTTGCGCATAGCCATACAATTTCGAGAGATAGCCCGCGTTTCCTTTTTTGTCATCTACGACGCTAGTAAACGACAAAATTAGAGACCTCATGTCGAATAAGGAGATATATGGATGGGTCCATATGAGCAGGACCATAAGCACTTACTAGAGTTCCTGAATCTAGTATTTAATTAAAATAACCATTGGTTAAATACATAGGTTGATTTCATACTCTATTTTGCAGGAGGTTTCCTATTGAAAAATTACACCTCGAAGATGACTAGAGTTTTACTGGCAACGAGTTTAACCGCAGGACTATTTTCAACAGCAGCATTCACTACAACTGCATTCGCAGCAGGATCCGACAACGCAGAGTCACTTGAAGCAGCACCGGTCGATTTCAATATTGTGGATGATGACCGGTTGGCAAAGGGCTTAATGGACCGAGGTCTGTTAAGCAAAAGCGCTACGCCAGAACAGATCGCCAAAGCTGTCAGATCGTATGTGGCTGGAAAAAACAATAAACCTGTTCAATCCAAGGTAGACAAGCAAAATAATGACATCGACCGAAGATCGAAGGAGTTCATTGCAAAGCAAAAGACTAAGCTCATGTCGCAGTTGAACAAAGGCCATCTCGACTTGAAGAATGGTCTCCCCAATGGCATCCCCATTCCAACAGCCAAAGATGATGGCTACAACGGTCCCGTGCGCGAGGATAAAGTCCTCGTTCTTTTGACCGAATTCTCCGATTTTAAACATAACAATGTCAAACAAGAGCCTGGTTTCATGTACGCCAAGGATTTTAATCGTGATCATTATCAGAAGCTAATGTTTGGCAATAAAGATTTCACCTTATTTGACGGTTCTAAGATCAAAACCTTTAAACAATACTACGAAGAGCAATCGGGCGGCAGCTATACGGTGGATGGATATGTCTCCAATTGGTTAACTGTTCCTGGTAAAGCCGTCGAATACGGTGATGATAGCCCTGCTGGTGGTCATGATAATCTAAACCCCAAAGGTCCTCGTGATCTAGTGAAAGATGCCCTGAACGCAGCCGTTGCAACCGGCCTCAACTTAGCTGATTATGACAAGTTTGACCTATATGATTTGGATGGAGACGGTAATCAAAATGAACCCGATGGTCTCGTTGACCACTTGATGATTATTCATGCGGGTACAGGCCAAGAAGCTGGCGGTGGACAATTAGGCGATAACGCCATTTGGTCTCATCGTTGGACGCTGAGCAGTGTATATGCAATTCCAGGCACGACGGCGGGAGTAGATTATTGGGGTGGCCAGATGGCTGCTTATGATTATACGATTCAACCTGAGGATGGCGCTGTCGGGGTATTCGCACATGAGTTCGGTCATGACTTAGGTTTACCGGATGAATATGATACCCAGTATTCCGGGCAAGGTGAGCCTATTGCCTCTTGGTCCATCATGAGCGGCGGCAGCTGGAACGGCAACATTGCGGGAGCAACGCCTAGTTCTTTTTCACCTCAAAATAAAGAGTTCTTCCAGAAAACCATGGGCGGCAATTGGGCCAATGTGACTGAAATTGATGCCTCCGACATTACGAAGCTAGGCAAGGCTGCCATCATTGACCAGAGTGTAACGAAATCCAAAAATCCAGGTATCGTCAAAGTAACTTTGCCGGATAAAGCTGTGGCAGGCATTCAACCAGCGTTCGGGACTAAGTATTATTACAGCACAAAAGGAGATAACCTACACACCACGCTCTCCACGCCTGAGTTTGATTTAACCCAAGCACGAACGGCTTCGTTTGATTTTAAAACCTTGTATGAGGTCGAATTTGAATATGATTACTTAACGGTTACAGCTTCAACCTACAACCAACAAGTTGTCCTCGATATCATTGGCGATAATGACACGAACGGCGACGCGCGTGCAGAAACATCCAACGGAGCTTGGGTCGATAAGTCCTATGATTTAAGCGCATTTGCTGGTAAAAAGGTAACCCTCCACTTTGACTATGTCACAGATGGCGGGCTGGCTTTGAACGGTTTTGCTATGGATAATGCCAAATTAACCGTAAATGGTCAAACCGTATTCTCCGACGATGCCGAAGGCGCTTCTAAAATTAACCTAGACGGCTTCGTCATCTCGAACGGTACGGAATTTAAGAAGCACTATTACTACTTGGAATGGAGAAACTATGCGGGATCCGATAAAGCTCTCGCTTTCAGCCGAGGTGTCAAATACAATACCGGACTTGTTGTTTGGTACGCGGATGATAGTTATTTGGACAACTGGGTTGGTATCCACCCTGGACAAGGCTTCCTTGGCGTCGTGGATTCTCATGCTGAAGCTATGGTCTTCAAAAAAGATGGACAAGACTCTGTCTCGCAGACGACACGTTATCAAGTAGCGGATGCGGCATTCTCTTTGGACAAAACACCAGCATGGTACATTAATAACCCAACGCGTGGTGAGTACACGTATAAATCTTTGCAAGGTGTTGAAGAGTTTTCCGATGCCAAACGCTATATGAATACGTTGATTCCGGATGCCGGACGTCTCGTTCCGACTTATGGATTGAAGTTCAGAGTTGTTGGTGAGGCGAAGGATAATTCGGCTGGATTGGTTTGGATTCATAAATAAGTAAATGAATAATGCAAAAGCCTGCGATTATGCGGGCTTTTTTGCGTGTTAACAAGAACTTAACACTGTGTTTAATATTTCTGAAATAAAATTTCATAATAATTTTAATATTTAAAATTTTATTGCAATATTCAATACTTTTGATTATCATGATAACAAGTTTACGAAATATTCATATTTAAAGGAGGCGAATTTATGTTCAAATTAACAAGTTTTAGAAGGCAAGTTTCTAGCGTAATGTCCCTTGCTGTATTATTGAGCGCTTTTTCAGGGACGCATGTAAACGCTTCCCAATTTATGGAATCTCCTTCCATTGCTGCCCAATCAGCAAGCGTGATGAGCTCTGCGTACAGCAAAATTGAACTTGCTGCAGCTTCGCTAAAGATTGCACCTAGCACCACGCAAACTTATACGCTTACTGCGTACGATTCGGGAGGTGCATCGACTCCGATACCAGCGGATCAAGTTACTTGGACGGCGGACAGCAGCATCGGTACGATTTCGACTAGCGGGGTGCTAACTGCGCCAGCGGTGGCTAGCGGGTATGTGCAAGGGTACGTGCATGCGAGTTATGAGGGGCTTACGACATCGACACTGGTGATTGTGGGGAATCCGGTGGGTGTTGTATTGGAGGATTTTGAGAGTGCAGTTAAAAATGGTAAAGCTGCTCTAAGTGCGGGGAGAACAGTCAGCGATGCCGTTTATGCATATACCAGTACACTTGATATCGTAAGCAGTCCCGTACGATTTGGGAACGCTTCTGCCAAACTAAACTATAACTATTTGGGTACTCCCGGAGCCTTCGGCGTTTTCGTGAGTTTGCTTAATTCCTCAGGGGCGGCTGAGCGACCGATTGTGGGAACACCAAAGAAAATAGGAGTTTGGGTATATGGGGATCCAGGTAAACATACGCTTCGCGCTAGATTAAAAGCTCCTGGTCTCATATATGCAGATTTTACTCCCACAACAGGATTTAAAACGAATGGTTGGACATATGCAACAGCAACTATTCCATCAGGCACGTCATATAAATTTTTGGATGTGTATCTGGTTGAAGATAAAACTGACGAAAAAGATGCAGGCAGCCTCATATTTGACCAATTAAGTTTGTTTTATACAGACACAACTGCCTTTAGTTTAGATATTCAAGGTTTAGCCCCTATAGAAGTAGGACAGACGACAACTGCATCTGTATATGCATTGAGAAGCGGTGGATCGGCACCAACACTTACAACAAGCGGAATCACCTATTTGAGTAGCCAACCTGATATTGCTATGGTAGATAGCACAGGTAAAGTAACAGGTCTCAATCCAGGGAAAACATCCATCGTAGCGTTTAAGTCAGATTCAGATCCTGCCTTCTCTGAGGTAACAGTGAGTCCATCTACTGCTCCCCCAATTATTCCTACGAAGTTTGAGCTAACATCTCCATCACCGATAGTTGAGCCAGGTTCTACACAGGCATATACGCTAACTGGCTACGATGCAAACGGTAATTCAGTCCCAACTCCAGCTAGTCAAGTGACTTGGCAAGCGGATAGCAGCATTGGAACTATTTCTTCCAGCGGGGTATTAACAGCAGCAGCGGTACCGAGCGAATTTGTCCAGGGTTATGTGCATGCAACCTACAACGGACATACCGCCGATCAACTCGTACTTGTAGGAAATAACATCGCAACGGTTTTTGAGGATTTTGAGAGCTTGACGAAGAACGGAACGACTGCCATTAGTGCTGGTAGAACAACTAGTGTGACAGTTCCAGGCACACTTCCTGCTGGCCCAGAATCCTCTATCGTAAATATTGCCACTCGGCCGACAGCTCCGGTTATGTACGGCAATAGTTCCGCCAAGCATTCTTATGACATGACATTAAGTCCTTCTGGAACTTTCGGTGTCTATGCTAGCTTGAATAATTTAGATACAGGATCTGAGGGCCGTCCTTTTATAGGATACCCGAAACAAATAGGCGTCTGGGTCTATGGTGATGAGTCAACTCACTATCTTCGTGCACAGCTTAAAAGGATTGCTAACGACACAGTTATAGACGGCAAACCTATTAACGGCGCACTTCTTAACAACACACTCGTCACAGTTGATTTTGTCCCTACTACTCCAGGGATAAACTGGAAAGGTTGGAGATATGTAACTGCTAATATTCCGACAGAATATGAAAAGATATCAGAAAATCCGTTAGTCGAGAAACAGATTAGCTATAGGTTGATGAATATGTATGTGGTTGAGCCCAATAATACTAAAAAGAATGAAAGCGTAGTTTACTACGACCACTTGAGTGTCTTCTATACGAACACGACAACATATGGCCTAGACATTCAGGGACTCACCCCCATGCAAGTCGGTCAAACTAGATCAGCACAAGCTTTTATCACAAAAAAAGATAGTACAGCTCCTGAGTTAACGACTAGCGGAGTCACCTATTTGAGCAGCCGACCAGATATCGCTACTGTCGATGGCAATGGTCAAGTAACGGCGCTGAAATCAGGCAAAACGTCGATTATTGCTCTTTATGCCGATACACAGCCAGCTGTGTATGAACTTACAGTCAGCGACATGACACCTGTCGTGAATACGCTTGAATTGTTAGGCGTACCAACGATTGAGGCTAGTAGAACGGATTCCCTGCTACTGAGAGCCACCTACGCTGGTCAAACGGATAAACTGAACGTTACAACGGATAGCGCTTCAACGATTACAAGCTCTAACACAGATGTAGCGATTGTGGAGAACGGTAAATTAAGAGCACTTAGCGTAGGTACTTCTACGATTACAGCTACGTTTGGAGGACAAACGACCTCCTACTTACTAACAGTCATTGAACCTGTACTCGTCCTCTATAAAATTCAGTTGGCAAATATGCAATCACTAACGATTGGCGATACACATACGGCCAACGTAAATGCCATTTATAACTTACTAGATCTACCACAAGCACCCGTCAGTGTGACGCAAGGAGTTACTTTCAAAAGCAGTAAAGAAGATGTCGCAACGATCGATGCATCATCGGGTGCTATAACAGCTGTTAATGTCGGCGTCACGCTAATTACAGCTACACTAGGGAAAAAATCAGCGACCTATTCGCTGGTCGTCAATCAAGCTCAATCCGCTCCAAAAAGAGAGATGAGAGCTGCATGGGTCGCAGCCGTTGAGAATATTGACTGGCCGAAGAAAGGTATAGTTAATGTGGAGCAGCAGAAACAAGACTTTAAAAACCTGTTAGATCGTTTAGCTGCGACTGGCATCAATGCCATCATTACGCAAGTAAGACCGACTTCAGATGCGTTATACCCGTCTACGATTAACCCTTGGTCGGAATGGTTAACAGGCACACAAGGTAAGGATCCAGGCTATGATCCACTTGCTTTCATGATTGAAGAAGCTCGCAAGCGCAATATGGAATTCCATGCTTGGTTCAATCCGTATCGAATCAGTAATGATGAAAACATGAACAAATTAGCAGCGAACAGCCCTGCGAAACTGCATCCAGATTGGGTCGTTCACTATGATGGCAAGATGGGTTACAACCCCGGCATTCCAGCCGTAAAGCAATATGTCATCGACAGTGTGATGGAAGTTGTTAAAAACTATGATATCGATGGTGTTCATTTCGACGATTACTTCTATCCATATCCGGTTACAGGCTTGAATTATCCGGATAGTGCTACCTTTGTACAGTACGGAGGTAATCTCAACTTAGGAGACTGGCGTAGACAAAATGTGGATTCCCTGATTCAAGAAATTTCACAGGAAATTAAGCAAGAGAAACCCTATGTCCAATTTGGTATCAGTCCTTTCGGTATATGGAGAAATAAGTCGGATAAAGTGCCGAATGGCTCCGACACATCTGCATCTGCAACCGAAAGCTACAACGCCATTTACGCGGATACGCTTAAATGGGTTCAGCAAGGCTGGATTGACTATATTACCCCGCAATTATACTGGAGTATTGGCAACAGTGCTGCCTACGATAAGTTGGTTGAATGGTGGCAAGAACAAGTAAAAGGTAGACATGTTAACCTGTACACAGGGAATGGCATTTATAAAGTCGGCGTAGATGCCGATTCGAATTGGCTAGATCCTGAACAGATTCCTAATCAGATTAAGTACAATCGTAATTATGCTGATGTAAAAGGTACGATGCTCTTTGGCGCAACCAGCTTACTCAGCAATCCGCTAGGCGTAAAAGACACGTTACAAAATTCGTTATTTCAATATCCTGCCTTATTGCCGCAACTGAGCTGGCTAGATTCGGTTGCTCCTAATGCGCTGCAGACGGTTGCCACGCAATCGGTAAGCAATGGCGTACAAGTAAGCTGGAACGATGCGCAAACCGACACCGCATACTATGTCATCTATCGAGCAGAAGGCGAAAATGCACCAGATACCAATGATCCTGCATACATCTTTAAGCAAGTTAGAAAGCAGTCAGGCGATGCTCAGTCATTCGTCGATACAACCGCAGCAGCTTCCGTGACCTACACGTATATCGTAACGGCTGTGGATCGACTTCATAATGAAAGCCCAGCTAGTGAGAGTAAAACCATTACGTATATTCAGCCGGAAGCAGATCAACAACCAAGTCCGAGTCCAGGAGCAGGCACAGGCGCAGGTACAGCTACGGGTAACGTTCAAGACATTCAACTGTCTGATATGCAAAATACGAGCGAAACACAGGTAACTGTCACGGTTAAACCAAATGTGGAAACCATTCAATTACCGGCTAACACTGCTAGCCTGATCGGCGGCAATAAAGATCTCGTTCTTCAGTTGAATAACTTATCAATTACCATACCTAGCGCGGTATTAGCATCAGCTGAAAGCCTCATTTCGAGCAATGACAGCAAGGCTAAGTTGATCTTCTCCGTAGTCCCTGTTACAGGAGAGCAATTGACCGCCCTAGAGGGGACGAGCGGTGATGCTTATGGCGCGAATTTAAAAGGGGCAGCTGTTTATCGCTTAACATTAACGGTTCAAAATGCAGATGGCACACGTACGGAAATTAAACAATTTGCCAAGCCAATGAGCTTCACCTTTACGATTCCAGAGGGAATCGATGCTGCCAAAGCACAGGTCTACTATATAGCTGACAATGGAGAACTGACCTATGTAGATAGCCGCTTGTCGAGCGACAAAAGCACGCTTACAGCAGATATTTCCCACTTTAGTACGTATGGCGTTTTCGAATTTAACAAATCGTATGAGGATGTTGCCAATACGCATTGGGCATACAAAGCTGTGGGTGAGTTGAGCCGCAAGCTGATTGTAAAAGGAGTGGACGATCATTCCTTCGGTCCAGAACGCAGTGTCACGCGTGCTGAATTCGCTGCCCTTTTAGTAAGAGCACTAGGCTTAAAAGAAGCCTCAACCACTTCTTTTCAAGATGTGCAAGCTTCCGATTGGTTTGCTAAAGAAGTTGCTGCTGCTCTTCAAGCAGGGATCGTTACAGGAATGACAAATACGACGTTTAATCCTAATGGTACGGTGAGTCGTGAACAGATGGCGGCGATGCTTGTGAGAGCTTATCTCCTTCAGCACCCCAATGCAAACGTACAAACGGGCGAGGCAACATTCACGGATATCTCGAGCGTACAAGAGTGGGCTAAGATATTCGTCAATCAAGCTGCTGGACTAGGTTTGGTTACGGGACGTGAAGAGAACGTATTTGCGCCTGCGGCCATCTTAAATCGTGCCGAAAGTGCACAAGCTATATTTAACTTACTTCATCTAAAATAACAAAATAAAAACCACCGTTATCGCAGTCATGGGATATGAAATCCAGCGACGTGCATAAGGGTGGTTTTTTACAATTGTGCAATCCCTGTATTTCTCTTTGACTCCTTAGGGGCAATATATAACCTTTAAATACCTCGCATTATCTCCCTCTATCTTCCATTTCCTTGGTTGTCAATAACGGAGTCGTCTGCTACTCTGTGGATAACAACTACATGGAAGAAGGCTACCCCATGCTGAATCGGAGTGTCACACTCACGGAAACGCAGCGCTTTTTGCTTCGAAATGTCTCCATCATCGTGCTCGGTCTCTTCATTAACCAAATGCTGCAAACCGTGGGAAGCATTGTTCTAGCTCGTGTGCTGGACGATCCCACCAAATTCGGTCAAGTGAATCTGTTGCTGCAAATTTTCGGAATGGCTTCCTTATTTCTCAATGTGGGCTTCAACTCTTCCTTGATTTACACTTTTTCAAGAAAGCCCTTGCAAGCCGTACAGACCAATTTTCGCGTTGCCTTCTTTGGAAGCTCGCTTTTCGGGATTATTTTCGGACTAATCCTAGCGTTGCTAGCCCCATTCTTAGCCAATTATTATCAACTGCCCGAGCTAAAAGGTGCCCTGACCCTAAGTGCAATCATGTTCATGTTCAACTCCATGATTAATATCGGCGTCGCATCCTTCTCCGGGAATCGTGATTTCGCCGTTCAAGCCTTCTTCATGGTCATCACCACGACCCTCTCTACCTCGGGTATGGTACTTGGCGTCATATGGCCCCTTGGCCAATTGAACCTTCTTGAAAATATATCGATATGGATGAGCGTGGGAGCGATCCTGACTGCTCTTTTTATTGGATGGAAAGTTGAACGTGTGCATAATCCAAAATGGCTCGGGAACATCCCCCTGCAAGAGGTGCGGATTATGATGGCATACGGCATTCCTTCCTGGGCCGGAAACATTGCCAAAGCGTTTCAACAACCTTTTTTGGTCATGATGGTCGGTTCCAGTTCGGTTGTCGCTGTCGGTTATTTATCCAACGGGTTTCGAATAACAGGATTTATCGGCATTATTACGTGGGCGTTCATGATCGTCACTTTTCCGTTCGTAGCGGAGAGCGCGCAAGATCAGAAGGAAAGCCAACACCGTGGGACAAGCTGTGTGCGGTATAACAACATTTTTCTATATCCAATGACAGCGGTCATCTGCTTATATCCAGATCAAATTAACGGTTTTCTATTTGGTGAGAGCTTCAACACGGGAGACTCAGCTATATATATTCGATTAATGGCGTTAGGCGTCTTATTCTCCTCCGTGGGTCGGCTTGGCGGAAGCATTCTAGCTGGTATTGGAAAAACAAAAGCGAATTTCTGGGTCATGATCGTGGCCGGCGTGTTCGTCGTTGCGATCGTTCCCTTTATTGCCGCTGAAAGCCCTGTCTTAGCCGTATGGATTTACACCGGAGGATGGGCTGTCTCCGCGATCGCGATGATTGGATTTTTCTATTATGAAAAATTTCCTCTAAATTGGTGGAAAGCTTATGGAGAGCCACTCTTACCGACACTAGGCATGATAGCCATTATGCAAATTGGGGCGTTGGCACCAGGATGGTATCCCCTTTTCATCGTTGGCGGTCTACTTTGTCTACTAGCACTATCGATCGTGATCGAAAAGCGTGCCGCAACAGATATGCATAAGCTGGATGCTCGCCAATTGTAAACGACATACAAAACTAAAGCACTTCGAAGGCAACCCGCTGCCTTGAAGTGCTTTTTCTACTTATATCGTATACGCATATTTATCTGTTGCTGCAATTTCCGCTAAAGCTGAATTCTGCTCTTTGACCAAAATACGATCCAGTATCAATTGCTCGAAATACGCAAACCCGCTGTCCCGCACGCGAGGGCGTGGCAATGTGATTTTCACATCAAGGGCAATCTGCCCTTCCTCGATCAAAATGACGCGATCAGCCAATTGAACGGCTTCCGAGACATCATGCGTAACGAGCAACGCCGTAAACTTCTGGAGATACCACAGCCGCTCAATCAGCTGCTGCATCTCGATGCGTGTCAGTGCATCCAGCGCGCCAAGCGGCTCATCCAGCAGCAGCAATCGAGGCTGCCCAGCCAATGCGCGGGCCAAAGCAACGCGTTGGCGTTGCCCTCCTGACAGCACCCCCGGCCAATCATTCGTTCTGTCGGATAGTCCCACCTGTGCCAGAACCTGCTCTGCTCTCACACGCGAGCCATCCTTCACGCCAACCTGAACATTCGCGAGCACGCGGTTCCATGGAAGTAAGCGAGCATCCTGAAACAATACACGCGTATCGGAGTGGATGCCCTTCAGCTGCTGGCCGTCGACTTCGATATGCCCGCTCGAGGGCTTATCCAGCCCGGCAATTAAGCGCAGCAGGGTACTTTTGCCACAGCCGCTGCGCCCGACAATCGCAATGAACTCACCAGGGGCTGCATTCAGATCTACCCCTTGCAGCACTTGCTTTTGACCAAAAACCTTCGCAGCCTGCTTCACTTGCAGATGAATCCCCTTATTTCCCGCCATCGTGCCCACTCTCCTTTAGGTTTTCAAGAAATTAGGATGCCACTGCAACCAGGCCCGTTCCAACACCTTCGCGATGTAGTCAGATATTTTTCCGAGCAAAGCATACACAATAATGCTTAAAATCACGACATCCATCTGCAGAAATTCTCGAGCATTCATCGCCATATAACCGATGCCTGAGCTGGATGAAATCGTTTCGGCTACGATCAAAGTTATCCACATAATACCTAGTGAAAAACGAACTCCGACCAAAATCGAAGGTAATGCTCCAGGAATTATGATTTTACGAAATAAATGAAAATGGCGTAGACCGTACACACGACCCATTTCAATTAATCCTGGATCCACAGATCGAATGCCATGGAAGGTATTTAAATAAATCGGAAAAAATACGCCTAGGGCAACTAGGAAAACCTTTCCTTCTTCACCGATACCAAACCAAAGGATAACTAACGGAATCATCGCCAGATGAGGAATATTCCGCAGCATTTGTACAGATGTGTCAGTTAGTTTTTCAAGGATAGGAAAGAGTCCATTAATTAAACCCAAAGCAAATCCGATGCCACCACCAATGGCAAAGCCGATGAAGGCGCGTTTGGAGCTGGACCCAATATACGTGAACAAGGTCCCTTTCTCTGCCAAATGAACGCCAGCTGCGAAGACAGCTGACGGTGTAGATAAGATTCTGGTGGAAATGACCCCTAGCTGCCCTAATAACTGCCATAATGCAATAAGTAGAATCGGAAGTGCCCAAGGGAGCAGCCCTTTAACCAGAGACTTTGACAGGTTGGTTGTCATCGGACCGAACCCCCTTTGCTGGCTTCGGCAATTCCGTATTAGCGATGAGCTCTCCGAACGGACTTACGTAATTCGCAGATGTGCTCGCCTTTTTTCCATTCGTCTTCAAAGGCAAATGCGGGAATAGCAGCTCCGCTGTCCGATAAGCCTCCTCCAAGTGTGGGTACCCAGAGAAAATGAACGTCTCAATGCCTAGCTCCGCATATTCTTTCATGCGCGTAGCAACCGTCTCTGGATCGCCCACTAAGGCCGTTCCAGCACCTCCGCGCACAAGACCGATGCCCGCCCATAGATTAGGGCTAATCTCCAGCTTTGTTCGATCACCCTTATGCAGCTCTGCCATGCGGCGTTGACCGACGGAATCCATACTTGCAAATATTTTCTGTGCAGAAGCAATTGTCTCATCGTCTAGATGGGAAATTAAACGGTTCGCATCCGCCCAAGCTTCTTCTGACGTTTCACGAACGATGACATGCAGGCGTATGCCAAATTTCACGGTACGGCCACGCTTAGCTGCGGCTTCGCGAACCGTTTTGATTTTCTCGGCTACTTGAGCTGGCGGTTCCCCCCATGTCAGGTACACATCCACATGATCCGCTGCTACTTCAATCCCTGCCGGTGAAGACCCACCGAAATAAATAGGCGGATATGGCGCTTGGATCGGCGGATAAACAATCTTCCCGCCTTTAACTTGCAGATGTTTGCCTTCAAAATCGACCTGTTCACCCGCAAGCTCTTTGCGCCAAATGTGCAGGAATTCATCCGTCAACTCATATCGTTCATCGTGCGCCAAGAAAAGCCCTTCCGCTTCAAGCTCTTTCGGATCTCCTCCTGTCACGACGTTGATCAGCAAGCGACCATCCGATAACCGATCAAAAGTGGAAGCCATTCTGGCCGAAAGAGTTGGCGACATCAAGCCCGGTCTGACCGCGACTAGAAATTTCAGCCGCTCGGTCACAGGAATCAAGGAAGACGCCGTAACCCATGCATCCTCGCAGGATCTGCCTGTCGGCAGTAGAACGCCGCCATAGCCTAGTTGATCCGCTGCTTGCGCGATCTGCTTCATATAGCCATAATCTACAGCGCGAGCCCCTTTCGTTGTTCCAATGTATCTGCTGTCTCCGTGTGTCGGAATAAACCAGAATACTTCCATCTTCATCGTCTCCCTTATTCATTATGAGTAGCTCGAACCTATTTCGTAGCTGGCAATACCGCTTCCTTGACTTTAATTTCTTTCGGAATCAGGCCTAGTTTGAAAAAGGTATCCGCAATTTTCTGTTGTTCATTAATCAACGCGTCATCAATCGGCTGTATGCCGTATGCTCTGCGTTTTGCAGCACGCTCTAGGGAAGGTACATCAATTCCTAACTGCGGGGACAACGTCTCCGCTAGCTCTTTCGGATGATCTTTGGACCATACATCTACTTTTGCCAATTGATCCAATATCGTTTTGACCGTATCTTTATTATTTTCTGCATATGTGCGAGTAGCTAAATAAAATTCATGGTTCGCAACGGTGTCCTTGCCGTCAGCCAAAATCTTCGCTTTGGCAGAAGTTTCTGCTGCCGCGAAGAACGGATCCCAGATTACCCAAGCATCGACACTGCCTTTCTCAAATGCGGCTCTAGCATCCGCTGGAGGCAGGAAAGCCACTTGAATATCCTCATATTTCAAACCAGCCTTTTCAAGCTGCTTCACTAACAAATAGTGAACGTTCGAGCCTTTATTCAAGGCAACCTTCTTCCCTTTCAGATCAGCAACAGATTTAATCTCTGATTTTTCTGGGATGAGGATCGCTTCACTAGCAGGACTGGCAGGCTCATGCCCAAGGTAAACGAGCGGTGTACCCGCAGCCTGTGCGAAAATTGGGGGTGCTTCTCCGGTATGCCCCACATCGATGCTGCCAACATTCATGGCTTCTAGCAGCTGAGGGCCTCCAGGAAACTCGGTCCATTGAATCGTGATCCCTTTTTCTTTCAATGCTTTATCCAGTTCCCCGTTCGCTTTCAAGAAGTTCACGGTGCCATATTTCTGATAGCCGATGCGAAGTGTCGTACTTTTACCCTTTCCTTCATCGGCCTTTGCCGTTGACGTAGGTGCCTTTGTGTCCACTGCACCTGTTGTCGACTTGGAATCTGCTCCGCAACCGCTCAACACCGTCACTAGCACAGTGGATAAAACGAAACTCATGATTAGATTTTTCTTCATGATAAAGCCCCCTTATTTATGTTGTATGTGTGTAAAGCGCGCATCGAAAGAATACAAAAAAGAGACACAGCTCTCCCTAGTGGAAGTTTCGCTTGTGTCTCCGGTGGTCCGGTCGATACATTATTATTCTGATAAGATTACTTGGTTTTAATTTACCAATAATTTTCTTATCCGTCAATCATTATTTTGAGCAAAAGAAGAGTCCCTAGAAAATCGCCGTTGCCTGACGAGATATACGCCTACGCCGTCTGCTCTCACTCCACTATCCCCTTCGCTCAGGTTACAATTCCCTGACTAATCCTCAATAACATGCTCTTCTGAGCCAAAGGGATAGTGAGCATATATGATAAAAAAAAGCCAACCGCCTCGACCAGCAGCCATGCTCAACAGCTTCTTCCAGCGCTTCTTTTACTCTCACTCCACTATTCCCTTCGCTCAGGTTACAATTCCCTGACTAATCCTCAATAACATGTTCTTCTGAGCCAAAGGGATAGTGAGCATATATGATAAAAAAAGCCAATC
>NZ_JAVDSB010000027.1:0-59110 GCF_031455095.1 Paenibacillus qinlingensis
TGCATGTATTAGGCACGCCGCCAGCGTTCGTCCTGAGCCAGGATCAAACTCTCCATAATAGAAAGATGACTTGCTCATTTGAAGCTAGCGAGATTAATAATCTCATTTATAGTCGATTACTCGACTGTGCTTACTCACTCGTTGTTCAGTTTTCAAAGATCAATTTCTTTCATTTTTTCGTCATCCGTTTCAGCGGCGACTTTTTAAATATATCACAGTACCACCGATGATTGCAAGTCTTTTTTTCTTAAGATTTTTGAGAACATCTAACTAGATAAGACTCACTCGCTTCGTTTCGAAGTGACGAGTTATAAAATAACATAGATAGAGAGGGTAAGTCAAGCACTTACCCCCTATTTTTTTTGAGCTTGGTAATTACGGTTTCTGGCATACTTCGATATTTCCTTCGGAGTAGCTAAACGGGCATACATCCGAAAGATAACCTTATATCTAGATTCTATAGCTCCCTTTATCTCTTGATCAATTCTCTTGTCATTGAGATCGAATAGCATTTCGTCTAGTTCTTTACGTAATACATAATCTAATTCTCTGCATTCTCTCTCATTGAACAAAAATCCGAGCATACATCCATCCAAACCCCTCTCGACTGTAGAGATTCATGGCACTAACAGTTTGTTAGACAGATCAGGAAGGGCTTTCCTGCCCTTCTTCATTTCCGCCTTATTGTTATGCTCAGATTTTGCCAGTTTTATGACAATGAGATTGAAAATATTTTACAAATGCACCAACCAGTAGGTAAGCGTACTTTCAATAATAGCTGCAATAAACAACAAGACAACAATTCCAACGCTAAGCGGTTTGGTTAATTGGAGGACTCTCTTCATTTCAAGTCGAGCACTTCGTTTCTCTGCAGGCACAAGCAGTTGTACTCCCATTTTCCAAACTAACATTCCTAATTTCAATCCATATGCACAGGCAAGTAGTATAACAGGGATTTCAATGATACCGTGTGGCAGTATCCCCTTCACAACTATGGCTAATGTACTTTCATTCGTCTGCAAAGACAGTACATAACCTAGAATCATCCCATTTGCAATCAGCATAAAGAGAGGAAGTATACCTAGGAATAATCCACAAAAAACAATAAGTACGGATTTAATTGCGTTGTTTAAAAAGATAAAAATAAACAGCCAAACTTGCGGATTCTCTTTGCCGCTTATTGATTTAATCATGGGTTGGAGTCCTTCTAACTGCTTTTCCAAGAAGTGTGAAAACTGCTCAGAGTTTGCCCACCCCATATAGAAACTAAAACCAAACACAAGCACTACTACAATAAAATAATGGTTCATTTCTTTGAAATGTCTAAGCAAAACCTGAAAATTCATTCTCTAATTCCTCCAATTTCGGAAGCATAAGTACCCTGTGTACGAGCATACATTATTTACTAAAGGTAATACAAGCTCTCTAATAATTGCTTAACATAAAGGAGGTACAAGCTATTCATGAACTACTTTTTTGTAATCAACGCACGCAAATTCAAACAATACTTGTTCATCGCTCTTGCCATTATCTTCTCCGCGGCTATTATCTATTCCGAACAGAGTAATGTATCTGTCTTCATGAACTCTGAGCCTTCAGCCATTTACAGTGTACAAACCGAGAAGAAAGTTATCGCCCTTACTTTTGATATTTCCTGGGGGGACACACGCGCTGAACCCATCTTGAAAATCCTAAAAGACAACGGCATCAAAGATGCAACTTTCTTCTTATCTTCCCCTTGGAGCAAGAGCCATCCCGACATTGTTTCCCACATTAAGAGCTATGGATTTGAAATTGGCAGCCACGGGAATAAATTCGACAACTACAGCTCACTCAGTGACGAAGAAATCCGAAACGAGATCTCAACAGCACATGGCATTTTAACTGAATTAGTCGGAAAAGAACCGAATCTCATTCGTTTACCTAATGGTGATTTTGACAAACGTGTACTACGAATCGCTGATGATCTTGGCTACTCCGTTATTCAATGGGATACGGACTCACAGGATTGGCTCAATAAAGGTGTCGATACCATTGTGAACCGAGTTGTCAGCAAAGCGCACCCTGGAGATATCGTCCTCCTACATGCTAGTGACTCCTCTCAACAAACACATGAGGCTTTACCAATAATCATCCAGCAGCTTCGAGCAAAAGGCTATCAATTCGTGAGCGTTAGCGAACTTATTAAACAGACTCAAGTCGATACAACCCCCGTTGAGGATCAAGCCATGAAACAAATCCATTAAATATGACAAATAGACAAGAAAAAAGAGCTAATTTAATTAGCTCTTTTTGTTATCCAATATCTTATGTAGCGTCAGAATTTGCCATGCATTACAAACGAATAAAGGTGCCAACATAAATAGACTTGATGCTGCGTTATCCAGTTTTAAAGCGGGTACAGCCTCAAGAATAGTTACTGCAGTCATGAAAAATAAAGTAGGAATGAATGCATTCTTATTTGTCATTTTGACCTTCCAATAGCTAACTGCTAAAGAAATCGCAAGTACGCATACAGGCAAAATGAAGTATCCTAGTAATGATTCCGAGCTGTTAAAATTCGTCTTTCTCAAGTACACAAGGTCGAATAGTACTACGATGACAACGGTAAGCTGTATAAGATCCCAAACTGTTTTGGAACGTATAATACCTACAGCAATGAACCTAACAATTAAATAAGCGAAGAAGCCCATTTGACTTAACACGCTTATGGTAGCCCCACCAAGAATCATATTAACCAGGTTAAATCCAACGGCTGATAATCCCATGACAGAAAATTCTTTGTCTGAAAATTGAAGAATAAGTCCAATCACAGTGGATACAACCACACCTAATACTAGTGTTGTCCAAAACAAGTGAAACCATTTACGTAACGTCACGTTTAATTACCTCCACAAATCAACTCTAATTGTTAATTGTACCAACCTTTACGATAAAAAGCCAATAATGTCCCCTTATATTCTGACCCTAACCACACATACTAACACCATTAAAGTTAAGGGAAGGGAGCATGTAGTTATGTTAAAGACAAGACTTAGAAAGCTTCAGGTCCTACCGGTCATATCAATGGCTTTTCTCCTGGCTTCATGTGGCACCGATAATTCTTCACAAGGACAATCCCAAGCAAATACGTACAAAGAACAGAAGACAATGATACTAGATATCCTTAAATCAGACGATGGTAAAAAAGCCATCAGCGCCGCTAATCGAAGTATAATGAATGGTGATGTGGGGACGAATAGCATTGGGGGACAGTCCCAAATCAAACTCCTCTCTGCAAATGAATCACTCCAGCTGCAAATGGCTGTTAAGGATGTACTGACAGCAAAGGAAAATAATATGTTTTTGACTGACATGATGAAGGATCCTAAGTTCGCAGGCGACTTCGCTATGGCCATTCAAAAGGAAACGAAACAAATGTTCAAGGAATTACTGAAGGATCCTACTTACCAGAAATCATTAATTGATGTCATGAAAAATCCGGACTACGAAAAGATGGTTCTTGATGTCATGAAAACAGCACCGTACCGTCAGCAAATGATGACCGTCATGGAAGAATCCATTCAGAGTCCACTCTTCCGGGCACAATTGGTTGAATTACTCAAGTCTGCAATTGCCCAACAGAGCAAACCCGATCAAATGCCTTCAGCAAAAAGCACAGAGAAGAGTGAAGATAAATCGAAAGAAGAAGGGGATAAGAAGGAAGAAGGAGGAGATGAAAAGAAGAAGGATGACTCCTCTGGGGATTCCGAGAAGCAAGGTGAAGAGAAGAAAGATGGCGGATCCGATTCAGGTTCGTAAATTAAAAGGAAGAGGTTGCAGATTTCCTCTGCTTCCTCTTCCTTTTCACTATTTTTCTAGCTTTGTAATGATTCTATCTGCGACTTCCAAATAGATTTGTCCAGCTTTGGATTCTGCTTTATACACAGATGGCGAGTAATCAATTTCGGATATGTGGTTATCCGGAGCTCCTAATGGAATTTGCGCTAACAGCTCACTGTGTAGATCTTCTGCAAGCTTAGCTCCTCCACCTTTACCAAAAATGTAATCAACGCTGCCATCCTTACTTTCATAATAGGACATGTTTTCAACAATACCTAGAATTTCATGGTTTGTTTGAATAGCCATAGCACCTGCTCTAGCAGCTACAAATGCAGCTGTGGCATGCGGTGTCGTAACAATGACTTCTTTACTTTGTGGGATTAGCTGATGTACATCTAACGCAACATCCCCAGTACCCGGAGGAAGGTCTAGTAGGATGTACTCCACATCCCCCCAATTAACTTCATTGAAGAAATTGCGCAGCATTTTACCGAGCATTGGTCCACGCCATACAACAGGTGCATTATCTTGAACAAAGAACCCCATTGATATTACTTTTACCCCGAATTTCTCTACAGGAATAATCACATTCTCAACAAGTTGCGGCTGCTCTTCAATCCCCATCATATCCGGAATACTAAAGCCATAGATGTCAGCGTCGATAATCCCTACCTTTTTCCCCTTACGAGCTAAAGCAACTGCTAGATTCACCGTGACGGTTGATTTGCCGACGCCACCTTTACCGCTCGCAACTGCGATAAACTCAACCGTAGAGGATTGTGCAAGAATCGGTTGCTGGATTGGAGGTTGAACAGGCTTCGGCGGTGTTGCTTGACCCGAGTGTTCAGAACCTTCCAAACGACTCCGCTCATGGTCAGTCATTAGTCTAAACCTGATATGGACTTGTGGTACTCCTATATTAGCTAACGATTGTTGAATGAATGCTTTGGCATGCTCCTTAAACCCTTCGTCCTCTGTAACGACGATTAGACTTAAAGATACCGCATCTTCCTTCACCATTACATCACGAATCAAATTTAATTCTACTACACTCTTTTTGAACTGAGGTTCTATTAGCGTATTCAACGCTTCTAGGATTTGATCTTTATGTACCATAGCCACATCACACCTTTATTGGGACATTGTCTTCGCGGCTTTAATTATAACACACTATGAAGCAGAACCCACTTTTTCCCCCGCAAAATATCTCAAGATCCCTTGATACACGGATGCAGCCAGCATCTTTTGATAATTGTCATCTGCTAGTAGTTTGGCCTCTTCGGGGTTAGAAAGGAAACCAACCTCTACGAGTGCACTTGGGACTTTTAATGTTTTCAACAAATACACCGTCTTATCAGCTAACTTGGCAACACGATCGGTATTTTCTAGATTACGTCTAAGTTCCGCTTGAATTAATGCCGCTAAGTTCGGATTGTCTGGATTATTTAAATAATAGAACGTTTGTGCGCCTCTCCACTTTTCAGATGGTATACTGTTTAAATGAATGCTCAAAAACATATCAACATTATTGTTTTGGATCAAGTCAGCACGATTATGCAAATCTTGCGTCTTACGTTTGCTGTAGCCTTTTGTGCCCGACTCAGCGAGGTCAGTATCCGTTTCTCTCGTCAAAACAACGATGGCCCCAGCTTGTTGCAAATAATCACGCAACCGCAGGGTAATGGCCAAGTTGATATCCTTTTCAATGATACCATCCTTACTCTCAGCCCCGCCATCAGGCCCCCCATGACCAGCGTCTAGCGCAATTGTCTTACCCGATAAAGGGAGTGTCCAATCCGACCATGTTTTCGTTGCAGGGAGCTCGTACGCATAAATAAAGACAACCAATGCAACTAACATTGCAGAAAGCAATAGTTTCATACTACTGTGAAAGGTCAGCCATACCACTAACCTTTTCTTCCTTTTGCGCATAAAAAAACCACCTCTGTTCCCCTATAGACTCTGTAACATCTATATGGGACAGGGTGGACAAATATACCAGACTTACTACTTAACTCTCCACTTACTTATGAAGACCACATTCTGTTTTCTCACTACTTGCCCAACGTCCAGCACGTGGATCTTCACCTTCAGCAACTTGGCGCGTACAATGAGTGCACCCAATACTCGGATAGTTGCGATCATGAAGTGGGTTATAGATCACATCATTATCACGGATATATTGCCATACATCTTCCGATGTCCAGTTAGCTAGAGGATTAAATTTGATTAGACCAAATTTAACATCGTACTCCACTTTCTTAGCATTAGCACGCGTAGGTGCTTGATCGCGGCGAATTCCCGTAATCCAAGCATCATAGTTTCTAAGAATATCTGTTAAAGGATCAACTTTACGGATATTGCAGCATTTATTAGCATCACTCTTCCATAGTTCGTCACCATGTTCCGCCGCTTGCTCTTCAAGCGTAAGTTTCGGCAAAACTTGAACAAACTTCGTACCATAGTGCTTTTCAAGACGCTCTTTTGTCTCGTATGTTTCGTCGAAGTGAACGTTTGTATCTAAATAAAAAATATCAACGTTAGGGTTAATTTTTTGCAGCATATCGACAAGCACAACGTCTTCAGCGCCAAAACTACATGCTAATGTCAAACTTCCGAATGTATCTACTGCAAGTTTCAACAGCGCCTCAGGCGACTGATCTTCGAATTCTTCCGCTGCTTTCGTTACAAATGCTTCTTTTTCAAATAGATTCATTGTACGATTCCTCCAATAGTCGATAATCCCGACTGCTATTGTGTGATTTATCTTTAATTATATCCGACTTCTGTAAGTAGTCAATGACTTATTACCATTTTGGTATTAACTTTATTATTAGAGGACGAAATCGGGATATATGGAGGTATAAAAAAAGAAAAACCTTTCGCAGCATAAGCCGAAAAGGTTTTTCTTGCGTGCCAAAGGCACAAGATCTTAACGTTTGGAGAATTGAGGAGCACGACGTGCTGCTTTCAATCCGTATTTTTTACGCTCTTTCATACGGGAATCACGTGTTAAGAATCCTGCTTTTTTCAAGGATCCACGGTATTCAGGATCAGCTTTCAACAACGCACGGGAGATCCCGTGACGAATTGCGCCAGCTTGTCCGCTGATTCCGCCGCCATTTGCTAGAACTAGAACATCGTATTGACCGATTGTTTCAGTAAGAGCAAGTGGTTGTTTAACAATTAGTTTCAACGTTTCAAGACCAAAATACTCATCTAGATCACGTTTGTTGATAATGATGCGTCCTTCACCCGGTACTAAGCGCACGCGCGCTACCGAATGCTTACGACGACCCGTTCCATAATATTGAACTTGTGCCACGAAACGTTCCTCCTTATATTAACCGCGAAGATTCCAAACTTCTGGTTGTTGTGCTGTGTGCGGGTGCTCTGCTCCACCGTAGACTTTAAGCTTAGTTTTCAAGCTGTCGCCTAGACGGTTCTTAGGAAGCATACCATGAACTGCGAATTCGATCATACGATCAGGCTTAGTGTTAAGTAGATCCTGAGCGGAAGTCACTTTCAAACCACCTTGGTACATCGAGTGACGGTAGTACATTTTGTTTTGCATTTTCTTACCAGTAAGCTTAATTTGGGAAGCATTGATAACAACAACGAAATCACCAGTATCTACGTGTGGAGTGAACTCCGGTTTGTGCTTACCGCGGATAATGCTAGCAACTTCACTTGCAAGACGGCCAAGTGTTTGGCCTGCAGCGTCAACAATGTACCATTTACGCTCAACTTCATTTGGCTTAGCCATATATGTGGTGCGCATGCTTAATCCTCCTAAAAATATATCTGAAATACATAAGTTATAGTTGTGTTAATTAACATAAGCGATGGATTGTTATGGTCATTTGTGATCAGGGGCTGTGGGGTAGCCGATCACGAAACGCCAAGTTATATTCTACACGATAACGTCCTAAGAATCAAGTGCTGATGTCAACTTTTTAATAGTCAACTTTCCATAGGGTCAAACCCATAGCTTCGGCAGTAGGGCCCGCCTGAGAGCGATCTCTGGCCTCGAGAACACGTTGCATATCGCTAGATGGTCTCTTACCCTCACCGATCTGAATCAACGTCCCTACGATGATCCTCACCATGTTATAAAGAAAGCCGTTGCCTGTTATAATCAACCGAATACGATCTACTTTACCTGTCTCCACCAACTCGTCGGATTCCGTCACCATACGAACCTCATACAAGGTTCTCACTTTGATTTCCTTATCCGTTCTCACTGTGCAAAACGAAGTAAAATCATGCTCACCTAGCAGGCAAGGGAGCGCCTCTCTCATGGCTTCCACATTTAGATGTGTGGGGTGATGATACTCGAAGTTGCGGTGAAAGACATCAGGGAAGCGCGCCGAACGAATCGTATAACAATAGGTTTTACGTTTCGCGGCTTTGCGAGAGTGAAAAGTAGGGGGAACTTCTTCCGCTGTATGTGCGACGATGTCCCTGGGAAGTCTAGCATTTAGAGCTAAGCACCATCGTTGCACTGGAATCTTAGAACTCGTTGTAAAGTTAATAACTTGCGCTTTCGCATGAACACCGGCGTCTGTACGCCCTGATGAAATGACTTTCACCGTCTCACCTGTCAACAAGAAGACAGCCTGCTCTAACCGATATTGAATCGTGTCTGATTTCGGCTGTATCTGGAAGCCAGAATAAGATGTGCCATCGTAACTTATGGTAAAGCGTAGATTTCTCAAGGCTTGTTCCTCCATGAGACATCCTTTCTACCTAGTTCAAGTTGCTTCCGCAACTCTTTTCACTAGAATGCAATCCAAGACTGCAAAAAAAGGGCTTCACCAGAATCTAGTGATTCCGTCCACCCTTTCCCATCCGTCTTCTATGCGCGATCTACTAGCTCTAGGTAAACCATTGGTGCTGCGTCACCGCGGCGTGGTCCCAGTTTAAGGATACGTGTGTATCCGCCTGGACGCTCGGAGTAGCGAGTAGCCAAATCAGAGAATAGTTTTTGAATCGCATCTTGATTTTCGTTAGCAGCTTCTCTGCGAACAAAAGCAGCAACCTGACGGCGTGCGTGAAGATCTCCGCGTTTCGCAAGAGTAATTAACTTCTCAGCGATTGAACGAATTTCTTTAGCTTTTGCTTCTGTTGTTTGAATGCGCTCATGTATGAACAGATCCGTTACCAGATCACGAAATAATGCTTTACGATTACTGGAATCGCGGTTCAATTTTCTGTAGTTCATTGAGTTAACCTCCTTCTGACAAGACTATTCCTCAGTACGTAGACCCAAACCAAGCTCTTCGAGCTTCTCTTGAACTTCTTCAAGTGATTTGCGACCTAAGTTCCGAACTTTCATCATGTCTTCTTCTGTTTTGGTAATCAGCTCTTGTACGGTATTAATCCCTGCACGTTTGAGACAGTTGTAAGAGCGAACGGAAAGATCTAGTTCTTCGATCGTCATCTCAAGAACTTTTTCTTTCTTATCTTCTTCTTTTTCAACCATAATCTCAGCGTCTTTTGCTTCATCCGTCAAACCGACGAACAAGAGCAAATGTTCAGTTAAGATTTTCGCGCCCAAGCTTACTGCTTCTTCTGGTCGAATACTTCCATCGGTCCACACTTCGAGAGTCAACTTATCATAGTTAGTCACTTGACCGACGCGAGTATTCTCAATTGCGTAGTTTACCCGAGTAATAGGCGTGTAGATTGAATCAATTGGAATGACACCAATTGGTTGTTCTTCATGCTTATTTTTGTCTGACTGGACGTAACCGCGCCCTCTGCCCGCATGAATCCTCATGTGAAGACGTGCATCTGGAGACAAGGTAGCGATGTGAAGATCCGGATTAAGGATTTCCACGTCACTATCACCACGGATATCAGCCGCAGTAATGTTACCTTCTCCTTCTGCATCAATTTCTAGCACTTTCTCCTCATCGGAGTGAATCTTCAACGACAAGCCTTTGAGATTAAGGATAATTTCCGTAACATCCTCAAGCACGCCAGGAATCGTTGAAAATTCGTGCAAAACGCCATCGATTTGGACAGAGGTTACTGCTGCCCCCGGCAAGGAGGACAGTAAGATACGACGTAGTGAGTTTCCTAAGGTTGTACCGTAGCCACGCTCCAAAGGCTCAATGATAAATCTACCATAAGCGCCATCTTCACTTAATGCTACAGTTTCTATTTTTGGCTTTTCGATCTCGATCATGAAATGTACCCTCCATTCAATACGTCGGTTCCCTCTGGATACTTCGTTGATAATTTCATAGTACGCCTATCCTTCAATCCATTATTCACGGATTTGGAATAATTATACTACAAAGTGATCCTGAATTATACGCGACGACGTTTTGGAGGACGGCAGCCATTATGAGGAACCGGCGTCACGTCTTTAATCAGGTTTACTTCAAGACCAGCTGCTTGCAAAGAGCGGATTGCAGCTTCGCGGCCAGCGCCTGGACCTTTAACCATAACTTCAACAGTTTTCAAGCCGTGCTCCATTGCTGCTTTAGCTGCTTTTTCAGCTGCCATTTGTGCTGCGAAAGGAGTACTTTTACGGGAACCTTTGAATCCAAGGTTTCCTGAACTTGCCCAAGAAATTGCGTTACCATGCGGATCCGTGATCGTTACGATCGTGTTGTTAAATGTGGAACGGATGTGTGCAACACCGCTCTCAATATTTTTCCGGTCACGACGTTTCGTACGGACGACTTTTTTAGGTTTTGCCATTAGCTCTAACCCCCTTTATTATTTCTTCTTATTAGCTACTGTACGACGAGGACCTTTACGTGTACGAGCATTAGTTTTAGTACGTTGACCACGAACAGGAAGACCACGGCGGTGACGAAGACCACGGTAGGATCCGATTTCGATTAGACGTTTGATGTTAAGGGAAATTTCACGGCGAAGATCGCCTTCTACTTTAAGGGTTTTGTCAATTACATCACGGATTTTGCTCACTTCATCTTCAGTCAAGTCGCGAACGCGAGTACTCGCATCGATACCTGTGGAAGCAATGATTTTCTGAGCAGTTGTAGTGCCGATACCGAAAATGTAAGTCAACGCGATTACAACTCGTTTGTCACGAGGTAAGTCAACTCCAGCTAAACGTGCCATCTACAGAATGCACCTCCTTTTAACCTTGTTTTTGTTTGTGCTTAGGTGTTTCACAAATTACCATTACTTTGCCCTTACGGCGAATAACTTTACATTTCTCACAAATCGGTTTTACTGACGGTCTTACTTTCATTTTAAGCCCTCCTTTTCATCGTAAGCAACCATGTTGCGTTTTCGTTAGAAAACTTGCTTCGTAAGCATACGTCTTGAGAGAGTATTACTTCTAAGCCGAACATTTATTTGAAACGGTAGGTTATACGGCCTCTCGTCAAATCATAAGGCGATAATTCTACGGTAACCTTATCTCCAGGCAAAATGCGGATAAAGTGCATTCTGATCTTTCCTGAAACATGGGCTAGGATTTTATGACCATTTTCCAATTCAACTTTAAACATTGCATTCGGAAGAGGTTCAATCACTGTACCTTCTACTTCAATTACATCTTCTTTGGCCACAGTCATTCTCCTTTCTCTTGTGCTTCAACTTGCATAAGCTCAACGAATTTGGCGATTGCAAAGCGCAATTTTCCATTAGTCACACGACCTGTATCCCTAATGCTTGACGCTACTTCACTGCTAATCGTTTCTTGTAAATGAAGATGGTTCAGGTTCTTCTTCTTCGGTTGATCGAATTTGCGATTAACGCCGTCGGCAAGCCAGACAAAGCGATCATCAACAAGACCAATCACGACCGCATATTCTCCGGGATCTCTACCGCGAAGCACCTTTACGATTTGACCCACTTGCGGAATCTTACTATCCACTCAATTCACCTACGATCTAGGCAAAGTTAATATTTCATAACCAGCTGCCGTTATAGCAACCGTATGTTCGAAATGAGCACATAGGGTACGATCCGAAGTGACGACAGTCCAATCGTCTTCGAGTGTTTGGACAAATCTTTCGCCAACAACCACCATGGGTTCAATGGCTAGGACCATGCCTGGTTTGAGCCTGGGACCTTTGTCAGGAATACCATAGTTCGGAATTTGAGGTTCTTCGTGAAGATCCGTTCCAATACCATGACCGACATACTCTATAACCACGGAGAAGCCTGCGTCTTCAATACAAGTTTGGATTGCATGCGACAACGTGTAGAGTCTAGCATCCGGTTTAGCTTCTGCTATGCCACGATAGAGTGATTCTTCTGTTACTTTCAGCAAACGCTGAGCAGTTTCAGAAATTTCACCGACAGGATATGTCCAAGCAGAATCTCCATGATAACCTTTATATTGAGCACCAATATCAATACTGATAATGTCGCCCTCAACGAGCTTTCTTGGACCAGGAATACCATGAACTAATTCTTCGTTGACTGAAGCACATATGCTTCCAGGAAAACCATTGTAACCTTTGAAAGATGGAATTGCTCCCTGACTGCGAATGAATTCCTCTGCGATCTGATCAAGTTCTTTCGTTGTAATGTTCGGACTAATCGCCCTTGCCAATAAGCGGTGCGTTTCGGCTACGATACGACCAGCTTCTCGCATTAGGTCTAGTTCAACCTCGGACTTACAAATGATCATTACGCTAGACCTCGTAGCAGTGAGCTAATTTGTTCAGTTACCGCATGAATGTCTTGTTCCCCGTTAACCTCACGCAATAATTCCCTCTTTTGGTAGTAATCCAGAAGCGGAGCCGTTTTGTTGATATATTCATCCAAACGTGTTCCGACTTTCTCTTCCGTATCATCAGATCGTTGGTACAACTCACCGGAACATTTATCGCATACGCCTTCTTGCTGAGGTGGGTTGAAGATGACATGATACGTAGAACCACAGGATTTACAAATTCTTCGGCCAGTTAGTCGTGCTAACAGATAACTGCGATCAACAGCTAGATTGATAACAATCTCAATCTTCTTACCAAGCGAATCTACGATTTCAGACAATGCATCTGCTTGAGCTACCGTACGCGGAAACCCATCAAGCAAAAATCCTTTATCGCAATCCGGCTGAGCAATACGCTCTTTCACAATACCGTTCGTAATTTCATCAGGAACTAAAAGGCCCTTATCAACATATCCTTTTGCTTCGATACCCATTGGAGTACCTTGGCTCATAGCTGCGCGGAACGCGTCGCCTGTCGAAATATGTGGAATTTGAAACTCGGAAACGATTTTCTCTGCTTGCGTACCTTTGCCTGCACCAGGAGGCCCCATAAATATTACGTTCACAATTAAAACCTCCCCATCGCACTCGGCATTACGAACAGCACAATAGGTGCCGATGTCGCAGAACTTGCCCCATCAGAACCTATTAGCTATTTATTGATGAACCCTTTGTAATGACGCTTAATCAATTGGCTCTCGATTTGCTTCATTGTCTCAAGACCAACGCCTACTACGATAAGTAAAGATGTACCACCTATTTGAACCGAACTAGGCAATCCAGCAAGTCCTCCAAACAACATTGGAAGAATAGAAATTGCTGAGAGAAACAGAGCTCCAGAAAGAGTAATTCTAGTCATTACGCGTGTCAGATAAGTTGAAGTTGTTTTACCTGGTCTGATACCTGGTATGTAACCGCCATTCTTCTTCATCTGATCAGCCATTTGAACTGGATTAATTTGTACGAAGGTGTAGAAGTAGGTGAAACCAATAATCAGCAGTACATAAAGTACAATCGCTAATGGTGCAGTTTGGTTAATACTCAAGTTGTTAATAATCCATTCTGCAACTACATTTCCTCTCCAGTAACTTGCAATGGTTGGAGGAAACATCAATAGGGACAATGCGAAGATTACAGGGATAACACCAGCAGCATTCACTTTAAGTGGAATGTGTGTTGTTTGCCCACCATACATTTTACGGCCAACTACTCGCTTCGCATATTGTACAGGTATCTTGCGGACACCTTGTTGTACGAATATAACGCCAGCAATAATCAGGATAACAACTAATGCAATAATGATAAGTTTTACAATGTTCAGGAACAACGCTCCATCGGTTGCAAAGAGTGACTTGTAGATTTGTTGAATGCTTGTTGGAATCGCAGAGACGATCCCAGCAAAGATGATTATGGAAATACCGTTACCGATTCCGTACTCCGTGATTTGCTCACCTAGCCACATCAAGAAAGCTGTACCAGCGGTCAATACGATAGCGATTAAAGCGAAAGTTGTAAAGCCGGAATCAATTACTAAACCACTGTATAGGCGGTTAAAGCCGATTGATAAACCGAAAGCTTGAATCAACCCTAGAACAATCGTACCGTAACGAGTCACCTGCGTCATTTTCTTTCTTCCGACATCTCCTTCTTTCGCCCATTGCGCAAAACGCGGGATGACATCCATGGACAAAAGCTGAACAATGATCGAAGCCGTGATATAAGGCATAATTCCCATCGCGAAGATGGAGAATTGGAAGAGCGCGCCGCCGGAGAACGTGTTAAGCAAACCAAAGACATCGCTCTGATTCGCTTGATCTTGAAGTTTCAAAACATCTGTATTAATGTTTGGAACCGGGATAAACGCTCCCAAACGGTAGACGATTAGCAAGATAAGCGTGAAGAGAATCCTTCTGCGTAAATCTTCTACTTTGAAGATGTTGGCTATGGTATTGAACATTAAATCACCTCGGTTTGACCGCCGGCAGCTTGGATTTTCTCAATCGCTGATTGAGAGAACTTGTTCGCTTTAACGGTTAATTTTACTGTGATTTCACCGTTTCCTAAAATCTTAATACCGTCTTTAGGAGCTTTAACAATACCAGTCTCCATTAATACTTCTGGAGTTACTTCAGTACCAGCTGCGAAGTTGTTCAAATCTTCAAGATTAACGATCGCGTACTCCGTACGGAAACGGTTCGTGAATCCACGTTTAGGTAAACGACGGTACAATGGGTTTTGTCCACCTTCAAATCCAGGACGAACGCCTCCACCGGAACGTGCGTTTTGACCTTTATGTCCGCGAGATGATGTTTTACCCATACCACTACTTGTTCCACGTCCAACACGTTTAGGTGATTTACGAGCGCCAGTAGCAGAGCTTAGCTCATGTAACTTCATCGTTGCACACCTCCTCTAGATCTTAAATTCTTATTTCTATGCTTCGATTTCTTTAACTTCTACCAAATGGCTCACTTGATTAACCATACCTCTGATAGCTGCATTATCTTGGTGAAGAACAGTTTGGTTCAACTTACGAAGACCAAGCGTTTTCACAGTAATGCGTTGCGTTTCAGGGCGGCCGATCAAGCTGCGTTTTAGGGTAACTTGTAATTGTTTAGCCATGTTTACCCCTCCTAACCTAATAGCTCTTGAACAGTTTTACCGCGAAGCTTTGCAACTTCTTCCGCTTTTTTCAAGCGGCTCAAGCCTTCAAGCGTAGCGTTAACCATGTTCATGGAGTTCGATGAACCTAGGGATTTTGTCAAGATATCGCCTACACCAGCAAGTTCAAGTACTGCACGAACTGGTCCGCCTGCGATAACACCTGTACCTTGGGATGCTGGTTTCAATAGAACGCGTCCCGCGCCAAATTTACCAGTAACAAGGTGAGGAATCGAAGTGCCTACGATAGGAACATGGATCAAGTTCTTTTTCGCATCTTCAATGCCTTTACGGATTGCATCTGGAACTTCGGAAGCTTTACCGATTCCTGCACCAACCCAGCCATTGCCATCGCCAACGACAACAAGTGCGCTGAAGCTGAAACGACGTCCGCCTTTTACTACTTTAGCTACGCGATTAATATTTACGACTTTTTCTGTTAGCTCTAAAGTATTAGGATCTACACGCAAGTCTTTTACCTCCTTATTAATGTATTTCTAGAATTCAAGTCCAGCTTCACGAGCTGCATCAGCCAATGCTTGAACACGTCCATGATAAAGGTATCCACCGCGGTCGAAAACCACTTGAACTACACCTTTTTCTTTCGCACGTGCTGCAATCAATGCGCCAACTTTACGAGCAGCTTCAACGTTTCCACCGTTACCTACTTCACTTTTAAGCTCTTTATCTTGAGTTGATGCAGCAACGATAGTTGCACCTGTTGTATCGTCGATAAGTTGAGCATACATATGTTTGGAAGAACGGAAAATGTTCAAGCGTGGGCGAAGAGTTGTACCTTCAATTTTCTTACGAACACGAAGGTGTCTTTTCAGACGAGCTTTGTTTTTATCGCTTTTAGTAATCATCTATACTTACACTCCTTTCATCATCTTATGATGCGAGGCTTATGCTTTCGCAGAAAGTTTTCATTCGAAAACTCTTAGCTATTACCCGCGATCTTACGATCTTATTTCTTCTTACCAGCTTTACCTTCTTTACGAAGAATGCGTTCGCCTTCGTACTTGATACCTTTACCTTTATACGGCTCTGGTTCACGTACGGAACGAACTTTCGCTGCCATTGCGCCAACTAGCTCTTTATCAATACCTTTAACGATGATTTTCGTGTTCGTAGGAACATCGAACTCAATACCGTTCTCAGGATTGATCTCAACTGGATGGGAGTACCCAACGTTAAGAACTAATTTGTCACCGCTTTTGTTTGCACGGTAACCAACGCCTACTAGATCCAACGATTTCGTGAACCCTTCCGTAACACCACTTACCATGTTGGCAACAACACTACGTGTTGTACCATGCAGGGAACGGTGGAGTTTGTTATCGGAAGGACGCTCAACGGAAATCTCGTTATCTAGAACGTTAACTTTCATATCAGTATGAAGTACACGGGATAGGGAACCTTTAGGTCCGCTAATCGTGATTTGAGTATTGTCTAGTGTTACATTTACACCACTTGGAATGGTGATTGGCTTACGACCAATACGAGACATGTTTGCACCTCCATTCAATTACAATTGTATTACCAAACGTAGCAGATAACCTCTCCGCCAGCTTTGGATTGACGAGCATCTTTATCCGTCATAACTCCTTGAGACGTGGAGATGATGGCAATCCCTAATCCGCCCAGAACACGAGGGACTTCTTGTGATTTAGTGTAAACGCGTAGACCTGGTTTCGAAATTCTTTTCAAACCAGAGATAACACGCTCATTGTTTGAACCATATTTCAGGAACAAACGAATGATACCTTGTTTGCTATCTTGAACGTACTCAGCATCACGGATAAACCCTTCTTTTTTAAGGATTTCAGCGATTTCCCTCTTCACTTTTGAAGCTGGGATTTCAACTGTCTCATGACGTACGATGTTCGCATTACGAATGCGTGTTAGCATATCTGCAATTGGATCTGACATGACCATTTTGTGTAAACCTCCTTCCCGAAAATAGGGTGATTACCAGCTTGCTTTTTTCACGCCTGGAATCTGACCCAAGTGTGCTAATTCGCGGAAACAAATCCGACAAATTTTGAACTTGCGAAGCACTGAATGCGGACGACCGCAGCGCTCACAACGTGTGTATGCTTGCACTTTAAACTTCGGGGTACGTTGCTGTTTGACTTTCATCGAAGTTTTTGCCACTTAATATAACACCTCCTGATAGGTACAACTGGTAACCTATTTTACGAAAGGCGCCCCGAGTTGTGTTAAAAGCTCGCGAGCTTCCTCATCGGACTTAGCCGTCGTTACGATAACAATATCCATACCACGAACTTTATCGATTTTATCATACTCAATTTCAGGGAAAATGAGTTGTTCTTTCAAACCAAGTGTGTAGTTACCGCGACCATCAAATGCTTTGTTGGAAATACCGCGGAAGTCACGTACACGTGGAAGTGATACGTTAAATAATTTATCCAAGAAGTGGTACATACGCTCGCCACGAAGAGTTACTTTCGCACCAATCGGCATGTTTTCACGAAGTTTAAAACCCGCGATCGCTTTTTTGGATTTTGTTACAACTGGCTTCTGACCAGAGATTTTTTGAAGATCTTCAACTGCAGTATCAAGTACTTTGGAGTTCGAAACAGCTTCACCAACACCCATGTTGATGACAACTTTCTCGATTTTAGGCACTTGCATAACTGTTGTGTAGTTGAACTTTTGAATTAATGCTGGTGTAATTTCGTTCAAGTAACGATCTTTCAATCTTACTGCCATGATCTAGTTTCCTCCTTTCCATACATGTGTGTATTAGTCGATAACTTCGCCGGATTTTTTCGCGATACGAACTTTCGTTCCGTTATCCAATACTTTGTATCCTACGCGAGTAGGTTTGCCGCTCTTAGGATCAATCAGCATCACGTTAGAAACGTGGATCGCAGCTTCTTGATTCAAGATACCGCCTTGTGGGTTAAGTTGGGATGGTTTCGCATGTTTCTTAACCATGTTTACACCTTCAACAAGAACACGATTTTGACGTGGGTAAGCAGCGATAACGCGGCCTTTCTTACCTTTGTCTTTGCCAGTGATAACGAAAACAGTATCGTCTTTTTTCACGTGCAATTTATTGTTATGAGACTCAAGTCTCTTTTTAAGTCTTGGCATTAGCTTCTACACCTCCTGGGGTTCTCCGGTTCGGAAAACAACATCGTAACACGTCTTAGATAACTTCTGGAGCCAAGGATACGATCTTCATGAAGTCTCTATCGCGAAGTTCGCGAGCAACTGGTCCGAAGATACGAGTACCACGTGGGCTCTTGTCTTCCTTCACGATAACAGCTGCATTCTCATCAAATGAGATATATGAACCGTCTTTACGGCGAGCACCGCTCTTCGTACGAACGATAACTGCTTTAACAACGTCACCTTTTTTGACAACGCCACCTGGTGTTGCTTCTTTTACTGAACATACGATCAAATCACCAATGTGACCAACGCGACGACCAGTACCACCCAAAACGCGGATACACATTAATTGTTTCGCACCTGAGTTGTCAGCGACAGCCAAACGAGTAAATGGTTGAATCATCGTATTCCCTCCTTTCGGGGTTCATATCTAGAATATTAGATAACAACTGCCACTTCAAGAATTTCAACCAGTCTCCAGCTTTTATCTTTGGACAACGGTCTAGTTTCACTGATTTTCACAGTGTCACCAATCTTAGCTTGGTTGTTTTCATCATGTGCTTTGAATTTTTTTGTTGATTTAATTCTTTTGTGGTAGAGTTCATGTTTTTTGTAAGTTTCAACAGCAACAACAATGGTTTTATCCATTTTATCGCTGACAACTTTACCGATCAGAACTTTACGATCGTTACGTTCAGTCATCTAAGGAACACTCCCTTCTAGATTTGGTTACCCAATACCCAGTTCTCTTTCACGCAAAATAGTCTTGGCACGAGCGATCTCTTTACGCAAATCACGAATCTGAGTCGGGTTGTCCAATTGACCAGTAGCTAGTTGAAAACGGAGGTTAAAGAGTTCTTCTTTAAAACCATTAACTTTTTGCTCGATTTCAGCAGTGGTTAAGTTCCGGAATTCACTACCCTTCATTTGCTTCACCGCCTACTTCTTCTCTTTTCACGAACTTCGTTTTGATTGGAAGCTTGTGAGCCGCAAGACGCATTGCTTCACGAGCAACCTCTTCGCTTACACCTGCTAGTTCAAACAAAATTTTGCCCGGTTTTACAACAGCAACCCATTTTTCCACGCTACCTTTACCACTACCCATACGAACTTCAAGCGGCTTTTGTGTAACTGGTTTTGCTGGGAAAATTTTAATCCATACTTTACCGCCACGTTTGATGTAACGTGTCATGGCAATACGAGCTGCTTCGATTTGACGGTTGGAAACCCAAGCCGGTTCAACTGCTTGCAGACCATATTCGCCAAAAGCAACTTCCGTTCCGCCTTTAGCGCGACCTTTCATGTTACCGCGGTGTTCTTTACGGTGTTTTACACGTTTAGGTACTAACATGATTTAATTTCCTCCTTCCGGCTGAGCCTTTTTCTTAGCTGTCGGAAGCACTTCTCCACGATAAATCCATACTTTTACACCAATACGTCCATAAGTAGTAGCTGCTTCAGCTGTACCATAGTCAATATCCGCACGAAGTGTATGAAGTGGAACAGTTCCTTCGCTATATCCTTCCGTACGAGCAATCTCAGCACCGCCAAGACGTCCGCTAGTTGCAACTTTGATACCTTTTGCTCCGGATCTCATCGTTCTTTGCATAGCTTGCTTCATAGCACGACGGAATGAAACACGACGTTCCAATTGAAGTGCAACAGCTTCAGCTACTAGGATAGCGTCAAGATCTGGGTGTTTGATTTCAGAAATGTTGATATGAACTTTTTTGTTCGACATAGCTGCGATGTAGTTACGAATAACTTCAACTTCAGCTCCGCCTTTACCAATAACCATTCCTGGCTTAGCAGTATGAATCGTTACGTTAACACGGTTAGCCGCGCGCTCGATATCGATATGGGAAACTGCAGAATCTTTAAGTTTATTCTTTAAGTATTCGCGGATTTTGACGTCTTCAAGCAGCAGAGTTCCGAAATCTTTTTCTGCAAACCATTTGGACTCCCAATCACGAATGACACCAATTCTAAAACCTATCGGGTGTACTTTCTGACCCACACGTTACCCCTCCTTATTTTTCAGATACCACGATTGTGATGTGGCTGGTACGTTTTTTGATCGCGCTAGCGCGGCCCATTGCACGTTGTTGGAATCTTTTCATTGTTGGCCCTTGATTTACGAAAGTCTCGGAAACAACAAGTTTGTTCGGATCTAGTGAATAGTTATGCTCTGCATTGGCAATTGCGGAATTTAATAGTTTCTCCAGAATTGGAGAAGCTGCCTTTGGTGTATGACGCAAAATTGCGATCGCTTCACCTACCGCTTTTCCCCGAATCAAGTCAACAACTAGCTTTGCTTTACGAGGAGCAATCCGAGCGTGGTTCAATATTGCTTTAGCTTGCATGGTAGTACCTCCTCTCGGTTAAAAATGAATTAACGTTTTCCGGTTTTCTTATCGTCATCGTGACCTTTGTACGTACGTGTTGGAGCAAATTCACCAAGCTTATGCCCAACCATATCTTCCGTTACGTATACTGGCACGTGTTTTCTTCCGTCATATACTCCGAAAGTGTGACCAACGAATTGCGGGTAAATTGTAGAACGACGGGACCACGTTTTTACAACAACTTTCTTTTCCGCAGTATTCAAGTCTTCTACTTTTTTCAGTAAGTGTCCATCAATAAAAGGACCCTTCTTTAAGCTGCGACCCATGGGTGTTCCTCCCTTCCTTGAACCTCAAGAGAATTCATATATCCTAGATTACTTCGTACGACGACGTACAATGTATTTATCGGATGCTTTACCTTTTTTACGAGTTTTGAAACCAAGCGTCGGTTTACCCCATGGTGACATAGGTGATTTACGTCCGATTGGTGCGCGTCCTTCACCACCACCGTGTGGGTGATCATTCGGGTTCATAACAACCCCACGAACTTGTGGACGATTGCCTTTCCAACGATTACGTCCTGCTTTACCGATTTTCACTAGTTCGTGATCTTCGTTACCAACAGAACCGATTGTTGCGCGGCAAACTTTTAGAACTTTACGAACTTCACCAGAAGATAGGCGAATTGTTACATATGATTCTTCTTTACCAAGCAATTGAGCTTCTGTACCAGCAGCGCGCACTAATTGTGCACCTTTACCAGGTTTCAACTCAATGTTGTGGATAACTGTACCAACTGGAATGTTTTCCAATGGAAGTGCGTTACCTACTTTGATATCAGCTTGTGGTCCAGAAACGATACGATCATCCACTTTAAGACCTTTAGGAGCGATGATGTATGTTTTTTCGCCATCAGCATAATGAATCAATGCGATGTTCGCGGAACGGTTAGGATCGTACTCAACTGTAGCAACGCGTCCTGGTATTCCATCTTTAGTACGTTTGAAATCGATGATACGGTATTTACGTTTGTGTCCACCACCATGGTGACGAACCGTAATTTTACCTTGGTTATTACGACCAGCATGCTTGAACAAAGGAGCAAGCAATGATTTCTCGGGTGTTGATGTTGTGATTTCTTCAAAAGTAGAAACCGACATCGCACGACGAGCTGGTGAGGTTGGTTTGTATTTTTTAATTGGCACTCTGTTTCCTCCTTACTTTGAGAAGTGGATTATACTGTTTCAAAGAATTCCAATTCTTTGCTTTCTGCGCTCAAGGACACGATAGCTTTCTTCCAGATGGAAGTATAACCAGAGTGTTTGCCATAGCGTTTAGGCTTAGCTGGCATTCTCAATGTGTTTACATTTGTAACTTTTACTTTGAAAATAGCTTCGATAGCTTGTTTAATTTCTGTTTTGTTAGCGCGAAGATCCACTTCGAAAACATACTTTTTGTTAGCCATTAGGTCGCTTGTACGCTCAGTGATGATCGGGCGCTTGATAATGTCGCGTGGATTTTTCATTGTGCAAGCACCTCCTCAACTTTCTGTACAGCCTCTTGCGTTAAGATCAATTTGTCATAAAGCATGACATCAAGAACGTTAACTCCATCAGCAGCAACAAATTTCACACCTGGGATATTACGAGCAGATAAAGCTACATTGGAGTCGTTAGGAACGCCTACAACTAGTACTTTAGTATCTACTTTCAGGTTGTTCAGAATTGCAACGAATTCTTTCGTTTTCGGAGCATTCATTTGTAGTTGATCCAGAACGATCAAGTTGTTATCGATAAGTTTCGAGGACAAAGCGGATTTGATCGCTAAGCGACGAACTTTTCTTGGTAATTTGAAACCATAGCTACGAGGAGTTGGTCCGAATACGGTACCGCCGCCTTTCCACTGTGGAGCACGAATACTACCTTGACGAGCACGACCTGTTCCTTTTTGTTTCCAAGGTTTACGACCACCGCCGCGAACTTCTGAACGACCTTTTGTTTTGTGTGTTCCTTGACGCACAGCTGCTTGTTGCAAAAGAACAGCTTCGTGAATCGCATGAACGTGAGGTTCAATTCCGAAAACAACATCAGACAGTTCAACTTCTCCTACCTGAGCACCTGTTACATTATATAAAGCTACTTTTGGCATCTGTCTTCCTCCTTTCTTACTTTTTCACAGCAGACTTCACGCTAACATAGCTGTTTTTAGGACCCGGAATGGAACCTTTAACTAGCAATACGTTACGATCAGCATCTACTTTAATGATTTGAAGATTTTGAAGTGTTACCGTTTCATTACCCATATGTCCTGGCAATTTCTTACCTTTAGGAACACGGTTTGCTTGAATGGAACCCATGGAACCTGGTCCGCGGTGATAACGTGATCCGTGTGCCATTGGCCCAGTGGATTGGTTATGTCTTTTGATGTTACCTTGGAAACCTTTACCTTTGGAAGTACCCGTTACATCAACGAATTCGCCCTCTGTGAACAGATCTGCTTTCAGTTCTTGACCAACTTCATAGTCACCCAACTGAATGCCACGAATTTCTTTAACGTAGCGCTTAGGCGTTGCCCCTGCTTTTTTCGCATGGCCAAGCTCTGGTTTAATGATACGACTAGCTTTCACATCATCAAAACCGATTTGGATCGATTCATAACCATCGTTATCCACATCTTTCTTTTGCAGTACCACACATGGTCCTGCTTGAATGACAGTTACCGGAACAACATTACCCTCCGGAGTAAACAACTGTGTCATCCCAAGTTTTTTCCCTAAGATACCTTTCATCGTTGACACCTCATTTCCTTCCATTGTTAACTCTATAGTTGTTTACAGTTTGATCTCGATGTCAACGCCAGACGGTAAGTCTAGACGCATTAGAGCATCAACTGTTTGTGGTGTTGGATTCACAATATCGATTAGACGCTTATGCGTACGCATCTCGAATTGCTCACGCGAATCCTTGTACTTGTGCACCGCACGAAGAATCGTGATGATTTGCTTCTCTGTCGGAAGCGGAATCGGACCGGATACACCTGCACCGGAACGCTTGGCAGTTTCCACGATTTTCTCAGCTGATTGATCAATAATTCTGTGATCATAAGCCTTCAAACGGATACGAATTTTTTGCTTTGCCATTTAAAAGTCCCTCCTTCTATCGCCCAATTTATTATCGGACATACTCCGCGAAAATTCTCCAACAGCCATCCCCATGGCAAAGGGGCCTGGTGTGTCGGCAACCTTTCGCATCATCGCAACGTCACAGACCAACGTTTAATATTATATAAAATTATAAAACGAAAAGCAAGTGAAATTTTAGGCATATACACAAATTTATTTACACGCGATTTTCTCTTCTATATAAGTAACCATCCGTTGTCGTTTTCTGAATCCGTTTCTACATTATAATAAAAGATTATTATTAAAACCACTGCATTCTGTTTCCAATCGAAGTTAGCCGTATAGCTGTACAAACTTAGCAGCGGATATTAATAAAACAAAAAACATCCACCGATAAATCGGTGGATGTTCGATCTCTCAAAGAGAGATTACTTTTGAATTGTAGCAACCGCGCCCGCACCAACTGTACGTCCGCCTTCACGAATCGCGAAGCGTGTTCCTTCTTCGATTGCGATTGGGTTGATAAGTTCTACAGTAACTGTGATGTTATCACCTGGCATAACCATCTCAGTACCTTCTGGAAGGGAGATGATACCCGTTACGTCAGTTGTACGGAAGTAGAACTGTGGACGGTAACCAGTGAAGAAAGGCTTATGACGGCCACCCTCTTCTTTAGTTAGAACGTAGATTTGAGCTGTAAAGTTCGTGTGTGGTTTAACTGAACCCGGTTTCGCAAGAACTTGTCCACGCTCGATATCTTTACGATCAACACCACGAAGCAATGCTCCGATGTTATCGCCAGCTTGAGCGGAATCAAGCAATTTACGGAACATCTCTACGCCTGTTACAACGCATTTACGAGTTTCTTCCGCGATACCAACGATTTCAACTTCTTCTTGAACTTTAACAGTTCCACGCTCTACACGGCCAGTAGCAACTGTTCCACGACCAGTGATTGAGAATACATCCTCAACTGGCATAAGGAAAGGCTTATCTGTTTGACGCTCAGGTTGTGGGATGTAAGTATCAACTTGCTCGAATAGCTCGATGATTTTGTCAGCCCAAGGACCATCTGGGTTTTGAAGAGCTTCACGAGCTGCTCCACGGATGATTGGAGTATCATCGCCTGGGAACTCATATTCGTTAAGAAGGTCGCGAACTTCCATCTCAACCAATTCAAGCAACTCTTCGTCTTCAACCATGTCACATTTGTTAAGGAATACCACGATGTAAGGTACGCCTACTTGACGGGAAAGAAGAATGTGCTCACGCGTTTGTGGCATAGGGCCATCAGCTGCGGATACAACTAGGATAGCGCCGTCCATTTGAGCAGCACCTGTGATCATGTTTTTAACATAGTCAGCATGTCCTGGGCAATCTACGTGTGCGTAGTGACGGTTAGGAGTTTCGTACTCAACGTGAGCTGTGGAAATTGTGATACCGCGCTCGCGCTCTTCTGGTGCTTTATCGATTTGGTCGAATGCTACTGCAGCTCCACCGTATCTTTTGGACAATACTGTTGTGATAGCAGCTGTCAAAGTTGTTTTACCATGATCGACGTGACCAATAGTTCCGATGTTAACATGCGGTTTGTTACGTTCAAATTTAGCCTTTGCCATTTTAAACGATTCCTCCTTAGAATAACTAATATTTTTATATTAAGCGCCTTTGCCTTTTGCAATAATTTCTTCTGCAATGGACTTAGGTACTTCTTCATAATGCGAAAGTTCCATAGAGTAAACACCACGGCCTTGTGTTCTTGAACGAAGTGTTGTGGAATATCCAAACATCTCGGACAAAGGCACTTTAGCACGGATGACTTGTGCTCCATGACGGCTATCCATACCTTCGATACGTCCACGACGGGAGTTAAGGTCACCCATAACATCGCCCATGTACTCTTCTGGTACAGTAACTTCAACCTTCATGATTGGCTCAAGAAGAACCGGTTTACATTTTTCCTTAGCTGCTTTAAGTGCCATGGAACCCGCGATTTTGAACGCCATTTCATTGGAGTCAACATCATGGTACGATCCATCAACAACTGTAGCTTTGATATCCACAAGCGGGAATCCTGCGATTACACCATTCTTCATGGACTCTTCGATACCAGCTTGAATAGGTGCGATATATTCTCTTGGAATAGATCCGCCCACAACTTTGTTTTCGAAGACAAAACCTACGCCAGCTTCTTGCGGTTCGAACTCAACCCAACAATGACCGTATTGACCACGACCACCGGATTGACGAACGAATTTACCTTCAACTTTAGCTGCTGCACGGAATGTTTCACGGTAAGCAACCTGTGGTTTACCAACATTGGTTTCTACTTTGAACTCACGAAGCATACGGTCAACGAGGATCTCAAGGTGAAGCTCACCCATACCTGCGATGATCGTTTGTCCTGTTTCTTCGTCTGTGGAAGCACGGAAAGTCGGATCTTCTTCTGCAAGTTTTTGCAATGCGATACCCATTTTATCTTGGTCGGCTTTCGTCTTCGGTTCAACAGCAAGCTGGATAACCGGTTCAGGGAAGACCATTTTCTCAAGAATAACTGGGTGTTTCTCATCACAAAGTGTATCACCAGTTGTTGTATCTTTCAATCCAACAGCCGCGGCGATGTCACCAGCGTATACAATGCTGATCTCTTGACGGCTGTTCGCATGCATTTGCAGGATACGACCAACACGCTCACGTTTTCCTTTTGTCGCATTAGAGACATAGGAACCGGAGTTCAAGGTACCAGAGTAAACACGGAAGAAAGTAAGACGACCAACGAAAGGATCTGTCATGATTTTGAACGCAAGTGCTGAGAACGGTTGATCGTCAGCAGACTTACGAATCACTTCAGTACCATCGTCAAGTACACCTTTAATATCAGGTACATCAAGTGGTGAAGGAAGGTAGTTAATAACCGCATCCAACATCAATTGTACACCTTTGTTTCTGTAAGAAGACCCTACGATAACTGGGAAGATTTTCACTTCACAGACACCTTTACGTAGAGCTGCTTTGATCTCATCAACAGTTAGTTCTTCACCCTCGAGGTACTTCATTGTAAGCTCTTCATCAAGCTCAGCAACTTTCTCGATTAGTTCTAAACGCAGTTCTGCAACTTGATCTTTGAACTCAGCAGGAATTTCAACTTTCTCGATATCCTTACCAAGATCGTCTTTGTACATATATGCAACTTCATCAACTAAATCGATGATACCTTTGAAATCATTCTCAGCACCGATCGGAAGTTGAATAGCAACTGCATTTGCACCAAGTTTTTGACGCATGGATTCAACTACTTGCAGGAAGTCTGCACCGATGATATCCATTTTGTTTACGTAAGCAATACGTGGAACATTGTATTTATCAGCTTGTCTCCAAACTGTTTCGGATTGAGGCTCAACGCCCTCTTTCGCACTAAATACACCAACTGCTCCATCTAACACACGAAGGGAACGCTCTACCTCAACGGTAAAGTCAACGTGCCCTGGGGTATCAATAATATTGATGCGGTGACCTTCCCATTGCGCAGTTGTAGCGGCGGAAGTAATCGTGATTCCGCGCTCTTGTTCCTGCTCCATCCAGTCCATCGTAGCTGCACCTTCGTGCACCTCTCCGATTTTATGAACTTTACCAGTGTAGTACAAAATACGCTCTGTTGTTGTCGTTTTACCAGCATCGATATGAGCCATGATCCCGATATTACGTGTGTTCTTTAAGGAGAACTCTCTAGCCATAGGTCGTTATGTCTCCTTTCTCTTAATTATATTTGAATTCTACCAACGGTAGTGAGCGAAAGCTTTGTTAGCTTCAGCCATTTTGTGTGTATCTTCACGTTTCTTAACGGAAGAACCCGTGCTATTGCTAGCATCAATAATTTCATAAGCCAATCTTTCTTCCATCGTCTTCTCACCGCGAAGACGGGAATAGTTAACCAACCAACGCAAACCTAATGTCGAACGACGGTCAGGTCTAACTTCGATAGGCACTTGATAGTTTGCTCCACCAACACGGCGAGCTTTAACTTCTAGTACTGGCATAATGTTTTTGATAGCAGCTTCAAACACTTCCATCGGCTCTTTACCTGTACGATCTTTCACGAGGTTAAAAGCGTTGTATAGAATCGTTTGTGCTACCCCTCTTTTTCCATCAACCATAATGCGGTTAATAAGACGAGTAACTAGTTTGCTATTATAAATAGGATCTGGCAATACGTCTCTGCGAGTAACTGGACCTTTACGAGGCATAGTTATCCCCCTTTCTTATAAGAATCATTCCTGATTATTATCTCTTATTTTTTAACTTTCGGACGTTTCGTACCGTATTTGGAACGGGATTGCTTACGGTTGTTAACACCGGAAGTATCAAGAGCTCCACGTACGATGTGATAACGTACCCCTGGAAGATCTTTAATTCTACCACCACGGATCAATACAACGCTGTGTTCTTGCAGGTTGTGACCGATACCTGGGATGTAAGCTGTCACCTCTACGCGGTTCGTTAAACGAACACGTGCGTATTTACGAAGTGCGGAGTTAGGCTTCTTAGGAGTCATAGTACCTACACGCGTGCAGACACCACGTTTTTGAGGAGCGCTCAAATCCGTTGCTTCTCTTTTCAAAGCGTTAAAACCTTTTTGCAAAGCTGGTGATTTGGACTTCTCCACCTTCGCTTGACGACCTTTACGTACTAGTTGGTTAATTGTTGGCATATCGCCACCTCCTCCCTACATTCATAACATGATGTGCTTCTTGCAAGCCCACAGATCCAGGCGAGTCATAAATGAGCAAAGAGAAAGTCTTTGTTATGGATAGCTGTCAAAGTCACTAGTACTTACGCTAGCTTGTTCCACCAACAAAAACGTCTTTAGCACTTATTCATTTACAACAGCTGCTACCGCAGCTCCAACTTCAATTCCACATGCTTTACCTAGCATCTTCATAGAATCTACGTAGGTTACAGGCACACCCTTCTGCGTACAGAGAGCTACCAGATTTATCGTCAATCGCGGATCTGCATCTTTAGAAACAAAAACTTCTATCGCCTTACCTTGCTCGACTGTTTTTGTAACTTTCTTCGTGCCTACACATCTATTCTTGGCCTGTTTGACTATTTCATAAGACATTAGGCACCCCCTTCAAAGAAAGGAAAGAATATCGACTTAGGCACACTTCGATATATTAGCATTTTGATCAGCTAGTGTCAAGGGTTAGTTTGACTTGTTCCTCAAAAACATTTGCCCTTAACCATTAAAAAGAGGCAGCCACCTCCATAAACACGTGGCTACCTCTTTTAGTATATAGAATTACTCTACAGCAACTGTTTCTTTTTCCAAATCTTCATCTAGAACAACAACTTCGTTAGGGTTTGTGATTCGAATATTACGGTATCTCGGCATTCCTGTTCCTGCAGGGATCAGCTTACCGATGATAACATTCTCTTTCAAACCTAGCAATTGGTCGACTTTCCCCTTGATTGCTGCATCTGTCAAGACACGTGTAGTCTCTTGGAAAGAAGCCGCAGACAAGAAGGAATCTGTTTCTAGGGAAGCTTTCGTGATACCGAGCAAGATTGGACGAGCAACTGCAGGCTCATTTCCAGCGAACAAAGCAACTTTATTCGCAGCTTCGTACTCGTGAATATCAACAAATGAACCAGGTAGAAGCGTCGTATCACCAGCATCTACGATGCGGATTTTACGTAACATTTGACGAACCATAACTTCAATATGTTTATCGTTAATTTCTACCCCTTGGTTACGATATACACGTTGTACTTCTTGAAGAATATAGTTCTGAACGCCGCGGATACCTTTGATGCGAAGCATTTCTTTCGGATCGATAGATCCGTCCGTCAACTCGTCACCAGCTTCAACTTGTTGATTCAACGAAACACGTACGCGGGAACCGTAAGGAACTGCATACACTTTGGATTCCGCTTCACCTTGAACTTCGATTTCACGACGATCCTTAGCTTCACGAATTTCCTTCACGACACCGTCGATTTCAGAAATGATCGCTTGACCTTTCGGATTACGTGCTTCAAAGAGCTCTTGAATACGCGGCAAACCTTGAGTGATATCGTCTCCGGCAACACCACCGGTATGGAACGTACGCATCGTCAACTGTGTTCCTGGCTCACCAATGGATTGCGCGGCGATAATACCAACTGCCTCACCAACCTCAACGAATTGACCAGTAGCCAAGTTACGACCATAACATTTTTTACAAACACCATGATTGGTGCGGCAGCTAAGTACAGAACGAATTTGAAGTTTCTCGATACCTGCTTCAATAATACGATCTGCAATACCTGATTCGATAAGCTCATTACGTTGTACGATAACTTCACCAGTTTGTGGATGACGAAGCGTTTCGTAAGCGTAGCGTCCTTCAATACGATCGTAAAGATCCTCAATGACCTCTTTACCGTCTTGAATTTTGCTAACCATGAAGCCCTTATCTGTTCCACAATCGTCTTCACGAACGATAACGTCTTGTGCAACGTCAACGAGACGACGAGTCAAGTAACCGGAATCCGCTGTACGAAGTGCTGTATCGGCAAGACCTTTACGCGCTCCGTGCGTGGAAATAAAGTATTCCAAGATTGTCAGACCTTCACGGAAGTTCGATTTAATCGGCAACTCCATAATTTTACCGGATGGATTCGCCATCAAACCACGCATACCGCCAAGCTGTGTAATCTGAGATTTGTTACCCCGTGCTTTGGATTCAACCATCATGGAAATAGAGTTGTATTTATCTAGGGATTTCATCAAAATTTCAGTGATTTCGTCCTTAGCTTTACTCCAGATCGCAATAACGCGGTCGTAACGCTCTTCATCCGTAATCAAACCACGACGGTATTGGTTCGTAACTACGCGTACTTTCTCTTCACATTCCTTAAGGATTGCTACTTTTTCAGTTGGAACAACAACGTCAGAGACTGCTACGGTAATACCAGCTTTCGTAGAATACGTGAATCCAAGCTCTTTAATTTTATCAAGAATCATCGACGTTTGCGTCGTGTGGTACTTACGGAAGCACTCGGCAATAATTGACCCTAAATATTCTTTACCTACCGCTTTGTTCTCATCGCGTTCCAACATGATAGCTTTCAGATCTGCACCTTTTTCAAAAACGAAATGCGCATCTGGAATACCATTCAAGAGGTTCGTTTTGGTCGGCTCATTGATGAATGGGAAATCAGCTGGATAGATTTCGTTCATAATGATTTTACCGATTGTCGTGATCAACATAGCGTTTTGTTGTTTCTCAGTGAAACTTGTTTTATTCAATGCTCTAGCAGGGATCGCAACACGAGCGTGTAGTGCCATTTTGCCCGATTGGTAGGAAGAAACTGCTTCATGAACGGTTCTAATGATAGAACCAGCACCTTTAGCGAATTTGTTGTCCGTTGTTAAGTAGAAACTCCCCAGAACCATATCCTGTGAAGGTGTAACAACCGGCTTACCGTCTTTCGGATTCAAAATGTTACCTGATGCTAGCATGAGCAAACGAGCTTCAGCTTGTGCTTCTGAGGACAATGGAACGTGAACGGCCATTTGGTCACCATCGAAGTCAGCGTTGTAAGCTGTACATACGAGCGGATGAAGTTTAATAGCGCGACCTTCAACCAGAATCGGTTCAAAAGCTTGAATACCCAATCTATGCAGCGTAGGTGCACGGTTCAGAAGTACCGGGTGCTCCTTAATAACTTCTTCTAGTACATCCCATACATCAGGACTTACGCGCTCAACTTTACGTTTCGCACTCTTGATGTTGTGAGCCAAACCTTTATTTACAAGCTCTTTCATTACGAAAGGCTTGAACAGTTCAAGCGCCATTTCCTTCGGAAGACCACATTGGTACATCTTCAGGTTAGGTCCTACTACGATAACGGAACGACCAGAGTAGTCTACACGTTTACCTAGTAAGTTTTGACGGAAACGACCTTGTTTACCTTTCAGCATATGGCTGAGGGATTTCAAAGGACGGTTACCCGGACCAGTTACTGGACGGCCGCGACGACCGTTATCGATCAAGGCATCAACCGCTTCTTGAAGCATCCGTTTTTCATTTTGAACAATGATATCCGGTGCGCCTAGGTCGAGCAATCTCTTAAGACGGTTGTTACGGTTGATAACGCGGCGATAGAGGTCATTCAAATCGGATGTCGCAAAACGACCACCATCAAGCTGTACCATCGGGCGAAGCTCAGGCGGGATAACTGGCAGTACATCCAGTACCATCCAACCAGGCAAGTTCTTCGAGTTACGGAATGCTTCCATAACTTCCAAACGCTTAATCGCACGGTTACGGCGTTGACCTTGTGCTGTTTTGAGTTCTTCTTTGAGTGTATCCACTTCACGTTCGATATCAATATCGATGAGAAGCTTTTTGACAGCTTCCGCACCCATGCCTGCTTGGAAAGCATAACCGTACTTCTCGCGATAGCTACGGTATTCTTTCTCAGACAAGAGTTGTTTCTTCTCAAGAGGTGTATCACCTGGATCCGTTACTACGTAGGATGCGAAGTAGATAATCTCTTCCAAAGATCTTGGAGACATATCTAGTGCAAGACCCATACGGCTAGGAATCCCTTTAAAGTACCAGATGTGTGAAACAGGAGCAGCAAGTTCAATGTGCCCCATGCGTTCACGACGTACTTTTTGACGGGTTACTTCAACGCCACAGCGGTCACAAACAACGCCTTTATAACGAACGCGTTTGTACTTACCGCAATGACATTCCCAATCTTTCGTAGGTCCGAAGATCTTTTCACAGAAAAGACCTTCTTTCTCAGGTTTTAAGGTTCTGTAGTTAATCGTTTCCGGCTTCTTTACTTCCCCACGGGACCAAGAGCGAATTTTATCGGGTGATGCCAAGCCGATTTTCATAAACTCGAAGTTGTTAACGTCCATCAAGGAGCAACCCTCCTTTAAGAAATTTAAACCCACTTTACAGTGAATCGTTCTCGTTCTAAAGCTATGTTACTATTCGTTGACCCCAAGCTCGGTGCCCTCGATGTTTAGGTTTAATTTATCGCTTGTCACTTCGTCGTCGTCGTCAGCTTCACGCATTTCAATCTCTTCTTCGTCGCCAGATAGGATTTTAACATCCATACCTAAACTTTGAAGCTCTTTGATCAAAACTTTGAAGGATTCCGGAACGCCAGGTTCTGGAACGTTCTCGCCTTTGACAATGGATTCGTATGTTTTCACACGGCCCACAACGTCATCTGACTTAACGGTAAGAATTTCTTGCAATGTATAAGCAGCCCCATAAGCCTCGAGTGCCCATACCTCCATCTCCCCGAAACGTTGTCCACCGAACTGCGCTTTACCACCCAGCGGCTGCTGAGTAACTAGAGAGTAAGGTCCTGTGGAACGGGCATGGATTTTATCGTCAACCATGTGTGCTAGTTTAATCATGTACATAACGCCAACGGTTACTTCACGCTCGAAGGACTCTCCTGTACGACCATCGTACAGAATTGTTTTACCGCTACGTTGCATACCTGCTTCTTCCATCGCATCAAATACGTCATACTCACGTGCTCCGTCAAATACCGGTGTTGCAGCGTGGATACCGAGATACTTGGAAGCCATACCCAAGTGAACTTCAAGCACTTGACCGATGTTCATACGGGATGGAACCCCTAGTGGGTTAAGAACGACTTCAACCGGCGTACCATCTGGAAGGAAAGGCATATCTTCTTCAGGGAGAATACGTGCTACTACCCCTTTGTTACCGTGACGTCCCGCCATTTTGTCACCCTCGGAAATTTTCCGTTTTTGAGCGATATAGACACGAACGAGTTGGTTCACACCAGGAGGCAGCTCATCGCCGTTCTCACGCGTAAATACTTTCACATCAACAACGATACCATCTGTACCATGCGGTACGCGCAGGGACGTGTCACGAACCTCACGAGCCTTCTCACCGAAGATGGCGTGCAGCAATCTTTCTTCCGCTGTCAATTCTGTTACACCTTTCGGTGTTACTTTACCAACAAGGATGTCGCCAGCGCCGATTTCAGCACCAACACGGATGATTCCGCGCTCATCAAGATTCTTAAGTGCGTCTTCCCCTACGTTCGGGATGTCGCGAGTAATTTCTTCTGGTCCAAGCTTCGTATCACGAGCCTCGGACTCGTATTCCTCGATATGGATTGAAGTGTACACATCTTCTTTAACTAGCTTTTGGGATAACAAGATCGCATCCTCATAGTTGTAACCTTCCCAAGTCATGAAAGCTACGACTACGTTGCGCCCAAGCGCCAATTCGCCTTGTTCTGTTGATGGTCCATCTGCAAGAATATCGCCTGCTTTAATCAATTGACCCTTTTTAACAATCGGACGTTGATTAATACAAGTACCTTGGTTAGAACGCATAAATTTGTGAAGCTTATATTTAACGATGTTGCCGCTAACTAGTTTGCCATCCACCATTTCTTGGCGGCGCAACCAAATTTCGTTCGCAGCAGCCTTCTCAATAATTCCATCAAATTTGGAGACAATACATACTCCTGAGTCCTTAGCAACCTTGTGCTCCATTCCCGTACCTACAAGCGGAGCTTTAGGGATAAGAAGTGGAACAGCTTGACGCTGCATGTTGGAACCCATCAATGCACGGTTGGAGTCATCATTTTCAAGGAACGGGATCAACGCTGTCGCAACAGAAACAACTTGTTTCGGAGAAACGTCCATGTAATCGACACGTTCAACCGGAAGTGTTAAGTTGTCATCTTTGTAACGAACGATAATCGCATCTTCGACGAATTTGTTCTCTTCCGTCAACTTCGCATTCGCTTGTGCGATAACATAGTTATCTTCTTCATCCGCTGTCAGGTACGCGATTTGATCTGTAACCAAACCTGTCTTTGGATCTACCCAACGGTAAGGTGCTTCAATGAAGCCGTACTCGTTAATACGGGCAAACGTGGACAAGGAGTTGATCAAACCAATGTTCGGTCCCTCAGGGGTCTCAATAGGACACATACGGCCATAGTGAGAGTGATGCACGTCACGAACTTCCATCCCTGCGCGCTCTCTCGTCAAACCGCCGGGCCCGAGTGCAGATAGACGTCTCTTATGCGTCAACTCAGCAAGCGGATTCGTTTGGTCCATAAATTGAGATAGCTGGGAGCTACCAAAGAACTCTTTGATCGACGCGATAACAGGACGAATATTGATCAATGCTTGCGGCGTGATCACGTTAGCGTCTTGAATCGACATACGTTCACGAACAACACGTTCCATACGGGAAAGACCGATACGGAATTGGTTTTGAAGCAATTCACCTACAGAACGAAGTCTACGGTTACCAAGATGGTCGATATCATCCGTATTTCCAATACCATGCAGTAAGTTAATAAAGTAGTTAATGGAGGAAATGATATCGGCAGGCGTGATGTTCTTGACAGCTTTATCAATAACACCGTTAGAAATAACCTTAACTACCTTGCCTTCTTCTGTTGGTGAGTAAACGTTAATGCACTGAACAGGAATTGTATCCGCGCCAGTAACACCCTTTGGAATCGTAAACTCTTTATATCCCGCACCTTTTTCAATAAAAGGAAGGATTTCATCAAGCACACGACGATCCAACAATTGCCCAGCTTCAGCAATGATTTCTCCCGTTTCGGAATCTACCAAAGTTTCAGCCAAACGTTGATTGAACAAGCGGTTTTTGATGTGTAATTTTTTATTAATTTTGTAGCGACCTACGTTAGCTAAATCGTAACGCTTCGGATCAAAGAAACGAGCAACGATCAAGCTTCTTGCATTATCAAGTGTAGGCGGCTCACCTGGACGAAGACGCTCATAGATTTCAATTAACGCTTTTTCCGTAGAATCCGTGTTATCTTTATCTAGCGTGTTACGAATATATTCGTTATCGCCAAGTAGATCTAGAATCTCAGCATCCGTACCAAAACCTAATGAACGAAGCAATACAGTAACCGGAATTTTACGTGTACGATCAATACGAACGTAGATGATATCTTTCGCATCTGTCTCAAGTTCCAGCCATGCTCCACGGTTCGGAATCACTGTTGCCGTGTAAGTTTTTTTGCCGTTTTTATCCACTTTCGTGCTATAATAAACACTGGGAGAACGAACGAGCTGGGAGACGATTACACGCTCCGCACCGTTAATAATGAACGTTCCCGTATCAGTCATAATAGGGAAATCCCCCATGAACACTTCTTGTTCCTTGACCTCACCGGTTTCCTTATTAATCAAACGGACTTTGACTCTTAACGGCGCCGCATATGTTACGTCGCGTTCTTTGGATTCATCAACCGAATACTTAGGATCGCCTAAGCTATAGTCAATAAACTCCAGTACTAGGTTCCCTGTAAAATCCTGAATCGGGGAGATATCCTGAAACATCTCACGAAGTCCCTCTTCCAAAAACCACTCATACGATTTTTGCTGGATTTCAATCAGGTTTGGAATGCCCAGAACCTCATTAATTCGTGCATAAGTCCTGCGTTTACGTCGTCCAAATTGAACAAGATGTCCCGCCAACTTTCATTCACCCCTCAACTCTACTCAATAAATAAAAAGAAAGAAGAAAAACTTCGACCGACGTACACTCAGGACGCCTCCGTTAGTGGAGCCCGTCCGAATTAAGCGACTGTATGGATGAAGGTTTTTTTCTGTATTCAATAAGACTTTATCAAGAATTTCTTCCCATCCTGTTAGAATTTCCCAAAATTCAAACATTATACGTTACTCGTTCGAATTTTATTCATATTGGCCGAAAAAAAGACTTGACATTTTTACCAACTAAAGACATGTGTCCCATCTTAATACTGACATTTTTTAATAATATCACATTTGAAATGTCAAGTCAAACAAATTCCCACGTATATTCCCAAACTTATTTCGTTGCCTTGAGAATTCGGTAACCTTTATCCTTCGAGACCTCGACCACTTCGTTATACATGGACTCCAGTTTCTTCACGGCTGATGGCGATCCTTGCTTCTTCTGTATAACAACCCACAGGGAGCCTCCGTCTTTCAAACAATCGTGCGCCTGTTCGAAAATCCGATGAACCGTTTCTTTCCCAGCGCGAATCGGCGGATTAGTTAACACAGCGTCGAACTTTTGATCTTTTACACGTTCCAACAAATCGCTTTGTAGAATCGTGACATTCGTAATGCCGTTTCGCCGCGCATTTTCTGCCGAAAGTTCAAGGGCTCTTTCATTAATGTCGACCATTGTCACATGACCTTTCGGGCACATCACCGCTGCACTTAACCCCATTGGTCCGTAGCCACAGCCAACATCTAGAACACTCGCATCATCCGATAACACCATTGTTTCTATTAAATGCTTACTCCCGTAATCAACACCTTTTTTCGAAAACACACCCGCATCCGTTAAAAACGTATATGTCTTACCGCGAAGTATTTCCTTCGTTGTATGAACATCACTTTTTACGGTTGGTCGTTGTGTGTAATAATGCTCTGACACGATTGAATTCCCTCCTTTTTTACCTATAGGAAAATCCAATAACCACGTGCGTTCCTAAGGCTTTCCTAAGGGTAAAAACTTAGGTACTATAATGTTGAAAAAAACCTCTTGAAGTCAAGCTTCAAGAGGTTTCCTAAGAAAAAAAAATTACTTAACTTCTACGGAAGCGCCAGCTTCAGTAAGCTTAGCTTTAACAGCGTCTGCTTCTTCTTGGCTAACTTTTTCTTTAACTGCTTTTGGAGCTCCATCAACAAGGTCTTTCGCTTCTTTCAGGCCAAGACCTGTGATTTCGCGAACTACTTTAATTACGTTGATTTTGGATGCGCCAGCGCTTGTCAAGATTACGTCAAACTCAGTTTGAGCTTCTTCAACTGCTACTGCTGCGCCACCGCCAGCTGCTACTGGAGCTGCTGCTGTTACGCCAAACTCTTCTTCAATTGCTTTAACCAGGTCGTTCAATTCCAAGATTGTCATGCCTTTGATTGCTTCTAGGATCGTTGCATTTGTGCTCATGGTTAAACCTCCATTATCATTAATAAATTAGTTTTTTTGTTTGTAAAACGTTTCGTACTTGAAAATTAAGCTTGACCTTCAGCTTCTTTTTTCTCTGCAACTGCTTTAACAGCAAGAGCAAAGTTACGAACTGGAGCTTGAAGAACGCTAAGCAACATGGAGAGAAGACCATCTCTGGATGGAAGTTCTGCAAGTGCTTTGATTTGATCGTATCCAACTACGCGGCCTTCGACCACGCCACCTTTTACGCTCAATTTATCATTCTTTTTCGCAAATTCAGTCAAGATTTTCGCTGGAGCAACTAGATCGTCTTTGCTGAAAGCAATAGCAGTTGGACCTGTTAGGTACTCATCCAATGCGCTTAGTTCAGCATTCGCCGATGCGCGTCTAGCCAACGAGTTCTTGAGAACTACGAATTCAATACCAGCTTCGCGCAGGCTTTTACGTAGCTGTGTTACTTGAGCTACGTTCAAACCGCGGTAGTCCGCTATGATTGTAGAAGCACTAGCTTTAAACTTCTCAGTCACTTCAGCTACTGCTAGTTCTTTCTCTGCAAGAATTTTCGCGTTTGCCATAGTACACCTCACTTCTTATGCATTTATCTTTCAAGATCGCAAACAGTAGGAGCAATAGCATTTCTTATCTATGAATAAGAAATGCCTTCGTAGACGCTACGAAGGCATGATGTGTTCACTTTTTCCCTGATGTACAAAGAAATCGTTATATATATCATAACACCTCGGTAGGAAATTAAGCTTTGAAGCACCTACTGTCTACGGTTTGCATATTCATTTTTAGGACCTTTGATAGAGTATCACGCCCAGCAACCGAAGTCAACTGGTAGCTTTTACTTATCTGAAGGATGACAGGTTCACACGTACGCTTGGACCCATTGTGGAAGATACAGCAATGTTCTTAAGGTAAACACCTTTAGCCGCTGCTGGTTTCGCACGAACAAGTGCATCAACCAATGCTTTGAAGTTTTCGTTCAACTTGTCTGCATCGAAAGATACTTTACCAAGTGGAGCATGGATTTGACCCGCTTTATCAAGACGGTATTCGATTTTACCAGCTTTGATCTCTTGAACAGCTTTGGTAACGTCGAAAGTAACTGTTCCTGCTTTAGGGTTTGGCATTAAACCTTTACCCCCGAGGATACGACCCAGTTTACCAACTTCGCTCATCATGTCCGGAGTAGCTACGCAAACATCGAACTCGAACCAACCTTGTTGAATTTTGTTGATCATGTCTGCATCACCAACAAAATCTGCACCAGCTGCTTCAGCCTCTTTTGCTTTCTCGCCTTTTGCAAATACGAGAACGCGTTTTGTTTTACCAGTACCGTGTGGAAGTACAACGACACCACGAACAGCCTGATCTTGTTTTCTTGGGTCTACACCCAGACGAACTGCAACATCTACAGTTTCATCAAATTTAGCAGGAGCTGTTTTCTTAACAAGCTCGATTGCTTCTGACGGATCATACAAAGTTTCAGCATTTACAAGCTGAGCTACTTCGCGGTATTTTTTACCGTGTTTAGGCATAATATTTATCCTCCTTAGTGGTATTAGCGGATAATCCTCCCACCGAGCGACCTCCATGTTTTCGTAGAAAACACTTCTGTAGGCTTCGAGCTTACACAGTCGCATTCCTTGCGGAATTAATCTTCGATGACGATTCCCATGCTGCGAGCAGTACCCTCAACCATACGCATTGCAGCCTCAACGGATGCAGCATTTAGGTCAGGCATTTTTTGTTCAGCGATTTCGCGAACTTTAGCGCGTTTCACAGTTGCAACTTTCTTCTTGTTCGGTTCGCCTGATCCTTTTTCGATACCAGCAACGACGCGAAGTAGAACTGCAGCCGGAGGCGTTTTAGTGATAAATGTAAAGGAACGGTCCTCGAATACTGTGATTTCAACCGGAATGATTAGACCAACTTGATCAGCAGTACGAGCGTTAAACTCTTTACAGAAAGCCATGATGTTCACACCTGCTTGACCCAATGCTGGACCGATCGGTGGTGCTGGATTTGCTTTCGCAGCTTGAACTTGAAGCTTCACGATTTTAATAACCTTTTTTGCCATGATAGACACCTCCTTGCAGTAATATAGGAGTCTTCGACGAATCAAAGCCTCGCTATTCAAAGATCTAAGCGATCCCACTAACGTAGGTCTATCCCAAGGAATAGACCTGGTAGAGCCTTTTGGTTGTCACGTTCTTAGAGTTTCTCAACTTGGTCGAAATCGAGCTCAAGCGGTGTTTCTCTTCCGAACATGTTGACATGCACCTTCAGTTTCCCCTTATCGGCAATAATCTCTTCGACAGAGCCAACAAAGTTTGCAAATGGACCAACCTTAACGCGTACAGTCTCTTTGAGTTCGAAGTCAATAACTTCCTTCGGCTCTTCCATTCCCATATGCTTAAGAATTGATTCAACTTCTTCAGGTAACAATGCAGTTGGTTTAGAGCCGGATCCTGTAGAACCTACGAATCCAGTCACTCCTGGCGTATTACGTACTACGTACCAAGAGTCGTCCGTTTGAATCATTTCCACAAGAACATACCCTGGATAAACTTTACGCATGACAACTTTCTTCTTGCCATCCTTGTTCACCAGTTCTTCTTCCATAGGCACAAGCACACGGAAGATCTTGTCCGTCATTTCCATAGACTCAACGCGCTTCTCTAAGTTGGCTTTCACTTTGTTCTCATACCCTGAATAGGTATGTACGACGTACCATCTTTTTTCCATGAATAAATTCACCTATAGTCCTGTTTATTTAAAAACAAGGCGCAGCAACTCAGAAATTCCTAGATCCAGCACAAAAAAATAAATAGCAACAAAAGTTACTGTACCTATAACGACAAGCGTATAAGTAGTCATCTCTTTGCGACTTGGCCACTTGACCTTTTTGAGTTCTGACCAACTGTCGGTGAAGAAGGAAAAAGTGGATCCGAAGCTTTGTCTCATTCTAGCCAAGAACGCCACAAACTACACCTCCAAAGAACTACCTAGTCTCGCGATGAGCAGTATGTTCATTGCAAAATTTGCAATATTTCTTCAACTCAATACGGTCGGGATTGTTGCGCTTATTTTTAGTGGATGCATAGTTTCTTTGTTTGCAATTTGTGCACGCTAATGTGATGATGACCCGCATGATGTACACCTCCTACAGACACTTTCTAATTAAAGCCCTTCTAAGCGCATCAAAAAGAAAGCGACTTTTAGGGCTACCTGAAGTACTTTATCACAACTGTCCCCCGAGTGTCAAGGTAGAAGTCTCACAAATGCAAGAGTATCACCAGTATAGGCTGTCCCGCGGGTTACTAAACATGTGCAGAAAGAAAAACACCCGTACAGCACTCGCGGCACGGGCATTTCTATAAATCTCTAACTTCTAAATACCGCTCAAGCTTGCGCTTAACACGTTGGAGAGCATTGTCAATTGACTTCACATGGCGATCGAGATCTACGGCAATTTCTTGGTAGGATCTGCCATCGAGATAGAGCATAAGAACTCTACGCTCTAAGTCGCTTAAAATTTCTCCCATTTTATCTTCAAGTCCCGTAAACTCTTCTTGATTAATAACCAGTTCCTCGGGATCTGTTACCCGGGATCCGCTAATCACATCGAGCAGCGTACGATCAGAATCTTCATCATAGATGGGCTTATCCAAGGACACGTAGGAATTAAGAGGAATGTGCTTTTGACGAGTTGCTGTCTTAATCGCCGTGATGATCTGTCGTGTAATGCACAGTTCAGCAAAGGCTTTAAATGAAGCAAGCTTGTCTCCTCGGAAGTCACGAATAGATTTATATAAACCTATCATTCCCTCCTGCACAATATCTTCTCGGTCTGCACCTATCAAGAAATAAGATCGCGCTTTCGCACGAACAAAATTCTTATATTTATTGATAAGATATTCCAAAGCTTCGCTACTGCCTTCACGGACTGCTTCGACAATGTCTTCATCTGGCTTGAGGTCATAATCATACATTCTCAGTTCTTTGAGGTCGACACTCACCAACAATCCCTCCGGCCTGCAAGACTACCCAGATTTCACTATAAAAGTTAGGTTAAGTATACATGATGAAAACTCACACCGTCAACGGGGAACCCCACCATTTCTAGCATTTGGAGGATTACTCGCCTCTTCGCATCCGTTCAAACTGCGCTTTCATTTCGTCGCTCAGCTTGCCATTGAATGGATTGCGTTTGGTTGTTGTCTCTGGCACAATGCGTTCACGGACCTCTTTACGGTTCTGTTTGATTTTCACTAGCAATTCCTTCGCCGGCATCCGGAGAGCCCCTTTGCCAAATATGACATGCTGCTCTATCATATCTGATGTCGCTACGAATATTTCCTTGCGCCGCCCCATTAGATTCGTAACCAAGCGTTCAATTCGCTCATCAGCGGTTTCCTTCTCTTTGGTGTAGAGCACGGCCAGTTTATTCTGCACATATTTCTTTCCCAGACCAGGTACCATGTAAGCATCAAAAACCAAGTAGACTTTCATTCCTGAAAAGGATTGAAACTCTGCAAGCATATGGATCAGACCGTCACGCGCACCCTCAAGATCGGTATCCTTTAACTTACTTAACTCAGGCCAGGCTCCGATAATGTTGTAGCCATCTACAATTAGGATCTGTTCCATCCCAATTAGCTCTTATTGCGCTGTCTTACCACTTCATACATCAATACACCCGCGGCAACGGAGGCATTCAACGAATTAACATGTCCGGCCATTGGCAGCTTAACTAAGAAGTCGCATCTTTCTTTAATGAGTCGCCCAACACCTTTACCCTCGTTCCCAATAACTAAGGCAATCGGAATTGTAAAATTAGCTTTATACACATCCTGAGCAGCCGAAACATCCGTTCCTGCAACCCACACGCCTTGTTCTTTCAGTTGTTCTATCGTTTGAGCGATGTTCGTTACACGGGCAACAGGTACATATTCAACGGCACCAGCCGAGGTTTTGGAAACCGTCGCTGTCAAGCCTACGGAGCGGCGCTTCGGAATAATCACACCATGAACCCCCGTACAATCTGCTGTTCGCAGAATGGACCCTAGGTTATGAGGATCTTCGATTTCATCTAGAATCAAAATGAATGGCTCTTGGCCAAGGGCTTTTGCTTTGGCTAAAATATCTTCAACCTCCACATACGCATACGCTGCAACTTGTGCAACGACACCTTGATGTTGGAGCCCCTCTGCCATTTGATCCAGCTTACGCTTGTCTGTAAACTGCACGATAATGCCTAGATTTTTGGCTTCTGCCACAATCGGTCCTGCGAATTGCTTCTGAGCACCCTCGGCAATCCATATTTTATTAATCGTCCTTCCAGCACGAAGCGCCTCCAATACGGAGTGCTTCCCGCCGATAATGTCTTCATCCATTCTAATTCCTCCTAAAGGTACACACATGCTTGTCTATTTCTGTTTGGGGTCATGCGAGATCGCGAAGTCTAATATCTCTTTCAATCGCTCATAAGATTGTTTGTAATATAAATATCCGATTAAGCACTCAAACGCGGTGCTGTGCCGGTATTCCAGCACATCCGCGTTTTTCGCTGTTGTTCCTGACTTGGCATTTCGTCCCCGCTTCACGATATCTACTTCTTCTTCAGTTAGTGTTGGCATCAACGCAGTCAATAATTTAGATTGCGCTTTAGCTGAGACAAATCCCGTAGAAGCCTTATGCAAATGGTTCGGGCGATGGTTAGCCCCAGAGATGACATATTGCCGGATGTAGACTTCATACACAGCATCCCCAATATACGCCAACACAAGCGGATTTAATAAATTCGGACTTTTGGAAGGCGGGAAAGCAAATAGGTTAGCTAAATCTTGATTCTGTTCACTCATTTGCGGCGCCAGCGTATACCTTGTGGTGTATCTTCAAGGAATATCCCCTTCTCTGTTAGCAAATCACGAATTTCATCCGCGCGAGCCCAATTCTTCGTTTTGCGCGATTCCGTGCGTTCGACGATCAACTGTTCAATCTCTTCATCCAGCAATTCATCTGCTTGCTGCGTAAGAATGCCCAGCGTTGCATCGAATGCCTCTAACTGCGCCATGTATAACTTTAATGCATCTGCATTGACCCGCTCCTGTTGCAGATACAAGTTCGCTTCCGCAACGAGATCGAATACAGCGGTAATGGCATCCGGCGTATTAAAGTCATCATTCATTTTCTCCACGAATTGATTCGAAATCGCCTGTAATTTATCTGTCATTCCCGCTTCAACTTCGCCTGTGGCAGACGCAGTAGCAAGGCGGTGCTTCATATTATCGTACGCATTCTGAATCCGCTCCAGCGCATTCGCTGCTTGCTTCAAGCTTTCATCGCTAAAATTAAGCGGATTCCGGTAGTGCGCAGATAACATAAAGAAGCGGAATACTTGCGGTTTAATTTGTTTAACGAGATCTCGGATTAATATACCGTTTCCGAGTGATTTCGACATTTTCTCATTATCGATATTCAGAAAAGCATTATGCAACCAATAATTGGCCATGGGATGACCGGTTACCGCCTCGGTTTGCGCAATTTCACATTCATGATGAGGGAACGTTAAATCTTGCCCGCCGCCATGAATATCAATCGTTTCACCCAAATATTTGCGCACCATCGCTGAGCACTCAATATGCCAGCCTGGGCGACCTTGGCCCCAAGGACTATCCCAATAAATCTCACCTGGCTTCGCCGCTTTCCATAGGACAAAGTCCTGCGGATTCTCTTTGCGCTCATCCACCTCAACACGAATGCCGTGCTGAAGTTCCTCCAGATTTTGCTTAGAGAGCTTGCCGTAATCCGCGAATTTCAACGTTCTATAATACACATCGCCACCCGCTTCGTATGCGAACTCCTTCTCCACAAGCGCAGCAATGAAATCGATAATCTCTTGAATATTATCCGTTACACGCGGATTCAGCGTGGCATCATGAACACCTAATGTTTGGATATCTTCCAAGAAAGCCGCGATGAACGTTTCGGCAAGATCTGGCACGGAAACCGCCATCTCTTCGGCTTTCCGAATCATTTTATCATCCACATCCGTAAAGTTTGTGATATACGTGACTTCATACTGCTGCGACTCCAAATAACGACGAACAACGTCGAAAAATATAACAGGCCGGCCGTTACCAATATGAATGTAGTTATACACGGTTGGACCACATACGTACATCTTCACTTTTCCAGGCTCAATGGGAACAAACTCTTCCTTCTTGCGAGTTAACGTATTATATACTTTGAGTGTCATGTTCTCCTCAATTCTCCATTCTTCTTCCGTTCTTCTTCAAGCTGGTATTTCAAATCATTGATTTGACTCTGTAATTCTTGGAAAATATCGACGATCGGATCGGGCAAATTACCATGATCCAATCTATTCACACGGACGCCGTCCCGCTTCACAATCTTGGCAGGAACGGTTACAACCGTACTATTGGAAGGAACCTCGCGAATAACAACTGCATTAGGACCAATACGGGCATTTTCACCTACAAGGAAGGATCCTAGAACTTTGGCGCCAGACCCAATAACTACATTATTTCCAATTGTTGGGTGTCTCTTACCTATTTCTTTTCCTGTTCCCCCTAAAGTAACTCCTTGATAAAGGATGACATCATCCCCGATCTCACAGGTTTCCCCGATAACAACACCCATTCCATGATCAATAAACAACCTTTTGCCGATCGTTGCTCCTGGATGAATTTCGATCCCTGTCATGAACCGGCTAATTTGTGAAACGATACGTGCCAGGGTATACATCCTTCTTTTGTAAAACCAATGCCCAATCCGATGCGCCCAGATCGCATGAAGGCCCGAATACGTAAATACAACCTCAAACCAACTGCGTGCGGCAGGGTCGTTATCGAATACGGCGGATATATCAGATTTGATCGTTGACCACATATGCTCACCTACTTGCCTAGAATAATGGGATAAAATAAAAAAAGCCCCTGCAGCCCTAAGGCTGCAGAGGCGTGGTTATCGCGGTTCCACTCTGCTTGGTGACTCGGAAGTCTCCCAACTCAAACCCGTAACGTGGGTGTTCCGGCTGCACCTACCCTACTCATGGTGAGTATTCGGCGCGGCTGCTCCCAGGTGCATTTCTGATTACAAGGATTGGATAACTCACAGCCAAAGCCTTACGGCCTTGATTATCCTCTCTGATAAATCCTCACTTAACCATACTCTCCTGCTCATCGCATTTCGTATTTCATTGAGTTAAGTATAGCGAAAAGAAACCAGCTTTACAATAAGCTCTGTAGACGTGAAACGACTTTTTCTTTTCCAAGCAAGAAAAGAGACACATTCAAATCCGGTCCATGGACTTGACCTGTCAACGCGGAACGAACAGACATGAACAGCTGCTTCCCTTTGAAGCCTGTTTCCTTCTGTACCGCCTTAAGCAGTGCTGGCATCGCTTCAACAGTAAAAACTTCTGCTTGCTCGACTTGAGCTAAGAAGCTCGTCAGCACAACAGGGACATGCTCTTCTTTCAACACAGCAGCAGCTTCCTCATCAATAATCAGCTCTTCCTTGAAGAAGATCGCGGACAAATCCACGATTTCCGCCGCGTAACGCATTCTTTCTTGATTGAGGCCAACCAACGCCTCTACCCATGCCCCAGTAGTCGCGTCCAAGTCGCCCTGTTGCAGGTAGCCAGCTTTACGCAAATGAGGCAGACAAAGGTCTACGATGCGGGACAGCGGTGCCTTTTTCAAATAAGCATTATTCATCCAGTTCAATTTATCCATATCAAACACAGCCGGACTCTTAGATACACGATCCAGATCAAATTGTGCGATCAATTCTTCCTTCGTGAACATCTCTTCTTCGCCGCCAGGTGACCACCCCAGCAACGCAATAAAGTTCAGTACAGCTTCCGGTAAGTAGCCCAGCTCTTTGTACTGTTCGATAAACTGGATGATCGACTCATCCCGTTTGCTCATCTTTTTACGATCCGTATTCAAAATCAAAGATAAATGCGCGAAATCTGGAATAGGCATATCCAGTGCTTCGTACATTAAGATTTGTCGAGGTGTATTGGAGAGATGCTCTTCCCCGCGAATAACCAAATCGATTTTCATCAAATGATCGTCTACGATAACAGCAAAATTATACGTTGGGATCCCATCTGGACGCGCAATGATAAAATCGCCAATCCCATTGGAATCGAATTCCACATGCTCGCGAACCTTATCTTCAATGGCAATGATACGATCCGATGGCACACGGAAACGCGTTGAAGGCACACGGCCTTCCGCTTGATACGCTGCGACTTGCTCAGCCGTCAGATGACGACATTTGCCAGAGTATCCGCCCATTTCACCACTTGCTTCTTGCTCAGCACGCTCTTGCTCCAGATCCAATTCCGAGCAATAGCAGCCGTAGGCGTGACCGCTTGCCAACAACTTATCTTGATAAGTTTTGTAAATATCTAGTCTCTCCATTTGACGGTAAGGACCGTAAGGGCCGCCGATATCTAAGCTCTCATCCCACTCTAGACCAAGCCATCTCAAACCATTCAACTGGTCTTGGATACCAGACTCCTTATGACGGGTTTGATCTGTATCCTCAAAGCGCACAACAAAGGCGCCACCTGTCTTACGAGCTAATAGATAATCAAACAGCGCTGTACGGGCACCGCCAATATGTAAATGCCCAGTCGGACTAGGTGCATAACGCACGCGTAAAGGCTGACTCATTGTTATATCCCCTTTTCTTCTTCCATGCATGAATACCTGCTATTTTATCACATCACGAATTAAACAAACAACCGATTGTGCGGCAATTCCCTCACCACGGCCCGTAAATCCAAGCCATTCTGTCGTCGTCGCTTTGACATTGACTTGGTCGATCTCAGCTTCTAGCGCCGCTGCGATAATTTCAGCCATTTGCGGGATGTAAGGCAGCATCTTCGGTTTCTGAGCGATAATCGTAGAATCTGCGTTCCCTAATTTATAGCCTCTCTCTTTCGCCAATTGCCATACGCGCTTCAATAAGACTACGCTATCTGCATCTTTGTACTCGGCAGCTGTATCCGGGAAATGCTTCCCGATATCACCAAGACCTAGTGCGCCCAAGATTGCGTCACTAATCGCGTGCAGCAGCACATCCGCATCGGAATGCCCCAGCAACCCTTTTTCATAAGGAATCGTTACGCCTCCAATAATGCATTTACGCCCCTCTACCAATTGATGAACATCAAATCCATTCCCTACACGTATCATATCTGTTCCTCTCCCCTTACGTTCTGTAAAATCCATTCTGCCCATGGTAAATCTTCAGGTGTCGTTATTTTAATATTATAGTAGTCCCCTTCTACCACATGCACGGCAGCGCCCAAACGCTCCACTAAACTCGCATCATCTGTACCCATGAACTTATCCAGCTGTGCTTGCTCATGTGCTTCCTGAAGGAGTGAAAGACGAAAAGCCTGCGGCGTTTGGATCGCCCACAAGCTTCGTCTATCCGGTGTCGATTGAATGCGCTTATCTGCTGCATCCACAACCTTAATTGTATCCTTAACGGGGACGGCTAGGACAGCTGCCCCTACGTCCTGTGCTTTTTTCAGACACTCGAACATATGTTCTTTCTTTGCGAAAGGGCGAACACCGTCATGAACAAGCACCCATTCTGTATCCTCTTGCAAGGCATGGAGACCTCGTCTAACGGAATCTTGACGCTCCGCGCCTCCTGCTAGTACACACGTTACTTTCGTAAGTGCATAGCTCATGACATAGCCGTTGCAGCGACTCACATCATCTGCACCAACAACGAGAATAATTTCATCCACTTCATGTATGTTTTGAAATAATTGCAAGGTATGTACCAGAATTGGCTTCTGTCCCAGTTGCAGGTATTGTTTGCTTTCTGCTGTACCCATGCGCGAACCCTTGCCCGCTGCAACGATAATAACTCCTAGCTTCCCCATAAGTCCTCCAACTTGGCGCTTTCAGAGCGAAAGCTTTCTTCGTAATCATAGGCCCAAGTTAACTTGAAAGAGCTATGTTACATCTCCTTATCATACTGGTTTTACTGTGCTTTTTCCAATAGTTTTGGTTTCGCAAAAATCATTCGACCCGCTGAAGTTTGCAACACGCTCGTTACCATGACTTCCAGCGTCATCCCGATGAAATCACGCCCACCTTCGACAACGATCATTGTTCCATCATCCAGATACGCTACACCTTGTCCATGTTCCTTGCCGTCTTTAATGACTTGAACAATAATTTCTTCTCCCGGTAGGACAACTGGCTTCACTGCATTCGCAAGATCATTGATATTGAGCACCGATACACCTTGTAGTTCACACACTTTATTCAGGTTAAAATCGTTTGTAATCACTTTCCCTTGAAGCACTTTCGCTAAGCGCACCAACTTGCTGTCCACTTCAGCAATTTCTTCAAAATCCCCTTCATAAATGAGGACTTTCACTTCAAGTTCTTTTTGGATTTTGTTCAAAATGTCCAGTCCGCGACGACCACGGTTTCGCTTCAGTAAATCTGATGAGTCTGCAATATGCTGCAGCTCCTCCAATACGAACTCAGGAATCACTAGGGTCCCCTCGATAAAGCCCGTCTTGCAAATGTCGGCGATCCGGCCATCGATGATGACACTCGTATCCAAAATCTTGTGCTCTTCGTAGGGGCGATGTGTCTGCTTCTCAGGCCCTCCTGAACGACTCTTCGCAATTGCCTGCACGAGCTCTTCCCGCTTGCTGTAGCCGATACGGAAGCCCATAACACCCAATACGGCTGAAACGAGGAATGGCAAGAATGGCCCCGCCCACTTGGCTTGCTCTAGCACAGGGAAAAGCATAACGGAAACAAGCAATCCAATCACAAGACCAAGGGTACCGGAAAGCAAATCGGACACGGGAATATCCGTGACATTGCGTTCTCCTCTCATCAGTAAATTTATACCGATATTAGCTACCCACGCGGAAATCAGAAACATCCCTACTGCACATAAACTATTAATCCAAAATACTTGTCCTGCTGAACTTACGACATCCGTAGTAGAAAGGAACGCATCGCTCCACCTATAACCTAAACTGCCACCCATGATCGCCAAAATGATTTGTACCCACTTCTTCATCACAGATTCACCTCCTGCATCAACTTTTTTTGAGCCTTATTACAATTATGTTCCAATTTATGCAACATTAATCACTTCTTTAGTCGGAAAATTGAAATATTAGAAGGCATCCATTATAATGAAATGGAAGTTACCAACCAACCAGAGGTGGATGGAATGAGCTCCTTGACTTTAAAGCAGTTCCAAGATCAAGTATCCGAATTGTTACTCCGTCACCGTAGTCTGCTTGATGTCTTATCCAAATTTCAACAGTCAGGCGCAGCTGCCAACCGTTCCGTGGTGAAATCCATTACCGAATGTGGATGTATTCAGGTTCATGCAGCTAAGCAAGAGTATCATCCAGAGATGACTTTGGATGAGGCTAAGGATGTTCTTCGCACCCACGTATCTGGTCACTTATGTGAGCAATGCATTGAGGTCGTAAGTAGCGAGCTAGGCAGGAATCTCTTCTACATGTCTGCGCTTAGCAACATTCTTGATATTAATTTGGAGCAAGTCGTTGAAAACGAATCAAAAAAATGCACAACACTGGGCCTATTCAACATGTCATGATGATCAAAACAAAAAAGCATTTATTTTCTTCCTGAAGGTTCAGGGGAAAATAAATGCTTTTTATTTTCGAACACCGGGCTTACACGTCAGATTTCACTGAATTGTTGTCGTCTACGCCGCGTCTTTTGTTTTTTCTGCGAAGATTACGGAGACGGATAAAGTATCCATCAACGTTTTTTTTTAGGCCGTAAAGAGCGTACATCAGAAGCGGTACGAAAATCATTTTGGAAATGGATTCTGGCCATTTGATCGCAATCAAGATTGCTGCTGCCACGATAATCGGAGTGATCCAAATCGCTGCTTTAGGAATACCCGCTTTTTTGAAGTTTGGATATTTCACTGTGCTGACCATTAAGTATGACAATAGAATTGTACTTACAAGAAGTACATAAACGTTAATATCGTTCACGAATAGAGCTAATGTACAAAGAACACCGCCTGCGGCTGGAATCGGTAAACCGATGAAATAGCCAGGCGTACCGGCAACAACATTGAATCTGGCTAACCGCAGCGCTCCACAGATCGGGAAGATCGCTGTAACAATCCATGCAAAAGCTGGACTAATGACGGTAGGGTCGTTAAACGCAACTACGTACATGATGAAAGCAGGAGCGACACCGAAAGAAATAACATCGGATAAGGAGTCTAATTCTTTACCGAACTCACTTTGAGCGTTCAACGCTCTCGCAACACGTCCATCGAGTCCATCCAATAGCATAGCGACAATGACAAGCACAGCAGCGATGCCGTGTTCTCCACTGAAGGCTAGGATAATCGATAGTACGCCTAGGAATAAGTTCCCTACTGTAAAGAGACTGGGAATTGATTTCGTTAACATATGTTTTTGTCCACCTCTGGATTTACTATACCCTAAACTTGACTTCATGAAACCTCAACAATGATACTTTATGATTGTATCCACTTTAAATATGTCTGTCAATGAACACTTGTTCCTGAATTCTTTTGAGACCTTCCTTTATGGCGCGGGCTCTCACTTCTCCGATTCCGTCAACTTCATCCAATTCCTCGATCGTCGCCATCATCATGTGTGGCAAGTAGCCAAACTTCTCCACTAGATTACCAATAATGATCGAAGGTAACCGCGGAATTTTGCCTAAAATGCGGAAACCACGTGGGGAAACCGGCTCTTCTGCAATCGAATTGGTATGAGAATACCCAAGCAATCGAATGATTTGCTGGGGCTCGAGCAGCTCGTCAGAAGACAGGCGCTTCAAACCAGCCTGCATCTCCTTGACTCTTTCCTCTGATAATTCTCTTACATAATCTTTTACGAGTAAACGCGCTTCAAGTTCCGCATTCCCAACAAGTTCTTCTAATTGCATACTAATAAGGCGTCCTTCGTTGCCAAGTTCGTTAATATAACGATTAATTTCCGCTTTAATACGTAATACCATCTCGAATCTGGCAATGACATTCGTAATATCATGAAGGGTAACTAACTCTTCAAATTCGGATGCACTCAGGTTCGTTAAGGACTGATCTAGAACAACCTTGTATCTCTCCAGCGTCTGGATTGCTTGATTTGCTTTGGTCAGGATGACACCAATATCTTTCAGTGCATATCTTAAATTACCTTGATACAGCGTAATGACATTCCGTCTTTGGGAAATGGAAACGACCAATTTATTCGTCTGCTTCGCCACACGTTCCGCGGTTCGATGTCTAATCCCCGTTTCCGAAGAAGAAATCGATGAGTCCGGGATTAGCTGTGTGTTCGCATATAGGATTCGCTTGATGTCCTCGCTAAGGATGATCGCACCGTCCATTTTGGCAAGCTCATATAAATAGTTAGGTGAAAAATCGCAATTTATGGAGAACCCGCCATCCACAATTTCAGTTACCTCTGAACTGAAGCCTACAACGATCAGTCCACCCGTTTTGGCGCGTAAGACATTCTCCAATCCATCACGAAATGGCGTACCAGGTGCTACCAATTGGAGCAATTGGCTCATCACATCTCGTTTCGTCTCTTCTTTACTCATCTTTTTCCTCCTGAAGGCTTATAGCTTGCAGAACTCACGTTAACCTAGAGCTGCTTTCAACGCCTCTGCCACCGTGTTTACCCCAATAATCTCCATCCCTTTCGGATGTGTCCACCCCTTCAAACTTTTCTCAGGCATAATCACTCTGCGGAAACCAAGCTTCTCTGCTTCCTTCACACGTTGATCAATCCGAGATACACCGCGGACCTCTCCAGTTAAGCCGATTTCTCCGAACACAACATCAAAAGGCTGTGTCGATTGATCTCGGAAACTAGATGCGATACTAATGGCAATTGCCAAGTCCACGGCTGGTTCATCTAGTTTGATTCCGCCTGCCACGTTGAGATAAGCATCCTGATTTTGCAAAAACATGCCCATTCGCTTCTCTAAAACGGCAATAATTAGCGAGAGGCGGTTATGATCAACACCTGTCGCCATCCTCCTAGGAGAAGGGAAATTTGTCGAAGAGACGAGCGCTTGAATTTCCACCAAGACGGGACGTGTCCCTTCCATACTAGCTACAACGGCAGAACCAGCTACACCAAGCGGTCTTTCCGAAAGAAACAGCTCAGATGGATTGTTGACCTCTACGAGACCAACCTCTTGCATTTCAAAGATACCGATTTCATTTGTTGAGCCAAAACGGTTCTTCACCGCTCTTAACACACGATAAGAATGATGCCGCTCCCCTTCAAAGTAGAGCACACAATCGACCATATGCTCCAGCATTCTAGGCCCTGCTATTGCCCCTTCCTTCGTCACATGCCCGACTAGGACCGTTGCAATTCCCTTACCCTTAGCTATTCTCATAAAATGGCCTGTGCATTCTCGAACCTGTGATACGGTTCCAGGTGCCGAAGTAATTGCTGGGTGGAACACCGTTTGGATCGAATCGATCACCAGAAAATCGGGGTTCGTTTCTTGTATAGCTTCCTCGATAAGCTCGAGATTCGTCTCACATAATACGTATAGCAGCGGAGAGGTGGCATTTAAACGATCTGCGCGGAGCTTCGTCTGCTTAATTGATTCTTCTCCTGATATATAGAGGACTTTTTGGTGAGCTTGTGTGAGTTCGAAGGACGTTTGTAGAAGCAAGGTTGATTTTCCGATACCCGGATCTCCACCAACGAGGATAAGTGACCCAGGGACAATGCCTCCGCCTAGGACACGATTTAATTCTTTGTTGCTTGTAACAACCCTTGGTTCAGAGCTGCTTTCTATATGTATGATGGGGATCGCTTTTTCTTTCGTTTTGGGGATCGAAGATGTCATACCCTGCGTACGAACGACAGTTTCAATTTCTTCCACCATCGTATTCCAAGACTGACACCCTGGGCATTTGCCCATCCATTTCGGTGATTCATAGCCACATTCTTGACAGCTAAATTTGGTTTTTTGTTTACTCATTGAACAAATTGCTCCTTACTATGGGGATATCCTTTTTGGCTATCCTTACCAATAAAGTTTACCATTTTTATGTTTCTCATGAAAGTGCCGAAAGAAACAAAATAAAGGGCTACTCCATCTTTCGTGGACAGGATTCGTCATATATTTCCCTTAATTTAAAAAAGCATCTCACTCCACCCTCATCGGATGAAGTGAAATGCTTCTTCACTTACTTTTATTTCGTCAATGAGACGCCTTCGCCCTTCAGGACAACCAGTTCGCCTTCGTTCTCATCAATGGTCAGTGAATCGCCTTTGGCAATATTGCCTCTGAGCAATTCTTCCGATAAGCGATCTTCGATATGTTTCTGAATCGCTCTGCGCAATGGACGCGCACCATAGGTTGGATCAAATCCTTCCTTGGCCAGGAACATTTTCGCCTTGTCCGTTAACAAGAAATCAACTTCTTGCTCTTTTAGACGCTTGCGCAGATCATCAGCCATTAGGCTAACGATTTGTGCAATATGTGCTTCATCCAAAGAGTGGAATACGATGATTTCATCGATCCGGTTAAGGAACTCAGGACGGAAGCTTTTCTTCAACTCGCCCATCACTTTGTCTTTCATGTTGCTATAGTCTTTACCAGCATCAAGCGCAGCAGTGAAACCCAGTGAAGAATTTTTCTTAATCATGTCCGCGCCGACGTTGGAAGTCATAATAATGAGTGTGTTGCGGAAATCAACGGTACGACCTTTGGAATCCGTTAAACGACCATCTTCCAACACTTGTAGCAGGATGTTGAACACTTCAGGGTGTGCTTTCTCGATTTCATCGAGTAGGACAACGGAATATGGCTTACGGCGAACTTTCTCAGTCAGTTGACCGCCTTCTTCATATCCTACATATCCTGGAGGCGCCCCTACTAAACGGGAAGTTGAATGCTTCTCCATATACTCGGACATGTCAATCCGAACAACGGCGTTATCATCTCCGAAGAGGGACTCTGCTAGCGCACGTGCAAGCTCTGTTTTACCAACACCCGTTGGTCCTAAGAAAATAAAGGAGCCCATCGGACGCTTCGGATCTTTCAAACCAGCTCTTGCGCGGCGAATCGCACGACTCACAGCTTTAACGGCTTCTTCTTGTCCAATGACACGCTCATGAAGGATATCTTCCATTTTGAGTAAACGGTCGGTTTCTTCTTCAGCAAGCTTACTTACCGGGATTCCCGTCCAGCTCGCTACGATTTGCGCGATATCATCTGGCGTCACTTCTGTGTCCAGACGGCCTTGCTTCTCTTTCCACTCGTTCTTCGTGGAATCTAGCTCTTCGCGAAGCTTTTGTTCCGTATCACGAAGTCCTGCTGCTTTCTCGAACTCTTGGCTCTGAACCGCAGCGTCTTTCTCTTTACGAATATTCTCCAGCTTGCTTTCAAGCTGCTTCAATGATGGTGGCGTTGTGTACGAACGCAATCTCACCTTGGAACTCGCTTCATCAATCAAGTCAATCGCTTTATCTGGCAAGAAACGGTCTGTGATGTAACGATCAGATAGCTTGACAGCTTCTTGAATCGCAGCATCTGTAATTTTCACACGGTGATGTGCTTCGTAACGGTCACGCAAACCATACAAGATTTGAACGGCTTCTTCCGGAGATGGTTGGTCTACCGTAATCGGTTGGAAACGACGCTCCAGCGCAGCATCTTTTTCAATATATTTGCGGTACTCATCGAGTGTTGTAGCACCGATACATTGCAGCTCGCCTCTGGCAAGAGCCGGCTTAAGGATGTTGGAAGCATCAATTGCACCTTCCGCTCCACCAGCACCAATTAACGTATGAAGCTCATCAATGAACAATACGATATTACCGGCTTGACGAATTTCGTCCATGATTTTTTTGAGGCGATCCTCGAATTCACCGCGGTACTTCGTTCCTGCTACTACAGAACCCATATCCAGCGTCATAACTCGTTTATCTTTCAACGTTTCCGGAATTTCATTGTTAATGATTTTTTGAGCAAGACCTTCAGCAATCGCCGTTTTACCAACTCCTGGTTCACCAATCAGGACCGGGTTGTTCTTCGTTCTACGACTTAGCACCTGAATGACACGCTCAATTTCTTTGCTGCGTCCAATAACTGGATCCAGATGACCCTCTTTGGCATAGGCAGTCAAATCTCTTGCTAACCCGTCTAATGTAGGCGTGTTCACGTTGGGATTCGTACCATGGCTAGGTGACACTGTTTCACTACTGCCTAGCAATTGCAGAACTTGCTGACGCGCTTTGTTCAGGGAAACGCCAAGATTATTAAGCACTCTTGCAGCTACGCCCTCACCTTCGCGGATCAGTCCGAGCAAAATATGTTCAGTCCCCACATATGTGTGACCTAATTTTCTCGCTTCATCCATCGAAAGTTCAATCACTTTCTTAGCTCTAGGCGTATACGCGATGTTAGTCGGTTGCTCTTGCCCTCTGCCAATTAGAGATTCGACTTCATCTTGAATTTTCTCAAGACCAAGGCCGAGCGCAACGAGTGCTTTAGCAGCAATGCCTTCACCTTCACGAATAAGTCCAAGTAAAATGTGCTCTGTTCCAATATTATTATGTCCTAATCGAACAGCCTCCTCTTGAGCAAGAGAAAGCACCTTCTGCGCACGTTCCGTAAATCTGCCAAACATCATAGCGAACACCTCCAAAAGTAGTATATCTATGGATTTCCTAAAGATGATTCTTATCTCACTTTATACCCTGCCGAATTTCTCGCGAATCAGTTCCGCCCGTCGCATATCCCGTTCATCCGCATTCAGCTTCTCACCTGCATATTGCTGAAGGAACCCAGGCTGCGTCATAACTAACAATTCATTGAGCACATTGGAGGATACATTGTTGATGATGCCAAGGTCAATCCCCAGCCTTACATCTGACAACCGTTGAGCCGCTTCCTTAGAGTCAATAATCCCTGCATAGGATAGAATACCAAGGGACCGATTAACACGATCAATAATGCGCATTCTAGACTCTTGCAATAGCTTATGTCTCGCGGCGCGTTCATGCTCTATAATTTGCCTCGCTACACTATATAAATTATCAATGATCTCTTCTTCCGACTGACCTAACGTAATTTGATTAGAGATCTGGAATAGATTACCTAATGCTTCGCTGCCTTCTCCATATAATCCTCTAACCGTCAACCCAACTTGTGTAACTGCGGATAAAATACGATTAATTTGCTGACTTAGTACTAGAGCAGGCAGATGCATCATGACCGAAGCTCGAATCCCCGTGCCGACATTCGTCGGGCAGCTTGTTAGATAGCCTCTTTTTTCATCGTATCCATAATCCATGTGTGTTTCAAAAATATCGTCAATCTGATTCGCTAGATCCCAAACCTCTTTAATCTGGAAGCCAGGACATAAACATTGTATGCGAAGATGGTCTTCTTCATTGATCATAATACTAATCGACTCATTATCGCTTAAAATAACGGCACCATTTCTGGATTCGTTAGCTAAATTAGGACTAATTAAATGTTTCTCCACTAGCACCATTCGCTCGAGCTCATTTAACGCTGCTAATGGAATGAGCGAGAAGTTGCTTATCGTCTCCAACTCTTCATTCTCAAGAACACCAGATAACTGTTCCAGCACTTCTTGGGATTGTTGATTGGTTGCGAGCATGGGATATGGATAATCTCTCAGGTTACGAGCAATACGGATCCGACTGCTTATGACAATATCCGACTCTGGCCCTTCACCTTTCATCCATTCACTCAAAGCATCTCCTGTAAACCGCTGTAATGTCACTGGATTCACACTCCCTTACAAACTTACATACCCGCAATTTTCTTCTCAATCTCACGAATTTGGTCACGTATCTGGGCAGCCTGCTCAAATTCTTCGCTTTCGATACAGGTCATCATATCTTTCTTCAAAAGATCGATTTCACGCTTGCTTTGAATAATACCGCCACTTCGCTTGGGAACTTTCCCAACATGCACGATATTCCCATGCACTCGCTTGAAAAGAGGATCTAGTTTAACCGAAAAACTCTGATAACAGGACCCACAACCAAACCGACCTAATTTACTGAATTGCGAGTACGTAAGACCGCAGTTATCACAGCGGATAGCCTGAGACTTTGCCGCGGACAGTGGTTCAAAATCAAGTAAGCCTGATAGTAAATTGTGAATCGAAAAGCCGTTCGATGTTCCTGGAATCATCTCGCCCTTCTCGCGGGCGCAATTCTCACAAATGTGGAACTCGTTCTTGTCTCCATTCACAATCTTCGTGAAATGAAGAGTCGCCGGTCGTTTCCCGCATTCCTGACAAACCATTCCATCTGCCTCCTTATCTGCTAAGCAAGGATATCAGCATTGCTTTAAGAATCTTGGCCCGAATTTCATCGCGCAGCGGGAGTTTAAAGGTCAATACATCTCTGGATATCGCTGCCCGAATCAGGTTAGCTTCTCTGGTGGAAATATAATGCCCCTCTTGCAATTGATAAACGAGCCCCTCTGAGGTGACTTGATCAATGTGGGTATGAATCGTACGGAAGATGTGATCTAGAATAGATCCATGACTCTTGAGCTCGATCTTCTGAATACGAATGTAGCCGCCACCTCCGCGTTTACTCTCAACCACATAGCCCTTTTCCAAGGTAAACCTTGTACTGATGACATAATTGATTTGAGAAGGTACGCATTGAAACTGGTCTGCCAAATCGTTCCGTTGAATCTCGATTGCTCCTTCCGAACTTTGTTGCAGGACATGCTTTAAATACTGTTCAATAATTTCTGATACATTGCGCATCAATTCGGCCTCCCAGATTTCTAGAAGTAAATTGACTTTGACTTTCTTTGACCTTAACTAAATTATAATCATTTCCTTTCTTTTTGACAAGTACTGCTCCTAAATTGTCTCCCACTACGTATCCGATAGCCTTATGTGAACCTTACTATTGTTGACCTTACCTAGGTATTTATTCGAAAGTTATTTAATAAAAAAACTGTTGATATTGCTTAATTAACCAACATTCTACTTTGTATCACATATCCCGCTACTTCATGTGTGCAGCCTCGGGGTCTACATGTACTTTTCGGGCTACCGATGGAACGCAAAAAAGAGTCTTACCTAGATTTCTCTAAATAAGACTCTTTCAGTGCTTGGCAACGTTCTACTCTCCCAGAACCCTGCGGTTCAAGTACCATCGACGCTGGAAGGCTTAACGGTCGTGTTCGAGATGGGAACGCGTGGA
>NZ_JAVDSB010000028.1:0-49312 GCF_031455095.1 Paenibacillus qinlingensis
GACGTAATACTTAAAGTATACAAGAAAAAAGGCACAGCGCCCTCATAAAATGAGAGTCTGTGCCTTTTTTCTTAGTATACTTTTTCAGTGGCCTCGCTGAGCAGCGGGCTCTCCTACAACATATATTAATGCGCACTTTCCACTTCATCCACGTGCTTCAAATGCTGGCGATTCATCCACAGATAGATAACAGCCACGACTACACACGCGCCGCCAACAATAAACGGCATTTGCGGGTTAAACCATTCCGCCAATTTACCTGCAAGGAACGGAGCGATTGCCCCTCCGATGAAACGCAAGAAGCTATAGGCTGCTGAAGCGGTTGGACGTTCGACCGGCGCAGCGTTCATTACGGCAGTTGTAATTAAAGTGTTGTTATTACCAAGAAACGCTCCCGCAATGATAACTGCGATAATGATAACTGTTTTATCCGTTGTCCAGTTCGCCATGACAAACAAAGTAACAGCGAATAACAATAGTTGAACGCACATGGAAGATACTGTACCAAAGCGTTTTTGCAGTTTCGGTGCTGTAAAGACAGATGTAAAAGCAAGCATAAGTCCCCAGCCCAAGAAAACATAACCAAGTTGATGCTCATCTAATCCTAGCTTGCCTAAGACTAATGCTGCGTATACAAGTAGAGTGAAAAAACCAAAGTTATATAGAAAAGCCGCGATTCCGAAGGTACGAAGAGCTTTGAATTTCAAAGCGCGGAATGGATCCGCTAACGATGCTTTGGTTTTGCGAATTTGTGTTTGTTGTTTAGGCATTATAAACAAAATCATAAAGAAAGCAATGACCATAAGACCGGCAACGCCGAAGAATGGGCCTCTCCATGAGATGGCGCCGAGTTCGCCTCCCAGTAAGGGACCAACGGAGATTCCAAGACCAACCGCGACTTCAAACAAAATAATAGAGCGAGCAACGCCTGTTTTGGACAAAGAGACGATGGCAGACAATGCTGTTGCGACGAACAGCGCATTGCCTAGTCCCCAGCCTCCACGCAGCCATACTAGACTCCAAATACTATTTGACATCCCACCTAATGCAGAAAAAAGGGCAATAATAATGATTCCTGTTAGCAGTGTTTTCTTGATGCCTAGACGGGACGAGACGACACCCGTAATTAACATCGCGATAGCCATAACTGCGTTATAGCTCGTGAATAGCAAGGTGACATCGCTATGGGAGGCATGTAGTTTTTTAGCAATAGCAGGTAAAATCGGATCTACCAGACCTAGACCCATGAAAGCGATAATACTGGCGAAAACGACCACCCATACCGCTTTCGGCTGCGTAAACATACTAACTTTCTGTGTATTCTGATGCTGTGCGGCCGTATTGGCCTTACTCGTAGCTGTTGGTTGCATGACCCAGAAGACTCCTTTTATGTTGTCATTTTAGAAATACCATCATTGACGCGCTTTTGCATGTGTTCGATTTCTTTGCGAAATTCAATCATTTTATTAATTTTTTGATCAACCATGTCCATCTGCTGATCGACCATGACTTTTATTTCCCGCAACTGCGAGAGCTTCTCTTCGGCTGCTTCGGTTTTCCAATAGACTTGCTTCTGTTCGTCCAGCTTTTCACGAATCGCTACGAAATCCTGAATTTCCATCAGCGAAAATCCGAGAACATCCCGAGCATTGACAATTTGACTCAATCTTTCGATATGTTTGCGCGTATATAAGCGCATGCCGCCCTCACTACGTTCTGGAGGGAATAAAACGCCGATTTCCTCATAGTAGCGAATCGTCCTCTTCGTCAGTCCACTTTCTTTCGCTACATCATCAATTTTGTATTTATCCATCGATACACTCCCATCTAACTCAACTGCTTTATCGCGATGAGTTCATCATAATCCGAATATACGTTAACGTCAACGTTAACTTTTACTGATATATTTTTACAGTTATATTGTGTGTCATCTGCTTCTATTTCATGCCTCAGGGCTTTATATTTTCAAAATATGTAATGACAAATTGACGGAATCGTTCCGCCGCGAGCGATAAATAATGCTTCTTCGACCACGCAATGCCAGTCGTCACTGTGCAGCCTGGGTCTGTAATCCTTAGCCTATGAGGCATGTAAACGGCGCGCTTTTGCCACGCCAGCTCAGGCGCGAACATGATACCAAGTCCCTTTCTCAAAAGCAAAACAACGGCATCCGCCTCATCCACCTCAAGCATCGTATTCGGTATAAATCCAGCACGCTCACAGATACTGTCCGTCAAAGTGCGGAACCAATAGCCAGTTCGCAATCCGATGAAGGTTTCGTCCTTCAGTTCAATCAACGAGACGCTTTCTCGGCCTACCAACGGATGGTTATCAGGGACGACAACAAAGAATTCTTCTGTTCGAAGAGGTGTCCATGCCATATCCGCTCCCTCGAATGGTGTAGTCGTAATGCTCAGGTCGATCTCTCCGTCTTCCAACATGCGTTTGATAACCGCGGTTCGTTCCAGTACTTGTCGGATGTGCACATTCGGATACAGATTCAGAAATTCCCCAAGCAGCTCGGGGAGAATGCTCGTCAGCGATGCCGCGAGCGTAATACTACCTCGCTCCAATCCGATCATATCTTTGATTTCTCTTTTTCCTTCTTCTAATTCTCGAAAAACGCGCTCCACTCGTGCAAGAAACACTTTGCCGAACTGATTTAATCGGATGTTACGACCCTGCCGACTGAACAAAGGTGCACCAAGATCCTCTTCCAATCTGGAAATCGTCTTGCTGAGTGAGGGCTGGGCGATATTTAGCTCCTCTGCTGCCTTGGTCATATGCTCTAATCTGGCAACGATCTGAAAATAATGCAATTGAAGAAGCTCCATCACTTCTGCCCCTCTTCCATAGACTACAAGCTATATACTTATAATTAATTATGTATTATACATTATCATTCTGAATTTCTATAATAGGGGACGAAGTTCAAACAACACTTACATGGAGATGATCTTACATGAAAGCAGCCGTACTAGAAGCATTTAACGAACCCTTGGTTGTCAAACAAGTCGCAGATCCAACCCTAGCGCCAGACGGCGTCATACTGAAATTAGAAGCGACGGGTATTTGTCGCAGCGATTTGCACGGGTGGCACGGTGGACTCGGTGCAATCAAGACATTCCCACATATACTTGGTCACGAAATGAGCGGCATTGTACAAGAAGTCGGTAAGGATATTCGCAATTTCAAAAAAGGCGACCGCGTGATTGTCCCTTTCAATCAAGGTGACGGTGTATGTCCGCATTGTCAATCGGGGCACCACAACCTTTGTGACAATTTGAAAATGGTAGGATTTCATTTTGACGGTGGCTTTGCGGAATACATTCACATTCCAAATGCAGACCTGAACCTGCTTCACCTGCCTGATGGTGTCGATTTCCTTACGGCAAGCGCGATGGGCTGCCGGTTCATGACAGCCTTCCATGGCGTTGTTGCTCAAGGGAAAGTACGTCCAGGCGAATGGGTAGCCGTATATGGCTCCGGCGGTGTTGGCTTGTCCGCCATTCAAATTGCTACTGCGGCAGGTGCGAATGTCATTGCCGTTGATATCGCGGATGATAAACTCGACTTCGCTAAGCAAATGGGCGCCGTAGCGACGGTGAACAGCAAGCAAGTGAATGCGCCGCAGGCGATCATGGAGCTCACCAAAGGTGGAGCTAACCTCTCGATCGACGCGCTGGGCATTCAAGATACATTCGTGAACGCCGTCATGAGCTTAACCAAACGCGGGCGTCACCTACAGCTCGGCGTAAGCAACAACCCGCAAGGCGGGATGACGCCAGTTCCTGTCAATCTCCTGCTGTTGAAAGAGTTGACACTGGTCGGTTCCGCAGGTATGCCAGTTCCAGAGTACCGCGAGATGCTCCAAATGGTGGAGAGCGGCAAACTGGCGCCAGGCAAGCTTGTTACCAAACAAATCGCACTCGACGATATTAACTCCGCATTCCAAGAAATGAACAACTATGCTGGTGTAGGCGTAACGGTTATCACCAAATACTAACAAGGGGGCATTCCCATGTCCGAAAAATACAATAAGCAGTACATTAACGGCGTTTGGCGTGACGGATCAAGCGACACCGTATATGACAATATCAATCCTTACAATAATGAACGAGTGATTCAGATCAAACTCGCGAATCGCGACGACATCGATGAAGCTTATCTGGCTGCGAAGAACGCGCAGAAAGCATGGGCTTCTTCTACGGCTGAAGAGCGCAAGACTGTGCTTACGCGCGCCGTTCAGATGCTGCAAGCTAGAAAAGACGAGATTGTCGGCTTAATGGTGCAAGAATCCGGAAGCTCCGTCACCAAAGCTGTATCCGAATTCATGGCTTCTGTAGGTTCCATTATGGCCGCTATCCCCTACATCGATTCCATGTTCTCGCCGCATGTGTTTCCTTCTCCCTTGCCGGATAAGGAAAACCATGTTTATCGTTTCCCAGTTGGCGTGATCGGAGTCATCAACGCATTCAACTTCCCTTTGTACATGGCGATGCGAGTCGTCGCACCAGCCATTGCTGCGGGAGATGCCGTTGTTTTGAAACCGGACTCCCAGACATATATAACTGGCGGACCTATCGTCGCCGATATTTTCGAGCAAGCTGGGCTGCCCACAGGTGTGCTCAACGTTGTCGGTTATGATGTCGCAGAAGTCGGGGACTACATGATCGAGCATCCCGTACCGCGCATCATCTCGTTCACGGGTTCAACGGGCGTCGGCCGCCATATCGGCGAGCTTTGCGGCAAACATCTCAAGCGTGCATCGTTGGAGCTAGGCGGCAACAATCCGTTCGTTGTCCTTGAAGATGCTGATTTGGATCAAGCCGTCAATGCTGCTGTCTTCAGTAAGCTGATGAATTCAGGTCAAGTATGCATCTGTACGAATCGTTTCTTCGTTCATCGTAAGCATTATGAGGCGTTTATCACGCGATTGGCAGACAGATTGCAACAAGTCCCTTATGGAAATCCTGCGGATCCAAAGGTTATCGTAGGGCCGCTCATCAATGAAAAGCAAATCGAGAAAGTGCTTGGACTGGCGGAAATCGCCAAGCAAGAAGGCGCTCGACTTGTGCTCGAAGGCCAGCGTATCGGTAACATCGTTACGCCATTCGTATTCGCCGACGTCAAGCCAGATTCCAAGCTTGCGCAGACCGAGATTTTCGGGCCGATCGCTTCTATTATTCCCTTTGACACGGAAGAAGAAGCTTTGGCTTGGGCAAACGATACCGAATATGGGTTATCAAGCGCAGTGTTTACCTCGAATATTGAAAAAGGCATGGCCTTCGCCCGCTCGATCGAAAGCGGGATGACGCACGTGAACAATACAACCATCAATATGGATATGAATGCACCGTTCGGCGGCGAGAAATCCTCAGGAATCGGTCATTACGGCGGTGACCTCGGGTTCGAAGAATTCACGACAAGTAAATGGGTCTCTGTTCAAAAGAAACCTCGCATCTTTCCTTTTTAAATTGTAATCATCACAACTATTTTGCATACAAAAAGCATGTTCAAGCAATGAAAGCCATTGATTGAACATGCTTCTTTATTTCCACAATTATTTCCCTGGACTGTCCTCAATCACAGCCCATAGCTGTGCAGCCAGGCCTGTTCCCATTTGTGAAAGGACGCGATACCCTCCGCGCTGCAAGCTTTCTCCTCCCTTATTGCCTTGAGAAACACCGCTAAGAATACCGTCCTGTGTCAGATACGGTGTTAATGCTTCCTTGGCAAGCGTTGCAGCAGCTAATGCATCCTTGTCTAACAAGCCCATCTCGACGCCAATTGCCAGCGCCGCTGCAATCCCTGCAGAGCCTGAGGTTTCAGGACCTGTATCCGGATCATCCAGGAACACTGACCACAAACCACTAGGAAGTTGATAGCTCATTGAGATTCGCGAAACACGCCGTAGTTCTTGCTTCAATGCCTGAATAGCGTGCATCTCATCGTTCATTAAGAAATCTGCGCCATCCAATTCTTTCAGCGTACGAGCCAAGCCTAACAAATACCATGCGTAGGCACGTGACCAATTTCGAAACGAATAGCTCCCGTCCTGATGATAGCGTAGGTACAGATCATCGCCAAGCGTCAACTTCTGTCTTGCTTCCAGCTGCCGGAGGGCAAGACGAGCTAAATCCAATCGTCCCCGCTGCTTAGCGAGCACAGCCATCGGATAAGCAAGCGTGTAGTTTCCTTCTGCGGTAAGCATCGTATGATCAAGCAACACACCGTCCTCATTACGCGGGTCCATCCAGAAATGGATTGCGCGTTCTAGGGTGGGGTGTGTGGCATCCAACTGTGCGAGCATGGCGAAGGGCAACGTCCCTTCAATGCCATATATCTGATCATCAACAGGCATACTGCGTGGATTCTCATAACGCAGCTTCTCTTCCTCATCCATAAACATATGAAAGTGCCGTGACAAAGCCTCGCGGTATAGCGGCTCCCCCGTTACGCGATTTAACTCCATTAATCCATGTAAAACACAGCCTTCTAACCACCCAAAAGCTTGTAAAGAAGATAAAGTGGCCAAGGTTATTTTCATGGCTTCCCACCGATCCACATCCACAACATGATCCTGCGCATCATACAAGTGTGGAAACAGAAGCGGCGCTTCCCCAGCCGATGTCGGCATTCCTCGATCGGGGACAAATATCCATAAAGGCACATTCCCTTCAGTCTGTCTAAGTGAAATGCCTTCGCTTACAGCAAGCTGTACCTGCTCTTTGGAGAGGAGGAGCTGGAATGGTTGAAGTACCGACGCGTAGCGAATATCGAAGTTCCCTAGCAGAATATGCGATACGGCGCTTCTAACTTCCAACTTCACTTCTTCACGTAAATCCAGTGCCACCGTAATTCTCAACCAAGCGGAGTCGTGCGATGCTCTATTTTTCCATAATAGTATAATCTTACGCTCCTCTATGCCGCTAACGGATGCTGCCGGCCATCCAAACGGAACACGTTTATCCGCTGGAACAACAGATTCGTCAGCACTATAGGAATCTGCAAGCCAGTAAGAATCCTTATTTTTCAATCTCGATTTTTCCATACTCCGTCACAACCTTATCGATTCATAGTCACTACGTTGCCAAGATAAAAAAGCCAGTATCATCTACTGACTGTTCGTAATTACACTGCATATTCCTGTGATGACCCTGCCATCGAACGTTGACAATGTGTAGGGATAAGGATTCCTTGCACGCAACTGATATGTATTATTGGGGAGAGAGTATTCAACTTGCGCGACATGATCCATCGAATCCAGCACAATTTGAAAAGGTTTCGTGTAGAGATACCCGCCGATCTGCAGTGTCCCTTGTTGTGGAATGGTCACAGGTACAGCGTGGTTTCGGCGATTTGCATCCGATGCTTCCTGAATGCCTGCCAATTGTTCAGCCGTAATGCCATCTTGGTGACCTCGACCACCAACACCTGGGAGCTCTTCATATTGGATGAGCTGCGATTTGCCATACGCCTGCGCTTGTCGAACATAGGCTCTCGCATGGTCCACAGGGACGCGAATATCTCCATCTCCATGGGCCAAATAAAGCGGGGTATGCAAGTTATTCACGAGATGAATCCCGCTTCTAGCTTCATATCTTTCGCTGTCCACCTCTGGCGGACAACCGATCCAAACATCCATCTCATCTCGAAACTCGCCAACTTCATCTTGCACATACCACTTCGCATAATCAGACATGGGGTAAAAGGAGGAAGCAGCAGCAAACGTATCCGGGAACTTGCCTAACATCGCCAGGACATTGCCGCCTCCGCCGCTTCCTCCTTCTAAATAGATGAGTTCAGGATCAGAAAGATAGTGCGCATATTCTTTTCGTACAAATTGAATGGCATCATAAATATCCATGAGCTCATACCCATTGCAATCAGCCTCCCCTTCCGAAAAGGCTCTGCCTCGCATATCCACCTGGACTACCAAATAATGGTCCATATTGTCTGCTGGCGTTACCCTCTTCTGAGGCTCGGGCATACTCATGTGCCACCCATGAAGCTTTACCAGCATTGGAGCCGGACCAAGTGGCTTAATGACGTTGATGGCAAGCTTGATATCAGGCGTGACCGATGAGGCATGATACCTGAAGTCCTGATATTCTGTTGTAAATTCAGATAACGAGGCTGTTTTCTTTCGTCTTATATGATCCTCGTACATGTCCAACATTGGCTTACCATCTCCTTATATAAGCATGTAAATATGGTCGCCATCCACTTCTAGGTCATATCCCCGAAGCTTTACGCCTCCCTCAACTAGGTGGATGCCCGTCTTTAGATCAAACTCCCAACCATGCCAAGGACAACGCAAAATCTCTTGGTCTCGGCCATGTATATATTCGTAAACCATGGAGGGAAGCCGGGTTCCACAAACCGTCCCTTCACAGACAGGCGCAGCCGCATGCGGACACACATTCCGCCAAGCATAGAAGTGTCCATCAACGCTGAAAATCCCGATTTCCATCCCTTTCACTTCCACAATCTTTCTGCCTAGCTGTTCGATTTCAGCAACCGTTGCTACGACATGCCTTGATTTAGATCTTATCGTCATGTCTACACCTCCTTTGCTGTAATCGGAGCTGTTGTGAGATTATAAAGTGCCATAGCATTTTCCACTAGTATTTTCTGTCTTAGCTCTTTGCGGATCGGTTGTAGGGCCATCTTCGGATTATCAAAATCCCAATGCGGATAATCGGAGGAAAACATCACCATATGATCCCCGCCAAGCATATCCAAAATTTGATTGATGTGGTCAGGTTGACTTGGTTCTTCAATCGGCTGTGTCGTTAATCGAATATGCTCCCGGATGTATTCAGAAGGAAGTCGTGTCAGCCATGGCACTTGATCCCGGAGACCTTTGTAGTTCTTGTCCATTCGCCACATAAGATGCGGCAACCAAGCGAGCCCGCCTTCGATCGCGACAAATTTGAGCTTAGGAAATTTCACAAAAACCCCTTCACAGACCAAGCTGTTAATATGGGCCATGTAATTCGTCGGTAAAATATTATGCCATTCAAAATATTTCGTGGGATACCCGGATGGTGTAGGTGCGCCCGCGATGCCCCGTCCTTCTGTTCCTGGATGGATGGCAACCGGCAACCCGTTGCGTTCTGCTGCTTCATAAATCGGATGGTAAAAACGTTGTCCGAATAACATCGGTGAGCCGGATGCCATAATGACTTGCACCATATCAGGGTGGCCGCCCATGCGATCAATTTCTTTAGCTGCTACTTGCGGATCGGAATGATTGATCAAGATGGAACCTTTATATTGTGGGCTTACTTTCAGCCAAGTCTCCACTAACCAATCATTATAAGCGCTGCAAACCGCATTCCCGTAATCGGGATCTGGATTTAAAGACACACCCAAAATGCCAGAGCCTGTCAATATCGCATAATCAATGCCATATCTATCCAAATGGTGCTTTTTTAGAAAATGAGGGTCACTTCCAGGTATCCCGCCGTTATCTGGTCTAGCATCTTTGCGCATCACACCAAGCGGCGAGTAATAGACACCAGGAGCACCAGGTCCTGCTGATAGAAGCTGCTCATGCCATTCTCTTGCCAGATAAGGGAGTAAATCCTTGTTATGCGGTACCGCATTATGAACATCCGTATCAATAATTCGAGGGGCATTACTCATATTCATATCGCCTCCATGCAGGAACTTTTGTTTTATAGATCTTACTATAAAACGTTTTCAATTCTCCGTACATGAAGAAACTTTATCAATAATCTGGATTATTGTTAGATAACTTTTTTTATGATTTCCGATAATCGCTTGGCGCCATACCTGTTTCTTTCACAAACATTCTGGAGAAGTAAAAAGAATCCTGAAATCCGACTTCCTCTGCCACCTGCTTGATGGGATACCTGGTATTTTTCAATAGGTGTTTCGCTTGATCCATTCGAATTCTATTTAAATAATGAATTGGACTTAGGCCTGTATGTTTTTTAAAAAGAATGGAAAAGTAGCCCGGTGATAACGATAACCGTTCAGCCATTCGTTCCCGCGTCAACTCCTCCTTATACGAGGTTTTCATAAAATCAATAGCCTCTTGAACAGATCCAGCAGAACTGATCTCTCCCGCAGGGAGCTTCCCTTGCAGAAAGCTTTGCAACATATCAATTAGCAGTTGTCTCACCTGCCATTCGTAACCGCTATTTTTATTTTTCCATAATGTGAATGCCTGCTGGAATTTATCTGCGAGCCCATTATTTTCAGGCCATAATTGCGTCTCTGGAAGGGGCAAAGCACCTTCACTCGGTGCTAAGCGAAGCTCAGTACCCTCCCAATGTGCCATTCCGTATCGACAATGTATCGAATAAAAGCACAATGTATGATCAGGCGTTGTCGTGATCCGCATCGCTTTACCTGGAGGAACCTGGAATGTGCAGCCAGAAGCGAGCGGTGTCCGTTTCCCGTCAAGCTCCAATATCCCCTGACCGGAGTAGACATATGCCATGACATGGAGAAGTGTACGGTCTCGCTCTAATACGTATTGGAACGTTTCCCAGAAGGGCTGATCTCGCTTGACGACATCGATAATTTTGGGAGTAAATGAAATTAGAAATTCATAATTCATGCTTATGGCCTGCTTTCATTCTGAGATACAATAGCGGATTGAATGGGGGAAATCCCGATCTTTCTATCATTTCATAATCACTTCTAACGCACAAGACCCTTTCCACTGCCTACCCTTCCTTGCTACAAAAAAAATCGAGCATCTCCCATGAAGGGAAACACTCGATTGCATTAGTTCTTCACATCCAGCATTTTACTAATGATAGCCGCTGCTTCTTCTCTCGTGATTTGTGCCTCCGGCCTCAGTGAACCATCGGGGTAACCACTGATGACGCCAAGCTGAATAAGCATCGTTACATAGGGCATAGCCCAGTCAGGAATCGCGTGTGCATCCGAAAATGAAACTTTGATATCTGTTGGTTTCAACTCCGTTTGCGAACGAATCATACGACCAATGATCGCTATGGCTTCCGCTCTTGAGATAGGTACGGTTGGATCCAGGTAAAGCTGCTCATCTCTCCTCGTACCGCCGATCCACTCTTTCTCGATAGCTGCCGTTACATAAGGCTTCGCCCATTCAGCTACGCGCTCTCGATCCACAAATTCGGCGGAAAGTTCGCCTGTAGGCGTTGATGCTACTGCTCCAATAACCCCAACCGCAATTTTGGCAAATTCTTGCCGTGTAATGGCACGCATCGGCTCGAATGCTAAGCCTTCATCGCGTTGAACACCGTTTACTGCCCCCATGGAGGCCAAACGGTATACGACATCATGCGACCAGCGATTGATCATATCCATGAAGATCGGCAATTCACCATTATACAGTAAGGCAAATTTACTGAAATGAGGCAACGTTGCCGTAACGACGCCTGTTATTGGATTTATCAGACCACCGATGTATTCCCAGCTATGAGTCTGTTCATTGTAATAATAGATCGCAGCTCGCCCAGGATCCTGGAGTTCTTCCATTGAATAGCGTACCGTGAGTTCAGCAGGTGCTTGAAGTTGAGTAGGTTTATCGAACTTGAATTCGTAGATATCGCCAATCACCTTTAAGCCGCCAACTTCATACTTCTTCGGAACACGTACTGCACCAATGCCGAGTCCAACGCTTTCTTTAAGCGGTTGCGCTGGTATTCGAATAACAGCACGATCGCGAATTGGAATGATACGTTCCTGATTCGCTTCGATTTTGGCTGAAGTTACAAAGTCTACGCCTTGCTCTTGCTCAATCAACCGTTTTAGAATGTTGTGCAATGTTTCTTCGACTGGACTTCCAGCCTCTTCACTGTCATCCCCTGGAAGCGTCGTCGTCGGAGGTATATACCAATCGTCATAGTCAACTGGCGGCGATTCTGGTGTTCCAGCAGGTTGAGTTACATGTACAATAAGCGTATCCTCAAAGGCAAAGTCACCTGCAACCGAATAAGAAGCTTTAATGACCATGTCGCCCTCATAGGAAGTATGCAATCGCCCTTGCTCTGAAATGCTTCCGTTCGTATCCCCTAGTAGAACGCTCCATTGTACACTGTTAGGATCAAGATCGAACGAGTTTCCTTCCTTGTCTGTACCTATTAATTCTAAAGATTGCTCACTGCCTGCAGGAAGCTGGAGCTCTTCGTCTTCCGACAGAGTTGCAGCAGGACGAAGTTCAACTTTAGCTAAGGAAGTCACCGTATTATTAATAACTTCCGTATTTAGAACTGTTTCATTTCCTGCCATATCTTTGGCTGCAATCACAATAGGCTTAGAAAGGTAACCATCTAAAGGAATCGATTGCTCGAATGCACCGCCTTCTTGAACGGCCACCGTCTCGCCATTGATTGTCACCCGACTACCTGGCTCAGCCATGCCTTTTACTAAAGCCGTCTGTTGATCAGAATTCGTTCGCGCGTTCTCTACTTTCAGATCTGGCAAGGTCATATCGGAAATGACACGAACACTGGCCGAACTTCGATCGCCTTGCTGATTGGTCGCGAACAATTGGATAACATTTTCTCCTTCGCGTAATGAAATGGATCTGTTCCAGTCCGCTCCCAATATGGGCTTTTCTAGCTTCACATTATTCACAATGACTTCCGTTGATACGGATTGATCTGCATGCATGTGCAGCTGAAAGTCGGCTTCATTCATGATATACGTTGTCGTACCATTCTGCGTAAACGTATTGGTTACCGGTTCGTTATTGGCATGAAGAACAGATAACTGCATGCTTGCAGACTGTGGCTCTGGCAGCAGGACAGCTGCTGTAACCGCAGGCTCACTGTACACTTTGACGCCATCTACAAGTTTATAAGCACCCATCGATACTTTGTACGAAGTACCAGGCAGCATACCGACTTTTTGACCCCCTTCGGTGTTCACCGTCCCACCGATCATGGCCTCATGAAGGTCGCCTTTCAGCTCAATCACACCCAAGCTAGAGATGGCCTCGCCATTCCCATTAAGCACTTGTACCGTGTATCCATCTGCCACCTGCTCATCCCAAGAAAGCTTGAACAAGCCGTTCCCTGCAGGACTCAACTGAACGTGATTTGGTTTCATTGGTTGGTACGGATTCACAACGTTGAAGGATTGACTACTGTAGACGCTGCTTAGATTCGTATCTCCTTGTGACAGGACAGCCTTGACGTAGTAGGTCCCGCTTGCTAACGATTCAGGCAACGTAATTTGCGCTCTTTCTTCAGAAACATCGAGGTCCTGAATAAGCAAGCTGCCTGGATCGTTTTCGTTGTTTGAGCTAAGGAATATCGTGACCTTTTCATTCGTCGTATGTTCACCCTGCCAATTCACCGTTAATTGATGGGAATCCGTGTGCTGAACATCAACACTTGCCAAAGTTGGAGGCACGGTTACATGTTGAAGTGTCCATTCCAGTTCACGATCTGAAGTCACTCGCCACGTGCCGCTGGTTGGATTTTTAATCGAAATAAGCACACTTTGCTCTAGTTCCCCTGACGATGAATCAGCAGCAGAAACTTCCTGAATATCATAATTCTCGCCTGCTACAAGCGGGTAGTTATTCCCCTCTGGGTCCTGAACCTGAAGTGCAGCAGGATCTCCTGAGTAGGCAATTTCCAGCAAAGCCATTTCTATCCCCGATGAAACAGGTATCGCGTATTCGAACGAATCAGCAGACCTCAATGATCTTCTTTGAGCTGGCTGCTGCACATGACTTCTCGGTCCGGAAGCAGCGACGGATTTCATATTGGTACCGAAGCTCATCGTGCCAGATACATTGCCCGACTCATCATAATACGTTTGCTCGATGAAGCTCTTGTCTGGCTGGTCGCCAGCCAAAGGTTCACTAGATTGAGATTCCCCATCTAAAGCGAAGCTTCTGCTTTTGAGCAGATTAATCTTACCTACGCTTATTTGTGGCTTTTTGTCCCCCCACTCATATTCAAAGCCCCACGGGATACCAAGAAACTCTACGTTGCCTGCTATCTTCTCTGAGCTAATTTCACCTTCAGCAGCTGCGAGTACTAAGCCTCGCGGTAGCTTCACCTGCACGTTGCCGCCACCTGCTAAATAGACAGGTCCGAGCTTGCCGTGCTGCTCAGGATCATATCGGAAGACAACATACACTTCACCAGTGATAATATTTTTAATATTAATCTTCGCACCAGCCATGAGTTCAATGCCGAATTGAGACAAAGAGTCTTTCAGCAGTACGCTGCCATACACCTCTTCTAACAACTGGATGCCGAGCACTTCGAACGCACCAGAAAATTCAACGCCGCGCATCGAAAGTCCGACTGTGGCATCATCCGCTTTAAACACTTTAGCAACACTGAGTCCGCCAATCATCTCCAATTTCAAAGGTGGCAGGAAATTATAGTTGCCCATTATCGAATCGAAGATGTTGTAAATTCCGCCTCCACCTTTCGTTATATAGGCAACTGGAGCGATAGGAATTAAGGGTATTCCTGGTTCTCCCCCGACCACAAAGCGGAAATTATCCACAATTGGAAAATTTCCGTCCGTTAATCGAATGGTCAGCAGTCCGTTAACTTCGACAACTTTGAACTGAACATTCGCTTCAACCTCGTATTTCTTTTCGAATGTGTCTACACGAACAATACCGTTGAGCCCAAGATCAAGACCCGGAACCAGATTGGAAGGTAACCCGGCCTCCCCTTCAGCCCGCAACCCTAAAAAGCCGAATTTACCTGCAGGTCCAAAAGCATCGGCATTCTGCCTTATACCAAATTTAGCTTCATCCAAATCAACGGAAACTAATACCGAACCTGCACCATCATCTTCACCATCGGTATTTTCTGTTAAATCTTGTTCATTTGGCGGGTTCGGAGGATTATTGTTACCTGGCGAATCTTCTTTACCGTCTTCCGTTTTCTTGGAACCTGGTTCAAAATCCAGGGCTAGCCTCCCGCCAAACGACACGCTCTCAGTTCCGATTACGGCGTTCTTAATGTTCAGTTGAAACCACGCGAGGCGTTGAATGACGGATAATCCTTTTAATACATCCCACTCAATCTCAATCTTGGATTCTTCCTGTTCTTCGTTCGCTTCGAGTGCGTATTTCTTTCCATCCTCCAACTCAATACGGAAAGGACCATAAGCAAATTTAAAGTTAGGGATCGAAAGCGCACCATTCCCCTTTACATTGATATAGTCCTCACTGTGTGAGCTGTCCTTGGCACTTTTTTGAATCGTAATCTTCTGTGAAGCTTCACCGAAAATAGCTGTTAACATGTCCGTCGTATCATGGCGTATCACCGAATTAATCGTTGATCCCTGATCAATCTCATAAATAACCTTGCCATTTTCTCCATTTTTACCGCGAATCGAACCTCGGAACTCCAACAAGGCAACTTCGCGGCCTCCAGTACGTTCATATTGCGTTTTCAACTCCGTGAGCTCGGTCTCACTTTTTACAGGAACAAGCTGATAGGTCTGTCCCTCATTTTCCGTCATGTTGTCACCGACAACGAGTAAAATTCCGTAATCTTTTGATTTATAGGCTTTATCAGTCGTAAATTCCATTTTTTTGGTAAATACTTTGCCACCAGCAGTCAACCTCACCGTGTACGAGCCAACTTCCAGCTTGTGCTGCTTCCAAAGATCACTTTTCAAATTTAGCTTAGCCGTAATCTGTTTATCATCTTGAATCGATACATCTGAGAGGGGAACAGCCACGCTCGCGCCATCGCGATCTCGAATGAGATCGACATTCCATCCGGATGATCCTTTCAATATTTCAAAACCTGCTCCTTGCAAAGTTAACGCAGGATTATCATCCAATGTGTAAACCTTCTTAGGAAATACTTCCATTAGCTGCATATTAGGTATTTCACCGGTCAGTGCAGGAAGGACGATGAAGGAAGCTTGAATACTCTCCTCCCCGCCAGCCGCTTGTGCAATAACCTGAAATGGGGCAGCTTTATACGTAAGTTGTACCTTTGGCTTGACTCGCCATGTAACAGTCTTCGTCTCGCCGACCTTCATGACGCCTACCTTTTGGGTCATTGTCTGCCCTGTGGCAAGATCTAGTTCTGCAGGGAGAGCGAGTGTTACTTCGACACCGTCCATTTGGACCGAGCGATCAATGGCATTGTCGATATCGACGCGAATGTCAAACTCCGCTTCTTTATAACCATTGCGATCATCCGTTAATGTCAGTTGTTTCGGCGCACCGACTTGCAGCCTATACGTAGCTTCTTTCTGAGATGTGAAAAAACTGCCCAGCCCATAGTACGTCTCATATACAGCTTCTCCTCCAGGAGCGAGTCCATCTGGCTCCCAGTAGAGAGCCACCGCACTGTCGGCCGAACCGTAGGCATTCATTTTGCTCGTGAAATCTAGCATAGGATTCACCGTGTAATCCCACTTGGTCTGGGAAATCCCGTTCCAATGAGCAATAACCATCTGATTCGGCGCTTTATTTCCCCAACCTTGCATGAAACCGTAGGACATCACTTTGGGATTCAGTGGATTATCTGTCGCGCTCCAGTAATACGGAAGCTGTCCCGTAATGACCTTCTCGTTGCGAATATATTCACTTCCGCCAGCTATCGAAATCGGAGAAGCATCTTGCGAGCCAAGCATCGTATCCAGCAAAATCCTAGTTCCAACACTTTGGTTTTGTTTGGTCGTATTTTTCACGAGATAAGTGACCTTCATATTACCTGCATTCGGGTTCGTTGGATCATTAACTAATGTTAATGTCTGTGTAATATCGAGCCCTTCAATACGCCATGTTGACTTATTCGTGAAGCCTTGATTGGCTGGAGAGAACGTAAAACCACTAGTAGACCCCATAAAGCCATAACTGTTTCCGTAAATATAATCTTGTCCATTAATGCGAAACGTCGTAAACGAAGTCTCCGGAAGTCGATCTTTAAAGAGGAGCGATTTATTGTCGTCTCCCCCTTTTAGAGGAGAACCTTGCTTCGTATTGACACTGAACCTGCCGGACTCCTTATCAACACTGATTTCCATGAAGGTATTGGCAACAGTCACCGGCGTCAACTCGGCTTCAACGGCAGATACCAAACCGCTTCCAATAGGAAAGAGCAGGACAAGCATGGCGCCTATTAACAACAATTTTTTACCCAGCTTAAACTTCACTTTATTCATTGCTCACACTCCTAAGAAGCTTGTCTCGGCAAAATATACACACGAATCAGCTTCAACTGTCGTTCTTGATCTTGGATTAACAAAGTATAATAGCCGTATTCCGTTATCGGTAAAATGCCGTTGCTTACTCTGTTGGCATTGGTCTTAAAATCCCCAATACTCTTGGGGCCTCGCGCCCATTTGATGATGTTGCTGCCTTGATGGCCAAACAACGATAGCTGGATTGCATCCCCGTATACGATGACATCTGTATCTTGAACCTTCACCGAATTCACGTAAATCGTGAAATCAGTTGGGGCGATGACAATCGCCTTCCGAGTCAAGAGGCTTTCGTTGCCCGCACGATCCGTTACACGGTACACAACTGTATACTCACCTGGTACTTGTGGATTGATCGAGTTGGTACTGACGTTAATCTTTGAAGTTATGTCACCGTCTATATTATCGATCGCCGAGACATCTGCTAATGGATGGACAGGGTTGCCCACTTCTATCAGCAACTGCTCGCCTCCGACAAAACGAAACTTCGGTGCCTCACGATCAATGTTCGTCACATCCACACGCAACGCATAGGTATTACCAAGCGAGTCTATGGCATCTATCCAACGCGTGCCGTTGTTCGTAAAAGTAACCTTGTTGCCAATTAAACCGACATAAGTAAGCGGTTGGTCTGATGTTAGTGTAACGTTCACATCATTTCGCGTTGGCAGCGTTTCACTAAATGAAGCAATCACTTTTGCCTTCGTTTTATTGATATTGCTTACTGCCGCTTGAATTTCAGTTAAATTCCCAACAATATCTTGCAGATAAAAAGTAAACGTACCGTTGTCCTTAAACACGAATTGCTTCGCTCGGTTATTGTTTAATACATAGAACGGCTCATCCGCATCTACCGTTACGATGACATCATCCTTTGTAGGAGCTGATGTACTGTACGAAAGTCGCGGTAGCGGAGGTGTTCGGTCTATATAATTGACTGTTGCCGTTACGCTATTTTGGTTGCCAGCCCGATCCTTAACGACAAATGTATAGCTCCCATTACTTGTAAAGTCATATGTTGTATTGCCGTTATTCCCTATGACGGTAATGGGTTCATCCGCAAGAACGGTGGTTCGCACATCTGATCTTGTCTTCAAATTTTCCGAATATTGAATAGTTGCTACTGGTGCTGTCTTATCAATCCGATCAACAGCTGCTACAAATTCCTGCTCATTACCTGCCGTATCTCGATAAACAAAAGTAAACGTTCCATTCTGCGTAAACGTATGTGTATTTCCGCCGGTGCTTAGAAACTGTACGGGTTCACCAGAGTTATCTTCTACCACTAATGTCGCGACTACATCTTGATTCGTCCACCCGATATGACTATAAGAAACAGTTGCTATTGGTGCTTCCCGGTCGATATACGTCACCGTTGCCACGGCTTGTCCTTCATTCCCAGCAGAATCGCGGAATTCGAAAGTGAATGTACCATTCTCTGTGAATGAATAATGACGATTCCCATTATTGTTCGTCACTGCAACTGATGAAGCATCCGTAAAGGAAATGTTGACTTCGACGGGATCTTTCGTCCAATTGGAACTGCTATAAGTAAGCTGTGCTAGTGGCGCTTCCTTGTCAATCCAATTGACTATAGCCGTCTTGTGTACTAGGTTGCCTGCCTCATCTTCGAAATCAAATGTAAATGAACCATTTTCGGTAAACGTATATGTAGGGCTGCCCCCATTATTTAAAATACGTACAATCCCATTGGTTTCATCTTGCGTAATCAAAGTCACTGTAACATCCTGATTCGTTGCATTTTCCGTGCTATAGATGAAATCCCCTGTTGGCGCAATCAAATCGATGTTATCAATGATCACTTCATCGATGTTCATGATGCCTGTACTTACATTGCGTACAGTATAGTGAATCGAACCGTTGGTTGTAAATTCATACACAGCTTGAGTCACCGTCTGACTAATGACTTGTGCATCGCCTGTTACTTCAAAATTCGTTAACTCGCGGTCAGGACTGCCTTGCGCATCAATCGTGACGCGGACTGGACCATTCGTCCACCCACTCGGAGAGAGTGTGACTTCTGCTGAAGGCAGACTGCGATCAATCCAAGTAACCGCTGCTAACGCCGTTCCTACATTGCCCGCAGCATCTCTGAACTCAAATTGGAACTGTCCGTTATCCGTGAACACAACTTCTTTCTTCCCAGCGTCTGTGTTCGTTACCGTAACAGGTTCGTTTGTCGAAAGCATCGCTGTCACATTATTCGCCGTCAAACCAGTAGGTTTGTACGAAACTGTGCCAATTGGTTTTGTATTATCAATGAGAAACGGATTGCTGATGAGCGTTGCAGCATTTCCCGCTTTATCTGTGACTTTCACCCATAAATACCACGTACCGGTCACACCAGATTTCGTTGCAATACGATCGCCTCCTGCATTAGCCGGAAGCGGTGTCCATGTCGTTGGAACCGTCGAACTGGAGTTCGACCAGGCATGAACGAACGTTAAGTCACTCTGTGGTGCCCCCGTGTCACTCGCTGTTACGGCTGTACTCACAGATTGCTGCGACGAGGAGCCGTTGTTTTGCAGCGTAATGATCGGATTGGTCTTGTCAATCCAATCTACTTTCGCCTGCGCTGTATTCACATTTCCAGCCTTATCTCGGAAAGTGAACGTGTACACCCCATTGGACTGAAATTGATACGTAGCCGCTGTCACACTATCGACAATAATGTCGGCCGCAGGTGTAACATTATCCGTCGCGGACAATGTTGCAGACACAGGCTGGTTTGTCCAAGAAGTTGTACTATACACAATTTTGTTTAACACAGGCTTAACCGTGTCATACGTTACCGTATCGGAATACGTGGTACTATAATTGCCCAAGGCATCGATAAATTGAACAGCTATCGTGTGTACACCTTGCGTCGCAGGAATGGTGATCTGCTTAAGTGGCGGTGTCGACACGTAAGTCTCCAGATTACCCCACACGCCGCCGTCTATGGCGAACCTCATCTTATCGACGGAGCCTTGTGCATCTGTGGCATTTAATTGGATCGGCACTGTTGTGATATTCGTAACCTTATTCGGAATTAGTAACGTTCCTGTCGGGCTCGTGTTATCCAGCTTGAAGGCCCCACTATTTACAACCGTTGCATTCCCAGCTTCATCATACACTTTGGCATGGATATAAAAATTTCCCGTCTGGCCAGTCATCGAAAACTCATTACTTGTTGAAGTATTCCATGATGTATCATTGCCGTCCGTTGTTGCTACTTGATCTATTTTATATTTGATAACAAATGAGGCTAGAGCGGTTGTGATGTTATCTGTCACATTTAAAGCGGTAGTAACCGATTTACTGTAGCCTGTCGTTGAATTTAGTGTAAAAGAAACCGTAGGCGCCGTCGTGTCGAGTTTAAATCCCTGTGTTGTTTTTGCAAATCCGATGTTACCTGCACTGTCACTTGTTTTGATATACAGGTAGGTGAGACCATTCGCTGTTGGTGGCGAAGTCAATGTCGTGGTCCATGTCGTCTTAGCACCTGTACCATCAAAAATCTGCTGCCAACGAGAATCACTCGCAGGAGGTGTCGTTACATCGGTTGACCAGATATAATGCGCCTGGCCTAACGTTCCTTTCGACTCCTGCAAAGTAAAGCCCACTTGGGTGGAGGGGGCTGGTACAGGATTGCCCTGCGTCGTAAACGTGACGCTTGGTGCCGTTTTGTCAATGATATACGTTGAACTTTCCTGTGTGCTTACATTATCCAAGTTGTCCTTCATGGTGAGCTTCAACTTGTAGCTGCCTTCTGCGGTGTTTGGCACCGCAAGCGTACCTCCGGCGATACTCCCGGTACCCGTCGAATAGGAAGTACCATCTTTCAGCCATTCGTAATTCACCTGTTTTAAACCAGCATTCGCATCTGTCACCGTATAGGTAATGGTATGGCTAGCCTTCGCTACGCCAGAATTCGGTGTAATCGTTGCTGTTGGCCCTTGATTATCATAATTAAATGGCCCCGCTGACTTAATGATTGTATTAGCAGCAAGATCAACCGCCTTCGCATGCAAATAATAAGAGCCAGTACCGGTTGGATCTATAGGAGCTGCTCCGTTGAGCAGATTATTTGAAATAGCCGATGCTGCCGGTGCTGATGCACTCTGCGACCATGTGTAGTAAAGCGTCGTATTGGCTGTTAGCGGTGTGTCCGAGGTCGTGACAGTTACACCATGGCTTTTCTTATAAGTGGCATCCGACTGTTTGCCGAAAGTAAGGGTTGGTACCGTATTATCCAAATAAAAAGGTCCTTTGGTCTGGACAACTTCATGTCCAACAACGTCAACCACGCGAGCATGAAGAAAATAAGTACCAGGTGCAGCAGGATCTGGCACAGCAGTTCCGCTTGCTATCCCTGTGTTAATGGCTGTAGGCAATGGTGCTGTCTGCGTCTGTGTCCACGTGTAATAGAGCTTCAAGTTTTCGTTCAGCGGTAGATCATTGGCCGTCAGTGTAATCCCCAATGACTTCTTGTAACTGGTGTCCACTGGCAAATTACCAAAATCAATCGATGGCGCCGTGTTGTCAATATACATCGGCGTTGCAATCAGACTCTTGAAATAGTCAACATTATTCATCGATGTGCCGTCTGTAAAATACGTTGTGCCATTGGCATTCGCATTCCACCCATTCATGGGAAGGTTCACGCCGTCAGAGGGGCCGCAGCTATCTGGTCCTCTTTGGATCGAGATGGCACCCGAGGCCATATCCGCCGTTATTCCCCGAGCGTAGACGGGTGGTGAATATCCTTCAAACACCGCGTCGAATACGCGAAGCCAGTCCTGTGTACCGTTGATGGATATGGGAATGACCGATTCCATATCACACTTGACAGAGGGACTTGATGTCTCAAAAGCCACACTCATTTTGATCGTCTGCCCAGCTGTAAAAAAGTAATTACCATTTACCGGAGCAACCGTTGCTCCAACAGAACTAATTGTGACAGCCGTAGGCTGCTTGACGGCACCAGCTGGTTTTAGTGTGGCAGCCATCGTTGTATTGGTGAAAGGTACTGCAGCAGTAGCCAGTAACATCGTTGTTACAAGCGCAACAATTTTTCTCATAAAGCCTCCTTTGTTCGAACCAGCGATGCTAGATACAAGATGTAAGATGCTAGAACCACCCTATTCTAAGCGCGAATCGACAAGATTCGATAGTACCAAAGGTCATTTTCGGGAAAATAAGATACGAAAATAGTCCTGTATGAGCAACTCGGCGCAGCAAAAAAGGAGTTAAGCAGCTCCTACCTCCTGCTTAACTCCTTATCTCCACCTAGATCGACCAATCCTTTGCTTTCGCTACGGCCTGTGTGCGCCGGTTCACCTGAAGCTTGCCATAAATGACCAGTGTAATGTTCTTCACCGTTCCAACTGCTAGTTCCAATCGTTGTGCAATCTCTGGGTTCGACAAGCCTTTTACCATTAATCGCAGCACGTCTTTTTCACGCTCGGTCAGCGATTGAAGCAGCAGACTCGTTTCCATTCTCGATTTCCCTGTATCCGAGATCACCGGCTCCATTTTGCCATCAGCCACTTCACTCGCGAAACGATTTAACACCGCAAGTTGAGCAGACAACATCTGCATAAGCTCCATACGCTGGCTGGCTTGCGCCCCGGTCACGGCCTCATTTTCCAAGTAGACTATGCCTGCTAATCGGTCCAATTGCTGAACGGGTAAGCAGATGATGGAACGAGGTCGAACGCTGCGTATATAAGGATCCCATGCGAATAGATCATCCAGATGGGCATCGCCAAGTATCAACGGCTCTTGCGTTCGGGCTACAAACCGGACCACTGAAATCGGTAAATCAAAGCAGCTTTCCAACGGAGCGGAATGACCGCTTCTTGACACATTACGATTAACGTCATGCTCTGCTTCGATCCACCAGTCACCGTCTTTATTGACGATCCAAAAGCCTTTGGCTGCCCCAGCATTTTCAATTAAGGTGACTAGATATTGACCTAGCAGCTGCTCCAAGCCGCTTGCTTGCGTCAGCCGAGCTGCCGCCTTTTTGAACATATCCCGTTCCACTTCCAATGACTGCTCGTCATCCACATCCACCTGTTCAACTTTTGCCGATTCTCGGGCAAGCTTCAAATCCTGCTCCCATACGCGACCATGCTCCTGTGACACCAGCAGCAAATCCGCGTACTGTTCATGCAGCTGCAAGCACTTTTCGTGCGCTCCCCATTGCTGATAACCGTGGTAGGCATCCATCAGGTACGTTTTGGCGAACTTCTTTTTGCCCATTTCTAGCAACAAGCTCCCGGCAAGCTCACACGCCATAGCTTCCATATGGGTATACCCGGATTCACTCGCTGACGCTATCGCCTCATCGAAACAGACTAATGCTTGCTCCCACTTCCCTTTCAGCCGTAACGCCTCTCCTTGCATAAGTAAATACTTATGTTCAAAGTGACGGGGTCCCAGCTCCGACCACTTGCGCATATAAGCGAGCATCGATCGCATCTTCCGAGCTGCCTCTGCCTGCTGCTCTTCGCACAGGGTTGAATACAACCGTGACATGGCCAAGTAACCGTACAGCAGTCCCTCAGGCAAATGCGAGTGATACGTATAGTATCGTTCACTATGCTCGGTTCGTTCCCAAAGCTCTACCGCTGACTCATATTGGCCGAACATATACATGAGTTGAATGGTGCAAATATGATATTCAAATAGAAGGCCAATTCGAATGTCTGCAGGGGTCATTTCCTCCAGAAACTTCTCTCCTTCAAATGAACGATCATTCATAGATAAACGCCCTTCTGTTTCACCTTGCAAACATTTAGTAAACTGTTGATACAGTCGAAATGATTGTTGTGTGAAGGGATCTTTCTTGTATAAATTCCCGCCTTGTGTTTCACAAAACTCGCGCAACTCACTCAATTGACCGCCGTAAAATAAGCTAAACATCATGCCGCGAAGCGAAAATCCTGCATAATAGAAATCTCCACTCGCCAGACTGATACGATGTGCCTCCTTAAACAGAGGCCAAGTCTCTTGCGTACTCATACTCCAGAAATGAGTTAAGGCATAAATGAATGAAAGTTTTGCTTTCACAGGAGAGAATGACGCTTCACCTAGGTGTAATGCTGCTTCTGATAGCTCATTTCCCTCCTTATGCCAACCCTCTTCACTGGAGATGAAAGAGGCAAAAATCGAGATGATTTCCGGAAATTGATTTGCCGTATGGTGGTTGAGCATTTTGCGGATACTTTGACAAATTATCACAACAAACAGATTCATATCTACAAAAGATGAGGCTCGCGCAACGATGGGCAACAATTGAAGCATGGCTAATTCATGCGGAGAGGCTTCCTGTCTTTGTGAAGCATGCAGCTCACCTGCCATGTCACCTTGAAGCAGGATGCGTGTTTGATTCAGTTCCTTTTTGCGCCTCGCTGTCCCAACCTTCCTTGGCAGCTTCACTCCCAATCGTTCCAACAGCTGCAAGCCTTCCTCAAAAGCTGCTTTCGCCTGGCCGCGATTAATATCTATTTCAAGCTTGATTGCCTGTATTCGAAGCTCGTCCACACTGCCGCCAGAATGAGCGATAAGCTGTTCGAATAACCGTTGTCCCTCATCTAGATGGCCACATGCATACTCTACCTGCATGCGTTCCGAAAATATTTCATATGTGAGGGGATATCGTGATACCCACTCCTGATCGGTCAATAGCTCTGTACCGAATGTAATGAAAGTAACAGCAGAGAAGTAAGCAGCCGATTTTCTAGCTTTCCGACTCGCTTGTAATGAAAGTTCGGCCACTTTCAACTTTTCCTCACGATCGATTAATTGATTTTTCCCCAGCATCAGATGGTGTAACAGGGTATACAACTGTTCTTCCGGCTTGTCAGGCGAATATTGCCCCCATTTGTATCGTCCTAATGCCACATGAATCGTTTCTTGGTCAGTGGTGGGAATTGCCTCATAAGCAACTTGTTGAATCGTATCATGGATAAAAACAAACCACACATTCGGTTGTGAATAGGCGAAGGACCCAGCATCTATTGCCTGAGATCTCCCTTGCCAAGACTCACGTTCTCGCACAGGCAGAACCAATCCTTCACGCAGTGCTGGCTCCAAATGCAGCATCACATCTTCAATGGAATCTTGGCAAATCGCTGCCAACGTATGTAAATCAAATGAATGACCGATACACGCTGCTCGACTTATCGCTTTTCCCGTTGGATCGGGGAGCGTTTGCAAATGATCCATCATAAGGTCCCGAACATCACCCAGCGCATCTTGCTTACGAATTTGCTCAGCATCCCACTGCCATCTTTCCTCATGGGTATTAAAACGCAGCCATTTATGATCGTATAAAGATTGTAAGAGTTGCTTCATAAAGAGCGGATTGCCAGCTGTTTTCTGAAAAATCACCTCAGCAAGCGATCGAGATTCCTCGATTTGCAGCATTTTACATAGATACTGCTCGGTCTCTGCCAACGTTAATGAAGAGAGCACGATTCGCCGATGCGGTATGGCCTCTTGATCACAAAGCCAATGTCCTGCAGGCATTTCTTTCTCGCGATAGGCGACGATACATAAGAAATATCCTAAATCTTCATTTTCCGTGATGCTATGAATAAAATCCAATGTTGCCGCATCCGCCCAATGGACATCGTCAAGAAATAAAACAAGAGGTGATCTTTTCACGGCAATTGTCCGAATCATCGCTTGAAAAGCAAAATGAAGTCGATTTCTTGACGCCGTCCATGGCAACATGTCAGCTGCTGGCTGCTCGCCTATGAGTAAGATCATGTCCGGAATAATTTCAGTTATAATGCTCGCATGATCGCCTAGTGCAGCGATTAGCTTGTCTTTCCAACGTGTGAGCTGTTCCGTGCTGCTGGATAGAAATCGATGAATGAGCTCTCGAAAAGCATGGATTAACGGTGCATACGGGATATCCCGCAGCAGTTGTTCCGATTTCCCGGAAATAAAATAGCCTCTCTCTTGCTGCTGCGTTCTGAACCATTCACGAACAATCGTTGATTTGCCACTTCCCGGCTCTCCGCTTACAGCCACGATTTCCGCCTTCCCGTCCATCGTCTTCACAAATGCGTTCGTCAATTCGGACAGCTCATGATCACGGCCACTCACAACGATCGGCATCCGCAGTTGACTCGCAAACTCTTTACTTCCGAGCAGGAAAGCTTCAATAGCGCCGTTTTCCTCCCAAGTGGAGCGACACTTTTTAATATCGTAGAGCAGGCTATAGGCACTTTGGTAGCGCATTTCCGGTGTTTTTGCTAACAGTTTTACAATAAGGTTCCCCAACATATGTGGAATATGAGGTTTCATCACGCTTGGGTGTGGCGGTCGTTTCGCGAGATGGGCATAAATCCATTCTGTCGGCTCTGCCGCATGATAAGGAAGTTCACCCGTCAAAAGCTCGAAAAAGATAACCCCCAGCGTATACAAATCGGTCCGTTCATCGATGTCTGAGCACATCCTCCTGGATTGTTCAGGCGCACGATACGCCCAGCTGGACACAGCTAACTCACTTCCTACCTGTGAGTCCGTATGAAACTTGAGCAGCGTAACGCGAATGGCTTCATCTTCGATTTGACAGCCAAACACTTCCGGACTCAAACGACGATGAACACCATGTTCTTCATGAAACGCTAGAACCGTTTCTGTCATGGCTTCTGCGATTCTCAAAAAGTCCTGCAGTCCGCCCTGCTGATTTGTCCAATATTCAGGAAGAGAACCGTCTCTAATTTTCTTCGTGACCATACTGCCTCCCACACACTCATTCCGAGCACATTGTTCTAATGAAGCAAATTATATCATACACAGTTCGTTTTGCGGATGGTAGTCTCATCTACTATGATTCTGCGGTCCCCACCAATTCCATTTGCCTAAGATGATCATCAGCGCTGGCACTAGCACTAACCGGATCACCGTTGCATCGATAAATATGGCAGCTGCAATACCCAGTCCAAGCTGTTTCACACCCACAACCTCGCCAAACGCAAACGGCAATGTGACAGCTATCATAATGGCAGCAGCAGAGTTGATGATTTTACTTATCGAAGATAAACCGATAAGCACAGACCGATGATTATCATGAGTCCGCTGATACTCCTCATAGATTCGCGAGACTAAGAATACGCCGTAATCCATTGAAATTCCAAACGCGAGCCCAAAGATAAAGACGGGAATCATAATAGCGATTTTGCTCGGCTCCAAACCGAAATGCCCCTGCTCAAAGAGCCAGGTAAGAATTCCAAAAGAAGCTCCAAGGCTCAACAGGTTCATGATGATCGTTTTTAGAGGAACAAGGATAGAACGGAATGCGATGAATAACACCAAATAATTCGAAACAAGAATGAACAGCAGCACATAGGGTAAATGGTCAAAGATATCATCGAAAATCTCCTGCTGATATTTGGCTTCTCCACCTAGCAGATATGGAAGCGTCCCCGATTTTCCCTCTCTTTCCCAAACCCTCAGCCAGTCCCTCACTTGCTGGGAGGACGGTTCATCCTTTAGTCGCACTTGCATGAGCATCTTGTTCTCATGCACAAAAGCATGAAGAATTGGCTCGTATTTGGCTTTGGTCGTTGCATTGTGAAATAACCCATAGAGTTGATCATAGGGCACTGGCATTCTATTAAAAACCGAATCTACCCTGGCAACGAGCGGCTCTCTCTCTAACTTTTGCATGAGCAAGAAAGCGTGTTTCCACTCACTCTCCGTCAGTTGGGCTGATCTTCCAGTCACAAGAAAGATAACATCTGAGTTCCTTTCACTACTGCCAAAATGCGTTTGATACACCTCGAAAGCGGAGCGGGAAGCATATCCTTCCGGTAAGGATGTCGCATCAGGAATGGCTAATTTCATCTTCGTTAAAGGCAAGAAGCAACATAGAAGGATGCAACCCGCGAGCAAGGTCATTTGAACAGGTTTTCTCATGACAAATCGCGCCATGACAACCCAAAAATTGTTCTTACCTTTTGCCATTGAAAAAGGTCTGCGTTCGGCCTGAATGGCAGGCCACCACAAAGTCAGAAGCGCTGGTACTAAAGTTAACGTCAGGGAGACCGAAACGGCTACTACGATCATTGCACCTAACGCTACGGTCGCAAACATGGGCAATGGAATGAACAATATCCCCATAAGACCTAAACCTACACTAAGCGCAGAGAATAAGACGGCTCTTCCCGCTGTAGTCATTGTGATAAGGATGGCTGTTCCTACATCATTCTGATGTATTTCTTCGCGAAAACGACTAACCATCATCAAGGCAAAATCGATGCTAAGCGCGAGCCCTACCATCGGAATGACATTCAGTACAAAGTTAGATAAATCGATCTTAGTTCCCATTCCATACATCATGCCCATTGTGCTAGTAACGCCAATCCCCCCAACAATAATTGGGATGAAAGCTGACGTCACGCCGCCAAAAGCCAACCAAAGGATAAGGAAGGCCGCTGGAAGGCCTAAGCTTTCCGCTCTTCTTAAATCATGTTGACTCGCTCGATTTACATCCTCTTGCACAACAGACTTCCCTGTCCATGTCACTTTCATGTCTTTGTGCGCAGGCAAGCGCATGTGAAGCTCACGCAAGACAGGTTTCATTTCATGTGGACTTTGCTTAAAATCAAGCAGCGCATAAGCAAAATCCCCCTGAAACATCCCTTCTGTTTCGAGAGGAGATATGATCTGTTGCAAACCTCGCATACCATGTAAGGTTTGCAAATCTTGTTGAATGTATCGCTCAAATTGTCTGGCGTCCAGCTTCTTATTTTTTTCAAATACGACCATAATCGGATTGGCTGGGAGATGAAAATCTGCGGTTAATGTGTCTCGTACTTTGACAAAGGCACCGTCCGAAATTAACCCATGATCCTTCAGTACGGTAGGTAACTTGGGGGCGAAGAACCCGGAATAGAGGAAAAAAATAACCCAGATTAGCAGGATCATCTTAGGATAGCGAAGGGAAATCATGGCAAGTTTGCGCAAAGTCATGTCCCCTTCTCAAAACTCAGATTCGTTAAGCCTAGTCGCTCTAACCAATTTTTCAGCTAAGCGAGGTGTGTATTGGGCTGCAGCAAACATCATGTTAGGGAGATACGGCACACGAAACATTCCTTGCAACAGATGGCCCCATTTCAGGGGTCCCTTGAATTCCCGATGAATAGCATGCGTATACATCTGTTCCCACACCGCTAAGGAAATATCTCCCTTTAGATACCGTGAGGCCAAAGGTGCACATAGCGCTGCTGATCGCAGCGCCATCGACATCCCGTCACCACAAAGCGGCGGTAACATCATGGCCGCATCTCCAAGGCAAGGCATTTCATTCCATGCCATCGGTTTGCTCGTTAGCTTTACAGGCGAAACAGCCACCTGTGTTCCAGGAACTGCTCGTGCAGACGATAGGCGTTCGGACAGCTTACTATGTCTAGCGCTTGCGGCTTCAATCAACCCGAGAATCGATTTCTCCGCATCCGGAAACTTTCCTCGCTCCAGTAAAGCGGCCATATTCACCCGTCCCTCTTCAATTGGCGATAGTCCTAGGTAACCGCCTTCAAAGAAATAGAGTTCAACAACTCCACGCATGTCTATCCCTTCATAATGGGATTTCACGCCTAGATGTGCGCCAGGTATCGCCTTAACAACATCTCGCTGAAGATGCTTGTTCAGTGTGCTTAACCCAATCGCACCGCAAGCAGCAATCACAGCCCGCGCATGATACTCGTGAGCTTCTCCTTGCTGTTTCGTCTCAATCACAAATCCCCGTTCAACAGGCTGTACAGCACTTACCATGGTTTCCGTCTGCACCTGCACGCCTGAGCGCAAAGCGGCCTGGTGAAGAACCGTATCCAGCTGGTATCGGCTTACGCCCCAAGCTGTTCCCGGAAGAGCTATCTGCAGTCGCTTTCCTCGGCTAAGAATCAGGGTTGTCTGCTTGATCTTACTTGGCTTCAGGGCAGCAACTGCTTCACGCAGTCCAAGCTTTTTCATCATTGCAAGGGATTCAGGGGACAGAAACTCTCCGCAAACCTTATGCCTTGGGAATGCTTTGCGATCGAACAATACGGTATTCCAGCCGTGATCAGCTAAGGACTTCGCCATCACACTACCTGCGATACCTGCTCCAATAACGGCAACGTCATAGGTGTGAATCATCAGGCTTGCTCCCTTTTCTCAATCACAACCGCATATCTGAATAAAGGTCTCCAAGAAACCAACATATCTGAGATGCCCAGCGCATTTCGAAGGAACATCCAATCCCTTGCACGGAAACCTTTCGCTACCGACAAAGGCCCATCATTCCGAATATATCGATTACTGGAAATGAGATGTGCTGTAACCCATACGGCTGCCCACGCGATCCAATGCCGATGAATATCATTTATAACGACGCCTAGCCGCGATGCCTTCAATAGACAACCGACCACTTGAGGAAGTTCGTTATTATTAAAATGATGCACAAATTGTGTGCTGGTCGTGATATCGGCTCCATTTTCTGGAAGCTCAAATAAACTGCTTCGCATGACACGTACACGTGGTTCGCTGCGGAAAAGCTCTCGTGCTTCCTCACAAGCTTCCTCGGTGATATCAACTAACGTGATGCTTAGTGCTACCCCATTGTCATCCGCCCAGCGCAAAAGATGCCGATTGATATCTCCAGAGCCAGATCCAACATCCAGAATCGATAACGTCCGGGGTTTGCCTGCTTGTAGCCAGAGGCGCTTAAAACCAAATAAAGTTGGCCCTGCTGCACCAAAAATACGATTAAGCAATCGCAAATGCTGCAGAGCTTGTCGAAGTTCAGGGCCACCTGACGAAAAGTCATCCATTAATTCATGCTGCACAGCCCGTTGTTTGAGTCCTTTAAACATAGGATTCATCTAATTGCTTTTCATCATGGACAGGTATTCCCAAATAAGTAATTTGAATCATTTCACAAGTAAGTCCTGGTCCGAATGCAAGGGATATTCCGCTTGTTGGTCCTGCTCCGCGATTCGCGAGTTCCTGCCTAGTATGATCTAATACAAAAAGAATCGTTGCAGAGGACATATTGCCAAAATTGCGCAATACGGTTCGGCTCGGATGCGTTTCATCGGCAGATAATCCGTAAACTTCCTCTAACGTATCGATAATCCCTTTACCGCCAGGATGAATCGCCCATATCTCCGGTCGAGGACCACCGGCAAGCAGATGCTCTATTTGTTCGGGGATCCATGTCCCAATTAATTTAGGAATATTCGGTGATAAATACAAATCAAAGCCATGATTTCCTACATCCCATTTCATTTCATCCGCACAATCTTGCAAAAGAATCGAATGATCGTTCCCTAGTTGAAAAATGGGTTGCTGCTGATCGTTACCGACACCTACTACACAAGCAGAAGCACCATCTCCGAAAAAGGAAGCACCAAATAAAGCTTCGCGATCACTAGAAGGCTGAATGTGAAGTGTACATAGTTCAACACAGACTACTAGTATTTTGGCTGTTGGCATGTTGGAGGCGATTTGGCGTGACAAACACACAGCTTTCAAACCAGCCGCACATCCTAGGAAATTAAATGGGATTCGATTGACATTAGCGGCTAGTCCCAACTGATGTGTCAACGCAGCATCGAGTCCAGGCAGGAACTGCCCCGTGCAACTTACGGTAATCAGATGCGTAATGTCAGACACGTCTACTTGAGCATCATCCAATGCTCTGTTGGCCGCCTGCAAGGCTAAAGGCACAGACTCGCGCTTGTACGTCGCCATTCGATCAGAAGTCGATGGCGCTTGGTCATTGTTTTGTGAAAAATATCGGCAATTCTCTGCTGTTTCTAGCAGGTTCGGTTCACACGTATATCTGGTTTCTACGCCGCATTGCTTGAAAATTTTTTTCGCCCAGCGCGCGGAGTTAGGATTGTCACGTAAGGCGTCCGTTAATCGGTGAGAAGTATCTGCTTGATCTAGACGGAATTCAGGCACAGTTGTCCCAATCCCAAGAATTGCGATAACCTGATCTTCTTGTTTCATGATCTAATCTCATCCCCTTGGCTCATTCAATTCTTAGCTGGACATGCAGGTCACTTTACACATATCTATTCATGTGCAGCAGCGGATATGAGAAATTTTTCCATGGTAGGCTAAAAAAATACAAACGAAAAAGCCATGCAACAGCATGGCTTTCTTCATCTATGTGTCATTTAGTTATTAATATAACGTTCGAAAATGGCACCGAAATCCTTAACCTTTAACTCCGTGTGTTTCCCTTTCAACCAATTGTAGGTGGATTCATTAATCGCATCGAATTGGGTGACCGGTGAAGTTGTCTGTGTGGAGATGCGACCTGTGGCTTCCTTCGCAACAGCTATGCTTTGCTTGGCGTATTCGAATAACTCCTCGTTATGCGCGACTGTCTCCGAAATTTTTATCAAAGCTTTGTACAAATCTTTGATCTGTTCAATTTGCTTTTTATCTACATCAATGGAGAAGTTTGTGTTACCGATAATGAATTTAATCTCCACATCAAGGTCGATCGTTCCTGCCGTTTCCATATACACTTGGGAGATCGCATGTGTATGGTAGCTAAAACGTTTCAGCACTCGCTTAGAGCTAATCGCACTATCTCCATCTAAATGGATGAGGGCAAGGTTCGTAAAACAATATTCATCCTTCTTGGACTTAATAATGAAGTAAATCTTCTCGCCATCCTCATGCATCACATAATCATCAGAATCGACCTTATCGAAATCCGCTGGGCTAATTACTTTACCAATATCACTTAAGCCTAATGCATCTGCTGCAAATTTCTTGAACACTGCAATCATCCTCTCATTTTGTAGATTAACCCCTATTATACTTTATTGGTAGAAATTAGATAAGTAGGAGATTATTCGCCATCGTACCGCTTCTCCTTTTGGCGAAACTGACCTGGCGGAAGCTTTTTTTCCATTTGAAATGTGCGTGAGAAATAATGAACCGAGGAAAACCCTGTCAATTCAGCTATCTCTTTAATTGGCAACTCGCTGTTAAGTAAGAGATGTGTGGCTTGTCGGATACGTTCTCTACGAATAAAATTAGTAAAATTCTCATGAATCCCTTCTGAAAAAAGGCGTGAGAGATGCCGCTCTGATACACTCAAATAATCGGCAACATCTTTCAGTTGCAGCGTTTGCGAGAGATTGTCGCGAATATAGAGCTTTGCACGTCTCATCAAGACATGCGTGCTTTTATGACGAACGACGGAAGATCTCGTAGTTGTCCCGAATACTGCTGGAAACGATACCAGCAAAGCATAAGCCACAGCATGCACAGCCGCATACGGTAAGCTGCCATGCCCCTCACGAATCAGAAGGGACAACCATAATTGAACCGTTGGCTGAAGATCAGCCTCATACAGGATGACATCACCATGCATAGCAAGCTCGTGATACGCGTCCCGAACCACGTCCTCACTCATGTTCTCATCTAATTCAAATGCAATATATACGATGTTGAGTCCTTGGCCTGTTCGAATTTGGTGCGTAATGCCAGGTTTGGAGCAGAACAGCGTTCTCCGACGCAACGGAAATACGAGATCTCCGTCTGAATATTCACCCTCCCCATCCAAAATATAACAGATTTCGAAAAAGGAATGCTTATGTGGTTGATTATCGTACAGACAGGGATCAACTCCCCAATAATGCACTTTAAAAATAGCTTGCGCACCTTGGATCACTGTTAACGCTTCATTTAACATGGCATATGTTTCTTTATACTGATACATGAACTTCACCTTTTCCAAAATGGCCTTATTGTGCAAAAGAATGTCCTCTATTGAAAAAGATTACATCGACGCGTTCTCCTATAATTATAGATAGATAGTGGTTTAATGAGCAAGCACAAATTGGAGGCATGGTACCATGATACAACCCAAGGATGTTGATTTTTATAAAGAGAATGGGTATTTGTTAGTCAAAGGTGTTTTTAATGAAACGGAAGTCGTAGAGATGCGAGAAGCGGTTGAGAGCATTATTAAGCGTGCTGCACTCGCGAAAGCTGATCGAAATGATGCTTGGCAAGGAGACTATTTACCTGTGGAGGAATTAAAAAAGCTCGTCCTCAAAGGCTTTCATGATGTGCATTATCACGATTCAGCCTTCATGCGAGCTGTTATTCATCCGAATATGGTAGCGGTATTGAGACAAATTATAGGACCGAACGTTCAACTCCATCATTCGAAAATGCTGGTTAAACCGCCTGAGAATGGCGCAGCTTTCCCCATGCATCAAGATTATCCGTATTTCCCGCATGAGAAGCATACGATGCTAGCGGCAAGTGTTCATTTGGATCGCGCAGACGAAGAAAATGGCTGCCTCCGCGTTATACCGGGCTCACACCTCGCAGGGAGTTTGCCGCATATCGGCAGTCATTATCTGAATCATAAGGAATATCCCATTCATCTGGGAACTCCGTGTGAGGCAGAAGCCGGCGATGTCTTGTTCTTTAACTATTTAACGATACATGGCTCATCATCGAATAAAAGCTCAAGAACACGGCGAAATGTGTTGTTCCAATATCGGGAGGCTAGTGATTTTCCGACGACACAGGAGCATTATGACTGGGGCATGGGGTTAATGGTCAGCGGTGAGAATCCTAATTTTACGAAGGTGAAGCCTAACTACAAGATTATTAAAGACGCTTAGCGTTATACCATCATTTTATTTCCAGTAAAAATGAGAAAACACGCAAGATAAGATGATGCCATCTGATGCCATCACCTTATCTTGCGTGTTCACAGTCCGCGCTATTGACCCGAATTTACTTCGCTATAATAAGGACTTGCTTGGCTGCCAGTGTCGCTTCATTTTCAATGAAATCACCGGATAGTAAGTCCGTTCCTTTCAAGTCTCCAAGCGCAATCGTCGAAGATTGATCATTATGGTTTAAAATAAAGACGAAGTCATCGTTATTGTCGTTCGTTCGGATAGAAACTTCTACACCAGGTACTGCTGTGATTGGTGCCATAATTCCTTTATCTTGGCATAAATTCCCCAACAAACCTTGCAAAAATGCTGGATCTGGACTTGTAGCCACATACCAAGCTTGACCCGCTCCGTATGAATTCACCGTAAGTGCAGGCATGCCTTGATAGAAATCTTTGCCATACACCGCTTTCACTTCCGCACCCTCCGCATGAATTAAATCACACAGAATCCCGCATTGGTAGCTGCCCTCAAGCATTCCCCAAGGCTTATTCAACTGGATTTCGTTGCTTTGATCTGGGAATAACGCGTCGATTTCTTCCGCCCAAATCCCGAGTACCTTCCGTAATTCACCCGGATACCCGCCAAGGGTCACACGATCATGCTCGTTGACGATGCCACTAAAGAAGGTAGTAAGAAAAGTTCCTCCAGCATGAACGAATTGTTCCACGCGCTTCGCATATCCCTCTTTTACCATGTAAAGTACAGGTGCAATGACGATATCATAACCCGTGAGATCCGTATCCGTGCCGATCATATCTGCTTGTATATTTTGCTTAAACAAGGCGTCATAGTACTTATGAACTTCATTTACATAATCTAACGCGATGGTCGGTCCGCTCGAGAGTCCAACTGCCCAGCGGTTTTCCCAATCAAAAACGATACCAACACGTGCCTTCACTCTTGCATCAAGCACTTTATCTGATAAGCGCACCAGTTCATGTCCTAGCTCAGCGCACTCACGGAATACACGCGTATGTTCATGTCCGACATGCTCAATCACTGCCCCATGGAACTTCTCACAAGCTCCCGCTGAACGGCGAAGCTGGAAGAACAGAATGGTATCCGCGCCATGAGCAACCGCTTGATAACTCCATAACTTCATGACACCGGGACGTTTTAAAGAGTTGTACTTCTGCCAGTTCTGCTGACTTGGCGTCTGTTCCATTAGCATGAAAGGCTGACCGTTCTTCAAGCCGCGCATGAGATCATGTGTCATGGAAGTCAGACTGACCGGCGTGTCTAGCGCTGGATAGTTATCCCATGAGATTACATCCAAAAAAGGCGCCCATTTGAAATAATCTAATTCTTTGTAAAGACCCATTAAATTCGTGGTAATGGGCACTTCAGAGCAATGTCGTCTGATCGCGTTATACTCTAATTTATAGCAATCTAGTAAACTATCCGACATAAATCTGCGATAGTCGAGTGAAATCGATTGAAAGAAAGAGCGATCACCAGGTGTCTCCTCAGTAAGTGCATTAGGCGGCTCAATTTCTTCCCAGTCGTAGAATGTGTGACCCCAGAATCCTGTATACCACACTTTGTTTAACTGCTCTAATGTTGTATACCGTGCTTGCAGCCATGTGCGAAAAGCAGCGGCGCAGTTATCACAGTAGCAATATCCGCCATATTCATTCGATACGTGCCAAATGAGAACAGCTTCATGATCTTTATATCGCTGGGCTAATTTGTCGGCAATTCGCTCCGAGTAGGTACGATAAGTTGGACTATTCGGACAAGAATTATGTCTCTTACCAAATTTATGTTTACGTCCTTCAAAATCTACACGACAAACATCCGGATATTTCTTAGCCATCCAAGCCGGGTGAGCTCCTGTACTCGTTGCTAAGCATACATAAGTTCCATTCGCATGGAGACGATGAATGATGTCATCCAGCCAAGTAAAATCGTACGTATCTTCATTCGGCTGTGACAGCGCCCACGAGAAAACATTGATCGTCGCGACATCAATTCCTGCAAGGTTAAACATACGTAAATCTTCATCCATGACCTCTTTATCCCATTGTTCGGGATTGTAATCTCCACCGTACCAAATTTTTGGCAGCTTAGCATGTATCACAATTTGCACCTCTTCGTGTAGATTCATATAAGAATAAGTCCATTATATAAAATTCATATTCATGTTAAAATATAATAAAATTACATTCTGATATAAGAAAATGGAACAGGATGATACAGTATGCATACCCGATTTCTCCTAACGCCTAGCACAGCCCAGCCCTACCCTTTATTTATAGAAAGCATTGGACATCACGAAGATCAGGAGAAGCTCAACCGTAAGGATGGCCTCCCTTATTATCAATGGCTGCAGACTTTTTCTGGTGAAGGCGAGTATGAAATGGGCAATAAGAAAGTCATTTTAACCAAAGGCTCTGGTGTCCTCATGCTGCCCGGTGAACCGCACGCTTATTATGCCCTTACGCCTACTTGGTGCACACAGTACGTCACGTTCGGAGGTAATAGTGTTCATACGATCTTAAGCACACTAGATATGCTGGAATCCGCCGTCTTCCGTTGGGACGAGGATGGTCCTCTCAGCCTAGCTCTCACCCATATTTTGAACAAACTTAAGACACAAGCTGATTATTCCGGCTATGATGCATCGGCTGATTTGTACCATTTCTTGATTCAGATTAAAAAGCATGCCCAAACCAATAATCGCACGTCGATTACGAATCAAATGCTTCATTTGCAGCCACTAACGGATTGGTTAGAGGATTACTATCCGAATCCGGATACTGGCATTGAGCAGATGGCCGCAGTCCTTGCGATTACACCACGCCATTTAAATACCTTGTTTCAGCATGCTTTCGGTCTTTCACCTTATGCCTATCTCATTATGATGCGCCTTCGCAAATCCAAAGAGATATTGCTCACTGAACGACATCTCGCCATCAAAGAGATTGCTGTGCGTGTAGGGTTTCGGGATACGAGCCATTTTATTGCGAGTTTTCGCAAACAAATTGGCCTTACGCCGGAGCGATTTAGAGATTTGAATTGAGGAAGTGGACCACGGCTGATTTCTAGAAACAGTTGGCTGCTGAGACTGCAATTATTGACGGCTCAAGTAGGGAATGGCGCCATTACAGACTAGTTTGTTATCTGAGACAGCAATTTTCGACGGCTCAGAGTACGGCTGGTGCTGGTTGGCTGCTGAGACTGCATTTATCGACGGCTCATGAAGGAATTCGCGCCATTACAGACTAGTTTGTTATCTGAGACAGCAATTTTCGACGGCTCAGAGCACAGTTGGTGCTGGTTGGCTGCTGAGACTGCGTTTATCAACGGCTCATGAAGGGAATCGCTTCATTACAGACTAGTTTGTTATCTGAGACAGCAATATTCGACGGCTCAGACGTGGCCGGTGATTACCAAAAAAAACAGATCACAGTCAGATAATATCTGTCTGTGATCTGTTTTTTAAGATGACACTACAATACGCGGCGGAACCGGCAATCCGAACCTGACAAACGTGTATCGGTCTACGTACATGGAGACGCCATGAGGGATTCCTTTATCCGTCCAACCTGGTGTATTCGTGAAACTGGATGGGCCTACTTTGTAAATTTCACCATGGATATGATGATGAGGGCCAAGTAAGTTCCGACAACTATTCGTTAGCTCCATCTCGATGACATTCTCCCCAGCAACCAGCCATTTACTGATGTCAGCTTCATAGGGTTCCCATAAGAAGGTATGCACTTCATGTCCATTCATCCACAGTTTACCTACAGCAGCATGAGGCGGCTCTGGAAAGAACCACTTCGCAGATGCTCCATCTTCCACATTTACAACGATCTGCTGCCGCAATCGAATCGTACCTGCGAAGAAAGGAAGTCCTTGCTGAACAAGTTCGCTCACTTGCACGACCTGAGGAATCCCGGTAAGTACAAAAGGCCCCTCCGTCTGTACCGCATTTCGTTCACCGTACACATACCCCGATTGGGATTCAACACCAAATTCGCCAAGAAGATAGATGCTCTCAATTTCGGTGTCAAAAGTTAATTTATTTCCTTCTGATTCGAATTTCTTCGCATTCTCAATCGCTTGATACGTTTCAGGCGAGTTATAAAAATGTCTTTTCATCCAAATATGATTTTCTCCACTTTGCACCTTTCCGCTAATATCGACCTTGTGAAAAGAAACATCTCGCCAAGTTCCACAACTCTCGGAGGAGACCTTACGGCCATTAACTTCTATGGCAAAAAGCTCTGGGCTTTCCATCACAACATATATCTCCCTGTTATACCCGGTATCCCATCCGACATGAAATGGAAAGTCTAGCTCGATATCAACAGAACGACCAAGCGCTAGTAATTGCTCCTGGATAAGAATCACAGGGAGCAGTTCCGACCACTCGCCATCTTCCACACGTAATCGGCACGTATCCAAGGTAAGGCTGTTTGGTGTGAGGGAGACTACGTCCCAATGGGAACTTAGTATCGTTGTTTCTGAGGATTGTCGCTCCCTCTTTGCCTGTGCGAGTTCAATCATCTCCGATGGTTGTCCGTTCCACGGTACCAATCGCAACATATAGGATTGACCAGCATGCAGCGGCAGCTGAACCCGAATGCCTTCTGCTGTTTCCTCTTGCTCTAGTGATCCAAACTCGTCGCCGCTCGAAAGATCAATCAGGCTCACACAGCCTTTGTGAAGCAGTTCGATATCAACCTGCTCATAGTGTTCCTCGCCTGAATTGACGACATAATACATACGTGATCCTTCAAGTTCCAAGGTTTGCACGTTGACGGTGTCCGCAGCGATCGTAACTCCGCGCTCGTCCTTCATCCGAATGGAAGGTGCACTTACCTTCGTTATGGCGTCAACTATAGCTGCGGATGACCACGTTGGTTTGTTCGCTTGCAAGAGCAACCCCGCAAGCTCACTCTCCAGCACCCCATCAACTTGCTGCGGATAAGGTTCGCATGCAATCAGCTGGCCACCTTGTTGTACGAATTGTTGAAGCAACGTGAAAGTCGTCCGGCTCATCGTCACACTTGGCGGCAGAACCACCACACAATAGGCCGCCTCTCCGATGATGAGCTGGCCGTCTTTCACATGGCCATGTCCCTCCATGATGGTTTCGCTGCCATAATCATGCTCTATAAAAGATTGGCACATCCAGCGCGACAGCTGAGCGAACGCCGCGTGGAACCGCGGAATGTCGGAGCGATCCTCGCCGCGCTGCAAGGTCCACGCACTGCGAATCGGGTGCAAGAGCAGCACCTCGACTTGTCTTGTCCCTTCGGACAACAGCATCGACAATCTGGCGAAATAATCATTGAAGCCCTTATAGTCATCCCACCATGGCTGTTGGACAAACAAGGAAGGTGGATAATCCCGCTTCCGCAGGCCTTTCAAGCTATAGCTTTGCAAATGTTGGCATATCATTGTAATGCCATGGACGAACTGCCACTCACCAATTCGCTTCAAATCCGCGAAGCTAATATCCCAACCCGAACAGCCAAAGCTTTCGGTAATTGTTTGCTTTTTCCCAAGTTGATGAGCAACAGATCCGACCTGCTTCGGGACAATCGGTTCATCTCCAATGAAACGGCCGAGCCAGTCACACCCGGGCATATGCAAATGTTCATAAAACGCCATGGGATCCCCAGTGGAGGTTACCTGAATCATTAGCGCTTGTTCATCAACCACATGTCCAGTAAATGACCATCCTTTACTTTGGCACCAGTCACCGATTTGCTTCGCATACGCCTTCGTGAACATCGTTGTTACACATGCCCAGTAATCGTATCTGGCTTTCGCAGAGTCGTCTAATTGCAGGAATAATGCTGGCAATACTTCCTTCAACACATAACCATTCGCGGCTTGAAAAGCCTCTTCTAATTCAAAAGACCACGGTAATTGACCACGAGCAAACTGAGGCTCATCGGTAAAAAAGCCCTTAATTACATCGCCGAACTCCTCCCCGAAGCGCTCCCAATAGACCTCATAAGTGGACTCAATAAACGCTCGAACCGCCGTCATACTGAGTGCATCAATATAGAAGGGATTGACCTCATAGTAGATTCGGAGCTGTGCCTTCGCTTCATCAGCCTGTCCTAGCAGCTTATATCCGTTCTCCACCTGCTCGTAATAGGCAATGGTATGCCCCGCAGGATTTTGAAAAGGAACCTGTTCAACCATCAGCTTCTTTTGCTGAAAAGCCACCCCTTTGGCAGGCACTTGCCCGTCTGCGAACCCGCTTGGCCACCCATTTTCATCATACAGCCATGGCGACATGCCTAATTCTTTGCCTTTTACAAGACAAGCACGAATCGCATCCATCCACTCCTCCCCCATATATGGGGTTTGAAGTCCGCCTCTCGCATGCATGAAAAAGCCGCCAATCCCCGCTTTATGCATCTCTTCAATTTGCCGTTCTAATTCTGCGATCTCTAATTTATCATTCCATGACCAAAAGGGAATCGTCCGGTAATCATTGGGTGGATGATGCAATTTTTCCCATATATTTAACATAAAAACCTCCGAAAGTAGTTGTAGGTGAAAGGCAACATGGCATCACTTTTCACTCACTTTACCTACTTCGGAGGTTCTCTTCAATCTACAATTCTTTGCCCAATTAACATGCGTGGCGATCCTATTGATGAACCTTCCGATAATCTCCCGGCGTTGTACCAATCATTTTTTTAAAAGCACGAATGAAAGACATCTGATGTAAGTACCCTACACGTTCTGAAATTTCCTGAATAGGCAGCGGAGTCGTTCTTAGCAATTCCTTGGCATGCTCCATCCGGATTTGGCACAGATAGACGACGAACTTCTCACCGAAATCTTCTTTAAAAATCGTACTTAAGCTGGAAGAATTCATATTGAATTGTTCACTTAGGCTCGATAAAGAAAGATCCGGATCACTGAAATTGGCTTCTATGTACTCTTTTACCTTTTGTACTACACCGTGATTGCCCTTGCTGACACGAATGTCTTCCATTTGCTGTGCGCAGGACGAAATCGTTTTTAAATAAAAAGTTTCAAGCTCATCCAACGTTTCAAGTGTCTCCATATTTTCATCCCATGGTGTACGGAATTCCCTATTCCAAAGTTCTTGATACTCCGGAGGCAGCTCCATCATTTCCCGATAAAAATAGTAGTTCATATAACTGAGAATACCGCTGATCTCTTCTTTTGGAAGCAAAAGCCGACGCAAACCCTCAAACAGCAATTTCAGCTGCTCCTGCCACCCATCGTTACCAACACGGAAAGCTTGTGCAATCGTCCGTACATACTGCAGGTAGACGTATAGATCATCATGCGATAACAGCTCGATTTCCCAATGACCGATCACCCGATTGCTGCCAAGCGCAGACTTATAGTCCAGCGCCCTTGCCGCCGCTTCATACGACTGGTCAATTGCGTGTACATTGTCCACCGTTGATCCTAAGCCAAATGTCACCGTCAACTTCAAATTATCCTGCATCCATTGACGCACTTGATCGGTCAGCGCTAGCATCACAGATTCCATGCGCACCTCATGCTGCTCATCCAGCACAATCATACACAACCGGTGGTTGGTGACCCATTCCTGCCAAATGCGCAAACCACGAGCTTCCGCCGTCTCTTCCACGACTTTTTTCAAAATATATTTAAATAGACCCTGATCTTCACGCGAGTGTTGACTTAGAAACTCGATATATTTGTCAATCTCAACAACACTTACGGCAGCGCTGCCCAACTCTTTCATCCCGAGCTCTGACAATTCATGGATCCATTCGGACTGATCCAGCGGACGGCTGCCATCCACGATTTCATGAAAAAGCTGAACACGTCGATACTTTTGATTAACGAGGCTTTGATTTTGATACTCTTGACTCACCTCAATGATACTGCTGAGCGTGTAATCAATATAACTTAGCTCATCAACCGTAGGTCCTTGAATCGGACGCTCTTTGTGCACTTGATTGTATTTCTCAATACGAGACATGATCGTTTCGATTGGCTTATAGTTTTTGCGCGTAATATATACAATCCAACCGATGGCTAACAGCAGACCTAAGAACCCGACAATAAACCAACCACTCTTCATATAGTTGAAAATATTGCCCAGCTCCTGCTTTTTGAGAGAGCTTGTATACGTCCAGCCAGTGTAGTTGGATACGACAGTAATGTCGTCTTCGTTCGGATTTTTGCCTTCTTGCTGAAAAATCTTCTGACCTTCACTGTCTCTGAGGGCAATCTGATTCACTTCTGAAATACCGTATTTACTCAAAAATTCTTGAATCCCGTTAACTTTCACATTCACGACCATCATCGCGATCCCTTTACTTTGCAAAGGAATGCTTTTGGCCAATGAGATGACCGTACCTTCTATATTGCCGTCTTTCGTCAATCTGTAAGCGCGTGGCAAGCTCCAGCTATCCAATTCAGGATGATTTATGTGACTTTCTATAAATGATTTATCTCCAAATAGCTCAACGTTCAGCTTCGTTTTATCACTTATCACCGTGCTATCCCCAGCTCGATACAAGTAGACAGAATCAATCCACGGATTGGTAGAGGTTAGGCTCTGCAGCAACCGGGAAAGCTCGATGAAAAAAATCGTATCATTTTGCATGCCAGCGAAGGTCGTTATGTTCACATTGCGAGTTATCGTTTCCAGCATCATCGTTTCAATCGAGTTCAATGACATATCGATGCTGCTCTGAATATTTTGCACATACACGCCACTAGATTTCAGCGCTTCTTTGCGAGACAAATCGTTAAGCTGAACGACCCCAATAAATACGAATAAACATACGATAAGAATAAGCACAGGCACATAGGAAAGTAGCAAGCGATGGAACCAATTTCTTCTCAAGTTGGGCTCTCTCCTTCATGATAAGAGGGTGTTTATCTTACCATTCTATCCTTGATGTGATGAAGGAGCAATATACAACCTTTCGCGGAGTTAACATAGCCCGGCAGTACGAGAAATTCAAACGCATTCCTCCCCGCTTGCAACGGATAGCCAACATGATCCCCCAGTAAAAGCAAAGAACCAGCGAACCCTCTACTGACGGTTTGCTGGTTCTTCATCTACGATCGACTCACGTCTTTCCCTGTATCTACATCAATAATATCGAGCAAGAAAATAAAGATTGGAATCCCCACAATTAAGCCCCACGTCCCCAGATAATGTTCGGAAAAAATGAGGACAATGAATGTGTAGAACATTGGAAGGTTCATTTTGGATGACATCAGTTTGGGATTTAAGAAATACCCTTCCAGGAAGTGCAGCACCATAATCATGGCGATCACATAGATCACCATCCAATACCCGCCAATATTGTAACCTATGATAGTTAAGGGTAGCAAAGAAATAAGAAAGCCTGCAACAGGAATTAAACTTAATAGCATAATCATTATGGCTAGCGCAAACAGATATGGAAAACCAAGGACCCACAGTCCAATCACGGTAAATATCGTATTAAACAGGGCAATAAGGAGTTGTGCCTCAATCACTTTTCCAAAAGATAAGATGAACTTATTACCGAAATATTTCAATTCTACATAGAACCAAGCAATTTTACTTTCACTCAACCGGGAAGTAAAAGCAACAATTCGCTTCTTTTCAAGACTAAAGAAAAAGCTCAAAATCGTTGCCAAAATAAACGTGGTGCCCCAATTGCTGATGCGAAGGATATATTCAATGCCATGTTTCATATAGTTTTGCAAATTTAAATCTTTTAACGTTTTATACATAAAGCGCGAGACTTCATCATCAGGTACGGGTGAATTCGTCATTCTGACTAAAACTTCTTTTAATTGCAAGATTTGTTCAAACACCTTAGGCATGTAGTTGACGATGGATACGACAATGACAGTCAGCATGACCAGATATAAGAAGATGAGAATGACTTTACTATTTATGGGGATGTATCTGCTTAGCTTTAGGGTTACCAAATTTAGAATACTGTTCATCAGAAAAGCCATTAAAAAAGTTAAGAGAACTAGATTGAGCATGTCTCTGATAACGAATAAGATAAGGCCAATCAGAATGAGAATCGAAAACCGCCGTACTGTTCCATTCATAAAGAAATTCTTAATATACGCCATGATGATAAATGTCTCCATTCCAATGAACAAACTTGAACTGTCTCTCCTTTTCTAGTGTACAGAAATAACGTTCTTATAGCAATTCACACACAAGACTAGCATAAAAAAAGCGTCTGAAATCGACTTCGAAATGAGAAAACGGAACCTACTACACCTCGGTGCAATGGCTCCGTTTCATCTATTTTGACCCCGTTCGTTTAATTCTCGCTCCTGAAATTAAATTCATTCTTCCCCTCACTCAAGGGATAACTTTCATTGTTCCAAACAAGTGTACCTGGTAAACCATCCGGCAGTGCAACCTCAATAAGCCAATCATGGTCACTACGCACCACTTTTGCTCCAATAAAGCCATTCTGGTGTGGGATTTCACCACACAGTGATGTTAACGAGCCTGGCTGCGGACGAATAACGACGGAGGCGAACTCCATCGACGCCGGGCGAATGCCAAGCAAGTTCGTGTACAGATGGTAGATCGGATGAGCGCCCCATGCATGACAGTCTGAACGCGTCGTATCGAGGAATATTTCCGGCGTCGTCTTCAGCCCATTCGCCTCCATGCCAAACCATGGCTCGAGTCGACCCAGTAGCGCGTCAATCTGATGGGTAGACGCTAACGCTTCGAATGTATAATGGTCAAAATAGATGCTGGTGCGCATCAAGTCGACATCCGTTTTCAGCATTTCAGGTACTGCGCGCTGGCTGATCTGAGGTGAAATCGACTCGCACAATAAGGAGAGCACTTGAGGATGCTCCGAATAGTACTGATGACCAGTATCATCAGCAAACAGCTCTCTCTCCTCATTCCAGAACAGCTGCTCGACCACGCTCGCCAGCTCCTGAGCCAGCCGTTGTGCACGCGATGCCATCTCGACCTCGCCAAGGTAAGCTTCCAACTTCGCGACTAGCTCCAACGTATGGATCATCTGCAGATTGTACGCTGCATTTAATCGGTCCGCTGCATGCGGCGGCACGCCCTGACTCCATGCATCGGAAGGCGCGGTCTGCCAATCCATGAAGTTCCATGAGATTGGCAACTTAATAGCCCCATTCGGTGAACGATGCAGCAATAGCCGATCCAACTCGTCACGGACACTGCTCATCATGACGCGAACCCACTCCTTGTCTCCTCTCCAAAGGGCATAATCGTAGACCATCGCTACCCACCACAAGGAGAAGGAGGAAATATGTTTGCCGCCTTGGTCTGGATACGCACAATTCACAAGACCAAGATGATTGTTGCGCGAAGCTCGGAACATATCCAGCGCTTTACGCGGTAATCGATCATCGAGCGTGCTCACGTAAGTAACGAGTGATTGGATGCGAGTATCCCCCACATACATCAGCTGCTCCCAATAAGGGCAGTCCATGTACGTTTCGTGCGCACACATTTGCAGCGTTCTGAAGGCTGGGGTTACGATTTGATTGACGCGTTCATCACTGCTATGAATCGAACCTTCCATTTCCAAGGGATATCTCGTTTCCAACAGTCTGAACGCATCAAGGTTTAGTGGCTCGCTATCCGTTTCCACAACCAGCTCAGCATATCGTCCCGCATGCCACCAGAGGGTATCGAACTTGCGGTGAACTCCGCCATCTGGACGAAACGTTTCGCCGATACCTTTGAACCATTTGCCCTCAATCTCGTTCCGATTCGTCTTGCGTCCACCTTGCACTTCGTCATATAAGGATTCCTCCCAATGAAGTCGAATGATGGAACCTTTCCCGCCCGATACAACAAGCTCAGGATAGAAACAATAGTAATTACCTAAATCGATAATGACACGTCTTTGGGTAAAAGCTGGAATGGACATCGGTTTTCCGGAAATTAGATCGTGCCAACTGTCATGCTCATCTAGGAGATCGCGACTTGCGTCAATCGGTTGACTCTCTGAATCGAGGATGCCAGCCTGCTCCACAAAGCGAACAGCTTGCGGCGTAAACCGAACCTCTTGCATCGCAGGCAAGGTAGCAGGGCTCATCAGACGCTGCACCGATGTAAAATGATAATTATCTGTCCTGTGGTAGACTTTCTCCGTCACTTGTACCGGATGCCAACCGTCGCCTCCCCCAGCAAGGGCATCCCAATCAAAAGCAGCGCCATCAATAACCAGCTTAGCGCCGGTACCGATGCCTGAATGCGTCGGTATGAACCGATAACCGGGCATTGGCTTCGCTTCCCACTGCGCAACGCCGGTCCCCATCAATGGGGCCAGCGTTTCATCATCTGGGCTTAGCAGAAAGCCTGGCTGAACGCTAACCTGCGCCCATGGCTTATGCTTGCCAATCGCCCAACAGCGGGCAATCCATTGATGTTCTCCTGCCGGAAGCTCGACCTCATAGGTTTCATAAAACCAATTGGTGCGATCTCCACGTTCGCTGCCTCGGCCAATCCTTATTTGATTCAGATACAGCTCATATCTTTCGTCGCCAGATACGTGAACCCTTAATCGACGAGCTTCACTAAGCGTGAACTTGCAACGATAAACAGTGACATGTGGCGGTTTAACAGCCTCTGCGCAAGTCACCCAACGACTCGGCCAACCTGTCGCCTGCTCCCAGGGTTTTTGTGATTGATTTCGTGCGATTTGTTCGCTATAGGGTAAGTCCGTAAGAAGCACGCGCAATTAGAGCACCTCATTCATGGAGCGAATTTCATTTAAACTGTATCGCGCTAGGTTGCGAATATTCATCTCTTCTAAGGAGGCAGCCGGCTTCGTACTGCCATTCATATAAATCTGCTCGAAGGTCACATTTTCAATGAGGAACGAGTCTGTTCCACGCAGCATAGAGGGAAGTCGACCTTGATCGCGCACGTTTATATTTTTCAAAATAACATGATTGACTGGGCCTATTCCTCTTCCACTATCTTCGATTTCCAGATGCAGCCAAAAGGGTCCATTTCTGTGGTGAATCACTTGTTCGATATCGATATTCTCAAAGGTGATATACTCCGCAGGAAACGTACCAAATCGATGATGAATCGCAATAGCACGGCTAGCTTGGTAGACGTATCCATTTTTAAAGACAACATGCCGCTGCGCTTGCTCGACACCCATCCCTACCTTAAATGCCGCACAGCACGTCCATGCTACACAATCATCGAACACCACATCCTCAAGTACTTGAGGCGTTCCAGGCCAATTTTTCGCAATATCTGTCGCTTCATTCCATGTTTTGGTTGAGAACGGGTCGTCCTCCGAAATCGCAATCGTATGTATAACTCGCACGTGCTGGGACTCTACGATATCAATAGCGTCATCCTCATAGTCAACCAGCGATTGGAAGCCCTTGTAGTTGGCAATTTTGACATGATTGGAGCGAGTCGGAATGAGCGCCCAAAGCCCTGCATCACGGCCAATAATACCGTCAATCGTAAAGTTGGATGTAGCGATGGGCACGATTAAATTGCTAACAAAGTTTTGATTCGCTCTCAACCAAGAGCCATTCCCATCTATCGTCCCTCTGCCAGTAATCGCAATATGAGTGGAGTTGGGCTCTGTTTGAATAAGCCAAGTCCCGTCGTAATTGAGGGAATCCTTATGAAAATCGACGGTGTAATCCTCCTTCTGATCAGTTGCTCGAAGGACGGCTCCCCCTTGCAGATACAGGGTTACGTGGCTTTTCAACGTTAGATTACCGATGAGGTATACACCTTCGGGCACATAAACAATACCACCGCCAGCTGAACTTGCGGAATTAATCGCTTCTTGAATCGCATGAGTAGCCAACGACTTACCTGTGCAGTCTGCATTATAATCCGTGACCACATGATAAATACCGTTGCCAGATGCAGGCGGAACGTTCACCTCTAAAGGATCAGCGATGAGGACGAGCTCTTTCAAATTGTTGATTTTCACAATAAGATAACGTGACTCTGCCATGTTGAAGGTTAGTGTATTCCCCTCTGCCGTTCCTTGCATCTCAAACGCTAACGGACTTATTGAATACGTATCGATCGGCTCGCACACCGTAATGGTTATGGTCGTCTCGCCGGAAAAAGAAAAATGAGCATAATCATAATCACGATCCGTCAGAAAGGAGATCACCGGTACTCCGATTTGATCAGCTTTGACTGAATAATACGTTGATTCCGAGTAAATGGACGGTACAGAATAGGTCTCAATTGTTGCTGGCATACTTATCCTCCTATGATGCTTCTTATCTAATAGGTTTACCTTACCGACTTCGATCTCCCTCAGCAATCTACATTTCTTTGCAGGGTTAACATGCCTGCAATCGAGTAGGAGGGGACGGCTAGTCCCCGACCTCTCACACCACCGTACGTACCGTTCGGTATACGGCGGTTCATGAAATATTCCGTAATGAGT
>NZ_JAVDSB010000029.1:0-42371 GCF_031455095.1 Paenibacillus qinlingensis
CTACCAACTAGCTACTCCAACTCACTTCCAGCCACCGAGACGTCGATTATCAACCGCTCAGCTTCACTCCACTGCACGTTCACCTCCGAGACGTCGGATTTCGACGTCTCGGTCTACCAACTAGCTACTCCAACTCACTTCCGCCTACTCAGACGACGATTATCAACCGCTCAGCGTCACTTCACTGCTCATTCACCCCTGAGACGTCGTATTTCGACGTCTCATACTACCAACTAGCTACTCCAACTCACTTCCAGCCACCGAGACGACGATTATCTACCGCTCAGCGTCACTTCACCGCTCATTCACCTATGAGACGTCGTATTTCGACGTCTCAGATTACCAACTAGCTACTCCAACTCACTTCCGCCTACTCAGCCGTCGAATGCTCAGCGTCACTTCACCGCTCATTCACCTCCGAAACGTCGTATTTCGACTTCTCAGACTACCAACTAGCTACTCCAACTTACTTCCAGCCACCGAGACGACGATTATCGACCGCTCAGCTTCACTCCACCACACATTCCACCTCCGAGACGTCGTATTTCGACGTCTCAGTCTACCAACTAGCTACTCCAACTCACTTCCAGCCACCGAGACGTCGATTATCAACCGCTCAGCTTCACTCCACTGCACGTTCACCTCCGAGACGTCGGATTTCGACGTCTCCGCACAACAAACCAAAAACCCGCAAGCACAATGCCCGCGGGTTCCCAACTACACCTTAAATTTCTGAAGCGAAATTTGCAATTCTTCCGCCAGTCCTGCCAGCGACTTCGCGGAATTCTCAATCTCCTCCGTGGTCGACATTTGCTGCTGACTCGCAGCAGATGTCTCCTGGCTGACGGAGATTCCCGTCTCCGAGACGGAACTCACAATACGCATCACCTGCTCGATCCGCAGGTTCGCATCCACGAGCTGGTGAATGTTCCGATTCACATCTTCCACTTTCATATTTACTTTCTCGACCGAAGTCTCGATATGTACAAACGATTCTTGCGCTTCCTCCGAAATCGTCAACCCCTCTTGCACTTTCCCAGCACCTGTGTGCATGGAACTTACAGCTTGATTGATCTGCCGTTGGATGGATGATACTAGCTCCGTAATATTACGCGCCGAAGTTGATGACTGCTCGGCAAGCTTACGAACTTCCCCTGCAACGACTGCGAAGCCCCGTCCTGCCTCTCCCGCGCGTGCCGCTTCGATTGCTGCATTCAAGGAAAGCAGATTCGTCTGTGTCGAAATCTCATTAATGACATTGACGATTTCACCGATTTTGTGTGCGTTTTTCCCCAAAGCTTCAATTACCACATTCACGTCACGCACCGCGTCTGAAATCTCCGACATCTGCCCCGCGATCGATACGACCGATTGCTTTCCGTTCTTCGCAGCTTTCGTCGCTTGATTGACAAGCGTGGCAACCACTTGCGCCGACTCATCGATCTGCTTCGTACTCGTTACCATCAGACCAACAGCCTCATTCGCTTGCGTCACACCAGCAAATTGTTTATCAAAATCCTCCGACAACTGCTGACTGGACGTTGCAACCTGCCTCGCTGCCAATGAGCTTTGCTCCGAACTTGCCAAAAGTTCTTCTGAGCTCGCGGACAAGGTTAGCGCATTATCTGAAATTTGCATAACTAAGCTTCGCAAGCTCCCTACCATTACATTAAAGGAATTCGTTAATTTACCAACCTCATCCCCATAAGGGTAGTCCATGTTAACCGATAAATTACCACTGGCTGCCTTTTTCATACTTTCTTGAAGCTTCCGAATGGGTGTCGAGATGAGCATATTCAACGTTAACGCACCCAAAGTCATCACAATAATCGCAACGATAATCGTTAAAATAATGACCCAATGCGAAGTCGCTGAATCCGAGCTGCTCGATTTCTGGAATTGTTCCGCAGCAGATTCCTTAAGCCCGACAAGCTTATCTAACGCTTCTACGGTTTTGTCCCCATGCGGAGATACTTCATTGTTGTAAACTTGATACGCCACTTGATTGTTGAGTGTAGCCTGATCGATGGTTTTTGTAACGACTTCGCGGTATTTCAGATTCAGCTCCTCGAAGCTTTTGAAAGCCTTAGCCTCTTCCGCATTCAGGGCGATCCCCGCGATTTTCGAAACTAAATCTTTATTGGTACCGGAGTTCTCATCAAGCTTTGCTTTCAGCTTCGTTTTATATTTCACATCCGTTGACAGCATCATTTCAAGCAAATTAGACTCGGTTTCATTGAAATTTGTTTTTAATTGATTAATCCATTTGACAGATAGCAGACTTTCCTCGTACATTCTAGTAGAATTACTAGACATCTTGTCCATATAATGATAACCAGTAATCCCAACAATTAATAAGAATAGGATTGCAATCGCGTTCATGGCTAACAATTTAAAACGTAGTTTCAGATTACGAAGGATGGACAGGTTGACGTTGAGCTTTCCTGTGCTCTGCATGCCGTTCAATTTTGATGTGAATTTCAAGTTTACCCATTCTCCCCCCGAGTGTAAATCAACAACTTTCTTCTTCATGGCATTAAACCTAACATAGGGTAAATTAATTTACCTATGGTTTATTTTACAAAACAGTCTCTCTTATGTAAAGAAAAATTCGTATAAACCTTACTAGAACAGCCATTTCATCTACCAAATTTTACCACTTCAACTATTACAAAAGGGGAAAATCCACATGTCATCAATTGGAATCATTGTGAACCCACTTTCAGGCAATGACAGAGGAGCTCACATCTGGGGAGAAGTCCAAACCTACCTTCAGACGCATCAAATCTCTTATGTTGCAAAATTGACGACCAAAGCAGGCGAAGCGACCCGGCATGCTATATCTTTGATCCAAGAACATCATGTGGAACGAATTATCATCATCGGCGGAGATGGCACCGTTCATGAAACAGCAGGCGGTGTTTGGCAGCTTCAAAACAGCCTTAATCCCCACCCAATCTGCTCTATCGCCGTGATTCCAGCAGGGACAGGGAATGATTTCGCGAAGGCCTATGGCATACCCAAGCATTCGCTTGAAGCTCTCGAGATTGCATTAACCACACCATCAACGGTGCAAATTGATCTTCTGCATGCCCTTCCTACTCAAGTGGCGGTCAATAGTATTGGCGCCGGCTTTGACGGCATGGTTGCCAAAATTACGAACGAAGCTAGCTACAAAAAATTCCTTAACCGCTTAGGACTAGGCAAGCTGTCTTATTTCATTTCTATTTTGCGAGTGTTCGCAACCTATCAACCTTCCACAGCATGGCTAAAAGTCGACGGCAACGTAACCGAACTACCTGACATGTGGCTGGCAGCGGTAGCGAATATTCCTTTTTACGGAGGCGCGATTCAAATATGTCCAACAGCTAGTCCAACCGACGGTATGGCGGATGTTGTTGTGATTCAAAGCAAAGGCCGCATCCGCCTCTTGCCTGTTCTTTTCACGGTGTATCAAGGAAAGCATACCAAGCATCCAGCCGTATCTTTTTATAAAGGAAAATCCATCTCCATTCAGACAGAAAAGCCACTGCTTGTTCAGGCGGACGGGGAATTCGCGGGCTCCACACCGCTTCAAATCGAACTCCTTCCTGCAGCCATTACCGTCATCCGTGCAAAACCCACAGCCTAAACTGTGGGTTTATCCTCATCTATATTGGCGGCTCCGCTCTTCAGCGCCCATTGCTTTAACGTCACATAGTCAATCTTCCCACTTCCCAATAATGGCAGCTTCTCGATATAACGAAACTCAGAAGGCATATAGATGGCGGGTTGCCCCTCTCCTCTCATCGATTCACGAAGCGTTTCATGTGGACGCACCTTACTGGTATGAAACACAATGATTCGCTCACCTTTTCGTCGATCAGGCACATGTACCGCAGCACAAACCGCAGGTGACATCAAAACCTTCGACACCAGCTCTTCCACCATAAGAAGCGAGACTTTTTCGCCACCAATTTTAGCAAAAGACTGCAAACGTGCTTGAATGAATAGGTACCCTTGATCATCCAAGGTCACAATATCCCCGGTACTATACCACTCAGAAGCAGGAACGAAGCCTTTACTATGAATCAAATACCCCTTCATCACATTCGGACCTCGAACGAGCAAATGGCCTCCTGTCGCAATTCCTTCCACTTCTTCCACCACAGCGTCCATCCCCGGCAGTAATTTACCGACGGAGCCTTTCTTTGTGTACATCGGTGTGTTCAAAGAGATAACAGGGGTAGTCTCCGTTGTACCATAGCCCTCCAATATGCGAATCCCGAATTTATCCTGCCAAATTTGACGTACTTCCTCTTTCAACCTCTCAGCACCCGCTACCACATAACGCAACGAATGGGCAAAATCATAAGGATGGGCCGTTCTCGCATACGCTCCTAGAAACGTTGACGTACCAAATAGTATCGTAATATTCCGATCATATACGAGCTCTGGAATCACTTTGTAGTGCAAAGGATTGGGGTATAATACCAGCTTAACCCCCGAAAGTATCGGGAGCATCGTTCCCGCTGTTAATCCAAATGAGTGAAACATCGGCATACTGCCCAGCACGCTATCGGAACTATTAAAAGCGATAACAAGCCTCGCCTGCTGTAAATTCGCGCATATATTTCGATGTGTCAGCACAACACCCTTCGGTTTACTTTCACTACCTGAAGTGAAGAGAACAACTTCATTCTGTCCAGCACCTACAGGCCCTTTTTTCCGTTGCAAAAAGTCGAACAAACCATGCAGCTTGTCAACTAAAGTGAGCGCTTCCTTCACTTCTTCAAGATAAACAAGTTGATAACAACTACTTGCTGCCTGGACAAAATCCGAAAGACCCGCCTTCACAATGAAAGCCTTCGATGTCAGCACGATGCTCACTTCTGCCGTTTCACAAGCATCCAGCATCGCCTGCCTGCCGGCTGAGTAATTCAATATCGCGGGGGTAATGCCTAATCGAAATAGCGCAAATAACGTCACCACATGCCCCGCGGCATTCGGCAGCAGTAAGGCTACGCGTTTCCGTCCTTGCAATAGCTTTCCTAACGGAACAGCCAGTGTATAGCTAGTCAACTGCAGCTTCCGATAAGTTAAAGCAGAATTACTTAAGACGTCTACACAAATGACGGTGGATTGACCATTTTTATGTGCAGCCGACAGCAGTTCATTAAATAAGTTAACCTCTGGTTGAAGTCGGCTTTCTAGTAAATGACGTAATAATTGGTTTCGAACCGCTTCCGTCGCATGCTCCTTTTGAACTTTACGTGTGAACCGGTCATCCCCCAGTGGAACTCGAAAAGCTTCACCAAACGTAATGTTCACCTGCGGGAACCAGCGTTGTTTTATTTTTCCACGCAGATAAGAGAACTTCGAATATTCCAAACCTTCGATTGCTATCGGCACGATACGCGCTTGGGAGCGGAGGGCTAGGTACCCGATACCGCCATATATTTTCATCATGCCACCTGTAGTAGAAATACGTCCCTCTGGAAAAATAACAAGCGGCGTTTCACTTTGTATGGTTTTCAACATTGTACGAACGGAATAAGGATTCAAGGGATCCACCGTGATATGAGCCCTGAAATGAAGCACCCATGCAAATCGCTTCGCAATATTCGTATTCACAACAAATGCCACATCTTTAGGCAGAATTAGAGCGAGCAGTACCGCATCCAACAACGACACATGATTCGGAATAAGCACCGTTTTTCCCGTCAGCACGAGACTTTCCATCCCTGTTACTTTCACCTTAAAGGCAAACAGCACAAACAGACGCAAGCACGGAAGTAAAAGCCTTACTAACGCAACGAACATCCATTTGATCATGGGAATTCCCCCTATTGGTATCTCTCGCGAGTCTGTCAATAGTTCATTGTATGCGGGAAAAAGAAATAAGACCTCGGCATGTGTATGCTTCGGTCCCAATTATTCTTGCTATGTCGTAAAAATAACTTTTTATGTATTCAAGTATGCTTTCAATCGGCCAGGAAAATCGGTAATAATGCCCGTGACGCCGGCAGTAATCATCATTTGATAGTCAGAAAGTTCATTCACCGTATAGGGATAGACCGCCAACCCCGCTGTCGTTGCCATGGCAATATCCGCTTCAGCGAACGAATGATAATGGGGATGCAGGGAGTAGACATCGACGTCAAGCAATTTGGCATAGCCCGCATGGTCAATGAGATTCGCTGCATACAGCAAGCCCACCTTCAACGCTGGTTCTGCCCGCTTTAAGCGCTGAATCACTTTATGGTCAAAAGAAGAAACGACGACATCTTCGTACCGATCATCCCTCTCTCGCAAGAACGCCAGAAGAGCACTCTCCATGCGTCCTTCATAAGCATCCTTTACTTCCACATTGATGAGCGTCCCCCGCGGCACTAAATCAAATACTTCGCTTAGCAACGGTATGCGTTCCCCTAAGAACTTCTCCGAAAACCAAGCTCCCGCGTCTAGTTTCCGAATGTCTTCCCACGATTGATGAGCAATAAGCCCTGAACCATTCGTAGTTCGATTCAACGTCCCATCATGACATACGACGATCTTCCCATCTCTCGTGAGATGAACATCCAGTTCAATTGCCTGAGCCCCTTGCTCCAAGGCTAATGCAAAAGAAGCTAATGTATTCTCTGGGGCTTCCCCCGCCGCGCCGCGGTGACCAATGATAATTGGTTTCGATGTAGGCATGTTCAACGCTCCCAACGTTTTAACTTCCATGACTTGCTCTACAAATTATATAAGCAGTCGATTCGGGGCGTCAATCCACGTATCTCTATTCATAAAAATAGTCCCGTAGAGTGGCTTTGCAGCCATACTCTCGGGACTTTTATCTAAAGGCATAAATACCGTAAGAAACTAAATCTTATTTGCCAAGTTGGTGAATGGGATGTCCAAGTGCGCCTTCAGCAGCATCCATGATCATTTCAGTCAATGTTGGATGTGCATGAATGGTAAGCGCGATGTCCTCCAGATTAGCCCCCATCTCAACTGCAAGAGCAAGCTCTCCAATCAAGTTTGACGCTTCTGGACCAACGATTTGACCACCAAGCAACTGACCTGTTTCTTTGTCGCCAACAAGCTTCACGAAGCCTTGAGCCGCGTTCAAAGAGTTCGCACGTCCGTTAGCTGCGTAAGGGAATTTACCAATGGTAACATTGATACCTTGTGCTTTCGCTTCGGTTTCGCTTAGACCTACGCCAGCAATCTCCGGATCGGAGAATACAACAGCAGGCATTGCTTTGTAATCAACGATACTTGTCTGACCCGCGATCGCTTCAGCCGCCACTTTTGCCTCATACGAAGCTTTATGCGCCAAAGACATACCAGGGACTACATCACCGATTGCAAAAATGTGAGGAATGCTTGTGCGACCTTGGTTGTCGACTTCGATCAAACCGCGATCTGTCATTTTCAAACCAATGAGGTCCAAACCAAGCTCGCCGTCAGTGTTCGGACGACGACCTACAGTTACAAGAACGTAATCTGCAGTCACTTGTTTTTCTTCTCCTTTTACAGTGAAAGTAACTGTAACATCGTTGTCAGTTTTCGTGCAGGATTGCGCTAACGCTTCGGTATGAACCTCTACGCCAACTTTCTCCAAGTTCTTAGCAACCAGCTTCGTCAATTCTTTCTCGAAACCTGGAAGCACGTGATCAGAACCTTCCAACACCGTTACTTTCGTACCGAATTTCGCGTACGTTTGACCAAGCTCGATTCCGATATAGCCACCGCCGATAACGACCATGCTTTTCGGAATTTCTGGCAAGTTCAAAGCTTCTGTCGAGGAGATGATTCTTCCGCCGTAAGGGAAAGCTTTCAACTCAATCGGACGGGAGCCTGTTGCGATAATACAGTTTTTGAAGCGGTAACGCGGTGCTTCTGCATCATTGAACACACGTGCTTCGTGCTCATTGATAAACATCGCTTCACCTTGGAACGTTTGGATCTTGTTGCCTTTCAGCAATGCACTAACGCCGCCAGTTTGTTTGGCAACGATGCTGTTTTTCCAAGCTTGTACCTTCGCAAAGTCCACTTTCACGTTCTCTACGGAGATCCCGATGCTGTCCGCATGCTGAGCGTGCTCATACGTATGCGCTGCTGAGATCAAAGCTTTGGATGGGATACAGCCGCGGTTCAAACACACGCCGCCCCAAGCGTCTTTATCAACAATTAGAACGCTTTGCCCAAGTTGTGCAGCACGGATGGCAGCTACGTAACCGCCAGGGCCTGCACCGATGACTAACAAATCTATATCTAGAGAAGCATCTCCCACTACCATGTTGTTACACCTCCAAGACGAGAAGCTCTGGATCAGCCAGAAGCTGTTTGATGTAGTTCAAGAAGCTTTGTGCTGTCGCTCCGTCTACGATACGGTGATCGAAACTCAAGGAAAGCGCCATAACGTGTCCAACAGCGATTTCTCCGTTTTTCACAACTGGTTTCTCTGTGATACGGCCTGCACCCAAGATCGCAACTTCTGGGAAGTTGATAACTGGTGTGAAGAACATACCGCCAACAGAACCAATGTTCGTGATGGAAATCGTGCCGCCTTTCATTTCGTTCGGAGACAATTTGCCTTCGCGACCGCGAACAGCCAAATCTTTAATCGCTGCTGCGACGGACCAAACGTTTTTACGGTCAGCATCATGGATAACAGGAACGAGCAATCCGTTGTCTGTATCTGTAGCGATTCCGATGTTGTAGTACTTTTTGTAGACGATTTCTTGCTTCTCTTCGTCGATCATGGCGTTCATAACCGGGAATTGACGGCAAGCTGCTACCAATGCTTTCACGATGAAAGGAAGGTAAGTCAGTTTCACGCCTTTTTTCTCTGCCAGTGGCTTCGTACGCGTACGAAGAGCGACTAGTGCCGATACGTCGATCTCATCCATCAATGTCACGTGCGGAGCCGTGTACACGGATTTAACCATCGCGTTCGCGATGATCTTACGGATGCCTTTGAACGGAGTCCGTTCTTCGACGCGATCGCCTACGACTACCTGCTGCGGTGCGGCAGCAGGTGCTGTTTCACCAGCTGCAGCTGGAGCTGAAGCTGCTTCACTTGCTGCTGGAGCTGCGGCTGCGCCAGCTCCTCCAAAGCCTTCCACGTCCTCGCGTGTCACGCGGCCGTGCTTACCTGTAGGCGTCACCTCTGCGAGTGTGATGCCTTTTTCTCTTGCAAGCTTGCGGACGCTAGGCGTCGCAAGCACTTCACGGCCAGCGCCAACTGATGTCGGCGCTGGAGCTGCTGGAGCAGCTGCCGCAGGCGCTGCTGCTACCGCTACTGCTGCTGGAGCTGGTGCAGCAGCAGGTGGAGCTGTTGCCACGGCTGGAGCCGCGTGGCTGGAGCCTTGATGCATCGAAGCTGCAGGCATCTCGCCAGTTACTTCAATCGTCATCACAAGTTCGCCGATTGTGCAGACTTGTCCATCTTTGACAGCAACGCTGACAACCTTACCTTCAACAGGACAAGGAACTTCAACGACTGCTTTATCATTTTGTACTTCCATAAGAATCGTTTCGTCAGTTACGGTATCACCCGCTTTAACTAACATTTTCACGATCTCGCCTTCATGTATGCCTTCACCAAGCTCTGGGAACTTGTATTCAAACAATGCCACGTGTACGACCTCCTGTACCTTCGACTGGGTGAATTAAAATTCGAGTACTTTCTTAATTCCAGCAATTACGCTAGCTGGACTTGGCAACCAAGCATCTTCGATTTGTGCGAAAGGATATACCGTATCTGGTGGTGAAACACGCAGAACTGGCGCTTCCAAATGAAGAATTGCTTTTTCATTAATTTGAGCAATTACCTCTGCAGCTACTCCAGAAGTTTTTTGCGCTTCTTGAACGATGATGGCACGATTTGTTTTCTTAATGGATGCTACAATCGTATCAATATCCAATGGAAGAAGTGTACGAAGATCGATAACTTCGACTTTCACACCTTCTGTTTTTTCGATTTCTTCAGCGGCTTTCATGGACGTGTGAACCATAGCACCGTAAGTAATAATGGTAACGTCTGAACCTTCTTTAACCACATTCGCTTTGCCTAGCTCGACTGTGTATTCGCCTTCTGGTACTTCGCCGCGGAAAGCACGGTATAAGTTCAAATGCTCCATGAAGAAGACAGGGTCATTATCACGAATTGCTGCGATTAGAAGTCCTTTTGCATCGTAAGGGTTGGAAGGAACAACGACTTTAATTCCTGGCGTTTGAACCAAAAGACCTTCAAGTGCATCCGTATGAAGCTCAGCTGCTTTTACACCGCCGCCAAAAGGCGTACGGAATACGATTGGTGAGTTGTAACGACCACCGGAACGGTAACGCATACGAGCCGCTTGTACGCAGATTTGGTCAAGTGCTTCGTAAATGAAACCTACGAATTGGATCTCAGCGATAGGGCGGAAACCTTGAACGCCTAAACCAACCGCAAGTCCGCCGATTGCGGACTCAGCAAGAGGCGTATCGAATACGCGCTCTTCGCCGAATTCTTTTTGTAAGCCTTCTGTTGCACGGAACACGCCACCAACGTTACCAACGTCTTCACCGAACAAAATAACATTAGGATCTCTTTCTAATTCTACGCGCATCGCGTCTTTTATCGCTTGAATCATTGTCATTTGTGCCATGACTACTCTGTGCCTCCTAAATGTTTTCGTAAGAAAACTTGTTTCGAACGTTCACTCTATTTGTATAATTCTTTTTGTTCTTCCAAATGAGAAGGCGTTACTTCGAACATGGAGTCGATCAAACCAGCGACTGTCATTTTCTCTGTCTCTTCTGCTTTTTTGATGTGCTCAGCAACAGTAGCTTTCGCTTCTTCTTTCACTTGAGCTTCTTCTTCTTCACTCCAAAGGCCTTTTTTCGTCAAGAACAAACGCATACGTGTAAGCGGATCTCTTGGCTCCCAATCGGACTCTTCGTCTTTGGTACGGTACTTCGTTGTATCATCGGCCAAGGAATGTGGACGGAAACGATATGTCAACGCTTCGATCAACGTAGCGCCTTCGCCTCTGCGTCCTCTTTCAGCAGCTTCTGTAACAGCTTGAACAACAGCTAGAACGTCCATACCGTCTACTTGAACGCCTTTGATACCCGCAGCAACGGATTTATGTGCAACAGAAAGCGCTCCTGTTTGTTTCGAGTAAGGTGTTGTAATCGCGTAACCATTGTTTTGTACAAAATAAATGACAGGCAGCTTGAATGCTCCAGCAAAGTTCATGCCTTCGTAGAAGTCACCTTCTGAACTTCCACCGTCACCTGTGTAAGTAATCGCTACACGCGGTTGATTGCGTTTCTTGAACGCCATAGCAACACCAGTTGCGTGAAGAATTTGTGCGCCGATAATAATTTGCGGCATAAGTACATGAACATCTTCCGGAATTTGTCCGCCATGTTGATGACCGCGGGAATACAAGAATGCTTGATATAGCGGAAGACCGTGCCATACAAGTTGCGGCATATCGCGGTACCCTGGGCAGATGAAATCATCTTTATTCAATGCAAATTCGCTGCCAATCATGGATGCTTCTTGACCGGAAACAGGAGCGTAGAAACCAAGGCGTCCTTGACGACCTAGATTTACGGCTCTTTCATCCCATACGCGTGTGAATACCATTCTTCTCATTAGTTCTTTTAGTTGTTCATCGCTAAGTTTAGGCATTTTATCGGGATTTACGATTGTGCCGTCTGGAGCAAGAACCTGCAATGGCTCAACCTTTTCTGTGGTCACTTCATAATTTGCTTGGCTGACAAGTGGCTTACTCATACCATTTCACCTCTTATATGATTTTGGTGCCTACTATCTGGACTTCTGTTATAGTATTATTATAATCCTGTTTTGGTGAATTGTACACCAGCAACGGCGGGGTATCTCACCTTTTTTCACGATCATGAATAGTACAGTTCGCGAAAATATATAATACAGTTTACAAAGAATTAACAACTGCTATAATACACTTTCCCTAAGATAAGGAGATCCACAATGTCAGATGACTCCCGTTTGTATAAGCGTACTATTGTAAAAGATGAAGTAACCTCGAGCTTGCTCGGAGAAAATCGTCCCCTGCGGATCTATCTTCCTCCTGGCTATAACGAGCTGCTCTCCTATCCCGTCATTTACTGTCAAGATGGTGAACAGTTCTTTAATTTCGGTCGGATTGCTACCACGATGACCCGTTTGATCCTTGATGAGGATTTGGAACCTGCCATTGTCGTAGGTGTCGATGTGAATAATGCGAATCGAACATCCGAATATGCGCCTGAAGGCGAACGTCACGATGCTTATTGTCAATTCTTCGCAGAAGAGCTCCTCCCTTATGTAGAAAGTCGTTATCCCGTCCGAACCGAGCGATCCGAACGCATCCTTGCAGGGGATTCACTTGGAGGAACAGTTTCCTTGCATCTCGCCTTAGATTATCCTAGCCTTTTTTGCCGAGTTATATCCTTGTCGGGCGCATTTTTCGACATTACGCGTGAACGCATCAAGCAAGAGGACGACTTATCTTGGCTTGAGATATATATGCTCATTGGAACTGATGAAACAGATGTGACGACGGAACGAGGTACTTTCGATTTTGTTCGAGAAAACAGACTGACACACACTTTTCTTCAAGACAAAAAAGCCACGCTTCACTATATAGAGAAGCCCGGCAAGCATATATGGGGGTTTTGGCAAGTTGAATTGCCAGAAACACTGCATTATTTCTTAGGATGAGATAGCATAACGATCCTTCATCAGCCCAATCATCGCTTCAATCTGGGATTCGTCGGGATAACCGGCGATATCCTCAGCTTGACTGAGCTGTATACCGCGACTAGTCATTACTTGACGTAACTGCTCGACAAACTGCTCTGCTGTTAATGGCAGGTCTAAACACTCTGTAAGGCTCGACATGCTCTCCTGAACGACAATCGGATAATCTTGTTTGCCAGCTGCTTCTGCAGCCCTCTCATAAAACCCTCGAGCTAAGGCAGCCTTCTGCTCGCCGCGGCCCTCTACGATTATGAAAGCTTGTACAGAAATAGCGAGCTGCTGTCTGCGCTGAGCGATTCCACAGAATTTCCGCCCTCCAATGCTCAAATCAAATTCTCCTGGACAGAAAGAACCGATAATCTCCCCTTGGTCAATACGATCCGTAACAGATGCCATGATCTCTCGAATCAACTCGACCATAAGATCAAAATCTTTGCGATGTTCCATCCCTCCAGCTTCTTTCGGAAGCAGTAACGAAATATTTACGACTCCCGCATCTAGGGGCACCGCAGCTCCACCAGAGTTGCGTACAGCTGTATCAAAACCTTGGCTTCGCAGCCACTCGTCCGCTAGTGCTGCATGGGGCAATCTGCTGTCTCTTAGCCCCATAACGAAGGCGCGTGGGTGCCGCCATATATGTAAGATGGGAGGTGCTCCTTGCCCAATTGCACGGCACAAGAGTTCTTCTAAAGCAAAAGCATATAAGATAGGTTTAGGTTCTTGGTCATTGGAACGATCAAGAATTCGTAAGGATGAAGGCAGTTGGATCGCCATAAGGTTTAAGTCTCCTGAGTTTTAGTATATGTGTCACCAGCGTCGGCAGCCAAATAGGCTTATCCTTCATCATACCTGTTATTTGCTGTTTGACAACCCTTGGCTTGCCAAAATGTCCATGATCCCTTTGAATAACGGAATCGCCTTATTACTTTCCGCGGGGTCTGTATTTTTGATAACAACCGAAACGGCATACTTAGGGTTTTCCACGGGGCCATAGCCGATAAACCATTGGTTCACCTTCTCTTGAGTCCCATTTTGAATTTGGGCAGTCCCTGACTTGCCTGCCAGCTTCCACTTGGCATTTTGCAATCCTTGCCCCGTTCCTTCCGTAACGACCTCCCGCATCCAATTGAGAAGTGTACGACTCGTTGCGGCAGATATTTTACCTTCTTTTGCAACTAATGACTTCACAGGAAATGATTCCATCTCACGCCCCGTTTGATAGCGAATTTCTTGCACAATACGAGGCATAAAGCCCTTCCCGTCATTCAATAATGTCACGACCATATTCGACGCTTGCAGCGGTGTCATTCGGACATCCCGTTGTCCAATAGCGGTTTGCATCAGAACACCTTCATCATTCTCAGGGGTGTGAGCAGCAAATAATTGTCCTGCCTCCTCGGCATCGAATTGTTCCAACACGGCTCTTGTATCGGTTTTCCCTGTCCAACCTACTTCATTCAAAACACCAAGTTTATTCGCATACGCCTCTAATTGTGAAGCCGTAAGTCGCTGCATAACGTTCGCAAATACAATATTACAAGATTGTGCAAAGCCCTCTTCTAAGGTTAAAGGCCCATGCCCCTCTTTTCGCCAGCAAGTGAACCCATACTTCCCAAGCGCCCCTTCACAATCAAATGTTTCTGTTGGCGTAACCACTTTCTCATCCAGTGCTGCCGCTGCCACAATGGTCTTGAAAATAGAACCAGGCGCCGTCGCTTTGAGCGTATAATTACTCCAATTCTTACTAGCAAGATCGACTTGCAAGGGATTATAGTTGGGTCTGCTTGCCATCGCTATGACATTGCCATCTGATGCTTCTTGAACGACCGCAGCACCTTCGCGAATCCCTAGCTTATCCATCAGTGCTTCTATTTGCAGCTGTACACGGCTGTCTAACGTGGTAATTAACTTCACAGGGTAAAAGGAGTTGTCCGGGGCTATCATCCGTGCGTCTAATCCCGCCAGAGGCCTCTTGCCCGCATCTGTGAAGTAGGAGATGGAGGTTTCACCAACACCACGAAGCCAAGTGTCGAATGACTTCTCCAGTCCAGACCCTCCAATTTTCGTTGTCAGCGATACCTTTCCTTTGTTCAGGTCCGCGCCGTAGATTTGCATCACACGATCGGGATTTTGCCCAATAAAGCCTACTAGTTGTCGCGCAGTCATTTCAGCTGGATAGCGATTCTCCATTTCAACAACTTTTACGTTCGCTAACCCCAACCCATCGATCTCTGTTACTTGTTGTGCGCTGAGAGAGAGTGCTTCTCCCCCATCTTGCGTTCCCCACACTTGAGGTTCTTTCAGATTACGCGCAAAAGCAACCCATCTATCTGTACTCGTCTGTAAAATACGAGCTAGCTTACTTACCTCCTGCCCATTCATCGCATAGTCGCTGTTAATAGGAAACGCGACCAATGCTTTCACAATTTTCCCAGTCAAAGGTTGAAGATTCCGGTCCAGAATTTCACCTCGCCCACTTTCTAGAACAAGGGCACGTTGTCGCTGGATTACCGAATTTTTCACCAGATTGATTCCCCGAGATGAGTAGCTTTCTGATGCGACGATTTGTATCCAAAATAACTTTCCTAAAATACCAAGAAATAAGAGTAGAATCAAAAAGAGCATCAAAAACATACGCCTTTTTTCCATCGCAGATAATTGATTATCCTTCATAGCATGAACCCCTTTTAACTTCCAAAATAGCCGTCACTCCTTCCAGTATCGGCATTCTGGCATCACAACAAACTGCTTCTACGCTATGAAAAGACAAAAAAATCCACCCTCCTAACGGAGAGTGGATGCATTCGTTATTACACTTCGAATTTGGATAATGTATCAGTCAATGATTGCGACAGTTGGTCTAGCTTGTCCGACAATTTCACCAAGCCATCACTAATGCTCAGCTGTTCGGAGCTCAGGGAAGCAACTTCCTCGGAAGTAGCCAGTGATTCCTCGGCAACTGCACTGACGTTTGTCATGGCATCTGACAGAACCACTTGTGATTGTTCTAACGTAGAAATAGAATCACTCACTGTGCTCAACTGAACAATAAAGCCGCCCATATGATTCGTTACTTGTTTGAAAATCGTATCTGCTTCTTTAACAGCCATAATTTGCTCTTGGAAGATTGGGGTTGCTGTCGAAAGAACCTTAACCGTTTCATCGATCTCGCCTTGAATCGTTTCCGTAATTTGTCCAACAACATCGATGGATTGTTTAGACTGATCCGCAAGCTTACGAATTTCATCCGCGACGACCATGAAGCCTTTACCCGCTGAACCCGCACGTGCGGCTTCAATCGTAGCATTCAAAGACAAGATATTCGTTTGTTTCGAAATGTTATTCAAAAGATCCAAAATTTTACGGATCGAACGTGTACTTTCTTTTAAACGATCGACTTTATCCACCATAGAACGAATCATTTCTTCCGTCAGATTCGTCTTGGCAATGAGCTCCGACATATACTTCGTTCCAAGCTCACTGGACGTTTGTACATCAGCTGCCGCAGTTCCCATCTCAAGGTTGGCTTCAATAACTTGCTTCATTTGAATGCCGATATGGTGAGTCAGCTCATTGCCTTTCTCTGACTCTGTTGCCAAGCCGCCTGCGCCATTGGAAATCTCATCTGTTGCTACCGCAATTTCTCTAGCTGCTGTAGCAGTAACCTTTGAGGAATTCGTTAACTCTTGCGCTGTCTCAAATACCGCTTGAGCAGATGTACTTGTTTGTTGTACAAGTGACGTAATCTGCTGCATCATCACATCGAAGCTTGCACCCAGCTGCCCAATCTCATCTTGCGTCTTATAATTGGCGCGAACGGTTAACTTCCCTTTGGCACCTTGCTGCATCAGATTGCGCAGATTAATGAGTGGAGTTCCAATCATTCTAGCAACGATAATACCGATAATAACCGCAGCAATAGCCGCCAACAAGGCGATTAGGAGCGTGTAGTTATAGATTTTCTTCGCATCTTTCACAAGTGCGCTAACTGGAATATCTCCAACCAAGTTCCATCCCGAAATTGCTGATTTGTAGAAAGCTACTAAGTGATCATCCTTCGTAATAAAGGATCCATGCTCTTCTTCAAGTTGCTCTTTCGTGAGTTGTACGGGTGAGTCTTTCGCAATTTCAGCCAAATCTTTAACAGCAATATTCTTATTCGCCGCATTCGTAATGATGACATTACTGTCATCGCCTAACGACATGCCACTTAACTCTTTCGTCAAAATATCCGTACTAAGCTCAATGACCAGTACAGCAGTTGACGAGTTCGTTAACGTGTTGCGCATCAGACGGCTGATCGCAAATGTATTCGTAGAGCTGCTGGAGTAACCTTTGGTTTGGCTATCCAGCCATGTCACTTTACCTGCGTTCTCAACCGTTTGTTTAAACCAATCCGTTGATGCTGAATTGTCAATCGCAGGAGCGCCTCCAGCGCCTGTAATGACGATCAATTTACCATCTGGACGGTACAAATGAAGTGTTTTAATCGATTTGTTAGAGAACGTAACGACGTTTAATTTTTCCGTTAGTTGACGCGTAACATCCAGTGCCTCATAAGAGGATGCTTCTAATTTTGGAACCTTATCCAACAGTTCTTGCAGCTCTTTGTTAAGCATAATTTGCAGTGAGACATCATCAAAAGTTTGATACAGGAAATCTAACTTCTGACCTGCTTGTGTTACCGTTTGTAAACTGGACTCTGCTACCTTGTTCTTAATGACACTTTTGGAGACTGAATAGGAAATCATCCCTACTGTAAGTACGAAAAACAGGATACTTACGAAAAACATCAGAAATAACTTCATCCCAACTGATTTCACTGGATTTTCGAGCTTAATGTTGCTCGGACCTTTGAATGCATATGTACCATTCGGTGATGCTGAGCCACCATTCGTAGTCTCAACAGTTCGACCCCTTCGAACTTGTCCAGTTGCTTGAACTACTTTGTTTACAATAGCGCGGATACCTTGAAGTTTTTTTGTCATTTCGTTCACCACCATTAGTTTCTAATTAACCTTTTATAATTGCGCTCTTCATGAAAAGGTTTACATGCTTTCGTCATAAACTGATTTCGACATGTATTTCCAATATCCTCTATAAAACGATCTAGAAGCACGAGAAAACTTGCATCGCGTCTACTCAGGGGTGAGTGATCGCATATTGAGGCAATTTTACCACCAATATGACAATTATCGACAAAAAACAACAAGAATCTCGTCATGTTAGGCATAAAAAAGGAAGCTTTCTCCAATATAACCTACACTGGAGAAAGCTTCCATGGTACTATTTGCCTGTTTTCTTCCGCATCATATCCCATTTTTTTACAGGATTCTCGGTTTTTAGTTGAATCAATTGCAAAGGGTGTCTTGCAGCTGTTAATTCTTGGCCTGTTTCATCTTGAATAACGCCAACGGATTGCTTGAAATGCGTGCCATCTGGGCCAAAGAACTCAATCTCTTGACCGGGTTTGAAATGATTTCGTTGCTGTATAAGAGCAATTCCGGTTTCTGCGTTATAGTCCATAACCAAACCTACGAAATCGAAGCCGATAACCTTATCTTCCGGTTCAAAAATATGATCCTCATGACCTGGGGCTTCATAAAAGAATCCATCATTTAAAGGGCGATTCGCTGCTTTATGGATTTCATCCTGCCAGAGTGGATTGGGCTCGAAATGCGTTGGATCCTCGAAATAGGCATCAATCGCTTGGCGATAGGCGTTCACGACTGTAGCCACATAATGAATACTCTTCATTCTACCTTCGATTTTGAAACTGTCTACGCCCGATTCGATCATATCCGCAATGTGGTCAATCATACTCAAATCCTTGGAGCCCATCGTAAATGCATCGTCATCTTCTGCAAACATTGGGAAATCCGTCGCGAGTGGCGCATCCAGCGGCTGATCTTTAGTGAATAAATCATATTTCCAACGGCACGATTGTGAGCAACCGCCGCGGTTCGAATCACGATCTGTAAAGTGATTGGACAAAACACAACGCCCCGAGTAAGAACTGCACATAGCCCCATGAATAAAGGCTTCAATTTCGACTTCGACATGCGCCTTAATTTCATCGATCTCTTGCATGCTAACCTCACGCGCCAGTACGACCCGTTCGATCCCTTGATCTTTCCAGAACTGCACCGTTTGCCAGTTCATGACAGACTGCTGTGTACTCACATGGACTTCTAACTCAGGAGCAACACGTCGGCACGTTTCCATGATGATAGGGTCTGCGGCAATAATCGCCGAGATCCCCACTTCCTGCAGTCCACGCAAGTACTCATCTAATCCTTCAATATCTTCATTATGTGCGTAGATGTTCGTTGCCACGAATACCTTAGCCCCATATTGCTTAGCAAATTCGACGCCTTCGCGCATTTCCTCTTTGGAGAAATTATCCGCATTGGAGCGTAAACCATATTTCTGTCCACCAATATATACCGCATCTGCGCCATAATGGATCGCAAATTTCAGTTTCTCTAAATTACCTGCTGGAGCTAACAGCTCCGGCTTATCAAGTCTTACACGCTTACCCCTGGCTCGTGCTTCTACGGCTGTCGTCATCTGGGAGAGCACCTTCTTTCTTTTTCAATCAATATACCTGTTCTTTATAGAAAAATCCGAAACTCAACTCACGCTCTGGATCCTGCAGCGCTACAATCGCATCCAGCCATTCTTGCTGAAATTCGTAGCCTTCAGGATTCGCAAGATACGCATCAATCGCGGCGCGATAGCTTCTCACGACCGTTTCATTGTATTGGGAGGATTTGAGCAATCCTTCAATTTTCAAGCTATCAATATTCCCATCGATGAACTCAGGCAAATTTTCTAACATACAATAATCTTCCGAGCTCATAATGTGTGTACCATTGCGATCCTCATAGACGGGATAACGTTGGTCGCGGCGTTCATGCTCAATAAGGAATAGCCCCCGCTCCTTCGAGCGATTTTCTTCGGCTTGTTTCCCCTGATGGGCCATATAATTTTTGACAAGTTCACGCTTGGAATGATAAATATTCGTAATCCCATGAACTTGTACTTCAACAGCAATCTCAGCCTTCTCTTTAAAAGCTAGTACTTGCTCCATATTCAGCTCTCTTGCTAATACGACGCGTACTGCGCCTTGTTTCCCCCAATAATTCGCAGTGGCATAATTCGTAGAGGTCATCTCGGCATTCCAGTGCAGAGGCAATGGTGCAGCCAGCTGACGTACCGTCATGACTACCGCTGGGTCGCCGAAAATGATGGCGTCTACGCCATGTGACTGAAGGGCAGTTAAGTAATCTTGTAATCCTTCAAGCGTTTGATTATCTAAAATATTGTTAACCGCCACATAGACTTTCGCATTCCGTTCGTGTGCGTAAGCAACGGCTTCTCCAATTTCGTTCAGCTTCACTTCGCCAGGCAACCGAAGCCCGTAGCGGTCTTCTCCTATAATAACAGCATCTGCACCTGCAAGGATCATTTGTTTCAACTCAGCAATTGAACCGCAGCTGATGACTAATTCTGGTCTTTTCACGTCATGCTCACCTACCTTCTGTCAACTTAATTCGCACGTCTTGCTTAATTTGCAGTCTTCTTACTATTGGCAATATTCTTCTTGTGCTCCTCATAGGTTTCCGCAAACAAATGCCCCATGGTTCCATCCTTCTTCGTTACATAAAAAACATATTTCGTTTCTTCTGGATAAATCGCTGCTTTAATAGAGGCTAGACTAGGACTTGCAATGGGACCAGGAGGCAAGCCTGTATTCAAATACGTATTGTATGGACTTTGAATTTGCAAATCTTTTTCAAGTAAACGTTCCTTCGACTTATCGAATAAATATTGGACTGTCGCATCGATTTGAAGCGGCATGTTCATTTTCATTCTGTTCACGATGACACCTGATACTAGTGCACGTTCCGTATCGACAACAACCTCGCGTTCGATTAAGGAAGCAATCGTCAGCATTTGATGTATGGACAGATTACGAGCCTTTAGCTTGTCCTTCCAATCAGAAGGAAGCGTCGCAAGCATCTTGTCTAATTGTTCTAAAGAACGCTCGACGAATTCCTTTTCCGTAGAGCCTTTCTTGAATTCATAGGTTTCAGGGAAGATATAGCCTTCTAACCGATGTCTTAAATTCTTACTGTCGGGAATCGACGCTGTCGTATCCACTTTGAATTGGGATGGATCATCAACGACTTGCAGAAACGTCTCTTTCTTCCAAGTACTCTGCTCACTCATTTTGGCCGCAATTTGGTCGATGGTATACCCTTCTGGAATTGTGATTCGAATCATTTCTTCCTTCACAACTTCACCTTTGTTGAGCTTATCAATCATATCTTCAAATGTCATGCCAGGCTTCATCGCGTACTCACCAGCCTGAAATTTGGATCCCTGCTTTTTGTACTTTAAATAGTACGTGAAAATGGAAGAATTCTTAATGAGACCTTTGCTTTCTAATTCATTGGCAATCTGTATGGAGCTGGAGCCCTGTGGGATCGAAACCCGGACTTCCTGGTCGGATGCTTCAACTGGCTGCAATGCACTCGCGATAAACAATCCTACGCCCGCTGCCGTGCCCAGAGCTAGCAGCACAACGATACTGATGATAAGCAATACCAACTTTAGTTTACTGCGCTTAGGCTTGACTGATTCTTCTCGTTCATCATCCATATTCACAACGCTTTGATTCCTCCTAAGAATGTCGCTCGTTAAGTCTTTGGCTGTAGGTTACCTTACTCGTATTAACCATATGCACAACAAAACCGAGCGGATAATCTCCGCTCGGTTATCTTCTTCTTACAAGTCGTCTTGCTCAGGAAAAACCATCTCGTCGTATAGCTCCGAAACCGTTTCCCACTCATCGTCATCGTCAATGGTCACTAGTTCGTATTCTCCGTCATCGTTCGAGATAACACGAAAAAGAGCAACTTCCTCATCCTTTTTCAGTGCATCGGACTGCATAACGGCATACGTTTGGTTCTCATAAACGAATTCTTTTAGAAGATGATACACCGTCGACTCACTTTGGTCGTCAGACAACAGAATATCATCCCCGTAAGTTTTGCGCAATACATCAGAAGGTGTTGTCAAACTCATGCTTCTTCTTCCTCATCGAACTCCGCCATTAAGGTGTTGAACGTTTCTTCAACAATGTTCCACTCTTCTTCATCATCGATGGTGAAAAGCTTCAAGTCCTCGCCGTCGTCGTCTTCTTCATAACGGAAGGCATACACTTCATCGGATTCTTCATCTCCGCCATCCGTAGGCACAACCATCATATATTTCTTATCTGAACCGTCCACTTCGAATTTCATGATAACCTCGAACTCTTCTTCGTTGCCTTCATCGTCCGGGATGTAAATGATTTCTGGTTCTTCTTCACGCAATTCTTCTTTGGACATGTTCATTCACCTCTTCATATTGGCATCCATATACCCTTGTAGAATAAGCTGTGCTGCCATTTTATCAATGACTAACTTCCGTTTCTTCCGACTTACATCTGCTTCTAGAAGCGTCCGTGTAGCGGCTACCGTAGTTAAACGCTCATCCCATAGGTGTACAGGTACACTAATCTTTTGTTTTAATTCTTCTGAAAAAGCAATTGCAATCTCGCCGCGGGGCCCAATCGTATTGTTCATATTCTTCGGCAACCCGACAACAACCTGCGATACGCCATATTCATTCACAATCTGTATAAGCCGTTCAATGTCTTCTCCCGGCTTATTACGGCGAATGACTTCAAGTCCTTGAGCCGTCCACCCGAGCTCATCGCTTAATGCGACACCGATGGTTTTATCCCCATAATCCAAACCCATCCATCTCATGCTGGTTCTCTTTTCTTCTATTTGTGTTGGCCCAGATAAGCACGAACTAATTCTTCAATCAGTTCATCCCGTTCCCGTTTACGAATGAGGCTTCTGGCATTATTATGACGCGGAATGTAGGCAGGATCCCCGGAAAGCAAGTAACCAACAATCTGGTTAATCGGATTATACCCTTTTTCCTGAAGAGCATCATACACCGCCAGCAACACATCCTTCGGCGAAGTTTCGATCTCTTCCGCCTTCACATTGAACTTCATTGTTTTGTCCATGGAACTCATCAGGAGCACCCCACTTCCTTGTGACCTTGTAAAATATTTGGTAAAAAACTTGCGTTATACATGTGATATATTCTCTATGGTTTTAAAAATTCCTGTCCATTAGAAAAATAATTATACAAATTGGGAAAGGAGCCCCTCAACACTAGCTAAAGCAGCCTGCAATTTCGATGCATCCTTACCACCAGCTTGTGCCATATCCGGACGACCGCCACCGCTTCCGCCGACTGCCTGTGCAACCTCTTTAATAATTTTACCCGCATGGAAGCCTTTAGAAACGAGATCCGGTGTAACCGCAGCTACCAGATTCACTTTATCTTCTGTCGCAGCACCAAGAATGATGACTGCCGACCCCAGCTTCCCTTTCATCTCATCAACGATGTTACGAAGAGAATCCATATCCGCAGCATTGACTTGTGCAGCTAGAACGGCAACACCAGCAACTTGCTTCACTTGATCCGTCAATGAACCAGCCTCAATACGACCAAGCTTACCACGAAGTGACTCATTCTCACGTGCCAGTTCTTTCATCTGTTGCAATGTCGCATCTACACGTTTGGGAACATCCGTGATGTTCGATTTCAGTAAGCCCGCTGCTTCTTTTAACAATTGCAGTTGACCATCCAAATACTCATACGCGCTGCGTCCAGAAACAGCTTCAATCCGACGTACGCCGGAGCCAATCCCCGACTCACTTACAATTTTGAACAAACCGATTTGGCCTGTATTTTGAACGTGGCAACCACCGCAAAGCTCTAACGAATAGTCTCCTACTTGTACAACGCGAACGATATCGCCGTATTTCTCACCGAACAGCGCCATTGCACCCATTGCTTTCGCATCTGCGATCGCTTTGAGGGAAATATCGACATTCGTGCTATTCCAAATTTGTTGATTCACACGGTGTTCCACGTCTTGCAGCTCTTCACTCGTGATGGAGCCGAAATGGGAGAAGTCAAAACGCAAGCGATCTGGCTCAACAAGGGAACCCGCCTGATTGACATGCGTCCCTAACACTTCCTTAAGTGCTTTGTGCAGCAAGTGCGTTGCCGTATGATTCTTAATAATGTCTGTACGTGGTGCAGAAGCAACTGTAGCGACTACAGCTTCACCTTGACGCAATACACCGGACTCCACGATGACTTTGTGTACATGCTGACCATGAGGAGCTTTCATCACATCAACAACCTGCAAAGTTACCTGATCGTTGCGAATTGTACCATGGTCGCTAACTTGACCACCGCTCTCTGCATAGAAAGGCGTACGGTCTAGAACGACTTGGCATGTTTCACCAACACCAACAAGCTCCACGAGCTCATTCTCATGCACAATAGCTACGATATTAGCAGTAACTACCAATTCATTATATCCAACAAATTCGCTTTTAATCGTTAATTCCGACAGCGGCCCGCCTTGAACCTTCATACCGCCTTCTTTATTGCTTGCTGCACGTGCGCGATCACGTTGCTCTTGCATGGAAGCATCAAAACCAGCACGATCCACAGTCAGCCCTTTCTCAGACGCGAAATCCTCCGTCAAATCAAATGGGAAGCCATACGTATCATAAAGCTTGAATGCGTCCGGTCCGCTGATTTGATTCGTGCCAGCTTGCTGGGTTTTCTGTACCATTTCGGCAAGAATGATCAAGCCATCGCTCAGCGTCTCGTGGAAACGCTCTTCTTCGGTACGAATAACCTTCTCAATGAACTCGCGCTTATCGACAACCTCAGGATAATAGACTCCCATGATGTCCCCAACCGTTGGTACTAGCTTGAACAAGAATGGTTTATCCAACCCAAGCACTTTCCCATAGCGTACTGCGCGACGAAGCAAACGGCGAATGATATAACCGCGACCTTCATTGGAAGGAAGTACACCATCACCTACTGAAAATGCAACCGTACGAATGTGGTCAGCAATGACTTTTAGCGCAACATCATGCTCTTCATTGACATGGTAAGCAACACCTGTTAACTCACATGTTTTCTCAATAATCGGCAAGAACAAGTCAGTGTCGAAGTTAGAATCCACATCTTGTAGAATGGAAGCAAAACGCTCTAAACCTGCACCTGTATCAATATTCTTATTCGGAAGCGGTGTGTAGCTGCCATCTGAATTATGGTTGAACTGCGTGAACACCAAGTTCCACACCTCAAGGAATCGCTCATTCTCGCCGCCTGGCCAGCATTCTGGATCAGACAAATCACCGTATTTATCACCGCGATCGTAGAAAATTTCCGTACAAGGACCACACGGACCTTCCCCAATATCCCAGAAGTTATCTTCTTTCAGCTTGTAGATACGTTCCTCTGGAATGCCAATTTGCTTGTTCCAAATGTCGAAAGCTTCCTCGTCATCTTCATGAACCGTAACCGAGATCCGATTCGGATCAAAACCGATCCATTGCGGATCTGTTAGGAACTCCCATGCCCATGGAATAACTTCCTTTTTGAAATAATCCCCGATGGAGAAGTTCCCCAGCATTTCAAAGAAAGTATGGTGACGACGTGTTTTACCTACGTTTTCAATATCATTCGTACGGATACACTTCTGAGCATTCGTAATCCGCGGATTCTCAGGAATCTCACGCCCGTCTAGATACGGCTTCAACGGAGCAATACCTGCATTAATCCACAAAAGGGACGGATCATTGTGAGGGACTAAAGAGGAGCTAGGTTCAACCTTATGCCCTTTACTTGCGAAAAACTGTAACCATTTCGAACGAATCTCACTTGCTTTCATCGAAGTCAAGCCTCCATATTTAGGATAAGTTTACAAACAAACAAAAAACGCCCCTGCAGCTAACAGGGACGAATCATCGCGGTACCACCCTGGTTATTGTATCCGTACTCCCGTTGCCTTAGAGGCAAGGGCGAATCCAATCTCCTTGTGCGGACTTGTAACGGGTCCAACCGGTGGAGTTCATCCACACTCCGAAACGAGCTTTGGGCCATCCTAACACCGAAAGGTTCTTCCAGCCGACTTCGCAGCGCTATCTGCCAAGTGGAACCTTCTCTCTGATCGATGGGCTATGACTTACTTAGTTTCATCAACGTTTTATTTCACATATAGATAAGGCAAATTATAACTTTATGGATGTTGCCTGTCAATATGACAGTCATCTATATTACAATAGAAACAACGGAGGTGCTTCAAATGGATATATCCACCCTAACACTGCTCGGTCTCATCTTCCCCATTTTCGTATTAATCATTTATATTATGGTGAAGACACTCATCAAAAAACAAATTCCAGACAGTCGTTACAATCCTTTTGACTACATTACTGGGCAATCTCATGTGGAGTTTCAAGAGCAAAAAGAACAAAAAGAGGAAGACGACAGCCAGGGTGAAGATAAAGATAAGCATCTAAAATAAGGACTTGCATCCCATCCCTCACACTGAAAAATTCACCATTGACAATGATTCTCAATAGAAGTATACTAAGTTTATTGATAATGATTTTCATTATCGCACGAAACACTAACAGCTTGCTTATTACTCATTTATTCCGTAGTCCATTTCATGGTTTACGTATGGGCCACAACCTTTTCTAACTCCTCAACCCTCGTGCAAAACCCCTTGGACCATGATCCCGCAAGTCATGGCTCAGGGGGTTTTGTGCGTCTTTTGCCTGTAACGGCAATATCCCGCTAAGTAGTTGGCTTATGTACAAAATGGATGAACACATGCTGGATAATCACTTTCATCACAGCAAAAAACGGAACAGCCAAGATTAAACCAACTACGCCCGCTACTTCCCCCCCAACAAGCAAGGCGAAGATGATAAACAGGGGATGCATGTGCAAGGTTTTGCCAACGACCTGGGGAGAAATCACATTCCCCTCTAGAATCTGCACGGTCAAATTGACCAAGGCTACGAACAGTACCATTTTCAAAGAGACGGTTGAAGCCATAATGATGGCAGGTGCCGCACCAAAGAAAGGCCCCATGTAAGGGATGATATTGAAGATCGCGACCACGCTAGCTAGCAATAACGGATACGGCATGCCAATCAGCCAGTAACCTACATATGCGAGAATGCCAATAATGATGCATACGAGGAGCTGTCCGCGAATATAATTGCCCAGTGCCGTATCTATGTCCATCAGGAGAGAGACGGTTTTTTTACGATGCTTCACTGGCACGATAGCTAGCGCTGTTTTCTCAATAATCTGGAAATCCTTCAAGATGTAGAAAGCGAGGAATGGCACGATAAAAGCAATAAACAGCATATTGATCGTCGTCCCAATCTGATTCATGTAATCGGCGACAGCCATAGAAATCTTTGCTTCCAGCTTACCAATCGAGTGATTAAACCCATTTCGCACACTGTCGGGCAGTAGTTGATTTTGATTAAAACCGTCAACAAGAGACTGTGCGCGCATCGCCATTTGTGGCATATGCTCATTTAATTCCGCAGCCTGCTCGATAAACATCGGGGTCATATTCATGATAATGACCGTCACAGAAGTGATAAACACACTATAAATCAACAGAACAGCAATTGTTCTTGGCACTTTCCGTTTATTCAGTATCGTGACCACTGGATTAAGAATGTACGATATGATGACCGCAATGAAAAACGGCATTACGATGGCTTTGATGAATGTAAAAAGATGAAATAGTATAGGTTTTATCAGTACAAGCAAATATAATCCGACCAGAATGAGTAAGGCATAGACCATACCTACAAACCATTTATTACTCAAAAATCGTTCCATACGACCTCCACCTCTGTCACTAGAAATTCAACGCAGCGTTCATACAGTATGTGTACAACTCACCCAAATTAACCCTTGCTTGCCGCGGAATGACAAAAAAACGTTAGAGCCCAAACGATTTCTCGCTCGAACGCTAACGTTTCCATATGTTATCTTTAGTTCACGTGTTCATGGATATGAGAAACTTCTTCCTCAAAAAACAAATCATCCAGAGAACTTAACGTACCATCTTCTTCAACTTGATAAACGGACATTTTATCTCCGTTTACGCTAAGTTCGATAAAACAACCCCAACAGTAAAATTGGTGGGAACCGATCTTTCCAATATCTTTGGAATTACAGTTTGGACAACGCATCATGCTCACCCTATTCTTCTTTGGATACGAAGAGTTCTTCTACTTCCTGAGCGCAATGTCCAGGCACGATGATCGCATCTTCCCCCATCGTTGCCAATTCTGGCATGGGAAGCCACTTTCGCCCTTCTTTTAAATCAGAAATAAACCCTTCGGACAATTCATAACCTACTATTTGTTTACCCCAATTCTGGTTTAAATAAACATCTTCTACCACGCCTAATTCGTGCCCTCCCACTGTGATGACCGGAAGTCCTTTAATCTTGTCGCTTCCCTCAAGAAAAGCATGGCACTCATTCTTCTGCCCAAATTCGCAAATGACACTTTCGTTCGGTATGGTTATAGCATCTTCTCCGGCTGCGACGATTCCCTCCCATGATATGTATCGTAAGGACGAGAACCACGTCTTCGCTTCGAGCACAATGCCGCTTATGTTCCAAGTTGGGTCGATCAATAAATCCTTTACTTCGCCTACTTGCTTACCCGACTCAACGGTTAACACGGGAAGTCCTATTAATTCATGCGCTCTGCGCAAACACAACGCCTCCTAGAACCGCCCAGTACTACTTATTACGCAACCGATGAATAATGGTTGCAACTTTATGGGCAGCCGTTTCGATTTGTTCTTTAGAATTCCCCATTCCAAAGCTAAATCGCACCGCGGAGTGTGTCACATTTTCTGGAAGTTTCATGGCTTGTAAGACATGAGAGACTTCAAGAGAGCCAGACGTACATGCGGAGCCGCTTGCAGCAGCTACCTCACTTAAATCAAGGTTCATTAAAAGTGTTTCAGTTGAGATACCTGGAAAAGAAATGTTTAGAATATGCGGGACATGCTGTTCCTTGTGCCCGTTAATTGTAAACGCATCACAGCCCAATTGCTGTTCTAGGATAGAAATCATGTGTTCGCGAAGCTCACTTGCCTGTGTGTAGTTGCGTTCTTGGAGCGGAAGAATGGTTTCAACTGCTTTGGCGAAGCCGGCGATGGCGGGGACATTTTCAGTACCTGCACGGCGCTTACGTTCTTGCGAGCCGCCGAATACGTGAGGAAGCAACTTCGTATGCTTGGAGACGTACAGGGCTCCAGCACCTTTGGGGCCATAAATTTTGTGAGCGGACAGACTCATAAGATCGATCGGCAGCTCAGCAAGATTCAAGGGAATCTTTCCTAGTGCTTGCACCGCATCGACATGAAAAGGAATGCCATGCGTTCTAGCGAGCAAGCCAACTTGCTCAATTGGCTGAATCGTACCTACTTCATTATTCACATACATCATAGAGATAAGAGCTGTATCGGGACGAATTGATGCTTCCACATCTTCTAGTTGAATAAGCCCATCTGAACCTACGGGTACGTATGTGACTTCAAATCCAAGACTTTCTAAGTGTTCGCAGGGATGCAGCACGGCATGATGCTCGATCGTAGTTGTCACGATATGTTTCTTGCCGGCTTGTTCCCCCTGCATAACCCCGAAGATCGCCATGTTATTACTTTCGGTTCCACCACTTGTGAAGATCAGCTCACTAGGCATGCAGCCTAGTGATTTTGCCATGCCATCGCGGAAGCGATTCAGCGCTGTTCTTGCTGCACGACCAAAACTATGCGTGCTCGAAGGATTACCATAATTTGCTGTAAAGAAAGGCAACATCGCCTCCCATACATCAGGATGTACCGGCGTTGTAGCAGCGTGATCTAGATAAATGGGTTCCATGAGTCACCTTAAATGTAAAACATGTAATTATCGTTTTTGCCTTTATCCTCAAAAGAGATCAGGTTCGACAATGTTGTGGAGTCCAGCACATCTGCAATGCTATCGCGAATGCGAATCCACAAATCCCGTTTGGCAGGATCATCCTCTTCCGTAAAATCTACAGGGGAGATCGGCCCTTCAAGTACACGAATGACTTCACCAGCAGTTACCTGCTCGGCAGATTTAGAGAGAATATAGCCACCGTAAGCTCCGCGAATACTTTTGACTAAACCCGCATTACGCAATGGAGCTACAAGTTGTTCAAGATAATGTTCCGAAAGCTGATGTCTCTCAGCAATACTCTTTAGTGAAGTTGGTCCTTCACCCACTCGGTTAGCTAGTTCCATCATGATCGTTAGACCATAACGACCTTTTGTGGAAATTTTCAAAATTAACACCTCATTCAACATGATATGCCATCAAGGAGTCTGTATATATTGCTAAAACTTGAGATGCTTCCCAATCTCACTACCCACGTTTTAACAACAGGGTCGTCCCTATCTAGGTAAACAGCGTTTCCATTTTTCGCAAAAACATTCCAAAACATCCGTATATCGTATCTATGTTATCACAAAACCCTAGTATTGTGGGGGAAAAACAATGACATTCTCATGAAATATTTTAATTTTGAGCAATTGGCATGTATAATAGTAGTGTTCAAAATGAACAGCTCCACCAAGTCAATTGAAATAAACGACTACACCGTCCTCCAAGGACGAGAGCGAATATCAAAAATAGAACCAAGTATATGTGAAACATATGCCTGCTACTATTTCAAGATGGAAAAGAGGTTCACGCTATGGAAACAAAAAAACGTGTCATTCTAGGAATGTCTGGAGGTGTCGATTCTTCAGTTGCCGCATTGCTTCTTAAGGAGCAAGGGTATGAAGTTATTGGCATTTTCATGAAAAACTGGGATGATACTGACGAATTTGGTCATTGTACCGCAGAAGAAGACGCAGAGGATGTCAGACGGGTTTGTGACCAACTCGACATCCCTTTCTATACAGTAAATTTCGAGAAGCAGTATTACGACAAAGTTTTTGCCTACTTCTTGGACGAGTACACCAAGGGTCGCACGCCGAACCCAGATGTCATGTGTAATCGTGAAATCAAATTCGGAGAATTGTTGCAAAAAGTTCTCGATCTAGGCGGCGACTACATCGCAACTGGACATTACGCGCAAGTGAAGGAACAAGACGGTGAATTCGTGCTGATGCGTGGAAATGATTCAAATAAGGATCAGACTTACTTCCTTAACGTACTTAACCAAGGGCAACTGGCAAGAGCCATGTTTCCGATCGGTCACCTTCCTAAATCCAAAGTACGTGAAATTGCTGAAGCTGCTGGCTTAGCAACGGCGAAGAAAAAAGATAGTACGGGGATTTGCTTCATCGGCGAACGCGACTTCAAAACCTTCCTCAGCCAGTACCTCCCTGCTCGCCCAGGAAATATGGTTGATATTCGCAATGGTGAAATCAAAGGACGCCATGACGGGTTAATGTATTACACCTTAGGCCAAAGACAAGGCCTTGGGATCGGTGGATCAGGTTCCGGAGAACCTTGGTTCGTCGTAGACAAAAACTTGGAGAAGAATGAATTGCTCGTTGTGCAAGGTGAACAACATCCTGGACTTTACTCCAAGGGGCTGACGGCAACGGATGTGAACTGGATCTCTCCGATAAAACCAGAAGGTGCCTACACCTGTACAGCAAAATTCCGCTATCGCCAAGCCGATCAATGCGTTGTCATCACCTTGCAGCCAGATGGCAGTTGTGAAGTTGTCTTCGACAAGCCGCAAAAGGCTGTTACGCCTGGCCAATCCGTTGTTTTTTACAATGGAGAGATTTGTCTCGGCGGCGGTGTGATTGATAAGGTTCATAAGTGAGCCTAACGAAGTTTAAGTGTGGAGGAGAATGGGTATGAGTATGAACGAGTTAACGCTCAAAGCTGATACGTATGAAGATGCAACGAGGCTTGTTAAGGAAATTGGTATTCTGCCCCTCTCTTCGTTTATCCCTGAGCATCCTTCTCTAGACGCTTTGACACTTCCAGAACAGTGGCATACCGGACTAGAAACAGATCCTTGGCTATGGCGAGACCGCCTTCCGGGGGATGGACTTGCAGCTTATGGACGATTTTTTGCTAAGAAACCTTTGTTGATTTCTTCCGACCTTTTTCCTTTGATCAAAAATTTACTTGAAGATCCCTATTCCGTAGACGAGCGCTACTCCGATGGTGAGCTGTCTAAAGCGGCCGTAGATGTATATCACGCAATTGCTGGCAATGAAGGTATTGATGTAAAAGCTTTGCGAGCTGCGACCGATTTGAAATCTAAGGAATCGAAGGCCGAGTTCGACCGCGCTCTGATCGACTTGCAGAGTAAAGCGGATATCGTAATTGCGGGAATTAGTGAGCGTTTGAATGCCAATGGTACAAAAAACGGCTGGAACGGCACCTGTTATATGACCGCTTCACACTGGATGGAACTGCATCGGATTGAGAAGAACACATTGCCAACTCCCGAAGCTAAAGCTCAGTTGCGAACGCTGCTGAAGGACAAGTATAGCGAAGCTGCAGGGAAGTATTTAACGAAGATTTTTAAATTGTAATGGGGGAGGAGCACTTCGGTGCTCCTTTTTATGTTGGCTCGGGGGGAGCCAACTCGTCTAAGAGGCGAAATATGACTGCTGAGACGTCGATTATTGCTCGCTCGGGAGAGCAAACTCGGCTTAAGGGGCGAAATGACTGCTTGAGAGGTCGATATTTGCTGGCTCAGTTGCTCATCAGCACCATTCTCACTTTGAGACGTCAATAATTGCCGGCTCAGCGGAGCCAACTCGTATAAAAGGCAAAATGACTGCTTGAGAGGTCGATATTTGCTGGCTCAGTTGCTCATCAGCACCATTCTCACTCTGAGACGTCAATAATTGCCGGCTCAGCGGAGCCAACTCGTTAAAAGGGCGAAATGCTGTTATTTACCGATCACAGTGACGCATGCATCCCCTCGCTGTCGCACACGCTACTAACGAAAGGTGTGAGCGATCCTGAGCAAAATCATAGCTATTTTACTCATGTTTGGCTTGAACTGGGTTGGGTTTTCTCCTGCACTTGCACGAGACACCATCCAACATGACAAAAGCGACAATAACGTATTGGCGCCAATACAAGACCCCTCTTATGCCAAGTGGAGCCGACTCGCTTTTCACGAAGCCGGTAAGGTGTATACATTGTTGGATTACAAATACATTGGAAAGTCCAACGTGGCACCAGGTGTCGTACAACAGCAATTCCGTTTCTGGGTCAAAAAGAATGGCGCTGAATTTCCACTCATCGTCTCCATCCGTTATGATCCCGTGACAGAAAAGGTATTCACTATTCTTATGGAGCAAGAAAATAGAGGGACTCTACAGATTCTATGAATCTGTAGGTGTCCCTCTTCTTTTGTGCTGATTGAGCTTCATCTTCTCTTCTGTGCCTTGATTAGTTGCCGCAAAGATCACTTCATGCTGAATCTCATCCGGCAAGTATTGCTGACGCACATAATGACCTGGGTAATTATGTGGATACATATAGCCTTTATGACCGAGCTTCTCTGCCCCTTTGTAGTGGGTATCACGGAGATGCAGCGGAACTTCCGCTGATTTCACCCGCTCCATCAGCTCCTGTGCACGCATAATCGCGAGCGGGATCGAGTTGGACTTCGGACTCTCCACAGCGAATAAAATTGCCTGGGAAATGATGTACTTCGATTCTGGCCAGCCAATCTTATGGTAGGCGTCCATCGCCGTAACCGACTGGATCATCGCCTGCGGATTGGCGAGCCCGATATCTTCGCTGCATGCGACGATCAGACGCCGCAGGAAGGTCATAGGATCCATGCCGAGCTTCTCGACGGCATAGAGGAACCAGAACAGCGCGGCGTCGCTAGAGCCGCGCACGCTCTTGTGAAAGGCGGACAAGACGTCATACTGCGTCGACTCGTCCGCTTTCACGATGGGGCGGCGGATCGACTCTTCCGCCACCTCGCGCGTGATATGAACCGTGCCGTCCGGTTCAGGTGAAGTCGTCAGCGCTGCGAGCTCCAGCGCGTTCAGGGATCGGCGGATGTCGCCATTGGCCATCTGCCCGATGTGTTGCAGCGCCTCCTCGTCCACGTGGAGGCGCATGAAGCCGAGCCCCTTGACGGGATCGGCGATGGCTCTGCGCATGGCGATGAGCGCATGCTCCGCCGTGAGGGGCTCGAGCTGAAACAGCGTCGAGCGCGACAAGAGGGCCCCGTTCACATGGTGAAAGGGGTTCTCAGTGGTCGCCCCGATGAAGATGAGGATACCCTGCTCTACCGCAGGAAGCAGCGCATCCTGCCGCGAGGTGTTGAAGCGATGAACTTCGTCTAGGAATAACGTCGTTTTACGCCCGTACATCGCTTTCGTGCTTTTGGCTAGCTCGATAATTTCACGAACGTCCTTCACGGAAGCATCAACCGCGTTGAGCTTCATAAATTCACCTTGTGTCCGATTAGCAATAATGTTAGCTAACGTCGTCTTCCCTGTTCCCGGAGGTCCATAAAGAAGAATGGAAGTAACTTGGTCAGCCTCAATTGCTCGTCGAAGCAGCTTGCCTTTGCCAACAATTTGTTCTTGGCCGATATATTCATCTAGTGTCGTTGGCCGCATTCGATCAGCGAGCAGCTTGCCCACAGGATTTTGGGATGACGCATATGTAAACAAATCCATGATTAGTTTCCTTTACTTGGAGCTAAAAGTTGGTCTGTCCATTATACCTTGCCTGAATAGGCATGTCATGTCTAATCAAATAAAAAAACTCCTCCAATGCGCTTGAGTTCCGCATGGAGGAGGGATATTTAGTGAGAAATAACTGGCTCCTGCTGAGCATCTTGACGAGGTGCAGGGGCTGCGAACCGCAAAGAACCCGCAATAAAGGCAGCACCTAACCCTACAACACCAAAGGCTATTGCTAAAATAAAGCCATGATTGATCGCTGTTCCTAGCGAGTCGCGCAAAAAGTTCATTGTATCAGGTGGCAGCGCTGAACCTGCACGTATCAACTGCTCGGGGTTCCCCAACGTAGCAAGTTTATCTAGCGGCATTTGATGAGCGGCTGCACCATCTTGGATAAGGCTGTTATAGTTATTGTTTACGATGGTCGCCATAATCGACGCCCCTAGAACCCCGCCAATATTTCGCCAAAACCCAACGATCGATGAGCTGACACCGATATATTTGCGGTCTACACTTTGCGCAACAGCATTTTGAGCCACACTCATTAAGGGTCCGATCGCACCAACGCCTAAAATGACCATAAGCACAATCATATAGAACTTGCTTGCATCATGACTTACTACGCTGAGCAGGTAACTTACAACAATCCCCGCTGTCATACTGAACGCGAAAACAGTACGAAAGCTGAAGTAACGTTGCAGGAACCCAAAGCCAACAGCACCAATCATTAAGGAGAACATCATAGGAGTCAGCAAACTATTCGAATTCGCATTCCCCAGAACAGCTGTTGAGAAAATTGGCAAATACGCAATGGCCGAGAACATAATCGCACCTTGACATAGACAAGCTAAGACCGTGGCTAGAACCATTCGATTTTTGAATAGGGGCAATGGAAGGATAGGTTCATGCGCTCGGCGCTCTACCCCAATAAATAAGAAACCAACAACAACTGCAACAGTAAACAGGCTAATAATTTGCCATGAGCCCCAGGCGTAATCCTTACCACCGAACTCAAGGGCCAACATAAATGAGACCGTTGTTACAATGAGAAACAGCGTGCCTAGATAGTCAATTTTCGGACGACGATCCGAGCGAGATTCTTTTAGAGCAAAGAACAAGACAAGGAACGATAGTACACCAAGGGGCAAATTCACGTAGAAACACCAGCGCCAGCCCCATGATTCAGCCAAGAGCGTACCGATTTGCGGGCCAGCAACTGACGATAATCCAAATATCCCTGCAAAAACGCCTGACAGCTTCGCCGCCTGCTTGGGATCGGCAAATATCGTGTAAATGATCGTAAACGAAATCGGGAAGATCGCACCAGAACCGATACCCTGAATGGCACGGAAAACAATAAGCTGTGTCATATCTTGTGCCATACCGCATAATGCCGACCCGATTAGGAAGATCGAAATGCCAATCATATAAAACAATTTTCTACCGAACATATCCGATAGCTTTCCAAATACAAGCATTGTGCTTGTGGAGGCAAGCATATAGGCGGTGAACACCCAACTTATTTTATCAAATCCATTTATGTCGCTAATGATGTGCGAAATTGCCGCTGATGTCACAGTGTTGTCCAATGCGGACATGAGAAGTCCGAGTGCCATCGCCAAAATAATCAATCCTGTTTTCTTATTCACCATTTTCTAAACAACCTCACTTCTGTTCTACATTTTTTAACCGTGTTATTCCTTGTGTTAGGGTATGGATTTTACTTTCTGAATTATGGATGCCAATCTGAATACAAATTTCCTGTGTAGGCGACATCTCGGGCTGGCAGTCCACGTACAATTGGCGTAGTCTCTCCAAATTTACCTTCGTGCGATTAAGGAACTCTTCTAACACATCAACCATGATATGCGCTTCTACAAACTCGCCAAAAAACAACCGTGTCATCGCATCCGACTTGAACTCATCGTTTTCAATCGGACTATACATGTACTGTTTAAATTGATACTGCCCTGCCTCCGTGATGGAATAGAGGTTTTTATTCGGTTTGCCTTCTTGCATGACACTTTCCTTGGTAATCAAACCCTCCTTCTCCATTTTGCTAAGCATGGGATAAATCGTGCCGAAGCTCGCGTTATTAAAGTAGGAGAGAAACGTCTCCATCTTGTGCTTGATGTCATAGCCAGATAAGCTATGGTGCATTAATAAACCCAAAATCACATCTTGACTATTCATGCTGTGAAGCCTCCATTTGCTTGATTACCGTCTCGATCTACTATCAATTTATCAGATAATATATATCGAGTCAATATATTCTTTGTTAATATATTGTTAATCGATATATGAATGATTGTAAAAAAAGGGACACCCATTTTCACGGGCATCCCTTAATTCTATGCTTTGTTCTTTGCACTAATCTCCAGCAAGTCCTTCACAGCCGCACTCACCATGATAAGTCCCGCTACAGGAGGTACAAAAGAATTACTCGCAGGCGGTTGTTTCGCTTTACGTCTATCCGGTGCATCCGCAGGCACGATTTGCTCAGTCACGTCTTCCCGCGGCTTCATTGGTTCTTCCATCGAGAACACGACCTTAACGCCCTTCTTAATGCCCTCTTTACGTAATCTCTGGCGAATAACACGTGCGATCGGATCCATACTTGTCTTGGAAATATCAGCAATCCTGAATTGCGTAGGATCCATTTTGTTCGCAGCACCCATGCAAGAAATCATCGGGATTTTACGCATCAAACATTGTTTGATCAAATGGATTTTGTACTCAATCGTATCGCTCGCATCCAAGACGTAATCGATTGGATACGCAAATACTTGCTCATACGTTTCCTCTGTATAGAACATCCGAAGGGAGATGACATCGCATTCGGGGTTTATTAAAAGGATACGATCCCGCATAAGATCAGCCTTAGGCTGACCAACTGTCGTCGTAAGGGCATGGATCTGACGGTTCACGTTCGTAATATCGACGACATCCTTATCGATAAGAATCAAACGTCCAACGCCTGAGCGCGCCAAAGCTTCAGCAGCAATGCCGCCGACACCGCCAATACCGAGTACAACGACTGTACTATTTTTCAAAATTTCTAGACCCTCAGGTCCTATCGCAAGTTCAGTTCGCGAAAATTGGTGAAGCATGGGAACACTTCCTCTTCAAAGTTCTTAGGCTTTCGCAGCAGGCTGCTTAAGCGCTAAGCGAATCGATAGTTGTTCTAGTTGTTTATCATCAACTGTTCCCGGAGCGTCCATCAACAAGTCTGTTGCACTAGCTGTTTTCGGGAATGCAATCGTTTCTCTTAGGTTCGTACGACCTGTAATTAACATCACCAAACGGTCAAATCCAAAGGCAAAGCCACCGTGTGGAGGCGTACCGTATTCAAATGCTTCCAGCAAGAAGCCGAATTGCTCATACGCTTCTTCTTTGGAGAAGCCTAGCGCTGCGAACATTTTCTCTTGCACATCACGTTGGTAAATCCGCATGGATCCACCGCCTACTTCATAGCCGTTCAAGACTAAATCGTAGGCTTGCGCACGAATTTGACCTGGATCTGTATCGAAGAAATGAATGTCATCTTCGTTCGGACGTGTGAACGGATGGTGTTCCGCTACATAACGTTTCGCATCTTCGTCATACCCAAGAAGTGGGAAGTCTACAACCCATGCATATTTGAACACGGAGTCGTCGATTAGGCCAAGTTGACGACCGATTTTCAGACGAAGGTTACCTAGTACATCAGCAACGACTTTCTTTTTGTCAGCAGAGAATAGAAGAAGATCTCCCTCTTCAGCGCCTAAACGCTCTGTCAATGATGCGATTTCAGCTTCGTTGAAGAACTTCACGATTGGCCCTTTGAACTCGCCGTCTTTCACTTGAATCCAAGCAAGACCTTTTGCCCCATAACGCGCTGCGAATGGCAGCAAGTCGTCAATTTCTTTACGGCTCCAAGTGCCACAGCCCTTAGCGTTAAGAGCTTTTACTTGGCCTCCGCCTTTTACAACGTTAGCAAATACTTGAACGCCGGATGTGGATACGATATCCGATACATCTTGCAGCTCAAGACCAAAACGAAGATCCGGCTTATCGGAACCGTATTTCGCCATCGCATCGGCATGCGTAATGCGTTGGAACGGACGAGGGATATCAACATTCGCTGTTTCTTTCATCAATTTCACAACAAGCTCTTCAAGAATCTCAAGAAGCTGATCTTGGGACAAGAAAGACGTCTCGATGTCGACTTGCGTGAACTCAGGTTGACGGTCTGCACGAAGGTCTTCGTCACGGAAACAACGAGCGATTTGGTAGTAACGCTCAAGACCACTAACCATCAACAATTGCTTAAAGATTTGCGGGGATTGCGGAAGTGCAAAGAACTCGCCTGGATGCACGCGGCTCGGTACCAAGTAATCACGCGCGCCTTCTGGTGTGCTTTTCGTCAAAATCGGTGTTTCCACGTCAATAAAGCCTTGGGAATCCAAGAAATTACGGAAGATGTTGGACGCTTTGGAACGCAACATCAACGTACGTTGCATCTCTGGACGACGCAGGTCAAGGTAACGATATTTCAAACGAACCGCTTCATCTACTTCAACGCCATCTTCGATGAAGAACGGAGGTGTTTTCGCCGCGTTCATGATTTCGATTTCGGTTACTTGAACTTCGATTTCACCTGTTGGGATATTCTTGTTGACGGTCTCAGCATCACGCTCAACAACTTTCCCCTTCACAGCAAGCACGTACTCATTACGTGCACGATCTGCAATAGCCAGAGCATCCCCAGAGAACTCAGGATTAAATACCGTTTGGATGATACCACTGCGATCACGTAGGTCGATGAAAAGAAGGCCGCCAAAATCGCGTCTTACTTGTACCCACCCATTAAGTATTACTGTTTCGCCTACATGGGCTTTTGTTAGCTGCCCGCAATGATGTGTTTTGAGCATCATAATTGTTGTTGCCTCCTCGAAGTTTTATGAATGATGTTGCTATTTATTCGAATAGTGTCTTTGCAGCTTGTGAGGCAAGATCCACTAAACTTACTGTGATTTGGTTCCCTGTTTCCATCTTCTTCAGCGTAATTTCGCCGCGTGCTAACTCATCATCACCAAGAATGGCTACATACGTTGCTTGGAAACGATCAGCGGACTTCATTTGAGCCTTCATCTTGCGGCCCTGATAGTCCTTCTCAGCTTTCAAACCTTGTACACGCAGTTTGTGTAGAAGCTTCGTAACTTCTTTCTCCGCTGCTTCACCAAGTCCAATCAGGTACACATCAAGCGGCTCAGGCTTCGGAATTTCAACACCTTGCGCTTGTAGTACGAGCAGAATGCGCTCAAGGCCAAGACCCAAGCCTACACCTGGCTGATCAGTACCATGTCCACCAATTTGTTCGACGAGACCATTGTAGCGTCCGCCTCCACCAATCGTGTCAATCGCACCGATACCAGCTGCTTTATATTCAAACGCCGTGTGAGTGTAGTAATCCAGACCACGCACCAAGCGAGGGTTAATACGGAAAGGAATCTCCATCGCGGTTAAGTGCTCTTGCACCTGGGCAAAGTGCGTGCTGCACTCTTCATCCAAGAACTCAAGGATGTCAGGTGCGCCTACGCCAAACTTTTGATCTATTTTGCAATCGAGAATACGCATTGGATTACGGTCGTAACGCGACTGACAATCCTTACACAGCTGATCCTTCACGGGAGCAAAGAAAGCCTGAAGCTGCTCGCGGTACGCTGTTCTAACTGCTGGTGTACCCACCGAGTTAACTTCCACAGTAACTTCTTTGAGACCAATTTCTTTGTAAAAGGTATAGCCCAGCGCAATCACTTCAGCATCAATACTTGGATCTACCGATCCGAATGCTTCAATACCGAACTGGTGGAATTGGCGGTATCTCCCCGCTTGAGGTTGTTCGTAGCGGAACATTGGCCCCACATAGAATAACTTCGTAAGATCAGGAATGCCGTAAAGTTTATTTTCTACATAAGCTCTAACGACGCCAGCTGTACCTTCCGGACGAAGCGTCATGCTGCGATCGCCTTTATCCAGAAATGTGTACATTTCTTTTTCGACGATATCCGTTGTTTCACCAACCCCACGCGAAAAAAGCTCAGTGCTCTCGAAAATCGGCGACCGGATCTCTTTGTAATTAAAACGCTGGCACAAGTCTCTCGCTTTTGACTCAAGGTACTGCCATTTCTCCACTTCGCCTGGAAGCAGATCCTGTGTTCCTTTTGGCTTCTGAATACTCATCTAAGTAACCTCCCTTTGTCTCTAATACAAGCTCATTGAAAAAGCAAAAAATCCCCCACCCCCGACTTACGTCAGGGACGAGAGATTTGATTTATCAAATTCACCCGTGGTACCACCCACATTCAGCATCCCTTGCTTCCTCGCTTGCGCAAGCAAAAACAATTCTGCTCTTTGCGGTTAACGCCCGCCACTCGCACAACTGCTACTTAGCTCATGTTGCCATGTTCTGTTCCCAGTTGGTCCTCAGGGAGGTCTGTTCATTCACTCATCATGGGAAGCTTGCAGCCTGGGCTTCCTTCTCTGTACATGTGGGGGCGAATTACTGTGTCCCTTCAATGGATCACAATCATATCAAATTACATTATGGTTATTGTAAACATTGGTAAGGGCAAAGTCAAGAGACATGGGATACTTATAATGTGCAACCACCTAATAATTAATTAAAAGAGTCCGCCCATTTTTGTACTTCCTCCATAACAGGACGAAGTCCTTTACCTTTTGGCGTTAACTCATATTCGATTCGTACCGGTGTTTCTGGATAAACATGTCGAATAATAATCTCCGCAGCTTCTAATTCCTTGAATCTTTCAGAGAGCATCCGATCGCTCATACTTGGGATTAATACGGAGATATCTTTAAACCGCTTAGGCCCAGATAGCAACACATTAACAATAAGTCCTGTCCAACGTTTTCCCAGAAGTTCGAATGCATGCTCGAATTTGGGACACAGTTGATAGTTTTCCATCTTAATCATCTCCTTCGAGTTCTTGCAGATTACTGCTGCAATCACTTCTGTAAAACTATTTTAACATAGTCGCTTGACAAAAGTAAGTGCTTCGTAATAATATACTAACATAAAGTAAGTTGTTAAACAAAATATATTTACATGGGAGATGTTAGTGATGGCTTTAGGACTTCTTATTATTCGTTTGGTGATTGGGTTAACGATGGCAGCACATGGTACACAGAAATTGTTTGGTTGGTTCGGTGGTTATGGACCAAAAGGAACTGGCGGATTCTTCGATTCCATTGGTATCAAACCAGGCGTCATGATGGCGGTCTTCGCTGGTTTAATCGAATTAGGTGGTGGACTACTATTCGCCGCTGGTTTATGGACAGAAGTTGGCGCGGCTCTTATTATTATTACAATGATCATGGCGATTATTAAAGTTCATGGCAAAAACGGTTATTGGTCAACCTCCAATGGGTATGAATATAATCTTGCCTTACTTGTCATTGCGCTTGGCGTTGCATTAATCGGAGCAGGCGACTATTCCATAGATGCACTTCTGTAATAATTGAATTACCAAACCGTCCAGCTTAGGCTGTGGCGGTTTTTTTGTATGTGATGGGCCGAAGGAAGGGCCGTGGTATTCATTTTAACTAGTTGAAAAAATGACTTACGGCCGCAGGGCGGCGCTTTCTTATGAAAATTGCGAGTTACGGGATGGGGAAAACGGGAAGTAGTTCCTGTAACTTGAAAAATTCGAGTTACTGCACAGGAAAAACGCGAAGGTGATCCTGTAACTCGAAAAATTCGAGTTACGGCACAAGAAAAACGCCAAGGTGCTCCCGTAACTCGTAAAATTCGAGTTACGGCACTAGAAAATCGCGATGGTGCTCCCGTAACTCGTAAAATGAGACTGTCGATTAATTCCCAAGCGTTTGCCCTACAATCGATTTTAATGAGTTAGTTCAAACCGAAAAAATATTTAATCGATTAGAAATG
>NZ_JAVDSB010000030.1:0-40974 GCF_031455095.1 Paenibacillus qinlingensis
TCTGCTGATGTTTGTATACTACGCAAAATAACACAACCTTTTATTTTTATTGTATAATAGAAGTAAGGAATATAAAAGGAGACGGATACGATGGAAGAACGGATATTATCTGCAACCGAACTTACTATGCAATATAATTCTGATGTGCATGCAATACGTACTAAACATTTTGTTAAGTCATTAGATCCTGCACAAGCTTTGGATTGGAAAGAAGCTCATACACCTAGTAAAGAAGAAGTTGAACGAGCTTTGAAATTTTATAGTGTATATAAGGATCGGATATGATGGGTACATATGTTAAGTTCAAGTTTAGTGATACAGAGTACGAATTTACTAACGACCTAGAATTCCACGGTGATTATATTTGGACAGAAGGTAACTTCTCATGTGACTGCAATAGGTCCTCATTTATTCAAGAGCATTGTGACAGTGAATTTCCTTTAATGGATTGTGGAGATACAATAGAATTGATTGAAGTAAAAGAAGCCCTCACTTAATAGTGAAGGCTTTCTTTCATTCTCTCGATTTCTTGGCATACGGTTTGCACTGCGTCGAAATCATCGATCATGTAGTGGAGAAGACTCCAATTCTCGAGATAGGCCATGCGTAGCCAGTAATCACTATTGGCACTCAGACAGTGATTTAGCTCAACTATCTCATTAAATGTTAAGCTACGTTTTTTACTCAGTAAGTGGAGCTCACCGATACGCTGCAGAGCTAATGATATTTTTACAGCCATAGCATAAACCATCCGATACATAAGAGTACGCCACCGACTACGACGATCCATGCTGCGGGATCCGACCAATCGTTTTTACCTGTGTTGAATTTCATGATACCATCTCCCTTTTGGGTTATGGTTAATTTTATGCCTCTGAAGCATTAATATTACTGTCTAGGTAAAATATATGCTCTACAGGCATAGACAAACGTTGACTGATTAGCAGAGCACCTTCTAATGTAGGAGCCTGCTTATTGTTCTCGTATCGGTTGTACTGGTGCTGGGTGATACTAAGGTAGGCTGCGAATTCTGTTTGGTTCATTCGTTTATCGTGGCGTATGTCCTTTAGTCGATTTTTTAGCACGTTATCACCTCGCGTAATACTTCTACGCAAGCATAATTTATGCCTTTGAGGAATAATAGGAACCTTAGTCGTATTATAGCAATCCTTGGCTTTTCATGATGGAATGTACGGAGTCTAACCACGATCTTGCCCACGCACCGTCTCCGTCACTCTGCTGGGCTAGGTTGTACATATACGTAGCTTGATTCTTTACAGCGAAGCAACGTTCTATTTGAGCTTCTAACGTCTTATCTCGCTCTATCTTCATCTGGATATTTTTAATGTCACTACGCACACGGTTTATGTCATATCCCGGGCAGTTAGTTGGATTCAATTCTCCATGCGATTTAATTTCCTTGAAGTTAGGTAATACATCAATAACCATAAGAATAGCAGCATAAAGAGCATTACGATCTCCATCGGTAAGTGTATCATAATTGAAATAATCTCCTGAAACAACGATATGCACTGTATAACCATTGTTATTAGATATACCGTATATGCGGTCTAGTAGGTCATTGCATTGGTAAATGCGTCCGTTGCGAATAAAGATATGATATGGTATTCCACCCTCTCCAATTGGAATGTTAGGATCATCGTCATAAGCTGTATTATTGATATGTGTAGTCGCAATCTCAGACATTAATTGCATATCAGTTTTTCCTAATTTCTTTGATTTAGGAATGGCATCATGATGTAGACCTATCGTAGTCAGGTTATTTATATCTCTTACTCCAGCCAACTGTGCCCATGTTTTTTTAGGGTTCTTAGGCAATAAATCCGTTACATCTTGATATTGTACATTTCCGAAGTTACTTGTTATTTTCGATGGTATAGATAGGTTCCGCAGCCCCATTGGTCGTGCCTCCTGTCTGTGTTGTCTCTGTTACATGTGGGTGGATAAAGAAACCTGCAAGGGATATCGCACCCATTATTAAATCAGCACCCAAGTCTATGGCTGCATCTGGTATGTCGATGTGAAACATTTGCTTCGCGATTAACGCGAGTAGTGTAAGTATTGGGATGATCAGTTGCTTATTAAATTTTTTCACTCTCCTCATGCCTCCTTTGTATATACCCCTGGTTTGTGGCCACCTAAAATAATCTCAACAGCATTCTTTAGTTCATCACTACCATGCTCCATAATGTCACTGTAATGGAATCGTATGAACGTTTCTGTGTTGTCGAGTAGCTCCCACCATTTCACTGGTTTATCTAAATTCCCTTCGCTTTCGTCCATTTCAATCAATTTCATCACTCCTAATAAAAGTAAAAAACCACCCGTTACCGAGTGGCTTGTTTTGGTGGCTTTAATTCTGGGTATTCTTTCACGAGTTGTTTACGAGCTGCTACACCAGCTTCTGTATTAATATCTCCAACGCGCTTGATTAAAGATTTAGATGTAGCTGTCGTGCCTACCTTTTTGCTTATTGCTTTTCTAGTTTCTTCACCCTGTAATTCTTGTAACCTTGCGAACTGGTCACCATTTAATTTGACACTTTGACCATCAACGGTAATCGTTTTACCAGGTACACGTGGAGCAATTGATTCATCTCCACTTTCATTGATCAAATCTACGATCAATTTTGCTTCAGGAGACAATTCGTACTTACTTGATGTACCAGGGTTGAACAAAACATTGAACGGACTATTTTTTTGTTGAGTTGTTTTAGGTCTTCCAAGTGTATCAAACTGCTGCGGCAAATTCCCTGCTAGTCCAGGTATTTTTGCGCGTGCCTGATTCAAAGATTGGTCAAGTTTATTAGGTGAGTATGTTTCTCTTTTCGCATTATCTCCAAGCTGTCTTGCTTGGTTAGCTGCGGTTGGTACGAATGACGAAGGAATCGTTGAAAGAATATCAATGATCTTATCTGTTACTGTTTGCCCTGGGTAACCTTGTGCGGCGTTCTTGATACCTGATAATACGGATTGCTCAGTAAGAGTTCCCAAACCTCCTTCTAAGCTGTTGTATGCTGTTCCAGGTAGTCCAGATAGTTTTTGTTTACCTTCACTCATATTCTTTTTAATGTTAGCACCCAAAGATACAGCAACAGAAACAGGTTGAGCCCAATCATACGTATACAATTGGTCACCCTCTCTCGTTTTAGCTGCAGCAGGATCAAATCCACTTTTCGCTAATCTAGCAAGTGCTGACAGGTTAACTTGATACTGTCCTTGACCAGCAGATCTTTGTAAATCACGTACGTCCTTATCCTTGCTTGCTTGGCCTGTTAACACACCTTTATCAATCAAGAAGTAGCCAAGTCCAGATAATCCGAAAGTACCGATGATTGCGCGGCTTAATGCCTGTGTTGCCTCAGCAGTGTTAACTTCCTTCTTTAACCATGGGCGAGCTGCAATGGCTGCGCTTCTAACGAATCCCGCAGGTGAGTATTCTAGCGCTCGCATAAGCAATGCACCTGGAGTCTTCGGGTACTTCAGCACCAAATCACCGATACCAAATTCTTTACCTACGTTTAAACCTTTTTTGAGTGCAGTTAATCCTTTTGAAATGGCATTATTATCTTGGAATGTGGCGTATTTACCGTATTCGTTAGCAATATTGATAATGTTATCGTCTGCTTCACGAATATATTTTTCAATCAATTGTTTGTCTGCGCCTTTACCTTCATTAATCGCTCGAAGTGTAGCTTGCTCACCCAATGTATCGTTATAAGCACGCATATATGCAGCAGTATCAAACGACTTTAATGCCGCGCCTAAGGCTTTCTCTGTGTAGGTCAACGGATTATACTTACTTCTAAATGCAGGGCTTGAAAGGTCGTACTGTGTCTCTAAACCGTTAACGTTAGCACCCTTCCAACCTGCCTTTAATCCGCGCATCCAGTTCTGCCAATAATCACCCTGGTTATTCGTTTTAAACGTAACTGTACGATCTCCACCAGTTAGTTTTGACCGGGCAACATCGATAGGCGTAGCGATCAATTTATTAAGTCGTTCAATTCGATAAAATAATTCATTACCTAAAGCATTACGGACCTGTGTTTTAGGATTTAACAGTTGCGCTTGTGTCTGTGCGCTGCTTATTTTCTTAAGTACCGAAGGCTGATCTAACCCTTTGAGTATGACTTGAAGATCCTGCGAAGCAAGTCGCTTCTCATCTCCAGACAACGAAGATACATTTTTAGCTAAGTTTCTTAGGGAATCTGCTTCATCTTCAGATAAGTTTTTATCCTTGATAACTTTTTCAGTCAACTTTTCAGCTTTATCAATCGTTTGAGTAGTAACTTTCTTGGATGTTTGTTCAAATGCTTCACGAGCTCTCTCATACAAGTTAGCAAGTTGCGGCCTAATATCTTCACCAAGATCACGCACCATTTGTTCAGACCAGTCCGCAAATTTCACTGTTCCACGAGCTAACTTAGCTGCACCAATGATAGCCATATCTGCCCATTCATCTAGTGGAGTAGAGTTAAATCTATTTCGTCTGCCATTACGTCTTTCTATGGCTTCTTTTTCTTTCTGTTCCAAGAATGAAATTACGTTGTCACGAACACGAGTATCTTTAATAGGTTGTGGAGCACGTGGTGGCTTCGGTTTCCTACTCGTCTCCTGTATGAACTTTTTTGATTCCTGTACAAATCTCTTCAACACGGATGTTTCTGTTTCACTCAATTTCTCGCCAGTCTTAGCGCGTTCGAGAATATTAAAAACATCATTAGCTAAATCTTTTACGCCTGTCATTTTTTGAGTAACGGTAGCTAAATCCGTGATATTTTTTGCTACTTCAGTAGTTACTTTAACTTCTTGAGCACCAACAGGTAGAGACTCATTGGTTTTCCGAGCAATACGTTGAGCTCTAATCAACACACCTTCTGGTGTAAGCCTATTAAACAATGATAATGCTTGTATCGATTGACCTGCATTTGTAGCTTCTTCAGCCACTTTATCAGCAATGTCAACGGCACGTTGATAGTTACCTTGACCATTATAATGATCGATCAAACGTTGTGCCGTAGCGGCTTTCTCAGCACTGAAACGATCTTTTCCTAAGACAAATGATGTTGCTTCTTCAATATTATTCTTTATTCTATCATTTGCTTTCAACACAGTTTCTTCATTCGTGATAGGCGTGTACAATGATTTTAATTTATCTTTGAATTCACTAGGTGTTTTATCAGATTCCCTTAATGTTTCAGCGAAACCTCGCGGTTGTTCCAATGGTTGTGCTCGCGTTACAGGAGGTTCTTCATATATCAGAGGCTCATTAGTAAAAGTTTTACCCACATTTTTTGTGTATCCTTGCGCTATTGGGTTAGTAGGTGATCCATCAACAAACGGTGATGTCACTGTCCTTTTGTTCTCTGCTACGTTTCTAATAGCATTTTGAGCTAAGGATTCAGCGGAATCTCTACCGAAACGTAGTGCTTCTAATCCAGTTTTACCTAAACCACCTAAAAGAGCACCGCCACCAGCACCAAATGCTGCTCCTTTTAGCAATTCACCAGTACTTGATTCTGGATTAACAACCTGTTGCTGTGCAGCGCCTAATGGAGCTCCTACAATTGCTTCACTCGCTGCTTTCTGACCAATACGACCTATAGTTGAAGATGAAAGTTTAGGTAGGGCTTTAGCAACAAGACTATCTGCTGCTCCAGTAAGACCACCAAGATTAGCAACGCCTGCACCTGGAAGATAAAATGATCGTAATACGTTAGCAACAGGTTCAATTTTCTCTCCTGCAACATCCAATCCTTTTAGAATTGTTCCAAGCACAGGAATATTTCTTGCCCTTGTTTCAATATCCATTGCAGGTGATTCATCCATTTCTACAGGTCCATTTATAGGCCTTCTGGATGGTGTATTTTCGATCTGAGTCGGACGTACAGGTCTATCGAATGCAGATGTACTGGACGGTGATCCTTGATATTTAGAAAAATCTACACTAACACTAGACTTATCCTTTTTATTTTTACTGGATGAACTGGTACCACCGTATTTACCGAAATCAATTGGCATTCAATTCACCCCTATCTAGGATCTCCATCTTCATCGAAATAAGATTTATACAGGGCGTCATAACCTGATTTACCAAGATCTTTTATTATTGCTGCTTTATTTTCTGCGAAAGCTTTTTTACGCATATCAGGTGTAAGTCCATCAAAACCTGAAACGTAGTCAGCTTCTAATTCATTCTTATTTGGTGTTTGAGCTTTATTTAATGCTTGTTCCTTCTCGAACTCAAATTGCTTCTCACGGAAAGCTTGATCTGCTACGAACTCTTTTGATCTCTGATCTAAGCTGGCCCACTGCAATCCTCTTGATGCTGCAGCATCGTTCACGCTTTGGAGGAAATCTTTATCTTTAAAAGCATTCTCCCACGCTTGCTGAGCTTTATTTTCATTGAACTGATCTTGTTTAAGATTGTTTTCCCATTCTTGCTGGCCTTTAGCGAACTCATATTGACGGTCAGATTCAAAGTTTCTACGATCCAATTGTCTAGCTTCAAGTGTCTGTAATCCTGCAGGTGTATTTACATCTGTTGATGTTACATCAGCACTAATAAAGTTAGGATCGATACCCAATCTTTGTAACTGACTACGCAATGTATCAGCTTGACTACGATATCCTGCCAATTGGTCCTGTGTTACTCCTTGTTGCTCTGCCTGGCGTTTCAATCCTAGAATCTGATCGATAGCAGACTGTGCTTCAGGTGGGATAAATGATCCAGTTAACTGAGCACGATTTTGTGCTGTCTGTTCGCCAAATTGTTGTTGCTGGAACAATGGTTGTAATAGCCCCATTAAGTTCTGCAACTGCTGCTGTTTCTGCGATTCCTGTTGTGCTAGGATCTGAGGAACTACTTGCGTTTCAAGGAATTGTTGCTCATCACCTGCAATACGTCCTGCACGTTCGCCTAGTGTTGACGATCTACCGAACCCTGATGACCCTAGCGCCTCTTGCGCTGAACGTATCCCCTCATTCTGCCTACGTGCTGATTGCGCGGCGTACGCTTGATACTGAGGAGTATTGTACACGTTTGTAGGTTGTTGCGGCCCTGTTATTTGTTGCTGTAGTTGCTTAAAAATATCGTTAAACTGATTGTTATAATTGATTTGACTAGGTTGTTGTGTAGGTTGTGTTACTGGTTGAACCGGTTGTGTAGGTTGGGAGAACTTTTGCCAATCATTCTCGAACTGTGTAGGGCTAGTGTAGGTCGTGCCTGAGTAGTTGCGCGGAGAAGTAGTAAAGTACTTCCCTCTCACAGAAACATTCTGGTTATTAGGATCGAAAGTAATATCTTCAAACTTTAAAGTAGGGTCTTTTTGCATTAGCGATGCTCTAATAGGAGTTGTGTACGCGTCATTCATAATTATTTTTTCCCTCCTTCAATAAAAAAAGGCCGCCTATTGGCGACTTATTATAATTAGTTTAATTTTATAAAATTGTGTGGATCTTCACCATTATTAATAGCATCAATTACCTTTTTAGCATCCTCTAACCTTTCGAAAAGCCCAAATTGGAAACGTTTCTTATTAATTTGAAGTTCTGCTTTCCACATTTTTTTTGCAGTAACAAAGCTAACTCCCCTGACACCGCTCTTGTTGTTTCTTTTTGGAGTTTTTCTTTTCAGTTTAATAATTTCATTAAGAAAATTTTCTTCTACTACATCAGGGTTACTATTTTTTGAATAAGGCATTAGTTTGGAATACGCAGTTTCAGCCAGTTTTTGTGCCTCATCATAATCATGAAAATAACCAAAGTGATGTAATTTTTTATTTATATGAATTCGCACTTGCCACATTTTCAAAGACTTACTCCAACTTAAACCTCTTACTCCTGTCCTACTTCCTCTCTTTCCAGATATAAGATTTTGAGCATTCTCTGCAACAGTAACAATACGCAAGTTTTCTTTTCTATTGTCTAGACCATTATGATTAATATGATCAACTACAAGTTTATTTCCTTTTTCCAAACCCATAATATATCTGTGTAAATTTGTTATGAAAACGTTTTTTCTGTTTTCTTTTTTGTAAGCAGAAACATATAAAGTTCTATTATTTTTACCTTTAGAATTAATATTCCACCTATATATTTTTACTTTTTCTAAGTCCTCAGTATCAATCAAAACTTCGTGAGTAACATCCTTAGATTCAAGGTAGATAATTGAAATATCTCCCTTAATTTCATATTTATGTTTCATTTCCTCCCTCCAAGTCCATTTATCTCTTGCTGTAATTGCATACCATCGGAGAAACCTTTACGATAGTAAACATCCTCGGCATCAGCAATTTGAGCGCAAAAGTTAGAATATATACCTAAGAGCACTTCTCTATACTCATAAGGGATAACATTTATCAATAATTGAAACTTTTCTTCGTTTTCGATTATCATATCAACGAATTCTGGTGAACGATCTACAGTTTCGTTCAAGTAGTCGATTCTCTTTTTAATACTATTTTCTAAAAATCCCATTAAAGTTTCCATTGTTATCCTCCTGATTTTGGAGGCAACATCCTAGCGTTGATGCATATCTTTGGTGTATAATCTAGTTAGGGCATTGCCCGAAAGTTTAACCGTTCCCTAGTCCTGCCAGACTACGATGGGAGCGGTTTTTTATTTACTTGCTTCATTTCCTTTTCGTGCTAACTCGTACAATGCTGCAACCCATGTCGTAATTCCATTTTTCTTTTGGTACTCTTCCACAATTTTATCAATTTCAGGTGGAACAGTTATTGACGTTCTACGCATTTCTTCCTCCTTTGATGTAAGATATACACCAATATTACACCAAAGAGGAATGAGAGTCAACTAAAAAAGCACCCGAAGGTGCTTACTTTTGTAGTTCAGTTAATTGTTCTTCATACAATGATATCTTAGATGTTAATTCATCAATTGTTGCTTGATACTGTGATTTCAAAGATGGATTTCCCTTTATTTCAGAATTGAAAATATCAATGTTAGCCTGAGCAATTCTAATCTTCCTCTTCAAATCATCTATTTTATTTACTAAATCATCATTTATTTGAGTTGGTTCTGTAGTGGTTTGAGGCACATCATTGACTCCTTTGTTGTTCAATTCAACGGTCTGAGTTGTTTCATTCCAGTTAACGGTAATCCCTGTCACAGCGGCTACGTCACGAAGTTTTAGATAAGTGCTGCCATCTACCATAACAGGTGGATTATATAGTTTCACTGCCGTACCGTTCATAGTTACTGGTAATGATGGTCTTAGATAAGCTTCAATCTTCTGTAATCCCTCATCAGCATAAACAGATCCAGCCGCGGTAATTGAGACTCCTACTAAAAAACCTAATATGAATTTTTTCACGAATACCCATCCTCTACCATTTTCCACCAGTATAAGGCACATTTAGTATTTTGTTAAGGGGTGCGTATGCCGTCGGTGAAGTTAATTGGCACATTTGCAACGCCTCCGGGAGTGGCCGACACATATACAGTTCCACTTTGACCTAGTTGTCCATTTATTCGTAATGCCGCGCAATCTATATTTACTAGATTTGTTGCACCTAAATTCAATGTTACTCCAGAGCTTAATGTTATACTTGCCGCACCTGTCGGAGTAATCAGTAATATATCTGGTGATAGGTATTTAAAAATCCCCTTAGTCGATCCTCCGTGGAAAAATACAATTTCAGGATCTCCACTGGAACTGTTCGGATTAATTCTGATCGATTCATTTGCCGTCTGATATGCTCCAAGTAGATTCGAACCTGAGTTCAATTCTACTTTTGGGAATCCCGCTGATGAACGAACAAGAGCAGATGTCATAACGACATTACCGTTAATATCCACGGTGAAAGTATTGGTTGTACCGTTGTTGATGACCATTCCATCCTTAGTCAACGTAATTGTCCCCGGTCCACCATCTAAGTCATAAACTATTACTGTACCAGCTGATAACGAAGTCACGTTAATACTATCTAGCGAGAGCATGAGTTGGGTAATTTCTTGCACGAGTCGATTTACGCGATTAGCCACATCACCAAACGAAGGATCCGGTGGAAGTTGGTTAATATTAGGGATAGGCATTGTAATCCTCCTAATGTTGAACTGGTTGAATCCTTGAATATCTTTGTACTTGCTGAATCTCTACAAGTGCTGTACCTGTTAAGCGGTATCTATAGAAGTTCGTTAACGGCACCACATCAAGTGGAACAATTAAGTTCCTATTCTGTGTGACATTGTCTGCTGCCGTTGTATTCTGTGTATCAATTAACAACCATGCATCATCACGTTCAGCTTCAGGACTTACATGGACAGTTAAGCTTGTACCCGTGTTGATCAATCCTTGTATATGCATCTCATACAATTCCTTTTCAGCCTCCATCACACCATCATAGTAAGGGCGTGTAGTGACTTGCCAGTTAATTGTTGCTCCTGCATCGGTGTAGCCATCTTGGAGCTTAAATGTTTGTCCTGACGCGTCTCCTGCGAATGGTCCACTATTAAGTACAGCCGCGTATCTCAGACCACCTAATGCAATGTTACGGATATGCCATTTACGGTACCGCGTATCATATACAAGCTCAGTGTCAGGCTGTGTATTCGCTCCTGTAGGAACGCATAGGTAATAACGATGATCATCTGTCCATGCACATGCATTTTCAATAGCAGCAAAGTTAATATTCTGAAGCACACCTCTTATTGGTTGCCCTATAGCTTTAGCAGCTCCACCAGCGCCTACATAGACATCATCTGCACCTAGCCATATAAGTAGCTCATCTACCTCTACAATAGTCCTGTACTGCACACATCCGATGTCATTAGATCCTTCTACGAGACGGTGTGTAGCACGTGAATCACCTGTGTGGAACAATATAGCGTAACTATCACGCTTGAATATCCATATTTGGCCCTGGAAAGCGTGTAACCCCGTAATAGGTCCACCATTAGCTGTGTAATACTGTACAAATCCACTATTTTCAAGAGTTGTCCAATCCAATGCGTTTTGGAAGGCACAAAAAAAGACGGTATCTAAGTCACCCGCCTTGTTTGCCGTATATACTCTTCGGTTATCTGAAGCCACGTACTTACACACTGGCATCTGTGGAATATCAATGAGTGTGGATCCTGTCCAGTACTTTGAAGGGTTAACACCATTAACGAGTATTAGTGCAGGACCCATAATATCGAAATTCGTGTAATCCCAATCAGCATTGGCCCATGTACCACCTATGTTAGTCCAAGTAGTTCCTGCGCTGTTATACTCGAGCTGAGTTCCTACTCCACGCACTAGGTGAGTGTTACCGAAGTTAGCGAGTAGCCTTGTAATCGCACCACCACTAGTACCATAGTTTGTACGGCCTTTTCTTGTGGCCAAACCAGGAAATATATCAAAATCCCAACCATATCCAGATGTCATTGAATTTTCACTAGTATAAAATGAACTGGTTGATTGATCTACTCCATCTTTAAAATCATTTACAGCTCTTCTTTGTAAATTACTTGGCAATGCTCTCCACTGTGCAATATTAATCACCCCCAAATAAAAAAGCCATCCATTAGGATGGCTTACCCCAGTATTTTATTTCCCCATCCATTCTAGCTTTTGAAGCTTCTTCAGGATTTTTAAAATACCCTAGACTAATATTTTTTCCTTCAACTCTTATGCTCGCCTGCCATATTCTTTTTTTACGGTGGTAATAAACTCCCCTATATCCCGTTTTATTTCTGATAAAACGTTTGTTTCTCGCTTGTTCTTCCAAAGTTGCCCATTTGCAATTATTTGGTTCATAATTTCCATCGACGTTAGTTCTATCCAATGAGTGATTAGATGTTGGTTTCTTTCCCATATCTTCAAAAAAGGTTTCGAAATCCTCCCACCTTTTGCAAACCGTTATACCTCTTCCACCATAGTCAATATAACTAGTGTATTTAGGATTTGTACACCGCTGTATCATATTTGTCCACGTATTATATTCTGAACTTCTTTTTATTTTTGTTTTCCCATGAGTAACGTGTAATTCTGAAGAGTTTTCTTTCCTAAGACATCCACAAGATTTAGTTAAACCTCTTCTCAAATTGTTTCCTAAAATATATTTTTCTTCACCACATATACACTTACATAACCATGTGGATCTTTTATCTGTTAATTTAATAACAGTTAATCTTCCGAAAGTCATACCTGTTAAATCGATAAAATTATAAGTCGACATTTCAACACCCTCTTAGTGTTCTCTATTATTGGAAATAAGGGAAACACAGTAGAGTTCTGTGATTTCGTCTGGCCGGACTATCCCTCACTCAATATTATAACATATTTATGGTGAAGTAGTAGGCCATCTCCCCCAATTTGTTCCTCGGTACAAACGCGGACTGGAAGGCATAAAGTCTACTGGAGTTATGAATTCTGGTTCTGACATTTTCATTCTCCACATGAGTTCGTTAATTTTTTGTTCATACTCTGCATCATAGTTGGACTGCATTTGCGCATCTTTCCTCGCAGCACATATTCTCTTCAATATACCTAGTTTAAGAATTTCTTGGTATCTTGTTGGTGTGTCAGGTGATGAAGATAAGTTAGATGTATTCCATTCTTGCGGGTCTTTATCATGGTAAATATAAATAACCCGGTCATCTAAAGAACCACCTGGGATATTAAAATAAAACGCATCACTTATAATGGTGTACCATAAATCAGCTTGCCCTACAAACTCATTGTCATCGTTACGCTTGAAACGTACCTCTCTAAATACAGGTGGAGGCGGTAATGCTGAATCTGTCATCTGGTAAGTAACAACTTTTATTTTATCAATGTCTACTTCTTGCGGAATCGGATATAATTCCTCTCCAGCTACAGTTGTAAATGCGTATGGAGGTGCATCTATTTCAAATACTTCAAATAATTCTAGTTCCTCTTCATTGGCCCATACATTCTTTTGATCTGTCGTGAATGTATTCCTATACCTCAAATTCACATCATTTAGTATTTGTTGTCTCGTTGGCATTGGATCACCTCTTTTACAAAGCTAACTAATTATTTTAGAAGCCAATCCCGAATATGTTTTCATTAATAATTGAGTTTACCCCACTTGGGATTGGGAATGTCGTTCCTCTAAATGTGTTCATTTTAATCACGTTGTAATCAGTTCCAGGAGTATTTACATAAATCTCGAAATTTGTCCCTGTCCTGCTCGGGAGACTCCTCGAATGGTTGTTTACGATTTTAGAACCTGTTATGTTTGCGAGAAAAACAATGTCATTCGTCGTGTTGTTTTCAAATTTATTACCATCAATGACCATTCCGGTACTGAATGATGCATTACCTAATGCTTTAATACCTGCTACATTGTTTACAATAGAGCATCCTTTAATGCTAACCGTGTGTGTATCGCTAAGTTCAATACCTTCACGATTTGGAGAAAGTACAATGTTACTAGCTATCCAAATATTCGTTATTGTCACTTCTGTACATTTACCAAAAAACATTGATGAATCTTGGAAGGTTGCCGTTCCTCCGAGGTCGTAACCTCCATCTGTTATGAAGATTGTTTGCCAACCAACAATTCTTATATCTATTTTCGCCGCAAAAACACTTGTGCATTTGTTTATAAAAATCCCATTACTAAGACCATCAGGAGTTGGATCATCAGCGTAAATGAAATAGTTATTATCTAAATTAAAACATTTATCAAACCAAATGAATGATGTGTCTCTATTCAGAAAGTAACAAACATCATTTGCTTGAGCAACTCCGCTCGTAAACCTGGCATTTCCACAGAATCCAAGGTCGAAACCTATTTGAAATCCAGCTACAGTGTAGTCTGTGATATTGATCCAGTTATCATGGAATCCAAGAATACCCTTAAAACTAATTCCTATGCTTGTCTTACTCAGCATATTTTCGACAATCTGTACATCTTTTAACGTCCATGTTGTGCCACCGAAGGCGCTGTTTCTTAGATAATTAAAACCAATAATGTTGTTAGCAATTTTAAATATTGTTACTCTGAAACCTGATCCGAACCATTGTAAATCTCTAAATTGTGGAACGATAACGGTTGTTCCTATGAAGTATACAACGGGTCTAAACTTAATAACATTTGCCTCATTTATCGCCTTTTGAAAAGCTGGAGAATCATTGGTGACACCATCACCTAGTGCCCCCCACCATTCAACATGTGCTGATTCATTGCGCATACTACTCAAAATCGTTGTTCCTAGTCCACTGAAAATTTGGTAATATCCTGCATCAATGTACCCGTTAAATGTTGCCGTCACTAAGTTATTCAAACTAAGTTTTGCTCCACTGGCGAACCACGCAGTTACATTACTTGGGAAAATTATGTTTCCAGACATCAAGTATGTTCCCGCAGGAAAAAAAATTATTCCTCCACCAGCTGCAAGAGCATCATCGATTGCATCGGAAATAAAGGTTTGGTCTGATATAACTCCATTCCCTTTAGCTCCGTATTCTTTTACATTATAAATTGCACCCCGCCAATTCCTGATGGCCGACAATGTATTTCCTATTTGTCCTGATACGATTTCACTTACTGTTGGCATGAACTCACCTACTTCACAATGAATATGTTGCTTGCTGTTGTTCCTGTGCGAATCTGTTTACATGAAAACCAGTGAATCACACCCGTTTTTAAGTTAGCTAAAGTAACGTTTTGTCCACCTAACGTTTGTATTTCAACATCAGCTTGCGAAGCATCACTAACAATAAAACCTCGCGCAGGTTCATTGAAAACTGTTGTATTAGATGGTGTGACAGGGAGAACATCGAATGCAGATTGATTAATAATTTCCATGACTACCCTCCTAGTACACGATCTTGATATCTGTTGCGCTCGTGCCTGTTGCTCTAATCTGCTTGCATGCGAACCAATGTATGATACCCGGTTCTAGACTTACTAAAGTCACGTCTTGACCACCCTGAGTGCGAATAGCAACGTCCTGCACTGCACCATCTCCGATATAGAAGCCTCGTGCTGGTTGAGCGAATGTAGTCGTATTAGAAGGTGTTGCTGTGAATACGTCAAATGCGGATTGGTTAACAATTAACACGATTAATCACCTCTTTAATGGCGGTCTACCCATACGGGGCTTATCTTCTTTTTTATCTGATCCAACTTGTGTGGGTTCTTGTCGTTCTAATATCTTTCTAATCGCTTGTAGCTCTTCTAAAACATCATTTTTCCAACGTTGTTCTGGTGTAATTCCTTCGAAATGTCCCACAATTGACCTCCACATATAAAAAAAGCAGGAAGCTTTTACACTCCCTGCTCGTTTAATTACTTTTCACTCATTAATCCTGCTTGTTTAAGCTCGTACAACAAAGAATTCAACGTCTTAGCTACAGTAACTACGTCTAATTCCTTCTTAATGTCCAATGCTTTAACATTGTTCATCACTTTACCACTACCGCCAGCCTTGATCTCAACTCCACCAATGTAGAGCTTTTCGAAATCAACTGGGCCTGAAGGTGGTACATAATCTGGTTTGCCGTATGTTCCAGCCAAAATGAACACCTGCTCTCTATTTATTAACCTCTGGAACCTACGAGTTGCCTCCAATTTTCCGCTCTCGGCTGGAAGCGTGCATAACCCAACCAAGATTGGGAACCGTTTTTGTTCATCACTGGGTACTTGTTGAACTCAGGACGGTTTCTCCAAATCATTTGCAACTGGTGCTGAGGACCAGAAAGAATCCAAGACGTTTGAGTGTACAGATCCCAATAGTCGTTGACTACCAGCTCCATGTTAGGCAATACGTTTTTATCATTCAACGCTACGCCAGCTTGTAGCGCAGATTGGAGAATTGTAGCAGCGGTAAATTGCAAAGATTGCGGTACAGTAAGCTTGTTAGGGATTGAGGAAATTTTCTTCCCGTTCTCGTCCTTTTGTTTACGGAACAAGATGATTGCTGTTTTCAAGTTACCATCCGTCAATGCACCAGTTGTTAAGTTGTCCTGTGTGCCGCCGTTGTCACCAAAGTTAGGGTGAGCATCGTTAAAAGTAGACAGTCCATCATAACCTGTTGAAAGGGCATTGGTGAACATTTCCTCGAAGTATAGTGCTGCAACATCCTCTACCGTTTGACGTCCACCATGACCGCTATCTTTTGACATGTTGACAACTTCATCCCATAGTTCATCATTGATTTGCTCTTTGGACATGATGACTTCTGATTTGAAGATGTCGAACTGCGTGAATACCAATGGCCCTAGTTTGAAACGTTGTTCTGTTGGATTCACGTTCTCGCCTGATTTCTCCCAAGCGCCAGTACCTGCAATGATTTGTTTCGTACGGTTATTCGTTACAGCGTCAATATCGCGGTAGGTACGGGAATATTGTTCTGGAGTTTCATCCCAACCTTCGAAAAAAGCCTCGTCAATCCGTCTTTCGTATAAATTCCCAAAATTACCTGTATTCATTGGCATGGAAAATCACTCCTTAGTCGCTTCGTTTTAGTAGATTAATTGAGCAGTAGCAATCAACAGTAAAGTTGATATTATCGAAAGCAAAAACAACAAATTGCCCATCGACAATATTGTCTGGGTCAATCTGCTCTTCGTTAAGTAAGTTGAACTTTGTGATGTATCGATCAGTGTTATCAAAGCTAGTTTTTACGCCAGCTGTTGAGTAATCGATACGGAATAATGAATCATAGAACATTCTCACTGGAATAACAGCCGCTGGATCGATGACAGGTCCCGTAGTGATGGCCTGAGCTGCAGCGCCAACTAATGTTGTAGAATCAGTTGTAGCGAGAATAAGATACTTTGTAACGGGGTCAATCTGCACCATGTCACCAATATTGATAGTCTGACTTAGACCAACTTGAAATGGTATTTGAACTGGTGCGTTTCGCCCGTCTATACGTGTTAGAAATCGGGCTGCCATATCGCCACCGCCTTCAAGGTTTTAGGATACGCCAGTAACAAGCGTCACATCGGCTGTGCCAAGTGTGTTGTTGAACGCTACGATACGGAACATACCGCCAGTTGTATCTGCAAAGTTAAGCGTTGTTTTATTGGAGATGTCATACAATGTCGATGACATGACAGACAATTGTGTTACAGGACCACCAGTTACAGGCAAACGGAAGATACCACCTTTTACATTCATGAGATTGACTGGAATGTTATCTTGTGCTGTCGGTGATACACCAGTTGTAATTGGCTTAGCAGCTACACCAATGATTGTTGTAGAAGCAGCTACTGCTACAACTAGAAGGCCAGTGGCAATATCAACCTGAAGCATGTCACCCTCATTGATTGTTTGGCTGGCACCAATTAATGCCTTGATTGTTACTGGATCGTTGCTACCATCTAAATTTCGTACATAACGCGGCGTGATTGCCATAATAAATTACCTCGCTTTTTGTTTGGATTTCCATTCTCGGAATTCTTTTAAGCTTTTGAAAGCCCCTTGTTGATCGGCCTTAAGTAAGTTTTTAGCTTGTGCTTCGCTCATATTAAGACGTTTAGCATCTCTTGCATCTTGGCTAGTTAACTGTACACCTGGTTGTGTAACTACGTTCGCATCACTTACCACTGTACGTTTCTGCTCGCTACGTTTGGCAATCGCACGCTGTTCAGCCTCTCTCGAAGCTTGTTCAATACGTGCTTTACCACCAAGCGCCCAATAAGCCTGTTCAACAGACATACGTGGATTCTCACGCATAAACGCGGTTAATTGCGGTTTCATAGCTTTAATTCCCGTGTATTCTGGTGAATCAGCCATGTCATTGATCTTCACAGAGATTTTCAAGTCTTGCAGTTCGCGATCTTTACGCTGATTCTCCAAGTACCATTTGGTTTGATCTTCATCCCAACCATTGGCATATCCAATCTCTTTGGCTTGCTGTTCCTCTCGAGAACGTTGAGCAGCTTCCAACAGTTGATCAGGAGTTGTACCAAGCTCATCAAAGGCTTTTTTGTAGGACGAATACTCACGTTCTACGGATTCCCTGACTTCTTTCTCAGCTTTCTCCCTAATCTTTTTTTGCTCACGTTCTAAAGCCTTCTGAAACGCTGTCTTTTGCTCAGCAGGAACGTCATCATAACCATTACCAATCGGCGTTTCCTTCTCATCCTCTTGAGGATAAGGTTCATCTAAACCGTTTCCAAGTGGTTCATACTCGATATGTTCTTCTTGCTCAATTACTTGTTGTTCTTGTTGAGGCGCGGCATCCGTCTCTTGTGGAATCATGCCCGTTTGTCCTGCGGCTTTTGCTGCTTGATACTCGTCTCTTGTCATCGTAAATCCTCCTATTGTAAGTGGTGGCATCCCACTAATTGTCATGCCCATCAAGGTCTATTCCCTCGCGTCAATCTGCTGTTCAGATGAATCTATGATAAAACGATCGCGAACGACCCGTGACTACGTGTTGTAAGCACTGAAAAAGTAGCATTGCGGATAATGTCGTAGATATCATTAACACTTATGTCTATAGTTCCACCTGCGAATAATGTAAAGGTAACAGCCATAATAGACCACCTCCTACGCTCTTCATCAAATGAAAAAGAGACCTTTCGGTCTCAGTTAGGTTGTGCTGGAATTGAAAGGGCTATTGCTTCTACCAGCCATGCTATTAGCACCATTAGCAGTTTGTTTGTAGTTCGTACGCAAACCCTCTGTGCGACCTTTCTCATAACCACGGTTAGTTGTTGTACTCACATTACTGTTAGCTGGACCACCTGGACCATGAGACTTGTAAGGATATGACTTCATCGGCGTTGATCTACCACCAGGACCTACACTTTTACCTTTTGTTGGCATGTTATCACCTCCTTTTAGCGGTATAACCCACTCTTAATGTGATCCTTCAGCTTATAGGACGCCGCTCTAGGCGACCATCTGCCACAGTTACAGCACATTACACCATTGTTATGATACAGGCCTACAACCTCGCAACAGACTGTTACAGGAAGATGACCTGCTTGTCGTTGTAAGTCCTGTCCTGACTTCGCTTGGTTCTTTAGAAACGCTACTACAGCACTATCTGACTTGTGATTCGTTAGTGCATGCGTGTAAAACTGTTCTTCATCGACTGTCATCTCACGATGTGCCATACATTTCACCTCTAACTCGGCATCATATTACTCATTGCTTGTACTTGTTGGTTCATTGGATCTACCATTGCTGGTTGCATAGGTGGTGGAGCAGACATTTCAGGCTGCATACCGGGTTGTGGTGGTGGTTGACCCATCATCATCTGTTGTTGCAACATTTCTTGCTGTCCCCTACTGTTATTTTCTTTCAGTGGAATACCCACATTGTTACGTAGGAAGTCTCTCATTTCATCCCTACCAATCAATGGACCATCAGGATAGGAAATCTTCGAGATATCCAAGAACATTTGGAAAGCGAACGCCTTATCATTCGGGAATCCATTACCCATATCAAGACGCAAATCAAACTGTGCATCCCTTGTAATCTCTTTTCCTGTCTCATCCTGCAGATTTACCATAGCTTCTTGCTCAGGTAATATGCCAAACAATGCATTTGGAATCATTCTAGGCACTGCACGTAACTGCTTAGGATTAACAAACTTCCAATCAGGCTTATCACCATCTACGCGAATCCACATTTCCTCATCCCAATGTTCTAAAACCTCATCAAAGAGTAGCTCTAGCACATCGGACCAACCTTCTTTGAACATCTCAGCCTTATGCACAACACCCTTTTGACCTGCTTGTTGTAAGGCCAAGATTGCAGATGCAGCTGTTACTGCTCCTGGTTGCTGTCCTCGGTTCACATCTGGTCTACCACTGATCAAGTCAGCCTCTTGGAATGCCTTCTCTCGCCTGTTTATTACATCAGGTGATACTTGTCTACCTTCCACAACCTTAAACGCGTTCTGGTCACGCATAGGAACTCTGAGACCTGCTTTATTCGTCCATTTACGGAAGTCAAAGCCACGTCCTGCACCCATTCCAATTACTACTTGCGGATTACCCATCATACGAGCATTCATACGTACCTGATCGTCTAACTCATTGATCAAGTCCTGTGTAGGCATTAGTAGTTCTACATCACCCATGCCCCAAGCTGTACCGCGCTGCGGGTAACAAGGGATCATAACAAAAGGATAGTGGTTACGGCGTTGAAGTTTCTTGCCCTTCAATACCTTCCGACTATCCTCTAGTACGATACTATTAGCCACAGACACACAATACATTTTCCCGTCTCTATCTTTCATGTAACACTCAAGCAGTAATGCTTTTTCACTCGTTACTGTTTCCACTTCATCCGTCATGGCATCCGTGAATGTAGCTTCTGGATTATATGGTACCTCTACTTCTCTTGTTACGTACTTACCACGCTCTTTGAATCGCTCACGAAACCACGATAATGGCTTAGGTACTGCATGTATAAGGAACTCAGATTCTTGTATGAGATGTCCTGACGGAAGCTTAGGATCTGGAAAGAAGTTAGCCGGGCTAACAGGCTCAAACCTTGGCAATCCTCGTCCTTCTAGTTCATCATCATCAAACCACACTTTAATAATCGCGGTACCAAGCTCTAAACGGTCATGTTCAGCCAAGTTTAACTTCTGCTTCATACGATTCCTAAACATAATGAAGTCCATCAAGTTAGCTGTCTGTTCTGCAAACATATCATCTGATGGCTCCCATCCCTTAACTGCCACGGAGTAAGGCTTGTCCACTAAATCAGCAATCTGGCTTTCGATGTTAGGATGGATAATGTTCGTTACACTACCTGGATGTTCTTCACTCTGCTTTGGATTCTGCCTATTATGCTTATAATCATCACATGATCTCCACAGATCAACGAGTCCTAACTGATTCTTAGCATCGAATGCTGCACGGAATAGTGTTTGTACCCGTTGGGCCAGTTCCCACTCATCACCAGTCTGATACGGTCCACTTTCCTTTATCTCGCTAGCTTCCTCAATCACGTCAACGGATTTATCTGCCAATCATCTCACCTCCTAACCTCGAATGCATTCCATCCTGTAGTGGATGATGGTTCACTCACTTTATGTTCGAACTTAGTCAACCTATCATCACGTTCAAACTCTAACTGTTCTATACGGTCTTCCATGGCCTGTATGACAATCTTCGACTCTGCTACATCATGTTGTAAGTTATCACGCATATGGCGTAACTGAACAACGTAGTGAGCAGCATAAAAAGCCGCAGCGAATAGCCCGGCACATAATGTAATACTTATGAGTGCATTTAACATGCTAATCTCCCCATACCAAGAATGATATTGTTACTCCTGTTGCGAATGTTGGTACTGCTAGTACGGATAGTCCTAGTATTACTAACGCCCCGTTAAACTGCCTAGAACGCGCTCTAACGAAGTTCGATCCTATATCATAGTTGATTACGTCTGCTACGTTTACAACGCCTGCAGTACTAAGTGTAGATGACCAGAAACCCTCTATCGTGCTCATGAATGGTACGCCAGTGGATGTACCGTCTTGTGTCACGTAGAAGGTTGCTATCCCTGCACCATCTGTCACTGCTGTACCTGCATATATCTTCCTTGGCCTACCTGACACAGTACCTGCAAAGTTACTCATCACATTGCTGACCTGCTGAGGCTGATTAATCATACGCCCTCCATGTAAAGCAATGGTTTAGCAGTAGCATTTGCACTTATTGCTGTTATAGCACCCTTGTACACAAATCCATCAGCATCAGGTTGCTTGAATGATTCACCATTCTGCAACAACATGCCATTCGTCAATGTGGCTGGTGTACCAAAGAAGAAGTAAACATCCCCACTCAAGTGTTGATTACGCAAGACAAGTTGCTTGCGATTAGCATTAGCTGCCAATACGGACACAGACACGTTGGACACATTAACTTGATTCATCGTATACGTTAGCCCTGTTACTGCCGTACTCACTGTAAACGTACCTGTAAGTACTGGTAAGCTATCTATGTTCAGGTTAACTATGTCCGCTATGGTGATACTAGGCATGCTGGCAATGTTAAGATTCGGTAGTGCAGATATAGTCAAGTTTGGCATGCCTACAACTGTCAGGTTTGGTATAGACGCAATGTCTATCGGATTGTCTACCTCGATATGCACAACACCTGTTATCTGGTCAATGGTAAGTGTTCCATCTACCTCAATAGGTACTGGTCCACTGAAGTCAGGATCAACTAGCTTCACTCGCACACTGATCTGCCCATTCTTGAAGAACTCTCCAGCCATTCCTACACCACCCTACACAAACGGTATAATCATTAATGGATCTTCTGGACTGTACTTGATGGTGATGCGCTTAATGGAACTCTCTACTGTGTCTAGTGATGCAGTAACCAAGTAGTTCTGTCCATTACTTAGTGTGATAACTGTGAATCCATCGTCAGGATCTTCCCATATGGCGTATATCTCAGTTGAGCGTACAAGTACCATTAACCCATCAGTACACTGAAACTTGAGTACGAGTCTAGCCACACCACATCACCACCCGGCTTTTTTAAACCAGTCATCATCGTCATCCCTTACAACTTCACTCTCATGAACCCATATGCCATTGTCATTCTTTGAGAAAGGTGAATCAACTGACTTTGATGTCGTCGGTGGTTGTGGTGCCGATATACCTTGTACAGCTGCAGGACGACTCATTAAACCGTATCTGCATGATTCAGCGGCGTGATCCTCTAACCCATCTGACACATCTTCCACACGTTTATCATCATGAATCAACTGAGGTAACGTACGTATAAGGTTCGAACATGTGTTGAATATCACCCATAGCGGCTGTCCATCTGGCTGTATCTTCATGTACTCTCTCATGCGTGTCCATCCAAGCAAACGATCATTGTCAGCTCGTTCTAACCACACATCATTGTCCATGAATATTTCAGCAATAGACTCCCCTTTTACTTCCCCGTCCTTACTGTACGCCGTACCTCGTTTATGCCACATATCGGGACTTGCAACTGTGTACTCAATAGTTTCCCTGCCTGATAGTTCCTTGATCTTCTTTGCTATGTCTGAAGCATTCATTTGCGTAACATACATTTCTCTATATGTGTAGATCCTTCTGTCATTGACAGCGTGCCAGTAAATAGCACATGGATCATTGAAACCATAGTCAATACTTACGAACCTTAACCAATGACTTGGTATTGCGAATGGTTCAACTGTATGTGTATCTCTACGCCAATCACGGAAATACTGTCCAGCAAACACATCCCAATTCCCATGTAAAAAAGCCTCTCTCTGATCATCAGGAAGGCTTTCTAGGGTATCAACATATTCAGGATTACTATTCATAAGTGCGTGATTGTCATATACCTTAGCTGGTATAAATGTATAGTTATCAGTTTTCTCTTTACCTCTGTACTCACGATCTATAAACAACCTCTTGAACCATGCATGACCTATACCACCAGGATTTGAAGTATAGTACATCCTAGGTTTGAAGTCTGTACGCGTAGAACGGTTAGAAGTCTCAAAGAAATCTCTCATGAACTCAGTAAAGTGAGTAGCCTCTTCAAGTCCTATCACATCATACTCTTGGCCTTGATACTGGTACACGTCACGATCAGTGTCGCAATACCCTAGCTTCATACGCGACCCATTAGGGAATGTGAATGACTTATCATCATCCTTATACTTAGCCAATCCCTTTAGCTCGCTTAGGAGAGGCAATACGTGGTTCTCACGTAGTTCTGGCAGTGTACGACGTAGCAAAAGCAGCCTAAGTCCTGGATACTTCAATGCAAGCAATACGAACTTCCTACGCATGGCCCATGACTTACCACCACCACGAGCTCCACCATATCCAATGTGGCGTGTGGTAGATAAGAAGAATTCCTTCTGCCTATCGTTCGGATGACCTTTCAGTGTTAGTTGGACCATAGATCAAGATCACCTTCTAACTTAACTGTCGTAGTTGTGTTAGCCGTGGATTCACCAAGCATAAGAGCACGTTTATCGTATAGAGTACCGTAGTACGTGGATATCTGATTTAGTGGTATCTCACGTTTACCTAACTTAGCATCTCGTATCATTGAGTGTCCTAGCTCAGCTGCATCCTGTAATGTTTCCCAAATTTTGTCGATCATTTCCTGTCTTTTATCTGTTCGTAACTGTTCGAATTCATCTGGCTTTTCATCACGAATCTTCATGACAGAAGACGGCGCAACCTTGAATTGTCTAGCTATTTCGCGCACATTAGTGTTCGAAGCTAAAGCAGTTTTTATCTGCTCTTTCAATTCATCAGAGATTGTCGGACCTCTTCCCATGTCATTCACCACCTTATAATTAAAAAGAAGCCCAGCTATTAGCCAGGCCTCAAGAGGAGGGATACCAAATTCACATTACCCTAACCTACGTAGTTCATTCTCATACAGCAAGCACTTCACATAATCCCTAGTCCTTAACTGTTTCTTACGATCTTTCAAACATTCACTATGTGCAATAATGACTATATTATCCTTCTCAATCTTCTCTTCTGTCTCGATATTGCAAAACAAACAATTCATACGCAATCCTACTTAGTACTCATATTACCTTACACTTATAGTGGCGAAATGAATACGATTTGCATGTTTTACACAATATATAGAGTAATGTATGCATATATTGACATAAAAAAAGAACCTAGATCACTAGGCTCAATGGTATTGGCTTATTCTTATGCTTCTTAACTTTTGCTTCAGCTCTCCGAATGAAAGTCTGCACGGCACCTCTAGTGATACCAAGGTTCCTCGCAATATCATGTTCATTCCACATTCCACCGATACGCATTTCGTAACACTCACGTTCACGCTCAGTAAGAAGTGTCAGCACGTACTCGAGATGGTAATACTTGTTATCATCATGAAACTCCACTGGCTTAGGTGGATTCGCATATCGTTCCATCAGCTCACTTGGTATCTCCCGTTGATACGCTGCTAGACGCTCCACACCGCGTTTGTTACCCGGTCTACGTCCAGTTTCAAGCCACTCAATGATATACTCACAATCCCTCACCATAGCCCTTACATGAGCTTTGTGATTTTCTTCTACAATGTTAGGCAGTAGTTCAAGCAAACTGTATTTGGAAGTGTAGTACGTTTCAATGTCTGCATGTCCTAGCCATTCTATTTCCACGGTTATCCCTCCCTATGTTCAGTGAAATCTAATACTCCAGTTTTAATTGTGAACCCGCTCTTGCTCCCGTTTTTTCTAATTATCTCCACCAATTCATTGAACCGTATGTTTGGTTCATTTAGGAGATCATCAGGAATTAACTTTCCACACTCACACACCCATTTACCATCTTGCTCACTGTACTCATGTCTGTGATCCATACTGCACTCTCCTATGGAAAAGCGCCCGATTAGGACGCTATTTTAACTACCAACCCATTTTCCTGAGCGAACTGTGCAAGTCTCGCTTCAAGATACTCCTTCGTGACTCTGCTATCCTCTTCAATCTCAGGTTGTCCGATATCCCCTGGTACTGATACGGTTGGTACTTCTGCTTTGGGTATAACGGGAAACTGCAAGCCTAAGTCAGGAACTTCCACAACCCCATCAAGAGAGGTTTCAGGGCGAAACTGGCTACCAACTGGCTTAGTGATTTCAACAGTTCCACGCACTGGAGCTGTACGTTCTAACGCTAATTCTAACGATGATTTAATCTTCGCGCTCTTACTTTGCTCTACAAGTTCTGACAAACGATCAGTCAACGTAATTTCTACTGGTTTGGCAGCTTCTTTAGCACCGTTTGCAATCTCATTTTGCAATTTATCTAGGTGTAGCTGCTTCTCATGCAACAATTGCTCTGCCTCTTCTTTGGCCTCTACAGCTGCATCACGTTTAGTTTTAACATCTTCTAGCTCAAAATTCAGTTGGAAGATAGTTTGGTGGCAATTGTATAGGTCCTGCGCATCCACAGCAATTTTATCTTGCAGTTCAGTAATCTGTTGTTTTGTCGCTTCTTGATCCTGCTTATGTGCAGAGATGATATTCACAATTTCCTCGTTATGATCGGCATAAGCCTGACGTTGGAACTGCTTAATCAACTCAATGATGATATCGTTTGCCCGGTGATCATCGAATAACTCACTAAAGTCATGTGGCAACTTAATCGCCTGTACCGTTTCTTCCTGCTTCTTAATCCGTTCTTCAAAGTCACCAGATTGCAGTGAATAAATGATTTCATCGGCCCGTTGTGCTAGTACGTTATATGCTTCTGAATCAACTTCTAGTGTGCTCATACGCTCTCTTGTGAAATCCAATTCCTGTTTCAAATCTTGTTGTTGTTCCGACGTTAATGACATAAAAAACCTCCGAATTTTTGTTATATTCTACCTATAATTGTACCATATTTCGCCTATATAAGATAGTGAATAAGTTCCATTTTACTCGAATTTCCTACGTTTTTCGCCATTTTTCTACCTCTTTTATATACCGATCCACAATCCTATTTTTATCATCCTCTCGCTCAAACTTATGCAGCAACATCATGATCTTTTTACGCTGGTCAAAGTCTTGTATCTTTGCCAACTTTGCTAGGTTCATGGTCATCACACCTTTTCAATTTTCTCTTACGTGTTCTCAACCACTCATACATCTTTGGTTTAGTTCTCTCTATCCTTTTCTTATCCATGTTGATTCTCGGAATATCTTTCACCTCTCATTCATCTCTTTAGCTTATATACGCCTCTATCAGACATTTAAATTTAAGAACAAACATATTATCGTCAAAACTATTTAAATCGCTACACGACGCCTTCTAACTCGTTTAACGGGCAATGGATGTACTAGACTCATCATCGAGATGAAATATACACGTTCACCTTCTCTTAATCTCGTAATCAGCTGCTCCATATCATAGTGAGTTATACACCTATTCACGCGTTCCTTACCTTTCCCATCAAACCATGTGACAACAGCTATCGGATCCATAACGCCACCTCCCAAATGACCAACCACATCATCAACCCTATGCACACCCCGTTGAAAATCCCTCTAGCTGCATCGAGATCATCTCTCATACAACTACCTCCAACACTATTTCAATCCTCGGATCATCCGAATACCACTTTCCACTCTCACCATAGTCCACTACTTGGCTGTCATTCCTTACTAGAATCCCTTCTAAGGCATCTTCTACCCCTTTGATATAGTTTGATAGGTCAGGCTTACTCTTAGGCCTTAAAACGCCTTGTAGGGCTTTATATTTATCTGCCTTGCTGAAACTTTTAGGAATTGGTCGATATACTTTCACAGTCAGTGATACAGGTGACTCTATTAATTCTCTTGGCTTGTACTGACTTGCTACTGCACTCACATACTTTTTATAATTCTTAGACTTACCAGGATCGTACATAACCACGTCACCACTTTTTGTCTTACCAGCTCTTGGACGACCTTGGGCCACTGGCTCACCATACACTATGAATTCGATCATCGATCGTACCTCACTTCCAGTGGAGTGAACCAACAACGATACTTTTCTAACTTCTCACGTAGATCCTCGTAGTCCCATGCACGTGATAGTAACTTCCCACGGTGATATATAGTCATCATGTTGACTCCTCCTTCTTGATGTGTTCCAACCAACGAATTGCGGTAGCTGCTGTTTGTGTCAACTCAGTCTTTAGATTTTCAATATCACCGTTCTGCAATGCTGTGCTTATTTCTCCGACTTCCTCAACCAGAATTGCCAAACGTAATTCCTTCGGAAAGTTAGGATGCAGCTTATCCTGCCTCTTACGTTCCTGTGCGATCATGTCCCGAATCATCACTAGTTATCACCCTTTATCTTTACTGTTAGCTCCATACCAAGAACATCAAGAATCGAGATTAACGTGTCTACGTGATATCCCTTTGTCTTGGGATGTGTAGTAATCTTGCTGATGTTTGAAATATCAATCTGGCACCTATAAGCTAGTTCCTGCTTTGTTAAACCTAGTTTTACTCTACGGTCCTCTAATGATTTAGTGATTTCACTCCTTGTCATATGGACTCACCTCACGCTTCGATTTGTGTTCTCCGCTTATACTCTTTTTGGTAGTCACGTTTCTTCTTAAGTCTCTCCTGCGTGAACTTTTCCACTTTCCTAAGTTGCTGCATTTTCCTTACAGCCACATACCGTTCATCAAGTTCAATGTTTTCATTGATAGCCATGTTATAAAAATGAACCACATTAATGACCTCCCATATTCCGAATATTCAGCCAATTTAAGATATGTCTATCCTGCGGAGCTAGTAAAACATTAGTTTTAAGCTGATTTAAGTCGTTCAAGTTCATGTATCAAAGACTCGTATACGTCAATGTATCTTCGTTTAATCGCTGGGTCCTTCTCAAGTTCGATCAATTCAGCACCTTTGATTATCCGGTCCATTAAATTATTTTTCTCTATGCATCCAATCATTGTGTTATATGCCTCCTCTTGGTCATTCATATTTTCAATGTCTATCCTTCTAAGCATGTGATATGACCACTCGTCTATTTGATCCATCAAGTACGCGCCTTCTAAGATTAGATGGTATTGCTCGTTGTGGTAGTCAAACTGTTCGAGTTCATCTTCATTCACGCTCTCACCATCATCGTCATACGCTGAACCATGCCGTAGAACGCTAGTTCAAAGTCCGCTAGTCCAGTTTGCCGTCCTTTCGCAACGATTAAGTCTACATGTGCCATTGCTGCTGATGACTTTTCATCATCTCGGTGTAAGAAGATAACCATATCTGCATCCTGTTCAATGTTTCCTGATTCCCGTAGATCCGATAGTACCGGCCGTTTAACTCCACGTTTTTCAATCTCACGGTTCATTTGGGAAAGTAGGATTACAGAACATCCAATCTCTTTAGCAAGATTTTTCGATTCTTTTGTCACTCTACCGATTGCATCCGACTTGCTTTCGTTTTTCTTCTGGTGAAGTTCAATAAGTCCCAGGTAATCAATTACGATCGCACCAAGTCCACCGTGTTCACGTTTCATCTTCCGACACTGTGCTGAGATATACCCCATATCCATACGCGGAGTGTCATCGATAAACAGACTCACATCTGTCATTACACCTTCTGATTTCAAAAGAATGTCTTTTTCTCGTAGGTCAAGCTCACCTCTTTGAACTTGTGTGAATGGGATCCCACATACATCCGATAGAATCCGATCGACCAACTCTTCCTTCTCCATCTCCATTGAGAAAAATGCTACCGGTCCGAATTCTTGCTTTGCTATGCTTCTTGCTGCCTTTAGTGCTAGTGCTGTCTTACCTGTACCTGGACGGCCGGCAATTACAATCAACCGGTTACGGCCAATTCCGTTCATCCATTGGTCAATGTCATGCAACCCTAGTTTTGGAGACTTGATGACTACGCCGCTAACCTTCTTCTTTATCTGCTTGACCACGACATCGTTAATCTTAATGAGCTGTCCTTTTTTCGTCATGTCCAGTGAATTGAACTTGCTAGCAACCGCGGACACATATTCCTGTATGTTCGAGAAATCTTGGTTAACGGTAATATCTTGAATGTCATAGGATAATTGCATTCCACGCCTTTTAATCGCTATGTCCCGGACCTTATTCGCGTAATACTCTACAAGGGCCATAGTCGGAACTGACAGCCTCAGCTGATTGATATACTCCACGCCGCCGGCCGACTCCAATAGGCTACGATCTTTCAACCATGTTTTAACGGTATGAATGGAAAAGTTATTAGTTTCGTATAGTTCCTTTGCAACTCCAAATATGGTGATGTGCTGCGGATATGAGAAATCTGCTTCAGAGAGGATTGACGATACGATGTCCATTGTATCTGGTGACTTTAGTAATGCACCGATCGTCATCTGCTCTGCTTCAACATCTGTAAATTGTTCCTGATCAATGATTGCCTCGTTCATGCGCTCACTTCCTCAAACTCTGGTTTAAATGACTGTGGTATTGCTTCTTTCCGTTCTTCTGCTAGTCGTTGTTGGATTACAGCTTCTTTTTCTGAATGAGATACGAAAGCCGGCTTAATACTTTCCTTTTTGGTGTTACCTTCATTCATTCGATTCCTAAGCGCTTTCTTTACGTAGTTAATGTGATTGCCTTTGGATCGGTTTATAACATCTTCAATAACTTCAACATCCATTACATTTACAAAAGATAGTATGATTTCGAGCTGTTCATCTTTTTCGTATTTAATTTCACTCTGATTAATAAGTGATAATAAATTATCTTTTATTTCATTTACTTTACTTTTATTTATAGCATCACTTTTCGATGCGTTCGCAATGCGATCGCTTTTTTTCCACCTTACAGCAGCTGATTTTTTAGCTTTTTCAGACTTTTCATGCACCTTATCCATCCTTTTCATCAATGATTCGCTCCAAAAATAGGTTCCATCCGATGAGAACAAGTTAAATTCTTCAACACAATCATGCACAAATTCTTCGATCGTAATGCGTTCGCATTGAAATTCTGATGCATACGCATTAAAAGCGTATTTACTTTTCATTTCTAACCTGTATCCATCAGCTTCTCTCATCATCTCGATGAACATAAAATACCAGGCGTATCCTAAACTCCCATAAACGCCCCTCATTGCAACGATTTTGGGATCTCTTCTAGCATTGGAATCATGGGAAAAGTAGAATATATCTTTAGCCACCATTACACCGCCGATCGTTCTGGGGTAAATACTTTTTGTTTAGCCTTATCCTGAATAGCTTTCATGATAAAGTCCTGCATGGATTCACCTTTTTCAGCGCAATACACTTTCAGCGCCTTATGCATATCAGGTTCCAAACGGAGCAAGAATGGTTTTGTTGTCATGTGAATACCTCCTTATCTGATATCATGCTTTTATTATATCACACTATCGTTATTTTTGTAACGTTACCGTTATGATTGTACCGATAGTATTTACTAATTGGTAATTGTGGTTATGATAAAAATAGGTGATGATTATGATAAAAAGTAACTTGGCCTTACTAATGGCTGAGAAGAAAATTAGAAGTTTAAACAAATTATCTAGAGAAACCGGTGTTAGTGCACCGGCTTTGGCTAGGTTGTACGATGGTACTAATGTGCGTATCGATTATGAAACTATTGAGAAGTTGTGCGATTATTTCAACTGCACTGTTGGTGATCTGCTGGTGTATGAGAAGCAGTTGAAGGAGAAGAAGGATTAGATCCCTCTTCTTCAAACTCCCCTAGCTCAATAACTTGTTCTAATCTGGCCAAAACTCTCTTAGCGCCTTTACAGTACATTTCATCGTCTTTCGTATCATATGGACCTGTAAAAGAGTGCCTCTTATCCTCAATCCACTGTAGTAGCTTCTGCTTGGATATCATGGGGTGGCCTCCAGTAGCTCAATATTTTCAAAAGTGTTACCAATTACACTAATTTTCACTGGATACTTGCCATATGCTTTTATTTCGAATAACTCATATAAGTTAATTTCACCTAGTGGCAACAGAAATTCGTAATTTACAGCTTTACCTTTAGCGATCCAACACCCCTGAATAAAGGCAACTCGCATGATTATCGTTTCACCATCTATGGAGTGACAGCCATTGTCCATGATTTCAACGGGGTATTCGAACTTCAAAATATCTTCATCGTATATATCCTTACCGTTGCGATCTTGTAGGCCAGTAAATTGCACTACAGTTCCGCAAAACTCATCAAATTCAAACCACTGTCCCCGTTCTTCGTCATATATGGCATGACCACAATTAGTGCCTACAAGAACTCGTGTATGCCATTTTTTATCATTGATATCCCACGCTCGAAACTTAATCTGACGCATTCCCCATCCTCCTAAACTTCATCCACACCGTTCTCACTTTCCAGTAACACACTGCGTATAGGCATTCTATGTGCTTTTTGAGCATGTTTTTTCTCCCATGTACTTCAATATTCATTTTGATACTTCGGTTTCTTCGCCTGTGCCTTTACAATGAGGACACTCAAAGCTAAATACATGACCAAAATTCTCTGCTGTTATACCGCCGTCACCATTACAGTATTCACATACTTTTTTATCTTCGATTTCCATTTCCAATGCACGCTCCCTATTCATTGTGATTCTTTAGCATCTATTTCGATTGTGTTTAAATACGTTGTGGATTCATGTCCGCAATAAGGGCAACACTCGAATGGTTCGCCTAACTCAACACAAAACAACGGCTTGCAATTATCACACTCGTAAACGTCCATTCTGACTTTCTTCATTCCATGAACACTTCCTATTCATTTTGATTCTTCAATACTCCGTAAATAGTCCAACCACATGTTCCATCGTTTCAACATCGGCTTCTGCATGAAATTTGGATTCTTGTCAATTTGCATCTTCACCCAAGCGTTATAGGATAATTCCATCTCATGAACACTTCCTATTCAATATGTTGCCTTACGTATCCGTTCGCACTTGATGCAGTATTCCACCCAAAATGGATACTTCCAATCTGGCGGTTTGACTGTATGCCAGTTATGTCGGCAAAACCATTTTTTCATGAACTCACCCTATTCATTTTGATACCTTAGGAACATGCCTAATTTTATATTCAATAAGCGCATCACTAATAATGGACCATACTTCTAGTTCTGATATTTCATCTGGATTGTTACCTCTTGAAGCAAATACCTCTTTGATTCTTTTCAAATCAAAATTATCAAGTTTAACATTCAACAATTTTTCATCCATCCTTAGGCACGCTCCCTATTCATTTTGTTTCTTCCGTTAATTCAAAAACAATTGCGTAATCATCCCAATCACAATCCACGCAATAAGACCAATATGAGGCGTCTGTTGGATTACCACATGAATCTACATATTTGGGATGACGATGGGTTACACCGCCACACTCAGGACATTTCATATGAACACCTCCTATTCATTTTGTTACTTAAAGACCGGTCTAAAATTCCCGTAGTCATCTTCTTCCCAGTCAGGTTCTACAGGATCTAACTCCCTAGGTTTTGGTTGTTCCATGCATCCTTCGCAGATCGTACGAGTGCTATCAAACTCCGCATCTGTTTCATCCCAGTAACCACATTTAACGCATGTTGGCATATGTAACCCTCCCGTTTATTTCGATTGACCTTCAGTTAACACACTGCCTATCCAATTCGCGTGTTCCAAACAAAGTTGTATGCTGTCATTTTGATGTTCTCTGAAAGTTGCTGAGATAATGATCCCTGGTCCCAGCTTGTCGCAGTGATCACAGACACATCGAGTGTGTTCAATCTGTACCATACTTTTTACGCTCCTATCATGTTTCTTCACATTACGGAGACCCGAAGGTCTCACGTTTACGCGACTTCGTAAGCAGTTAAAAAGTTAATCAAGGCGATAGCCTGAGTCATTGTAAGTTTCTTCGTTTCTGTATTACCGTTGCTGTGTTCTGCTAGAATTCGTCTGAAATCTTCCTCTGAAATCTTTTTACGAGACTTTAACGTTCCGACTAGCTTTACCTGACCTTCTGAGATCAATTTATGCGTGTTCTGACCTCCGTCTGAGACGATTTTAACTGGTTGTGGTGTGTTTGGTTGTTCTTGTTCTTTTGGTGTCTCTACAGGCTTTGTAGGAGCTTTGGTATCTTGTTTATCCGTGTACTTCGTTCTATCTTTTTCGAAGTAAACATCAGCTGCAAAGCCAAGAGATTTACACGCTACACTTATTGCATCTGTATAGGCCATTTTGAAACACTCGTCACTCGTATAGGGACCTCTTTGTTCTTGTGTAACAAACGAGCTGCCACCCATACCAGGTATTGGATAAGACCACTCACCATCAGACTTTATATACAAGTTAATGTCTACAAAACATACGATTTCTTCACCGGATCCACGCTCAATTCGTTGGTCAACAATTTCAATTCGCCAGCCAATTCCACATATACCAAACATCTCTGTTAACATCTTGATACGCCACATTGGGTTTATATCTGACATACCCTTTAAACGACCACCAACGATAGGTTTCAATGCATTTTCAGGTACTCTACGGACCTTCTCGTACAAATCCATATTTTCACTCATGAGGTGTCACCTCCTGTATGGTCTGCTCTATCTGTATAAATTCGTAATCATCTCTATCTACTGCATAAGGGCTTGTAGCAAGCCATAAATTGTAGTGCAATTCATCGTAGAATCTCTTAGCTTCAAACAGCTTTCTAGTGCTGAAGTCAGGTGTATCCGCAAAGTATTTTTGTGTTTCCTTATGCTTTATTACGAACCTATATTTAGTTTCCATAGCGATTTACCTCGCATTGTGGTAAAATAATAAGATCATCGTTAACGTTTGTCGGTCTTCCATTGCCTTGGAAGATCCTTTTTCTTTTTCTGCCTCTAGAGTTAGACATAAGCAATATTCTCTGCCTACGATTCATGTACCATTGACTTGCTAACCAGCGGTATTCCTCATCAGTAGGCAGCGTAAGCATGAATTTCTTCCTCCTCTTCCTCGATCGTCTCCGGCCACTCATCATGACATAATTCACAAGCATCCCAAGATGTACTGATGTAGAAAACATTACCGTCTGGATATTCCCTACCGTGATGACGTACAACATTTGCATTACAACATTTCGTTACTGTTGCCATTCTCTTCACACCTCCTTTTTAGCTCCAACTCGATTGCTTCTCTTTCCCATTTGCTCTCTGTGAATACTAGTTTGTTGTGAAGTTCTTCATCCGGTTCAGTTCGGTAAAAGTGCTTAATAAAGTTCACATCGTATAGGGTCATTTTTTAACCGCCATCTCTATCATCTTGTCAATTTCAGCAATGTTAGTTGCTGTTTCAATACAGTCATCACTACTAGCTGTAATGTATATCCGAGTATATTTTGTGCTATATGCATCCTTTTGATATGGTTCGTAATAGATAATGTGGTTTATATTAACTCTAATTTTTGTTCCGCTTGCTACCATTACTTTGATGAAACTACTCACAGGGCATCCACTTCCTTCAGAATGTCGTTAACTCCAACTAGGTCAATCATCCACTCGACCGTTACTTTCTTATCTCCTTCTAGCTCTTTTACTAGTAGTTCAATGGCGTAGGATTGAGTTTTAAAGTAGGTGATTGCTTGTTCTCTTGTCATACAGCCACACTCCTTTTAATTACTCTCAGCTGCTTAGCTTTAAGCGCTTTATTCTCTTTTACAAGTGATGTGAGTACGTACAATAGATCCTTAGACGTGTACTTAGGGAAGTCACATATATAGTCGTTCATGTCACTCTCGTTCCGTATCGCGTGTTCTAGCGCGTCAATCTCCAATTCTGCAAGCTCCAACAAGGTTTTCATTGTGCATATCCTCCAGTTTCTGTTTTAGTTGTGCGTTCTCATTTGCAAGTCTGTAGTAACCCTGTCGTGTTACCTGTAAGTCATGTTGTAGGATCAGGATTTTGTCCTGTAGTGCTTTGATGTCGATCAATGTGTAGTTCCTCCTGTATGAATTTGCTTATGTCGATTCCTAGTTGCTGGAGTATCTCTTCTATCGCTAGTTCGATCATAAGCACTCCTATTTGCTAAAATTTGGTTAATGTCATTAATAATGTGGTATGATGATACGAATTAGTGCCTAACTAGCTTCCGTCTTGTTATCTTCCTTACGTAACAGTGACTCTTCATACTTGTTTAACATAGTCTCTGTTAGCTTTACTGTGATTCGGTCTGCGTCGTCTTCTAGATAGATGAGTTTGCCGTTTTGGAGCTTGGGGTTGATGTATTGGCGTATGCTCATTGGTTAGCCTCCTTATTTAGTAATTCATGTGTTACATATTGTTTAAAAAAATTTCTCTCTCATTGCACTCTAGTGCATCAGCGAGAGCAAACATCAAGTAACCTGAGATGTTCTTAACTTCGCTTTTCTCAATAGCATAAATGGTTTGTCGAGTTGTATTTGAACGTCTTGCTAGTTCAGAAATCGACATCCCACGTTTGATTCTTGTGTCTCTTAGCTTGTTCTCCATGTGTTACACCTCCTTGATAAGAATGTAACACACGAATTACATATAAGTCAAGTATGAATTACAAAGTATTTTGTTTTACATTTGTACTACAAGGTGTACATTAGTAATAACAACGTATTACAAAGCAGAATAGGAGTTGGAATTTTAATGAGTGAGTTAGGAAATTTATTAAGGAGATTACGAGGTGATAAATCTTTGAGAGAGGTGGCAGCACGAGCTGGATTGAGTCATAACTATCTAAGTATAGTTGAGAAAGGTATAGATCCACGATCAGGTTCTCCAGTTAACCCTACACCAGAAACTCTATCGGCATTATCAAAAGCTTATAACTATTCTTATGATGAATTAATGATATTGGCAGGATACATACAACCAAAATTTGCAGAAGGATCTTACGAAAGAAGTACACATATAAGCCAAGCTGAAACGTTTGATGTTACTACAATTTTTGAACTCGTTGATACATACACGGATGAAGAAATTATGGATAAATTTATACATAGCAGTGGAGATAAAAAAATAAGCCCTGACAAAGTCAGAGCTCTTCTATCTTATACTCGTTTTCTAAAGAATCAGAATTAATGATAGCGTTTAATATTTCTGTGTCCCACCCATTACATATGAAGACCTGTTGCCAGTCTATGACTGGTTTTTTTTGTTGCTGATCATTTTCCATGAATGATCCCTCCGTTTGTCCGTAGCGGACTGCTTGTACTAAATATAACAGAACTTATGTTCGCTTTCAATGCATTTCAACTGCCAATAAACTGCCAAGAAATGGCCATTCATAATAAAGTAGATTATCTATGTAACCGCTTTTATCTAATATTAATCATACACTGAAATTTAATAATATGTTGTCGTATTTTGCGAATAATATGATACCAATGGCGTAACATGAACGGTCACTTAGGACTATTTTTTAGTAGGTATTTACGCACCTCATTGACTCTCCGGCGCGATATAGGATACGTTAACCCGTTCGTATAATGGACCTCACCGTTACTGTATTTCTCTATTATCTTCAGGTTTGTGACTTTATTCTTGTCGATCTGCATGAATCCCAGTGGACCATAGATCTGCACATGCTCCTTGACCGTTCTGGGACGTCTAAACGTCCCGTGTAGTGTTCTGTAGATGACTGTCGGTCTTTGTACTTCTATGCAGATTATGTCCGCTTCATCAATGTCGTAGACTGCGTTGTCGTGTCCTATTACGTACATGTTTCCTCCATAAAGAAGGCCGCCACAAAGACGGCCAATAAATTTATATCATAGACTTCATAATATCGAGAACATCATTATCATTTTTTATGTAACCTTTATACGTTTTCTCGATCCAACGTATACCAGATAATCTGTCCATTCTTCTAACTTCTTGTTGTATTGCTGAAGCTGTCTTTCCGTACCTCTTTGATGATAGTAATTCATAATATTTTCTCATGAATCTATCACCATTTTTGTTTTTATCCAGCATTTCTAAATAACTGAATTTTATAAGACCACGAGCATTAATATATAAACCTTCTTCTCCATCGTCCCTTTTATAAAAGTCCTCACCTTCCTTCATTAGTGGGACTCCTGAACTCATGAAATTTTTTTCATCTTTCCTTAATTTTCTCATAGTGACATTAGGGGAGTTAAACTGCGCATCATACGAAACCATACGCACAAGTCGGTTGTAATCATGATCCAAACCTTGATCTTTAAGTGCTTCTAACATGCTTTTAATACAAGCTGCTGCTTCTTCAATTGTCACTGAGTTAGGGTATACCATCAAATTTTCACCAGTGTCTATTACTATTGCATATTTAGAGTAAGGGTCTTCTTCATGAACAGGGAATGAAAAAATCTTTCCACCTTGATCTTTTTGTATTTCTCTTGCACGTTCTTCAATATAATTCATATTAGTTTGACCCTTCTTTTAATTTTGGGAACCAACCACTAATAAATTCAATAGCACGGTCGAAGTCTACTCTTTTAATCTTGTCGTATTTGGGTACATTGAAATGAACCTTTAATGCCCGGAATAGAGACTGGAAATGAGTTTCATAACCCATTGATGTCAATTTACCTACACGACTGAATACAGCATTTTGAATATCAGCTTTTTGGTGGTCATTAACGAATATTTCATTATCAACAACAAGAGACAAATGCGTCACTGACTGTTTTAATTCATTGTTTTGATTTTCTGAATTTAATAACCTAGTTTCAAGTGCGTTATGTCGTTGTTCCATTTGAATCATAAATTGAAGTTGAGGACTTAGAGAAGTGTAGTCGGTTGTTGTTCTAACTTCTTCTTCCTTGTTCAATAACATAGATCTAACTTCTTTAGCAATAACGCTTCCTTGAAGCATCATACCAATTCTCAACAATGCTCTACGTGGGAAAGTAATAAGGTGAGGTGTATTTTTAGGGATTAAACTAAGGTCCTTCAAGGACTTTAGTTCCTCTCCTTTTATTGTTCTTAGACCATCTACTTCTAGCTCTTTCCTGTTATCTTTTATCAAGCTCTTAATCGCTTCAATACCTACTTCGTAATAGCTTGCTCCCATTTCAACTGTTAAGTTAACATCATCAGGTAACAATTCTAATTTTTTAACTTTATCTAGAACTTCAACGCGGTCGATAACTGATTCACGCAATGTTTTACTCTCCATCAACAAATCACTGTTTTTAATATCCATTTATAAATCCTCCTCAAATTTGTTTGTAATTATCAGAGGCAACAGATTTATTCAAGTCACATTTTGTGTTATAATTATGACTAAATAGGCCATTGCCTTGTTTCAAAATCACCATGCATCCCGCCAAGTTTGCATAATGGTGATTTTTTGCATTTTACCTGGAGTACTCATTTCTTTCCTCCTTGTCTTTTAAAACCCTTAAGTGTAAAATAAACAAATAGTTGTTAAATGACATCACCAACAAGATCATCAATGTGATCAACACCTAATATAATTTTCAATTTTTTAGCTAGTCCTAAAGAAAAGTCATCAGGATTCTTTTCCAGCTTACAGTAGTATTGCTGCGACATTTCTAACTCTGCCGCTACTTCTTTTTGAGTTAAAAATCTCACTCTTCTTAGATATGCTACTTTACTTTTTGTTCTCATGCCCTCACCTCCTTATCGCTTATAACAGTATAATATCGCTAATAGTTTATTTAGTCAATACATGGAGGTATTTTATTTGGAGATTTTTTCCGAACGTCTAAAATTAGCCAGAAACAAAAAAGGGATGACTCAAAAGGAGTTGTCTGAAGAAATTGGAGTTTCACAGCAGTATTACAATCAATTTGAAAAAAATAAAGGTGAACCTAATTTAGAGACACTAGCTAAAATAGCTACAATCCTCAAAGTAAATACTGACTACCTACTAGGTCTCACTGATGCTGAAGACACCAGAAAAACAGCTGAATCAGAGTTTGAACGTAGACTACATACACTTGAAAAAACAATACTTGATATTATTCTTAAAGGTGATAAAGAAGCTACTGAATTATTTAATGAAAATCTAAAAATCAACGAAAACAAATAGGCCCTCCGGGGCTTTTCTTTATAAGGAGGAACTATGGCAAAAGAACACAAGCTAATCAAAGAAATTAGAGCAGCTGTATATACTAGGGTCTCGAGTGATCGCCAGATCGAAGGTTTCTCCCTCGAAGCACAAGAAGATTTACTCATGCAGGAGATTGGAAAACGTGGTTGGGTATTCCATGAGTTGTACACAGATCCAGGTGAAAGTGGGGGTAACTTAGATCGTCCTGGTGTACAAAAGCTTATCAAGGATATGAAAGATCACAAGTTCGACGCGCTTATCATTCATAAGCTGGACAGGCTCACGCGTAATATGGGTGACTTATACTTCCTCATCGATCTCATAAATAAGCTGGACATACGGTTGATTATCAATGGATATTCTGAACAAATTGACACCAAGTCAACAATGGGTAAGATATTCATTTACATGACGGGAATATTCGCTGAGATTTACCTAGACAACCTTCGTGAAGAGATTTATAAGGGATTGTCCAAACGTGCCGCTAAAGGTCTTAGGAGCAATCCTAACGCGCCGTATGGTTATGAGAATGGAGACAACCTAAAGTTAATTTTGAAGGAAGAGGAAGCCACTGTAGTGCGTCAAATGTACGCGTGGCGAATAGAAGGATGGGGACGTAACAAAATAGCTAGGAATCTGAACAGTCGCGGTATAACATCTAAAACTGGCGTACAATGGTCTGAGAAGATGATTGATTCTGTACTAGGAAATTTAACCTATACTGGTGCTGCTCATTGGAAGAAAGCAGATGATCCAGAAGAGAAACGTATAATCGTCAGAGACATGCACGAAGCTATTGTTGATATTGAAACATTTGAACAGGTACAGAAGATCAAGGAACGCGTTAGAGACGGATTTATGAGCACATCACCCTATGACTTCCCTTTCTCAACAATCGTCAAATGCGCCATATGTGGTAGGTCTTACAATGGCAAGATGAGCAAGTACAAGGAAACGATCTACCATGGATATCGTTGCAATGGTAAAGGTCGAGCTAGTATGAATTGTGAAGCTTCTGAAATAACAGAATCAAAGCTCGTTAAACTTCTGATGGCCCGTATAGACGTAATATCAGATGCCAGTTTAGATGTGGATAAGGTGATTGAACCAACTAAAATTGATGTGGAGAAAGAACGTAAGCGTATAACGAAGAAGATGGCCGACAGTAAAGAACGTAGAATGAAATGGGCTAAAGCTATGGGTGACAATAAAATGTCCTATGATGAGTATAGCATGCTGATTGATGGTGATCAGGCACAATTAGCTCAGCTGCAGAAGGAACTGGATCAGCTACCTGAGAAGAATGTCAGTAAGGGAAATCGTAAGGAAATCGTAGATAGGTTGCTTCATATCCGTAATGAGTGGGATAACATGAGCAACGTTGAAAGGAAGAGGAGTTTAGCGATGATGTTCAACCGGATCGTAATCGGAAAGATCAACAATGTGTGGAAGATACTCGCTTATGAGTTGAATGAATAATAAGGTATTTTTCCAACATCCGCTTC
>NZ_JAVDSB010000031.1:0-36992 GCF_031455095.1 Paenibacillus qinlingensis
ATAAAAAAAATGTGGGATTCGGCTACACCCGGATCCCACTGAAAAAAAGGTTATGAAAAAAAGTTTTCGCATTAATAATATATAATTTAATATAGTATTTGTCAATATAGTTTTAGTATAAACTATATCACTTCTATTTTCTTTATTCCAATCATCATCTGGGATCGTCGGTGCTCTTTCATAGTACTATAAAAAAAATGTGGGATTCGGCTACACCCGGATCCCACTGAAAAAAAGGTTATGAAAAAAAGTTTTCGCATTAATAATATATAATTTAATATAGTATTTGTCAATATAGTTTTACAATAAACTATATTACTTCTATTTTCTTTATTTCATTCATTCATCTGGGTTCCTCTGTGTTCTTTCATAGTACATATAAAAAAAATGTGGGATTCGGCTACACCCGGATCCCACTGAAAAAAAGGTTATGAAAAAAAGTTTTCGCATTAATAATATATAATTTAATATAGTATTTGTCAATACAGTTTTATTATAAACTATATTACTTCTATTTTCTTTATTCCATTCATCATCTGGGTTCCTAGGTGCTCTTTATTGTACATATTCAAGAACTTGGGATTACCGTAGACTGGATAGATCCAGTAATAAATATAAGCAGTAGAACTTGTCAAAGCATATACTTCTGCTATCTTAATTTAATGAGGACCGTGATTGTTCCTAATGTCGACAAATAAAGATCGATTCTGTCATATTCGGAACAGCGTAGGATAACTTTTCACTTCAAAATATTCTTTCCTTTATTTTAACCATATATGTATAAAATTTCGCAATGGGCAAACAATATGACATGTATTAGCAGAGAACAGGAGGATTTGCTTTGTTAAAGGCTAACGAAATTAGTCTCATTATTGAACAAATCACGAAACGTCTGGGACAGGATATCGAAGCGTGGTATGAAGTTATCACGCGGCAGCTTCATTAAACGTGTCTAATGAGCAATATTGTCCTGTAAGTAAAAGAGTTATTAGCTTGAAACGTTCGAATAATTGAATCTATTCAACTAATCATTTATTATACTCTCATCCTGATGCCACCATAACATTGGGAAATCCTTATTTTTTACAAATCCTAACTTTGTTGCTAACTGAATAGATCGTTGATTACCAGTGTTGCTAGTCCTTGTTGTTGATAATCATCTGCAGTTACAATATCGATATCCGCATACCCTCCACCTACAAACATCGAATTGCAAGCACTCGCAAAATGATCATCCCTCATAATACAATAACCTAAACCTTGCTTAATAAAGTGCTCTGCCAATTGCCATAGCGATTCATAGGACGAGTCCATTTCACTCTGATATTGTTGAACAGCTTTATGTCTCCTCCCCTGCCATTATCTCCTTTAGACCCAAGAGCCGTCGGGCAAGCCGTGTGAAGATTGTGTTAAGCGAAGGCATCCTGAATTGCTTACAAAATAAATATCTCTTTAGGTCCCTCATATTCCAATATTCGCCCTCCATGCTTTATCAGTACACATTCAATTATGCTCTTAAGATTTATAAGATCAGGTTGAAATTTATATAGTTCTAATAGTAATTTCATATCCTTATCTTGTTCTGACACCCATTTCTCAAGATTTGACGGTTTTACGAGCCAGATTCTATTTAATGCACAATACCCTTCAAGCACTTTTATAATTGACCAGCCACCCCAAATAATATTATTTGTCTCAGAATCCATCCGTCCTTCAATATCTAAAAGTAATTCTGTTAGCTCGATTCTCCAATTATTCTTCTGTATAGGAGTCAACTGTTCTGGACCTTTGTTATATCTACTTATTGCTAGTTCAATTAGTTCTGAGATTTCAGAACTAATTGAGTAAACTATCGCCCCCGAAGCGAAAGCATGCATAATATTAGCACTTTCATATATCAACTTTTTCCAAAGTTTTAGCGGGTAATAATATGCTTCAATTAATACATTATTATAGTATTTCTTAAAATTCCACCCTATATCTTCAGCTACAATAACATAAAAATCTAAGTCTGAAGTTTCATTTTCTTGGCCCCGTTGAGCTGAACCGAAGAATAAAATACCTTGCACATTACCATCTAGTTTTGCTTCGTCGACAAACATATGGAATGCTTCTTCATATCTAGTATTCATAATAGATCACCTTCTTGGATGATTTCGCCTAAACGTCTTTACTGCGAACTTCGTATATTCGCAATGACTTAAGTTATTCGCGAATAGATTAAGCTATCCTCCCGTTACTTTAACAAAAAAAGAAGCAGCTGCCGGCCCGCGGCATTCTGCTTCCATATTTGAACTATCGTTCTCTCGTTAGATTAATCACTCTCTAAACAACTGATGTCCTCCACTTTATTTAATTACGATTGATTGTCATACTTCCCAGTTAGTTCAGAGGATTTATATATATATTGCTCTCTTATTTCCTTGTCGCTTTCCATGCATCCCAAATCAAAATGATACTAAAGTAGACCATTAACAAAAAACCAATAATAGATAATGCCGAGGTAAAAAAACTTGTCACGTAACCTCTAAAGCTGCCTAACACTGACCGTTACTTCAAAAGACAAAGGCAACTGATCGTTCGCCAGCTGCCTTTACTTGTTTGAACTATACTACTATAGTTCCTCGTTAACTCAACGAAGAATGTGCTGCCAGTTTGGAAGCGACTCGTAGTCCCTTATGTGTTTGTATTCTTGAATCATTACAACTCCCGTATTATCAACACGAAACTTCATCGAGTCCATTCCTACATCTAAATGAGGTCCCACATACGGAATCACAGTAACTTTAACATCAATATGTGAAGGATAATATTGAACGTTTAACTCAGTCCCTCCTAGAAAAGGCGAAAACTTAGGGGACACAGTTAGTTTATCTTTATAATATCGATTAATTTGTTCCTGTATACTTGGAGTTAACAAAGTAAGCACAAGCTGTTCTAATGGTACACCCTGTGGTTTAGCGTAAACTGGCTGTGTAAACACAGAGAAAATGAAAACCGCTAGCAGTAACCCGAAATAGCTTTTAACATTCACAACAAATCACCCCATTGAAGTAATTTCCGTTAAGTGAATTGGGTTTATTCATGCAATTAATAAAATTCATGATCCATTAATGTAATCTGCCAGTTAGTTATTAGCTATTAACGGCATATCTAACGAACTTTATTCTACTAATACAACTCTATCGCCTGTTCGAGGAGACGATCAATAACTATCCGTACAATAACATAAGTTTTAAGCACTGGTGATGCGCGCACTGATAGCGCTTTCAATATCTTCAATATAAATCAAAGTAAAAGAAGTAAGAGGATGAGATATTTATGAGGAAAATGTTGGTTTTTGGTTTAGGCACTTTTGCTGCTGCACTTGCAATTTCAGTTACAGCAGTAGATGAGGCAAAAGCCGAGCCCCTGCAGGTTACAACTTGGTATAGCAGGATGAATTTAACGGAACAAGCGTGACTGGCATCTTTTTTTTGTTTTAATGAGCTAATTTGCAGCTAATTTTGCCATTCCGAAACCTAACAACCCGCTTCACCTGCTGCGCAACCTGATGGTCATGAGTAATCACAATAATCGTCCGTCCTTGGTCATTCAACCTTGCGAAAATATCCATGATCTCCGCGCCTGTCTTCGAATCCAGTGCTCCCGTCGGCTCATCCGCCAGAATAATCGGCGGATCGCCAGCTAACGTTCGTGCAATCGCAACGCGTTGCTGCTGTCCGTCGGACAGTTCCGATGGCATATGCTTTCAGCGATCCAACAAATCCACGGCTTCCAACGCCTTCATGACGAGCGACTCCCTGGCCTTCCGTGTCATCCCACGATAGATCAGCGGCAACTCTACATTCTCATAGGCGCTCAATCTCGGCAGCAAATTAAAGCTCTGCAACACAAATCCTATCTCCCGATTACGTATCTCTGCCAGCTGCGAATCCCTCATCTGGTTGATCTGCTTGCCATTAAGAACGTATGTTCCAGTGCCCGATACTTCCAAGCACCCAATGATATTCATCAGTGTGGACTTGCCCGAGCCTGACGGCCCGATAATCGCGACAAATTCCCCTTGCTTAATCTCCAGGGAAACATCGTCCAGCGCTCGGATTGTTTCTCCGCCCATCACATATTGCTTACAGACATGTTCAATCTGGATTAAGCTCATACCATTCGCCTCCATTTCACGGATACAAGATCCTAAACAATGAAGAATGCGAGTCCATCCTTATGCCTTAATGCTTTTACCGCTTCGCCTTATAAAACTCATGATACAACTTCATGAGCGCCCGCTTTTCGATCCGCGACACATACGACCGCGAAATCCCCAGCTCCTTCGCAATCTCCCGCTGCGTCCGCTCCTCGCCGCCCAGCTCCAACCCGAACCTTCCGACTACGACTTCCTTCTCACGGTCGTCCAATATCTCCAGATTCCGATAGATTTTGCTCTTCTCGATTTTCAACTGCACCGCATCCACCACATCGTCCGCTTCGCTGCCTAGGATGTCGATCAACGTAATTTCATTCCCCTCTTTATCCGTCCCGATCGGATCATGCAAGGATACATCTTTTCGCGTTTTCTTCAAGGAGCGCAGGTGCATCAAGATCTCGTTCTCGATACAACGAGCCGCAAAAGTCGCCAGCTTTGTCCCTTTGTTCGGGGAGAAAGACTCAATTGCTTTGATCAATCCGATCGTCCCAATGGAGATTAAATCCTCGAGATCTTCCCCTGTGTTATCGAATTTTTTGAGGATATGAACACGAAGCAACGTAAAACAAGCGCTCACCCTGATTGCAACGCCATTGGATTAGTTCAGTTTCATTTGCACGCAAGATTCAACGCACTCACAAAGAATTGCCGGCTTTACCGTTTACTTACTGCGAACCCCCACACTTTGCTACTCATTTATTCATGCCATTCAATGCAGTATAGGAAATTCAAATGCCGGAGTGTATCCGTAAGCGGTTCCGTCTTGGTACCGGTTCAGTGTCCCTTCTTTACCAGTTGCATAAAAAGGAATAATTTAGGAAAAATTAGTCACATTATCAAAACTACATTCATTTATAACATGTGGCTAAAGGGAGCCTTGAAATGAAATTTCAAAAGCATAGATCTAGCGGGACTGCATCGGAGCCAGTAAATAGTGATTATAAAATACCGTTAGACCCTAGTATCTTGAGAAATGAGCAAATGCTAAAAAATATCTTTCAGGACTGTTCCGATGTCGTGATCCAATCCCCTGCAATGCCTTTGCAGATCGAAATGCTCGCGCTTTACATCACTGGACTATCCGATACGAGTCACTTGGAAGACCTGATTCTCAAGCAGTTTATGAGCTTTTCTCGTGACCAGCAAAAGTCAGATGGCATGGAACAAGTCATACAAACCAACTTTATCCCCATTAGCAGGACGAAGAAGGTATCAATCCTTAGCGATGTCATAGACAGTGTTTTGCAAGGCGATGTCGTTTTTCTTTTTGACGAAATGGCATATGGTATTGCCGTATGCGTGCAAGCATCCGAAAGAAGAGGGATCGAGGAACCTCAATCTGAGCCAGTTATTCGCGGACCTTGCGAGGGTTTCGTGGAAAGTCTGCAAACAAACACAGGTTTATTACGAGTAAGACTTCGGAGCGCCGATTTAAAAATGGAATCCCTATCAATTGGCTCACTCTCGCATACGAATGTCGTAATCGTGTACTTAAAAGGAATTGCAGAGGAAGAATTACTCCATGACGTTCGTAACCCGATACGTAACATTCAGATCGACGGGGTACTGGAATCCGGATATATTGAAGAATTTATTACTGATAGCCCTTACTCGCCATTTCCGCAAATTCAGAACACCGAAAGGCCTGATGTGATTATTGGTAGTCTTCTTGAAGGTAAAATAGCCATTTTAACCGACGGCACGCCTATCGCTTTGGTGGTACCGATGACCTTTTGGGCCGGATTGCAGGCAAGCGAAGATTATTATGAGCGTTCGATAGCTGCAACGCCGCTTCGTTGGCTTCGCATCTTATTTACGGCCGTTTCATTATTTCTACCTTCCTTGTATGTATCGTTAGTCAGTTATGACCATCCCATTCTACCAACAAGTCTCCTTTTAAGCATTGCTTCATCGCAACGAATGTCTCCATTCCCTGCGATTATTGAAACGATTCTAATGGAAATAACATTCGAAGCTTTACGCGAGGCCGGATTACGGCTTCCCAAAGGTGTTGGTTCTGCTGTTACCATCGTCGGTGGTATCGTCATCGGACAAGCCGCTGTTCAGGCTGGCTTTATATCGGCTCCAGTTGTCATCGTAGTGGCAACGACCGGTATCGCATCGTACATTATTCCACGTTATAATTTCGGACTAGCCTTCCGTCTGCTACGATTCCCATTGCTATTACTGGCCGGTTTTATGGGATTTTACGGATTAATGATCGGTATTATCGCAATTCTCATCCATTTGGCAGCATTGCGTTCCTTTGGCGTACCCTATCTTTATCCAGTTGCGCCTCTGTCTTTGGATGGACTCAAGGATGTGTTTGTACGTAAACCGTGGTTCAGTATAAACTTACGAGCGAAGCCGACTCCTGAAAATAAAAGATCTAGGATTCCGCCAGAAAAACAACCTGATTAGAGTAGGCATGAGGATTAGGATGCGGAGGAACATATGTTTAAAACGGAAAAACTTACCCAGTGGCAATTTGTTATTATTATTTGTGTTTCGGTTCTAGGTACGGAGGTTTTCAACATTGCAGCCTTCCCTGCCCACTATGCAAAGCAAGATGCATGGATATCCATTTTGTTAGCTCCGATCACAAGCATTTGGTGCGTATTGGTTTCTACTACGCTAGCCTCTCGGTACCCCAATATGACAATTATTGAGTACAGCAGAAGCATTTTAGGAAGGTGGATAAGTCTCCTCGTTAAAGCCTACTATTTCTGCTTCCTCTTTGTGTATACGACTGTAATTTCTAAAGTGATTACCGATCTGGTCGCAGTGATATCACATCAATTTACTCCTCATGTCGTACTCTTATTTATGCTGTTTATCGTCTGTGGTATTGCGGCTTGGTGCGGGATAGGCGTCATCGGTCGAAGCGGTGAAATTATTTTTCCAATCATCATCTTTATTGCTTTCTTAATATTTGTCATTTCCATGCGGGATTGGAATGTTACGTATCTTAAACCTGTCGCAGAAAGTGGACTTCTCTCGATCATACGAGGAGCTTCTGTCCCCAGTGGATGGCTAGGCGAGACGATTCTTATTGCGTTCTTAATCCCTTTTATGAATAAGCCGAGTCATGCTCGAAAGGCATCCCTCTATTCAACCGTGATCATCACGATCTTCATGCTTAAAACCGTACTGATATGTACCCTTATTGAAGGACCGCTGGTATCAAAATTTCCATTCCCCTATGGCGCATTAATTCGCTACATCAGTTTAGGAGATGTGTTAGAACGACTCGATCCTGTTTTTTTTTCCAATTTGGATTTCAGTAGGTTTTCTAAAGTTGGCCACATTCCTCTTTGTTTTTTGTCTCTGTGTCAGTCGGATTAGCAAAGTTAAGAATCAGAGGACAATTACACTGCCTGTGGTTCTAATGGTATTTATCAGTTCGATATGGATCCTGAAAAAAGCCCCAGGGATGGATTTAACTTTGCAGTTCTACTCGTATTCCTTCCCTATAGCGAGTTTCATCGCGGCTAATCTCATTCCTACTTTGCTCTTATGCATCGATACACTCCATTCCAAACGGAGGGTTCTCCATGAGACTTAGAAACACCCTCGTCGCATCGGTTATCGCGAGTTTGGTTGTGATTACCGGATGCTGGGATCGAAAAGAAGTGAAAGATCTTGCGATCGTTACTGCAAGTGGGCTAGATTACAATGAAGATGGTTCATTGACGCAAAGCATTCAGATTGCCATTCCAACGCCTTTGCAATCGAGCGGAAGCAGCGGTGACCCAAAGTCTTTTTTTGTCATCTCTGCAAAAGGGAAAACGCTTGCCGATACTCGCCAGAAATTGCAGCAAAAAATCCATCTAAAGCTTTATTATTCACATCGGAGAGTTATTATCATTGGGGAGGAAATGGCGCGACACGGATTGGATCAAGTATTTGATAGCTTTGAGCGTGAAATGGACATGAGGATGAGGAACACGGTGTTCGTGACCAAAGGAGAAACGGCCAATAAACTTCTCAATTATCCAGTAGCACTCGAATCGATTCCTGCAGATCAATTTCAAGACATGCACAATCAACCATCCGGCAGGGCAACAACCGTCATGAACTTTAATGCAACAGCTTCTACGGAGGGAATTGAACCCGTTATGGGGGCTTTCGAGGTTATTCATAACCAAGCGTCCACTGGGTCATCACCCCCATCCTCGACGGAACCGCATATTAAGTTATATGGGGTTGGCATATTTAAAAATTTGAAGTTAGTTGGTTTTTTTAACGATGAAGAAACGCGTGCTTTGAACTGGGTCACAACAAACATGTCGAATTCATTTATCACCGTATACGTTCCTCAAGGAGAGGGAAATGTTAGCGTAGAAGTCCTGTCTTCCATACACAAGCTCAAACCCGAAATTAAAGGAAATACAATAACTATGCACGTGTCAATTGAAAGTAATTGCGAACTCATCGAGAATGGGACCAAGCTTGATTTTAGCCAACCTAATCATATAGAGCTTTTAAATACGCTTCTCTCCTCGCAGCTCATAGAAACCATTGAGAAAACCGTGAAAAAGAGCCAACAGCAATACAAGGCTGATATCTTCGGGTTTGGTCAAAACATCCATGTTACCCAACCTCAAGAGTGGAAACGTCTTTCATCTTCATGGACAACCGTGTTTCCCACAATTAACGTAACCATTCATCCCAAAATAACTGTCATCGGTACTGGCTATACAAAAATCCCGATATACCGAAATGAGAAAACAGGTGATGTTGAATAATGCAGATCATGAACGTGTTGTTGTTCTTAATCATCGTGGTTGTCGTGACGTACTATCAAGTCCGCAATCTTGTGCGAAATAAAGAAGTGAAGGAGGCCCGTATCTATATCACATTAATGACAATTGTAGTGCTCATTTATTCATTCGTGTTTTTAGTTAAGACATCCACGTTTAATCCAATGAGTCTCTTCTCCATCCCATTCGAAAAAATCGGAAAATATCTAATTGATGTACCTAATTAGACACCGAAATTAGGCATTCACCTTGCCCATGGCGAATATCTTAGTTGGGAAGTTATTTTCTAAAAAATTGAGGCGATACACTTGGGATACTTCGTTACTGTGGAACCGGGCGTGAAAGTATTTATTGAGGATATCAATCCAAAGGGAAATAAAACGATTCTTTTTATTCATGGATGGCCGCTAAACCATAACCAGTTCGAATATCAGTTCAATTTCCTTCCAAAGCTCGGATATCGTTGTATCGGAATGGACTGGAGAGGATACGGCAATTCGGATAAACCCTTCGACGGTTACGGTTTCGACAGATTAGCAGATGATATTCGTGTGGTTATCGAAACCTTACAGCTAAAAAACATAACACTGGCAGGTCACTCTACCGGAGGCGCGATCTCGATTCGTTATATGGCTCGTTACAAAGGATACGGCGTATCTAAACTCGTTCTGATTGACGCGGCTTCTCCAACAAGCGTTCCAAAAGAATTTACGGATAAAATTATCGAAGAAACAAATAATGACCGTCCTAAAATGCTGCAAAGCCAAACGGAGAATTTTTTCTTTCAGTACCTTTCTGAACCGAAATCCGAATGGTTCTTTCTAATGGGTTTACAGGCTGCGAATTGGTCGACTTCCGCCATTATGGTCACGCTAAGAGATGAGAATGTTTACAACGATCTTGGGCACATCCATGTACCCACATTAATTATTCATGGAATTCATGATAAAATCGTTCCGTTTACCCAAGCTCAGGAAACAAATAAACTCATTAACAATTCACAATTAGTTCCCTTCCAATACAGCGGCCATTGCCCTTTTTTGGAGGAGCGTGATAGATTCAACCAACTATTAGCTACTTTTGTATAACGACTTAGATTGGTCGCACCATTAATCCCCATAAAATAGTTCGATAATTCCTTGTTTGAGCAAACTGTCCAAATGTTTATGAGGCTGCCCGATCATTTTCGCGGCAGCCTCATTAATTAGTTTTTGAACTACTTTTCATCATTAGAGTATGAATTACTCTCTATTATTCCTATTAATGTACCAACCGCCCATCCCTAAACCTCACAATCCGTTTCGCCTGCTGCGCTATCGCATGATCATGCGTGATTACAATTATCGTCCTACCCTGATCATTCAACCTTTTGAAAATATCCATGATCTCAGTGCCAGTCTTTGAATCCAAAGCTCCAGTCGGTTCATCCGCCAGAATGATAGCCGGATCACTTGCTAAGGTACGTGCAATCGCAACGCGTTGCTGCTGCCCTCCGGATAGCTCCGAAGGAAAGTGCTTTCTACGATCGAGCAATTCCACTGCTTCAAGCGCTTGTAGAACCAACGGCTCACGCTGTTTTCTCGACAATCCCCGATAGATTAACGGCAGCTCCACATTTTCATATGCACTTAGTCTCGGCAGCAAGTTGAAGCTTTGGAATACAAAACCAATCTTCCGATTCCGAATCTCAGCCAATTGCGAATCCTTCAAGGAGTGAATCTGCTTCCCATCTAGGACATACTTCCCTTCGTCCGACACATCCAAACAACCGATGATGTTCATCAACGTCGACTTTCCGGATCCAGACGGACCCATAATAGCGACAAACTCGCCATGCGCGATGTCCAGCGTAATGTCATCTAGGGCGCGGATTGTCTCCCCACCCATATAATAAAATTTGCTAACATGCTCAATTTGAATTAGGGCTGTCATCCTCTTCGCCTCCATTATCTGAAGTCAAATAAATGAAGAATGCGATGCTCCAACCTAATGTCTTACCGCTTCGCCTTATAAAACTCATGATACAACTTCATGAGCGCCCGCTTTTCGATCCGCGACACATACGACCGCGAAATCCCCAGCTCCTTCGCAATCTCCCGCTGCGTCCGCTCCTCACCGCCAAGCTCGAGTCCGAACCGGCCTACGACAACTTCCTTCTCCCGATCATCCAATATCTCCAAATTCCGATATATCTTCGACTTCTCAATCTTCAACTGCACCGCATCCACCACATCGTCCGCTTCGCTGCCGAGGATGTCGATCAACGTAATTTCATTCCCCTCTTTATCCGTTCCGATAGGGTCATGCAAGGACACATCTTTCCTCGTCTTTTTCAACGAACGCAGGTGCATCAGAATTTCATTCTCAATACAACGTGCCGCAAAAGTCGCCAGCTTCGTGCCCTTATTTGGAGAGAACGATTCGATCGCTTTAATTAATCCGATCGTCCCAATAGAGATCAAATCCTCCAAATCTTCCCCGGTATTGTCGAATTTTTTAACTATATGGGCAACTAACCTCAAATTGTGCTCAATCAGTTTGTTCCTAGAATGATCATTGCCTTCTGCCATAAGCCTCAGATGTAATTCTTCTTCTGCCTCGGTAAGTGGTTGCGGAAACGCATTGTTCTTGACGTAGGACACAAGTAATGTAAGCTGTTTTATCAACATGGCAATCGTACCAAATAATCCTGGCATTCCAGCTACCCCCTTGCGCGTATTGCGGAGCATATTGCCTTCGGTAGCCTCCGCTATTTAGAGTAGTATTAGTCTATGTAGGTGTAAGCCTAGATGTGCCTGTACGATTTTCTCTAGGCAAATTAACTAAAAACCTCCTCTTCTCGAGGAGGTTTTTTATCTTCGGTACACGCTTCATTTTTGTTCTAACTGTTTCCCCATTACGATGGAGAAATAAGGCGGACGTATGTCTTTCAATCTATGCCCCTTACTCATCTTAATGTTAATACCCTCTAACTTCCTTATGATCTCATCTCGTTGCATGTCTTCTTTCGTCTGAAAACACTCCTTCATTCATCGTGTTCTCATCTTTGACATTTAAGCTTTGCTCTATTCAAATAGAAAAGAGGGACCGCATGGCCCCCCTTCTACATCTATAACTTATACGATAACTTCGTCTCGTCTGTTACCAACAACAGAGAAGTACTCCGTTTCAGCATTTGGCGCTTTACGACCGATTTCAGCTTTAATCCCCAATTTACTGAGGCGCTCGATGATACTTTTTTGCTGCTGTTGGAACTGGGATTGCTGCTTCTGCTTATTCAGCTTAGTCATCAGCACTACCTCCTTACAATCTGTCGGTCTCACCATTATATAGCAATCCACGTAATCTTTCCATAAACATTTCATCTATTCTTCGAATAACCGGGTAATAGTCACGGTCAACTAAGATGTCTGGGTGCAGGGTAATCAGATACACCATATTATCCCCCCATAGATTGAGGTGCCGAGCCGAATACACGCGACCTTGTTTAAAGCCAATTGCTAGATGTTTGAAAATGAAAAAATCATCTTTTAATAGAATAGTCCTTAAGACCCCAGTCCGTTTATGCTCTTCCAAAGCAACGGTTTGTTCCGCGGTTAAGTAATTTTCATGAAGTCTTAAATCGTATCGTGTTTCAATCAGACCAAGGGCCAGTTCTACAAAGGCAAAAGTAAGGACATCATCGTCTGTAGGATTGGTTACTAAACGCAACTGCTCACCATGCTCCTGAATAAAATCCACAATGGGATTAAAGTCCCCTTCATTCAATCGGTCATACGCGCTCTGGAAGTGTGTAAACATTCTTTTATCCAGCAAATAATAGGCTTGGTCCATCGCATTTAAATCTATGCCTTCTTCGATGAATCCATTCTGATACTTAATTTTCACTCTTGTTTTATTACCCATATGTTTAATTTCGTAATTATAAACCTGAATGGCTTGAATATAGGGTTGATCGTTAACAAATGTTTGTATGGTATGTAATAATAGTTCACTTCGTCTATAAGCAGAATATTTTTTGTTAAGCTTAATGGCGATGCTCAATTCCTCTTTCATTTCTTCATCTTTCTGAGCTAACTCCTCATCCTTCTTGTTCACGATCCCCTTGCTGTAGTCATAAAATGCGACACAAAGATAGTACAAAATCAAAAAGGAGAAGATAATCGGCACTTTAAAATCCAATAGAGGCGCAATAAACTTTTCACCAGCTGTCTTTGCCTGTTCGGAGTAATTACTCCAAAGCCCTATAGCAAATAGCAATAAGGCCAACGAGGCAGGAGGAACAATGTATTTGAGAAGTATCCACCCAAATTTCAATTCAAAGTACCTCCCTCATGTGCAAAGAGTACGAAATTAAAAGAGATAACTACGTAATTATATTTTGAATCCACGCACGAGTCAAAGAAAACTTTGGAAACAAATCCCATTATAAATAACGAACATTATCCCATTGACACTGAATATCGTTCGTATTATGATAGTCAAGGCGATACCAATCAGCCACATAACTATGAAACGTTCGTATATCCTCGAGAATTGGCTTGGGGGTCTCTAGAGGAAGCCATAACTTCCTAGCTACGACGGGTGCTCTTTTTTGCATACCCGTGTGGCTAGGTTTTTTTGCGTCCAAATATGACTGTTCCCAAGGAGAGTACTGATATGAAAGCTTATGATTTTATCGTTGTTGGTGCAGGACCTGCCGGTATTTTTGCTTGTTATGAAATGACCTTACTTCATCCTAATGCGAACATTTTACTCGTTGACAAAGGCCACGATATTTATAAACGCAGTTGTCCGATTCTTGAAAATAAAATCAAACTTTGCCCTCCTCCAGCTGGTAAAAAGGACTTCTCCGGTTGTCTTCCTGCCTGTTCCATTACCTCTGGTTTTGGCGGAGCAGGCGCTTATAGCGATGGGAAATTTAACATTACAACCGAATTCGGTGGCTGGATGACCGATTATTTGGCTCCGAGTAAAGTCATGGAACTGATCCGCTATGTCGATCATATTAATCTTCAACATGGCGCAACGGAGAATATGACGGATCCTACTACTGAAGCTGTGAAAGACATTGAACAACGCTCCTATGCGGCTGGTCTAAAGCTGCTGCGGGCTCAAGTCCGCCATTTGGGCACCGAGCAAAACCTCATGATCCTCAAGTCCATCTATGAATATTTGAAAACACGCATCGACATGCAGTTCAAAACGGAAGTCGATGATATTCTCACAACGAAGCAAGAAGATAAGAATGTCGTTCAAGGTATTCGGTTGAAGGATGGCACCGAGCTCCACAGCAATTATGTGATGCTGGCTCCTGGCCGAGACGGTTCTGCCTGGTTAACCCAAGTTCTCAAGAAACGCCGACTTAAGATGTCCAACAATCAAGTCGATGTCGGTGTTCGTGTTGAAACATCGGATGTCGTCATGCGTGAAATCAATCAACATTTGTATGAAGGCAAATTTGTGTATAATACGTCAGTTGGAACACGTGTGAGAACGTTCTGCAGCAACCCATCCGGACACGTTGTTGTTGAGAATCACAGCGGCATTATGGCAGCTAATGGACATTCTTACAAGGATCCAGCACTTGGATCACAAAACACGAACTTTGCCCTGCTCGTATCTCACAAATTTACAGAGCCATTCGACAAGCCCAACGAGTACGCGAGAGAAATTTGTAAGCATGCGAATGACCTATCCAGCGGCGGAGTTATCGTTCAGAAGTTCGGAGATATTATGCGAGGACGCCGCTCTACAGCTGAACGCATACGCGAAGGCTTCTTAGAACCTACGTTATCTGAAGCAGTTCCTGGGGATCTGGGCCTCGTACTTCCCTACAACACGATGAAAAGCTTAATTGAAATGATTCACGCTCTTGAAAAGGTAACCCCAGGTATCGCATCCGAGCACACGTTATTCTATGGAGTTGAAGCGAAATTTTACTCCGCACGTCCTAAGCTGAGTGAGAGCTTCGAGACGGAAATTAAAGGCCTCTACTGTGGCGGCGATGGCGCAGGCATCACGAGGGGATTAGCACAAGCAGGTGCAGCTGGCGTATGGGTAGCTCGTAACATTCCGCTGTAAATTATTTCCGGGGAAATATTCGTTCAACCGTCAAAAAGCATCATAAAACCAGCATATTCGACCTTAAGAGGACGAAATATGTTGGTTTTTTTCAATACAAAAAGCCTTCCCATACCTCACAAATTATGGTAAGATAAAACCGTCTTAAGCAATGTAAGCGTTATCATTTTAAAAAGGGGGCAGATAAAATGAATGTGGCGCTCGAAGTAAAGAATACGTATGAGGATTTTATATTAGAAAAGGATATCATGTATTTCCGCGTTGGTGAACATGGCCTAGTCTCCTTTCATGGGAAGAACTACCATATCAAGAAGCGTTTGAATACAGAGCAAATCCAAGAGATGACCTCAGACAGCAGCTTTTTCAAAGTAAATACCGATTGTTATGTGAATACACGTAAAATCCAACATATTCAAGACGGTAAAGTATTTTTTGAAGTTCGAGGATCTGAATCCAAATACACGTCGGTTACTAAGCTTCGCCAATATCGTCTGAAAGAACTTGTCCTTCAACAAAAAGCCGAAGCCTAGGTTCATTCATATGGAAGCACAATAAAAAGGAGCTAAGCGATGAAGTTCGCTAGCCCCTTTTTTTTACATGTATCTTTTTAAGAAATTTTGGCAAGTGTCTCTTGCTGATGCTCGCGGATCAGAAAGCGTATGTAATCGACGGTTGTATCTTTTACTTTCTTGGCTTCTTCCAACGTAGCGAAGCTGTATTCAGCATAATCCGTGCTTTCATACTTGTGCAACTCTTCATTGTTCATGCCAAGTGTGGAAAAGTTATGAACGAGCTCATGAGATGTTCTAGAATCCACATTTTTCACAAAAATATCTTTCGAAAAGAATGATCCCTGTTTCTCCACTTTAAAAATAACGCGAAACGGTTTCTCCTTATCCGAAACAAAACATTTAATGACAACGTCGATTTCCATCGTTTTGTAATCCACAGTGTGCTTCGGTTCCTGCATAGGTTTCTGCATCCATTTCTTCAATATCCCCAGCACAAGATCCCTCCTCACACATGAACTTATGCTCATATTGTAGCGAATCCCTATTAAATTGACAACCCAAATGATAGAATCTTTATAATATAAAATATTGATTACACTCGTATTTCAAGCTAGTTCCTGCTCGTTAAGAGATTTCGTAGTGAGCGATGACTTGTATTTCCACGTAATGAACAAACAGAGAAGACCCGTCAGGACCCCACAGGCCACGAATGCCCCATTTGCCCCAAAACGATCTGCAATGAATCCAGAAAACAAGCTGCCAATCGGCGTAGATCCAGCAAATACAAGCGCATACACACTCATAACACGTGCGCGATACTCATCCTTCGCATACATTTGCAGTGCTGAGTTACTATTCGTCGCGAATAAAATGTTAAAGAATCCTGTGCATGCAAGTAGTGCTCCACACACCCAGACCGAGCCGCTCAGCCCATTCAAAATTAAGCAAATAGCGACCATACAGCTCGCAAACATGCTCACCTTCAGCTTCGGCCCCCGCTTACTGCGAAATGACATCGTGAGTGCTCCCGCAAGCGATCCCACCCCCAAACAGGACATCAGCGTTCCATAAGTCGTCTCTCCCATGTGCAGCACATTTTTCGTAAACACCGGAATGAGGATATTAAAATTAAAAGCAAGCGTCCCAATAACAGTCACAAGCAGGACAGTGGGCGACAAAATAGGATCTTTGGCAATATATACGATACCATCCTTAATTTCCTTCAAAATGCCTTCCTTTGCTCTAATCTTACGAACATAAGGCGCTGCTTCAATATGAATTAATCCATAGAGCACAGCCAGAAAGCTGAACCCATTCAGCAAAAAGCACCAGCCAGCCCCCAACCACGCCATCATCACGGCGCCAATGGAAGGTCCTACAATTCTTGCCATGTTAAACGTCGTCGAGTTGAGCGCAATCGCATTCATCAGATCTTCTTTCCCTACGATTTCCACATTAAACGACTGTCTCGTGGGCATATCCAACGTATTATTTAAGCCTAGAAGCAGTGCTAGAACAAGAATATATTCATATTTCACCGTATCTGTAAGCACCAAAGCAGCCAACGCGAAAGCGAGCGTCATTGAAACCGTTTGTGTCAAGATAAGAATCTTCTTCTTAGGGAATTTATCAACAATAATACCGGCAAACAACGAGAATAATAGAATCGGTAAAAATTGGCATGCTGCTACAATCCCAAGTTTGAGAGACGATCCCGTTAGCGTTAACACTAGCCAGGACTGACCGATATTTTGCATCCAAGTACCGATGAGCGAGACACACTGCCCTAACCACATATACCGATAATTTTTGTGTGTCAGTGCATGAAAATGACGATCAATGAATACAGATCCCGCAGCCCTCACATTCATAGGTCTCCCTCTTCCTCAGCAAAGTGTGCCGCATTATGACCCATTTTTTCTAAAACGATAAGGGCCATCTGCTTCTCTTCATCCGACATGCCGAACGTCAATCGTTCCCGCCAATCGGTTAATACCTTGCGCACATCCTCTTTAATGCTACGGGCTTTTTCCGTCAAAAAAACTTCATTGCACCGCTTATCCTTTTCACTCACCTTGCGCGTTATGTAACCCTGCTCTTCTAGCTTTTTAAGCGCTTTCGCAGTCGTTCCTTTATCGATTTTCAAATAGTCGGACAGCTCCTCTTGCGTCAAGCCATCCTCTTTATAAAGCGCATTGAGGAAAATATGCTGACCTCTGCCGATCTCGAACTCCTTTAAGTGGTCACCGATGTACATCTGCCCGTACCGGTAAATCAGCGAGACCCACCTCGGTATCGAATTCCGCGTTTCTATCATCGCAACCCCTCCTGAAATCAAACTAACCTGCCGAATCGTTGCACTTGCCACTAATTTAGTTTACGCCGAATACGTTGCATCTGCAACTAATTTTTAGCGGAAATTTGAATAGCTTCCAGCGAAGCAACCTTAACAGCTTGCCAGCATATTAAGAAGCACGGCTGCTTCGTCCTAGGAAAGTCAGAATCTAAAAAAGATGCGAAAATGCATCCTTTTCCACCAGAGAAGTCGCGTTCTACTAAAAAGGTGCGAATATGCATCCTTTCCCTCCGCATTTATGCTTTTTATGGAATTTCGGTAAAAAAAGATGTATTTTCGCAGCAATTCTTCGATAAACGGGCTATTCTCCTTAAAAAGGATGTATTTTTGCAGTTCTCATGTAAAAGAAGGTGCAGAAACTACCTGCACCTTCCGATTAACTACAGAAACCTCACGCAAACCGGCCGCGATACCGCTGCCGTGTGCCCGGTTTCTTGCAACATCCCCGTCTCCGCATCCCTGCGGAAGACAACGATGCTGTTCGAATCCTGGTTCGCCGCGAGCAGGAACTCGTCCTGCGGCGAAAGGGCGAAGTTCCGCGGCGTCCGCCCCCGCGTGGACTGCCAACCCACGACCGACAGCGTGCCGCTGTCTCGGTCAACCCCGTAAACCGCGATACTATCGTGTCCGCGGTTCGAGGCATACAAGAAACGGCCATCCTCGGAGAGATGGATGTCCGCACAATAGCTGACGCCTCCGAAGTCCTCCGGCAGCGTCGACAAGGTCTGGACCGCGGCCAAACTGCCCGCGGCCGCCTCATAAGACAGCACCGTCACGGTGCTGTCCAGCTCATTGATCGCGTACACGAAGGTACTGTTCGCGTTAAACACCAGATGCCGCGGGCCCGCGCCCGGCTTCAAAGCTGCTGTGCCGTGCAGCAGCAGCTCGCCGCTCTCCGCGTCAATGCGGCTCACGATCAGCCGATCCAGGCCGAGATCGGCTGCAACGGCAAACCGATTGTCCGGAGACGGAACAATCGAGTGCGCGTGCGGCGCTTCTTGGCGATCCGCCTGCGGTCCAAGCTCCCCCTCGTGCTTAATCAGCTGCGTATGTTCTCCCAAACCGCCTCTTGCTTCAACGGGGAACACAGTCACATCGCCGCTTAAATAATTGGCCACATATACCTTACGGTTCGCGGCATCCAAGCTGATATAGCAGGGTGCAGAACCATCTGCCGGTTGTTGATTGATTCGGCTCAATCTCCCTGTACCTGCTTCAATTGCGTACGCCGCTGCTGAGCCCCCAAAACGTCCCTCGTACGTTTCAGTTTCACTCACAGCGTATAGAACCGTTCCTTCTTTGTTCACCTCTAAGAACGAAGCATTAGGTAAATCGCTATACGTTTCGACCAGCGTCAACTCACCATTTTGCCCATTAAAGCTATATAAAGAAATCCCCTCCGGATGTTCTTCATTCGTGTAGGAACCGATATAAACCAATTGTACCATCTTACAATTTTGCCTCCCCAATATCACTAGAATTAGTTGTCGCTTTCCATCGCTTGCTCCATGCGGTAACCAACATCCCGATGATTGCCCCGTATAAGGCAAGCTCCATATCATGCTGCGCATCCCACGGATCCCCTTGTGCACCGACAAATAGAGTACCAATTTCAAGTGCAACGATGTTCGCTACCCACATTTCAATAAGCTCATAGAACGCACCCATTGCCAACACGATAACACACGTCATCACATAAATCCATCTTCTCCCAAGCTTCGTCCACGCTGCCATGCCTTCATAAATCGGATAGGCGCATAGTAAGCCAAAACACAGATGAACCAGCCGATCGAAATGATCGCGTTCAGACCCGAATAGGCCTCGCAACCAAGGATCGAACCAAGTTCCATTATACGAAAAGTGGGCTCCAATGCTGTGCAGCAACAGAAAGCTAGCAAGCAATCCATAAGTTAGATTGGAAAATACAAACCACCTATACGTAGCCACAAGGCCAATTAATGCTGCCCAAATCAATAAATTTTCCAACACCCAATCCCCTCGACTATGAGGGCTAATCGCTAACCATCCCCAAGCACCTAGCCAGATCACCATCATCCCATGCAACATCCAATTCGTTCTAAAAGCCTTTTTACTCGCTTTACTTTGCATCTGCACAGCCCCCTTTTCGTCTCTACAAACTAAGGGTACCGTGCATCGTTATCTTCCAAAAGTACTAACTTTTTCTAGTACCGCACAGAGCTGTTCGCTCTTTTAAGTGAACAAACCTTTCATATAGAGGCTGCGAAACTCACTCGGTGTCATCCCTTCATGCTCATGAAATCGCTGATTGAAATAGCTTGCAGAGGTATAGCCCGCTTCCATCGCGATATCCTTGATCGGCCAATTTTCTTTCTCAATCAACCGCTGCTTCGCGAATTGAATCCGACAAAGCGTAATGAACGAGAGGGGTGTCATCGAGGTCGCTTTGCGGAATATTTTGCAAAAATAGTACGTACTCACGCCTGTTTGCTCTGCCCACTCCTCCAGATTAAAAGGCTCACAGGCTCTGCTCTGCATCTCTGGAAGTAAAGCTAGTATCCGATCCACAGATTCCGTTCCGCGATTGACCGTTAACGGGGTAGCATAGCTCATGAATTCACATAAAATCATATAATTTAATGTGCTCAATTGTGTCGGACGTAGAATTTGGTAATGTTCAGCTTCTAAGAGCAGTTCATTGAACGCTTTCTCCAGCTCGGCACTTCTTTTTAACGTCCACAGATTGCGCAAAAAACCTTTCTCCAACAGAAATTCCTTAATCTGATCCCCATAAAAATGCACCCAGCGAATATCCCACGGATCATCTTTCGAACTGTAATAACGCTGCTCTTGATAGGGCGGAAATAAGAAGGCATCTCCCTTCTGCAACGTGTACAGCTGCCCTTCCAGTTCCACGTATCCCTTCCCTGCGATGACAAAATGCAAACTATACGTCGACCACAAGCCCTCTGGGCGCTCCACTTCATGATTGGATTCTTCGCGATACCAGCCTACGGATTCTGGGAATAGGAAGTAAGCCGATTGCTGTAAAGTAGGTAACATGACATGACGGCGCATCTAATCAGACCTCATTTCTAATGACAATATTACGATAGTCTATTCAATATATTGTTATATTCATTTTAATTAACTCATTTTATAATAGCAATATAACGTTACACATTCCGCTTCAAAAAAGGAGAAATACGATCATGACTAAACTACGTTGGGGAATATTGGGCTGTGCGGGCATTGCCATCCGTGCCTGTATTCCGGGGATTCAGCAATCGCAAACAGGTGTTGTAAGTGCAATCGCAAGCCGAAATTTAGAAAAATCACAAGAGGTTGCCGCTCGTCTTGATATCCCGAAAGCTTATGGAAGCTACGAAGAATTAATCGCCGATCCTGAGATCGATGCTATTTATATTCCACTCCCGAACCATTTACATAAAGAGTGGACTATCCGAGCTGCTAGGGCTGGTAAGCATGTGCTGTGCGAAAAACCTGCCGCTTTAACGACAGCCGAAGTTCAAGAAATGGTAACAGCCAGTGAAGAAGCCGGCGTGCTGTTTGCCGAAGCTTTCATGTATCGCCACCACCCTCGCTACGAGCGTGTGAAAGCCATCATCCAATCCGGCGAAATCGGTGATATTCGTGGTATTCACGGCGCATTTACATTCAGCAATCCCAATGATAGCAAAAATGTTCGTTATGTCCGCGAATGGGGCGGCGGCTCGGTTTATGATGTTGGCTGCTACCCGTTAAGTGCCGCTAGATTTTTGCTAGAGCGTGAGCCTGAGGCTGTTACCACGCATGCCTTCTTCTCCCCCGAGCATGATAACGTCGACATGATGATGTCCGGACTTGTGGAGTTCAGCGGCAATGTTGCCCTTACTTTTGACTGTGGAATGTGGGCTTCGTTCCGTAACACGCTAGAGATTCTCGGTTCAAAAGGTCGCATCGTTATTCCTTCGGCATTTGTAACACCAACGGAAGAATCCGGTCATTTCCAAGTGTATGTTGGCAATGAGCAGCGCGAAGAAAAAGTACCATTCCTTAACCAATACGCCCTGCAAGCTGACGACATGGCTTATGCAGCATGGGGTGAGAAAGCCCTGCGTTTCCCTGCACAAGACGCTATTTTAAATATGCGAGTCATCGACGCCTGCTTGCAATCTGCATCAGAGCGTTCACGCGTAAAACTTGAATACTAATTTGATCGAGAGGCTGGGGAACTCATGAAACATATTCAAATTAAAGGATTAGATAAACCGGTATCTTCGTTGGTGATGGGCTCTGATTTTTTTAGATTAGACAACAAGCAAGAAGTAAGTGATATCCTTCAACACTATCTCGCAATTGGCGGGAACACCATTGATACTGCTCACGTTTATTGCGGTGGGCAAAGCGAGCAAGCGATCGGCATTTGGTTGGAAGAAACGGGTAAAAGAGAAGAAATGGTGATCTTCACGAAAGGCGCTCACCATGATCAAAATGGTCCGCGTGTGAATGCGGAAGCTATTCGCCACGACCTCCTGACAAGTCTAGATCGGATGCGTACGGACTATATCGATTTGTACGGTTTACATCGGGATGACCCTGCAACTCCTGTCGGTGTCATTGTTGAAGCGCTGAATGAGCATCTAGAAGCTGGCCGTATTCGTGCCTTCGGCGGTTCTAACTGGACGCATCAGCGTTTGCAAGAAGCAAATGACTATGCCGCTAAGCATGGGCTTGTCGGCTTTAGCTTCAGCTCGCCTAACCTCAGTCTCGCGAAGCCAAATGAGCCATTCTGGGCGGGCTGTGTATCCGCAGATGAGGAAACGTTGCGCTGGCACGAAGATCAGCAGTTTCCACTGCTGTCCTGGTCTTCGCAAGCGCGCGGTTTCTTCACGGGCCGGTTCTCGCCGGAAATTCGCGATAACGCTGATCTTGTTCGCGTATTCTACAGCGACGCGAACTGGACACGGCTGCAGCGCGCAAAGGAGCTCGCGCAGGAGAAAGGCGTCAGCGCGATCCAAATCGCGCTCGCTTACGTGCTAAGCCAGCCGTTCCCGGCGTGCGCGCTGATCGGAGCGCGCACAGAGGCCGAGATGGTCTCCTGCCGCGATGGCGCAGAGCTTGTGCTTTCGGCGCAGGAGCTAGCCTGGCTTGATCTGACCGGAGCTACCGTGTAGCTCCGATTACCCTTCCAGCGCAACGCGTACAGCCCAGCAAGCCCGTGGTACCTAGGGCTTTGCTGGGCTTTTTGCACGCATTTTGGTAACACATGCGATCATGAGAAAACCAAAAGCCATTTTCCAACGTTACCTAAAGTAGAATCTACGAGAAGGAGTTGGATGGCTTTGAACAAATGGATACATCTAAGCATTTGTGGAATGATCGTACTCGCTGCCACAGGGTGCAGCGAACAAGATGCCGAACCAGCGGCCAGCTCCCCAGCCGCTGTCATCGCTTCGCCGTCACCTGTAACGACGGCGGTTGCATCTGCTACGCCGACTCCACAAGTGTCGGCTCAAGCTGCGGCGACGGCAACCCCGCCGCCTGCTGCCAGCACTTCGCCACAACCGCAAGCGGCGGCAACACCTTCACCATCGCCTACGCCGGCCCCTGCAACCCCGGCGCCAACGCCTTCCCCTGTGCCTACCGTCAAGCCAGAGGCGACGGTAAGCACCACGCCTAGCACCAGCGCGAAGGCCGAGCTGCTGTACAAAGACAACTGTCTAGCCTGCCATGGCGCTGGCCTTACGGGTGACTACGGTCCGAACCTGACGAAAGTCGGTTCGCGCAGAACAAAAGATCAAATCGCCGCGCAAATCATGAACGGCAAAGTCGAAATGCCGCCTTTCAAAGACAAGTTGAAAGCAGAAGATATCGAAGCATTAGCGAATTGGCTCGCAGCCAAAAAATGAGCATACGGACTAAGAACGAAAGCAGGCATTCCCTTTAATACGGATGCCTGCTTTTCTCTGTTTTGCTAATAATGCTCACTTCAAGCAAAAACGCTCCCATAAACGGCTGTTGCACGCAGGATCAGATGGACGACCATTCGTTCCCATGATAAGATGTAAGAAGTATCATTTTTTAGCAGAATAAGCATGATTACATAGAATCGTTACTTAGCTTTCCAGACCGAAAGCTGTTAGGGGGTACCATGGGAAAGACCGATGTTCGCCGAGATGCCATCATGCATGCGATCAAAGATAAAGGCTCCATTGCCTTGACCGATATTGTGAAACAATTCAATGTCTCTGAAGCGACAGCACGTCGTGATTTAGAAATTCTTGAGCAAGAGAAGCGCTGTATCCGCACCTTTGGCGGGGCTGTACTCGAGAGTTTAAAAGTGGAAGTCCCTTTCTTTAATAAAATGGACCTCTACACCGACGAGAAAAAAGAAATCGCTGACAAAGCTCTTCGATACATCGAAGATGGCGATATTATCGGCTTAACGGGCGGAACGACAACAACCTTTATCGCCAAAAAGCTGAACCAATTCAAAAACTTAACCGTTATTACCAATGCCGTAAACATTGCCTACGAGCTCATCGGCACACCAGGGTTGCAGCTGATTTTGACAGGTGGTGTGATTCGCACACAAACCTTTGAACTTTCCGGCCCGCTGGCCAATGCCACACTTGAGAACCTCAGCATCCGCAAAACGTTCATGGGCTGTGACGGCATCTCTCTTTCTCGCGGCATGATGATCTACAATGAACTAGAGGCCGAGACGAATCGCCGGATGATGAAACAATCCATGGAAACGTATCTCGTAGCCGATCACTCCAAGTTTAGCCGAAGCTCCCTATTTGTGATTGGCGAAGTACAAGAAGCCGTCGGCATCATTAGCGACTCCTCCATCACGCCCGAAATGAAGCTGGCCTTCAAGGAATCAGGAGCGCCATTTCTTTAAAACAAAAAGCGATATCCCTAGCCATCTGGCCAAGAGATATCGCTTTTTCGTTGATTATTTCATTTCACTGCTCGCCTGTGGAATTGGAGCCGACTTCATTTTCAGAGAAGGCACCATAATAAGCACACCAATCACAAAGAGTAACGCCGATGTCAGGTAAATCGATTCTAGTGAGAATGTTGCTTTTAGCGTCCCAGCCAAACTCATGGTAATGACCATGGACCCCATAAACAGCGGTGTAAGTATACCATTTACGCGCCCAACGAAAGACTCCTCCGTATTCCCAAGGATCAGCGTACTAATTCCGATCTGGATGGCTGGCATCACAAGACCTGAGACGAACTGCAAGAGAAGAGCTAACCACACCAAGTGAGTCATCCCAATCATGGCAAAAGTCAGTGCGCTAACTGCCATACCGACCGTGAGCATCGCTTGCGGGGTTATTTTTTTGGCAAAAGCCATTGTAACGCCCCCACCGACGATCATAGCGGCCCCATTGGCTACCATGAACCACTGTAGGTTCGCTTTTTCTAAGCCCAGATGCTCCGTTACAAGGAAGATACCTAAAGGACTTATTAACCCAACCGCCAAACCTGCTGCTGCAAAACAACCACCAAGGATGACAAGCATTCTGTTCTTCATCACATAACGGAAGCCTTGACCCATTTCTGTGAAAATATGCGTTGTCCGCGGCTCGGATGACGCATCATCTTTGCGATCCTTAGGAAGGAAGGTAAGTACGAAGGCTGAGAGCAAGAAGCAAGCTCCCATGATAGCAACCGCCACTTCGATGCCGAAGCGATAGTAGATGAATGAGCCCAGCATAGGTCCCAGAATCATGAATATCGCCATCATAGACTGAAACATGGACATCCCCATTTGCATTTGTGAAGCAGGGACATGTACTTTAAATAGCTTCATATTGGAAGGTTGCGAGAATTGCGAAAGTATGGAGGATACTAAAGTAGCAAAGAAAATCGCCTTCCAAGATCCCATATACAAGGTAATCAAAATAACAAACACAGAAGCTGCGCTAAGCAAATCGCACCAGACCATGGTCAGCCTAGGCCGCCACCGATCGGCGAACGCCCCGCCGATAAAAGAGAAGATAAAGATTGGCGCGAATTCGGCAACAGATATTAAAGATAATGAGTAAGGATCATTATTCGTCATATCTGTCACATAGAGTAGAATTGCGAAGTTACGTATCCAAATTCCAATTTGAAGGAGAACGCCTGAAAGCATAATCGTTTGAACGAATCGATTGCTAAAAAACGATCGCATCGTTGGCTCAGATTGAGCATTTGCAAGACTCATGAGTAAGAATACACCCCTTTGTAAAATAGGTTGCCTGTGTACCGTGAAATGCGTGCATAGTTCCTACGTGAAAGTAGCGTAAAAGTTACACAAGCCTTTCTGATTTTACAAGAAGATGATTCATTTAGCTAGATAATAATTCGCTATACCTAACTTTCCCTATTCCTGTCTCCAACCAATCGGATATTGCTCAGACAAAGTCACAGGTAACCGCCCAACGGCTGCTTCGCGTCCCAGCAACACATTAGCTAGAGAAACCATCGCCAGTGGGCGATTCTCATAACAAGCATAGTACGTTTTCACTTCTGGGAATTCCAGCAAGTCATATGGATTACGCCCTGCTGCTACAATTAGATGCAGCCCATCCAATTTGGCCAAAGCTCTAACCAGCGCGGTTTGCCCCAAGGAGAAGGTAGCATTGTAGGTAACGATAACAACTTGCTCTACGTTTTCGCAAAGTTTGATCATCTCTGCAATATCCTCATAACTTGGTTGGAGCCCTAAGTACACTTCACGAACCGGCTCCCCAGTCAACTCGGACAACACGCTGCCCAGCGTTCCCTCACGATCAACAACCTCATCGATTTCCGTCCCCGATTGCACTTCTGTCCAAATCACGCACGTTTTATCGTTTATTTGCAGATTCTTGCCAACTTCATCTTTGACCTTGGTAATGCTTTTACGACTCAATTCTTTCGCTAGTTCCTGATGCTCAGGTGTCGAGATCGGCCCCTCCGGTATCGGGGTAAGTGTATCAAAACGAATATCACGCTTATATTTATACGTCATAATACGCAGTACAGACTCATCAAGGCGTGCCTCAGAAATACGACCACTTTCCACAGCGGCAATGACCGCTTCGATTGCAGCAATCTGACGCTCCAACTCATGACTAACGAGCAGAATATCTGCTCCCGCTTCTAACGCACGTACAGCCCCTTCCGCTACGCCAACGCCTTCCGAAATTGCCTTCATCTCTAAGCAATCCGTCACGATAAGCCCTTTGAATCCAAGCTCGCCGCGCAGTAATTCTGTCAGGATTTTATATGACAACGTTGAAGGCACACTGCTATCTTCCAACGATTCAAACACGACATGCGCGGACATGATGGCATCTACGCCGCCCTCTATCGCCTTGATGAATGGCGCTAATTCCAGCTCCATTAGTCGCTCCATGCTATGAGGTACAACGGGCAAATCATGATGAGAATCCGCAGTTGTATCCCCATGTCCAGGGAAATGCTTCACCGTTGCAATAACACCCATGTCTTGCAAGCCTTTGACCGCATGGGTGCCCATATCCCCCACAATGGCCGCCGTTTCACCATACGAGCGAACGCCAATGACAGGGTTAAGTGGATTATTATTAATGTCTAAGCAAGGAGCCAAGTTCATGTTCACACCCATTTGACGAAGCTCTTTCCCCATCACCTTCGCGCTGGCGTACACGCCAGACGGTGAAAAGGCTGCACCCAATGCCATATTTCCCGGCAATAATGTTGCTCCTTTTTCGACTCGTGATACCATGCCGCCTTCTTGATCCACAGAGATAAATAACGGTTGCCCGCCGCTCTTCAAACTTACCCCTTGTAAGTCTGACGACAACTGAGCAAGCTGATGCGCATCCATCACATTCCGACGGAAATAAATAACGCCGCCAATCCCATATTGCTCGATTAATTGCTTAATGTGTGAATTCGGTGTCAGGGCATCAAAACCACATGCGAAGAGTTGTCCTACCTTTTGACGTAACGTAAGTGGTTTATGGTTCGTAGTTCGTGCTGTTGACATGTGTGTTCACGCTCCATGAGTGATTTATATTAAGTTTTCATATTTTCCATAATGCCTTTTTGTAAAAGGAGATACATCACGACCACAGGAATTATGCTGATCATGATCGCCGCGCAAAGTGAGCCATAGTTCATATTCAGTTGATCATAGAAAGCGACCATACTTACGGGCAGCGTCCGCAGCTTCTCTTTGGTCAAGAATAAATTAGCCATGATGAATTCATTCCAGCTTGTCAGAAAGTTCAGCATAAATACGGTAAACAGGGACGGCATAGATATCGGTACGATAAGTCGCCACAAAAGCCCGTAAATGGAAAGACCATCTATAATGCCCGCTTCTTCCAGTTCATTTGGGATCGAGGTAAGAAAGCTACTCACCATAAACACAGTCCAAGGCAACGCAAGTGTGATATAGGGCAGAATGAGCGCAAGCGGGGTGTTGTAGATGTGCAAATTCCGCATCAGCATGTAGAGGGGAACTAATAGCGAAGCCGCGGGCACAAGCAGTGCCAAGATCAGAATCCTTTTCAGAACAAGACTTAGCCTTGGGAATGACATGCGTGTTAATGCATAAGCCGTTGCCGTCCCTAAAGCGAGAGAGATAACAGCTGAAACTGTGGAATTGATCACACTATTCATAAAATAATGTCCCACATGCGCACCCGTCCAGGCGTTCCAATAATTCGATAATAAGAACTCAGTCGGAAGGGACCATGGAGCCGTAATGATTTCTTTATTGGTTTTAAAAGACGAATTCAGCGTCCACCCGAGTGGGAATAGAATCAACCCTATGTAAATTAGCAGAATCGCATGCGGAAACACACGACGAAGGAGGCTTCCTCTCACAATCGCACCTCCTCCTGTTTTCTAGTAAGCCAGCTGAATATTGACGTTAACAGGGATGTAAAAAGCAGGATCAACACAGCAATGCTGTTTGCGTAGCCATATTCGCCAATCCGATACGCTTTTTTTATCATATAGGAAGCCATAACTTCCGTGATGCCATAAGGATTTCCACCCGTCATGACCACTACAATATCCATCGCTTTCATGCCACCCGTAATAGATAGAAGCATCATCACGAAAATAACAGGTCTTAGCAGGGGCAGAATTACGTACCATGCTTGTCTGATGCTGCCAGCTCCATCCAATTGGGCAGCTTCTACCAAATGTTTCGGAATGGTGTTGATGGCCGATACCACAAGCACCACGTAAAACCCCATCCATTGCCAGGCATTTGTGACTAAAATAGCGAGCATCGCCGTCGCTCCGTCAGCCAACCAGGCATGCTGCCATCTTTTTAAACCGATCGCTTCCAAAGCTTGATTTAAGAGTCCAGCCTGAGGATGATAAATAAATTCCCAAAGCACACCTATCACCGCAGTCGACAGAATCGTCGGCAGGAAAATCATGGTTTTATAAAACCCAATCCAGCGCTTTATACGACTCACCATCAAAGCAATGGTAAGAATGATGGGAATTTGAATCCCGATGGAGAAGCCAATGAAAGACAGATTATTACGCACAGCAATCCAAAAGTACGGATCACGAAAAGCATCTATGAAATTGTCGAACCCATTAAACTTGGCATGGGAGATGCCATTCCACGATGTGAAACCGTAACGCAGCGACATGATCATGGGATAGATGAAAAATATCGCGAACATGAACAGTGTCGGTAAAGTAAAGAGTGTGTAGGCCCATGCATTTCTTCCCATTTTGTTCATATGTCATCCTACTACTATTTGGAATGGGTTTCTTCTTTATTCGAAGCCTCCTGCTGCTTCTGCAAATCCGCCATCAATGAGGCCGGATCTGTTCTTCCCCCAAGCAGCTCCTGCATCCCGCGCTCAAGCTTTTCACGAACCTTCGTCTGAATGCGGGAATCGAAAGCTGGGAAGGTTCCTTTACTTTTCGCAAATACATTCAAAATTTCAGTAATCAATGGATTCACTTGATTCGTATCTTGCAGCTTCATAGCAGGCGGCATTCCCTCTTCAACGAGTTGCCTTTTCTGCATGGATTCGGTGTACATTTGCTTAATAAATTCTTTGATCGCAATCAATTGCTCTGGCGTGACCTTCTGAGAGAAGCCATAGGCATTGGACCATCCACCATTGATAAATCCATCACCTGGTCCACCCATGGTAGGGAAGTTCATGAAGCCAACATGTTGAGCAATCACAGATTTCTCTGGATCTAGGAGCGGCGTGTTCGCCCAGCTGCCATCAAACATAAAGGCAGCGCCACCGCTGCTGAATGTATTCTGCTGCTCCGCATAGGCAAGCGCTAGACTGCCATCTTGAAAGTAGTCCTTCTGAATGAGCGACTGATACTGTTCAAAAGCTTTCAATACATCGGGGTCCGTCCAATGCTTGCTTCCATTCAGGAAGCCCTCTATCGAATCTGTTCCTGCTGTACGCACCCACATGGTATTAATCATCATATTAATAACCCATGAATCCTTAGCTGCCATGGCAAAAGGGGTGATCTTGGCAGCTTTCAGCTTCGCCGCTGCCGCGACAAGTTCAGCCCATGTTTGAGGCGCTTGAATCCCCTGATCGGCCAAAATCTTTTTGTTATAGTATAAGCCTTCCACATAACCAGCCATGGGAATCCCATAAATTTTGCCATTGACGGTGAATTCATCAAAACTATAAAACTTATCCGTTAAGCCTAGCTCTTGCAGAATAGGAGTGAGGTCTAGCAGCCGATTTGCCTTCACATAATCCTTCGTATCCGTGCCACCGAACAGATCAAAGACTTCTGGCGGATTGCCCGCAGCCATTTCTGCGCGCAGCTTTTCGAAACGATTCACCTTATCCTCAACGCCATCCAGCGTAATCGTTAAGCCAGGCACCTTCGCTTCTGTCGCTTTCACTACCTCCTGCAGCATGGCCAAACGCTTCTTCTGTGTATCTTTCACCTGTGTATGCCGGATGGTTAGCAGAATGGGTGCGTTCTGTCCCGTTTTACCGCCCGCCGCATCACTCTGTGTATCCGAATTGTCATTAAACATACTGCAAGCCGACAATGTGAGCGTGAGAGCCACCGCACCTGCGCTAAACATCAGTGTTCGTTTTCTCATCAACTAGGTTCTCCTTTACGCTTACCATTTAAGTATAATTGAACCCTTATATGTACTAAAGATAGATAAATTCCTAATCTAGGGGCAAATTCCTCTAGTTCCCTTCCTTTCGCTTATCCCGATACTCAGAAGGAATCTCGCCTGTGAACTTTTGAAATACTTTCGTAAAATAACGTCTTTCAATGTAGCCTACGCATTTCCCAATATCCGTAATGCTTTTGTCACTATGCAGCAACAAGGATTTCGCCTGCTCCATCCGATGCTTTGTCACATGCTCCACAAAGGTTTCCCCAAAATGTTGTTTAAATAACAAACTGAAATAGCTGGAGCTAATCCCTAGGCTGCCTGCAATATCCTCAATGCCAAAATCCGTCGAATAATTCGTACGCACATACTCTTTGGCCGCAGCCATCAGCAGCTCACTATTCTTTTTCTTGTTCGTCCCCTCCAGCCCGATTGATACAAGCTGTACCATAACCTGCAGGAGATGCGAGATGCTTTCGCTTTTATCCAGTTCACGCCAAATCTGCTCTTCCTCTCCGCTGTCGAGGGCATTCATTTCGCGCAGCTCACGCAGGACATGCAAGATCAGATAGTGCAGCATTTGATAGGCTCTGGCGATTGATCCTTCTGACAATCCTTCCAGCAGCAATTTGAGACGATCCAGCGCATCTTCCGTTTTGAGACGGTTCAACTGCTTCAGTCCTGTTACAATTTCCTCCACCAAAAACCAAAGTGAGCTGTTGGCATCAGCAGATTCTCTCACCTCTTTGTATGGCAGCACCGATTGATGCTTATCTAAATTCAGTTGCATGAAACGTTGCAGCTTTCGATACGTGTCCGCAAGTTGTTGCAAGCCAACAGGCCCAGGAAAATAGCCTACGCTGATCCCAAGCTTCACAGATTGAAGGACATTGTGTTGCAGTTTCGCTGCGACTTCGCTCAGCTTCGACGCTACAGAATCATGCTCAGCACCCTCCCACGCCATCAACAGCGACCATTCCCCTTCACGCATTTGCAAAACAGTAAACTGTGATTCTTCCTCTGCCAAGGAATCTTGCAGGACATTGCGCACGGCAAAGTTCCACAACTTCCGTTCTTGCTCTGTCCAAAGCAGTGATTTCTGCGAGTAATGATCGACGTCAATCATGGCGAAGACATAGCGCAGTGTATCCAAATCTCCTTGATCAATGGGAAGACTTGTGCTCGCCGTAATATCGGTATAGTCTAACAGGATATCCTGCAAAATCTTCTCATAGGCCAAGCTCTTTAGCTTCCCTAATTTGAGGAGTTCTTCTTGCTCGTTCTGTTTTTTAGCTCGAATTTCAACAGCCAATCGACGTATAGCGTTCTCAAGCTCTTCGTAATCGATCGGCTTCAGAATATAATCACTGACACCCACTCGTAGAAGTGAACGCACATATTCAAAGTCCTGATACCCCGTCACCATCAGCACGGTGCAATCTTCATTAATTTCCCGGAGCTTATGGATAAAAGCAATCCCGTCCATTTGCGGCATCCGAATATCACTCATCACGATGTCAGGGATATGCTGCACGCAAAGTTCTAGAGCCTCAAGACCGTTTTTGGCTGTGCCTACAATATCAATTTCGAGTTCTTCCCAAGGGATGACCGCCTGCAAATTACGTAAAATATTCGGCTCATCATCTGCCAATATGGCTTTCAGTCTCATGAGATATCGCCCTTCCTTTTCGGAATAACAACCTTCATCGTCGTGCCTTGACCTTCTAGTGAACAAATAAACATCCCATAGTGCTCCCCATATTGAATTCGGACACGATCCGCTACATTGCTTACACCAAGCCCTCTACGCTCTTCATTGGATTCCAGAATTTCATGAAAAGGCGTCTCCAGCTCTGTTTTATAATGGAATTTCGTTAATTTTTCGTTACTTATGCCAATGCCGTTATCCGTCACATACAACCCAATACGCTCTCCTTCGTCCACGACCTTTATCGTAATCAAGCCCATATAATCAATAGGTTCAAAACCATGCTGCAAACTGTTCTCGACGAGTGGCTGAAGCGTTAACTTCAAAACCTCTTCATTGAGCAGCTCTGGCGGCGCTTCAATCGTATATCGGAACTGATCCTCAAAGCGGAACTCTTGGATCTCCAAATAACTTCGCAAATGCTCAAGCTCTTGTTTCAGTGTAATTTCTTCTCGATTTTCCATCCCGATCCGCAGTAAATTCCCAAGACGAATGACCATCTGACTAACTTTCTTGCCTTGATTTTGAATCGCTAGCACATTGATGGACTCGAGTGTGTTGAATAAAAAATGAGGTTTAATCTGCGCTTGCAGCAGCATAAGCTCCGCTTTATTTTTCCGATCCTGCTGACGCTTCACTTCGTCGAGTAGATCTTCAACCCGCACAACCAGACTGTTAAAACCTCTTGCCAGCGCCGTTGTTTCGTCCTTCCCACTCACTTCCATTCGTGTAGTCAGATCCCCCCGCTCAACTTTTTTCATAGAGGAGAGCATACGAAGAATCAATTGAATAATACGTCTTACGAAGACGAGGTTATAGACGAGTGCAAAGAATAAACAAATAAACGTAATTCCTGCTACCAATTTCATAATCGTCTCAATTTCCCCAGCGACATATTTCCACGAGGTGACGGATACAACACTCCAGTCCTGAACACCCATCTGATTAATATTCAAATGATACAAGGAAATGAGGCTTTTTTCATTTTGAAAATTGGCCTGAAAGCTGTAATTGTTGCGTCCAAGATCTAATTTACCTTGGGTTAATTGTAGGACATTGGCTCCATCTAAACTTTGCTTATTATCATAGAAAATGAGTCCATTTTTGTTTATCAACAGATAACGCTTGGAGCTTTGTTCATTCGTATTGAAGGATTTGAAAATTTGATCGAGCTCATTAAATTTAAATTTCAACAACATATAGCCGAGATTATCCATCGTCCAAAAGTCTTTCACCATCCGCGCTTGATAAAACTCACCTCGGCCTGAACCGAACTCCTTGAATTCAGATGGTCCTATCCAAAGCGGACTGCCGTTCAGCTCTTGAATATGTTTGAACGCCAAACTTTGCTGAATCGTTGCCCATGGGATCGCATTCCCACTCGTTCTCCCTGCACTGAAAGATTTGCCAGCATTATTGTAAATGACTACGGACTGCACAGGGGAATACGTAAGGATCGAGCCGCGAAGCAACGTATCAAACGTATTTAAATCATAAGAGGAAAGAGGGTCGGTGTTCGGTTTTGTCGAATCTATCGTGCGATAAATCCCTTGAATGCTATCTTTCACCATCCAGAAATCAGAGAAATAGTTCGCTTCCTTGAACATGTAATAAATATTTCGTGAGATCGCTTGCAGCGTTACTTCTGTTAAATCACCATACTTCTTCTCAATTAGCTGCTGAGAGACCGTGTATACCGCGGACCCGAGTACGAACAACGGGATGATGATAAAAAGCAAAAAACCGATAAATACTTTTTTGTTCAAATTCATCGCTGCACGGCTCTCTTTCTCTATAGGTTGGACATTTAGGCAAAACGGATCTCAGGCTCTACGCTTATAGCGACATTGCCGCGCATTGCTTTACTAATCATACAGGTTTGTTCAGCACGGAATGCGGCTTTGTTTATTTTATCCAACTGCGCTTCTGTCGTATCCGACGGGACAGTGATGAGTGGACGATGAACGATCGCATTTACTTTCATCGTAGGCCGATTATGGACGTAGATCTGGGAGTTGAGCTCTAGGGATAGGATGCCTTCCCGTTGGAGCAGCGTGCCTAGTGTAATGATATAGCAGGTTGCCGCGGCACCGAGCAGCAGTTCTTCGGGGTTCGTCCCCACACCGGGACCGTCAAATGGACTAGGTACGGAAATGGGCGCTTGGAGGCCATCCGCTTGTATGTGACCTGTGCCATCAAGGCCGCCTGCCCAGGTTGCTTTTAGCATAAAGCTTTGTTCGGACATCGTTAACAACGCCTCTTTCTATTCAATACTTTCAAATCTCTGGTTGATTTGATTTTATTGTAAAGGAAGAGAGCACGCTTCACCAGCAGTTTGATGATTTCTGTCAAAAAACTGCAAAATGGTTATTCCCTAGTGCGTATCCACAACAAAAAAATCGTTCCCGCACCAAATCAGCACGAAAACGATTATCTACAATCAATTGATCTCTATGAAATTGCGTAATTCATGTGTTGGAATCAAAACAATGAAAGCCCTACCTCTCTTCCATCCTTGCGGCTCCAATGACCGCGCCAGTGCGAATTGCGTTACAAACACTTACTGCCGAAACACTTACGTTGCCTCGGGTTTACCATAAATGAGCTGATGGACTGCGCATTGGGAGAAAAACAAACAAGGAGAGGGGGTTACTTTCTTCTCGCTAATCGTTCGTGTGGGGTAAATTGAGGCTAAATATGAAGTGTTTATATGGTTTCATTTCAATCAATTTCAATAGTATATACTAGTAGTACAAGTATGTCAATACACTGGTGATATACGACGTGTGTATGCTAATATATAAACATAGTTGGTCGTAAAGCATACGCCGCTTTTCTATTTTCAGCCTTAGCTGATTTAGAGAAGCGGCTTTATTTATTTCAAGGAGGCATTCGCATGAAAATTGAATTTGAAGTAGCCTATAAAGGATTCATAGCAACCCACTCGTCTAGTCGAAAAGGTGACTCTCTTCGCAGACTGCTGGAGGGCCACAGCCATGCTGAAAAATTATTTCTCTGGCAGGTTTGGTGGCCTGCATTTAGAAGCTTTGTCGATCTTCATCCCGAATTTGAAGTGAAAGACTTCCGAGATGGCACTCGATTCCTTGATTTTGCTTTTATCAAACATACACTCAAACTTGCTATTGAAATTGATGGTTTCACAACTCACGCCTCGCAAATTAGCCGCTCCCAATTTTCGGATCACCTCATTCGTCAGAACCATCTAATCATTGATGGCTGGCGGATACTTCGATTCTCCTACGACGATATCAAAGATCGCCCCCGCATGTGCCAACAAATCTTACAGCAATTTATGGGGCGTTATCTGGGTATGAATGATGGTTCAGTCACATCGATGACCTATGTGGAAAAGGAAGTCTTGCGTCATGCCATAGCGATAGAGACGCCTCTTACAAACCAAGAAGTGTGCCAGGTTTTGTCCATTAAAGAGCAGAAAGCGCGCCAGCTACTCAAGGTCATGCATGAAAAAAAGCTCCTTGAAAGCGTCGGAAAAGGAACTCAGCGGATAAAATACTATCGTCCATCTACTGAGGCGCTGCAACTGTTGATGGGATAACATGCGAATTACCGCTGTAACCGCGTTTTTCAACGCTACAGCTTCGGCGGGGGTGACCTCCAACCCTTCTACGCGCTGTAACCGCGTTTTTCAACGCTACAGCTTCGGCGAGGGTGACTTCCAACCACTCTCCTCGCTGTAACCGCGTTTTTCAACGCTACAGCTTCGGCGAGGGTGACTTCCAACCACTCTCCTCGCTGTAACCATGTTTTTCAACGTTACAGCTTCGACCCGGGTGGATTCCAACCCTTCTCCTCGTTGTAACCGCGTTTTTCAACGTTACAGCGCGGCAACCGTGGCTTTCCCGTTGGAATCGCGCTTATACCTGCCTCCGAGACGTCGTATTACGACGTCTAAGTCTACCAACTAGCTACTCCAACACACTTCCGCCTACTCAGACGACGATTATCGCCCGCTCAGCGTAACTTCACCGCTCATTCACCTCTGAGACGTCGTATTTCGACGTCTCAGACTACCAACTAGCTACTCCAACTCACTTCCAGCCACCGAGACGTCGATTATCAACCGCTCAGCTTCACTCCACTGCACGTTCACCTCTGAGACGTCGTATTTCGACGTCTCAGACTACCAACTAGCTACTCCAACTCACTTCCAGCCACCGAGACGTCGATTATCAACCGCTCAGCTTCACTCCACTGCACGTTCACCTCCGAGACGTC
>NZ_JAVDSB010000032.1:0-33017 GCF_031455095.1 Paenibacillus qinlingensis
GACTTGGCAGATCGATTCTCAGCTATTTAACGGAATTGGGACCCCTCAAAATAATTAATCGACAGTCTCAAAATTCGAGTTACGGCACAAGAAAAGGCGGCGCCCCCGCCCCCGCTCTCGCAAGTCGTCGATTTCATCGACTCAAAGAAAATAGCCTGCAGCACGGGGCAGCAGGCTTTCAAAAGTTTATATTTTAAAGGGGGTCGTCTATAAGTATATCCATCATAGATTAAAGGAACATGAAGCTCGTATTACAGTTTGATTACGCCAAAATCTCGGTTAATTTCAAGCATTTTCATTTCGTTTCATTCGTATATTCACGCCATTTTCACATATACATGTACAACAAGGCAGATGGCCTTGAATATTACATCTGGAGGCTGTAACAATGACACTACAAAACGAGTTTCAAGAGGAACGACAAGATCTCGTGGTGCTTTTCTCTGAGGAATCCGAAACCGAAGCCGAAGCTGCTGACGATGAAGTAGCTAACGAAGAAGCAGCCGAAGAAGAGGCCATTGAAGAATCGGATACGGATGCTTCTGACGAGTCAGAAGAAGAGGAAGAAGAAGCTGCTGATGAGGATGAAGTCGAAGCTGAGGAAGCTGAGAGTGAAGAATCCGCGGACGAGGAAGCAGAAGCTGCCGATGAGGAAGACGCTGAGGAATCCGCAGAAGCTGAAGCTGACGAAGAAGCTGCTGACGCAGACTAAGAATTGTAACCGCCTTCAACTTATTTCTCAGCGCCAACTACAAACTAAGAGCCTTACAGCCACATCCATTGCGGCAATAAGGCTCTTTATTGGTTCTACTTTATGGCTTACCTGTTAAACCGAGCTTAACGTCACGAATCAACATATAGGTGTCGCCATTGGTTAATTTTTGTTTATCAGCAATTCCGTTAACCGTTGCTGCGGTTAGCAGTTTAGCCTCAATGAGCTTCGCTTGCGCTTCAACCGCTGTAGCTTTGATGCCAAGTGCTTGTGCAAACGTATAGCTCGCTTGATCAAGGGTAAGCGGAATTTTGTCCGCATTATCCAGCTTAGCAATGGCTTGATTGACATCGCCTGCAAATGCCTCCGGCTTCATCTTCCGTGCCCCGCCAACCACGTTGACCATTCGCTTCGGATTAGCCGCGTCATCTAGACGGAAGTTATTATCATAAGCACCAGATGCCAAGCCAAGCATCATGGCTGATTTCAGACCCTCGTATGCCTTATGCTCCATGAAAGATTGGGGCTTAATGGTCATGGGCTGAACTTCCATGCCTTGTTTATTGAGCTGAGCTTGCAGCTTCGCGATCATATCTTTGGACGCTGAAAGTTGACGGAACGTCATCTTCTCGGCTTTGGCCAAGCTCACTGCCGCCCCTGCTGCCTCTCCTTCCGCCATGCCTGTTGGCATAACACGTGCGCTTCCGTGCGGAAGTGTATCATAGCTAGCTGCTCTACCAACGACGAGCAAACCATCAATCTTCTGTGGAACGATGCTGCGGAAAGGAACTGCGTATTGCTTAGGTTTACACACCACATTACCGGAGTCCGTTGGTGAAATACGCTGAATATCGACAGGATAAGATCCAAAGCCGATGCGATCCCACTGATCGGCATTTGTACAAACATCGACGATCGTCAAGCGGTATTCCCCTTGCATGTGACGGGTTTCCCTCACATACAACTCAGGTGCGGAGCCATCTAGCTCAATGGAAGAAAATTCAGGGAACGTTTTCTGCATATAAGCGACGATATTAGGCAATTCCTTTTTCCCAATATCAAATGCCTCTTGAACCGATTTCGGATCAAAGGTATCTACACCAAAAATTTGCAAAGCATTAATGAGCACCGTATTGTCATTTTGCCGCCCCATGTTGAGGCCTCTCATTTTGGCTCTATCCTTGTTGAGGGCAGGATAATTGCTCATTTCGCTGTATCCGAACACGCTGACATCCGTTACACCTGTGCCTGGATTGTCATCCCCGTTCAAGCGATTAGCCATCAATTTCCATACCTCAGGCGTAACGTTCTTCAAACGAAAGGCAAGTGTAACAGCCATCTTCGACTTAGGATCCCCAATATCCTCATGGCCCATTGTAAAAGGAACCCCTGCTGCCGCAGCGAAATCACCATCTTGTGTCGCATCAATAACAGATGCTGCTTTAATAACTTGGGTACTGCCATTTTCAAGTGTTATAGTCGCGCCTTGCACCGCATTTTTATTCTGCGAAAGTATCGGCTCAATCTTCTTCGTTTTCATCAAAACATCGATATTCTTTTCGTTCTTTACTGCGTCATAGAAGGCATTCGCCGCTGTATGAACATCGAAGGAATCCCCTTCGGTTTTGGCATACCATTCCGAGAAATAACCTTTGTTCCACACATCATCCTTACCCAGCAAGGTTTTACTTGTGGAATAATTCATATCCAGGGAATTGATCCAGCCTAGCGTCATTAAACCGCCTAGAATCTCACGATTTCGACCGTCAACAAGCAATGTGCTCAAACCATTCCGTGCTGAGGAAACCGCAGCCGCTACGCCTTCTGGATCCGTACCAACGACAATGACATCATAGGCGTCTTTCGCCTTTTTAACCGATTTCACTTCTTCAAGGGCTTCTTGCTGCCCACTATGTCCTTTGGCGCCCTTGTGGTGATTATATTGATAATACATAGCAGCCGTTGCAGCCAGCAGCGTAAGTACAATCAAGGTCACCATCAACCAGAGCCATCCTTTGGATGTGGATTTGTTGCGATTTGAATTTGCCATTACGACGTAAGCACCCACCTTATCTCCTGCTTGTCATACAATAATTCCATAGGCTAGTTTACCACATTTTGTAGTGGTAGAGAAATTATGCCCGTTTCACAAATAAAACCACGCAGGGCTGACGTACAGCACACACGTGGTTTTATGAATTACCGATAAGATTTTTTGGGTATACTCTTCATTTTTTCAAGATCAGAGGTGAATTCTGCACTTATTTCAACATCCGCGAGTGCGGAAGCTTGACTCATCCGTTCTTCCATGGAGGTATGGAACAATTGCTGAACGGGGGCAGTCATCATTTTTTCTTTGACGGATTGACGCATCTGTAAGCTCCTAACCGCTAGTTTATACTTTAGTAGTATAACCATCGGTCGGTCTCCCTATCCGAAGCATTAACCCTTATTTGCTATCGATAATTAGCGTAACAGGTCCCCAATTGGTTAAGGAAACATCCATCATTTCACCAAAGGCGCCCGTTTCAACCTGTAAACCCTGCTCTCTTAGCATTGCATTGAATTGATGATACAGCGGCTCCGCCTGTTGGGGTCGTGCCGCTGACATGAAATTCGGACGCTTTCCTTTACGACAATCTCCGTACAGAGTAAATTGGGATACCGATAAAATGGCCCCTCCTGTCTCGATGACAGAAAGATTCATTTTCCCCGTTTCATCTTCGAAAATTCTTAGGCCCGCCACTTTATCTGCCAAATACTTGGCATCTTGTTCGGTATCTTCATGAGTAATGCCAACTAGCAGCATTAGCCCCTGACCAATGCGACCGATGATTTGATCATCAACGGTTACTTCGGCACGTTTGCAACGCTGTACGACTACTCTCATCGTTCTTAAATCCCCTTATTCTTGCTAGGTCTGCATAATCCGTTGAACCGAATATATATCTTTGACACGCTTTATTTTTTCTACAACAGACTGTAGATGATCGATATTTTTAATTAAAATCGTCATATGGATCGTAGCCATTTTGTTCTTATCCGAACGTCCAGATACAGCTGAAATCATCGTCTTGCTCTCGGATACAGCTTGGAGCACTTCGTTTAAGAAACCGCGGCGATCATGGCCGGTGATCTCAATCTCCACATTGAAATTGGATTCAACCGCTTCCGCCCAATCCACTTCAATTACCCGTTCTTCTTCGCCCATGCTCGTCGGAATGTTGGTGCAATCTGAGCGGTGCACAGACACACCTCGTCCACGTGTAATATAACCGATAATGAAATCACCGGGCACTGGATTGCAGCATCGAGCAAAACGTACAAGCAAGTTATCTACACCTTTAACGCGAACGCCATTGGTCGGACGGCTCTTGCGTTCCGTAGAAGCTGGCGCTTTGACCTCTTTCACTTCGCTGCTCAACTTAATCATTTGGGCTTCTTCTGCTTCCTTACGCAGCTTCTCTGTTAGTTTCGTACAGATTTGAGCCGCTGTAATGCCGCCAAAGCCCACGGCTGAGAGCATGTCTTCAATATCGCTAAAATTAAACTTCTTCGCCGCTTCCAGCATTTTATCATCGCTCATTAAGGTTGGAGGATCAATCGCTAAGCGTTTAAGCTCACGTTCAATCATATCCTTGCCTTTTTCAACGTTCTCTTCACGCTTCTCTTTCTTAAACCATTGCTTAATCTTACTGCGAGCATGGGAGGACTGTGCGATCTTGATCCAATCCTGACTTGGACCATAGGAATGCTTGGAAGTTAGAATTTCAATGATATCGCCGGTTTTGAGCTTATGATCGAGCGGAACAATCCGCGAATTGACTTTGGCACCAATGGTACGATTCCCAATCTCTGTATGAATCCGATAAGCAAAATCCAACGGAACTGCGCCTGCTGGAAGCTCGATGACTTCCCCTTTTGGCGTAAAGACGAAAACTAGATCTGAGAAGAAATCCATCTTCATGGATTCCATGAATTCAGACGCATCGTTGGTTTCATGTTGAAGCTCCAGAATTTCGCGGAACCAGCTCATCTTATCTTCGAAGGTACCGGATGGAACAACTGAACCGCCTTCTTTGTATGCCCAATGTGCAGCGATCCCGAATTCGGATGTCCGATGCATTTCCCAGGTCCGAATCTGAACCTCAAGCGGCTCACCTTTCGGCCCAATCACAGTCGTATGCAAGGATTGATACATATTCGGCTTCGGCATCGCAATATAATCCTTAAAGCGGCCAGGCATCGGTTTCCATAATGTATGAATGATTCCCAAAGAAGCATAGCAATCCTTAATGCCGTCAACAATGACACGCAGGGCCATAAGATCGTAAATTTCGTTGAATTGCTTGCCGCGGGAGCTCATTTTTTTGTAAATACTGTACAGATGCTTAGGTCTTCCAGAAATATCTCCCTGAATCCCCATTTCATCCAATTTCTCTTTAATGCTGTGAATGACATCTTCAATATATTGCTCACGCTCAGTTCGCTTCTTCTGCATGAGATTAACGATCCGATAGTATTGCTGCGGGTTCAAATAGCGGAGGGCAATGTCCTCCATCTCCCATTTGATCGTGGAAATACCCAGACGATGAGCAATCGGGCAGAAGATTTCCAACGTTTCTTCCGCAATGCGGCGTTGACTTTCTTCTGATTGATACTTTAATGTCCGCATATTGTGCAGACGATCTGCCAGCTTAATCAAAATAACGCGAATATCCTGTGCCATAGCCACGAACATTTTGCGATAATTTTCATTCTGCTGCTCTTCTTTGGATTTGAACTTAATGCGCTCCAGCTTCGTCAAACCATCAACAAGCATTGCACACGTTTTTCCGAATTTATCTAGAACCGTTTCCAAAGAAACTGTCGTATCTTCAACCACATCATGCAGAAGTGCAGCGATCACCGAAGTGACATCCATCTGCATATTCACCAATATATCTGCCACAGCAAGTGGATGCAGAATATAGGGCTCACCTGATTTGCGTACTTGGCCATGATGGGCTTCGTCCGCGAATTCATAGGCCTCCCGAATCCTCTGCAAATCATTCTCTTTCAGATAGGTGGCGGCCTTTTCCAGCAGCTGCTCTATACCCATGCATCTACCCATTCCCTTTAGTCGATTTTTATTCATTATGCCTGCAAGTCAGGCCCCTCGTCAACTATTCGCGTACAAGCATTCGACAAAATGCATCATTGTTGCTGAAAACTCCATAAATGGCTATGAAAAAGAGAATCGAATAACGAACCTTCGATTCTCCAACCTATCTTAATATTGAACAAGAGATACAACATCAATACCATCAAATTTACTGCGGCCATCTAAGTAAGTAAGCTCGATTAAGAAAGCAGCTCCAACAATTTCTCCGCCAAGCTGTTTAATCAAATCAACGGAAGTTTGAATCGTACCGCCTGTTGCTAGCAAATCATCGGCAATCAGCACTTTTTGTCCAGGCTTAATGGCATCTTTGTGCATAGCAAGTTTATCTTTGCCGTATTCAAGCGCATAATCAGCTTCGATCGTTTCACCAGGCAATTTGCCGCTTTTACGAATGGGAATAAAGCCAACCCCTAATGCTGTCGCTAGAGGAGCTCCAATCACAAATCCGCGTGCTTCCGGACCTGCAATTACGTCGATTTCTTTGTCTTGAATCAGTTGTTTCATTTGCTCGATCGCTTCTTTGTAAACAGAACCATTCTGCAACAGCGTTGTGATATCTTTGAAACGAATACCTGGCTGTGGGAAGTCCGGGATAACGCGAATATAATCTTTGAAATTCATTATTATTTCCTCCAATGTTAACTCTTTTTTATAGTATGTGATCAGCGATCCATTGCTCCAGCTCTTTCGCTGAAGAGTACATGACAATGGCTTCAACTTCTTGACGATGCAATCGATGCTGGTACAATCGTGATGTTGTTAAATCTCTTTTGGCCGGAGCGGCACTCAATGTAACCATATTATCATGTTTTACGATAAATTCTAATTCTTCGAAGACAGATATAATAAAATGAATCATGCCAAGTGAAAGACCTGAACGTTTACTAAAAGACGTCATCATTCTGGTATCTTGAAGTTGGAGCGATTTCTCCTTCTGCAGAGTAGCATAGAGCATCTTGAACATGTCCCGGGAAGGTAACGTATTCCCACTATCTTGCCCAAGTTCTGCAAAAACGGGATAGCATCGCATCATGCCCTTCGCCTGTTGGAGCACCTCTTTCAAGGTCTCAATCCGACGCGGCAACGTGTACAAAATGACATCCTGCAGCTCCTCGAACGCGATTGCAGCAGCTGCCTCATTCCCCGGCCTTACAGGACCGTCTTCTTGCACGATCCAATAAGGCACCTGTTCTCCGACTTGAGCTGCTGTTGGCTGATACAGAACGACATCTGCCTCGTCAAAGAGCACAACTCCTGGTGAGCGCAGTGTCGCAGCAGGTCCCCCTGAAAGGTTACCCGAGAGCGCTGCAAGCTTCAGATGCAACTGCCCGGTGCCTCGCCAATCGAATACTTGCGTATGCGGGATACGCAGATCCTGCATGATGATTTGCGGCTTTCGAACACCGTTCCACTCGTTAATCGACAGCTCACCTAAGACATCCACTTTGGCTGAGGGCGCAATTAGCGCTGCTAAATTCCCTTTCCCAAAGCCTACAGCTTCAACCGTACAGCTAACCTCATCTTTCGCTTGCGAGAGCCCTAGCTTGAGATGCTGCTTTTCCTTCCCCATGGTTCGAATATCCTCAAGTCCTAATTCCGTAAACATGAACTTCGGCGAAGGATTCCCCATCCCAAATGGGGCAAGCAATTCAAGCCCTTCAATACTAGCAATAGGGACATCTGCAAGACTGCACGCATTATCTACTTTTAAAACGGGAATGTAATCTTGCTCTGTCAGTGTTGCCTCTGCCAGCTCATTTAATCGAATGGAAAAGGCTTCCAAATGACCGCTCTCTAGGCTCATCCCAGCCGCAGCTTGATGCCCGCCATAGTGGTCGAGGAGATCCTTACATGCTGTCAGCGCCTTGTGCAGATCAAAGCCTGCTATCGATCGAGCAGAGCCTTTGGCCATGCCTTTCTGCGGATCAATGCTCAGCACAAGCGTTGGTCGATAGAATTTCTCTACAATCTTGGAAGCTACAATCCCAACGACGCCAACATTCCAGTTTTCTTTCGCAACGACAATCACTTTATCCAAGCCCTTCGCCCGCTGTTCCTCAGCCATAGCGAACGCTTCTTGGACCATATCTTCGACGATTTGTTGACGCTCCTTATTCAGCATATCCAATTCGAAGGCAATTTGCTCCGCTTCTTTTTCATCCGTGGTCGTAAGGAGCTTTACTGCAATATCAGCCGCTTCTAACCGGCCACTCGCATTAATTTTGGGAGCCAGCGAGAAACCGATATGCCCGGCAGTAATCTCTTTCCTTTCAATGCCCGACACACCGATCAAGGAACGAAATCCAACATAGCTGGAATCTTGCATGCGAGCGAGGCCCATCTTCACAAGCAGCCGATTCTCTCCCGTGAGGGGCATAAGATCGGCAACTGTTCCAAGCGCAGCGAATTCTAGAAGCTCTTCTGGAAACCGCTCTAACAGCGCATGGGCAAGCTTAAAAGCAACACCTACACCTGCTAGCAGCTTGTATGGGTAAGGACAGCCAGGCTTCTTAGGATTGATGACCGCTAAGGCATCAGGCAATACTTCTGGCGGCTCATGATGATCCGTCACAATAACATCCAAGCCGATTTCATGACAATAGGCGATCTCTTGCACAGCGCTAATTCCCGTATCCACGGTGATCAGCAGCTGCACACCTTGCTCCTTCGCCAAGTCCATTGCAGCACGATTCAATCCATACCCTTCGCGAATCCGATGAGGAATGTAGGTATCAAAATTTGCCCCTAATCCTTGCAACAAATGTGCCATTAAAGACGTACTGCTGACACCATCTGCATCGTAATCGCCGTAAACACGAATCAATTCGTTATTGTGCAGCGCTTTGCGAATTCGCTCTACAGCGGGCAACATTCCGTCCAATAGATACGGATCGTGGTAATCGCCAACGCCACCTTGCATAAATTGTTTAGCCTCAGACACATTGCGGATATCTCGCAACACTAGAATACGGGCAACTAAAGGATCCAACTGCAGCTCTCGAACAAACTCTTCAACAAGCGCTTCATCCGCATTTCCAATGTTCCATCTTGCCTTCGGTGCTAGCACTTGGTGGTTCCTCCTTGCGTTTTCCTCAGAAAATCACGTTACGTAAACTTCGAAAACAATAAATTAGTGTAACACAGCCGGCAGCTCACTTGCTTCCACATCTGCTTGTTGCTTATAGGGATAACCTGCATCATAAGGATTCACATGAGTAAACACATGTGTCACATGATGATACTGTTTCATCAGCTGCTGCTTTATTTTCTTCGACACCTCATGCCCCTCCCAAACAGAAAGTCTAGGATTCACACTGATCGTCACGTTGATGACAACATAATGACCATGTTCTCTCGCATTCAAATCATCCACTGTAATCACACCATGAATCTTTTGAACGGTTTGTACAAAATCAGCAGTTTCCTCTTCGTGAAGTATTTTCACAGCTGTGGTTGATACACTTTTGCCGATCAACGAATAAGCTATTTTACCTATTAAAAAAGCAACGATAAGTCCAGTTAAGGCATCCACATAGGAATAAACGGTAGATCCTGCGGCATGTGCTAGCATCGACAGGACAACGCCTGCCACGACCACAATAGATGAGTATATATCGGAACGGCGTCTTCGTGCATTGGCAATAAATTCCTCAGTGCCAGCTTGTTTGCCGAGCCTGCGCAAGAATTGGAACATCGCTTCCTTCGCGAGCAGCAAGAAAACAAGATTAGCCAATGTCATAATCGTCGAATTAAACTCAGTAGGATTGAACACGGATTTGATGGATAGGATCCCTAATTCAGCCCCAATTACGAAGATCAGTACGATGAGTAAAATCGAACCGACTGACAGTTGCTTATCTAATCCTCCCATCGATGTACCCGCCAACTGCACGCTCATCGACCTTATTCTGTTGCCAGCGTCTGCTAGTAAGCAAGCTCCTGCCGCCGACTGTGCCGCGGCTGCGACCAGTGACAGACTGTTTGCCTTGAAACCGATCATGCCCAATAGGCAAGCCAGCACAGAAAGGACGATCATACCTCCCCAAAATCCGTATTCTGTCTTTTGAAAACCCTCATCATTCATGTGGACATACCCCCTGAACGGATACAAAGGCCGCGCAACAATCACGCGGCCGGTTATTATGGTTATTACGCTGCAACTTTCTTTTTAGAACGTGTTAAGGAGTTTCTTTTGAACAAATACCACAAGGAGCAAGCAATGAAGACGGAAGAGTAAGCACCGCTTGTTAGACCGATTAACTTCGCCAAAGCGAACAATTTAATCGACTCGCTGCCGAACAGATAGATACATCCTGCGGCAATTAACACGACGAGTACGGTATTGATGTTACGTGCCATCGTTTGCCAGATACTATCGTTGACTAAAGCAACAAGGTCAGCATCTGTTTTGAGCTTAGCGAATCGAAGATTCTCACGAATTCGGTCAAAAATAACGATCTTGTCATTAATGGAATAACCGATCGTTGTAAGAACAGCTGCTAGGAACGGCAGGTTTACTTCGAAACGGAAAATGGCAAACATCGCAATAACGATGAACGCATCGTGCAAAATGGCGATAATCGCTGCTAAAGCAAAACGCCATTCAAATCGGATGCTGACATACAGGCAAATCAATACGCTAGAAATAGCAATTGCGTATACGGCTTTCTTCAACAATTCTTTAGCTAGTTGTGGATCAACCGTGTTAATTTCCTTTGATACTTCTGCACTATAAGCTGTTGCAAAAGCTTTTTGGATCTTATCGACTGTCGCATCGTCTAGCACGTCATCGAAACGGATCGACACGCGGTCACTATTGTTACCGCCAATTGTAGGATCTGCATATTTGGACTTCACGTCGCCGCTAGTATTCAAACCATGCAAGATTTCCTCAACTTTAGCGCTATCCAATTGTTTACCTACAACAAGGTCAATATTCGTCCCTGCTTTAAAATCGACACCAAAATTCATGCTCGAAGTTAAAATAACGATTAACCCAGCGATCAGAATGACAGCCGAGATGATGAAATAGAGATTGCGATGTTTTACAAAATCATATTTTTTCTTAGAGTCCACGGATGTCTGCCTCCTTCACACCGAAATAACTTGGCTTTTTCAGCAAATTACCTCGGATAATAAGATGTAGCAGCCATCTGGAGAACAAAACGTTCGTTAAGATACTGATAATAATACTCATCATCGTAATAACTGCGAATCCGCGAATCGCACCGTTTCCTACATAATAAAGCACGATACCTGCGATTAAATTCGTTACGTTCGCATCCATAATTGTACGGAAGGAATGCTTCGTCCCTGCTTTCAAGGATGAAAGAATACTCTTACCTGCACGGATTTCTTCACGAATTCGTTCGTAAGTGATAATGTTCGCATCAACGGCCATCCCTGCACCTAAGACAAGGGCAGCAATACCAGGCAATGTCAGCGTGGCATTCATAAAGTCGAAGATGGCTAATAATACCCAAACGTACGTTATCAAAGTGAATGCTGCTACCAAACCAGGGATACGGTAGTAAAGCACCATGAACAAGAAGATTAAGATGGAAGCGATTAGCCCCGCTCTTGCTGTCTCATGCAAGGAAGCTTTACCCAAAGTAGCATCAACACGTTGTATGTATTTTTCAGTTAATTTGAGCGGCATTGCGCCTAAATTAATCATTTTTGCTACACTAGTTGCTCCCGCAACACTTGTTTGCGTAATAATCGCAGAGTCACTGTCGATTGGAAAATTAACAGAAGCTGAAGACTCCAATTTTTCATCCAAATAAATGGATAACGTACTACCGGTAAGCTTGGTCGTAACTTCTTTAAACTTTTCTCTGCTCTTCATCTTGATTTCAACGATCGGCTGCTTTGTATTCGGATCGTAGCTAACTTTCGCTGCGTTCTCAACAAAATCAGTTCCATTCATGTAAACCGTTCCATCCGGACCTCTGAATGTAAGAACAGCAGGTTTGGATAATAAGCTTCTAACTTCTTCCTCATTTTCCACACCAGCAAGACGTACACGGATACGATCTGATCCTTCCGTATACACCTCAGGCTCAGCGACGCCAAGGGAATCGGCACGTTTAGCAAGACTTTTTGCAGCTTCCGTAAGCGTTTCCTTCGTAAGGGGCTGTCCTGCCGTTAACGGCTCTGCGGTGTACAACATTTCAAAACCGCCTTTTAAATCCAATCCAAGCTTAATACGATCTACAAGCCCAGGGCTCGTTATTCCAACTGCGCCAAGAACAATGACAACCGTTAGAAAAAAGAACGAAATTCTTTTCCAATCCAGCATCTGTTGCTAGTCTCCCTTCAATACTCAATATGCCTATTATACTCAGGTCTGAAAAACGAGTCAATTTAAGTCGTTTCATGAAAAATAAGCCCATTCTTAGAACTGGGCTCCTCTATACATACTAATCGTCATCCAGTTCATAAACGCTGTAGATTTGAGGGACAAAATGTCATTTACGATTTGATGAAGAGAGGGCATCCCTGTTTTACGATACTTATCACTTACACAATCCCATATATCTTTGCCGGTAACATGCTCATATCCGAGAAGTATAAACTCCTCTACCTTACTCAAACATAAGCTTTCGATGATTTCATTCAGTTCGTTATCCGAAAGCCCTGGCTGCTCTTCTTCACTTCCGTTATCCTGTGCGTCATTCATGGGGGATCCTCCTAAAGGTTTTACCTGTTGGCTTTATCATTCGAGATACACCTCACGTTTTCCTGCCAAATACACCCTCGTCCATAAAATCTTAGCATGAGCTTGGCCAGCTCGCGCATAGTCATAGGTATGACATTATCGGAAGAGGGTATGGCAGTGACCAAGCAGTCGTTTATAAGAGGTACAATGATCCTGCTCGCCGCAGGCATTTTGAATCGCATACTGGGCTTCATACCCCGAATGACATTACCCCGCGTAATCGGAGCGGAAGGCATTGGCATTTATCAAATGGGCTGGCCCTTCCTGTCCGTGATTTTAACCATTATTACCGGAGGCATTCCCGTTGCCATTGCCAAGCTAATCGCGGAAGCGGAGGCAGAGAAGAATGAGAGCCGGATTCGCAGTATTTTGCGCATATCGCTAGCCATCACGATATCCCTAAGCTTCATTTTTACACTTATCTGTATTCTAGGGGCCTCATGGATTACGTCACATTTGCTAACAGACTCCCGTGTGTATTACACCTTCTTATGTATGAGTCCCATGATCCCTATCATTGGCGTCTCCGCCGTGTATCGCGGTTATTTCCAAGGCAGACAGAATATGATTCCTACGGCAACCTCGCAAATTATGGAGACGTTGATTCGGATTGTCATGGTGCTCGTCTGTTCTTATATGATGATCCCTTATGGAATTGAATATGCGGCGGCAGGTGCGATGATCGGCGTATTGGCAGGTGAAATAGGCGGACTAGCTGTATTGGCCATTCATTTCCGATGGGATAAGAAAGAGGCACGTAAGTCTCCTTTAGCCATAATTGGATCAAAAAAAACAGTAGGTCGTTTCTCCAATTTACGTAGAATTTTACGCATTTCCATTCCGATTACAGGGAGTAAACTCATCGGCGCCAGCTCCTACCTACTTGAGTCGATCTTAATCGCTCAAAGCTTAGCTATTGCAGGTATAACCACTTCGCTAGCAACGGCTCAGTATGGAGCTCTACAAGGTATGATTATTCCCATCATCCTTCTGCCGAGTGCTCTCACCATGTCCTTGTCCGTCTCTCTCGTTCCCTCCTTAAGTGAGGCGGCTGCACGAAAAGATCTCAAAACTATCCATATGCGTTTGCATCAATCCCTGAAGCTCGCTTTAGTGACAGGTGCCCCATTCGCAGTCTTGATGTTTGTGCTTGCTGAACCGATTTGTACGTATATGTACAATCAACCTGATGTCAGTGTTATGCTGAAAATGATGGCACCGATCGCCATTTTCATTTATTTTCAAGCCCCGTTGCAATCTGCTTTGCAAGCTTTAAACAAGCCTGGTGCAGCGTTAGTGAACACCCTAATCGGTTCTACTGTGAAGTTAATCTTGATTTACTGGTTAGCCAGTAAGCCTGAAATGGGGATTAATGGGGCCGTATTCGCGATAAATGTGAATATTGTTTTGGTTACTTTACTTCATTGGAGTAGTGTCGTTCGACTACTTAAGTTCAAAATGGAGGGCAGCAGCTTCGGGAAAATCGGTGTCGCCATGCTGCTTTCTGGAATCGTCTGCTATCTCATCATGTATACTCCATGGGTTTCCCTGACTTGGATTCGTTTTGTCTCCTCTTTACTTCTGGGGATAATCTCCTATATCTGTTTCATCACACTTTTCCGACTCATCAGTCTTAAAGATATTGGACGTGTAATGAATATGGGAAAAAAAATTATACGTTAATGCGCGGCGGCTTACCGCTTCCGATCAAGGAACATTCTACCGCGATGATCAATTGAACAGTAGAATATTTCTTTAAAGTCTCGCGCTCCCTTTTCTTGGAGCTGGTTTTTCAACCAAAACCTCGTTTGACCTATTTTTTCTAAATTATCGTCTTGCACTTTACCGTCCATAATAAGCGGCAGCGGCAGACCTTCGTAGCGAATTGTGTCTTTTAACTTCGTTTCACTCGCTTCTGCCTCTTTTTCGTTTTTATCTTTTTCAAGGACACTTAATTTCCCCGAAGGCTCCAGAATCGCAAATTCCACATCGGCCACATTCATAATTTTATTCTGTCTTAATTGCAGCATCAGATCATCTAGATTATAACGATGCTTCTTCATTTCATCCCGATTGATCATTCCCTTATTAATTAGAACACTCGGCTTCCCGTCGAAAAGCACACGAATCGTGCGGCTTTTTAACGTAATAAAGGCAATGACAACTTGAATGAGCACCAAAGTCCCCATAGGTAATAGGCCTGACATAAGGGGCTTCTTCGCATCCTCAAGCACAAACACAGCAATTTCCGCAATCATGATCGAAATGACAAGATCGAATAGCGAAAGCTTACCAATCTCCCTTTTCCCCATAATACGTAACATGAGAAATACGACAAAATAGATAAGCACCGTACGCAAAAAAATGGTCAGAATATCCATCGGTTTCCTCCCTGATTCTCAAGCTCTAGCTCGTTCTCGGAGTTCACTGGTATTCTGACCGCCCATGCACTTCATCATGCAGATATTACGTATTCAATTGTTGGCAATTACAACAAGAATAATTTGAAATATACTGTAGAAATCAACAGTAGAACGAAACAAATGGGCGCCGCTACGACGACATATTCGCTCTGTTTTAACTTAACACCATCATGATAGGTAAATGATGCTGCGTATAAGCTTGCGATTGAGCTGATTAGCGTCACGCCACTTCCGATTCCGCTCCCTACGATCAATGCCCACCAGATAGGCTGCGTGGATACGTCTACGAGCTTCTCCATATGATCCACAATCGGAATCATTGCTGCAATGAACGGGATATTATCCATCATCGCCGCTCCGAAGCTATTTAACCATAGCAACAATACCGTCAAAAATGGGATACTTCCTTGACTTAACTCAAGTCCCCTGCTTGCAATGAACCCCGAAAAGCCTGCGTATGTTAAGCCACCAACCATAATGAATAATCCTAAGAAAAAGAGCCATTGCGTTTCTATTACTTGATGCCAGACCGCCACAAAGTTTTTGTTTTTTATCGTTTCAACGATATCTTTGTAATTGAATGCGAGCGCGGCAATCGCTCCACAAGCTGCAATATATGCTGGGCTCCAAGCTAGTACACCATGGAGGCACAAGACAAGCAAAGTCACGCCCGTTATTAGACTGCTTCCCCATACAAAGATGCGATTTGTTGATACATACGAACTTGGCTTCAAGCTGAGCAGTTCTCGCATATGAGCTTCAGCAGCAATCAAGCGCTTGCGATAGATGAGCCACATAATGAAATAAACAACAGCTAACAGCAAGCAGATTAGCGGAAATATCTTGAGGAACATCTGCCCTGCTGAGACATGTCCCGAGGCTCCTAGCATCCGGCTAGGAAGATTGCCCATGATCGTTGCCGCGCCGCCGATATGTACAGATAATAGCATGGCGATTAGAAATGGAGCCGGAACTAATCTCATTTTTCTAGACGCGATAATGATAAAGGGAACGATGACCACGACAGCCATTAGACTGTCCAAAAGTGCCGAGATGAGTGCTGCTAGAAGGGATAGGCAGATAATAAGTGTTAACGCGCGCATGCGGTATTTCCGTACGATCGAACTCACGATATAAGAAGGAATCCCCGTTTTCTGAAAAAGAGTCGATAGAATAAATAGGCTCACGAGATAAATGATGATGGACCAGTTCGCATAGTTGGATAGCGCTTGATCTAGGGGGACAATACCCAAAATCAGCATCAAACAGGCTCCACCTAACGCGGTATACATGCGATCCCACTTTTCTATCAATATACAAACGTATGCAGCTGCAAAAATAAGCAATACCGCTAGGGCTTGCCACATAGCCGGACCTTGAGAGAATTCAGTCATAAATAATCACACTCCTTTGAACGATAGTTTGTACTAATTCTATGTACTTGCCCATACAATGATGTTAATGAAGCGTTCGAATATAGGAAAGGAATGATGCCTGTGAACCCTATGAAAACGGTCAGTCCCATTCGAATAACATCGCCATTATTTTCAGGACTTGTCTATTCTTTCACGATGATGACCATCGGAACCATTGTGACCTCCCTGTTTTTGCTATTAACAAGCACGCAAGAAAGCTCCTTGCACACACTCACAACAATCATCCATGCGGTCTCCTTATTTATTGGAGGATGGGTTTCAGGGAAGCGAGCAGGAAACCGCGGCTGGTACCACGGGGGCATGGTCGGCATCTTTTATTTCATTCTTATTTTCTTGGTCGGTTTTCTGGCTTTTGACGCAGGGTTGAATCTTCAATCCCTTCAATTACTTGGCATTTTATTCGCAGCTGGGGCGCTCGGTGGCATACTTGGTGTAAATACTCAGAAATAAGTCTTTTCCGTGAAGATTGCACTTCCCCCCTGTTGAATGTGGTATAATGTCATAGTTATTGCCGCACAAAACTTCCAAAATATAGGGGGGATACAACATGAGCCCTTTTCAATCTATGACGCATGCGACAGTTTATATTGTACTAACAATCTTCGCTTTTGTAATTATCGCAACGCGAAAGAGTCCATACACCATTGCGAGCTCCTTTGTTCAAGAGATATTCACTTCACGCAAATACCTTCTTCATTTCATCGCGTTGCTTATGATATTAATGTTTAACAAGATGGAAATGGCGATTGAAAAAGGCATGCAATACAAAGCTGATTTTACAAAGTCTATCTACGGCATTGAAGGCGACTTTGTAGCATCGATTCAGAACTTCTTCCACAATGATGTTCTAACCGTGATCAGCAGTTATTTCTATGTAATCATTTTCCCCTCCATCATGATTACTTCCATCGCGCTTTATACGTACCAGAAGAATCATAAGCTTTTCTATGCGGTTTGCTATGCACTCATGTTCAATTATATGATTGCCATTCCGTTTTATCTCTTTTTTCCAGTGAACGAAGTATGGTTTTTCCATCCCAAAGTAGATCTTCTTATTCTAGATGTTTTCCCAACGTTTGAGCAAGACTACAGACCGTTATCAGGTCTCGACAATTGCTTCCCAAGCTTACACACTTCCATTTCTATTTCGATGGCCGTCATCGCTGTAAAAAGCCAAAACAAGTTTTGGAAGATTTTCGTTCCTTGCTCCGCAGCCTTTATTATTTTCACAATCTTCTATCTAGGTATCCACTGGTTATCGGATATGTGTGCCGGCGTTGTACTTGGTGTCGTAGCTGCTAGAATGGGTCTTCGTATTGCCGAAGGTCGTCTCATCCTTGGTGAGCGCGCACTCCTCAAGCGCCGTGTTAAGAATAACGAATATTAAAACTGTATAAGAAAACAAAAAGCGAGAGCCTATTATAGGACCTCGCTTTTTTAATTTTCTTATTCCTTAGCAGCAGGCGTTTGTGAAACCGCATTAACTGCGGAGCGATCAAATGTCATCTTCGTTGCATCGTTGACGCGAAGTACGCAAATGTCATCCGTAATTTCTACAATTGTGCCATGAAGTCCGCCAATGGTTACTACTTTATCCCCTTTTTTCAATCCTCCGAGCATTTGACTACGTGTTTTCTGTCTTTTTTGCTGTGGACGAATAAGTAAGAAGTACAGTACTACGAACATGAGCACTAAAGGCCCGTATGTATACAAATATCCTACTGCACCAGTGCTTGAAGCATCGTCAGCCAATAGAAACATAGGTCTCCTCCTCTCTTAAAATCCTCTTTCATTATCATTCAGCCCGTAAGCGGCAAAGAAAGTATCGCGGAAATCGAGTAATCGATCTTCCTTAATGGCTTCTCTTACTTCACGCATGAGCTGTAGTAGAAAGTGAAGGTTATGAATCGTCGTCAAGCGAATACCGAACGTTTCATCTGCTTTGATCAGATGTCGAATGTAGGCACGACTATAGTTTGTGCACGTATAACAGGAACATTTGGCATCTAGCGGGCCGAAATCTGTCGCGTATTTGGCATTACGAATAACAAGACGTCCTGAACTTGTCATACAAGTCCCATTTCTAGCAATCCGCGTAGGTAACACGCAATCAAACATATCAATGCCTCGGATAGCGCCTTCAATTAATGCGTCTGGCGAGCCAACCCCCATCAAATAACGCGGCTTGTTCGCAGGCATAAGCGGTGTTGTGTAATCTAGCACTTCATACATCAAATGCTTAGGTTCTCCAACACTCAGTCCACCAATAGCATACCCCGGGAAATCCATGGAAGTCAACTGCTCCGCGCTTAGCTTACGAAGATCCTCATGCATGCCGCCTTGAATGATGGCAAACAAGCCTTGATCCTGGGGTCTAGCATGGCTTTGCAGACAGCGTTCTGCCCACCGCGTCGTACGCTCTAGTGATTTTTTCACGTATTCGTATTCCGCAGGGAACGGTGGACATTCGTCGAAGGCCATCATAATGTCAGAACCAAGTGCATTCTGAATTTCCATCGCTTTCTCAGGAGAAAGGAATAACTTATCCCCATTCAAATGCGATTTGAATGTGACGCCTTCTTCCGTAATTTTACGCATATTGCTAAGGCTAAATACTTGAAAGCCCCCGCTGTCCGTCAATATGGGACGATCCCAGTTCATGAACTTATGCAGTCCGCCTGCTTCTTTCACAATCTCATGTCCAGGACGAATGAACAGGTGGTACGTATTACTTAAAATGATTTGAGCGTCCATCGTTTTCAATTCTTCCGGGCTCATCGTTTTCACAGTGGCTTGCGTGCCTACTGGCATAAACGCTGGCGTTTCAATAACGCCATGTGGCGTATGTACGCGGCCTAAGCGGGCGCCGGATTGTTTACAAGTTTTAATCGGTTCATAAGTTACTGCTGCTGTCATGATATCCACTTCCTATTCTAAGCTTGCTCTATCGTTCATCTGAACTTCTTAATAAATTAACATTGCATCGCCAAAACTGAAAAAACGATACTCCGCTTTCACAGCTTCTTCATATGCGCGCATGACATTTGACTTCCCGGCTAGTGCACTAATTAGCATGAGCAGCGTAGATTTCGGGAGGTGAAAATTCGTCAACAACACATCAACGACACCAAATGAGTAGCCAGGATAGATGAAAATCGACGTCCATCCTTGTGAAGGTTGAATGAGTAATGGCTCGCCTGCTTGGTGACCAAGCTGCTCACGTGCTAAACCAGCCGCCGTCTCCAACGTCCGTGCCGATGTTGTTCCGACAGCAATGACGCGTTTGCCCGCTAATTTGGTTTCATTAATCAGTGAGGCTGTTTCTTCGGACAAAATGTAATACTCGGCATGCATTTGATGTTCTTCAATCTTGTCCACAGATACGGGGCGAAAAGTACCCAGGCCTACATGTAGCGTCACAAAAGCTAGACGAATACCTTTATCCTTGAGTCTCTCCAAATAGTCCTCTGTAAAATGCAAGCCAGCCGTTGGCGCGGCGGATGAGCCTTCATGCTTCGCATAGACGGTTTGATAGCGTTCCCGTTCAGATAACTGCTCCTTGATATAGGGTGGGAGCGGCATCTCGCCTAACCGATCAAGGATCTCATTGAAAATTCCAGTGTAACGGAATTGCAGTATACGGGCTCCCATATCGCCTACCTCTACGACTTCTGCCGTCAAAAGAGGTTCACTGCTCTCATCAGCCGTCGTGCCAAAAACAGCAACAGCACCAAGCTGCATACGTTTGCCTGGCTTGACCAAGGCCTCCCAACGATCTTCGCCAAGCGGCTTCAACAATAATAATTCCACTTTCGCGCCAGTATCTTTCTTCATACCAAAAAGCCGCGCTGGAATGACTCGTGTATCATTCATCACGAGTAAATCCCCGGCTTCTAAGTAATCAATTAGATCTTCGAATGTGCGATGAGCGGTTTCTCCTGTTTCTTTGTTCAGCGTAAGCAACCTAGACGCCGTGCGTTGTAGCAGCGGCGTCTGGGCGATTAATGATTCGGGTAATTCAAAATCGAAATCTTGTACTTCCATCAGATAGATTCATTCCTTCGTTATGTTGACCCCAGTAAAGTAAGTCTGAAGTATTTTTTTGTAATCGTAGCCCTTTTCCGCAAAACCTTTTGCGCCCCATTGCGACATACCTACACCATGACCAAACCCGGTTCCTCGGAAAAGTATTTGGTTGCCTTGCAAGGTAATCGATCCCTTGGATGGCATTCCCGGAGTCGCCGGCCCTGTCGGTGCGAGCTTGCTAACGCCTGAGCTGCTAATCATCATAGCATCCTGTTTCTTCACTGCAGTTGGCCCAGACTGATTGCCAGCTAGCACATAAAAGCTGTCCGCTGTATGCGAGACTACCCCCGAACCGCTCAAAATCGAAATACTTGGAACATTCGGGCTAGTACCAGTATAACTGCCTGCACCTTCTATTTCAAACAGCGTACTAGGCAATCCGCCAAGTACCGTTCGAATTGCATCTGGATTCTTCACATTGACGACAACACCATTCGCTTTTATCTCGATAGCTCGGCCAGATGGACCCCTTTTAGACACTTCCAGAGAAGTTAATTCGCCTTTAATCGATATCTTTGCCGCTTCAAGTTTACTTTTCATTTCACTTAATGTATACGGACCTCGTATCCAGGAATAAGCGTTCGATTCTTTCTCCTGCCCAAGAATAGACACTTTCTCTTTAAGAGCCAATTTCGCAATGGCAGGGTTCGCACTATTATCAACATAAGGTGATTGTCGCACATTAACGTCTTTCTCCGTAGATTCAAAAATCGCCTTACCAGATTTATCCTTCTGTCCAGTGTCCTTGAGATACATGCTATGTACAAAGCCTATGCTGCCGTCTGTCAGTTGAATTTGATACCAGATGGCCTTCCCCTGTTCGGCTCCTTCATCCGGGCTAGGTACACTTCGAAGGTAGTCCACTGCATTGCCCCATGCTTCCGTAGGATCTGCGGTTACCCCTCCCGCATTGGACGCAAATACAGGTGAAATCAAGCCTCGCTTATCAGAAATCACTTCATCCTTCGTAGCATCGACAGCTTGGTTGCCTGCTGTAAATTCTTTATCCAATCCATAATAGGCCTGGTCTTGTGTGGTATCCGTCACCTGTGCAATCTCATATTTATTTCCTTGATAAATGGCAAAGGTACGGGCTGCCACAGCTTGAGCCTTCAACGCTTCTGTTGGCCATTGTGAGTTAAGTTCAGCACCCATAACCCCATATAAGTACTGTTCCATCGGAACTACATTGATCAAAGCTAATCGATCATGATACATGCTTAACTCCATATCACCTCGAAAGCTGCGATCCATACGCTCTTTCACTGCGATCCCCATCTTCTTCGGATGTAGGATTGTTTTCTGTTCACCTGCTCCTGTCACATAATGAGCTACGGAAGATGTCGGAGAGGTTGAGACCGTTACATCCGACCTGCGAATTAAGTAAGGGGCATTCGTGTTCGCCTTTTGGAGAGGCACGCTAGGGACAGCTTTGAGCGCTGCTTGCTTCACAGCCTCCAAATTGGCATCTGTTGCTTCGTTGCCTAACCAAACACTATAGCCAACCGTGCCAGCGCTATCCGCTTGTAAGACCAGATCAGCCGCTAGGCCTGCCTGGGTGTACAACGCGATTTGCTGCTGCGCCGCAGCCTCTGTAGCAAATGTCCCCGCACTCAAGTGGAGAGGACCACTGACGGCAGGAACCGCATTTTTCATCAAGGCGGCTACCGTGGTATCCTTTAATGCTTGAGTCGCAGCAGCATCTGCTTCAGCTTTCGTAGGCAAGTTTCCGTAGAAAACTTGGTATATCGTTTTACCCAACTTCGTACGACTTAACACATAGCTTTCTTCTGGCATAACGTTCAGTTTAGCATTCAGTGCTTTGGCAGCAGTGAAATCAGACGTTTCCAGCATTATCGTACTGTACTGATCCAATGATATCCGAATGGACGTATCCGAGATTGAAGCCCATGGCTTTGCCTCTGCACTCGCTGAATTACGAACACCAATATCAAATCCACCAGGAGAGGAAAGTGAAACTAGCGGCTCTATCTTTTTATAGTTGCTAGCATTAATGACAAGGGCAACACGAATCTGATCCAGATGCTTAGCTCCCGCCGCATTGGCTTCAGATCCTCCGTAAGAGATGGCTGAAAACGTTACAGCTGCTGTAGTTATGAGGGCAATATGCTTTGCATAAATCATCTTTCGTCTTCCAAACATACAGGTATCGTATCCTTTCTTTCTCCGTTCATCTAGTAATGTAGACTCTAGCAAGAGACAGAAGTTTTGATCGTTCGCAGAAAAAATGACAAAAAAAGCTAATGCCCGCCCTTCCAGCAGCGGCAAAAGCTTACAATTGTCCATACACCTATAGAGGAATTAAGTACGATTTACCGTTGCTCCGGAACGGGTAAACCGAGATGGTGATAGGCTTGCGGCGTCACGATCCGACCTCTTGGGGTGCGCTGCATAAAGCCGATTTGGAGCAAGTAAGGCTCGTATACATCCTCAATTGTTTGGCTTTCCTCACCAATCGTTGCGGCGATCGTTTCAAGCCCTACAGGGCCCCCCTGGAAGCTCTGAATAATCGCGCGCAGCATTTTATGATCGATTTCATCAAGACCCAGATCATCAACCTGCAGCAGGCGCAATGATTCTTGCGCGAGCGCCATCGTAATCACGCCATCGCCTCTTACCTGTGCAAAATCGCGAACCCGCTTCAGCAAACGGTTGGCAATACGCGGAGTTCCACGCGACCGCATGCCGATCTCGCGGGCTGCCTCACCCACGATGCCGACCTGCAAGATGTCGGCAGTCCGGCTGACGATGTAGCTGAGCTCATCGACGGTATAAAACTCCAAGCGACTAACGACCCCGAAACGGTCGCGCAGAGGTGCAGAGAGCAGCCCCACGCGTGTCGTGGCGCCGATCAAGGTAAATGGCGGCAGGTCGAGACGCACAGAGCGTGCGCTTGGCCCCTTGCCGATAATAATATCAAGGGCAAAGTCCTCCATCGCAGGGTACAGCACCTCTTCCACCGTTCGGTGGAGACGGTGAATCTCATCGATGAAGAGCACATCTCCCTCCTGCAGATTCGTCAGGATGGCAGCAAGATCTCCAGGCCGCTCAATGGCTGGCCCGGAGGTTGTACGGATATTCACGCCAAGTTCATTGGCGATAATGTTGGATAGTGTGGTTTTGCCAAGTCCAGGCGGCCCATAGAGAAGTACATGATCTAAAGCTTCTTTCCGCAGCTTCGCAGCTTCAATGTAGATCTTGAGGTTCTCCTTGGCCTGCTTCTGTCCGATGTATTCGGCCAAAAAACGCGGACGTAGACTATACTCGACCACATTGTCTTCCATCATAAAATTAGCCGATATGATTCGGTCATTGTCCATGGTGTCCCTCCTTCTTTCACACGATCCCTTGCTTACATGGTAAATAAGGCTTGCAAAGCAAGCTTCACTAGCACATCAACGGAATCCGATGGTCCAGCTTTTGGCTTCACCTGCAACCAAGCTCGATCGACTTCTGCTTCTGTATAGCCAAGTGTCATTAAGGCTTCCTTGGCTTCGCTCCATGGCAGCCCGCCTTCCGTTAATTGTGCGGATCCGACAACACTAAGGGCGACAGCTGCTTCTGGACTTGAGAAGCTTACAGATCCCAGCTTATCTTTCAAGTCTAAAATAATCCGTTGAGCCGTTTTCTTCCCAATGCCAGGAAGTTTCGTTAGAAACGCCAGATTTTCTTGGCTGATCGCCAGAATGACCGCTTCAGGCCTGCCACCAGCAGCTAGAATACCCAGTGCTACTTTGGGACCAATACCGCTCACATCCAGCAATAAGCGGAATAAGGACTGCTCATCACGTGTCATGAAACCGAATAGGAGATGCGCGTCTTCCCTTACATGGTAATGAATGAACATGGTGACATCCTCATTGTCCATGTGGGAAAGTGCATAAGGATTCGGACAGAACACACGATAACCAACCCCGTTAACATCGAGAACCGCATAATCACTTTCACGCGCTGCAACCTTACCTCGTAAGAAATCTATCATCGTTTCCTGACCTCATTTATCATAGATTGAAGTGAAGAGGAATGGGCATGACAAATAGCGATAGCGAGCGCATCAGCGACATCATCTGGCTTCGGCACTTGTGACAGCTTCAGCAGAATCTTGACCATCTCCTGCACTTGCTTCTTCTCTGCATTCCCATATCCTACAACGGCTTGCTTTACTTGAAGCGGTGTATATTCAGCAATCGGCAACCCGGCCTGGACACCAGCAAGTATCATCACACCTCGCGCCTGGCCAACGGTGAATGCCGTCGTTACGTTTCTATTAAAAAATAATTTTTCAATAGACATCACATCAGGTTTATATTTCTCTATCAATTGCACTGTAGCATCATAGACATCCTTCAATCGGATACCAGGATCCGTGTGTGCTTCCGTTTGAATCGAACCATATTGTACCGGAATTAGCTTACTGCCGATTTTATCAATAAAGCCAAAGCCTACGATCGCGATCCCTGGATCAATTCCTAGAATACGCAAAACATTTCTCTCCCATCTAAAAAAAAGCGAACATATGTAGTCATTTCATTATAGCAGACATAATAAACAGCTACAACGGCCAGATTGGAGTTCTACATTTTAACAAAAAAAGAGATAGGCTCGGGATTTCCCGAAGCTATCTCTTCGATTTTATCTATGGTATTGTTGGAACTAGGGACGCGACATGGCACCTTCTGTAACTTCCATGGCATAATCGCTGAATGTAGATAATACGCTATTATACTCCTCTATATCAGTGACCCGGATTCCCTCATGCAGCTGAGCAACCGTATCGGTTGGCAAACTGCTTTCTAACTGCTGAATATTGAGCTGAAAAAAGGTTCGAATAATTTGATTATTTGCAGGTGTACCGTTGAATAACGACAAGTTACTGCTGCCATCAATTCCAAATACGGCTTTTTCTTTGCAGGTTGGTGACAGATCATCAATGTTATCTGTAAAGACGACCTCACCAGAGTCTTTGATGCTTAGCAGCCAACTAGGATGTTGTTTCTGAAGCGCGAGTAATTCTTGTGACGTATGCGAACCCAATGGACTGCGTTCTTCTCCACAGACGTAGGACTTGAGCAAATAGCTTTCTCTGCGATCCGAAATGGCTTGCAACAATTTGGTCGCCTCCTGAAGACGTGCATCATCCTCCGGCGCTAGACCAGCAATGGTTGCTCGGGTGGCTACACGCGAGTTTGACTGCTCTAGATGACCCGTTACAATCCAGGTAATCGCAACAACCAGAACGAACATCCCTAAGGTCAACCAACTGCGCTTCCAGCGTAGTCTCTTCTTTAATTGCTTCAAGAACCGGTATACGTTCACGTTATCCCCTTCTTCTTGTTTTTTCGTATTGTTTCCATTTGCAAGAAGCCCTATACATCATTTACCATAGAAGAGAATGAAACCAATCAAGACGGATGGTGAACTTACCATGAACGAAAGAAAACCAATTAAACGAACAACTCTCCTGATTATAGGTGTCGTCCTATTCTGGGGAAGCGTAGCGTTATGGAACGAAATTAATAAGATCGGACCAGCTCCTTCTGGTACAAATACCACTTCGATCTCCCAGTCCAATCCGAGTCCCCACTCCTAGCAGAGAGACTTTGACTTCGTCAAAGATCCCTATGAAGTGTCACGAAACTTACATGAATTCGGTAACAAATGGTTATAATCGGACTATTCCTCTCATTTGAATTTGACTGTAGCCACAGAAATGATATAGTCAAAGATAGATGAAAAACTCTCATAGGCATACACGAATGACGATATATATGAAATAAGCAAATGAGACTGGTCTTCACCTTTTCTCTAAACGACAACTCTAAGGAGGGAAACATCATGAATGTGGCAGAACTTCAATTAATTCAATTATCCAGACGGGGCGATCGCAACGCTTTCGTGGAGTTAGTCGAGCTCTACCGTAGTAAAATACAAAAGCTAGCGTTTCGGATGCTGCATAACCGTCCTGATTCCGAGGATATTGTCCAAGAAACCTTTATCCGGGTCTACTTGAATCTAAACCACTTTGATGAAAGCCAGAATTTCTCAACTTGGATTTATCGGATCGGAAAAAATGTTGCCATTGATTTACTTCGCAAAAAAAGGCCTGTACAATCCCTTGATGCGGAACTAAATGATTTTGATGATGATTACAGTTACTACAGTAAACTGGCCAGCCAAGATCAATCGCCGGAACACGCTGTGCTTCAAACCGAAATTCAAGAGCATATGCACGCATCCATTAATAAATTGGCGGACAAATATAAAGGTATCATCACCCTGTACTATCTCGAGGAGCTTTCCCTTCAAGAAATTAGTGAACGAATGAACCTGCCGATTACGACAGTGAAAACACGGTTACATCGGGGGCGTGAACTTCTTCGCAAAAAATGGGGAATGAATTTCGTAATTGGTTTAATGACGTTTTTCACATTGGGCATGATCGCTTAAGAGCCCTTCCCGATACAAAAAGCCTCAAATCACGATGAACATCGCGATTTGAGGCTTTTTGTTATTGTACTTTAGAAGTTAATCCATGGACTATTCGGTTTGCTCACTTCACGCTTCTCTGTAGCTCCTTGTTGTTGCTGCAAGAATGCGCTCAAAGCCGATGCTCCTGATAACCTTACTTTTCGTGCTGAGCGATGCCCGCTCGACTTAGGTTTATCCGCCTTTTGCTTGTCACGAATCGTAATATCCACTTCTGCTACAGTATCCGTTACCTTTTTCAGTTCATGGGTATGAACTTGGGGCAATAAGGAGGACTCTTCAAAAGGTTCGTGCAGTCCTGCTCCTGCATACGGGATACCATACGGATTGTGCTGATGGGCATAGTGCTGTGCCATAGGGTGATCATACGGCATCGGTGGCGGATAGAAAGCTGGTATAGCTTGCATCTCTTGTGGCATCGTGTCCCAAGGATTACCCATAGGCATATTGCCGAGATGGGCTGGATAATTCATCCACTGTTGCTCATTCATTGCTGGGCCACCGCACCCACAGCCTTCATCGACGACGGTCACGGGGGCTACCATCGTTGGAAGCGGCTCACAAGGCTCTTCCTGAAAAGGCGAATAGGCCGACGGGTACGTCATTGCCTCATGTTGCTGCTGTTCAGGATAAGCGAAAACCTCTGTAGCGGTGATGTGAAATTGTTGAAACGGATGTACCGCTTGCCCATAAGGCTCATGTAGCTCATGTTCTTCCATGACAGGGGCTGGAATAACCGGAGACGTCATCGGTACTTGTTGAGGCATTTGTGGCACAGCCGGTACCGTTTCACCCAGAGACAACGGTGGAGCTTCAACAACAGGCTCTTGCGGGCTCGGGATCACAGGCTGGACATAGGCATCTGTTGGCGGCATCACAGGCATCGGTGTCGGTGTAAACGGCTCTGTAGATAGCTTGGAAGTATGATGATGCATGCCATGCTGATTACTATGCGTATGTCCATGCTGCATTTTAGGAACAAAAACAATATCACCCGTCATAAGTACATTTGGATTCTTCAGGTGCGCATTCGCTTTAATCATCGCTTGCAATGGCACATCCCAAGCTTTCCCAAGCTTCCATAGACTGTCACCCTGCTGGACAACATGTTTATAAACAAAATCAGATGCAGGTGGATCAGCTGGCTTAACGGATGATGGAATCTTCACTTTCATCCCAACATCAATCTGATTCGGATCCGCGATTTGCGGATTAAGCGCAATAATCTGGTCTAGGGTGGTGTGGTATTTTTTTGCTAGCTCGTACAGGGTATCGCCTTTTTTGACAATATGGATTTTCAAAACCCTACCTCCTTAAGAAAAACTGGTTTCGTAAGCATCTCCTTCGCGTCTCTCTTCCAATCGCAGTAACTTGGCCGCGTCAGCATTCGCTTATTCACACTCATGATATTACAGTTTATGCACGTTCCTAGGCTTTTGCCCCTGTCGCACAAAAAAAATCCCTGGCGTCCTAAACGCAAGGGATTTGTCTTATGAACTTATATACGAATAGCTTGGATAACAACCCAGAATTCGGACCTGACATCCAATCGCTTCGATCTCTTGAATAGCTGAAGGTAAAAGAACAGAGTCCATCGTACCAACGATATCGATATAGAAATAGTATATGCCAAGCTTCTTTTTCGTCGGCTTCGATTCAATCTTCGAAAGGTTGATTCTCCGCCAAGCAAATGCAGACAGCACCTGATGTAAACCACCAGGATAATCGTCTGGTAAGGTGACAAGGATTGTCGTCTTAATGATCTCCGAGGACTTCAACTCCGATGCCTCTTTACCAACGAGTAAGAAGCGTGTCATATTATCCTTATGATCTTGAATTTCACGTTGCAGCATGGGCACGTTATAATTCTCCGAGGCGATAGCCGTCCCGATTGCAGCTACGGTTGGATCCTGAAGCGCAGATACAATACGAACTCCCTCAGCCGTAGAGCTCACTTGTTCGAATTCGGCCTCACGCAAATATTGCTTCATAAATTGATTGCACTGGGCAGGAACAACTTGATGAGACAACACTTTGCGAATGTGTCGGTAAGGATTCGAAGGATCAACGTTCATATCCGGATTCGGATACCCAATTAAATTCATATCAATCGGGAATACCCATTCCGCTCGGATCGGCAAGTCAACTTCATGAACAAGCCAATCTACGTGTAAGTGTACAGAACCCTCCAATGTATTCTCAATAGGAATCACACTCAGATCCGTTTCTCCAGAAGCCGTTGCATTAAATACCTCTGAAATCAACTTATACGATACATACGTAAAATTCTCGCCTAGAAAATGACGCGTAGCCTCCTCTGAGAAGGTACTGGGTCCAAGTATAGCCACTCGTTTCATGCAAGCACTTCCTTTTCCACTAGAGAAAGAAGCCCCTCATCACCGCTTTGAAGTTCGGTTGTCGTCACACCGTCTTGGCTTGGCTTTAGCCATAGCAGTTGGGCTTCAATGCCTTCCTTAGCCAATGTGCCCTGAAGGAACGCTTCTAGCTCCGTTTTCTTCTCATTGCGCCCATCAACCAGCGCTAGCATCGTCGGTCCCGCTCCGCTCAAAGCAACACCAAGCGCGCCATGATCTTCGCATTCATCCAATAATGTCTTCATGCCAGGGATGAGTGTCGCGCGGTAGGGCTGATGCAAGCGATCTTTCATCGCATGACGGATCATGCCGAGGTTCCCCGTGCTGAGCGCAGCAACGAGCAACGAGGAGTGGCTAAGGTTGAACACCGCATCCTTCATCGATACATGCTGCGGCATCACACCTCTCGCCTTTTCAGTCGATAGCTGGAAGGCTGGTATCGCCACCAGCACCTCCAGATTGTGATCGGGCTCAATGCGGATCGATTCTGCCTTTACTTCGTCCCAGAACGCAACGACGATCCCGCCGTAAATGCTGGCGCCCACGTTATCAGGGTGCTTCTCCAGACGCGATGCGATTTGAAAGAGCTCATAGGTTGAGAACTTATTCCCTATAAGCGCATTCGCTCCTGCAAGTGCGCCTACAATTGCCGAAGCACTGCTTCCTAACCCACGCGTAAGTGGAATCTCACTATACATGGTAATCTCAAGCTCAGGATGTGAAACGCCTGCATTATCAAAAACCATTTGAGCAACCTTATAGATTAAATTCGATTTATCCGTAGGAATGCCACTCATCTGATCGCCAATTAATTGTATTCTCGTCTGATCAGAGATCGCCATATCAATCCAAGCATATAAGTTCAAGGCCATCCCCAGAGAGTCAAAGCCGGGACCCAGATTCGCCGTGCTTGCCGGTACTTTCACCCGTACCTTTTGTTCTGTCTTGTAGCTCATTTCGAAATTGCGCCTCTTTTCACTCAAAATATACGGATACGCCGTCCAACAGCTTATCCTTCTACTCGATACACGCTCTTAATCGCATGAATGACATCCATCGATTTGAATTGATTCAACACATTCTTCATGCTAGCTTGGTTCGCATCATGAGTAATAATGATGATTTCAGCCTTAGGATTGGATGTATTCGGATGTTGGAAGACGGACTCCAAGCTAACTTCATGTTCAGCAAAAATTTGTGTAATTTGCGCAAGTACCCCTGCTTTATCCTCAACATGAAGCAAGATGAAGTTTTTGGACGCGATTTGTTCGTCGGTTTTGAGCTTCTTCTCTTTGTAAGGTGCTTGTACCGTACGACCATTAATACCTAATTTCAAATTACGTACAACGGCTACTAGATCCGCTACTACGGATGTTGCAGTTGGAAGCTCGCCAGCACCTGCGCCATAGAACATCGTTTCACCAACGGCTTCACCAGTTACGTATACGGCATTGAAGACACCGTTTACGGATGCTAGTGGATGTGAATTTTTAACCATTGTCGGTTGAACGCTAACCGAAATATGGCCATCATGATTCTCAGCGATACCCAACAGCTTCACTTCGTAGCCTAATTTCTTCCCGTATAGGATATCTTCCTTCGTTACCTTGGAAATCCCCTTCGCTTCAACATCACTCAATGCAACGTTCGCGTGAAAACCAAGTGTCGATAGGATCGTCATTTTACGAGCAGCATCCAAGCCTTCAACATCGGATGTCGGGTCCGCTTCCGCGTAGCCCAATTCCTGTGCTTCCTTCAGCACATCCGCATACGCCGCGCCTTCTTGACTCATTTTCGTCAAAATATAGTTCGTTGTGCCGTTCACAATACCCATAATTTTCGTGATACGATCAGAAGAGAAGCCTTCTACAAGCGCACGAATAATTGGAATACCGCCTGCTACGCTTGCTTCATAAAAGACGTCGCAATTATTCTCAGCCGCTTTCGCCAAAATCTCAGCACCATGCATCGCCATAAGATCCTTATTGGCCGTAATGATGTGCTTACCATTTCCAAGTGCTGTTAGAATGTGGGCTTTCGTTGCTTCAACGCCACCCATGACTTCAACAACGATATCAATGTCACTATCGCCAATTACATCCCACACATTCTCTGTTAGCTTATCTGCATCCACAGAGATGTTACGATGCTTGGATTTATCTTGTACAAGGATTTTTGCAATTTCAATCACTGAACCTGTTTGACGTTGCAAATCCTCTTGATGTCCTTCAACAATACGTACTACACCTGTTCCTACAGTACCTAATCCTAGTAAACCAACCTTGATGGGCTTCATTTCATTACCTCCTGAATTATATGCTATCTTTAACTGCCTTGACCGATGACCATGGCACGCTTAACTCCATCTTGTGCTCCTAGGCGATCCACAATTTCTCGGATCTCTTCACCCATGGATGAAATTTCAAGTGATATAACGACGTTCGCCATGCCTTGTAATGGAATCGTTTGGTGAATGGTTAATACATTGCCATCCAGATTAGCGATAAGTGCGAGTACACGGGATAATATCCCGGCCTTATGCTCTAAATCCATTGAAATCGTAATAATTCGCTCGCGTTCTAGCTTACTGAGCGGATGAATACCATCTTTATACTTATAGAAGGCGCTTCTGCTCAGCCCAACTTGCTCTACGGCATCGTGAATTGTCTTCACTTCTCCTCTAGCAAGTAACTCTTTGGCCTGTGCTGTCTTAAGAACACCTTCTGGAAGAATATCCTCGCGGACTAAGTAGTACCGCTCAGGTCCGATGTGCTTCATGGTTGGAAGGAACTCTTTGCTCTCCGGCACCTAACTACCGTCCTCTCCAAAAAGACTAATGTTTCCCTATAGAGGACATTATATCGAAACATGCCCCGTGAAGCAATAGGCAAAATGCATCCAAGCATTCGCCTTTGCAGCTCCTTCCCTTTCTATGATAAGCTGAAATGGAACCAACAACGTGAGGGGAACTCTCCATGATTACATTACGTATGATGTCTACTGCACTATTATGGAACAAACATGACGAGCTCCTTATGATGAAGCGAGCACTAACGCGCACGCTCTCTCCTGGCTTATGGGCAGCGATTGGCGGTCACCTCGAACCGCATGAAATCAACCAACCAAGAACAGCTTGCTTTCGTGAAATATGGGAAGAAACAGGCATTGAGCAGGACGAAATTCATGACTTACGCCTTCAATATGTCTTGCTTCGGCTCAATGGCCAAGAAATACGCCAACAGTTCTTCTACATTGGCAATACCGATGTAGATCCACGTATCATTACGTCTGAAGGTGACCTGCATTGGATTCCCAAAGCATCTGTTTTAGACCGTCCGATGCCATATATTTTTCGCTGTTTGCTCGAACATTATTTCAGCGTAGGCCCAACATCTCATCCATGGATTGGCTCAGCGGGGATTCATTCGGAGACCGACGCTCCAACTATTCATTGGAATCCTTTACTGGATCCGATGCAAATCTAGGATTGCACAAAGAGATTGCACAAAGAGATTGCACAAAGAGATTGCACAAAGAGATTGCACAAAGAGATTGCACAAAGAGATTGCACAAAGAGATTGCACAAAGAGATT
>NZ_JAVDSB010000033.1:0-32533 GCF_031455095.1 Paenibacillus qinlingensis
AATGCGGCACCTTCTCCGGAATAATCGGATTAGGTGCCGCATTTTTATTTTCTCGCTTGAATTTACTCAAAAACCTTAAGTTTTTCAGTGGCCTCTCCAATAAGGGCGTCCTTTTTCCTGCCTAGAAGGCATTTTCCATAATTAAGGAAGCTCGTAGGCGGCGAAATATGCTAAAATAAGCTACATACACATGGGAGTTCGACAAGTGAACATCAGGGGGAAACGTCGATGAAACGACTGCTAGCTATCAGTGATATCCACGGCTGTGCGATTGAATTTAAGGAATTACTAGATAAAGCAAAGTTTAATGCGGAAGAGGATCAGCTTGTTTTGCTAGGAGATTATGTAGATCGGGGACCGGCGAGCCGGGAGGCCGTGGAGCATGTGATGTTCTTGGTACGTGAAAAGGGTGCCATTGCACTCAAGGGGAACCACGATCAGCGCTTCTTGGAAGTAATGGACGGGACGGATGATTTGACGGAAATGAAGTTTTTCGAGCATGGCGGCATCCAGACGTTTCAAAGCTTTAGCGGCGTTAGAAACTTTGATTTGAAAACAGCGAAAGAAAGCATTCGGGCGAATTGCAGCGAGCATCTTGCCTTTTTGCGGGAGTTGCCTCTGTATCACGAGAATGATACGCATATTTTTGTACATGCTGGTCTTAATCCTGCTTACGCAGATTGGAAAACACAGCCGGAGCGGGACTTTATTTGGATTCGTGCGCCTTTTTTAGGGCAGAAAACGGTTGTGAAGAAGCCTGTTGTGTTCGGTCATACGACGACGAAGGACATTCATGGGAAAGCGGATGTGTGGTTTGATACGGATAAAATAGGAATCGATGGCGGCTGTGCCTATGGTCTGCAGTTGAATCTTCTTGAAATTAATGGGAAGAATCAGTACAAAACCTATGCAGTGCCTTCCAAAGGAAGCTGGAAATAGTGAGCAAGAAATATCAAGAAGCGTTGTTCTGAATAGCGTAGACTGAGATTATCAAGTTGAAGGGGGCAAGCGATGGACACCAATTATGAGGCGCGGATACAGATGACGCTGGATCATATTGAGGAACATCTATCGGGACCGCTGTCCGTTGAGTGTTTAGCCGAGGTAGCTTGCTTCTCAGCCTTTCATTTTCATCGGGTCTTCCAAACCATGGTGGGAGATGCCGTGATGGAATATGTTCGCAAAAGAAGATTAGCAAGAGCGGCTTATCAAATCGCGCATACGGAGCACAAGTTGATCGATATTGCCCTCGACAATGGATTCCAATCCCACGAGAATTTCACGCGGGCTTTCAAAAAGGTGTTTGAACGTACGCCGCTCGCTTATCGCAAGCAAGGTATACGACCGCCTAGTTATCCCAGAGTGAACGTGTTGGATCGGAAATTTAATCCCTATTTAGGAGGAATACGTATGAACTACGAGCTGACAACGAAACCTGGGTTCAAAATAATTGGATATGAATTGAAGACTTCATGTAAGGATGGACAGAACCACCGCGATATCCCGGCATTCTGGCAGAAGTACATGCAAGAGGGCTTGGGGGAGCGAATCCCGAACCGTGTTCACACAGGATTGCCTGTTGAACTCGGAATCTGTGCGGATTTTGACTTGGAAAGTGGGGACTTAACTTACATCATCGGGATGGAAGCGACGAATTTTGAGGATGTACCTGCGGATATGGTATGCCGCGAGTTTCCTGAAGCGAAATACGCCGTGTTTACGACGCCGAAGGTGACGCAGGACCAATTTGTTGCCTCGATTCAGACGACATGGCAGGCCATTTTCGCAGAATGGTTTCCTCACTCGGGGTATGAGCATGCGGGAAGTGCTGAATTCGAATATTATGATGAGCGCTGTCATTCGAACCGGCATGAGCTTTTGGAGATGGATATTTATATTCCAATTAAGGCGAAGTAAAACGGAGATGAGTTGTCACGGAAATGACATCTGAATTTCATCTTGCTTTAAGGTTCGAGACCTATAATGAAATTCGACCCCCTTTTAAATATATATATGTTAGACCCGCAGCCCGTTGCTGTGGGTCTCTTTTTATTTTGCCAGCGTATTATTTATTCTTCAAATCAGGGCAGGCTTACAATAGCTACCTGAAGCTAGAGTAGGTAGGAAAAGAGTAAAAGCGTGCGGGCCGTGGCCCACACGCTTTTTGAGTTAGATATACTCTCGTTTTCGCTCCACGCCACGTGAGTTGCTAATGATGACGAATAGCGCCATGAGGAGAAAGATTAGCGGTAGTAAGGAGGTGCGCATTCCCTCATCGGAACGGATATGCGTCAGCATCGCGCTGGCCATGATCATACCAATGATACCGGCTGAAATTAAGGCAGTTCGCGGCTGCCACAGGCCGATGATGAGACCGATGCCCGCGACGAGTTCGATTGCCCCAATGATGTACATGAAAGTTACACTATACCCATAGGTTGACGTGAAGACTTCCGTTTGTAGGGCATGGGCGGACAGCTTCAGAACTCCGAACATGACATAAGCTGCCGCTAACAAAATTTGAATGGTACGAGTTGTCCATGTCCAAGCCAATGCCAGAGCACCTCTGTTTGTTGAAATTGGTTCTGTTAGCTTGCGCAATCCAGTCAATTTCATGCGGAATACTCTGAGTATTGGAAGAATTGCTGCTTAAAATGATACTGCCAAATAGCTCAACGAGCCGACTTCATAGCTACGGTGAATAATCTCAACAGGTCGCTGCGGATCGCCGCTGCCCATTGCAATGTAGAGCGGAATGAAATGCTCAGGGCGCGGTACCGCCATCTTCGCATTGGGAGCTTCGGTGGCGTAGTTGAACAACGCCTCTAAGTTCTGGGCTTGCATGTTAGCAGCGAGCCAATCATCAAATGCAACCGCCCAAGCATCAGGCTCGGTGGCGTTCCAGTTCAACGCGCGCAGGTTATGGACCGTGGCGCCGCTGCCGATGATCAGGATGTCTTCCTGATCAAGACCACGCAATGCTTCGCCGATTCGGTACTGCTCGGCAGGCGGCAAATACGGATTCACCGAGATTTGAATGACCGGGCATACAGGTGTAGGGAACATTCTCAACAACGGTACCCATGAGCCGTGGTCTAGACCGCGTGTGTGATCGAATTGAACAGGAATGTTCTTTGCTTCAAAGCGCTTACCAATGGATTGAGCAAGTGAGGCGTCACCTTTTGCAGGGTATTTGATTTGAAACAGTTCATCGGGAAATCCGCGGAAATCATAAATCGTGTCGTAGACCTCATTCGTGGAGGAAATAGTGAGCACTTCTGTTTCCCAATGTGCGGTGAAGAGGACAATAGCTTTGGGCGATAACTTTGAACCGTAATCAAGCAAAAACTGTGTACAAGCAGTATCTTGAAGAGCCATCATGGGAGAACCATGCCCTACGAAAATCGGTGAAATCATAGCGAACATCTCCTTATTTATGGTTAATACACTTAAATATATTTAATTACTTTATGTAACTGATCATACGCTTCTGATTACGCTTCGTCAAGTAAGTTAATTACTTTTTGTTAGTTGTTTTTTAGGGTGGCTTATTTGTGATCACATAAAGAAGAGCCTCCCAAAACAGGGGGCTCTTCGTGCTATTCATCTATTTCTCAGGTTCCACTACCTCTAGGCGAGAATAAGTAAGTCCCTCGGTGTTATCGTCTTGCTCAACGAAACGTTTGAGCACATTAAGTTTATTTTCCCAATAGCGCTCGTAATAGGAAAGCCAACGTTTAAGCTCCATCAGCGGCTCAGCCTCCAACCGGTAACGGGTCTCGCGGCCGACTTTACGTTCTTTTACTAAGCCAGCCTCAGCGAGAATGCGAAGATGCTTCGATACCGCTGTACGGCTCATCGGGAAGTGGCTGGAGATAACAGTGACGGGCATCTCCTGGTCACCCAGAAGCTGCAGCAGATGTCGTCGCGTGGGATCGGCTATGGCCTGGAAGACGTCATGCTTTTGCGCGGGAATGCCCATCTTAAGCCTCGATGTAAGCAGATAGCCTTTGGACGATGCCTGCCCAGCCTTGTGACATCGTATCGCGAACTGTATCATGCGGTTGACCGAATTCGGTAACCTTGTCGATATCCCAGCCGCCATGGGTGAGAGTGAACTCGGTTTTGCCCCCTAGATCAGACAATTCGAAAGTCAGAAACCAGTCTTTCCCCCAAGAGAAGCTTAGGCGATTCGGGGGATCTAATTCTGTAACCTTACAAGGGGATTTGCCGAAAGGGCCAGCTTCCAAATGGAATTCATAGCCGATTTCTGGCATGAAATTGTTCGGCATGAACCAAACGGCGATGCCTTCAGAAGTGGCCACAGCGTTCCACACTTTTTGTATAGGTGCATTAAAAACAAGCGTTTGTTTAATATCAGGTAGGGATTGCATTTGATTTTCCATTATTAAAAGCCTCCAGTAATCGTATAGTTATTTACTTTGTACATTACTTCGTTTTGAAGCGTATCCACCTAGTTTTCCCGCAAAATCATGTTTTCAGCGGCCTCGCTAACGCGAAACCTTTTGGTTACATGTCTCATTATACGAAACCATTTAGTTTCGTGTCAATATCCGTTTCAAGATGCGTGCCAAAGCGCAACTTTTGGGCAAAATGGATTATTTTAAGCAATACTGCTCAGAATAAAAGAAAGCTCTAGGTGGGGGGATTATGCATGACCATATGGGATCGTTTATTGTTTTCCTTCTCACGGCAAGCAAATAGAGAGCCTAAAAATTTTGAGGTACCCGTGTTAACAGAGGCAGCCAATACAGATGAATCGGTATCTCTAGCTCATATTCTGCAGCAATTTGAGGATTGTATTGATGTATTTCATCGCCACATACCCAGTATCCAAGTTGATATTATTTATATTCCTCATATGGTTGATCATTTGCAATTGTCTAGGGAAGTCATGGATCCCATATCGAATGCGCAAACGGATGATTTAAACACCATTTTTGAGCAGACAAAATTTGAAGTAGCGGTTGATCCTAAAATAATTGTCCTTGCTGTATTGTCTGGGCAAGCTGCTATCTTTCATCGTGAGAAGGTATATCTGTTCTTTGCTTATGGCCCTGAATCAAGGAGCGTGCAGCAGTCTGAAACGGAGACGGTTATCACCGGGCCGCATGATTCGTTTACAGAAACAGCTGGTATCAATCTCTCTTTAGTGCGGAGACGGGTGAGAAGCTCACATTTAAAAGTGGTCAAGCTAGAAGTCGGTGAAGTCACCAAAACCGTCGTTTTTGTCCTTTATATCAAGGGCATTGCGAATATGGAACTGGTTGATGAATTTGTTCGGCGTATTCGTGGGATTGAAATTGATGCGGTCTATGATGGCAACATGTTCTCTCAGTATATTGATGATTTTCCGTATTCGTTATTCCCGCAATTCCTCATTACAGAGCGTCCAGATACGGCTGTTTCCAAACTGGTGGGAGGCCGCATGCTGGCCATTGTAGACGGAAGTCCGGCAGTGGTGAGCGCTCCGACGGCTTTCTTCGACTTTTTCTCTTCTGCAGATGACTATTATCAGAGATGGTCGATTGGGACGGCTACCCGAATGCTTCGGTTTATCGCCTTTGTGATCACCATTACGTTTACAGCTATTTATGTATCTGTCACTACGTATCATTATGAGATGATTCCGGAGGCGTTGATTTTAACGTTGAGAGAATCACGAAGCAAGGTGCCGTTTCCCCCTGTGATTGAAGCGATGTTGATGGAAGTGACGATAGAACTGCTGCGGGAAGCGGGGGCGCGATTGCCTACCAAAATCGGACAAACCATCGGTATCGTTGGCGGTATTGTTATCGGTCAAGCAGCTGTTCAAGCGGGACTGACGAGTAACATTCTCATTATTGCAGTTGCATCATCTGCGATATCGTCCTTTGTTATCCCAAGTTATGTGATGAGTGCATCGATTCGTCTTATCCGTTTTGGTTTGATTTTACTAGCTGGTGTATGGGGGAATTTCGGTCTGATGTTGGGAATTGCCTTCATTGTGATCCATTTATGTGGGTTGACAAGTCTAGGGACATCCTATCTATCACCTTTTGCACCTACGAAATGGACAGATTGGAAGGATGTTTTCATTCGTGGTCCTTTCTCTACACTAACTTCACGGCCTGATCAAGTGAGAACAGCCAATCCTAAGAAGAATAAAATGAGAAAATAAGGATGATCCGATCGTGAATGAGAAGCTGAATGGTTTCCATATCTTTATTTTGATCCATATGATCCAAGTTGGTGTGGGGATCTTTGCTTTACCACGTGTTGCAGCTGAGTACTTTGGCTATAACGGTTGGCTCATGTTAGTTGTTATTGCGGCAATCGTCGCATTTAATATTTATCTAATGTGGATCGTATGGAAGATGGGGAAGGGAGCAAGTATTTTTGTTATTTTTGAAAATTACCTGCCTAAATGGGTCATCTATCCGATCTATGTCATTTTGGCGTTTACTTGGTCATTTACTGCCAGCTTAGTTGCTAAGCAGTACGTTCTCATTTTTCAAGTTACAGCATTTCCGACGGCAAACCCAATGATTTTCATGTTCTTCATTACGCTGCTTGCGTATCTATTGACGATCAAAGGCGTTTACGTCATTTCTAAAGCGAGCACTGTGTTTTTCTTTTTGGTGATGTGGATGATCATTTTGGAAGTTACATTTTATAATGATTTGAAACTATCGAGATATACGCACTATTTGTTTAAAGAAGGAAAAGAATACTGGTTGGGTGCCTTTAATCTATTTGGTTCTTACTTAGGGTTTGAGTTGTGCCTCCTGTTATTTCCTTATGTTCAGCCGAAGACGCGATTTTTCACAAGTGTCCAACTAGCTAATGTGTTTAGCTTTCTGATTTATTTGGGTGTGACTCTGATTTGCTTCGGCTTCTACAGCTTACAGCAGTTAAAGTTAATTATGTTTCCCTTCATTGATTTGCTCGCTTATATTAAATTTCCCTTTATCGAGAGAGCGGAGAATATCCTCTTTAGCTTTCTACTCCTCAGGGTTCTTATTACTATTGTGATGTATCATTGGGCAGCAGGATTGTGTATGCAACAGATATTCAAAAGTAGGAAGATTGAACATATCACGCTAGTTATGATGGGGATCACGTATCTAATTTCGTTTATTCCAAGTGTGCTGGATGAGGTCGGTAAATGGTTGTTTATTGCTACTTATTTCAATATTGCCTATACATTTGTTCTTCCACTCGGCTTAATTGGCATTCTCTCTATTCAAAGGTGGCGAAAACAGCTTGCTTAAGACTGGGTATTCATGTCTGATTATTTGTATGCTGCTGCTGATGACCACAGGCTGTGGGAATGACCAGCGAGTCTTAGAGAAGATTGGTTTAACCCATACGACAAGTTTCGATTTAATGCCCGGGGGGATGCTTAAGGTGACCAATAGCATTCCTCTAGCTGTAGGTGAAGGCTTAAAGCCAAGGGAAATTTTGACGACCGTTACGGATAGTAGTAAAGGAGCAAAGGTAGACCTTGCTAGGCAGAGTCAATTAGTTTTAGTGAGCGGCCAGATGCGTAATATCTTGTTCGGTTCGTCGCTCGCACGGCGAGGATTTTGGGACGATATTGATACCCTAGTCAGAGATCCTTCCGTTTCACCGCGAGTCAGAGTAACCATTGTGGATGGCAATGCGAATGACTTATTAATCAAAACCTACAGCAATTACCTGCGAACTGCACAGTATATTGACAGAATGATGGAATCAGAATCGAAATTTCAGAGTATTCCGAAGGTCAGTTTATATGATTTTACAAGAGATTATTATGATGATGGTATTGATCCTGTTGCTCCCATCATTAAGGATATTGGCGAACATGTGAAAATTGATGGGATTGCTTTATTTCGAGATGATCGTTATCTGACTAAGGTAGCTGCGCAGGATGCGATTTATTTTGCTATGCTGAACAAAAATTTCAAGTTAGGTTCTTTGCCAATGGTACTAAGTCAAGAAAATGAAGCGAAAGAGCTTGCATTATTCGATTCGCTGATTAGTAAAAGAAGAGTTCGCGTAACACAGGGTGGATCAGGCGCGTTTACAGTGAATTTTCAGATCTCAGTAAGTGGTTCTATTCTGGAGTATAGGGGAGATTTGAAGATCAGTAAGGAAGAGGATCGGAATAAACTTGAGGAAAAAATTGCAAAGAAAATTACCGAGTCCATGGAGATGATGGTAAAGGATATGCAAAAGCATAATGTGGACAGTCTTGGGGTAGGAAACGCTGTGAAGAATATCATTCCATATAAAGAATGGAAAGCGATGGACTGGCGTGAGGTGTACCCCGAAGTAGAGATTCATTGTCAAACGAAAGTGAAGATCAAGCACTACGGGAAGTTTCAGTGAGTTCAAAAGAGGCAGCATTGTAATGACAATTGAATTTGGAGGTTGAATTTGATAGGGTAGAGGTCAGAGAATATAGCTAGATTGAAGGAGCCATGGGGAAGATGATACGATTTGCAGTTATTGGTACGAACTGGATCACAGAGGAATTCATACACGCGGCGCTCGAAACAGGAGAGTTCGAAGTGACAGCTGTTTACTCCCGTACGGCAGATAAAGCGGCTGAATTTGCTGGGAAATTTGGTGTCGCACATCAATTTACAGACTTAACGGCATTTGCACAAAGTGATGCGTTCGATGCTGTCTATATTGCTAGCCCGAATTCCTTGCATGCGGAGTATGCCGTTCACTGTATGAAACACGGTAAGCATGTCATTTGTGAAAAACCTGCGGCTTCTAACAGCGTTGAATTAGCTGCCATGATTGAAGCGGCACACAGTAACAAAGTTGTGTTCATGGAAGCGTTGAAATCGACGCTAATGCCTAATTTTAAAGTCGTGCAAGAAAATCTACATAAGATTGGGAAAGTAAGACGTTATTTTGCGGGCTATTGCCAATATTCATCCAGATATGACGCCTACAAGCAAGGGACTGTGCTGAATGCGTTCAATCCCTTTTTCTCCAATGGCTCCATGATGGACCTAGGTGTGTATTGCATCTATCCGCTGGTTGTATTGTTTGGTGCACCGGATAAAGTTCAGGCAAGTGCAGTGATGCTGGAATCCGGCGTTGATGGTGAAGGGAGCCTGCTGCTTAGCTACCCAGAGATGGATGCTGTCATTCAGCACTCCAAAATCGCAAGCTCCTACCTGCCCGCTGAAATCCAAGGTGAACTGGCGACAATGGTTATCGATAAGATTAACCAACCTGAGAAGGTGCAAATTCGTTACCGCGACGGTTCTGTCGAGGATTTAACACAGGAGCAAAGTGTAAGAACGATGCGCTATGAGGCGGAAGAGTTTAGTCGACTGATCAAAACGGGCGAACTAGAGTCTCCGACGAACTCACATGCGAATTCCAGAGCGGCAATGGCTATTATGGATGAGGCGCGGAGACAGATTGGGCTGGTGTTCCCGGCTGATCGGAAGTAGAGAGCAAGCCTAACAAAGAAACCACTCCAAGTGCATGATTGGGAGTGGTTTCTTTATTGTTCCATGGAGTTAAGCGGATTCTGGTGTCATCCCAGACAATCCGCGCTTTTGACGGATTTTACGGATAATGAGTCCGTTGGTTGGTGACAGGAGGAAAGCGAGGACGAACATTGCACCTGCCACACTAATCATACAGCCGGCAATGGAAGCGTCCAATAAGTAGGCAACATAATAGCCAATTACAGAGGAGATAACCCCAACAGCCATGCTCAGCAGGATCATCACACGGAGTTTTTCAGTTAACAGATAAGCAGTCGCTGCAGGTACGATTAGCATACCCACGACTAGAATGGCACCCACACTTTCAAAAGAAGCTACAGTCGTAATCGAAACTAAGCCCATCAATAGATAGTGGAATAGTAAGACCGGAATGCCCACCGCAGCAGCAAGAGCCGGATCGAACGAACACAGTTTAAACTGTTTATAAAAAATACCGATGACAAGACTGCTCAGTACGAGCGCAAAACCAACCGCCCAGACGGCTTTGGGTCCGATACTTATACCCCCAACTTCAATCGTGTTCCACGGCACATAGGCGATTTCGCCATAAAGCACACAGTCCAAGTCTAGATCAATTTGTCTCGTATACAAACTAACAAGCACAACGCCAATGGAGAACATGGCCGTGAACACGACACCGATAGAAGCATCCGACTGCACACCGCTTTGTTGAAAAAGTTGGATTAAGAATACCGTAATGAGTCCAATTACTGCGGCGCCGATCAGCATGAAGATGGACCCCCTAGAGCCGCTAATCAGAAAAGCGATAACGATACCAGGAAGTACGGAATGGCTGATGGCATCACCAATCATGGCCATTTTACGAAGGACAAGGAAGCAACCAACTAAGGAACAAGAGGCAGCGACAAGCGCAGCGGTGAGAATAATCCAGAAATCATTCAACAGGACTCACCTCTTTTGTCTTGACGTAGTGCTCTGGTTCGGAACTGTTTTGAATCTTTTGTTTCATCGACGACTGTCTAATCATTTTAATGAGAAGCCCTCGTTTTGGAGCGAAAAAGAGAGAGAAGACGAATACCAGCGTAGCCGCGAGCACACTGAGTGGACCTGTAGGCAAGTTGCTGCCCATTGTACTTAAATAAGTCCCCACGAATCCGCTAAATGCGCCGAATATGCCAGATAAGATGACCATTAACCCTAATTTTTCAGTCCAGTATCTGGCTGCAACAGCAGGTGTAATTAACAGTGCCGCCATTAAGACGACGCCGACCGCTTGGATGCCGACAACGACTGCAACGACAATGAGAAACATCATGAAATGATCCAGGATCCCTACAGGAAACCCTAAACCTCTCGCATAGCCGGGGTCAAAGCTCAATAATTTAAATTCTTTGAAGAATAATGTACACACACCGACTAATAAAAAAGAAATAATGGCCATTGTCAGGACATCGGAGTGTATCATGGATGCCGCTTGACCGAATAGAAATTTATCTAAACCACTTTGATTGCCGCTTGAACTATGCTGAATCTGCGTCAACAATACGATGCCTACCCCGAAAAAAACGGATAATACAATACCTAACGCTGAGTCATTCTTGATTTTGGAATATCGCGTAATCCATCCAATGCTTAGCGTTGCAAGTAGGCCGGCTACAGCTGCTCCGATGAGGAAGAAAAGAATAGATTTGGAGCCGGTGATCATAAAAGCCACGCACACACCTGGCAGAGCTGCATGCGATAGCGCATCGCCCATTAACGATTGTTTACGTAAATAAGCAAAACTGCCTAACACTCCGCTGCTTAGTCCGAGTAATGAGCATCCGAGTAATATCCATCGCGCATTCGGATCTAACCATAAGTGAAGCAATGAATCCAACATGTAGCTCACCTCTTTATCCTATTTGCTTTTCGGTATCTTCCCGATCCCAGATGGCAAGTTTACCGCCATACGTTTGTTGTAATTTCTCCTTCGTAAATACTTCATCGGTCGGACCGATATCCACAAGGCCTACATTGAGCAAAATCACCCAATCAAAATATTCTTTTACAGTTGATAAATCATGATGAACTACGAGTACGGTCTTTCCTTGTTTCTTCAACTCACCGAGCAGGGTGATGATCGCTTTTTCGGTAGCGGCATCTACGCCTACGAAGGGTTCATCCATGAAATATAAGCTGGCATCCTGGGCGAGTGCTCTGGCTAAGAAAATACGTTGCTGCTGTCCGCCGGACAATTGACTGATTTGTCGGTCTGCGAAGTCAGCCATCCCTACTTTTTCTAAACAAGACATGGCGATTTGTTTTTCTTTATTTCCCGGTCTACGAAACCAGCCTAAGTGCCCATATCTGCCCATGGTTACAACATCAAGCGCATTCGTTGGGAAATCCCAATCGACGGATTCCCTTTGCGGCACATATCCAACAAGCTTGCGCTGTTCCTTATAGGGCTTTCCATATATCTTCACTTCACCTGAGAGACTCGGAATCAAACCAAGCGCTGCTTTAATTAAGGTTGACTTTCCTGCGCCGTTCGGCCCCACAATGCCGATTAGTTTACCTTCAGGGATCGTTAAGGAGACTTGTTCCAAAACAGGTTTCTTATGATAAGCGACAGTCATGTTGTGTATGGTTAGTGGAGCATGTTTCATTGTTATTCCTCCAATACGATTCGATTTCAAACCGTTCTTTGCTTCACGTCTATTTGAGCGCCTTGACAATGGTATCTACATTATGACGAACCATCCCCACATAAGTACCTTCGGGTGTTCCAGTTGTACCCATAGCATCAGAGAACAATTCTCCCCCGATTTGGATCTGGTGACCTTTTTCCTTCGCGCCTTGGATAACCGCTTCAATGGATTTCTTAGGCACACTGGATTCAACGAATACAGCTTTGATTTTTTTCTCGACTAAGAAATCTCTTAACTGACTTACATCTTTAGATCCGTATTCCGACGCTGTACTGATCCCTTGAAGACCCTTCACTTGAATGTGGTAAGCGTCCCCGAAGTAACCGAAAGCATCATGAGCTGTTACGAGCACGCGGGATGCCTCAGGAATTAAAGCAATTTGCTCAGTTGCATAGCGATCTATTTCTTCAAGTTTTACTAAATAAGCGGCAGCATTTTTGGTGTAATCTTCTTTATGTGCAGGATCTAACGCGATGAGAGAATCACGGACTTGCTCCGTTGCTTTCATCCACAGCTTCACATTAAACCAGATGTGCGGATCGTATTCTGTTGCCATCTCCGCACCGGAGCGCAATAGTTTACGATCGATTTTTTCCGATACGGCAACGGTTGGCTTTTCTTTACCCATTTTCTCTAGAATCTCAACCATTTTACCTTCTAGGTGCAGACCATTATAGAAAATAATTTGGGCGTCATCTAACTTTTTAATATCGCCTTGGGAAGCTTTATATAGATGCGGATCCACACCGGCATTCATGAGCCCCGTTACTTTGACATGTGTCGAACCAACATTCTGGACGATGTCCGTAATCATCCCTATCGTTGTAGTGACTTTAATCTCCTTCTCCGTTGAAGTTGGCGATTTCCCAGTGGTCCCACAAGCGGTTACGGTCAATAAAACGCCTACTAAAGCAACGGCGGCACTCTTCTTCCAAAAGCTTTTTATAGTCATCACATTCATTTCGTTATGTCCTCCCCAATCTTTCACTTTATTTCTCCTGCAATATTTGAAACTTGTACAAGCTCACAATTGTTGACTTTGGGAAACATTTATTTCTTATATTATTATCCATATCTGAAAAAGTTGCAATAGGGAAACAAATTTTTATTGATTCATTTTTTTTGTTGAAACCACATTCCATCCGAAGTGTTTTATCACAATAGAAAAAACAGTCGGAGTCTGTTCGCTCCAACTGTTTTATGTTGTAGTATTGCTGCTGCCACTACTAATTACTTCAATGTGCCAGCGGGGTGTGAACTTCCTGGCAAACGCTCAGTCACTACTGACGTAGAGTTCTTCATTAGTGAGGTGCGCTTTTGAACGAGATGGTACACCACCCCGATCAGTAGCCATGTTACACCCATCCATAACGCGTCTTTATCCAACAGTGACAGTAGATAGCCGATGAATCCGGCACCTAGCAACGGAAGCGCCAGATACAAGATTGTTTGCTTCGGCGAGCGTTGGCGTTCTTTCATATACTTTTGCGCAATGACAGATACGTTGACGAAGAGGAAAGCGGTAAGGGCGCCGAAATTAACGAATTTCACGGCATTATCTAGGGAAATGACGAGAGCGAGCAGCGAGACGACGCTAACGATCACAATGTTAATAACCGGTGTGCCCAACTTCGGATGTAGAAACGCAAACACGCGCTTCGGCAGCACGTTATCTCGACCCAACACGAACAGGAGGCGTGACACGCTTGTGACGGACGATAATCCTTGTGTGAAGATCGCAAGAATGAGAACAGTGAGGAATACAGAGCTCAATGCGGCGCCGCCAACCATTTTGACAATCTCAAAGCCGGCAGAATCGATATGAACAAAAGTTAAATGCGGATACACGAGCTGTGTTAGAAAAGAGGGCACTAAATAGAGAACGCTAGCTGTAATGATGATGATCATGATGGCGCGCGGGATGGTCTTCTCGGAATTGACCGTTTCTTCAGCCATCGTTGTTACTGTATCAAAGCCTAAGAAAGAGAAACATATAATGGAGGCGCCAGCGAGAATCGTAGAGAAAGGCACGTCGGTTTGCAGAAAAGGCTGTAGCGGATGAATCTCACCAACACCAGATAAGTTACGGAACAGAAAGAAACAGAACACGGCGATGAAAATGATCTGAACCCAGACGAACAATTTGCTGATGTTTGCAGAGAATTTGATGCCGATGATATTGATAAGACCAAGGATAATGTTGAGTCCGATGATCCATATATAAGCAGGAATGGACGGGAACTGAGCATGTAGATAGATGCCGAAGGTTAGGCACGCGATGATAGGGGAGAAGAAATAGTCTAGAAGCAAGACCCAGCCGACGAGAAATCCTAGATAGGGATGAATGCTTTTTTTGGTGTAGGTGTAGGCGGAACCTGAAGTTGGAAAAACCTTCGACATGACTCCATAGCTGTACGCGGTGAAGAAAATAGCGATGAAAGCGAGCAAGTAGGCTTGTGTTAACATGCCATGTGCATTCTCATAAGCGATCCCGTAGATGGAGAAATAAATCATAGGAGTCATCCAAGCGAGCCCCATATAAACAACTTGGTACAGGGTTAGGGATTTACGTAGTGTGCCTTCAGTGGTCATAGCGATAACACTCCCTCTATCGATGATTGATGTGATCACAGAAGGGGTTTTTATATGCAAAAAAGCCAAGGTGATATCTAGGTTACAGATATCTCCCGGGCTTTTATCCCTCCGTGAACACAGTGTTGAGCTGTGCGTCTCCTCTTGGTCCAGTCCGGGATGTAGGCTGCCGCGGAACCCTAGAAAACTTTATGTGTCATGTTTCATGACTTTTATATAAGGTGGTTAACCTTTTTATTTATGATGTTAGATATTCGTCTTTTGTGTAAGTTAATATAACACATAGTAAGGGTTATGAGAAGTATTTTACGTATATAAACGAAAATAATTAGAAGTTATTGACACATATCATCAACGATGTTATGTTTAGTAACACAAACGAATACGATTGTTTACTAGGGTTCCGCCGGTAATGTTCCGGGCTGGTCCGAGAGTAAACCACTCTTGTGAGAGAGTGCCACGGAAGGATAAAAACCTGGGAGATATCACCAAGACAATGGTCTTGTGATGTCTCCCTTTTTGTTTAAGCAAAAAGCGAAGGAGAGCGATAGCATGGGGAACATTTGGAGCAAAGACATCGGGCCAGGGGATAAATGGTCAGGGACGATTGGCAAAGGAAAGTTGATTCGTTTGACTGCGCTGGAAGCAGGTGCGAATGTGTCAATTCAGTTCTACCACGCGAAGGATCTGACGGAGCGTTACAATATGCCGGATACGCTCAAAGCGCAGCATACGGCGCATTTGACCCGTGGGAATGTACTGATGAGCGATAACGGCCGTGCAATGGTGAGTATTGTGGAAGACAGCTTAGGTTGGCATGACCCACTTAGCGGATACACAAGCCGTGCAGGGACAGATGCCAAGTACGGTACGACGAATTACCAAGAACTGCGCAACGATTGGCTGCGGAGCGGTCAAGAGAACTTTGCTGTCGAACTCGTTCGCAATGGCTTGAGCATGCGGGATATGATGCCGGTGGTGAATCTTTTCTCCAAAGTGGTTGTGGATGGGAATGGGGATATGCGGCTCAGCTTAGAACATTGTCAAGCAGGGGCGACGGTCACTCTGAGGACAGAGCTGGATACATTAGTAGTCCTGTCCAACACGCCGAATCCACTTGACCCAAGGGGGAATTATCCATCTGTGCCTGTCAAAATCGAAGTGTTAGCAGCACCACCAGTTAATGAAGATGATTTTTGCTTGAATTATCGCCCGGAGAATCGCCGAGCTTTTGAAAATACATGGGAATATCACACACTGCTAGGTTCTTAATAGAACTAACTAATCGGAGGAGGCTGGGAAGATGGCTGTATTTAATCGAGTGGAAAGCCCTCGTCAAGTGGAGGATGCCATATATTGTGAAGTAATTCAGGCGGGAGATGGCTGGATGCGTGTTCTGAAGCCAGGGCAAGTCATGCGGATCGTGGATCTGGAAGGCAATCAGGCAGCAGACACCTTGTTCTATGATGCGGAAAATCCTGAGGATCATTACAGTGCGGTGGCAACGATCACAGGACAAAGCAATATTTACTTGAGCACAGGTTCCATCCTGAGAGCAGAGTCGGGCAAGGAATTGTTGAAAATCGTAGCTGACACCTGCGGACGTCATGATACCGTCGGCGGCTCGTGCTCAGCGCAAAGCAACACGGTGCGGTACTCGCACGATAAGCTGTCGATGCACAATTGTCGCGATACGTTCATGCTGCAGTTGGCTGGGCAGGACGGCTCCTATACGAAGCGGGACTTGGCGCCGAACATTAACTTCTTCATGAATGTACCGGTGACACCGGATGGCGGTCTGAAATTCGATGATGGCGTGTCCGCGCCTGGCTGTTATGTTGAAATGCAGTCCATTGCCAGCACGATGGCACTTATCAGCAATTGTCCACAGCTTAACAATCCATGTAATGCCTATAACCCGACACCGATTCAGGTGCTTATCTGGGATAAATAACTGACGAACATAAATGCGAAGGAGTGGTTACGATGTTTACAAAAGTGCTAATTGCGAACCGTGGAGCAATCGCCGTACGTATCGAGCGTACATTGCGCAAAATGGGAGTTCAATCCGTAGCTGTTTATACGGCGGCAGATCAAGATAGTTTACATGTGGATGGAGCCGATGAGGCCGTTCTGATCGGTGAGGGACCAGCGAAGTCGAGTTACTTGAATACGGAGCTGATTCTCCAAACAGCGCTCGAAACGGGTGCGCAAGCGATCCATCCTGGGTACGGCTTCTTGAGCGAAAATGCGGATTTTGCCCGCGCATGTCGCGAGCATGGCATTGTATTCATCGGACCGACGCCGGAGCAGATGGAGATGTTCGGACTGAAGCATTCCGCACGTGAGATTGCCGAAAGAGCAGGTGTGCCGATGCTGCCAGGTACGCCTCTTATCACCGAATTAGAGGAAGCTTTAATAGAAGCAGCGCGAATTGGCTACCCAGTTATTCTAAAAAGCACAGCAGGCGGCGGCGGTATCGGCATGCGTGTTTGTGCAGATGAAGCGACACTGCGCTCTGCCTACGATGGTGTACGTCATTTGGCTGAAACGAATTTCAAAAACGGGGGCATGTTCCTCGAAAAATATATTGCCCGTGCTCGTCACGTTGAAGTTCAAATTTTTGGCAACGCCTTAGGCGAAGTCGTGACGCTAGGTGAGCGCGATTGCTCTATTCAACGCCGTAATCAGAAAGTAATTGAAGAAAGTCCTGCTCCGAACTTGTCGGACGATGTGCGTGAGGCGATGTTTGCATCGGCGAAACGCCTCGCTGCTGAAGTCGGTTACCGCAGTGCAGGAACCGTTGAATATCTCTACGATCCAGAAACGTGTGAGTTTTATTTCTTGGAAGTGAACACGCGCCTTCAAGTGGAGCACGGTGTGACAGAGGAAGTACTTGGCATTGACCTCGTGGAGTGGATGGTGCGTGAAGCGGCATTGGAACTGGATGATCTAGGGTCGCTAATCCGCAAGCCGCAAGGCCATAGTATCCAAGCGCGGATTTACGCGGAGGACTGCCTCCAGCAGTTCCGTCCGAGTGCGGGACAATTGGATCGTGCTGTTTTCTCTAGCGATGCTCGCAATGAGACTTGGGTTCGTGATGGTCTGACCGTAACGACACTTTATGACCCCATGCTGGCTAAAATCATTGTTCACGGCAAGGACCGCCTGGACGCGATCCATAAATTAGTTGAAGCACTGGCTGAAACGCGCATGTACGGTTTAACAACGAATCTGCAGTATGTACGTGCGCTTCTGCAAGAAGAGGCTTGCCTGAGCGGGAATGTGTACACGCAATTGTTAAATACATTTGAGCCCACAGAGCGTGCGCTTGAAGTCGTCGATGGCGGCATTCAGACAACCGTGCAAGACTTCCCGGGCCGCATTCGCCATTGGGATGTCGGTGTGCCGCCTTGCGGACCGATGGATCCTTTATCGTTCCGTATCGGGAACAAGCTGCTTGGCAATGCCGACGATGCGCCTGGGCTTGAAATGACCCTGCGTGGCGGCTCCTACAGGTTCCGCAGTGATATGTGGTTCTGCGTAACCGGTGCGGATATGCAAGCGGAGCTCGATGGAGAGACAGTTGCTACGTATCGACCTATCTATGCAACGCAAGGGCAAGTGCTAAGCTTTGGCGAAGCCAAAGAAGGCATGCGCACTTACTTGCTCATCGGCGGTGGACTCGATATGCCGAAGCTTCTAGGCAGTTCGTCCACGTTTACGCTGGGCGGCTTCGGTGGTCACGGCGGACGTGCGCTGCGCACGGGTGATGTGCTTGGTGTTAACGAAGGCGGAGAGAACCGTGTGCAAGACGTCTACGAATTAGCTCAAGATCATCGCCCTGGCATGACACGCGAGTGGACGATTGGGGTCGTGCCTGGACCGCATTGTACAGGTGAGTTTTTGCGGACGGAGTATCTGGATCAACTGACAGAAACGAGCTGGGAAGTGCATTTCAACTCATCAAGAACAGGTGTTCGTTTGAAGGGGCCAGCTCCGCTATGGACACGTGAAGATGGTGGGGAAGCGGGACTTCACCCTTCGAATATTCACGATAACGCCTACGCGATAGGAACGCTCGACCTAACAGGCGACATGCCGATTTTGCTTGGGCCAGATGGACCGAGTCTTGGTGGTTTTGTCTGTCCGGTGACGACGGCATCGGCTGAATTCTGGAAGCTAGGTCAATTACACCCTGGTGACTCGATCCGTTTCCATCTACTGACGCTGCAAGAAGCTGAAGCGCTGCGTGACTTGCAAGAGAGCAACTTGCGTGCGATTGGCGAGGGACTTTTTGACCAGTTGGTACACGTGCAGTTGCCCCCTGTGAATGAGGAGATTACGCCGGAGTATCCACGTCTTTATCATGCTGTAGAGAACCGCCGCTTCCCAATCACCATTCGCTGCTGCGGGGACCAAAACTTGCTCGTCGAATACGGTGAGCTAGAGCTGGATTTGCTGCTTCGCCTCCAAGTGCAGGCTTTGATGCAGGCAATCGTGGAAATTGGCTCCATTCCCGTGTTTGATCTGACTCCGGGGATCCGCTCCTTGCAAATTCATATAGATCCATCGCAAATTACGGTGACTGAGGCTTGCCTTAAGGTCGTAGAGATCGACGCTGCCCTCCCTCCTTTGGAGCAATTCCGTGTACCATCGCGTATTGTGCGCTTGCCATTGTCGTGGGATGATCCTTCAACGCAGCTTGCGATTGAGCGCTATCAACAAGGCGTGCGTCCAGATGCACCTTGGTGTCCGAGCAATATTGAGTTTATTAGGCGGATTAACGGCTTAGATGAGATAGATGAAGTGAAAAAGATTGTATATGAAGCCAACTACCTCGTACTAGGGTTAGGTGATGTGTATCTAGGGGCTCCTGTGGCTACGCCGGTTGATCCTCGTCATCGTTTAGTTACAACAAAATACAATCCAGCTCGTACCTGGACCCCTGAAAATGCTGTCGGCATCGGCGGAGCGTACATGTGCGTGTATGGAATGGAAGGTCCTGGCGGATATCAATTCGTAGGACGTACGATTCAAATGTGGAATCGTCTGCGCTCAACGGAGAGTTTTCAGACGGGTAAGCCTTGGTTGTTGAGATTTTTTGATCAAATCCAGTTCTATGAAGTGAGTGCGGAAGAGTTGCTTCAATTACGTGAGGACTTCCCTCGCGGTCGATATGAGGCTGATATTCAAGAGACAACGTTTGATTTAGGGGAGTATCTGCAATTTTTAAGTTCTATAGAAGAAAGTGCGGAAACTTTCCGTGCTGAGCAGCGCGTAGCGTTCAATGAGGAGCGTGAGAGCTGGAAGGCGAAAGGACTTGCTGAATATGTCTCCGAGCAGGAGACAGGGGATGCTGCGCCGGAGGATGAGTTGCCTGCAGGCACGATTGCGGTACGCGGGATTATGCCAGGCAGTGTTTGGAAAGTGTTGGTATCTCCAGGGGAGCAAGTGAAGAAAGGCGACCAACTGGCGATTCTTGAAAGTATGAAAATGGAGTTCCCGCAGCACGCGCCTTGTGATGGCTTTGTTTCCATGATTGGTGTTAAACCGGGGGATCAAGTGCATGCCGGACAATTAATTCTAGGTATCGCACAATCTGCGTAAGGAAGAGGTGAAGGGTATGGGAGAGCGAAGAGATGGAGAACGAACGATGAGTGATTTGTTGGAAAAAGAGTTAACCCTATCTTACTTGCGTGAAAAGTATGAAGCAGGCGCGTTATCTCCTCAGGAGGTCATGGCGGCCGTTGTAGAGCGTTCCATCGCGGATGCTGATATGAACATCTGGATTACACCGCCGTCGATGGATGCGATTCAACCGTACTTGGACCGCTTATCTTCCTTAGCTATTGCCGATGCTCCGCTGTGGGGGATTCCCTTTGCAATCAAAGACAACATTGATCTAGCTGGCGTGCCGACAACGGCGGCCTGCGCGGAATTTGCCTTTACGCCGGAGGAGCATGCGGGAGTCGTGGAACGATTAATTGCGGCAGGCGCCATTCCTGTAGGCAAAACCAATCTCGACCAGTTCGCGACAGGCTTAGTCGGCGCTCGCAGCCCGTACGGTGACGCGCATAATGCGCTGCGTCCCGAACTGATCAGCGGCGGCTCGAGCTCAGGCTCAGCCGTCAGCGTGGCCCGTGGCCAAGTGGTATTCTCACTTGGCACCGATACAGCAGGCTCCGGCCGTGTGCCGGCAGCGCTGAATCGCCTAGTCGGCTATAAGCCGAGTCTCGGCGCATGGCCGACCCTTGGGGTCGTGCCAGCCTGTGCGAGCCTCGACTGTGTCACGGTCTTCGCGCATTCCCTGGCGGATGCGCTTGTCGTAGACAGCGTGGCGCGGGGTGTCCACGCGGAAGATCCTTGGTCCCGCCACGTGGTGCGGAAGCCAGCGGGACTGCCCTCAAAGATATGTTTGCCTAGTGGTGAACTAGGCTTTTACGGACCTTTCGCAGCTGAGTATCGCGCTGCGTGGTTGCGAGCAGTTGAACAAGTGCGTGAAGCTGGTCGGCGTGAGGGCATTCAGATTGTTGAGGTAGATATTGAGGTATTCGGGCAAGCTGCGGCGATTTTGTATGAAGGTCCTTGGGTGGCGGAACGCTGGGCTGATATTGGTCCTTTTATCGAAGCGAATCCTGGCGTAGCCTATCCAGTGACGGAGACGATATTACGCTCGGGTGCAGCTGCCGAGTACGATGCAGCATCGGTATTTGTTGCGATGCATAAGCTTCAAGCTCTGAAGCTGGAGGCTCGCAAGTTGCTTCAGGATGCTGTGCTTGTGATGCCGACTTGCGGCGGCACGTGGACGCGTGAGCAAGTTCTTGCGGACCCGATCAGCACGAATCGCGATATGGGTCGCTATACGAACCATTGCAACCTGCTGGATCTGTGCGCGGTTGCTGTGCCTGCGGTCGATGCGGCGCCGGAGACGCCTTTTGGAATTACCCTCTTCGCTGTGGCGGAGGAGGAGGGGCTGATCTGTGGGGCGGCGGAGTTGTTTGTGGGCGAAATAATACCTGCGACCACACCTTCCCTTCCAGCGCCGACGACGCTGGTGGCGGTTTGCGGGCTGCACATGCGTGGCTACCCGCTGGAGAAACAGATGCAAGGCTGCGGAGCGCGATTCATCCGGGAGGATGAATCCGCGGCGAAGTACAGCCTTGTGAAGCTGCCGACATCCCCTGCGAAGCCGGGGATGATCAAGCAACAGCAGGGTGGCGCTGCCATCCTGCTGGAGATTTGGGAGATGCCGCTGGCGGCCTTCGGCGGCTTCGCGGCAGCGATCCCGGCTCCGCTCGGGATCGGCAAGGTTGAGCTCCGGGACGGCACGGAAGTCCCGGGTTTTGTTTGTGAAGCTTACGCGGCTGCGGGCGCGGAAGATATTACGGCGTTGCGCGGTTGGCGCAACGTGGTTCCCCAGAAGTAAGTTATGTTATAAAGGAGCTTAGCGGTTTGTACCTTGTACCCGCTAAGCTCCTTTTAGTTTCCGTTTCTCGGAAGACCACGCAAGGTAAGGTGATGGCATCATCCTATCTTGTGTGTTTTCTCATTTTTACTGGAAATAAAGTGATGGTATAGCGCTAAAGTGTTGAAATAAGCAGGAAACCTCGACTTTGGAGCTGTTAGCGTTATCACATAACGTTATTGTTCAGCCAGTCGTCCATTAGCACGGATTAGCGTTCTCTCGTAACGTTATGTAAAGTAGTTGCCTCATTTTAGATCTTTTCGGACCGCCTCTTTTTTTATGTGTGAGACAGCCAACCTACTGCTGGCTTAACGGAAACAACATTTTAGAAGCAAGAGCACGGAATTGTAAGCTCTCTTTGTCATTAAGGGTATCCGTGATGGCTTTAATTTGACGTCCGATCTTACTGCTTACAACCTGAATCAGTTGATGCCCCTCGGCGGTCACCTTTACATGAACGACGCGACCATCGTGAGGGGAATTACTGCGTTCAACTAGCCCCCGGCGCTCCGCACGATTGATCAATCCGGTAATGCTGGATTTGTCGAGATCAAGGTACTGGGCTAGCTGTAACATACTTAATTCTCGATCGCGTAAAATGCCGAACAACCGAATCTGAATGATGGAAACATCGTGTTCAGCTCCGACCCGGGTAAGGATTCCTTGAACAAGGAAGGATAATTGGATCAAACTATCCATAATCGAGAGATTTTCTTGGGAATTAGTATTTTTTTCGTTCACATTATTCACTCCAGCTAAGCTCAGATATTCGTAATCAAGCCTGTAAGTTATTTTCTATTTTATCATAAAAGTCATTGACATTGTACGTGGCACAAACTATATTGTTTGTATCACGTACTAATTTTACGTCTTAGGAGGTTATGACGAAATGTCGATGAGCAAAAGCAAAAGTAGAGGAGTTTTGATTCCTTCTTTGTATCGCTGTCGGCATTGCCCTGCTATTTTTGGGTTATTTTAGCTACTACATTTCCGTGCACGGGAACGGAGATAGCGAGCTCAAACGTTTGGCAACAGAACAAATGGAAAGAGGCGTTGTCAAGCTTCCCGTTCGAATAGGGATACTTTTTAACGATTTTGGTACGTATGCGGTTTATCTTGGAGCGGTATGTATATCCTTATTGTGGTTGAAGCGAGGATTGAAATCTCAGTCTAAGATCGTCCGTAGAATAGGAAAATGGGTTCTTAAACTTCACGAATTTTCGGGCTGGGCTGTAGTGGTCCTCATTGTTGCGCATAGTATTTATTTTTTAATCAAAGAAATTCATGTTCAATATATTTACTCCGGAGCTGCCAGTTTGATTATCCTGCTGACCATTGTGGGTTACGGTTCTTTGATTAGAAAAGTAAGGAACATATGGATGAGAGCCATTCATCGTTACTTGGCTATTGTTTGGATTCCCGTACTGTGGATTCATGCGGGTAAGGATGTCATATTCGCGGCTGTTGCAACCTTCGCAGTAGTGCTTCTGGTTAACATGCTTGAGAAGGCGAGTGTTCGTTCGAATGGCTAAACCAATCCAGCTTCGGTTTCCTGATGGGATGACAGTCACTTTATTGGAACAAGGGAATGATGAGTGGGGGGACTTTTTACGGATAGAGCATCAAATACTCCAGCAAGGAGCAATGAATCCCCCTCATTGGCATCCGATTCTGACAGAAACCTTCGAGGTGAAGCAAGGTTTAGTTAAAGGAATTGTGGATGGCGTAGAAAGGGAGCTCGGTCCTGGCGATCGTTTGACCATTTATCCGAAACAGGTGCATCAATTCTTTAACGTTGGCCAAGAGACGCTGATAGGGATCCACGAAGTTCGCCCTCCCGGATGCCACTGGGACATGTTTGTGCTGCATCATCAATTAGCATGGGAAGGGAAGTTGAGTCAAAAGGGAGTTCCCTATAATCCTCTTTGGCTTGGAGTGATATGGAAATATGGCGACGGATATGATGCAGGAGCCCCAGCCATTGTGCAAAAGGTGGTTCTTGGTGGACTGGCTCGTCTCGCCAAGGCTCTTGGATATCGTGTCGATTAATAAATACCGAATACAGAAATGAAGGTGTAACAATGGATCAGAAGAAGACGGTTCTCCTGGTCATGGGGAGCATACGAGCAGGCAGAAATTGCCCAAAAATCACGGCATGGGTTGAGTCCATTGGTCGAGCGCATTCAGATTATGAATACGAGATCATCGATCTGGCGAATTGGCCGTTGCCGATGGACGATGAGACGGGGATTCCCGCCTTGGGGGGATACTGCCAGCTGCACACTCAAGCGTGGAGCGAAAAGATTAAGCAGGCAAGTGGCGTAATTTTCGTTACGCCCCAGTTTAACTGGGGTTATCCAGCGGCGCTCAAGAACGCGATTGATCATCTATACCACGAATGGCGGGATAAGCCAGTCATGATCGTGACCTACGGCGGCCATGGTGGTGGCCGATGCGGTAAGCAGCTAAGACGGGTGGCGGTTCGGCTGAGGATGCGCATTGTGCCGACATCTCCTGCACTCCGGTTATCTGACGCGGTCATCCGTGAGGGAGCCGAACTGCAACCAGAGCGTGATTTTCGCGATTTTGCGCCACGGGTTCAGCGGGCATTATCGGAACTAGCCGATCAACTGGAAGGCCATGAAAGTGTTCTGGCACGGATGCGCCGTAAATGGAAGGTAGCGTTAGCTGTCCTTTCCTGATCATTTGTGTTGTTTTTGTCTTTTCATTATCGTCGAAAACTGCAGTAGTCCGATTTCTCCGAACTAAACCAAGTCTAACGTTCAAAAAAGGCCCATTAGTCCGATTCTGCCCAACTAATTAACCCATTTTCTCGAGTGGAGGGTGTTTGAAGCAGTTTAGTTGGGCGTTTTCGGACTAATCCAGGTTAGATGGCGCGTACGACTAGAATAGTTCGATGATTTCGGACTAACGGGCGATAAATCCCGCCCCTCGCGCCATCCAGTTCCCCACTCTCCCTAGAGTTTCCCCCTCGCAGATCCCTCCCACCCATATTCCTTAATATTACAATCTCGTACAAATCGCATGGAATGTAGTAGACTAAAGTAAATGACACTTCGCAATGACGATTAGGGGGAGACCATGCAAAAGAAATGGTTTTACCGATTACTCTTTTCCTATGTACCTTTTTTCTTTTTTATCGTGCTAGTCCTGATGATGGTGTTTTATTACAAATGGAATGTGGAAACGCGAGAACGGATTCAGAATACGAATGACGTCTTCGCGTCCCATGTCATGAATGTCATGGATTCCTCGTTCCAGACGATTGAGAACTTCGTTATCCAACAAATGCTCACCGACGAAGCGATTAAAGGCTATTTTAGCAGCATTGAGTCCGTGTCGCCGTATTCTGCGTATGAAGTTTCGCAAAGGTTGAATAATATCAAGACGTTGTTCCCCTTTGCCGGCGATGTGTATCTCTATAAGAAATCAAGCAATGAAGTGATTACGGATAACTCTATTTTTAAATTGGATCAATTTGCGGACGCTTCTTTTGTGGAAGCTGCTTTCAAAGGGGAAGCAGGCGTTCAATGGACCGCTCCTCGTTCGTACAACCAATTCAAAGGGGAAATGCGTTCAGACCAAGTGCTTTCTCTTGCCAAAAGGGTACCGATCACCTCATCCGTTCCCAATGGCGTGGTGGTTATTAATATTAATCTGGGTTCGCTCACCAGCATGCTGCAATCCATTAAAGCGAGCGCCGCAGATTCCATCGAGCTGTTAAGCGCTCAAGACAAGCCGTTCAAGGAGCCAGGAGCGGATTTGGATTTTAAGCCGAATGCATGGGCAATTAGCACGATTACATCCTCCTACACGGGCTGGAAGTTGGCCGTTAAGGTGCCTAAGTTAGAGCAAGGGAGTTTATTGGCTGTATTTTTTGGTGCATGGACCCTGCCAATGTTTGGTGCGATCTTGATTAGCCTCATGTTCTTAATGTTTATTACGCATCGCAACTATAAGCCGATTGAAGAAATTATGATACGAATTGATCGTTATGCGTTGAAACGAAGTCTGTCCATGGGGAAGAAATCCGAACATGACGAATTTCAGTTTATTACCTCGGCCCTGGATAATTTAGTTGAGAAATCGAATCAATACGAACTGCGACATCAAGAGGATTTATCCATCCGCAAAAAATATTGGTTCTACGAGCTGTTAGAAGGTAATTTCTCTCTGAATCAAGCCGAGTGGGAGACGGAAGCAGCGCAATTAGAGCTTCCAGAGAGTTTTCATTCCACGCTTGTGATGATTATTGAAATCGATAATTACCAAGAATTCCAAGCCAAATACTCCAGCAGGGATCAGTCGCTATTTAAGTTTGTTATTCATGGTGTGCTGCAAGAAATTGCCCAGAGCCAGGAGTTAACGGTATGGTTCGAATGGAAAGAGGCGGATCAATTATGTGCCATTCTCTATGTACAGGCAGAACAAGATTACCCATCAATCGAGCCCTTGGCACAATTAATCAAAAATTGGGTTTCCACGAATTTGAAATTTACAATTTCCATTTATGTTGGGACCAGAGGGAATGAGGCAGAAGAAATTAGCCATTCCTATCAAGATGCGCTGAAAGCTGGGCAATTTAGAACGCTCCGTGGCTATAACAACGTCTACTATGCGACAGAAACGCAATCACACCTACAGAGTGATATCTACCGCCAACTGCAATCCGTTCGATCGTTAGTCAAAGCCGTGCGAGCAGCGGAAGCGGAATGGCAGCGGATTTTGGAAGAACTGTTTGTGGATATGAGAACAGAGCAGCTTCCTCGGGAGAAGGTACTCGATATCATTCACTATTTGTTTTTCGCTTTGGAAAAAGAAATGGAAGACCTGCCGCCAGAACTCGCCCGCCATTGGGTAGATCGGCTCAATGTTGAAGCGAGAACCGCTTTGGTTGCCACAGATCTTATCGGAGATATCCAAGTAGGTTTACAAGATTTGCTGAATGCATTGGTCGCGTCCATACAAGAATGGCAGCTAGCCAACGAGCATCATAATCGCATTGATGAAATTAAACTGTATTTGCTTCAAAATTACAGCAACCCCGATTTGTCCCTCAATTATTTGAGTGAGAAATTCGATCTTCCTTCACGGGTATTGAGCAAGCTATTTAAAGCGGAAACAGGTGAACGCTTCGTTGAATACCTGATCGATATTCGAATGACAGAAGCGAAGCGGTTGCTCCTTCAGACGACCGAACCTGTGCAGTCGATTGGTGAGCAAGTCGGTTATTTGCAGGTGATTTCTTTTATCCGTACCTTTAAAAAAGCGGAAGGCAGCACGCCGGGAGAGTACCGAAAGCAGCATGGTACTTGAGAATTCAGCGCATTTACCAAAATGTTAACTCGCGGAAATTGTTTATTGACCGTTAGGCAAGACAAGCCGTTCCTTTGCATCTGCTAAGGGCGGTTTTTTCTTGTAGATTTACATAAATGTTTATGGTGCGAATAATGGAAATTGTGGCGAGAGGACCCTCCAAGTATAGTGAGGTTGTGTTCAGATCGAACCTGCAGGAGACTCTGACACAGATGCATCAAGGGGGTGAACCATATCGGCAGCGCAACTTGGAAACGCAACATTCCACTCTACCTCATGTTTACGCCGATTATCCTTTTCTTTATCTTATTCAAATATGTTCCGATGTTCGGTAGTATCATGGCGTTCAAACATTACAATTTCGGAGATGGTATTCTCCACAGTCCTTGGGTGGGACTTGAGAACTTCAAGGTTCTATTTAGTACACCTGCTACGATTCAAATTATAAGAAACACACTTTTACTTAGTATGATGTCGATCTTTATTGGATTTCCTTTTCCAATTCTTCTGGCGATTATGTTAAATGAAGTTCGTTCCAAGTGGTTTAAAAGTCTCGTACAAACGCTCGTATTCCTACCTCATTTCTTCTCGTGGATCATCGTTGGGGGGATCATCGTTACCATCTTTTCACAGCAAAGCGGAATGCTAAATAGTGTTTGGCAGTATCTCTTCGGACACTCGTACGCTTTCTTGTATCATGAAGGCTCATGGCTATCTATCTTTGTAGGTTCTGGGATTTGGAAAGAAGCTGGATTTAGTGCCATTGTTTATTTAGCTGCACTCGGTAGTATTGATGGCAGTCTATATGAGGCTGCTGGATTGGATGGCGCTAGTAAATGGAAGCAGATCTGGCATGTAACCTTGCCGGGTATCAGCTCAACGGTGGTATTAATGTTTATACTGGCGATGGGGCGTGTCATGGAAGTCGGTTTTGATCAAATTTTTATGCTGCAAAACGCAACAGTTTCGAATATATCCGAGGTCATCTCCACGTATGTGTACAAAATTGGATTAATGGGCTCGCAATTCAGTCTAACAGCAGCTATCGGGCTATTTGAGTCCTTGGTTAGCTTGATCCTTGTATTCGTAACGAATCGAATTGCTCGCAAATTCGGCAATGGCTTGTGGTAGGGGGAGGACGACATGCAAACTTCATATGGTGAACGAACATTAGTCGTCATATTTTATGGCTTATTAACAATAGCAGCATTGGCGTGTTTATTCCCTTTGCTCCACATCATATCGCTGTCCATTAGTGATACGCATGCGGTGGCATCAGGCTGGGTAACCTTTTATCCAATTGGCCTCTCGCTCGAATCCTATAAACAGCTGATGTCGGGCTCACCGATTATACAATCTTTTTTCAATAGCGTAGAAATTACAGGGGTTGGTGTTGTCTTAAGTATGGCTTTTACCATACTGGCGGCATATCCATTAACGCGTTCCTACTTCTTCGGGAGAAAATGGTACTTGTTCGCCATCGTCTTTACGATGCTTTTCGGCGGAGGACTGATTCCAACTTATTTGACCGTGAAAGCCTATGGAATAATGAACACGTATTGGGCTTTATGGCTGCCGGGACTTGTCAGTACCTTTAATCTTCTTGTACTTCGCTCTTTTATGGAGAACATTCCAAGTGAGCTGGATGATGCTGCAAGGATAGATGGTTGTGGAGATTGGAAATACTTGACGCGAATTGTACTTCCATTATCGATGCCTGTTCTTACGACACTTGCTTTATTTTACGGTGTGGGTTACTGGAACTCTTTCTTCAATGTGCTCATTTACATCAATGAAACAACGAAATATAACTTGTCCGTTTTGGTTCAACAAATGATTCAAAGTCAAACGATGCTAGCACAAATGAACAGCTCAGATGCTGCAGATCAGATTTTATTAACACCAGAAGAGGTCAACTCGGCTGCCATTATTGTCATGGTGCTGCCGATCATGGTCATTTATCCACTGTTGCAAAGGCATTTTGTTAAGGGTGTCATGATTGGGGCTATTAAAGGATAAAACTCAGAAGAGGGGTTATGGAAGATGAAAACTTGGAATCGGAAAATGGTAACGCTCGTAACGCTGACAATGGCTTGTGGATGTTTATTGGTTGCTTGCTCGAAAGATAGTGGCTCGGAGGCGACTGCTGCACCGGGAACAACAGCAGGTACAACTGCGCCTGCAAAAAAGGGGAACATATCCGTTACGCTCTATGATCGCGGCAACATTCCACAAGGCATGGGCACCATTGATAATAACAGATGGACCAAATGGGTAAATGAAACAGGGCCAGCCGAAGCCAAGTATGTGCCTATTCCTCGTGGAGAGTCCGTACAGAAGTTGAATATTTTATTCGCATCCGGCAGCGCACCAGATGTTATTCATGAATTTGATACCAATTTTAGAGACCAGCTCTATCAGCAGAAACAGATTATGCCTGTTGATGATTTGATCCAAAAGTACAGCACGACCTATAAGGCACTCATGCAAAAGTACCCTGAGCTGAAAAAAGCAGGCTCTAAGTCAGATGGCAAGCAATATGAATTTGGCCGTGTTCAGAAGCTCGTAGGCTTCCAAGCGCTCTTTATTCGTGAAGACTGGCTGAAGAAGCTTGGCTTGAAGGCGCCTGAAACCGTGGAAGACCTATTCAAGGTCGCACAGGCTTTTGCGAATGATGATCCGGATGGTAATGGCAAAAAGGACACCTACGGTATCGCGCTAAGCGGTGAAACAGGCAGTGCGATCTCCACAATGTTCCAGGATGTGAGTTGGGTACTGCAAGATGGAAAGCTAGTTCACGATTGGGATAGAGCCAAAGCAGCAGTGACCTTCAAGAAACAATTGTTTGACGCAGGTCTGACAGATAAGGATTTCTTAACGGATAAAAATGGTCAAAAAGCGGTTCAAGATTGGATTAATGGGAAGACAGGTATTTTTGTTGGACGTACCGTTGACCCTGCAAACTATGCTACCTATTACGAGCCTTTGAAGAAGAACGTGCCGACTGCCGAAGTGACATCCATTAAGCTCCCTGCTTCTACGTATGGTCGTTTTGCCGTGGGGGTCAATAATCCGGTCCAGATGACAACGGTTATTAATTCGAAAACGAAGGATCCTCAGGCAGCGATGAAATATATCGACTTCATGTCAGACAAATCAACTGCGGAAGTGCTTCGATACGGAACGCCTGAGGTGGATTCTGTCAAAAAAGCCAATGGCTGTTATGGGCCTAAGGATTTGGCGCAGTTTAGTAAAGAAGTATCTTGGAATCTTGACTTCCAACTCTTGCTGCAGCAGATCGAGATCGAGCCTTGTGCAAGTGTAACAAGCCAGTTGGATGCCAGTCAGCCGTTGCAGAAGGAATTTATTGAGCTAATTAAACAAAACAATATCGCCAACCTTAGCGATGATGTGAAATTTGCGCCAATTACGGCTAATGAACATATGCCAGCATTACCAGAAGATCTCAAAATCGTGAATACGAATGTGACCAAAATAACGGACTTCTATAATAAAGCGATTGTCTCTGGTTCTGCGTACACGGTAGATCAAGCATTTGCTGACGCGAAAGATTTGTGGACGAAGTCCGGCGGTGCCAAGTTAGAGGAGTTCTACTTGAAATGGTATAACGAGAACAAAGATACCGCATTCCTGGCGAAGGATATGTGGAAATTCAAACAAAACTAAAAAAAGATGCTAGTGCCGCTTTTCATGCATGCATGAGAAGCGGTAAGCTTTTTACAAAAGGATGGGAGAGATCATCATGAAATTTGCCGATATGACAGCGGGAGTGCCATACGCCAAGGACCCGGCCGTTGTTTTTTACAAGGGAAAATACTTCTTATATTATTCGAGAGGACCATTCATTGATGGCCGATGGGGAATCGGCGTTGCGGAAAGCACGGATTTGGAGAATTGGACGAAGATCGGAGAAGTGCCACTCGAGCAGCCGTGTGAAGCCAAAGGTATCTGTGCGCCTGGCGCTATCGTGTTAGAAGGTCGTGTGCACTTATTTTATCAAACGTATGGTAATTTTCCGAAGGATGCGATCTGCCATGCGGTATCGGAGGATGGGCTCACGTTTATCAAGAACGAGACGAATCCGATCTTCGCTCCAACAGGGGCGTGGAACAATGGCAGAGCAATTGACGCAGATGTGATCGTTCACGACGAGAAGCTATTTCTTTACTATGCGACGCGTGACCCGAAAGGTGAGATTCAGATGCAAGGCGTGGCAACAGCTCCGCTTCATTCTGATTATGGACGGGCAGCATGGACACAAGCTAGCACAGACACCATTCTAAAGCCAGAGTTGGCATGGGAGGGAGCTTGTATTGAGGCTGCTGCCATGTGCAAACGAGAGGGCAAGCTCTACATGTTCTATGCAGGGGCTTATAATAATGCACCTCAGCAAATCGGTTGTGCGATCAGTGAAGATGGCATTCAGTGGAAGCGGTTGTTTGAAGAGCCCTTATTACCAAATGGGGAGCCAGGTAGTTGGAATTCAAGTGAATCTGGACATCCTTTCCTGTTTGTAGATGGGGATGAGCGGACGTACTTATTCTATCAAGGGAATAATGACATGGGCAAAACGTGGTATCTCTCCAAGGTTGAGATCGGTTGGAAGGATGGTTTACCGTTTGTAATGGAATAGCTCCTGTCTATAGTAACCACGAACCCTGTAGCATATTGCTGCAGGGTTCATGTATGCCAAACAATTCAAAACAGTGGCAATAGTGGAACTTTTTCAAAGGGGTTGTAATTGATTTCTAGACATGGTACATTAGTCCTCGTTGTTCGGAAGCAAGCGAACATAAGCGACAAAAAAAGAAATAAAAAAAGCTTGCAATTAAAAAAACAACATGGTATATTACTTCTCGCTGCTTCGGTAACACGGTAGCGAACGAAAGAAATTGATCTTTGAAAACTGAACAACGAGTGAGTAAGCACAGTCGAGT
>NZ_JAVDSB010000034.1:0-20965 GCF_031455095.1 Paenibacillus qinlingensis
GAAGCTAGCGAGATTTTGCAATCTCTTTTATAGTCGATTACTCGACTGTGCTTACTCACTCGTTGTTCAGTTTTCAAAGATCAATTTCTTTCGTTTTTTTCGTCATCCGTTTCAGCGGCGACTTTTATAATATATCACATTCGAACCACTCAATGCAAGCTTTTTTTATTTTTCTTTTTTCACAACTTCGCTTGACATGATATTACTTGTTGGCTTTAATGCGTTACCGTTTTTAGCGGCGAGAGTTAATTTATCATAGAATCACAATCAAAGTCAAGCATTTAAATAGGAATAAAAAAAGAACCAGGAAAACACCTGATTCTAAAAGGATTTGTGCCTTATACACTTGTATACCTCAGCTCAATTTCGGAAGTCTGCTCGTCAATGATGACAGCTACTTCTTTAATTAAACCTTTTTTGACCAGTTTATTGAGTAACAAAGGAAGCTCTGACTTTATTTCAACTAATTGCGCATGATGTTGGAGCTCATTTGAGCTAAGCGGCTGCTCACTATCCCTGAGGATTTGAATAAACGCCTCGCAGCACCGTTCCATTTTGGACATAACCGAAAACTCACAAGCAAGTAAGACAAGCTGAACCCGCTGCTTCAACGTCTCTTTACTCATTGTTAGTTCTTCATATAGCTTATAGACACCTGGATTGATAGCTCGAATTTGTCTCCAAACCGTAATTTCTGGATGATAACCATCTTCTACAATGACAATCCTCGCCCAGTGATGAAGCGCCTCTAGAATGTTGTTATACGCATCTAGGATATGTTCGTCGAGAACGTATTCCTTACTTTGCAAATATTTGCGCAGAAAATGTGAAAATTCAATAAGCAGTTTATGCTCACGCAAGTCCCCGGGAAACTCCAGTATTCGATGGCGCAGGCCTTCTAAATAAGTGTTCTGATCCAGAAGTATCTCCCCTTTTAACAACCAGTGAAGAATATTGCGATTAACACCATGCCGAATCCATTGCTCTATAGAAGTTTGATCCGTCCATCTTTCTTGTATCCTGGAATCGTCTCTTATATAATTAGTCGTATGATTGTTCAGTCTCAGGTCGTTCGTTACAATTAAAAGTAACGTATCAAAACCATCTGTCAGTGAGGGAAGTTGCTTAGGATTGTCTACCGCCATGACGCTAATGATTCTAGGGTCATTCCGGAACTTAAGCAATAACTGCTCCTTATTAATTCCCATGGGTGTCCAAAGCTCCTGTCTCCATTTGTTTCTTTCTTATTTCTACAAGGGGGAACGGGTTTCCTGCTGATTTCTGTGACAATTCATACAAAACATGAGGTAGAAGGATTGGGGAGGAACAACAAGTGCGATTTAGATCAAGTAAAGTAAATGAATTCCGCTTATGGGGACTAGTCATGACCATGGGTGGGATGCTGCTTATGATTATAGGACTCGCGGGAGTCGTATTCGATTGGGGACAAGTTGGCCGCGTAATTGCCGTCATCTTCATGATTATCGGTATGATTAGTGTGTTGGTGAGCATGGGCATTTACTTCTGGGCAGGAATGCTTTCTACATCAGCCACCGTTATAGATTGCCCAGAATGCGGCAGACGAACGAAAATGCTGGGCAAGACGGATCGCTGCATGTTCTGCAAAACGATTCTTTCGATTGATCCACAATATGAACCGATTGGTGAAAACGAAACGGCAGCTGCACAATCAGCGCACTTTGAGCCAAGTCGTGAGCACGAGCACAAGCCCCACTAAGTAAGAAAGCCGAACCCAGTAATGGATTCGGCTTTTTTTTGATATAAAATAAGTGCTCTTACTTTATGGTGCCTTTGGTAACGCATCCTTCATGACTTGCCACATGGCAGGTCGCTCAAAACCTCTTCGCCAAGTGGCTATACCCGCTAGATCATACTTTTCCACTAAAGCTAATCTGGCTTTAATCGAAACTTCATCTTCTATCCAAATGCGAACTAGTTTATTTCCGTCTTTATATTCTACATAATTCTGACCAGTATCGGCTAAATAGGTTGGTGTAAGCTTCTTATCTTTGATAATCGTTTGTGCAGCTTCCATCGTCAGTGTCTTGGAAGTCGTCGTAAATTTGCCATTCTTCGTCTCTTCAGTCCATTGTCGTGTATAGAAGGGTACGCCAAGGACAAGCTTAGACGGCGGTATTTTATCCGTTGTCAAAAGGGCTGTAATAGACCTCTCTACCCATGGTAAGGAAGAAACCGACCCCGACTTCGGACTCGTAGCCCAGTACTCGTCATAGGCCATTACCATCATGTAATCGACGACTTGGGCCAAGGCAGGTCTATCGTAAAACATGGACCACATCTCATTGGTCGATTTGGGTGTGACATCAATGGACACCGATAGCCCTTGTTCATGCATGAATGGCGTCATCTCACGAACAAATTGGACTAGGTTTTCTTTATCTTTGAGATACACATTTTCAAAATCGATATTAATCCCTTGCAGGTTATACGTCTGGGCATAGCCAAGCAATTGCTTAATTATCTTCATGCGTAGATCATAGCTTGCTAATACCTTAGTCGTTCGATCTGCATCAAAACCATTACTAAACAACGCCCAGACCTGATAGTTGTTATCGTGGGCCCATTTTACATACGAAGCATCAGCTAAGTTGCTGACTCGTCCCTCGTTATCTGCTACAGAAAACCAAGTTGGACTAATAACTTGCAGCCCAGGCATTTCACCGATCTTTGAAGTATCTGGATTCTTCGAAATAACATGTTCCCAAGTCATATTAAGTTTGCCGGTAATTGGCTTCCATGGCACATAAGTAGACGATGACTTCTCTTGAATAGGGATTGTTTCCACATGATCTTCTGTGATTTCACTCTTACGAACAAAGCCAATCGGACCACTTTCTAACTGTACTTTGTACCAATCTTCTTCGCTTCCGATCAGCATTACCTGTTCATTCAAAGCGATGGTCGAGACAATTGGCGCTTTTATTGTAGCTTCCGTCCGTAATTGAGCTTCTTTCTTCCCTATGTGCTTCCCCCACTTGATGACATCGCCTTGTTTAAATAACAAGATGGCTCCTGATTTCGCTGATTCGCGAATTTCGAATGGATACAACTGCTTCAAAGGTTCGATTGGTAAGTAAATCGCATCTTCTTTCTTTTCTACGGGAAAGGATAATGAGAATGGCTTCTCATTCATCATCGCCGATAGCTCTGTCGTCTTCATCCGCATCACTTTATCTTTGGTAGTTAGAATGACAGACTCGCTGCTCTTCTCATATATAATGGTTGGATCGATCCATTGTTGAACGAGATCTAGAGGAAGCTTGAGGCCTTCCTTTTCTCCAATTGCGCTCGATTTAAAATAATTGCCTTGATAAAATATCGGTTTCGTCAGATCATGAAAGTCTGGTTCAACATGTAAACGATTAGGTGCTAGCTGTTGTACCAAAAATGCACCAGCGCCAGCCGTGAACATTCCCAAACATAATGCACTGATCAGGATTACTTTTTTGGATGATTTCAACACTTCACTTCCTCATAGGCAATTGTTTTGGATTAATAAAGAAAAAACGTGTCCGCTCTTCGCAAAGAAGGGCTGAACACGTTTCATTATACAACAGGTAAGCACAAAATGAGGAATTCTGCGTTTAGTTAATGCTTGGTAGTAAGCGTACAATCCGGACATACGCCATAGACTTCCAGTCGGTAACCGCCAACTTGAAAACCAGTATGCAACGCTGCTGTAGTCTCAATGTCTGACAGTGGAGGGTATTCAAAATCAGAAATTTTCCCGCAAACCTCACAAACCGCATGATAATGATCGGTCATATCGGCATCAAAACGACTTGAGCTGTCCCCGTAAGTTAACTCCCGAACAAGTCCCGATTCGATAAATACTTTAAGATTATTGTAAACAGTCGCTACGCTCATGTTAGGAAATTTCGATTCTAGAGATTTGTAAATATCATCCGCTGTCGGATGAGTCATAGAGTCCAACAAAAAGGAAAGAATCGCATACCGCTGGGGCGTCATCCGAACACCTGTTGTTTTTAACTTTGCTAAAGCCTGTTCTAAATGTGCTTCCATGGTACTCACCACCTGAATTAGTCATTAAAACCTTACATTTTATTGTACGTGTGTTCTTCGACTTTTGTCAATGATGGTTATACGAATCATAGCCCCATGTTGATATATTTTTTCAAGAATCAAAACGAACAGCTGGCTGCCCCATCAATTTTTACTATTTTCGATCGCCACGCCGGTGACTCCCTCAATTTGATTGGTTTCTTCAAGCACTTGGGTAATCACTGATGTCTTTGGAATTGTCACATGGAACGTAATTTGAACGTGGTTTGGCCTACTTCCATCTTCTGACTCTTGAAGCTTGATCTGCTTAATATCAATCTTACGCTTACCTAGAATCGTTGTAATTAACCCTAATGTACCCGGTTGATCAATTGCTTGTATTTTAATTATACGTACCTTTTTCCCATTGAAGTACTTATGCTCTACTTTGTTTAGAATCCATAATGAGATTAAAACCATAAAACATACTAAAACAGCTGCATAATAAAAACCCGCTCCAATGGCAAGACCTATCCCGGCCACTACCCATAGCGAAGCAGCTGTCGTAAGGCCCGTAATGGATCGTCCATTAAACATAATCGTTCCCGCTCCAAGAAAACCAATTCCACTTATGACCTGTGCCGCTAAACGGGAGGGATCGATACGCACATTGACTTCATTCACAAAAGCACTAAATCCGTACATAGAAAGCAGCATGACCAGAGCCGAGCCAACACACACCAAAATGTGCGTACGCAGTCCTGCCGCATGAGAACTAACTTCACGTTCAAACCCAATTAATCCGCCAAGTAAAAGTGCTAAAACCAATCTAATCGTCAAATGCAATTGATCAATAACCCAAGGATTCTCCATTTTGTAAACGCTCCCTTTTCTGTTTATACGAATACTCTGCATCAAGGAGAAGTTGTTCAAATACTGATTTAGGCCTCTAGAGGCCCGTAGCAGCTCGCTCAAATGTCGTCAGACTAACACCAGGTGGTACAGTGAAAACACGCCTAACGATGAAATCATGCGCCTCATATAGCCGAATCGCGGGCAAATTCGCAGACCCTGTAGATACGATAAAGCGCATTGCGCCCTCTCTCTCTTGTTCTATCAGTATATGCTGTAAAAGGGAGCTAGCGATTCCCTTGCGAAAAAAAGTAGGATGAACCATCATTCTGCAAATCGTCACAATACAACCATCTCGTTCAAATGAAATGGCGCCTGCAAGTGTCTGCTTTTCATGATCATCAACAAAGTAGCCATAGAAGGTTTCCTTCACTTCGCGTATCGACTGAATGCCATCTTTTAATGGAGGAATATCATCAAATCCGATGAGTTCAGCCTCCACCCTGTAGGACGCGATTTGAAGTGCAAGTAAGGTCAAGATTTCTTCATTCGTTTGCAAGTGAAGACGTTGGATGGACAGTGGAATCACTCCTACGGTTAAATTGAAAAAAAGTGGCGCCCTAACTACGAGGAGCACCACTTCTACCATATCATTTACTGTTCAAGCACTCCACAATTAATTTATTGACGAGCCCTGGATTTGCTTTACCTTTGGTTTCTTTCATGACTTGGCCGACCAAGAAGCCTACGGCTTTTTCCTTACCAGCTTTGAAATCTGCAACGGATTGCGGACTGTTCTCTACGACTTGCTCAACAACCGCTTTAATTGCTCCTTCGTCACTGATTTGAACAAGACCTTGCTCTTCAACGATCTTCTGCGGCTCCTTGCCGGTTTCGATCATTTCCTTGAACACGGTTTTGGCAATTTTGTTGGAAATCGTGCCTTTCTCGATTAACCCGATCATCTCGCCTAATCCTTTGCCTGTAACTTTGGCATCGGTAAATTCAAGGGAGTTCGCATTCAGATAACCAAGTAAGTCACCCATAATCCAGTTGGACACAGCCTTAGCGTCTTGGGTATATTGCAAGCTTTCTTCGAAGAAATCTGCCATTTGCATAGAAGCTGTGATAACCGCTGCGTCATAGCTTGGTAAGCCATATTCAGCGCTGTATCTCGCTTTACGTGCATCTGGCAATTCGGGAATAGAAGCTTGTACGCGAGCTTTCCAAGCCTCATCGATATGCAGGCTAACCAGATCTGGGTCTGGGAAATAACGATAATCATGCGCATCTTCTTTGCCACGCATCGCAAGCGTCTTACCTTGCGTCTCATCCCAGCGGCGGGTTTCTTGAATCACTTCTTCCCCGCTTCTGAGAATCTCCGCTTGGCGATACTCTTCATACTCAAGTCCACGCTGAACGCCACGGAAGGAGTTCATGTTCTTAAGCTCGGCGCGAATACCGAATTTCTCTTGACCGAATGGACGGATTGAAATGTTCGCGTCACAACGGAGCGAGCCTTCCTCCATTTTCACATCGGACACATCGCAATAGATCATAATCGCTCTGATCTTCTCCAGGTAAGCACGAGCCTCTTCTGGTGAACGCAGATCCGGTTCGGATACGATTTCGATCAAAGGCGTTCCTGCTCGGTTAAGATCGACAAGTGAGGCGTAGCCGCCATCAACATGTGTTAGCTTCCCTGCATCTTCTTCCAAATGCACACGCGTGACGCCGATACGTTTGGTAACTCCGCCAACTTCAATATCCACCCAGCCATGCTCGCCAATCGGTTTATCGTATTGCGAAGTTTGATAAGCATCTGGTGAATCTGGATAAAAGTAATTTTTACGATCAAATTTACTGTCTGTTGCAATTGTGCAATTAAGCGCCATTGCCGCTTTCATCGCATACTCAACCGCTTGGCGGTTAAGCACTGGCAATACGCCCGGGTGCCCTAAACATACCGGGCATGTATTCGTATTCGGAGGTGCTCCGAATGAGGTTGCACAACTACAAAATATTTTGGAAGCGGTATGAAGCTCTACGTGAACTTCAAGACCGACTACAGTTTCAAATTGGGTATCTGTTGCCGACAAAGTGAATGCCTCCTTCTTATTAACTTACAATTGCGGGCGCTGCTTGTGGTGGTCTGTATGCTGTTCGAAAGCGTGGGCTACACGCAAAACGGTAGCTTCATCCAATGCTTTGCCGATAATTTGCAAGCCAACCGGAAGTTCATTCACGAATCCACATGGTACGCTAATCGCAGGAATCCCTGCCAAGCTGACTGGAATCGTCATGATATCATTCAAATACATGGTTAACGGGTCGCTGCTTTGCTCTCCGATTCGGAAAGCTGTCGTTGGAGCCGTTGGCCCGATGATAATGTCATAGTTGTTAAACACTTGATCGAAGTCTTGCTTGATCAGTGTGCGAACTTGTTGGGCTTTCAGGTAATAGGCATCATAGTAGCCTGAACTTAGTGCGTAAGTGCCAAGCATGATCCGACGTTTAACCTCTGGACCAAAACCTTCACTGCGGGATAGATTATACAGATCCAACAAATTGCGTGCATTATCTGAACGAATTCCATAACGGATTCCGTCAAAACGTGCCAAGTTGGAGGAAGCCTCGGAGGAAGCCAATAAGTAATAAGTTGCTACAGCATACTCGGAATGTGGAAGCGTTACTTCTTCCCATACAGCGCCAAGACCCTCAAGTACTTTGAGTGCTTCGAGAATTTTCTCTTTAACAGCAGGGTCAATTCCCTTACCCATGTACTCTTTAGGAACACCGATGCGCAGACCTTTGACATCACCGGTCAATGCGCTGAGGTAGTTCGGGATCTCCACATTCGCCGAAGTCGAGTCTTTCGGGTCGTAGCCTGCGATAGCTTGCATCGCATACGCAGCGTCTTCTACGTTCTTCGTTAACGGCCCGATTTGGTCAAGGGAGGACGCGAATGCGACCAAACCATATCGGGACACAAGCCCGTACGTCGGCTTCAGTCCGACGATACCGCAGTAAGCTGCCGGTTGGCGAATCGAGCCACCGGTGTCGGAGCCCAGCGCGAAGTACACTTCGCCTGCCGCGACTGCTGCTGCGGAGCCACCGCTGGAGCCGCCCGGCACATAATCCGTGTTCCACGGATTGTGCGTTGGGTGGAACGCGGAGTTCTCGTTCGAGCCGCCCATGGCAAACTCGTCCATGTTGAGCTTGCCGATGGTGATCGCTTGCGCATCCTTCAGCTTGCTAACGACCGTTGCATCATAAATCGGAATATGATTGGATAGGAATTTGCTGGCACAGGTCGTCTTCAAACCTTCGGTCACCATGTTATCCTTGATACCGATCGGTAAGCCGAATAGATCGCCGCGAGTCGCACCGCTGACCAGCTGCTCGTCCAGCTTAGCAGCCGTCTGTCTAGCATTCTCTTCATCTAATGTAAGGAAAGCACGAACTTTACTCTCCACTTGTCCAATTCTTGTATACGATTGATCCACGAGATCCGCTACCTTAATTTCTTTGCTTTGCAGCTTCGCATGGATTTGTTGTAGGTTTAATTCAAACAAAGACAACGACAGGCACTCCCTTTCATCTCTAACTTATTCTAAAACAGCAGGTACCTTGAACTGCCCATCTTCATGATCTGGTGCGTTCAGCATGACTTTTTCAATTGGCAAAGACGGCTTCACAACATCTTCACGCATGACGTTGACTAACGGCATCGCATGACTGGTTGGCACAACACCCTCTGTGTTTAATTGATTGAGTTGCTCGGCATATTTTAAAATGGCATTAAGCTGATCTGTAAATAGATCTTTTTCGGTATCATTGAGATCGAGTCTAGCCAGCTTAGCGACATGATCGACATCTTTCTTCGTAATACTCATGTATTCTACACCCCTTGTTTCAGCGTTTAGTCATTCTTTTCATTATATCCCAAGTATTTTGCGAACTCAATCCAGAATAAGGAACCAATGCAAAAAGGACTTAGCCATGACGCTAAGTCCTCTCTCATACCAATCCACTTATTGATGTGTAACCGAGTACGCATATACCCAATTCTCGGCGTAAGCACTCGGGCTTTCGCCAGGAGCTGTAGAATCATTGGATTGCGTGTAATTGCCAATTTTGAAGAAACAGCCCGTCGTGTCTTTCGTTTGTGTATAAGGTACGGTTTGCCCATTATATTCATAGTGAATGACACCATTGGCTACAATGATTTTAACGGTGAACAGCGTCCCTAATGTGTAGTTGCTATCGAGTAAATAGCCGTGAGTGTTATTCCCATCGGTGATGTAAATTTTTGCAGTCGTCGAAACACCGCCAGGGTTATTGCCTTCTACACGAAATACAGTTACATCATCATCACCGTCATGAATTTGACCCACTACCGTATGTGGCTTGACTGTGGTCAAATGAGTGACCTTCTGCTTAATAAACATCGTGTGTGTCTTCCCATCATTGGTCCCCCATGACGCTTGATCCGCTGTCGTTCCATCTGTGTAGTTGTCTTTCATTTCACGCAGTTCGCTTCTCGGATTGTTGGATCCTGACGTTGTGACAGCCCCGTGGTTGGCACGGAATTGTACGGCATCGCCATCTGCATCATGAACAACCTTAAACCAAGGATCGATCGAATACGAATCCAAAGCGGGTTGCTTCACTTCAAGCGGACTTGTCGAGCCAGATTGTTTAGGAATGGGCAGCGTGATTTTCCAATTTTTTAAATAAAGGATGTCTGAAGGGAGAGTTGGATTGGCCGGTGGTGTCGGTGATGGTGTTGGTGAAGGACTAGCTGTAGGTGAAGGCGATGGGGAAGCACTTGCTGTAGGGGTCGGGCTAGGCGTTGAACTTGTTCCGCTATCCAGCGTGAAGTCATCAAAACGGACATCGCTGGAAGTCGTTGCTCTTGTAAAGATTACGGCAGAAGTGTTACTAGCTCCAGTCGTGAAAGTAATCGTAAACTGCGTCCAAGTGGTGGCATTGCCCCCTGCGGATACTTCTGCTGCGCCATAATTATTGGCTCCGATAATGCCTTTGCCGAGTACCCACGCCTTCAATGTGTACGTGGTATTCGCAGTTAAGCCGGTGATCGTTTGACTATATCCTCCGCCTAGCGCAGTAGATTTGGCTGACTTTCCTCCTGTATGTGAATCACTAGTTGAAATCGCAGCGGAACCGACCTTTGTCCAGCCTGTTGCATCGCTCTCAAAGCTTGGATTCGTAATCGAAATCGGGGCAGCCTGCACAGACGTTATTCCTGTGAGAATGAAACTAGAGCTTACCAACATAGAAAGGATGGCAACGGAGTGAATCGGCTTCCAGTTTTTCAATTGCAATTTCATATGATACGCCTCCTAGTATTGAATCGTTTTTCAAATGATTCCTGTAAGGCACAAACTGCTGAGCAAAGTACTATTTAGTTTAAGAAAACCTCCTCTTATGTATAGATTTGTAAGCGCTTTACAAAAATAGTATAGTAAAAAATTACCTTTTTCTGTTATCGTTTTCTTTAGGTTCACTTGTGTTATTACAAGTATTGGAAAGCATTCTACAGAAACAAGAAAAAGGCGAAGCAGGTTTCGACCTGATCCGCCTTTTATTTTAAATCCAGGCCTTCAGCCCGATTTGTTTGATAAATTCTTCGCGGGACTGAACTTCTTTGTCCCTTTCTTTCTCTGGTTCAATCCCGGACTCGCCGTTCATGACTCTCCGAAACAGGGCTTCATTGTTCGTAGCGAGTGCGTAATCTATTAAAGCTTCTCTCTCGACTTGCTCCGCCTCTTGCTGAAGAAGCACCTCTTCCAGTTCAATATCGCTTGCAGTCACGTAGTAATGCTTGTTTTCCTTAGGAGCACGCACGACATAATCGAAAATGTTATCATTATTTCGGTCATACGCAATTAAATAGCCATATCCGCCAATAGGCAGATTCTGTTCTAAACGGTCAGCAATGAAGATAATTTTCTCGCCAAGACGAAGCATCTGCTTTCCCCCTACTTATCTATTACGCTCCAAAGAGTCTATGAATGTATGAATTGATTCTATTGCCTATCGTACTAAAAAAACTAGATTGTGTCCAATTGACACCTGTTGTTCATACTGGATTCATATTTCTATCATAGGATAAAAATACTTTCATACATAAAAGGAGTTGCTTACTGTGTTACAACGTCAACATTCTTTGCCATTTATGCGCTATGTCGGCTGGGGGGAAGGGTCTTCTTTTCTCCTTCTACTAGGCATTGCCATGCCACTCAAATACGCATTCGATCTGCCACAAGCTGTATTTATCGTAGGGGTTGCTCATGGATTCTTATTTTCACTTTATCTGCTATCCATTGCATGGGTCACACTTGTGCATCGTTGGTCCTTTGTGCGGGTACTTGCAGCCTTCATTGCCGCGTTCATACCTTTTGGCCCCTTCTTATTTGATCGTTGGAACCGACGTTAGATCCCTTCCTACATAAAATTTCAATAAGAGGCATGAAACTGTTATAGTAGTGAGAAAACTATGCCACCCAACAAATGAATTGTGGAGGACATCATGCCAGAGCAAGCACCATCTCAAAAAGCTCGTCCCTCATTGACCGAGGGCCCCATTACGAAGACATTGATTTTGTTTTCATTGCCGATCCTATTAGGAAATGTTCTACAATCCCTAAACGGGTCCATCAACACGATTTGGATCGGTAAATATTTAGGTGAAGTTGCCCTTGCCGCTACATCCAATGCGAACATTATCATGTTCTTCTTGATCAGCTCCATTTTTGGCATCGCTATGGCTGCTGTCATACTAATCGGCCAAAATCTCGGTGCTAAGAATGTGCAAGAGGCCAAAAAAGTAGTCGGAACTAGTACCGTCTTTTTTCTCGTGTTATCCATCATCGTCGCTTTATTGGGATGGATATTCTCTTCCACAATCCTAGATTGGATGAACACTCCGCATGACGTCAAGGAGTTTGCCGTGACGTATACGCGAATTATGTTCGCAGGTGTTCCTTTTATGTTTGGCTATAATTTGATAATGGCCATTTTACGCGGCTCAGGAGATGCCAAAACGCCGTTTTATTTCTTGCTTTTATCCGCCGTCCTCGACGTCGCACTTAACCCTTTGCTCATTCAAGGAATGGGGCCATTCCCGAAAATGGGTATTGCTGGTTCTGCCGTAGCCACCTTTATCGCACAATTGATCAGCTTCGTGCTTCTCATTGCTTACTTGTATAAGAAGAAGTACTTTCTTCGTATCACCAAAGAGGACATCCCCTTGCTTCGAATCAATTGGACGATTATTCGGACATTGATCCAAAAAGGGCTGCCAATGGGCTTAAATATGGTTGTGGTTTCCTTAAGCAACCTGATGCTCGTACACCTCGTGAATGCTTATGGTTCCGAATCCACAGCTGCTTTTGGTGTGGCGATGCAAATATCGAGCTATGTCCAAATGCCCGCTATGGCCATCGGTGGAGCTGTGACCTCAATGGCCGCGCAAAACATTGGCGCTGGGAAGTGGGATCGCGTCAACCGCATCACTTGGACAGGTGTCGGGGTTAATATCTTGATGACAGGATTGATTGTAGCAGTGCTACACCTGTTCAATCGTGAAGTCGTCTCGTTCTTCCTGCCGCCAGAAGGGAAAGCGATTGATATTGGCGTTCATATTAACAATATTACACTATGGTCATTCATTATTTTCGGCGTGTTCAATGTCGTTGCTGGCGTAGTCCGTTCAGCGGGATCCGTGGTATTCCCTCTCATCGTTGCCTTCATTGCCTTGCTGCTCGTTCGCATCCCGCTTGCCACAGTGCTTTCTCACAAGTATGGTTTCGATGTGATTTGGTGGAGCTTTCCGGTTAGCTTCAGTGTCGCCGCTACCTTGAACTTGCTTTATTACCGCTTTGGGAAGTGGAGACAAGCTAAAATGATGACAAGCAAGGCCTAAACAAAAAGTCTGCTAGCCAAGAAGTTGGCTGAGCAGACTTTTTTGTTATAAATGCAGCAGATCTTTATGTACTTTAACCACAATTTTCTTATTCGTCGTTGGTTCCGTAATGAGGCAATTGGGCCGATGAATATCGGACGGGAAGCACACCGCAAACATACCTGGTTTGAGCAAAACATCCGTTTCATTCTCATTAGAATTCGATGCGTAGAGAGTGAAATCATGTGTCTCAAATTTGCTATCTGTGATTTGAGCTCCCTCATGCAGCTTATAGAAACAGAGACGTTCCTCTCCGCTCACCAAAAACTGAATATCCGTATAAACAAGATGAGACTCCGGTGACTGCTCTTCCTTAGGACGTGTCACAACTTCTTGCACGTTGGCATACATTAGATGGCCATTATCGCCTTCCAAATCGTATCGACCTACCTCTAGCTCTCCTAATTTCCGATTTAAAATGTAGTCAATACCTCGCGTTATGGCTGCAGGCCATAAATGCCGCTCTTGCTCAAAATGCTTCACATCGCTAATAATCATCGTCATTCGCTCCTTTTAAAAAGACCCGCCCCTACGGGCGAGTCATCTCTCATCTTATCGATTCTATCACCTTATAAGGTGCTGTAGCAATATGTTTACATACAGACCATTGCCTTAATGACCTTCGATTCCGGTTTGAGCCACGTCTCAAATTGATCTACCATGCCCGCGAAGGAGGACCTATGCGTGATATAACGCTCGATGTCGATACTGCCTGACAGCAAAGCGCTGCGTACCGTATGAAAATCCACCATGGTCGCATTCCGGCTGCCCATTAACGTGAGTTCCTTCTTATGAAAATCGGGATCATGAAAGGCAATATCGGCCTTCACTAGTCCGACGTACACAAGCTTACCCCCATGAGCGACCAGACCGAATGCATCCGTCATGGATCTAGCATTCCCTGTTGCGTCGAAGACGACGGTTGGAAATTCACCATTCGTGATCTCAGCTAGCTTCTCCTTCGGAAGCTCTAGCGCATTCACCGTATGATGAACGCCTGCCCATTCCCGGCAAAACGCTAGTCGCTCCTCATTAATATCCATGGCAATCACGTTAGCGCCAAGTTGCTTCGCCAATACCATAACCCCAAGACCGATGGGACCTGCTCCGATTACAAGCGCGGTTTCCCCCGCACGAAGCTCTGATCTTCGCACGGCATGAGCACCGATACTAAGTGGCTCTAGCATCGCCGCTTGATCAAGCGTGAGACCGTCTGCTTTTATCAAATGACTTACAGGGAGTGATACACGCTCTACCATCCCGCCATCGATATGAACCCCGAGTACTTTCATGTCTGTACAGCAGTTTGTCTTGCCGTTTCGACAGGCTACACATCGCCCACAATGCAGGTAAGGAATGACACTAACGAGATCACCAACGGCTACTTCCGTAACATCCTCACCGATCTCCTCCACATATCCGGCCAATTCATGGCCCAGAATACGCGGATAGCTGAAAAAGGGCTGATTTCCTCTATACGCATGCAAATCTGTCCCGCATATGCCTATTCGCTTCATGCGAACAAGTGTTTCACCACGACCAATGACTGGTTCATCTACCTCGACATACTTCAACTGCCCAATTTGTTCACAGATAATCGCTTTTATTGTTGTCAACCTCCCGCATGTGCGATATTTCAAATTTGGTAGAACGCCTTTGCGTTCAGCCCAAATAATCGTGCCTTATCTTCTTCTGACCAGCTATCTGGCAAGGATTGCGTCACCACGCCAACAACGTCTTCATAGTCTGCCGCGAGGAGACAAACGGGCCAGTCACTTCCGAACATCACACGTTCCGTTCCGAAAATGTCCAAGATGTGCTGAATATACGCAGTAAAATCTTCTGCCTTCCAATCTGTATGGCTAGCTTCGGTCACCATGCCTGAAACCTTGCAATAGATGTTGGGATGCTTCGCAATCGCCGACATTTGGCTTTTCCATGGTTCCATGCTACCACTGGCAATCCCTGGCTTGGCAATATGATCAATCACCGCATGTAAACCAGGCACGAGATCTAGCAGTTCAATGACAGGCTCTAATTGATGAGCCACGACAAGTAAATCGATAGGGACTCCTTCCTGAGCAAAATAACGCAAGGCCTCTACAAAATGCGGCTGAAGGATAACCCTGGCATCCGGAAATTCTTGAATCATAACCCTAAAACCAACATACTTAGGATGATGACTGTTTCTTTTATAATGAAGAAGATAGTCGGGATCGTCCAAATCAAGCCAACCGACCACCCCGGCGATTGAATCTGATCTTTCACTTAAGGTAAGTAAAAACGCCGTTTCTTCTAAGGTAGGCGCTGCTTGAACCACAATGGTCTTATCTATGCTGAATTGTTGCAGATGTGGCAGCAGATCATCCGGTAAGTAATCACGATTCAAAACAGGCAACGCTGGCGATATCCACCCATAGTCCCCTCGATCGATCTTCCAATAGTGTTGATGTGCATCGATACGCATGGCAATTCTCCTCTTCTTTCACCTAAAATGGTATCGCTTTCTTCTATTGTATCATTATCATTACCATATGAAATATGGATATCTAGCATAACTATACGGTTTTTTGATATCATTGAACTACCTTTGATACAAAAGGAGTTGCTCACATGGATCCTATTCGTAAAATCTTCGATATGAAGGACGCCTTCTCTCTGTCTTTTGCCTATAAAAACACAAAAAGCTCGCAAAGCGAGCTTCCTGATCATTTCCACGAGTGGTATGAAATTGTGTATGTGTATCGCGGGAGCGGTACGTTCTTTATTGATCACACCTTTTACGATATGAAGCAAGGTGACTTGTTCCTCATTCCTGGCAACACCATTCATCGAACAACCCCTGACAAAGAAGCACCGGTGACGTCCACTGCGATTTATTTCTCACCTAACATTATTCAAGAACCTCAGTTGGGCGATGATTTCTCCTATTTGCATAGCTTTGAGCAAGCCGCGACATCGCGGAATTACAAATTGGAAACGCGGTTATCACAGAGTCAGCACGTGGATCATCTCCTAGAGTCCATACACCAAGAGTTTCAACACGCTGGCCCAGGTCACCGCCAAGCCATTCTCCTGCAATTGCTTCAATTACTGCTGTTCATTCAACGTGATGTCCAAGCTGATGCCCGATCTCTGACTGCCGATGCGCTAGTTGGCCCCTTATGGATGAGGGAGATCTTACTTTATATTGATCAGCATTTCTGTGAAGACATCGGACTCCAAACGCTATCTAAGCAAGCTTCCGTCACGCCAGCTCATTTCAGCAGAGTTTTTAAACAATTGATCGGTATGAATATAACTACCTATCTCTTGACCAAACGCATTATCCGTGCAAAGCAGCTTCTTCACGAAAGTGATGCCAATGTTAGTACAATTGCTGAATGGTGCGGATTCGAAAGCTTACCCCATTTTCACGCGATGTTCAAAAGAGTACTTGGCATGACGCCTGCGGCTTCTCGAAAATCATTGCGTTCTTTCTAAAAGAGGAAGTTATGCCTCTTGCTTCACCAATCGGTCGTATAAAAAGTCTGCGATATGAACAGCTTCCATCTTGCCTGTTTGCCCATGCTTATCAATACCCAGCTTCATTTGAAGTAAGCAGCCTGGATTACTTGTAACCACATAGGACGCTGTCGTCGCATTTACATTTTCCATCTTGTGTTCCAGGATTTGATTCGCCATGACAGGCTGCGTCATGTTATAAATGCCCGCTGAGCCACAGCATGAACCAGAATCCTTCATTTCAACGTAAGCGGTGTTACTGATTCTTTGCAGCAATTGCTTAGTTGGCTGACTGCCCTTCATCACGTTGCGTAGATGGCAAGATTCTTGGTACGTAACCCGCGTCGGGGCTTGGTTAGCCTGGTCAGCAAAACGAAGAGGGCGACCTTTCTCCACTAGAATCGAGCTAATGTCCTTAACGCGCTTCGCAAACCAAATGGCATCTTCCTTCCACTCTTCCTCGTCATGAAGCAGATGATCGTACTCAACAAGAATCGCTCCACAGCCTCCAGCATTTGAGACAACGTAATCGACCCCTGCCTCTTGGAAAGCACGGATATTCTTTTTGGCCAGTTGCTTCGCTTGATCACTTTCCCCACTATGTGCATGAAGAGCTCCGCAGCAGTTCTGTGACTCAGGAATGACAACATCGAAGCCAGCTTCGGTCAAAAGTTTCACTGTACTAATATTCGTTTCAGTGAATAACACATCCATCAAGCATCCGCGGAACATCCCCACTGTACCAAGCTTCTTACCTTTTGCCGGGATAAACGTACCAAGCCGCTCAACAATACCTTTGCCTGAAGCGTCTGGCAGTATTTTCTCCATAGTAGCCATATGCTTAGAGAAAAGACCGACTACACCCGTTTTTCTTACTAGCTTTTGGACACCTGACATTTTATAAAAATGAAGCCCTGTCCCGAGCAGCTGCATCCTCCGTTGGGATGGAAATAGCTCTTGGAAGACGATTTTGCGCACACCACGTATCCACCATCTATGCTGGGTCGTGTGCACTTCAATGGCATCGCGCGCCTGTTCGATTAATTGACCATATTTCACATCTGCTGGGCAGGCAGGCTCACACGCACGGCAGCCCAAACAATGGTTCATTTGATCTTCGAAACGGATCCCTGGCTCCATTACGCCGTCTACGGCTGCTTTCATCAGAGAGATACGGCCTCGTGGTGATTCGGCTTCAATCCCGGTTTCTTTAAACGTCGGACAAGCTGGTAGACAGAACCCACAACGCATGCAATTGGTCAATTGGTCATAGTCCAGTTTCTGCATTAACGTTTGCTGAAGTGTTGCTCCTTGGCTGCTAGACACGATCAATCACCACCCTGCGTCTGGATTCTTTTGCAAACATTTTGCCTGGATTCAAAATATGGTTCGGATCGAACGCATCCTTAATCCCCTTCATCATCGCAATCCCGCTGCTTCCTACTTTCCATTCCAGGAATGGCGCTTTCACTAATCCAACCCCGTGTTCACCAGTAATCGTACCACCTAACTGTATCGCAGCCTCGAAAATCTCTTCAAATGCCGCTTCCACACGATGAACCTCGTCATGATCTCTTGCGTCTGTCGTGGCAGTTGGGTGCAGGTTACCGTCACCCGCATGTCCGAAGGTACATATTTGAACATTATGCTTCGTAGCAATCCGGTTGATCTCCAATACCATTTCCGCGATCTTGGAGCGAGGTACTGTAGCATCCTCTAATATTGTCGTTGGACGTAAGCGAGCAAGAGCGGTAAACGCACTGCGTCTTGCTGTTAATAGCTTTAGCGCTTCCTCTTGTGTGCTCGCAATACTGACTTCGTCCGCTTGCTCTTCTCTGCAAATCTCTGAAATGAGAGTGATATCCCGTTCAACCATTTCAGGCTCACCATCTTGTTCAATAAGCAAAATTGCAGCCATATCCAGCGGCAGTCCCAACTTAGCAAAATCATCTACCACACGTATCGTTGGGTTATCCATGAATTCCAGCGTGGCTGGAATGATGCGATTTTCAATGATTTTGGAAACGGTGCGCGCTGCGGCGTTTAAGTCTTTGTACATCGCCAGCATCGTTTTCTTCGCCTTCGGTGGCGGAATGAGCTTCAAAGTGGCTTCCGTAATAACCGCAAGCGTGCCCTCGGAGCCGACAAGCAGCTTCGTCAAATCGTAACCAGCTACATCCTTCATCAACTTACCGCCGGTGCGCATGATTTCCCCTGAAGCAAGGACGCATTCCAGCCCGATGACATAGTCTTTGGTTGTGCCATATTTCAAACCACGAAGACCACCTGAGCACTCTGCGATATTGCCGCCAATGGTGGAAATCGCCATCGAACTCGGATCTGGTGGATAAAATAAACCCAATCCCTCAATATGCTCGATGAATTGCTTCGTAATGATCCCCGGTTGCACGGTGGCTGTCAGATTCTGCAGATCGATATCTAAGATCGCATTCATGCGATGCATGACCATGACAATTCCGCCTTGCACAGGTACCGTACCTCCGCACAAATTCGTACCTGATCCTCTGCTGACCAATGGAATCCGCTGCTCATTCAGCACTTTCATAATCGCAGAAACCTGCGCAGTATCCTTTGGATAAATCACGCCGTCAGGCAATGACTGGAGCATTGGCGTCCCGTCATAGGAATGGGTTACTAGTGATTCCATATCATCTTTGTAAAAGGCTTCCCCCACGATACCCATTAATTGTTGTCTAATTGAATTGCCCAACATTTAGAATCCTCCCTTAAACACGTTAACTTTCTTTAGCTCAATTCATCATTTTTTAAACGGTTATAAGTGATCATGTGATCAGATGACTTTTATTCTATTTTAGCTTATGATGTAATAGATGTATAGAACTTTATCTAAGAATTTCAGGGGGATACCGATGGTTTTTCAGCAAATCCGTCCTCAAAAGGGTTCGGAAATCGTGCTTCAGCATATTAAAGCCCAAATTGAAGGTGGCACTTATGCGCCTGGTTCCAAGCTACCCACGGTTGTAGATCTTGCAGCAAGCTTTCAAGTTGGGCGGTCTACCATTCGGGAAGCTCTTAGCGGACTTAAAGCCATGGGGTGGGTTGATATTCGACACGGTGGAGGGACTTATGTAGTTGCCCAGTTACCAACAGAGACGAATAATGGCCTGTTTGACCACAGCGAATCGCTTCAGGAAGTGCAGGAAGTGCGTAGATTTATTGAAGCTGGGTGTGCCACGTTAGCAGCAAGTCGACGTACGGATCATCATTTGTCCGTGCTCAGAGAGATCCTTCTTGAGATGGAGGCTTCACTCGAAAATGAAGAATTAAGCGAACAAGCGGATATTCGCTTTCATATGGCCATCGCCAAAGCATCGCAGAATGCCCTCTTTATTGGGATGATGGAATCGTTGACGGAGCGGCTGCAACAAAGCATGAGGGCCTCACGCCGTCTTTGGTTCTTTGCCGAACGCGCTTCCGCTGAGCAGCTTCTGCAAGAGCATCGCGACATCGTAGAAGCAATTGCCATGCAGAATGAGCAGCTTGCCGCGGACCGCATGTCGCAGCATATCGCGAAGGTCGATCAGGTCATTCAACAGCTGGCTTTAAAAACTGATCGCTAGAACAACAAAAAAAGCCTTACTAAGTAAGGCTTTTCTTGTTTTAAGCTTGTGATACCGGCAAGAGGACTCGAACCTCCACGGTTTCCCACTCGATTTTGAGTCGAGCGCGTCTGCCATTCCGCCATGCCGGCATATAATGCGCGTAGAGGGACTTGAACCCCCACGGTCACCCGCTAGATCCTAAGTCTAGTGCGTCTGCCAATTCCGCCATACGCGCATGTTGTCAATCAGGCAAGTGATGAAGTTGCTAGCCTTACGGCTGACTTCACTGAGAAATAATGGGCGGACGACGGGACTTGAACCCGCGAATGCCGGATCCACAAACCGGTGCGTTAACCCCTTCGCCACGACCGCCACATAAGTACTTCTTATTCTACCATAATACATATGGTGCCGTCGAGAGGACTTGAACCCCCAACCTACTGATTACAAGTCAGTTGCTCTACCAGTTGAGCTACAACGGCTTATTTAGTTGAAAAATGGTGGCTTTGGACGGAATCGAACCGCCGACACGAGGATTTTCAGTCCTCTGCTCTACCGACTGAGCTACAAAGCCAGGTAAGGATTGTACTTCTTTTGAAGAAAAATGGCGGAGCTGACGGGATTCGAACCCGCGGTCTCCTGCGTGACAGGCAGGCATGTTAGGCCACTACACCACAGCTCCATGCAAATTTATTATGGTGAACGATGACGGGATCGAACCGCCGACCCCTACCCTGTCAAGGTAGTGCTCTCCCAGCTGAGCTAATCGTTCATATATGGTGACCCGTAGGGGACTCGAACCCCTGTTACCTCCGTGAAAGGGAGGTGTCTTAACCACTTGACCAACGGGCCTTACGTAATGCCAGAGGTCTGGCAAAAAAAATACCCCAAAGGGTAACTGCTTGGCAACGTTCTACTCTCCCAGAACCCTGCGGTTCAAGTACCATCGACGCTGGAAGGCTTAACGGTCGTGTTCGAGATGGGAACGCGT
>NZ_JAVDSB010000035.1:0-17599 GCF_031455095.1 Paenibacillus qinlingensis
CCACGCGTTCCCATCTCGAACACGACCGTTAAGCCTTCCAGCGTCGATGGTACTTGAACCGCAGGGTTCTGGGAGAGTAGAACGTTGCCAAGCAGACCCACTTGTGGGTATTTTTTTTGTCTGGGGCCATAGCTCAGCTGGGAGAGCGCCTGCCTTGCAAGCAGGAGGTCAGCGGTTCGATCCCGCTTGGCTCCACCATTGTTCCCTGATAGCTCAGTTGGTAGAGCACTCGACTGTTAATCGAGTTGTCACAGGTTCGAGTCCTGTTCGGGGAGCCATTTTCAAGGCCCGTTGGTCAAGTGGTTAAGACACCTCCCTTTCACGGAGGTAACAGGGGTTCGAGTCCCCTACGGGTCACCATTATTACTTCCCATGGAGGCTTAGCTCAGCTGGGAGAGCATCTGCCTTACAAGCAGAGGGTCGGCGGTTCGATCCCGTCAGCCTCCACCATTTATTATGGTAGAGAAGAGATTTCGGCGCTATAGCCAAGTGGTAAGGCAGAGCTCTGCAAAAGCTTTACCCCCAGTTCGAATCTGGGTAGCGCCTTTATATATAAGCCGGAGTGGCGGAATCGGCAGACGCACAGGACTTAAAATCCTGCGGTAGGTGACTACCGTACCAGTTCAAGTCTGGTCTTCGGCATTTTTATAAAACTTAGATGCGCCCTTAGCTCAGCTGGATAGAGTATTTGACTACGAATCAAAAGGTCGGGAGTTCGAATCTCTCAGGGCGCGCCATCTTCACTTCAACACACTACGCGGGCGTAGTTTAATGGTAGAACTTCAGCCTTCCAAGCTGATCGCGCGGGTTCGATTCCCGCCGCCCGCTTACACGAAAAAGACCACCCTAGGGTGGTCTTTTTCATTTTAATACCTGGATCTCATTTGCTATACTAAAGATTATTAGAGGAAGATCAGTGAATGGGGATGAACGTATGGCTCGGCAGCGATATCGTAATTTAGATCCAAATGCGAAAACGAAAACCTGGAAAGAAGTACGTCGCTGGCAGAAGGAGCGGAAGGGTAAAATCAAAGATTTGAGCTTCCGAATTGGTCAATCGGAACATAAGCAGCAAGAGCTGCTAAAGAATAATCAGAGTGAAGTGACGATTACCTGGATCGGACATGCCACTTTTTTGCTGCAAATGGGTGGTATGACAATCGTGACAGATCCTGTCTGGGCTACTCGAATGGGCTTTACGCAGAGACTAGAGGCGCCGGGGTTAGCGATAGAGGAGTTGCCGCCTATTGATGTTATTTTGCTATCCCATGCGCATTATGATCACTTGCATGTGGGCTCGTTGAAGAAGCTAAGAGGCACGCCTCTCGTGCTTGTTCCCGAAGGGCTTGCCTCCAAGGTGCGGAAATTGGGATTCAGCACGGTTCATGAATTGCCATGGTGGGGCAGCCACACGATCGGCCAATTAGAGTTCCACTTCGTTCCTGCGCAGCATTGGACAAGACGTACGCTAACCGATACGAATACCTCGCTATGGGGTGGATGGGTATTGAAGCGAACCGCAGAGGCTATGCCAGTAGGAGAACGGGATACCCCTACGATTTACTTCGCTGGCGATAGCGGGTATTTCGAGGGATTCCGAGAGATCGGGGCTAGATTTCCCGGCATTCACTATGCGCTAATGCCAATTGGAGCCTACGAGCCGGAGTGGTTTATGGGGATGCAGCACGTTTCCCCTGAGGAAGCGATACAGGCATTTATAGATATCGGAGGGAACGAGTTCATTCCGATGCATTATGGGGCATTCCGACTCGCCGATGATACGCCGAAGGAAGCGCTAGATCGGTTGTTAGCGGAATGGCAGCGGAGGGAGCTTGAACTTGGCCAAGGCAAACTCCGCTTATTAAAGCATGGAGAAACACTAGTGGCGGAGCGATCAGGGGATTAGGTTGAACATGAAGGTGTAGGTGGATTAGCTCTTGCTAAATGCTGCCGACACCTTTGTTTTTCTTTCGTATGATTTGTGAAGATATAGGTCACTTTCGTCTCCTTGTCTCCGTTATCTACCTTTGCGGAGCCTTGCATAGTTGTGAGGATTTTTTCAGATGGTGAAGTTACCACCGGCTTCGTTAGATTTTCTGGTACAAGATCTGGCTCAAAAGAGCACCCTGTTAAGAGCAGTGTAGAGCTTAGGATACCAAGTAAGGCACAGCGTTTTAGTTGCATCTGTTGAGATCACCTTATCGAATACTTCCATGTATGATATGACTGACGAAACATAGTTCAGTTTAGTTGCAGACGAAATGATCAGAGTGATTTTGTGGTAGCCTCGGGTCTTAAGGGGGCGGTATAGGGTATGATTTTATTTGCGAATGACAAAAATCAAAAAATGTCATTTGATATTTGTCATTTTGATATTTATAATAAAGTTATATAGTAAGGCGGCGATCAGATCAGAACAGCAGAAATTCAACCCATTCGAAAGGTGGAGTAGGAAATGGAACGTAAATTAGTAGGTAAAGTAGCACTAGTAACAGGTGCCTCCAGAGGCATCGGTCAGAAGATCGCGGAGGAACTGGCCCTACAGGGTGCGAAAGTTGTCGTGAACTACGCAAGCAGTCCAGCTAAGGCGGAGGAAGTCGTTAACGGCATTAAACAACAAGGCGGGGAAGCTATTGCGATAGGGGCAGATATTAGCCAAGTTGCGCAGGTAGAGCTTCTGTTCCAGAAGACGCTGGAGGCGTATGGGCGGGTTGATATTTTGGTCAATAACGCAGGAATCATGATTACGAAACCGATACTTGCCATTACGGAAGAGGATTTCGATAAGCAGTTTAATATTAATGTGAAAGGCACGTTCTTTGCGATTCAGCAAGCAGCACTGCATATGAAAGAGAATGGTCGGATCATCAATTTCTCAACTTCGGTTAATGGGCAAATGTTCCCTGGGTACAGCTCCTATGCGGGGACAAAAGGTGCTGTTGAGCAGTTCACACGTCAGTTGGCCAAGGAATTAGGACCCAAAGGCATTACGATTAATGCGGTAGCACCGGGACCGGTGAATACCGAACTGTTTACAGTGGGGAAATCGGAGGAACAAATTAAAGCCACAGCCAATATGAATTCGTTCGGTCGTTTGGGAGAAGCGGAGGATATTTCTCGGGTTGTACTTTTTTTAGCCAGCGAGGAATCGCAGTGGGTTACCGGCCAAACACTTCGAGTGAATGGCGGTTTTGTGTAAAATGATGAAGAATGATTTGCCGTTATCGAAAGATGAGATTTTGGATGCAGCTGAGCAAGTGCTTCGGCGTTACGGACCGGACAAAACATCCGTTGTCGATGTGGCCAAGGTGCTGCAAGTGAGTCATGGGACGTTGTATCGGCATTTTGAAAGTAAAGCGGCGCTGAGGGAAGCCGTGACATCCCGTTGGTTGCACACGAGCATCGTAGTTCCTTTGGACGCAATTGCAGGTGAGATTGGCGGCAGCTCGGTGGATCGGTTGCGTTTGTGGTTAGAGACGTTGATTCAAGCCAAGCAGAAATTCGCAGCCGAAGATATCGAAATGTTCGCGATGTATGCCAATGTTACGGTAATTGAAGTCGAAATGATAAGCACTCATGTGTATCGCCTAATAAAGCAGCTAGCACAAATCATTGAGCAGGGGATGGCGAGCAAAGAATTGAAGCAAGGCGACTCAGAATCGATTGCTAGAGCTGTTTTCTTGGCTACCTCACGTTTCCATCATCCATCGCATGCCGCGGAATGGGGAATGGGGAATATGACGGAGGACTTCGAAAATGTGTGGCAGTTATTGTTAGGAGGCTTAATATGATTAAACCTAAACGATTAAGGTCAGGCTCCAGAATAGCTATTATTTCACCGTCCAGTGGATTGCCTTATTTGTTCCCGGATATTTACGAGCTTGGTCTGAAGCAGCTTCAAGAGGTCTTCGGCTGGGAAGTTGTTGAAATGCCATCGGCTAGAATGTCACCAGATGAGTCGTACAGGAATCCGCAGTTGCGTGCCCAGGATATTAATGATTGTTTTGAAAATGAAGAAATAGACGGAATCGTGACTTCCATTGGCGGCTATGAGTCGGTGAGGATTTTACCTTTTTTAAATACGGAAGTGATTCTGAAAAATCCTAAGTTTATAATGGGGTTTTCGGATGCGACGACATTCTTAACGTACTTAAATAATTTAGGGATGGTTACGTTCTATGGGCCATCGGTTATGGCTGGATTTGCGCAACTAAGAAACCTACCTGAAGCATTTACGGGGCATCTCAATGCGATATTAGTTGAAGAGCAGTTTCCTTATCATTTTAAGCCTTATCAAGCGTGGACGAATGGTTATAAAGATTGGAGCCAACTAGAGACGTTGGGCGAGTGTCTGCCATTTTCAGAGAACCAGAATGGGTGGACGTTTATCCAGGGCGAAGCGATGGAGCAAGGGTATTTGTGGGGAGGCTGCATCGAGGTTCTAGAATTTATGAAATCGACGGCATATTGGCCGAAGGATGATTTCTGGCAGGATAAGATTTTGATTTTTGAAACATCAGAAGAGAAACCATCTCCCATGCAAGTGGGATATATGCTCCGAAATTATGGGATGCAGGGTATCTTTTCACGCGTTAAGGGCGTCATATTGGGTAGGGCGAAGGATTATAGTGCCGCTGAGAATGTAGAGCTTAGAGAAATCCTTTTGAATATTATCGGTAAAGAGTTTGGGGCTGGTCATGTGCCGATTGTTGTTGATTTTGACTTTGGACATACAGATCCGAAATTGATTCTGCCTCTCGGCGGGAGAGTGCAGTTAAATCCGAGGATGAATGAGGTTATTTTGTTGGAGAGTCCTTTTGAATGATGGAGATGTGGGATGAGCGTAATCCATGTATAATTGAAGGGTGATCCTAATAACAACATGAGAGGGTAACAGATTACTATGAGTGAAACGGTCAGTTTGAGTCTCGGAGGCTCGTACGTTGTGGCTCCAGACAACCCCAGAAAGACTAAGAATCGTGGTCGGAAATGTATGATTCTTTCTTTTGAGATGAATGACGAGGAATTGGACATAAGGGTTATTTATTTGGATACGAGCAGAGAGGTACTGCTAAAATTCAGTGATTTGAAGCCAATTACGGAGTAATACTTAGTGAGCGGAGGTATTTCACATGGCTTCCCCTATTGCAGTCGTCGCGTACGATCCGGAATGGGTTTTGATTTTCGAACAGATAAGAGACTTCGTACTTCCCGCTGTAAGTGATCTTGTGATTGGAATTGAACATGTCGGAAGTACTTCTGTTCCTGGATTAGCGGCTAAACCGATTATCGATGTGGACGTGGTGGTTAAAGCACCTGAGCATATGCGAATAGCTGTCCAGAGGCTTGCTGCGTTAGGGTATGTACATGAAGGCGATTTGGGCGTTACGGGTCGTGAGGCTTTTATCCCTCCCCAGAGCATGATGTGGCATCATCTTTACGTAGTACCTGTGGATAACTTGGAGTTAAAGCGGCATCTTCTTTTTCGAGATTATTTGAGGAGTCATCCGGAGGAAGCTACTACGTACGGAGAGTTAAAGCATGAGCTTGCACATCGATTCCGCGATGATCGCGGAGCTTATTCGCTAGGTAAGAGTGAGTATGTCACAGGGGTACTGCAACGCGCGGGATGGAACGGATAGGGAGGAGCCGCCAGTGAGAGTATATGGGTTTCTTTTTGTAGTTATCATCGTCATCATTCTAATATGCATAGCGTGTGGGAAAGGCGAGGCTTCAGATAAACCTGAGCTTACGGTTAAGCAACTAGAAGAGTTCTACCCCGGGAATATGTCGAACGTTGATCGTATTGAAATAAGAAGTGGTTCGACAGGAGCACTTAAGGTCGTTAATGATAAACAATTGGCGCAAGACTGGCTAGCTAAAGTTCGCCACATGAAACTTACTCCGGATTCAAATCAAGAAGGCAGAACAGGTTATTCGTTCTATGTGGATTTGTTCGAAGGGCAAGACAAGAAGCTGCGGTTTCTCCCTAACGAGATTGCAGGGAATTATTATATATACTCGGAAGAATTGGCGAAGGCAATTCGTGGGCTTTTTCAATCCCCGTAGTGTGCACACAAATAAATAAAGCCGTCCTTAAGTAGAAGTATCTACTCATAGGACGGTGTTTTCCATTTACGCGAGTTATCCGCTAATATTTCCAGCCATTTTAAGTCTCGCCGCGATTTGTTGGAAGTCCTCTGGCGAAATGCCAGGAGCAAATTCCTCATCGACAGCCGGAGCTTCAGCGATGGGGTATCCTTGCGGCGTACCTGGGATGACTTCCAAGGCAGAGCCATCTTCGGGATGAGTACCTTTCCAAATCTGGCCGATCGTGGTGAAGTCATTGTCACTCCACGTGTAGAGCTTGGTATGCACACCCTTATCTTCATACTTCCTTGCTTCATTAAATGGCTTGTTGTTTAAGGAAGGGATAGGAACTAATTTAGTGACATTTACACCAGTTGCCACTTCCAATGCCTTGGCATATGCGACAACATGAACGCCACCACGAACGAGAAGGTAACCAATTACAGCACGGGCAGCAGGATGGTCGGTCATTTCATATACTTTCATTTTATGGGTACGAGCGCCGCATTCTAAGAAGAAGTTATGAAGCAGATCCTCTACTAAGTTACCGCTGTTAAAAACATTTGCACCTGTCCATGGATGGCCCATGGAGTCTACCGGCATCGCCCCTTGCGCTCCTGCCAAAAAGTGATACGAAAGACGAGCATCTTTGACCACATCTAGTGGTGTCTGCTCAGGCTCTTTATAGCTCGTCGAGCCCCTTAAGCATTTATTAATCGCGTGTGATACCAACTCTACATGGCCCAGTTCTTCGGCCGTAATACTCATAATCAAATCGTAAAAGGGCCTGAGCTTTTCCTTTGAACGAAAATTAAAGGATTGATACAGATAATTGTTCAAAGTGGACATTTCACCGAATTTGCCACCTAACAATTCCTGTACAGCGGCCGCGGCATTCGGGTCAGGCTTCTCAATGTCAGGAATCTCAATCGAAATTTCATCCATTCGTTTAAACATGGCTTCAACTCCCTTAGATTTTTCACTCCTGTACATTGTTTACCTTAAGGTCTATATCTAACCATCCCGCAGCACCGATTTGAATGGCAACTTTCCATAAGTGATGTGCGTCTAATTCATATGGGAAATATTATAAAATTTGAATAGGGCTGGTACATGTGATGATCAGACTACTAACTAGTGGATTGCTTATATCTGTCATGCTGTTGTTAAATGCGTGTGAGGAGAGCGCCCAGAGCTCTGCCGATATATCACCATTAAGTTCCGCAGAAGCTGCGGTACCGATATCGACTACGTCTATTACTGCTGCAACTTCCATCAAACCTGTGAGCTTTACATTCAAACCGGACGCAGGTCGCGATGTTCCTCATCTTTTGGTCATGGCACAGGAATATGGACCGCGATTGCGTATCCCCGAGGGGGAAAGCTCGGTAGAATTAGTCTTCACGAAAGAGATGCGAAATGACCTGCCAACGACGATAGAAGGTGTGCCTGTAGCAGCCAGTTGGGTAGATGCTAAACATCTCGTGGTCGAACTTGCCAATATGGGCGCCGGAGAGCATGGAATGAAAGAGCAGTATTTGCGAATGGATAACTTGGTGGATGTAAGCGGCAATCGCCTGGGAGACGGTCTCCAGGGGCTGTGGGTTCAACAAATGCCGAGGCAGGTTTGGCGGTATGTCGATTCAGACGATTTGGCTGGTGGAGGCCCGAGGGATTCCTTGTACGATCAATTGGTTATCTCTGACGATAAACAAAGCTATGTCGGAATTGTTACCCTTGGCGGGTCTATGGGGGATGGGGACGGAACCAGCTATGCTTTTATTTTGGAGCAAAAGGGGAAGGAACCCGTGGTCATCGAGAATGTGTTCTACGCTACGATAGAGCCGGATCAGCAGCCCATTCAATGGATAGATGAGAAAACGCTGATGTATGCGTCCTATCATGGCGTGTATGCCTATGACGTAGAGACACATGAGAAACGTATTCTTCATAAAGCTAATCCTGATGAGAATGATAATGTCAATTACGCTGCTTATGATACGACGAGAAAGCTGCTTCATGTTTTGGCCTATGAGAACCGGCACGAAACGAGTCAATTGGCACGTTTGACGTATGTGTCAGGGGAGCCTATGCCCCAAAGAACACAGGCCTACACGGCAAGCGTACTGGTAGCCAAATACTCCGACCTGGATATGACCATTACTCCGACGCCGGAGGGTACCTATTGGACACGTCTGCAAGATGGCGTTCCCTACACGAACTTCATTCATCAAGCAGGGGCGAAGGTTACCGCCAAAGGGATTGCTCGGCTCGTCACGAAGCAAGGCGTCTACCTTCAGCAATATGAAAAAGGGGAGTCGCAATTGCAAGCTTCCCGATGGGCAATATGGCAACCCGGCAAAGCTGCGAAAGCAATAGCTAACCCGCCAGAGGGCAGCGTCACCTTTGCTAGTGGGAAGGATTTATTTACAAAGCAAGATGACAATCGGTATGCGAAATATGATCATCTACGAGATAAATGGGTAGACTGGCAGGCACCCCATGGAGAACAAGTGGCGGAACCCCTTCGAGGGAAGGATGGCTTGTACCGCGCCAGAATGGAGTAGCCCGCAGAGAACCAAGCGTGAGGGGGAGTCTCACCGTTGAATCGACTATATCGAACGGCGCTAGGTATTCTTATCCTAGGTGGATTCACATTTTTCATGTATGTGATCGTTGAATCCCTTGTCTTTGAGAAAGAGCATAGGATCCAAGTGAATGTCGCACAGTTGAATGAACATGATTACTCTGATCACTGGCAGGGGATTGCCACCACGCTGGGGATGGATGAACAAGCCAAGTTGGAAGATTTTCAGTTGTTTTATAACGCGCAGGGTGAAGTTCAGAAGTTATCTTACGAAGTCGTATGGCGTCGTCCAGGAAAGCATGATTTTATTTTTTACTATATAGATTATGACCTTATAACTAGTAAAGCCATTGTCAAAAAGCAAAAGATTGAGGGGCCATGGTTGCAATATGATCGTTCGATTCCAGTGAGCTACTTCTTTAAGCGATTGGATGAGATGGATTTGACGATAATGAAACCGAATAATGACGATCCGATACGTTACATGCGAGTTCATGAGAATGGCGCTCGTATGACTTATGCTATAAAAAGTATGATGAAATACCGCATAGACAAGGATCAAATCCATGAAATTACGGATACCCAACTTCCGGTTGAAGGGTATTGGCTATCTGTATGTGGCATGGCAGAGGAAGCTGCACCCGATTTCGCGTCATCTTGTGAGGATCGAATCGATTATATCTTAGATGCTCGTACGAGCGATAACAGGTAAAAAGAGGTTGCCGATGAAGAGAATCGGCAGCTTTTTTTCGCGAAAGGGAGGAACAATTATTTTATTTCTTTCACAATTTGGACATAATATCCAGAAAAGGGTCTCATTCCTTGCTCTGTCTGAAATAAATTGCAAATGATGCTGGCCCCTCTCTGAAAATTTGACACTTTTGTGTAATAAAGCTCAGATTATAAAACAATTGGTGGTTGGGCTTGGATTAACAATAATAAAGTATGTTATCATGAAGTAACATTATATAAGTTAAAGGTAAGTTTATACTTGGAGGTAATTACCATTAGTACCGATACTGTAAAAGATGCAATGACCATGTTAAAACAAACGAGCCGCACCTTTTATATACCGATTAGCGGTTTGGATGCAGGTCTGAAAGAAGCGGTAGCATCTGCCTATCTGTGCATGCGGGCTATTGATGAAATCGAAGATCATGAGGATCTGGCAGACGCTTTAAAAATAGAGCTGTTAGCTGGTGTGCACGGGGCATTCCAGTCTTCGGATATTATTAATGCGATCCAGAAATTATTAACGCCTTACACAGCGCAACTTCCGGAAGTATCTCTGCGACTTGCAGAATGGCTGCGTTTGTGTCCGCCTACTGCGTTACCGATTATTGAGACATACATTGCGAAAATGTCACTCCAAATGTCGGAATGGGTCCAAAAAGGCTGGAGCATCCGTACGGAAGAAGATTTGGATGGGTATACATACAGTGTAGCGGGTATGGTTGGCGAAATGTTATCTGAGCTGTGGCAGTGGAATGATGGCACGCAATCTGATCGTGATAAGGCCATTGCCTTCGGACGTGGGCTGCAAGCGGTCAATATTCTTCGGAACCAAGCTGAAGATGCAAAACGTGGCGTTAGCTTCTTCCCGGAAGGCTGGGGCTTCAAGGAAATGCAGCAATACACACGCCGTAATCTACAACTGGCCGACGCTTATATCGCAGACTTGAAACAGGGGCCAGCGCTGAAGTTCTGCAAGGTGCCACTGGCGCTCGCGCATGCGACGCTCAATCTGCTTTCTGCTGGTGGAAGCAAATTGACACGAGATGCGGTTTTGAAAATTGTAAGTAAGGTCACTTAACAAACAGCTTATATAGAAGAAACCTGCATCCATTAGACGGATGCAGGTTTCTTTTGGTTGTATCGCTTTTCCATATACCATTGAAAGATCCAGACACACAAGGCGAACCAGAACCCGCTGGCGAAGTAGGCAGCAACAACATCACTAGGGTAGTGGACACCGAGGTAAATCCGGCTAATGCCGATTAGAAGGATCATAAGGATACTACATACAAGGACGATGGTCCGACCTTTTCTGGTAGGCACGTGCCTCCATAGCAGAAAAGAAAGCGATGCGTACATCGCAAAAGCTATCATTGAATGTCCGCTGGGGAAGCTGAAGCCTGCCTCTTCGGCAAGCCTATGAAGGATAGGGCGATCGCGTTGAAACAGTAATTTGAGCTGTCGATTCAAAACTGCGGTTCCCGCGATTAGGGTAACAAATAGAATTAATTCCATGCGATGCTTCAGGAATTTGTAAAAAAGAAACAAACAAATAAGCGTAATGGCGATGACAACGCGTGTTGAACCTATGAAGCTTACTAGCTCCATTAGTGAAGTCAGCCAGGGGCGTTCCATCCCTTGGACGAATGCAATCACGCTGCTGTCAAATCGTGCTATCTGCTGCCCTTGTAACAAGGATGCAATGGTCACGAAACACCCAATAGAAACAAGGCTAAGAATGAGTAAAATGGTTTGTCGTCGTCGTATGTTGTTCATTCTTTGTCAAAGAGCCCTCTCAATCACCTTTTTATAATGCTGTACGGATAGTATACCAAAAACCGAGTAAAGAATGGTATACAGGATCATGACAATCAACATGGGTGTCCAGAGCTCCGTTCCAAAGAAGAACCAACCGGATTGAATCGCGAAATAGCTGTGGATAAGCCCGATAATGAGAGGGATACCGAAATTAAATAGCTGTTTGCGTTTAATGCCTTGTAATAGATCATTTGGGGTGAAGCCTAGCTTCCTTAGAACGGTGTACGAGGCCTTCTCGTCTTCGCTCTCATCCATTTGCTTGAAGTAAAGGATACAGCCAGACGTGATAAGGAAGGTGAGCCCAAGGAAGGCGACGATGAACATGATCAAGCCCATTCGATTTCGCGATGCGCTCACCATATCTAGACGAGAATCGTAAGCTGTTCCCTCATTCTCATCAAATTCAATAGCATGAAGACGTTGATTGGCCTTCTCTAGGTCGTCCTTATTGACGATATCGATTCCGATATATAAGGACGATTTGCCTTGCAAGGCAGGGTCGAGATCTTGTTTTAACTTCTGAAAGGTTGAGTCATCTACAACGGCTACAGGCAAGTTCGAAAAGCGCCTCGCAATGTAGGTACGCTCCTCATTTCCGATGTACGTTAACGGCAGGACGCCATGTAGTAACTGCAGTTGGATTTGGCTGTTTTTTTTGAAAGTAACCAATTTAAGTAACTCATCATTCGCGCCAGTAAAAAGAGTTTGATCCGCAGCCAAGTCGATGACTCCTGTTTGTTTATCGCTAATTATTGCCATGCGTTGGGCACCTTTACCCATAAATAGATCGCCTTTGGTATCAACCACTTGGCTAAGATCGGCATTGATCTGAATCACATCAATCATGGTCTCGCGATGCGCGATGCCACCAGCATCTAAGGCTTTCGTAAAGCGCTCGGCATCCTGCTGATTCGTCATAGCAAAGTGAGCTGGGATATTCTTTTCGGCTGTTTTTTCCGTTGAATAATACGTGATGTAGCTTAATGATAATAAGCCAATGGCAAGGGCCGAGACGGTCGTGATCACCATCAAAAGCAAGGCGTTGGATTTCATCCGATACATGATCGAAGCGAGGGAAAGCACCTCTTGTACGTTCAGATAACCGTTATTTTTTTTGCGGATCACATTCAAAATCAGTCGGACAGAGCCTTTATAGAATAGGTAAGTACCGATGATCACGGAGGCAAGAATGATAATCATATTGCTGAACAATCCAGCTACGGACGCAATGTTTCCGGCAAACAATCTGGAAGATACATAGTAGCCCATTATGATGAGACATACCCCTAGGAAGCCAAGGGAGGCCTCTGACTTCGACATCCGCTTTACTTTGGCTTCCGTTGAGGTTGCCACACGGAATAAAGAAAGTATCGATTGCCTTCGTATAAACAAGTAATTGACCAGTAGAATGAATAGGTAAACGGCAGTGAAAACAACTATGGTTTGAAGAAACGCTTGTGCCGAAAAGTGGAGCGATGCGTGCGCCTTCACGCCTGTAATTTGGAATAAGACCATGAGAATGAGCTTAGACACGGAGAATCCGATAAACGTCCCAACGACTAGGGAACCGAAGTAAAGGATGAAGTTCTCGGTGCTAAGAATACGAAAGATTCTTGCCTTTGTCATGCCAATGAGTTGCAAAAGTCCGATTTCTTTACTGCGTCTTTTCACAAAAATGTTATTAGCATATAAATTGAATATCGTCACAATTGCAATAAGCAGGACGGAGGCTGCCCGCATCGAAGCCGCGCCTTTAATTGTACCTTCCGCGGCATCTAGCGCAGGGTCGAATTGCAAGGTGACGAAAGCGAAGTACAGCGCAACACTGAATATCAAGGCAAACACATAGAGGTAGTAATGCTTGATATTAGCCTTCAGATTTTGCAGGATAAGATGATTAATACTCATAGTTCACACCACCCAACACACCTTGGGTTTTCATAATGTCTTGAAAGAAAGCCTGTCTCGTTTCTTGCCCTTTATAGATTTGGGAATAGATCTGCCCGTCTTTAATGAAGATGACCCTGCTGCTGTAGCTGGCTGCAACGGAATCATGGGTGACCATCACGATGCTTGCTTGTCTGCTCTGATTCAGTGCGCTCAACTTGTTGAGCATATCGGAGGCTGATTTGGAATCCAGGGCACCCGTTGGTTCATCAGCGAAAATAAGATCGGGATCATGAATAAACGCTCTAGCCGCGGACGTTCGCTGCTTCTGTCCACCGGATATTTCATTCGGATACTTATCCTTTAACTCATAAATGCCAAGCTCTATCGCAATGTCATGAAATCTTTGATTGGCTTCTACTTTGGAGATCTTCGTAATCGATAAAGGAAGCAGGATATTTTCTTTCACAGTTAGCGTATCGAGCAAATTATAGTCCTGAAAAATAAACCCGAGATGATGCTTCCGAAACTCAGCCAATTGCTTTTCTTTCATGTTCGTTGTTTCTGTACGGTTAATTTGAATGGAGCCATGACTCACTTTATCGATAGAGGAGAGCACGTTGAGCAGTGTCGTTTTCCCAGATCCAGATGGACCCATGATGCTGACGAACTCACCTTTCTCGATGGTTATATCTAGACCCCGTAGTACTTCTTGTTTGTTATGTTTATTGCCGAAGCTTTTATGGATTTTAACAGCTTGTAAGATGGACATACGCCACACACTCCTTCACATGATAGCTTTATTATAAAAAGCTGCACGGCATTTATCCTTCGATTCACCGAACAAAGTAGAAAGGCATGTGACATTATTGTCACATGCCTGTAATCCGCAAGAGTTCGTTGGGCTGTGGGAAAATGAGGGTGAACGTGCTTCCTACACCAACCTCGGATTGTACAGTCAGCTGGATGTGCAGCGTGTGCGCGGCTTTCTGCGCCAAATACAAGCCCATGCCTGTTGCGGCGCTGTCTTGATGCCAGGTCGTAGAGGTGAAGCCCTTATCGAAGATACGGGGCAGATCCTTAGGGGCAATTCCACGACCGGAGTCGGTTATTTCTATCATCGTACGCTCCTGTGCCACGAAGCTTCTCACGATGATATCGGAAGCGGGTTTGTCGCTATATTTTACAGCATTCGTTAAGATCTGACGAAGGATAAAAGCGAGCCATTTGGCGTCGCTTAAAGTTTCTGTGACGTCTAATTGAACGTCAAACCCCATGCCTTTTTGAATGCACCAAGATTGTAAGGATTTAAGCTCCATATAGAGGAGACTTTCGATGTCAACCTTTTCAATATAGAGATCATTTTCAATCGAAGGAAGTCGAAGTTGGTGAAGCTGTTGGTCGAGAAGATGATGAATGCGCAGCCATTCAAAGGTTAAGGATGCTCGCATCGGATCATTCTCCACACGGCTAATCATCAAATGCATGGCAGTAAGTGGTGTCTTCACTTCATGGATCCAAGACAACAGCTCATCTTTCTCCTGTTCCAGGGCGATTTGCTGCCGCGAGGCCGACTGATGGAGCTGCTCGGTTTGATTGATTAAGGCCAATTCCATGATCTTCTCGAAGGGACTTGCTGCATCGGCGACACCCGATACGTCAAGGCTGGATTCCCAGTCATGTAACCGTTTGAAAAAAGCCGTTTCCTTGTGATAGCGAATGATTAAGAAGATTATGAACAGAATCGTGGATAAGAAAACGATGTATAGCACCGGTTGGAACGGAATGGAGAGGTCGAGATACGCAATAAGCAGCAATAGGCATTGGCCGAATAGGAACATCCCAATCCAGCTTATTCGCTCCATCAGAAATGTTTTACTCATAGTGAGGAGACTCTTCGGTTGCCATATAGCCCTGACCGACCTTCGTTTCTATAAAGCGTCCCAAATCGAGCTCGTCCAGCTTCTTTCTGAGCCGATTTACGTTCACCGTCAACGTATTATCACTTACAAAACGCTGGTCATTCCATAAGCTGTTGATGATGTCTTCACGGCTGACGATCATATTCTTACGCTCGATGAGAAGTTTTAAGATGTAAATCTCATTCTTGGTTAGTTCTATGGAACCAGTCTCATGAAGTACGATGTTTTTTTCAAAATCAATCGTAGCACCACACCATGTTTTCAATTTCATTGGCTCTGTACTGTAATTGTAGACACGGCGGAGAATGGCATGGATTTTTGCGATGAGTACGTCAAAATGAAAAGGTTTTTGGATGAAGTCATCCGCTCCAAGCTGCATGGACATCACGATATCGGTCGGATGATCGCGCGAAGAGAGGAAGACGATCGGCACATTGGAATGGGTGCGAATCATTCGGCACCAATGAAAGCCATCGAATTTGGGCAGCTGAATATCAATAATGACGAGATCAGGCTTAAGTACGATAAAGGATTCAACTACTTTATTGAAATCGGCGATGCCATGAACCTCGTAGGACCATTGGGCCAAACGCTCTTTGATCTCTGCGAACAAGGTTGCATCATCTTCAATAAGTAAGATCTTGAACAAGGGAAGTCACCCACTTCTGAGCATTCTTTGAGTTGAAAAGGCATTGTATTGTAAACTGTGGTAAATACAGCTTCTAGTGCGTTCGTTCATTTTAGCAAATCATACCATAAATTCAAATGAGGAGTCATAGATGCCATGAAACAGAATAAATACGATGAGCTTGGATTTTTTGAAAAATATAGCGAGATGCCTCGTTCCATGGGTGGCCTCAGTGCAGCTGGGGAATGGCCTGTCCTTCGAACGATGTTGCCCACGCTTCAAGGTAAACGTGTTCTTGATCTTGGATGCGGTTATGGTTGGCATTGCAAGTACGCCCGTGAGCAAGGAGCGGAGTCCGTAGTTGGGGTTGATATCTCGGAGAAAATGCTGGCTTATGCCAGCGCGAATAATAACGATACGGGTATCGAATATCGTAGGCTGGCAATTGAAGATATCGACTTCGCGGCGGGTGAATTTGATGTTGTCGTCAGTTCATTAGCTCTTCACTACGTCGAGCAGTTTGAGGCGGTTTGCCGTCAAGTACAGCACTGTCTTGCGGACGGAGGCACATTTGTTCTGTCGGTTGAACATCCAGTCTTTACCGCACGTGCTGCGCAAGATTGGCACTATGGCCCGGAAGGCGAGCGAATGCACTGGCCCGTCGATGATTATCAAGAGGAGGGTCTGCGAGTAGCCAGATTTCTAGATCATGATGTGGTGAAGTATCATCGAACGTTAGCTACTTATATGAACGTACTTATGGATGCTGGATTCCAAATAACGAAGCTCGCTGAACCGCAACCAACGCAAGAAGCACTGGATCAATATCCTGAAATGAGAGACGAAACGCGTCGGCCTATATTTTTATTGATTTCAGCGGTTAAGCTTTGAAAGTGAAAATAAAGTCGAAAAAATACGAAGATAAGGGAGTAAACAGGGGTCACAGCATTGACAAAGTACCTTGATAAGGCTATGATATCTCTTGTTGATTTATAAATGTAACTGGAGGTGTTTTGACTATGGCAGTTCCTCAACGGAGAACGTCCAAAACACGTCGCGATAAGCGCCGTACTCACTTTAAACTGGCTGTGCCAGGAATGGTGAAGTGTGAACAATGTGCTGAACTTAAAAAAGCGCATCATGTTTGCAAAAACTGCGGTTCATATAAGGGTAGAGAGATCGTACAAGCTCAATAATCATATGAATCTTGCAATGAAAAAGACACTTCTAAATGAAGTGTCTTTTTTTTGTATTTTACAAGTGTAACAAAAAAATTATTTACTTGAATTAAGTAAGTATGTAGACGTATAATATTCCCTAGGAATGATACGGAGTAGTAGTCACTCAAAATAAACCTAGTTTGCACAAAGATACCTCAATAAAAGCGAGGGAGTGGATTCAAATGGAAACAGCGCATACGCATTGTAAATTGGAAACTGTGTTAGAAATCCTTGTTGGCAAATGGAAGCCTGTTGTTTTGTTCCACCTTTTTTCTAAGGGTACGTTGCGATTTAGCGAACTTCAAAAAGAAATTCCAGATATAACGAAAAAGATGCTTACTCAACAATTACGGGAGTTAGAATATCACGATATTGTTCACAGGAAGATCTATCATCAAATACCGCCCAAAGTCGAGTATTCCATCACCGAATATGGTCAAGGCATGGCTACCGTCTTACAAGCAATGAATGACTGGGGAATGGCCCATGTGAATCATTTGAATGAGATGTATGGGGAAGAACGAGCCGTGGAATCATTCGAAACTAGATTAGATGAAGTCACCCGATAATACGGGAATTTTCTCCAGCAAAAGAAGAAGCCGCGGTCGCGGCTTCTTCTTTTTTAGTGCGCCCAGCATGGGCGCTATCTCTAGGGTTCAAGTCCCGAATGGTGAAGGCAGTAGTAACCATAGCTTAAGGCAAGGGTGTCCAT
>NZ_JAVDSB010000036.1:0-15864 GCF_031455095.1 Paenibacillus qinlingensis
ATTGGCTTTCAATTCGTCGTAGACGAAGGAGAAGTCGACTAGCTCATTGATCTGGCGCAGCATGTTGTCTTTAGGCACAATGAGGTCGTAAAGCGTTGTATATGGACTTAATGCAAAAGAGAGTTGAGGCTGAAACATGGTCTTCACCCTTCCGACGTAATACTTAAAGTATACAAGAAAAAAGGCACAGCGCCCTCATAAAATGAGAGTCTGTGCCTTTTTTCTTAGTATACTTTTTCAGTGGCCTCCTTATTGGACGCCCTCTTCTTTTTCTATGATCGTTCATTCATTGATAAAATGGACAACCTGCAGGAATCGTTTCAGCATAACAGCAGCCTCCGCTCTGGTCGCATCTGCCTTCGGATGGAAGGTCGATTCTGTTACTCCCCTTACAATGCCCGCATGCATAGCTTGGGACACAGCATCTTTTGCCCAACCGCTAACCTGTGCCGCATCCGCAAATACCGCCAAAGCCTCCAGGTCCACATCGACAATTGTACCTGCAAATGTCATAGCTCTTGTCATCATCACAGCCATCTGCTCACGGGTGATCCGCTCATTCGGCAGAAAGGAACCGTCTTCGAAGCCGTTAATAAGATCAGCTTTCACTGCAGCGCCAATGCTTCCTGCGTACCAACTGCCAGCAGTAACATCATTGAATTTAGCAATTGCCGTAGCCGCATCTTCATTCAAACCTAATGCTCTAGTTAACAATGCTGCAAATTCTGCGCGCGTGATGGAGGCATTCGGTACAAACTGGCTGTCACTCACTCCTTTAATCACTAATTTGGAGGCAAGTAATTCCACATCCGCTTTTGCCCAGTGCGCTTTTACATCATCGAACGTTTTGGAGGATTGCACGATCGCGTACAGACTATTTCCTGGACGTTTAATCGTCACCGTCGTTTTACCATGACTAGTGTCAAAAATAGCAGGAACGAAAGTCATTCCACCGGTTTCCGGATCGTACATAACTGCAGTTAATTGATTGGTATCTCCAGCTTGAACAAGCGTAATCGTTCTAGATACGTACGTATGTCCAAAATCGTTCACGGTTACCGTCTTCCCATTGCCTTCCGCCGTAATCATAAAATCGAAAACATCCGAAACTAGTGATAACCCTGCTTCTTTCGCTTTAGCGTTGATCAGATCCGCTGCCTCGCCGGTTACTTTCTCCAAAGAGATATTCATTTTCACCTGATTGACTTCGGCACCAAGCATTTTAGCTATATCCACCAGATCCAACGACTTGACAGGAAGATGGTAACTAACTCCATTGTTTGTAATGGATATGATCGTATTCGGAGCTTTTTCCAGACCAGTTGCTAATACGTTAGCATCCAACTGAACTTTAACCGCGTTTTCACTACCGTTCACTTCAATAAAAATCTTTTGTTCCTTGGCTTCTTTTGTTACAAGTGCATCAAAAGCTTTGCTCAACGCACTTCCATCCACCGTAGCTACAGCTACGGTTTTTCCGTTAATCGTTTGATTCACGGGTTCCACTGACAGATGCACACTGTCTTCATTGCTTGTTGGGGCCGCAGGTGACGAACCTCCAGTGGAGTGGTCGGATGTAGTATCGGGTACTACTCTTACTGAATTCGAATATTGACCTTCCCCTAGAGCGTTAGCTGCAGTTACTTTGAAATAATAAGTCGTGCCGTTAATCAATCCACTATTGGTGTACGTTGCACTCGTAACGTTTGTCGCTATTTGAGTATAGGAGTCATGCTCCGTCATTCCACGAGAAACGTTATAATAAGCAGCTCCAGTAACGGTATTCCAGCTCAAAATCGCTTTCGCATCACTTGCTATAGCCGATAAGCTTGTCGGTGCAGATAGCGGTGAAATAAATTGAAGAAAAGCTCCCCAGATAATGTTGCCATCTGTATCTCTTTGATATGGCAATTCCGTCAAACTTTCGAAGTTAGCATCTGAAAGTTTGACACCTGATTTATTCGCTGAAACCGTACCATTGAACAAATAGTTGTTATCTGAGACTAATACTGACGGATAGTTGTCTTTCTTTGATGAATTCTTTTGGTAGGAAACAAAGCTGCTCAATGTGAAATCCGTATCTACAATGCCCTGACTTCCTCTTAAATCCAAGTTTCCACCAGCATTATTAAAACCAACATTGTTCTCAACAATAACACCAGGGTTACTATTGCTAGTAAAACCGTTCGCACCATTTCCAAATGCCATGCTGTTACGGATAATATGAGGTACATGAATGCCTTCACCACCAAGCTTGAAGCCATTTTTGTCACCTGCCCCAACAAGACCAGTCGTTAGTTTGCCGTTATTGTAAGCAATGCTATCCTCTATCGTGACGGCGCCAATTGCACCTGAACCCACTTTGGTATACAGATCCCAACCGTCATCAATGTTATTATGGGCGATGTCACCGCGGAACACATTACCCTCGCCCGATGTCAGTTTTGCCGCAAATCCATCAGCATTGTTGTTAGCTGGATCTATATTATCGAAGGATTCACAGTTCAAAATCAGATTGTACGACGGCCATTGCGCTTTGTCTGTTGATCCGTCTGTGCTGCTAATTTGCAAACCCGTGTCGCCATTCGAATAGAATCGGCTATTCTCAACGATGTTGTAATTCCCGCCTACCGTAAATCCTTTCGTGTTCGCAGCCGAGCGTTTAACATCAATTCCTTTGACATGCCAGTAGTTCCCGCTTAAAACAACGCCCTCAGACTTCTTCACGAAATCAATGACAGGTTGTGCACCAAGAGCCGCAATAAGAGATTTCTTGGCGTTGGCTGTACCGTTATTACCCTTCTTAATATCTAATTTGGAGCTGCGAACGTATCTGCCGTCTTGCACAATAATCGTCTGACCCGCACTTACATAAGCGATAGCTGTGTCAAGATCAAGAGGACTGCTGACAGAACCTGTACCAGCACTTGTACCCGTTGGCGATACATAGATATCTTCGCCTTGACCAAACGTTTTCATCGTGACCGAAAAAGTTTGCACCAAACGACTATAGGAAGTTAGAAGCTGCGTATCGTCTGGTAAAAAAGTCGCGTTAAAATTCGTAGTTGCGTTCTCGGCTACCGAAGTTTGGAACGTAATTGCTTTGCCCGCTTCAACGATTGTATCAAGCGCGAGTACTTCTTCACCTTTTTTAATCGTTACTGTACCATTCACAGTAGGCTTAATTGTTAAATCATAAGCTGTCTTTGAAGTTTGATCCAAAGATAGCACTTGAAGGTCAGGCGTAACTGCGGTTTGTGGCCCTTCAACTTTTGGAGCATCAGCTTCTGCTGCTGTGATTTTGAGTTTGACATTGCTTACATCAATCGTGGCAAGACGCGCTGTATAAAACCCCACATACATCTTAGAATCTTGGATGTTCATAATGTCAGGAACAAAGTACTGAGCTTCTGTACCACTATTTAAACTTCCGCTAAAACCACTGTTCGTTTTCGATAACGTAAGTTTGTAAGGTACAGAAGGAGGATTAGCATTAGCTACAGCAGGTCTTACATTGTTTAGCATCGTACTTTGAATCCCTTTGCTGCCTTTACCATCCTTATCCTCTACACCTGTTCTTACAAATAGTTGTGTGCCAATTGGTTTGGTTGTACCTCCACTGTATCCACCTATAGCTGCAATATTGGAAGCGAACACACTAGAGTCGCCTGGGGTTCCAATTGCATCTCTTGCCATGATCCCAAAAGATTCTTGGCCATCGTATGGATTTTTGGCAAAGAGAGTAACTTTAACATCGGCCGATAGCTCAAAGTTATCTTGAACTGCATCAAGTTCTGTATAGTAGAAGGAGATACCATCATGATCACCAGTAATCTTTCCACCGCCCTCCAAAGCTACTAGGTTGTGCACATTAGGACTTACATGAGGTGTTATCGTATTATTAGCTGCAGTCGTTGATTGTCCGAATCGAATCGTTTTCCACTCCGGCTCCACAGGTGCTCTTACAGCCACTTTATACGTAATCGGCAGAATCGCAGTATCTGTAGGAATGATTCGTATATCGTAGATTCCTACGGTATTTTTATCATAATTCGAAGCGTCTGTTGTGAAGCTTGTTAAAGATTCTGTATCCAAATTATCGAATACTTTGACAATGCTTAAACCGGTAGTGACTAAATCCTCACCAACGAGATATGTCGTTTTGGGATACTTGTTAACTTTAATCCCCGTTAATGCTTTTTGTTTAACCGTAACGCTTGTTGATGCTTGTTGTCCTCTATATAATATAGCAACCTGCTTCGAACCCGCAGTATTCGTATCAAGTACAGCGATATATTCATTATTCATCAATCTTACTCTCGAATTATCATTATATTTCGCATATATAGCCATTCCATTAGGTTTGAATGTATCTCCTAGATAATAAATTGTCTTTTGCGGAGGCTGGGCAATTTCCAAGCCCGTGAGTAGTGCATTTTTCACAGTCACATTAAAAGTAGTCTTTCTTGCAGGAGTCTCCGTTGATTGGATTGTAACGGTCTTGATCCCCGGGGTATCGAACGTATACGTAGAACCCGTAACTGTTGCATTGGAAATCGAGACTGTGTATTTATCTCTAGTCAGATCGGCTCTATGACCTGAATCATAGCCAGCTGTAACCACTAAACCTTCAGGATCAAATAGATCACTTGTGTAATACACCGTTTTACTAGGAGGACTGGTCATGTCGAATGCCGTAACTGTCAAAGGCGAGATCATGAGATCAATCGTTTTGATTGCACCGTTATAGTTGACCGTAATTGTATTGATTCCAACCTTACTGCTATCAAACCCTGTAATGACATAATCATTGTTAGATAGTTCTTCATACACGTTACCTGTCACTGATGTTACTTTCAAACCAGTTGCATCAAAGCTTTGATCTTTCAAGTAAGTAGTTTTCATAGCTGTTTTGTCAATTTGTATATTAGTTGGTGCCTGAGAATCCACGCTAATATTATAATCGCTAAAAATAACTTCCGCGTCCCTAGCTACATAAAAGCCAGCATATGCCTTATTCCCGTACACAGAATGAGAAAACAAATCAAGAAACAAGGTCTGACTTTGCCCATTAATCGTTAATTGATAGGCGTTTCCTGATTTTTTAATCGACAGTTCATATTCTTCGCCTTCAATAGGTTCATTAACATGACTAAACGTATTCAATTTAAATTGCGTACCCTTACCTGAGCCAAATTCGGTAGCTCCCGTTTTATAAACCACTTGGGTCACGGTAGAAGCAGGAGTGCCCGTAGCAGGGACTGCTGCAACCCCGAATCCACCAACTGCCACATAATTGGATGATGTAGCTGTTGAACTTGACCCGATGTTCCCTCTGACCATTAACCCAAAAGAAGCTTGGTTAGGGGTATTCGCCGGATTAGTAAAACTCACTACTTTTGCTCTAGCACGCAATTCAAAATTCGCATCAGCAGGCAAGCTTATCTGTTTATAGTAAAAAGATAGCCCCTCATCCGTACTAGCAATTTTACCTCCGTTAACTGCTTTTAGAGTAACAGAACCATCCGTATTACTTGTAATGGAGTTTTTGGGTGCAGCACCTGTGCTTCCGCCAAATGTACTGCCTGTCCACGCCCCTAATGCGGCAGCGGATCCACTGAAAGGGATCATCGAAAATAATAAAACAAGCGACATCACTGCTGCAAACAACCTTTTTTGTTGGTTCAAGTAACATTCCTCCATATAAATTTGGTTTGTATACGCTTACCATTTTGAATGGTCAATCATATGAAATTTTCTCGGATGTATGGAGCGAAAGATCAGAATTGGATAATTAGCAGGAATGTACGCATAGATGTAGGAGTATTACGAGGCTGGAAATTTGGTTAATAGGACGCCATCCGACAGGCGGAAGTTCCATCGGTGTATGCGTGTCCATCATTAAGTTGTATATAACTTACAACAATGGAAAAACTCCATCTAACTCACATTAGGCGTGTTTGAAGAACTAACTGTATGTCCTACAGTTAGTTCTCCTCCCTTTAGCGAGAAACGGTTAAAATCGCCGAATTAGCTGGAGTTTGTCCATCTAGCCCTTAATGGAACCGATCATCGCACCCTTAGCAAAATGCTTCTGCAAGAATGGATACACCAAAAGAATTGGAAGCGTAGCTACGACGATAACTGCCATTTTGATCGATTGCGCTGGAGGCGGTGTTGCACTGTCTAGATCTGCACTCACGTCCATGCCACTGGCAAGTACGACAATTTGGCGAAGCAGGACCTGAATTGGCCACTTAGCACTCTCATTGATATAGAGAATCGCGCTCATATACGTGTTCCAATAGGTTACCGCGTAGAACAAGGAGATCGTCGCAATCGCTGGCATCGACAATGGCAGAACGATACGGAATAAGATTCCGAAGTCGCTGCAGCCATCGATTTTGGCAGACTCCTCAAGTCCCTCAGGGATGTTCTGGAAGAAATTTTTCAAAATAATTAAGTTAAACGCACTAATAGCTGTCGGAAGAATCAACGCCGCATAGGTGTCGATCATCCCAAGCTCCTTGACCACAAGGAACGTCGGGATTAGACCGCCGTGAAATAGCATCGTAAATACAACAAGGAACATGATGATTTTACGCCCATCTACGTCTTTGCGTGACAAGCCATATGCCATCAATGCCGTGATGAACATACTAATAACTGTACCGACAAATGTCGTCCCAATTGAAACGGCCATTGCTTTAAATATCGTATTCGTTGAAAAAATAAATCGATATGCCTCGATACTCCAATCCGTCGGAATGAGGACGAATTTCTTCGTCGCCATTTCCGCACTCGTCGTGAAGGAGCCAGCCACCACGTGAACGAATGGGATGATCGTAATGAATCCGATGATCGTTAATAACAAATAGTTGATGATACCGAACATTCTGCCGGCCAATGTTTTATCTTCTACCACGATTTCAACCTCCTAGCTGCTGGGGTTTACAGACCTAGTAAACGCCCTCTTCACCCATTTTCTTCGCAATACGATTCACGATCATGACCAGCACTAGTCCAATGAATGATTTGAATAAACCAATCGCTGAGCTGTAGCTGAATTGCCCTTGTTTAAGACCTGCTGTATATACATAAGTATCAATGATCTCAGCAACTTCTCGGTTCATGGAGTTAAGAAGCAAATATACATGTTCAAAACCGAGCTCGAGAACCGCACCAATTTTCAAAATTAATAAAACTATGATGACACTTCGGATCGCGGGCAGCGTAATGTGCCACACTTGTCTAAGCCGTCCTGCACCATCCATACGAGCAGCTTCATATAAGCCAGGATCGATGGAAGCAATCGCCGCTAAATAAATAATCGTTCCCCAACCTGCTTCTCGCCAAATGACTTGCAAAATATAAATCGGTCTGAACCATTCTGGAGCCAGCAAAAAGTTAACTTTTTCAAGGCCAAAATATGAAATGATCTCATTAATAATCCCGCCATCCATGGTCAGCATAACGAAGCTAATGGACACGATAATAACCCAAGACATAAAGTGAGGCAGATACACAATCGTTTGAAATACTTTCTTAAACAGATCCCCTCTAACCTCATTCAGCATGAGTGCCAAAATGATCGGAATCGGGAAGTAGAACAATAGATTCATAACAAACAAAATTAGCGTATTGCTCAAAATATTTAGAAAATCCGGCTCTGTGAACAAGCGCTTAAAATGCTCTAAACCGACCCATTCACTGCCCATAACGCCTTTGAAAGGTTTGTAGTTCTGGAAGGAAATAATTAATCCGTACATCGGGATGTATTTGAAAACGATAAAGTACAAAATACCTGGCAGTAACATGACATAAATCCATTTATTTTTCCAAAGACGTCTGTTCAGTTCACTACTCGATTTCCTAGTGACCACGCTTTGCGCTACATTCACTTCTTGCATAGGACTTCTTCCTTTCCTTAAAAGGAGAAGACTGCCGCAATACCAGCAGCCCTCTCGCCTTGACTTATCAAACGTGCATTCGTTGCATTACTTTTTGTAAACAGCGTTGTATTCTTCGATGATTTTGCTGCCGCCACGACTTTTCCAATCTTCAACCGCTTTGTCAAAGCCAGCTTTATCAAGCGTTCCGTAGATGTATTTGTTCGTTGCATCTGTGATAACTGCTTGTAGTTGCACACCTTTTTCAAGGTTTGTTTTGGAATCTAGCGCTGCTACTGGATCTTGAACCGCAAACTTCAGGTTCGCAATTTTCAGCTCATCCGCTTTGCCTTGTGCAGGGATCGTTGGAATACCTAGGAATCTGCCGGATGTATCTTCGTCACCAATTGCTGCATCTGTGAATGGTTTTACTTCACGTGTCCATTTCTCTTCATCTAACTTCTTCGCTTTATTGTCAGTTACGCTGTAATTGACATCTTTAATGCCCCAGTTTGCCATGTTGGCTACTTCTGGTGTCATCATTTTGTCGAAGTAAGCAAGCACTTTACGAAGATCAGCTTCTGTTTTGTTCGCAGATTTCGGGAACAGAACGACGTTCGCATAACCTGGAAGTGCCCATGCTGCGAATTTGCCATCAGGACCAGCAACCATACTGTGAACATCTACTACGGCGGTCGGTACATTTTTGACCAAGTCTTTGTTCAAAGTGGAAACATCCGTCATGGCGCCGATATACATACCTGCTGTGCCACTTGTGAATAGTTTTTGTTGATCCGTTTTACTTGTGGCCGCGAAGTCTTTATTGATGTAGCCGCTATCACGCATTTTTTTGACGTAATCCATCGTCGCTACATATTGCGGGAACATGAATTCCGGAGCTAACTTGCCGTCCTTCACACCCCAGTTATTCGGTGTGCCCATCCAAGCGGCAAGCGTTTTGAATGCACCGTAGATCAGATCGTTACGATCTGTTAGACCGATTGTATCTTTTTTACCGTTGCCATCCGGATCGTTTTCCGTAAACGCTTTCGCCATGGCTAACAACTCATCCATATTTGCAGGAGCCTTCAGACCCAGCTTATCTGCCCAATCCTTACGGTAGATAAGACCTTGGCGAGCAATGTCGACACCACGGTACAGCGTGTAAAGCTTGCCATCTACTTTCGTATTATCATTCGTTGTGGATTTCAGCTTGCTGAGGTTCGGGAAGTCTTTCAATAGAGGTCCGATTTCCCAGAACTGTCCATCACGGATTGCGGATTTCATTTGGATGAATGTTGCTTGGTTTTTCAAATAGGTTGCTTGTGGTAGTGCGCCCGTTGCGAACGTAGTATTCAACTTCTCTTCATACGTGTCGGCTGGGAAGAACTGATACGTCAATTTCGTGTTCGTCAGCTTCTCAAGTTCTTTAATAATCGTATCTGGTGGTGTTTGTGCCGTATTCAGTGGGGACATGATTGTAATCGCTGTAGGTGTGTTATCTGTCGCTTTTGGTGTTGCTGCTGTCGTCGTTGCTGGAGCTGCTGAGGACGATGCAGGCGTTTCTTTATCTCCGCATGCTGCCAAAGCAAAGCTGGAAACCAGTAGTACGCTCATTGGAATCGTGACTAATTTTCTCTTCATATCGGGTTGACCTCCGTGAAAATGTGGTGTGCTACAACTCACACATTACACGGCACAATAGGAGTACCGAAACAATCATTTACTCATATAACCCCTGTCTGGCATGGGATGTGAGATGATGATTATTCCGTGGGGAGATGATTATTGGGGGGAGGAAATTCAGGGAATTATCCATATTAAAACAGAAAAGAAAAAGTCTACCAGTTGGTAGACTTCCTATGATATATTTAGTTGGTACAATCTCAACTTGTGTGCGGCTCCCTCCGGAAAGGAGGTTGATGCCATGGAAACTTTCCAAACGATAGTCGTTATGCTCGCGTTCGGTACGTTTATACTGGCGCTTCTGACTTATATCGAAAAACGAAAGTAACCCACTCAGGTTGAAGGCCTAGTCAGTGGGTTACACCTTGCAACTACCTTGGAGGTTGCCCACCAAAAGATTGTGCAGGAGACGTGTTAGCCGCACGTCTCTTTTGTTATTTATAATCTTATCACGCCAAATTTATACACGCAACTTACTTCTTCCCATACGCCTCATTATACTCCTGGATCATCTGATTCCCGCCGCCCCGTTTCGATCTATACACCAAAAGAAAAAGCCTACCAACTGGTAGACTCCCTATGATATATTTAGTTGGTACAATCTCAACTTGTGTGCGGCTCCCTCCGGAAAGGAGGTTGATGCCATGGAAACTTTCCAAACGATAATCGTTATGCTTGCGTTCGGTACGTTTATACTGGCGCTTCTGACTTATATCGAAAAACGAAAGTAACCCACTCAGGTTGACCGCCTAGCTAGTGGGTTACACCTTGCAACTACCTTGGAGGTTGCCCGCCAAAATGATTGTACAGGAGACGTGTTGGCGCACGTCTCTTCTCTTATTTATAATCTTATCACGCCATATTTATACACGCAACTTACTTCTTCCCATACGCCTCATTATACTCCTGGATCATCTGATTCCCGCCGCCCCGTTTCCAACGCTCGATCTCTTGCTGGAAAGCCGCCTTATCCAACTTACCCAGAATGTAATTGTACGTCGCGTCGGAGATAATTTTGTATAATTCGACACCGCGCTCATCATAAGTCTTCGACTCAATCCCCAACGTCGGATCCTTAATCGCATACTTCTCATTGTCCAAACTGAGCGTATCCGCCAGCTGAGATAACGATTCGCTTTCGACAACAGGAATAATGTTCGGATTGTTCAAATCAGCGATCATCAGCGCGTACAACGCATTGACCTCATTGACGCGAATCTTCGATGTCTCTTCAGAGAGCTGGATTTGTCCATTTTTAGCCGTATAATGACGTCCTTCCAAACCATACTTCATCAGATTCGCGACATCCTTATCCATCGTCCGATCAAAAAACTGCAGCATCTGCTTAAGCTCCGCCTCAGTTCGAATCGCTTTTTTCGAAAACAGATATAACGCACTATAATTAGGAATAGACCAAATTTGAAATCCTTGCGGTCCTTCAATGTGATTCACAAGCGTTAACCTTGCCTCCGGATTCACCAACTGTGCCTCATCTGAAAGACGCTGTACATCCTGCATACTGCCGATATACACGCCAGCCGTGCCCCGAATCAATTTATCCCGCTGTACATCTTTGCTCGTTACGGCAAAATCCGAATTAATCAGCTTCTCTTCATACAGCTTCTTCATAAAATTCATCGTATCCACATACGCCTGTGTTTCGAATTCGGGTACAAGCTTTCCAGCGGAAACGCCCCAATTATTCGGTGTTCCGAAGTAGGAGCTAATCGTCTTAAAGGAGCCGAACACCAGATCATTGCGATCTGTTAACCCAAATGTATCGTTCTTCCCATCACGATCAGGATCCCCATTCGTGAAGGCTTTGAGCACATCGTACAGTTCATTTAGATTGGTCGGCTTCTTTAAATTGAGATTATTCAACCAATCCTCCCGAATAATGATTCCCTGGCGCGAGGACGGCCGCTCGGTGTATAAGCCATATATTTTGCCATCTACCGTCGCCTGACCTAGAATCTCTTTATTGAGTTTTTTCAAATTAGGATAGGAAGACAAATAAGGGCCAATATCCCAGAAAGCGCCAGATCGAATCGAATTTTTCATCAGCATATAGTCTGTATATTTGACATAGGTCGCTTTTTTCAACGAGTTGGTCGTAAGAGCTGTGTTCATTTTATCCGTATAAATGCCATCTGGCACCCAGTTCAACTCCAGCTTCGTTTGGGTCAGTTTCTCAATCGCTTCTACAAGCTCAGGTATCGGCGGGTGTGGAAAATGAAGAGGTGCCATAATTGAAATAACAGGCCTTGTCCCTTTCTCTTCCTTGGCCTTGGGCGTGCTCTCATTCTGACAGGCACTTAGCAGCATTAGGATGTTCAGAGCGATAATCATTCGTCCTATCCAACTGAGGCGCTGACCAAACAAATTACTTCTCATGCTTACTCCCCCTTGCAACACAAGTGTTTTTTAACAGCAAATATGAGATAATGATTATCCCAAATGCAGATGATTATTGATCTGAACTGGACTCTTGTCTACAATACATAGATAGTCTGACGAATGATTCTTCGAATAGATAAGGTGTTGAATACGATGCGCTCTTTAAGTTTTCTTAGCAAAATGACGATATTCAGCTTCCTGCTCAGCACGCTGCCTGTGATTTTTATCGGTGCTTTTGCCTTTGTTACATCCTCAAGTGAGATCCAAAAAAATGTCAACGAAGGTAAAATGCAGTTAATCACCCAAATCAATTCCAATGTAGAGCAGAAATTAACCACTGTCAACCATACACTAAATCAGGTCATCAATTCCACTGTTCTCAAAAAGGCTATGGAAATGCCGCTAAGTGTAACCGATTTCATGATGTACGATGATCTGCGCAGCGAAATTCGGTACATGCAATCTTTTGACACGAGGCTCGAAGATGTGCTCTTGATTAATGCCAAGCAGGATTGGATGATCAAAAACTCAGGTCTCTATCGCTTTGACAATTACCCGTTTGCCGATAAATTGATTTCCCTAATGAACACGCCAGATAACACAATATGGACCCTGAATCCGTCGGAGTGGTTCTACACGGAAGAAAATGCGCGAAGCGTAAGCTGTGAGTACAGTATCTCGTTAGTCAAAAAGCTTCCGACAACCGGCCTGGATAAATACGGCTTAGCCTTAGCTAATATTCCCGCCTGCTCCTTGCAGGATATGATTCAAAGTGACTCTGAACACCCCGATGACATCGTCATCATCGATGAACAGCAGCGGATTGTCATGAATCGCGATCCCGGTCTAATCGGGAAATCGATCACAGCAGCAGGTCTGACCGACCTGAAAGCGCTTGAAGAAGCGAGCGGTCAGTTCCGCGCTAGCATTCATGATAAACCTTATTCCGTTACGTTCCTGCGCTCGAACTTGAATAACTGGACCTACTTATCCTTGACCTCAATCGACAGCTTGACCAAGGAATCCAGCAAAATCGGAACTTATACCATCTACATTTGCGCCCTGATGTTACTTCTTGCCTTAGTGCTTGCATGGCTCGTTTCACGCAAAATGTACTCACCGATCCAGCTGCTACTGAACCAAATTGGCGGCTTGGTGAGCGGAAACCAGAAGCGAAAGGCCAATGAATTCCAGATGATCAGCGAGCACGTGCATACCTTGTTCCAATCGAAGTCGCAGCTTGAAAAAGAAGTCCATCAGCACATTGGCCAAGTCCGGACGTTCTTCCTCATCAAGGCTTTTCAGGGGCATATCAAATCTGCCGAATTGGTAGAAAAACTCGCACAATTCGGTTACACCGAACATATTGCCTCATGGAAAACGATGTCCGTCATCACGATTCAAATCGATGCTATCGATCATACTCGCTATGAGAAAAAGGACATGGAACTGCTGCTATTTGCCGTGCACAACATGCTGGAGGAACTGATTCCTTCGGAACAGCGCTTAGCGCCGATCCTCATTGATCAGACCATCGTTACGATGATCGGTAGTGCAGATTCGGTTGATAGTGACTTCCGTACCATGGTGTACAGCTTAACGGAACAGGTGCAGCAGCATATTTACAACTTTTTGAAGCTGCATATTTCCATCGGAATTTCCTTGCCGATCCATTCTTTTACCCAGATGGCACTCGCCTACAAAGAAGGTCTTGAAGCGCTGAAGCACCGAATTAAGCTCGGTGAGGGCATCATCATTCAATATGAGAACATCAACTCTGGGAAGCATTACTTGAACTTGAACTATCCGAAGCCTCTTGAGAATGAACTGATCGACAGCATTAAGTTAGCCGAAAAGGATAAATCCCGAGAGCTGCTGAAGCAGCTGCTGCATGCTGTATTCGCTGCGCCGCTATCGCCGCAGGAATATCAGATCCCGCTGGCGCGGCTGCTCAACAACCTGCTGATGATGATGCAGGAATCCGGCATCGCCTTGAATCAGATTCATCCGAACAAAGGCTCTTTGTTCGAAGAGGTGCTGGGCTTGCATACGACAGCCGAGATCGAGGATTGGTTCTGGACCGAAGTTGTCCATCCCCTGATCCAGATTTACCGTGACCGTCAGGATGCACAGTACCACAACATATCAGAGAAAATCATCGACCTCGTGCAGCATTACTACGACACCGATCTAACGCTCGAGGAATGTGCATCTCGCTTGCATTACAATGCGAATTATTTAAGCAGCATTTTCCGTAAAGAGACGAACTGCTCTTTCAGCGACTACTTATCGAACTACCGCTTCAATATGGCGAAAAAATGGCTCTCCGAGACCGATATGCCGATCAAGGATATCTCCTCGAAGCTGCGCTATAACAACTCGCAGAATTTCATCCGCTCCTTCCGCAAACAGGAAGGACTCACGCCCGGTCAGTACCGGGATAAGCAGAAAGAGGGCTTGCCGCCTAATTCATAGGGCAAGTGGACAAAGCAAACAGCTTGCGAAGCCACCACATACACGCGAACAGCAAACAGCCTGCGAAGCCACCACATGATTGTTGGTGGTTTCGCAGGCTGTTGTTCCGTTATGCGGGCCTGTCCTACGCCGAAACGACTTGGCTAGCTTCAATCGCTATTTTCAGCGCAGCACGGTTGTCCCACAAGAAAGAAAGAAGCTGATTGCGCTCTTCGAAAAATGACTCATCCGCATCCCCATAATCGTGCCCAACGCCATGAACACTGAAGCGTTCCCCTTCATAGTGCATTAAGGTCCATTGACCTCCACGTTTTTTATCAGCAAAAACAAGGTAAAGCTTCTTCCCTGCTGCATCCCACTCTGCGAAGCTTGAAAAGTTGTCCAAAATCAAGCTGATGTCCTGTTTATTCTTAATTTGCATGATCTTATCTCCTTTTCGCTTTTTTAAAATCGTACCCGAGATTCCATGAGAAGTTTGTCACACTTTAGGGACGAAATGTAGGAATTTTTGTCGAAGGGGATGGGAACGCTGCACCAAGCTTATAGCACTGCTTATGCCGGTCTATAGACTCTACCCCTTTGGCTCAGAAAAAGAGCGTTACTCTAGCTCTAGCTGCTCCTCTTTAGTCCTCCTTTGCTATTCCTCCTCCTGCTCGTTCTATTACCACTAAATGAATCTCTATCCCTCTTCACTCTCGCACCATTGCGTGCTGTTTCATTTTTCCGAAACCTTTACAATCCACCACTACTGTGCGTTTCTGCAATCGAACCTCTAGCTGTCCTTTTGCTCCCCTGCTATTCATCCTCATGCCCGTCCTATTCCCACTATCCCTTTAGCTCAGAAAGACGGGTCTGCTCAAATAAATCGTTTATCCCCCTTCACTCTCGCACCAATGCGTGCTGTTTCTGCAATTTAAACCTCTAGCTGTCCTTTTGCTCCCCTGCTATTCATCCTCATGCCCGTCCTATTCCCACTATCCCTTTAGCTCAGAAAGACGGATCTGCTCAAATAAATCGTTTATCCCTCTTCACTCTCGCACCATTGCGTGCTGTTTCTGCAATTAAACCCTCTAGCTGTCTTTATGCTCCCCTGCTATTCATCCTCATGCCCGTCCTATTCCCACTATCCCTTTAGCTCAGAAATAGAGTGTTGTTGAAATTGATTACAGAGTTGATACTGAGTCAGCGGGATAGTGGTGATAGAGAAAGCAATGAAGTTGTACGAGGTAGGGCTTTGGACCTGAGCCAAAGGGATAGTGGTAATAGAGAAAGCAATGAAGTTATACGAGGTAGGGTTTTGAACCTGAGCCAAAGGGATAGTTGCGATAGAGTAACAATGAAGTTACACAGGGCAGGCCTTTGAACCTGAGCCAAAGGGATAGTGGTGATAGAGTAACAATAAAGTTATACAGGGCTT
>NZ_JAVDSB010000037.1:0-9085 GCF_031455095.1 Paenibacillus qinlingensis
AGAGATTGCACAAAGAGATTGCACAAAGAGATTGCACAAAGAGATTGCACAAAGAGATTGCACAAAGAGATTGCACAAAGAGATTGCACAAAGAGCAGACAACGATTTCTCGTTATCTGCTCTTTGTTTGTAGTGCCTATAGCGCACTGCCTCCGAATAGGAAGCGATACTCCCAGTGGCGATTAGCGATGGAATCGATTCGCACACCGCCGCTTTCTTTGGAATACGTCGATAAAATCTGGCCATTGCCTAGGTAGATAGCAACATGCGTAATCGTCTGGTTCGATTTATTGATGCCTGCATAATTAGACTGTGCTGTCCCTTTGTAGGACATGAAGAACATAAGATCACCAACCTTGAGGTTATGCCAGTCCGTAACATTGTGTCCAAGTGACTTCACATACGCGCCTTGACCTCTAGAGTCTGACGGTAATTTCAATCCAATGCCATCTAAGTAAGCCTGACGTACAAAATCTGAACAATCAAACGTCGCTGTATTATCGCGACTAGAACCATACTCATATGGTCTTCCTAAGTATTTCTTTCCGGCAGCAATCACCTTTTGAATCTTTTCACTCGTTGATCCTCCACTGCCGCTCCCAGGGGATGTTACACCACCAGAAGTTGTAACGTATGTAGGGCTTGTGCTTATGTATCCTTCACGACCATCTGAAGCTTTAACTTTATACCAATAGGCATTTACTTTTTGCAGGATCTGCACCGTTTCTCCCGCCTTCAGATATCGTATGCGAGTTGCATTCTGATCGGCAGCTGTACGGAAACTCACGCTTGCGACGATGCGTCCAGTTCCAGTTGCTGGTGTTGTCGTTTGACCGTTTGCTTTTATGTACTTCGAACTTGTTGAGACATATCCGAGTGTCCCATCCGTAACTTGAACGCGATACCAGTAAGCATTTACTTTTTCAATAATGGAGACAGGCTCACCAGCTTTTAAATAGCGGATTCGAGGTGAATTTTCATCTGGACTTTGTCGAAAGCTCACACTGCTAACAACTTCACCAGTGGTTGCAGCAGATGCTGCTTTAGGTAATGGGACGGTAATAGCCCCAAATATAAGAGATGGAATAAGGGCAAATGCAAGTAATTGTTTCTTCATGTTGTAGGCCTCCTAGCGATTTGTACTTACGAATGACAACGACACTAGTAAATGGTAACATATCCATTGATTAAGGTTTAGCTGTAACATCTACCAATTTTGCTACCCCCACAAAAAAAGACCCCCATTCGCTGTCTAAGAACCAGCTTCATGGTAAGGTCTTCAACCTATTTTCGATGAGGAATCGTCGCTATCTGATACATCCTGCAGCTTCAAATACTGACTCTGATCAATCCAGCGCTGCATGGTTTTATGTGCTTCTTTCCGCTGTAGTAAGGCTTCGGCAAGCTGAAAGCCCTCCTCATAACTATCCACTCGATCAAACCATTTCAATCGCAGCCCCGTATTAAAAATGACATGATCCCGTTCCCGTTTGACTTCCACGCCATCCTCGCCTGAAATAATTCGCTTCACCATGGATATCTGTTCTTCCTTAGCAAGTAAGGGTAAGGCTGTACTCGTGAAGCCAAACTTCGACGGCTCAACACTGCGGGACTCATCTCCCCAAGGTGTCACAATGCGCATCGTGCTGTTCTCATAGAGGGGTAAATCCTCAGAACCATCAATCCCACTAATAATATACGCTTGTTGAAAGCCCGATCGCATCGAAATAGGAATCAGAGACTCCATGGCTTTACGCTGCTGCACACCAATAATTAAATTTGTAGACAGCACAGGATTCAATACTCGCTCAACGGTATCAATGACCGTTCGTATGCCTAATTGTTCTCTCACCTGCTTCAGTCGCCCTATTGGCAGACACAGCTGTTCGGTAGGCAGGAATCCAATGTGCAAATGAAATAGCATAGATTGCCACGCCTTCACAGAAAGTTGAACAGCTACACCAAAGCTCTCAACAATTTCCTTCAGTGCTGTCCCTTGCCGCGGAGGAAGTGCATCACCGCCTTGTATCACCTGTGTGAAGCCCACTGAAGCAAGAAGGAGGCTAACAGGCAGCGTGATAGGGAATCGCTTTCTCCCCTCCGTTGGCCCAATAGAGGTAAGCGAGTTCGGCTGAGCATGGTAATTCAAGGCGTAGCCGCGATAGACATCAATAAAGGCCATCAACTCATCATCTGCTTCCCCTTTCATACATAACGCCATTAAAAATGCTGCACATTGCGCGTCTGTTGAATCTCCCTTCGCCATTTCACTAGCAGCATCCAACGCCTCATCATAGGTTAAATCCCGCATCCGTGTTTGATCGGAACCCATTGCTTGAATCCATCGCTTCATCATGCTCCTCCCTTCTGTTTATATGATGTTATTATGTTATATTTCATTACATGAAATTGGTTATTTATCTAAAATGGTAATGCTTTTAATAGTTAGTGTCAAGTATTATGACATTAAACGTGCCAAAATAAGAAAAAACACCTATCCCCTAGGGATAAGTGCTCATGTATTATAAATTATTTTCGTCAAACTCAAAGTCAAAATCACCAATTTGAATCGTCTGTCCATGGACAGCACCGCGTCTACGCAACTCATCATCAATACCCATGTTACGCAAAATACGTGCAAAGCGCGCGATTCCATCTTGGGTCGTGAAATTCGTCCGCTTAATCAATTTCTCAATGGATGGACTCTCGATAACAAAGACGTCATTATCACGACGAATCGTGAAGTCATTCTCTTCGCGTTTCTCAAAGCGGTATACTTTACGCTCTTCCGTTCCAGCTACACCCTCAACCTCAGGGGCATTCGGAATGCTTTCCACGATGTCAGAAATCTTGTACAGAAGATCTTGAACGCCATCGCGTGTTAATGCTGAAATTGGATAAACCGTGTAATCTTTACCATCAGCAGCCAGTTGCTCTTTGAACAAAACCAAGTTATCTTCCGATTCTGGCATGTCCATTTTGTTGGCTACAACAATTTGAGGGCGTTGCTCCAACTTTGCATTATACAACTTGATTTCTTCATTAATTTTGACGAAATCTTCATATGGATCTCGTCCGTCCGCAGCCGACATGTCCACGACATGTACAATAACACGCGTACGTTCTACGTGACGCAAGAATTCGTGGCCAAGGCCTACGCCTTCATGAGCCCCTTCGATCAATCCTGGCAAATCAGCCATAACGAAGCTTCTGCTATCCCCAACATCCACGACACCTAAGTTCGGTGTTAACGTTGTGAAATGATAAGCAGCAATCTTAGGCTTCGCGGCTGAAACGACCGATAATAACGTGGATTTGCCCACGCTCGGGAATCCGACAAGTCCTACGTCAGCCATGACCTTCATTTCTAAGGTGACCCAACGCTCGACGCCTTCTTCACCATTCTCGGCAATCTCAGGAGCTGTTAGGCGCGCCGTTGCAAAGCGTGCATTTCCTCTTCCGCCTCGACCACCTTTGGCAACGACAACCTCTTGCCCATGGCGTGTCAAGTCAGCAATCACTTCTTGCGTATCATCATCAATGATTGTCGTCCCCGGAGGGATACGAACGATCATATGTTCCGAATTAGCTCCGTGCATCGTTTTGTTGCGGCCTTTCTCGCCGCGATCTGCTTTAAAGTGCTTTTGATAACGGAAATCCATTAATGTCCGCAAACCTTCATCTACTCGAAAAACAACATCTCCACCATTGCCTCCGTCACCACCGGCAGGGCCGCCATCGGGTACGTACTTCTCACGACGAAAAGCAACTAAACCGTCACCACCGTCGCCACCTTTTACAAAAATCTTCGCCTTATCAACAAACATTTCTACACCTCAACTTTATATATGAAACGGCAATCGTAGTGTGACACCTACTTCTTCTTCATGCCAATCCTCATTCTCAAGCGAATACTGGGAACCTCTCGATGAAAAACGTTGTAAAACAGATTGCTCAAGTTGCTCCCGATTATAGGGGCCTTGATATACAAAATCAAGCAGTAGACAATCGTCTTGAACATCAAACTCCAAGCTGAGTGTGCCACTTTCCCCGTCTTCAAATGCTGTATGTTCTTGGATGCACGCCACCATTTGCCGAACCAATCGCTCGATCAGTCCGTGCTGAATCTGGAGTTGTCCAAGATTAATTTCTTGTTCGACTTCCACTTGCAGCTCTAGTGTCTTCGACTGCACGCGGAATTGGAGCAAGTAAGCAATGAAAGATGGGATCCCCAGCTTGGAGAGATTGCTTTCCTGCTGCATAGTCATTTTTATTTTTTCCATATAAGGCCGTAAATTATCAAACTTCTTCATTTGAATGTAGCCAAATAAAATCTGAGTATCATTCATCCAATCATGACGCAAGCGATTGACTACGGCAATCAACTTCAGATCGTTGTCATGCTCTTGCTGTCTCTGCGCCAAACGCCACTTTTCTTCCATTCTACTCGCCTCTAGTCTCCAAGCGGTATAACCACTCACGAGAATGATCAGTAGAAACGCCACTCTGATGATCCAGGGTTCTGTAACCAACATGCCAGTCAAGCCTATGAACACAAGTGCCAATAGATAGACTTGTGTGCTGCCTAATTGCTTCATTATCCGTCCGCCCCGTTCTCCCTGCTTTGTAACCGTTCATCCAGTATATCATGATGGCTGGAAAACTTCACCAAACAAACGAGAAAACCTCCGCCCTCGACCATCCGAAATGAGTGATCACGGTTAGAGGTTTTTCCATGTATGCCTGAGAAAAAATCCCTGGATGAACTCTCGCTCACCAGGGATTCTAATTACGCTTCTAGAGCTGCAGCTACTGGAGCTACATCAACTGGGTATACGCTCACTTTTTTGCGATCGCGGCCCAAACGCTCGAATTTCACTACGCCTTGTACCAAAGCGAAAAGTGTATCATCCGAACCGATGCCTACGTTCGTTCCTGGGTGAATTTTCGTACCGCGTTGACGGTAAAGAATACTTCCAGCAGTAACAGTTTGACCGTCAGCACGTTTAGCGCCAAGGCGCTTAGAGTGTGAGTCACGACCGTTCTTTGTGGAACCTACCCCTTTTTTGGAAGCGAATAATTGGAGATCCAATTTCAAAAACATGGTGTTATCCTCCTTTGTGATAGATTGTTTCAATCGTTATATAATCACCGTAAGTTTGTTCAATCGTTTGTAACATAACGACCATCGATTCTATAATTAACTGCACTTGATTCCACGTTTCAGGTATGTCACGCGCACTTTCTGGGATGGTTACATCCACAAGTCCTCGTTCCATTTCGTGAATAGGAATCACACCGGTTAGCGATACGATCGAATTAATAGTACCAACGGAAACCGCTGATACCGCGGCGCAGACCAAGTCTTTGCCAGGCACGTCATATTCAGCATGTCCTTCAACTACAAAAGAAAGAATGTGAGGTGAATCCGGTGCAAGACGTTCTATGGTCACGTAGATCATAGGCTTGTCTCTTACGCTTGGATTTTCTCAACTACTACTCTTGTGTACGGTTGACGATGACCTTGCTTTTTGTGATAGTTCTTTTTCGGTTTGTACTTATAAACGATGACTTTTGCGCCTTTGCCGTGTTTTTCCACTTTCGCGGAAACTGAAGCACCTGCAACCAATGGAGCACCTACTACTAGGCCATCCTCTTTGGAAACCAAGAACACACGATCAAAAGAAACAACCTCACCTTCAGCAGCGTTCAATTTTTCGATGTAAAGAACATCGCCCTCTTGAACTTTGTACTGTTTACCACCTGTTTCAATAATTGCGTACATTTTCACTTACCTCCTCATGTCTCAGACTCGCCTTGTGCAGGTGACGGAAAGGAACGAATCCATTCGCGTACTTCGACCTGTTTCGTGCGGTTACAGCATGCCTAAACAACACACTCCGAGTATTATATCACAGTTATAATTTCATATGCAAACCTTTTATTTGCGTTTGCGAGTCATTTCGAGCAATCCTAACTTCGTCCAACCGACAATTGTCGTCTTAGAACGATCCTTGCGCACCGCTTCCGCCATGTTGGCCATGACCTTGGCCCGGTTATCTTCGGCATGCATATCAATAAAATCAACAATAATGATACCTCTTAAGTTACGAAGCCGTAAAAGTCTAGGAATTTCAACAGCTGCTTCCCGATTAATATCCGTTACGGTTTGTTCTAAATCAATAGATCCCGTATATCGTCCCGTATTGACATCAATGACCGTAAGCGCCTCAGTTTGATCGATAATTAAATACCCGCCGCTAGGCAGCCAAATTTTACGACGAAAGCTCTGATTTAACTCTTCTGTAACACCGAAATGATCGAACATAGGTGTTCTGCGATCGTAGAAAGCAACGCGGCCTCGCCAGCTCGGTTGCTGCTTACGCAGTAAGTTTCTCATCTCTTCAAAGACTTTGTTGTTGCTCATCCATACTTCTTGAACCTCATCAGAGATCACATCTCGCGCAAGTTTGGGTAAGAGATCCAAGTCTTGATACAGCTGAGCAGGAACATGTGTCTCATCCCGCTTCGCTAGAATGGTACTCCACACATCGCGTAAATTTTGCAGATCATCGCGAATGGCTTCTTCACTTTGACCAATTGCCCCAGTACGAATAATAACACCTTCACCAGGCATGAGGTTCCCCTCAGCAAGCTGCTTCAAACGCTGCCGCTCGGCTTCAATGTCGATTTTACGTGATATTGCAATATAATCAGCATCTGGCATATAAACAATCCAACGACCCGGAATGGAAACGTGTGTAGTCACTCTTGCCCCTTTGGTTCCTTGTGGATCCTTGGTCACTTGAACCATTAACAGTTGCCCAACTTCAGCAATATCCGTTATGGATGGCTTAATCTTAGGCTGCTTGTCCAAATGAACGGGGAGAAGATCGTCTATATAAAGAAAGGCATTCTTCGCAAGTCCAATATCGACGAATGCCGCTTGCATACCAGGAAGTACGTTCACGATGCGGCCCATGTAGATGCTGCCTGCCCGTTGAGTTTCAAGCGGATACTGCGTATCATACTCCACAAGTCGTCCATCTTCTAGCAATGCCGCTTGTGTAAGCTCGGGTGCGCAGTGAATTATCAGTTGCTTCATACACGTTCACCTCACCAGTTATTTTACATGAAAAGATCGGAAACTGCACTCCCCGGTTTTTTTCCATCTAAATAACCGCCGACGATCTGCTGCTCAGGTAACACGGCTTGAATGCGTCCTGCTTCGTTCATCACATAAATTAAGTGATACCGTTCTCGCATAAAAAGCTTCAACGTTTCTGCCATTGTAAGCTGCTTCGTTATCACGATAGGCTGTGCTCTCGTACCTCGACTAAGCAACTGCCCTACACGCAATCCGCGCCCCATGAGAAAGCGCACAAAATGATACGGTATTTGCCGATAAGCGTACCAATTGGACACGAGAAGGAATAAACCAATGACAAGGATGTTAATCGGCAGCTGGCCCTGTATCAGCTGAACAATAGCTATAACAATGATCGAGCAACTAATCGTCATACTGATCCACACCGAATAGACAATCGTGTTATGGTACGACATGATATAGCCTAACAAGCCTTGCATCACTTTCCCGCCATCGAGTGGCATCACGGGTATCAGATTGAATAGACCGATCATGAGATTGGCTTCAATGAAGTAGTCCCACCAATGACTACTACCAATCTCAAATGATTTCATCACGATTGCGATTACAATCATCCACACATGCTGTAGAGGTCCAGCAATAGCGACGATTAATTCCTCGCGTGTAGACGTACTTCCTAGCTCATCCACGATCAAAACACCACCGAAGGGAAGAAGCTGGACTTCTTGAACCCTCCATCCGAAACCTTTTGCCGCGGTTAAATGGCCAAGCTCATGAATGAGTACGATACCGAATAAGGTGATCGCTTCTAGAAAATACCCTGTAAGCGCACAGCCAATCATAATTAGCGTGAATAATGGATGAAAGCGATATTTCGTCCCTGCCCATTTAATCAAAGGTAATCACTTCCGCCGGATTGATCGTCACGCCCTCTTTCATGACAGAAAAATACAGGGTTCCTTTAGCTGGATCTTTGGCAGACGCCTTGCCTATCGGCTCCCCGACCTTCATCCAATCCCCTACAGTTACTGAAGTCTGACTTAGTCCCCCATATAAGGACTCCAGTCCTCCCGGATGACGAATCATGATCGTCAGTCCTGTATCCGCCGCATTCCCTGCGAAAATGACCTGTCCTGTGTCCATCGCATAGACTGGCGCAAACTCCGCGGTATTAATATGCACGCCTTTATGAAGTGTCCCGTCGTATCTAATCATGACCGTACCTTTGGCTGGTGCAAATAAGGTGCGATTCGATGTACTTACGATAACAGCTTCATTGCCTGCTCGGTTAAAGCTCGGAATAAAGGAAGGTGCTCCTCCGAACTTATCAGAATACCAAGCAGAAAATGCCGTAAAGTCATAGGACTGTGTAAGAGCTGCCGTTATAAATAGCTTTCCTTGATTCGCCCAAGGCTTGTCTATCTGAAATAAACCATAGACAGAAACAAATATCACGCCGCTGATAAGCAGCTTCATTGCGATCCTCCGAGCTGATGGCGGTGTGAACAAATTTCGTTCAGCGTCATCATTTGCCGTATCCATCATTAGCTTCTGTCTCCATGCGTATTCGGGGTCCTCCATCCTCCGTTTCCATTCTGAATCCACATAAAGCGGTACATCGCCCCTCTGATGTGAGGGATGTGGGGGATGTGGAGGCAACAGGAAATCAGCCGATGGAGAGGATCTCAGCGAACTACCATTCCCACTTGATACTTCTGACGACGATTCTCGCAAATGGCGAAGTCGTTCTAATCGGCGCTGCTTGACTTTATCTTTTATAACCATAGAATCCCCTCCTTATAAACATACATTAGTACAGCCTATGAGCAGAGGGACAAGATTATGTGATCCGTACAGCACTTCGTTTGTCTTGCGCCATAAACAAATAGAGTAGGCCCATGCATAGTTGCATGGGCCTCTCACAGAACCGAACGTGCGGGTCATCGCATTCGGCTCCTCCGTGCTTATCCCCTCTGG
>NZ_JAVDSB010000038.1:0-5458 GCF_031455095.1 Paenibacillus qinlingensis
CTCGACTGTGCTTACTCACTCGTTGTTCAGTTTTCAAAGATCAATTTCTTTCGTTCACTGCCGTGTTACCGAAGCAGCGAGAAGTAATATACCATATTGAATTCTCATTTGCAAGCTTTATTTCATTTCATCCATTCGTGAAGATATTCAACACGTTCAGAATCCAATGGTTTGTGCTTGCTGCTTCTTGTCCTGTTCGGAGCAAGAAACATAATATAGCACAAACCATTTCGTAATGCAAACTTAATCCTGAACTATTTTAGACGAATACTTTTTAGCAAAATCTCAAGAGGTTCCCTCTCTTCAGTCTCCCCTCGATGATCATGCTCCACAAGCTTATCCAACCGCGCGATCTGATGACCATAGTCGTACATGGCTGCAGCCACAATGGAGAGTCGAAGCATACCATTTGGTTGCTCACTGTATCGCGCAAGGAGATCGACCATAAACTGTTCGTTCTCCGCTTCAATTTCCAAACCATCCGAGCTCGTTTCCTTCAACTTATCATCGTATTTCAATAGTACATGCTCGTGGTACTTAATCAATTTTTCCATATGGTCATCGAAACATACATCTGTTTCCGCACTTGGGGAAGCCTGAAAATAATGCTCATCTACAGCTTCCAGTACTTCAAGTCCTTTGGACATAACAAGCAGTTTCTGTTTGTATACGACGAGTTCGCGGATACGTTTGGAGCCGCTGCCCTTCAACTTCTTAATTTCTTCTTCCATAAGTCTATATTTCTCTGACAATGACTTTAAGCTATTGCGAAGACTTTCCTTTTCTTCACGAAACACCGTTTCCTTAATCTCATTCGAAATCACCGTGCGAAGGAGCAGTGACATTTTGCTGAAAATAGATCCGATCTGTGCTGCGAATTGCTCCTTAGGCTTAGGTGGGAAGAATAGGACGTTCACCACAAAAGCACATCCGATCCCGATTAAGCTAAGCAGTAGTCGATTAAGCGCAAAACGCCACTCCCCCGACGCCTCCATCACAGCAACTACAGTAACTAAGGTAAGACCAATTGTCTCTTCCATGCGTAAACGTAGACTAAGAATGATAACAATAATACATACAATGCCAATAGCAATCACATTCTGCGAGAAAAACATCCCCGCCAATAAGGCAAAAGCCGCACCAAGAATGTTCGTCTGCAACTGATCCAAGAAATAACGCCAAGAGCGATATATCGAAGGCTGCATCGCAAAAATCGCCGCAACAGCCGCAATGACTGGTGGCGTGAATTCGAGCCAAGCACTTATATATAAAGCTAATGCAACAGCGATGCCTGTTTTCCACACGCGCGCCCCAAATACCATGACTCTCACCTCACCCAAAATATCCTACATCTATCTTACACAGGTCATGTGAAGGATGCAAAACATCAAATAATACGAAAAAACCACCCCCAGCAATTGCCGAAGGTGGTTCGTGCTCAACAGAATCTGCTAAGCTTTGGTGTTTTTGGTACTCGGACTACTCGCCGCACTTGATGTACCGGATGCCTTGGCCGCCATTGCAGCGGCTTTTAGACCTTTACTCTTGTAGGGTTTCGGGGCACTCTTCGCTCGGTTCTCGCTTGCTTTCCACCGATTCCAGCCTTTGCTGTCAGTACCTCTACCTGTTCCACCTTTACCCTTAGCCATAAACTCACTCCATACCTGTTACTTCTTATTTATTAGTTAATAAACCCGACCAAGTCGATTCTAGCCATTGATCAAAATCAGAGCCTTTGTCACCTTCGTAGGTGTCATACACATCACTTCTCATTTTTTGCAGCTTTTCTTTGAAAGCCTCATACGTATGACCTTCAGGTAGGCTTTTCTTAATGCGAAGCAAAATTTTGCCTACACCTTTGATCAGGTCACCTTTCTTACGAGGGGGCAATTGTACATCCTCACCTAGTAGTTTAAGCTTGCGGTAAGCCGTCTCCTGGATGACATATACCGTATCGTTCGCCATTAGACGTTTAAGAATATGAACGGATTGCTGGTCATCGTGCTCGCCTAATGCCTCGACAGCTGCAAGACGTTCCCTCCAATTCGATGTGCGGTTTGCTGCTTTTTTTAACTCTTCAAAATCGGTTGGTAACTCATTGTGTAATTCAATATTCAACGGATTCAAGCTCCTTCTGTATGCTGTATGTGTTAGATGTTACACTTTTTTTAGGCTGAGTGCCAACTTTTTGAAGGGATTAGTTTATGGAAGTACCACTAGCACATTAAAAAAGCAACGATCGGCTCGCTTAATCCGCGAACGTCTCGTTGCTTTTCTTTTTTCATCCCTATGAACAATAACATGACATCACCTAGCTCAATACAACCCCCCTACAGTACTTGCACACTGGCGCATCGATCTCAATTTCCTCCTTGCAGTAGGAGCAGGGCTTGTGCGTTTTCACTTCAGCAGGCGCTGTGGATTTACTTCTTCTTAGACTCATGACAACCAGCACACCAACAACCACGACAATCACAGCCAAAATCCAATAAATCATACGAAACACCTCCCAGTTGATAACCAACTTTTGATGATTTCCGTATATGTATATTCGCTCACTGGACTGTTATGAATGCGTTTCAGTTACGCTTATGTCGAAAATTACAGCCACATCTGCTGCTGATATGACATCTCCCAAAACAGAGTCTCATAGCGAGTTGTATTCAAGAAAATAGTTTCTAATCGCGCTAATTCGCTTTCTGATTTCCCTACAGCTAGTTGATCCATGAGAGAAATACACCATTGCGCGTGTTGACCAAACTCGTCCGAACTGTACCCTCTCACCCATTCACCGTAGTCTGGATGATCTACTGCACCCGGAAATTCCTTCAACATACGCCCAATCTCCCAGTAACTCCACATACAAGGAAGCAAGGCTGCCGTCAACTCGGCTAATCCGCCATTCTGTGCCACATGCAACATATAATGCGAATAAGCGAGCGTTATCGGTGATGGTTCTGCTTGCTCCAACTCCTCTTTCGTAATTCCGAAGCGAGCCGCGTAAGAACGATGAATGCCCATTTCCTCATGTAAAATATTACTAAGAGACGCTGAGAATTCACTCATCGTTGTGAGATCTGGTGCTTTGATCGCACCTAAAGCGAATAATTTGGCATAATCAATTAAATATAAATAGTCTTGAATCATATAGAACCTAAATTTATTACGGTCCAGGGTTCCTCGACCTAGTTCTTGAACAAAAGGATGCTGCTGAGTTTGCTGCCATTCGTGTTGATATTTTTGGACTAGATGCTGGGTAAAGGACATGATGGATTCTCCTCCGACATGAGATTCTTATGATTTATATTAATGGAGTGAACAAATTGAAAGAGCATAAGTAGATTTGGTGAACTCTACTATTTTACCATATATTAACTTTAATTCTAGTTCTAAATCGTAGATAAAAAAACAATGACCATCCATTGTGTGGAGGATCATTGTTTTACGAATAGATATGTAGGTTGGATCAGGCCCGTTAGACCAAGTCACAGGCATCAGCAGGCATCCAATGCGCATCCTTACCGTCCCATTTCACATTACATCCTAGTGGGTTCGTCAACGGTAACGTAATCGCTTGACCAGAGGTCAGCTCTTCTAAGGCGATATCTAAATTATTTATTGTGATTTTTGACGCATCCTTAGGATTATCAACGCCGCGTCCCGTGTAGACTAATTTGCGGTTTTCATCAAAGACATAAAAATGCGGCGTTCTTAGTGCTCCATAGGCTAATGCCGTTTCTTGGGATTCGTCTCTTAGATACGTCCATGGATATTGATGTTCCTCCATGTGCGATACCATATGATCAAAGGAGTCTTCTGGCTTGGTGTTCACGCTGTTAGCGTTGATGCCTACGAACTGCACACCTTTATCTTTATAGCGATTGGCTGTTTCGCGTGTAACTTCATTAGAACCGATTACATAAGGGCAATGGTTGCAGGTGAAAAAAATAACGAGCGTCTTGGCGTCGTTGAAATCTTTCAACGTGTATGTTTGTCCATTCGTAGCTGGTAATGAAAAATCAGGCGCTTCATCTCCGAGCGATAAAGTAAAGGTAAAAGCCATGTCTCATGCCCCTCTCAACCCTGAAAATTTATAGTTGGTTCTCCCCAGTACTCTGGAAAAACTCAATGATTTCACCATTTAATCCTTTAACAAAGGCAATACGTACAGGTGTTGGCGGATTCACGCCTAGAATCGCATCTTTAGGTGCTACCGTCACGACCGCACCAGCAGCTACGGCTACCTCAACAGCAGCATCTACATTATTACTGCGAAACGCAACATGGAAGAAATAACCTTCTGGTTTCTCCTCGCCTGTCCCACCAGCGAACACCTCCATGTAATTCCCATCACCAGAGTCAAGCAGAACTGCTCGCTTATCCCCTTCTCCCCAGTTGTTCTTCTCTACAAATCCTAAACCTTCTGTATAAAACTTGACTGTTGCGTCAAAATCATTCGCTCTCAGTGCAACGTGATGAAAACCTCCGCCGCCTATTTTCGCATTCGTTCCCACTTACTTTAGCCTCCTTCAAATGATTACTTTCACTTCTTTTCCAGTATACTCGAACATGTCCGGTTAGAAAATGAGTTACATCAAGGTAACTAAGTTACCTTCGGTAAGAGAGAAGTACAAAAAACCACATTCCTTCATCAAGATGATGAAAAAATGTGGTTGATATCGGGACGACACGATTTGAACATGCGACCCCCTGCTCCCAAAGCAGGTGCTCTACCAAGCTGAGCTACGTCCCGATAATAAAAAGCGGAAGACGGGGATCGAACCCGCGACCCTCGCCTTGGCAAGGCGATGCTCTACCGCTGAGCCACTTCCGCATAAGGATCCCCAAACCGTAAGTTACGACTTGGGGATGTTTGATGCGCGTAGAGGGACTTGAACCCCCACGGTCGCCCGCTAGATCCTAAGTCTAGTGCGTCTGCCAATTCCGCCATACGCGCATGCTGTAAATAAGGCAATGGTGAGTCATGTAGGATTCGAACCTACGACACCCTGATTAAAAGTCAGGTGCTCTACCAACTGAGCTAATGACTCAAATCTTGTAAAAAATGGCTGGGGATCAAGGATTTGAACCTTGGCATGACGGAGTCAAAGTCCGTTGCCTTACCGCTTGGCTAATCCCCATTGATGTTATTGGCAGGGGCAGCAGGAATTGAACCCACACCAAAGGTTTTGGAGACCTTTGTTCTACCCTTAAACTATGCCCCTAGATAAGGTATATGGAGGCTGATGGATTCGAACCACCGAACTCGAAGAGAGCAGATTTACAGTCTGCCGTGTTTAGCCACTTCACTAAGCCTCCATAAAGGCAATTCTAACTAGGCAAAAAAAATATCCCAAAGGGATACTGCTTGGCAACGTTCTACTCTCCCAGAACCCTGCGGTTCAAGTACCATCGACGCTGGAAGGCTTAACGGTCGTGTTCGAGATGGGAACGCGTG
>NZ_JAVDSB010000039.1:0-1889 GCF_031455095.1 Paenibacillus qinlingensis
AGTGCGCCCAGCATGGGCGCTATCTCTAGGGTTCAAGTCCCGAATGGTGAAGGCAGTAGTAACCATAGCTTAAGGCAAGGGTGTCCATCGTGAGATGGAATCTGAAGGAAGCTGGCGGCAAATCTCCGGTCTGAGGGACACGAACTTCATATAAGGCTAGCGTAGGCTGGGTGAGACTGCTGAACAAGTCAAAGCCCTTACTGCCGAAGGCGTACGAAAGTAAATGGAGCAGATAGATGGAGAGGAAGATAGCGTTCTTACCTGGGGAGATCTGTACGGAACGCAAATCGAACTTTGTAAGCCTGTATAAGAATACAGGTTGAACGTACAGAAGTCAGCAGAAGCCATAGTACGTAAGGTGTTGCAACACCTTACAGAAGGGCTGAACATGAAATAGGAATTTGTACTTCAAGGCGTTCAGAGTGAGTAGTGAATGCAGAAAATCCGAGAGGACTTATCCGAAGGAGGAGACGGTGAATCCGTTGGGGACTTCGGAAGGGCAGAACTCATCTCTGGCACAAAAGGAAGGCACAAATCACGTAAAGAGAGGTAAAAAAAATGTTGGAGCAACTACTGTCGCGGGAAAATCTCTTACAGGCTTTAAAGCGTGTAGAAGCCAATAAGGGAAGCCATGGCGTAGATGGAATGTCCGTAAAATACTTACGAGAGCACATCAAACAAAACTGGCAAATGATACGACAAGCCATAGAAGACGGATCCTACCATCCGAGTCCTGTTCGCCGAGTCGAAATCCCGAAACCGAGCGGCGGTTCGCGGTTGTTAGGCATACCTACCGTGACAGATAGACTGATTCAACAAGCGATCGCACAGGTACTAACACCATTGTTTGATCCACAGTTTTCCGACCATAGTTATGGATTTCGCCCAAAACGACGGGGACATGACGCTATAAAGGAAGCTAAATCGCACATGTCTGAGGGGTATCGATTCGTCGTCGATCTTGATTTGGAGAAGTTCTTTGACCGTGTCCATCATGACCGACTTATGATGAAAATTGCTGAAAGGGTGAAGGACAAGAAAGTCCTTTTACTCATACGGAAGTATTTACAAGCGGGTGTGATGGAAGAGGGTTTGGTTAAGCCGAATACGGAAGGAACGCCACAAGGTGGTCCATTAAGTCCGTTACTATCCAACATTGTGCTGGACGAGCTAGACCAAGAACTTGAGGAACGTGGCCACCGCTTCGTCCGCTATGCGGACGACTGCAACATCTACGTGAAAACCAAAAGAGCAGGCGAACGAGTTAAAGCATCTGTGACCAAATTCATTGAAAACAAACTTAAACTTAAGGTAAACCAAGCCAAGAGTGCGGTAGACCGTCCTTGGAAACGAAAGTTTCTTGGATTCAGTTTTAGTATGAACAAAGAGCCGAAAGTAAGGATTGCCAAGCAATCTTTGGAGAAAGCTTGCGCCCGAATTCGAGAGATTACGTCTCGAAGGAAGTCAATGAAAATGGAAGAGAGAATTAAGGAACTAAACCAATATTTGATAGGATGGTGCGGTTATTTCTCGCTTGCAGATACGACAAGTCCATTTAGGGAAATGGACAAATGGATTCGAAGAAGGTTACGGATGTGTTTGTGGAAACAGTGGAAGAAACCTAGTACCAAAATAAAAAGGCTGTTATCTTTAGGAATACCTAAAGATAAAGCCTTTGAATGGGGTAATACCCGAAAAGGGTATTGGCGTATTGCAAGTAGTCCAATTCTATCCCGAGCGCTGGATAACCAATATTGGGAATCCAACGGTTTAAAGAGTTTATTGGACAGATACAACTCATTACGGAATATTTCATGAACCGCCGTATACCGAACGGTACGTACGGTGGTGTGAGAGGTCGGGGACTAGCCGTCCCCTCCTACTCGATT
>NZ_JAVDSB010000040.1:0-1776 GCF_031455095.1 Paenibacillus qinlingensis
AATAGAGTAGGCCCATGCATAGTTGCATGGGCCTCTCACAGAACCGAACGTGCGGGTCATCGCATTCGGCTCCTCCGTGCTTATCCCCTCTGGGGATGATGTTCATTGTAGATATCCACGAGGAAAACTAGACCTCTCGTTTTAAACCACTCATTTGGCATCACTACATGTGTGGCTGTTGTTCTTGAACTCCTCCAAGCGGTCATTCGCATTTCGGGGAGTTCCCTTGTTTTCCAGCCCTTTTTCCTCAGTTCCCGATGGAGATTCCTCAGTTTCCTCCAGCTCCGCATTTGAACCATTCTCAGTCTTCTTCGAATCCATGCATCAAACTTCTCAAAGTCCTTCTTTACATGCCCTCTTCCAAAATAGTTCCCCCATCCCCTTAGGTAAGGGTTGAGCTTCTTCTTAATAAGCTGTTCTACATTTGTAGTCTGGTTTCGACGGGTTATTTCCTTTACTTGTTCCTTAAATTTCATGATTGCTTTAGGGGTTGGTTTTAACCAAAACCCTGGTTTAAATTCGTGCCCTAGAAAGAAAAAGGATTGCTCTTTGTTATTCACGATCTTCGTCTTCTCGGGGTGCACGATTAATCCTAACTCCTGTTCGAGTAGGCGAGTTACACTCCGAAGTACTCGTTGTGCTCCTTTTTCTGTCTTGCAACAGATCACGAAATCGTCCGCATACCTTGTAAGACGGTGACCACGCCGAGTCATTTCCTTATCTAACGGATGCAAATAAATATTTGCAAGTAATGGGCTAATAACTCCCCCTTGAGGGGTGCCTTGCTCATTAAGGTGAAAGGTCCCGTCTTCCATCACGCCACTTTGCAGAAATCTCTCAAGAAGCTTGATGACACTCCCATCCACAACTTCCTCTCGGACGGTTTGAATGAGCTTATCTTGTGGAATAAGATCGAAGTAAGATTTCAGATCTGCGTCGATGACGTACAAGTAGCCGTCCATCAAATCCCTGTGTATCTTCTCTAGTGCCATATGAGCGTTACGGCCGGGTCGAAAACCAAAGCTGCAATCCATGAATGTTTCTTCAAATATGGGTTCCAAGATTCTCTTTGCCGCCGCTTGTACAACTCGGTCTCCCACAGTAGGTATGCCTAAAGGTCTTTGACTTCCATCAGCTTTTGGGATGTAGACTCTCTTTACCGGTCTGGGTTTGTAGGTCTTCGTTTTCAACAGGTGCTGAAGCGTTCTTAAGTTACTCTCCAACTCTGACTCGAATGCCTTAATGGTCATTCCATCTACCCCTGGTGCACCCCGATTGCGCTTGACCTCTTTAAAAGCTTCCTCCATGTTTGGCATCGCCCATATCTTGTCGATTAAGCTGTGCCATCTTCGTTTTCTCGAAATATCTACTCCCTCACGTAGGCTTTCCTGTCTTTTCCGTTTCTTCATGCCAAGCCGGCTTCCCCTTCGTTCCCTAGATGTATAGCTCTGTTTCTGCTTATCTAGTTCCTCTTAAGTACTGCACCCCAGACGGTCTACCCTTATGTTCGACCCCGGTTCTACGGACTTCTTGCCTCCCCGGCTTCTGTCTGGCACATGATGATGGTTCAAGCGGTCTACTTCTCTTCCACGGTTCAGGGCTTCACACCAAGTCCCTGCCTTTTGGGTCAGGGCTTGCACTGGCAACCTTGTGCCAGTTCACTCGCCATTACGGCTTTTCCTGCGAGCTTTTTCGCTACTATCCCTTCGTATGACTGCTCACCATCCTTAGCCTCGCCTTGACCTTTGGTCTTGCACGTGGGTTACCAAAAAAAAA
>NZ_JAVDSB010000041.1:0-1529 GCF_031455095.1 Paenibacillus qinlingensis
CGCTTTACGACCTCATTGTGCCTAAAGACAACATGCTGCGCCAGATCAATGAGCTAGTCGACTTCTCCTTCGTCTACGACGAATTGAAAGCCAATTACTGTTTGGACAACGGTCGCAACGCTATCGATCCGTTGCGAATGTTTAAATATTTACTTTTGAAAGCCATTTTCGAGCTGTCGGACGTAGACCTAGTTGAGCGCTCCCGGTACGACATGTCTTTTAAGTATTTCCTTCAGATGGCGCCGGAAGAAGCTGTCATAGACTCAAGTTCCCTCACGAAATTCCGTAAGTTGCGGTTGAAAAACATGGACCTGCTGGACCTACTTATCGGTAAGACTGTTGAACTGGCAACCGCGCAAGGGATTTTAAAGAGCACGGCCATCATCGTGGACGCGACACATACGAAAGCGCGTTACAACCAAAAATCGCCGAGAGAGCTTTTGCAGGATCGTTCCCGTAAATTGCGCAAAGCAATCTACACTGTCGACGAGTCACTTCGAGCAAAACTTCCCGCTAAGAATACGGTGGACACACTTGAAGCCGAGATTACTTATTGTCAGGAGCTCATCAAGATTACTGAAACTGGGCTAGGCATCGCACAGCTACCCAAAATCACGGAACCGCTGAATCTGCTGAAAGAGACAGTCGAGGATGACGTGGAGCAACTGCGCATCTCGCAAGATCAGGACGCGCGCATCGGACACAAGAGCGCAGACTCTTCATTCTTTGGTTACAAAACGCACTTGGCCATGACCGAAGAACGAATCATCACAGCTGCGATTATCACAACCGGCGAAAAGAATGACGGCAAACAACTGCAAGCGCTCATCGAGAAGAGCAAGGCAGCAGGCATGAAGGTGAAGACTGTCATTGGCGACATGGCTTATTCGGAAAAAGACAATTTAGCCTACAGCAAGGAAAATAAAATTCAACTCGTCTCGCGATTAAACCCCCTAATTACTCAAGGCGCGCGCAAAAAGGAAGACGAGTTCGACTTTAACAAGGATGCAGAGATGTATGTTTGTAAGGCGGGACACATGGCCATTCGAAAAGCGCGGACAGGAAAGAAAGGTGTCGGGGAGAACCAAGTCAACACGTATTATTTTGATGTATCGCTGTGCAAACAATGCCCGATGAAAGATGGCTGCTACAAAGAAGGTGCCAAAAGCAAAACGTACTCCGTGAGCATTAAATCCGGCGAACATCTCGAACAGATGGCATTTCAGGAAACGGAATACTTTAAAGAGAAAGCTAAAGAACGGTACAAAATTGAAGCCAAAAACAGTGAACTTAAACATCGACACGGGTATGACGTAGCCACGTCCTCGGGTCTGCCAGGCATGCAAATACAAGGTGCTATGGCGATATTTGCAGTGAACTTAAAACGGATATTGAAATTAGTAGACTAATAAAAATAGCAGCAAGACCTACAAAAATGCGGCACCTTCTCCGGAATAATCGGATTAGGTGCCGCATTTTTATTTTCTCGCTTGAATTTACTCAAAAACCTTAAGTTTTTCAGTGGCCTC
>NZ_JAVDSB010000042.1:0-1087 GCF_031455095.1 Paenibacillus qinlingensis
ATCCACGCGTTCCCATCTCGAACACGACCGTTAAGCCTTCCAGCGTCGATGGTACTTGAACCGCAGGGTTCTGGGAGAGTAGAACGTTGCCAAGCGATACCCATGGCAAGCTTTCGGAGAAAGCTTCGAAAGCTTGTAGGTGGGTTTTTATTTTGAAGAATTTCCCTATACGGGCCCTTAGCTCAGCTGGTTAGAGCGCACCCCTGATAAGGGTGAGGTCGGTGGTTCGAGTCCACTAGGGCCCACCATTTAACTTCATAAGAAGTTTCCCATTTATGGGGCCATAGCTCAGCTGGGAGAGCGCCTGCCTTGCAAGCAGGAGGTCAGCGGTTCGATCCCGCTTGGCTCCACCAAAACACATTTTACGACAGAAATTTCTAAGAAATTTCGACTTGAAATGCAGTAATAAGATGTGGTAAGATAACTTTCGCCGCTGAAATAGGGCGAGGATAATTGAATCACATGGCATAAGTTGTTCCTTGAAAACTAGATAACGAAACAAAACGTAAAGTAAGAACTTAGGTTGCTTGATCTTCGGATATCGCAAAAATCTTTAAACTCTTTCAATTAGGAGAGACTTTGGCTTAGGCCAAAGATCCCTATAAATGGTTAAGCTAGAAAGAGCACACGGAGGATGCCTAGGCACTAGGAGCCGAAGAAGGACGTGGCGAACGACGAAATGCCTCGGGGAGCCGTAAGCAGGCTTTGATCCGGGGATGTCCGAATGGGGGAACCCAGCTGTGGTAATGCGCAGTTACTCTAAAGTGAATACATAGCTTTAGTAGAGGCAGACCCAGGGAACTGAAACATCTAAGTACCTGGAGGAAAAGAAAACAAAAGTGATTCCGTCAGTAGCGGCGAGCGAAAGCGGAATAGCCCAAACCAAGGAGCTTGCTCCTTGGGGTTGTAGGACCTCGATATGGGGTTAGTTTGGTAGGCGAAGTGATCTGGAAAGGTCCGGCATAGAAGGTAAAAGCCCTGTAGCCCAAACCGAACGAATCCCCTAGAGGTATCCTGAGTACGGCGGGTCACGTGAAACCCCGTCGGAATCCGGCAGGACCATCTGCCAAGGCTAAATACTCCCTAG